>OZ240228.1:0-3200127 GCA_965197795.1 Dehalococcoidia bacterium | reverse complement strand
CGCAGGCAGTCGTTTTCGTGATTCTCCCTGCCGCCATTTCCGGCATCACGGCCGCCGTCATGCTGGGTATGACCCGCGCCATCGGAGAGACGATGGTCGTGCTGGTCCTCGCGGGCGGTAACAGCAGTATCCCACCGGACCCGGCGGAATCGATGCGGCCGATGACCGCGACCATCGCGGCGGGCTTCGGCAACGCGACCGACCAGTCCTTGATCCGCCCGGCGCTCTTCATGACGGGAACAGTGCTCTTCGTCCTGACCTTTTTCACCACCTGGATCGCGGACTGGGTGCTGGAGCGTCAGCGGAAGAAGTTCGCGCGATGACCAACGCACTGGCTCCGACGGGTCGCGACAAGAGCCTGGGTTTCCTACAGGGCGGCTTCTTTTCGATCACGATCCTGGCGACCATCGTCGTCGTAGTTCCCGTCTTCATCGTCCTCGCCTACGTGATCAGTAACGGCATCGACGCGCTGAGCCCGAGTTTTATATTCGATCAGCCGGAGCGCGGCGGGCGCGAGGGCGGCATCTGGCCCGTCATCGTCATGACGATGTACGCCTTGATCCTGGTGCTGATCTTCGCGGTACCCACCGGCGTGCTTTGCGCCATTTTCCTCTCCGAATACGCCAGGCCCGGGCGCCTCCTGCGTACCGTGAACCTAACGATCATCAATCTCGCCGGCGTCCCGTCGATCGTTTACGGGCTGTTCGGCGCGGCGCTCTTCTTCGATGTCATTGGCACGGAGAAGGCGCTCTGGGTGGCGTCCGCGACCCTGGCGATGCAGGCGCTGGCGATCATCATTACGAGCTCGCGGGAGGCCTTGTTCAGCGTGCCCCGCGGGCTGCGCGAGGGCTCCCTCGCGATCGGCGTTTCGAAGCTGAGAACCACCATGTTCATCGTGCTGCCGCAGGCGCTCGGCGGTATCTTCACCGGCGTCCTCCTGGCGATCAGCCGTGCTGCCGGAGAGACAGCGCCCATCTTGGTGGTTGGCGCTATCGCAGCCTCGACCCGTCCCCTCGACCCCGCTTCCGCCCTCACGGAGCGGGCCCAGATGCTCTCCTTCGAGCTCTACTTTCGGATCACGGAAGGTCTGGGCGTGGCGGAGGAACGCAAGTGGGCCATCGGCCTCGTCCTGCTCGCCGTGGTCCTGGTATTCAACGTCTCTGCCTTGCTTCTGCGATTGAAAATCCAGGCCCTGGGCTCAGCGAGGAGAAACTGACGTGCAGGAAACCCGGCAGACTGTCAATATAGAAGTACCTATGACGCGCGAGCCAGAAGCACCTACCCACGCGGTCGAGCTCGGAAGCGGGCGGACCGCCGACACGCGGACAGCTCCCAGCCAGCACAACGTTGCTCTGCGTCTGGAGCAAGTCAACGTCTTTTACGGCCACGCCCAGGCGGTCAGGGACGTCTCGCTGGACATATACGAAAACCAGATCACAGCGCTGATCGGGCCCTCCGGCTGTGGCAAGAGCACGCTGCTGCGTTGCCTCAACCGCATGAACGATCTGATCCCGGAAGCCCGCGTTCAGGGTCAGATCATGCTCGATGGCGTCGATGTCAACGGCGACGCTGTCGACCCCGTGCAGATCCGCCGCCACGTCGGCATGGTGTTCCAGAAGCCGAACCCCTTCCCGATGTCCGTCAAAGACAACGTCGCCTTCGGCCTCAAACGGCTCGGCCTGGCCAAGAAAAACGAAATGGACGGCCTGGTGGAGCAGTCGCTGAAGCAGGCCGCCCTCTGGGACGAGGTCAAAGACAAGCTGGATACGCCCGGAACATCTCTTTCCGGCGGTCAGCAGCAGCGGCTCTGCATCGCCAGGGTCCTGGCCGTCCATCCCCAGATCATCCTCATGGACGAGCCCTGCTCCTCCCTCGACCCGATCGCGACGCTCCGAATCGAGGAGTTGATGCAGGAACTGGCGCGCGACTACACGATCGTCATCGTGACGCACAACATGCAACAGGCGGCGCGGGTCAGCCAGTGGACTGCCTTCATGCTCGCCGGCGAGGAGCGCGTGGGTGAAATGATCGAGTTCGGGCCCACGAACGAGCTCTTCACCAACCCGCGCGACAAACGAACCGAGGACTACATCACCGGGCGGTTCGGTTAGAGGGACTCGTGCACAGCGGGGTCCAACGCGAGGGCGAGTGCTTCTCGTTCGACTTCATCGCTGCGGGATCTTGCCGCCCTTGCCTTGAGGCGTAGACTAGTTGCCACCTCATCCGCAGGAGCAAAATCATGGCCAGGACGACATTCGAACGACACCTCAGCGAAATCGAAGAAGACATGCTGGTGCTTGCCGGCATGGTCGAGCGCGCTATCGACCGCTCGATCGAGGCGTTCAAAAACCGGGATATCGAGCTGGCGCGGGTGGTGATCGTCGAGGACACGGACATCAACCGCAAGCGCTATGAGACGGAAGAGAAGTGCCTGGAGCTGCTCGCAACGCAGCAGCCGATGGCACGCGATCTTCGCACCATCGTCGCGGTTCTCCACGTTATCGTTGACCTCGAACGCATGGGAGACCATGCCGAGGGCATCGCCAAGGTGGCCATCATGCTGGCGGATGAGCCGCCGCTGAAGCCCTACATCGACATCCCCCGCATGGCGGAAGTCGCCGTCAGGATGCTGCGCGGCGGTATCGAGGCGTTCAAGCTCCGGGACGTCGAGATGGCCCGTCAGGTCTGTGATCAGGATGACGAAGTCGACGCGCTGTACGATCAGGTCTACCGCGAGCTCATCACCTTCATGATCAACGACCCCAAGACGATCGAGCGCGCCACCCATATCACCTGGATCGCCCACAACCTGGAGCGAATCGCGGACCGCGTCACCAACATCGGCGAGCGCGTCGTCTATATGGTCCAGGGCACCTATGAGGAGCTGAACGTCTCCAAGTACTAACCTCCGGCCAGAATCGCGACCGTCTTGTGGTGACGCACGCACCTACGTAATATCGAGCAGGTCCCCGCTGGATCGTGCTCATCGGTGGTGAATCATGCCCGAGGCCCTGGCGAAGGGTCTGCGCAACGTCCTGATGGACGAAACCCAGGCCAGCTTCATCGATGGCGAGCAAGGCATCCTGCTCTACCGCGGCTACTCGATCCACGATCTGGCCTTGAACTGTGGCTTCGAGGAAGTTGCCTACCTCCTGCTGTACGGCAACTTGCCCAACAAGACCGAGCTTGACAGCTTCGAGGCCCGGTTGCGCGCCGCTCGCCTACTACCCGAGCCCGTCGTTCAGGTCATTCGCGTCGTCTCTGCCTGCCATCCCATGGACGTCCTGCGTACCGCCGTCTCGGCGCTCTCGTCGTTCGACCCCGACGTCGCCGACGAGTCGCCCGCGGCGGTACTGCGCAAGTCAGAGCGTCTCACGGCGCAGGTGCCAGCCATCGTGGCAGCGCACCATCGCATCCGCAACGGCCTCGACCCGGTAACGCCGCGCGTGGACCTCAACCACGCGGCGAGCTTCCTCTATCAGCTCGATGGCAAGGAGCCATCCGCCGAGGCGGTTGAGGCGATGAACATCGACTTCATCTTGCACGCCGAACACGGCGCAAACGCCTCGTCCTTCGCGGCGCGCGTAACAGCGTCCACACTGTCGGATCTGCACTCGGACATCGCGACTGCCGTGGGGACGCTGAAGGGACCGCTGCACGGCGGCGCCGCCGAGGCGGTGATGAAGATGGCGCTGGAGATCGGCGAGCCGGAACGCGTGGCCAACTACGTCAAGGAGCGCCAGCGCAACCGCGAGAACCGCATCATGGGCTTCGGCCACCGCGTCTACAAGGTGGAGGACCCGCGCGCGCGCCACATGCGCGAGAAGTCGCGCGCGCTCAGCGAGCGTATCGGCCAGGGCAAGTGGTATCAGATCCTCGAAGCCCTCGTGGAGGCGATGTCGCGCTACCAGCGCCACGGCATCTACGTCAACGTCGACTTCTATGCCGGCTCCGTCTACTACCTGCTCGGCATCCCGGAGGACCTCTTCGTGCCGATTTTCGCCATCGGCCGCGTGCCAGGTTGGTGCGCCTCCGTCATCGAGCAGTTGGGCGACAACATCCTGATCCGCCCGCTCCTGCGCTACGAAGGCCCCAAAGATCTGCAGTACGTCCCTATAGAGCAGCGCTAGCTCTGAAGAACTAGGAGGATGTAGATGCCATTCGAGACGATCGCCAAGCCCGCCGCCACTGCTTTGCCGGTGCCACCCAACATCAACGATTACGAGGCACAGCGCACGTCTTTCGACTGGGAGGACGTCGCGAAGGAGCTGGACGGATTGTCTGGCGGCGGCATCAACATCGCCTATGAGGCCGTCGACCGCCACGTCGCGAAGGGACACGGCGCTCGCACCGCCTTCGTTTGGGTGGGCAAGAACGGCGAGGAGGAACGCTACAGCTTCGAAGACCTGATGAAGCTCTCGAACCAGTGGTGCAGCGCCCTGCGCAACCTCGGCGTCAAGAAGGGCGACCGCGTCTTCGTCTTCCTCGACCGCATCCCGGAGCTCTACGCTGCGGTCTTCGGCACGCTCAAGGCCGGCTGCGTCATCGGGCCCCTGTTCTCAGCCTTCGGCCCGGACGCCGCCCGGGATCGATTGGAAAACTCAGGCGCCGTGCTGCTGCTGACCAGCCCCGACCTCTGGCGCAAAATCGCAGCGATTCGCGGCGATCTGCCGGCGCTGCAGAAAGTCGTGCACGTGCAGCACGGCAGCCGCATCCAGCCCTCGGACGGCATCCTCTCCTTCGACGACCTCATGGACGCCGCGGCGGACGACGCGCCGATCGAGCAGACCGGCCTGGAAGATCCCGCGATCATGCACTACACCTCGGGCACTACCGGCAAGCCGAAGGGCGCCGTCCACGTCCACCAGGCCGTCTGGGGTCACTACGCCACGGGCAAGTACGTCCTGGACCTGCACCACGAGGACGTCTACTGGTGCACCGCCGACCCCGGCTGGGTCACGGGCACGTCTTACGGCATGTTCGCTCCCTTCACCAACGGCGTCACCTCCGTGATCTACGAGGGCGGCTTCTCCGCCAGCAAGTGGTACGAAACGATCCAGAAGTACAAGGTCACCGTCTGGTACACGGCGCCAACCGCGATCCGCCTGCTCATGAAGGCAGGCGACCAGATTCCGGCCCGCTACGACCTCTCCAGCCTGCGCTACACAATGAGCGTCGGCGAGCCGCTGAACCCGGAGGCCGTGGTCTGGGGCGAGCGCGTGCTGGGACTGCCCTTCCACGACAACTGGTGGCAGACGGAGACCGGCTCGATCATGATCGCCAACTACCCGACGATGCCAATCAAGCCCGGCTCCATGGGCAAGCCGATGCTCGGCATCAACCCCGGCATCATAGACGAGGACGGCAACGAGCTGCCGCCCGGACAGGAGGGCGACCTCGCGGTGCGGCCCGGCTGGCCGTCGATGTTCCGCACCTACTGGCAGGACGAGGAGCGCTACGACAGCCGCTTCCGCAACGGCTGGTATCTCAGCGGCGACCGGGCCCGCAGGGACGAGGATGGCTACTTCTGGTTCATCGGCCGCGCCGACGACGTGATCAACACCGCGGGCCACCTCGTCGGCCCGTTCGAGGTCGAGAGCGCGCTGATCGAACACCCGGCCGTGGCCGAGGCCGGCGTCATCGGCAAGCCGGACCCGGTGGCGATGGAGATCGTCAAAGCGTTCGTGGCGCTCAAGGACGGCTTCGAGGCTGACGACAAGTTGCGGCGCGAGCTCCTGGGCTTCGCGCGCGAAAAGTTAGGGCCCGGCGTCGCGCCGCGCGAGATCGATTTCATACCGACGCTGCCCAAGACGCGCTCCGGCAAGATCATGCGCCGCCTCCTCAAGGCCCGCGAGCTCGGCCTGCCAGAAGGCGACATCTCGACGCTGGAAGACGACTAGGCGAAGGCTGCGTTTAGATCGCAGCTAGGGCGGAGCAGGGCTCAAGGGGCCCGGGGCTTATAATCAGGATGTCGCGGCGATGCCGGGTAGTGTAACGGTAGCACAGGAGCCTTTGGAGCTTCTTGTCCAGGTTCGAATCCTGGCCCGGCAGCCAGTCCCCAAGCCACGTTTCGTGTAAACTCGCCTCATTCCCCGATAGCTCAATTGGTAGAGCGAGCGGCTGTTAACCGCTAGGTTCCAGGTTCGAGTCCTGGTCGGGGAGCCATCCTGCCCTAAACCAGCGATTTCGCTCTACATGAATGCAAAAGGCGAGACTCCTTCGAGTCCCGCCTTTGCGTTACTGACCTCTGGTTATTGTTGCCGGACTACTCCTTGCCCGCCGCGGTCTTCACAACGACCTTGACACCTTTGATCGTGCCCTCGACGGTGCGACGCACGCGGTGAGCGGCGGTCTCGCCGACGGCCGCAGCGGCCTCGATGGCGCCGGTCGCGGCGGCGGATGCGGCGTCTTCCGCCGAAATACCAACGTCCTTCGCGGCTTCGATCGCGCCCTCCACGGCGCCTACGGCGGCGGTCGTCAGGTCGGCGCCGATCTCCGAGGCTTCACGCACGGCGCCGCTGGCAGTCTCCTGGATCGCGCCCATCGCTTCGCCGCCGGCTTCCTTGGTGCCGCGGATGGCGCCGATCACGGCGCCCTTGGTCACGGAACCGACCTTACTGCCAACTCGAGCCGCGGAGTCGACCGCCGTCTCGATGCTGTCAGCGGACGTTTCGGCGGCTTGGTTGCCAACCTCACCGACGGTCTCGATCGCGCCTTTGACGGCGCCAACGGCGAGGCCGGCTACAGCAGCGCCGGTGGCGCCTGCACCCTTCACCGCTGTCTGTGCCGTTTCTGCGACCGTCTCGACCGCCGCCTGGGCGATCTCACCGGTGCCGCGGATCACTCCGATAATGCCATCTTTGACTCGGTTGCCGACTTCCTTTTCGTCTGCCATTTACTTCCCTCTCTGACTCTAACCCAAGCGCTACAAGAAAGCGCCGATCAGAGGATAAGCCGATAGCACGGGGCCGTCCATTCGATATCGAGTCCGCCACACGGCCGGCAAGCGATTCAACCCCAACCTTGGTCGTCCTTTCGACGATCAGATCGAGCTTGCGCTGCTGCTCCTCTCAGGTCAGCAAGTTGCCCAGCGCCGTCGAGGCGAAGCCGCACTGCGGGGAGATCGCCAGGTCTTCAATCGGCACGTACCGCGCGGCTTCGTCGATGCATCGCCGCAGATCGTACTGTCAGGACACTACTTTGAAGCGGGGCAGCGTGATCTCGTCAGTCACACGCTCGAAGACGACCTCGACCGGCGTCCCGACCTCGACCGGCGGGCTGTCCTCGACCAGGTTGCTCGTCATTCGCAAACCCTCCTCCAGCTCGACGATCACCGTTGTGAACGGCACCCGCCCTTCTAGCGCCGGATGGACCGCCTGATGGCTGACGGCGTAGGTGTAGACCTTGCCGAGTCCGCTCAGCTGCTGCCACTCCACGTCGGTCGAACCGCACTGCGGGCAGGTCGGGCGTGGTGGGTAGCGCAAGCGGCCACAGGCAGTGCAACGCTGCGCCCGCAGCTCACCCTGGCGGCAGTAGTCCCAAAAGGGCTGCGAATCTTCGTCCGGCACCGGCAGTGGTAGCGACGCCATCTACGGCTCCCTCGTCAGCAGCACAGCGCCGGTCCCAACGCCGGTATCGACGAAAGACACCTCGACGTCCTCGACCTGCGAGGTTGACTCGCCGCGTACCTGGCGCACGCCCTCGATCAGCTGATTCATGCCCTGCAGGTACGCCTCGGAGAGATGGCCGCCGGACGTGTTCACCGGCAACGAACCGCCATCCCAACTGATCTCGCCGGCTTCGACGAACTTGCCACCATCGCCGCGCGGGACGAAGCCATAGTCCTCCAGCGAGAAGATCACGAAGGGGCAGAAGTGGTCGTAGATCTGCACCACGTCGACGTCTGACGGCTGCATTCCAGCCATTTCGAATAGTCGGGGACCCGTCGCCTTTGCCGCTACGTCCGTGAACTCTTGGTCGCGGACGTAGCCAGTCTGCGTCGCGGCCCGGATGTACGCCGGCTGTTTGTTCAGCGTCCGCGCCCGCTCTGCCGAGGTGAGGACCAGTGCGCCGCCGCCGTCCGTCTCCAGGCAGCAGTCGTACAGATGCAGTGGCTCGACCACAAATCGTGAGTCCTGGTGGTCCTCGATCGTCAGCGGTGTTTCGTAGAACGTGGCGCGGGGGTTGCGGTTGGCGTGCTGCCGAATCGTCACCGCCGTCGCGGCGAACTGGCGGCTTGTAACGCCCGTCTCGTACATGCGGCGGCGCGTCATCATTGCCAGCCTGTGCTGCGGCACCAACACGCCGAAGGGCTCCGTGAACTGCGAAGCGCCGCGGCCCTGCCGGCCGGTCACGTCACCACGCCCGTAGCGGCGGCCGGAGCGGCCGTTGACACCGCGAAATATGACGACGACCTCGGCGATGCCGGCCCGGATCGCGGCCGCGGCGTGCGCCACCAACGCAGCGCCGACGTTACCCGCCTGGTTGATCTCGCCGAAGAACGAGAGCTCCTTGATCCCAAGGTTGGCGGCGACGTCCGCCTCCAGCGACGTGTCGACCGACCACTTCATCAGCCCGTCGACGTCGCTCGGCTTCAGTCCGGCGTCGTCCAAGGCAGCCTGGATCGCCTGCAGCGACAGCATCAGCTCGATGCGTCCAGAAGCCCGCGAGTAGTCGGTCTCGCCAACGCCGGCAATCGCCGTGTGGCCTCGCAGCTCGTTCCTCATGGTGTCCCCATCTAGGCAGCGCTGGCCGGGATTCTACGCCTGACGTAATATACAGCGCCCCACCTTAACCAAAGAGTCGCTGGTAATATTGCCCCATGCTGAGATTCTCCGACTTCGACTCCCGCGGCTACCGAACAGTTGATGTACGCACGGGCTACGCTGAATGGGCTGCGACATACGAACGGACTGTCGAAGACGAAATGGACCTCGCGCTCCTCGAAGACCTCGTTACCCCCTGCTGGGGGAAGGTACGCGCGGCCGCCGATCTCGGGTGCGGGACCGGTCGAACCGGAGCCTGGTTGAAGTTACAAGGCGTTCGCAACATCGATGGCGTCGATCTCACCCCGGAGATGCTTCGACTCGCGGCCGGCAAAGGCGCCTACTGGCGGCTCGAAGAAGCGAACATTGCATCAACGCCCCTGAAGGACGCGGCGTATGACCTTGTGGTCGCCTGTCTGATCGACGAGCACCTAACGGATGTCACGCCTCTTTATCGCGAGGCGGCGCGTCTTGCCGCAAAGGGTGGTTTGATGGTCGTCATCGGCTACCACCCGCAATTCATCATGGCTTCCGGTATGCCCACTCACTACAACAGCCGCTCCGGCGAACCACTGGCCATTGAGACGCATTTGCATCTCATAAGCGACCTACCTCCGCAGCAATCAGGACCGGTTGGCAGCTTCACGAGATGAGGGAGCGTCTGATTGACGACAGATGGGTGGCCCTCAAGCCGAAGTGGGAACATCTCCGCCACTATCCGATTTCCTTCGCGATGGTATGGGGAAAGCCGTCGTCATCATGACCTCCCCACTCGATGGCATCCGCATCCTCGACTTCACCCGCCACCAGCAGGGGCCATCCGGCACGGTTCTGCTGGCCGAAATGGGCGCCGAGGTCATCAAGATCGAGGAGCCAGGCGGCGAGCCGGGACGCCGCAGCGGACTGCAGAAGGACGGCTTCAGCGCCTACTTCGAGGCCCACGACCGCAGCAAGAAGTCGATCATCCTCAACATGCGCAAGCCGGAGGCGGTCGACATCGTCAGGCGTCTCATCCCGGGCTGCGACATCGTCACGGAGAACTACCGCCCCGCTGTCATGGCGCGCTGGGGCCTCGGCTACGACGACCTGGCGAAGATCAACCCGCGCATAATCCTCGCCTCGGCGTCAGCCTGGGGCCGCGAAGGGCCATGGGCCAACCGCGCCGGCTTCGACCACGTGGCGCAGGCGCTGGGCGGCATCATGGTCGAGCAGGGTGGTGGCCCGGACGAGGAGCCGCACGCGTTGTTCGGCGGCTTCGCCGACCAGATCGGCGGCATGACTATGGCCTTCGGGGTGGTCAACGCGCTCTACGCCCGGGAAAAGACCGGTGAAGGCCAGCACGTGGACGTGTCGCTGATCAGCGGACTGACCTGGGTGCAGTCGTTCTCGCTGACGCGCTTCCTGCGTACCGGCGTGCAGCCCGGCTTCGAGTTCCGCCGCGCCGCCACTTACACGCACTACCGCTGCAAGGACGGCGGCTACATCGCCATCGCCGCCAACTCGCAAGACATGTGGGAGCGCCTCTGCGACGCCGCGGCTCCGCACCTCAAGACCGATACCCGCTTCGTCGAGCCGTTCGCCCGCTTCGACAACAAGATGGCGCTGGTCGAGGTGTTCGAGGAGCTGTTCCTAACCAGGACGGTCGACGAATGGGCCGACCTGCTGGCCGCCGCCGACGTGCCGCACGCACCGGTGCTGAAGTACGAGGATCTCGAGAAGCACCCGCAGTTTCTCGAGAACGGTTACATCCAGGAGATCGACCACGCCGTGCTGGGCAAGATGCGCGTCCCGGGACCCGCCGTCCACATGTCGAAGACGCCGCCGCGCATCCAGGGCGGCGGCTCGCCGTTGGGCCAGCACACCGAAGAGGTCCTGCTGGAGGCCGGCTACACCTGGGAAGAGCTGGAGCGCTTCAACCGCGACGGCGTCACGGCGCTGGAATAATCCACGTCGTCCTGAGGACTGATAAGGACGAAGGACCTGAGCGGGATGAGGAGAAAGGAACGATACGGCCGTCGCGTTTGACGAATCGTCCTCACGCGTGGCGAACTGCAACAAGAGGCACGAGCGCTCTGATCTTTCGCCCTGGCGCGCCTCCGGATGACAGTGCGAGCGCGCCTTACTCCAGGTTGCCGTCCGCCTTGTACTCCTGCCCCAACTCCACGTAGTGGTCCGCGGTCCGCTTGAAGCGCTTGAGCTGCTCTTCCGTGACCTGACCTTTGATTACACCCGGCACGCCGACGACGAAGCTATTCGCCGGCACCTTCGTGTTCTCCAGCACCACGGCTCCGGCCGCGATGAGGCAGTTGTCAGCCACCTCCGTGCGGCCGCCGTTGACGACGGCGCCGTTACCCAACACGCAGTTGTTGCCGATCTTGTCGCCATGACAGACGACACCATGGCCGATCACCACGTTGTCGCCGATGATGGCGCCGAGATCGTCGCTGTGCACGACGCTGTTGTCCTGTACGCACGTGTCCTGGCCGATGGTCACTTTCCCGGAGTCGCCGCGGACGATGGAGCCCGGCCAGACGCTGCTTCTGGCGCCGATCTCGACGTCGCCGACGACGTAGGCGGCCTCGCTGACAAAGGCGTCGGGGTGGATCTTTGGCATGATGCCGCGAAACGGTTTGATCACGGTCCTGCTGCCTCCTCTAGATATAGCCCTCGGGATTGACCAGCGCGTCGATCAACACGGCCTGCCGGATGCGAGCGCCTGCTTCATTGCCTCATCGAGCGCCGTCTCGCTGTCGACGCGCACCGACTCGAAGCCGAAGCCACGCGCCACCGTGGCGAAGTCGCTTTCGGCGAAGGCAGTGCCGACGCGCTGGTTGCCTCGACGGTCCTGCTGCAGCTTGATCATATTCAGCCAGCGGTCGTTGAACACGACGACGATCGCCAGATCTTCGCGCACCGCGGTCTCGAGGTCGCCGGCGCGCATCAGGAAGCCGCCGTCGCCGACCAGGCAGACCACCGGGGTCTGAGGCTCGACCAACTTGGCGCCCAACGCTGCCGGTATCGACACCGCCATCGATCCGAGGCCGCTCGAGGTGTGGAAGCCACGCACGCGGCGCGTCTGCCAGAGGTCGCAGGTCAGGACCTTGTGCTGTCCCGCGTCGACCGTGAGGATGCCGTCGTCCGGCAAACGTTCCCGCGCGATACGGATCACGGCCGCGGGCAGCAGGCCGGCGCCGTCTGGACGCAACGCCACTTCACGCTGCTGGTTGTAGGCATCCACGTCCTCGCGGTTCCAGCCCGAATGTGGCGTCACAGCGGCAGTCAACGACCGCAGGCTGCTCTCCAGCTCCGCGACGACCTCGATCGCCGGGCGATATGGCCCTTCTGTGTACGGCATCTCATCCAGGATTGCGACCGGCGCGTCGTAGGCCCAGCCGGAGTTGAAGATCTCGATCGGGTCGACGCCGACCAGGAGCAGCAGATCAGCCTGGTCCAACAACGCACGCTCACTCGGCACGCCGCGGAAGCTTCCCGCTGCCAACGGATGGTTCTCCGGCAACGTTCCCTTGGCTGCCAGCGTCGCCAGCACCGGAGTACCCAGCTTCTCAGCGAAGCGAACCAACTCGGCCTCAGCACCTTCGCCGGCGCGGTTCACCTGCAGCCCAACGACCATCGCCGGGCGCGTCGCGCTCTCGATCGCCGCAGCCAGCTCCGCGAGGCCTTCGTTGCCGTCGCCCGCCGGCGCGACGAAACGTCGCGTCTCGACGTGCACCGGCAGGTCGGCCTCGGACGCCTCCGCCAGCATCAAGTCGTACGGCAGGTCGACGTGTACCGGGCCCTGCCGTCCCGTCATCGCGAGATCGATAGCGCGTTCCAGCGTGCGGGCCGTGTCCAAGTGGCTCAGCGTAAAGCTGCCTTTGGTCACTGGGCCGTACAGCGCCGGCTGGTCGAGCCGTTGCCGTGGTAGACGCCGGAATTCCGGCTCGGCGAAGCGGTCGGTCAAGATCAAGGCTGGGGCGCGCTCTAGCATCAGTTGCGCCGCCCCGTGCACCGCCGCCGCCGCGCCGGGCCCAACGCCGGTCGAGACCACGCCCGGACGGTGCTTCATGACGCCGTAAACGCCCGCCATCACGGCAGCGCTCGACTCGTTGCTGCACAGCACGTAGCGAATGTTCTGCTTCGAAGCCGCCTCGATCAGCTCGACCGAGCTGAGGCTGCCGGGAACGCCGAAGATGTACTCGATATCCGCTCGCGCCAGCGTCGCCGCGACGACGTCCGCGTAGCTGGTCACTGCCCGCGTTTTCGCAGATACAGCATCAGCGTCGCCAGCGACTTCGCGTCCTCGATCTCCCCCGCCTCGAGTTGAGCCATCGTCTCTTCCAGAGTCAGCGGCTCCAGCGTGATGTCTTCGTCCTCGTCGCCATCGGCTTGCTCGGGCGTCAGTTCGGTCGCCACGAAGGCGTGAAGATACTCGTCACAGAAGCCGGGGGCGCTGTAGAAGCCGCCCAGTGCTTGCCAGGTCGCGGCCGCGAAGCCAGTCTCCTCCGCGAGCTCGCGCCTGGCGCACTCCTGTGGCGCTTCGCCCTGCTCCAGCGTGCCGGCCGGCAGCTCGAGCAGTTCTCGTCCGGCGGCCCAGCGATGCTGCCGGATCCAGAGGATCCGCTCGTCGGCGTCGACCGCCAGCATTACTACCGCGCCGGGGTGCCGTACGACGTCGCGGCGTACGTTGAGTCCGTCCCTGACCTCGACGTCGTCCACCTGCACTTCGATGACGCGTCCCAGGTGCACGGTGCGCCGGTTGATCAGGATGGGAAACGGCTTAGGCGGGTGTGCACTCATAGCTCTCGTACCAGCGCGATCTCGTTACAGCTGGGAAACTTGGGACAGCGGTAGCATTCGTTCCAGACCTTGCGCGGCAGCGTCATCACGTCCGCCTGTACGAAGCCCAGACGTTCGAAGAAAGCGGGACGGTAAGTCAGCGCAAACACGCGGTCGAGCCCGATGTTGCTCGCCTCAGTCAGCGTGGCGTTGACCAATTCGGAGCCTAGCCCTCTCGACTGCGCCGCCTCAGACACCGCTAGCGACTTCACCTCGGCGAGGTCGGACCAGACGATATGCAGCGCGACGCAGCCCAGCATCTCGCCACCCTCGTGGACCACGAAGAAGTCCCGCAGGTTTTCATAGACCTCGCCCATGGTGCGCGGCAGCATGTCACCTCGCTGGGCGTGCAGGTTTATCAGGTCGTGGATCGCCTGCGCATCGCTAATTTCGGCTTTCACCGCCTCGAGTTTCTCAGACACCATTTCGAGTTGGCCCTTTAGTGGGGTCCGGGATACCCCCGGCTTTAATAATCGCTACTTCGGTTTGTCTCAACGCCGTTTACTCAGACACCGCTCCGCTATCGCCCTTTGGTGGGGTCCGGGATACCCCCCGGCTTTAATAATCGAAACGCTATTATTGCTCCGACCGCGGCCGCGATCCAGCAGATGGCAGCGGCTGCGCGTTACCGCCCGGCCGGTGCCAGCCGAGCTGCGCCGCCATGCGCACGTAAAAGTCGTTACGCGGCTTGAAGCGCAGAAAGCGCGCTTTCTGATGGCTAAGGCTAACCTGTACCGAATCGCCCTCGTGCAGCGCGAAGTCCGCCGTGCCGTCGACGCTGAGCACCGCCTGCTGTCCCGGCTCCAGCGTGACGTGGACTGTCTCACTGCCCGGCATCAGTACCGCGTGCTGCGCCGACAGATGCGGCGCTACCGGCACGATGATCAGGTCACTCGACTCCGGGTACAGGATCGGACCGCCGACCGATACGGCGTAGGCCGTGCTTCCCGTCGCGGTTGAGATGATGACGCCGTCGCAGCGGTAGTCCGCGATACGCGTGCCGTCGACGTCCACGGCGAGCTGGATCGCGCGGCTCAGGGTTGCCCGGCCCACGACCGCCTCGTTGAGGCCGTGAAACACCTCGCCGGTGCCGGACACCTCGGCCCGCAGCACGGCTCGCTCTTCGATCCGGCCGCCGCCGCCCAGCACGTCGTCCAGCCGGTCACGCACCTGGTTGCCATCCAGCTCCGTCAGGAAGCCGAGACGACCCAGGTTGACGCCCAGGATCGGGGTGCCGGCCTCGAGCACACGGTGGGCGCATCTCAACACGCTGCCATCGCCGCCCAGGATGATCGCCAGATCGCAGCCGCCGAGGTTTCCGCCGTCATCTTCGTCATCCAGGGAGGCATCGATACCCCTGGCGCCGATGGCATCGACCACCTGCTGCGCGAGTTCGCGCGCGCCGCTAAGTCGCGGGTTGAAGGTTACGCCGACTCGCCTGGGTGGGGACATACCGTTCTCGCTCACGCCGTCCAGCCGTCCAGTCTCAACCACAAGAGGAACTCGCGATTGCCCGCCGGGCCGATCACCGGCGACAGCGTCAGCCCCAGCAGCCGTAGCCCGTTGTCGCTCGCCCAGGCGACGAATCTTCCTACGACGGCGGCGTGCACCGCCGGGTCCCTGACGACACCCTTCTTACCGACCTCCTCGCGCTTGGCCTGGAACTGCGGCTTCAAGAGCACGATGAGGTCGCCGCCCGGCTTCAGCGAGCGACAGGCCGCCGGGATCACCTTCTCGAGCCCGATGAAGGACAGATCGAAAACCGCGAGGTCGCATGCGTCGGGCAACGGGGCCAAGTTGCGGGCGTTGGTCCGCTCCATGACCACGACGCGCTCATCCTGGCGTAGCCGGTAGTCAAGCACGCCGTATCCCACGTCGACGGCGTAGACGCGTCGCGCGTCGTACTGCAGCAGGCAGTCGGTGAAGCCGCCGGTGGAAGCGCCGAGGTCGGCACAGGTCAGGCCGGAGGGGTCGAAGTCGAACGTCTTCAGCGCGTGCGCCAGCTTGTCGCCGCCGCGGCTCACGAACGCGGGGCGCTCCAGCACCTCAACCGCCGCTACGTTGGAGACGAGGATGCCGGGCTTTGTCACGGACGTCCCGTCAACGCGGATGTCGCCGGCGAGGAGGATGGCGCGCGCCTTCTGGCGGCTTTCAACCAGTCCACGCTCGACCAGCAAAGCGTCGATCCGAGTCCGCGTGGCTGTCTTCGGCATGCCGGAAGCATAGCATCACGTAGGTACGGATGCGTGCGTTATGTCTTGTTTGCGAGACGTCGTATGGCTTTCGCCATAATGGGACGTGATGCGAGTCGCTTTCGTCCCTTGCTTCCTTCTCAGCGCGCTGTTGCTGGCCTGCGGTGGCGATGACGACGCTGGCAACGCGCCGGCCGCGACCGTCGGCCCGGACGCCGCCCAGCTCCTCTCCGACGCAGCGCTTGCCGTCGCCGGCTTGCAGGGCTTTCACTTCGTCCTGACGCAGGAGGACGCCACGATCCCGCTGCCGTCGAACCTCGAGCTGGAATCTGCCGAAGGCGACGTGGTGCTGCCGGACCGGCTCGCCGCGGAACTCGAGGCCGAGATCCAGGGCACCAACGTCAGCGTGGACGCGATCGCCATCGCCGGCGAAACCTGGATCACCAACCCCTTCACGTGCCGCTGGCAGAAGCTCAACGCTGACCTGCGGAGCTACGCGGACCTGGGCGCCCTGCTGCCGGCGCTCTTACCGGCCATCCGGAACGCCCACGTCGTGAGCGAAGCCGACCTCAATGACGTCAGGACTCACGTGATCGCTGGTGATGCCAGCTCCGCCGACCTGCAGGACGCGCTTCCCTTCTCGTTACCTAACCGCGAAGTGCGCATAGAAGTCTGGATTGGAGTTGAGGATTCGCTGCCGCGGCGGGTTCGCGTCATAGGTCCGTTGATCTCGGGTGAGAGCGGAGATGCGGTGCGCCAGATCGATCTGACGCGGCTCAATCAGCCGGTCCGGATCAACCCGCCGTAGTCATGCGCTCCTTGACGGCGCTCCTGACAGAACGCGATCGCACGACGTGGCTGCTGATCCTGACCGCCCTCGGCGTCTTTTTCGCCGCGGACGACCAGACGTCCGTCGTCGCCATCCTGCCGGACATGGTCAACGACGTGGGCCTGCCGCAGGACCAGTTTTACCGCGCTGCCTGGATCGTCAACGGCTACATCCTCGGCTACGTCGTCGCCATGCCGCTCATGGGCCGCGTCGCCGATCGCTACGGCCACGCCCGTGTTTTCGCCGCCGCGTTGCTGTTGTTCTGCGCCGCCTCGGCCTGGGTGGCGCTGGCGCAGGGCCTCACCATGATCTCGGTCTCACGCGGCGTCCAGGCGATCGGCGGCGGCGGCGTGGTGCCCGTTGCGATGGCGATCGTGACCGCCAACGCGTCACCATCGCGACGGGTGTTTGGACTCGGCGCCATTGCCGCCGCATCGGAGGCTGGGGGGCTATTCGGGCCGCTCTGGGGCGGCAGCATCGCTGAGCTGTTCGGCTGGCGCGGCGTCTTCTGGATTAACCTGCCGCTTTGCTTGCCGATCGCCCTGGCCGTGCTGCGCTTCAGCGGGCAGCGTCAGCCGTCTCCTTCTGGACATCTCGATTTGCCAGGCGCGGCGTTGCTGGGCGCCAGCCTCGTCTGCCTCACGGTGGCGCTGACCAACGATCCCATCGCCCAGCGTGAAACCGCCGTAACGCTGGCCCTATTCGCAGCCGCCGTCGCGTTGTTCGGCGCCTTCCTCCTGCGCGAGGCGCGCGCCACTGGCCCGTTGGTCAATTTGATGCTATTCCGAGTGCCGCGGCTCAGCGCTGCCTTCCTCGCCAACGGCCTCACCGGCGGCACGCTAATCGTGGCGATGGTCGGGGTGCCGTTGTTCACCAACGTGCTGCTCGGCGGCGATGCCCTCCAGGGTGGCCTCAACCTCATGCGATTGACCATCGCGCTGCCGGTTGGGGCGCTGGCCGGTGGCTGGCTGGCGAGCCGATACGGCCTCAGCGCCGGGGCCGTAGCCGGTCTCATCCTGGCCGGATGCGGCTTTCTCGGCATGGCCACCTGGTCCGAAGATCCGTCGACAATTGAGCTGACGCTGCCGCTGCTGGTCACGGGGCTCGGCTTCGGCCTCGTCATCGCGCCGATCAACGCGGCGGTTATGAACGAGGCGGCTGAGGACGAGCGCGCGACGCTTGCCTCGCTGCTGACCGTCGTACGCCTGGTCGGAGCGCTGGTCGGCGTCGCGCTGCTGACGACACGCGGCCTCAGCGGCTTCTACTCCGCAGCCGGCCTGATCCCCCTGGACGACCCCGGGTTCGAGTCGCAGCTGCGGGACCTGCAGGTCGATTCGTTCCGCGACACGTTCATCGCGACCGCCGCCGTCTGCTTTGCGACGCTGCTGCCCGCGCTTCTGCTCGGCCGCGGGCGGCGCGCCAAACCCTAGCCTCGGGCCGGCGGGCCGTGGTAGGACAAGCAGTGTCTATTTCAGTCCGGCTCGAGGGTCGATAATGTCGTAGCCATGGCCGAAGAAACCCTCTCCGCCGCCGGTGTTTCGATAACGAAGCTAGCCTCTCTCCTGCGCCATCTGCGCTACGTCTTGAAGGCGATGCGACCACGGCAGTGGAGCAAGAACGGCATCGTCTTCATGGCGCTGATCTTCTCAGTGAACCAGGACTGGTTACCGGAAGAGTTCGCCACCTGGGACCACCTGCTGCTGCGCGCTTTCCTGGTCGCCATTTGCTTCTGCGCCGTCTCCGGCGCCGAGTACATGGTCAACGACATCCAAGACCGTGAGAGCGACCGCCTGCACCCGACGAAGCGCAACCGGCCCATTGCCGCCGGCCTGGTCGGCCCGCGCCAGGCGTTAGCCTGGGCAACCGTCTTCGCGCCCGGCGGGATCGTCTTCGCGGCCCTGGTTGACTGGCGCAGCGGCGCCGTCCTCGCCGGCTACTTCGTGCTCATGCTGGTCTACACGGCCGTCCTCAAGTACGAGGTCATCCTCGACGTGATGACGATCGCCGCGGGCTTCGTGCTACGCGCCCTAGCGGGCGCCTACGCCATCGATGTGCCAACGTCGCCGTGGCTTTACGTGGTGACCGCGCTCGGCGCGCTGTTCCTTGCGATCACGAAGCGCCGCGCCGAGGTCTTGCTGCTGCAGGACGATGCCGCCAATCACCGTTCAACCCTGCTGCACTACACGCCGGCGCTGCTCGATCAGATGACGACGATGGTCACGGCCTCGACGATCATCGCCTACGCGCTCTACACCTTCACGGCCGATAACCTGCCCTCGAACCACATGATGATGATCACCATCCCGTTCGTCGGCTACGGCATCTTCCGTTATCTTTTCCTCTCGTTGAATCAGGACGAGGGCGGCAGCCCCGAGGAGGTCTTGCTCAAGGACGTCCCTCTCTTAGTGACCGTCATTGCCTGGGTCGTCACCTCGATGGTCGTGCTGACCGCCTACCGCTAGCGCCGTGGCCGGTTCGCCGATCATCCGGCCCGCAGCACGCGTCATTTTGATCGATGCCGCGGAGCGCATTCTGCTCATACAACGTCGTGCTAAAAACCCGGACGTGGCCTTCGTCTGGCTAACGCCTGGTGGCGGCCTGGAACCAGGAGAAACGCCGGAGCAGGCAGCGATTCGCGAGCTTGGCGAGGAAGTCGGTCTGCGCGATGCCGTCCTCAGCCCGTGTGTCTGGCTACGCACCCATTTTCTATCCTGGCAGGGCGACCTCTACGAGATGCGCGAGCGTTACTACGTCTCCCGCATTCAAGGCCACGATGTTGGTTCCCACATCAACGAAGACGAAATCGAGCGAGAGTGGGTTCTGAACCATCGCTGGTGGTCGCTCGATGAGATCGAGGCCTCGACTGAGATCTTCGTCCCGCATGATCTAGCACGATTGCTATCACCGATCCTGCGAGGTGAGTATCCCGAAGAGCCTTTTGAGGTCGGGATCTAGGATGGCAGGCAAGGAACCCGTCGTGCGCCGGACAGTCCGAGTTCTACTGATCGATGAGTCGGACCGTGTCTTGATGTTTCGCCACGAAGGAACGTTTTGGACCGGGAACTACGTGGGAACGTCGCTTTGGGCGCCGCCCGGGGGTGGCCTCGAACCAGGCGGAGAGCATGTTGCGGCGGCGAAGCGCGAACTCTGGGAGGAAACCGGCCTTTCGGACGTGAGCGTCGGCCCCTGCGTCTGGCTGCGCGATCATGTCTTCGACTGGAACGGCAACTTCTACGACGCCCGGGAGCGATACCACGTCTGCCGTGTTTCACATTTCACCATCGATACGTCAAACCAGTCGGCTGAGGAACTCGAGGAAATGACGGCTTATCGTTGGTGGACACTGGACGAGATCACGGCCGCCAAGGACGATCTCTTCGTTCCCGGCGATCTTGCCAGACTGCTCGAGCCGATTCTGCAAGGGGATTATCCTGATGAGCCTTTGCGAATCGGAATCTAAGCAAACCGGCTGCTTAACAGATTCGATGCTATACTTGGCCTCGCCACATGATTTCCGCACTGGAAAACGCGTACGAAACCGTCATCGGGCTGGAAGTTCACGCTCAGTTGACCACCCGCTCGAAGATGTTCTGTCGCTGCAGCACGAGCTATAGCGGCAGCGAGCCCAACACGCACGTTTGCCCTGTCTGCATGGGCATGCCAGGCGTGTTGCCGGTGATTAACGCAGCCGCCGTCGAAGCGACGATCAAAACCGGCCTGGCGCTCAACTGCGATATACCACCGCGCGCCAAGTTCGACCGCAAGAACTACCCGTATCCGGACCTGATGAAGGGCTACCAGATCTCCGAGTACGACATGCCCCTCTGCATCAACGGCTACCTCGATGTCGAGGTCGAAGGCGTGACGCGCCGTATTCGCATCAACCGCGTCCACCTCGAAGAAGACACGGCGCGGCTACTGCATCGCACCGACGAGACGGGCGAGGGCTTCTCGCTGCTCGATATCAACCGTGCCGGGATGCCGCTGATGGAGATCGTCACGGAGCCGGATGCCAGATCGCCGGCCGAAGCAGTCGCCTATTTGACTAAGCTGCGTCAGCTATTGCGCTACATCGGCGTCAGCGACGCGGACATGGAGGCGGGCAACTTCCGTTGCGAGCCCAACCTCAGCCTGCGTCCGCGCGGCTCGGAGGAGTTCGGCGCCAAGGTCGAGCTGAAGAACCTCAACAGCTTCCGCGCCGCCTTGCGTGGCACCGAATTCGAGGTGGAGCGCCAGGCCAGGTTGCTCCACGAGGGCAAGAAGGTGGTCAGCGAGACCCGCGGCTGGCGCGAAGAAACGCAGGAAACCGCCAGCCAGCGCTCCAAGGAAGAAGCGCACGACTACCGCTACTTCCCCGAGCCTGACCTGCCGCCGATCGCCGTCTCGCGTGAATGGGTCGAGAAGATTCGCCAGAGCCTGCCCGAGCTGCCGGACGCCCGCCGCGCCCGCTTCATCTCGGAGTACGCCCTCAGCGACTACGAGGCGAACTTGCTCACCGAATCGCGCGCCAAGGCTGATTATTTCGAGGCGTCGGTGAGCCTGCTCGAGGGCAGCGACCCCGCGAACGCCAAGCTCGTCGCGAACTGGCTCCTGGGCGACCTCTCCCGCCTGCTCAACGACTCCGGCCTCGATCTGGACAGCCCGGACCTCAGGCTCGGCGCGGGGTCCTTCGCGCGGCTGCTCAAGCTGCTGCAAGCCGGCTCGATAACGAGCTCGGCGGCCAAGGATGTCCTTCGCGCCGCCTTCGAGAGCGGCGCGGATCCCGAGTCGATAATCGCTGAAAAAGGCCTCGGCGCGATGGAAAACAGCGGCGAATTGAATGGAATTGTAAGGAGAATCGTCGCGGATAACGCTAAGATTGTCGCCGAGTACCGGGGCGGCAAGTCAGGCGCGATCAACGCCTTGCTGGGTCAGGTCATGAAAGAGACCCGCGGCCGGGCAAACGCTGGCGAGGTCCGCTCTCTGTTGCAAGTGGAGCTAGATCAGGCGTCCTGACGCCTGATCGGGAAGGAACCGCGCAATTCTCACGTTCATCCGCTCCCTACGCAACGTAGATCTCGTCAAATGGTTCTACTTCGGCATGCACATCAAGCGCTGGCTTGTTCTGGTGCTGCTCGGCGTCACGATCATGGGCCTCGGCTTCGGCTACATCTTGCGCGAGGTCTACCTCAACTACACGTTCCCGGAGTGGGTCGGTGACGTCACGCTGCAGTTCCTGCCACGTCTCGTCCGCGCCGCCCTCTTCGTTGCGGTCGCTTCGGGAATCATCCTGTTCAGCGTTTGGAAGCTGAACACGTCTCTGCTCGCTGCCTTCCGCCGCACCGATGAAGGTCTCGTCGATGCGATCTTCCGCTATCGATACCAGGCCCGCGGTCCGAAGGTCGTCGCCATCGGCGGTGGCACCGGCATGCCGGTCCTGCTGCGCGGCCTCAAGGAGCTGACCAGCAACCTCACCGCCATCGTCACCGTCGGCGACGACGGCGGTTCATCAGGCCGGCTACGCCGCGAGCTCGGCGTCCTGCCGCCCGGCGACGTGCGCAACTGCATCGCCGCGCTCGCGGAGGCTGAGCCGCTCATGACGCGCCTCTTCCAATATCGCTTCAACGAAGGCTCGGGCCTCGAAGGGCACAGCTTTGGCAACCTTTTCATCGTCGCCATGTCGGGCATCACGGGTAATTTTGAAGAAGCGGTACGCGAGACCAGCCGCGTCCTCGCCGTCCGAGGGCTGATCCTTCCTTCCACGCTCTCACACGTCACGGTGCATGCCCTCACGGAGGACGACCAGGAGATTAGCGGTGAGTCCGAGATCACGCTGAGCGGCACCAGGATCAAAGAGGTGTTCCTCGAGCCTTCCAACGTTCAGGCTAATCCTGAGACGATCCGGGCCATCCTGGAAGCCGACATCGTTGTCATCGGCCCGGGGAGCTTGCTGACCAGCGTGCTGCCCAACCTCCTCGTGGACGGCATCCGTCAGGCGCTGGCAATCACCCAGGCCACGAAAATCTACGTCTGCAACGTCGCCACGCAGCACGGCGAGACAGACGACTTCTCTGTCAGCGACCACTTCGAGAAGCTGGCCCAGCACGTCGGACCCGGCCTCTTCGACTACATCGTTGCCAACGACAACGTCGCCGGGCCGCTGCCCGAGGCGTGGCACTCCGAGCCTGTTCAAGTCGACAGTCGGGTCGTCGATGGCGCTCGCATCATCACGGCTGACGTGATTTCAGAGAAAAACCGCTACTATCACGACTCCGCCAAGCTGGCCACCGCGGTCATGCGCATCTACAACGGCCGTAACCAGATTGAGGCGGCGGAGGAGTTGGCCGCAGCGCGAGCCGCCCGCTAGACTAGACTCGTATGAGCTTCGAAAACTTCCTTAACCTCGGGCAGATACTCGTCTCCCTCACACTGATCCTTGTCGTGCTGTTGCAAGCCAAAGGCTCCGGTTTCGGCGAGGGGCTGGGTGGAACAACCTCGTCCTTTCGGACCAGGCGCGGGCTAGAGAAGACGTTATTCCAGGCCACGATCTTCCTCGTCATCATCTTCCTCGCCATGTCCGCCTGGAGCGTCAAGGCCGTCTGACCAAGGCGCCGCCGGCAACCGGCTAAATCACTGTGCATAGTCGAAGCAATCGCTGGATCTTCCTTGTCGTTTTGTTCGCCGGCGTGCTTGGATTTGTCGGGCTTTGGTACCTCGTGCCTCAGGATTCCGAAGAGACTGAGCCGGACTTTGGCGGCGGCTACGTCGAAGGCATCGCCGGCGTGCCAGCCCGCGTCAATCCGCTGTTCGCGACCGAGAACACGGTGGACGCCACGCTGAGCGCCCTCGTCTTCGCCGGCCTGACCCGTCTCGACGCGAACGGAGTCGCGTTCCCGGACCTCGCCCAGACCTGGACCATCAGCCCGGACGGGACCCTCTACACCTTCACGTTGCGCCGTGGCCTGCTCTGGCAAGATGGCACGCCGCTCACAGCCGACGACGTCGTCTTCACGTACGAATTGCTGCAGTCCCCCGACCTCCGCAACGCTCCCGATCTGCAAGATGTCCTTGAATCAGCCGTCTTTTCACGCCTCGGCAACACGACGATCACGATCGAGATACCGGAGCCCTACGCACCGTTGCCCGCCTACCTGACGTTGGGTATCTTGCCGGCCCATCTCTTGCGCGCTACGGCGCCACAAGCGCTCTATGACTCGCCGTTTAACCAGCGGCCCGTCGGTTCCGGCGCTTACCGGATCGAGGCGCTCGCGCTCGACCGCGCCGAGCTCGTTGCCAATCCCCGTTATCACTTCGAGCAGGCCTTCATTCAACGTCTCGATCTGCGCTTCTACCCTGACGACGGCGCCCTCTTCGATGCCCTCGAGCGCGAAGAGGTTAACGGTGCGCTGTTTGAGTCAGGACTCGGGCCAAGCGACATTTTCGAGCTCCAACAGCGTGAAGAGCTGCGCACATCGGCGCTCGACGAGGCCGAAATCACCTACGTTTACCTCAATCTCGACCTGCCGCTGTTTGACGACCGGCGTCTCCGCCAGGCGCTCCTCTACGCCATCGATCGTGACGCTCTGATCCGCGACGTCCTGCGTGGCCAGGCTTCCCGCGCCGACTCTCCCATTACGCCTGGCAGCTGGGCCTACTCACCCTCCTTGACTCGCTACGCGGCCGATACGGAGCTGGCGAACCTCCTGCTCGACGAAGCCGGCTGGCTCAAAGGCGAAGACGGTGTCCGGCGCAACGGCGCCACACCGCTGGCCTTCACTCTGACTACGGGACCGGACCCGGTGCGCATCGCCGTTAGCCAACGCGTCGCGGACGCCTGGAACGCTCTCGGGGCTAGCGTTACCGTCGAATCGAGCGGCCTGACCACGCTGGTGCGCGACACGATCGAGCAACGCGACTTCGAGGCCCTTCTTTTCGTCGATGCCGGCGGGGCCGATCCGGATCCATACGACACGTGGCACAGCCACAGCCGGGACGGTCAGGGCGGCAACCTGGCACAGTTCAGTCACGCCGGCGTCGATGCTCTCCTGGTTGAGGCACGAGCATCCGCTATGCCGCGCCGCGAAGCGCTGTACGACGAGTTCCAGGAGCTCTTTGCCCAAGAGGTGCCCTCGATTCCGCTCTACGTCTCGCGCGCCCTCTATGTGCAAGACGCGAACCTCAGCGGCGTACGCGTGGGCCAGTTAGCCGATCCCGGCAACCGCTTCTGGCAGGTGCAGGAGTGGTTCCTCAAGACCCGCTAGACTCTATCCCTATGCGTATCGTCTTCTTCGGCTCGCCGGACTTCGCCCTGCCCAGCCTCGAAGCGCTGATCGCCTCCGCACACCAAATCGTCGCTGTGGTCAGCCAGCCGGACCGCCCGGCAGGCCGCGGCCACGTAGCAACTCCACCGCCCGTCAAGCGCCTCGCGTTGGAGCACAGTCTGACCGTCCTGCAGCCGGAAAAGGCCAGCGACCCCGAGTCCGTCGAAACGCTAAGCGCCCTAGAACCCGATGGGTTCGTGGTCGCCGCCTACGGCCAGATCCTGCGCCAGCGCCTGCTCGACGTACCGAAGCACGGCACACTGAACGTCCATGCATCGCTATTGCCGCGCTGGCGCGGCGCCTCGCCGATCGCGGCCGTCATCCTCGCCGGCGACGAGGTCACCGGCGTCACCTTGATGGAGATGGAACGCGCCCTGGACGCCGGCCCAATGATCGCGCGTGTGGAGATGCCAATATCACCTCACGACACGACTGGGACGCTGGAACCCCGTCTCGCCGAAGCCGGCGCAGTACTGCTCTCGCAATCGCTGGACGCATGGGCATCGGGCGAGCTGGTGCTTGAGCGGCAGGACGAGTCGCTCGTCACCTACGCGCCCCAACTGACGCGCACCGATGCGCTGCTCGACTGGTCGCTACCGGCGGTCGAGCTCTGGCGTCGCGTACGCGCGTTCAATCCGTGGCCGGTCGCGCACACGCGCTGGCGCGACGAGGAGTTGCGCCTTCACGAAGCCTGGCCGCTGACCCACGACAGCGGAGAGCTGCCCGGCACCGTGCTGCCGCCCACGCCGCTGCCGCCCGAAGCAGACGACCCCCAGGTCACGTTCGCGGTCGCTACTGGCTCCGGCGCCCTCGCGGTGTGTAATCTGCAGCGACCCGGCAAGCGCGCCCTCAGCGGCGCCGAGTTCCTTCGCGGCCAGCGCGACTTTGTTGGCGAGAGTCTGGGAGAATAATGAAGTGCCCCTCAAGAGAGGGGCGCTTTCGATTCGTGACTCGGGGAGGTAGCTAGCGGTCGCCCCCCGATTCGGAGGCGTCGGCATCCCCGTCGCCACCGCCTTCGGCAGCTTCCTCGCCGCCCTCGGCAGCACCCTCTTCGCCCTCTTCGCCCTCGGCAGCAGCGGCCTCTTCTTCTTCCTCCAGCGACACGCGTGGAGTCGAGACCTTGACCACCATGACCTCCGCATCGGTCAGGACGGTCACGTTGGACGGGATCGGCAGGTCGCTGACGTGCAGCGACTGCTCCAGCTCTTCCAGCGGCGTAATGTCCACCTCGATGCTCGACGGCAGGTCCAGCGGCAGCGCCTCAACCATGATCGCGGTCAACGCGTTCATCAGCACGCCGTTATAGGTGATGACGGCCTCCGACTGCCCGATGACGACGAGCGGCACTTCGGCGTGCATCTTCTCCGTCAGCGACACCTGATAAAACTCGGCGTGCAAGGGACCGTTGGTGATCGGGTGACGCTGCAGCTTCTGGACTACGACGGGCCTGGTCTGCGACTCTCCGTCAATCTTGAGGTCGATGACCTCGTTGGCGCTTGAAGCCTTGAGCGCCTTGTCCAGCGCCTCCGTGTTTATCTGGACTGAAACCGAGGCCAGTCCCCTGCCGTAAACGTTACCCGGCAAAACACCGGATCGCCGCAGCGCGGCCACCTTCTTGCCTGTCACTTGGCGCGTCTCGACCGGAAGCTCCATACGAGCCATCTGCGTGTACCCCCGTTTTCCTGTCTAGCGTCCGCGGCCGAACAGTGCCCCGGCCAGTCGACGGGCTACGAAGTAACCGGCGCCGAAAGCGAAGGCTGCCTGCAGTGTCAAGACCGCCCGCACGTTGCCGCTGACACGAGGCGCCAGGAGCAAAAACACGCTGCCGTCTTCGACACGAACGTAGTCACTGGCGACCACGGCGGCCGCAGATTCGTGCAGTTCAACCGTCGCCGCGTTGACGATACCCATCGCCGAGTTTTCGGCTCGTACCGTCTCCGCCGTCAGTTGCTGCACCGCGGACTGCTCAATGTTGGCGACGGTCGCGTTAACACTGCGTACCGCGCTGCGGCCGACGTTGACCTGGCCGGACTCGAATCCATCGAACGCGCTTTCTGCCATGAGAGCGGACTCGACGGTAACAGGTGACCCTATGGGGGTCAAGGAAACGCGGTCAGCGCCGGCGTCAGGACAAGCCTGTCAACGCGGTAGATCGTTAGCTCCGCGTTTTCGAAGACAGGAAGCAGGACGCCACCCAGGCCGGCGCTGAACTTGGTCAGGCCCGTCTCCGAGTAGTACAGCTGCTCCAGCCGCCCGACGATGACGTAGCTCACATCGAAGCGCCGCAGGAAGCTCTGCGCCGCCGCTACGTCCGGGTCCGCGTAGAACTGGTCGACCGCCACGGAGCGCTCGCCGACCAGGTAGCCGTAATCGCCGCGTTGCTGCACCTGGTGCCAATCCCAGCCGATGACCGCGGGCAGGCCGGTGTACACGGTGAACCGTCCACCCCAGCGATACAGGGGCGACCTGCCTTCGACGATCACGGGGCTACCCGTCACGTTCTGGCGTAGCCACTCTATGCCCTCCAGATCGTGTACCAGGTCGATTTCGCCGTTCTGGTCGTTATAGGTTGCGAGCTCCATGTACTCGGTCCCGTCCAGCGTGTTCGCCGTCTCCTGGAAGCGGTCGTCCAGACGCACCGGCGTCGCCAACAGCGGGTACAGAAGGGCGCCGAGGATCAGCAGCACGAGCGCCGCAACCGCCCCCGAGACCGCGAACCGCGAGACGCGCCCAGCCGCCGGCGAAAGGGACGGCCGCCAGCTCACGAAAGCGAGATGCCAGACCACGTACGACGCCGCCAGAGCGTAGACCACCCAGGTGTGCAAGTAGAACTTGAACACGGTATTCATCCGCACGATGTCACCCTGAAGTGTCACCAGGTCCACGCCCATGCTCAACCCCAGGCCCAGGCCCGCCAGCGCCAGAACGAAGAGGCGAATGCCCGAATCGGGCCTTCGGCCGCCAAGCTCACGCACGGCCAGGTAGACCACCAGCACCAGCGCCGGCAGCAGCATCGCCACGAATTCGTTCCCTCGCTCCACCAGCAAAAAGGCCAGGGCGGAGAAGAAGAACAGCAAAGCCGCGGCGAACATCAGGTGCGCTGCCTCTTCTCTGGACCTAATGGGCTTGAGCCAGCCGCCGGAGGTAAGCCGTAGCAGACGGCTCGCCCTCAGCACTCGCCAGAGCTGGAACAGCAGCCAAGCGCCGAGCAGGGCGGCGAAAACGCCGAAGTGCGCCAGGTACTGGTGCATCGGCGTCGTCTCGGGCGATTCGGTGACGCCGCTTACCGGCGATTCGTAATTGGCCAGGAAGGGCTGGTAAGCGAGGAACGAGACGCCGACCATCAAGGCGCCCTTCAGCGCCAAGCGCTTGACCATCACGTCGAAGCCACCTTCGGCGCCACGTTCGCTGATCACCAACGCCGCCAGCGCCAGCAGCAAGAACGGCGGGTAGTCCCAGGAGTTGATCCACCGCAGGCTGCCCACGACGAGGCCCAGCAAGGCCACGATGACCCATTCTCGCCAGGAGCCGCGCTCACCCCGGATGCCCAACACCAGCGTCGCCGCGATGCCGATCGCCAGGATCTGAAACGCGATCGCCATCATGTGCGCGTGCAGGTCGGCGAACAGGAAGCTGAAGAACGGGAACTCGGTGATACTGATGGCCGGCGGCAGCATGCGACTGGAGCGCCAGAAGTCGAAGTCGCCCAACTCGGCCCCGTTGACCACGACCTGCCACGCGCCGCCGATGCCGTTCGCGACGCTATCGACGATCGGCAAGTTCGTGTCGACCTGCCACGAACTAGCCTCCGACAGACGCTCCGTCAGCTGCCCGACGCCATCCAGGTTGCCCGCCAGCGCGACGAGGAAGACGCCCATCAGCCCCGCGGCGTAAGGGGGCCACGACGGGATCGGCCGGAACCCAGGGCTGCGCTTGATCAGTCCGCGCGCCGCCGCGGCCAGGTTGTACGCCACGGAGAACGTCGCAGCGACGGTCAGCGCGAAGAAGGTGGGTACCGCCAGGTTGAAGGCCACCTGGGGCGGGATCGTCGTCAGCTTGACCAGCGTGGCAGTGAAGAACTGACCCAGGTAGTAATAGTTGATGTAGCCGCCCGAGAACCACGGGTCGTACGGCGGCAGGGTCGTGCTGCGCACCACCGCGGTCAGATAGGCCAGGTCCATCGGCTTCTCGCCGCCACGGAACGGGTGCCAGAGGTCCGGATTCGCCATGCGGAGCTGCACGAAGAACAGGAACGCCAGCACGAACAGCAGCTCACTGAAGACGATGAGCCGCCAGTGCGACCGTACGAAGTCAAAGAGCTCTCGCCGCCACCGATACGCCACGCCTGCGGCGATCAACAGCAGCGCGACGAGCGTCACGATCAGCGTCGATTGCGTGAAATGGACCAGCTTGAGGCTAACCAGGAGCCAGACGGGGTAGGCGAGGAATAACAAACCCAGCGGCTTCGACAACAGGTAGCCACGGTCCGGCAGCCGCCGGAACAGCACCAACGCCAGTGGCGTAGCAGCCAGCGCCGCCAGCTCTAATACGAAGAGCCACACCAGCGTTGGGTTCGACGCGACGATGCCGCTGTCGCTGAAAATGTCCGTCCAGGTGCCGCCCTGGCGCTGCGTCTCGAGGTCGTCAGGCTGCAGCAGCAGTGCGTTGCGTGCCGCCTCGCCGGGCCGCAGGTTCACGGCTCCATCGGCTGAGTCCGGGTCGAGCAGCGCCAACGCGCGATCGTGCGAGTACGCCTCCGTTTTGCTCCACACGATGACCTTCGGGTGGTCGTAGACAGAGAACGCCTCTTCCGCGGACTGATCGGGGATATCGACTCCCAGGATGCTCGGGTAGTTGGTGAACTCGGCGACTTTTTCAAAGCCCAACGTACCGTCGAACAGGTACTCGTAGTACCGCGTCGTACTGGGATAACGCGCCGGACTACGCGGTATCGAATCGTAAAGACGGTTGCTCGTCTCGATCACGTAGTCGATCTTGTCAAGCCCCGCGACGAGTTCTTCGACCTTGGCCCGCGAGTCTGGAACGTACGGCTTCAGCGTGACGTAGTTGAATCGGCCGGGGTCGACGCCCGGCAGGTGCAACGGCACGCCGTCGTCCCACTCCTGATAGCTAAGCGCCGCGCCCTCCGGGACGTTTTCAGCGATCCAGTAGCTCGCCTGCACTCGGGAGATGTCCTGACGGTAGATACCGCTGAACGCCAGGGCCCAGATCGCCGTCCCCGCGATCGCCACAGCCACGGCGGCCTGCAGCAACGGCTTCGCCATCGGCCGCAGACCGCGCAGCCGCCACGGTATCGCGCTCGATGCGGCACCGGAGCCCGCGTACAGCCAGAGACGGACCAATCCGAACCCGGCGAGCACGATCAGCGCCGGGTAGATCGGAATGAAGTAACGCATCGTCGGATTGAAGCCGCGCGTCACGAACAGGAAGTAGGCGACGATCCAGACCACGAGCAGCAGGCTGGCCATGTCTTTCAGCTTCATGCCGCGCCACGCCGCGTAGGCGAGTGAGCCGAACGACGCCAGCGCCAGCGGTACTCCCATACCCCACAGCACGATGTTGCTCAGGGGAAACAGCACAAAGGCGCGGCCGATCCACTGCACGTTGGGCGGGAAGTCTGCCCCGCCCTGCAGATCGCGCAGGTTGCCGATATCCTGGACGAACCTTTCCGACAGGTTGAAGTAACGCGTCGGGTCGATCACGGCCGCGCTGAGCAGATCGCCGGGAAGATCGAGGTTCACGTCGATGACGTCGAAGAAGCCCGGCCCCTCGAAGGCGTACGGCTGGGTCACCCGGAACACGATCCCCGCCGCCAGCAACAGCACAAGGCTCCAACCCAGCAGCCTCGCAACGCCCGCTCGCGCCGAGGCCCCGCTGTTAGTAGTTGCGACTGCTTCGTTCCCAGCATCGGTCCAACCGAAGGCGGCTTTCCAGTACGGCCACATGCGGATCAAGACCGCCAGCGCCGGGATGCCAAGCACGGGTAGAGCGCTCAGCTTGGTGGCCACCGCCAGCCCGTACGCCAGGCCGGCGAAGACGAAGGCCCAGCCGCCACCGCCCTTCAAGATGCGCATCGAGAAGTAGATGGTCGCCGTCACGAACAGCGCCAGCCAGGTCTCCGAGCCGAAGAAGTGCGAGTACTGGATGTGCAGCACGGTCACGGACAGCAGACCCGCCGCCATCAGCCCGGCAGCGCGCCCGAACAGGAAGCGCCCCAGTTCAAACACCAGCGCAATCGTCAAAACGTCGGCGATGGCCGAGAGGACGCGGCCTACCTGGTTGCTGCCATAGCCCGCGTCAAACGTGAATGCGCCGCTGTCGTGCTCCATGTCGACGCCGAGAGGCGCCGCGACGTCTCTGAAGAGGTCAGCCGTCCAGTGCGTCGACCCGTCGACATCTCGGTCCAGCCACTCCGCAACCGCCTTGTTGAGGAAGATCGGGAATGTGCCGTAGACGAAGCTGCCCTGGTAGTTGTACGGGTTAAGCGTGGAGCGCTCGGAGTCGAAGTACTCCCCCAGGCTATCGACAGGCTCCAGCTGTGAGCTCACGATCGACAGATAACGTTCGTCCGGATGCAGGTGCTGGCCGTTGTCCCAGTTGACGCCGGTCAGTCTCAGCTGCAGACCGAAGACCAGGATCACTCCGAGTACCAGTGCGACAGCGACGTTCTGCGCCGTCGTGAGCCGGATCCTGCTCAGCGAGGCTGGGGTCAGACTCGCCGCACGCCCCCGCCGGCCCTCCAGTCCAGTGTCAGCCATGGTCGACGCTCAGCGTCACTGCTTCACGCAGTGGAAAAGAATGTAAGCACCCTCCTTTTCGTCATCACCCGGTTCGGCGAAGCACGAAAGGATCTGCCTGAAGGGCAGATAGCGCTTCTTCTCGGGCCAGAGGACCCAGCGGCCCAGGAGTCTCTTTGTTATCAGTGAGGGGATCGAGATGTAGTGGCTTAACTCGAGCACCATCGTGTTGCGGCGCGAGAAGTAGTAACGCGATGTCACCACCTCAAAGCCGGCGTCCTCCAGCCACTGCTGCCAGTCCGCCTTCGGCCGGATGTGAACGTGGCGGCTGATGCGGTTCATGAACGCACGGTAGTAGCCCGCGGCTTTGCCAAGCCGCGCTTTCTGCAACAGCGTCGAGCCCAGCAGGTAGCGTGGAAAGTATTCGCTCGGCACCGTGATCACGCAGGTGCCGCCCAGCCGTGTGACCCGCGACATCTCCTTGAGGATCGACCACGGCGCCTGCGTGTGCTCCAGGGTGGAGTTGGACAGCACAGTGGCAAATGCGCCACCGGGGAACGGCAGGTCATCGCCCGGCGCCACCGCCAGCGCCTCGTAACTGCCGAGCTGCCTGGCGTGGCGCAGCGGCTCTTCCCACGGGTCAGTGCCCACATCGACGGGCTCGTCGAACAGCGCCGCCGCGAACGTCCCGTCGCCGCAGCCGACGTCGAGGATCGGTCGCGGCATCTCGATCTGCGAAAGCAACACACACTCGGCAGCTCGACCGATGACGCGTGGCAACGTCACGTCATCAAGGAACTTGTCGACGTACCGGTCCGGCGTCTGCTGGATCGTGGCGGCCGGTAGGCTCAACCAGGCGTCTCCTTCATCGGCACCGCCTACCATTATGGCGAACTTGCCACGGCCGGATCGTCTGGAGAAACCCCTATGGCCGTATTGAACAAGGATTCGTAGAAGTCCAGCGACCGCTCCACTCCGAACAGTGCTTCCAGATCCGCCTGTGAACGCACGGATGCTTCCCGATTGATCAAGGCCTCAACGATCGCGTCTGCCAACGCAGCGCTGTCCCTGGGCACCACGAGCTTGCCCATCCCTGTCACAGAGACGGGGACGCGCACGCCCGGTATGTCAGAAGCGATCACCGGCACTCCGCTATACATCGCCTCCACCTGCACCATCCCGAACGACTCCGTCGAATTGATACTTGGCAGGAGCAGCACGTCGCAGCGACGGTAGAACGCGGCCAACTCAGGCTCCGCCAGCACACCGAGCAGCCGCACCCGCTCACCCAGCGCATCGATCTGAGGCCGCATCGACTGGTATACCCGCTCGCCGACCGCGTTGGGCTCGCCAGCGAACCCGAGGACGGCACCAGGGTGAGATTCCATGACCCGTGGCATCGCGGCGATGATGTATTCAACTCCCTTTTCTTCCGCGAAGCGTCCCACGAACCCGATCAGCTTCTCTCCTTCCCGGAGATTCAGCGGCATTGGCGCACCATGTGGTTCCAGTCGAGCGCACGGGGGATAGCTGACCTGGATGCGTCCCCGAAAGTGACGCAGGAAGCGCGACGCCTTCACATAGTCCTCGGAGTTGCAAACCACTTTGGTCGAGAACAGAACTGTGACCAGGTGCGACAGCTTGATCAGGGGCGTGAACAGCGTCCGCGCCAACCCGGGCGGCAGCTCGAGGTCGCAGTGATAGGTGGTGAACACCGGCTTACGTGCCACGAGACGCGCGTAGATCGCTACCAGCGACGCTTCGATCTGCGGCAGGTGCAGGTTGACCACGTCCGCGTCGTGGCAGGCGCGCCAGCAGCGCAGGATGAACCCCGGCATGATGACGCCCTTGCTGAGGCGCCACCAAACCCGGCTGCGCTCCACGTTCACGCCACCTGCCTGCTCGTAAGCCGCCAGGCTCGAATCGTAGCGAGAGGTAAGCAGCCGCACCGCCACTCCCCTGCCGGCCAGTCCCTCGGCCAGCCGTTTGGCGTACAGGGTCAGGCCGCTAATGTGCGGCCAGTAATAAGTCAGGGTCATCAGGACGCGCAACGGACGCTGCGGCATCTGATTGGTCATCGTCGGGAGTTTCGCGTCTGGATCATGGGCGGGTTTCCGTGATGGGCGCGGCAGCGACTATCCTGTAGCGAGTTTAGCTCAGGCGTAGTTAGCCTGCCCGGCCAACATGAGAAAACTTCAGCTACTCGGTGGCATCGCTGTCAGCGCGCTGGCGCTCTTCATCGTCCTGCGCGATGTCGAGTGGAACGAGGTCCTCGACCGTATCCAGGAGGCCAACGACGGCCTGTTGGCCTTGGCTATCCTGATCCTGCTGGCGACAATAGTGATCCGAGCCTTGCGCTGGCGCGTTGTCCTGCGCGCGCAGGTCCCGCTGCGCCACCTGTACGGGTCGCTCAGCGTGATGTATTTCCTCAATAACCTGCTACCGCTGCAGGTTGGCGACCTGGGCCGCGCTTACCTTCTCAGTGAGCTGTCCGGCCTATCGATGACGCGCACCCTGTCGACCCAGGTCGTCGAACGCGTCATCGACGTCCTCACGCTGCTGGCAATGCTGCTGGTCCTGGCGCTGTTTATCGACGTGCCATCCGACGTGCGGGCGCCATCGATCATCCTCGCGGTGGTCTTCGGGTCCATCGCGCTGGGTTTGCTCATCGCGGCATCAAGACGAGAGCGTGCGCTGGCAATCGCCGGCCGGCTTCTGCGCTTCGCACCCGCAGCGTCGCGGCCCAAGCTGGAATCGATGGCTGCGAGCGCTGTCGAAGGGCTCTCCGGCCTCTCCGACGCCCGTACAACCACCGTGCTGCTGTCTTACGCCGTGGTGCTCTGGCTCAGCATCGGCCTGGTTATTTATACCTGCCTCCAGGCCTTCGACCTGCCGCTGGGTTACGGTCCAGCCCTGTTCCTCGTCGTCGCCACGACGTTCGGCTTTTTCGTCCCGTCCACACCGGGCTCCTTCGGCGTCTACCACGCCATCGTCATCGCCGTGCTAACCAGCGTGTTCGACATCGAAAAGAACAGCGCCGTCAGCTTCGCGCTGATCGTCCACCTCGTCTTCTATCTGCCGCCGATGGTCATCGGCCCCGCCTTTCTCTGGCTGGAGCGCGGCCTCTGGCGCCAGACCAGCTTCTGGAGCAAGCTGCGTCAGCTTCGTGGCGCGCCCTTAAGCGAAAGCGCGGCCGAGTCCAATCTGAGTACGACCGAATTGTGAGCGAAACGTAATCCCGCGGCCCTGTCGTGTTGCGACCGCCGATGCTATACTCACGCCCGGTCGGATAGATACCGGCCGGCTCGCTTGGCGGCGAGCATAGACCTGAAGCGCCCACGGGGAAAAGTGGTGGGGCGTCCAACAAAGGCGCATTCCCAGGGCAGGCCCGACTCAGGGACGAGCGGGTATTCCTCGCGGAGGTGCGAAAACAGATGTTACACACGTGGAAATTATTGCCGTTGGCGGTCTTGGCTGCCTTTGGGCTATTAATGATCGGCCCATCCGGCACGCAGGCCGATATAGATGAAGTGACCGTCGAGGGCGATGTTGTCCCAGACGGAGACACCGTCAATGTGGATGACGGAGATTATATCGATGTTGAGGTTTCGCTGACAAACGACCACCCCCCGTCCCTCAGGATCCGAGCGATAGCTGTCGGAACAGACTCGGCAGTGAGTATCGAATTCCTCAGCTGTGACTACAACAGCAGAGAGAGTTCAGACGACTGCCGCGTGGATGGCGCTGGCACAGCTAATCTCGTGGTGAGCGACCCGAGTGCCAGCGACCCTGGTCTCCAGCGAGTGACAGTATTGATCGACGTTACCTGCGATGAACAGGATTCGATGCTCATTTGGATCGAAGAGACTGGTGGAGATGAATCCTACAGCTTTGATCTTGACTGTGGATTCGGCACACCAACTCCAACCGCGACCGCAACGACCACAGTCGGTCCGGCGGCGACGATCAACATTTCCAGCTCCGAAAGCAACCTCGGCTGCGGCGGCACCAGCTTCGTCACCATTACGGTGCGGGACAACGGCGGCGGAGCCGTAGCTGGCACGCTGGTCAACATCGCGGCCAACCAGGGCAGCGTCAGCCCCGCTGCGGAACAGACGGCCAAGGACGGCTCCGCTTTCGTCTTCTACATCGCGCCGAGCAACATGGGCGGCAAAGCGACGATTACGGCGGCCTCCGGCAGCGCGCTCGGCACCACTGAGATCGACATCAACTGCAACCTGCAGCCGACTCAGGCGCCACCGCCCACGACAACTCCGCCTGGCATTCAGCCTCCGAACACCGGTGACGCGGGCCTCAGCGCGAGCAACAACAGCTGGCAGACCTATGCCGGCGTCGCGCTCATCGTGGCATCCGTGATTGGCACGCTAGCGGTGATTCGCCCGCACGCATAGTCAACTACCTCTGGTGAGAAACGGTTGAGGGCGGTCCTTTCTAAGAGGACCGCCCTCAACCTGCACCAACCCTTGCTTGCATCGCGGAAATTCGCTCTCTATTCTGGATTGAGGCGTCTCATCGGATTTGCCATTACTTCTTCCCCAGGGGTTTTCACTCGATGGTCCAGAACAGCTCCACTGGCGATCAGCAGCCGGACCCGCCAGGCAACCAAAACCCTCTACAATCCCTTCTCCAACAAATACGCAGTGGTCAGCTTCCTCTGCCCCTGCTGGCCGGCATCGCGGCCGTCGTTGTTGTAGGAATCATCCTCCTCGTCGTCGCACTCAGCGGTGGCAAAGACGACGCCGAACCAGTCGCCGCGGCCCGGCCGACCTCCGAATCCGGCGGCCTGCTGACGGTTCAGCCCACACCCGAGGCGACCATCGACCTGACGCGCCCCACCGCTCAGCCAACGGGTCACTGGACCGAGATCGGGCCTGACTTCCGATTCGTAATTGAACGATTCGGCATCGACGCACCGCTGACGTATCGAACGGTCCCATCGTCCGGCGAGATGCCCAACCCCAACGGCCCAGACGACGTGGCCTACTACGATTTCTCGGACTTCAGCAACTACGGCGGGGCGCCGGGCCTGGGCGGTAACGCGGTCTTCGCGGGCCACGTTGACTCCGGCTCGCGGCCTTGCAACAACGGGACGGTGCCGCCGCCCTGTGAGGCCGTCCTCTGGAACCTCAATCTGCTCCAGGTCGGCGACAGCATCGAAATCCACGCCAATGGTGACGTATTCATGTACGAGGTGACCTCTAATCAGCCTGTCCCGGCTTCCCTGGCCGACGGCACCTGGGACCAGATCGTCAGCTCCACCGAGCAGGAAACGCTGACTGTCATTACCTGCGGCGGGAACTTTAACAGGGAGACGCGCGAATATACCAACCGTCAGGTCGTCACCGCGACCCGCGTTATCGAGACCGTATCCACGGGAGTGACTCAATGAGGTTGCAGGACAAACTGCAGAACTTTTTCGCCAACACGCCGCGCTGGGCGCTGCTGCTGCCCGTACCGGTCGTAGCTTTCGTGGCCGCGACCGCGGTCGCGCTCGGCTTCGGTATCGGTGGTAATGGCTCCGATTCGGTATCCGTGCGTCAACGCGACACGTTGAGCCTCGCCAACCTCGACGTTGCTCCTACGCTGCCGCCCACGCTCACGCCGGTTCCCACGCAGGAAGATGCGGTGGTGGACCCGCTGAACCGCCGGGATTGCGACGCGATTCGCGGCACGGACTACCTGTCGCCGGGCGAGCACGATTGGTACCTGGATAACTGCACGCGCACATCCGACAGCGTCCAGAGCAGCACGGGCAGCAGTAATACCGGTGGTTCTACTGGAAGCGGCAACAACTACATCGCCGCAAGTGAGTTCTACCTCGGCGACCGTCTGGTCATCCCGTCCATCGGCGTCGACACAACGGTGACCGGCGCCGTCGTGGGTACGAGTGGCCAAATGCCTGACCCGGTGGGCTACTTCAACGCCGTCTGGTACGACTTCCAGAATCACTCTGGCGTCGGAGGCTATAAGGATGGCAACCTGACACTCGCCGCCCACGTCGACTGTGCTAGCTGCCACGCCGGCAGCCCGGGAACCGCGCTGTTTTTCGGCGTCTCAAAGCTGCAAGCCGGCGCCGAAGCCACCTATTACTTCAACGACGGCACCGTGCAGCGATACGTGGTGCGTTCCGTCGCGTCCTACTCGCCCAGCGCCAACTGGGGCGGCATCCTGGCGAGCAGCCAGGCCGATATGACGCTGGTCACCTGTGGCGGCGCCTGGGACCCGGTGGCTCACGAGTACGCAACACGCTGGGCCGCCTACCTGGACAAGGTCGGCTGATTCCCACGCAAGAGTCGCATCGAGAGGGCTGGTTTTGGACCGGCCCTCTCTCTTTCTCTACGGCCGTCCGCCACGCGGCCCTCTGCTAGAATCGCGCGTGGAGAGGTGGCAGAGCGGTTGAATGCGGCGGTCTCGAAAACCGTTATACGTCTTATGGCGTATCCAGGGTTCGAATCCCTGCCTCTCCGCCAGCCGGCTTCGCTACGCGAAAGCATCACCTACTGACGAACGTTCGCGAATCTGTCGATACTAATAACCCGGCGTATACGCCTCAAGATCAGCCAATGCGAACGCGAACTCGCGCGATGGCGCCAGCGACTTATGCAGTTGCAACGCCCCGGCGTTTGGCTAAGGGAAGAGCGTCAAAGGGAGTAGCCAGATAGACGCTTGCAACGCTGCCGAGAGTACGGCAACCCTCATGCTCCAAAGTAGAACCGGCGCCGAGAGCATCATTAGGGTCCCGACCGGGATACATACCAATCCGACGAGCGTGAACGCGGCGAGCCGTCCGCCGAGCAACACTAAGGGTCCGAACGAGAGTGCGAGTAGTCCGAAGAATCGCCTATTCAACTCCCGCGATATTCACGCGACCTTGAAGAAGCGGCTGAATCTGATCCATACGGTAGTGCGGAACAGAGCCTTGGGCTTCCCACCGGACTTCGAGGTTTGTCGCCGTATCCATTCATCGACTCCTTGACGAGCTTGGGAACCATCACTGAAAGGCCGTGGTACGGATGATACCGTCGTTGACGCCCTGCAGTTCATCAGATTGAGCACCTAAGGTTGACACCTTGACGTTCTGGGAAGAGTATTAACCCTAGAGACTCGGGAATCCTACGCGACCATTAGTCCGCAGGAGAAGTCTTAGAACCGCCGCCATGAAGCGGGCAACGAGAGGATTGAAAGGCAATGCTAAGCAAAGAAGACAACGAGCTAGTCACTAATATCAGTCCCGGACAGCCGATGGGCGAGCTCTTCCGGCGCTTCTGGATACCAGTCGCGCTGGCCGAGGAGCTGCCCGGTCCCGACAGCGTGCCGCTGCGCGTTGAGGTCCTGGACGAGAAGTTGGTGGCCTTCCGCGACTCGGACGGCCGGGTCGGCTTGATGGACGCGTACTGCCCGCACCGCGGCGCGCCCCTGTTCTTCGGCCGTAACGAGGAGAATGGGCTGCGCTGCATTTACCACGGCTGGAAGTTCGACGTCGACGGCAATTGTGTCGATATACCGAACGCGCCCGAGGGCGAAGTCTTCAAGAACAAGATCCAGGCAAAGAATTACCCATGCGTGGAGGCGGGAAACATGATCTTTGCCTACATGGGTCCCAAGGACAAGCAGCCGCCCTTCCCGGAGTTCGAGTGGACGAAGCTGCCCGCAGAGCATCGCTTCGTGATGAAATTCCAGGTGGAGTGCAACTACCTGCAGGCCATGGAGGGCGACTACGACCCCGGCCACGGTCCCTTCCTGCACACCAAGATCGACGGCAGCCCTCAGGTACAACAGTTCAACAACGTCCAGGTTCGTCCCAGGAACCGCCCAACTCCCGAGAACGAGCCGTTCCCGCGCGCGGTGGGTCCCCGGCGTCAAACAGAGGCCGACAAGCAGGCCTGGGGCACAATCGAGGACACCGACACAGGTGTGTTCTTCCTGAGTTCTGGCGAGCGGCCGGATGGCACCAAGATCGCCAGTCTGAGTCCCTGGATGATGCCGATCTATTGCACCGCCGGCACCACAGCCGGTACAAACACGATGTCGACCAACATCCGCGTGCCGATCAACAATGAGAAAATCTGGTTCTATCGCCTGCGTTGGAGCTATGACCCGATCCCGCAACCCGAGATCGACGAGTACAAGAACGGCGGCTGGTACTATCCAGAGCTCATACCCGGCACCTACATCGGCGTGCAAAACGTCCACAACGACTACAAGATCGACCGCCAGGTGCAGCGTAACTTCACCTATTCCGGTATACCGTGCTTCCCCTGGCAGGACGTCTCGATGATGGAGAACCAGTGGGGTCCGCTGGCAGACCGAACCCAGGAGCACCTGACGAGCTCGGACTTCAAGATCATCTACATCCGCCGCCGCCTGCTGAAGACGGTGAAAGCGCTAGCTGCCGGGATCGAGCCGTCGGAGCCTTGGAGCCCGGAGGGTTACCGCTACCACATCGCCAGGGTTACCACCCAAGAGGGCACCCTTGACGAGGCGATCGAAAAGGTCAAAGCGATGGCTGGTGAAGCACCAGCATCCGCAGAGGCATTGAAGGTCGCGGTGGAAGTAAGAACGTAGGGCTTATCAAACTGAGGCAAGAAGCCGGGCTCACGCTTAATGAGCCCGGCTTCTTCCCCTTCTAAACTGACCGATTTGACCGGTTGCTGAGCTATGTCTAGCTAGCCCACAGTCGTGTGGTGACGAGCTGACGCCTCGATTTCGCCATCGCCGAGTTCCAGGACATGACGATGCAGCCTGCGCTGGGGCGTCGGGGGCTGCTGAAGGCGTAAAGCGCTGCAGGCTCAAGGGTGGCGTCTCTCTACCGAACCACTCCACGAGTCCGGTGCGTCCTAGCCGCCAGGTAAGTACGAATCGTGGCTCGGCGAGACGTAGTCAGAAAACTCGAACGATGATGGCGATTCCCACCAGTAGTCCAGCGAGCAAGATGACTCCGTAGACAGCGGTTTCTGTCCTGCTTCGTGGCGAATGCCGCATCTCGTCCCCTTTGGGGATCTCGATCCGTTTTCGAAGACGATCCAGGCGCCGTGGATCGGGCCAGTTAGGTCGTGTGCCTCTTAACACACGCCAACCATACACCCGAAGGCTGCCAAAGATATGAGTGGCTGCTGAAGGCGTACGAGCAGCATTCGGATTTTCCGCTAAAGTATTCAGAGAATTAGCCCAGGAGAAGACGCGATGCTGTCAAAAGAAGACAACGAGCTAATAACCGACACGAACCCTGGCACGCCGATGGGCGAGCTCTTCAGGCGATTCTGGTTGCCGGTCGCCCTATCGGAGGAGTTGCCCGGCGTTGACTCCGTTCCCGTTCGCGTCAAGGTACTCGGTGAGAACCTCATCGCCTTTCGTGCCACAGATGGCCGAGTCGGTTTGGTCGACGCTTACTGTCCCCATCGCGGCGCGCCGTTGTTCTTCGGACGCAACGAAGAGAACGGACTGCGCTGCGTCTACCATGGCTGGAAGTTCGACGTCGACGGCGCCTGCACTGACCTGCCGAACACACCCGAAGGTTCGTCCTACAGAGACAAGATAAAGATCAAATGCTACCCGACCGTCGAGGCGGGAGACCTGATCTGGGCCTACATGGGCCCGTCCGACAGAAAGCCCCCCATGCCAGGCTTCGAGTGGCTGAACCTGCCGAAGAGCCACCGCTACGTGACCAAATTCATCGAGTCCTGCAACTATTTACAAGCGATGGAGGGCGACTACGATCCCAGCCACGCTCGTTTCCTCCACAGCAACCTTGATGGCAGTCTCCGCGACTTCGCGGGTCAACGAATGCCCAATAATGGTGCATCTGATCCCGACGAGCCTTTTCCACGGGCAGTCGGCAATCGAAGGGTCACGGAAGTTGGCACCTCATCGCACCGCGCGGGTGGCCTCAATTCCAGGCTTGAGGATCACGAGCAGGCCACACTCAGCATTCAACTAACGCCGCAGCCGGATGGCCGCGTCATGGCGAGCGTCGGTGCCACCTGGTGGATGCCGATCTTCTGCACGGCAGGAGTCGCCGCGCACGGTCATTTCTCAAGCAACATGCGGATTCCAATCGACAACGAGAGTCTGATGTTCTACCGACTTCGCTGGAGTTGGGAGCCGATCTCCGAGGCGGACCTGCACAAGTACAAGGACAGCGGCTACAGCTTCCCTGAACTCCTCCCGCGCACCTGGATGCCCAAGGCCAATATCAGCAACGACTATGAGATCGACCGCGTGGCTCAGAAAAGCTTTACCTACACCGGGATTGGCTGCTTCCCGCTGCAGGACATCGCGCTAATCGAGGCCCAGTGGGGCCCGATTGCGGATCGAACTAAAGAACACCTGGCACGCTCCGACTACGTGATCATCTATATGCGCCGGCGCCTGTTGAAGGCGGCGAAAGAATTGGCGCAGGGGAAGGAGCCTTCGGGGCCATTGCATCCCAACGTGTACCAGATCCATCGGGAAACGGCGATCGGCGATACCGAAGAGGAAGCCATCGCCAACGCGAAGACCAAGGCGCTTCAGCCTCAGCTCCCGATGAAGATGGCCCAACTAGCCCGGACAGTCACGCTGTAAGCAGGCCCGCACCTCTTCACCGAGTTCCACGACATGAAGATGCGGCCTGCGCTTGAGCGGGGACTGGGGCGCCGGGGGGTTGCTGAAGGCATGAGATCTGTCCGACGTCCCGCGGGCAGCGCTCTGCCGTCATGCCATGACCGCCGAGGTGCCGGAGGCTGCTCATACGGAGGGGTCGAGTAGTGGCTCTCAAAACTTCGCTCGCGGCAGTTTGAGGAGCGTCCGCCCAACAGCGGTGCTTGGCCATTCTCGCTGCGACCCTTGCGCCGGGTTAGCCAGAAACGGGGGCCTGGGGCGCCGGGCGCCGAGGTGGCTTGGCCAGGAGGACCGAACCAGCCGCCATGGCCGAGGTCACGGCGAACGCAATAAAGGCAGTGTCGTAGCTGCCCGCCACGTCATAAGCGCGGGCCGCGAACTGCGGGCCGATAGCCGTCGCCACCGCGATCAGCGGTAGCGCCATGCCCCGAATCTTTCCTATGTTCTCCCTGCCGAAATAGGTGGCCCAAATTAGCTCCTGCAGGGGCACGCGACCGCCAAAGCCAAACCCCCAACCTATGAGAAATGCGTAGAGCACCAGCGAGCTGTCGGCGTTCAACGACATAACGATGCCTGCTGTGCAAACCGACATCGTCCCGAATCCGAACGAAGCGCAGTAGCGAGGCGCGAAACGTTGCATTAGGGCGCCCCAGATTGGTCGCGATAGCGCCGTTGCCAGCAAGGCTGTGCTGAACCTGCCTGCCGCCGCCTGTGACGAAAAGCCGGCGTCCTGGATGTAGGCGATGAGATGGAGGAAGAAGGCGCCAGTGCTGAAACTAGCCAGCGCAAAGGAAATGATCAGCACCCAGAATGCCTTGGTACGGACGGCCTCTTCTCGCGTCCACTGTTCCTCACTGGCGGCAGTAACCACGGGCCGGCCGGCGTGAGTCTGGGGGAGCTTGGCCCCATCATCGCCATCGGGCAGCAGCCCGTAGTCCTCAGGCCTCCGTCGCATGACCAGGGCGGCCGGGATTGCCAGCAGAAGCAGCCCCAGCCCGAGAATCACCCACGAGGTCTGCCAGCCAAATGAGTTGACCAGCTCGGCCACGATCCGCGGCGTCACCGCACCCGAAATCGAGAGACCCGTCGTGGAGATCGTGATCGCCCAAGCCCGCTTGCGCACGAACCACTTCGATACCGTCGTGTTCGCGACCAAGTTGCCAAGCATGACCGAGCCGAGAGCGATGCCGACGCCGCGTAGCAGCAGAAACTGCCAGACACTGTCCACCTGACTGAGGCTCACGACGCTGGCCGACATCACGACTGCCCCTGCCAGCATGAAGGGGCGAGGACCCTTAACGTCCAGGAGACTACCGACCAGGAACCCGCCGCCGCTCATCACCAGGGTTCCAAAGGTCTGGGCCCAGGTGAAATCAGTTCTAGACCAACCCAGGTCCGTCGTCATCGGTTCGAGGAAGACCGCCTGGGCGTGGCTCTGAATCGCCACGGCGGTCATCTGCGCACAAAGCGCGGCCGCGACTATGTACCAGCCGTAATAGACCCTACGCGGCCGCCTCGCCTGCAGGGAGTTCGTCAGGCGTTTCACCAGGCGCGGCACAAGCGTCGCTGCGCGGTAATCGCCATCTCCTGAGACCAAACCGAAGAGCGCATCCTGCGGCGATACTACCGCTGACCGCAGCGACTGTCCTGCTCGACTTCACCATCATCGAGTTCCAGGACGTGCAGCCTGTCCTGAGCCCGCCGCAGAGGGCGGCAGCCCGCGCCGCAGCGTGCGCTAGGCGGCTCGCGGTTTCGGGAGGAACTTGTTACGTCGTCCGACGACGCGGAGGGTCTTCTGTTTCCCGCCGTACGACTCGGCGTGTTCCCAAATGTCCTCGATGCAGTCGCGACAGAACAGGTTCCCGGTTGGGTTCTCGATGATCCAATTCGAGCAGCGGACGCAGCGTGGCGCCGACTGATCCTCTACAGAGTCCACCGGGATAAGGCCATCGTGCTCAGCCATGGTATGCACCGTCCTTATAATCGACACGTCTCGCGGGAGGCCCCGTCTGCCTCGAATGCCGCTAATGCGTCTATCGGCACTTTAGCACCGAAACGTATTAGGAACCGCCCTAAGTCTTCCCGTCACGAATTCACCGTCTTGCCTACCCAATTCTACCAAGGCCTGGCCAAGCTACGCTCCCTCGGCTTTTTCCCACAGAGACTCCTCGCATTCCGACACCCACGGAATCGAGCAGTCTGGTCGCCATAGGTAGGTCGGCGTGGCCTCCGCCTCCAACTCCTGGGGGACCGCCACAGGCAGCCTTGATGATAGGTAGAGGACCGCCAGGACAGGCAGAGCCAAGAACAAGAACCCATCGCTGAATCCGGCGCCAACGGCTTCGTGAACCGGATTGAGAGACGACTGTACGTCGGTCGCAGAGAAGCCCAGCAGCGCGGCGGCTCCGATACTGCCGCCTATGAAGAAGAGCATCGAATTGATCCCCAGGGCCGACGCCAAGACCTGCGGTTGCACAACTCGTGACACGGACGTGGCGAGAGGAGTGTTGACCAGCCCGAAGCCGCCACCCAGCACGCCACCAGAGGCAGCTATTAGCCACGCTTCATCACCAGAGAAGCTGGATAGCCCTATTACGGCGACCAGCATTAGCAACCCGCCGGTCCTCGCCAAGAGGCGTGCACCGAGACGGTCAACTAGTTTGCCGGCGAAAACGCCGCTCAGCGCTGTGAAGATGGCAGCTGGCAACATGATTAGGCCAATGTCGATCGCGGCCGAGCCATTGAAGGCGGCCAGCATGACGGGAATTCCAATCAGCGGCCCAACGTTGGCGGCCATCACGAGAAAACTCATGGACACGAACGCGATCAGCTTTTGGTTGTTAAGGAACTCGTTGGGGATGAACGGCGACGCGGACGTTCGCTGGTTGAGCGCAAGCAGCGCCAGGGAGACCACAGCCATGACTATGCCAGCGATCGGCCAGGTGGATGTCCACCCGGCGCTTGCCCCTTCCGTCGAAGCAAGCAGTACTCCAACCACGGCGACCCGAGTAGGACGCCGCCAAGAACGTCGAGCCTGCCAGGAACGGTCTCCTCTTCACGTGGTAAAGCCACCAACGCGGCTGGAATGATCAGCGCCGTAGCGGAGGTTGCCAGGAAGATCGACTCCCAACCCCAGGCGTCTGCCAGAACACCGCCCAGGAGCGGCCCGATGCCCCCGCCGAAGCCGATGGTCGCTCCGATCACCCCGAGCACGATGCCGCGTGACTCTGGTCCATAGGCGCGGATCGCCATCGCCATGCCGAGTCCGGGCACCGCCGCGCCGCCAGCCGACTGAATCAACCGGGCCCCCAGCAGCAAGGGGAAGTCAGATGCGAGCGCCGCGAGCAGCGAGCCTACCGCGAAGACGCCCACGCCAAAAATAAACAGGGGGCGCGCACCGTGTAAATCCGCCAACCTGCCGTAGAAGGGGATCGCCACGCCGTAGACGAGAAGAAATCCCGTCATCACCCAGCTGAGCTCGCTAATGTTGACGTCTAGATCGGCCGCGATATCTGGAGGCACGACCACGATGGCGGATGTGTTGAGAACGCCAAATAGCATCGCGACGCATACGACGATGAGAACACCGATACGGTTGGTTGGGCTATCGGTCTGAAGAGCCATCGCAGTGCCGGCCTTCCCCACCGTCCTTCACAAGCGTCGTCTCAGCCAGGATTTCTCTGCTCCGCAGTCTACTATCGGCACGCTATGTCTGCCTCGACCTCGTCGAATCCTCCACGCGATAGTGAAAAAGGCAACGCCCGGCTCCAGACTCAGCCTATACTTGAGTCCGTCACCCGCTAAGCCTCGATAACAACGAAAGCCAACCGTGCAAGAAACCAAAACGCCGCCCGAACCGGGTGCCCTGCGAGTTATTGCCGCCGCTCCGTTCTACGGTTGGTGGATCCTCCTGGCGCTGGCCGGGATGCGGATCGTCGCTTCGGGCGTGGGGCACAGCGCCCTGGGTCTGCTGGTATTGCCGCTCGAGGAGGAGTTCGGCGCCAAGCGAGCGACGGTCTCGCTAATGGCGACGGCGGGCAACGTCGCCGTGGCGACTACAGCGGTGTTGGGCGGCTGGCTGATGGACCGCTTCGGCATGCGGCGGATCATGTTCTGGTCACTGCTCGTCGCCGGATCAGGTTACCTCCTGCTTTCGCAGGCGCAGGAGCTGTGGCAGGTCATTATCATCTTCACGATCCCGCTGGGCGTGGCGTACAACTGGGCCGTCCTGAACTCCGGCGCTCCCATCCTTAACAACTGGTTCGACCGCCAGAAGGCGCGATCGCTCTCGCTACTCAACGTCGGCCACGGGGCCGGAGCGCTGTTGCTGCCGGTGATGGCGCTGGCAATCAGCGAGCTGGGCTGGAGAACGGCAATCGTGGCGGGCGGGACGATCCTGGTGGCGACGGGGTTATTCGCGGTGTTCATTGTGCGTGACACGCCTGAGGAGATGGGCCTGACCCCTGACGGCGATCCACGGCCTGAGCCAGTGGCGAACGTCGCGGGGTCGCGCCCCGCCACCGGCGCAACGTTGAAGGAGGCGGTCCGGACGCGGTTCTTCTGGACCATGGGCCTGGGCACCGGCTGCATGCTGTTCATCAACCTCAGTCTGATCTTCCACCTGGTTCCGCTGATGGAGTCGAAGGGCGAAAGTGAGGGCCTGGGGGCAGGCCTGCTGAGCCTGCAGTTGGTGCTCACAGTGCCGATCGTCCTGCTGACCGCGTGGGCCGCCGACCGCTTCGGCGGGACCAGGGTGTTAACCGGAATGATGCTGGTGACAACGTCTGGTGTCGTTTTGCTGCTGGCAGCCGAGAGCATCTGGCTGTACATACCGGCCATGTCGCTGCTGGCGTTCGGCGGCTCGAACTGGCCGGTGCTATGGGCTGTCCTGGGCCACACTTACGGGCGTCGACACTACAACTCGATCCGCATGGCGATCTACACCATACTCATCGCGGGAATGTCCGGCGGACCCGTCTTGGCCGGACTCTCCTTCGACTCGACTCAGAGCTACGACCAGTGGCTACAAATCCTGCTGGTCGTCGGAGCAATGGGAGTGTTGGCTTTCGTACTAACAGTGAGGTCGCAAGACCGCGCAGCCGGAACGGCGGCGGCAGCCTAGGTTCCAAGAGGGAGGTTCAGCTGTGGCAGAAGGAGCAATTCGAGTCGGCGTGATCGGCGCATCGGTGAACCGCGGTTGGGGCTGGCGCAGCCATATCCCGGCGCTGCAGGCCTTGCCAGAGTACGAGCTGACGGCGATCTGCACGGCGCACCAGGACACGGCTCAAGAGGCGGCAAACGCAACCGGCGCACGATTCGCGTTTTCCGACTATCACGAGCTCGTTGCGCATCCCGAAATCGACCTGGTCAGCGTGGCGGTACGCGTGCCCTGGCATCGAGAGATGGTCCTCGCGGCGCTCGACGCCGGTAAGCACGTTTACTGCGAGTGGCCGCTGGGGAGCAACCTGCAGGAAGTTGAGGAGATGGCGGACGCCGCCAGGATCGCTGGAGTGGCGGCGATGCCCGGCTTGCAGGGGCGCGCCGCACCGTGGGCACTGCACGTCAAGGAGCTAATCGACTCCGGTTACGTCGGCAGGCCGCTCAGCGCCAACGCGCAACTGCTGATGTCCAGCCCCTACATGCGCGCCGGGATTCTCTGGGCCGCACAACGCTCCAGCGGCAATCACATCCTCTCGATCCAGACAGCCCATTCCCTCGATATCCTCTCGAATTGCCTGGGAGGGTTCCAAGATGTGTCCGCGCGCCTGGAGACCCTGGTCAAGGAGTGGCCGGTGCCCGATTCCACCGACACCGTGCCGGCTGACTCGCCGGACTGCGTGGTGTTCAGCGCCAAGACGGGTTCGGGGGCATTGTTATCGGCGAACTTCGCCTACGTCGCCTCGCACGGCAGCGGCTGGCGACTCGAGATTCACGGTGACGAGGGGACCCTTGTGGCGACGTCGGGTGGCCCGCCCATGGTCGCGCCGAACCGAATCGAAGGGGCACACCGGGGGGAAGAACGTCTCAGCGAGCTGGTCACGCCGGAACACATGATCACGGTCCCGCCAGAAGTTAAGCCCGACAGCTCGTTTCACCTGGCTCACATGTACCAGCGCCTCGCCAGGGCGATCAACGAGTCCACGCCACCCCAACCCAGCTTCGACGACGCGGTCGAGGTCTACCGACTGCTGGACACGATCGCGCTCTCAGACGACCAGAGCGGTGCGCGCGTGCCGACCTCGTAGGCAGGCAGCAGCGGGCATGACAAAGCAAAGCGGGGAGCTCAGGGCTCCCCGCTTTTATGTATACGCCTACTATGGCTCGACTAGTTAGGTACGACGTATGCCACGGGCTGGCGGGCGGCGTAGTTACGCGCATCCTCCGTCGCTTTGACCCAGTCTTCGCCGTCCTGAAGGATGATCGAGGCGGGCCACACTCGGTCGATCTCCACGTTGTCCACGTTGGCCGGCGGCACGCCGTGCTCACGCAGCGTGCTGGCGGCCTTGATCAGCATCCGTCGGGTCATGATGACCATGGCGTCCGAGGTCCCCAGGTGTTCCTTCGAGCGGTCGTAGATCGGTTCGATCCCCTCCGCGTTTGTCATGAGCTCCGTCATGGCGCGGTCTTGCAGGTTGGCGCGCAGCAGCGAGATGCCGGTGAACTGCCGCGTCTTCTCGAGTTCGTAGTCGCGCTTGTAGTCGTTGCTCTTGTTGGCAGCCGTGAAGTAGCGGGTTCGAGGATCGCTGGTCTCGGGCAGGTAGCCGCCGGTGTCCGTGAAGGCATTGGCCGCTTCGGCCCGCTCCCTCGGCGTCGCTGAGCGGTGCAGGAAGGCGCGCTGACTGATCATCATCGAGTAGTGATCATCCAGCGGAACGTGAGAGCGCAGACTGACGGTATCGCCGCTGGAAGCCGCGATCATCGTGTGCATCGGCATGATGTACTGCGTGATGCGATGCCAGACGTTGTTCTCATCGTCCCATTTGCGCCTCGCGGAATAGAAGGCGCCGTAGTCGGTCGGCACGACGTCGAGCTTCGGCGACCTGTCACGGCTGAAGAAACCTCGAGCCAGCGAATTGGTAACCTCCGGCGTCAGCCGTGAGTGCAGGTAATCGATGTGGGAGGAGTCGATGTCGCCTTCAAGGTTCTGGAACCAGTTGGCCTCCTCCATCATGATCTGCGGCGGCAGGACCTGGTCCTCGGGTAGCGTTGTGATCTCGTGCAGGGGGAAGGGCGGCGGAACCTCGCGCGGGCCCATGTAGATCCAGACCATGTGGTTGACGTCCCTGGCCGGGTAGGCCTTCGCCCTGACCTTGCCCTTGAAGTTGCTCTCGGCCGGCTCCGACGGCATATCGACGCAGGCGCTGCTGACGTCGAACTTCCAGCCGTGATAGACGCAGCGCAAGCCTTCCTCTTCGTTGCGGCCGAAGAACAAGGAAGCGCCGCGGTGGGGGCAGGATTCAACGACAATGCCTACTTCGCCCCGGCTATCGCGGAAGGCCACGAGGTTTTCTCCCAGCAACCTGATTCTCTTGGGAGGGCTGTCCGGCAAAGGCAGCTCGAAGGAGGGCATGGCAGGGAACCAGTACTGCCGAATCAGGTCACCCATCGGAGCTCCCGGCCCGACTCGAGTCAGGATTTCATTGTCCCTTACGTTCAGCACGAGCTTCCTCCTTCGACTGTCAGGCAGACGTTATGAGCTAGCCTGATCATGCTGTCGCGGTCTATACGTGTCAAACGGAGAATCCTGGTTGATCGTTTCAACCGAGTCTAGGTCCCACGCGAAGGCTGATGCCTCGTAAACATTCACGTGTGATCTCCCGCCACCATTTGCCGAAGGGGCGTAGAATCATGGCGAGACCATGACGGAGAAGCACGAGCGTTACGGCAACTTCGAGCAACTCGTCCAGACGACGCTTCGTCGCCAGCAGCAGGTTTCCGACGGCTCCCTGAAATATCATTCTTCGCCCCTGAAGGGTGACCGGCGGTACTACTTCCTCAGCGGAGAGGCTGGCAGCCTGGAAGTAGCCTGCATTGCCGCGACAGACGATGCCATGTGGACGCTGGTCAATCGCAACTGGCCCGATCAGAATCCCACGTGGAACCAGTTCCAGGGCGACGAGCGCAGCGAGGCATTCCTTCAACTCAAGATCCGGGAGCTGACCGTCAGACTAGGGCTGCCCTGGGAGGACAAACAGAGGTCCGGGTAGCCCGGCGGCACAAGGGTCCGCGCACGCCGTATTGGTCGATAGACCCTCCAGGCTAGAATCGAACAACGAACAAGAGCCCCGGATTATCCAGGCATACAAGAGGTTGCTGATGCTAAACGCCACTGACAACGAGCTGCTTTGCCGCATTGGACCCGGGACCTTGATGGGCGACTTCATGAGGCAGTACTGGATTCCTGCCGTCCGTTCGGACGAGCTGCCGGCGGCCGACTGCCCGCCCGTGCGCATCAGGCTGCTGGGCGAGAACCTGATTGCCTTTCGTACGACAGCAGGCAAAGTCGGCCTGATCCAGAGCTCCTGCCCCCATCGCGGCGCGTCGCTGTTCTTTGGACGCAACGAAGAGGACGGCCTGCGCTGCGTTTATCACGGCTGGAAGTTCGACGTCAGCGGCGCTTGCGTCGATATGCCGTCGGAACCGGCCGAGAGCAACTTCAGGAGCAAGATCAGGGCGGTTGCCTACCCGACGCACGAGCGCAACGGCATCATCTGGGCCTACATGGGCGCCAGAGAGGTACAGCCGCCCCTGCCAGACATCGAAGCCAATCTGCTGTGCGAGGGCGCGCACCAGATCTCCGTGCTGCACCGGCGCTGCAACTGGATGCAAGGCTGGGAGGGCGAGATGGACACGGTACACGCTGCCTTCCTGCACGGTGGGGCCAACACGCTGGAGAAAACGAAACCAGGCACGGGCGCCTACTACACCGCCAAGCAGCGCTCAGCCAAATTTAGCGCCATGGACACCGATTTTGGCACCTCGTACGGCGCCTACAGGCCCGCCGAGGACGACAGCTATTACTGGCGCATCGCGCACATGCTGTTTCCCTTCTACGCCATGCCGCCACTGGGTCCGCTGGGCGATAACGCGCTTGTCGGCATCTACGTGCCCATGGACGACGAGAACCACCTGCACTGGGAGATCATGATCAAGCCCGGAGTCGGTTCCACACTGCAGGGCCTCGACGGCCGGCCTCAGGCGCCGGGCAGCGGCCCGACGACCGGTCGTGGCTCCACCCTGCCGAACACCACGGACTGGTTCGGACGCTTCCACATCGAACAGAACGCCGCGAACGACTACATGATCGACCGCGAGGCGCAGCGCAACATGGAGAGCTACTCCGGCATCCAGGGCGTGCGACAGCAGGACATGGCGGTTACCGAGAGCATGGGCCCGATTTACACACGCGCCCGTGAGCACCTCGGCACGACCGACACGATGATCATTCGCACCCGGCGCCGCGTGCTCAACGCCGCCAGGGCCTTCCGGGAAACCGGCATCACACCGCCCGGCGTCGACAACCCGGAGGTCTACCACCAGCGTTCCGGCGACATCGTGCTGCCGCGCAACGTCGACTGGTGGGACGGCACCAAAGAGCGCCGCGAGCGATTCGACTACGTCGAAAGCCAAGAAACCAAAGCGGGGTTAGTCTGAGCCAATCGTCTTGCAGGCAATGGAGCGACCGAGACGAAGTGATAGGGCGTCAGTGTCCGCATGCCCTGAGTTCTGAGTCGTAGCGCGAGGAGAATCGACTTGGTCACAGCTCCCATCGAGATACCGATAACGCCGATGCGTTTCGACATCATGCTGCCGCTGCTGGAGGGGCGCGTCGAGATTCCCGGTGTCACGCTGCGGCCCGAACAAGGCCCCTCTGCCATGGTGTTCGCCGACACCCCGGCGTATCGGACCGGCGATTTCGGCCTCGCCGATTTCAACCTCGGCTACCTTCTGCCTGCCATCGAAGCCGGTTGGCAGATCTCGGCGCTGCCCGTGCCCTCGAAGCGCAAGTCGGCGCTGCAATTCGTCTGGGTCAGGTCCGACCGCGGCATCGATAAGCCGGCGGACCTCGACGGCAAGCTGGTGGCGACCAGCACCTACTCAACCGCGGTGACGATCTTCGTGAGGGGCTTTCTGCAGCACCGTTACGGCGTCGATACGTCCAGCCTGCGCTGGCTGGTCAACCGTGTCGATTTCTTCCCGCTGCACGACGAGGCGGCGCGCATCGAGGTGGCTTCGAGCCCCCAGAACCCTGTCGACAGGCTGGCTGCGGGCGAGGTCGATGCCATCATCGCCGACGTCTCGGACGGCAAGGCCTGGGATGGCCTGGTTTCGAACCCGGACATCAAGCTGCTTTTCCCGAACTACATGAAAGAGGACTTCGCGATTTATCGCGAGAGCAACATCTACCCACCGACTCACATGATCGTGATGAGCAAGACGCTCGACGAGGCACACCCGGCCTGGCACGCGAGCTTTACGACGCCCTCGAGCGCTCGAAGCAAATAGCCCTCGATGATGCCCTCAACGACAGGGCGGGGTTCTCCGTGCTCTACCAGCGCGAGACCACGTTCGAGCAGCGAGCCAGGTGGGGCGACCCGTTCAAGTACGGCAGCGAGGCGAACCGCGCCATGTTCGAGGCGTTCTTCGATTACAACGTCGAGCAGGGCAACGCTTCCAGGAAGCCGTCCTTCAACGAGGTCTTCGCCGCTTCGACGCTCGACACCTGAGGCCGGGGGCCCGGCTAGCCCATTTCTAGCTTCTCGATCAGTCCGAACGCGCCGGCAAGCTCACGCAGGCGCTCCCACGTCGAGTCTTCGATGCTGACACCGTCTCTGAGCAGCCTCTGTGTGCTGAGGTGCTCCAGCTCGCCGGGATAGTAGACCTGCTCGAACCCGGCCGCAGGCGGCGTGCTCTTGAGGTAGGCGGCGAACTCGGTGACCTCGCGTTTGAAGTCCTGCAGGGGTCGGAACGCCTCGACGTTGAACACGGCGAGGAAGCAGCCGTCGTTATGCCGGCCCGAGGGCTCATGACCGAACCCGAGTCCGGTGAGGATTCCCGAGAATATCTCGATCATGACCGACAGGCCGTAGCCCTTGTGACCTTCGGACCCGCCCAGGGGTAGGCCGACGCCCCCGGCCGCCGGGTCCGTGGTTGGGTTGCCCTCCTTGTCGAGAATCCAGCCCTCCGGGATCGCGGCGCCCCGGGCGCGGGCAACGTTGAGCTTGCCGGCAGCCACGGCGCTGGTGGCCATATCGATGAACATCGGGGCTTCGAGGTCACTCGGCATGGCGATGCAGATCGGGTTCGTGCCAAGGCGCGCATCCTTGCCCCCGAAGGGCGCCACGGTCTTTGCCGACCGGCCCGAGTCGGCCGTCATTAGACCGATCATGCCAGCCTCAACTGCCATCAATGGATAGTCGGCGACCCGGCCGACGTGCGACTGCCTGAACACGGTGGTCGCAGCGACGCTGCCCTGTCGCGCCTTTTCGATTGTGATCTGCATCGCCCGCTCAGAGACGACGTAGCCAAAGCCCCAGTTGCCGTCGATAACCGTCGAGTTTGCCGTCTCCCGCACGACCTCGAAGGGCGCGCCGGGCACGATGTGCTCGCGCCTGATGCGATCGATGTAGGTTGGGATCGAGATGATGCCGTGCGAGTCGTGGCCGGCCAGGTTGGCGCCCACGGAGTGCCGCGAGACGATGGCGGCCTCCTCCTCACTGGCTCCGGCGCCGATCAGCAGCTGCGCGGCGATCTCCCTGAGGCGATCGGCTTGAATCGTGGGCATTGTCTTCCTCCTGCATGTGTCCAGACGTCGTTATTCAGCAGTGACTGTGCTTGGGGCGCCCGTCTCGGGCGCAGCTAGAGCGTGCCAGCCTGGCGCGCGGCCTCGACGTCGGGTGCGTAACCCCAGGTCTCGAATCCGCCGAGCTCGTTCTGCTGGTTCCAGGCCAGCGTCTCGAACGTCTCACCGGTGATCCCGTTGGCGTCCTGCTCCGCCAGGTGCAGCGCCAGGGGCACGACGGAATCAGGGCGCAGACGGCGCACGTTGTAAGGCTTGCTGGGGTTGTTTTGAGCCCAGATCTCGCCCCGGGCTGCCGTCTGCTCGTCGGTTCCGGTCGAGCGTGTGAAGCCCGGTAATAGGACGTTCGCCGCGATGTTGTGGGGCTTGAGCTCGTTGGCCAGAAAGATCGTCATCATGACTTCGGCAGCCTTCGCCGGCTGGTAGGGCCCTTCCAGCGACCTGCCGCCACCGCCGCCGGAGCAGACGTTAATGATGCTGCCGCGCTTCTGCGCGATCATCGGCTGCACGAAGGTCTTGATCACGCGGAACGTGCCGAAGACGTGCGTGTCGAACATGCGCCACCAATCACTCAGCTCCGTGTCGATGATCTGACGATTGCCGAGGGGTGGGTAGAGGTCTCGCGCCCGGAGGCCGCCGTTGTTGACGATAACGTCCACCGTGCCGAAACGCTCGATAGCTGTCTCGTAGACGCGCTTGATGTGCGAGTCGATGGTGATATCCATGCGCTCAATGAGGACGTCCGGGTTGCTCTCGAGCTCTTCCTTGAAGTCGACGTCGTCGCCGGACACCCCGGAGGGCGTCCAGGAGGCGTCGGTGGCGATGACTTTGGCGCCTTCCTTGAGGAAGCCGCGAGTATACTCGCGTCCCATCCCTCTTGCGGCGCCTGTAATCAGGACGACGAGACCAGAAACCGGCATCGGTTTTCCTCCAATCGACTGCGGCGGGAGTGAACCAGAGGCCGGGCGGCGACCCGAAACACCCCCACCCGAACCTGCGCTCCTGACTCTACACCTGATAGCGCGTCGGTTAGCGGGCCGGCGCATGCGCAGGTAATCGAAAATGGTATGGACTGGAGCCGTATCGCTGGCGCTGTTAGACGAGGCCGAGGATCTCGATACGCGGCGCCCCAACGCCACCGAGATTGGCTTCGACGTAGTGAAGGACGGGGAGTTTCGTGCCCGCGGGCAGGCGCTGAGTGAGCTCGTGCTCGACGAGCAGGCGGTATTCGGGTTGGCCAATGAACGCGGTGAGCTGGGTCAGGTTTGTGATACCACCACCTGCCAGGGCCATGATCTCCTCGATGTTGTCGAAGATCTGACGGGTGTAGTCGGCGGGATCTTCGCGGCGGGGGGCGATTACGCGCGAAGACGAGACGAGGTTGCCGGTGAGCGCCGCCATCGTCATGGGGTCTCCGTGACGGGCACTTTCGATCTCGATGACTCGCCTACCGCCGGCGCCCGGAACGGCGATGACGTCGGCGACTGCGAGCTGGCCTTTCGGCAGGGCTGCCGGTACCCATTTGTGAGGCGGCCGATCGGAGGGGTCGGGGTAGAGGCGCCCCAGACCAGGTTCATGGTGGCGAGGTCCGGGGGGTTCATGTACAGCGTAGCGCGGGCGACTTCGTTCAGTCCGGTGCCGGCCTTGCTCAAAAACGTCTGCATGTTCTCAAGGACATACCGTAGCTGCGATTCGAGGCTGCTGCCCTGCAGCTCCCCGGTGCAGGGATGCATCGCGGTGAGGCGGCCGAAGACGATAGAGCTGACTCTTGCTCCTGCCGGCGCGCTACCAGGGTCTGGGCAGGTGCTGATCGCCTCAATTGACGAGCCGCTCAACACCGATCTTGGCAGCGAGGCGTGACAGTCGAGCTGGATCAGGCAGCCAGCAGGAGGATGACCCTCCGCTTCTTCGATGGCCGGACGAGGCGTGGCGGGATAAATCTCGCTCCAGGTTTCGTCGAATAGCGAAGCAAAGTCGGGACAGCGGTGGACGGCCACTATCTGGTGAATCCAGGAGTTGTCTCCGGATCCGCCTCGCAACGGGACGGCGAGCTTGCGTAGCGCCAACCCCATCTGCTCTTCAGGGGAGGGTGGGAATTCACCGGTGACCGGATCTGATCCGTCAAGGCTTTTGCCGTAGAACAAGCCATCGACGGAGATTCCGAGGGGGAGGGTCGCTGCGGTCTGCTCCGGGTAGACCTCGAACAGGCTTCGAATCATTGGTGGCATTGATCACTCGATCCGTTCATTGAAATGGCGGCGGCGGCCGAACAACGATTGCCAGTCGAACTCTGTCGCCGGCTACAGACTACGAAGGTTGGGACCAGACGCTCTCAATGGCCGACGTGTCCTGCGGTGAGAGGGCTCCTGCGTCCGAGCTCGCCGCTAACTCTTCCAGCTGGTCCGAGTCCGAAAAGCCGCCCAGGACCATCGTCACGCCCGGCTCGGAGAGCACGAATCTAAACGCCGCCTGTGCCAAGCTCTGGTCCTGTCGCGAAAGGAACCGAAAACGACTGGCGCTGGCCAGTTGGCGGGCGCGCTGATCGCTGACTGGTCCCGTCCGCCGCGCCAGGCCGGACAGCGGGTGGGGGGCCGCGCCTTCAATGGCCGACTCCGCCAGCACACCACTGGCCAGCGGGCTGTAGACGGCCACGCCAACGCCTTTCTCATGCGCGTAGGGGATCACCTGCCCGAAGTCGGGGCGGGCTTCCATCCCCGGTTGCGGTGGCCTGCCGGCGGTGGGATTGAGCAGCGTGTAGACGAGGTTGACCAGGCTGAACTCGCCCGTGTCGATGAGCTGCCTCACCGGGCCAGCGTCGTCGCCGCGACAGATGAAACCGATGTGGCGGGTCTTGCCCGACGCTTTCAGGCGTCGCAGGCCGTCCAGCGCCCCTTCCGGCCGCAGGTAGTCGTGCAGCGACAGCACCCGGTAGTCACGTCCCTCCAGTTGAGGCGGTTCCTCAATCGGGCCGTTGTGGATCTGGACCACGTCGACCTGCTCCCGGCCAAGCCGTCGCAAGCTGGCTTCGACTGAGCGCTCGACGTGGTTCGCGATGTCACCGAGGTCCTCATTTCGGACTTCGACCTTGGTCGTGATGATCGGGTCGGCGTCGAGCTGCTTCAGCACCTTGCCGAGATTGGTCTCAGACACGCCATCGCCGTAGTCCGGCGCCTCGTCAAAGTAGTTGATCCCGAGCTCAAGTGCTCGCGAAATAGCCGCGAACTGCTTCTCGAAGCTGCCGTTGATCATCAGACCGGCCGTTCCGCCGCAGCCGAAGCCGATCTCAGAGACTTCGAGCCCAGCCGTCCCCAGCGACCGGTATCGCATTGCGCCCTAGTTCGCGATCTTCGGAGCCAGGGCCCCGCGCGCTTCTCGCAACGTCGCTAAATCGACTCGGTACTCGGCCGGGGGGCCGTCTGAGAAGGCCTCGCGCCACGGCTTCGAGACCTCCAGCCAATCCGCGTCCTGAGGCAGCATCGCGGCGAAGCCTCGGGCTCGATAAAGCGCGGCGTTGTCCACGGTCGGTGGCAGTTCGCCGCGGTCGCGAAACGCCTTCGCCGCCTGAATCATGATGCGGCGGAAGGCGATGATCGCCTTGTCCGTCGTGCCGAGGTACTCGCGCGTGCGGTCGTAGACGGCGCCCATCGTCACCTGCACCGCCGAGTCTTGCAGCGGGTTGGAGTAGATGCCGACGTAGAACTTGTCCTTCTCCAGGGAGCGATCGCGCATCCACTCGTTGTCGACGTCGGCCTTGAGGCGCCAGTTGCCCCACGGGATCCGCGGGTCGTCAGGCTTGTAGCCCCACGGCTGGCGGGCAGTCGCCATGTTTGCGATGTCGTCGTACTCGCGTGGCATGTCCGGCGGGCGCGACGGGTTCCACTCCATGATCAGCGTGTTTTCATCGTCGATCGGTATCCAGACCTTGCTCGTAGGCCCGGTGACCGCCGTGTAGAAAGGCATCGCGAACTGATTGATCCGCCAGTAATACATGTCGCCCACGGTGCGCCTGGCGCCGTAGAAGTGGCCGTAATCGGTGTAGATGAGATCGAACTGAGGATTGGAGTCGCTGCTGGTCACCGGGTTCGGGCGATCGAGGCGAGTGTGCAGGAAGTTGAGGTGCACGCTGTCGATGTCACCCTCGAGCGCCTGGGCCCAGTTGCACTGCCGGACGTACTTGAAAGGCTCGCCGGCCCGTCGGGGGAAGCCGTCTAGATTGACCTCGAGGTCGGGTAGCGGCGGCTCGTCGCCCTCGGCTCTCGGCCCCATGTAGAGCCAGACGATGCCGTTGCGCTCCTGGGTTCGGTAAGAGCGCATCTTCACCTTGTGTTTGAATTCGCTCTCCGACCCCTCGCTGGGCATGTCGACGCAGGCGCCGGATGTGTCGAACTTCCAGCCGTGGTAGACGCAGCGCAAGCCGTTCTCCTCGTTGCGTCCGAACATCATCGAAGAGCCACGGTGAGGACAGTTTTCCTGGACCACGCCGACGCGGCCGTCCGTATCTCGGAACGCGATGAGATCCTCGCTGAGCAGCCGGATGCGGCGGGGAAAGCCATCTGCCTCAAGCTCCGACGAAACGAACGCCGGCAGCCAGTACTCTCTGAGCAGAACGCCCATCGGCGTACCCGGCCCAACGCGACAGAGGATTTCATTGTCCTGTTGAGAAAGCATATGTCCTCCACGGTGCAGTTTCGAATCACAGCCAGGCTTCGCCACCCGCGAAGGTCTGCTTGTGATGCAGCGATTCTGTCACCCAAAGGGAAGGCCGTCCAACTTCGGGATGCCAGTGTTGGCGTCGCAAGCGCCCCCGTCAGGCACTCCCAGTGAATTTGACCTGGCTCAGCCTGTACCACAGAATCAGCCTGTACCACAGAATCGCAGCGTAGGACTCGACGAGCCCGAGGCGCCAGTGAACAAGTCGACCTAAACATACGAACTGGCAAGAGGTAGAACCGTGCTTACTAAAGAAGATAACGAGCTTCTCACGCGTGTCGGTCCCGGGACCCCCATGGGCAACCTGTTGCGCCGCTACTGGATGCCGGGACCTCTCTCCTCGGAGATGCCCTCACCCGACGACCCGCCCGTGCGCGTCCGGCTCCTGGGCGAGGACCTGATCGCCTTCCGGGACACGTCCGGCTCAGTCGGCCTGGTGGCCAATTCGTGCCCTCACCGCGGCGCTTCGCTGTTCTTTGGCCGCAACGAGGAGAATGGCCTGCGCTGCGTCTACCACGGCTGGAAGTTCGACACATCCGGCGCCTGCGTCGACATGCCGTCGGAGCCGGTCGAGAGCAACTTCAAGGGCAAGGTCAGGGCGGTGGCCTACCCCACGCACGAGTCTGGCGGCGTCGTCTGGACCTACATGGGTCCGGCCGAGAAAATGACGCCCTTCCGTGACCTCGGTTCCGACGGCCTCGAACCGGAGCAGTGGTTCGCTTCCAAGATCCTCTCGGAGTGCAATTGGGTTCAAGGCCTCGAAGGTAACCTAGACACGGTGCACATCTCTTTCCTGCATCGCAACCTGGCCGACTTCGATGTTCCTGCCGATGAAACCGACGTCCTGGGCGTGCCTTCGCCCCAGATGTCGACCTTCATGCGTAGCAGTTCACAGGCGCCGCGCCTGGAGGTACAGGAAACCTCGTACGGCTTCCGCTATGTCGGCCCTGCGTGACACGCCCAATGGCTACGTCCACGTCCGTCTGACCGATTTCATCATGCCGTTCATCTGTTACATCTCCAACATCCCGGTCGGCGGCGCCAGCGCTCTGATTATGGTGCCCATTGACGACAACAACTACTGGCGCATGAGCTTCGCAACCAAGGCGGATCAGCGCCGGCCTCAGGGCGGCTCGGGCCGAACTCAGAGGGCCAGGCCGCAGTCTGGAGTCCAGGAACGCACTCAGACTTTCGAGAACGATTTCCTGCTCGATCGGAAAGCCCAGCGTAGCTTCAGCTTTACCGGTATCCAGGGCATCGGGCAGCAGGACATGGCCGTCACGGAGAGCATGGGTTCGATCTACGACCGCACCCACGAACACCTCGGTACCACCGACCTGGCCGTGATCCGGATGCGACGAATGCTGGTTAACGCGGTGAAACAGCTCGACCAGGGAATCGACCCGCCCGGCCTGGACCCGAACACGCCTTACGCCGAGATTCGGTCCGCCGAGCGAATCATCGCCGTGGACGATGACTGGCGACTGCTCGGGACGAGAGACGACCCGTACGTCCAGCAACGGTCCCAGGAGATTGCGGCGCAGTAGTAGCTGGATTCCCTACGGAAGCACCCCTTTGAGGGCCTGTTTGCGACTGAACAGACCCTCAACCCTTCCTCGTCGAAGCAGGTACGCTGCTTTCTGCCGTTTCGTGGTAACCCTCGATAAGGCCCTGGCAGGCCACTCTTTCGGCGAACACAAGCCCGGCCCGATTCACCACACCCGCCGGGTAGAGTTAGGATCATTGCCTACCAACTTCCTAGTACGGTGACCAGGCAGAGGAGACGCCAAACATGAGTCAATCCGTAGCTCGCCTGTTGATCGACAGCCTTGAAGCACACGGAGTGGACCGCATCTTCTGCGTGCCCGGCGAAAGCTACGTCGGCTTTACTAGCGCGCTGATCGAGGACAGCTCGATTCAGCTCATTGTCTGCCGCCACGAATCCGGGGCCGGCTACATGGCGATGTCGGACAGCCAGCTACGCAGTCGCGCCGGCGTCGCCATCGTCTCCCGCGGCCCAGGACTGGCGAACGCCATGGTGGCGCTGCACTCCGCGTTCCATGACGCCACGCCCCTGGTCATGCTGATCGGCCACGTAGAACGCAGAGACGTCGGGCGGCAGGCGCTACAAGAACAGAACTACGCGCGACTCCTGTCCGACATCACGAAGCTGGTCATCGAGGTCATCGACCCCGACCAGGCCTCCGAGGCTATCGCCCGCGCCTTTCATACCGCCGAGAGCGGGACGCAAGGGCCGGTGGCGGTCGTCCTGCCGGAGGACATCTTTGACCGCGAGACCGACGCGCCGGTCGACCTGCCCCGGGCGCGCTTCGTCGCGGCGCCACGTCAGCCTGATCTGGACCAGCTCGCGGCGATGTTGGCGGCGGCGGAACGTCCGCTGGTCCTCGTGGGCGGGGCCCTCTTCGCGGACGCCTTGCACGATCAGGGTGTCTTCCCCGACCTGACGCGCCTGGCCGAGGAGTGGGTGCTGCCTATCGTCCCGACGCACCGCCGGCCGCAGCTCTTCGACTCCTCTCATCCCAACTACGGTGGCTACATGGGCATCCGCGTCCCGGCTCCCCTGATCGAGGAGATGAGGCGCGCCGACCTGATGGTGGCCCTCGGCGAGAGGCTCACGGACACCGTGAGTCAGGGCTACACCTTCCCGTCCGCTCCGGAGCCTCAGGTTCCACTGGTCCACATCTGGCCCGACGCCAACGAGGTCGGCCGAGTCTGGCGACCCGTCCTCGGCATCCCGGCCAGTCCCGCCGAGGTGCTGCGCGGACTCCTGGATCGTGGTGCCCCCGACGGGACCGAAAAGCGGCAAGGATGGGTGCGCTCGCTGAACCAGATCCATCAGGGCTTGCAAGCCAAGTCCGGCGAGCCGGCACCCGACGGCGTCGATTTCGCGGATATCGTCTGCGAGATCGGCCGGCATCTCGCACCCGACGCCGTGGTCACCAGCGACGCCGGCAACTTCTCGAGCTATCTGCACCGCTACGTCGGCTTCCGGCCCGGCCAGGTACTCCTGTCTTCGGTCGTAGGGGCCATGGGCTCGGGCGTGCCAATGGCCGTCGCAGCCGCGCTACGCCGCCCGGACAGGCAAGTCGTGGCCTTCGTTGGTGACGGAGGCGCGCTCATGACCGGCAACGAGCTCGCCACGGCCGTGCAATACGGCGCCAACCTGATCCTGATCATCGCCGATAACGCGATGTACGGGACGATCGGCATGCATTCCTACGTGCGCTATCCGCAGCGAGCCTTCATGTCCGGCACCAGGTTAACTAACCCCGATTTCGCCGCCTGGAGCCGCGCCTTCGGCGCTGAGGCCGTGACGATAGAGGACGAATCGGAGATCACGGAAGGGATCGAGAGGGCCTTCGCGATCAAGGACCATCCGGTGGTGGTCCACTGCCGCGTCTCGGCGCTGCAAATGAGCGCCTGGCTGCGTTACGCGGAAGCTGACGCGCTGCCCTAGGCACCCCGTCGACCCGCTACGCGCTGATACAGCCCGATTCGATTCGCTTACAATGCCTTTCAGTCGAGGCAGTGAGGCGACGCTATATAGGAAGAGGTACATCTCGTGCTCAACAAGAACGACAACGAGTTCCTGACACGCGTGGGTCCCGGCACTCCGATGGGCGACTTGATTCGCCAATACTGGATCCCGGCTCTGCCTTCCTTCGAGTTGCCGGCGCCGGACAGCCCACCGAAAAAGGTGCGCCTGCTCGGCGAAAACCTGGTGGCGTTCCGCAATTCGGACGGCGAGGTTGGCATGGTCGTGGAGTCATGCCCGCACCGCGGCGCCTCGCTCTTCTTCGGCCGCAACGAAGAGGGTGGCCTGCGCTGCGTCTACCACGGCTGGAAGTTCGACGTCGATGGTTCCTGCATCGACATGCCATCTGAGCCGGCCGAGAGCAACTTCAAGAGCAAGGTCCGCGCCAGGGCGTATCCCTGCCGCGACGTCAATCACATGATCTGGACCTACATGGGCCCCAGCGAGATTCCGCCTGCCTTCCCGCCCTTCGAGATCAACACGCTGCCCAAGGAACAAGTCCTGCCTCCGACGATCATGATGGAAGAGGCGAACTGGTTCCAAAACCTCGAGGGCGATATCGACTCGTCGCATATCGACTATCTCCACGGTCGCCTTAGCGCCGAGGCGGTGACCGAGGGCATACAGGGCTTCTTCAGCCGAGACAGGGCGCCACGCCTCGACGTGGTGCCGACCGACTACGGCGCCTTCTATACCGCCAAGCGAGTCTGGGATGACGAAGGGAGCATCTGGCACCGCATCAGCCAGTACATCTTCCCAATTCACACGATGATCGCGGCGAGCCGGGCCAACATAGTCTCCCTGCGCAGCTTCATACCGCTAGACGACCACTACACGATGCTAGTCAGCCACGCGGCGAACATCGAACGGCCCGTGACTGATGAAGAAGTCGCCCGCGCCATGGACGGCTTCAGCCTCTCCGGCGGCTACCTTCCAGCGACCAGCGACCCGCGCTCGCACTACTTCACGACCGCCCACAAAGGAAACGATTACAACATCGACTATGAGGTGCAGAAGACGCTTCAGTTCAGCGGCATCGCTTTTTCCGGCAACTTGCAGGACCGAGCGATGACGGAGCTGATGACCAACGAAGACGGGATTGAGCCGATCTACGATCGCTCCAAGGAGCACCTGGGCACGACCGACGCGATGGTCATCGCCGTCCGGCGCATGCTGATCCGCGCGGCCGCAACGCTGCAAAGCGAAGGCGCGGCGCCGAAAAACGTACAGAACGTTGAGCTCGATCGCGTCCGGTCGGCTTCCGTTATCCTGCCGCCAGGCGAAGACTGGGTGAAGACCACGGAAGCGGCCCGCAACGTCGATGCCCGCGTCCCAATCGCATCGGTCACACCGCTCTAGGCCAGGCGCCCTCGCCGTTGACCTGCGGTCTCAGGTGCGAGTGCCGGCCGCTTGCAGTTGGACGACTTCCTCGATGACCGTTGCGGCCGCTGTGATGTCGTCGGCATCGAGATAAAGCGGCGTGATGCCGAACCGCAGGACGTCCGGCGGCCGAAAGTCGCCTATGAGGCCTCGGCTGATCAGCGCCTGCATCACCTCTCCGGCGCCGGCGTATCGGAAGGACACCTGGGACCCCCGCTGTGCTGCGTCGCGCGGGCTCGCCAGCTGCATTTCTGGACAGCGGCGCTCAACCTCGTCGATGAACAGCTCGGCAAGCTCGATCGACCTGGCGCGAAGGTCGCTCATATCCACCGCATCCCAGACATCGAGCGCGGCGTCCAGCGCCGCCAGGGCGATGATCGGTGGCGTCCCGACTCTCATTCGCTCGATTCCCGCTCCAGAACGATAGTCGAGGTCGAAGTCGAATGGCGCTTCGTGACCCAGCCACCCGGCCAGCGCTGGGCGCGCCGACTCGACGTGTTCCGGCGAGACGTAGATGAAGGCCGGCGCACCGGGCCCTCCGTTGAGGAACTTGTAGGTACAACCCATCGCGAAATCTACGCCGCATCCGGAGACATCGATCGGAATCGCGCCGGCCGAGTGAGCCAGGTCCCAGATCGTCAGGGCGCCGGCGGAGTGCGCCCTCGCGGTCAGGCTTTGCATGTCGTGCTTCCGGCTGGTGCGATAGTCGACCTCGGTCAGCATCAGCACCGCCGTATCCTCGTCGATGGCCTCAGCCACCTGCTCCGGGTCGACGAGCCTCAGCTCGTGGTCCCGTCCGAGCGATTTGATCAGGCCGTCCGCCATGTAGAGGTCGGATGGGAAGTTACCGTAGTCGGACAGGATTACGCGCCGATCCGGCCGCAGCTCCAGCGCCGAGGCCAGCGCCTGATAAACCTTGATCGAGAGCGTTTCTCCCATCACCACTGTGCCAGGAGCCGCGCCGATCAATCGTCCGACCCTGTCGCCGATCCGGGTCGGTTGCTGCATCCATCCGGCCTGGTTCCAACCGCGGATCAACAGCTCGCCCCACTCATTCGCCATCATGCGCGCCACGCGCTCCTGAGCCGCGATGGGTAGGGGCCCCAGGGAGTTGCCATCCAGGTAGATGACACCCTGGGGCAAGGAGAACATCGCCTTCGTCTTCGCGAAGTCGGTTGAGGCCGTACGGCCGACCTTAGTGCGAGCCATGATCTCGAGTCGCGAAATCGCCCGGTAAGGAAGCCTGCAGAAACTCCAGGTCGTCGGAGCAACCGCCGTAGGTGGTCTGGGTCTCCGGCGGCAGCACGAAGGCATCGCCCGCTTCCAGGCTTTGCGGCGGGTAGCCCTGCACGCTCAACGTCATGCTTCCAGCCAGGACGAACGTGAAGAGAATGTCTGCTGCATGGCTGGTGACCGGTTCGGGCTCGCCGCCTCGCCACCGGACGACCTGCACGTCAGCGACGCCGTTGGTAGCCTCGCACACACCGGTGCCGCTCGCCTCGAAGCCAGCAATCCGCCACGGCTGCCAGGACGCTTCTGAAGGGCTGTAGCTGCAGAACCGCTGCCCGCCGAACGCTCTGCCACGATCTTCCGTCCGGGTCGGCAACTCCAGCTCGTGGTCGATCGTCGTCAGGTGCTCCGCCGGAACCGTGACCTCGATGACTTCCGCGCCAGCCGAGGACTCCAGAACGCGGTGACGGATCTCCGGCGGCTGGATCAAGCAGTCTCCCGCATTCAACACGAGTGGTAGCCCCTGATCCTCGTAGACCACCCTGACCCAGCCACGGAAGCAGCAGATCAGCTGGAATGCGATGCGGTGGAAGTGCACCATGTCCGCCACGGAACCGCCATTGGGGATGCGGATGTGTGACGCGATAACGCTTCCGCCCAGCCGGCCCGGGACCAGATCGCGATACTGCATGCCGGCGCGTCCCGCGATCCAGGAATCGTCGTCGCCGCGCCTGCAGACGACGAAGGCATGTTGCGTCGGCGGTATCTCCAGCGCTGCGGACTCGTCGTGGATTTCGATCCGGGTACCGTTCGGGGCGATGAGTTCAGTCTGCCCCGCGGCGAGCATCGACGGATCGTCACAAGTGAGCCGGAGTGTGCCCGGCGCTGCCGTCGCGCCGCGCTCCAGGCGAATGCGCAGTCCATGGCCGCTGATCACTGCGACCGTGGGATCATCAGCCGGGAAGATGCTGTCCAGACGAAACCCCAGGCGGTCTCTGAAGAACGCGGCGTCTTCTTGCGGGTCAGCGGTTGGCAGGCAAATCTCTGCTTTCAACACCGCCCCGTTTGAAGAGGACTTTGCGTCGCTTTTTTCACTCATCATCGCCATCGAGACCCGGGTTTCTTCTCCTTATTCTAGCTTCCGAAGCCTTTTGACCACGATGTCCTACAGGCCGGAACAGATTGACGCAGTCTGGAGATCAGGCCGTCCGCACTACGGCCTCAGACTCCGGTTGCCAACCGTCGAACTGCGGTCCGTCGGGCTCACGCCATTGCCTGATCGAGATGATGTAGCCGGACGGGTCCTTGATCTGCGCCTGCCTGCCCCAGAAGGTCAGCGCCTGCCACGGCTCGCGCGCTACTTCGACACCCTTCTGCTTTAGCTCAGTCAACGCGGCGTCGATATCCGGGACCTCGAGGCCGATACGCAGCTCTGAACGACCGTCCGTCGACGGCGTGGTCGGCGAATTGGACATCTCGAGCAGGATCCCGTTCAGTCCAACGTAGGCCGAGGGGTTTCCATTCCAGAGATACTTTCGCAGCAGGTAGAAGCCCAACTTCTCCGTGTAGAACGTTATCGATTCGTCGAGATCACGAACCGGCAGGTAGATGTGACTGAAGCCTCGGATCATGGTGTCGCCCCTTCGTTTCTCTGCTTGATGCCGCGCTTGGAGTACTTCGAGAAAGCGCCTCAAGTGTAGCGTTGCAGTGGGGAGGATCACAGGCCTTCGAGGCGCCGGAGCCTCGGCCGTTGCCTGCCTGATACGCGGGATTCCGGCGTTCGTGGCACAGAACGCGTAGAATCCACTCGCCGCGCTACTAACGATTCTTTCGGAGGTCTCGATGGAACCACTCCCACGAGGTGCACAATTCGCTCGTAGCAAGATGCTCTGGGAGATCACCCTTGGTTATGCCGGCGACCCCTCGATTCCTTACTACGCCAACCGGGATGTCGCCGTCTTCGTTGGAAACGTGTCCGGAGCAAACTTCAAGCCGTCGCTGCGCATGTCGCCCGGCTCGCCGGCTCTCGCGATCGGCATCTGCGGCGGCGAACTCGATGCTGCTTTCGTGAATCCGTCCGCGCTTCTCACGCAGGCTTACCTGGGGAAGGGCCTCTTCAGCCAGCCGCTGCCGGTGCGAGCCTTGGCCGTCTATCCATCCTGGGATCGATTCGTCATGGCGGTGCGTCCCGGCTCCGGCATCTCCTCGCTGGCCGATCTTGCCAACCGTCCGGTTCGAGCCTCGATTCGCGAAGACGCAACGCACTCGACCCGGGTCCTGCTCGACCAGCTTCTGCCGATCTACGGCTTCGACCTCGGCGATATCGAGTCCTGGGGCGGCAGCTTCCAACTCAACGGACCGCCGGGCGACCCTCGACGTCTCGCGGCGATCCGCGAAGGCAGCGTCGACATCGTCTTCGACGAAGGAATCGTCACCTGGCTCGACACCGCGCTCGAAGCCGGATACACGCCCATCGTCCCGGAGGAGCCTGTGCTCGCCGAGCTGGAATCCCTGGGCTGGCGCCGCGCCGTCCTGCCCCGGGAACGCTTCCCGCGCCTGGCGCAGGACAGCACGAGCATCGACTACAGCGGCTGGCCTCTGTACACCAGCGCTTCGCTTTCCGACGAGGACGCCTTCAATATCTGCGCCGCGATAGGCGCCCGCGCCGACGAGATCCTGTGGGAGTCATCGTTCACCGGAATCCAGCAGCTCGCCGGCGGGACGGAAGCCACGCCGCTGGAGGTTCCTTTGCACCCCGGCGCCGCCCGCTGGTTCCGCGAGCAAGGCTATCTGCAATAACGCCCCATTTCTCGCGAGCAGCAGCGCAGGTTGAGTCTCAATCGTGCGGCGTGTAATCCGCCTACAACGTCGACCGGCCGGCAATCACGACACCCAGGCACAGGATGGTAAGCGCGCTCATCACCGGTGCGAGTGTGGTCACGGCGCGTAAGAACCCGGCGTTCCCTAACGGCCGTGATCGCCACTGGGCGAGCTTTCGACGGCCGAAAACCAGCACTAGCCCAACGGCAGTTAGGACGCTGGCGAGCCCGACGCTAAACGCCGAAACGAGAGCCAGGCCGAAGACTATGCGGTCGATGGCGATCGCCCCAGCATGACGACGAGCGCGGTCGGGCACGGCACCAACCCGCCGGAAACGCCAGTGCCAGCAATCCTCGCCATCCCGGGGCAGTCGGGACGTAAGAATGCCCGTGCTCGCCACCGTCGCCGTGCTCGTGCGAATGGCCCGCCTCGGCGCGATGTGAGTGCGACTCGTGCTGAGCGTGGGCGTGTTCATGAGCTCGGCGCTCGCTTCGCGAGGCGAGAATCCGCCGCAGACGCGTGACCAGAAGAACGCCGCCCACTACCGCCACCAGCGCGCCGGAAGCCGTGCTCAGCCAGTTATACATGTCGTCCGCCGAGAGCAGATTGGAGGCAAAGATCGCGATGGCGCCGAGGGTGAATACGCTGATCGTATGCGTCGCCGTGACGATCAGGCCGAGATACACGGCATGCCGCCACGTGCCTCACTCCCCGACGAGGTAGGCGGCGACGACGGTCTTCCCGTGTCCCGGCCCCAGCGCGTGCATCGCGCCCCATCCCGCTGCAAGCAGCAGGGCCAGCGCGATGAAGCCCGGTGTCAGGTTCTCCCTCGACACGATCGATGCGAAGCGGCCCAGCGTCTTGCCGGCGGCATCGCGGGAGATCGTCTCGGATGATTCCGAGTTCGTGTTAGCCGGCGCGGCCAGCGTTGAACCGGCGTCGAAGAAGAACACGGCGCTGCTGACCGAGGGTGGGCTGTTGAGCCGGTCCGACGGATACTCGGTCAATTCGGCCGTGACGTCGGCGGTCGCGACGTCGCCCTGGAGGAGGCGATGTCCTCAGCTTCATTGAAGCGCCGGATCGGGATCGTGTCCGCCAGCTCTGCCTCGAGCTGACTGACCGGGACCTCCAGCTCAACCGAACGCGTCGACATCATGCCGTCGAGCATCGCCGGGGCAAATCGCGTTGACCCTGATCGAATGCTCGCCAAGGGCATGCGCGGCGATCAGGGTCAACGCGAGCACGGCGCCTTTGCTCGCCGCGTAAGCCGCGTTGGACGTCTCGCGGAACCCCTTGCCGGCGATTGATGCCGTGTTAATGATGCTGCCGCCATTGCCCTGATCGACCATCTGTTTCGCCACGCGCTGCATGCAAAAGAACGCCGCGCGGGCGTTGACCTGGTGAATGCGATCCCAGACTTCTTCGACGAGGTCGAAGAAGTCTTTGTGCCAGGTGATGCCGGCGTTGTTGCACAGGACGTCGACCGAGCCGAGTTGCTTCACGGTTTCGTCGACCGTCCGGTCCAGCGCTCCGGGTTTCGTCAGGTCGATCGACTCGACCTCTTTCTTGACTTGCTCGAGAGAATCCCCGTCGAGATCGACAAGGGCCAAGTTCGCACCATCCTCGGCAAGCCCACGAGCCATCGCCCTGCCGATACCGTCGCCCGCGCCCGTTATCAATGCTGTCTTGCCGGTTAGCTGCATGTTTTTCCTCGCGTTTCACCCCTGAGACGAGACGCAATCGTATGGGGCGTCTCCAGCTACGTTATCCGCGAGAGTAGCAACGTGGTCTCAATTTGCACAAGTTTGTAGGAAGCGATCAGCCACTCAATCTCTAGTCAGGACCTTCCTGGAGCGCTTGAGGCACTCAGGCGCGAGTACAGCCGCCTGGCACTGCTAGGCCCGTTGGAACTGTCGCCATCTCAGAGGCGGCGTCAGGCTGCAGTCGCTCGACGAGCTTGACCAGCTGGAACACCCTGGCCTTAACAGTAGGGCTAGCTTCGACTTGAAAACGGGCGCTCTCTTCCGCATCTTGGCTCGACAGTCGACCCATGGCAAGCTCAATGGTTGTCGCCTTGTCGGTCACGATCACGGCATCCGGGTCTGCCGAAGCACCCGTGCTGACGTGGACGTGACCGCCATCGAGGGTCACCGAATAGACCTCGCCGTCCAGGCGAAACTCGTACGTCTCGTGAACGTCTTTGGTTAGCTCCGGCTCGAAGATGGCGCCGAGGCCGGACAGCCCGCGGACCAACTCCCTCGTAGGTATCTCGTCTGGCGTTGGCTCATCAAGGAAGGCCATACCCCATTTGGCCAGCGAGAGCACCACTGGAATCAGGCCTCGGCCGAGACCCCCGACCAGAACCTCAACCATCCGCTCCCGCGCTACCCCGGAAGGGCCTCGTCCTCGCGGTAATGTCCCTTTCGACATTCCTGATCTTTCTCGACGGCACCGTAGTGAATACGGCGCTGCCCTCGATCGCCCGTGACTTCTCGGCCACGAACTTCCTCCCTGCAATGGATCGTCAACATGTACTCGTTGATCCTCGCGGGACTGCTGCTCGTCGCCGGCAGTCTGGGCGATCGCTTGGCCGGCGTCGCGCACTCGCCTCGCCATTGGGCCAGCTCTCGGCGGCTTCCTGGTCGATGACGTCGGCTGGAGTGCGGTCTTCTGGTTGCTCGTCCCCGTCGTCGTGCTCTCGCTGGCCGGCGCAACCCTGGTACCCGAATCCCGCGACAGCCGCCGTCAGCCAATCGACCTCGCCGGCGCGCTCCTGGTCACAAGCGGCACCCTGGCTGTCGTCTACGTCATCATCCAGGGAGGAGAGGCCGGCTGGGGCTCCCTCGAAATCGTTGGCTCCCTGACCGCCGGCGCCGCGCTCCTGGTCGCGTTCGGCCTGGTCGAGCTGCAAAGCTCGACGCCGATGATGCCTCTGCAGTACTTCAAGCGAATGGACTTCACGGGGTCCTTCCTCGTGCTGATGCTCCTGTTCGTCGGCATGATTGGCGTCTTCTTCTTCCTGACGCAGTTCCTACAGCTGGTGCAAGGTCGCAGTGCGCTGGTAGCTGGACTGGCCATAACGCCGGTTGCTGCTGCGATGCTGGCCGGTGCAGTGATCGCGACGAAGGCGGTGCCTCGCTTCGGCCCGAAGAACATGATCGTGGTTGCGACGCTGATCATCATGGCCGGGATGGCGATCTTCTCCCAGATCGCCATCGGCACGCCGTACTGGGTGCCGATCCTTGGGATCATGATATTCGGCCTCGGAGCAGGCATCGCGATGCCGACCGTCACCGATACGATCATGGCCTCCGTCCCGGTTAACGACGCGGGCATCGGCTCCGCCATGAACGACCTATCACGCGAGCTTGGTATCACCCTGGGTGTTGCCGTCCTCGGCAGTCTCGTAACCAGCCTCTACCGGGCCGATGTACGCGATTCGCTCGAAGGCGTCGCTTCACCGGATGTTGTCGAGACGGTCGGCGACAGCGTCGGAGTCGTAGAGCGGCTCACCACGGAGCTCCCGGCATCCGTTGCCGCGGTGGTGGAGAACGTGGCGTATCAGTCCTTCGTTGACGCGCTCAGCATCGGCTACGTCGCTGCTGCCGGGTTCATCGCTGTCGCACTGGGCGTCGCAGCCGCTCTGATACCGAATCAGATGCGCCTGGCTCAGGCGGAGTTCGTCACTGCGGACGAGTCTGACGTGAAGGCGCCGTTTGCTCCGCAAGCTGTACCAGCGCCGGTTCCCGTCGAATAACACGGCGCGTTTAGTCGAGAAGCGAGGGTCAGGTTCTTAGATGAACCGGCCCTCGCTTCTCGTTGCTCGGCTAAACCTCAGTAGGATTCAAGCTGGCCTGCATGGGCCTCGCGCGTGCTCAGCCAGCCGGCGGGGCTTTGGTCAGCTCCGGCGGGCTCGTGAGCGACTTCTCACGCAGCTCGCGGCTCCCCTCCCACCAGTCGGCGCTGCGAGGCAAGATCACCTCACCAGAGCGCAGCCGGTAGGCGCTGGGGTTGTCGACGTTGGGTGGCAGCACCCCGGTCTCGGCAAACGCCCTCGCCACGGCCAGCCAGCGGCGGCGGGTTCGGATGATCATCGAGTCGGACGTGCCCAGGTGCTCGTGAGACCTTTCGTAAATCGGCCCCATGGTCTCGGTGACCGCCATGTCCTGCTGACGAGTGCCGGGAATCCCGGAGTAGGACTTCCACTCGCGCTGCGCTTCTCGATCCACCAGGAAGTCGTTCGCCAGCGTCTGCTCCAGGTTGAACCGGCCATACCAGCCCGTGGTCTGAGGCATGTAGTTACCGCCGCGACCGCTGTCAGCCGGGGACGTGCCTCGATTGATCTCCACGTTGCGTACTGTCCGCTGCGGGCCTTCGATGGTGTAGTTGATCTCCCACTGCAGCGTGTGCTCGTCGTCCATAGGTACGTAGGCGTTCATCTTGACGTTGGGGCCCATCTCGCCGGCCGCCTGCATCGCGAAGAACGGGAAGAAAGCGTAACCGATTCGCCAGTAGTTGGTGTCTTCTTCCGCCGGTCGGTAGGCGCCGTAAGCCGTACCGAAATCGGTGTCCCGGACGACGAAGCGCGCGTTGGCCCGCTCCTTGTAGTGGTAATAGTTAAGGCTCTTCGGCTCCTGGTCCTCAAAGCGGGCGGCGCCGGCGTGCAGGAAGGCGGCGTGGATCGTGTCGAGCTCGCCCTCCAGGCCCTGCATCCAGTTGCAAGCGCGGTGCAAGATGGAGATCTGCTGCGGCTGCGTGCTCATGATGTTGGCTTCGTGATCCGGAAGCGGCGGCGGCACATCGCGAGGACCCATGTAGGCCCAGATGACGCCGTTGCGCTCGTGCGTCTGGTAAGACCTGGCCCGGACCTTGCTCTTGAAGTTTGACTCGGCCGGCTCTGATGGCATGTCGAGGCAGGTGCCGGTGACATCGAACTTCCAGCCGTGGTAGACGCAGCGCAGGCCTTCCTCTTCGTTGCGGCCGAAGAACAGCGAGGCGCCACGGTGCGGACAGGCGCTCTGGATCAAGCCAACAGCCCCCGAGGTCGTGCGGTAGCTGATCAACTCCTCGCTGAGCAGTTTGACACGTAGCGGGGCGCAGTCTGGCGCGGGCAACTCGTCGGAGCGCACCGCCGGGAGCCAATACTCTCGAAACACGTTGCCCAGCAGTGTCCCGGGGCCGACGTGGCAGAGGATTTCGTTGTCAGATGCGCTTAGCATTGGATGGCTCCTTCTTTGCTGTCTTAGGCTGCAAGGGATTCTATCACCGTCAGCAGCGTTGCCCATCCGACCCATTGCAGTACGACTGCTAAACTAACGCCGCCTTGTGGGTCACAGCTACTCTCTCCACTAAGATTGCAGCCAGAAAGGGCACGCCATGAAGCGAAGCACGGAGCGCATCATCACCACCCAGGTCGGGAGCCTGCAGCGTCCCAACGACCTGCGAAAGATGTGGGACGACCGGCTCGCGGGACGTCCGCACGATGAGCAAGCCTGCGGCGCCCGCGTCCGCAGCGCTGTTGCCGAGATGGTCCAGCAACAGGCCGAAACCGGCATCGACGTGATCAGCGACGGCGAGCAGGGGCGCCTGGGCTGGACGGCTTTCCTTCCGGAGCGACTAGCAGGATTCGAAGACAGGCCTACCGCCGGCCCAAACGCCGCTCCTGGGCGTGAAAGGGAAAGGGGTCAACTCGACGGCTACCTGGACGAGCGCGCCCGGCTGCAAGCGATGGGAGAGGGACGCGAGTACGTGCCGACGCCAGAGGCGGTCAAGGCGCTGCAGACGCGAACCGTCTGCGTTGGCCGCGTCTCGCACAAGGGACCGGAGTCCATCCAACAGGAGATCAGCAACTTCAAGGCTGCGCTGCCGGCGGTTCAGGTCGTCGAGGCGTTCTTGCCCTCGTGGGTCCAGACAACATGGGATACCTGCCGGGCCAGAACGAGTACTACAGCTCTCAGGAAGACTTTCTGCACGACTGCGCCAAGGCAATCCGAGAGGAGTACAAGGCCATCCTCGACGCCGGCTTCGTCCTGCAGATCGACACGCCGGTCATGAAGTTCAACGCGCTGGGGATGGACGTGGGGTCGTTCCGCAAGCGCTTCGGTCTGCTGGTCGAGGTGTTCAATAAGACCCTCGAAGGTCTGCCGGTGGATCAGATCCGTCTGCATATTTGCTACGGCGGGGGACGTGGTCCCCACTCGGAGGACGTCACGCTGCCCGAGTTCATCGACCTGGTGCTTCAGGTCAAGGCTGCTGGTCTTTCCTACGACCAGAACCCGCGTCACGAGTGGGAGTGGGAGATCTGGAAGGAGACCAAGCTACCGGAGGGCAAGGTGCTGATTCCCGGCGTGGTCAGTCACACCAACGACGTGATCGAGCACCCCGAGCTGGTGCGCCAGCGAATCGTCAGGTTGGCCAACCTCGTCGGCAGAGAGAACGTGATCGCGGGGACGGACTGCGGCTTCGGCCAGAGCGTCTTCGGCCCCAAGATCCACCCGGACCTGGTCTGGGCCAAGTTCAGGACGCTGGCAGAGGGCGCGCGGCTGGCCACCAAGGAGCTCTGGAATCGCTAACCCGAGCGCATCGCGTGATCCGTCAATTGCGTTGACCCTCGCGGCCGGAGGAGCAGAGGTTTGAGAGAGCCGGCTGCCGGCGTATCTTCCTGGGCGGCATCGCTTCCCTTCTACTACGGCTGGGTCATCGTCTCGGTAGTGTTCCTGCGCACCTTCACGACCGCGGGCGCCATGTGGACGACGGGCATTCTCTCCGTCCCGATGCACGACGATCTGGGTTGGAGCCGTACGATCATCTTCACCGGCCTCGCGCTCCGGACGCTCGGTGCCGCCGTTTCCGGCATCTTCTTCGGCCGGCTTCTGGACCGCAGCGGGGCTGCCAGACCCCTCGCCATCTTCAGCTCGGTGGTTGCCGCCCTGTGTCTGGGTTCTATCGCTTTCGTGCAGGAGGAATGGCAGTTCCTTCTTGTTTTCGGCGTGATCGGCGGCGTGCTTGGAGCCGGACCGGCCCAGTTACTGATGGGGAGCCTTGTTCCGAAGTGGTTCATCCGCAAACGAGGCCGCGCTATGGCAACTTCGACCATGGGATCGGGGCTGGCTGCTTTCTTGCTCGTTCCGCTGGTTGCCCTCGTAAACGAGGGTTTTGGCTGGCGAGAAGCCTGGTTCTTCATGGGCGTCCTGGCCGTGGTGATCTCGGTACTGCCATCCCTGCTTCTCCGCACCCAACCCGAAGACATCGGCATGCTGCCGGACGGCGATTCAGTTGTGCCCACCGCCGGGAGTGGTTCAGCGCCTGTACACACGCAGAGCTCACAGGAATATAGCTTTACTCGCTCGGAGGCATTCAAGACACGGACGCTTTGGATGCTCATGCTCGTGGCTGTCTTTGGACAGGTCTCGCCGGTAGCTTTTCCAACCAACCTTGTCCCGGCTCTCGTGGAAAAGGGCTTTTCTGAATCGACGGCGGCCATTGCATTCAGCGCCTACGGCTTCACGAGCTTCACCGGACGCTTCTTCTGGGGCTGGCTCGCGGATAAGCTGCACATCCGCAAGGCGCTGCTGATCATCGCAACCTATTCTGGGCTCACGATCCCTCTGCTCCTACTGCTGCCGGGAGACGCCAGCCTGGTAGCCGGCGCCGTAGCGGGCCTCGGAATCGGCGGCTGGGTTGGACTGCAACAGGTCTTATGGCCGGCGTACTTCGGCCGCGCCAACATCGGGGCCATCAACGGCTCGGTACGTCCGTTGATTACACTTTCGGGCGCCATGGGACCGCTCTACGTCGCCGCCATCGCCGAGGCGTTAGACAGCTACACGTTGAGCATCCTGATCATGGCCCTCTCGTGGGGTTTCTGTGTCACGGTGCTGTACTTCGTCAGGCCTGCTCGCCGCCCCGAGGCGGCCAGTCAGCCTGCCGCCGCGGCAAGCGCTGGCTCCTGACGGCTAACGCTGCTCACTGAAACACCGGCCTGGGTGTGGTATCTACGCCCCGGTCACGAACCCGTAATCAGAATCGGCTCCGAAGTCGGCGTCTCGCTCCCGTCGGTCGACTCGATGGTGATGGCAAGTCGCTCGTCTGGACGAATCGTGAACGCGAAGTCGCCCCTCCACCAGCCGTCACGGTCCGTGTTGCAGAGTCCGATCCGGAGCCATTCTCCGTCCCGTATCGCCCAGAACTGATAGGCCTCTGCGTCAGACAGTCTCGTAAAGCCGGACATCGTGACGGTCACGCTGTCCCCGCCGCCAGCGGCCAGGGCAACCTTTCTGCCCTCAGGATCCTGGATCAGTATCGAGACCTGTCGATCATCTCCGCCGACCAGCTCGCTGGCCAGCCACCCGGCGCCAAACACGGCCAGCAGCACGGCCGCGGCCACCGCCCAAAGCCAGGTCGGAGGCCGAACCAGACGCCGCATTGAGCCCGACGTATCAGCACTCCGAGCCTGGCTCGATCGAAGCCGACGGCGTTAGATCATCGCCGAAACGGTCCAGCGCCAAGACGGTCGCGCGTAACTCGATTAGCTCGTCTTCGTGCTCGCTCCCGGCGCGGAGGTGAGCCTCCACGGCCTCGAGCTCCTCGGCATCCAGCGCACCGAGGACGTAGGCGGGTAGTAGCTCTTGTACCTCGTCGCAGTTCATCGATCGCCGCGCCTTCCCATCGTCCCGGTCAGCTTGGTCATCGCCAGGCGGAGCCTGCTCTTCACGGTTCCAAGTGGCAGTGCTTCTCGTTCAGCGACCTCCCGCAAGGTCAGGCCGCCGAAGTACACATTGTTGACTATTTCGCGCTGCTCTAGCGGCAAACCGGCCAGCGCTGCGTTGAGTTCGCTACGCAGGCCAGCAGTGGTGAGCCGCTCTTCCACATAGTCAAGAAGATCGGTGGCTCGCTCATCGATCTGTTGCAGCAACTCCGGGTCCGGTAGCGGTTTATCGGTGCGCTGACGCCGCCTCGCGTGGTCCACGGCCCGGCGCCTCACGACCATCAGCAACGATTCGATTCGGCCGCCATCGACGGAGAGCTGTCCCGCGCGCTCCCAGAGCTGCGTGAAGGCCTCCTGCACGGCGTCTTCAGCCGCGGCCGCATCGCGCGCAGCACGCGATAGGCAAGGGCGAAGGCTCGACGCTCCTCCTGCTGATAGAGCTCGCGCAGAGCAGTTGGATCACCTTTTTTGAGGCGGGCAGCCATTAACTGCGCTCCCATATCAGGATCTCGCCTGACATCGCTCTCCAGATCACCGTCCCCGCGCGTATTCATCTCAACAATGCTAGCAGTCCACGATTGCGAGTGATCTGCGGCCGGTAGTTCCCCGAGCTAGCGTTAGACACCAGGAAAGGGAAAACCTATGACTCCGTGGCATTACTTGAGAAACGCACGGCCGTTTCTAATGGCATTCACAGCCGTTGCGCTGGCCGTCGCCGTCGCTTGCTCAGACGATGACGACCCCGCGCCAAGCAACACGGCTACGCCAGGGGCGGGGCCGCCGAGCAGTCAACGGTTGGCATTTCCGAGGGAGAACTCGGATCGTACCTGGTTGGCCCGGACGGCAACTCGCTCTACGTCTTCACGCGAGACGTCCCGAACACCTCGAATTGCAGCGGTGACTGCCTACAGACGTGGCCTCCGCTTCTGCTCACGGACGGTCGCTCGGTGGAAGCAGTGGCTAGCGCCACCGGCATCTTCGACAGCATCGAGACGTCTGCCGGCCTGCAAGTCACTTACAGTGGCGCCCCGCTCTACTTCTTCGCCGCGGACGCCTCGCCCGGTGACACCAACGGTCACCTCGTCGGTAACGTCTGGTTCCTAGCCCGGCCCGACACGGCCTCTAACGCCTACGTAGGCGTGCGGGACTCGTTCCTCGTCGGTCCCACGGGACTTTCGCTCTACCTTTTCGCGAACGACACCGAGGGTGTCAGCAACTGCAGCGGGGGGTGCCCGGAGAACTGGCCGGCGCTGACCGTGCCCGACGGTCTCGACCCATCAGCCGTGTCGGAGGCAGGCGGCACGCTGGATGTCGTGGTTCGGGACGATGGCGCCCGGCAGGTCACGTACAACGGGCTGCTGGTCTACTACTTTGCCGGAGACAGCCTTCCAGGAGAAACCAACGGCGACGGCGACGGTGGTGTCTGGACGCTAGCAACGCCGTAACCGATAGACCCGGCCCATCCGCAGCGCTGCGGCACTTTTCCGGGTCGCAGCTTGCGTTTCAGGTCCGGGTCACAGGTTCCAAAGTCGGAGCGGTGGATGCGTGACGATAAGAGCCGCTCCTAGTTTCGGCTCCAGAGTTGAGCGCTGGCCAGTCCGGCCCCCTCGACCAGCGCTTCGAGCTTGGCCCACTGCACCTGCGGATGGACGCGAATCAGGTTCCAGAACTGCGAGAAGCCGCAGTCCGTGCCTGCCATGACGTTCTCACGCCCAACCAAGCTCGCGAAGTTCGCGATTCGCATCGCGACCAGCTCGGGGTGCTCCACGATGTTCGTCGCGTGGCTGATGACGCCGGGCATGAGGATCTTGCCCGCCGGCAACTTGACGTCCTCCCATACCTTCCATTCGTGCTCGTGCCGCGGGTTCGCGGCTTCGATGGAGTAGGCCTGCGCGTTCACGCCGAGAATCAGGTCGACGATGTCGCGCAGAGCGGGGTCGGTTGTGTGCGGGATGTTCTGACTACCCCAGCAGATGTGGTACCGCACCCGATCCTCTGGAATCCCCTTGAGTGCTGATTGAGCGCCTCGATGCGGACACTGGCCCAGCGGTGGTATTCCTCCATGCTCTTACCACGCAGCTGAAGGAACGCCTGCATCGGCAAGATCGCGTCATCGACCTGCAGAATGAAGCCGGCATCGACGATGGTACGGTACTCGATGGCGAGCGCGGCGGCTACAGCAAACAGGTAATCTTCCTGGGTTGAATAGTGGTTGTTGGCCAGCGTCTCGACGCTACAGGGCGCGACGACCGGCATGAAGGCTTCCTCAACCTGTACGCCGCCGAGCGCTGCCCTGAAGTTATCGATGTCGCGCTGCAGCACGCGCACGTCGTATGAGAGCGGGCCGTTGCAGGCGTAGAGCATGCTGCGGGTCGTGCCTTCGTAAAGATGCCGCGACGGCGTCTCGGGCAGCCACTGCATCGGCTCGTGCTTCAGATGCTCGCGGTAGAAATCACCAAAGCGCTCCTGCTCCGGCCAGCGCCCTTCATTGCGGACCGGATTTCCCGGCACCGGCTCAAGTCCGTCGATCCGCTCCGTGACATACTGGATCCAGCCGTTCTTACCGAATTCGCCGTCGCTGACGACATCGATTGATGACCAACCACCTCGACCACGCCGCGGCGAAGGTCCCCCTCATAAGCAGCCGAATCGAATTGACGGTCCAGCTCCCGCGCGATCATCACCTCGATGATCTCTGGCGGGCGAACCAGGCTGCCGGCATGGGTCGTCAGGATCCTGTCTTTGCTCGACTTCATCTTCGATCCTCCCTGCAAGAATTGCGGCAGAGCGAATCCTAGCAAAGCGGGCTGGTCTAGGCGTAGGCTTTCTCAACGTACAGGCGAACCATGGCCGGCGGACGATTTAGTACTAGACTTACGCTAGCCACCAAGTTCCGCGAGGAGGACGCCATGACGACCGCGACCCAGACTTTGAAGACCTCGATTGGCAGCTATGGACACCACGAAGCTCTCAAGCAAGGCTCGATCCGCCCGGATGGGATCGAGTTCGAGTTCATCGAGCTCAGCCCCATCACGACGGCGTTTCGGCGCATGTGCCGCCAGACCGACCTTGACATAAGTGAGATGGCGATCACGACCTACCTCACGGCCAAGTCCTACGGCTTGCCATTCACGGCCATCCCTGTCTTTCCCGTGCGCCAATTCCACCATGGCGCGACCTTGGGCAATACGGATGTGGGTGTCCAGAATCCGAAGGACATCGAAGGCAAGAGAATGGGCGTGCGCGCGTACACCGTCACCGCGGGGGTCTGGGCACGCGGTATCCTCGCCACCGAGTATGACGTCGATCTAAGCAAGGTTACTTGGGTCCTCGCCGATGAGGAGCACGTGGAGCAGTTCCGCAAGGATGCGCCGCCAAACACGACGTACGAGCTTGGCGCCGACATCGGCAAGATGGTCCTGGAGGGCACTCTCGCCGGCGGCATCGGCCTCGGCCGCATCGACTCGCCGAACGTGAAGCCGGTGATTCCGGACGCCCGCAACGCTCAGGCACAGTGGTACAAGAGGACAGGCCTCTACCCGATTAATCACACGATTGTCGTCAAGGATGACTTATTGGCGAGCGACCCCTCACTGGCCGCCCGGCTATTCCGTGCCTGGAGAGAGGCGAAGGAGCAGTGGCTCTCGAAAGCAACGGCGGAGGAAAGGGCGAACGCGGGCGCTAACATCGTCGAGGATGACCCGATCCCCTACGGCATCTCGAGGAATCGGAAGGCGATCGAGACTGTTATTGCCTTCGCGCACGACCAGAAGATCCTGCCACGGCGCTTCTCCGTCGAGGAGGTCTTTGCGAAGGGGACAGAAGACCTCGAGTAGGTCGCCGGGTTCCAGGACGTGAAAATGCAGCAGGCGCTGGGGCGTCGGGGGCTGCTGAAGGCGTAGACGAGTCAGGGGTCTCCGTCAGGCTAGCCGACTCGCCGGGGCTAGGTCGATTGCGTGGCGACTGGGCCGCCGCTAGCTAGCCGTCGTGTCTAGCTAGTGCCACGCCCGGTTATCTACTGTGTTCTCAAAGGTTGCTCCCGGGGTCACCAGGCCGCGCTCAACCGTCCAGTTGTAAGTATCCTCGAAGCGCTCGCGTGTGTAGGGCATAGGGTGAGCGTTGAGGATACGCCAGGGCATGATGTCGCTGGCCTCGATCAAGCCCTCAGCCTCAGTTACCAAGTAGTGGAGATAGGGCGACGGATCGGCGTTGATCTTGTCAGCGGCGCGTGCTTCTGCCCGGAACATGGCCGCCAACGTGGGGCCATCCAGTTCGTCGCCAGCGGCTTCGCTCCTGGTGGAATGCGACTCCATGATGATACGGAAGCCCTGTTTCTGCGCGACGCTAATCCAGGGCTCCATCACGCTGGCCGCAGCGATTTCACCCCTGCGTAGTTCTTCGAGGCGCTCCCGCATGGTGCCGGCGCTGACCACATTGATGTGCTCGTACTTGATGAAGCTCTCAAGCAGCTTGATTGTGGTGAAGTGGGAGCCATTGAACATGCTCACCGCAACCGGCTTGTCCTTCAAAGCCTCTGGCTCGTAGATGTCGCTGCCGGGCGCCGAGACGATGGCGAATGAGGACATGGCCGAGCCTAACGCAACGATCTTGGCCGCTCGCTGACCGGACTCGGCCGCCTCGACGGTACGCTTCATCACGCCCCATTCGCACATACGGTACTGATCGCAGGCACCCTCGTCGTAGAGCGACTCCATGGTGCGGGCGAAGATATTGTCCTTGAGCGCGCTGTGGTCTGCGCTGAGTTGTGCTGTCCCTGGCGTCGTGATGATTTCGACGTCCAGGCCCTCCTCGTTGAAGAACCCTTCATCGCCAGCCACTAGTAGCGGTAGGTCGTGAATTGCGTTCATCGTCGAGGCGCGAACCTTTTTCAACACGGGCTGAGTGGTCATCGCTGTCCTCCTCGGTCAGGATTGCGTGGGCTGTTAGTTGAAAGTTATCAGCGTCCGACGCGATGTCAAGCAAGAACGTCGCGTGGCGTGGGGGGTGGCATCCAGGATATTGAGATGCAGCCGGCGGCGTGGCTTCCTCAAGCGCCGAAAGACCGCGTCCTCGGATACAGCTGCGATGCGCAGCACTTGGTTGGTCTTCTCGTGGCTGTCATCGTAGCGGCCGGCATGACGTTTTTCTGATGCTATTTGGCGCCGCTTCTTACTGACCAAGGATCCGCCGGCATGGCCTCGCCGCGCTCAACTGCGAGCGCTGCCGCCCGGTCGGCCCCCGCCTGCGCTCGCTTGACCTGCCATTCACCGAGCTCAAGGCCGAGGCCGTCGACGATTCGAACCCGAAGGTTGAAATATGCGCAGACCTGGGCGATATCGAGGATGTCCCGGTCCGTCCAACCGACATCCCGAAGCCCTTGGATATCAGCCTCGGTCATCTGAGAGGGGGCGATAGTCAGCTTCTCCACCCATTCCAACATGGCGCGCTCGGCGTCCGTTAAGTCCATCTGGCGCCAATCGTCTTTCGCCTTCTCCGTCTCTAGGTCGTCGCCGCCCTCTTGACGCAGAAACTCTGCGTGAGCCACGGTTCAATAGCGACAGTTCAAGGTCGCGGAGGTAACTGTGGCGATAAGCTCCCGCTGGGCCGTGCTCAGGCGAGACGGATCGCGCATGATCTCCCACATCAACTCGGCGGTCGACCACATCACTTTGGGGTTCAGACTATGAAGCATGGGCGGTATAACTGGTCCCGTTCCGTCCAGCGAGCCGCGCTCCTGATTGATCTGTTCCCCGGCTCGCTGAACCCGGAGCTTCTCATAGACCTCCTTGAGCTCCCCCGTGGCTTCGTTCTCCGGAATCACCTGGATCCAAGGCATGGGACCAACCTCACGTCTAATTAGCACCGATGACGCATTGCAGCATCGTGCTTACACCCTGTCAAGACAGGCTTGTCGGAGGAGATCGTGCGGCTCTTGCCGAACGCGGACTTCATCGCGGATTGGAAGGATGGCGACCCGCTAGCCGCCGCCAAGGAGCGCATGAAGCAGTTCCTGCGCGACCAGACGCCGGTCCGCGCATAGGCTAGGCGGCCTTCGGCAGCTCCTGCGGCGCGGACGTTTTGCGGCGCGGCGCATCGGCCTCCGGGCTGGGCTTCGTCCGGCCGTCGACATTGGGGTCCAACGCTTCGCGCAGGCCATCGCCGAAGAAGGTGAACGCCAGCGTCAGCAGCGCGATCGCGGCGGCCGGGAAGATCACCAGATGCAGGTTGCCGCCGACGATGCCTGCCTGCCCCTCCTGCACCGTCGAGCCCCAGCTCGGCGTGCTCGGGTCGACGCCGAAGCCGATAAAGCTCAACGCCGCCTCGATGAAAATCGCCCTCGGTACGCCCAGCGCCAGCAACACGACGAGCGGCCCGGCCAGGTTGGGCAGCAGATGGCGCGTCATGATCTCGCGGTCCCTGGCGCCCATGGCCCGTGCCGCCGAAACGTACTCGCGCTCGCGCAGCGAGAGTGTCTGCCCGCGCACCAGCCGGCACACGTCTACCCACGTGACGAACCCAATGATCAGAAGCAGCGTCACCACGCTGCCGCCCAACACAGCGCGCAGCAGGATGATGAACAGCAGGTCCGGGAAGGCATAGACCAGGTCGGCAAAGCGCATGACCGCCGTATCGGCCCAGCTACCACGGAAGCCCGCGACCAGCCCCAGAGGCAAGCCGATACCCAAAACGACCACCTGGGCCAGGAAACCCACCGTCAGAGAAACTCGAGCGCCGTAGATCAGCCGGCTCAGCATGTCGCGGCCCAGGTTGTCGGTGCCTCCCAGATGCTCCAGGCTCGGATCCTGACGCGCGTTGAGCACGTCCTGTGTAGACGGATCGTGCGGCGCCAGCAGCGGCGCCAGCAGCGCGATGAGGGCCAGCAGCCCGATCACGACCAGGCCGGCAACCGCGAGCCGGTTGCGTAGCAGTCGCCCCCAGGCGCGTGACCAATAGCCTCGCGAAGCCGCCACCGTTGGCTGGAACGGGAACCCGACGTTTGGCGCCGAAGCGATCTCCTGGGTCACCGGTAGCGCACCCGCGGGTCGGCGTAGCCATACGAGATGTCGATGGCGAGGTTGGCGATGACGATGATCAGAGCGTAGAACAGCGTCGTCCCCATGATCATGCCGTAGTCGCGGTTGGCGACAGCGCTTACGAAGTCGCGGCCGATGCCCGGCACCTCGAAAAGCTGCTCCACGATGAAGGAGCCCGTCACGAGCGCGGCGAGGATCGGCCCGGCCAGCGTCAAGAGGGGGAGCGCCGCGTTGCGCAGGCCGTGTCGCAGCAAGACGGCGCTTGAGCCGAGGCCCTTGGCGCGCGCCGTCCGCATGTAGTCCTGCCCCAGAACGTCGAGCAGGCTGGCGCGCGTCATGCGCGCGAAGTATGCCGCTGGAAGTGCCGCCAGCGTGACCACCGGCAGGATGAGCTGGTCCCAGCGCGGCAGCCAGCCGGGCACCAGACCACCGCTCGTGTCCCACCCGAAGGTCGCGAACCAGCCGAGCTCCACGGCGAACACCGTCTTGAGAAAGATGCCAAGCACGAACGCCGGCACCGCCGCGCCGAGCGTCGCAAACAGCGTGCTGCTGTAATCCGGCAGACGGTTGCGGTGCAGCGCCGAGTAAACGCCCAGGGTCACGCCGAAACCGGCGACCAGCACGAAAGCCATCAGGCCCAGCACAGCTGAGACCTTGAAGCCATCAAGAATGATGCTTGTGACCGGCTTGTCCTGCCGCTGGAAGGAGAGGCCGAGGTCCCCTTGCAGCGCGTTGGTCACGAAGGTGGTGTACTGGCGCCACATCGGCTCGTCCAGGCCGTACTTGCGGTTGAGGTTCTCCAGCTGCGGCGGCGGGACGGCTCGCTCCTGATCCCACGGCCCGCCCTTGACGCTGTGCATCAGCAAGAAGGTGGCAAAGGAGATAAAGAGCATCCTCTGGCTCGGCCTGACGCTGCGTCGGACGATGTAAGCAGCCATGCTAAGAAGGTCGGGGGTCGCTTCGTGCGACCCCCGTGCCAGGTTCCCTTAGTTGCTGCTTCCTGCGATATAAACCCGCGGGAAGCTGAGGTCTCCCTTCACGAAACCGTCGACACCGGTGATGAAGTGGTTCATCACGTCCGGCTTGACTAGCACGTAGGTGATCGGGTTGTAGAGCGGCACGATGCCGGCGTCATCGACCAGCAGCTTGTGAGCCTGATCGTAAAGATCGAGCCGCTTCGCGTCGTCGGTTTCCGCTGCTGCCTGCAGCATCGCGCGTCGAACGAGCCGTTGCTGTAGCTGTTGAAGTTGTTCGGCACACCAGTAGTGAAGAGATCCGGCAGCCAGTTGTCCGGATACGGCCAGTCCGAGCTCCAGCGCTGCACCACGATCTGATGCTCGCGTGTCCCGAAGATGCGGAAGTACTCCTTCAACTCGACATACTCGAAGCTGACATCGACGCCGAGGTTCTGCTTCAGCTGGTCCTGCACGAACTGACCGACGAGCCGGTTCGTGTCGCTGTTCACCATCGTGAACTTGGCCTCCGGCAGGCCGTCGCCGTTTGCGAAACCCGCATCGGCCAGGATCTGCTTTGCCTTCGCAGCGTCGAAGTCGTACTGCGAGCCGATCTCGGCGTTGTAGCCGAGCTGGCTCGGGGCACCCAGCTGGTCGTCGGCACGCCGCCGCCCGCCAGGAAACCATTGGTGTAGGCGTCGCGGTCGATCGCGGTGCCGAAGGCCTTGCGCACCAGCTGGTTGTCGAACGGCGCCGTCTTGTAGTTCATGAAGAGGGCGAACGTCGCCAGGTCAGGCTCGATCGTCAGCTGGTCGCCATAGGGGCTGCCGACACTCGAGACCTCCTCCAGCGCCGCCGGCGGGACGGTGACCACGTCGAGCTCGTCCGCCTGGTAAGCTGGAAAAGCAGCCACGTCGTCTTCGATGACGAAGAACTCGATGCGGCTCAGGGAAGGCGCCTCGCCAAACCAGAACGGGTTCGGCTGCAAAACCAGCTTCTCGCCGTGAGCCCATTGGCTGAGCATGAAGGCTCCGTTGCTGATGTTCGTCTCGGCTTCGATCCAGGTGTCTCCGTACTTCTCAACCGCGTCCTGGCGCACCGGGAAGGCGGTCCACAAGGCAAGCGGGTTGAGGAAGCTCGGGTTGGGCTGAGTCAGCTTGTATACGAGCGTGTGGTCGTCCTGAGCGCTGATCCCGACGCCGTCCCGCAGGGCCGGCCAGCTCAGCGTCACTGGGCGTCAGCGGCTCGTCCGGCGTGCCCAGCGCCGAGTTGTAGCCCTGGGCACCATCGATTCCGTAGAAGAAAGAAGCGTACGTGCTGGCGAGGTTCGGGTCGAGGGCGCGCTTCATGCTGTACACGAAGTCCTGCGCCGTGACCGGCTGACCGTCGCTCCACATGGCCTCCGGGTTGAGCTTGACCGTGTAGGTCAGGCCGTCCTCGGAAATGCCGCCGTTGGCGATGCTCGGCAACTCCATCGCGAGGTTCGGCATAACGCTGAGATCCTCGTTGTATGTGAAGAGGCCGCTGAACAGCGCACGGGTGACGCTGATTTCCGACGCCTGGTTGGTCAAGTATGGATCGATCGTCTTCGGCTCGCCTTGTAAGCGCAGACGCAGCACCTGCTGAGCGGCCGGGGCCTTTGAGACGTCGCGGCCTCCAGAATTAGAGTCCGTCGTCGAATCAGCCGCACAGGCTGCGAGTAGCAGACCGAACGCGACCAGGAACGCCACGAACCACCTGGGTGAGGTGAGATTTCTTATCGCCATCGCGTTTCGTACCTTCACTTTGTTCAATGCAGCAGGACACGTTCCTGCATAGATCCAAAGTCCTTATCGGTTGAAAGGCACGAAACTTTGAGAGGTTACGCCTCAGGGAAAGACCTGATCTACAGGCCTCCGATCAGCACATCATCGCCTTCGACTCTTACCTCGTACACGTCGATCGAGTCGCCGGAGGCCGGACCCTCTACACACTCGCCCGTTGCGAGCGCGAAGGCAGAGCCGTGGAACGGACAGACGAGCGTGTCGCCGCTGACCGAACCGCCCGTCAGCGGCAGGCTGACGTGCGGACACACGTTGCTCACGGCGTGCAGCGTCCCGTCATGGTTGATGAGAATGACTCGTGTACCAGAGATCTCACCTTCGTAAACCACGTCCGGCTGGAACTGGCTCAACGAGCCGACATTGACGAATTCGGACACTGTTGCCCCTTTTCAAATCAAAAACGTCCGCCAATCAAACGTCCGCCAGATTGTAGTGCCCAAGCCCCCGCTTGAGAGCGAGAGAACACCTGATAAGTTGGCTGCGTGCGAAATAAGCTATCTGCGCTCGTCGCGGCGGTTCTTGCGATCGTAATCGTTGCGCTCCTCGTCGTGGTCATCGACGACAGCGACGGCGAATCGCCAGACAACGCCGCGACGCCTTCTCCCGCCCTGACACCCACGGCCTCCTTGAGTCCGACTCCTCAGGCCTTCCTGCCCACCTTTGCGCCGGACGGGCGCACCGGCATTGCCGAACTCGACCGCATCATCGACGACTTCATAGGCATGACAACAGCAGAGCTGGGGAGCGCTTACGCTGACGTGTCCGGGCGCGAGTACAACGGCGAGACAGATGACATCCTCACGGCGGCCGATTGGGCCGCGCGCCTTGCTAACGCCGAGCGAGCCCTATTCGCCGTCGTCAGAGAACGGGAAAATTCCAGCATCGGACCGCCGAGGGAGTTCAACGTCGTCCTCAGGGTGACCGAGCCCGGAACAAGCGAGGCCGGTTGGGCCCTCGCTGTCGATAGTGGCGAAATCGTCGACCTCGTAGTTCGCGGTGCAGCGCCGCTTTCGTACACGGGCGACGCCGGCTTCCACTACGAGCGGTTCCTGGTACTACCGCCGCTCTCTGAGCTGCCGCAAGCTCCGCCGTCGCACGCCTTGAGCACGTGGACGGGCGTGGCCGGAGTCGACGCTCTCCTCGCAATCCTGGAGGCGCATGACGGCAACGAACTGGTCGCAGCGGCGGTCATGCCGGTAGCCTTTAGCCGGTGCCGTCGCAGCCAGCCTGAGCGCGAAGACGTCGCCACTCGACGCCTCGACGAGCTGGCCCGGCAAGCCATCGGTGTGCACGCCGTCGCCGTGCTACCAGCGGGTTACCTGCCGGCGGCCGACCACATGATTCTCGTGCTACTGGAGGTGTCGCCCTACCGATGGAGCATGGCGGCGCTAATCGAACGCGATGGCGCCATCGTCGGTTTCAACCTTTGCGGTACGGACCTTCCAGCGTCTCTCTATCCGCCGCAGGCGTACCCCGCACCGCCCCTCGCCGACCTGGCCCACTTAGACACGGAAAGACGTTCCGGCATTGCGGTAATCGACGCGTTCCTCGATGCGCTGGCGGCCGGCGACTTGGACGCGCTGCTTGGCCTTGTCGACTACGAGCAGGTTGGCTGCGTCACCGAGCAGAACGGGATCGGCGGCCCGCCTATCTGTGACGCCGGTCAACCTGACGGGACCCTTCTCGATGTGATCCCGGCTGCCCAGTGCGAGGGCCATTACATACATCGCGAGAGCATGCCGCAGACGCTGGGCGACCTCGTCGGGAAGTCGTGGGCGCTCTACAGCGTGGTCCAGCCGGGGCCCCCAGCCCAGGACAGCTTCATCCCCGGCATCTGGCAAGTCATCCTCGTCGACCTGGAAGCGCCGGACGATTCATTCCGGCGATCGATATCACCCTGGTTCAACGACGGCGGCCTGGCGGGCCTGCTCTACGGCTGCGGTCCTGGACAACCTGCCGACCTCGAAAGGTCGGGTACGTCTCCCGACTTCCTGCTGCCGCCGCCCTGACTCTAGACGATTAGCTTGGCGCGCTCATCCAGCGCCTTCCACACTTCGTTCGGCTCCCCCGGTGAGACGCCGAAGATGACGCGCTCGACGCCCGCGCGCTCCGCGTCTTGGACCGCCTCGCGGGTTGGCGGGCAACCAAAGATCGACACCGTAAGCGCTTCCGGGTCACGGCCTGCGGCTTCGGCGCGGCGGCGCAGGTCGGTAATCTTGTCACCCAAGTCAGCGGGCACGCCGCCACGGGCGATCGGGAACCAGCCATCGCAAAACTCGATGACGCGGTCGAAAGTCGTCGGGCCGTCGCCGCCCATGTAGATCGGCGGGTGCGGCTTCTGTACCGGTTTCGGGTTCATGAACGACTCGTTGAAGTCGACGAACCGGCCGTGATACTGCGCCTTCTCCTGTGTCCATAGCTCTTTCATCGCCAGGATACGTTCGCGCAGCAGCTGCCAGCGTGTCTTGAAGTGGGTGCCGTGATGCTGCACCTCTTCCCAGTTCCAGCCACCGCCGATGCCGAACAAGAAGCGCCCGTTGGAGACCTGATCCAGGCTGGCGACGGTCTTCGCGGTCGTGATCGGGTCACGCTGGATGATCAGGCAGATACCGGTACCGACTTTCAGCTCACGTGTCGCCACCGCCGCCGCCGTGCAGGCCACGAAGGGGTCATAGCTGTGGTAATACTCCCGTGGCAGCTCCGGCCCGCCGGCCCAGACCGCTTGGCGCGCCGCCGGGATGTGGGTATGTTCCGGGAACCACAGCGACTCGAAGCCGCGCGCTTCGACCTGCCGCCCGAGCTCGTCCGGCGGCGCTGTGTACTCGGTCTGGAACATGTTGATGCCGTACTTCACGAGCGGTCTCCTTACGGGAACAACACGGGGAATGCGATTCGCACAACCGACGCAGGGATGCCGCCGAGTTCTGTTTTCCTAGCCGCCGATCTTCGACATCTCGACCTTGTGCAGGCCGATCGTATCCTCGCTGCGGATCTCAGAGTAGCGGTCGCTTCGCTGACTCCAGATGCCTCGCAGGGTGGCCTCGAGCTCGGTGTCGCTCGCGCCGTCCCGTAGCAGCGTGCGCAGGTCGTGGCCTTTGACGCCGAAGAGGCAGGTGTACAGCTCGCCGTCGGCCGAAAGCCGGGCGCGCGTGCACGCCCCGCAGAATGCCGCGGTCACCGAGGTAATAATGCCGACCTCGCCGCCGCCGTCCGTGTAGCGGTAACGCTCGGCGACTTCGCCGAAGTAGTTTGGCTCTACGGGCTCAATTTCCCACTCGCGGCTCAGCATCGCGAGGATGTCCTTGGCCGAGACGACGTCCTCCAGGCGCCAGCCGTTCGTCGTGCCGACGTCCATGTACTCGATGAAGCGCAGGATGTGACCGCTGTTGCGGAAGTGGCGCGCCATGGGCAGGATGTCGTTTTCGTTGACGCCGCGCTTCACCACCATATCGACCTTTACCGCCTCCAGGCCCGCCGCTGCCGCGTTCTCGATTGCTTCCAGCACCTTGGCGACCGGGAAGCCGACGTCGTTCATCGACTGAAATGTCGCTTCGTCCAGCGAGTCGAGGCTGACCGTGACGCGGTTGAGCCCCGCGGTCTTGAGATCGCGGGCGCGTTGTAGCGTCATCAAGGAGCCATTAGTCGTCATCGCGATGTCTTCCAGCCCCTCAATACCGGCCAGCATTTCGACCAGCTTCTCGAAGTCGCGGCGCAGCATCGGCTCGCCACCGGTTAGTCGCACTTTCTTGACGCCCAGCTTGACGAAGACGCTCGCAAGACGCGCGACCTCCTCGAAGCTCAGCAGCTCCCGGCGTGACAGGAAGACGTAGTCACGGCCGAAGACCTCCTTCGGCATGCAGTAGGTGCAGCGAAAGTTGCAGCGGTCCGTGACGGAGATGCGCAAGTCATGCAGCGGACGCTGCAGGCTATCCAGGATCGGCGCGTTGGTCATGCGGTTTCAAAGCCTGTTCACGGGGCAAAGAGACGGCCCGAAAGCCGCCTTCGCGCCAGTCAGCGCTTCAACAATTATAGCGGCCCGTGTCGGTCAGTGCGCCACGTCGATCACGACGCGGTTCGGTCCCTGCAGCAACGTCATCGTGAACGGCTTCTCGCCGTCGACGCCGACGGCCCACTCGACCACCGCCTCGAAGTCGCAGATGCTCTCGGCTTCAAGTATCGATTTTCCGGGTCCCGGAACCGTGTTCGAAGGAAGGGTCAGTTGGCCCGATTCCGTGTGCGCGTTGGTCATGTCGAAGTGCGCCACGATGACGGCAGAGCCCGAGACCTCCACAGACAACCCGGAGCCGCACTGGATGACGTTTCTTCGTACTGAATGACCCCGGAGAGACTCTGCGCATCGGTGAACTCGAAGACGACACGGTCGAAGCCCTCATGAGCACCGACCCGCACGTCTACCAGTAGTGCCGCATCGCCGGCCGGGCTTGGCCCCTGCCCGAAGGTGAACGCGAAGAACTGGCCGAACAGCAGCGTTGGAGTGTTCCCGCCGCCAGCGGGCTGCGTCGGCGACTGCTGCTGACCACCACCAGCAGGCTGATCCGCCGTCGCCGTCGCGTCGGCAGGCTCGTCGCCATCGTTACAGGCGCCGGCGAACACGGCGAGTGAAACGGCGAGGAGCAACCCGATCAATTTCATGCCTCGATATTATCGGCGGCTTCGTACTCGCACGGTATGTAGTCTCTTAACCATCTCGTTGCGCGTTCACCCCGCGGCGGCTAGCCTGAATCCGATGGCAGCCTCGAGAATCACGGCAGCATTCGCGCGGGCAAAAACGGAAGGACGGCTAGCGCTGGTGACGCACGTCATCCCCGGCTACCCGTCCACAGCCGAGACGCCGGCCATCTTCGACGCGATGATCGAAGGGGGCTCTGACCTCATCGAGGTACAGATCCCGTTCAGCGACCCGCTGGCGGACGGCACGACGGTGCAGCGCGGCGTCTTCGAAGCGCTGGACAACGGCACGACGCCGGCGGGCTGCATCGAGTTCGCGCGCCAGGCGCGGGCGCGGCACCCCGACGTTGCGATCATCTACATGAGCTACCTCAACCCGGTGCTGGCTTACGGCGCTGAGCGTTTCGCGCAGGACGCCGCGGCCGCCGGCGGCGACGGCATCATCCTGGTCGACCTGCCTCCTGAGGAAGCGGCCGAGACAAAGCGGACCTTCGACGCCGCCGGACTCGACATCGTCTTCCTCGTCGCGCCGACTTCGAGCGACGAGCGCCTCCAGCTCATCGCGGCGCAGGCGGCCGGGTTCATCTACTGTGTCAGCGTGGCCGGCGTCACGGGCGCGCGCAGCGAGCTGCCTGCCGACCTGCGCGACTTCATTGGCCGCGTCCGTCGTTGCACCGCTCTACCGCTGGCGGTAGGATTCGGCATATCCCGCCGCGAGCACGTTGAGACGCTCGCGGGCGTCGCCGATGGGGCAGTGATCGGCAGTGCCACGATGGACCTGATCAATTCGCTGCAGCCGGGCGAACGCGTTGCCGCCGTCCGCGATTACGTCGAAACGCTATCGGGCCGGGTTAGACCCTCCGCCCGAGGCCCAGGAAGGTAAACGGCAAGCCGATGCAGGTCAGGGGGATTCGCGGCGCTACCACGGTCGAGACCAACACGCGTGAAGCCATCCTGGACGCCACGCGGGAGCTGCTTGGCGAGATAATCCGGCTCAACGCCATCGAAGTCGACGACGTCGCCAGCGCCTACTTCACCACCACCACCGACCTCGACGCCGAGTTCCCGGCCGTAGTTGCGCGCAGCGATTTCGGCTGGACCAACGTCGCGCTGATGTGCGGTCACGAGATGGACGTGCCCGGCAGCCTGCGCATGTGCCTGCGCATCATGCTGCACGTCAACACGGAGCAGGCCCAGGACGAGGTCTGCCACGTCTACCTGCGCGGCGCCGCCGCCCTGCGCCCCGACCTCCCCAGCAACGAGAAGTAAACCTACCCCGCTACTATCTGATTGCCCCCGGCCGGGTTAGCCCGTATCCTTACGCGGGTGGCGAACGCTAGGGGAATAACAGCATGACCATGCTGGCGGTTTCGACGCCCGTCTTCGAAGGCCCTCTCGACCTCCTGCTTCATCTCATCGAGCGCGAAGAGCTCGAGATCACCTCTGTGTCGCTCGTCCAGGTCACCGACCAGTACATCGGCATGCTGCGCGCCCAGGACAGCCTCGACCTGCGCGCGCTGGCCGACTTCGTGGCGATCGGCGCCAAGCTGCTCTTCCTCAAGTCGCGCGCCCTGCTGCCCCGTACGCCGGAGCAGCTGGCCGAGGACGAGCTGCTCGCCGAGGAGATCGCCACCGACATCACGGCTCAACTGGAGGAGTACCGCACCTACAAGAACGCTGCTTCCTACCTGCGCGACCTCGAGGAGTCGGGCCACCGCTCTTTCCCTCGCATCGCGCCGCCGCCCAGCGACTGGGCTCCCACCGGCCTCGAGCAGGTGACGATGAAGAAGCTACTCGCGGCGTTGGCCAAGGCGCTGGAGCGCGTGCCCGTGGAGCCCGAGCCGGAACGCCTGCAACGCCCGGTCCTCAACATCGTCGAGCGGCGTCAGACGCTGCTGGCCCGGGTCAAGCGCACCGGCCGCGTGGCTTTCGCGCACCTGATCGAGGACTGCGAGACGCGCTTCGAGGCGATCATCACCTTCCTCGCCATCCTCGACCTGCTCAAGAGCGACGACCTGCACGCCGAGCAAGAGTCGTCCTTCGGCGAGATCATGCTGACCAGCCTCGACCATCCCCATACCGAGGCAACGACGGCCTGACGTCGCGAGGGCGCTCGGCGCCCTGCCTGGGTATCAAAGGGGACCTCACATGCCGGCCATCAAGGCGATCCTGTTCGATCTAGACGACACGCTCATCGACGGCAGCGTATCTTATGCACTCAGCATGCGTCGCCTGTGCGACGACTTCGGCTTCGACATCGAGAAGCTACGCCCTGCCTACGACGATCTTTCACCGCCGTTCTGGGGCGCCGGCGACCTCGCGGCACAGAGGCGGGCCATATGGCAGCAGGCGCTGCGAGGCGCCGGTTACGACACGTCACTCGCGGCGGCCGTCCGCGACCGTTCCCTGGCCACCTCATCGAGACCAGCGCGCCGCTCGCAGGCGTCGAAGCCGTGCTGAGCGACCTCAGAGCGACGCATCGGCTCGCCGTAGTTACGAATGGCGGCGGCGACATTCAGCCGGCGCGCCTGGCGTTTAGCGGCCTCGACCGCTACGTCGAGCTACTCGTCACGTCCTCTGACGTCGACCTTGGCAAGCCAGACGCTCGCATCTTCGAGTACGCGCTGCAGCGCCTCGGCGTCTCCGCCAACGAGGCGTGGATGGTCGGCGACAGCCTGGATTCCGATGTCGCCGGCGCGCTGAACGCCGGCGACATCGGCGTTTGGCTCAACCCAAACGGTCACCCTCGCGGACCCGTGCAGCCGCAAGCGCACCACGTCATCGAGTCGTTATGCGAGCTGCGGGGGTTGCTGCCATGACGATCCGCGCCGTCTGCTTCGATCTCGACGGGACGCTGCTTCAGAGCCCAGATATTGACGGCGCGATCGAGGTCGCTTGCCGCAGCGTTGCCGCTATCGAGCCCCGCATCTCGGTCGATGACCTGGCTCGCGCCAACACGGAGGCCTTTGAGTCGCTTTGGCCAACCGTCGAGGACCAGTTCAACGCGGGCATCGAAGGCGATGTAATCAGCAAAAAATCTGGTCCAGGGCTCTGAAGGCGTGTGGCTGGGAAGGCGCGGCGCTTCTCGACGCTGCATTCGAGGCCTTCTCCTCCCATGTCGAGCGTTCTTATCAGCTTTTCGAGGATGCCAGTATCCTTACCGCGCTCGCAGGCCGATTTCCGCTCGCATTAATAACTAACGGATCGCCTCATACGCAGCGGCGAAAGGTCGAGATCAGCGGCATCGAGCGGGCATTCGACGCCGTGTTGATCTCCGGTGAGTTCGGCGCCGCTAAACCCGACGCAACAATTTTTCATCGCACGGCGGAGTTGCTGAACGTCGAGCCAGACGTGATGCTGCACGTTGGGGACAACCTTGCGGCTGACGTCGGGGGCGCGCTGAACGCTGGCATGACCGCCGTCTGGCTGAACCGTTCGGGCCGCACACGCAATGAGACCGACCCGGAGCCACATCACGTGATCACGTCGCTCAGTAAACTGTCCGAGCTCCTGGCATGAGCATACGAGCGGTCTTCTTCGACTTAGACCAGACCCTGATCGACGACGCCCTCGCGCGGGACCTTTCAAAGGTGCCGCAGCTGAAGTCGCGGCGGGTCAACCAGACTTTGATTTAGACAACCTGCGGGACATTTACAAGCGCGTCTCTCAAGCCCATTGGCTTACGGTCGCCCAGGACGTGCAACGCGGCGCGATTACGGGCGACAGGTGGCGCTACGAGGCCTGGCGTCTGGCCCTAGCGGAGTGCGACTGTAACGACCTCCACATTGCAAGAGCCGCACTGGATGCGTACTCCCGCCTCCGTCTCGAGATTATCAAGCCGTTCGACGACGCCACCGCTCTACTTTCAACTCTTCCCGGTGACATACGCTTGGCGATTATCACCAACGGGCCAGACAAAACACAGAGGCAGAAGCTGCGCTCTACGGGGCTCGATCAAGCTGTTGACGCCGTCCTGATCTCTGGCGAGCTTGGGGTGTCCAAACCGGACAGAGCCATCTTCAATCTTGCTCTCGAACGCGTAGGAGCCACGGCACAAGAGGCCATGCACGTTGGGGACAGCCTCAGCAGTGACGTCGCGGGCGCTCTCGGCGCGGGACTGACGGCCGTGTGGCTGAACCGCTCCGGCGAGTCACGCGACAAGATTCAACCTGAGCCACCTTACGAGATCAATTCGTTGGCGGAGCTACCGGGGTTGCTGAACGCTTAGCTAGTGAACAGCACGGCGCTGACGCTGTCCGTCAGGTCAAAAACGGGCTGCGGGTAGAGGCCGACGAAGAAGACGCCCAGCGCCAGGACCACGACCGAGCCCTGCAGGACCAGCGGCACGTGGATCCGGCTCGTCTCCTCGGCGTGCGTCACGTACATCGCCTTCATTACCACGAGGTAGTAGTAGAGCGAGATGAAGCTCGCCACCACGGCGACCGCCGCCAGCCAGTAGTAATCGGCGTCGGCGACGGACTGGAAGAGGATGAACTTGGTCAGGAAGCCGGCGAACAGCGGCATACCGGCCAGCGAGAACAGCGCCACGGCGGTCACGGCCGCCAGCAGCGGCGCCCGGTCCGACATGCCGCGGAAGTCGGCGATCTCCTCGATGTCGGTCTGGTTGTTGTAGGCGATCAGCGCCATGAAGATGGCGAGGTTCGTGACCACGTAGCCCGTCATGTGCAGCAGCAGCGCGCTCGACACCTCCGGCGACAACGCCGTGATGCCCATTAGCATGTAACCCACCTGGCCGATGCTGGAATACGCCAGCAGGCGCTTGATGTTGTGTTGCTGCAGCGCGATCAGGTTACCGACCAGCATCGTGATCGCCGCCAGCGCCGCCATCATGAATTGCCAGTCATCGATCACGGGCAGCAGCGCGCCCGAGAACAGGCGCAGCAGCAGCGCGAAGCCCGCCGCCTTCGACGTCGCCGAGAGGTACGCGGTGATCGGCAGCGGCGCGCCTTCGTAGGCGTCGGGCGTCCACATGTGGAACGGCACCGCCGCCACCTTGAAGCCCAGGCCCGCCACGATCAGCGCCAGGCCGATCAGCGTGCCGAGCTCGAAGCCATGCGTCCCACCCTCGAACGCGGCGCTGATCTCCGAGTACGTGGTGCTGCCGCTGGTGCCGTAGATGAAGCTGATGCCGTAGAGCAACAGCGCCGAGGCGAACGCGCCGAGCAGCAGGTACTTCATACCGGCTTCGACCGAGCGCTCCTCTGTCTTGGTGTAGGAGACGAGGATGTAGAGGCTGAAGCTCAGCAGCTCGAGGCCGATGTACGCCGTCAACAGCTCCTGCGCCGAAGCCATGATCGTCGCGCCCGCGGTCGAAAGGACCAGTAGCGCGTAGTACTCACCGGGGTTGCGCAGGCGCTTCTGGACGTACTGCCACGACGCCACCACGATGGCGAACGTTGTCGCGATGAAGAAGCAGCGGAAGAACGTCGTGTAGTCGTCGATCAGGATCAGGCCGGCGAAATTGTCCTCCGTGTCGACGTAGAGCAGCGAAACGAGGAAGACGATGATCAGCCCGCCACCGGCGATGACCGGCAGCATGTCCTTCTTGACCTTGGGGAACAGCATGTCCACGACGAGGATCAGGACCGCCAGCCCGCCCAGCAGGTACTCAGGAATCAGCAGGGAGTAGTCGAGGTTAAGGGCGTCCCTCATCCGGCCACCTGTAGAATGTCAAGCACCGAAGGCGCGATCTTGTCGACGAACGTGGCCGGCCACAGACCCAGGAAGAGGATGAAGACGATCAGCAGCCCACCACCGGCCATCTCGAAGCGGTTCATCTCCCTGAGACTGCCCCAACGCTGCTCGTCAAATTGCCCGAAGAACGCGAATGCCAGCAAGCGGAAGATGTAGATCGCCGCGATACCGACACCCAGGATGGCGAGACCGGCAGCCCACGGGTACGTGGTTACCGTGCCGACGATGATGTTGAACTCCGCAATGAACCCCGAGGAGCCCGGTAAGCCAACGGACGTCACACCCGCGATCAAGAAAAAGGTCGCAAAGAGTGGCATCTTGCTCGCCAGGCCTCCGAACAGCGCTATCTCGCGCGTATGCGCCTGGTCGTAGAGGACACCCACCATGGCGAACATAAGGGCCGTCATGACGCCGTGCGAGAACATTTGCAGAGCGGCGCCGTTGATGCCAACCGGATCCAGCGTCGCCAAGCCCAGGATCACGAAGCCCATGTGGCTGACCGAGGAGTAACCGATGACGTACTTGAAGTCGGTCTGGCCCATCGCTGAAATCGCGCCGTAGAGAATGTTAATGAGGGCCAATACGACCAGGGCCGGCATCCAGAACTCGGCGCCCTCCGGGAACATCTGGATGCCGAGGCGAAGGATACCGAACGCGCCCAGCTTCATCAGGACGCCGGCGTGCAGCATGGAAACGGCAGTCGGCGCAGCGACATGACCGTCGGGCGACCACGTGTGGAACGGCCACAGGCCCGCCAGGCACCCGGCACCGATGGCAAACAGCGGGAACATCCACTTCTGGAAGTTGGTGTCGAAGCCGCCCGCTTCGGCGTGAGCGTAGAGGTCGGGCAGGTTGAAGGTGCCGAGGCCGGCCTCGATGAAAGTAGCGAAGATGCCGAAGAACAGCAGCACTGAAGCTCCGACGAGCATCAGCATCAGCTTCATCGCGCTGTATTCCTTGGTGCGGTAGAACTTGGGGAACTGCGTGCTCGAGCCCCACACCGCGATCAACAGGTACATTGGCAGCACCGCGATCTCGAAGAAGAAGAAGAAGAAGAACAGATCGAGCGACGCGAAGGTGCCGAAGACGCCGGCCGTGAGGATGAAGAACAGGACGAAGAAGTCCTTGTTCTTGGTTTCGATCTTCCATGAGATCAACGTGCCGGCGAAGGTCACGACACCATTGAGCAGGATCATCACCGCGGCGATACCGTCGATTCCAAGATGCAGCGTGATGCCGTCCTCGCCCAGGATGCCGACGTTCTCCAGCCAGTCGTAGCGCAGCAGGAAGCTGAACTGCTCCGTACCGTCGGCGCTGTAATCGACGAAGACGTAGAAGGAGATGATGAACAGCGCCAGCCCTGACGCCACTGAGATCAGGCGAACCAGGTCCTTGCGCGCCCCAGGCACAAGGACGAGCACGACCGCCGTCAAAAACGGTATCGCGATCAGCGCGAGTAGAGCATGTCCCTGTTCCACGTTATCCCTTCACCGAAAAGCCGACGATGGCCAACACGAGCACGCCGATCAGCATGGCGAGCGCGTAGTTGGGCATCTTGCCGGTCTGCTGCAGCTTCAACAGGAAGCTCGTGGCGTTGGTCACGTCGCCGGGGCCGTTAACCCCGGTGTCGTTGATCACGGTGCGGTCGAAGAGCGCGATGAACTTACCGAGACCTATCACGACGTTGGTGATGATCCACTGGTAGACGTCATCCAGGTAGAACTTGTTGAGGAACAGCTGGTGCACGAACGGGTACTTTTCGCCCGCCTGCCTCGCCATCGCGGCGTCGTCGCCCCAGACGCGCATCGCCGCCAGCAACCCGCCACCGACGAGGATCGTCGAGATAATCGCGATCGGCCAGTCGAACTCGAAGTGGTGCGGATCGACGACCAGCACGTTCTCGACCGTCTCGAGGAAGCCCTGCCCCAGCCCGATCGCCTCACCGACCGGCTCGAACACCACGAAACCTGCCACCGCGGCCAGGCCAGCCAGCGCGATCAGCGGGTAGGCCATGACCGGGGCCTGTTCGTGCGCGTGCTCGTGCACGTGCTCATCCTTCGGTTGGCCGAGGAAGGTCAGCGCGTAGACGCGCCACATGTACATCGCCGTGATCGGTAGCGTGATCAGGATCAGCACGAGCACCGCGATGTTGAAATCGTTTGCCCTGACCAGGATCTCGTCCTTTGCGAAGAAGCCTGCCAGCGGCACCATGCCTGCCATTGATAACGCGCCTATGGCGAAGGTGGCGTTGGTGATCGGCATCTTTTTACTCAGCCCGCCGAGCTCGCCGACGTCCTGGTGCTCGGTCGCGTGGATCACGGAGCCGCAGCCGAGGAAGAGCAGCGCCTTGAAGAAGGCATGCGCGAAGAGATACAGCATCGCCGCGCCGACGCCATCTTCGCCGAATCCGAGGGCGACCATCATCAGCCCGAGGCTGTTGAGGGTCGAATAGGCCACGACACGCTTGATGTCGGTCATCACGAGTCCCATGAAGACCGAGAGGAAGGTTGTGATCAGGCCGATGGCGACGACGAAGTAGAGCGCCCCGTCGTAAGACGCCTCGAAGAGCGGCATGACGCGCGCCACCAGGTAGATGCCGGCCACGACCATCGTCGCGGCATGGATCAGGGCGCTGACCGGGGTCGGGCCCTCCATCGCGTCAGGCAGCCAGACGTGGAACGGGAACTGCGCGCTCTTACCCATCGCTCCGCCGAACAGGAACAGCGTCGCCATGGTCAGGTACGCCTTGTCGAAGCCGCCCTCCCCCGCCATGTGGAAGATCTCGCTCATGTCGAAGGTGCCGGCCTCGCGCCACAGGAGCATGATTCCGATCAGCAGGAAGACGTCGCCGATGCGCGTCGTGATGAACGCCTTCTTGGCGGCTTCGGCGGCGCTGCGGCGTTCGTAGTAGTGACCGATCAGCAGGTAGGAGCAGATGCCGACGCCTTCCCAGGTGATGTAAAGCAGCAGGAAGTTGTCCGCCAGCACCAGCGCCATCATCGAGGCGATGAACAGCGACAACACGGCGTAGTACCAGCCGTAGCGCGGCTCGCCCTTCATGTAGCCGACGGAGTAAATCTGCACCAGCATGCCGACGAACGTGACCGCTGAGAGCAATACGACCGTCAGCTGGTCGACGCGGAATCCGATACGCAGCAGGAAGTCGATCTCTTCGATCTCGACCCAGTCGAAGCCCGAGGTGCTGTTGACCAACGCGGCGCCCGCGGCCGGCAGCTGGTCGAACAGGTCGATGGCCACGAAAAGGAACAGGGCGAAGCTGGCGATCGACGCACCGATGGCGACCCAGTCGCCCTGCCGCGGCAGATAGCCGTGCAAGACGGCGAGAACCACGAACGCGACGGCTGGGATCGCGGGCAGCAGCCCGGCCTGTTCCATGCCCATCAGGCGCTCACACCTCGGCAGAACCGGTTGAGCGTCCGCGCTACCATTTCAGCTCGCTAACTTCGTCGACGTTGACCGTGGCGCGGGACCGGAAGACGTTAAGAATGATGCCCAGCGCCAGACCGACCTCTGCCGCCGCAATGATGATCACGAAGATGCCGAAGATCAGGCCCCGGAAAAGCTCTGGGTCCGTGTACACCGCGAAGGCGACGAAGTTGACCGCCACCGCGTTCAGCATCAGCTCCACGGACATCAGGATCTGCACCGCGTTGCGTCGCGAGAGAACGCCGTAAGTGCCTAACGAGAAGATGATCGCCGATACGAAGAGGAATGCTTCCAGCGGGATCTGCTCGGCGGCAGCTTCCACCTATGCCTCCTCTTCGTCGCGTCGCGAGATCACCACCGCACCGATCAAAGCTACGGTCAGCACGACCGACACGAGCTCGAATGGCAGCAGCCAATCGCGGAACAGCGCGCCGCCCAGCGTGTTAATGTCGACCAACGTCACGATGCCGTCGTCGCGCGGCCAGTTGACGTCGAGCACGGCGGTCAGCAAAACCGCCCCAAATACCAGGCTCCCGAGCAGCGCCAGGGGCCACTGCGCCCCGGAGCCGACGCTGGGCAGGTTCTGCTCCCGCCCACGCGTCAGCATCAGCGCCAGCAGCACCAGAATCGAGATCGTCCCGGCATAGATCAGGATCTGGACCAACGCCAGAAACTCGTTGGACAGGAGGATGTAGAAGCCGGCCACACCCAGCAGCGACAGGATCAAGAACAGCGCCGCGTGCACCACGTTGGGCACCGTAACGACGCCGATCGCTGCCACGATCGAAACGATAGCCAGGATGTAGAAGACGACTTCGGCTACGGTCACTTAGGCACCCAGGGCCGAATCTGCTTATCCTTGGACAGCGCCATCAGTTGCTCGCGGTCCATGATGAGGTCCTCACGATCGACGACGGACAGCTCGTGGCCCGTCCACGTGTTGTTCATCGCGATGGCGTCGAAGTTGCAGACCTCGACGCAGATGTTGCAGCGCATGCAGCGCGCGTAGTCGATGAAGAACTCATCGAGGATCTTGCGGCGTTTGCTTTCGCCCGCCGCCTGCTTCGGGTTGTCCTTCATGGTCACCGTCATGCACTCGACGGGGCAGGCGCGCTCGCAGGCGTGACAGCCGGTGCAGAACGGCTCATCGACGTCGAAGTCCCACAGCAAGATCGGGAAGGCCCGATCGCGCTCCGGCACCTTGCGGTGCTCGGTCGGGTACTGAATCGTCACGGGCTTGCGCAGCATCGTGCCCCAGGTCGCGGTAAGGGAGCGGAGAACGCCAATCATTGAACACTCCTGGCGGCAAGCATGGCGCCAACCCGCTCTTCGCGGGGAGGCTTTCGCGTTGCCAGATAAATTACGTACGCCATCGCGATAAGCAGCGCGCTGGACGTCAGGAAGAGGAGCACGTCGCGTAGCTCCTCGGAGGGCTTATAGGTCAGGACGATACCGTTAATCATCACCTGGAGGAAGCCGAACGGCAGCAGGATCTTCCAGCAGAACGCCATCAGCTGGTCGATGCGCAGCCGCGGGAAGGTAGCGCTGATCCACATCATCATCAGGATGAGGAAGAACGACTTCGTGAACACCAGCATGAGCTGGTAGAGGAAGTCGAAGTCGCCCCAGAAGGACGCGGTGCCAAAGGGCCACTCCCAGCCGCCGAGGAAGACCAGCGCGCCGATGATCGAGAAGCCCCAGAGGCCCGCGTACTCGGTCAGCGCGAAGATAATGCTCCAGCGGATGCCGCTGTACTCGACCCAGGGACCGCCGACCAGCTCCGACTCGCCGATCGGGATGTCGAAGGGACGGCGCGAAAGCTCGGCCAGGATCGCGGTGAGCAGGATGACGAAGGGCAGCGGCTGCAGAATCAGGTTGGGAATCGTGTCCTGCTGCGCCGTGATCACGTTGAGGTTCAGCGAACCTGCGACGATCGAGACAGCGAGCACGGCAAGGATCAGCGGGATCTCATAGCTGATTAACTGCGCCGCGGAGCGCACCGCGCCCAGCAGGGCGTACTTGTTGTCGGAGGCCCAGCCGGCCATCAAGTAACCGATCACCGTCACGCCGGAGATCGCCACGATATAGAACAGGCCGAGCTGCAGGTCACGGACGAACCAGCCCTCCATGAAGGGCAGCGCCATCAGCGTCATGAACACCGGCACGAAGGTCACGTAAGGCGCCAGCTCGAACAGCCAGAAGTCGGCCGTCGTTGGCCGCACGTCTTCCTTGGTCAGGAGCTTCAGCGCATCAGCGATTGACTGCAGCGTGCCGAAAGGGCCCGTGCGCATCGGCCCCAGGCGCATCTGCAAACGGCCGACGAACTTGCGCTCGAGGTAGATCAGACCCATCACCGTCACGGTCATGACGATTACGACGATCTGCAAGCGCACAAAGGCGTCGAACCAGACGTTCATGTCGATGCCGAAGACACCCCACAAGAGCGGCAGACTCAACGGTCCACCTCACACAGCACGATGTCGATCGAACCGAGGATTGTGACGGCGTCGGCCACGTAGTGCCCCACCGTCATGTGCTTCAGCGCCGAGAGATTGCAGAAGCAGGAGGAGCGGATGCGCAGACGGTACGGCTTGGTGCCGCCGTTCGAGACCATGTAGATGCCGTACTCGCCGCGCGGGTTCTCGCAGCGCATGTAGACCTCACCCGCCGGAGGACGCAGGCGCGGCATGCGCTCGGGCATGATCGGGCCTTCCGGCATCTGCGCCAGCGCCTGGCGCACGATTTTCACGGACTCGCGGACTTCGGCCAGCCGCACCAGGTAACGGTCGTACGAGTCACCGTTGGTGCCGATTGGCACGTCGAAGTCGAAGCGGTCGTAAATCGAGTACGGCTCGGCTCGGCGCAGGTCGTGATCGACGCCGCTGGCGCGTAGCACCGGGCCGCTGGCTCCGTAGCTGATCGCGTCTTCCCGCGTCAGCACGCCAATGCCGCGCGTCCGCATGATGAAGATCTCGTTGTCGGTCAGCAGCTTGTCGAGGTCCATGGCGCCGACCAGCGCGTTCTCGCAGACCCACTCGACGCGTTCCTTGAAGTCACGCGGCACGTCCCAGGCCAGGCCGCCGGGGCGGAAGTAGGCGTACATCAACCGGTCACCTGTGATCTCTTCGAACAGGTCGAGGACGTTCTCACGCTCCCGGAAGGCGTACGTAAAGGCGGTACCGAAGATGCCGAGGTCGGTCCCGAAAGCGCCGAGGAACATGAAGTGGCTGCTGATCCGGTTGAGCTCCGCCAGGAGGACGCGGATATACTCGGCGCGCTCCGGCGGCACCAACCCGGCCAGCTTCTCGACCGCCTGCACGTAGCAGAGCTCGGCGTTGAACTGCGCCAGGTATTCGGTGCGGTCCTGGTAGCCGATCGCCTGGCGATAGTCCATGTTCTCGGACAGCTTCTCAGCGCCCCGGTGCATGTAACCGATGTGGGGGATCAGGTCGACGACTTGTTCGCCGTCGATGACGAGAACCATGCGGAACACGCCGTGCGTCGCCGGGTGCTGCGGCCCAATGTTTACGTTGACGTCAATCGTGTCGAGTTCGCGGCCGGTCGTCATGTCACTCATGATGCTCACCGTTCGTCTGGTCATAGCGAGGAGTCCGGCGGACGACGCGGCAATCTCGCATCATCCGAGACGCCTTCGATCCGTGTGAGATTGCTTCGCTCCGCTCGCAAGGACCAATCATCACTCGCCCTCCTCGGAGGGGGTCACGTTAAATCCCGAACCCGGCGGGATATAGCCGGCCTCGCCAACGTTCGCGCCCAGCAGCTCCCCCTGCCACTCTTCTAGCGGCGCCAACGGGACGTCCTTGCGCAAGGGGAAGTGGTCCAGCATGTCCTCCGGCAGCAGGATCGGCACCAGGTTAGGGTGCCCCTCGAAGACGATGCCGAACATGTCGCGCGCTTCGCGTTCATGCCAGTCGGCAGCCACCCAGAGGTCGGACGCTGTTTGGATCGTCGCGGCGTCGCTGGGCAGCTTCACCTTGATCGTGACGTTGTGCTTGTGGGTGAAGGAGTAGAGGTGATAGACGACTTCCAGCCCCTCGTCCTCGTAATCGACGCCGCTCAGGTTGCGAAGCATGTCGAACGCCAGCGTCCCGTCGTTCTTCGCGGTTTCGAGGACCTTGTGTATGTCGCCACGGTCGACCGTGATCAGGACGTCGAGCAATCCCTGCACGACCACCAGCGACACATCGGGTAGAGCCGTCTTGAACAGGTCTGCGACAGGCCCGATCGCGGGCTCTGCCTCCTCCTCGGCGGCTTCGGCCTCCGCCGGCTTCTCGTCCGTCTCTTCGTCCGGGCTCATCCGACCCTGTTTCGCTCTTCCATGATCTTGTTCTGCAGCGCGATGAAACCGTCGATCAACGCTTCCGGCCGCGGCGGGCAGCCCGGCACGTAAACGTCCACCGGAATGATCTTGTCGACGCCCTGCAGCACGCGGTCGTAACGCGTGTAGGGGCCACCGTTGGTGGCGCAGGCGCCCATTGAGATGACCCACTTCGGGTTCGGCATCTGCTGGTATAGCAGCTTCACCGCCGGCGCCATCTTCTTGGTGACCGTGCCCGCCACGATCATCACGTCGCACTGACGCGGCGACGGCCACGGCACGATCCCGAAGCGGTCGAGGTCGTGGTGCGACATGTACGTCGCGATCATCTCGATGGCGCAACAGGCCAGGCCGAACGTCATCGGCCAGAGCGAGCTCTTGCGCGCCGCAGCGATGATGTAGTCCGCCGGCACCTGCATGACGCCGGGCAGCACGCTCTTGTACAGCGCCTTCGGCTGGTCGGGCTCGACCGGAGTTAGCCGCGCCATCTCCAACTGTACGCCAAGCGACAGCGGCCGCGACGTATCCGCGACCTCTACGGCCGGCTCCGGCACGCGGCCCGGGACGTCTGAGCTGTCGCGCTCGGGACGCTCGGCCGCCGCCGGCGCGGTTTCCGGCGCAGGCGTCTCGGACGGCGCTTCGCCGTTGGTCGGCTCTTCGTTTACTTCCATTCCAGAACGCCCTTCTTCCAGGCGTAGCCGAGGCCGGCGCCCAGAATCAAGATAAACAGGATCATCGAGTACAGCGCCGTTTCGCCGACCTGCACGACGGAGACGGCCCACGGGAAGAGGAACACGGCCTCAACATCGAAGATCAAGAAGAGGATCGCGTAAACGTAGTAACGGACGTGGATCTGGGTCCGGACGCGGCCGATCGGCAGCATGCCGCATTCGTACGGGATGCCCTTTTCGCGATTGGCAGAGTAGGGGGCCAGGAGCTTGGCTCCGATGATAGCGGTTATCACCAGCATGCCGCCGGTGAGGGCCGCAAGCAGAACCGCCGCGTAGTTATCGAAGAGAGCCTGCATTCGCCCTGTCCTGCTAGTGAGGCTGCTCTCTATCCAGACAATCCTGCCTGGTGCCAAACGTCACAAGCAGAATGCTAGCATCGGCCTATAGTAGGGTCAAACAGACTCGAAATGACCGCTCGTGAGCTACGGCCGGCCCGTGAATGTGCCTTGCGGGCAAGCCTCGAAGGCGGTACGCGGCGCCGGCTTCGCGATGACGATTAAGACGTGGCTCCAGCCGACTTCGCTGTTCCAGTTTCCCGCCCCCGTTAGCAGGGTCGACTGCTCCTCCGTGGTACGCCTGTAGAGTTCGTCGTTAAATTGGAGGGTCGGCAGGTTACACATCGCGACGACCTGGTACTGCAGCAGCCGTCCTTGCAAGTTCAGATCGACGGCAGATCCGGCAGCAACCCGCCTCAATCCTGAAAACACGGCATTGCAGGGTGGTTCCGCAGGCTCGCAACCAACGATCCCCAGGCTGTGGCCCGAGAGGACCACGTTGCCGCCCTCTCCCGGCGTGCCGCCCAGGTCGCTCCGCTCTGAACCGAAGTCATAAATCGCGACGTCGCGAGTGCCTTCTGGTGACGGCAACGGCTCCCAGACCACCAGCTGCCTCGACGTCAGACGCGCCTCCACGTCGATCGACGGGATGTAGATCCGTCCCGGCGAGATCGCTTGCGCGCCGGCGGTGCCGTCGTCAGCGGTCGCAGTCCGCTCAACGCCGTCATCATCGCCACCGCAGGCGACAATCAGGATCACGGTGAGCAGGATCGGCAAAAGCGCCAGGCGAAGCCTCATCCCAGCTAGTTTCGCACGAAGGACACTCATGGTGGCTCGTCCGTCACGACTGGCCAAAGCAAAAGCATGCGCTGGCTAACGGCTTCGAACGGTGCGTCTACCAGTTAGGCTTCGCCACCATCAGATAGACGATGGCGATGAACATCACAGTCGTTACCGGGCCCACGATCATCGGGCCGAGGCTCTTCATGTGGGCCTCGACCTCGCTGGTCAGCGGACCGTCCGGCGCCTCCCGAGTCAGACGATAGAGGCGATTCGCCGCAGGCCGCAGGATGGCGAGCGCCAGCACCACGATCGCATAGAACAGAATCTGGCCCAGGAGCAACCAGGTCACGTCGAGGTCGAAGCCTATGCGGTCTGCCGTCAGGTAACCGAATACGGCGATAGCGATAGCGGCCGGGATCGAGAGGAAGTTTTCCGAGATGTAGAGCAGCCGGGCTTACACCCGCACCTCCTGCACCGTCTTGAGCTTGGGAGCAGCGCCCCGACGATGCCCTCCAGCACGAAGCCGCCTCCAAGCAGGAGCACGGCGATGACGTGCAGGGTCTTGAACAGGCGATAGAAATCGAAGTCGTCCAAAGTTGCTTCCCTGCTAGGGCTGGGGGCTAGCCCAGCTCCGAAAGGCGAGCCTCGATGCCGGTGAGACGCGAGCTCGCGTCCTCCAGGCGCTGTCGCGCTCCCTCGATTACGTCTGGCCGGGCGCCGGCGAGGAACTTCTCATTGCTCAACTGCTTTTCCAGGCCCTCAACCTGTCCGCGGGCTAGATCCCGTTCTTTCTCCAGCTTGGTGCGCTCGGCGGCGACGTCGAACAGGCCGGCCAGCGGCACGACGACCTGCGCGTCCGCCAGGATCGCCGTGGCGACCGACTCCGCCGGCGCGTCTTCCCGCCGCGACACGATGTACAGCGGCCGCACGCGCGCCAGCGTTTCGATCGCCGGCGAGTGCTTGGTCAGCGCTTCATCAGCGACGACGTAGGTCTCCAACCAACGCCCCGCGTCGATGCCACGCTCGCGGCGAATGTTGCGCACCGCCCTGACGATGTCGAGAACGAGGGTCATCTCGCGCTCGGCGTCTTCGTCGCGCCACGTTTCGGTCTGCACCGGATAGCGCGCCGTCATGACCATGCCACCAGCGCGTGCCGGCAGGTGACGCAGCAGTTGCCCGCTGCCCGACCAGATCTCCTCGGTCACGTACGGCATGTAAGGATGCAGCAGCCGCAGGCAGCTATCCAGCACGTGGACCAGCACCGGCATCGGCGAGGCCTCGTCGCTGTTGCGCAGACGGATCTTGGCGATTTCGAGGTACCAGTCGCAGAACTCGTCCCAGAGGAACTCCTGCATCTCGCGGCCCGCCTCGCCCAGCTCGAAGCGTTCCATGAGACGGTCCGCGTTCGAAACCAGGCGCTCGAGACGCGAAAGTATCCAGCGATCCTCGGCCGGCATCGCGGCGCGGCGGGAGGCGTACAGCGGCGCGACGCGCTCGTCTTCCTCGAGCTGAGAGAGCACGAATCGAGACGCGTTCCACAGCTTGTTCGCGAAGTTGCGCGCCGCTTCCATGCGCGGCTCTTCCAGGCGCTGGTCGTTGCCGGTTCCGCCTGCGGTGATGAGCTTGAAGCGCAGCGCGTCGGCGCCGTATCGCTCGATCAGGACCTCGGGGTCGACGCCGTTGCCCTTCGATTTGCTCATGCGCTGGCCTTCGTCGTCGCGCACGGTGCCATGGAAGTAGACCCACTCGAACGGGACCTCATCCAGCGCGAAGATGCCCATCATGATCATGCGGGCGACCCAGAGGAAGATGATGTCGTAGCCCGTCTCCATGACGGAGGTCGGGTAGAAGTAGCGCAGGTCCTGCGTCTCGTCCGGCCAACCCAGCGTCGAGAACGGCCACAGCGCCGACGAGAACCAGGTGTCCAGCGTGTCCTCGTCCTGCCGGATGTCTGACGAACCGCAGTGAGCGCACTGAGTCGGGTCGTCCAACGGGACCGTCATCTCGCCGCAGACGTCGCAGTACCAGACCGGGATGCGGTGGCCCCACCAGAGCTGGCGGCTGATCGTCCAGTCGCGGATGTTCTCCAGCCAATTCTGGTAAACGCGGGTGTGGCGCTCCGGCACCATCTTGATCCGCGTCGTCTTGCCGCCCGGCCCGAGCCAGCCCTGTTCGACCGCCTTCAGTGCATCGCCGGCCAGCGAGCGCGGTCCGTTGGGGCCGTCACCGTAGACTTGGCTCATCGCGACGAACCACTGCTCGCTCATCAGCGGCTCCACGACGGTGCCGCAGCGCGAGCAGTGGCCGACGGCGTGCCGGTAGGGCTCCTCCTCGATCAGAAGCCCCTGCTCCTTGAGGTCGGCCACGATACGCCAGCGCACCTCTAAGCGGTCCAAGCCGGCGTAGGGCCCCGCCTCTTGGTTCAGCGTGCCGTCTTCATTGATCGAGTTGATGATCGGCAGGTCGTGGCGCTCGCCGATCTCGAAGTCGGTCTGGTCGTGGCCCGGCGTCACCTTGAGCGCGCCGGACCCGAAGTCCTTCTCGATCGCTTCGTCGAAGATGATCGGTATCTCGCGCCCGATGACCGGGACGCGGGCCTGCGCGCCGTGCAGATGCGCGTAACGCTCATCTTCCGGATGCACCGCGATCGCGGTGTCGGCGAGGATCGTCTCCGGGCGCGTCGTCGCGATCGTGATGTACTCGCCGGTGTCTTTGCCGTCGGCGTCGAGCAGCGGATAGCGCACGTGCCAGAGGAAGGAGTCCGTCTCCTCGTGATCGACCTCGAGGTCGCTGAGCGCGCTACGGCAGCCGGGGCACCAGTTAATCAGCCGGTTTCCGCGATAGATCAGGCCCTTCTCGTAGAGATCGACGAAGATGCGGCGCACCGCCTTCGCAGGCCCTGGGTCCATCGTGAAGCGCTCGCGTGTCCAGTCGGCCGAGATGCCGAGGCGCTTGTGCTGCGCGAAGATGCGCTCCCGGTTGCGGTTGACGAAGTCCCAGGTGCGTTCGAGGAACGCCTCGCGGCCGATGTCGTGCCGCGTCAGCCCTTCCTCGGCCAGCTGGCGCTCGATCAGCGTGTGAACCGCAATTGCCGCGTGGTCGACGCCAGGCAGCCAGAGCGCCTGCTTGCCCTGCATGCGCCGCCAGCGCACCAGGATGTCCTCGACCGAGTCCATCATGGCGTGGCCCAGGTGCAGCTCACCGGTCAGGTTGGGCGGCGGCATGATGATCGTGTAGGGCTCGGCGTCGCTGTCGACGGAGGGCGTGAAGGCGCCGGAATCCCTCCAGCGCTTGTACGTGCTCTCCTCGACGGACGCGGGGTTATACGCCTTGGGCATCTCTTCGCGTGTCGTCATGGCTACTTATAAAAGTATATGGGCTGTCTACACCTGGAGCGACGCGAGGTTCGCTACTCCCCCAGGCCGTGGGCGCGGTTCAGCTCACGGTACCGCCTCGGGTCCAGATCGCGGTCCGCCAGTCCCGTATAGTCGAGCTCGTAGCGTAGGGCGCGGAACAGCCAGCCGAGCAGCTGTCCCTGCGCGTTCAGGTTCATGAACGGGCTGATCCACTCCCACACGACGTCGCCTTGCCGCGTAACCTCGAAGACCGACCCCGGCGTGCCCTCTGTCACCAGCACGTTGTCGCCACGCAATCGTTGCGCAGCCGAGATGTGGCCGCTGAAGAACTGGGCCTCGGGCGTACCGATGAACTGCCAGACGATCTGGTTCGTCTTCGGGTCGACCTCCACGACTGCGGACCTCGGAGTCCCCCGGCGGTGCATCCCGTTATCGAAGACCTGGACGTTGCCGTTGGGCAGCGCGGTCGCGTGGTGCTGGTGAGAGATGTCGGGGAAGCCGTACTTCCAGGACAGGCGCTCACCGGAGGGATCGATGATGCCAATTCGGCTGTTGATGCGGCAGGAAAAGACGATACCGCCTTCAGGCGTCACGTCGAGGCTGTTGGTATGCGTCCACTCCAGGCGCCGCTCCAGGTTGCAGATCGGATCGCGCCGCGGGTCAAGTAGCTTCCAGAGATGGACGCGGCGCACCTCCTTGCCCTTCGCGTCGATCTCAACGAAATCGTCCGACAGCATCGGCGGCATCTTCTCGCGGATGCCGCCCCCGACCTCGCGAGCCAGTTCCGGCGGCAGCTCGACGTCCTCCGGCAGCAGCGTATTGCCGTTGGGCAATCGCACGAAGTCGTGATGCATCGCCTGGTTGCGGTATTCCCACACCACGTTGCCGTCCCAGTCGACCTCGAACAGGTGGGTAGAGGCGCCACCGATGCGTCTGATGTTCTGCTCATAGGGCAGGACTTCGCCCGGCTGTGGGTTCGGCGTCGGCAGAGACGCATCGTTGCAGAGCATCAGCAGATGGCCGTCCGGCTGCAGCTGAGCCTTGAAGACGCGAAAGCCCTCGGAGCGCCAGCGCTGGACCACCAGTCCATCCATGTTGACCAGGTAGGCCGAGTCGCCCGAAAGCGGCGCGACGAGCGTGTACCCCTTGACCGACTTCAGCGGTTCGTGATGTGTCAGACCAACGTTACGGAACTGCGACCAGCCCATTAACCCCTCCCCTCAAGCGAGCCGTTCATCGAGGACGAAAGCTCTGGACGTGACTCGGAACGCCGTCGACCTCTCACGCCTTAGTCCCCCTCCACCAGGTAGAGAGGGGGAAGCGGCAGCAGGAGGAGAGGTTTCCAACGCCTTGCCGAGTTCATTCAGAACTCTCTCCGTGTCTACCAGCACCGCTAGGTTGCTGAGGCGCAAAACGCGAAGGCCCAAGTTCTCGAGGTACGATTGCCTCTCTTCGTCCTCGATCCGCGAGTAATTGTGGATCGGACCGTCGACCTCGATCACCAAACGTGACTTCGAACAGTAGAAGTCCACGATAAAGCGACCGATCGCATGCTGGCAACGAAACTTCCAGCCCGAGAAGCGGTGAGCCCGAAGAGCTGTCCACAGCACCTTCTCCGCATCCGTTTGCGAGGTTCGCTTCTCTATTGCAAGCGGCTTCAACTTCTCCCAGAGCTCAGGCGGTGTGCTTCGAGGCCTCGTATTAATCGCCTACCAGCGCCCTTCGCAGCAGCATGATCGCCTGCGTCACGGCGCGTCGCTTGATCGCCGTCCGCGATTGGTTGAACTGGAAGGTCAGCGCTTGTGGCGGGATCTTCTCGCCACCGTCCAGCGCGATGTAGACCTGGCCCACCGGCACGCCGTCCTGGGGATCCGGACCGGCGACACCGGTGACACCGATGCCGATGTCGGCCCGCAGCTGCCGTCGCACCGCCGCGGCCATCGCCGCAGCCGTCTCCGCGCTGACGACGCCGTGCTCCGAGATGATCGTCGGGTCGACGCCCATCATCTCCTTGACCTCTGTAGCGTACGACACGATGCCTCCTCTGAAGTAGCGGCTGCTACCCGGCACGTTGGTGATCGTGTCGGAAAGCAGGCCGCCGGTGCAGGACTCCATCGCCGCCAGCGTCAGCCCTCGCTGCGCCAGCGTTTCGCCCACCACGCTCTCGAACGTGTCGTCATCGGTGCCCCAGATGTGCGGCTCCAATATCTGGCGAATCTCCGCCTCCACCGGCTCGATCAGCGCGCGGGCTTCCTCGGCGGTCGCTGCCTTGGCGCCCATGCGCACGTGGACGCCGTCGGCGCGGGCGTACAGACCTATCGATGGGTTGTTGCCCTTGAGCAGGTGGCTGATCGCTTCGTCGACGTTGCTCTCGCCCATCCCGGCTGTCTTGATCGTCCGCTTGATCAGCACGCTACCGGTCGAAAGCTTCGCCAGTTGAGGCGCAACCTCTTCCTCCCACATGCGGCTCATTTCGGAGGGCGGTCCGGGCATGGCGATGACGATCTTGCCGTTGCGCTCCGCCCACCAGCCCGGCGCTGTGCCGCGCGGGTTGTTGATCGATCGGGCCGAGGGGATCAGCCAGGTCTGTTTGAGGTTGCGTTCCGGCATGACGTTGCTGCGGCGCTTGTAGAGGTCGCGCAGCCAGGTTTCGAGCCCCGGGTCAACGGCGGTTTCTTCACCATGAACCGCCGCGATCGCCTCGCGCGTCAGGTCGTCCTCGGTTGGCCCGAGGCCGCCCGTCGTAATCACGATGTCGGCGCGTTCGCGCGCCCGCCCGATCACTTCGGCCAGCCGGTTCAGGTTATCGCCGACGACGTGCTTGTAATAGACATCGATTCCCAGCGAGGGCAGGCGCTCTGCGATGTAGGCGCTGTTGGTGTCGACGATCTCGCCGAGCAGGATTTCGGTGCCGATGGAGACGATCTCTGCGTTCAAAGTGCAAGCCCTTTTTGAGCGATCTAGGCGCATTCCGAGCGATTCTCAGATTCGGCGGAAACGAAAACCGCCCGTAGCATAACGGGCGATCCTCAAAGTTGCGAGACGCTAACTTTACCGAGAAGTTTACGCGAGTTGAGCCGGATCACGAGAACGCGGTCGGCGTTAGCAGTCCGGGAACTGAAACTACTTCACGATAACATAACTGCGCACCCCGATGCTCCATATAAGAAGTAAAATAGGCGCATGGCCCAGAGGCTCCGCACAGAGCGGTGCGTGGGTCGTAGAACAGAAGACTATTAAGAGGTGTCAACTTTATGGCGCGACGGACCAGCAACTTACAACTCATGGACAATTGTCTAACCGATGCAGAATATAGTGAATTGCCGGGTTTTAACCGCAACAAGGTGCGGGATGCCTACCGATTATCGGATCGGCGACGCCTGTTGATTTCAACCGACCGTCAATCTGCGTTTGATCAGGTTTTCGCCGCCGTACCGTATAAAGGCCAGGTGCTGACCCAAACAGCACGCTATTGGTTTGATGAAACCGAAGATATTTGTCCAAACCATGTGATTTCTTACCCGGACCCGAACGTCGTTATGGTCAAAGACCTCGACATGTTGCCGATCGAGATGGTGGTACGGTCCTACCTCACAGGTTCTACCAACACCAGCGCTTGGCCAATGTATGCTCGAGGCGAGAGGGTGTTATACGGTCATGAATTTCCAGAAGGCCTGAAGAAGAATCAGAAACTGCCCAAACCGATCATAACGCCGACAACGAAACCCGCTCAAGGAGAGCATGACGCGCCGATTACGGAATCGGAAGTCCTCGAAACCCAGCTTGTGACGACCGAACAATGGTACGAGTTGGCGGAAAGAAGTCTGGCACTATTTGCCCGTGGACAAGAACTGGCAGCCAAGAAGGGACTCATCTTAGTAGATACCAAATATGAGTTCGGTCTTGATGAAAATGGCGTGATTGTGGTCGCCGATGAAATTCATACTCCGGATTCCAGTCGCTTTTGGATTGCTGAAACCTATCAGAAAAAGTTTGAGGCCGGTGAAGAGCCGGACAGTCTGGATAAGGAATTCCTGCGATTGTGGATTGTTAGCCAATGCGACCCCACAAAGATCCAATTCCGAAAATCCCCGCCGAGATCTTGATAGAGTTCAGCAACAAATATGTCGCCTTGTTCGAACAGCTGACTGGTTTGGAATTTGAGAAACCCGATCCGTGGGTCTCCGTGCGTACTCGTATCCGCGACGCGTTGGCCAAGGAACTGCCCGAGTATTTCTAAACGGGACGGCTTTTGTTCTCCTCGCGCTGGTTCCGGAGTGCTCCGACCTTCGTTCTCGCTATGACGTAATCATGACGACCGAAGTGGGCGTTACCGTTGCCATACTCGGCTTCGACCGCAGCGTGATCAGCGCAAACTCAGCCGGAGTCATCCGCGCCGGTGTGCTTTTCGACGTAGCGCATCACGATGAAGAAGGGTACCGCCGAGGCGAAAGACGCCAGCGCCGGCAACCACCAGGCACCCAGCAGCAGGAACAGCCCGAAGGCGATGCCAAACGACATGCCCAGCACCGAGACGATGCGCACGACCGCCAGCAACGGCGTAGCCTGCTGCGGTATCTCTTCCGGGTTCTCCTCGTTCGTCACCCGCAGATCGTAGCAAAGCCTGGCACAACGTCACATGGCCTTAGAATTGCTCTAGTGCGCAGACTTTTTCCCCATTGCCGCATTGATTCCTCGAGCGTCTGGCTGATAAAGTAGTAGCGGGCCTAGGCGCGGCAAGCCGATTCAGCGCCCACTCCCCCAGGGGATCAATGCCAAAGTACATCTTCGTCACCGGCGGCGTAGTTAGCGGCGTCGGCAAAGGCATTACGGCAGCAGCTCTCGGTCGAATCCTCAAGAGCCGTCATGTTACCGTCTCGATCCAGAAACTAGACCCGTACCTCAATATCGATCCCGGCACCATGTCGCCCTATCAGCATGGCGAGGTCTTCGTCACCTCGGACGGCGCCGAGACCGACCTCGATCTCGGGCACTACGAGCGCTTCATCGACGAGGACCTGACCAAGGCCAGCTCCCTGACGATGGGCCAGGTCTACAACTCAACGATTCAGAAGGAACGGCGCGGCGACTTCCTCGGTGGCACCATTCAAGCTGTGCCTCACCTGACCCAGGAGATCAAGACGCGCATTCGTGGCATCGGTCACATCACCGGCGCGCAGGTCGTGATCTGCGAGGTCGGCGGCACGGTAGGCGACATCGAGGGGCAGGTCTTCCTCGAAGCGATCCGGCAGATGCGCCGCGAGGAAAACTCGGACGACATCCTCGCCATCCACGTCACGTACCTGCCTTACATCTCGGCGACGGGCGAGCTCAAGACGAAGCCGACCCAGCACTCCGTCCAGGAGCTGCGCCGGACCGGTATCCAGCCAGACGTCATCCTGCCGCGCAGCGACTATCCGGTCTCGATTGAGACCCGCGACAAGCTGGCGTTGTTCTGCGACGTCGAGCGGCGCGCCGTCGTGCCGATGCCCACCGTACGCAGTATCTACGAGGTGCCCGGGCTGCTCGAGGACGCCGGCCTCGGCGATTACATCGTCGAACGCCTCGGCCTGGAGGCTGCCGAACGCGACCTCAGCGATTGGCGCAAACTGGTCGAGCAGTTGCTGCATCCGGCCAGTAGCATCAAGGTCGCTATCGTCGGCAAATACGTCGAGCTGCAAGACGCTTATATGTCGGTCAAAGAAGCCCTAATCCACGCCGGCGGCGCGTTGGACACCGAGATAGAGATGCTCTGGGTCCACTCGGAGTCGATTGACGCCTCGAACGTGGCGGCCAATCTGCGTGGTGTCGATGCCATCGTCGTGCCGGGCGGCTTCGGCGAACGCGGCATCGAGGGCAAGGTCATCGCGGCGCGACATGCGCGCGAGAACCAGATACCGTATCTCGGCCTCTGCCTCGGCATGCAGGTCATGGTCGTCGAGGCGGCCCGCTCAGCACTCGGCACAGACGCGGTCAACTCGACCGAGTTCGACCCTGAGACGCCGAACCCGGTGATCAGCCTGCTCTCAGAGCAGCAGGGTATCGAGGATAAGGGCGGCACGATGCGACTTGGCTCGTACGCTTGCCATCTGACGCCTGGCAGTAAGGCGCACGCAGCGTACGGTGTGGACGATATTCGCGAGCGCCATCGCCACCGCTACGAGTTCAACAACAAGTACCGCGAGGTGCTGGAGCAGTTCGGCCTCATCGCCAGCGGAACGTCACCGGACGGCTCGCTGGTCGAGGTCTGCGAGGTTCGCGACCATCCCTTCATGGTCGGAACGCAGTTCCACCCGGAATTCCGCTCCCGGCCTGATCATGCCCATCCGCTGTTTCGCGAGTTGGTTCGCGCCGCCAGAGACCGCACCCAGATTGCCGCATCGAAGGCGGCAGAAGAGCCGGTTGCGACTCCAGGTTCGTAGCTAGACAGGCAGAGCCAGGGACACAACCCGCACAAATTGCGCCGCTCAGCGATTAACCCTGAGCTTGTAAAAGCGTTAAAGGAGGCAGTAGATGCGTCTCTTCCTCGACACGGCAAACATCGACGAAATTCGCGCCGCCCACAAGATGGGCGTCCTGGCTGGCGTCACCACCAACCCGTCGCTAATGGCTAAAGAGGCTGGCTCCGGCACGTACCGTGACCAGGTGATCGAGATCTGCGAGCTCATCGACGGACCCGTTTCCGCCGAGTGCACCTCGCGTGACGTCGAAGGCCTGCTCATAGAGGGGCAAGAGATCGCCGCCTGGCATCCCAACGTGGTGGTCAAAATCCCGATCGACGCGGTCGGTCTCGAGGCAGCCTCAACGCTGGCCAAAGAAGGCATCAAGATCAATATGACGCTGGTCTTCTCCGCCAATCAGGCGCTGCTTGCGGCGCTGGCCGGCTGCACCTACATCAGCCCGTTCGTCGGACGCATCGACGACATGGGCATGGACGGGATGGAAGTCGTCCGCCAGTCGGTCGAGATCTTCGAAAACTACGACCTATCGGCGCAGGTACTGGCGGCCAGCATTCGCCTGCCGACCCACGTAACCCAGGCCGCAATCGCTGGGGCTCACGTTGCAACCCTGCCCTGGAACGTCCTGCAGGCTATGGTTAAGCATCCATTGACCGATATAGGTATTGAGAGATTCCTTGCCGATTCGCACAAATACTCGTCGGTGTAGCAATCAAGGTTGCTTTTATTGAACGACATGCTATTCTTGTCTTCCGCAAGGGATGCCTCATCCAGACGGCTGCTCATGCCGCCTCCCCGCTACTACAAAGCCTTGTCACGGAACACTGAATGACCACTGTAGAACAGACGCGTTTCGACGTTGCCACGCTCGAGAGCCTTTCTCGCGAGGAGCTGGAACTGGTCGCCAACCGGTTTGAGTTGGAGATGGGCCAGTGGACGCGCCGAAAACAGGATTACATCTACCGCATCCTCGAGGCCCAGGCCGAGCGTGAAGGCCAGGTCTTCCGCGCCGGCGTGCTCGAGATCCTCGACGAGGGCGGCTACGGCTTCCTGCGCGGTGAGAATTACCTGGCAAGCGTCAGAGACGTCTACGTCTCGCAGTCTCAGGTGCGGCGTTTCGGCCTGCGGACAGGCGATTACGTCACCGGCACGGTGCGCGCCCCGAAGGACACGGAGAAGTACTTCAGCCTGCTGCGCGTCGAAGCGATCAACGCGCTCGACCCCGAGGAGGCCAGGCGACGGCCGCACTTCGAGGAGCTCACAGCTGTCTTCCCCGACGAGCGCATCGCGCTCGAAACGTCATCAGACAACCTGTCGCAGCGCGTCATTGACCTGATTTCACCGATCGGTCGCGGCCAGCGAGGTCTCATCGTCTCGCCGCCGAAAGCCGGCAAGACGTTCATCCTCAAGAACATCGCCCACGGCGTCACCTACAACCACGATGACCTGCACCTCATCGTCCTGCTCATCGGCGAGCGGCCGGAAGAGGTCACCGACATGAAGCGGTCGGTCGACGGCGAGGTCATCGCCTCGACCTTCGACGAGCCCGTCGAGGACCACGCGCACGTCGCCGAGATGGCCCTCGAGCGCGCCAAGCGCCTCGTCGAGGGCGGCAAAGACGTCGTCATCCTGCTCGACAGCATCACGCGCATGACCCGGGCCTACAACCTCTCGATGCCGCCCTCCGGCCGTACGCTCTCGGGTGGTATCGACCCGATCGCCCTCTATCCGCCGAAGCGCTTCTTCGGCGCCGCCCGCAACACGGACGAGGGCGGCAGCCTCACGATCATCGCCACCTGCCTGATCGACACCGGCAGCCGTATGGACGAGGTGATCTACGAAGAGTTTAAGGGCACCGGCAACATGGAGCTGCACCTCGACCGCCGCCTGGCCGAGCGTCGCATCTACCCCGCGATCGACGTCTCACGCAGCAGCACCCGCCGGGAGGAATTGCTGCTGGACGAGGACACGCTGACCAAGGTCTGGCTGGCGCGCCGCATGACGGCGATGCTCGCCGCCAACTCCGCAAACCCGACCGAGGCCACCGAGCGCCTGCTCGACTCGCTGGGCCGCTCGCACGACAACATCGAGTTCCTCGCTTCGCTGAAGCCCAGCAGCGCCGCGTCCTAGCCCGCTTCGAAACTCAGCCAGGCCCGCACTTCACCTTTTTTCTCATCAGCCGGCACAAAGCCTAGGGACGCATACAAGCGTTTCGCTACCAGGTTCGCGGGCTTGTAGCTAAGACCTATACCGCGGCACTCCGGCTCTGTCCTTTGCGTTTCGTCAATCACGATCTGCATCGCGGCTCTGCCATAACCCTGCCCTTGATTGCGACGATCGATGATAAGCAACGGAACCCAAAACTTCAGCCGCTCCTCCGGCAGATAGCCGAAGCTGACGAGGCCTACAGGGAGGCCGTCGGCACGAATTAGGTGTGGTTGAAATGCTGCGTAAGACGGCGCATCTGCCAGGAATTCGCTAATGGAAGTTGTATCCAGAAACCGGCGCTGGTCCTCCGCCACTTCGAGCGCCTCGGCTTCAAACCGGTTATCCGCGGTGACTGGCTCCAGTGTCACAGCCATCATTGTCCACTCCATCAGTTCTACGGTGCTGCGATCATCTTTTCGGCGGTTACCACTGTCAATGGGCGGAGACGGATGCAAAGCAGCACTCTGATCGACTTTGTGAAATTCAGCATTTTCGATGGTTTTGAAACGCCCGAATAAGGGGTTACGTAGAAACCGCAGTGTAGAATGCAGCCAGGTAATTCGCGAGTAACCGGGTCGAGTCAGGGGTGGAGGGCGTTGGCAACGTCCGCCTAATCGCAACACGGAGGTCGTCGTATTTCGTTAGGCCCCAGGGAGCGACGCGCGCTCAAAACCATGGCTCAGACGCCCAAGAGGACCAGCGGCGGCATCCGACGGCCGGTGGTTCACGTATCGATCATCCTTTTCGTCGCTGCGGCTGCCATGTATGCGGCGCTCGTACCCCAATCTACGCCGCACCGCGTCAGCGCCCTGATTAACCCGGCGCAGGACCTTACCTACTCCAGCGCCCTCACCGAACGACACACCGGCCAGGCCCTCAAGAGAGTCACCATCACCGAAGCCGGTATCTCCATCACCTCCGCGTTCAATACCACCTTGAGCGCCGAGGACAATGAGCCGTTAGTCGCCGCGGGGCTTGCCGCCCGCAACGATAGCGCCGGGCTCCTCGCCGCGGGTGACATTCAGCAGGCAGAGGTGCTGGCCTCCTCCAATATCGAATCCGACGATGAGCTCCTGGCTCCGGAACGCTCTCGCAGCGCCGACGAGCTCTCGCCACTCCTGCTGACGAGCTTCGGTTGCGACACCAGCGTCAGCGACAACTACTGTGTCTACGAGGTCCAGCCTGGAGACACGCTCTCCAGCATCGCCGTCCAGTTCGGCCTGGACAACATCTTCGACGAAGACGGACTCCTGGTTGTTGAGAACTGGGAACTTCTGGTCCAGAGCAACCGGCCCGAAGTCGTCAGCGCTGACGACTTCATTCAGCCCGGCCAGAAGCTGCGCATCCCGCGCGGCAACAGTGTCATCCACACCGTCCTCAGCGCCGAGACCCTGATCGACATCACCGATCGCTTCGGCGTCGAGATGGAAGACATCCTGATCGAGAACGGCATCACGGACGCCGACGTGCTCAACATCGGCGACGAGCTGCTAATCCCCAACCCGACCCGTTTCTCGCCACCCGGCACCGGCGACGACGGCCTGCTTCCAGGGCCGCAGATCGTAGCCGGCGGCGATAGGTCGGGCTTCGGCTTCATCTGGCCCGCTTCAGGCCCAATCTCCAGCTACTACAGCCCGGGCCACCCGCTCGGCATCGACATCGACCTCTACAGCAACGATGGAGCACCAATTGCGGCGGCGAAGGCGGGCACCGTCACCTTCGCTGGCGGTAACCCGTGCTGCTCCTACGGTTACTACGTGGTAATAGACCACGGCGACGGCTTCCAGACGCTCTACGCCCACTTTAGCGGCATCGCGGTGGGCCAGGGCCAATACGTTGAAGCTGGCCAGCTGCTCGGCTACGGCGGCAGCACCGGTTACTCCACCGGCCCGCACCTCCACTTCGAGGTGAATTACCTCGGCAGCATCGTCGACCCCCTCGCCTACCTGCCGTAAGCCCGGTCAGACGCTCTGCATCGGTTCCCCTGCTGCGCATCGCGACGCGCCTTAAAGAGCGCCACCTGTTGTCGTTCTGAGCAACGAAGAGTCAGGGCGTAATCACGTGTACGCCGGCGTCGGGGTTCCAGCGGGCACAGGGCGCGTCCAGCCTATTCCTGGATTATGAGTGCCTGAAACGGAAGCTGATTCGAGTTGGCGCCTTAGGCGCCGCGGTACGACAGCAGCGTCAGCGTCATATCGTCCGGCAGCCCCGACTTCGCGATGTTAAGACGCTGCTCGGGGGCCTTCGCCTCAGTTCCCATCTCCTTGATGAAGTGGTCCACGGCCTCGAAGTCACCCTTGGAAGCGTCGGTCTTGTACAGCATCGGTATGACGATCTTCGGCTCCAGCAGGCTGACGATCTCCGCCGCCTTCTCTGCAGCCATGAAGCGCCCACCGCCTACCGGCGCCAGCAAAATGTCGATGCCGGCGAGCCCCTCAACTTCGTCACCGGCCGGCACGCGCTGGATGTCGCCCAGATGGCACACCTTGATGTCGTCGATCTCGATGACGAAGGAAAGGTTGCGACTGTGTCCGTCATCGCGGTCGGCGCGATCGGTGTCCACCGCCGTGATCAGCACGCCGGCGATCTCGTACTCCCCGGGGCCATCGAGAAAGCGCGCTTGACCCGCGACCGCGGCTCGATGGCTGCTCTCCGGGTGGTCCCGACTGATCGTGACGATGTCGGTGTTGACCTTGCCGATCTTGTAGCCCGTGGTCGGAGGACAGGGGTCGGTCAAGACGGTGGCGTCGCGGCCGCGCAAGCGGAAGCAACTGTGGCCCAGCCAGTAGACTTCCATACCTTATAAAGCATAGACGAATGCGCCATTAGGCGCACTACATCTGACCCCGAATCCAGCCTGGCCTCAGACGCCGCAGTAGCACGCGCGGCTCCTCCAGGCCCAGCACGGCCGTCGCGGCGAGGTAGACGGCCCCGCCTGCCGCCGAAGCCGTTGCGACGACCGCCAGCGCCTCTAACCCACTCTCGATGTCGAACCTCAAGCCCCGATCGAGCAGCACGTACACCGCTCCCGCCGCACCAGCCATGACCGCGCTGCCGGTCGCCATCTTGCCCAACGACGCCAGTATCGGCGTGGCGACCAAACCCGGCACGCGTCGCCCAACCGCCACGTATAGGGCCAGGAACTCCACCGCAGTGGCGATCGACAGCGCCAGCGCCAGGCCGCGTACCTCCAGCGCTCTCACCAGAGCCGCCGCCAGCGCCACGTTGATCAGCATCGACGCCACGGCGAACATTACCGGCGTTTTCGTGTTGCCCAGCGCGTAGAAGCCTCGGCTCAAGATCTCGATGCCGCTGTGCGCGACAAGCGCCGGCGCGTAGAACAGCAGTGCCTGCGCCGTAATTCGCGTGGATTCGACATCGAAGGCGCCGCGTTGCAGCAGGACGACGACCAGCGGCGTCGAGAGCAACGCCAGGCCGAGGCCAGCCGGCAGGCTGAGGAAGACGATCAATCGCAGCGCCCGTCCCAGCGTATCGGACATGCCCGCTGCGTCGTCGCGCGCCGCCTGTTCGGCCAGGGTCGGAAATGCCGCGGTCGAGATCGCCATGCCGATGATGCCCAGCGGCGTCATCGTGATCAGCCAGGCGAAGCTCAGGCCGCTGATCGCCCCCACACCCAGGGTGGAGGCGAAGAAGATGCCGACGAAGTAGAAGTTGATCTGCGTCGCGGCCAGACCCAGCATGCGCGGCGCCATCAGCCGTCCCACCTCGCGCACCGCGTCGTCGCCCCAGTCGGCGACGAGCCGGTAGGTCATGCCGGCGTTGCGCAGGTCGGGCAGTTGTACCGCCAGATGCAAAGCGGCCCCCGCCACGACACCGATCGCCAGCGCGTTGACGTCCGTCGACACCAGCGCCGCGACGATAATCGAAAGGTTGTAGAACATCGGCGCCAGCGCTGGCACCAAGAAGTGACGTCGCGCGTTGAGGATGCCCATGAACATGCCGCTGACCGCGAACAGCACCGGCGAGATCAGCATCACACGCGTCAGGTCCACCGCCAGGTCGTTGAGCTCAGCCTCGCGGCCTGTCTCCTCACCCAGGCCCGGCGCCAACCACGGCACCAGCTTCGGCGCCAGCAGAAACGCGACGACTGCAAACGCAAGGGTGGCCAGCAGGACGATGTTCAGCACGCTAGACGCCAGCCGCCAGGCCGCGGCTTCGCCGCCCCGCGTTCGCACGCCCGCGAAGGTCGGGATGAACGCGCTGGCCAGCGTCGCACCGGCCAGCAACTGAAACACGAGGTCCGGCAGCCGGAAAGCGACCCAGTAGGCGTCCAGCTCCGGCTCCGTGCCGAACGCCTCGGCGATAATCACGCTACGCAGCAGACCCAGGAGCCGGCTACCGAGAAAGCCCGCCGCGACGATCAACGCCGCGACCGTCAAGCTGGACGACTGCCAGGTACCGCGATCGCTCTCCACGGCCTGACATTACCATCGCGTCTGCTACAGCCAGATTTTGTTAGACACAGGCCCCAGGTTCGGCTACGATTTCCTGGTAGATCCGAACCAACAGGAGATCGCCTTGGCTCACAGCAAGTCCGCCATCAAGCGCTGGCGCCAGTCACTCGAACGCCGCGACCGCAACCGCTCCGTCAAGAGCCAAACCCGCACGCTCCTCAATAAAGCCATCGCCGCCATCGAGTCTGACCCGGCGAACGCCGAGGCAGCCGTTCGAGCCGCTGTGAGCGCGCTGGACCGTGCGGCGCAGAAGAACGTCGTGCACGACAACGCGGCCTCGCGCGGCAAGTCTCGACTCCTCAAGCGCTTCAATCTGGCGACCGCCAACGCCGTCGCTTCGGCGGCCACCTCGGCACCCGCCGAAGAGCCGGCGAAGAAGCCCGTCCGTCGTAGTCGAACCACCGCCAAGAAGGACGACGCGAAGCCGGCGCCTCGCCGCACCCGTAAGTCCTGACCATGAAAGCCTGCGTCTTTCGCGCCCCAGGCGACCTTGCGGTCATCGATATGCCCGTGCCGGAAGCGGGCTGCGGCGAAATCGTCTTGCGTGTCGCCGCTGCGGGTCTATGCCACTCCGACGTCCGCGTCTTCAAGGGCGAGAAGTACGCCAAACAGGGCGTCGTGCCGGGCCATGAGATCTCCGGCGTCGTTGCCCAGGTCGGTGACGAGGTCGGCGACATCGCGGTCGGCGATCACGTCTCGCTCTGCCCCATCATCGCTTGCGGTTCGTGCAGCTTCTGCCGCGTCGGCAAGCGCAATCGTTGCCCCAAGCGCATCACGCTGGGCTACGACGAGAACGGTGGGCTCGCCGAATACGTCCTGGTGCCGGAGCCGATCGTTCGACTCGGTCACGTCTTCAAGCTGCCAAACGAAATCCCGCTCGATCTCGCGTCGCTGCTGGAGCCGACGTCATGCGTCTTCAACTCGATGGACCTGCTCGGCGTCGATGCCGGCACCACGATGCTACTGATCGGCGGCGGGCCCATGGGCCTCATGCACCTCGTCGTAGCGCAGGCTCTCGGCGCGAGCGTCATCGCCAGCGAGCCTGACGAGGGCCGCCGCGGCTGGGCCCGCAAGCTCGGGGCCATCGAAGTCATCGACCCGATGACGACGGACGTCGTGCAGCGCACAAGAGAGCTAACCAACGGCGAGGGCGCAGACGTCGCCGTCGTCTCCACCGGCGCGGTGCCAGCGGTCAAACCGGCGCTGGAAGGCGTGCGCAAGCAGGGCAGCATCAACCTGTTCGGCGGCTTCCCACCCAATTCGGTGCTCGACCTCGACCCCAACCTGATCCACTACAACGAGCTGGTCCTCACGGGATCACAAAACGCCACCATCGCCCAGTACGAACAGGCGCTAAAGCTCTTGCCTAATCTCGGCGACCTGCGCCACATCGTCAGCCACAGCTTCACAATCGACGACGCGCCCAAGGCCTACGAATCACGCCTCGAGCTATCCGGGCTCAAGACGGAAGTCGTTTACCCGGGCGTTAACTAGGCGTCAATCCTCGGACCGGGTATAAGCAACGGCAGATCGCCCTAAGGCGCTGAGGCCGTGTCGATTTCCGTGTCCGCGCCCAAAATGACGACGATGTCCGAACTCGCAGCCGTACGCAGCCCTGCGTCCTCCGGTGTTGCGGCCCGGATCCGGCCCGCCGGCAGCTCTAACCAGCCCGCGATGCGCTGAGCCGTGTACGCCTTGCCGGTGAAATCGATGATCTGCGTCTCGCTGGCCGGCAGCGCCGCCCGCAGCGGCAAGATCAGCTCCGGTGGCACGCCAAAACTGGTGAACAGGTCGGCAGCTTGCTGCTCGGCGCCTGACAGCCCGCTGCCGTTTTGCACCTCGATGACCGCCGCCTCGGCCTCCAGCTGATTGTCCGACGTGAAGGCATCCACCAGCAGCGCGATGCCTTCCGGCGACGCCAACAACACCTGCGCCCCTTCCAGCGTCGTCCAGGCTGTGGTCACGCCGCCCAGGGAAAGGTAGGAGATCGCGTTGCGGTCGATCGACGCGCCCAGGCCGGCGAAGCCGGGCGCCTGAAGGTCGTTGACATCCGTCTGCACCGTCTCGCGATACCGCTGCCACAGCTGCAGTATCGTCCCTGGCGACTCCAGTATGTTCAGTTGTGCCGCCTTTCTGACCACGGCATCAATGACTGTCTGCTGGCGCAAGATGCGCTCACGATCATCCGAGTTGTTGCGCACGCGGGCGTAGCACAGTGCCTGACTGCCGTTCATCTGGTAAATGCCCGGCTCGAAGATGCAGGGATAGAAGTCACCCAGGAGCTCCGTCTCCGAGTAGAACGGATCGTAGACCCCGAGGCCTTGCGGTACTTCGACCTCGACGCCGCCCAGCAAGGTGATGATTTCTTTGAAGCCATCGAAGTCGATGATCACATGGTGATCGATCTCGATCCTGAGCAGGTTCTCGACCGTAGTCACGACGGTCTCGATCCCTTTACCTTCCTCGATCGCCTCACCGAGCTCGTAGGCGCTATTGATCCGCTGCTGGAACACTCCATCGGGCCCATAGACGTCCACCCAGAGGTCGCGCGGGATCGCCAGGGCACGAGCGGATCGCGTTTGCGGGTCCACCGTCATGACGAACATCGTGTCGGTACGACTCGGCGCGTCGCCTTCATAGGGCCGCCGGTCGACGCCCATGACCAGGAACGTCCAGCGCCGGCCGCTGCTCTCGATCGCCTCGGGATCCTTGATACCCGGCGCCGAGATGCCGATGTCGAGGCTGCTACCGGGGAGGAAAATCGGGTAAGCCTGCGTCGTGACGACCAGCGCCATATAAAAGGCGCCTCCCGCCAGCACCAGGATGCCAAACAGCACCAGCAGCTGGCTTCGCAGGCTGGGACGAGATGGTCTGCGGCGTTCGGGCGAGGGCGCCGGAGGGCGTGGTCCTTGTGACATGGTGCCCGTTCATCTTACGTGGCCTAATGGGTCAACTCAACGCCGCGACCGTTCCACGATCCATAGCAATTTCGTGCAATATTCTGAGATTCTCCTGTGCTAACCTTCCTCCCACGCCGTATGGAATTTCGCGCCCTACACCTGCGACTCGACGGGTCGATCGCCTGCATCACGCTCGCGCGCCCCCAAAACGAGAATCGTGTCGATGCCCGCATGCTTCGAGAGCTGACGGACGTCTGCGAGACGATCGCCGCCAACGACGCCGTCTGCGTGACTTTGCTCACGTCAGACGGCCCAGCGTTCTGCGCCGGGTGGGAGTCCTCGATTAACGCTACCGAAGACCTCTCACTCGACCCGTTCGGTCCTATTGCAGCCTTGCCAACCCCCGTCATCGCCGCCTTGCAGGGTGCGACGCTCAGTGCCGGGCTCGAGCTCGCGCTGGCCTGCGACGTACGCATCGCCGCCGCCGATGCTCGCTTCGGCCTGCCCGAGGTCTCGCAGGGCACGCTGCCGCTGGCTGGCGGCTCGCAGCGCCTGTCACGCGTCGTCGGCCGCTCGGTCGCCACGTCCATGCTGCTCCTCGGCGACGAGCTCGACGCCGAAGCCGCCCACCGCACCGGGCTCGTTTCCCGCGTCTTCCCAACCGATCAGCTGCAATACGAGGCCGAGGCGCTCGCGGGGCGTATCGCGGCACACGGCCCGCTGGCCCTGCGCTACGCCAAGGAGGCCGTGCACCATGGCGCGGAGCTATCGCTCGATCAGGCGTTGCGTTACGAATTCGACCTCTCGGTCATCCTACAGACGACCCGCGACCGCGCCGAGGGCGTGCAGGCCTTCCTTGAAAAGCGACCACCGCGCTTCGAAGGCCGCTGACAATACCCGATCCCGGGGTATTAGCCCTGGCTCGCACAGGCCCGCGATTGCTTTCTAAGCCCCGCCGCAGGCTATGATTACTCTCACATCAAACAACCGAGGGGGAGCCTCAATGCAACTAATTCTCGATACCGACGAAGCGTGTTCCATCATGTCGCTGATCATCTCCCAGGTCCTCGACCAGGCTGAGCTGTCCGACGAAGGCGCTGCCGCGCTACGGCACTGGCGCAGCAACCGGGTGGAAGGCACCAGTGAGATGGCGGAGATGACCGTCTCGCTGAATGAGGCGCTGGGCACCTCACTCGACGAGCGCACCCAGAAGCTGATCCGTCGCAAGGGCTGGTACGTCTCGACCGAAGAGATCAAGCAGAGGTAGACATGAAGATCGAATTCGCCAACGAGGAAGCCTGGGAGCTGATGTCCCACGTCATCGGCCGCATGCTCGACGAAGCCGAGCTCTCAGACGCCGACCGAGCTAAAGTGCGGCGCTGGAAGTCGGACGAGATGCGCGCTACCAGCCAGGAAATGCGAGTCCTCACCTCCAAGATCAACGACGACCTGGAGAAGATGACGGCCCGCAAGCAAAAGAGCGCGATCCGCAAGCCAGACTGGCGCTAGCCATTGCATGGCGGCATGACGCTGCCGCCAGACACGCGAACCGAAGGACGCCCACGCGGGCGTCCTTTCGCTATCCTGTCTTACATGACCGACAAGGTGCTCTACGAAGCGCGCGACGGCGTGGCCTGGATTACGCTCAACCGCCCCGAGGTGCACAACGCCATCGACCTCGAGATGCGCGACGCGCTCTGGGCGATGCTCGATGCGGCGGAGGCTGACGATGACGTAGGCGTCGTCGTGTTTCGCGGCGCCGGGGATACCGCGTTCTCGGCCGGCGCGGACATCTCCGAGTTCGGCACGGCGCCTTCGTACACGGACGCGCGGCGCTCCCGCCTGGAGCGCGACATCTGGCGTCGCATCCTACGCTTCGCCAAACCCACCATCGCCGCCGTGCACGGCTACGCGCTGGGAGCCGGCTGCGAGCTCTCATTGCTCTGCGACTTCCGCATCGCGGCGGAGGATGCCCTTATCGGGCTCCCGGAGGCAAAGCTCGGCTACATCCCCACGGCGGGGGGCACCCAGACGCTGCCGCGCAGCATCGGCCGCGGGCGGGCGCTCGACCTGCTGCTCTCTGCCGAACCGCTCACAGCAGCCGCAGCGCTTGACCACGGCCTGGTCGACAACGTCGTCCCGCTCGATCGTCTCTACTCCGAGGCCGAGGCCCTGGCGCGCCGTCTGCTCTCGCAGCCCACGGCCGCGTTGCGCGCAGCGCGGGATGCCATACGTGAGGGCGCCGATCTACCACTGTCGGAGGCGATCCGCCTGGAATCGCGGCTACGACAACGCCTCACGGGCTGACGCTTCCCCTTCAGCCAAGTCGCGCCGTATCCTAGGCCCTGCGTCTGGAAGGGCCGCATCTCATGAACCCAGCCGAGTTCCTCACCATCAGCAGCGCCGTCGTGCCTGATCGTGACGCCCTCGTCTCAGGCGACGGCAGGACGCGCATCTCCTACGCCGAGATGGCTTCCCGCGTGAACCGCCTGAGCAACGCTCTGCAGTCGATGGGCACAGGCATCGGCGACCGCGTCGCCGTCATGGCGACCAACTCGACGGCCTACGTCGAGGTCTACTACGCCTGCGCCAGGCTTGGCGCCTGCTTCGTGCCGATCAACTTCCGCGCCAAGCAGGACGAGCTCAGCTTCATGCTTAATACGTCGGATGCGGTCCTGCTATTCGCCGAGGAGCGCTACCTCGACCTAATCGCGTCGCTACGTAGCGAAGTGCCGGGTCTGCGTGACGTCATCACGCTGGACCGCGCTTCCGCGGGGCTACGCAGCTTCGACGACCTGATCGACGGCGCCAGCGAGGACGAGGTCTTCGTGGAGGTCGATGAAGACGAACCCACGGTGCTGATCTACACCTCGGGCACGACGGCGATGCCGAAGGGCGTCGAGCTGACCTACCTCAATCTCTCGCTCTACGTCGTCAACACCATGTCGCCCGCAGACCCATCGGCGGAGCATGAGAAGACCCTGCTCTCGGTCACCATCGCGCACGTCGCAGGCATCACCGCCATCCTCTCCTCGATCTGGGGCGGACGCACCCTGGTCATCCTGCCGCAATTCGACCCCGAGCTCTGGCTCGAGGCGGTCGAGCGCGAGTCCGCGACGCATGCCTTCGTCGTCCCCACCATGCTGAAACGGCTCATGGACTATCCACACTTTGCCAAGCGCGACATCAGCTCGCTAAAGCTGATCACGTACGGAGCCGCGCCGATGCCCTACGAGGTTGTCTGTCGCGCCATCGAGGTCTTCACCTGCGATCTGATGAACGCCTACGGCCAGACCGAAAGCACCTCTTCGCTGACTTACCTCGGGCCGGAAGACCACCGCCTCAACGGAAGCGACGCTGAGAACGCCAGGAAGCTGCACCGCCTGCGTTCCGTCGGCCGCGCCATGGACGACGTGGAGGTTGCAATCCTCGACGCCGAGCGCGAACCGTTGACCCAGGGCGAAGAGGGAGAAATCTGCGTCCGGAGCGCGCGCGTCATGAAGGAATACATCAAGGCCGACGAAGCTACCGCAGAGGCGATCGTGGACGGCTGGCTGCACACCGGCGATATCGGCTATCTCGACGAAGACGGCTATCTCTTCATCACGGGCCGTGTCAAAGACCTGATCAACCGCGGCGGCGAGAAGATCACCGCCGCCGACGTCGAGATGGTCCTCGACGAGCACGAGCTTGTCGAAGAGTCCGCCGTGATCGCCGCGCCGGACCCGGAGTGGGGTGAGACGGTGAAGGCCGTCGTTGTCCTCAACCCTGAGGGCAGAAAACGAGATGCTGGCGTGGTCCGTGAGGACCTGCGTGAGCACTGCCGTACGCACCTCGCCAGCTACAAAACGCCGGCCTACATCGCCTTTATCGACGAGTTGCCACGGAACCCCATGGGCAAGGTGCTCAAAACGGACCTGCGCCGCGACCACGGCGCCCCGGACGACGAATAAACAACTCGCTACTAGAACGACTCGTTTCTGTTAGTCCTCAAGCTCACAGACGTAGATGTCGTTGGTTCATAGTTGTCAGAGGGGTACTCGTTAGTTTGCCTCAGCTGCTCAAACCACTGCTCGGCTGTCAGGCCTGACGGAGTTATGTGACCGTCAACGTCCTTCATCGCATTGTCCATCGTGCGGTGCACCGATACATCATCGACTATGCCTTGGAAGCCTAGAACCGCAACATATATTGGCACTGAACCTTTCTCCTCTCATCGAGTTTCAAGATAACCTCGTCGTTAGCGCGCCTTTTAGCCGACGATGCCATTCGTAGACTTCGGAGTACTCCAGGAACGTACATACGCTGCTGAGACTGCTTGCTTGAAAAGTCGGACGCCCGAGCTGACGCATGAAAGCTACTCTTCGCGGTTCATCCGAAACGATGGTGAGCCGGTCGATTTTTGGGTTGATGAGTCTGATATCGTTGAGCCGAAGCAGTCCCGAGTAGATTGGCGTGGAGTGTTCAACCTCGTACGCCGCGGCAGACCGCCTGAACCACGTTCTATCCACACAACATCGATTTCTTGAAGAATTCCCCGCACCTGGTCGAAACTAACTGGAAGTTTATCGATGAGCGAAACCTGAGGCGTTAGGGACCAGTCCAAACCGGCGCGATCGTGCATCGGGACCCAAATGTCGAACTTCCTATCATTTCCAATCGCAGCTAAGAGGGTCTGGATTTGGAGATGCGACATAGTGGGGGGCCGTAGCGCCCGCCGTCGCCTCCTCCAGTCGGTGCCACCCGAAATGGGCATCCACGTTGAACCTGCCTGATCGTGCGACGTAGAGAATCGTGGCATCGCCTCGTAAGTAGACTTGAACCTTGTACTGTCCGTCTGAAGCGGGTTGGGCTTCGCCGAAGGCTTCCTCGAATTCGTCGAAAGGGAGCAGCAACGGCCCATCTTGGCCTTCCCAAAGGAAACAAATGGAGGACCTGGGCCCTTCAAGGGCTCTCAAGTCTTCCTCGCGTAATCCAAAGAAGGTCTGGCCCTTGTCATGAAGCCTCGAATAGCGAAGGTAAATACGGACTCTGCTGCCAGCCAGTTCAAGCATCGAACGTGATCCGGGCAGCCTCGTCGACGCCCCGTAGCGTGTCGATAGCTCGGACAGGAAGCAGCGCGTTCATCGCCAGCCACTGCGAGACCTAGGTGACAGGTTGGTCGACGGTGCTTGCCGCCGCTTGCAGGCTCGCGCGCAATGTAACGTCCAGACGCGCGGTCGGCAGCGCGAGCTCGATCGACTGACCGCCCCGCGTATGAATCGTCAGCGTGACGCGGTCGGAGCCGGGTTGCTCCTGCAGCAAGCGGAACAACGACGCGAGGCGCTTGCGGTCGGCGTCTTCGTCCTCGGTCTCGCTCACTTCCAGATGCAGCGCGGCGGGTAGTGGCGCTTCGTATGCAGTGGGCGGCTCTGCGATCGAAGGCTCATCCAGAGGCGGCTCCTCTTCCGGCAGCGTTTCATCGAAGGCAGCAGGCGGTTCGGAGGTCGGGATTGGCGTTGAAGGAGCCTGATACACCTCTGACCTGTCAGGTGCGCCGTTGCTCTGGCCGTTGCCATCGTTAGCTTTGTAACCGTTGCCTTGTCCTGAGCTCGTCGAAGGACCGTTGCGACGCGGCGCCGGGGCCGAGTCCGCCAGCGCCTCCGGCGTCGCCCAGGACGGCAGCTCGAAGTCGGGTGTGTAACCCACCACCTCTTGCACGCCGGCCGTTAGCCGATCGCCCCGCTCACGCACGCGCACCTTCAAGAGCACGATGCTGCCGGACAACCAGAGGTCGGACGTCAGGTCGTAGACGTCCGGCCAGACGGTAACTTCCAGCGTACCGGACAGGTCCTGCACCTCCGCGGCGATGAAGCCGCGGCCGTCGCGCGTCGTCAAGCGCCGCTGCGAGCCGACGATGCCGGCAATGATGAAGTCGCGCCCCTGAGACGGCAGCTCCGGCATCGAGTCTGTCGTGATCTCGTTACACAGCGCGGTTACGTGGGGCGCCAGTTTCGGCGCGGCGTCGGTAAAGGGATGCTCCGATACCCAAACGCCGAGCAGCTCCTTCTCCCAGGACGATACCTCGGCCCGTGGGATCGGCGTCCCTTCCAGGTCGAGACCGGCCAACGGGGTCGCAACCTCATCACCGAAGAGGTCAAACATCGTCGTCTGGCCGGTTTCCTTGAGCTTCAGTGCGCTCTGGGCGATGCCCATGATGCGGTCGAGGTTGACCAGCATGGCACCGCGAGCCTCGTTGGTTCCTGCCGCCGAGTCGAGGCAGCCGGTCTTGATCAGGCTCTCCAGCGCACGCTTGTTGACGTTGCGCGTGTTGAGCTGGCGGCTGAAGTCATCCAACGAGTCGAACGCCCCGCCAGCCAGCTCACGCGACTCGATGATCGCCTCCGCCGCTCCCTCGCCCACGTTCTTGATCATCGAGAGGCCGTAGCGGATGGCGATTTTGCCGTCCGGCATCGTTTCGAGTGTGAAATTGACACTGCTCTGGTTGACGTCCGGCGGCAGCACCGGGATGCCGAGGCGAACGCATTCGTTGTAAGCCTGCGCGACGCGCTCCAACGACCCCGCGGGATGGCTGTCGGCCTGGATCAGGACGGCGGTGAGGTATTCCTCCGGGTAGTTCGCCTTGAGCCATGCTGTCTGGTAGGCGATCGTGCCGTAGGCGTAAGAGTGTGCCTTGTTGAAAGCGTAGCCGGCGAACGGCTCAATCAGCTCGAACACCCGGTCGGCGTCTCGCTGCGTGTATCCCTTCTCCAACGCCCCGCTCACGAAACGCGAGCGCTCTGCCTGCATCACGGCGGCAATCTTCTTACCCATCGCCTTGCGCATGATGTCGGCAGCGCCGAGCGAGTAGCCGGAGAACTTCTGTGCGATTTTGAGGACCTGGTCCTGGTAAACGATGACGCCGTAGGTCTGGTCCAGGATGTCGGCCAGGTCATCGTGCGGATAAGCGATTTGCTCGAGGCCGTGCTTGGCACGGCAGAACGTCCCGATGTGCTGCATCGGGCCAGGACGGTAGAGCGCCACCAGCGCTGCCAGGTCGTCAACGCCGGTGGGCTTGAGCTCCGTCATCGCGCGACGCATGCCCGCCGATTCCAGCTGGAAGACGCCAAACGTCTCGCCGCTGCTCAGCATCGAGAACGTCTTCTCGTCGCCGTCCGGCAGGTTCTCGAGGTCGACGGTGACGCCATGTCGGTCCGCGATCAGATCGACGACGCGCTGCAGGATCGTCAGGTTTGAGAGGCCAAGGAAGTCCATCTTGACCAGCCCGATCGCCGCGACCGGTTCCATGGCGTACTGAGTGGTCGGCATCGCCTGCTGGTCGCCGCGCGCCGGGCGCGCCAACGGCAGGTGCTCGACCAACGGCTCGCGGCTGATGACGACGCCGGCCGCGTGCGTGCTGGCGTTGCGCGCCACACCCTCAAGACGCTGAGCCTGGTCGACCAGGTTGCGAACCTGTGAGTCGGCTTCGTATGCGTTGCGCAACTCGGCGTTCTCGCCCAGCGCGCGCTCCAGGGTCATGTGCAGCGCGTTCGGAATTAACCGCGCCACGCGGTCGGTGTCGGCGTAACCCATGCCGAGGGCGCGGCCCGTGTCACGCACGGCTGCCTTGGCACCCAGCGTCCCGAAGGTGATGATTTGCGCTACCCGGTCGCTACCGTAGCGGTCGGCCGTGAAGCGCAGCACCTCCTCGCGGCGGTCGTCGGCGAAGTCGAAGTCGACGTCCGGCGCTTCCGGGCGCTCCAGGTTGAGGAATCGCTCGAAAACCAGGTTCGACTTCAGAGGGTCGATGTCGGTGATGCCGAGGCAGTAAAGCACCAGGCTGGCGGCAGCGCTGCCGCGTACGCCCATGCGAATCTCCCGCGACCGCGCGAACTCGCCGATCTCGCGCACGATGTGGATGTAGTTGGTGAATCCGGTCTGCTCGATAACGTTCAGTTCGTAACGCAGGCGATCTTCTGCATCCGCGTCAGCCTGCGGCATTCTGCGCTTCAGCCCCTCCCAGCAGAGCTTCTCCAGGTGTGCTTCCGCCGAGACGCCCGGCGGTAGGTCGGGGTCCGGCATGTGCAATCTGCCGAACTCGAGCTCCAGCTCGCACTGCTCCGCGATCGTCCATGTATTATCGATTGCCTCCGGCAGGTCAGCAAGCGCCGCGCGCATCTCTTCCTCGGACCGCACGTGGTAGGAGGGGTCCGACATCTTCATGCGCTTCTCTTCTTGCACCGTGGCGTTCGTGCCGATGCAGAGCAGAAGGTCGTGGCTGTCGTGGTCCTCGATGCGCAGATAGTGCGAATCGTTGGTCGCGACCAGCGGCACGTCCATCTCGCGCGATAGCTCGACGATCGTCTTCTTGGCCTGAGCGAACTCCGGCAGCTCGTGGCCCTGCACTTCCAGGTAGTAGCCATCGAAGACGTCGCGGTACCAGTTGATCGTGGCCTTCGCGTCCTCGATGCGGCCATCGAGGATGTAGCGGTGCAGCTCACCGGAGGGACAACCTGAGAGCACGATGATGCCCTCGCCGTACTTCTCCATCAGCTCGCGGTCCATGCGCGGCCTGTAGTAGTAGCCCTCCAGGTGAGATCCGGTGACAAGCTTGAGGAGATTACGGTAGCCGGTCATGTTTCGCGCCAGCATCGTCAGATGGTATGGCTGGTTATCGCCCGGCTCGCGCGACAACCTCGAGCCCGGCGCGACATAGCCCTCGACGCCGATGATCGGCTTGATGCCGCGCGCCTTTGCCTCGCGATAGAAATCGATGGCGCCATGCAGGTTGCCGTGGTCGGTCATCGCCACAGCCTGCTGCCCCAGCTCCTGCACGCGGTCCATGAGCGGCGAGATGCGCGTCAAGCCGTCGAGCAGGGAGTATTCGGTGTGCAGATGCAGGTGTGTGAACATGGCGGGTTGCCCCGATTATAGTCCGAACGGCCCCGTAGCCGGGCCTGAGCTTATGTTATCGTGAAATCGCTCTCTGAGATTCGAAATGACCTATTCAGGACCCTCTCGTCGCACGCGTGCTTTCCTGCTCTGGGCCGCAAGGTTGGCCCTCGTTGCCTTCCTGGTCCAGCTCAGCGCCGTCGACCACTGGAATACGCATTTCGGCAACGTCGCCGGCGTCGAGGGCAGCTCGGCGCACGTGGCGCATTGCCATGGCGCGGGTGATTGCTCTACGAGCGGCGAATCCACCCTCGCGGTGAATGCTCAACCCATGGTTTTGCCGCAATCCGCCATCCTGACGCTCCGCCTCAAGGACTCAGCGACGCTATCGCCGCGAGCCGCTTTCATCACACCTCCCTTCGAGCCGCCACAAGCCGCCTAGCGAGCAACTCGGCCCGACCACCGTTTTCGAGGCCGAGTGTCCGCTCGCTTCCAATTCGGCTGGTTCGATCAGGAGGTTCACTTTGCCTAAGACAAGACCGTTAGCAATCCTCGCGGCGCTCGCCGTGTTCGGTTCCGTAATCCTGGCCGGGAGCGTCGAAGCTCACTCCAGGCCCGTGCGCTTCGACCCGGCGCCCGGTGCGGTGCTGGACGACCCTCCGGCGGCAATCACCGGCTGGTTCACCAGCGACATCCAACGCGCAGAGGAGTCGTTTATCGAAGTTCTCGACCAGGATGGCGCCAACGTAACGACAGACGACGTCGAGCTCTCAGCCGACCGGCGTCAGATGTCGGTGGCGCTGCCTTCAGGCCTCGGCGAAGGACGCTACGTTGTCTATTGGAGCACGCTGGACGACGCCGACGGGGAGGTGTTCAGCGACTGCTTCGCCTTCTTCGTCGGACAGGACGCGGCGGACGAAGCGCTGGAACACGGCGAGTCGCTGGACGCAGCGGCGGAGTGCCCGAAAGCGGACGAGGAGCACGCGCCGAACGACGATGCCGAGGTCGAAAGTGACTCCGATCATGACGGCGACGGCGGCATCCCGGCCTGGACCCTCGTGCTGGCGATCGCCGGCGGCGTGGTGGTCGGTGGCTTCGGCATGAAGCTGGTGGGAGGCCGTGCCTAGCGTGATGAAGCTACGCTGGCTGCTCCTGGCGTTGATCCTGGGAGCAGCCGCCTTTTTCGCGCGAGAGCCAACAGAGCCTGCGAGGGCGCACGCGTTGCTGGTCAGGGCAGACCCACCGGTCAACTCGCAGCTGCGCGAGCCGCCCACGGAGTTGGCGCTTTTCTTCAGCGAGCCTCTGGAGCGCCGCTTCAGCTCGGTACGTGTGACCGACCAGGACGGCAATCGCGTCGAAGAAACGGTCCAGTTCGACGACGCTGACAGGGCGCTGATGCGGGTTTCGCTGGCGCAGCTGGCGCCCGGTTTCATCACGATCGAATGGGAAACCGTGTCGACAGTGGACGGCCACCGCATCACCGGTTCCTACCCGATTACGATCCTCAACCAGGACGGCAGCCTCGCCGCCCAACCGCCAGAAGGAACCTCATCGACCGTCGCCGGTGACGAAGCGGATCCGAGCCGCATCGTCGCCAAGGCCGCGTTGCTGATCTCTGCCAGCTTCGTGGTGGGTACGCTGGCCTTCCTCGCCTTCGTCACTCCCGGCGCATCGGCCAGCGTTCGTGCCCGATTTGAGCCTCGCGCCGTTTCCATCCTCGTGGCGTCGTTCGTAGTCCTCCCCGTCGTAGGCCTTGCCGACTTGCAGCTGCAGGCGTCCGATATCGGAGCCGGCCTCGGTGAAGTTCTCGATACGCAGTGGGGCGAGCGCTGGCTCTGGCGTCACCTCGTACTGATCGTGCCGGCCGCCATGCTGCCGCTGCTCATCGCCAGATCAAGGTGGCGTTTCATAGCGGCCGTAAGCGCCCTGGCGGGACTCACTGTCTACCTCGGAATCGCGGCCAGCTCTAGCCACGCCGCCGCGGGTGGCGGTTCCTTCTGGGCCACCGGCTCGGACTTTACTCACCTGCTCGCCGCTTCCGTATGGATCGGCATGCTGGCCATACTCGCCTTTTACTTCGCCTGGACGCGGCGCCATCTCGTAGGGGAGGAGCGCTACCAGGCGCAGGCGCTGGCGCTACGACGCTTCTCCCTTATCGCCGTTATCAGCGTCGCGTTGCTGCTCTTCTCCGGCGTCGTCAACGCCGTGATAGAAGTCGGAGCGCTGGGCGATTTGATCGACATCTCCTATGGGCAGGTGCTTCTGCTCAAGCTGTTGCTTCTAATCCCTTTGCTCGCGATCGGTCTGCGCAACGCTTACCTGCTACGGCCCCAGATGGTGCAAGAGACGGCGCAGCGCACGACGGAGCAACGGCGAGACTTCATCGGCGAGCTGGAAACCGAGCTCAACAAGACGATCCGCTGGGAGCTCGGCTTCGCCGTCGTCCTGCTCGCCGTCGTCGCGTTGCTCGTGCAGCTGACGCCGACACACGGCCGCGTCGAGACGCCGCCACAGGGCGAGACCTACGTACGCACGGCCGACGCCGAGGGCCTGTTCGTGACGATTCGTGTCGACCCCAACGAGCCCGGAGCCAACACCTTCGAGGTCTACCTCGCGGGCGCCACGGACACCGTGGAGCAGCTGCGCCTCGAGTTCGTCCAGCCCGGCGGATTCGGATCGCCCTCTCGTCTGTTGCTAGACGCCAGCAACCCACCCACGTTCTACGTCGGCCAGGGGCCGTTTCTTACGCAGCCGGGCGACTGGACGATCACGCTGAACATCCGTCGCCGCGCGGGCTTCGACTTGCGGCTCGACTTCGAAAATGAGCTGCAATCCCTGGCGCCGGTAGTCTCGGACGCGCGCATCGGCGGCAGCTTCGATTCGCCAATCGATCTCACGTTCGGTGTCTCTGTGCTGCTGGCCGTTTCCGCTGTGGCGGTGGCGCTGCTCGTACTCGGCAGCCTGCCGAGGTGCGGGTTCCCTGACGGCTACCTGGCCTGGGCTGTGGAAGAGGCCGCCTATCGCCTACCGGTGACCCAGATGAGGCCATTGATGTCGCTAGGTTTGCTGGTCGCGGTCGGCATCATCCTGGGTTACATCGTCGGCACGCACAGCGACGCGCCGCTCTCAGAAGAAGAGGCCTCTGCCAGCAACCCGTTCGAGGCCACGCAAGCGTCGATCGAGCGGGGACGCACACTTTTCATGCGCGACTGCATGCAGTGCCACGGCGAAACGGGACGCGGCGACGGTCCGCTCGCCTCATCGCTATCGATTCCACCCGCCAACCTCTACGACCACATTCCGTTTCACCCGGATCAGTTTTTCTTCGGCGTAATTACGAAGGGTCTTAGCGGCGTCATGCCCGCCTTCGAGGACTCGATCAGCGAGGAAGATCGCTGGAATATCCTCAATTTCCTGCGCGATCAGTTCGGCGATCCCGAACCGGTGACCCAGTAGGATCGTGCTACCATGAGCGCCGTGAACGACCTTTACGATCGCGTCGACAAGGCGCTGGACGAGATCCGTCCCTACATTCACTCGCACGCGGGCGACGTCAACATCGTCGACGTCGGCGAAGACGGCGTCGTCAAGCTGCAGATGGTGGGCACCTGCCACGGCTGCCCCATGAGCATGCTGACTCTGCGACTCGGCATCGAGCGCATCTTGACGGAGAAGGTGGACGGCGTGACGTCCGTTGTCTCGATCCCGCCCGATGAGCTCGACTTCGAGGGATTCGAGGCAGACGACGACGCAGCGTCCTGACCCTCCCTCGCAACCACACACCGACTCCGAAGACGACAAGAGCCCCGAGCACGGCCACGATCACTCACTGGCTGACGAGATACGGGAAGAGATCTCGGAGCTGCCGCACGAGATCGCTGAGCTTCCCCACGAAGTAGCGGACGCCGCCGAACACGTCCTCGAAGATATCGAGGACTCGGCGATCGGCCGCGGGGCTGTGCGTGTCTACGTGTGGCTCATGGCCAAGGCGCCATCCTCGACGCTCGGCCGCTTGCTGCTGGCCGCTCTCGTCTTCATCGTGGTTCTTATTCCATCCGGTACGTTGCTCTACTTCACCTGGGGCGCCGAAGACGCGACCGAAACCTGGTTTGGCGACTTCGGCTACGCGGGCGTGTTTCTCGCCAATCTCGCCAGCACTGCGACCCTTTTCATTCCGGTTCCCGGCCTGACCGCGGCGGCGCAGGCGTTGATCGTCAGCAGCGCCGGCTCTCTAAGTGCCTTCTGGGTGGGGGTACTGGGTGGGCTTGGCATGGCGATCGGAGAAGTGACCGCCTACGTGGCCGGTATGGCAGCCGCGGTCATCGCGCGTAAGGAGGACATCAAGGCTCCTTCGCGGTTCGCGCCGATGATTCGACGCCTGACAAACGGCATAACCCGGCTCATGGCCTGCTTCGGGATGCCGACCCTGTTCGCGCTATCTGTCATCCCAAACCCGCTGTTCGAGGTCGCCGGATGGACCGCCGGGGCAACGCGCTACCCATTCTGGAAGTTCATCGGCGCGGTGACACCCGGCAAAATAGTACGCGGCCTGCTCCTGGCCTACATTGGCGAAAAGCTGATCTTCGGCTAGGCCAGCTCCGCAGGGTCGGCGTGCTCCAGCTCGAAGGCGGCATGCAGCGCGCGCACCGCGTCCTCCGCTCGCTCGGCGCGCACGATGCAGGTGATCCGGATCTCACTCGTCGAAACCATCTCGATGTTGATGCCGGCGTCTGACAGGCAGCGGAACATGCGCGCCGCGAAGCCCGGCGCGCTTTGTATCCCGGTACCGACGATGCTTATCTTCGCTACCTGATCGTCGGTGGCGACTTCTCCGGCTTCAATCTCGCGGGCTATCTGTTCCACCAGGGGTTGCGCCCTGCCGAGGTCGCTCTTCGAGACCGTGAACGTGAGGTCCGTCGACCCATCCGCGGAGGCGTTCTGCACGATCACGTCGACCGAAACCTGCGCCTCGGCCAGCGGCTCGAAGACGTGGGCAGCGATACCGGGACGGTCCGGAACGTGACGCAGGGTTATCTTCGCGACGTCCATGTCATGCGGTATGCCGCGCACGCGTTTGAATGATTCCATAGTGACGCCTCCGTGGATTAAAGTGCCGTCGCGCTCCGTAAAGCTGGAGGCGACGTAGATGGGTACGTTGTAAACCGAGCCGATCTCGACGGCGCGCGGTTGCATCACCCTGGCGCCGCGGCTGGCCATCTCGAGCATCTCTTCGTAAGAGATCTCCAGCAGCTTGCGTGCCTTGGGCTCAACCCGCGGATCCGCCGTGTAAACGCCGTCGACGTCAGTATAGCGCTCGCAGCGGGCCTCCAGGACCGCGGCCAGCGCCACGGCTGTCAGATCCGACGTGCCGCGGCCGAGCGTCGTCACCTCTAGCTCCTCCGTGATGCCCTGGAAGCCGGAGACGATCACGATGCGGCCAGCCGCCACCTCGCGACGGATACGCTCCGGCTCGATGGTGAGGATGCGGGCGCGCTGGTGCACCGAGTCGGTGCGTAATCCGGCCTGAGCGCCGGTCAAGCTGACCGCCTCGACGCCGAGCTCGTGCAGCGCCATCGCCATCAGCGTCATCGAGACCGCCTCGCCGGTCGAGAGCAGGATGTCGAGTTCGCGCTCGTTTGGCGCCACGCTGATTTGTTGCGCCAGCGCCAGCAGGTCGTCCGTCGTGTCGCCCATCGCGGAGACCACCGCGACGACATCGTCACCGGCCTCGCGACGCGCGAGGATGCGCTGCGCGACGGCGCGGATGCGCTCCGCGTCCGCCACCGAGGAACCACCGTACTTCTGAACTACCAGCGCCACGCGCTCATATTAAGGCGCGGCGCCGGTTCCGGAGAATTCGGTAACCTATACCTTTTCGAGGATCTCCCGCCGCTTTTCCTGGTACTCCTCCTCCGAGATCAGCTGACGGTTATGGAGGGAATCTAGCTCCCGTAGGCGCTGATCCGTAGTCTTCTCTTCCGAAAGACCCTTGCCCCAGGGATTCGGACCGTGCTGATTCGTGCCTGGGTGGCCTTCCTCGGCAAACATCACGATCAGGACGATCCATCCAACAATGGGAATCACAACAATGAGCTGCCACCAACCACTTCTGTTGGTGTCATGAAGCCGACGGGCGCCGACAGCGATGCCAGGGATGAAAACGGCGACACCGTACAAGAGTTGAAGCCAGACCACGCCAGCCGCAGCTCCGAGTATGGTCAAGCCTATCGAGATGACGAAGTTGAATAAGGTGTACATCCAGAACTCGGTCCTATGGGCCCGGCCCTCGAACACCGCATACTTTCTGAGGACCTCAAAGTACCAATTCATCGGTCTTCACCTTCCACTCCGTCGCGCGCTGCGTTTTATGTTGCCCGTTTGTGAGGGTCAATCCTCGCGGCCTCAACCGAAACAGTCAACCACGACCCAGTTCATGTGACGTGCGCGCCCTTTACCGTCGGCCTCGTGATGATGCTGCGACCGCTGAAGCCTCTGGAAAGCGCCGCCTGCGTCATCAGGCGCCCAACGCGCTCGCTCGCGTCACCGCGCACGAGGGCCGCCACCGTCGAGCCGCCACCCGAGAGGTAAGCCGCAGCCGCGCCGGCTTCCTTCGCCGCGCTCATGATCGGGACCAAGCCGGGGAATATCTGCGAGCGCGCCGGCTGATGGATGCGGTCCTGCGTCGCCTCATCCAGCGCGTCGTAGTTGCCCGCCGCCAGCGCCGCGACCAGCAACGCCGCGCGGCTCAGGTTGAACACCGTGTCCTCGCGGCTGAACTGACGCGGCAGCTTGCGTCGCGATTCCTGGGTCGGCATCTCGAAGTCTGGCACGAAGACGACGACCTGCAGGTCGTCTGGCAGCGCCGCCTGCTGGTGCAGCACCGCGTCGCCGGCGGCGCGGGCGTTGACCTGAAAGCCGCCCAGCAAGCACGGCGACACGTTGTCGCAGTGCCCCTCCAACCGCGTTCCCAGCGCCAGCAGAGTCTCGACGTCATACAAGTTGTCGAGCAGGGCGTTCCCGGCCAGCAAACCGGCCGATCGCAGGGCGGCGCTGGCGCCGAGGCCGCGCGCGATCGGTATGCCGCCGTCGGCCTCGATCTTGACCTCCGGCGGCGCGCCGACGCTCTCGAACGCGGCTTGTACACCTTGGTAGACCAGCCTGCCCAGCCCGTGCTCCGGCCCGTCGTTCGGCTTGCCCGTCTCCACCGTGACGACAGTCCAGATGTCCAGCGCCAGGCCGAGGCAGTCGAATCCGGGGCCGAGGTTCGCGGTAGTCGCGGGGGCGCGCACGGTGACTATCACGCCCGAAGCTTAGCAGCTACCTGTTCCGGTTCTGCCATACTGTCGCGGCCGTGTCAGTCTTCAACCACAACATCTACGACAACATCCGTACAAGGGCGATTGTTATCTCGCAGGGCCACATCCTCCTTGAACCATCTCCCGACGATGAGCAAGGCTGGACCTGCCCTGGCGGTGGGCTCGAGCCCAATGAGTCTCTGGCCGACTGCTCCAAACGAGAGGTGTTGGAAGAGACCGGTATCGCTGTGACGGTTGATAGCGTCGCTTTCTTGCGCGAGTGGGTCGTGCCGAGGTACGCATCACGAGAGGTAGATGACTTCGTGACGGTGGTGCATGGCAGCGATGCAACGAGCGACTATGGGTTCGGCTTAGAGATTTTCCTACACGCTACACCAGAGGTGCCTCTGGCTGTGCCCCGCCCAGAACAGGGGCGTGAGAACTTCCAATGGGTTCCGCTGGTGAAGGTTCCGGACATGCCAGTCTGGCCTGCCGAGCTGAAATGGCTTTGCCGCCGCTTGGCTGCGGATCGGAAGACGCGCGGAGTCCCGTCTTTCGTGACCGACATTGCTTCTCCCTGGTTCGACCTACCGGCGGACCCCTTTGCTGGCCTAGAATCGTAGGCGCCCCGCGCATTTGGATTAGGAGCGTCCAATGAGTGAGTTAAAAGTCGGTGAGCAGGCGCCCGATTTCGAGACCGTGAACGAGGCCGGTGAAAACGTCAGCCTCAAGGACCTGCGCGGCAAGCGCGTGGTGCTTTACTTCTATCCCAAGGACAACACGTCCGGCTGCACGGCCCAGGCCTGCGCCTTCCGCGATAGCTACCCGCAAATTGAGGACGCGAACGCGGTCGTCCTCGGCGTCAGCCCTGACAGTGCGAAGTCGCATCAGAACTTCAAGTCGAAGTTCGAGCTGCCTTTCCCGCTGCTAATCGACCAGGACCACGCGATCGCGGAGAAATACGACGTCTGGCGCGAGAAGTCGATGTACGGACGCAAGTACATGGGCATCCTGCGCAGCCACTTCGTCATCGACGACGCAGGCAAGCTTGCCGACGTGCAGTACAACGTCAAGGCGACCGACAGCGCCCCAAAGGCGGTCGCCAGCCTCGCGTGACCACCTTCGTGGCGATAAGTGCCGTGATTCAGCGGCAGCGACTTGAGAGCGTTTGTGAATTGAGGAAATCATGGCTCAGATCAACGTAGGCGACCAGGCTCCCGACTTCGATACCTTCAACGACCAGAACGAGCGTGTGAAGTTGAGCGACCTGCGCGGCAAGCGTGTGGTGCTCTACTTCTACCCCAAAGACGACACGCCCGGTTGCACGCGCCAGGCCTGCGGCTTCCGCGACAACTACGCCAGCGTCGAGGGCAAGAACTCGGTCGTCCTCGGCGTCAGCCCCGACGACGTCGAGTCGCATCAGGCCTTCAAGTCCAAGTTCAGCCTGCCTTTTCCGCTGCTGGTCGACACCGACCACTCGATCGCCGAGTCCTACAGCGTCTGGGTCGAGCGCGAGCGCGACGGCAACAAGTCGATGGGCATTTCACGCAGCTCCTTCGTCATCGACGAGGCGGGCAAGGTGATCGACGCGCACTACAACGTGACTCCCGAGGACAGCGTGGAGACGGCGCTGGCCGCGCTGGGCTAGCTCGGCGGTCATTGCGAGCGAAGCGAAGCAATCTCACGATCTTCGAGACGCTTGGTGCCCGTGGGATTGCTTCGTCGCTATTCGCTCCTCGCAATGACCGGAGAAGCAGCTTATGAACGTGCGCACTTGCACAAACGACCTCGCCAGCGTACGTTGCGGGCGTTAGAGCCCTGACGTAGCAGCAGGCCGGGCAGGGCCCTGCGCTGACGCAGAACCGACCTCCTGCGCTACGCCGCTATCAGGCTGTGGGAGGTCAACATGATCCTGGTCACCGGCGGTACGGGATTTGTGGGCTCGGCCATCGTGGTTGAGCTGCAGAAACAGGGGCAGAGCGTCGCCGTGCTGGGACGTGACGCCGCCAGGATTCAGCGCGCCTTCGGCGACTCCGTCGAAGCGCGCAACGGTGACGTGACGCGTCCCGAAACGCTGCCGGCCGCCATGGCCGGCGCCGACACCGTGATCAGCACCGTGCAGTTCCCCTCCTCGCCGGTCGAGGTGCCGCGCCGCGGCTGGACCTTCGAGCAGGTCGACTACCAGGGCACCGTCAACCAGGTCGACGCGGCGAAGGCGGCTGGCGTCAAGCGCTTCGTCTACGTCAGCGCCGTCGGCGCCGACCTGGACGGCCCGAAGCACTGGTTCCGCTACAAGGCGATGGCGGAGGAGCACCTCAAGGCCAGTGGGCTGGAGTGGAGCATCGTCCGCCCGTCCTGGATCTACGGCCCGCGCGACCACTCGCTCAACCGCCTGCTCGGCTTTGCGCGATTGCTCCCGTTCTTGCCGTTCTTTGGAGACGGAAAGCAGGACATGCAGCCGGTCTTCATCGACGACGTCGGCCGTGTCGTCGCCCAGGCGGCGCAAGCGTCCGAAGCGGCGAGCCAGCTGTTCGAACTCGGTGGGCCGGAGGTCATGTCGATGAACCAGGTGATGCAGACGGGCCTGGAAGTCCTGGGCCGCAGGCGCTTCATCCTGCATCAGCCCCTCGTCGTGGGCAAGCTAATCGGGTCGCTGCTCTCGCTGCAACCCTTCGTCACGCCGCCGCTGACGGCCGATGCGGTCGATTTCATCAGCCGCCCCGCAACCGCCGACAATACGAACCTAATGCGGGTCTTGAAACCTGAGCTGACGCCGCTGCGCCAGGGACTGGAGACTTATCTCAGAAAGTAGCCGGCCTATTCGACAGGCGCCCCGTAACCGGCGATCGCCTGGACGATAGCGCTTTCCATGAGCGATTCCGGCAGCGCCGCCGCGTATACCCCGGTGATCACGCCATCGGCGTCGATGAAGAAGCTAGTCGGCATGCCGAGCAGGTTGTAGCGGCTGGCTATTTCGGCCTCCGGATCGTAGGCGTACGCGGTGAACTCGACATCGAGCCGCTCGAGGAAGCGCTCGGCCGTTTCGATCCGCTCGCCGTTGTTGACGCCTATAACGACAAGCCCATCGGGTTCGTGCTCGCGCAGCTTGAGCTCCATCACCGGCATCTCGGCGCGACAGGGCCCGCACCAGGTGGCCCAGAAGTTGAGAAAGACGGGCTGTCCGCGGAAGTCGGATAGGCGGATACGCCTGCCATCGAAAGCAGAGAACTCGAAGTCCGGCGCGACGTTGCCTTCGCGCAGACCGACGGAGTGTCCCTCAACTGCGATCGTGTCGATCGAGAGGTCGGCCGGCTGGAGCTGCACGACGCGGCCGGCGTCATCGGTCGTCTCGACGGCGCCTGAACTGGAAAACATGCCTGCTTGCCAGAGCACGGCCAGGCCGATCGACAGCACCAGCATCGCCCAGGCGGTACGCGGCAGGCTGCCCAACAACCGCATCAAGAGCCACCTACGACAGATCGCTTCACGCCTCTAGGTTAGCAAGAGGGCGCTTCAGGCCGCAGTCGGCCGCGTACGGGCAACTTGTGGCGCAGGGACGCTGCGCGCGCATTGCAGGCAGCGCCAGTCGTCCTCGTAGGGGTCTTCCAGGTAAGCCGATCCGCCGCAGCGCGCGCACGCGTTCACGATCAATCTCAGGTTCAGACCGCTTCGTTGCTTCATTTCTGACCTCCCCTTGCCTTCGCCAGCCAAGACGACGGCTCTTCATCACACGAAGCCTACCGACCGCACATCTGGATTCGATTACATGACTGCTACGGACTGATTAAAGTTCCGTGAAATCGATCCGCTATCTCGCGTAAGGCGGCGCTGCTAGACTCGATCCATGGCCAAACCACGCGTTGTGCTCTTCGACATCGGCAGCACGCTCTGGAGCTCACCCGCAGAAGATCCAGCCTCCCTGCACGATTGCTACATGAAGGGCCGCGAGGCGCTCGTACGCGCTGCGCCCGACGTACCGCCGGTCGAGGCGCTGATCGATGCTGTCGAGCACTACTTCGCGGAGTGGGAGAACGTCTGGCGCATCGAGCCCGAGAAAGTCCAGCAACCGCCGACTATCGAGTACGTCCTGACGGCTCTACGCAAGTTGGACGTCGATCCGCCGCCGGACGCCCTGGTGACGTTTACCAACGAGCTGCTCGAGGTCAGCGTCGGCACGGCGCGTGCGCTGCCGCCGGAGACCGGCATGAAAGAAGCGTTGGGAGAGCTGCGCAGCCTCGGCGTGCGTTTAGCTTGCGTCTCCAACGCATTTATGGGTGCCGCGACACTCAACCGCATCATGGACGAACGTGGCCTGGGCCAGCACCTGGACCTGACCGTTTCCTCGTGCGAGTTCGGCTGGCGCAAGCCACACCCATCGATCTATCAAGAGGCGCTGCGACTAACCGGCGCCGCGGCAGATGAGGCGATCTTCGTCGGCGACCGCCTGGACGCCGATGTGCAGGGTCCCTCGGCCGTCGGAATGCGGACCGTCCTGACCCAGCAGTACCGTCAGGAGGACCCTTCCGAATCGCCCGTACAGCCTGACGCCGTGATCAAGCACCTCGCCGAGCTGCCCGGCGTGATCGATGCCATGCTGCGAGGCAGCTAGAGCGCGCCGGCCGCCACGAGCCCCAGTACGGTCACGCCCAACACGACGCGGTAAGCGACAAACGCCAGCAGAGACCGCACACGCAAGAAACGCATGAGGAACGTCACCGCGGCGTATCCGACGACAGCCGCGGCCAGCAATCCCACGGCGTAGACATCGGCGCCAGCCCCGACCTCGTCGCCTCGCAGCGCATCGAAGAGTTGCTTACCTCCCGCGCCCGTGATAACCGGCACCGACAGCAGGAAGGCGAAGGTCGCCGCCTCCTCTCGCCGAAAGCCCGCCATCATCCCGGCCGAGATAGTTATTCCGGAGCGCGACACACCCGGGATCAGCGCAACGCTTTGCGCAACGCCGAGCAGAACCGCGTCCCTGATCCCGCCGCTGGTTACGCCACGCTGACCGGGTCCACGATATTCAGCCAGCAGCATCGGCAGGCAGAACACCAGCAGCATCGCGCCGACGAGCGCTGGGTCGCGCAGCTCAGATTCAGCGGTGTCCTTGATCAGCACTCCCGCCACGGCAGCCGGAATCGTGCCGATGATCAGCAGCCAGGCCAGGGTCGAATCGGGAGATGCACGCCAGTCACGCGTTTTCAGGCTCGCGAACCAGGCGACGACGAGACGCCGCACGGCGTCGCGAAAGTAGACGAGAACGGCCGCCAGTGTGCCCAGATGGATCGCGGCGTCGAATTGCAGGCCGAACTGATCCTCCGAGATCCCGAGGACTTCTTGAGCCAGGATCAGGTGACCCGTGGACGAAATCGGCAAGAACTCGGTCAAGCCCTGGACGATGCCGAGGACCAGCGCTTCCAGCAGTTCGCCCACACGCTAACCGTAGCCGCGAATTCGTCGGGCAACAAGCGCATCTGGACCTGCCACCGAGTGATTGCGTGGGCGAATAAAGTGTGACACGCTCTCTGCGCCCCGTGACTAGCTAACCTGGAGGAGTAGACCATGCCTGCCACCGTAGGCCAGCCCGCGCCCGACTTCGCCCTGAAGGACACGCAGAACAACGACGTCTCCCTTTCAGACTTCAAGGCCAGCAAACTCATCGTTGCTTTCCTTCCGTTTCCCCAAACCGGTATTTGCGACGGCGAAGCCTGCGCGATGCGAGACGACTACGCAACCCTGAGCGCCGACGGATCGAAGGTTGTGATCATCACCTGCCACGCGCGGCCGCTGCTGGGCGTCTGGGCTGAGCAGAACAAGCTCCCCTTCCCGGTCCTGTCCGACTTCTGGCCTCACGGCGCGATAGCACAGGCGTATGGCTGCTTCAACGACCAGCTAGGCATCGCGATGCGAGCCAGCTACATCGTGGATGCCAACGGCGTCGTACGCGAAATCATCCAGTCTGGCGCTCTCGGCGAAGCTCGCGACCATGCGGCCTATTCCAAAGCATTGGCCGCTATCTAGGCCAATCGTCGGCTCGAGCTTGAATCATGCTAGTATCGAGACCTTGACAGCGCCCGTAGCGGTTGCTGGGCTCGCGCCGATTCGGTGCGCGGGGCAATCTGTTGTCGCGTTGGCATCGTATTCGTTAGTACGAAGATGCGCTGATGCGTTGATCTGCCGGCCGCTTCTGCCGGGAGAAGTTGAAGACGGAGGTTAGTGGGGAGTGCAGAAGTACATCGCACAACGGCTGATTTTGACTATACCCACGCTGTTGATCATCACGATTCTGATCTTCCTGATGCTCCGGGTCTTCCTGCCCGCCGACGTTATCGACCTGATCATCGGTGAGTACGCCAGCAATGACCCGAACCTGCGTACAGCGCTGGAGCGGGAGCTGGGCATTTCAGGCTCCCTCTGGACCCAGTATTTCGACTGGATGGGCGTCTCCTGGTTCGGGGGTGGACCAACCGGATTGCTCCAGGGTGACCTGGGTGAGTCGCTGCACAGCGGCCGCTCCGTCCTCAGTGAGCTGCAGAAGCGAGTTCCCGTCAGCATCGAACTCGGCGTCTGGGGCCTCGTCGCCGGCGTCGCTGTCTCGGTTCCTATGGGCGTCTACTCGGCGTTGCGCCAGGACCAGTTCGCTGACTACGGCCTGCGCAGCATCGCGATTATGCTGGCTGCGCTGCCCAACTTCTGGATCGCAGTGCTGGTCATCACCTTCGGCTCCATCTGGTTCAACTGGGCGCCACCGATCAACTTCGAGTACATCTATGACGACCCGATCGCGCACCTGGAGATTATGCTTCTGCCGGCCGCTATCATCGGCCTGACGCCCAGCGGCAGCCTGATCCGCCTGACGCGTACCCAGATGCTGGAGGTGCTGCGCCAGGACTACATCAGAACCGCGCACGCCAAGGGGTTGAGTCAGAATACGGTTTTATACAAACACGCGCTTCGCAACGGCCTGATCCCCGTTGTGACGCTTATCGGCGTGGTGCTGCTCCCCAATATCATCGCCGGCACCGTGATCTTCGAGCAGATCTTCATCATCCCGGGCATGGGACGCTATCTCGTCAATGCCGTGGGTAATTACGACTATCCTGTCATCCAGGGTCTGGTGTTCGTATTCAGCGTCGTGCTGGTGCTGTCGGTTATCTTGACCGATATCACGTACGCGCTCCTCGATCCCCGGATCAGGTTCGATTAGGCGCAGGGCTGGAGGGGAAGAGAAGATGGCAACAGAAGAAGTCGGCAGTCTCAGCGCCGCAGAGAATTGGGAGGCCGCAGAAAGCCGATCCGGCATCGCGGGGATTTGGGGAGGACTCCTACACTTCGCCCGCAGAAAGCCGCTTGGCTTTGTGTGTGGTGTCGTCGTTGTTTTCTTCTTCTTTGTCGGAGATGCGATTCCCGAAACGGCGAACAAGCTCTCGCGCGTCGCAGGTATCGCAGAGTCACCCGTACCGTACCTGGCGGACGAGCTGGTGGGCGCCTTCCCTTTCCTCTACTCGTTCGAGAAACAGAACCTGCGGTCACGACTCGAGGGCTCGAGTGGCAGCCACCTGCTCGGCACAGACGCCCTTGGCCGCGATATTTTTAGTCGCCTCTTCTACGGCGCCCGCGTCGCCGTCATGGTCGCCTTCGGCGCAACCTTCATCGCCGTGGGGATCGGCGCCTTCATAGGGATCGTCAGCGGCTTCTATATGGGTTGGATCGATAAGTTCTTCTTTAGAATTGTCGATGCGTTCCAGGCCTTACCATCCCTTGTGGTCTTCATCGTCATCCTCGGTATCTTCCAACCGGGCCTCTGGATCATCATCGGCGTACTGGGCGCCGTTTTCGGACCGACTCAGTCGCGCATCATCCGCGGCCAGACGCTGTCGATCATGGCAACGCCGTTCATCGAGGCTGCCAGGGTGGTTGGCGCCAGCGACCGGCGCATCATGACGCGCTACGTGCTGCCCAACACCTTCCACCTGATCATCCTTAACGCGACGTTCCTCCTGGGCCTCATGGTGCTGGTGGAAGCCACGCTGAGCTTCCTCGGTTATGGCCTGCCGCCTCCCTTCCCGTCCTGGGGCCAGATGCTTAGTCTCGAGGGCCGCGAGTACATGCGCACCCATCCTGGTCTGGCCATCTACCCCGGGATCGCGATCGGTATCCTGGTGTTCTCCTTCAACCTGTTTGGAGACGCCCTGCGCGACGTCCTGGACCCGCGGCTGCGGGGCAGCCGCTAAACGCAACGCCGCAAACGCAGTCAAACAGACCGCCCCATTCGGAGGCGGTCTGTTTATTTGTCTCCTGGTAGGCGCTAGAATCGCCGAGCCACAGGCGGGGCAGACATGACAGGCCGCATCACACTGGTAGGCGCCGGCGAGCTCATGGCCGCCATGAGTTCCGTCCACCGCGCCGCGATCAACCGCCTCGGCGTGCCGCCACGCGCCGTCTTTCTCGACACCACCGCCGGCTTCGAGACCAACGCTGACGCGATTAGCGTCAAGGCGGTCGAATACTACGCCCATCATCTGCAGACGAACCTCGAGATCGCCTCCTACCGCCACCGCGACCTGGCCTCGACGCCCGAAGTTGCGGCCACGGTTGCCGCGATTCGTGGAGCCAACATGATCTTCGCCGGACCGGGTAGCCCCACCTACGCGATTCGCCAGTGGCGCGACTCGCCGGTGTGGCAGGCAGTCATCGACAGCTTCGCCGCTGGCGCCGACCTGCTTTTTGCCAGCGCCGCGTCGATCGTGCTCGGCCGATACGCCCTGCCTGTCTATGAGGTCTACAAGGCCGGGGAGGACCCCTACTGGTCCGATGGCCTGGACGTCCTGTCCCAATTCGGGCTGCAACTCGCCATCGTGCCGCACTTCGACGACAGCTCCGGCGGCGAGAACTACGACTCGCGCTTTTGCTACATGGGCGCCCAGCGTTTCGACCTGCTCCAGGAAAGGCTGCCCTCAGAGGTAACCATCCTCGGCATCGACGCTTACACCTGCGTCTGCTTCGACCCCAACACACGCACCGCCAGCGTCGACGGGCAGGGAGCCATCACGCTGATCGGTGAATCCGGCGTGACGCGCTACGAAGCCGGTAAGGAGCTCCCGTTCGAAGCCTTTCGCTCCGGCCAGCGCGAAGTCGTGCCTACTTTCAGTGCCACCGAGGTGATCTCTGGTTACGAACACAGCGACGAAGCGGCTGACGGCGACGCCCTGAGTGAGCTGACGCGGCACATCGAAAACCTGCAAGCGCTAACCGGCAATGAGAAGGTCGACCTTCTGGCGCGCCTCAAAGCGCTGCCGAGCCGGTCTGACGGCGCTAACGCGGAGACGGACCAGCTGCTCGATCTCGTTTTGGAGCTGCGCGAAGCGCTGCGCGGCGCCAAACGATACGACATGGCGGACAAAGCCCGCGACCTGCTCGAGGAGCTGGGCTTCGAAGTCGGCGACACGCCGGACGGGGCGCGTTGGCGCAGACGTTGACGCCCGTTGTGCGTCGGGTCCCGGCCGGAGAGCTTCAGCTGTCGATCCGGGAGCGGCCCGGACGGGAGCGGCCCTTCCTGCTGGTGCACGGGCTTGCGTCCAATGCCCGGACCTGGGACGGCGTGGCGCAACGCTTGAACGCCGCCGGCCACCACGTCGTCGCCATCGACCAGCGCGGCCACGGCCTCAGCGACAAGCCCAGCACCGGTTACGACTTCGCACAGATCACCTCCGACCTGCGCGCGCTGATCGAGTCCCTGGAGCTGCGACGGCCGATTCTCGCCGGGCAATCCTGGGGCGGTAACGTCGTGCTCCACTTCGCCGCGCGCCAGGCAGACGTTGCCAGCGGCCTGGTGCTCGTCGATGGCGGTTTCGCCGACCTCTCCGGACCGGGTGGCGCCACGTGGGACGAGATCTCGGAGCGCTTGCGCCCACCGAACCTGCTCGGAACCCCACGCCCCGGGATGATCGACCGCTTTCGCACCCATCATCCCGAGTGGGACGATTTGCAGATCGAGATGCAGATGGGAAATTACGAGACGCTGGACGACGGTACGATCCGTCCCTGGCTGAGCCTGGACCGTCACATGGCGATCCTGCGCGCGATGTGGGACGAACCGCCGTCTCCCTTGTTCGAGCGAGTCAGCGCCGGAGTCTTGATTGCGGTGGCCGACCCAAGCAACCCAGAACAGAAACGCACCAGTCGCGACAGCGCAGCGAATGCGGCCGCCCGAATGCCACGCGCCGAGGTGAAGCACTTCGAAGGCGCCCCACACGACATTCACATCGACCGGCCGATTGCGCTGGCGGACTGGATTCTCGCGGCGATGGGCCGAGGTTTCTTCGACTAGCCGGCTGGTACACTGGCTCGGTGACCCAAACCAGCGCCCCTGAGCTGCCGCACGGCGACCCGCATGTCGTCGCCGCCATGTTCGGCCGCATCGCACCCCGCTACGACCTGATGAACCGCCTGCTCTCGCTAGGCATGGATGGCGGCTGGCGCAGGCTCGCAACCCTCAAGTGCAACCTCCGCCCCGGAGACCGCGCTCTCGACGTCGCCAGCGGCACCGGAGACCTCGCCTTCGAGCTGGCGAAGAAGGTCGGCAGCAACGGCCTCGTGATCGGCCTCGACATCACGCGTGAGATGCTCCTCCTGGGCCACGCCAAGAGCACCAGGCGCCACGAGAAACGCGTCGATCACCATGAGGGCGACGCCATGCGCCTGCCGTACGCCGACGAGACCTTCCGCGCCGTCACGATGGCATTCGGCGGCCGCAATGTACCGAATCTCACCGGCGCTTTCCGCGAGATGACACGGGTACTGCAGTCGCAGGGTCGCGTCGTGTTCTTGGAGCTTAACCGGCCACGCCTCTGGGGCTTTCGCCACCTCTTCGATTTCTATTTCCACAAGGTTTCGCCGCTCGTAGGCGGCCTGCTCTCGGGCGACCGCTCCGCCTACGAGTACCTGCCACGCTCGGTCGATAGCTTCGAGGGCGTCGAGGAGATCAGCCGCTGCATGCTAGATGCCGGTCTCTGCGATATCGAGGTGCACCGGCTGATGTTCGGTGTTGCCAACATCCACACCGGCACCAAGAGCGGAGGCGCGGGCCGCTAGTCGCGTCCGCGCCATGACCACTAGAGACGACAAAGGAGCCCCGCGCGTCCTGCTCTCCCTTGAGGAGGCCAGGGATCTACTCCTGCGCTCCCTGGCGGTCGATATCAAGGACACACCCGTCCTGGAAGCGATGCGCAGCGTCCCGCGCGAGCGCTTTGTCGAGGCCGATTTGCAGGCCCACGCCTACTCCGACAGGCCTCTACCGATCGGCTTCGGCCAAACGATCTCGCAGCCCCGCATGGTCGCGATCATGTTGCAGGAGTTAGCGCTCAAAGGCGACGAGAAGGTCCTCGACCTCGGTTCCGGCTCCGGCTACCAGACCGCCCTGCTGGCTGAGCTGGTCGGCGAGGTTGTCGCCGTCGAGCTAATCCCTGAGCTGGCCGAACGCTCACGGCGCGTCTTGCTGGGCCTCGGTTACAAGAACTTTTTCGTGCATCAGGCCGGCGAGGACCTGGGATGGCCGGCCTCCGCGCCCTACGATGCGATTATCGTGGCCGCCGCGGCGCCACGCGTGCCTATGTCGCTCATCGACCAGCTCGCGGATGGTGGTCAGATGGTCATCCCGGTGGGCGGCCGTAGGCGCCAGGAGTTGATGCTCTTGGAGCAGACCCGCGAGGGCGTCCGCGTGTCCCGGCGCGGCGGCTGCAGCTTCGTGCCCCTGATCGGCAAGTCAGCCTTCGGCCGCAGCGATATTCTTACCCACGCGCCAGGAACTTGATAACTTGTTCGGTAGTTTGCCTAGACACACGCGGGCACCGTAGGTACAATCCAGAAGCTTTCCCCGGCGATCCTGGTGGCGACCATGGCAGGGAGGTTCGCCTCGTGGATACCTGCGTCAACGAATTCCTGGAGTTTCTGTCCGTCGAAAAGGGCGCGTCAGGCAACACGATTGCCGCGTACCGCAACGACCTTGGACAGCTCGAAGACTTCATGGTGGGCGGAAACAAAAACGGCAGCGGGCACATGATTCAGTGGCCGTTGGTCAACCAGAGCCGAGTGATGGAGTACATTCTCCACCTCGAGTCTCAGTCCTACGCCGAAGCCACGGTCGCGCGCAAGGTGGCAGCCGTGAAGTCGTTCTTCTCCTTCCTGCAGGCGGAAGGCAAGCTCAAGGCCAACCCGACGGAGCAGCTCGCATCGCCCAAGGTCGGCAAGATGCTGCCCAAACCTCTGAGCGTTCAGGAGATCGATGAGCTTCTGGAGCAGCCCGCCCGACGTAGCACGCCGGAGGCGAAGCGGGACCGCGCCATGCTGGAGCTGATGTACGCCACGGGCCTGCGCGTCACTGAGCTTGTCTCACTCGACGTCAGCGACGTTCAACTCGACGGCGAAAAGCCGTATGTCCGCCTGATCGGCAAGGGCAATCGTGAGCGCCAGATCCCGCTCCTCGATCAGCCGGTTCAGGAGCTCGCCGAGTATATTCGCTTCGCGCGTCCCCGTCTTGTCGGAGAACGCGACGAAACGGCTCTCTTCGTCAATCGTCGCGGCGAACGGCTTACGCGCCAGGGTTTCTGGCTCATCCTCAAGGGCTACGCCTTGGGCGCCGGCATTCGCGGACGAGTCACACCGCACACGCTGCGGCATAGCTTCGCAACCCACATGCTGCGCGGCGGTATGGACATTCACAAGGTTCAGGAGCTCCTCGGACACGCCAACATCTCCACCACCCAGGTCTACACCCAAGTGAGCCGGGAGCACATCCGCGAGGCTTACGAGAAAGCTCATCCACGCGCCCGCTAGGTGTGCGGCGGAACTAACGCTTGGCTCCAAAGCCTCGGAGCCTCTAACCTTGCCGTGAGAAACCGTGGCCGAATTACGTAGCTTCCTTATTGGCGTCGTGGTTGCCGGTGTCCTCCTGGGAATCGTCGCTATCGCGTTGGGCGCTTTCAGCAGCGACGACTCCGATCCCGTCGTAGCGCGCCTTCTGGGTAGCCCGGTGGCCACCGCAACGCCTCGCGCCACACCGGGACTGCAGTCGACCGCTCTACCGACCCTAGCAGCCACAACCCAGCCCTCGCCGACGCCAACCGAAGGCGTGGCGCCGGAGCCAACCGAGGAGCCAACGAGCACGCCGGAGCCTCAGCCCACGGTCAACCCGATCGACCTGTATCTTGCGATCATCCAGCCCATCGTCGGTGACCTCGATACAAACATCGCTTACGTCATCGGCCAGGGATCGTCTAACCCGGCCGGCTCAACCCAGGCCGCCAACACGATCAAGGACCTCGCCGCCCGCATGGTAGCCGCATCGCCACCGGCTTGCCTTTCCGCCGCCCACGACACGATCACGCAGGGCTCGGCTCAGGCCGCCACCGCCGCCGATCAGCTTCTCGCCGCGCTCTCCGCCTCCGACGATGGTTTGGTACAAGTAGCCCTCTCTGCCATGGGCACGGCCGTCAGCACGCTTGGCAGCGGCGCGGCCTCCGTCTCCTCGGCGCCCTGCTAGGCTCACCGAGTGCGACAACCTGCGCTACAATTGATTCGTGTCCATCGTTGGAGTGCTCGCCTTACAGGGCGATTTTTCTGAACACGCAGCCATCCTCAGACGACTCGATGCGGACGCGCGTGAAGTCCGTCTGCCCAGCGACCTCGAAGGCATCGACCGCCTGATCATTCCCGGCGGTGAGAGCACGACGATCTGCCGGCTCATGGAGATGTACGAGCTGCGAGAGCCGATTCGCGCCTTCGCTGCCCACCGGCCTGTGTGGGGTACCTGCGCCGGCACGATCGTCATGGCAAAACACGCCGCGGGCCTCGACCGCGAACCTCTGGGCTTGATGGATATTTCCGTCGTCCGAAATGCCTTCGGGCGTCAGCTCGACAGCTTCGAAACCGACCTCGAGATCGAGGGGTTGCCAGGACCGCCTCTGCACGCCGTGTTCATCAGAGCACCGCTGATCGAGGCGGCGGGCCCGGCGGTGAGCGTGATGGCTCGGATCGAGGGTAAAGGCATCGTCGCGGCTCGCGAGGGCAATCTGCTGACGACTGCCTTCCACCCGGAGCTAACCGCAGACACCCGCATGCACCAGTACTTCCTGACCCTTGGCGCGGAGGTGCCAGCCGCCAAGTGAATACGGTTCGAACGTCGCTGCCGACAGACCTTCCAGGGCTACTGGCTCATCCAGGCCTCAGCCGCGACAACGCGGCGTTGCCGCGCGAACGTATCGGCGCCAGCGAACAGGCGAACTTGAGCGCCGTCACGGACCAGCTACGCGCATTTGCCCGGCAACGCCGGGCCTGGGTTTGCATGCGCCGACAGCGCCTGCAGGGCCTGGTCGGGGCGCGACAGCGTGGTGGCAACGCTGCCTGGGAGATCGACTATCTCCTGGACGCCACCGCGGACTGCGGAATTGCCGGCGACCTCGTAGAGTACGCCGTCGCCCAGGTGGGCACACAAGGCGCCCAGAAGCTGTTCCTCCGCCTTCCTGCCGGTAGCGAGCTTCTACAGCCCGTCCTGGACAGCGGATTCGCGGCCTACCAGGAGGAGACGCTTTTCGCTCGCGAGCCAGTGGCCTCCGACACCGGCACGCCTGAAGGCCTGCGCGCCGCGGCCGCTTCTGACAGCTACCCGCTGTTTCGCCTGTACTGCGCCGCCGTGCCGGAAGCGGTCCGCCGTCTCGAGGCCGCCACATTCGATGAGTGGCACGCCGCGCAAGAACGCCGCTGGCACAAGAACGGCGCCTGCCTCGTCATCGAACGTGATGCGGTTATCCAAGCCCAGGTGCGCGCCTGCCGCCTGCCGCAGGGCCTCATGCTCGACTTGCTGCTCCACGCCAATACCGCTGCTGACGTCCCTGGACTCGTCACGTCTGCCATCGCTGCTACGGAAGCACAGAACGAACCCGTCCTCGCACTGCTGCCGCAGGCCGCCGAGCACGCCGCACGGGCGCTGCAAGCAGCCGGGTTCAGCGCCCGCGATCATTACGTCTCGCTGGTGAGACGCACTACGAGACCCTTGGCGATTCCTAGGAAGGTACCTGTCGTTGCAGAGAATACCGTCGGAGTCTGAGCCTGGCATGAGCCGTACCATCACCGACGATCTCGATCTTCTTCTGGACTCCCTCGCGCCGCACATCGGCGACCCGCTGCGGAACCGTGCCGACAAGCACGACTTGCTCGAGGTCGTCATGGACCTCGGCCGCCTGCCTCAGGCGCGCTTCCCTGGACGCGAGATCGTCCTCAGCGACCGCGAGGTGACGGAGAGCGACATCGACTACGTCGTCGCTCGCATCGGCGAGATCGGTGAGGACAACCGCGCCGGCATCGAGCGGACGCTTCACCGCATTTCCTGCATTCGCAACCGCGGCGGCCGTATCGTCGGCCTGACTTGCCGCGTTGGCCGCGCTGTTTACGGCACCATCGCGACGATCGACGAGATCGTGCGCAGCGAACAGAGCCTGCTGCTGCTGGGCCGCCCCGGCGTCGGCAAGACCACGATGCTGCGGGAAGTGGCGCGAGTCCTCGCCGATGACCTCAACAAGCGCGTCGTTATCGTCGACACCTCAAACGAGATCGCCGGCGACGGCGACATCCCCCATCCCGCCATCGGCATGGCGCGACGCATGCAGGTCCGCAGCCCGCAGATGCAGCACGCCGTCATGATCGAAGCGGTCGAGAACCACATGCCCGAAGTCATCGTCATCGACGAGATCGGCACGGAGCTCGAGGCGCAGGCGGCCCGCACCATCGCCGAACGCGGCGTGCAGCTCGTGGGCACGGCGCACGGCAACACGCTCGAGAACCTGATGGCCAACCCGACGCTGTCCGACCTCGTGGGCGGCATTCAGTCCGTCACCCTGGGCGACGAGGAAGCCCGCCGCCGTGGCACCCAGAAGTCGATCCTCGAGCGCAAAGCGCCTCCGACCTTCCCGGTCCTGGTCGAGCTCCAGAGCTGGGACCGGATCCACATTCATCGCGACGTCGCCGAGACGGTCGATGCCATCCTGCGCGGCTTCACGCTGGCTCCCGAGATCCGCGAGCTAGCGCCCTCTGGCGAGGTGCGCCGTCTCAGCGAGGCAGAAGCCCGCCCCGCCACGGCGACGGATGGAACGATGCCGGAGGCGCCCGGGCGTCGCGGCTTCGCCCTCGAGGTGCCGTCGGCGACCCTGCCCGCGCGCGTCGCGATCAAGGGAGGCCAAAGAGTCTACCCCTTCGGCATCTCGCGCAAGCGCCTGGCGCAGGCGATCCACGACACCGGCAGCGGAGCCGCGCTTTCCGAGCGTCTGGACGAGGCCGACGTGGTGATCACGGACCGCAGCTACTACCGGCGCAAACCACAGGCGCTACGAGAAGCGGAATCGCGCGGCGTGCCGATCTACGTGCTGAAGAACAACACGCTGCTCCAGATGCAGCAGGCACTGATCTCGCTGCAAGGCAGTACCGGCCGCGCCGACCCCGTCGTCGACGCTATCGCCGAAGCCGAGGACGCCATAAACGCGGTGATGTCGCAGGATCACCCCGTGGAGCTGACGCCGCGGGGCGCCTACATCCGTCGCCTGCAGCACGAGCTGGCACAGCGCTTCAACCTCAACTCGACCAGCCGTGGTAAAGAGCCGCAGCGACGCGTCCGCATCCTGCCGCCCAACGGCAACAGCGGCTACTTCTCCGAGGAGTAACCGCGTGTCACCGACGGCTGCAACCACGCGCCTGACCGCGTAAAGTGCGCTCATGCCCGCAACAAGAGGCCTCTTCGTCACCTTCGAGGGCGGCGAGGGCGCCGGAAAAAGCACGCAGGTCAGCATGCTGCGCGACCGGCTGGAAGCCACAGGGCGTCGGGTGATCAACCTGCGCGAACCCGGCGGCACCCCACTCGGCGAGGAGCTGCGCCGGCTCCTGCTCAACAGCACCAACATCGCGACCAAGACCGAACTGCTCCTCTTCCTGGCAGCCCGCTCGGAGCTGGTCCAGAAGGTGATCGAGCCAGCGCTCGCTGATGGCATCGACGTGATCTGCGACCGCTTTATCGACTCCACAGCCGCTTACCAGGGCTACGGCCGCAAGATCGACCTCGATCTGATCTCAACCCTGGACCGCGCCGTGATCGAAGGCTGCGTGCCGGACCTCACCGTGCTGCTAGACATCGACCCAGACGCCGGCCTGGCGCGCGCCGCCGAAGGCTCATCAGGCGATGCCATCGAGGGTCACTGGCAGCAGGGGCTGAGCTTCGACTCGCAGGCTGATGCAGCCAGCAAGCTCGGTAAGCGCGTCGGCGGCCGCGACAAGGCGTTCCATCGTCGCGTACACAAGGGCTACCTGGCGCTGGCCAAGGCAGAGCCCGCCCGCTGGCTCGTACTCAATGCCTCTCTCGGCGTCGAGGAGCTATCGCAAAGCCTCTGGGGCAGGACGCAGGAGCTTCTCGCGTCCCGAAGTTGACACCTTCCTCCACCCGGCGTAGCTTCGGTGCCACCGAATCCTTGACGGGCAAGCGAGGTATGCAATGACCAGCACCACGAAGCTTAGCTACGACCCCAGCGCGCACTACGAGGTGAAGACCTTCGACGTCGAATACCGCCGCGACGGCGATAGCGTCTACCTCGCGCGCATCTTCCAGCCTCAGGGCGATGGGCCTTTCCCCAGCCTGCTCGACGTGCACGGCGGCGCCTGGGGCAACGGCGACCGCCTCGGGAACGAGGGCACCGATGCCGTATTGGCCGAGAGCGGTCTGCTTATCGCCGCCATCGACTTCCGCACCTCGCTGACGGCGCCTCATCCGGCGGCGCAGCAGGACATCAGCTACGGCACACGCTGGCTCAAAGCGCACGCGGCTGACTACAACGGCTCGGCCGAAGGCCTGGGCGGTGTCGGCTGGAGCAGCGGCGGCCACCAGATCATGCTCGCCGCCATGCGCCACGGCGCCTACGCCGACATCCCATTCAGCGAAACGCCGCAGCTGGACGGTAGCCTGGCCTACGTGATCATGGGCTGGCCTGTGATCGATCCGCTGTCACGCTACCGGTTAGCGCAAAGCCGCAACAACGAGGACCTCATGGCCAACCACATCCGCTACTTCGGCAGCGAGGACGGCATGGCCGAGGCCAGCCCGCCGCACATCGTGCAGCGCGGTGAGACGGTCGACACGCCGCCAGCGCTGCTAGTACAAGGCGCGCAGGACCAGTCATTGACGCGCATGATGGCCGAGGAGTTCGTCGAAGCGTACAGCCTGGCGGGCGGCGTCATCGAGCTGGGCAAATACCCCGGCGAGCCGCACGGCTTCCTGCGCGAGGGAGGCCCCCAGGTCGGTCGCGCTATCGAGCACATCAAGTCGTTCATCGCCCGCCAGCTCTAACCCCACGGCTGGCACGCCTTAAGCCTGCGCCATCGCGGTGCTAAGCTGAGCTTGCCCCGCAAAAACACCCTAGAGGAGCACGCTGTGGCTACCAAAGATGAACTGAAAACAGGCATTCGCGAGGTTGAAGAGCGGCTCGACAGCCTCTTGCCCGGCATTATCGAGAACCTCGACCAGCCGTTGCCCGAGGGCACCTGGACGGTGCACGACGCGCTTTGCCACATGGCCGCTGACGCCAGCTGCCTGCCGCGCTGGCAGCGACAGGTTGACGCCGCGATCAACGGCACGAGCGCGCGGCCGCCCGGTTTCAACCTCGACGAGTACAACCAGCAAAACATCGAGGCGCGCAAGGATAAGCCGGTCGAAGAAGTCGTCCAGGAGATCAGGGACGGCCTGCACGGTGACGCGGCCGCGATCCCGGGCCTGGATGACGCGTTCCTAGCCCGCGAGGTCCCCAACTTCCGCGGCGAGCTGGCTCTCGCGTCAGACCGCCTCAGCTTCACGACCAGCCGTCACAATCATATCCACCTGGATGACATCGAGAACGCGCTCAAGGCGGCGCAGGGCGGCTAGGGCGCCTATCGCCCCGCGATGAAGCAGCGGCACGGGTTAAAAGCAGACGCCACCACGGAGCAGCGCGAGCCGTGGCTGCTCTGGTGGATGCCCGCCCTGGCGTTGATCGCGCCGATCATCGCCGCCGCCTGGCTCGGCGTCTCCGCCGATGAGGATGCGCTCGGCGAGGCCGCCTTCGGCCTGGTCTGGCCCGGCATCCCGGCCTACTTCGCGACGTTGGCCGTGTTCTGGCTCGGCTGGAAGGTCGAGCTCGAGTAATGCTCTACGTCTTCTACGGCGCCGATGAATTTCGCCGCGGCGAGGAGTTGCGCGCGCTGCGCCGTGAGCTCGACCGCGACGGCAACCTGGCCCACGACACCGTCACCATCGAGAGAGCGGACATCCGTAGCCTGACAGCCGAGGATCTGCGTGCCGCCAGCCACACCGCATCGTTTTTCACGGAGGGCCGGCTGGTGGTCATCGAGGGACTGCTCGGACGTCTCGGCGGTGGCCGCGGGCGCGGCAGGCGTGCCCGCAATACGTCCGAGGATGCCCCTTCGAGCGGTGAGTCTGACGCCTTCATGGACGTACTGGCGAACCTGCCGCCAACGACGACGGTGGTCCTGGTCGAGGATGAAATCTCCGCCGCCGTCGCGAAGTCCGTCCCGGAAGGCGCGACGGTCCGGAAGTTCGACAGCTTTCGAAAGCGCGAGGAGATACGCGCCTGGGCCACGCAGCGTGTGAAGGCCGAGGACGCCAACTTCGCTCCCGGCGCGCTGGAACGCCTCGTCTCGCTCTTCGATGGCAAGCACCTCGGTGAGCTGGCAAGCGAAATCGACAAGCTCTCGACCTACGCGGCGGGGAGGCCGATCAGCGCCGAGGACGTCGACGAGCTGGTCAGCGGCGCGCTCGCCTACCAGTACTGGGACATGACCGATGCGGTCATCGAAGGCCGCGCCGACCGCGCGCTTTCCGTTCTGCGCAAGATGGACGCCAAGGACCAGCCGGCGCAGCTCCTCACGTTCATGCTGGTGCGGCAATACCGTCGGATCCTTCTGGCGCAGGCCCTCTTGCGAGAAGGCATGAGTCAGGCGCAAATCGGCTCGCAGATGGGCCTTCAGGGCTATCCGCTTCAGAAGGTGGTCGAGCAAGCCACAAGGTATCCCGCTCCAGCCCTCGAAGCCGCCTACCGCCGCTTGCTGGAGAACGACGTCGCGGTCAAGACCGGCGTGCTGGACGCAACCGCTGCGCTGGAGGTTCTGGTCGTGTCGCTGGCGGAGCTGGCGCGCGCACCGCGGCGCGCTACAGCTGGGCGCCGCTAACGGTCAGTCGTCGTCTCCTGCCGCGTCTCCATCCTCAGGCTCCGCGTGATACATCGGGTTGAAGCACGCAACGAAGTGCTGGGGTTCGACCAACTCCAGCGGCGGAGACGGCTGGGTGCGGCATTCGTTTCGTACCTTGGGACAACGCGGCGCGAACGCACACTCGTCGGGGAGTCTTGTCATATCCGGCGGACGGCCCTGCACCTGCCGCAGCCGGCCCACGTCCATGTTAAGGCGGGGCAGTGATGCCAGCAGCGCCCACGTGTAGGGATGTCGCGGCCGCTCGAACAGCGCGTCGGTAGGCGCCGCCTCAGCCAGACGCCCGCCGTACATCACCTCAACGCGGTCCGTCATCTGCGCGATGACGCCGAGGTCATGCGTGATCAGCAGGATCGCGACGCCCTGGTCACGCAGCTTTTTCAGCTCCTCGAGGATCTGCGCTTGGACCGTCATGTCCAGCGCCGACGTCGGCTCATCCGCGATCAGGATCGCCGGCTTCAGCGCCATCGCCGTCGCAATCATGACGCGCTGCGCCATGCCGCCTGAGAGCTGGAAGGGATAGCGTGAGCCGACGCGCTGCGGATCGGACAAACCCATGTTAGCGAGCAGTTCCTCGGCCATTACACGCGCTTCTCGCTGGGTTGCGCCAGTGTGCGCCGTGATGATCTCCTGCACCTGAACGCCGACCGGGAGTACCGGGTTCAGTCCGGCAACCGGGTCCTGGAAGATCATCGAAATGTCGCGGCCGCGCAGCTCGCGCAGTTCGCCGTCGCTCATCTCCAGCACGTTACGGTCGCGGAACAAAATCTGGCCGGAGTCGATGGCGCCGGGGTAAGGGATCAGCTTGAGCAGGGAGAGCGCCAGCGTGCTCTTGCCGCAGCCGCTCTCACCAACGACGCCGAGGATCTCGCCGGGATAAAGATCGAAGCTGACTCCATCGACGGCCTTCAGCACGTCCTTCTCTTCGTAGTACGTGGTGTGCAAGTCGCGGACCTGCAAGACGGGTTCCTGGGCAGCGAAGGATGACGTCATGCTCGAGATTCTATCAGTCCGTAACGAGAACCTGGATACACGGGAGGCTAGTTAGTGGCGCTGCCGCTCAGTCCCAGCACGCCGCGCATCGCTTCTATCATGCCCAGATGGCGGCTGTCGTGCGTCAGATAGACGAAGAGCCGGCTGGCCAGCTCGTCGTTGCCAACCTGGGGTGTTCGAATCGCCTGACGCGGACCGTGTTCCGACAGGCCGTCGAGCAAGCCATCCACCTCGTCGAAGGCCGCGCGTGTGTACTCGAGCAGGGCAGCCTTACCCGGCAGCCTCAGCTGCTCGGAGGCTTCGTCTTCCATCTCCGTACCCGTCTCCGCTTCACCTAGGCCGGTAGCGGGAAAGCCCCAGGCTGCACCCAGACCCTCTGAGTGCCAGCGCTCCGGGCTGCCCAGGATTCGGTGGACGTCGTGGTCGGCCAGCGTGCGAGGTGCCAAACGTGGAAACCTATCGATGGAGCATGCTTACCGGGACGCCAGGCCAGTTGGCCGTCGGACAGATCTTCAACCAGCGCCAGGACTCGGCTATGAACATCGCGACCCTCGCTACGAGCGCGCACTAGCAACGCGCTGAGCAGCGTCACTTCGTCGGCGGACACGTCAGTTTCTTGGTCTAGAAGTCGGAACCCAGGCGGTAGAGCACCCTGCCCTGTACCTCCACGTCGCTAGCATCGACGTAGATCGGATCCATTGTGGAGTTGGCGGGCTGCAGCCGCACGCGGCCGTCCTCGCGATAGATCTTCTTCAGCGTGACTTCCTCGCGGTCCTTGAGCCAAACGGCAACCATGTCGCCGTCGCTCCAGCCGGAAGCAGGCTCCATGAGGACGAGGTCGCCATCGTTGACCAGCGCGTCGATCATCGAGGTCCCCTTGACGCGCAGTGCAAAGACGTTCTCCTTGCCCTTGGTCATCTGGTCCGTGACCTCAATCGATTCCTCGAAGTCCTGGGCAGCCCACGTGTCCGCGCCAGGCACCGGGATCGGTTGGCCTGCCGCGATCTGTCCGACCACCGGCACCGTGCGCATCCGTGCCCGCCCCACCAGCTCGATGGCTCGCGAGACCTCTCTGTCGCGCCGGATGTGACCCTGGCGTTCCAGCGCCTTCAGGTTGTAGTCGACGACGGAGGTTGAGCTGATGTGGCAGCCGTCCTGAATATCGCGAATGCTGGGTGGGTAATCGTGCTGGCCGATGAAATCGCGGATGTAGCTGAGGATCGCCTGTTGCTTGGCTGAAAGCGACTTGCCGTTGGTCATGTGGACGGGACTCCTTGAAACGCCTGTTCTGACGCACAAGTGTACGAGTCGCTTTTCGATATTGTCAACCAGTTAAAGAAAACATGTTCGCTTGCCGTGGGAGGGTCAGCTCAGGAAGTCGTCCTCTTCGTCGTCTTCTTCCGCAGCCACCTGGCCGCGCGGCAGCGAGACCACGGCGCGCTCGTCGCGACGAGCCTTGCGCTGCGGCAGCGACTTCACGGTCTCCTTGAGCTGCGCCAAACCAGCGACGTCCGTCATCACGGCTGCGACCCCGGCCGCGCGTAGGCACTGCAAATCGTCAGCGGAGGCATCGGGCGCCGTCTCGCAGAGCATCGGGCGGCGAGCCAGAGCGCTGGTACGGCTCAGCTCCAGCTCACCCGCCACCGTCAGAGGCGACGGGATGTTATGCAGCAGCAGCGCCTCCAACGACAGCGGCTCGAGCGAGCGTAGGAAGAGCTCCTCGGGCTGCGACGGAAGGGCCAGGACGTAGCCCAGGTCATCATCCAGCAGTGAAGCCGCCGGCGAGTCCTCCGCCACGACCAGGAAGTCGATCCCACCCTCGCGCAGCGCCGCGGCGGCGGCGGAGTCCTGCGCCGTGGTCCAGGCGCCGAGCGCCAGATCGCCGGCCGCGCCACGTGCCTTCGCCGCGTCCAGCTTGCCGTTACGAGCGTCGACCAGGACGAAGTCGGCTCCCGCCTTGCCGGCCTTGGCGACATCGCCCTCCGGGCCGAAGAAGCCGACCAGCATGGTCGGTCGTGGTTCGGCCCTCGCGGCGCCGAAGCCCATCGGCGCCGACTCCACCCTCTGGCTGCGGCGAATAGCATCTGCAAGCTTCGACATCGGCGCTCCTAACCTCAGGTTCGACTTCGCCGTTCAGCGTATCGTCTGGCGCCAAGCAGGCGCAACGCCGCCGCATAGACCGCGAACGGGTAGCGCCTTAGACTACGGAGACGTGCAAATCTCACCGGCCCAGTCTGAGACGCTTTACAGCAAGAAACAGTTCGCTAACGGCCTACGACTGATCACGGCTCCGATGCCGCACTCGCGGTCGGTGGCGATCAGCATCTACATCGCCGCCGGATCGCGCTACGAATCGCCGGTCCAGGCCGGCGTCTCGCACTTCCTCGAACACCTGACCTTCAAGGGCACCGCCAAACGGCCCGAGGCCCAGTTGATCTCCGAGGCCATCGACGGGGTCGGCGGCATCATAAACGCCGCGACGGACCGCGAGTACACCGTGTTCTACGTCAAGGTGGCGCGACCTCACCTCCAATTGGCCCTCGATGTGCTCTGCGACCTGGTCCAGGCCCCACTGCTGGAGCAGGCCGAACTCGAGAAAGAACGCAAGGTCGTACTGGAGGAACTTGCCTCGGTCGCCGACTCGCCCGGCCAGCAGGTCGACCTGCTGCTCGACGAATTGCTCTGGCCCGACCAACCGCTGGGCCTCGACGTCGCCGGCACCAAGGAATCCGTCACGGGCTTGACGCGTGACATCGTGGTTGACTACGTGCAACACCAGTACGTGCCGAACAACATGGTTGTCGCCGTCGCCGGCAACGTGGAAGAGGACGAGATCCTCTCGTTGCTGGAGCCGACGCTAGGCTCGATGGCCTCCGGCGAGCCCATCAACTGGTTCCCTGCCGTGGACGGTCAGACAGCCCCCAGGTGCTCGCTGATCTACAAGCGCACCGAGCAGACGCACGTGCAGCTCGGCCTGCACGCGCTGCCGCTGAATCACCCGGACCGTCACGCGCTGGACCTGGTCAGCGTCCTCTTTGGCGAGAGCATGAGCAGCCGCCTCTTCGTCGAACTACGCGAACGCCAGGGGCTCTGCTACGACGTCAGCAGCTACGTGTCCCACTTCAAGGACGCCGGCTCCTTCAGCGTGTACGCCGCCGTGGACCCCTCGAACGGCCCTCGAGCCGTGGACGCGCTGATGAACGAACTGCGACGCCTCGATAGGGAGGGCGTCCCGGAAGAAGAGCTACACAAGGCCCGTGAACTGTCCAAAGGACGCCTGCTGCTGCGGATGGAGGACACTCGCGCGGTCACCGGCTGGCTCGGCGGGCAAGAGATCCTGACCGGCGAGATCCGCACGCCGGAGGACATCGTGGCTCGCCTGGACGCGATCACGACCGACGATATGACGCGCGTAGCGCGAGACGTCCTGCGCCACGACAAGCTCAACCTCGCCGTCGTAGGGCCGCACCGCTCCGATCGCCGGTTCGCCTCCCTCTTGACGCTATAGGGGCCGAGTATCGTCATGCCGGTCAAGAAGCGTAAGCCGCTGGTCATCGTCTACACGGGCAACGGCAAGGGCAAGACGACCGCCGCGCTGGGGATGCTGCTGCGCGCCTGGGGCCGTGGCATGAAGGTCTGCATGCTCTCCTTCATCAAGCACGAGAGCGCCAACTTCGGTGAGGAGCGCGCCGCCCGCAAGCTGGGCGTCGAAATGATCCCGCTGGGCGGCGGCTTCACCTGGCTCTCGAAGGACATCGAGAAGGACAAGGCGCTGGCGAGGCGTTGCTGGGGGCTGTGCAGCGAGAAGATCGTCTCCGGCCAGTACGACATCGTCATCCTGGACGAGATCACGTACCCGATAACCTACGGCTGGCTCGACGTCGACGAGGTCATTACGACGCTGCGCGACCGGCCCCCCAACCAACACATCGTGATCACGGGCCGCGAGGCCCACGAGAAGCTGATCGAGTTCGCCGACCTCGTCACCGAGATGCGCGAGATCAAGCACCCGTTCACCTCCGGCATCAAGGCGCAACCCGGCGTCGACTTCTGACTCGAGACGTTAGGATTTAAGACGTGATCCCGGTTGGCGACTTCCTGCGCCGCAACACAACGCCCTACGTCAACTGGACGCTGATCGCGATCAATGCCGTCGTCTTTCTCTACACGATCACCCTCGACACGGTACCGGACCAGCTCATCGGCCCCTTCGCCATCAGCGACGCCGACCTCTTCTTCTTCGACTGGGGCTTTATGCCCCCATGCTTGGCCGACTACATGGGGGTCTCGACTGACGCCAGCCCGAGGGAGATCTTCTGGTTCTGTCCCACGGATGGGCGCGAACCGCTGACGCTCTTCAGCTCCATGTTCGTGCATGCCGGATGGACTCACATCGCCTTCAACATGCTGTTCCTCTGGATTTTCGGCGACAACGTGGAAGATCGCCTCGGCCACCGCCGCTATCTGCTCTTCTATTTCTTCTGCGGCCTCATGGCTTCCGGAGTGCAGGCTTTCTTCACGTTGGACAACGTGGTCCCCAACGTGGGCGCATCTGGCGCGATCGCGGGGATCATGGGCGCCTACCTCATCCTCTATCCCAAGGCCCGCGTGCAGGTGATCATCTTGCCGCTCTTCTTCTTGCCGCTCGTTGTGCCGGCCGTCGCTTTGATGTTGATCTGGTTCCTGACGCAATTGCTTTTCGGCCTGTCGGAGATCGGCCAGACCACAACCGGGTCCGGCGTCGCCTGGTGGGCGCACATCGGTGGCTTTGCAGCCGGAGCACTGGTGATGCTGGTCACGCGGCTCCGCCGCCGCCTCAGATGGTTATCGCCGCCGCCTTCCTTTTAAGGAACGTAGATCACGCGGTACAGGACGTAAGGCTGGTCGCGAACCGGACCGCCTGCATACACCTTGACCAGCTCAAAGCGCTCCGGGTGGTCCTGCGGAAAGAGACGGAAGAAAAACAGGTCCCAGTCGGGAAACGTCAGCAGGTAGTCCGGCTCAACCTGGTTGAAATACGTGATGAAGTCGCGGTCTTCGTGAAACGGGATCACCTCATCGTCAACCAGCCCGACCATGTCGAGCACCTCAAACTCCGCGAAGTAGCCCAGGGCGCCGATATCGTGCGCCGCCAGCGTCTGGTCCGGTGCTACGATCGAGTTCAGGTCCAGCGCCATCGCCTCGAGGTCGTTCAGCGTCTCGCGCGACGCCTGCGCGTAGACGTCGCGCCAATGCTCGTACTGCTTCGCGATCGGCACCAGCGCCACGAGCAACGCCACCACGACCAGCCCCTTGACTACGTAGTCGCGGTGGGACAACGCATACGTGATCAGGTAGGCAGCGCCACCACCGGCCAGGACGGCGAGCAACGGCAACACCGGGTGCTGGTAACGGTAGAAGTAGTGATTCAGCCCGCTCGGGAACAACAGCACGTAGGCGATCACTACCGGCACCCAGAACAGCGCGAACAGGACCGTCTCTTTGCGTCGCGCTGTCAGGGCTGCCAGCACCACCAGCGGTATCACCGTTCCCGCCAGTATCCCGATCTGGTCCGAGGCGATCGATATCTTGTCGGCCAGCGGCTGCTCATCTTCCTGGAAGAAACGCCACTTGGCGCTGCCGGTGCCGGTCAGCGTCCCGTTAACCAGCAGCGAGAGCAGCGCGATAGTCCCGCCCGCGAAGAGGCCGGGCAGCGCGAGTCTCGCGCCGTCGGCCGCGTAATCGCGCAGCGGTTCACCCTCTGTGCGGTCGATCCAGCGGTAGACGAGGATCGCCGGCAGCATCAGAGCGCCCTCGGGCCGGGTCCAGACCAGCAGCGCGATTAGCACGCCCGTCAGCAGCCGCCCGCGCGGCGAGCCGTCCAGCAGGTACGACGCCATGCTAAAAGCCAGCAACGCCATGAACAGGCTGGTTTCCAGGCCGCCGCCGGAATCGAGCACCGCCAGACCAGCCGTGGAGATCGCGAAGGCGCCGATGAAGGCGGCGAGACGGTTGTGGAAGATCGCCCAGCCCAGCAGGTAGACGCCAATAGCTAGCAGCGCGTGACTCAGGATGCCGACGCCGAGGCTGACGCTGAACGGGCCGATGCCCAGCGCTATCGGGACCGCCATGATCACGACGTGCAGCGGGCTCGTTGCTCCCGTTGACCAGGTTTCGCCGTCGAAGCTGAGCTTGCCGATCTCCGCCAGGTTGCGAGCGTAGGTCAGGCTGATATAGCTGTCGTCGAAGATCGGACGGTTGGTGCTGGGCGCCAGCACGAAGACGAGAGACGCAACGAGTCCGATCACCGCCGCCAGCGGCAGACTCAAACGAGCCGCGATCTGGACCGCCGACCTGCCGTGTAATCCTGGAAGCATTTGCGTATAAGGGAGGCTACGATGCCCTTCAGACACTCGACGGACGCCTCCTGGCGGGCCGATTCGTCGGACGCCGCGATCTCAGTGTAACCGGATCGTGGAAACGGAAACGGACCGGCGAAATTGCCGGTCCGTCATCCGATGGAGGACTCGAAACAGTTAGTCAATATCCCATGCAACGAGCTGCACAGCCAACGTCAGCTCGTTGCCGTCGCGAAGAACCGTGACGTCGATGACTTCGCCAACCGCTCTTCGGTCGATGTACTCAGCCAGGTCGTCGAACGTCACGATCGCGGCGCCGTCCAGCGCCGTAATCGCATCGCCGGCCTCCAGGCCGCCCTGGTCGGCGCCCGAGCCCAGCTCGACCGCGACGATCACTGGCGGCGAGGACAGCGACTGCAGCTGGATCCCGAGGCGCGGGTGCTGGATGTCTTCACCGGCCAGCATCTGCGGCAGGAAGCGAATCGCCGTGTTGATCGGCACCGCGTAGCCGATTCCGATGAATACGCGGTCGTTCGTCGGGTTCTCGATCGCCGTCGTGATGCCGATGACCTCGCCACGGGAGTTGAACAGCGCTCCGCCCGAGTTGCCGGGGTTGATCGCGGCGTCTGACTGGATCAGCTCACGCATCTGGCGGCCGCCGGAGCCAAGCAGCGACCGGCCGAGCCCGCTGACGATGCCTTCGGTGACCGTACCCTCGATGGTGAAGGGGTTGCCAATCGCGATGGCCAGCTCACCAATTCGTACCCGCTCGGAGTCGCCAAGCGTTGCCGGCGACAGCTTGTCCGCCGGGATGTCCGCTTTGATCACGGCGAGGTCGTTGCCGACGTCTCGCCCGACAACCGTGGCGGAACCCTGGGTGCCATCGAGCAAGGTGACCCTGAGGACGTCCCCCTGGCCCACGACGTGATTGTTGGTCAGGATGTGGCCTTCGGTGTCGAGGACGACGCCGGAGCCAACCCCACCGCCAAACGAGCCCGGATCGCTGGCGTCGATGCGGACGATCGAATCCCGTACGGCTTCGACCAGGTCTGCCACGCTATCTTCCGACGACAGCGAGACGCCACTCGTATCGGGTGTGTTGACCCGCTCGATGATCGTCGTGGACGTCGCAACGGGGCCTTCCTCCCGCAGCGAGTCGATACCGACCACCGCTGTGGCGCCCAGCGCCATGCTCACCACTACCACCAGACCCCACCGGAACTTTTCGAGCATCACTTCACCTACGCTACTGTACGAGCTCTTACAACAGCCATGATCGACGTTCATCACTCGCATGTGTTTTGCAACCCGGTTGTCCAGGCCTTAAAAGAGTATTATCTGTCATGAAAGATGCAGCCTACGTTCGAGCGGGCGCTGGGACGGCGGGGGTTGCTGAAGGCTTAGATGATCCCTTTGGCCCCATCTCGTTACTTGAACTAATCCGCTACCAAGCATCAGCCCGCACAGTCTTAGGCATACATATGCACTACGCACGCTGCGCTACTCCGGCAACGCAGTGGCCGTCAGCAAGCTCCTGGGCCACTCACAGCTGAGTACGACCCAGCGATACGTTGACTACCTGCACCTGGACGAACTGCGGAAGGCGGTGCCTGAGCTAGCGTAGGATAGTCCCGGCATGGAAAAGCTCTTCGAGTCTATCAATCAGAATCCCCTCCTATACGTCGGCGCAATCGTTCTCGTCGTCGTACTGCTTGTCATTGCACGCACGACCATCATTGGAGATAGTCCTGAGTCATTTGATTCGACAGTTCCAGACCTCGATAGGGGTGACTGCGTACAACTCAGTGAGTTCAGTACTAACTATGTGAATCTCGCCGAAGTGAGCTGCAATGAGGGCGGCTCTGACGTTTACAGGTTCAATGGTTACCTTAACCAGAACCAGCTTCCCGGTATCGGCTGCACCATTTCATTCCGCTTGGCAGGAACCGTTGACCGATTCTTGTGTCTATCGCCTAGATAGGAGGCTGGCTAAAGGACGCCGAAAGAATTTGGAACGAGTTCGTCGCTGACCGCGGTGGGACCCAGGCAGCTGCTTAAGGCTTAAGGCGAGCTGGCCGGCCACTCCCTGTCTTCTAGCCTTGCGCCACCTATAATCGGTCGCATGACTGCGCATACCACTCTTGACCCTGTGTTGCAGGGCGTCCTACCGCTCACGGCCGGCATCAACGCGGCCGGGCACCTGACGATCGGTGGCTGCGACGCCGTCGAGCTGGCGCGACAATTCGGCACGCCGGTCTACGTTTTCGACGAGGCCGACCTGCGCGCCCGCTGCCAGGAGATGCAGGACGAATTCGCTTCTCGGCTGCCCGACGTGCTCGTCCTCTACGCCGCCAAGGCCTACCTCGGCAAGGCCCTGGCCGGCGTCATCGCCGACCAGGGCATGGGCCTCGATGTCGTCGCCGGCGGCGAGATCGCGGTGGCCAAGGCCTCCGAGTTCCCCATGGAACGCGTCTACATGCACGGCAACAACAAATCGCGCGCCGAGCTCGAGGAGGCGATCAACGCCGGCATCGGCCGCATCGTCATCGACAACTTCCTCGACGTCGAGCAGATCGATGCCGTGGCCAAAGCCGCAGGACGAAAGCAGGCCGTGCTGCTGCGGATCACGCCAGACGTCGACCCGCACACGCACGCCCATATCACGACCGGCGTCGTCGACTCCAAGTTCGGCCTGCCGCTGATTGAGGGACAGGCCGAGGAGGCGGTCAAGCGCGCCCTGGCGTCCAAAAACCTCGACGTGACGGGCGTTCACTGCCACATCGGCTCGCAGCTCTTCGAGTCGGAACCATACGCAGAAGCAATCGAAAAGACAATCGCCTTCGCGGGCGAAATGGCGCGCAAGCACGGCCTGCAACTGCGCGAGTTCAGCCCCGGCGGCGGCTTCGGCCTGCAGTACGTGCGCGAAGAGGCGCCGCCACCGATCTCGCACTTCGCCGAGATCATCGCGGACGCCGTGAAGTCAGCTTGCGCGCGGCATGGCCTGGAAATGCCACGCGTCGTACTGGAACCGGGGCGCTCCGTGGTGGGCCGGGCCGGCGTCGCGCTGTACAGCGTTGGCGCGCGCAAGGAGATACCCGGCGTGCGCACCTACGTCGCCGTCGATGGCGGCATGGCCGACAACATTCGACCCGCGATCTACGACGCCCGCTACGAGGCGATCCCGGCCGACCGACCGCTCGCGGCCAATGAGGAGTTGGTCACCGTCGCCGGCAAGTACTGCGAGTCGGGCGACATCCTGGTGCACGACGTGAATCTGCCGCGCCTCCAGCCCGGTGAGGTCCTGGCGATTCCCGCCTCCGGCGCCTACTGCCTGGCGATGGGCAGCAACTACAACGGCGCGCTCAAGCCGCCCATCGTCTTCGTGCGTGACGGCAAGGCACGTCTCGTGCGGCGTCGTGAGACTTACGCCGACCTCATGGCCTGCGAGTCGGAGTAGCGCCCGTGTGGAGCGTCATCGGCCACGACAAGGCGCTGGAAGCGCTGGACCGCGCCCTCCAGTCCGACCGTCTGCCACACGCCTGGCTGTTCACGGGCCCAGAGGGCGTCGGCAAGCTGACGGCGGCGCTCGACTTCGCCGCGGCGCTGAACTGCGCCTCTGACGACAAACCGTGCGGCAAGTGTCAAAGCTGTCGCGCTACGCTCGCGGGCAACCACCCTGACATCGAGATCGTGGCGCCGGGCGGCATCTGCGACGAGCCGGACCATCGCGACCACAGCGACAGCCGCGACCTGCGCATCTGCCAGATCAGGCGACTGGAAAAGCTGCTCTCACTCAGTCCCTACAGCGGCGGGCGCCGCGTCGCCATCGTCGACGGCGCCGACACGCTGCACGTCGAGGCGGCCAACGCCTTCCTCAAGACGCTGGAGGAGCCCCCCGCCGGCAGCGTGATTATCCTGCTGGCCGAGCGCGAGGAACGCCTGCCTGAGACGGTGCTCTCGCGTTGCCAGAAGCTCGCGTTCCGCCCCGTCAACCGCGCAACCATCCTCGAAACGCTAATCGATCGCGGCGCCGACCCGGAAGACGCCGTCGCGATCACCGCCGCCTCGCGAGGGCGCATCGGTTGGGCGCTGCAGGCGCTGGAAGATCCGGCTTTGCTCGATGAGCGCGCCGAAATGCTGGATGAGGCCGTCAGGCTGGCCCACGCCGGTCGCTTCGAGCGCTTCGCCTGGGCCAAGGAGGCCGAGGGCCGCGCCGCCGGCTTGCGAGAACGCTATCTGCGCGAGCTGACGGTCTGGGAAGGCTGGTGGCGCGATGTCCTGCTCTTCGGCAGCGGCGGCGAAGGCGCAGAGAACACCGACCGCGAACCGCAATTGCGCCAGGAAGGTAGACTATACGCAGCGAGTGAGGTCGTCGCGTTCCTACAGACGCTGGGGCAGACACGCGAGTATCTGTACGCCAACGTGGACCCACAGCTCGCGCTAGAGAACTTGATACTGGACCTGCCGCGCGCGGGCCAGCCCGGCCGTTCCACGGCCACGCATTAGGGAAGGAGACGAGCCGCACCGCGGCCCTCAAAATGACTACCAGGACAGCCGGAGTCCGCTTTCGCCAGGCGGGCAAGGTCTTCTACTACAACGCCCTCGAATTCGAGCTTCAGGCCGGCGATTACGTGGTCGCCGAGGCCGCGCATGGCCTTTCCTGTGGCCGCATCGTCATCTCGCCTGACCAGGTCATCGAGAACCAGGCGTCGACCCAGAGCGACATGAAGCCGATCCTACGCGTCGCGACGCCGGAGGATCTCGAGAAGATGGACGCCGTGCGCGAAAAGGCTCGCGAATCGGTACGCGCCGCAAAGGCAAAAGCCGCCGAGCAGGGCCTCGATATGACGATCGCGGGCGGCGAGTATGACCTCAACGGCGGCCAGTTCACGGCTTACTTCTCGGCCCAAGAGCGCGTCGACTTCCGCAACCTAGTGCGTGACCTCTCGCAAGAACTCGGCGCCCGGGTGCAGCTGCTGCAGGTCGGCGACCGCGATCGCGCCAAGCTGGTCGACGGCTTCGACGTCTGCGGCGAGCGGCTCTGCTGCAGCAGCTGGATGACCAGCTTCCCCGCCGTCAGCATCCGCATGGCCAAAGAACAGGACCTGCCGCTCAACCCCCAGAAGATCAGCGGCGTGTGCGGCCGACTCTACTGCTGCCTCACCTTCGAGTACGAGGACTACAAGGAGCTGCGCGGCAAGCTGCCGAAGGTCGGCTCGGTGCACTCTACGCCCGCCGGCGAGGCCAAGGTTACCGGCATCGACTTCAACCGCGAGGTCGTCAAGCTAATGATCACCGACACTCGGACCTTCTTCGAAGTGCCCGCCATCGACTTCCAGCTTCAGAACGGCGTGACGATCCGCCCCATGGAATTGGTGCGGAAAATTGAAGGCCCGCTGCGCGAAATCAGAGAGGACCGCGGCACGCGTCCCGACGTACGCGAGACTCCCGCCGAGGGCGGCCGTAACCGTGGCGGACGGCGCCGGCGTGGACGTGGCGGAAGCGGTGGCAGCGGCAGTGAGGCCGCGCCGCAAGCGCCCGCCGCTGCCCAGGCGCCAACGCCACCAGCAGCGAATGCCCCCCTCGAAGGCGGCGATAACGCACAGAAGCGCCGCCGCAGGCGCAGGCGACGCGGACGCGGCGGCGCCTCGCAAGGCGAAGGCGGTTCGCCGCCTTCGGGCGCTGACTAAGAGACTCGAAATCGAGGGATTTTACTCAACTAAGGCGCTATGTTACCCTGCGACTCGTGCCTCAAAACCGAGAGGCCTGAGGCGCCAATCCGGGCCATCCGGTGGCTACAACGAGGCTCAACCCTTCCACGGAACGGCAATCGAGCCCGCTGACACCCTTCCTTGAAAGGGTTCCCTCCGACTCGTCGGGGGGTGCTGCTGGTGGTCCTTTAATTCGCCCAAAACGGGCGGGAGGTTCTATCGGCCCGACGCCGTATCGGCTACACGGTGCGGCAGTAACCGTCGCGAAGGCGACGATGAGAGAGGGGTGAGCGATGCATCTGACGATTGACGGCTTCGGTGGAGACCGCGAGCGTTTGAGCAGCGAATCGCTGGTCCACTCGCTCCTCGACACCTACCCGGCGGAGATCAACATGACCAAGATCTCCGAGCCCCTCGTCCTGCAGTACAGGGGCGACAAAACGGAAGACTGGGGCGTCACCGGCTTCGTTATCATCGCCGAGAGCCACATCAGTGTTCACACCTTTCCCGACCGCGGCTACGTCTGGGTCGACGTCTTCTCTTGCAAGGAGTTCGAGGCCGACGGCGCGGTCGACCGCATCGTTGAGACCTTCGGCCTGACCCACGTCACCACAGATGTTCACGACCGCGGCCTCGAGTTCCCGCACGCCGTCGATGCCGCAACCCCGGTGGCGATGCTGGAGCGCCACACGGTCAGCGGAGCGCTGAGCCAGTAAGCCAGCGCCCGCTCCTTCGCCTTGAAAGGAGGTCGTTATGAGCGACACGGCGCCTCATTCCTCTCACGCCATGCAGCCTGAAGGTCACGGACCCTTCGACGCGGCTCAGGGCAGGCACGACGCCTTCCTGCACACCCACGTCGACCCGTTCGAGGTGCGCGACCGGATCAGCGCCGCCGAGATGGTCGCCGGCATGGGTGGCACCTCGTTCCAGGCCCGCAACCTGGCGCAGGCGGTACGCATCTGGCGCCACATGATCGAGGATGACACGACGATCTTCCTCGGCCTCGCCGGCGCCATGGTGCCCGCGGGTATGCGCGGCATCGTGCGCCACATCGTCGAGAACCGCATGGCCGACGTCATCGTCACTACCGGCGCCAACATGTTCCACGACGTGTATGAGACGCTGGGCAGCCCGCACTGGCAGTCCGAGCCCGGCGGTATGGACGTCGAGCTGGGGCGGCGACGCATCAATCGCTTCTACGACGTCCTGGCGCCCGAGAGCGACTTCGCCGATGCCGAGGAGTTCGTCGTCTCCTTCTCTCAGACGCTCCCCTCCGACGAGCCGATTACGACTCGCGAATACTTCCAGCGCATCGGTCAGGCCCTCGCGCCGATGGCGAAGGAGGAGGGCATACTGACCGCCGCAGCGAAGGCCGGCGTGCCGATCTACAGCCCCGCGATCGGCGACAGCGTGCACGGCCTGGCGATTACCACGGCGCGCGTTCGCACCGGCCATCGACTTCTGTTCGATATCATCGGCGACGTGATGGAGACGTCTCACATCGCGCTGAGCGCCAAGCGTACCGGCGTCATTTACATCGGCGGCGGCACACCAAAGAACTTCATCCAGCAGGCGGAAGTCGCCGCCTACGTCTACGGGCAGGAGGTACCGGGCCACAAGTATGGCGTCCAGATCACGATGGACCAGCCGCAGTGGGGCGGCCTCTCGGGCTGCACCTTCGAGGAGGCGCAGTCCTGGCGCAAGATCGCGCCTGACGCCGACTTCGTCACGCTTAACGTCGAGGCCACGGTCGCGCTGCCGCTCATCGTCAGCGCGCTCGCGGAGGAGCTCGGCGACGTGAAGTCGAAGCGCACCCTGCCGGACCTGGACTTCGGCCCGGCCTCCGAGGACAAGTGATGACCCGGCTGCGTCCTGACGACGAGCGCTTCTGGCCGCCGAAGGGCTTCTGTTGCCCGCCGCATCCCTACGGCGAGTACGAAAACGCACGCGTCGTCCTCTTGCCGGTGCCTTATGACTCGACCGTCACCGCGCGAGCCGGCGCCCGCGACGGACCGGAAGCGATCATCACCAACTCCGAGGACATGGAGCTCTACGACGTCGGCCTAGGGTTCGAGCCTTATCTGCACGGCCTCTACACCTCCCCCGCCGTAGCCGTCACCAATCAGTCCCCCGAGGCGATGATCAACCGCATCCACGAGGTCGCAACCGAGTACGTCGAGGCCGGCAAGTTCCTCGTCACGCTGGGCGGCGAACACACGGTCGCGGTTGGCTCCTTCCGCGCCCACCGTGACGCCTACAGCAACCTCAGCGTGCTTGCCATCGACGCCCACGCCGACCTGCGCGACGAGTACCAGGACACGCGCTACAACCACGCCTGCAGCCTGCGCCGAATGCTGGACGACGTGCCGGTGACCCAGGTCGGCTTGCGCAGCGCCGCGAAGGAAGAAGCCCAGCTGATTCGTGAGCGTGCGCTGCCTTTCTTCTCGCCTCGCGCCCTCCGCGCCCTACCTGACCTGGCGCCGATCATCGACAGCCTCAGCGACAACGTCTACATCACGATCGACCTCGACGGCATCGACTCCGGCGAGATGCCGTCGGTCGGCACGCCGGAGCCGGGCGGCCTGCGCTGGGACGAGGTCAGCGACCTCATGCAGGCCGTCGCAGCCAGCAAACGCATCGTCGGTTTCGACGTCATGGAGCTGGCGCCGGACCTCGGCCCCAAGGCCGCGTCCTACGCCGCTGCCAAGCTTACGTACCGTATGATCGGCCTGGCACTCGGTCCGTCAGAGGGCTAGTTAACATCTAACAGACTCGTAAGCGGCTCGTAAGAATCGGCTGCTAACTTGAGTTGCGGGAGGACAGCCACATGGCTTTGCTAAGCATCTTAGGTGAGCTCGAGAACTTCATCGCGGAGGATCTTTACCCGCTCCGCTACGTCATCACCCCCATCGCCGTGGCAGCGATCCTCGCTGGTCTCTATACAGCCTACCGGCTTGGCGTACACCTCATCCTGATGCAGCACAAGGTCGCCACCGCCGTTGTTGGCGTTCCGCTGCTTGTCGTTACGATCGTCGCCGGCGACTACTTTATCTCGCCTCTCTGGGAGCGCAGCTTCCTCGAAGAGTCCAGCCCGCTGGCCGCCGCCCAGGCAACCGCAGGAGGCGCCTCGACGTTGACTCCGTCCGGTGCCGTAGAAACCCCCTCACCGGGAAGCCCAACCGGAGGTTCGGCGGCCAGTTTCGAGCCGTCAGTCATCCAGACCGGGCAGTTCGTGGATGCGGATTCCTTCCACACCGGCAGCGGTGATGCACTCATCATCGAGACAGGGCCGGGAGTGTACACGTTACGAGTCGAGAACTTCTCGGTCCGCAACGGTCCCGATCTGTTTGTCTACCTCTCGACCGACCCCAGCGGAGAAAGCGTCGACGAAGCGTTGAACCTCGGCGAACTGAAGGCCACCGGCGGCGCATTCAACTACGATATCCCGCCTGAGATCGACGTTTCGACCGTGAAGAGCGCCGTCGTCTGGTGCCGCCAGTTCAGCGTCCTTTTCACCCACGCCGAGTTGCAATAAGCCTAGTCTCGCAGCATCCCGAATCGCTTGTTCTGGGCCGACATGCGCACCAGATAGGCTAACCGCTGCTCGAATACGTCTCGCCAGCCACGAGAGCCATCGACAAAGCCCACTCGCACCCGCTGATAGCTCTCCGGGAAGGACTGAAAGTTGCGTCACGCCGCATCGTCGGCTTGTAGCGCCGCCAGGATGTCGTCTGGAATGAAGAGCGGCTCCTCCAGCACGTCCCCGATCGCGTCGAGCCCGGCCTGCGTCATGCGACCGGCAGCGACCATGCGCCGCGCCCGTTCTTTGTTCATCTCCGAGAGCTTGCTGCCCGGCCGCCTTGGCGTGAAACGTTGCGCGCGGCTCTCGGGTCCGTGTTTCTTGACGATGCTGTCGATCCAGCCGAAGCAAAGCGCCTCGTCCACCGCGTCGCCGTAGGGGATGCTGAGCTTGCCGGATGCCTTGGCGTAATAGACGAGCCAGATTTCGGCGGCGGAGGCGTAGTTGGTCTCCAACCAGCCTCGCCACGACGCCGCGTCAGTGACGTAGAGCGCTTCACCGATGTCCACGGGAGCGTCTCTAGGCCGGACGCGTCGCCGACTGCGCCTGTCGCAGCGCCTGAATCGATTCGATGTGCCCTGCCTCGTGTTCGATCATGTACTCGGCCCACTGCTTCAGGCTGCGCCGTCCGATATCGCCGTGCTGGCCCAGCCGCGTCCAGTCCACGGTCCGCGTCAGCACGTCGATCGTCTTCAAACGCCACTCGCGCATCTCGTCGATCAGGTGTCGCAGGTCCGCCTCCCAGTAGAACCGGTCCCTGACCCATGCCTCGCCGTCGAAGTCGGGGAAGCGCGGGTCGGTCAGGCTGGCCGTTATGTTTATCCGCTTGTGCCACACTTCAGCCGAGTCGCGCAGGTGGCCGACGATCTCCTTGATCGACCACTCGCCTTCACCGGGACGGTAGCGCAGCACCGCCTCGCCGACGCCGTTTGTCTCCGCCTCGACGTTGTCGGGCAGATGCTTCAGCGCTTCGATGATCTCGAGTCGTTCCATGCTTAGCTCAGCCTCTCGATTATGCCCTCGAGCTCCTCGTCCGAGTAATAGTGGATCACGACCCGGCCGCCGTGGCGCAACGGCGTCAGGTCGACCTTCGTCCCCAGGGACGCGCGCAGTTGTTCCTCCAGCGCCTCCAGATCGGCGGACCGCCGGGGTACTGCCAGCCGTCGCGACCGCAGGCGGCCTCCGCCACGTGCCAGCGATTCAACGTCCCGGACCGTCAGACGTCCTTCGACGATCCGGCGCCACGTCACACGGCGTTCGTCCGCGTTCTCGATTCCCAGCAGCGCCCTGGCGTGCCCAGCGCTGATCTCCCCACGCGCCAGGCTGGCCTGAATCTCCTCCGACAGCATCATCAACCGAAGCGAGTTCGCGACCGAGGAGCGACTCCGGCCCACGCGATCGGCGATCTGCTCCTGCGTCAGGCTGAACTCATCACGTAGCCGGCGAAATGCGGCCGCTTCTTCCAGGGCGCCGAGGTCCTGACGCTGCAGGTTCTCGACCAGCGCCAGCTCCAGCAGGGCCTGTGGGTTCGCTTCCTTGACGAGCACGGGCACCTTCGAGAGGCCGGCCTGTCGCGAGGCCAGCAGGCGCCGCTCCCCCGTGATGAGCTGATAAGGAGGCGCTCCCGGCGTCTGTGGCCGGTTCACGATCAGCGGCTGGATTACGCCGTGCTCGCGGATGCTCGCGGCCAGCTCCGACAACGCCTCGGCATCGAACACGCTGCGCGGCTGCTGCGGATTCGGCGCGATGAGATCGACGTCGACCTCCTCAAGGGACGGTTGGATGCTGGGGATCAGGGCGTCGAGTCCACGGCCGAGGCCTGTGCGGCGGTTCGTCATCGCTATGCCTTCACTTTGCCCTTCTTTACGTGAGCCGGCAGCAGACGCTCGATCACTTCGCTGGCGAACGCCGCGTATGCCTTCGCCGCCGTCGACGAGCCGGCGTACTGGTTGATCGGCAGGCCGTGACTCGGCGCTTCGCTGAGGCGCACGCTGCGCGGGATCACCGTCTTGAACGTCGCCGGGAAGTGGCTACGCACCTCAGCCGCGACCTGCTGACACAGCTTTGTCCGGTTGTCGTACATCGTCAGCAGCAGGCCGCCGAGGTGAAGCCTCGGGTTGAGGTTGCGCCGCACGGCCTCCAGCGTCCCCGTCAGTTGGCCCAGGCCCTCGAGCGCCAGGTATTCGCACTGCACGGGTACCAGCACTTCGTCAGCCGCGTTGAGCGCGTTCAGCGTCAGTAGGCCCAGCGAGGGCGGGCAGTCAACGATCAGGACCTCGTAGCGGCCCAGGACCGCCTCCAGCGCCCGCCGCAGCCGCTGCTCCCGCGCCATCGCGGGCACCAGCTCCACCTCAGCCCCGGCGAGGTCTGGTCCGGACGGCGCGAGGTCCAGGCCATCCTGCACAGTCGCCACGATTACGTCCGAAAGCGGCGCGTCGTCGATCAGCACGTCATATACGGTGGCGCTGTCGCGGTTCGTCAGTCCCAGGCCCGCCGTGGCGTTGGCCTGCGGGTCGACATCGACAAGCAAGCAGGTGACACCACGAGCCGCCAGGTCGGCGCCCAGGTTGATCGCCGTCGTGGTCTTGCCAACGCCGCCCTTCTGATTTGTTATCGCGACGATCACGCCGTGACCTTCACCCGGCGACTGCATCATGCGATCTTCACCCGGCCCTGTTCGAGCAGCGCCTCGATCTCTTCTCGACTGGCGGCGGAATCGAACCCTGCGCCACGTACTGAAAGCGCTCCAGCCGCCGCCGCGAACCCGCCCGCGCGTACCGCATCACGCGTCTCCTCGTAGCGCACCAGGAACGCCGCGGCAAACACGTCGCCGGCGCCGGTTGGGTCTGCCTCGCTCGCTTCGACGGCGGAGATGTCATGACGGCCCTTTGAATCCCAGACCGTGCAGCCGCTGCGACCTCGCGTCAGCGCCACCACGGGCACCTGCTCCCGCCACGCGGCAACGGAATCAGCTTCCCAAATGTCCTCATCAGATATGAAAACGACGTCGCCGCCCAGCCACGCGGGTGAGGGCTCAAACGCGCCCGGCCGCACTACATCGCCGGCCAACTCACGCAGCCAACCCTGCGCCGCTACGCCGATCAATGCATCTCCGGACGTGAGCTGTTTCACGACCTCCGGTTCGATCTCGTGAAACAGCGGTGTCAACAAGGCGATCGGCGATGCCAGCCAGCCCTCTGGTAACGCGTCGAAATCGAGCCGGCGACTACTTGCTAGCAGGCGCTGCGCTCGCCGTCCCTCTTCGTAGGTATTCTCAAAGGTCGTCGTGACCTCCGAGCTCTGGACCTCCCACGTCACATGCGGCAGGAGTGACCGTGGATCGATATCCTCCGCGCAGGCCGTCACAACCGCTACCTCAAGGCCGAGCTTGCTCGCCTGCGCCGCCGCGTAAAGCACGCCGCCGCCAGGTCGCCAGCCATCCATAGCTACATCCTTGACGATGTGGCCAGCGATCAAGAATTTCGGGGTCATGCTGCCTCTAACGGCTGGGCGTAACGGCTACCTTGCGTCCCTCGCCTTCGCCGATGCTAACCGTGACGATGTTCGGGTCGTCTGCCAGCGCCAGGTGTATGATGCGACGCTCGCTCGGCGGCATCGGCTCCAGCGTGACAGAGCGGCCGGAGCTGCGTACTCGGCTGGCGGTGCGGCGCGCCAGCGTCACGAGTGACTCCTCGCGCCGCCTGCGATAGCCGTCGACGTCGACGCCGAACTGGACCCGCTTGCCAAGCTTCTTGGCGCAGATCAGGTTCAGCAGATATTGCAGCGAGGCTAATGTCTGGCCGCGTCTGCCGATCAACAGGCCGAGATCTTCCCCGTCCACGTCGAGCACGGCCTGAATCATGCCGATTCCGTCTCCTGCGGTCTCCGGCTCGCGTGAGGTAACGCTGGCTTCCAGCCCCGCCTTCTGCAACAGGTTCTCGAGGACCTCTACTGCGACGGCGATATCGGCGGGGTCCGCCGGGACGTGTTCTACCTCGGCGGTAGGGACGCGGGCGACAGGACGCAGAAGCTCGGGAGGCATCTCGTCCTCCTCATACTCGTCCTCCTCGCCGTCATCTCCGTCCTCGTCTTCGTCCTCGTCTTCGTATTCTCCGTCCTCGTCGTCTTCTTCCTCGTCGTAGTCCTCCTCGTCCTCTTCTTGTGCATCGTCTACGACTGTTGTGCGACGAGGAGTTTCCGGAGGCGCTGCGGGTGTCGGCTTCGGCGTCACGCGGACTCGCGCCGGCTCGCCGCGAAAGCCAAGCAGCCGTGCCCTACCCTCCGTGAGCACCTCAATGTCTACTTCACCGAGCGTGAGGCCCAATTCCTCAAGGGCGTTATTCGTTGCCTCACTGACCGTTCTACCCTCGGCTTCAACGCCGTCCACGTCCGTACCTCCTGCGGCGGCGCCTGCCCCGTGCCGCCGATTTGTTGCTTGTAGTTGCGATCTCATCCTCCGCCTCATCTGACTCGTCTTCATCGTCAGACTGGTCCAGGTTGTTGTCTATGCGATCCCTTTGCTGCTGACGTGCTGCCGCCGCGCGGGGCAAAACCGCCTCTTGAGACATACCGACCAAGGCTCGCCAGTTAATCGGGCCTCCACCGACATAGAAGTAGTGGATCACCATGCTGATGGTGTTCGATAGCGCCCAGTATAGTCCCAGCGCCGAAGGCCACTGAATCGTGAAGAAGCCGAACATCAACGGCAACATCAGGTTCATCATGTTTTGCTGAGCGCGTTGCTTTTCGTCCGTCGTTGGCATCTGCGTCAGCTTCTGCATCGTGTACATCGACACGGCGACAGCGAGAGGCATGACCAAGGTATCCGGCGTACCCATGTTCATCCAGAGGAAATCGGTGGGCAGCGGCAATCCGCTGCGCAGGAACTCCCAGCTGTAAATCTTCTCCGAGAGCCTGACTAACGCTTCGGGCGTGTCGCCAACAGAAACGAAAAAGACACGATATAGCGCAATCAGGATCGGCATCTGGATCAGCAAGCCGGACAGACAACCGAGCGGATTGACGCCCGCTTCGCGGTACAGCTTCATCATCTCTTGCTGGCGGCGCCGCGGATCCTTGTAGCGCTTGTTGATCTCTTGCATTCGCGGCTGCACGGACTGCATGGCGCGCATGCCCTGTAGCTGCTTCAGCTGAAGCGGCAGCGTCACGAATTTGATCAGTATCGTGAGCAAGATGACGGCAATTCCGGCGTTGCCGGTTAGCGTCGTCAGCAGCACGAACGCGTTCGTGATCGGCGTAATCAGCAAAAGATCGAAGATATCGCCGATGAAGCCCATCAACAGACTCCCGACACGAAGCTAAGGTCGCCGTTTCGAGGGTCGACTTTCGTGTAATAGACCTTCTGGGTGGCGCCGTCCGGTGTCACGCAACCTCGCGGCGCGATCAACACTTCGCCTTCATTCACGGTAATATCCGCGTTGAGCTTCGTGCCGATCTCTCGCTCCCAGGCCACGCTGCGCGTCGCCAGATCGATGCCCACCAACCATCCATCGTCCGACGAGATCACCAAGGTTCCCGCGCTCAGCGCCGGCGATGCCCGGAGTGGCCCGTAATCTGAGCCCAGAGACCACATTTCGGTGCCCGAGCTCAGATCGATGGCGTGGATCGTGCCGTCAAAGTCGCCAACATAAGCGATATCGCCGTCTACCGCGGGCCTGCCCCAGATCCAGTGATTCGCCTTGAAGCGCCACCTCTCGCCGCCGTCAGCCAGGCCGACACCGAACAGCTTGGACCCGAATCCAGCCACGAGGACCAGATCGCCGGCCACAGTCGGCGGCGAAACCAGTCCCTGCTCGGTTTCGAATCGCCAGATCTCCGCGCCGGTCGCTGGATTGATCGCGTACAGATTGCCATCCAGTGAATTCACCAGAAGCTTGTCGTCAACCAGAACGGGCTCGCCCCAGATTTCATCGCCCGCAACGAAAAGCACACCGGGGCTCTCGCCGGCGGCCGCCGGGCCGGCCGCCGCGACCTGGGCGTCGCGGTTCTCAATCCTTCTCACGAGGTCGGAAGCGCGCAGCGCGAATACCCGATTTCCCGAAGTCACGTATAAGGCGTCCTTGGCAATATCAAGCGCCAGACCGCCGATCACCGAGCCGTCTAGCTCGAAGAAGGCGGCCGGCGGATCATTTAAGCTGTCGCGTTCGGAGTCACTGGGTCGGAAAGCGTAAACAAAACCATTGTAATCGCCGACAAAGACCACGTCCTCACCATCGTAGGACGCGGTCAGCGGTGTGCCGTAGATTCCATCCAGGTCGTCCGCGCTGTTATCCGCAATCTCCCAGTGGTTCGGGAAACGCCAGACAGGCCTGCCTTCGGCGTCTATGGCGTCCAGGCGCCCGTCACGGGTTGACACCACCGTCACCTCGCCGATGCGTACCGGTCCGGTCCAGCCGCTGGCGCCGACATTTCCCAGGCAGGCGATCGCCATGCTGGCGATACCGGCCACTGCCATGAAGCTGAGAAGACTCCGCTGTTTCATGTGAAACATCAGTCCGGCACAGGATCATAGCCGCGGCCGCCGTAAGGACGGCAGCGGGACAGGCGCCTCAAACCGAGCCAGCCGCCCTTCAGCAGCCCGTGGCGCTCTATCGCCTCGTGCATGTAATGAGAGCACGTCGGTTCGTAGCGGCACACCTGCCCGATTTCCGGTGAAATAGCCCTCTGATAGAAGCGAATCAGGCTCAAAACGGTCTGTGAGGCTAAACCGCGTCTAGCAGGCGCGCTCGCTTCAGCAACGTCGTCATCTCCTGCTTCAACCCCTGGAAGCTGCTCGACTCCGCTTCCGGACGCACCGAAATCACCACGTCGAAGCCCTCGATCAGAGGCGACGCCCTGAGGATCTCGCGTAACCGTCGCCGTACTCGATTGCGTACCACGGCGCCGCCCACCCGCTTCGGCACCGCGAAGGCGTAGCGACTCACCGTCAGGTCGTTGGCTACGTTTCGAACCGTCAGCAGCCGGCCGCTGTCGTGCCGTCCCTGCTGAAACACCCGATCGAAGTCGGCCCGGCGCCGCAACCGGCGGTCGCGAGGCTTGGGGGCGACTAGACGGTGAGACGGGTCCGGCCCTTTGCTCGACGTCGTTGCAGAACTCTTCGCCCCATCGAACTCGCCATCCGGGCTCGAAAGCCGTGGACACGGGCGCGACGGCGCTTCTTGGGTTGATAGGTGCGCTTCGGCACAGCATCCTCACGTAGGCCCTTCTGAGATGAAGGACACTCTCAGTGATGTCAGTCTAGGGAAGCCCAGCTCTACGTGTCAATTTAGCTGTGAAATCACGGCTTGTGGCCGTGTTTCACGTGAAACAATCTACTGCACTTCGAGCACGACTCCATACTGCACGTCGCCGGAATCGAAAAACATACCGACGGTGAAGATGTACGTACGTACCGGCAGGCAACCCGCCTTCGATCTTCACCTCGTCACCCACGCGCTGCGAAGTCAGCGGAACGCTAGCGTCGAAGTCCAATTGCCAGGCCATTTCCCCGTTGCCCAGATCCATCGATTCACCGGCCAGAAATGCCGTGACTTTCGCAGTACTCAACGCCGGGCCGGCCGGTACGGCGACCACGATCTCGTCACCGGAGGCGATCTCCAGCGTGCCACGCGTAACCGGGCCGATCTTGTCGACGCACAGGTTGCTCCAGCAATACGTGCCGATACCCATCTCAACCGCCATTCCGCCGGCCGACGCCGTCGAAATCGGTGGTCCGTCGCCTGGGCCTGCCGGCGATATGGGCACTGAGGTGGCGCTGGGCAAAGGCTGCGAAGTTGGGTTCGCCGAATTGACCGGCTCGAGCGCAGGCGGCGTCTCGCCTTGCGGCGCCCTGGTCACGATCGGCGCCGGTGTGTTGCCTGACGCTTCGTCCTTTGGTTCTTCATCGCCGGAACACGAGATCGCCAGCAACGGCAGCACCAGGCCGATCTCGACGTAGAGCTGCGTCTCACTGAACTCCACCGTCTGCAAGAACAGGTCCGCGTCGTCGCCGGATACGTCACGCCAGCCGAAGGCGGCGGTCGGACCGGCGTTGTAAGCCGCGAAGGCGACGAACAGCTCGCCGTTGAACGCATTTAGCTGATCGGCCATGTACTTCGCGCCGAATTGCAGGTTCAGGTCGGCATGCAGCAGCTGCTCGAGCGAAAAACCCGTCACGTCAAGCGTGGACGCGATCGCTTGAGCCGTGGGCGGGATGACTTGCGTCAGGCCCCTAGCATCAGCCGGCGAGACCGCGCGCGGGTCGAAAAAGCTCTCCTGACGGATGAACGCCAGCATCAGCAACGGCGCGACGCCCTGCTCGAAGGCAGCCTGCTGCACCAGTGGGGCGAACGCGGCGGGGTACGAGAGCGCCAGCAGCGGCTTCGGCAGGCCCGCGTTCGGGTTGGTATTCAGGACTCGTAACAGCCGCTGACCCGCCCGAGCCGACATCGAAACACTGCCCAGCTCATCGAGGCGGCGCGAAATCGTGTACATCGCGATGGGGTCGCCCGCCAACGCCTCGATCAGGCCGAATATCTCGTCGTCGCCGTACTCGTCGTACCCCACCAGCCACAGCTCGTGCCCGAACCCAGCGCTGTTCCGTCGACCAGGTGTCGTCTGAAATGAGCCGTCCCGTGAAGTTGGTCAGCCAGGTCTCGGCCGCCGAGCGCGCCACCATAGCGCATCGTCCGCGATAGCGCTCAGCGGGTTCAAAGCCGTGCCATCTCATAGTTGCCCAGCGAAGCAGCGATCTCGCCACGCGATTCCTGGATCGCCGCCAGGTAGTAGTAGGCTTCGGCGCTCTCAACCGCGTCCGGCGACAGCGTGATCTGCTCCTGCAAGGCCGGTTGCGCGTTCGTGTAATCGTTATGCCGGTAGTACACGAAGCCGCGCAGCCACGGCACAATCGATTCGCCCAGCGACAGCGCTTGCTTCATGTCCGCCAGCGCCTCCGGGCTGCGCGGGTAGCTCAACATCAACTCGATCAGGTCCTCCGAGTACGTGGGGTCGCTCAGGAGGCGCTTCAGCGCGATGATCCGCGACAGCGCCAACGACACGGCGCCTGACAGTCCCTCATCGATCAACACCCGGTACGACTCGATCGCAGCTACCAGCGCACCGGCTCGCTCATTCGCTTCCGCGATGCGTAGCAAGAAGGCGCGCCGCTGCGAGGCTGGCACGCCAAACGATAGCCCCGTCTGCGCCGCCGCAGCGACCTCACCCGGACGGTCCAGCTCCAGCAGAGCCAGCGTGTGGTCCAGGTACGCGTACGGCGCACCCGGGCGGCCCGCTGGCGATGTAGGCGTCGTACTGCTGTAAGGACTCGATGTAGCCTACTCTCGGTCGCTGGCTTTAGTTCAAGGCCTTCGTCTGGGTCTGGCAGCTTCTCCTCCAATTCTTCAAGCAACCCACTTAGGCGCGAAACCAGTAAGGCTGGTCGTTCGGGCATGAAGTATGAAGTCATATTGGTCTGCCGGAAAGTCCTGCTGACCTTGATTGGTACCCTGATACCCTACCTCGGCTGGCTCGTCTAGGAAGTTAAAGTCGACGCTAAAGAACGGCTTGCGTAGTGCGAGAGGAACTGGCTCCGGGCCTACGTTTAAGAGGCTGAGCGTTAAGTGGCCCTTAAAGCCAGGGTCGATCTGTAAGCCTCCAAAGTCAACTAAGCCGACACGTGAATGCTCCGACCGAATTCCGAATCTCGCACAGACGTTCAGCGGCAGTTCTAATCGCTCCTCAGATATGACGGCAACCATCTGTCCAGACTGAATGTTGAAGATGGGATTCTGTTCTCCTAACTCAACTTTAGCCCCGAGGATGTCTTTACTAAGGGGACTCGCCAGAATCTTGGCCCCGAGTCGGAGGTCGTAAGTTGCTGGCTGTACAACTGCACTCAGCGTTGCATGCAGCGTCACCTTCCTTCGTCCCCTCACCGGTACGTCATTGAGCTTGTAGAAGCCTTTAAGACGCCCGTTAAGGCGCCCAACTGCCGTGCGGCGGTTATAGCTTTCCACCCTACCGTTTTGGGTGTCCGTGCAATGGCCGTTTGTAGGCCAAGTTGGGGTCGATAACCGGCTCGGCTCGGTAATGGCGGTAGACGTGGCGGCGAAGCGCATCGCAAGAGGCCATGCTACACTCGCGCTTGCCGCGGGTAAAAGGCCTCCTTCTTGACCAAGACAACCACTTCTGCTCGTGAAATCGCCCTCGCCGAAGGCCTGCGCGTCTGGGCCGAAATCGACCTCGATCAACTCACAACTAACATCGATGCGCTGAAGCAGCGCGCCGGCGACGCTCGCCTTCTCGTAATCGTCAAAGCCAACGCTTACGGCCACGGCGCCGTCCTGACCGCTCGCGCCGCCGTCGAAGCTGGCGCCTGGGGCCTCGGCGTTGTCAGCCTCGAGGAGGGCGAGGAGCTGAGGCGCGCCGGTATCGCCGCGCCCGTCCTTGTGCTGGGCAGCAGCGCGCCGGCACAGGCAGAACGCCTGGTGCAGAACGACCTCCGCGTCACGATCGGCACGCTGGAGCTGGGTGAAGCACTTTCGCGAGCCGCGACGTCCGCAGCACGCGAGGCCCTGGTCCACGTCAAGGTCGAAACCGGCATGCAGCGCTTCGGCGCCCCACCCGAGGAAGCTCGCGGCCTGGCCGAAGCGTTGCGCGCGCTGCCCGGCATCGTCGTCGAAGGTCTCTCGACCCATCTCGCCACCTCGGACGAGCCCGACAAGACGTTCACACGTGGCCAGTACCAGCGCTTCCTCGACTGTGCTGCCGGCCTCGATTGGATCCCGGTTCACCACGTCTCGAACACGGCCGCCCTGCTCGAGCTGCCGGAGCTCCGGCTCGGCCTCGTGCGTTGCGGCATCGGCGTCTACGGCTACTATCCCTCGGCGGCGGTCAACCGAGACGTGGCCATCGCCCCCGTCCTGTCATTGCGCAGCCGCGTCGCCCGCGTCGCCACGGTCGAGAAGGGCCAGGGCGTCGGCTACGGACTGGCCTGGCGCGCTGAACGGCGCAGCCGCATCGCGCTCGTCATGGCTGGCTACGGCGACGGCATCCGGCGCACCTTAACGAACCGCGGTGTCGCGCTCGTCCGCGGCCGTCGAGCGCCGTTCGCCGGCCGTGTCGCGATGGACATGCTGATGCTCAACGTCACCGACATCCCGGACGTCGCCCTGGACGACGAAGTCACGCTGCTCGGCGGGCAGGGCGAAGAACGCCTCCACGCCGACGAGGTGGCAGGCCTCAGCGAGACGATCAGCTACGAGGTCATCTCAGGACTCATGGAACGTGTGCCGCGCCTCTACACGCGCGACGGCCGGATCATCGCGCGCCAGGACCTCGCAGGACTGCACGCCGGCTCTGCTCCCTAAGCGCGTCGCGTGCTAGGATCGCGACGATTCAGCCTCGATGGAGACTCAAAATGCTGCACCGCCTGCTCTTCGCCCTCTCGTTCTCGGTCTCCGGCGTCATCGCTACGACCGGCCAGGCTCACGCCGCGTTCGACCCCAATCGTGACGAACTCATCGCCATCATGGCTGCGGTCATCGGCATCTTCATCGCGACTCTGACGCTGATCTACGCCGTGAAGTGGTACGTCGGCTGGGATCGCCAGGACCCCGACAGCCAGGACCTGCACGACTACCTCAGCAGCCAGCACTAGACTCCCACCGCCCCTTAAGCGTCGTCCTGAGGCGCCAGCCGAAGGACCAAAGCGCCACGCCCTCACCGACGGCCCGTTCTGGCGACGACTCGCCATCTTTCAGACGGTTCTGCGAAGCAGCCGGCGGGTCTAGATTCTTCGCCTGCGGCTCAGAATGACAATACGGTTGGTTGGCGCAGAACGTGCGCTTTAGGCGTGCAGCCCCTCCGCCGTGATGGCCGTGATCTTCCAGACGCCGCCGAGCTGACGCCAGCTCGCCGACGCCACGATGTCCTGCGAGCTCGTCTTGAAGCGCACCCGGAAGTGATGCTCGCCGTCCGTGGACTCCTCGTGCGATTCGACTTCGTAGCTCTCGGCCGTTGGTAGCGCCATCGTCTCGGCCGTCAGCATCATCGCCTGGTTGAGCGCCTCCGGCGTCAGCTCCTGCAGCGCGCCCATCATGTCGCCGCGCAGGATCGCGTCGCACGTCGCCCGCATGGCGTCCTCGGCCGTGCCACCTGTCGTCATGCGCCCGTCCCCACAACTCGATAGAACCGGTGCCTGCCAATACGCACGATGGCCCCCTCCGACAGCTCCACCTGCGCCTGCGTCACTGCGATGTCGTCGACGGCGATGCCGCCCTGGCTTACTAGACGCCGCGCCTCGCCGCGGCTCGCGACAGCGCCAGCCGAGCTTAGCACCTGCGTGATATCCACCGCGGCCTTGCCGCTAGCCAGCTCGACCGGCAGGTCGATGGGCTGGCTCGGCGCTTCGCCACCCTGGATCACGCGCTCGAACTCCGCCTGCGCCGCGTCCGCCGCCGGGCCGTCGTGCAGCAAGGCTACGACCTCGTAAGCCAGGCGCTTCTTGGCGTCCATCGGCTTCACGTCGCCGCGCTCCACCGCCTCGATCTCGTCGACCGGCACGTCGGTCAACAACGTGTAGTAGTTCGGCAGCAGCGAGTCCGGGATCGACATCAGCTTGCCGTACATGTCGGACGGCGTCACGTCCATGTTGATCGAGTTGCCGACCGACTTCGACATCTTCTGCGTCCCGGCGGTGCCGATCAGCAGCGGCGTGCAAACCGCGATTAGCGGCGACTCGCCCAGCGCCTGCTGCAGCTTGCGGCCCGCCAGAATGTTGAACAGCTGGTCGGACCCACCGACCTGCACGTCGGTCTGCATGTGATGCGCGTCATAGGCCTGCATCAGCGCGTAGATGAACTCGTGGACGTAGAGTGGCTTCCCCTCGTCCATGCGCTTCTTGAACGTCTCGTGCGCCAGGAACTCGGCCACGGTGAAGTTGGACGCCACGTCTACGACGGCGGCGAGATTGAGCGGCGCCAACCAATCGGCGTTGTAGCCCACCTTCGTTTTCTCCCTGTCGAGCACGCGGTAGGCCTGCTCCAGCCAGCTCTCGCAGTTGGCCTGCACCTCCTCGAGGCTGAGCTGCTGCCGCGCCGCCGATTTGTCGGACGGGTCACCCACGGTCGCCGTCATCGTGCCCATGAGAAACGTCACGTCATGCCCGAAGCGCTGGAACTGCCGCAGCTTCAGCATCGGCACCATGTTGCCCAGCGTCAGGCCGGTGAACGTGGGGTCGAAGCCGCAATAGACACGCAGCGGCCGGCCGAGCTTCAGGCGCTCGCGCAGGTCCTCTTCCATCGTGCGCTGAATGTTCACGTCGCCGTATTCGACGCCGCGCATGAGCACCGCCATCTGCTCGTCTACCGAACTCATTGCGTAAGTATACGAAGGGTTCACCGATAGTGCCTTGTCGAGGCAATGGGCGTGAGTTAGCCTCTACCGCACCAGACAGGTGCTGGCTTCGGTAGTCTTGGAGGTGATTCAAATGGCAGTTGGCATGTACTTTTCGCCGCAGTCGATGACCGCCGCACAGTATGACCAGATCATGCAACGCCTCGAACAGGCCGGCGCCGCAGCGCCGAAGGGCCGGACCTTTCACTCTTGCTTCGGCAGCGGCGACAAGTTGACGGTCTTCGACATCTGGGAATCGCAGGCCGATTTCGAGGCCTTCGGGCCGACGCTTATGCCGATCCTCGGTGAGATCGGAGTCGAAGCGGGTCAGCCCGACATCATGCCCATCCACAACACCGTTTCCGGCTAGCCAGGCGCCTTTCGTCCGGCAAGTGCGTCGCTCGGCTAGCAGCCAATCGTGCCCGTCCGCCGGGGCCCGGTTTTCGCGTCAGGCTTCGGCAGCCCCAGCCCTGATCGGCGGCCGTCCCTCACGCATCTGCTTCCCGGAGCCGCCGCGGCGCACCATGATTATCTCGGCCATGATCGATATGGCGATCTCCTCCGGCGTCTCCGCGCCGATGTCGAAGCCGATCGGCGTGTAGACGCGCTCCAGCGCCTCGACCGGCAGGCCTTCCTCCGCCAGGTGCCATAGCACGGTCGACACGCGCCGTTTCGAGCCGATCATGCCGACGTAGCCGGCGCCGCGGTCGACGACGGCCCGCAGCGCGGTCTCGTCCTGTTTGTGGCCACGACTCACCATGACGATGTACGTATTGGCGCCGATCGGGAAGTCCGCCAGCAGCTCCGTAAAGTCGCCGTGCCCGACCAGGTCGGCCATCGGGAAGCGCTCCGGGTTGGCGTACATTTCGCGGTCGTCCATGACCGCAACTGAGAAGCCGGCGTGCTCGCCGATCGTCGCCAGCGACAACCCGATGTGTCCGCCGCCGATGATCAGCAACGTCACCGGCGCCTCGACCAGCTCGACCATGATCTCGTACGCCCCTGCGCCGCCTTTTGCTTCGAGGCGGTGGATGCGGGACCCTTCGGGTTGGTAATACAGCGCCTGCACCGGTCGGCGCGGGAATTCGTCCATCGCCGCCAGGCAGTCCTCGATCACGGCCCCTTCGAACGCGCCGCCGCCGAGGCTGCCCAAGCTGCTACCGTCCTTGCGGACCAGCAGCTTCACCCCCGTGGCGGGCTCCACGCCTTCCGGCGCGGCGATGATCGTCGCGACGGCGATCGGTGGCCCCTCACGCGCCGCGCGCAGCACCTCGGCGGCAATTTCACGCGAAACGTCGTTCACGGCTTCAAGGTTACACGTTGACCGAATGGCCGCAATCGATACTTCGTTTACAACCAGGCTGGCAAGCGATACGCTCGGCGCGCACCACCATGATGAACCCGCCACCAATGCCGAACCAACCTCCGCGACGCCAGCAGCGCGCCGAGGACTACGAATCCCAGAATCCCCGGCGAGATGGCGGCCGGGACAAGTCAGGCCTCGCAAGGGAAATCACCGCATCGTGCTGTCTTTTGACGGTACTCGAGACCTTATTCGGGTCGATCCTCGTCCTCGGTACCCTTTACATCTTCCTCGGGCGTTAGACGTTGAACAAGACGTTGATCACGTCCCCGTCCTGCACCTCGTACGTCTTGCCCTCGACGCGCTGCGTGCCGCGGCGCTTCGCCTCGGCGTGCGACCCCGCGTCCAGCAGCTCCTGCCAGCCGATCACCTCGGCTCGGATGAAGCCGCGCTCGATATCCGAATGAATACGGCCCGCAGCCTTGAGCGCTTGCGTGCCGGCCGCGACCGACCACGCGTGCGTGTCTTGCTCGCCCGCCGTGTAGAACGCGATCAGCCCCAGCAGCGTCACCGCCGCCTGCAGCAGACGTTCCGCCGCCGGCGCCTCGGGTAGGCCCAGCTCCTGGCGGAACTCAACCGCTTCCTCTGCCGACAACTCGGCGACGTCCGCCTCGCCCTTCACCGGCACCGCGATGACGCCGGTCTGCGCTCCAGACGCCAGTCCAGCGCGCGCTTCTGCTTCGATGGCTTCGATGTTCCCCGCCTCCGCCTCGTCGATGTTAAGCACGATGAGCAGCGGCTTGGCGCTGATCAGGTTGAAGCCGGACAGCATCGCCATCTCTTCTTCGTTGAGGCCGAGGCTTCGCAGCGGCTGCTCTGACTCCAGCGTCCCCTTGAGGCGGTTGAGCAGCGCCAGCTCGCGCTCCTGCAACCCACGCGCGCCCGCCGCCACGGCACGCATCTCCGCCGCCAGCCGCTCGATGCGCCGCTCGACGATCGCCAGGTCCGCGAAGCACAGCTCGAGGTCCAGCGCGGTGACGTCGCGCGCCGGGTCAATGCTGTCCAGCGGATGCGGCACCGAGCCGTCGCTGAACGCGTGCACCACGTGCACCAGCAGCTCGGCCGTCGAGAGCGCGCCGAGAAGCTGCGCCGTCGGTCCCTTTTTGCCGACGCTGAACGACGGGAAGTCGAGCAGGCGCAGCTCCAGGTACGTCGTCTTCTTGGCCTTGACCAGCGTCGCCAGCCGGTCCAGCCGCTCGTCCGGCACCTTGACTACCGCGACCGCAGGCTCGTTCGGGTTGCTGTGCGCCGGCAGGTGACCCGCCGCGAGCGCCTTGAGCAGCGACGTCTTGCCCGACGATGCCAGACCAATCAGCGCAACGTCCATTAGCAGATCGATTCTAGCCGACGCCCCGTTTAGGAGCAGGTAGGAACAAGGCTTTAGCCTGGTTCGCCGACACTCCGAGCGCACCTTTTTCACGCACCGTGTTGTACGAACACACGTCGCGCAACGGGCACTCGCCACAACGCGGTTTCACGCGGCACGTCTCTTTGCAGTGCACCACGATAGCGGCGTGATTGCGCCACCTGAATTCGACCTCGCCGGGCAGGCGCTCATCCAGCCAGTCACGCCACGCGTCGTAGTCGTTGGCCTCCGGGCCGAGCCCGAGACGCCGGCAGAGACGCGCCGTGTACGCATCGTGCACGACGACCGGACGATGCGCCGCGTACAACAGGATCACGTCCGACGTCTCCGGCCCGACGCCGTACGTGCTGAGCAACAGCGCTCGTAACTCCGGCGTCGGCAGCGAGAAGAGCCCTTCGAAACCGCCGCGTGACATCAGGAGCTCGGCGAACGCCTTGAGGCGGCGCACCTTGACGTTCGGCGTACCCGAAGGCCGCACCAGGTCGGCCACCTCGTCCTCGCCCAAGGCTGCAATCGCCTCAAACGATGCGGCGCCGGCCTCTCGTAGCCTCGCCAGCGCCTTCTCCACGTTGGTCCAGGACGTATGTTGCACCAGGATCGCGCCGAGGCAGATCTCAGTCGCGGTGGCGTCCTGGCGCCAGTGCCAGCGATCGATGTCATACCGCTTCTGCAGGCGCTCGTTCGCCTCGAGGAGCAGGCTTCGGCTCTCGATCACGCATCGTCCTCGGGCCGTTGCGCCCAGTCGGGCAGCTGCGCGTCCGGCACGGCGTCGTAGGTCGGCAGATAGGGCTTGATGTCGAGCACCGGCGTGCCGTCCAGCGCGTCGAGGCCCTGCACGCGCACCGCGTTCTTGCGGCGATGCAGCACCCGAACCACGGACGTACCGATCGGGTTGGGCCGCAGCTGGCTGCGCGTCGCAAGCACGCCCCTCGGCGGCGGCGTCTCCTCGTTGCCGACCTCGACCTGCAAGCGCTGCGCTTCTCCCGGGACGCGGTCGATGTGAAACACGATGATGACGTGGGAGAAGCCTTCGATCGCGTCCAGCGCCGGCTCCAGCTCTTCGCGCAGGATAACGTCCGACTTCACTCCCTCCCAACCGTCCGGCCGCGATTTTCGCACCGGATTTCGCACCACGCCGATCGGCTTGTAGGCGACCGGCTCAACCGGGATCAGCGGCTTGGATCGCAACACCACGTCACGCAACCTGTCGAAGACACTCACAGCACAATATTAGCCCTTCTGGCGGCCGAATTCAGATTCGAAATATGTCCCTCGAAACACAAACTCGGGCCCTGATTATGGTAGAATTGACTAGTGCCTTCGGCATCCTGGCCCGCCAAACTCCACGGCCCTTGAACGAGGACTTCTGAGTCCTGACACAGGAAGAGGTTAGATACGCTTCCGTCTCGCGAAGGGACCGGTAGCGTTCATCATGGCAGCGAGCAGACAAGTTGCAGAAAAGCAGTATACCGCCCGTGATATCCAGGTCCTCGAGGGGCTGGAAGCCGTCCGCCGCCGCCCCGCCATGTACATCGGCAGCACCGACCAGCGCGGCCTGCACCACCTCCTGATCGAGATCGCCGACAACAGCATCGACGAGGCGATGGCCGGTCACTGCGACCGCGTCTGGATCCACATCGCAAAAACTGGCCAGGTCACCGTACGCGACAACGGCTGGGGCATCCCGATCGACAAGCACGCTCGCACCGGCAAGTCGGCGCTCGAGACAGTCATGACGGTTCTGCACGCCGGCGGCAAGTTCGGCGGCCAGGTCTACAAGGTCTCCGGCGGCCTGCACGGCGTCGGCGCCTCCGTCGTCAACGCGCTCTCCGAGAGCATGTGGGTCGAGGTCCGGCGCTCCGGCAAGATCTACCGCCAGGAGTACGAGCGCGGCATCCCCACGTCTGCCGTCCGGGCCGTCAAGGAATCCTGGTACGAGGGCATCGACGTCAAGGGCCTTGCCGAAACCGGCACGACCAGCTCTTTCCTGCCCGACAAGCAGGTGTTCGGCGAAGTAGTGATCGACGCCGACCTGCTGGTGCAGCGCTTCCGCGAATACGCTTATCTCACCAAGGGCATCTGGCTCTCCTTCATCGATGAGACGTCGGAGACCGACCTGACCTTCTACTTCGAGGGTGGCATCCAGAGCTTCGTGCGACACCTCAACAAGGATCGCGAGGTCCTGTTCCCGCGCCCCATCTACGTCGAGCGCGAGCTCGAGGGCACGACGGTCGAATGCGCCATCCAGTACAACAACACCTTCAACGAGGCGACATTTAGCTTCGCCAACTGCATCAACACGATCGACGGCGGCAGCCATATGACAGGCTTCCGTACGGCGCTGACCCGCGTCCTCAACGAATACGCGCGCAAGCAGAAGTTTCTCAAAGATGACGATGCCAACCTCACCGGTGAGGACGTGCGCGAGGGCCTCACCGCCGTAGTCAGCGTCAAGTTGCCTGAGCCGCAGTTCGAGGGTCAGACCAAGACGCGCCTCGGCAACCCCGAGGTCAAAGGACTGGCCGAGTCCGCCATCGCCGACGGCCTGGCGCAGCATCTCGAGGAACACCCCGGCGACGGCCGCCGCATCATCGAAAAGTGCATCACCGCCGCGCATGCGCGAGAGGCGGCCCGCAAGGCACGCGACCTCGTCATCCGCAAGGGCCTGCTGGACGGCACGCTGCTGCCCGGCAAACTGGCCGACTGCTCCGACCGCGACCCTGAGAACTGCGAGATCTTCATCGTCGAGGGCCCGTCGGCCGGCGGTTCCGCCAAGGCCGGACGCGACCGGCGCTACCAGGCCATCCTGCCGCTGCAGGGCAAGATCCTCAACGTCGAGCGCGCCCGCCTCGACCGCGTCTTCGGCCACGCCGAGATCGCCGCGATCATCAAGGGCCTCGGCACCGGCATCGACGACGACTTCGACCTGTCGAAGCTGCGCTACCACCGCGTCATCATCATGACCGATGCTGACGTCGATGGCGCCCACATCCGCACCCTGCTGTTGACGTTGTTCTTCCGCCACATGCGCCCGCTGATCGATGGGGGTCATCTCTACATTGCCCAGCCGCCGCTGTACAAGATGATGGTGGGACGCACCGAGCACTACGTTTACACGGACCAGGCGCGCGAGGAGATGATGGGGAAGCAGAAGGCGCGCACCGCCGCCCGCTTCAAGGGTCTCGGTGAAATGAACGCTGACCAGCTCTGGGAAACGACGATGGACCAAGAGCGCCGCATCCTGCTGCAGGTCAACATCGAGGACGCCATACGCGCCGACACGCTGTTCAGCAACCTCATGGGCGACGACGTGGCCCCGCGCAAGGCCTACATCCAGGCTCACGCCGCCTCCGTCCGCAACCTGGACGTGTAGCCTATAAGACTATACTGATCAGCTTCACTCGTAGAACGAACTACATACTCTCGACTTCTGGAGGGGAAATGGCTGGAAAGACGATTCGCGAAGCCATACATGGGGATGTTTATTTAGAGGATCACGAGATCCGCGTAATGAACACCAAGGTGTTCCAACGTCACCTTCCACGCCAGGTAGGTGAGGCCAAAGCAAAGACTCGGCGGAGTGAGTCATACTCTTAATCTTGCGAGAGAATTCTAAACCTCCCCATTGACAATAGCAATAAAATTCTCATCTAGATGGCACAAGGCCGGCGCCCCCCACGAAAGAACGTCTGAACTCGGACAGCTCATCGCTGAGCAACGAGCAGCTCAACGCCTCACGCTCCGGGACTTGGCAGAGCGGTCAAGAGTTCCTTACAGTTCGCTCTCAAGAATCGAACGTGGCTACCCACCTAGGAGTTCAATCCGCTTGGTACAGATATCGACGAGTCTCGGCTTACAGCCGGATGCGCTCCTTATACCTGCTCAGAGGACGCGTTTCCTGCGACCCGCTAACAATGCGAGGCCTAGCGAGACGGACACTTTCACAGCTCAGGTAACAGCTGAGGAGCACGCTCAGCTGAGTGATTATCTCGACTACTTGAGATTTCGAGCTTCTTTACGAGCGCAAGCCTAGCAGGCTTGCAACAACTCATCTTCATGCTTCATGGCACTTGTCGTCGGCTGGCTCATGGTTCAGTGGCACTCGTATGACCTGGTTGGTCTGAAGATCCGTGGAGATTCTCAGAAATTGGGCCTCAAGTGATCATAAGGAGCTTGACCCTATAGGCTCCCGCTGTGCTAACTTCCTCACGTCCTGATCGCCACCAGCACAGGGCCATCGGCGGGCAGGTCAACCATCTAGCAAACACCGCTTTTGCCCGTTTTCGGTTCGCGTTTAGCGTGCTGGAGGTACCCTTTTGTCTGCTGCGCAACCCGCCTCCGCGCGTCAGATATGGGATTCGACCCTAGCGCAGCTGCTGCTCCGGGTCACCCGCCAAAACTACGACACCTGGCTGCGCCACACGGTAGGCCTTCGCTTCGAAGGCACCACCCTCGTCGTCGCCACCGCTAACGACCTCGCCAGCGACTGGCTCTCGACCCGCATGAAGTCGGTCATCGCGCAGGCGCTGACTGCCGTCGCGGGTTCCGGCCTACAGCTGCGCTTTGTGCCGGCGGAGCAGGACCGGGTCGTCCTGGAGGATTCGCCGCTGCAGCCCTCTCTGTTGCCGCGCTACCAGACGCCGCTGAATCCACGCTTCACCTTCGCGACCTATCTCCCGGCCGACTTCAACAGCCTCGCGCTCTCAGGCGCCCGCGATGTTGCCTCTCAAGAAGCGAGCTCCTACTCACCGTTGTTCATTACGGGGGCCAGCGGCAATGGCAAGACGCATCTGCTGCACGCTATCGCGCACGCGGCCGCGGCCAACGGCTCGCGCTTCCTGCTCGTCAGCGCCGAGCAGTTTCTCAACGAATTCACCACCGCTGTCCGCAACAAGACCGGCGCGGCCTTCCGGGCGCGCTACCGTGACCTCGACTTGCTTCTGGTCGACGACGCCCATCTGCTGCTCGGCAAGAAGGCGACGCTCAACGAGTTCTATCAGACGCTGGCCGGCCTGCACGACCAGGGCCGGCGGGTTGCCGTCGCCGGCGACCCCAGCGCCATGACAGCCGAGGCCGTCCGCTTCCGGGACCAGCTACGCTGGGGCCTCGTTGCGTCGATCACCGAGCCCTCCACGGAGGACCGCACCCGCTTCATCGACGCCAAGGCAAGCGCGCTCGCTATGGAATTGCCGGACGAGGTCAAACACTACCTAGCGCTGCGCGTCCGCTCCAGCATCCGAGACCTCGAAGGCGCTGTGAACCGCGTCACTGCGATCGCCCGCATCTCGATCGATCACACTCTTGACATTGACTTCGCCGGCCGAGCTCTGCAGCCAGTATCCGTGGCACTGCAGAGTGATAAGCCACAAGTGGCCCCGACCGAGCTACTGGATGCGGTCTGCCGCCATCTCAACCTCAGCCCCAGCGAAATCACCAATCAGAAGCGCAACCGGGCCCTCACCTACGCACGACATCTCGCCATGTACCTGCTCCGTGAAGATGTCGGGCTCACCTACTCAGCCGTCGCCCAACTTCTCGGCAAGAAAGACCACTCGACTGTCGTCCACGCTTACACGCAGCTGACACGCGAGCTCAGCATATCCCCCTCGCTACGCGCTGATGTCGACGCGGTAAGAGCACTTCTTCACATCCCAACCCACGCTGCCTAGGTAATTTCACAACATCACCTGCCCTACTAATCACCACCAAGAAAACTTGGTGTACTACTCCTATAATCGATCTCGATGATCGATCTTGCGGAAATGCACATCGCTTCAGGTTCTGGTGGAAACGGCGCCACAGGCTTTCGTCGTGAGAAGTTCGTGCCGCGTGGTGGCCCCAATGGTGGGGACGGAGGCCGCGGTGGTGACGTTAGCTTTAGAGCGGATACGGGCCTCATGACGCTGGTGCATTTCCGGCACCACAATTTCTACCGGGCGGAGAACGGCAAAGCCGGCGCCGGCGGCAAGCGACACGGTGGTAACGGCAAGGACCTGCTGCTGAAGGTGCCGGTTGGCACCGTGATTCAGTCTGAGGAGGGCGATATCTGGGACCTGGACGAGGTAGGTAGGCAGGTCGTCGTGGCGACGGGCGGAGAAGGAGGGCGCGGTAATGCCCGATTCGCCAGCTCTATTCGGCAGGCGCCTAACTTCGCCGAACGCGGGCTGCCCGGTCAAGAGCTTCGCCTCAGGCTTGAGCTCAAGCTGCTAGCCAACGTCGGGTTGATCGGCTTGCCCAACGCCGGCAAGTCGACTCTGCTGCGCGCTGTCTCCCACGCTATGCCCGATGTGGGCGACTTTCCGTTCACGACGCTCGAGCCGGTTCTCGGCGTCGTCGATCTCGGACTCGATGCCTTCGTGATGGCGGACCTTCCGGGTTTGATCGAAGGGGCGCATGAAGGCGTCGGCCTCGGTTATCAGTTCCTGCGTCACGTCGAACGCACCCGCGTGCTGGTTCACGTTCTCGATGCATCGTCTGATGATCCATTGGCAGACTACGAGACGATTCGGCGTGAGATTGCGCTCTACGACGCGCGTTTGGCCGAACGTCCTGAGATCGTAGCGCTAAATAAGGTGGATCTCCCTACAGCGCGCGACAGGCTGGCCACGCTAGAGTCGAACTTCGAGGATCGCGAAGTGATCGCGTTGTCTGGAGCTACTACGGAAGGAACACAAGAGCTGATGCAGTTGTTGCTGCGCCTGCTCCAAGAGACAAAGCCTCAGGCTGACAGCGCCGGGGATAACTCACTACCGGTATTGCGGCCACGAGGCCGTGAACGGCTCGATGTCGAGCACGTAGGAGGCGTATTCATCATCCGCGGTGAAAGAGTGGAGAAGGACGCACTCAAGCTCGGTGAGGGTGGCTCAGAGGCGCTGGATGAGCTGCAAGACCGTCTGCGCCGTCACGGACTCGAGAAGGTCCTGCGGCGAGCCGGCGCGCGGCCCGGCGACCGCATGAGGGTCGGCGCCGTAGACCTGGAGTGGCACGGATGGAGATAGGCGTCCTCGGTGGCACCTTTGACCCGATACACAACGCTCACTTGTTGCTGGCCGAACAGGCACGTGAGCAGCTGGCCCTGCGAAAGGTTTTGTTTGTCCCGGCCGGCGACCCCTGGCGCAAGGCGTTCCGTCGTGTCACGCCGGCGGAGCACCGCCTGGCCATGACTCGCCTCGCGGTAGCAGACGATCCGGGCTTCATCGTCGATGACTGCGAGGTCCAGCGCGAGGGCGCCAGCTACACGGCCGATACGCTGCGCGAACTGCACCAACGCTACAAGAAGGACGAGCTCTTCCTGCTGCTGGGAGAGGACGCGTTGGCTGACCTACCGTTCTGGCGCGACCCCGAGAAGATCGCTGAGGAGGCGCGCATCGTCGTGGCCCCACGCGGCGGCGTCGTGTTACCGGAGCTGCCTTTCGACCCCGAACCCGTCGTCCGTATCGAGATGCCGCACCTCGATATCAGCTCGACCGGTGTCCGCGAGCGCGCCAAGGCGGGCCGTAGCCTGCGCTATCTCGTGCCGGACGCGGTAGCCGCGTACATCACGGAGCATAAGCTGTACTGCTAGCCACTGGATGCGGTCCCTCGCGCCAGCCCACCGGCGCCTTGCCCATGATCACGGACGCTCGTGGAATCGGCGGGTAGATGAACGGGCGCAGGTGCGCGTTGCTGACCCACTCGAACCCGGCTTCCAGCGCGAACGCGCTCAGGGTTGTGTAGCCCCGCAGGTTGCAACCCCTCACCCCCAGCGTGATCACCAGCTCGTTCCAGCGGTTAAGCCGGCGTGACCGCGTCGGCGCGAAATCCCACAGCAAGGCGATGCCGCCGAAGGCCAGCACGCGGCGCATTTCGGCCAGCATTAGCAATAGCGACCTGTCGTCCAGGTGCTTCGCCACGTGACCGCACGTGATCACGTCGAAGCTCTCGTCCGCGAATGGGAGCTGCACACCGGAGCCCTCCACCAGCGGTTGCCGCTTCGCGTTATAGAGGTTCAGCATGCTGCTCGGCAGGTCGATGCCCACGGGTGGTCGGCTGAAGGCCACGCGAGAGGCAAGCAGCTCCAGCAGAGCGCCGCTGCCGCAGCCGATGTCCAGCAGACGAGTCTCCGGACGCAACCGCAGCTGAGTGTGCAAATTGAACGCCGGCGTGTTGACTAGCATGAGGCCGGGCGGGCCCGAGAGTAGCCCGTACAGCCGGCTGCTGACCGACTTCATTAGCCATTTGTTGTAGTCGCGCCCGACGCAGGTATCGGTCACAGGGCCGCCAGCCTGCGGCGGTCCGACGCCGCCGCTGAAACCAGCAACAGGGCCGCAGGTAGGAAGAAGACGCCAATTGAGAATATGGCGATGACGCACCCCGTGAGGGCCAGGCCGGCCAGCAACCATTCGATTCCTTTCGGCAGGCGGTAGGCGATGGCCGCCAGCACCGATGCCGTGATGGCAATAGGAATTGCGAGCAGGCCGTAGACCCAGATGCCGTTCTGCTCTACCAGCGTCGCTGAGTCGCTGGAGCACTCACGCATGCTCCCAGGCGAAATTTCGCAGCTCTCCCCCGAGTAGGTGTTCGCGAAGCTCAAGAAAGCGGCAGCGAGCACGGCAGCCAGCAGCGCCGCGGCTGCTAGAAAGGATGCAGTCCTCACACGCCACCTTCCAGCTCGTACGTCACCCGTATTCGGCAGCCTCGTTGCGCGGTCCACGTGGCGATCTGCCCCAGCTCGCGGATGTTCTCTCCTACCGACGGGTAGTCGTCGCTCAAGGACGCAAGGCGCTTCTCGTCGCTGCTCAGCGCTTCGTGGACCCGCTCACAGCACTCGGCCAGTGGCGCGGCGTCCTGCCAGGCGCGCTCCAGCGCCTCTTCGTCCGCCGGGTCCTCCACGTTGCGGTCGGCGAACGTGAGCAACGGCAGCAGGTCGATTTTGAACTCGCTGCGCAGCACCAGCGCGGCTATCGACATCTCGTGGTTGGCGCCGTAGCGGGTCGAAAACGCCCACGAGAGGAAGAACACGAGGTCGCCGGTATCGGACGCGAAGGCGGGCGCGTCCGACTGCTGCGGGTCGAAGTCGAGGACGATGCGTGGCACGCGTCTATGGTGCTACGAAGGGCCTCCTGGGGCCAGCAGGGCCAGGCTCACCTAAGGGTAAACCCTGATATCGGACAGGCTCCTCGACGCCTATAATTGGTTCACAATGCTGCTCGCAGCCGATATCGGCAACACTCAGATCAAGCTGGGCGTGTTCGAAGGCAAGGAGCTGACCGCCAGCTGGCACGTCGCCACCGACAGCGGCACCCTGGCAGACGAGTACGCCGTACTCCTCGTCAATCTCCTCGATATGCAGGGTATCGACAAGTCGCGGGTCGACGGGGCGGTCTACGCCAGCGTGGTGCCAACCCTGTCGCCCGTGTTCGGTGAGCTGTTCGCCAAGTTGTTCAACGTCAAGGCGCTGCGCGTGGCCGTGGGGGTCAAGACCGGCATGCGTATCCAGTACGAGCCGCGCGAGCTGGGCCCCGACCGCATCGCGGTGGCGCTGGGTGCTCTACGGCTGCACAAGCCGCCCGTGATCGTGGTTACGCTTGGCACGGCGACGGTCTTCGAAGCGGTCTCCAACGATGGTGTCTATCTGGGCGGCGCGATCGCCGCCGGCATGGGCGTCGCCATGGACGCTCTTGCGGGCCGTACCGCGATGCTGCCGAGCGTCGAGCTGACGCCGCCGAAGAACGCGATCGGCACCAACACCATCGCCGCCATGCAATCCGGCCTCCTCTTCGGCTACGCCGAGATGATCGAAGGCATGGTGCGCCGCTTCAAGGATGAGGTGGGTGACGACGCCTGGGTCATCGGCACCGGCGGCTGGGCTACGCTGATGAGCGAGCTGACCCGCTGCTTCGACCAGGTCGACCCCGACCTGTCGCTCTACGGTCTGCAGCAGGTCTACGAAATGAACGAGGGCTCTTGATGCCGCTGAAAGATCGCAGCGTCGTGCTCGGCGTCAGCGGCAGCATCGCCGCGTACAAGGCGGCTGACCTCGCCAGCAAGCTGGTGCAGGCCGGCGCCGTGGTCGACGTCATTCTCACGGACGCCGCGCAGCAGTTCGTCACGCCGTTCACCTTCCGCTCGCTCACCGGGCGTCCCGTCTACACCAACATGTTCGAGCCCGCCACCGACGCCGGTGAGGAGCACGTGGCGCTGGCGCGCCGCGCCGACCTCGTGGTCGTGGCGCCAGCAACCGCCACGACGCTGGCGCGCTTTGCCTACGGGTTGGCCGACGACATGCTTGCGCTGACGGTTCTCGCCACGCAGGCGCCGGTACTTGTGGCCCCCGCGATGGACTCCCAGATGTGGCAGGCGGCTGCTACGCAGGCTAACGCCTCGACGCTACGCAACCGCGACTTCGTCTTTATCGGACCGGAGTCGGGACGGCTGGCCAGCGGTCACACCGGCGCCGGCCGCATGTCGGAGCCGGAGAAGATCCTCGGCGCCGCGAAATATGAGCTTGCGAAGCTCGGCGACCTTGCCGGCCGTCATCTCGTGATCAGCGCCGGCGGCACCCGCGAGCCGATCGACCCCGTGCGCGTGATCACCAACCGCTCCAGCGGCAAGATGGGCTACGCGTTGGCTGAAGCCGCGCGCGACCGCGGCGCACGTGTCACGCTGGTCTCAACCGAGCCCTCGCTGCCGCTGCCCTACGGCGTCGAGCTGGCTCCAGTCGAAAGCGTGGCCGAGATGCGTCAGGCCGTGCTCGCTGCCTGTGCTGCCGCCGACGTCCTGATCATGGCCGCAGCGATGTCCGACTTTCGCCTCGCCGAAGCCGCCGAGCAGAAACTCAAGAAGGGCGAGGGCGGCATGGTGCTGCCGCTGGTCAAGAACGAATCCTTCTTCCCGGAGGTTCCCTCGTCCGTCGTGAAGGTCGCCTTCGCGGCCGAAACCGAGAACCTGATCGAAAATGCGCTGCGCAAACCGCTGAGCCACGGTCCGCTCGACCTGATCGTCGCCAACGACGTCTCGGCCGCCGACGCCGGCTTCGGCGTCGACACGAACCGCGTCGTGATCATCGACGCCGCCGGTGGCCAGCAAGAGCTACCGTTGCTCACCAAGTACGAGGTCGCCCATCACATCCTCGACCGCTTGCCGGGGATCTTCCAACAACGCTAATTCACACTTTTCACACCGGGCCAATGCCGTTGAAGCGAACGTAGGGACGAAGCTTTAGCTCCGTCCGCCACGTCCCGTCGGTGATGGCAACGACCTCACCCCGCCAGTACAGGCGTGAGCAGCAGCACGATGAGAACCAGCGGCCAGATCCGCCCATGCAGCAGGTTGTAGTTCTGCAGCAGCGTGGCCCAGGACTGCCCCATGAGGCGCCCGAAGCCGAACTCGAAGACGAGCGTCAGCAGCGCCCACATCACGCCCAGCGCAATCAGCCAGTCCTGGCTCCGCTCGCCGACGAGTTCCAGGAACACGCTAATTTCGACCAGCAGCGCCAGGCAGAGCAGCAGCGTGCTGACGACGTGTGCGCCGTGCTCGCTCATCGTCGACTGGAGTCGCGACACGCGGAACACGCCGTTTGCCACCGCCGTGATCATGAAGAGGAGCCAGGCGATTAGCCCGTAAAACAACAGCATCGCCAGTGATGTTGGCCCCTGGCGCCCCGATCGCTCAAGTGACAGTCGTCGGGTCGGTACGCCGCTACAATGGGGCCGTGAGCCTCGATAAGCTGCGTGGCCGCCTGATGATCTCGCTGGTCCTCGGCGCCGTCGTCTTCATCGGCCTTAGCGCCTACGCCGACTTCAGCGACGTCATCGATGGGCTCGGCAGCTTCAAGTGGCAATACCTCCCCATCGTCCTCGCTCTGACGAGCGTCAACTACCTGCTGCGCTTCCTCAAATGGCAGTACTACCTCAAAACGATCGGCGTTAGGGACTTCTCGACGCGCGACAGCGCGCTGGTCTACTTCTCCGGCCTCGGCATGGTCATCACGCCCGGCAAGGTCGGAGAGTGGCTGAAGTGCTACCTGCTGCGCGAGACCCACGGCACACCGTTCAGCCGCTCGGCGCCCATTATCATCGCCGAGCGTCTCACTGACAGCCTCGGTCTCGTCGTGCTGGGCGCCGCGGGACTCGTCGTCTTCGGCGATGCCTGGCCCGCCTTCGTGGTCGTCCTGGCCGGCGGCGCGGCGATGTTCTACGTCGTGCGCAACCGGCCGCTCTCGTACTGGCTGCTGCATCGTCTTGAGCGCGTGCCGGTTGTGTCGCGCTTCGCGCAGCACGCCGAGGAGTTCTACACCAGCAGCTACGCCCTTTTGTCCCCCGTGGCGCTGGGCTCGATGACGCTGCTCAGCGTCGTCTCCTGGGGCTTCGAGGCGCTGGCGTTCTACGTCGTGCTGCTGGTCCTCGGCGTCGACGGCGGCGCCGATACGCTGCTCAAGGCGTCCTTCATCATGCCCGCCGCCACGCTGGCCAGCGCCCTTTTGCTGACCCCGGGCGGTCTTGGCGTCGCCGAGGGAGGCATCACCGGCCTCTCGCAGGTCCTCCTCGACATGACGAAGTCGGACGCGGCCGTGGGCACGCTCTTGATCCGATTCGGCACGTTGTGGTTCGGCGTCATCGTCGGACTCGTCGCGCTGGCGCTGATTAGCCGCCGCCTGGGTAATCGCCCGTCTGACGAGCCGCTGACGTTGCCTGAGGGCGTCGCCCCGCCGTGACGTTCCCCAAGCGTATCTTGCGGCCGATCCTGCCAGGCGGGCCGCCTTGCTCTCGTCGTCACCGTTCATGTCCAGCCGATTAGGTACCGGTCCGCCGACAAGGCCTGGTCTATAATCCGAAGCGAGGCTTCAGGTTTCGCATCCCTTTAGGTTTCGCATTTCATGAAGAAACGCTACCGGCGCATCGTCGCCAAGTTCGGCACCAACCTTCTGACCGGCGGCGGCGACGATCTCGACATCGAGCACATGAGCCAGCTCGTGTCGCAGGTCGCTGCCCTGCGACAGGCCGGCGTTGAGGTCATCGTCGTTTCGTCCGGAGCCGTGGCGGCTGGGCGATCCCGGCTCGGTATCACTGACGGCCGTAATCGCCGCGACATCCCGTTTCGCCAGGTCCTCGCCGCCGTCGGCCAGGGTCAGCTGATGCAGGCCTACGACAAGCTCTTCGCCCAGCACGGTATCAACGTCGCCCAGACGCTGCTCACTCGCCACGACCTCTCGGACCGCCTCAGCTACCTCAATGCCCGCAACACGCTGCTCGCGCTGCTCTCCTACAAGGTCGTGCCGATCGTCAATGAGAACGACGCCGTCGCTGTCGAGGAGCTCGAGGAGAGCCGTATCGGCGAGAACGATACGCTGGCCGCGCTCACGGCCAACCTCGTCGACGCCGACCTCCTTGCGTTGCTCCAGACCCGCGAGGGCCTCTTCACCGCCGACCCATCGCTCGATCCCACAGCCACGCTGGTCAGTCGCGTCGACCGGATCGACAAGTCTATCGAGGCGTACGCCGGCGCCAGCGAAGGCGGCGGCCGCGGTGGGGTGGCCTCGAAGCTGCAGGCGGCCCGCCTCGCGACGTCCGGCGGCAGCGATACCGTGATCGCCAGCGGGCTCGAGCCCGGCGTCCTGTCGCGCCTTGTCCAGGGCGAGTCGCTCGGTACCTTCTTCCCGGCGGCAGCCGACCGCCTGGAGAGCCGCAAACGCTGGATCCTCAGCGGCCTGCGCATCAAGGGCTCGCTCGTGGTCGACGAAGGCGCCGCGAAGGCCCTGCGGGAACGAAACACCAGCCTTCTGCCTGCCGGCGTCAAGGAGGTCTGCGGCGACTTTCAGCGCGGTGACACCATCGAGGTCACGAACCAGGACGGCGAGCGCCTCGCCACGGGCGTCGTCAACTACGATTCGCAGGAGCTGACCGCGTTGCTCGGTGCCAAGTCCTCTCAAATCGCCTCGATTCTTGGCCACGACTATGGAGCCGAAGCCGTACACCGCGATAATCTGGTGTTGGTCTGAGCTAAGATTAAGACGACTTGTCAGAGGGCAGGCGCGCACGTGGGCTCAGTGGAACGAGAGTGCTGCGCGCCTTCCGAAGGATGGGCTGCGAAGTCGATCACATCACCGGAAGTCACCACGTCTTGCTTCACACGGATGGACGCCGGCTAACCATACCTCGCCACCGGCCGGTGAAGACGGGTTTGTTGCTTGGCCAGCTCAAGCGAATCGGTATCGATTGGGAGCAGTTCCGAGAAAACCTATGAGCATGCATAACTATTTGATCATCGTTCATCCCGACGAAGATGGTGGATTCTGGACCGAGGTTCCCAGCCTCCCAGGTTGCGGATCACAGGGCGAAACGGTGGAAGAGGCGGTTGAGATGACCAAGGACGCTATTCAGGCTTACTTGGAGTCCCTCCGCAAGCATGGCGAATCTGTGCCCGAGGAGACCAGCGTGGCAATCACGGTCACAGTCGCTGCCTAGCTTATTCGAGGCGCGAGATGGAGATAGACGCAACCCTGCTGTCACAAGCTCGAGCCGCGAAGGCTGCCGCACGCAAGCTGGCCGGCACCTCGACGGCCGTAAAGAACGCGGCGCTCGAGGCCATCGCCGACGCGCTGATCGCGCGCCAGGACGAGATCCTCGCGGCCAATGCCCAGGACATCGAACGCGCGCGCGACGCCGGTCTCGCGGACGCGCCGCTAAATCGCCTCGAGCTCACACCCGAGAAGCTGCAGTCGATCGCGGCCGACGTGCGCACCATCGCTCACCTCCCCGACCCCGTCGGCGAGGTGATCGACGGCTGGAAGTTGCCTAACGGCCTTAATGTCAGCCGCCGCCGCGTCCCCCTCGGCGTCCTCGCCGCCGTCTTCGAGAGCCGGCCCAACGTAACCATCGACATCGCGGCGCTCTGTCTCAAATCGGGAAACGCCTGCGTCATCCGCGGCGGCAGCGAGGCGATCCGCTCCAACACTGTCCTCGCCCGCGTCGCGCGTGAAGCTCAGGCGTCCGCAGGCGTCCCGGACGGTGCGCTGCAGTTCATCGAGAACACGGACCGCGGGCTTGTCGGCCAGCTGCTGACCCTGAGCGACTACATCGACATCGTCGTTCCCCGCGGCGGCGGCGAGCTGATCGGCTTCGTCGCCGAGAACGCCCGCATGCCCATGCTTACCGGCGGCGTCGGCGTTTGCCACACCTACGTCGACAGGCTGGCCGACCTCGACAAGGCCGTCGATATCGTCACAAACGCCAAGACCCGCAACTGGTCGACCTGCAACGCCCTCGACACGGTGCTCGTCCACGCGGACGTGGCGGCCGGTTACCTGCCGCGCGCCGCTCAATCGCTGGCAGCGAAGGGCGTCGAGCTGCGCTGCGACGACCGCGCCCTCGCGCTGTTAGGGCAGGCCGGCGACGGCTTCACCGCGGTGGCGGCACAGCCGGACGACTTCGGCCACGAGTTCTTAGCCGCCGTCGCCGCTGTGCGCGTCGTCGACTCGCTGGACGACGCCCTCGACCACATCGCGCAGTACGGCACCGGCCACTCGGACGCCATCGTCACCGAGGACGGCAACGCGGCGCGGCGCTTCACCGATGAGGTCGACACCGCCGTCGTCTACGTCAACGCGTCGACTCAGTTCACGGATGGCGCCCAGTTCGGCCTCGGCGCCGAGATCATCGACTCGACTCAGAAGACGATCGCGCGCGGCCCCACCGGCCTGCGTGAGATCACGACTTACAAGTGGATCGTGCAGGGCGAGGGCCAGGTCCGGTCCTAGAGGGATTAGATGGCAACCTACAACTTCGAACGCGAGAGCCGCACGCCCCAGTCCGAGAGCTTCGTCATCGAGCGTGAGGGCGATGAGGTCGGCCGGGTCGACCTGCACTATGCCCAGAGCACCGCTTACGCGACGCTTTGCGTCGCCGCTGACTTCGACGATGACGCCATCGAGGAGCTCATCGGCGAGATCGATGAACGCCTCGTCATGAGCTGGGAGCCCCTGCGCGACGACTTCATCGTCACCGTCTGGGCCGGTCGCGAAGTCGGCGTCTTCTCCGAGACCGGAGACGACGATGAGGATGACGACGACGATGACGATGACGACGAAGAGGAAGTGACCAACGGCAACCGCTAGGCGGGCCGCAATCGCTTCCGCAGCGCTGTCTTAACCGTCGGGGTCGCTATGATCTCGTCGATGCCACCGTTTCCTCTCGACGAGCTCCTGCCTGAAGAGCGACTTCGCATCGCCGCCACGTTGCCGATCAAGCCCGAGGCCGTGGTCCTTGAGGGCAGCTTCGTGCGCCTCCAACCGCTCGACCTCGCGCGTGACCTTGCGGCGCTTCACGCCATCTCAAACGGCGAGCCCGTCAGCATCGGTAAGCATCACGTCGATGCCTACGACCCAGACGAGATGATCTGGCGCTACATGTTTGACGGGCCGTTGCGAGCGCCGCCGAACTGGGCGACTTTCTGGCTGGCCTCGATGCCTCCCCTAACATGCGCCCGTTTTGCGTGCGCGATTTTGAAACGAATCACACTGTCGGCATTGCGGCATACACCAACAACGTGCCAGAGCACCTCAAGATCGAACTCGGCCACATCTGGTATACGCCCGCCGTTCAGCGAACCAACGCGAACCTCGAATCGACTTACCTGCTGCTGAAGCACGCCTTCGAGTTAGGATATCGCCGTGTCGAGTGGAAGTGCGACGCGCTCAATGAGCGTTCGCGCCGTTCCGCGCTGCGGATGGGCTTTAGCTTCGAGGGCGTTCAGGAAGCCCACTTCATCATCAAGGGCCGCAACCGCGACACGGCCTGGTTTCGTATGCTCGACCGCGACTGGTCCCACGTGCGACCACGCCTGGAATCGCTGCTTTATGGCGTCTAGCCCCCGGGGCCGCTGTTCTGGATCGGGCGACGCGTCTCGACCAGGAACGGCGCCCTACCTCGATGGCTGACGACCGCACGATCAAATCGAAGCGCCCGACCTCCAGGTCGTTCCCGTTTGGCGTGGTCTCCAGGCGGAACCTGACCGTGAACGCCCCTGATTGGTCCGTTGCGGTCGTCGCGTAGGGGTCGGCTGGCGGTGGCGGGTTGGCGGGCGGTCACGTCAATCGACACGCCCGGCGGCCAGCCGGCTCCGCTTACCGTGACCTCGGTACCCTGAGGCCCGCTGCGCGGCTCCACGCTCGCCGTGGGGCCGCTGGGAATGCGGGTCGGCCTCTCGGTCGGCTGCGCTTGCTGCGAGGCCGTAGCTCCCTCGCCACCGCCACCACACGCGATGAGCAGCGCTGCCACGAGTGCCAGAGCGAGGAACGCGATTCGTTTCACCACGCATTGATCTTGCCGCGTGCGGCCTCCAGCAACCGGGCCCGCTGTGACTCGCTGAGCCATTTCGCCAGGTCATCCAGACGCGCCGTGACGAATTCGAGCCCGGAATCGCGGTCGAACACGTCGTCCGACGCGGCGGCCTCAGCCACGATGCCGTCCACCAGGACATCGAGGCGTTGCTCGAGGACGCGCTGAACCTCGGCCGGCGTCGCCGACGACGAAATTGATTCGCCGACGAGACGCGACAGCTGGGTCAGCGCTTCCGGGTCTGTGGCCATGAGCGGCCTGGGGAACTTAGGGGGCGGGCCTCGGAGCCGCGGCGCGTACCTTGTTGTAGCAGGAGCTGCAATAGACCGGGCGGTCGCCCCGCGGAATGAACGGCACTTCGGTCATGATGCCGCACTCGGCGCACGCTGCCGGGTGCATCTGGCGAGGCGTCTTGCCGCCAAAGCTGGCGAACACACCGTAGCGCACGTAACCTTCCTCAGGCTCCTGGGCGCGGGCGGTGCGACGTGCCGTGCGGCAACGCGGACAACGCGCGGGCTCATTCTGAAGTCCCTTCGTCGCGTAAAACTCCTGCTCGCCTGCTGTGAAAATGAAGCCGTTTCCACAGTCCTTGCAGGCGATCTCTTTGTCTACGTAGGCCAAGCGGTGCTACCTCCTTGTTGGCTCGTCGAAGCCAAACCCTGCGAATCTTATGGGGCGATTCACGTTAGGGCAAGCCTGTCCAGACTCTCTAGATACGTGAGTCTGACACATGAAACTGTCGGCAAATCGTGGAGATTAGAATAGTCTCGTTATGCCTGAAGTGCCCGATCTCGAGGCGATTCGCAATTTCTTCAACCGTAGCTTGGCCGGTCAGACCATCGAGCGGGTGGACACTTTCATCCCTGTAGTAATCAGGGTACCACGAGAAGAGTTCGTGCGTCAGATGACCGGCGATACGCTGGGGGAAGTGCACCGGCACGGCAAGTTCCTCCTCTTCAGCCTCGCCAGCGGTCGCATCATGGTGATCAACGCCATGCTGACGGGCCGCTTCTCGCTCGTGCCGCCTTCCCAGAAGCGTCATGCCCGGACTTGCTTCCTCTTCGGCCTCAGCGGCGGCAGCGAGCTGCGCTACGTCGATCAGCGCCTCATGGGCCGCGTCTACCTCACCACGCCGGACGAGCTCGAAACGCTGCCTCAGTTCGGCGAGATGGGCCCGGATGTGCTGTCCCCTCTGCTAACCGAGGAGGTCTTTCGCGACCGGATCAAGAAATACACCGGCCAGATCAAGAGCATCCTGGTCAACCACAAGTTCGTCGCCGGCATCGGCAACGCCTACTCTGACGAGATCCTCTGGGAGGCGAAGTTCCACCCCTACCACAAGCGCAGTCAAATGTCAGAGGAGGAGGTCGGAGCGCTCTATCACGCCGTCGGTGACGTCCTGCGCTGGGCCGAGCCGATCGTCTGGCGGAAGATGGGTGAAAGCCTGGAATACAAGGAGTGGCGCGATCACCTGCGTGTTCACCGTCGCGGTGGCGAGGCGTGTCCTCGCTGTGGCAGCACGATCAGCGAGATCACGGCAGGTCAGCGCATCACCAGCTTCTGTCGCCAGTGCCAGCCGGAAGTTCCAAGGGGCGCTTGAGGCCTCTCCGCTGTCATTCTGAGCTGGCGGCGAACCTCAGCCTGCCGTCCCTGGCGGGACGCCGTGTCCTGTAAACGAGCTGTCGCCGGTAAGGCATGGCGTTTCGATCCTTCGGCTACCGCCTCAGGATGACAGCGGACGTCTAGAAGCCGCTGATCGCGTCCTTGAATTGCGCCGGCAGGATCCACCTCAAGAACGGCAGGATGTCGAGATAGATCGGCGCTAGCGCTGAGTCCTCGATCACGCCGCGCAGGCCAAGCGACTCAAACGTAACCCCGAGGATCAAGGCGATCTCGACGAAGATGAAACCCTTGAGAAAGCCGATGAAGGCGCCGCCCAGCGAGTCGGCCAACCCCAATAGCAGCAGGGACGCGGCCTGTTTGAGGAAAAGGGCCGTGAGCTGGCTGGCCAGGATGGTGGCGCCGAAAATCATCGCGAAGGCGATGATCCGCGCGGCTTCCTTGTCATCCACGGCGACCCGGACGTTTTCAGCGAGCTCTTGATAGAAAAGGCCGGCCAGCGCCACCGCGAATATGGCGCCGAAGATCGTGATGACCTCTCGGATCATGCCCGCTTGGAACGCGGCGTACGTGAACCAGGCCATCGTGGCGAGGATTGTGATGTCGATCCAGCTCAAGCAGTGACCCTTTGATCTGCCATTCACTAGTTATCGACCGCAGCGCAAGGCCATTGCACTGCTGCCGGCTTCCCCACCAGCAACCGCCCGAGTGTAGCACAGACTTACAGAGGTTCTGGTCCACTCCGATGCTATAATTCGTCCACTAATTCGGAGGCAGATAGCGTTAACGAGAAGCTAAAGCTGCTCCTGGAGCAAGTCGCGGGTGGGTCCGTCGACGTCGAAGCGGCGCTCGCGGAGCTGCGTCATCTTCCCTACGAAGACCTCGGTTTCGCCAAGATCGATCACCACCGCGGCATCCGCGACCACATGCCCGAAGTCGTCCTCGGCCTCGGTAAGACGCCTGACCAGGTTGCCGCCATCGGCCAGCGCCTCGTCGAGCAGTCCGGACGTCTCCTCGTCACCCGGCTCGACCGTGACGGCTATCGTGCCCTGCAGGCTGCCGTCCCGGACGCCGAGTACGACGAGCTGGCGCGCACCGCCGTCGTCGATCGCGACCCGCAGCCTCTTCTGCCCGGCGTCACCGTCCTTTGCGCCGGCACCTCCGACCTTCCCGTCGCCTATGAGGCCGTCACGACGGCGCGCATGATGGGCAGCGACGCCTCGCTGATCAGCGACGTCGGCGTCGCCGGCATACACCGCCTCTTCGATCACCTTCCGGCGCTGATGCAGGCCAACGTTCTCGTCGTCATCGCGGGCATGGAGGGCGCGCTGCCCAGCGTCGTCTCCGGCCTCGTCGCGGTGCCCGTCGTTGCCGTACCCACGTCCATCGGTTACGGCGCCAACTTCGACGGCCTGGCGCCTCTGCTGGCGATGCTGAACAGCTGCGCCGCCGGCGTTTCCGTCGTCAATATCGACAATGGATTCGGCGCCGGCTATCTCGCGGGTCAGATCAACCGTCTCGCCCACAATCCGCCACGAGTCGACTAGACTTTCCACTTCATGACACGCGTCGCCTACTTCGACTGCTTCTCCGGCGCCAGCGGCGACATGATCCTTGGCGCCCTGATAGACTCCGGCCTCCCCTTCGAATCACTGCGCGACGAGGTCTCCAAGCTCGCCTTGCCGCCCGGCGCCTTCGAGTTGAGGGTGGAGCCGGTCCAGCGGGCCGGGTTCGCCGCAACCAAGCTCGACGTCATGGTCACGGAACCGCCGCGGCATCGTTCCCTGGCGGAAGTCCTCGACATCTTGCGGCGGTCACGGCTGAGCGAATCTGACCGCACCCATATCGAGTCCGTCTTCCAGGCCCTCGGCGAAGTCGAGGCGAAGGTGCACGGCGGCAGCCTCGATGAGGTCCAGCTGCACGAGGTGGGCGCCGTCGATGCCCTGGTCGACGTCACCGGCTGTGTCGTGGGGCTACGTCTACTCGGGGTGCGGGACGTCTACGTATCGCCGCTGCCGCTCGGCCACGGTGAGGGAAAGAGCTCGCACGGCTCGATGCCCCTGCCGGCACCGGCGACGCTTGAGCTGATCGCCCGCGCCGGAGCTCCCACGGTTGAGGGCGAAGGCCCGCGAGGCGAGATGGTCACGCCCACTGGTGCCGCGTTGCTGACGACGATCGGTCGGTTCGATCGACCGGCGATGCGGATCGAGACCGTGGGCATCGGCGCCGGAGGTCGCGACCCGGCGGATCGTCCCAACGTGCTGCGCGTTTGGCTGGGCGAGACCGAACCGCCCGGCAAGCGCATGCGCCTGATCGAGACCAACATCGACGACATGTCCCCCGAGTTGCTGGCTTACACCCAGGAATCGCTCCTGGAGCGCGGCGCCGCGGACGTCTGGTTCACGCCGATCCAGATGAAGAAGAGCCGGCCGGCGGTGATGCTGTCCGTGTTGTGCCAGGAAGCGCTGGAAGCGGACCTCGTCCAGGTCTTGCTCAGCGAGACCAGCACGCTGGGCGTGCGTGTGCGCGACGTCAGCCGCTACGAAGCGGAGCGCGACGTCTTCGAGTTCGAGTCCAGCCTCGGTCCTGCCGCGGTCAAAGTGAAGCGCCTGCCGGGCGAAGAACCCCGTGTGGCGCCGGAATACGAAGTGTGCCGGCGTATCGCCGTGGAGAAGGCGCTGCCTCTGGCGGAGGTGTATCGCATCGTGGCAGCGGAAGCCGAACACCAGCTGCTGAGTCGATAAAGGTTCTTACCTGAACGTCAAGTTGACGCCCTTGGCAAGGGCTGCTTACGATCGGATCGCCTCATGAATCAGCCAGACCACCTCAGCGAGACCATCGAGGACTACCTCCAGCTGATCTACACGATGCGGCGCGAAGGAGCCCCGGTCATCGCGGCGCGGCTCAAAGAGCGCAAGGGCGTTTCGGCGCCGACCGCCTGGGCAACCCTGCGACGCATGGAACGCGACGGGCTGGTAACGCTGGATCCCGAGCATCATGTCGAGCTGACTCCCGAGGGCGAGCAGCGCGCCGAATCAATCATTCGCCGGCATATGCTGGCGGAGCGACTGCTGATCGACATCCTCAAGCTCGATTGGGCCGACGTGCATGACGAGGCCCACCGAGTGGAACACGCGATCTCGCCCCTGATCGAACGCCAGATCCTGACTATCCTGGACAGCCCCAATACCTGCCCGCACGGTAATCCGATCCCAGGAATGGCGAGAGGTGAGCCATTCAGCGCCTACCCGCTGCGGGAAGCTCGTGAAGGCGCGGTGCTGGTCGTGAACAACATCCTCGAGCACGCAGAGGAAGACGGTGCTCTGATGCACTACCTGGAGCGAAATTACCTTGTTCCCAACACGCGGCTTCAGGTCGACGAGGTTGCGTTGTCCAACGCGACGATCACCGTGTCGCTCATGGAGCACAGCGGTCAGAAGGTGACCGTCGGACTGCCAACGGCTGAACTGGTCCTGGTTCGAGAAGCTTAGGAGCGCTTGCATGGCAACGTTTACGGTTGAGGCGCCGTTCGGGCTCTTGTTCGCCGAAGTGACGTCTAAGGGTCTGCGTCGCCTCGACTTCATCGGTGACCTGCGCGAGCCGCCGTTGCAACGCGCATCACAGCAGCCCCACGAGTTGAGCAGCGAGCCCTTGTCAGCCGGCGAGCAAGCCATCGCGGCGAAGCTGGAGACCCAGCTGCGGGAGTACTTCGACCGCAAGCGCGCCGACTTCGACGTTCCCCTCGATTTCGGCGATGGCAGCGAGTTCAGACGCCGGGTCTGGAACGTAATAGCCGGCATACCCTACGGCGAGACGCTGAGCTATGCCGAGGTCGCCGCCGACGCCGGCCATCCCGGCGCCTATCGTGCTGCCGGCAGCGCCTGCGGCGCTAACCAGATCGTGATCCTCGTCCCGTGTCACCGCGTCGTTGGCTCGGACAAGCGCTTGCACGGCTTCGGAGGCGGCCTCGATACAAAGGCTTGGCTTTTGCAGCACGAAGGCCGCGAGATCGGCGCGCAGCGTCAGTTGGTAGCAGTCTGAACCGTGGGCTCCGAAGCCGTCTGTCGCGTCGTCTATAAGGGCGAGGCCTCCGAGGGCAAGGCGCTACTCGAGACCGCGGAGCTGATCTTTCGCGGCGACTTCCGCCTCAAGATTCCGTTCACTCAGATTACGGCCCTCGATGCGTCGGCCGGCGAACTGCATGTGGGTTACGACGGAGGCGTTGCCGTTTTCGAACTGGGCCGAAACGCGGATCCGTGGGCGGAGAAGATCCGTAACCCCCCGCGGCCTGCTCGACAAGCGGGGGTCAAGCCTGGGATGACGGTCGCCGTGCTCGGCGTCGAAGATGAGGACTTCATGACTCAGCTCCGTGATCGCGTCGGCCAGCCGAGTTGCGGGTCCGTCTCCGAGGCCGACCTCGTCTTCTACGAAGCGGACCGAGTTGACGACCTGGTGCGTCTTTCCGAGCTGCGAAGCTGGCTCAAGCCTGCCGGCGGCATCTGGGTTGTCTCGCGCAAAGGTAAGGAGGCGGTGCTCAAGGACGTCGAGGTCATGGCGGCGGTGCGTGAAGCAGGCCTTGTGGATACCAAAGTCGTCGCCTTCTCCAGCACGCATGCGGCGTTGAGGTTGGTGATCCCGAAGGCGCTGCGCTAGGTCAGCAGCGGCTCGAAGGTTTTGTAGAGCTTCTGGATCTTTGGGTCGATGACGACCGTGCAGTACGGGAAGCTTCTGTTGTCCTCGTAGAAGTTGCGGTGATAGTCCTCCGCGACGTAGAACTCGCTCACCGGCGCCACTTCTGTTATGACCGGGTTGGCGTACGTGCCGGACGCGTTGACCTCCGCGATCGCCTGTTCCGCTGCTGCCTTCTGAGCCTCGTCGTGGTAGTAAACCGCTGAGCGGTACTGCGGGCCCACGTCGGCGTCCTGGCGGTTCAGCGTCGTGGGATCGTGCAGCGCGAAGAAGACCTCGAGAAGCTGCTTGTAGCTGATCACATCCGGGTCGAAGTGGACCTGGATTGCTTCGGCATGGCCCGTCTCACCGGTGGAGACGTCGGCATACGTGGGATTGGGCACGTGGCCGCCGGTGTAGCCTGGTACCACTTGTTCGACGCCACGCAACTTTAGCGCCACCGCTTCGGTGCACCAGAAGCAGCCGCCGGCCAATGTCGCAATCTCGGTTCGTTTCTCGCTCATGCTGACCCTAATTCTGTCATACCCGGCCGTTTTGCGGGAACGTATACTCGCGCTGCATGGATCTTGAGGTCAGAAGCGCCGATGAATCGGAGCTGTATCACGTGCTGAGCGTGATGGACGAGGCGGCGGCGTGGCTTCACGCCTCCGGCATCACGGAGCAGTGGCCGGCCAGCTTCTCCGACCGGCCGGAATGGGTAGATTCCTTCCGTGGGCTCATCACGCGACGTGCCGTTTTTCTCGCCTGGAGGCGAGATCAGGCGATCGCCAGCCTCGTGCTGAGGAGCATCCCTTAGCCGCCGCATGGATAAGCTCTGGCCGGACGGGGCGCAGGACGCGGTGCTGCTTTTCAAGCTGTCCGTCAGGCGGTCGGTCGCCGGTCAGGGCGTTGCGCGCTGGCTCCTGGACTGGGCCGCCGAGCACACGCGCCAGCGGGGCAAGAGCGAGCTCCGTCTCGATTGCTGGGCCGGCAACGAACGCCTCAAGGGTTACTACGCTGACGCAGGCTTCGAGTCCTGTGGCGATGTCGAGCTCACGATCATCGATGCAGGTGAGACGAGAACCTACTCCTGCAGCCGTTTCAGGCTGCGCGTCTAGCTGAACCCAAGCCCCAATTGCTTCATGCTGGCGAACCGTCGATCGCCGATTACGATGTGGTCGAGCAGCTCTATCTACAGCACGTCACCGGCCTCGCGTAGCGTCTTCGTCAACTCGACGTCGTCAGGCGACGGCGCCGGATCACCGGATGGGTGGTTGTGCACGACGATGATTGACGGGGCGTTCTGGCGCACAGCCTCACGGAACACCTCCGCGCTGCGCACTTGCGCCGAGCTGACGTTGCCCTTGTAGACCTCGGTCACGGTCATCACCTGGTTACGCGTGTTGACAAGCAGTACGCGCAAGTGCTCCTGGTCTAGCAGCGCCATTTCGGCGCCGAGCAGGCTGTTCACGTCGGCGGGAGATCGGACGTGAGGGCGCTCCTCCGGCTGTAGCGCGTTGAGACGCAGCGCCAGCTGAAAGGCGGCTTGAATCTCGGCCGCCTTCGCCTCGCCGATGCCTCCCTCGCGTACCAGGTCTGAAAACGAGAGGCGGGCGAGCCCGCCCAGGCCGCCATGTCGCGCCAGTAAAGACGAAGCGAGGTTGAGAACGCTCTGCTGCGTCGATCCGCTACGCAGGACGATTGCCAGCAGCTCGGCGTTCGAGAGCGCCTGGGGTCCGAGGTCGCGCAGACGCTCTCGCGGCCGCTCCGACGTGGGAAGCTCACGAATGCGCGTGTTGTATTCGGGTTTAGAAGGTAGCTCCGGTGGTGGCAGGAATAAACCCCTTCTCCGACTCATCGTAGCGCTCCAGGCGCTCCACGCTGGCGGAGTGGGGGTAAAAAGTGATCTTCACGAGGTCGAGCTCCAGGAGCATGGCGTACTCGACACGTGAGATGACGAAAATCTTGCCGACGACCGAGCGTTCTTCCGCCTTGCGGCAGGAGAGCTTGTAAACGCCGTGGCGGTCGACGCCGGTGACCTTGTAGTTGACCTCCTGGCCGGGCCGTACGATTTCCTCGGAACTCTTGCCCTTTGTCTCGATATCGAGGTCTTTGCGCCGGCAGAAGCCCTCGACGCCGGACTCGAGGCGGATGTAGGCGCCCTTGTCGACGACTCGATCGATTCTACCCTGGAAAGTCTTGCTATCGATCGTGATGTAGTAGGACGGCAGAAAGAAGAAGAACAGGTTGGACTTATGCCATTTACGTACCAACTCGCCCTGAATCTGCATCGGTGCTGCCGTCAGGTCACGCAGGTAACTGAGTGCCTGCGATCCTGTCAGCAAGACGATTGAGCCGAAGATGATCAGCATCCAGATGAAGCTGCCCTGGCCCTCGATTACTTTCATGATCGCAATGACCGAAACAACCAGGCTGGCCAACGCGAAGGGTGTGTAGATAAGCGCCATCTTGATCAAGTTATGGCGGGAGAGGGGGGTCTCTTTGAGGTCGGAGTACTCGGTCATCAGTAGGCCGGAAAGTTTCCTATGCTCGCCGCCGCGAAGATATTACGTTCGATAACGCGGGTCCATTCAGGAGTACTTACGCTCATTGAGGCACCACCAGTTCTTGCCCGATGTTAATCGTGGAGGCGTCGGCGAGGCCGTTCGTTGCCACGATCTGGTCAACGCACTCATCCGGGTCCAGTGAAGGAGCGACATCGGCGCAGATCGAGGACAGCGTATCACCCGATTCGACGGTGTAGATTCCAGAACTGCTCGGTCCCTCGGGCGTCGGACTGGCCTCGGGCGCCGGCGTTCCTCCGGCGACGGGTGAGCCGCCGGCCAGGAGCGTCGCAGCAGTACCGGGTGTCGTATCGGACGCGGCCTCGGCGGTAGGCGTAATAATCGTGCCTGTCTGGGGCGCGTTGGATTCGCCTCCGGGCGGTTGGATTAAAAGCCAGACGGCCAGGATCGTGCCGATCAATAGCGCCAACAAGGAACCGCGAAACAGCGTGAAGGAAGGCAGTCCGCTGGCGGGCTGCAGACAAGCGTCGCAGACATCTTCGCCGTGTTCGTCGCAGTACGGCCTTCCGCAGCGAGGACACTGCTGTGTCGGGGCGCTCTCGCAGGCGAAGCAGGTCATAAACTCGGACATGCCTGAGAAACAAGCTTAGGACAGGCGGGGCACTGGTGCCAACCCGCCTGTCCTAAGAACGATTCGCTTCCTGAGACGCTACGTGACGTCGACGGTGGCGCCGGCGTCGCTCAGCTTCGCCTTGATGCTGTCCGCCTCTGCCTTGTCGACGCCTTCCTTGACGTTGGTAGGCGCGGCCTCGACGAGGTCCTTTGCCTCTTTCAGGCCGAGCGTCGTGACCTCGCGGACGGCCTTGATCACGTTGATCTTGTTGGCGCCAAAGTCCTTGAGGATGACGGTGAATTCGCTCTGCTCGTCTTCGGCGACGGCCGCGCCGCCACCCGCTGCCGCCGTTGCGCCACCCGCTGCTACCGCCATGGGCGCCATCGCCGTCACGCCGAACTCTTCTTTGATCGCATCATTGAGCTCTTTGAGCTCAAGAATGGTCATTCCCTTAATCAGGTCCAGGACGTCTTCGGTCTTAGTTGCCATCTTCTTCTCCTGCTTCCTCTTCTGAGTTTTCTTGGTTCGAAGCCGTGGGTTCTTCGGCTGGTTCTTCTGATGTGCTCGCTTCAGTTTCTGCCGGCTCAGCGGCGGGTTCCTCCGCAGCTTCCATGGAGGCTTCCTCTACAGCCTCGGTGGAGGCTTCCTCTACAGCTTCCGTGGAAGCCTCTGCTGGGCCCGCCTCCTCCGGTGTCGTTTCTGGCGCTGCCGCCGTCGGGTCCGGGCCCATCTGGTCGGCCCGTGCGTCCAGCAGTCCGCTGAACTCCTGCAGCGTCGCCGTCAGGAGATAGACCAGGTTCGTAATCGGCGACTGCAATGCGCCCGCGATCTCCGCGATCAGGACGTCTCTTGGCGGCAGTGCTGCAAGGTCTGCCAGGCGACCGGCAGGAATGATCTCGCCGTTCATGAAGGCCTTGCGGGCTTGAAAGGCGGTTCGAGCCTGGCGCTGGTATTCAACCACCGTCTTGATCGGCGCCAGCGGGTCGTCGAAGCCGTAGATGATCGCGGTTGGCCCTTCCGCTAGCTCGGCGACGCCGGGCATACCGGCCGCTTCGGCGGCGCGCAGGAAGAGCGTGTTCTTGACCACCCGGATCTGGACGCCGGCCTCACGCATTGCGCGGCGCAAGGCGGTGGCCTCCTCAACGCTCAGGCCACGATAGTCGGCGCTGATGACGACGGTGCTACGCGTCAGCGTCTCGCTGATCTCCTGCACGGCCTGAATCTTTTTCTCGGTTGGCATAGGCTACTCACTACTCAGACAGGGAAACCCTGCACCCTCGAGGTTTGCCGCAGGCGCTGGTTGAACACAACCAAAACGCCCTCACCAGGAGGCAAGGGCGTACGTGGACGCAAGGTCCGATTACGTATCGCTGGTCTGCCTCGGCGGGCCTCCCGGAACCGGGAGCTTAAGTCGCAGACACCCGCTGTCTCTGGCTTTACGCTGGAAGCGCGAACCTCAGTGTATGGCTTCCTATTTGTCCGAGCAAGCTACGCCGTGACGACGCGAAATCCTACGTTCGTGAAAAAGCCGAGACCAACGGGCCTCGGCTTTTCGTTCTGTCCCAAGATCGAAGCTAGCTGGTCGTCAGAGCCAGCGTGGGCGCCAGCTCCAGGCTGATGCCGGGGCCCATGGTCGTTGCCAGCGACGCGGAGCGGATGTACTGCCCCTTGGAGCCGGACGGCTTGGCCTTGACGATCGCGTCGACGATCGTCGCCATGTTCTCCAGTAGCTTGTCTTCCTCGAAACTAACCTTGCCGATCGGCACGTGAATCAGCGCCGTGCGGTCGAGCCGGAACTCGACCCGACCCTGACGCGAGTCGTTGACGGCTTTGGCGAGGTCGTCTGGGTCGACGACGGTGCCGGTGCGCGGGTTGGGCATCAGGCCGCGGGGTCCAAGCACGCGGCCGAGACGGCTGACCTTGCTCATCATCTCGCGCGACGCGAGGGCAACGTCGAACTCCGTCCAGCCGTCCTCGATGCGCTTGATCAGATCGTCACTGCCGACGAAGTCGGCTCCAGCCTGGTCGGCGTTGCGTGCGCCTTCACCTTCGGCGAAGACCAGGACGCGTACCTCCTTGCCCAGGCCGTTAGGCAGTAGGGCGGTGCCGCGAATCTGCTGGTCGGCGTGACGCGGATCGAGTCCGGTGCGCATGTGCAGCTCGACGGTCTCGTCGAACTTGGCCGTGGCCGCCTTCTTGGCGAGCGTGATCGCCTCCGTGGGCGGATAGTTCTTGTCCTTCCCGACGAGTTTGGCTGATTCCTGGTACTTCTTGCCGCGCTGCATTAGTTATCCACCTCGATGCCCATGCTGCGGGCGCTGCCTTCGATCATGCGTTCCGCCGATTCAACGTCCGCGGCGTTGAGGTCGCGCATTTTTGCGTTTGCGATGTCACGTAGCTGCGTCTTCGAGATGCTACCGACCTTGACACGCTTCTGGGCTGAGCTGCCCTTCTCGAGACCCACGGCCTTGCGCAAGAGATCAGAAGCTGGAGGCGTCTTCAGGACGAAAGTGAAGGAGCGATCTTCGAAGACTGTGACTTCCGCTGGTACGATCTGACCGCCCTGCGAGGCTGTCTTCTCGTTGTACTCCTTGCAGAACTGCATGATGTTGATCGCGTGCTGACCCAAAGCGGGGCCGACAGGCGGCGCCGGTGTCGCCTTGCCGGCGTCCAGCTGGATGCGGACAACGGCTCTGACTTTCTTGGCCATAGAGAGGGGTACCTCCGCGGTCCTAACGCCTCGGCCTTACCCGCTGGGCTCCCGCTTGCTCTGCGGCATGTCGCCGCCCGACGTTGCCTAGAGCTTTTCCGCCTGCAGGAAGTCAAGCTCAACAGGCGTCTCTCGACCGAAGAAGGAGACCATGACTTTGACCTTGCCCTTCTCCAGGTTGATCTCCTCGACGGTGCCGACGAAGTCGACGAACGGACCATCGACGATGCGCACGCTCTGACCTTCGGCGAAGCCGACGCGGACCATCGGTTCGTCGGCTTTCATCTGACGCAGGATGCGCTTGACCTCGTCTTCTTCCAGCGGCACCGGCCGCGTGCCGGAGCCCACGAAGCCCGTCACCCCAGGCGTGTTGCGCACCACGAACCAGGCGCGGCTCGATTCGGGGTCGTTTTCGATCAGCGTACTCATGTCTACCAGCACGTAACCGGGGAAGATCTTGCGCGAGACGGTGCGTCGAACGCCTCCGTGCACTTCGATCTCATCGACGGTCGGCACCACGACGCGGTGGATCAAATCACCGGCGTCCATCGATTCGATGCGGTGCTCCAGATTGGTGCGCACGCGGTTCTCATAGCCGGAGTACGTGTGGATGACGTACCAGGAGCGGCCCTCCTGGAAGTACTCATCCTCCGAGAAGCCCTGATCTGGCGGCGTTTCCACGCCGCTGGTCAGCGCGCCGCCATTTTCAGGCTCTGGGAATGCGAGTTCTGTGTCTGAAACCATAATTAGTTGAAGAGCACCCGGTCGATGAGTTCATTGAAGGCCACGTCGATGATGCCGAGCGCGATCCCCACGATGATCGCCACCACGATGACGACCATCGTCAGGTAGGCGGTTTCATCGCGGGTGGGCCAGGTGACTTTTCGGAGCTCAGACCAAATCTCGACGATCCAGTTTGGAAAGCCGAGCCGAAAACCGCGGCGGCGTGGGCTGGTTGGGCGCGCACCGCGTGTCTGACGCGGCTCCTTCGAGCCGAATGGCCGGAGGCGACCACCGCCGCCACCGTCTTGCGGGGAACCGGCTTGCTGCCGACGGGTTGCGCGGCTCATCAGGAGCGGCGGGAGGACGGGCGGTTAGCCCATCCTCCGCTACCGCACCTCCCGGTGCTCGCGATGTCGTCGACAGCGTGGGCAGAACTTGCTCAGCGCGATTCGGTCGGTATCGTTACGACGGTTCTTCGTCGTCGTATACGTCCGCTCTCGGCACTCGCTGCAAGCGAGGTGAATGATCTGACGGTCCTCTTTCCTGGCCATGCTAGGTCAAAATCTTCGTTACGGCGCCGGCGCCCACGGTTCGGCCTCCCTCGCGGATCGCGAAGCGAAGGCCCTCCTCCAGCGCAATTGGCTGGATCAAGTGCACCGTCATCTGCGTGTTGTCACCGGGCATAACCATCTCGACGCCCTGCTCCAGCTCGATGTTGCCGGTGACGTCCGTCGTGCGCACGTAGAACTGCGGCCGGTAGCCGGAGAAAAACGGCGTGTGGCGGCCGCCTTCGTCCTTGGAAAGGACGTAGACCTCCGCCTCGAAGTCCGTGTGCGGCGTGATCGAAGTCGGCTTGGCAAGAACCATGCCGCGCTCAACGTCATCTCGGTTGACACCGCGCAGCAGACAGCCGACGTTGTCACCAGGCTCGCCAGAATCGAGCAGCTTGCGGAACATCTCGACACCGGTGACGACCGTCTTGCGCGTCTCACGGATGCCGACGATCTCGATTTCCTCGTTCACCTTGACGACGCCACGCTCGATGCGGCCGGTGACGACCGTGCCGCGGCCCTTGATGCCGAAGACGTCTTCCACCGGCATCAGGAACGGCAGGTCGGCCGGACGCGTCGGCATCGGTATGTAGGAGTCGACCGCCTCCATAAGCTCCCAGATACTCTTGTATTCCGGCGCGTCGGGGTCTTCGCTGGTGCTCTCCAGCGCCTGCAGAGCGCTGCCACGAACGATCGGAATGTCATCGCCCGGGAAGCCCTGTTTGGTGAGCAGTTCTCGAAGCTCGAGCTCGACCAGGTCCAGGAGTTCTTCGTCCTCCATCATGTCGACCTTGTTGAGGTAGACGACGACGGCGGGCACTTCCACCTGGCGCGCGAGCAGGATGTGCTCCCGCGTCTGAGGCATCGGGCCGTCCGGGGCAGCGACGACGAGAATGGCGCCGTCCATCTGGGCCGCGCCGGTGATCATGTTCTTGATGTAGTCGGCATGTCCCGGGCAGTCGACGTGCGCGTAGTGACGATTCTCCGTCTCGTACTCGACGTGCTGAATCGCGATGGTGATACCGCGGGCGCGCTCCTCCGGCGCGTTGTCGATGCTGGCGAAGTCGCGATAATCGGCCATCTTCTTGAGGGCCAGCGTCTTTGTGATGGCGGCAGTAAGGGTAGTCTTGCCGTGGTCAACGTGGCCAATCGTGCCGACATTGAGGTGCGGCTTACTCCGCTCAAACTTCTGTTTTGCCATTTCTTCTGCTGATCCTCCCTACTCTGCCGGCCCCCCGGCATGACGTTCGGCTGTTGCTTTCTGGTCCGTAGGACCGATTGCCGTCGATGGAGCCCACAATCGGATTCGAACCGATGACCTCGCCCTTACCAAGGGCGTGCTCTGCCAGCTGAGCTATGTGGGCGGGGCTGCTCCTTTCGTCGTCCTTGGCTGAAGGACTTCAACCTGCTTGTAAGTGTCGCCTCATGATAAGGCGTTTGTTCTCTGGTGCCAGGGGCAGGATTCGAACCTGCGTAGCCCGTCAGGGCAACGATTTTACAGACCGTCGGTTTTAACCACTCACCCACCCTGGCCTGGTGCTTCCCCAGAAGGGGTGGCTGACCGATACCGCGACGATCCCCGCTACGGTGCAGCCGCCTGCAGATCCTGTCTTCTGACCTCGTCTCCAGGCCTCCGTCGATGGGGGCCGTTGCTGTTGGAGCCCGAGGGGGGATTCGAACCCTCAACCTACCGATTACAAATCGGTTGCGCTGCCGTTGCGCCACTCGGGCGGAGAGTTGAAATTCTGGCCAACAAAAACAGACCCCCGGAACTCCGGGGTCTGCTATGAGTATATGTAAGGCGAATCTACTGCGTCAATATGAAACCGCCCCCGGTTTGACAGCCATTTCGGCCGGTCGTTACACTCGTTTCGTATCTGCAATCCAGATCTCCGGAGGTATGGTTGGCTGAAGTAATCATTGGTGACAACGAGTCTTTCGAATCCGCGCTCAAGCGCTTCACCAAGCGCGTGCAGCAGGACGGTATTCTGGCTGAAGCGCGACGCCGCGAACACTACGAAAAGCCTAGCATCCGACGCAAGAAGAAGGCCGCTGCCAAGCGACGCAAGAGCCGCAAGGCAGCCGCGTAAAGCGGAAGCACTCCCCTCCGATCCAGGATGAGCCTCAAAGACCAGCTCAGCGCTGATCTGCGTGATGCCATGCGGGCCGGCGAAGAGACTCGCAAATCGACCATTCGCCTCCTGATCACGGCCATCCGAAACGCTGAAATCCCGCCTGAAGGCGCGGCGGCAGCCCAGGCGCGGGCCGAGCTCGACGATGACGGCGTGCTCAACATCGTTCGCCGCGAGGTGAAGCAGCGCCGCGATAGCATCGATGCCTATGACAAGGCCGGTCGCGGCGATCTGGTCGCCCAGGAAACCGCCGAATTGACGATTTTGACTGCTTACCTGCCTGCTCAGATGTCGCGAGAGGAGATTGAGGTCGTCGCTCGCGAGGTCATCCAACGAGTCGGCGCCAGCGGGCCGGCTGACAAGAGCAAAGTCATGCCCGTGATCATGGGCGAGCTGCGTGATAAGGCTGAGGGGCGGGACATCAACGCAAGTCGTCACCGACCTGCTGTCCGGCAACGCATCCTGAGCAGCATCTACCCTCCTGTATGATTGACGCGGGTTAGTTATGTTCCCGTCCAACCAGCGCGCCCTCCCGCTCATCGCATCTACGGTGGCGATCTGTGTTGCCATATTCGCCGCGCTCTTCCCGATCACACAGGATCAGGTCTCGATCACAGAGGGCTCGATTGCCACTCGCACGATCCGGGCCCAGCAAGACATCTCCTTCATCAGCGAGACGCTGACTGAGGCGCGCCAGATGGAGGCCGCGGAGGCAGTCGAGGACGTGCCGATCTTCGACCCGGCCGTCGCGGGCGCCCAGCAGTCACGCCTAGATACGGTCTTGCTGCGAATCGAAGACATCATCTCGGAAGAATCGTCTCCAGTTGGTCGCGCGACCGCGCTGGAGAGCGTGCCACAGGTCAGCTTGTCGCCCGGCAGCATCACGTTGCTGCGCACCATGGCTCTGGGTCAGCTCGCTGTGATCCAAAACGAGGCGAGACGTGCTCTGGCGGCAGTCCACGAGCAGTCGCTCCCGCCGGATCAGGTCCCGGCCTATCGCGAAGGCGTGGATGAGTTCATCGACCAGAACCTCGACCGCGAGACCAGCACGCTGGTGGCGGAGCTGGTGCGCCCCTTCATCGTGACCAACCAGGGTGTGGACCAGGCCGCGACGGAGCTGGCTCGCGAGGCCGCTCGCGGCGCGGTGGCACCGGTGCTCGTGTCGTTCACGGAAACCCAGATCATCATCGAAGAGGGTGAGCCGATCACCGCCGAGGCGCGCGAGGCGCTTCTCGAAGCCGACATCCTCAACACTGGTTGGAGTTGGGGTCAGATAGGCGCCAGCGCTGTACTGGCCCTCATCGCGACGGCCGCCATCGTAGCCGGTGTGCAAGCCTTCCGTCCCGGTGTAACGGCTCGTGAGATGCAGCTCATCGGGCTGGCCGTGGCGATCCCCGTCTTCATCATGAAAGTCTATCTGCCGTTCATCCTGCCGGACGAGGACCGTCACTTCCTTGGTTTCGTCATGCCGGTCGCGGCATCATCGATGTTGCTGGCCGGGTTCGTCGGCGTGGAAATGGCGCTGCTTGGTGGGGTGCTCGTTGCTCTGCTTGCCGCGTTTACAGCTGTCCTTCTACTGGACGTGACCGTGGTCGGCGTTGCCGGGACGCTCGACGTAGCTCGCATCGTGCTGGCGTTTGGCGTTGCTGCCGCTGCCGGCGCCTTCGCGGTGCGCAACGCCGACCGGCTGGCGCAGTTCCTGCTCGGCGGCGCGCTCGTCGGTGGCGGCGTCATGGCCGTCCTCTTCGCGATCTGGCTCATCGACCCGGTGGGCCAGTGGCAGGACCTGCTCTGGATGCTGCTGGCGGCCGGCGCCAATGGCGGCCTCAGCGCCTTCCTGGCCGCAGGTGTCTTCGTCACGCTGGGCTCATGGTTCGGCGTCACGACGCGTCTTCAGTTGCTGGAGATGTCGCAGCTCAGCCAGCCGCTGCTGCGGCGCTTGCAGGACGAGGCGCCATCGACATTTCAGCACAGCGTCATCGTCGCCAATCTGGCCGAAAAGGGCGCCCTTACGATCGGCGCCGACGCCCTGCTGACGCGCGTGGGCTGCTACTATCACGATATCGGCAAGCTGCTGCGACCCGGCTTCTTCATCGAGAACCAGCTGGGCGGATCGAACCCGCACGATGCGCTTGACCCGGCGGACAGCGCTCGCATCATATCCGACCATGTCAGGGACGGGTTCAACCTTGCGAGGCAGTACAACCTTCCCGCCAAGGTGGCGCAATTCATCCCTGAGCACCACGGTACGCGGACAGTCACGTACTTCTACCGCCTCGCCGCCGCCGTAGACCCAGACGTCGATGCCGACGCGTTCCGCTATCCCGGCCCGAAGCCGCAGTCCCGCGAAACGGCGATCGCGATGCTGGCCGACTCCTGCGAAGCTGCCGTGCGCTCCAGCGCCGATCACTCGGCGGAGAGCATCTATAGCATTGTCGACGAGGTCTACACAGAACGGTTGGCGGAGGGGCAACTCGATGAGTCGGACCTGACGCTGAAGAACATCCGCGCCCTCGCGGCGTCATTCAAGGCGACGCTTCGAGCTGTCTATCACCCCCGCGTTGAGTACCCGGCGCCGACGGAGGCTGAGATGCTGCTGCGTCGCCTGCCCTTCCGCCGTACCCCCATCGAATCGCCGACTCGGACGGCAACGGAGGACAACTGATGCGCTTCGCCGTGCTGGTATTTCCCGGCACCTGGAGCGACACGGACATGCAGCACGTGCTGCGCGACGTGATCGGCCAGGAAGCCGACCGCGTCTGGCATCGCGAGACCGATCTCTCGCGCTATGACGCGATAGTCGTGCCCGGGGGCTTCTCTTACGGCGACTACCTGCGCTGCGGCGCGATCGCGAGGTTCTCGCCAGTGATGGAGGCGGTAAAGCACGAAGCCGAGCGTGGCAAGCTCGTCTTCGGTAGCTGCAACGGCTTCCAGATCCTCTGCGAGGCCGGCCTGCTGCCGGGCGTCCTGATCCGCAACGACAGCATGCAGTTTCGCTGTCAGCCGGTACACCTGCGAGTCGAGACGACGGACACGCCGTTCACCAACAGCGCAAGCGCCGGTGACGTGGTCGAAATGCCGGTATCTCACGGCGAGGGCAATTACTACGTCGATGATGCGACGCTGGCCCGCCTCAAGGCGGAGGATCGCATCGTCTTTCGCTACTGCGACGCGACGGGCAGCCTGACGCCGGAGTCGAACCCAAACGGTGCGTTGGAGAACATAGCCGGCGTGCTCAGCGAGGGACGCAACGTGCTGGGCATGATGCCCCACCCGGAGCGCGCCAGCGAGGCGCTGCTGGGCGGTACGGACGGCCTGCTGATCTGGACCTCCATGCTGCGGGCGCTCGACCTGCCGCTGCCGTCCCGCTAGGAGGGCTTCTCTTGTCTGTACCTGAGATCCAGTGCTTCCACATCGCCGTAGTGGTCAGTGACCTCGAGAAGGCGGTCGAAGGCCACAAGCGCTTTGGGTGACGGGCCGTGGCGGCTGGGCGACCCGCGCCGACATGCGAATCGCCTATGGCAGCGCCGGCGGTCAGACCTGGGAGCTGATCGAGGTATTCGGCTCTGGGGGCTCGCCGTTCCACGAATTCCGGGAACGTCATAGCGAGGGCGTCCAGCACATCGGCTTCTGGACGGCGGACATTCGCGTGTCGGTCGAAGACGTGTTGTCCAAAGGCGGCAAGCTGGTCTCGGCGACCGCTGACGCGCAGGGCCAGACGGCGGTGCAATTGCTTCCCGCGGCGGACGTCAAGCCGGAGCAGCTCGAAGGGCTGAGCACCGCGTCGTGGATCGACCTTGGCTTCGGCGGTTGCCGCCTGGAGTACATCTCCACGGGGCTGGGACAGGCGTTCCTCAAGGACTGGCTGGCGGCGGACTATCCAGACATCATCCTCAATCCAGCGCCGTAGTTATCCGAGAGCAACGGCGACAATGATCGACACTGCCGCACCGAGGACTGCTGCCAGGAAGGTTGCACCTATGAAGAGGTTGACCGTCTTGAATTGGCTGCCAAGGTTTTGCACGTTTCTTGAGAGCATGAGCAATGCCTGCGTGCGGTCGGAAACCGACATGGTCTCAATAGTCCGAAGGTAGTCCTTGTCAACACAGGGGATACGCGGCGTGTCCTGCTCGTTCGCATATCTACCTGCATATGGCCTTTCGGTGGGTCGCGAGAGCTGATGAATTTCGATAGTGCAAAAGCGGATCGGCATAGTCGACAGCAATAGCTCGGGGCGAGAGGTTGGCAAGGCCAAGTATTAGGTAGCCTTCGAATCCAGGATCGATCTGCAATCCTGAAAGAAGAGCGAGACCCTTGCGCGTGTAATACGAACGAATTCCGATATGAGCGGCGTAGGACGGCGAGAGCTTAACGTGTTCCAACGTTGTGATAAGTGCGAAGCCGCCGGCCGGAATACTCAAAGTGCGGCGATCCTCAAGGTTGATTTCAGGAGCCACGTCCTCTTTTACGGCCCTCTCGAGTTCTTCGATAGTGACGGATTTCGCTACGATTGCGGTCTTTCCCACGCGAAGATCATAGCTTGCGGGCTGGAGGGACTCGGACTCGTCGAAGGGTTCAATTGCAAGGTCACCACGCTGGCGAGCCTCCCTTATCTCAATGTCAGTTAGTAGAGCCATTCCACCCTCGTAAACCTTGCCCGAGTCTACCCAGAAATTGAAACACTTGTTCGCGATCGTGTCAAGCTAACGTTGGTGATCTCGGCGAAGAGCCTGATCAGATCAGCTATCCCAAGCCCTTTTCGATCGTGTCCAGGGCGCGCATGGCGGACAGCGCTTGTTGCACGCTGGCGTTCGGCGCGCGCTTCTCCTCGATGGCGCTGAAGAACTCGCGGTCCTGCAGCTCGATGCCGTTCATCGACACGGCGACATCTGAGAGGTCGATCTTCGACTCCTCCTTGACGTCGCCGTCGTAGAGGTCGTCGTAGTAGGCGACGTAGGTTCCGTTATCGCAGATGTAACGGAAGAAGGTGCCCTGCAACGCCTTGTTATTGAACGACAGGGACAGCGTGCAGAGAGCGCCGCCCGGTACTTTCAGCACGATGCCCATGTCCATCGCGATGTTGAGTTCGGGGTTGATCGGGCCCTGCACGCCGCGGGCGTCGGAGATCGTCTCGCCGGTCTGATACTGGAACAGGTCGACGGTGTGGCAGGCGTGGTGCCAGAGTAGATGGTCGACCCAGCTCCGCGGCTGGCCTGCCGCGTTCATGTTGGTGCGGCGGAAGAAGTAGGTCTCGACCTTGAGCTGCTGCAGCTTGAGCTCCCCGGCAACGACCCTGTCGTGGACCCACTGGTGGCTCGGGTTGAAGCGCCGTGTGTGCCCTGCCATGGCGACGAGGCCGGTCTCCTTCTGCGCGTTGCAGATCGCCTCTGAGTCGGCCAGCGAGTCCGCCATCGGGATCTCGATCTCGACGTGCTTGCCGGCCTTCATGCACTCAATGGCCTGCTCGGCGTGCTGCTGCGTCGGCGTGGCCAGAATGACCGCCTCGACGCCGGGCTGCTGGATGCTCCCCGTCAGGTTGTAGGAGGTCCAATGCGGGATGCCGTACTTCTTCGCGGTCTCTTCGGTGCCGGTGGGGTTACCGCCGGCCAGCGAAACGATCTCGATTCCCGAGATATCGCGACAGGCCTCGATGTGCCTCTGCCCGAACGCGCCTTGACCGGCGATGACGACTTTCATCCTGCACGACCTCGCTTCATGTTTGATGCTCCGCGATCGTAGACAAATCGCGGCTCCCAGTCACGAGGCCGAGGGCTTCCCACGATTCCTGGAGCCTAGGTGTCTACGCTAAACTGCAGATGAGATGCGCGTCCTGCTGATCAATGGCCCGAACCTCAACATGCTCGGCACGCGGGAGCCGGAGGTATACGGCCGCGATACACTGGACGATATCGTTAGCAAGGTACAGTCGCAGGCTCGGGAGCTTGGCGCCGAGGTCACGGCGATGCAATCGAATCACGAAGGCGCCATCATCGATTTCATTCAGCAGCACCAGGCTTCGGCCGACGGGATCATCATCAATCCCGGCGCCTTCGGGCACTACAGCTACGCGATCCGTGACGCGATCGCGGGCAGCAGCCTGCCGGCCGTTGAGGTGCACATCAGCAACGTGCACGCACGGGGGCGCTTCCGCGAACGGTTAGTGCTCTCGGGCGTCTGCAAGGGCGTCATCGCAGGCTTCGGCTGGCGCGGCTACCTGCACGCGCTGGACCTGCTCGTAACGAGTGCAAAAGAGGGGAAGTAATGGCAAAGGCAGATCGAATTGCAAAGCTGCGCGCCAGGCTGGCCGAAGAGGGCATCGATGCGCTGTTCGTCAGCGCGCCGGCGGAGGACATACACCACACGCTGGGCGCCAACCGGCGATATCTCTCCGGCTTCAGCGGCTCCCTGGGCCACCTGCTGATCACCCAGGATGCGGCCTTCATCGCCGTCGACTTCCGCTACTACGAGCAGGCGGAACGCGAGGCGCCGGAGTACACGCTATGGAAGGCCGTTGACGGCATGAAGACCTGGCTCTCGCAGCTGGTGGCTGAAGCGGGCCTCGGTGGCAAGAAGCTGGGCTTCGAGTCCGGTGGCATCACTCACGGCATGTACTCGGCGATCCGGGACGCGATCGGCGAGGCCGCCGAGTCGGACCGCCCGCAGCTCGTACCGACCGAAGCGCTGGTCGAAGGTCTGCGCGCGATCAAGGAGCCGGAGGAGCTGGAGGCGCTGCGACTGGCGGTCGAGCTGGGCGACGCCGCGTTCCAGGACGTCGCCGCGCGCATCGAGCCGGGCTGGACCGAGAAGCAGGTCGCCTGGGAGATCGAGAAGTACGCCCGCGAACACGGCGCGGAAGGGCTGTCCTTCCCGACCATCGTCGCGGCCGGCCCGTGGGGCGCGATGCCACACGCCCAGCCACGCGACCAGGTCATCAAGGAAGGCGACGGCATCGTCATTGATATGGGCGTCAGCCTGGACGGCTACATGTCTGACCTGACGCGGACGGTATTCGTCGGCAAGCCGGACGACCAGTTCAAGAAGATATACGACATCGTCCTGGCGGCGCAGCTCACCGCCGAGGAGCTGGTGCAGAGCGGTATGACCGGTGGCGATGCCCACAACATCGCGCACAAGGTGATCGAGGAGGCGGGCTACGGCGATAGCTTCGGTCACGGCCTCGGCCACGGCGTCGGATTGCAGGTCCACGAAACGCCGCGCGTCGGCGGCACATCGGAGGACGTGCTGCAGGACGGCATGGTGATCACGGTGGAGCCGGGGATCTATCTGCCGGGCTGGGGCGGCATCCGCATCGAGGACATGGGCTATCTCAAAGACGGCAAGTACGTGAATTTCACCACCGCGCCGAAGCTCCAGTTCGCCTGACGCTGGTTGCTAATGCTGCCCGCTAGTTAGACTAGACGAGCCACTCGAAGGCCCTCGGAGGAAACACATGATCGATAGCGGCGACCTGCGCAAGGGCCTGACCATCGAGCTGGACGGCGCTCTCTACAGCATCGTCGACTGGGAGCACAACAAGACGGGCCGTGGTGGCGCCAAGGTGAAATTGAAGCTACGCGACGTGCGCGCCGGCCACATCATCGAGCAGACGTATGACTCTGGCGCCAAGTTCACGCGCGCGCGCGTCGAACGGCAGCCGGCGCAGTTCCTCTACGCCGAGGGTGACATCTACACCTTCATGAATACCGAGACGTACGACCAGATCGCGATCAACAAGGACCGTCTGGGGGACGTGGCGCTCTATCTCAAGGAAAACAACGACTGCCAGATGCTGACCTACGGTGACGAGGCGATCAGCGTCGAGCTGCCTGCCGCGGTGGTGTTGCACGTGGCCGAGACCGACCCGTGGGTCAAGGGCGACACGGCGCAGGGTGGTAGCAAGCCCGCCAAGCTCGAGACCGGGCTCACGGTCCACGTGCCGCTGTTCGTCAACCAGGGCGACAAGGTCAAAGTCGACACCCGTTCCGGAGAGTACCTGGAGCGCGCGAACTAGGCGTGAAAGGTCGCAACCTGGCTGGTAGCGTCGCGATCGGCGTGGGCGTGGGCGCCGCACTGATTGCCACGGGCGGCGACGTATCGACCGGGGTAGCGTTGGCCGCGGCCATTTCTGTAGCGCTTGGGGCAGCATCTTCCCGCAAGTCTTAAGGCGCCTTTAGGGTTCATTTAAATTCCTGCCGAACCAGGCATCCTAGAATCCGATGCGTCTGGATCAGATATCGCCGCCTAATCGGCCTCGCCTACGGTCACCGGTGACGCTAGGAGTGAAAGATGAAACGACCCCGCCTCCTTTTTCTGGTAGGTGGCGTGCTCGCCGCCGTCGCGATCGTAATTGTTGGCGCGGCCGTCGTATGGACGCTGCGCAGCGATGACCCCAATCTGCTGACCGAGGCGCCGGCGATCCCCACCGTGGGACCCGCCGCTGCAGACGTCTCGCCGACCGAGGGGCCAACCGATACAGCCCAGACCGTCGCCGACGTCGACCTCCCGGAAGGCGTACGTCGATTCGTGGTTGTATCGGGCGATTCGAGCGCGAAGTACGTCGTCGAAGAGACACTAAGCGAGCTACCGGCGACCGCAGTCGGCGTCTCGACTGATGTGACCGGCGAGATCTACCTGACGCCTGAGGGTCTCTTCGGTGGCCTCGAGTCGAGCTTCACAGTTGATCTCAGCACGCTGCGGACGGACGAGTCTCGGCGTGACAACTATCTGCGCAGAAACGTTCTGGAGACGAATCAGTATCAGTACGCCGAGTTCGTTATCGAGAGCATTGACGCCTTCCCGGCTGGTTATATCGAAGGTGAGGAGACGAGCTTGGCATTGTCGGGCACGATGACGATCAAAGACGTCTCGCTGCCCATCACGTTTACGGTGCTGGCACGGCAGGCGGATGACATCCTTACGGCTACGGCTGACACGCAGTTCCTCATGTCCGACTTCGGCATCGACCCACCCCAGGTGACGATCGCAAAAGCCAAGGACGAAGTCCTGCTGCAGGTCGTAATCATCGCCCGCGAGCCCGCATCCTGACGCGCCGATCAAACCCCGGCTGAGCAATCGCTGGCAGCTCAGGAGGTCCGCAGGCCAGTCGGCCGAGGACTGGCTTAGAGTAACTGCGATGAACATCGTCCTTTTCGAGCCGGGTGAAACGTTGCTGCCGCTATCGCGGGGCGATCGGCGAGTCCGACACGTCCTCGAAGTTCTGCGCTGCGGTGTCGGTGACACATTCGACGCCGGCCTGCTCAACGGGCCGCGAGGAAAGGCGACGATTGGTTCAATCGATGAGGAGTCGATCCGGCTTGAGTTCTCCTGGGCGAATGAACCGCCGGCGCTCGACCCGATCGCGCTGATCGTCGGCTTGCCGCGACCGCAGACGGCCCGCAAGATTCTCGAAGAAGCGACGACCTTCGGGGTGGAGACGATGCACTTCGTGGGGTCCAGTCGCGGCGAGGCTAGCTACGCCCGCAGCAAGCTGTGGACCACGGACGAGTGGCGGGGTCACCTGATCGACGGAGCGGCGCAGGCGTTTTCGACTCGGCTTCCCGAGGTGACTGTGGGGCAGTCGCTGAGCGACGCCGTTGATGACCTACCATCCGCGGCGTGCTGTCTGGCGCTGGACAACTACGAGGCGTCTCAGTCCCTTGCAAGCCTTGCCGTCCATGCCCCGGTGGCGCTGGCGTTGGGGCCGGAACGCGGCTGGTCGGCGCAAGAACGCGACCTGCTACGCGCTGCCGGGTTCTCGATGGTCCACATTGGCGAGCGGGTGCTGCGGCTGGAGACCGCTTGCGTTGCCGCGGTGGCGCTGGTCAAAGCCGAGCTGGGGTTGTATTAGCTGACAACATTCCTGCCACTATGATGTCAGCAGTCATTCGCTAAAGCTGATCCTCCTGACATTACGCTGTCAGCATGACCTCGGTAGGATGTTGGCATTCTTTGAGAAGGAGCATCCAATGCAAGTTACCCAGTTCGTCCTCAACATCACCAGCGAGGACCCACAGCGTCTGGGCGATTTCTATCGCGACGTCGTCCAACTGCAGGCCAACCCGCAGATCGGTGAGCACGCGTTCATAGTTGGTGAAGGCGCCATGTTTATCATCGATGGCCACAGCGAGACAAAGGGCCAGGCTAAAGAGCCGCACCGCGTGTTGATCAACCTCTTCGTTGATGACCTGAAGGCAGAGCAGGCGCGGCTGGAGGCCCAGGGCGTGCAGTTCATCCGCAAGGAAGGGCGCGAGTTCTGGGGTGGTGTCATCTCGACCTTCCTCGACCCGGATGGCAACTACGCCCAGCTAATGGAATACAAGCCGCAGTAGGTGAACAATGCGGCGGGCTGACCGTCTCTTCCAGATCATCCAGTTCATCCGCGGCCGCCGCGTGACGACGGCCGCGGAGCTGGCGCGCGCCCTCGAGGTCTCCGAGCGCACCGTCTATCGCGACGTCCGCGATCTCGTGCTCTCCGGTGTGCCGATCGAAGGTGAGGCGGGTGTCGGCTACATGCTGCGTCGCGGTTTTGACCTGCCGCCGCTGATGTTTACTCGAGACGAAGTGGAGGCGCTCGTGCTCGGCACCCGCGTCGTGAATAGCTGGGCCGACAGCGACCTGGGACGCGCCGCCGAGTCGGCGCTGCGGCGAATCGCCGCCGTCCTGCCGGACGACCTCAAAGAGCGGGCGCTCGATTCGCGCCTGTTTGCGCCGGGATTTCACGTACCGTCGGACGTCGCCAGCCGCCTCGGCTAGCTGCGCGAGGCGATCGAGCAGAAGCGCAAAGCAGCGATGGCCTATCGCGACGCGGCCGACGTCCTCACCGAACAAACCGTGAGGCCACTGGCGCTGGCGTTCTTCGGCTACACCTGGATGCTGACGGCGTGGTGCGAGCTGCGTCAGGATTTCCGCAACTTCCGGCTCGACCGTATGGAAGCACTACAGCCCAGCGATGAGCGTTTCGAAGACGAAGCTGGCAAGACTTGGGACGACTTCATGAGGCTCATGGAGGCTGGTTCGCGGTCGAGCGAGTGGCGCGAGTGACGGCCCGTATAATCCATGCGTGAGACGTAACCTTGACGAGCTCGACGCGCGGCGGTTGCTTGGTGGCGGCCCCGTGCTGCTCGTTTCGACAAGCTACCGCGGCCGGGCCAACGTCATGCCCGTGGCTTACGCGATGAACCTCAGCATCGTGCCACCCATGATCGGGATCGCCGTGCACCCGGAGCGCTACACCACGGACGTCATTCGCAAGACGAACGAGTTCGCGATCAACATCCCGGGCCGGGAGCTGCTGCATCACGTGCAGTACCTCGGCACGTTGAGCGGCGTCGACTTCGACAAGCTGGAGCTGACCAACCTGCCGACCTTCCGGGCGCGGCGGGTGGGTACGGTGCTGCTGGAGGGCTGCGTCGGCTGGATCGAATGCGCCGTCGAAGACATGATCGAAACCGGTGACCACTTCCTTGTCACCGCGCGCGTCGTGGCGGTGCAGGCGGACGACGAGGCCTTCGATGATCACTGGACGCTCACGGACAACGATACGAAGCCGCTGCACTACCTCGGCGGCAACTACTACGCGATGCTCGACCGCGTCATGGAGGCGCGCATCCCGCAGGCAGCCGAGGAGTACGGCAAGCGCCTGGACGAAGCGATCGCGGAGCAACTGGAGCTGACGAAAGACGCCGCAGAGCAACGCGCCGAGGAAGATTACGAGCGCGACGAGTTCCTGCGCCGTGAGGGCTTCGAGCAGTAATACCTGCGGTGCTACGGAAGCACTTCCTGACTCCTCTTTACGGAATCTCTGTAACGCGGCAAGCTTTGCGGCACGTTTTGACTGGTGGCGTGGCCCAGCTCATGCTGCCGTGTCCACAGAGGGGGCGTTATGGCTCAAAGAACAGACCGTCAACCAATAGAACGCAACTTGGCGATGGAGCTGGTCAGGGTGACCGAGGCCGCCGCCCTGTCGGCCGTGCGCCACATGGGGCAGGGCAACAAGGAGCTGGTCGATCAGGCTGCCGTGGACGCCATGCGGCACACGCTGGACGGCATCAACATGGACGGCGTCGTGGTCATCGGTGAGGGGGAGAAGGACGAAGCGCCGATGCTCTACAACGGCGAGCACATCGGCGACGGCTCCGACCCCAAGGTCGACATCGCGGTCGACCCGATCGACGGCACGACCCTGCTCTCGAAGGGGCTTGCGGGCGCGATCGCCGTCATCGCGATGTCGGCGCGCGATAGCATGAACGTCGCTAAAGAAGTCTTCTACATGGACAAGATCGCGGTAGGGCCCGCGGCGCGCGGCGCAATCGACATCGACGCGCCGGTGGCCGACAACCTTACGAAGGTCGCCAAAGCCCTCGGGAAGCAGGTGTCTGAAGTGACCGTTGTCATGCTGGACCGGCCTCGGCACGCCGACCTGCTCAAGGATGTACGGGCAGCCGGAGCACGCGTCAAGATGATCACGGACGGCGACGTCGCGGCAGGCATCCAGGCCGCGCTGCCGGAGAGTGAAATCGACGTTCTGATGGGGATCGGCGGCACACCGGAAGGCGTGATCACCGCGGCGGCATTGCGCTGCACTGGCGGCGAGATCCTCTGCAAGCCGTGGCCGCGCGATGATGAAGAGCGCCAGAAATGCCTCGACGCGGGCCTCGATCTAGACCACGTCTACAACACGGAGGAGCTCGTCGGCGGCGATGATGTCTTTTTCGCCGCGACCGGCGCCAGCACCGGCGAGCTGCTGCGCGGCGTCAACGTCATGGCCAATGGCGCCTCGACCCAGTCGCTGGTCATGCGCTCTCGCTCTGGCACGATTCGCTGGATCGACGCTCTGCACGACTTCTCGCGGCTGGACAAGGTCCGCTTCCAGTAGGCAGCGCCGAAGGGAAACAGAGAGGCCGTCTCGATCAAGACGGCCTCTTCTTTTCGCTCGCGCTGTGAATCTCGCCGTCTATTTCTCCATCGCCGGCGAGTACTTGCCCTGGCGCGCCGCGGACGTGAGCATGGCGCGGTGATGGAACGCCTTCTGAGCCGCGTCCTTGTTCTCCGCTTTGCCGGACCACGTCTTCTGCGGCGCTGCTTGCAGGCCGCGACCGTAGGAATACGTCAGCTGCCACGGAGCACCGGCCTTGGCCGCGTAGCGGTTGATCGCATCCAGATTGACGGTGGCTTCTTCGTCCGACTGGCCGCCTGAGAGGAAGGCGATGCCCGGCACCGAGGCCGGCACTGTCTCCTTGAAGCAGTCGACGGTCTGGCGCGCGACTTCCTCGGTGGGCGCTCGCTTGGACGCGTCTTTGCCGGAGAGCACCATGTTCGGCTTGAGGATCGTGCCCGGCAGGTCGATGCGCTGCAGCATGAGCTGGTTGTAAACGGCGTGCAGCGTGCGTCGGGTCGCGTCGAAGCAGGCGTCGATCGTGTGGTCGCCGTCCATCAGGACCTCGGGCTCGACGATGGGGACGATGCCGGCCTCCTGGCACAAAGCCGCGTAACGGGCCAGCGCCTGCGCGTTGACTTCGATGCAATAGTCGGACGGGATGCCGTCACCGATCGTGATCACGGCGCGCCATTTGGCGAAGCGTGCGCCCAGCTCTTTGTACTCGGCGAGGCGCTCGCGCAGGCCATCGAGGCCCTCGGTGATCAGCTCATCCCCGGCGCCGGACAGCGGCTTCGTGCCGGCGTCGACCTTGATGCCGGGGATGATGCCCTGGTCGGTGAGGACTTTGACCAGCCGCGTCCCGTCGGCGCCGTGCTGGCGAATCGTCTCGTCGTAGAGGATGACGCCGCTGATGAACTTGTTGGCGCCATCGGTCCGGAACAGCAGTTCGCGGTAGTCGCGTCGGTTGTCCTCGCTGCTCTCGACGCCGATGGCGTCGAAGCGGCGCTTGATGGTGCCCGAGCTTTCGTCGGCTGCGAGAATGCCCTTCTCTGCTGCTACCATCTCACGAGCGGTCTTGATCAGTTCGTCCAGGTTACTCATGGCTGCCTCCTTTGAATGCTCAGGTCGGGAATCCCGGCAGGAATAGCACCACCATCCTAATCCTTGTCATCAAGAGAGAACATGCCGCGTCTAAACGTTTCGTGTCTAGAATTCATGCCGTGGAACAACCGCGTCTCGTCATCGCCACCAACAATCCCGGCAAGGTCGTTGAGTTCCGTGACTTGCTGACCGGCTGTGGTTGGCAGGTAGTGGCTCCCGCTGATGTCGGCGTATCGATCGACGTCGATGAAACCGGGACGACGTACGCCGAGAACGCTCGGATCAAGGCTGGTGCCTTCTGCCGGGCCTCCGGGCTGCCTGCGATCGCCGACGACTCGGGGCTGGAGGTCGACGCGCTGAACGGCGAGCCGGGGCCGCAACACCACCTCAAGGGCTGGGACGGTAATAACGACGTGGAACGCGTCGAAATCCTGCTCGACGCCATCAAGGACGTGCCGGCAGAAAAGCGAACCGGACGTTTCTTCAGCGTGATCGTGGTCGCGTTGCCAGACGGAAGCGTGATCGAGGAGCAAGGCGTCATCCAAGGCAGGATCGCTTTCGAGTCTGCCGGCACGAACGGCTGGGGCTACGACCCGGTGTTCCTGTTTCCGGACCGCGGCGTGACGATGGCTCAGTTGCCGGAGGCGGAGAAGAACCGGATCAGCCACCGCGGCGTCGCCTTCGGCAAGATGCAGCGGCGGTTGCAGACGATGGCGGCCAGCTCAGCGTAGCTCTGGGAAGAAGATCAACAGCATGAAGGACAGGCCGTTGAAAACGAAGTGCACTCCGATTGGCGCGAGCAGCGTCCCGGAGCGTTCGTAGAGGTAAGCGAGGACCAGGCCAATCCCGGCGAAGGGCACGATGAGGCCTGGATCGCCGTGAGCGGCCGCAAACAACAGTCCGCTAATCAGACCGGCGATCGGCAGGTTCAGATAGCGTCGCAGGCCGCCGAATATGAAGCCGCGGAAGAAGATCTCCTCGGCCACGGGCGCCATGAAGACGATGGCCAGTCCTGTCAGGATCACGACACTGTCGTGGTCGTAGAAGTCGTCTTCCAGTTGCTGCGATGGCTCCAATTGTTCGAGGCCGAAGACGTCGATGGCGATGCCGTAGATGTTGACCAGCCCAATTGCGGCGAAGTAAGCCAGCACGACATATCCCAGCATTCGGCGCCAACCGCGTGCCGGAGCACGGAAGCCCAGCGCCGTCAATCCACCGCCTTTACGTGAGATCACCGCCAGGACCGTCACTACCAGCACGACGTCCAGCAGCACGATGGTCACGACCTCGGCCAGCGACGTTTCGAGCGAATCATTATCGAAGGCCGCGATTGCGCCCCCGATGATGACCGCGCCGAGCAGGAAGAAAACGACTAGCGCGGCGAAGAAGCCGACGAGGATGTCGCGGAAGTTCCAGGTGACGCCAGGAAGCGGCGAGGGCCGCTCCTTCTGTGGTGGCGTCTCTTCCAGCCTGGGGAAAGTGGGATCGGACTGATTCACGCTAATGGTTACCGGCGCAACGCCGATGCTACGATCAAAGTTGGTCAGCCTTGAAGGATCCCCTCTTCTCTCATTCTACAGGAAAGCTGAGCGCTTCGCGGTGACGCTGCGATGAGCGAGTTTGCCCGCGAGGAGATGCGTCGTCTGTCGCCGGCCCGAGGCACCGCCCTCACGATCGGCAACTTCGACGGCGTGCATCTCGGTCACCAGCACTTGATTAGCTTCCTGATCAAGTGCGCCGCCGCCGCCGGTCTACAACCGGGCGCCGTGACGCTCTACCCGGACCCGGTGCGAGTGCTGAGGCCTCAGGAGCCGATGCAGTACTTGACCAGCCTCGAGGAGCGCCTCGAGTTGCTGCGTAAGCTCGGGTTGGCGCTGGTTGTGCCGCTGACGTTCACGTCTGAGCTGGCTGAAACAGCGCCGCGCGCCTTCGTCAGGGTTATGCGCGAGGAGCTGGACCTGCGGCTCCTGATCATGGGGCCTGACAACGCCTTCGGACGCAACCGCGAGGGCTCACCGGATGCGATGGCCGACCTCGGCAGAGAGCTCGGCTTCGAGGCTGTCGTGATGCCCGCGCCGCTCGCCAGCGATCAGGTCACGGTCAGCTCGACGGCGATCCGCAAGGCGCTCGCCGATGGTGACCTGCCGGCGGTCGAGGCGCTTCTGGGGCGCCGTTATTCGCTGAGGGGGCCGGTGGTCACGGGCGAGCAGCGTGGACGCGACTTGGGCTTTCCGACGGCGAACATCGGTGTGACGGCGGACCGCGCTCTGCCGGCTTTCGGCGTTTACGCGACCTGGGCTTACATCGGCGAGTCGCGCTATCAGTCGGCCACCAGCATCGGGATCCGGCCGCAGTTCGACGGCCAGCACCCCAGCGTCGAGACGTTCATCTTCGACTTCGACGAAGACCTGTACGACCAATCGATGCGCATAGAGCTGGTGCAACGCCTGCGCCCCGAATTGAAGTTCGAGAGCGTCGATGTCCTGGTCCGGCAGATGCAGGCTGACGTGGAGCTTTCGCGGCAGATCCTTAAGGGTCAGTCCTGAGTGTGGCTTGTCTGCCGCGGACGCTATCATGAGGGGTAATCACGCTCTCAATCCGGGCCGAGACTTGGATGAAACCCGCCAGATATCCACAGAGGTACCCGATGACCACCGAATTCGAACGTGTAGAAGGTGAAGAATCCGGCACGCCGCGCGCGCCCAAGACCGCGAAGGTCGCGGTCTTGTACACCAGCGCGCCACGAGTCGTCGACGATATCGGTCGTGCCATGCGCATGGCGGATTTCACCTCGGCGCTCGATAAGACCGCTCCGACGGCGCTCAAGGTCAACATCAGCTGGCAGCATTGGTATCCGGGCTGTTCCTCAACGCCGTGGCAGATCGAGGGCATCGTCAAAGCGCTGCGTGAGGAGGGCTTCGAAGACCTCCTCACGGCCCACAACGGCACCGTCGTGGTCGACTCGCATGAAGGCGAGGTCAAGAACAAGCACAAGGTGGTGCAGGAAAAGTTCAACATCCCCAGCACGCATCTGACGGACAAAGGCGTGCCCTGGGTTCGCTACGCGCCGAAGGCCGAGATGATGGTGCTGAACGATATCTTCCAGGACGGGATCGAGATTCCCCAGGCGCTGATTGGACGCAACGTGGTGCACCTGCCGACGATGAAGACGCATGTCTTCACCACGATGACGGGCGCGATGAAGAACGCCTTCGGCGGGTTGCTGCACTACCGGCGTCACTGGACCCACTCGCAGATCCATAAGACGCTGGTCGACCTGCTGGCGATTCAGAAGGAGATCCACCCCGGCGTGTTCGCGGTGATGGACGGCACGATCGCCGGCGATGGCCCCGGCCCGCGCGCCATGCGTCCTCACGTCAAGAACCTGGTGCTCGCATCGAGCGACATGGTGGCGATCGACGCCGTCGCCGCCAAGATGATGGGCTTCGACCCGATGTCTCTCGAGTGCATCCGCCTCGGCCACGAGCGCGGTCTCGGCGTCGGCGATCCGCGAGAGATCGAGGTCGTCGGCCTCGACGTTTCCGACATCGACTTCGGCTTCGTCAAGGACGAGGACACCTTCGCCAGCTGGGGCCAGAAGCAGATTTACTGGGGCCCGCTGCATTTCATGGAGAAGCCGCTGCTGCGCTCGCCGATCGTGCCCTGGAGCTACTGGGCCTCGAACTTCTACTACAACCTATTCTGGTACCCCGCCTTCGGCCGCGGCCGGGTCGGCGCCGCCAAGAAGACGGAGTGGGGCAAGCTCTTCGACTCGTACTAGGGTCAAACGGACCGGCGGATCGAGACGCTCGGCTAAGCCGGAGCGTCTTTCTTTTCGTCCAACCGCTTCACGTAGCCGCGGTGGACGAAGAGGGGCCGGAAGCCCAACGCCGCGTACATCCGCTTCGGCGTATCGTTGGGGTCCGAGTTGATCAGCACCGGCCCGGCGCCGCGGTCGCGGCAGTCCGCCACGGCATGCGCGATAAGCGTTGTCGCCAGCCCGCGATGTCGATACTCCGGGTGGCAGTACAGGTCTTCGACCATGCCGACGCCGTTCTCTCCCGGCCACGAGCAGAAGAAGGCGCGCGGCACGCCGTCGAGGCAGGCGAACCAAGTCCGCGTCTGGGGCGCTTTGAGGCGGCGGCAGACCATGAACTCGTCGTGCAGGCTGGGACCATAAGGTCCGAGCTCGCTGGTTCCCGTCTCTTGCCACCACATCGCATCCAGTTCGCGGTAGGCTCGCCAATCGTCCTCGCTGATGACCTCACGAATCTCGATCTCCGATGCTGACACTCGGCCCGGACGGGCTGTGACGTGGAGTTCGCCCTCGAGCACGTGCACCAGCGCGTCGTTGGTGCGGTAGCCCAGCTCCAACGCGAGTCGCGCCGAGACGTGGGCCGGCGTCAATCCATCCACACCCCAGGCGCGGTGAGAATTGGCGGCGAACTCGGACTCGGCGCGCGCCAACAGCGATTCGAGCGCGGCCGGAGATGCCGTACGGATCAGTCCGACGCCGTTCGAGTCATACCGGCGCGGCGTTCTCGTGTTGACGATGAACGAGGCTCCGTGGGCCTCGAAGCGATCGTTGCCCTGGGCGAGGTACGCGAAATTGGTCTCGCAGACCAGGCGCAGCAGATCAGTCGAGTTCATGGTCAACACCATGGTAGAGGCAGCGAGGTTTCGATCTCAACCGGAAGAGCCTGTACGATGTGCACCACTAAAAACATAGTTGGTGATGTTTCTTCTCAACCGGGGCGAGGTGGGTAATGCAAATCAAGGTAACTTCCGGCGACGTCAGCGCGTTCGCTGCAGACGCCATCGTGGTCAATCTCTTCGAGGGCGTTGATGTGCCCGACGGCGGCACCGGCGCGGTGGACGCGGCGATGGGCGGCGCGATCAAGGACCTCATCGCCGCCGGTGATATTCGCGGCAGGTCCGGCGAGTTCGCGCTGGTGCACTCGATGGGCCGCGTACCTTCGCCGCGTGTCATCGTTGCCGGCCTCGGCAAGTCGGACGACTTCGACATCGACAAGGTGCGTTCAGTTTCCGCCGACCTGGCGCGCTTCCTGCGGCGCAACCGCATCAAGGACGCGGGTGTGATCACCCACGGCGCGGGGATCGGCGGTCTGGGCACGGAGGACTGCGCCTCCGCTATCGCCGAGGGCACGCTCATGGGGCTGTACCGCTTCATGCGCCACAAGAAGCCACCGGAGGAAGACTTCGAGGTGGAGTCGCTGACATTGGTGGAGCACGACGCCACCAATGTCGCATCCCTGGAGAGTGGCATCGAACGCGGACGCATCCTGGCAGAGGCGGCGAACTTCTGCCGCGATCTGGCGAATGAGCCCTCCAACTACCTCACACCGACCGAGATGGCGGACCGCGCCAAAGACCTCGCTGCCGATACGGGCCTCGAGTGCGAGATCTTTGGCCCCGGTTGGATGAGCGAAAAGGGCATGGGTGGAGTTCTCGGTGTCGCCGCGGGCAGCTCGCAGGAGCCTCGCTTCATCGTGCTTCGCTACAACGGCGGCGGCGATTCGAAACCGCTCGCGCTCGTCGGCAAGGGCATCACGTTCGATACGGGTGGCATCTCGATCAAGCCGGCGGCCGGCATGGAAGAAATGAAGGGCGACATGTCGGGCGGCGCCTCGGTTATTGCCGCGATGGGAGCGATCGCCCGCCTGCGCCCCGCGGCGAACGTCGTTGGTATCGTCCCGGCCACGGAGAACATGCCCGGCGGCAGTGCGATCAAGCCCGGCGACGTGCTGAAGACGATGGCGGGTAAGACGATCGAGGTGATCAACACCGATGCAGAGGGGCGCCTCATTCTGTCCGACGGCCTCGCCTACGCTCGCGAGCAGGACGCGTCTGCCATCGTCGACATCGCCACGCTGACGGGCGCGATCAGCATCACGCTGGGTAACGTCGCGATGGGCGCGATGGGCAACGATCCGGGGCTCATGGAGCGCTTGAAGCAAGCGGCGTCGGACGCGGGCGAGAAGATCTGGGAGCTACCGATGTACGACGAGTACAGGGAGCAGATCAAGAGCGACGTGGCCGATATGAAAAACACGGGCGGCCGCGGCGCCGGATCGATAACCGCCGCGATGCTGTTGAAGGAATTCGTCGATGACACGCCGTGGGTCCACCTCGACATCGCCGGCGTCGACAACTACGACCGCGACAAGGGTGTCATCGTCAAGGGCGCCAGCGGCATACCGGTGCGCACCCTGGTCAACCTGGCCATGCAGTATTCGGAGGCTACGTCAGGGTCCAAGTAACGGCCGCCGGTGATAGCCTGAATTAATGGCACGCAGGGAGGGTTTGCTCGGCGGGCGTTTGATATCGGTTGCGGAGCGCCCCATCTACCGCGATGTCGCCGAGCTGGGCCTGATGGCGCTCGCGTTTCTGCTCTACTTCATCGTGCGCGCCAACGTGGTCGACCGCCCCGAGGTTGCTCTCGATAACGCCAGGCAGCTGGTCGACGCGGAGCAGGCGCTCGGCATTTACGCCGAGGCAGCGTGGCAGGACGCGATCATCGGCACAGAGCTGATCGTCCGGTTCTTCAACTTCGTTTACTTCTGGCTGGACTTCCCGTTAATCGCGGTGCTGGGGTTGTGGATGTACTTCCGGCGCCGGCCTCAGTACACGTTCACGCGCGACGCGATCCTGTTCTCGGGAGCGATGGCATTAGCGTCGTACTATCTGTTCCCGGTGGCGCCGCCCCGGCTGCTACCTGAGGCCGAGTTGCTGGACACGCTGCAGGTCTACAACAACGCCAGCTATCAGGCTCAGTCGACCGAATTCTTCGTCAACCCGTACGCTGCCATGCCCAGCCTCCACGTCGGCTGGGCTCTGCTAGTGGCGTTTGGGGTGACTCGGGCGTTACCGGGCAACCGCTTCGTGCTTCTCCTGGCAGTGGCGCACGTCGTCGCGCAGTCGACCTCCACGGTGTTTACCGGCAATCATTTCTTTCTCGACTGGGCCGGCGGCCTGCTTGCTGCCGGCGGCGGCGTCGCCTTCGCTGTCTTCATGCAACGGCGCGGCTACAAGTTGCTCAAGCGCCAACTGAGCATGAGATCCGCAGACGAGGCCTGAGCAAAGCTACCGTATCCAATCGCGGCAGCCTATGCCGTCACGCAGTGACCTAGAAGCCCTCCGGGTTGAAGCGCTTGTGGTTGGCGTCGATGAACTCTTGCAAGCGCTCTCGCGTTAGCTCGGACACGGGGAACTTGTCCAACCGCGTCCATGACGTGATTGCGACGGTCTCTCCTTCCATCTCCGTATAGATGGTGCTGCCCGCGAAACGCCGCCGGTCTTCGTTGTCTGAGACGACCGACTTGATCAGGTCAATCGCGTCCTCGTCGCTGGTGTTGTACCAGACGAAGACGCCGCCGTGCTCCATGCTGTGGACGATGTTCTCCTTGGGCGCCGGGTTCGCCAGGTTGGTGAAGCCTTGCGGCGTGCTGGAGTGAGGTCCGGAAACAGGCGGGTTGCTGGTGTAGCAGAGGGGATCGCTGATGGTGCCGGAGTCGATCTGCTCTGGACTGCAGAATGGGATGACCGTGCCTGGCGCGAAATGCACTCGGTCGTCGCGGGATCCTTGCAGGCCGTCCGCTCCAGGATGCGGCGGGAAATAGACGCCCGGGATGCTGGGGTCGTCGTCGAGCTCGGCCAGCTGGGCGTCGGTTGGGCCCGTATCGGCGTTATTTGTCTGCGTCACGGCGTAGACCAGCAGCGCCGCGATGCCAATAACGCCGATAGCGACGAGGATGGTTGACATCGATGGCCCGCAGCCCGAGGTGCGAACGGCGGTGGAGCCTTCGCGCTGTCGCCGTCGTCGTTGTGCATTGCCTGGCTGGCGGGCGGCGCGTTCATCGCGGCGCTGTAACCGGTCGTTGGGTCTTCGGCTCAACAGGATCCTCCAACTAACAGGCCCGACCCTGAGCGGCAGGCCTCCACCACCCTGCTCAACACCGCGTCTGTTTTCTCGGTGTCGGAAGTGTCGATTCGCCAGCAATCCCGCGATGGTGGCTCCGCCCTGGCGGCCATGCTGCGGTAAATGCTCAGTCCGGCCGACGAGTTATCGCTCGCATCCAACGTGTCAGCACGACGCGACAGACGGCCTTCGATAACGGCCTGCGATGCCGAGAAACTCAGCAGCATCAGCCGGGCACCAGTCTCCTCCGCGGCTCGATAGGCCGGCTGCCGCTCGGATTCTCTGATGCTGGTGGCATCGATGATGACATTACGGCCGGCAAGGAGCAGGTCATTTGCCGCCGCATGCAGCGCGTCGAACAGCCTTCGACTCTCGGAAGCGGTGTAGGCGGGCTCATCGAACAGGAGACGCCTCAGGGCGTCGCTTTCGAGAATGACCGCGTCGATCTGAGGCGCCAGCGCTCGGACGAAGGTCGACTTCCCGCTGCCGGGCAGGCCGATGGTCAGGATCAAGATAGGAGGATCGTTAGCGGAGCTGCTCGCTGGGCTGGACGTCGCCTGAAGTATCCTCGAGACGTCCGCCCGGCGCCTTCGCGAGGCCGAAGCGAAGGCTTGGCGCCGGAGAGAAGTCATCCCCGTCAGTATAGAGAGGCATGGCGGTGCATACCAATGCCGTTAGCCATGTGATCGAGCTCGGATGGACGTTGCAGCAGGGTAATCTGGCTGCTAGACTAATCGCGACGCGTAAATCAGACATAGAACTGACGAGGGCCCGAGGGCCGAATGCCTCTAGCGACAGAGCGCAAAACCGAAATCATCGAAGAGCATCACAAGCACGCGACGGACACCGGTTCCGCCGAGGTGCAAATTGCGATGCTGACCGATCGCATCAATCACGTTACGCAACATCTGCGCGTCCACCGGAAGGACCACCACTCCCGGCGCGGGCTTTTGAAGATGGTCGGTCAGCGCCGTAGGCAGCTGGCTTACCTGAACAAGAAGGACGTTGAGCGTTACCGCGCAATCATCGCAAAACTGGGCCTCCGCAAGTAAACTGCGGGGCCTTTTCCTTTGATTAAGGCTGAGATCGGCTTCCGGGACGGCCTGTGGCGGTCCCAGTCTCCACGTAAGGAAATCGCTTCTCAGAAGCTTCGCGCAGGTTGCGCCGCATTTTCCGCCGTCTAATTCAAGGTTCAACCCCGGGACGGCGATGTCAGGTTGGAAGGAAGAGAAATAAGCAATGTCGAACATCTACGAAGTTGAAGTCGGCGGCAAGTCGCTGATCATCGAAACAGGGCGTCTGGCGACCCAGGCCAGCGGTTCAATCACCGTCGCCATCGGCGAGACAGTCGTTTTGGTCACGGCCTGCATGACGCCTGAACCTCGGCCTGACATCGACTTTTTCCCGCTGACGATCGACTTCGAAGAGCGCCTGTATGCCGTTGGCAAGATACCCGGCAGCTTTCCGCGACGCGAAGGACGCCCGTCGACAGACGCGGTGCTTGCCGGCCGGATGACGGACCGCGCCCTGCGGCCGCTGTTCCCCAAGGGCTTCCGTAACGACGTCCAGATCATCATCACGGTCCTCTCCGCTGATATGGAGAACGATCCCGACATCCTCGCGACGATCGGTGCGTCAGCGGCGCTGAGCTACTCGGAGATCCCGTTCGAAGGCCCGGTATCCGCAGTTCGCGTCGGACGCGTCGACGGCGAGTTCATCCTTTACCCGACCTACAGCGAGCTCAAGGAGGGCGACCTCGACCTCGTGGTCACCTCGACCCGAGAGCGTGTGATCATGGTCGAGGCCGGCGCCAACGGCGTCAGCGAAGAGATCTTCCTCGAGGCCGTCAAGCTGGCCCACGAATCCAACCAGACGCTGATCAAGGTTCAAGACGAGCTCGTTAAAGAGCTCGGCAAGCCAAAGTTCAGCTTCGAGGTCAAGGCGGTCAACGCGGAGGCCGAAGCGGCCGTCGCCGACTTCCTCAAGGACCGCCTCGATGACGTGCTCGAGTCCGTCAAGGAAGAGCGCACCCAGGGCCACGGCGCGCTGAAAGACGAGCTCGCCTCCAAGTTCGGCGAGCAGTTCAGCGCTGGTGAGCTCGCGGAAGCCCTGGAGGCCGTGGTCAAGAAGACGGTGCGCGGGCGTATTCTCAAAGAAGGCAAGCGCGCGGATGGACGGGCACTCGACGAGTTGCGGCCGATCACCTGCGACGTCGGCATCCTGCCGCGCACGCATGGCACGGGCCTGTTCCAGCGCGGTGAAACGCAGGTCCTCAGCATCGTGACGCTCGGGCCTATGAGCGCCAGGCAAAAGCTGGACACGCTTTCGCCGGAAGAGACCAAGCGCTTCATGCACCACTACAACTTCCCGCCGTATTCGGTGGGTGAAGTTCGGCGCATGGGTGGCACGGGCCGGCGCGAGCTTGGTCACGGCGCTCTCGGTGAGCGTGCGCTGGAGCCGGTCATTCCGTCCGAGACCGACTTCCCTTACACGCTGCGAATTGTCTCCGAGGTGCTCGGCAGCAACGGCAGCACGTCGCAGGCCAGCATCTGCGCCAGCAGCCTGGCGTTGATGGATGCCGGCGTGCCGATCCGCGAGCCGGTGGCTGGTGTGGCGATGGGCCTGGTGACGGGCGAAGGTGACGAGTACAAGATTCTCACCGACATCGCGGGCCTGGAAGATCACCTGGGCGATATGGACTTCAAGGTTGCCGGTACCACTACGGGCATCACCGCTGTACAGGCGGACTTCAAAACCCACGGCCTGACGCTGCCGATGGTCGAGGAGATCGTCGAGCGGGCGCGTCAGGGCCGCATGTTCATCCTGAGCAAGCTCAGCGAGGCAATCGATACGCCGCGCAACGAGCTTTCGCGCTACGCGCCACGTGTCTACCGCCTGCAGATCCCGCGCGAAAAGATCGGCGCCGTCATCGGTCCCGGGGGCAAGATGGTGCGCTCGATTATCGAAGAGACGAAGTGTACGGTCGACGTCGAGGACGACGGCTCGGTCTACGTCGGATCGACCAATGAGGAGAACGCCCGCAAAGCGATCGCGATCATCGAAGGTCTGACGCAGGAGGCGGTCGTAGGTCAGAAATACACCGGGCGCGTTACACGCACGGTCGATTTCGGCGCCTTCGTAGAGATCATGCCAGGCAAAGAGGGTCTCGTCCGTATCGGCGAGCTGGCCGACTACCGGGTCCCGAGTGTCGAAGACGTGGTCAACGTAGGGGATGAAATCGAGGTCATGGTCCTGGAGATCGACAACCTCGGTCGCATCAACCTGTCGCGACGTGCGGTCCTCGACGGCACCGAATCGGAAGAGCTGGAGGTGCCAGGTGAAATACCGTCGCCGATGGCTCGTCGCAGTTCGATGCTAACGACCGTGCGGCCGCCGCAGCGCGCTCCAAGACCGGCCGGTGACGGCGGTGGATTCAACCGTCGCCGTGGCGGCCGTGGCCGAGGTGGACCCGGCGGAGGCGGAGGTGGCGCAGGCAGTGGAGGTCGCAGGCCGCCGCGCCCTGGTCAGCCGTAGCGCGGTTGGCGCGAACGCTAAGATGACGCCAGGGGGTCTCTCGTGGACAAGATTAGCGTCGTCGTTTCCGGTACAGGATTCATGGGCCGAGAGGTGCTCGCGGCCGTATCGCGCGAAGAGGATCTTGAGCCTGTCGGCGTAGTCGAGAAGTTCTCGACTGAGGGCTCGGTGTCGCTTTCGACTGGCGGCGAGATTCCGCTCAGCAACGACCCAGCGGACCTCATCGCGCGCACCAGGCCGCGCGTCATCATCGACTTCACCAACGCTCAGTGGACGCCTGAGGTCGCCAGAGCGGCTCTCGAGAATGGGGCGTCAATGGTCATCGGTACGACCGGTCTCCCGGAGTCGTTCGTTAATGACTTCGCGGCCGGCTGCAAAGAGAAGCAATTGGGCGCCTTCATCGCGCCGAACTTCGCGATTGGCGCCGTGGTGATGATCCATCTTGCGAAGCTGGCGTCGCGGTTCTTCGACTACGCCGAGATCACGGAAATGCACCAGGAAAAGAAGCTGGATGCGCCGTCTGGCACAGCCGTCGCGGCGGCGCGCGAGATGATCGCTGGTCGCGGCAGGCCGTTCGAACACACCATGCCTGAGAAGGACACGCTGGCAGGGGCGCGCGGTTCAGAGTACGAAGGCATCGCGATTCATAGCCAGCGCATGCCAGGCTTCGTAGCCCACCACGAGATTACCTTCGGAGGTCTCGGCCAGTCGCTGCGCATTCGTCACGACTCCAACGGCAGGGATTCCTTCATCCCGGGCGTGCTCATGGCCACGCGTGAAGTCGTCAATCGCAAGGAACTAGTCGTGGGGCTGGATAAGCTCCTGGGCCTCTAGCCTGTCTCGTAGTCCCGTTTGGCAGGGCGAGCGTGCTAGGCGCTGCGCCGCTTCATAGAACGGATTAGCTCCAGCGTCCCGTCCAACTGCTTGAGTGCATCATCCAGGTTGAGGTTGACCGCTGACTCCTGGGATGTCGGCTGGCTGTCGATCGCGCTGAGCCCGGGTATGGGATGTGGCCTGCGGATGACGCTCAGCGGTGCCTCCGCCTGCCAACCGCGGTTATAACTGTCTACGGCGGGTTCCGGCGCATGGAAGGCGAAGACCTCGATCGGGGGCGGGGGCTCCTCGTCGACCCCGATCACCTCGGCGCGTGGCACGTCGTTGTCATCGGTGACCTGGACAACCTTCGAGGACCGGTGGCAGCGTCTCGGCTTCTGCTGCGACCAGGGCGGCCGGCGCTTCGATAGCGGTAACCGGCTCGAGGTCCGGTGAAGCAACGACGCTTTCATCGGTTGCCGCCGGCTCGGCCGGTACGGCGCCAGAAGTCGCTGGCTCGATGACTCGAAGTGAGGTCGCTGTTGAGAGCTCAGGCAAAGACGGCTGGCGGTTGAACTCCTTGGGTGAGCTGTCTGAATCCCGCTGACGCAGGGTCTCAACCGGGGGCATCTCCGGGGCCGTGGCCCCGTCAAGCTGTACTCGGTTGGCGTTATTGTCCGCGATGCGAAGTGCAATCTCGGCACGACGAATCAGGTCGTCGACCGTGGTCGCGCAGGTGGGGAAAAAGGTGGCGCCGTAGTGCGTCGGCAGGGGTCCGCCCGGCTCCGACTCTGAGGGTTTCTCGTTTCGCGCCACGCGCCGCAAGCGTCGCACGAGTCCGTCGACGTCTTTCGGGCCTGATTCCGGAAGCACCAGCGCGAAACCGGCGGGTCCGTAGCGGTAGATGCGGTCTACGTTGTTACGCGTTCCGCGTAGCAGGTCAGCTGTCGCGGCAAAGCTAGCCTGCCAGACTGCCTGGTCACGATAATCAAAGCGTTGGCGCATTTCGTCGATGCCTACCAGCACGAAGGCGAACGTGCGACGGAACCGCCGTGAGCGTGACAGTTCGATCTCAAGCGAGTTTCTCAGCTGGCTTTCTTCCAACACACTCGTAACCGGATCCGTTCCGATGGATTCGTTGTTCATGCCGAGCATGATGTTTTCATGCTTCAGGTGCTGCAACGAGATCCGGGCGATGGACGAAACCACGGCGAGGCCGAGCAGGCCGGGCAGCTCGAGCATCATGTTGGTGCTGAAGAGCTCGTAACCTTCGACCATCGCCCGATATTGGGCCCGAGCCAAACAGCCATCACGGCTGGTAGCAGGGCCTGCCAGGGCAGCCACATCGCCGCACCCAAAGTGACGAGAGTCATGCCTATCCGCACCGTGACACCGTCCACGTCTCGAGCAGAGATGGCTGAAAGCGCTGCTCGATGAGTACGAGGCCAGCGATGCTGAGGTAGAGGGCGCTCCGCTTCCTGCGTGCCACGTTAATCGACAAGCAGCCCTCCTAGGCGAGGCAAAGCGTTAAGGAGTTGGTGTCGGCCTCTGCTACTTCGTTGCTCATGCCCGCTGCTTCAGCTACTTGGCGCGCGAAGTCGACGGCATCCAGCGGACTCGCCAGGTCGATTCGGAAGGTGACTTCCTCCTGGGCGTAATCGGCCAGCGTCACGGTCTGCACGCTGTCAACGCGGCTCACGGCGCTGTCCAGACTGAGCAGACGGTCGAAGTCCGGCACCGGAGAAATGTTGACCTGGATACGTCCAGACAGCGTTGGCTGCTGGTCGGCAACGGCAGCAGGTGGCTCCATGTCCGTCGACTCGGTTGAGCCTGACCAGGTTCAGTCGCAGAAGGCAACGACTCGTCTTTTAGCTCTGAGGTGGCAGACTCGATGCTGTCCGCGGGCTCTGTCGTCCAGGCGGCCGGCTCTGGTTGCGCAGCTTCCTCGACGATCTCGGTTGAGTCCATGCTGGCCGGCGCCGGCTCAAGGGCCGCTGCCTGCGGTGCAGACTCGACAGCGCCCCAGGACGGAGCCGCCGGCTCGCCTTCCGTGGATTCTTGTGCCGCCTCTGGCTGTGAAGAGGGCGTTTGGACCGCCGTCTCATCCAGCGCTGCCTCGCTCGCATCCGGGGCCGGGTAGGAGATCGTTTTCTCGATCCAGGCCGGGTTCGCGACGTTTGATTCCTGACTGGCTGGGGGTGCTTGAACGGTTGCAACCAGGGGTTCCGCTGATACCTCAGCCATGTAAGGCGGCTCGGGAGCCGGCTCGAGCGTTGGTTCTTGGGCTAGCGGCTCTTCGTATGACTCGAAGGGCGGCGCCTCATTGGTTCCCAGGTCTGCGTTTCGTCAACCGGCGGCTCAGCTTCTTCAATCTGGGATGCCGCGACGCTTGCCATTGAGCTGATTCGAGAAGACAGCTCTTGTACCAGCGAGTCAGAAGCTGGTAGTCGTTTTCCAGTCTCTCGAGTAGTGTGTCGGCTTCTTGTCCGAGCTTCTGATTCGCGCCAGCTTGCTCGGCACGCTGAGCCGCTTCGAGAGCGGACTGCGATGCCGTTGGGCGCTGCTCGCGGCCGACGTGGCGCTTTCGGCGGTTTCGTCGATGCGCGCGATGGCTTCGCGTGTCCGCTCTGCCACGGCTCGCACGTCGTTAAGCGTGGCTTCGAAGTTCGCGGCGGTGGATTCGATATGCTCACCGGTTTCCTGCGCCTGCTGCGCGGTGCGCTGTCCGGCTTCAACCACCGATGTCGCCTGACTTACGTGCTCTCCGACGAGCTGGGCGGCAGAGTTCGCTGCTTCGGCGGCGGTCTGCGCCGCTTCCATCGCACTGCTTACGTCGCCGGCCTGCTCTTCCATTCGCACGGAGATACCGCGGGCTTCCTGTAGAACTCGTTCGAGGTTGGATGCGGTGGCCGCGGCGCTATTGGCCTGGCTTTCAGTTCGCTCCGCGGCGCTGCTAGCTTGTACAGCGGCTGCCTGTGCGTCGGCCACGGAGGCGTCGACGCTGCGAGATGTCTCGCTGACACTTACAGCCGCCTGTCGGACCTCCTCGGTAGCCAGTTGGGCGGCGCGGATGACCTCCTGGCTGCCCTCGCTGGAGCGCTCGATGCGCTGGACCAATTCTTCGGCCTGCTGCCGCATTTCTGCTTTGGCGCGCTCGCTCACCTGCTGAACTTCGCGTGCCTGCGCCAGCGCTTCGTCGATGCTGTTGCGCGTTTCGTTCCGGATCTGCTCGCCGGCTTCATTGACTGCGGCCTGAAGGGATTCGGCGGCTTGCTGGGCTTCTGATGCTGCCTTCTCGGCGGCTTCGGCCATCTGACCGCTGACGCCGGCGGAGCCTTCGGCCTTGCTCGTCGCGTTGTCGATCATGCTCAGGGACTGACCGGCGAATTGCTCGGCTGCCGTTGCGAGTTTCTGCGACGACTCAGTAATCGCTTGAACGAAGTCCTTGACTGCGTCGTTGATGAGGTGAGTCCAGGGTTCGTCCTGTTGCGTGTCTTGGCCGTCGTGCTCCTGGTTCACCGAAGCTCCCACTCGAACCATCATTCTCCCTCCTGGAGTAAAGGACGCAGACAACCAGCGGTCCTTGACCGTCTGGTCCTAGCGGTACTATCGGCTGCTTTGCGAGTCTGGTGTAGTAGGTGTTCCCCTTAATTCCCTAAGGGGTTTCCGCCAGGCTGATGGAGAGGACGAAGTGATGCAGTGCCAGGCCGACCTCGCCGAAGTCGGCGAGCGTCTCTGCGGCAACGGTGGCGCCGTCGGGCCCGGGGCCTCGCAACCGGAGGGCAACCTGATTCACCCGTGCGATGGCCTCGCCCTGCTGTGTGATCAGGACGAATATCGGATCCTCGCCGTCGGTCTCAAATGCGAGGACCAGCGAAGTCTGAATCAGGGTGCCATCTACGCCGGGCTCAAGCAGCAGACGCCAGCTTTCCGGCATCACGAAGTTGATACTTTCGGTGCTGACTTGCTGCCATACCAGGCCGTGCGTGTCGTCCACGGTTGACCCCACACGGACCTCGTTAGGAGCCAGTTCAGGTGTCGGTGTGGGATCGGGCGGATCCTCTTCCACTGGTGACGTCGCCTCTTCGGTTGGGTCGACAACGACGGCGGCGACCGTCGGCGAGGCGATGGCCGCGGCTAGGAGTTGCTGCTGTGCCTCCAGCAGCTTCTGCTGCGCCTCCAGCAGAAGCTGCTCGTCGGTCGAAATCTGCTGGGCGACCACTTCCTGCTGACGCAGGATCAAGCCGCCGATCTTCTCGGCGCGTTCGAGGTCCTGACCGTCGATGGTGTTCGTAATCAGGCTGGTCTTCTCCGCGAGGTCTTCCAGCTCTCCGGCTGCGATCGGCTGGCCCTGCTGTGTGCGCTGCTCGATGCTGGATATCTCTTGCTCCAGCGCCGCGAGCTGCGTGTCTGGCGAGTCGTTTGAGGTATCGCCGCCGAGCGATGCGATGGCAACCGCGCTGATTACGATTGCAACGATGGCCGCGGTCAGCGAGTAGCGCAGCATTCCTCTGAAGCGCCGGACTGGAGTAGGCGCGGCGTTGGCAGCTGTTTCCAGGAGGCGGCGACGGGCGTTGACCCAGAACGCCAGCCGTGGCGGAGAAACGTCGCGCAAGGCTTCCTGAGCAGCGGCGCCGGCGACATTGAGGAACCGCGTGCGCTCCTGCAGGATGAAGTTGGGATCAGCCTCACGGGCCAGCGCCAGCCTGACGTCGCGTCCGGCGGCGAACATTAGCTGCTCGCGGGCCTCGTGCCGGACCTCCTCGCTGGGGCTGGTCGCGTAAGCCACGCGCAATGAAAGCGCCTGCCTCAACAGCGGCTCAAGCTCGACGCGCCGGCCAGGATAAGCAGACAGGCACTCCTCCGGCGTCAAGCCGGCCTCGTATCCGTCGAGGCACTCCTGAAGCATCTGTTCGATGCGTGTCTTGCTCATGGGTGTTTTTGCACCAGCTCCGGATACTTGGGCGACATCAGTACTTGTAGACGCTGCATCCCCTTGTGCTGGAGCACCTTGACGTTGTTCTCTTGCTTGCCCAGGGCCTTTGCGGTGTCGGCCACGGAAAGGCCGGAAGCGAAGCGCAGGATGATCACCTCGCGCTGCGCCTCGGGCAGCAATTCGACGGCGTTGCGCAAGTCTTCCAGCGCCAGCTGGCGCTCGGCGTTTTCTACGGGGTCGTTGATCGTGCCGCGATCGAGGATGTCCTCCGGCAGCTCCGTATCGTTAGAGCGACGGCCGTTGCGCCTCGTAAAGCTGATGACTTCGTTGTGGGCGATGCGCATGAGCCAGGCCGCGAAGGGAACTTTGCGCCACTGGTACTTTGGCAGGCCATTGAGCATCTTTATGAAGATCTCGCCGACAACGTCCTCCGCGTCCTGGACGTTGCCCAGGCGCGCAAGTGCATAGCGATAGACCTGATTGATATGGGCGTCGTAGAGCGTTCCAAGGGCTTCCAGGTCACCATTCTGAGCAGCATCAATAATCTGACGCTGTGGTTCCCAGTCGGTGCTGGTCTCGGCCTTGGAAAAGGTTCTCATCATCCTGTTACCGGGAAGTGGAAAACGAGCCAATGATATCCCGCCTTTGCACCTGCGTCCAACGCGGACGCACGGACGAAGTCTCCAGTCCGAGACTTCTACACATAACAACGGCTCGTCAATTCAAAAGGTTAATTAGCCTCACCCGTGGGCGACATCGGGGAAGCCCTGCTTTCTGGTAGCTGGATGCCGGGCTAACATGCAGCTCTAATGCGCGTGTTTGTAACCGGCGGCGCGGGATTTCTGGGCAGTCATGTCACCCGCCAACTGCTCGAGGCCGGCCATCAAGTTACCGTGCTGGACAACCTCTCGTCGGGCCACCGCGAGCTGGTGCCCCGTGGCGCTCTCCTCGTAAAGGGCGACCTCAAGAGTCAGCGGCATCTGCCCGGTTGGCTGGCCGGCCACGACGTCGTAATTCATCTAGCCGGGCTGGTACCAGTTCCCTTATCCGTGGAACGGCCGGTCGAGTTCGCCGAGAACAACGTCGTTAACACGGTGCGGCTCCTTGAATCGATGCGGCTGGCCGAGGTGGAGCGCATCGTTTTCTCTTCGTCAGCGACGGTCTACGGCCTTCCCGGCAAATTGCCACTCCGCGAGGACGACCCCCTGGGTGTGCAGTCCAACCCGTACGGCGCCTCGAAGGTGTCGGCGGAGGCTTTCGTGGCGGCCTACCAGCGCTTGCACGGTTTCGACGCGACGATCTTGCGTTACTTCAACCCCTACGGTCCCAACGAGCTGTGTCAGCCGGAGACCCACCTGATCCCTAACGTCGTTCAGGCGGCGCTAACTGACCGTCCCGTACCGATCTACTGGCAGGGCGAGCAGGTGCGCGACTACATCTACGTCGAGGATTTGGCCCGGGCCCACGTCGCCGTTTTGGATCGGAAGGGGCTCAATTACTTCAACGTAGGCTCCGAGAAGGGCACCAAAGTGAAGGAAGTGCTGCAAGCGGTCACGGACATCATTGGCCGGCCGCTGCGCATCGATGACCTCGGCGACCGAGTCGGCGACGTCCCGGCGCTTTACGCCTCGTCCCAGCGTTTGCGCGAAGCGACCGGATGGCAGGCGAAGGTAGGCCTCGAAGAGGGGCTGCGCCGGACCGTTGAGTACTTCCGGCAGCGGCTCGAGGTTGAACCGCAGCGAAAGGCGACACCAAGAAACGTCTGACGCGTCTGGAGCAGTCGATGCCGGTCGCTTCGCGAAGGCGCTAACGCGTGTCAACGACTGCCGTCAACGGGCACCCCGTCACCGGCAGCGACCGCGTCAGGCGTGTTGCAGGTGCGAGGGTGTTACGGGCAGCATGCCTTCCAGGACGTGCTCCAGCGCCATCGAGTGCGCGCAGGTTCCATGCCCTTCGAAGAATTCACAGGTGCAATGCCATTTCTCGTCGGCGAAGGTGACCTCGTGGTCGTCGTTCTCGCCGTGGAAGTGCACGCTGAGGGCGCTGAACTGCATGCGCTCGCGCTCCCGGGCATACCGCTTCGCCTTTTCGATCTTGCCGATGACGCTTGAGTTCACAGAAGCCTCCTAAAAGCAAAAAGCACCCGGCGTTCTGGCCGAGTGCTAAGTCCGTGAAGTCGTTCCGACAGTCATGATTAAGATTATCGGCTGCTCATGATCGGCTGTCCAGATGCATTCGATATCAGGTTTCCTGGCGATACGTGCGCTTATTCCTCGTACCGCTTGAAGACTAGGCAAGCGTTCTGCCCGCCGAACCCAAAGCTGTTCTTGAGTACGGCCCGCACTCCCTGGACCTTGCGTGAGCTATTCGGCACGTAGTCGAGGTCGCAGTCCGGATCCTGATTCTCGTAATTGATCGTGGGCGGGATGATGCCCGTCTCGATCGCCTTGAGCGATGCGACTGACTCGATGGCGCCGGACGCGCCCAGGGCGTGGCCGATCATCGACTTTGTCGAGCTGATCGGCAGGTCGTAAGCACGCTCACCGAACACACCCTTGATGGCCAAGGTCTCGGACGCGTCGTTCGCTGCCGTCGACGTGCCGTGAGCGTTGATGTAGTCGATGTCATCCGGCGTCAGGCCCGCGTCCGCGATCGCTTCGTTCATGGCACGTTGAGCACCCTCGCCGTCGACGCACGGCGCTACGACGTGATAAGCGTCCGAGGTAGCGCCGTAGCCGGCCAGCTCTGCCAGGATGTGAGCGCCGCGGCGCTCTGCGTGCTCCAACGACTCCAGGACGAAGAGCGCGGCGCCCTCGGCGCAGACGAAGCCGTCGCGGTCCTGGTCGAACGGGCGCGATGCTTTCAAGGGCTCGTCTTCCCGGGTCGACAGGGCGCGCATGATGTGGAACGCGGCCAGGCCCAGCTCACAGATGCCGGCCTCGCCGCCGCCCGCGACCATGACGTCGGTCCGGCCCAGGCGAATGATATCGAGTGCGTCACCCAGCGCTTGCGTGCCGGCGGCGCAGGCCGTGGTGACGGTGTTGTTGTAGCCACGCAGGCCAAACTGCATGCCAACCTGCGCCGCGGCGATGTTGGGCAGGATCTTCGACATGTAGAACGGGTCCAGGCGGTTGCCGCCCTTGGTCATGATCGTCCGCATCGCGTCGTCGGTCTCCGGGTAGCCGCCGTTGCCGTTGCCCAGGAGCACCCCGACACGCGTGGTGTCTTCCTTCTCGAGATTGATTTCAGAATCATCGAGCGCCATGCGGGCGGCGGCGACGGAAAGCTGGCTGAAGCGCGCCATGCGCCGCGCTTCCTTGCGGTCCATGTAGTCTTGCGGGTCGAAGTTGCGCACTTCACCGTCGACCTTGATAGGGTACGCGCTGCTATCGAACAGCGTGATCCAGTCGATGCCCGAGCGTCCTTCTACACAGCCCTGCCAGAACTCGTCGACGCTGTTACCGAGCGGCGTCAAGGCGCCCATCCCGGTGATCACAACGCGACGGCCGTTCTTCAGATTTGCTGCCATGCTTGCCTCCGTCGGCGACGGCTCTCAGACCGGGAGATCGCGCTCCAGACCAAGAATATACGCCCTCGCCTCACCAGCGAGAGCGACTGAACCGAGGATAACAACCGCGTCTGACCCAGTCGAGAGGCTGGTCGCCATGTCGATGGCGGCGCCGAGCTTCGGCTCGACGAATGTTTCGACACTCAGGGCCCGAAACGTCTGCGCTACAGTTTCGGCCGCGAGCGCTCGTGGGTGATCGGCCTGTGTGGCGATGACCCGAAGCGCAGCCGGCTCGATCGCCGAGGCCAGGCCTTCGAGGTCCTTGTCGCCCATGACGCCGATGACGAGGGTCGCGCGGCTGAGGCGCAGGTACTCCTGCAGCGTGTCTGCAAGACGGCGTGCCGAATCAGCCGTGTGGGCCGCATCGACGACGATCAAGGGGCGCCGTTTGAGGACTTCAATCCGGCCGGGCCACCTCAACGTCTCCAGGCCCTGCTGCACAGCCTGCTGGCTCACTTCGATGCTAGCCTCGGTCAGGGCTTCGACCGCCAGCACGGCCGTTGCGGCGTTGTCCAGTTGGTGTTTGCCCAGCAACGGTAGTTTCGCCTGGTACGTGGCTTTCGGTGTCCGCAGCCGGAACGTCTGATTTTCGCTGCCGGCGCTATCGCGCCGCAGGTTGCAGGCGAAAGCGACCTCGGTTAGCTGCGAGCCCTTCTCCGCGGCGACCTCCCGGATCACGTCGGCCGCTGACTCGCGCTGCGGCGCCATGATGGTAGGGCAGCCCGGCACGATGATGCCCGCCTTCTGGCGCGCGATTTCCGGGATCGTGTTGCCGAGGATGTCGCGGTGCTCCAGCCCGATGTTCGTGATGACGCTGCAGCCTTTAGTCTCGAATACGTTGGTCGAATCCAGCAACCCGCCCAGGCCGACCTCGATGACCTGCGCTTCGACCTCATGATTGCGGTAGATCAGGAACGCCAGCGCCGTCAGCACGTCGAATGTAACGATTCGACGGCCAGGCGCTGCCTCGGTCGCCCGCTCCACCGCGGCGCGAACCTCGGTCAATCCCGCGGCGAATTCGTCCCGGGCCACCGCCTGACCGTCGACCTGAATGCGCTCCGGAAAACGGTGCAGGTGGGGACTCGTGAACAGGCCGGTGCGCAGGCCGGAGGCGCGTAGGATCGACTCGATCATCGCCGCGACGCTGCCCTTACCCTTGCTGCCGGCGATATGTACCGTCAGCCTCCCGAGATGCGGGTCGTCCAATTCGTGCAGCAACGCGACCACGGGGTCGAGGTCGGTGCGGCTCGAGTAGCGTCCGCTGCGCTCGAAATCTGCGAGGCTATACAGGTACGCCAGGGCTTCGACGTAGTCCACGAGAGACTTCTTCCGACTATCGGCCGGTTATCGACGGGCGGCTTCGACGTTGGCCGTAGCGAAGCGGGAACCGAGGGCAGTCCACTCGATCAAGGAGGCTCCCCAGACCAACCCACCGCCGAAGGCGACGAACGCCATTCGGTCGCCTGGCTTGAAGCGGCCGTCTTCCCACGCTTCGCAAAGTGCCACGGGTATCGATGCTGAGGACGTGTTTCCGTAGCGCTCCACATTCGTAATCATGCGCTCGGGCGCCAGGTCCAGGGCCTTGCCGACGGCCGAGATGATGCGTTGGTTGGCCTGGTGCGGCACCACGTAGTCGATGTCTGCCGGTATCAGACCGGCTTGCTCTATAGCTTGTCGAGCCACGTCCTCCATGGCGCGCACGGCAAACTTGAAGACCTCGCGGCCATCCATGACGATGCAGCAGCCCTCGTTCTGAGCGATGGGCGAACTGGCCGGCCCGCGGGCATAGAGCACCTCTGCGCGGGAACCGTCGCTCTTGAGGACGGCCGGCCCAACGCCACCCGAATCACCCTGCTCCAGGATGACCGCGCCCGCGCCGTCACCGAACAGGACGCAGGTCGATCGGTCCGACCAATCGATGATGCGTGACAGCACCTCGGCCCCGACGACCAGGACACGCTCGTAGACACCCGAGTTAACGAACTGTGAGGCAGTGGCCAGCGCGACGAGGAATCCCGTGCAGGCTGCGTTGACGTCGAATGCGGCAGCTTCCCGCGCGCCGAGTCTCTCCTGAATCAGCGAGGCCGAGGCGGGAAACATGCCATCCGGAGAGCAGGTGGCGCAGATGATCAGATCGATCTGGTCCGGACGCAGACCGGCGGTTTCAAGCGCCATCTTGGCAGCTTCGGAGCCGAGGGTAGCGGTTGTTTCATCCTCGGCGGCGATCCGTCGTTCGCGGATGCCGGTGCGGTCGACGATCCACTCATCCGTGGTTTCGACCATGGCCTCTAGATCGGCGTTGGAGAGGACCCTGGTGGGCAAGTACTTGCCAACGCCGACGATACAGGCAGCCATGCAGTCTCCCGGGAGCCTAGATTTAACCTCGCGAACGCCAGTCGTTGCGGTCTAGGGCAGTGTAGGAGCGGTCCGTAAGGGCGTCAACAGCCTTGACATGAGGGAGGCTGTTTGCTAATTTTAGATAGCAATTAGCACTCGTACGGTGAGAGTGCTAAAGAGAGTCAAAATGCTTACTGAACGCCGTTCCACTCTTCTGAATCTGATTGTCGAAGAGTACGTAGACACGGCTCTTCCCGTCGGTTCTAAGTACATCGTGTCGAAGCACGACATGCCGGTCTCATCCGCGACGGTGAGGGCGGAGATGGCTCGTCTCGAAGAGTTGGGCTACATCAGCCAGCCCCACACTTCCGCGGGCCGCGTACCGTCGGATAAGGGTTATCGCTACTACGTCGAGAGCCTCATGGCTGAAGAGACGCTGGCCTGGGAAGAACGGGAGACGATCCGTCACCAGTTCCACCAGACCGAACGCGCTATGGAGCAGTGGTTCCAGCTAGCGGCGGCGGTCCTGGCGCACTCGGTCAGTAACTTTGCCGTCGTGACGTCGCCACACAGCACCGAGACTCGACTGCGGCACGTCCAGCTCGTACCGCTGCACGAGCTGAGCGCTTTATGCGTTGTGGTGCTGAACGAGGCACGCATCCGGCAGCAGGTGCTGGCCTTCCGTGATCCGGTCAACGAGGAAACGCTCTTGTCCGCCTCGAATCGGATAAACCAGCAGTTTGGCGGACTGACCCAGTACGAGTTGGTGCGCCTGCCGGCCGCGGCGTCCGAGGTCGATAGCGTGGTATCGAGAGCGGTTCTCGACTTGATGGACGAAGAGTCACTGGCGCTCGGCGACGTATTCCGAGACGGCGTACGCGAGGTCCTGTCTCAGCCGGAGTTTTCACGCTCGGACCGCATGCTCGACATCATCGACGTCCTCGAGCAGCGCACGCTTTCCAGCGCGATACCGATCCGCCAGTTGAGCCAAGAGGGCATCAGCGTCGTCATCGGCAGCGAAAACAACAACGAATCATTGCGGGAGTGCAGCCTTGTGCTGGCCCGTTACGGTCACGCGGGAGGTCCGACTGGTGTCGTGGCGGTCCTGGGCCCGACGCGTATGCGCTATTCGCGCACCATCCCGACGGTGCGTTACCTTGCGACTTTGCTCGGCGACATGATGTCGCAGATCTAGGCGCTTCAGACCAGAGATCAAGCGGGTCTTGGGGAGACGGAGCTATGTCCGTGCGAGAAGACGAGGAGCCACCGCGAATCATCGACCGCCGCTCTTCGCAAAAGCCGTTTCAGGCGAGCGAAAACGCGGACGGGCCGGCAAACGATGAGGCGGTAGAGAACGAGCCCATCGACGAGGAGAGCACGGGAGATTTGACAGACCAGCTGACCCACGAGAAAGAGCGCGCGGAGTCCTACTACGCCTCCTGGCAGCGCGCGGCGGCCGACTACCAGAACTTCAAGCGTCGCGTCGAACAAGAGCGCTCCGAGTACAGCCAGCTCGCCAACGCCGCCTTGATGTTCAACCTCTTGCCGATCATCGATGACCTAGAGCGCGCGCTAGAGAACGTCGACCCCCACTTGGCCGGCTTGATCTGGGTGGACGGCGTGCGCCTGATCCACCGCAAGTTCCAGGCGCTGCTCGAGATGAACGGCATCTCGGAAATCGCCGCCGACGGCCAGGAGTTCGACCCGACCGTCCACGAGGCGGTGATGTACGCCGAGGGCGAGGCAGGCAAGGTGCTCAACGTGGTGCAGAAGGGCTACATGCTCGGTAGCCGCGCGCTGCGCCCGGCCATGGTCGTCGTGGGCGGGAAGCAGCCAGAGGCGGGGGAGGCTGGAGTCTGAGGCGATGCCGATCTTCAGCAGCAGGCGGCCGAGGCTGGAAGGCTTCACACGCGAGGAGGAGAAGCGTCGCGACTCGCTCAACCCCGAGGTCTTGAGACGCTTGGGCGAGAAGGGGCTGGAGGGACAGGCAACCGCGGCGGTAGCCGTGCTGCGCGAGAAGATGACCTCGGAGCCGGCCGAAGGGCTCTGGCCACTGCTGCTGGGCTGGCAGATGATGGGCCTGCGTCGTTTCGGCCAGGCGGCTGAGGCTTTCAACGACGCCGTGGCGCGGGACGACGCCGACGTGCGCGGTCATTACGGCGCAGGCATGGCTTGCTACAGGGCCGCGGAATATAAGCAGGATTACGGCGAGGCGGCTACTGAAGAAGTGGCGCCGGCAGATTTGACGGTCGAGAACCTCTACCAGGAGGCGCTACGACACTTCCGGCGGGCCATGGAGCTGCCGCCGGGCAAAGCAGAACGAGACGAGCTCGCCTCGTCTGTCGCGATCGTAGAGCGGGCCGTGGCCCGCAAACGGGGCCGGCTGTAGCGAAGTTCGAGCTTGAAGGGTATGGGGCTGCGGTCACACGGCCTCAGGGAGGCAATAAACAATGGCTAGAGTAATCGGAATCGACCTGGGTACGACCAACTCGTGCGTCGCTGTGATGGAGGCGGGCGAACCCACCGTCATCGCCAACCTCGAGGGTGGCCGCACGACGCCGTCCGTCGTCGCTTTCTCGAAGAGCGGTGAACGCCTCGTGGGGCAAATCGCAAAACGCCAGGCGATTACTAACCCCGAGAGCACGATCTACTCGATCAAGCGCCTGATGGGCCGCAAGTTCAGCGACGCGGAGGTCGAACACGACACGAAGCTGCTGTCTTACAAGGTTGCGCAAGGTACGAACGGCGATGCCGCCGTCGAGGTGGCCGACCGAGCCTATTCACCGCCCGAGGTCTCGGCCATGATCCTGCAAAAGCTCAAGTCGGATGCCGAGGCTTACCTGGGCGACACGGTCATCGAAGCTGTAATCACCGTCCCGGCCTACTTCAACGACAGCCAGCGCCAGGCGACCAAGGACGCCGGTATGATCGCCGGCCTGGATGTGCTGCGCATCATCAACGAGCCGACTGCCGCGGCGCTGGCTTACGGACTCGACAAGAAGGGCGAGGAGATCATCGCGGTCTACGACCTCGGCGGCGGTACCTTCGACATCTCGATCCTCGAGATCGGCGAAGGTACGTTTCAGGTGCGAGCGACCAACGGCGACACACACCTCGGTGGTGACGACGTCGACCAGACCGTCATCGACTGGCTAGTCGACGAGTTCAAGAAGGACCAGGGCATCGACCTGAGCCAGGATCGCATCGCGCTGCAGCGCCTCAAGGAGGCGGCGGAGAAGGCGAAGATCGAGCTGTCCAGCGTGATGCAGACGGACATCAACCTGCCGTTCGTCACGGCGGACGCCTCTGGGCCCAAGCACCTCAACCTGACGCTGGCGCGCTCCAAGTTGGAGCAGCTCGTGTCGGACCTCGTCGAACGCAGCCTGGGACCCTGCAAGCAGGCGCTTCAGGATGCCGGCCTAACCTCGGCGCAGATCAACGAGGTCGTCATGGTGGGCGGCCAGACCCGCATGCCGCTGGTCATCGAGAAAGTGAAGCAGTTTTTCGGCAAGGAGCCTCACCGTGGCGTCAACCCGGACGAGGTCGTCGCCGTCGGCGCGGCGATCCAGGCCGGCGTGCTCAAGGGCGACGTCACCGATGTCTTGCTGCTCGACGTCACGCCCCTGACACTCGGTATCGAGACGCTGGGTGGCGTCGCGACGGCGGTTATCCCCCGCAACACGACGATTCCCACCAGCAAGAGCCAGGTGTTCTCGACCGCGGCCGACAACCAGCCTTCGGTCGAGATCCACATCGTGCAGGGCGATCGAGCCATGGCGACCGACAACAAGTCGCTGGGCCGCTTCATCCTGGACGGTATCCTGCCCGCGCCGCGAGGCGTTCCCCAGGTCGAGGTGGCGTTCGACATCGACGCCAACGGCATCCTCAACGTCAGCGCCAAGGACAAGGCGACCAACAAGGAGCAGAAGATCACGATCCAGGCGGGCTCCGGCCTCTCCAAGGAGGAGATCGAACAGCTGCAGCGCGAAGCCGAGATGCACGCCGCAGAGGACGAGGTCAGGCGCGGCGAGATCGAGACTCGCAACATGGCCGACGGCCTCGCGTACAGCGCCGAGAAGACGCTTCGCGAGAACGAGGACAAGATTCCGGCAGAGCTGAAGACGGAGGTCGAGGGCAAGGTCGCAGCGGTGCGTACAGCCCTGGAAGGCACCGACAAGGCCGCCATAGACAGCGCCGTCGCTGAGCTCAACGCCGCGATGCAGAAGATCGGCGAGGCGGTTTACGGCGCTCATGGTGCAACCGATGACGGCCCAACCGAAGACGGTGCCGGCGAGGCGCCGGAAGGCACCGTGGAGGGTGAGTTCCGCGAGGTCTAGCCATCGCGTGACGGCGGTGGTCAGCAAGTCACGGTCGAAGGAGGGGATGTTACGAAGACATCCCCTCCTCGCTTTCAGGGAGACGTATCATCTACGAAATGACTGAGGAACTTGAGAATCCGCTGGACGAATGGGTCACGTTTCCCGAGTTCGTCCTGCTGAGCCGGCAGGATGTGCTGCCCAGCGAGAGCATCGGTTGGGGACTGAACCTGGTGCTTGCGATGCCGCCACGCATGGCATTCGAGCACGTCAAGGCGCAGCTAAGGACCGCGGGCTTCCGCGAGGAAGCGTCCGGCGCCGGGCCGTCGCTGTTCCATCTCATTCGGGACGACGCTTACGTCTGGGGTATGGTCCGCGCCGCGGAAGGCGGCAGCCAGCTCTTCCTCAGTACCGCACCTGATTCGGAGGAAGGTGAGACGACCTGAGGCCGCCGCTTCGCACTGCGGCGGCTCTTGCTAACGCGTCCCCTACAGACCGGCCATCGTGAAACCGCCGGCGCCGAGGATCTGGTGCACGTCCCACTCGATCAGTTCGAAGGCGCAGTGGTCGTTGGCCGTAAACGGATCGTTGGCTGCGACCTGCCGGGCTTCTTCCTCCGATCCGCAGCGGATCAGGTAGATGCCGTACGCAGTGCCGCTTTCGTCGTGTCCGGGCCCGAAAACAGGATGGTACCCCTCTCGTGCTGCTGCTTCATCCAGGCCAGGTGTTCGTCAACCGTCGTAGTCCACTTGTCGCGATCGATGATCGAACGTCGGAGGCAGATAAACCACATTTGCATGCTCCCTCTGCGATGCGGGCGGTGTCTCGAATTGCTCAGGCCAAGGTCAGGGGATAATATCCGATCAGGCGGGGAGAGGAGCGTTGCTCTGAAAGTACCCGCCTATCTTATCGCCAGCTTGTTAGTGATCAGCATCGCCTGCGGTAACGGTGGCGAGTCTGGAGCCACGTCTCGCGGGCTTGAGCAACCACAGGATGCCCAGGCGATCCGCGCTATTGATTTCGAACAGGTTGACGTCCTCCAGGAGCTGCTCGCCCAGCTGGGTACCGGCGCGATCGAAACTGCGGCGATTCTCTTCGCCGACCTGACCGGCGACCAGCGCGAGGAAGCGATCGTGCCGGTGACGTCGCAGGGCACTCTGGGCAACATCGGCTACGTGATCCTCCGGCTCGAGTCCGGTGCACCCGAGGCTATCCTGACCCGCACTGTCGACAGAACAGCGGCGAGCGGTCTCCAGATGAGCCTCGAGGACGGGGCCTTGCTGGAGACACGCGGCGTTTATGGGCCCGAAGACCCGTTTTGCTGTCCCAGCCAGCTGCGCAAGACCACGTTCCAGTGGGATGGCACGCTGCTGCAGGTCAAGGACGAAGTGCTGGTCCAGCAGGAGCCGGGTCCGAAACGTTAGCGGTCGCAGCGGCGGCGTGGCTGGAGGTTGCGATAGAATGAGGCTCCCGGCGTGACAAAGCTGGGCTCTTTCGGGGCAGTTGGCTAGAGCGTCTGTTTTACACACAGAAGGTCACAGGTTCGAGCCCTGTATCGCCCACCAAACCTTCTCTCAAAATACGAACCAGAGCTGATAACCGGAGAAGCGTCGATGACCTCTCTCGCCACAGCGCCGACCTCATCAGCGTCCTGGAGGCGGGCACCTGATCACAGCGGAAAGCCTGCATCGTCGCCGACCTTCAGGCCGAGGACCTCTGCTCGACGGCTGCCCGTCAGCGTGAGAGTCAGGATGATGGCGCGGTCGCGCAGACCAACCGCTATCTGCGGGACCGCGTCGACCAGGCGCCGGATCTGATCCGCGGTAAGTCCTTTCGGGTTGCCTTGAACGATTCGAGGTCGTTCGAGCGCGTCGCACGGGTTGGAGGAGACAACCTTCATGCGGATAAGGAAACGGTAGAAGGAGCTAAGACAAGCGAGTCGGGCTCCGATGGTTATCGACGACGGCGCCTTGCCCGAGAGCCCGGTGCCGTATGCCCAGGTGAACACGTCCCGCGAGGTAACCTCATCCGGCGCCTTGCCCGACCGACCGAAGAAGTCGTGGAGCATTCGTGAGTAGCTCTGAACCGTGCGGGCCGAGCCGGAGCGGCGCTCCTTCTCCGCCAGGAAGGCATAAAGGGTGCGTTCCCAGCCAGCGGCGGCGATTCGTCTGGAGTCGTGATCTGGTGCATGGTTGCCTGCTTCGAGGTCACAGCCATGCACGCTCTAGTGGCTCACTAAGTCAACACGATGTACAGATCGTGCACCTAGCCTCCCAGCAGCCAGCCCGCCAGACGTTTGAGGCCGAAATGCCGGCCTCCCCTACCTAACCGCTGGCCCAAGTCGCTCAGCCGCACTACTTCGTCCGTTGACAGTTCGATGTCGGCAGCGGCAGCGTTTTGCTCCACTTGCTCTACGCTGCGGGCATCCGGGATGGCGATCACGTTCGGCTGATGGACCAACCAGGCCGGGGCGATCTGGGCAGGAGTTGCGCTGTATCGGCGCCCAACCTCCCTTATGGCATCGAGCAAGGGAGAGACACGCTGGAGCGATGCCGCTGAGAAGGGCGGGCTTGATGCACGAAAGTCATCAGGGGTCTGAGCGGCGTGGTACCGACCGCCGAGGACGCCCTGGGCGAGCGGACTATAGGCCAGAATGACCGATCCTGGTCGGGTCGCGCTGTGAGGTACGAGGTCGGCCAATGGTCGCTGGTCGAGCAGATGGAACTGGACCTGATTCGAGACAACAGGCTCCCCAAGGGCCGCCTCTGCGCGCCGCCACCGTGCCAGGCTGAAATTGCTAACGCCGACAGCTTTGATCTTGCCAGCTTGATGGAGTTCCTTCATCCCACGCATTGTCGACGAGATCGGCACAAATCGGTTTGGCCAATGCACCTGATAGAGGTCGATTGAATCTACGCCGAGGCGTTGGAGGCTGCGTTCTGCGGCCGCGAGGACGGCTCGGCGGGTCAGGTGCAAAGGACTGACCTTCGTGGCGATGATGGCGTCATCTCGGCGGCCCTTGAGAATTCTCCCAAGAATCTCCTCGGAATGACCGCTGCCGTAAATCTCCGCTGTGTCAAAGAGATTAATGCCTAGGTCCAGGGCACGTTCTACGACGCGGACAGCTTCAGGTTCCGAGAACGACTCACCCCAACCCCATTCGCGTGACCCGAACTGCCAAAGGCCGAGACCAATGACGGAGGCTCGCCGGTCGCCGAGATTCACGTACCTCATTCTCTTAAGACAATTCTAGCGACCCGCCCTGGATGCGTTGTTTACGCTTCTCCTGATGCGTCGGGCCGCTAACCCCAACGCGATATTATTTACACATCGTGCTACGTCTTGCACATCATGTGAGCGTCGCCTCAATCGCTTACTCTGTGACTAAGAGACTGGTGCTCTGGTCAGGGTGTCCGGCTTTTGCGGAGGACGAGGGAGGCGAACCATACCGCGCGAGGCGATCATTAATAAATTGAATCCCTACGAGCTGCACGGCGTGCGTTACTACCAGATGTTCCTCTCCTTCGATGACACGCCTGATAGTCTTCGCGAGGTCCGGCTGGCCCATGACGCCGTCTATCCTTCGCCCAGCGAGGGTGACCGAGTCACAGTCGAGACCATTCTCAGCATGGTCACGGGCGTAAAGAAGAAGGACGATTAGCCGGGAGTCGTCGGAATAGAGCAGGCCAATTCCGAAGACGCAATAGATCCGCGACCGCAACCAAAGGTTCCCGGCCAGCCCACACGATGCCGTCATAGTGTCGCCTGCATCACAAGTCTCAAGGAGGCACTTTTCAAAGCAAGATGGGTCGGGCATATTGGTTCGGACTCCGGCTCGTGCCCACGAAGGCCTGAGTCCGGCTGCGGTGAGCGCAGTTGAGCCTCGCCTAAAGGTCTGCCCGAGGTAGTAAAACAATCGGGTTTCGAGTACTCATGGAAAACAGCCCGGCGTCGCAGACTCCCTTCTCACAGGCTTCATCAGCCGGAACGGCTCTTCACGCGAACCCGCACCTCGTCGCAACGAAGCTCCTCGCCCCGTTAGCACCGCCGAATCTGGTTGTTCGCCTGCGGATCTCCGACCGCCTAGCAGAAGGGCTTCAGCGAAAGCTTACCCTGGTTACAGGACCTGCCGGCGCTGGGAAAACGACCGCACTCAGTGAGCTGTTCGGGAAAACAGATCTTGGCGAAACGATAGCCTCCTGGCTCTCTCTCGATGAAGGTGACAACGACTCACTTACCTTCTGGGACGCCTTCATCACCGCCCTTTCCGAAAACGGTGGACTAGGTGCGGGCGCTCTATCGGTGTTGCGTTTTCCCGAGGGTGCTCCGATCGAGAGTGTTCTGACAGCTCTCATCAACGAAGTCGCGCAAGCGCCAAAGAAAACTGTGATCGTCCTCGATGACTATCAGGTCATCGAGGATCCTGCGATCCACCGGGCGCTCGATTTCCTCATCGAGCACATGCCGCCCCACATGCATCTGATGATCTCGAGCCGCCAAGAGCCGCCGCTCAGTCTAAGCCGCCTGCGGGCCCGAGGGCAGCTCACGGAGATCTCTGCCACTCATCTGAGATTCACGGAAGAGGAGGCCACCGGGTTCCTGAATGACTCCATGGGACTGGCCCTAGCGAGTAATCAGATTCTGACACTGGCCGAACGAACCGAGGGCTGGATCGCGGGCCTACAGATGGCCGCCTTGTCGATTCGAGACCGCGATCCAGACAGATTCATCGCGGGCATTCACCGGCAGTAACCGCTACGTAGGTGACTATCTGACTGAGGAAGTACTGGCAAGCCAGCCCGCTGATACGCTCGAGTTCCTCGAGCGGACATCCTTCCTGGATCGTCTCACCGGCCCACTTTGCGACGCCCTCACAGGACGTTCGGACTCAGAGATCGTCCTCAGACGCTTAGAGCAGACGAACCTATTCGTGGTCGCCCTGGACGACCAGCGACAGTGGTATCGATACCACCAGCTTTTCCGCGATGCTTTGCTCGAAGGCCTGCGTCATTCGAATGTAGGCGTTCAAGAGTTGCACCGGCTTGGAGCCCCGTGGTTCGGCGAGAACAACTCCATCCCTGAGGCGCTCAATCACGCTCTCCGCGCGTCAGACTACCCGGCGGCCTGCGACCTCCTTGAAGTCGCTGCCTATCGCCTTTTCGACCAAGGGGATATCGGGACGTTGCTGAACTGGTTGAAGGCGCTTCCAGAAGAAGAAATCCGGTCCCGGCCCGTTCTGCTCAGTCACTGCGCCTGGAGCCTAGCGTTCAATGGTCGTTACGATGAAGCGGAACAGCGCCTGCGTCAGTCCGGTGAGGCTATCGAGTCGCTTCCAAACGATCCCTCCCCTAGGACAGAGGGGGTTACCGCTCCAGAGACGCATTCGTTGCTCTCTTCAAGCTCTGCGCTCTCACCTGGCAGGAGCGCGTGGCGACCCCGAGTCCACGATCAAACACGCGCGCCTAGCGGAGGCCGACCTTGACGAAAACGATGTGCGGATGAAGGGAGTGCTGGCGATAAACCTGGCGAGCGCCCACTGGATGAAACTAGACCTCCCTGCGGCCGCCTCCACATTCGCGGAAGCGGCCCGCCATAGCCAGGAAGCAGGTCATGCGCACGTGACGATTATGGCCATCGGACTCCAGGCGAAAGCGCTGATGATTCTTGGCAGGTTGAGTGAAGCAAGGCGCGTTTGCGATAGGGCGGTCGAGATCGCCTCGAGCCAGGGGATGGAACGGATTCCGGGAGCTGGCTACGCTTATGTGGTCCTCGGTGACCTTCTATATGAACGCAACGAACTGAACGAAGCCCTGGAGCGTATTTCGCTCGGCATGGAGTTGTATCGTCAGTCCGGGGCGACAAACGGTTTGGGGGATGCTTACGCCGCTTACGCGAGAGTCTTACATGCACTGAGCGACCACGACGCGGTAGCCGAAGTTCTTGACGAGATTGAGGCTGTGTCCGAGCAAGGCCAGTTCGTCCCTGGCGAATGCTTGATCTGGCCCGTTCTGGCAAAGATCAGCTTGGCAGAAGGAGACCAGCGCCGAGCTCAAGGTTGGTTGGAACAAATGGCTTCTTTGTCTGGCGCTGACGTTAGGCAGGTCGACCAGCTTCTGTAGGCGCGTTTCCTGCTAGCGCGCGGCGCGCCTGAAGCGGCGCATGATCTGCTGACTCCGCTGCTCGCCTTGGATGAGTCGAGTGTGTCAGAAGCTATTGCAATCGAAACCATCGCTCTGGAGGCAATGGCCACGCACGCGCTGGGTGACGAGGAAGGAGCTCGGAGCGTTCTGAACAGGGCGCTGGCTAGAGGCGAACGAGAGGGCCGGGTGCGTACGTTCGCCGACGAGGGCGAACCGATGCGACAATTTCTCGAGGGCGTTCGAGTAAATCTGCTGTCGAACCCGACCGCTTCTCAGCCCGACTTCTCAGCCCGTTCCATCGGTTCTCTGCTCAAGGCCTTCTCGGCGCCGCAACAGAGCCCACAATCGCCTCCAGCCGGTCGTTCGGATGCCGTCAGTGAACGCGAGGCAGAGGTTCTTCATCTGATGGATGAAGGACTCTCCAACCAAGAGATCGCTGATCGCTTCGTCGTCGCCCTGAGCACCGTCAAGTGGCACGTGAACAACCTTTACGCGAAGCTAGGCGTCCGCAGTCGCACACAGGCCCTTTCGCGCGCCAGAGCTCTGAACCTTCTCTAAGGCCACTCCAAGAACCCACCTCACACCCCACCTTTAGGTGGGGGCATTCCTCCTCGACTGGCTCTACCGTCGAGTTATGCCAGCACCACTAGTGGAGGAGGAAGAACATGAGTAGGATCAGCGAGCTTCTCGAGCGTTACTCGGGGCGCATCATTCTCACCGCAATCTTCGTTACCTTTCTCTTGGCCATCCCCCTTGTAGCCATGGCGCCGGAGGAGGACGCCTCCTTCGAGCCGCGTGGCGAGGTCTTCGACCTGCGTGAAGAGATCGAGGATCGATTCTCATCTTCGGTTTTCGCAGAAGCCTATGTGGTCGAGTCACGGAGCGGCGATGTCCTTTCCCAGGCTACCCTCTCCGAGCTGTATGAGAACGAGCGACGGCTTCGTGAGGCGGACAGGATGGGCGAGCTCCATCCCGAAGGCTTGCCCGCTCAACCCTACTTGTTCGCAGCGTTCGATACTGACACGAACCGGCCCTTCCTTGGCGTCTACACGATCGCCGACGCCGTACAGGCACTGTTGCAGAGCGACGAGCGCTTCGGCGTTTCTCTGGCAGCCGCAACGGACGAGCAGGTGAAGCTGGCCCTCCACGAGCTGATGAGGAACCCGGAAACGGCGGAGATCAGAGAGACCCTGTCCAGCCGGGCGGAACGCGAGAGGCGTGTCGTAGCCGGCAACGCGATTGATTATTGGACTTCGCCCGCGCTGGTCTTCAGGGTTTTGGCGGATAACGAAAAGCTAGGCGGCAATGTCAGAGGCGGCGTCCTTAGCGCCTCCGACGAGGACCTGGACAAAGAAGAGTTCAGCCGCAACATCCAGACAGTCCTACGCGGCGACGAACAGAGCTACCGCGCGTGGGGAATCGCCATCGACGCGAGCTTGGAGGCGGAGGACGAGGGTAAAGTCGCCGGAATGTTCATCATGCTGACTGTCGTGGCTGCAGTAGGAATCGTCGGCCTGAGCCTGCGGTCGTATTGGGCCATCGCCCTCACCGGCCGGCCTGGGGATTCTCATGATTTGGCTCAAGAGCATCTCCAACCTCGTCGGGATCGAGGGTGGCCTAGTGATCGAGCTTATCGTGCCGATCGCGATGATCTCGCTCGGAGTCGACTTCGTCGTCCATGCCCTGCGCCGCTACCGTGAGGAAATGCTCGCCGGCAATTCGGCCCGGCGTGCTCTACGCACCGGTTTCGCTGGCGTGCTCGGTGCCCTTGTACTCGCCATGCTGAGCGATAGCATCGCCTTTCTTGCCAACGCCTCGTCGGGGGTTGAGGCCGTGGTTCACTTCGGTGTCGCCGCTGCCATCGCCGTGTCCGCGTCCTTCCTCGTACTTGGAGTCCTCGTGCCGCTCGTCATGATGCGAATCGATGAGCTCCGAGGTCCTGTTGGTAGGCCTTCCTCACTCCTCGGGCGCGTCCTCCCGGCCGTCGGCGCGGCGAACGTCGCAATGCTCTCGGGGACGGCCGTTATCTTCCTCGTGGCGGTCAGTCCGGTGGCTGGGCTCGTGCTGATCGTCGCGTCCATCGTAATTCACGTGCTCCTGCCCCTCATCCTGCTCAAGCGCATGAGCGCGCTGGGGTCAGAGTCCGACCAACGACCTTCTGCGTACCGGCTGTGGCTGAAGAGGGCGGCTTTCTGACGGGGGTTCTAACAACCCTGGCCGGACACAGGGTGTACGTCCTCCCGGTCGTCGCAGCCATCACGTTTGGCTCGATTCTTCTTGCCACCCGCCTCGAGGCAACGTTCGAGGTCAAGGATTTTTTCGCTAGCAACTCGGACTTCGTCGTGGGCCTGGATAAGCTCGACGAGCACGTGAGTGATCGAGGCGGCGAACCGGCAACGGTCTACGTCGCGGGCGACCTTGCTGATCCTGACGCACTTGCGAGCATCGAGGGTTTCGTAGCGCGACTAGCTGAGAATCCCTTCGTCGGCAGGGAGGCGGACGGTGAAGCAAATGTCGACGACAACGTTCTGACGATCTTGAGCCGCCTGACGGAGAGCGAGTACGCCCGCGCTCAAATTGAAGCAACAACCGGCACCAAAATCACGGATGGTGACGGCGATGGCCTGCCCGACTCGAGGGAGCAACTTCAAGCCGCATACGAGTTCGCGACTACTAAGGGCGTCCCGTTTGACAGGCAGACCAACGTGTTCACCCCTGGCGAGGTCAGGACTGTCCTGTCCTACGATGGTGAGAAACCGAGCGGCTCCGTGGCGATCTTCTCGCTCGGAATCCCGGGGACGCGGGAGCAAAGCGCGGTAACGTCTGCTCGCCAGGCCCTGACAAACGACCTATCAGTCCTCGAAGAGAGCCCAGCGATCGTGCGCGTCGGGCTCACGGGCTCGCCTTTTGAGCGAGAGCAAACGCTGGATGCGACTACGAAGACTCTTCAGACGTCGCTACCTATCGCGGCACTCGGCGCCTTTCTGCTTTTGCTCGTAACGATGCGCTCATTCCGCTACGCCGTGGTCACCGTTATTCCGATTGGCCTGGTTGCTGCGTGGCTCTACCGATCATGCAGACGGCGGGCTTCTCCTTGAACTTCGTAACGGCAACGATCGGCGCAGTGTCCGTCGGGGTCGGCCTCGACTACTCCATTCACATGACGGAGCGTTTCCGCGAGGAACTTCGGCGCCGGGCCAGCCGAGATGAAGCTCTGCAAAAGGCGGTGGGTGCCACTGGACTCGCGCTTCTCGCTTCCGCGGCATCGAGCATCGTCGGCTTTGCGATCATGGGGCTCGCGCCGATGCCGATGTTTGCAGCTTACGGAATTCTCACGGCAACGATGATCTTCTTGGCGCTCGTGTCCTCGCTCGTTGTGCTCCCGTCGCTGCTGCTCATTGCCACGCCCGAGCGAGAGGCTAAGACAGGACTGCCAGTTGAACGTGCTTGGAAGTGGATACAGATACGACGAAAGCCCGGCTTTGGCCTGGGTTGGCGCGTTTCGTTAGGAGGTTAAAGGTCAGACTTGGAATGTGCCAGTTGAGCATCGGTTCGATACCAGAACGCATTCCTAGCGTTGGCCAAGACATCACATTGAACCGAAGCGGAGGCTCTATCCTTTTGCGCATAACTGGAGGTTTGACTTCACGGTGGTTGGTGGTTTCCGGTTCTTACGCGGCCAGAGTTGGTAACAGTACGGCCGCGCCGGCTGACCCCGCCTGAAAGTTGCATCCAGCCGCACTCGGCACGCGCATCTCTGGCATGCCCGCAGGCGATACGTCTTCTAGCAAGCACAGCTAGCAGTTCCACTCTTTAACTCTTCAGTATGTGAAGAAAGGCGAGTAGCACCTCGCCTTTCCCTCTGCGTAACCATCTGCGATACGACCGAACCGGAAACGGGCCCAACTACGTAATCGGGCCAGTGACCGTTGTCGGCGCGAAGGACCGCCGCCCCGCCAAGTCGCCGGACGTCGCTGAGCACCTCGCTGCTGAGGTCCAGGGCCGACCCGGTTCAATCCGAGTCCTCAATTCTAGAAAGGTTGAAGGCCGAGAGCACCGTCGCGCCGATGCTCAGGTACCCCATGGCGAACGCCAGGAGAATCGCCCACGTGAGGTCTTCTCTGGTCGGCGCGAATCCTCCGAGAACCCATGGGAGCGGCACAAGCACCAGCACTACAAGCGTGCCTAAGACTTCGTTAGCCAGCAGCACGGCCGAGTGGGTGACCCTCTCGACTGCCCACATGCGCAGCTCACTGTCAAGTTTCGCCGCTATGAGCAGGAGGCTCAAGATGGCGAAGAACACGTGGTTCCAGACCGGCTCCAGGGCAACCAGCGTGAGTGAGAGGCCGATCGGGAACGCGAACAGCACTAACACGATCCTGGTGCCGGAGTAGAAGTACTGCCCAACAACCTCGCGCCCATAAACGGTCCGGCGAAAGCCGGTCTCGATGTAATAGAACACGCCAATCAGGAAGAAGCCGACCAGGGTAGAAGAGACCACGGCCAGGTTGAGCAGGAACGTGTCTGAAACTTCTCGCATCGTGCTTAGCCTGATAGGTGACTTTGTTCAGCCGGCTCGGACTGCTAGTCTTGGATAGTCCGTGACCAAACCGGACTCGTCGTACACCAGCTCACATTCGACTTCGAAGGCCGGCGCCTGGTAAGCGAAGCGATGGCCCTGCCCCGTTTTTGGATTCGCCAGTAGTACTACTCGGAGACGCTCGGTCTTTCATGTCCAGCGCTCGGATAGGAAATGCAGTGCTCATCCTTGCCTCGCCCGATATGAGCGCCCGTGCAACACCAGGGCCCATGCGAGGCAGGCGAACGCGGCCGTCGAGGCCACTGCCCGAAAGAGGTGCCAATCAACCCATCTCTTTTCGTGGAACCGCTCACGCACAGCGGGAGGGAACGCGCTAGTCCACGCCCGCGCGCTCGAAGGCGTCATTCCAGGTCGGCGGAACGGCTGAGCCAGAAATCTTCCATCTGATGACCGTGAACTTCGCTCCGGGCCGCAACTCCTCCATGACATCCCTGTGGGGCAAATTAGTTCGAAAGTCCGCCAGCTTCTGTTCGTCCTCCCACACTGAGAGCGTCCAGTACTTCTTGCTCAGCAGCTGGGCCGACATCGTATATCCGAGAAGACCTTGCGACTCAGCCAGTTGCGCCTGGACGGCCGTGCTCAGTCGCAGGAACTTCGGTACGGTCCAGTATCTTTTCAACGCTAGACTTGTCAATAAGATCAGGTACTCTCGGTCGGCCTCAGCTTCTCTGAACGACTTCCACTTGCTGTTGATGGCAAGCATCGGCAGCAGCCCTCGCGTGGAATTTGTGAGGCGATCACTTGGCGCACCACGTGCGTTATACGGCATGAGAGTGCCGTTCGCAAGCGTCCGGTTGGTGTCAACCGCTGGCCTGCGCTGTCGCCCCAGCCATAGGCCGGCGGCGACGTTGGTGACGGTCGCAGCCTCGGCTCGCAGCGGACGTCTACCTCGCCGCCGCCCATCAGCTCCGCGAGATGTAGGGCTGGCTTTGCTCCTCGCCCAGGGACCGAGTCTTCGGCAATGCTCTTTCGCGCGCGTTAGGGTGTCAACCGGACTGTGGGTGTTGAAATCCACGCTCGCCATGGTGGTGGATGGCGGCTACCGTGCCAGATAGCGGCCAGTCGCCCACATCTTGTGCAGCAGGCAAGGTAGTGGCAACTTGGCGTTCGGGCGCGTGGGGTGAAGGAGTCGTTTCAGCCGACTAGAATTGGTGCCGATGGCTAATCAACGCTCCGTCGTCTGGAAGAGTGGCGCAAAGACCGCAACAATTTCGCCGGGCGACCGCCTGATACTCCTCGACGAGGAAGACGAGTGGTTCACGGTCGAGCAAATCGGCCCGGACGTCTTACCTCGCGACGGCCTGCCCATAATTCATGTTATGGGTGAGGACGGTAGAAGGTTCGCCACCAGTCTCGGCGAGATCGTTGGAGTTAGCAATCGGAAGGCGACGCCGTAAAGGATGACCCAAATCCGAGAGGCCGAGTACTAGGCGCTGCGAGGCACCGTGGATGCCCCTGTTTCGGCACCTTGGTGAGAGTCAGGAACGCTACCCGGGTCAGGGGAGTCACTCTCTGGTGTCGGGGAAGCTTTTGGGGTCGGCCAGATTCGTACGGCTGCACAGACGCGACATGCGCCGACGATCGCCGAATTGAGATCTTTCGGCACCCGCATCCGCCAGCGGTGTCCGAAAATGCTGTCACAGGTGGGCTGTGGAGCCATTCGACTTGACCTCTGTCGATAGTTTCGGTTTATAGACGCCTTTCTTGATGGCTGCTTGACGCTGGCCATGGACACTCGGTGCCGCTTCGCGCTGGCTGCCTTCTCGGGAGCTCTGCTAGACCTGCGTCACGTCCAGCGGCACGAGAGGCAGCGGGCCGGCTCCGTCCTCCGGCGGTACGTACGCCCAGTACTTGGCCAGCGCACCGCCGTCGGCGCTGAGGTCGGCGCCGGTTACGAGCCGCGCGAAGTCCGAGGCCATGAAGGCCACCATGTGGCCGTGGTCCGTGGGCGTAGGCAGCTCCCTCATGGGCATCATGCGGCGCGCCTCCAGTCCGGCGCGGGGGTAGAAGCCCATGTCCGAGTTGTCCCTGTTCGCGGCCAGGAGCTCAGGATTATCCGCTTGCGTGGACGGCGGCGAACAGCTATTGACGCGGATGCCGTACGGGGCGAGGTCCATCGCCGCCGCGCGGGTGAACTGCAAGACGGCGCCCTTGCTGGTGCCGTAGCCGATGTTGCCGCCTGTGCCCTGCCAGGCCGAGGTCGAAGCGATGTTGACGACACTCCCCCTGATGCCGCGGTCGATCATCGAACGCGCCACGTGCTTCGTATTGGTCAGCATGCCGACGCACTGCACGACGAGTTGCCGCTGGAAGGCCTCGACCTCGATGTCCAGCAGGCTCGCGCCGCCGAGGATCGCCGCGCAGTTGACGAGGATGTCGATCCGCCCCCAGCGCTCGAGCACGGCTTCGACGTAAGCCTTCACCGCGGCATCATCGGTGACGTCGCCGGGGATAGCCATCGCCCCGCAGCCGTTGCGCTCGAGTCGGCTTACCGCGGCGTCCGCGAGGTCGGGGCGGATGTCATTGCACGCGACCTTCGCGCCGTACTTCCCGAGCACCAGGGCGATGCCGCTGCCCATGTTGGGGCTGGCGCCGGTGACCAGTGCAACCTTATCCGCCAGCGATACGTCCATCTCGATCTCCCTTGACGCCCTAAGCTAAGCCGGTCCGCGGCGACGTTATCCTACCGAGCAGGGTACGGCAAAAGGAATCGAGTTCGTTTCGGGAGCCTGAAGACAGTACAGCCAAGATCAGAGTTCAATCGAAGTGGGAGTACGGATGAAGCCCGGCATCGTTACGTGGAATGGGCCGGAGCGCCACGCTCGATTCATGGCGGAAGCCCATCCCGACATGGAAACCGTGGTTGTCGCCAACTCCGCTTCGGATCAAGAGAAGGCGGCTGTATGTGAATCTACCGAAGCTGTCATCCTGGCCGCGGCCACTATCTCGCCCGAGGTGCTTCGGCGTTGCTCCGGCGTCAAGTTGCTGCAGGGCATCGGGGCTGGTTACGACAAGCTCGACCTAGGGGCCATCGCCGCACTCGGCATACCGCTTGCCAACAACGGGGGCAGCAGCGCCATTCCCGTGGCCGAACACACGATTGGCATGCTACTCAGCCTGAGCCGTGGAATCCTGCGCCAATCGAGGAACGCCAGGGAGCGTCGCTGGAATCAAGGTCTCAATCAATTTCCCACCTGGGAGCTGTCCGGTACGCAAGTTGGCCTCCTGGGAGTGGGGGCGATCGGCTCGGCTACGGCACGCCTGCTGACCGGATTCGGCTGCGACACCGTCTACTACAAACGTTCCCGGCTGACCGCAAGCGTGGAAGAGGCGCTTCACGCCCGCTACATGCCATTCGATGAGCTATTGCGCACCTCGGACGTCGTGTCGTTGCACGTCGCGCTTACGCCGGAGACGCGACGCCTGATCGGCGCTCGGGAGTTCGGGATGATGAAGTCCAGCGCTATCCTGATTAACACGACGCGCGGCCAAGTCATCGACGAGAACGCGCTATACGAAGCCCTCGTGGCCAACCAAATCGCCGGCGCGGCGTTGGACGTCATGGAGCAGGAGCCGACGCCGGCGGACAATCCATTGCTTGACCTGGACAACGTCCTGATCACGCCGCATCAATCGGGACTCTCAGCCGAAATCGTGTCCCGCAGCGCCGACTTTGCCTTCGCTAACGTGCGGCGAGCGGTGCTGGGTGAGTCAGTCCAAGCCGTGATAACGCCTTGAAGCTCGGACCTTGAAGCAAAGGCCGGGCCTCGTTGGGGCGTCCACGTCACGTATGGAGGTGAGTCCGCGCCAGCAACGAAGCAGCCATACAATGAGTCACGTTCTGACAGACAATAGCAAAGGGCATCCGAGCGTAAGGCATCGGACTAAGGCGTAGCACATGATAAACGCGGTGATCTTTCGATCTCGACGGGACCCTGATAAAGAGTGAACGGCTCAAGGCAAGCTGTTACCACAGGGCGATTCAGGAGCTCGGCCGTACTGACGTCTCTCTAGAGCAAGTGCTCGAGAGCTATCAAGAAGTCGTCGGGCAGACGCGTCTGGTGCTTTCGCGTCACATCATGGACGTGTTCAGCCTTGGGGAGCTTTGCATTCCCTTGATGGCGCAGTATGGCGCGGCGGAACCTGCAGATGTACTCACCGCGATACGTCTGCGCCTCTACGACGAGCTTGTCTCCGACGACGCGGTCCTGCGTGAGAATCAGTGGCCTCATACCGTTGCCCTGGTCAACGCTGCCCACTCAAACGGGTGCCAGATCGGCCTGGCTACTTCATCGCGTACGGCGGAAGCCGAGCGAGTGCTGCGAGCCCTGAATCTGACCGAGAGCTTCGCCTCTGTGGTTGGTCTGGATCAAGTGACGCACGGCAAGCCCGACCCGGAAATCTACTTGACCACGGCGTCCAGGCTTGGCGTCGACCCCGCCCATTGCCTGGTCATCGAAGACTCACCGCCTGGGGTGGAGGCCGGCCTCGCTGCCGGGATGAATGTGATTGGCGTGGCGAATTCATTCACCCTGCTGGGCCTGCATAACAGTCTACTGCCGCACGATTGGATCGTCCATGCTCCGGAACTGCTGGCCTCGACGGTTGATCGCCGTATCCGGGAGCACAACGCGGCCGAGGAGTGAGCCAGGGCCCGAGACGCTAAGCTACGGGATGCCAGATTGCATTCTGTGGGGGTGTCCATGGCCGGGAATCCTGATGTCGAGTTCTTCGATCTGAACGTCGAGGTGTGGTGCAGGGAAGGTCGCTCCTTCACTTGCAGTCACGAGGCGGGGACGGCGTTCAGGGTCGTCGGTGAGAACCTCGTCTTCGACCGCCCGACCTCCTTCTCGTTGTATGCGCTCGCTTCGCTATTGCCCTTGCTGCCGGCCAAGCAACGGACTGCAATAGACGGAGACTGGATGGGCGCGGATACGGAAATCGCTTGCCCGGATGCGGCCTGCGGCGCCGTCTTCCGAATCAAACGCACCGGCAGGACCTCGTTCCCGCGCGAAGCCCCCAACTCCGAGTCTGGTATCGGATGACCTCAGCAGCCGTCGGCCTCTCGTTCCGTGCCGAGGTCGATCCGGACCGCATCCAGCGCCTCGCCGCGGCCGCCGCCAGGTTCGAGTTCCCAGCTCTGAGGGTCTGGGACGACCTCGGCGATCCGCCACCGGCACCGCTTCTGCTTGCGCTGGCGGAGCGCGACAAGACCGCGAGGCTAGGCCTCGCCTGTCTGGCCGTACCGAAGTACGCCTCCTGGGACGGCGTGGTCGCCTGATGGCCGCACTCGGTGCGATGCGCAGCGGGCCCGTGTTCATCGGTTTGGCGGCCGGCGCGTGGCTTGACCAGGTTGGGCTGAGGCCGGCCACCGTGCGGCAGGTCGCCGAGGCTGCCTCTGTTATCGAGTACCTCATCGAGTGCAATACGAACGGATTCGAAGGCCGCCACTACTCAGTTGCTCCGGGCTTTCGCCTCAACTACCAGGTGACCGACAACAGACCTTCTCTGATGATCGGCGGTTGGGGCGAGCGGATGCTGCACCTCGCCGGCGAAATCGCGGACGAAGTCAAGGTAGGCGGCACAGCTGCGCCTGAGATGGCGACGTTAGCCAGGGAACGCATCGCTCCCGGCGCGTTGCAAGGGCAACGCGATCCCACAAGCATCGGTGTCGTGCTGGGCGCGGTTACGATCGTCGACGAGGATCGCAAGGTCGCCGTCGAGGAGGCCCGGCGGCGTGCGGCGACCTACATTCCGGTCATCGGACGGCTGGACACCCCGGCCGCCGAGGCCTTCCCGGACGCCATCGCGGCGGTCAGCGATGCCGCGAGGAGAGGCGACATGGAAGCCGCCTCTCGTGCCATCCCCGACGCGCTTCTGGCGCGGTTCGCCTTCGCCGGGACTGCAGCAGACGTCATTCGCCAGGTCGAGTCCTGCCTCGCGGCGGGGGCGAGTCGAGTCGATTTCGGTTCGCCCGCATGGGCTCGACCCTATCGGAGGAATCGAGCTGATTGGCAGCCAGGTCCTGCCGTACTTCAGACGTTAAAGTGATCGGCTGGCAGCCGAGAAGGGGGCATCAAGCGGTGTTTGAGGGATTTCAGACTGAGATGATCGGCCTCGATGAGGCTACGCTGAGAGTCACCCACGGTGGGTCCGGGCCACCGCTTCTGCTCCTCCACGGCGCGCCACAGACACACGTCACGTGGTACAGGGTGGCCCCGATGCTGGCTCGCGACTTCACGGTGATCGCCCCCGACCTGCGCGGCTACGGCGAAAGTTCAAAGCCGCCGACGACGCCGGACCACGAACCGTACTCGAAGCGGGCGATGGCGCGTGACATGGTGCAATTGATGGCTCGATTCGGTTTCGAGCAGTTCTCGCTGGCAGGTCACGATCGAGGCGGGCGGGTCGGCTACCGCCTGGCCCTGGACCATCCGGAGAAAGTGTCACGGCTCGCCGTCATGGATATCGTTCCGACGGGCGACACCTTCCAGCGAGTCGATATGGCCTACGCGCTCGGGTCCTGGCATTTCTTCTTTCTGGCTCAACCTGCGCCCCTGCCTGAGAAGTTTATCGAGGCATATCCGGACTCCTTCTACCGCTGGCCGCCGCGACCGGGAGCCGACCCGGAAGTCGCGGCGGACTATCTGCGCTGCGGTCTCAATCCTGAAACCGTACACGCCATGTGCGAGGACTATCGCGCCGCTGCCTCATACGACTATCAGCTCGACTTGGCCGACAAGGGTGTTCGCAAGATCGAGTGTCCTCTGCTCGTGCTCTGGGGCGGCAAAGGGCGCCTCGGCCACTGGTTCGACGTGCTTTCCGTGTGGCGCGAATGGGCCGGCGACGTGCGCGGCGAACCCCTCGATAGCGGGCACATGCTTCAGGAAGAAGCGCCGGACCAGACGTATCAGAAGCTGCACCAGTTTTTCGCGCCGTAAAGCTGCGTATGAAGGGCAGCCGTGGCCGCGCGCCCTGCCCTGGGCGGGCTAGCGCGCGTGGTGCGACGCCCTGGTTAAACCGCCGGATCGGTCAGAAGCTGGCCGATCTTGCCCACGATGCTCTCGCTTGTCGAGGTATGCGACGTTATCCTTGCGTACGTTGGTTCGCGAATAGCGGTCATGAGACCTGCCCGCGAACTCGGCAGGCGAAGGGCTTTAATTACGGGAGGCTTCGTTGAAGGTCGGCACCTACTTCTTCATCCAGTCGCCGCCGGGTCGCAGCGAAGCCGAGATCATCCTGGAAGAAGTCGAGCAGATGGTCCTCAGCGAGGAGCTTGGCTTCGATTCGATCTGGCTGACCGAGCACCACTACGCCGACTACGGCCTTTCGTCGGCGCCCGGCGTCCTGCTGGCGACGCTTGCCGCCCGGACGCGACGAGTGCAGCTCGGGATGGCGGTGTATGTGCTGCCCTTCCATAACCCGCTGCACCTGGCCGAGGAAACGGCGAACCTGGACATTCTCTCCGGCGGCAGGCTCACGGTCGGCATCGGGCGAGGCAATCGGCCGCGTGAGTATGCCGGCCATATGGTCGACCAGCAGACGAGCCGGTCACGCCTCGAGGAGGGCACGGAGGTCCTGCTGCAAGCCTGGACGCAGGATAGCGTGACCCACAGTGGCAAGCATTGGAGCTTCGACGGCATCTCTGTCCTGCCGAAGCCGCTAACCAAACCACACCCACCCGTCGCGGTGGCCGCGACCTCGCCGGAAAGCGTGGCCTGGACGGCTCGCAACGGCTTTCAGCTGTTGAACTCAGGCCTGACAACGCCGCTCGCGGACACGTTGAAGCAGCGCGAGCTCTACGCGGAGGCGCTGGCCGCCAGCCAACCGCCCGAAGTTGCCCGCGCTTTGCTCTACCGTTGGGGCGTAACCAAGCACGTCTACGTCGCGCCGACCGATGCCGAAGCTAGGGCCGACGCCGAGCCGGCAGAGCGCTGGTACACAGACGCGTTCATTCGCTCTCTGCGCCCCGATGGCATCAAAGGCCTGCCGGAGGCAACCTACGCCGACGCCGAGCGCATGCGGCAGCGGCTCGCCGTTCTCGATTTCGACAAGCTCGTCGATGGGCCGCTCATCATCGGCTCGCCAGAGACCGTCGGCCGCAAGGTCGCCGAGCTCCAGGGCCACGGCGTGGGCGAGCTGATCTGCTGGATGAACTTCGGCGGAATGGCAACCGAGAAGGTCAGACGATCAATGAACCTGTTCGCTTCAGAGGTTCTGCCTCAGGTACGCCGGGCGACCGCGGACACGACCGTATAGGTCTAGCCTCGCGAATCATGTCAGGGCTCTGGCTCGCTCGGCCCAGATGCGGTCCATCTCGTCCAAAACCGCCTGCGGCTGACCGTAGAGGTGGCGATTGCGCGGCGCAGTAGGAGCCTTATCGCCGAAGTTGACCTCTCGTGCCCCGCCAACCTGGGGCAGGTGGATGCTGTGGTTCTTCGCCGGGTCGCGAATGAGTCCCTTGGGCTCACCGCCATCGGCGACGAGCTGGGCCTGGTCGAGCATCTTGCGCCGCATCAGAATCACGCCTCGATCGCTGTCTCCGAGGTGCTCCTGGGTACGGTCCGCCACGGGACCCTGACCGACCCAGGCGACGAAGTCCTGGTTCATGATGTGGCTAGTGATCCAGCGGCCGGTCTTCTCATCCTTGCTCGGCGAGTACCAGTAGGGGATCCGTCCCTGCTCGAACGGCTCGTCGCCCGGCACCGGGTTGTTGAAGATCGCGACGCTTAGCGTGTTGGAGTCGTCGATCGGCACGCGATATTCGAAAAAGCCGGTGAACAAGGCGTTGGGCCAGAAGCAGACTCGACCCGAGGTCCAGAGCGAGTCCTCCTCCGTAGTGTCTTCTCTGACACGGCGGTAGACGAAGCCGTGCTCGAACTCGTCGAAGCCCAGCTTGAGGTGTTTTGGCGCGTACAGGCCCTCTTTGCCGGCCAGGCGCCCACCCCAATTCGCGTGCAGCCATTCGAAGTGCACCGGGTCGATCGAGTTCTCCTGACACTGCATCCAGTTGCACGGGATGTAGGACATGATCACCTGCTTGTAGCCGTTGACGTGGTAGTACTCCCAGTCGGGTACCAGCGGCGCCGGATCGGGTCCCAGATAGGCCCAGAGAATTCCCGCCTTGGGCTCGATCTTGTAAGCCTTGATCCTGATGCGTTCCTTGTACTTGGCCTCCGGGTGCGCCGTCTCTTCGAACGGTTGGTCGATGCAGGCACCCGATTCGTCGTAGGCCCAGCCGTGGTAGTTGCAGCGCAGGCCGCAGTCCTCGACCATGCCGTAGGACAGGTCGGCGCGGCGGTGCGAGCAGTGCAGGTCAATCAGGCCGTAGGTGCCGCTCTTGTCCTTATAGATGACGAGATCCTCACCCATGAGACGAATCGGCTTCGTCGGGTTGTCGTCTAGCTCAGCAACCGCTGCCACAGGCATCCAGTAACGCCGTAGGAGCTCGCCCATCAAGGTACCCGCTCCAACCTGCATCAGGGCCGTGTTCTCTGACTCGCTAAGCATCTGTTCTTGCTCCTGTTGTACGAGCTTTCGCTATCGGCTGCTCGAAGCTCATCCAATTGTGGTGGACTCAATGCTAACGCACCATGTACGCATTGCGCAGCACTCGAGACAATCAGATGACGGACTTGCCATGTAGCGGTAATCCCGGCAACGATCTACTGTACGAATGGAAACGCGCAATCAGTGACGCATTCATTTCTCTTGACTGTCGTCCGCCAGGCCCGCCTAGCGTGACGATCCAGGGAGGAAATAGCGATGAACTCTGACTCGTCCGCCCGCAACGCGCCCGATGCCGATCTCGATGTGATCGTCGTCGGAGGTGGCATCGCCGGACTCTACACGCTTTACAAGATGCGGGAGTTGGGTCTCAAGGCGCACGCCTTCGAGGCGGCCAGCGGGCCCGGCGGCACCTGGTTCTGGAACCGTTATCCAGGCTGTCGCTGCGATATCGAGAGCCTGGAGTACTCGTTCTCTTTCTCACCGGAGCTGGAGCAGGACTGGAAGTGGCCGGACCGCTACGGTACGCAGCCGCAGATCCTCGAGTATCTCGAGCACGTCACGGACCGCTTCGACCTTCGCAAGGACATCACCTTCGACACCCGCGTGGCGACCGCCCTGTTCGACAGCGCAAGCAACCTGTGGAAGATCACGACCGACAAAGGGGACAGCCTGAGTGCGCCGTACGTTGTGATGGCGACGGGAAACCTTTCGACCCCGCGGGTACCCGACCTGGCGGGCCTTTCCAGCTTCCGGGGCGAGTGGTATCACACCGGCCTCTGGCCGCACGAGGGCGTCGATTTCAGCGGCAAGCGAGTTGGCATCATCGGCACCGGGTCGTCGGGGGTGCAGAGCATTCCGCACATTGCCCGGCAGGCCAAGCACCTGCATGTTTTCCAGCGCACCGCGAACTATATCCTGCCGGCGCGAAACAACCCGATGGACCCGGAGCGAGAGCGAAATCACAAGGCGGAGTACCGCGAGCGGCGCAAAGCCGCTTACGACACGCCGTTTGGCATCGCCGGCCACCCTGCTCCGGCCCAGAGCGCGCTCGAGGCGACACCGGAAGAACGGGAAGCCACCTATGCGGCCAAATGGCAGCAGGGTGGGAGCATCAGCTTCCTCTACAGCTACACGGATCTTCTGCTCAACGCGGAAGCCAACGAAACCGCTGCCGAGTTCGTCCGCAAGCGGATTCGAGAGACGGTCAACGATCCCCGCACGGCCGAGCTACTGTGCCCGACGGACCATCCCATCGGCACGAAGCGCTTGATCCTCGACACGAACTACTACGAGGTCTTCAATCAGGACAACCTGACGCTGGTCGACGCCCGCAGCGCGCCGATCGAATGCGTTACGCCGACCGGGCTGCAAACCGCCGAGGCGAGCTACGAGCTGGACGCCATCGTCTTCGCGACGGGCTTCGACGCCATGACGGGAGCGCTGCGCGAAATCGACATCCGCACCGACGGTGGAGCCGATATTCAGAGCAAGTGGGCCGACGGCCCCCACACCTATCTCGGTATCATGATGGCCGGCTTTCCGAACCTCTTCATGGTCACGGGTCCGCAAAGCCCCGGAGTCAAGAGCCAGATGATCCTCTCCATCGAACAGCACGTGAACTTCATCACTGGTTGCCTCAAGCACATGCAGAGCCAGGGCCACACGCGCGTTGACGCCGACCAGGAGGCGGAAGACCACTGGGTTACGCATAACGATGAAGTGGCCAACTCCACGCTCTACCCGCGGGCGAACTCCTGGTACATGGGCGCCAACATTCCCGGCAAGCCGCGTATCTTCATGCCGTACGTCGGCGGCGTGCACACGTACTCCCGCTTGTGCAACGAGATTGCCGCCAAGGGCTACGAGGGGTTTAGCTTCTCCGGGCAGCCCGTGCCGGCCTCCAGCCTGCCGGAACTGACCGTCAGTTAGAGGGACGCTTCCAGCATGACCCCACGGCCGTAGTGCGTCCTATAGCGGGTGTGACTGCAGCCACTCGATGTATTCGGTGATGCCGCGTGTCACGTCGTACTGCGGAACGTAGCCGAGGTCCTCTTTGACGCGGGCCATGCTCAGATAGTTGTCCTCGCCGCGGCTGTTCGGCCCCGGCGCCGAGCCGGCGGCCAGCCTGGCATCGGGAACGACGGCCTTCGCCGCGTTTATCAGCTGCCCGATGGTCGCGGGTTGGCCCGAGCCGCAGTTGTATATTCGGTGCTTTAGCTCCGGCTGCAGGGCTGCCCTTGTGAATATCTCGGCAACGTCTTTTACGTAAGCCATGTCCTGGTGGTCGCCTTCGTAGGGAACGCCCGCGGGGCCGTAATCTGGCTCCGTACCCTTCACCGCGGCGTGACACACCCGGCTCATCACGTTGAACAGCGAGTAGTACATCGGTCCGTACACCGCCGGCGGACGCAACGCTGCGACGCTGAGCCCTGCTCTATCGGCGTAATGAAACATCACGATTTCCGCGGCCTTCTTGTAGGCGCTGATCGCGTTGGTCGAGCTGGGTGGAAACATCATCTCCTCATGGTAGGGACCTGCGCTGATGCCGCCGTACACCGAGTTGGAGCTCGCGTAAACGAATCGTCCCACCTCGTTGACCCGCGCGGCCTCCAGGAGGTTGAGCAGCCCCATCATGTTGGTGGCGTAGTCACCGGCCGGGGTCGTCCCGGCGAAGGGCGGGCCGGCGAGGTGAATGATCGCTTTCGGCTTGTGCTTGCGGGCGAGCTCTGTGGCGTCGTGGGCGCTGTTTACGTCCAACATCTCCGGGAACACCCGCTTGCCCACTTCATCCTGCCAGATCTCAGGGATACGCCAGGCCCTGTGAGACGTCGGGACGACGCTCTCCCCGGCGTTCCGCAGCGCCCGTACCGTGTGCATGCCGATAAAGCCCATGCCACCCGTGACAATAATCATTAGAGTTCCTCCTCGATGTTCCCGAGTTCGATAGATGTCATGGGTCTAGGCCAACGAACTCCCTCACCATCGCGAATAGTGTCAGCGCGAGTAGTCATGGCCTTTGTTCGTGTCATATCTCAACGGCATTGGCGACCGCAGCGCCGCCAGAACCGCGGAGATCGTCAGGTTGCCGGCGTCACCTCGGTGACAATCTCGTAGCAAAGCGACGAGATGCGGTTGACGCCCTCGGGCAAGCGCTCGCGCTCTGCGTTGACCTTCTTGCTCTCCAGGAGCATCTCGAGTTCGACACGGCTTGGGAACCGGCCGATCGTCAAGGCGACGTTGTCCTCCTTGGCTCGAAACTCCTTGACACCAAGCAAGCCAAAGGACATCTCGATCTCCTCCATGCGCCGCTCGCCTTCGTTGAAGGCCGGCCAGGCAGCTTCGGGCACCTCCCAGTCCGTCTTCACCAGGAAGTCACCGCTCTCCACGCCGGCAGCTTCCTTGGTGCTGAGCCACTGGGAGATCACTTTTTCGTTGACGTAGAGACCTTCTGGGCGGCCGCGGCCGTAGTTGCCGTCCGGTGTCTGCCGGAAGGTCAGATACGCTTCCTCGTCCTCCCAGACGCGCAGGATCGTGTGGGTGACCGGGTCACCGAGGAACTTGGCGACGTAGGCGCGCTGAAATCCCGGCTGCTTCGCCATGAGGCCGTGAATCCAGGTCAGCCTATCCAGAGCTTCCTGCCGGCGGCCCCGGGAAAAGACCAGGATCTCGTTCAGTAAAAACATCGCAATCGTCCTCCTTGCTGCGCGGGGTCGACTATCTCCTCGATTCGTTTGTCATGATGCGCCTTGTTCCCGGACGAACCATGCCAAACACTAGGTAACCTCGTGCCAGTCCGGACAGACCCTGGCTGAGAAAGGCCCGTCTCAGAGTGAGCAGTTCTGCCGGTCGATGACTTGAACCGGGAGCATGATTTCATCCGGCACGGATTCTCCGCGCAGATGCCGGACAGCGCACTCCGTCGCGACGTATGCCATGTTCATCGCGCTGAAGTCGGCTGTGGCCGCCATCCTGCCGGACTTGATCGCCTCGATCGCCTCGGGGACCGCGTTGATTCCCGCCACCAGGCAGCTGCGCCCGGCCGCGTCGAGCGCGTCGAGCGCTCCCAGAGCCATGCTGTCGTTGGCCGCCAGGATGGCGTCGACTCGGGGGAGCTGGGCCAGTAGACCAGTCGTTGCTGCTCTGGCCGGCTCACGCAGGAAGGCGCCTTGGCACGAGCCTACGATCGTCACGCCCGGGTAATCGGCAGCGGCGTCCCGAAATGCGCTGACGCGCAGCCCGTTCGTGACGGAGTCAGGCGGGCCCTCGACCAGGACGACATTGCCGGTGCCCGCCAAGCGATCGTAGACGTACCGTGCGACCCTCCCGGCGGGCTGATAGTCGTCGGAGCCGACGAATGAAACGTAGCGGCCCTCGGTGAAGCGATTGACCAGAGCGATGAGCGGGACGCCGCTGTCGTTAATCGCACGAATCGCCTGGTTGACGCGAGTCGGGTGCGCCGGCACCAGGACGACGGCGTCAGGACGCTGCGAGAGCGCCTGCTCGATCAGGGCGCTCTGCTGTTCCGGATCGTCCGGAGTCTCCGGCACGTGGTGCTGCGTCGTCGCGCCGAACCGGGCTGCTGCCCGGTCGGCACCCATCCGAGCGCCTTCATAGGCTGGATTCAGCCAGTTCTTGGTGAAGACAGCGATTTGCAAGCTACTGACTCAGCCGGTGCAGCTTGTGGTCACGTCGGCGTCACGTAGGCTACCTCGACCCCGCCGTACACGCTGCGAGCCTCCTCCGTCGCTTCGACCCAGTTCGCCCCCGGTGGCAGAACGATGGAGGCGGACCTGACGGCGCCGACCCTCGGGTGGTCGACGTTCGAGGGCAAGACGCCTTCGTTCCGCAGGGCTCGCGCGGCGTTGATGTAGAGCCGGCGCGAGCGGATGACCATTCCGTCCGTCGTGCCCAGGTGCTCTTTTGAACGGTCGTAGATCGGCTCAATGCCGTCCTCATTGCACATGAGTTCGGTCATGGCGCGGTCCTGCAGGTTGCCGGCGAACAGGATGCCGCAGAACTGAAGCGTCTTCTCCAGCTCGAAGTCGCGGTTGAAGTCGTTGCGCTTGTTGGCGACGGTGAAATAGCGGGACCGAGGATCGCTCGTCTCCGGCAGCAGGCCGCCGGCGATGTCGAAGATGTTCAGCGGCCCGTCACGCTCTTCCGGCGATAACGAGCCCTTGAGGCTCCCCATCTGCACGATCTGTAGTGTGTAGTGGTCGTCGATCGGGACCCACGACCGGAGGCTGACTCGATCCGCCGTGCTGGCCGCGATCATCGTGTGGAAGGGAAGTATCAGCTGGGAGATGCGGTGCCATTCGTTGCCGCCGTCGTCCCATTCCCGTCGAGCCGAGTAAAACGCGCCGTAGTTCGTCTCGACGACGTCAAACTTCGGCGCCCGGTCGCGCGTGTAGAAGCCGCGGATGCCGTCCGCCATCGGCTTGTCCTCTTGCAGCCGGGCGTGAAGGTAGTCGATGTGTACCGAGTCGATGTCGCCTTCGAGGTTCTGGAACCAGTTCGACTCCTCCATCATCAGGCGCGGCTCGGTGACGTGCTCGATCGGCAGCGTCGCAATGTCGAACTCGGGGAACGGCGGCGGTGTCTCCCTCGGTCCCATGTAAACCCAGATCATGCGGTTGACGTCGCGCGCCTGGTAGGCACGGACGTGTACCTTGGACTTGAAGTTGCTCTCGGTCGGCTCAGACGGCATGTCAACGCAGGTACCGTCCACGTCGAACTTCCAACCGTGATAGACGCATCGCAGGCCTGCCTCCTCGTTGCGGCCGAAGAAGAGGGAAGCGCCGCGGTGCGGGCAGGATTGCTGGAATAGCCCGACCTCCCCGTTTGTGTCGCGGAATGCGACCAGGTCCTCGCCCAGCAGGCGGACCTTCTTGGGCGGAGAATCCGGACTGGGCAATTCGAAGGATGGGATTGCCGGGAACCAGTACTGTCGCAGAAGTTCGCCCATGGGCGTCCCGGGTCCTACCCGGCAAAGCGTCTCGTTGTCGTCCTTGTGAAGCACCGCTCGCCTCCTCTACTTTCTCCGCATACTTTAGTCGAAAGTCGCGATTTCGCGTGGTTTAATGCGCAAAGACGGAGCACCAGATGACTGAGACATCCCGAGTCGCCGTCCTCGTCGGACCGCAGGAGTTCGCCCTCCAGGAGATCGAACTGCCGGCCATCGAGGATGACGCGGCCCTGCTGAAGGTAGAAGCCTGCGGCATCTGCGGCAGCGACATCGAGGGTTCCCGCCGGCTCGCCGACGGGCCGAAGATACTGGGCCATGAGAACGTGGGCGTCATTGCCCGCATCGGCAACGCGGCGCGCCAGCGCTGGAAGCTCTCCGAGGGTGACCGGATCGCGCTCGAGGAGTACGTGCCCTGCGGTGTCTGCAAGTGGTGCCGCTCCGACGACTTCCGCTTCTGCGATCAGACCGACCGCAGTGGAGCACTGCGCTACGGCACGACCTCGTTGAAGGTCCCGCCTTCGCTGTGGGGCGGTTACAGCCAGTACCTTTACGTCCATCCAAACGCGGTGATTCACGCTATGCCAGCTAGCATTCCAGCCGCCCACGCGGCGATGTTCTTACCACTGTCCAACGGCATAGAGTGGACCTACGAGTATGGCGAGCTGCGTCTGGGCGACGCAGTGCTGATCCAGGGTCCAGGTCAGCAAGGACTCGCCGCGGCCTTCGCCGCCAAGACGGTCGGCGCCGCCTGCGTAATCGTCACCGGGTTGAGCCGCGACGCGAATCGCCTGGCGATGGCGCTGAAGCTAGGGGCTGATTACGTGATCGACGTTGAAAACGAGGACGTCGTGTCCAGAGTCATGGATTACACGGGCGGCGAGGGCGTCAACGTCGTCGTGAACGTCACCGGCGGCGGGGAGGGCACCGTCCAGCAAAGCATCGCTGTGGCCGCGAAACGCTGCAACATCGTGCTGGCCGCGGCCGGGAAACAAGCGGTGAACGTCGGCGATTTTGTCCGCCGAAAGCTGGCACTCAAGCAGGCGAACGGCCACTCCTACAAGTCGGTTGAGCTCGCGATCCAGTTCCTGGCTTCGGGACAGCTTCCGATGGTCGAGCTCTCGACCCACGTATTCGGATTGGCCGAAGCTGGGAAGGCGATCGAAACCGTGGCCGGCCGTGGCGAGCCGGCGATTCACGTCAGCATCTTGCCTGACCTCTAATGTCGTAATCTGTCTTTTGGCCGACGAAAAGGGGACGACTCCATGCTGACCAAGGAAGACAACGAACGACTGACGCGCGTCGGGCCTGGTACTCCGATGGGTAACCTCATGCGACGCTACTGGGTTCCGGCGTTGCTGACGTGGGAAGTACCCGAGCCAGACTGCCCGCCGGTCGAAGTGCGTCTCCTGGGCGAGGACTTGATCGCCTTTCGGCAAACGGACGGACGCGTCGGCGTGGTCGACGCGCGTTGTCCGCATCGCACGGCGAGCCTCTTCTACGGTCGCAACGAGGAGAACGGCCTGCGGTGCATCTATCACGGCTGGAAGTTCGACGTTGAGGGCCACTGCGTTGACATGCCCTCGGAACCTGAGGCCTCCGTCTTCAAGGAAAAGGTTCGGATTCCCGCCTACCCGACGGTCGAGCTGGGCGGGGTCGTCTGGGCCTACATGGGACCGCCGCAGAAGCAGCCGGCGCTGCCAAAGTTCGAGTGGACTCAGGCTCCAGAATCGCACCGCGGCATGACAAAGGTGCTGCAGGACAGCAACTGGCTCCAGGCGCTGGAGGGCGGAATCGATACGGTGCACAGCAACTTCCTGCACTACGGCCGAATGCAAGGAGTTGAGCAGGGACCGAACACGGTGCGAGGCCGTGCGACGGCGTTCTCACGCGCCGCCGAGCTCGACGTCGTGCCGACGAGCTACGGCTACACGTACGCGGGCATCCGCAATCTGCCGGATGGCGACAAGTTCGTACGCGGCTACCACTGGGTGATGCCGTGGTATCAGCTACGGGGCTATACGGTCGACCCGCCGAAACCCATGGTCAACGGGCACATGTGGGTACCGGTCGACGATGAACAGACCATGGTCTACAACTTCGCCTTCACCTACGGCAGCGAACCACTCAGCGAAGACGAAAGGCTGCTGGTCGGTACCGGCAACCAGTTCGGCGTGGACATAGACCCGGAAAACGGCTTCCGTTCGGTTCGAAACGGTCGCAATCGCTACATGATCGATCGCACGGTCCAGAAAACCCAGACCTTCAGCGGGATCAAAGGGACGAACACCCAGGATCGCGCGGTTCAGGAGAGCATGGGACCGGTCACGGACCGCACTTACGAGCACCTCGGCACGACCGACCGCGCGATCATCACTTCACGGCGTATCTTGCTGCAGGCCGTGAAGCAGGTCGAAGCCGGCGGCGACCCGCCGGGCCTGGAGCCGAGCTACTACAAGCTGAGGGCGATCGAAAAGGTCGTCGCGCGGGATGAAGCGTGGCTGGACGCCATGAGGCCAGGACTCTACCAGGAGCCGGAACCAATAGCCGCCGTGACCGAGTCCTAACCAGCGTCACAGATCAGCGCGGTTCGGGACTGCTTCGGCCGCGCTCAACCTAGAGGGAACGAACATGCTGCCTAACAACCTTTTACCAACCGACTTTCCCTACGCGTCACGTCGCATGCCGGTGCTCGCGCCGCACGGCGTGGTTGCCACCAGCAATCCGCTCGCGGCGCAGGCCGGCTTGCGGATGCTGCTAGTCGGCGGTAGCGCGGTGGACGCGGCGATCGCGGCGGCCACGACGCTCACCGTCGTCGAACCCTGGGTGAACGGGATCGGCTCAGACGCCTTCACGCTAGTCTGGGACGGCGATAAGCTGCACGGCCTGAACGGCTCCGGCCGAGCCCCGGCCGCCCACACGCCGGAGCTGTTTACCAAGCACGGCCACAGCCAGGTTCCTTCGAAAGGCTGGCTGGCGGTCACCGTTTCCGGCGCACCCGCCGCGTGGCGCGATTTGCACGCGCGCTTCGGACGGCTCGACTACCCGAAGGTGTTCGAACCCGCCATCGATTACGCCCGCAACGGCTTCCCGCTGGGCCCCGAAAGCGGAATGGCCTGGAGCGGCGCGCAGCGTAACTACAAAGAAAAAAACATCGGACCCGAGTTCCGAGGCTGGTTCGAGACGTTCGCTCCGAACGGCCGGATTGCCCAGGCCGCAGACAGGTGGACGTTGCCCGACCACGCGACGACGCTGGAACTGATCGCCAAGACGAAGTCCGAGGCCTTCTATAAGGGGGAGCTCGCCAGGCGCTACGCCGCCTTTGCGTCGGAGACAGGCGGCTTCGTGACCGAGGCAGACCTCGCAGCGCACACTTCGACCTGGGTGGAGCCGATCTGCGCCAGCTACCACGGCTACGACGTCTGGGAGATCCCGCCCAACGGACAGGGCATCGCCGCTCTCGAGGCCCTTAGCATCCTCGATGGCTGCGACCTGGGCGCCCATCCGCGCGAGTCCATCGAGAGCTATCATCTCCAAATCGAAGCGATGAAGCTGGCGTACGCCGACGCTCATCGCTACGTTGCGGACCCCGACCACGCGGACGTGCCCGTGACCGGCCTGCTCGACCCGGCGTACGTCGCGCAGCGGCGCGCCCTGATCGGGGAAGGCGCCCTCGATCCGGGCCCGGGCGAGCCACCCAAGGGCGGCACGGTCTACCTCTGCGCCGCGGACTCGAATGGGATGATGGTCTCTTACATCCAGTCCAACTATCAGGGCTTCGGCTCCGGCATCGTGATACCCGGCACCGGCATCTCGTTGCAGAACCGGGGCTTTGGATTCACGTTGCAGCCAGGACACCCGAATATCGTCGCTCCGGGCAAGCGGCCCTATCACACGATCATTCCCGCCTTCCTGACCCAGGGTGGCGAGCCTGTCGGACCTTTCGGCGTCATGGGCGGCGACATGCAGCCGCAAGGCCATCTCCAGATGGTCGTCAACCAGGTCGACTATGGCATGAATCCCCAGACCAGCCTGGATGCCCCGCGCTGGCGCTGGCTTCGAGGACGGGAGGTCGTCATCGAGCCGTCAGCAGGTGAGGCGATCGTCGGCGGTCTCGCGGCTCGCGGTCACCAGGTCAAACTTGCTGACACGCAGAACCAGTTCAACGGAAACGGCGGTCGCGGCCAGATCATCCGCCGCCTGCCGGACGGCAGCTACATGGCGGGCAGCGAACCGCGCTCGGACGGAGCCGCCGTAGGCTACTGAGGCCTCGGATCGACGGTCGAAGAGCGACCGTCGACCGTTGCTGCGTTTTGCAGTTAGTCAGCCGACCGCCGCCACTGTCTCCGACAGACGAGGCAAGATCAAACGAGCCACGCGCTCTTGCTGGTCCAGGCTGTCGAAGGTGAGGCGAAGGTAGTTCGGCCCTTCGGCCTCCAGCTCACGGATGCGCGTCATGCACTCGTCCGGTGTGCCGACGATCTCGCGGGCGATAAAGGCGTCAAGGTCAGTGGCGGCGCCGCCAACGCCGACCGGGTTTCGCTCGAACGATGCCTTCGCCTCGGCGACAGCCGTCTCACGATCCTCAGCCGTGAACATGCGGATCTGGCGCACGATAGTCATCGGCCGCGTCGGCCAGTCCGGCTGAGACAGCACCTGCTGTAGTCGATCCTCGCTGCCGCGCGTCAGCATGACCCAGCCGTCCGCCAGCTCCTTCACCATGTCGACGGTGGCATCGGACTCGCCACCGAGCCAAATAGGCGGATGTGGCTTCTGAAACGGCGCGGGAGCGAAGCCGAGGTCCTGTGTGCGGACCCTTGAGCCCTCGAAGCTGACCATTTCCGGCGCCGGGTGGGTCCACAACTCCTTGAGTAGCAGCACGACTTCGCGTGTGAAGGCGACCCGGCCGTCGTGGTCTTCCACGATCGGGATGTCGTAAGCCTTGTGCTCGGCGGGAACCGAGCCGGAGCCCAGGGTGCAGATGACGCGGCCCTTGGTCATCTGGTCCAACGTCGACAGCACCTTCGCGAGCATCGCCGGGTAGCGGAAGTTGACGTTCAGCATGCTCCACGCCAGGCGCACTCGAGTCGTGGCAGCCCCGAGCCCGATCATCAAGGTCATTGCATCGAAGGGCAGGTCCGGGCGGCTGCCCTCGCCGTGGGCCATGATGTGGTCGCCGAGCCAGATCGAGTCGTAGCCCTGCTCGTCGGCGAGCCTTGCCTCCTCAAAGACGGCATCGATGCCGCGTTCCGGGTGGAGCAACATTCCGAGTTTCGTCATAGCAAGCCTCCATGACTAAAGCGCCAGCGCGTGCGGATGAGTGTAGCAACTCTCGCGCCGGTACGGCTCATGCGGCCTAAGGCTGTCGGTGCGACTCGGGGCGCCAGCGGTTCCATATGGCCATCAGCGTCAGCCCGATGACGACACCTGAAAGGACGCCCACGGAAGGCCCCAGGAGCTCCGCGGCGGCGCCCAAACTCAGCATGGCGAAGGGAAGGATCCCGATACACATGCTCATCACGCCGAGAGCTCGGCCGCGCATCGCGTCGGTTGCGGTCGTCATCACAAGGGCGCTCTGCATCGTCGCGAAACCCGCGTGCCCCAGCCCGGCGATCATCAATGCAATCAACGCCACCGGATACCAGCTCGCCGCGGCGAAAACGCCGAGAAAAGCCATCGCCAACATGGTGCCGCCGACGTAGCCGTGGCCGCGAGTGATCCTTAACCCGCGGGCAATCAAGAAGGTCGCGCCAATCGAGCCGACGGCAGGAGCGCCGGCCAGCAGGCCCGCCCAGAAGGCGCTCACGTCCAACTGCTCGGCGAAAACCGGCACCATTGGCGTGAAAGGGAAGTAGAAAGCGTTCATCAGAATCGTCACGCCCAGGATGCTAACCAGCGTTGCGTTGCGCGGTACGGTGGCAAGCGTAGTGCGCAAATCCTGGAGGACGTTGGGCATCGGGCCAACTCGCTGCTTCACGCCGGGCGCCGGCACGCCGAGCAGGAGGACGAGCGAGACCATGTAGAGGACGGCCACGAGCGCGAACCCCTGGCCGATACCGAGAAAGCCGATCATCGAGCCGCCGGCGATGCCTCCGAGCAGCGCGCCGGTCGTCATCGCGAGCGCTTCGAGTGCAAGCGCGTTCGTTAGCCTCGACGGCCCGACGATGTCGTAAACCAGGGGTCGCCGGCTCGTCATGTCCGCCATGTTGCCGATGCCGATAACCAGCATGTAGGGATAGACCATCCAGATCTCGATGCTGTCAGAGAGGTTGAACGTCGCCATGAGGATAGACGCCGGGATCACAAGCGTGACGACGGCGAGAAGCGTTCGTCGGCGGTCCAGGCGGTCTGAGATGACGCCACCGAGCGCGCCGGTAAAGAACATCGGCGCGAAGAACGCGGCGCCCACGATCTGTACCAGGAACGGCGACCCAGTCAGATCGTTGACCAGGTAGCTGGAGAGGAAGATGCCGGTCCAGCGGCCGAGGCTCCACAGCAAGCCAATGGCCCAAAGACGGGGATAATGGGGCGCCGAGAATGCCGCGAAGGTCCCGCGGCCCGACGTAGCCGTGACCGCTGCCTCGTTGTCTTCTTGACGTGACGTGGAGGAGATCGCTTGCCCCTTGCGATGGATTGCTGATGATGGCGAGAGGGTCGAGATGCGATCTTAAGCGATTCGCCTCGTAGGTGGATGACCCCACGCCGGCTTGTCCAGAGACGCCGGACCGCTCGCGGGCGCAACCAGGTCCTAAGTTCGTCGAGCAGTGTGCTTGAGCCTCAGGCCCAGTGGCCCGCCTCCACCGCGTGCAGGAACTCGGCGCAGACGCTGTTGAACATCGCCGGCTCCTCGAGGTTGATCGTGTGGCCGCTCTGCGGGAAGACGACGAGGCCACAATGCGGGATGTTGCGCTTCATAAACAGCGAAGGCTCGATGCACGGTTCGTCTTCATCGCCGGTGAGGACAAGCGTGGGGACCTGTAGCGCCTGCATCTCACGCTCCGATTCGAAGATCGGCGCACGGGTCGCCTGCACGCCGCGCATCGTACGGGCGGAGCCCGACGTCGAGTGCGACGTCAGCAGGGACATGAACTCATCGAAACCTGTCGGGTCCTTGCGGCGCAGTTGAACCCGCGTCGGGCCCGAGCCGTAGCGCTCGAAAGCGGGCACGCCCTCTGACTCGAGGTCGTCCGCGAGCTGTCTCCACGTCGCCCGGGACTCCTCAGGGTTCGTGCTGCCGCTGCCTGCCGCGGCCACGATCAGCGCCCGCGCCATCTCCGGATGGCGGATGACGAAATGCAGTGTCGTCGACCCGCCCATCGATAGCCCGCCGATGAACGCCTGCTCAATGTTCAGGGATCGCAGCAACCCGTGCAGATCCTCGACGGCCCTGTCCTGGCTATACGCAGCCGCGTCGGCGGGAACGCCCGAGGGCGGGTAACCACGCGCGTTGTAGGTGATGACGCGGTAGAAGCGCGAGAAGTAGTGCACCTGGGACGCCCAGCTCTCCATGCTGCCGGCGAATTCGTGAGCCAGGACGAGGGGGAAGCCCTGACCTACGTCTTCATAGGCAAGGTCGGTCCCGTTGACGTGAGCGGTTGGCATGTTTGCCTCCTGGCGAAGCGCCGCGCTAACCCCGGAGTGGCTTCAGCCCTGGTCTTTGAGCCCGACCGTGGCCGTGATACACGGCTCGTTACCGAGGGCGATGGTCGTGTGCCCTTTGCCGGTCGTGTCCTCCACGAGGCGGGCGTCGCCGGGACCAAAGACCCTCTTCGAGCCGTCCTCGAAGCCGATCTCGAGCGAACCAGACAGGATGATGACGAACTGGCGCTGCGGTGCCGGGTGCCAGTCCTGTATGACGCCCGGAGTCCGGCTGGCGAAGCGGATGGAGGTGGTGTCGACTCCCGACAGCCAGTCGGCTTGCTTGTCGAGGTCGATCTGCTCCCAGGTCGCTTTGCCGTCCGCGCCGGTATACATGCGATACGTACTCAAGTTCGCCTCCTGTGTGAAAGACGGGGAGTATGCCTAATCTACGTGACCGGCGGGAGTCGTGGGAAGCGGTCAGGTAGCCTTGCTGGGCCGGATCTTGCCGCTGCCGATATCGCGTTTGCGGATCCGGATCGACTCCGGCGTGACCTCGAGGTACTCGTCGCTGGCCAGCCACTCGAGCGCCTGATCCAGGCTCATGAGACGCGGCGGTTCCAGGCGCACCGCCTCATCCGAGCCGACGGCACGAACGTTGGTCAATTGCTTCGTTTTGCAGACGTTGACCGGCATGTCCTGGCCACGGTTGTTCTCTCCAACAACCATGCCCGCGTAAACCTTGGTACCCGGCTCGATGAAGAAGGTGCCGCGGTTCTGCAGCCGAAAGATGCTGTACGGGATCGCGTTGCCGGCCTCCATCGCCACCAGCGCGCCCTTGCCGCGCTCAGCGAAGTCGCCCTTGTAAAGTTCGTAGCTATAGAGATTCTGGTGCATGATGCCGGTACCCCTGGTCTGGGTCAGCAGCTCATTGCGAAACCCGAACAATCCCCGTGACGGTACGCGGAACTCGATGCGCGTCCCGTCGTCGCCGGCGGTCATGTTGACCATCTCGCCGCGGCGCTTGCCGAGGTTCTCGATCACGGCGCCGACGTGCTCGTCCGGTACTTCCACGATGAGATCCTCGATCGGTTCGCTGAGGACCCCGTTTACCGTCCTCAGGATGACCTCGGGGCGCGAAACCTGGAACTCGTAGCCCTCGCGCCGCATCGTCTCGATCAAGATCGCGAGGTGAAGCTCGCCACGCCCGCTGACATGGAAGCACTCCGGCGAGTCAGTCGGCTCGACGCGCAGAGCCACGTTGGAGCGAAGCTCGCGCTGTAAACGGGCTGCCAGGTTGCGGGTCGTGACGAAGCGACCCTCTTGACCGGCGAAGGGCGAGTTGTTGACCAGGAAGTCCATCGCCATGGTCGGCTCTTCGATCGACACGAAGGACAGCGGCCTGGGGTCGGCCACGTCGGCCAGCGTCTCGCCAATGCCGACCTCATCCATTCCTGCTATCGCGATGACGTCGCCGGCCGAAGCTTCCGCCACCTCGATGCGCTTGAGGCCTTCGAAGCTGTAGATCTTGGTTACGCGTGCGTCTTCCGCCACGCCATCGTGATGCACGACCTTCATCGGCGCGCCGAGCCGGATCGTTCCGCGCGCGATACGCCCGATGCCCAGCCTGCCGACGTAGTCGTTGTGGTCGATGGTCGAGATCAGCATCTGAAACGGAGACTCGGTATCGCCGGGCGGCGGCGGTACCGAGTCCAGGATGGTCTCGAACAGCGGCTCTAGCGTGGCGCTCTCGTCTTCGAGGTCGCGCTGCGCCACGCCCAGCGTGGCGACTGTGAACAGGATTGGGAAGTCGAGCTGCTCGTCGGTGGCCCCGAGCGAAATGAAGAGCTCGAAGACCTCGTCCAGCACCTCGTAGGGGCGCGCGTCCTTGCGGTCCGTCTTGTTGATCACGACGATCGGCTTCAGCTTGAGGTCCAGCGCCTTGCGCAGCACGAATCGAGTGCCGGGAAGCGGCCCTTCCGCCGCGTCGACCAGCAAGAGCACGCCGTCAACCATCGTCAGCGTGCGCTCGACCTCGCCGCCAAAGTCGGCGTGGCCCGGCGTGTCGACGATGTTGATCTTGGTGTCCTTGTAGAACACGGCAGTGTTCTTGGCCAGGATGGTGATGCCACGCTCGCGCTCGAGCTCGTTGGAGTCCATGACGCGAACCGCGACGGTCTGGTTCTCGCGAAAGGCGCCGGTCTGGCTCAGCATCTGGTCGACGAGCGTGGTCTTGCCGTGGTCGACGTGGGCGATGATGGCGATGTTGCGAATGTTGGAGGCGTGGAAGGCTATATCAGGTCCTCTATCATTAAAACTCCCCGGGCCGGGTTGCAGCCCAGGGAGCATCGATTCAACTTGTTGACGTAAGTCGAACTACATTATACGGCATCCAAGCCGATGCCCGATTGTGACATGGCGACAAGCACCCCGGCGTGCAGCGCCGCTACTTCCTGGCGGGCATCGCCTCGGCGCCTTCTCGCGTCATTTCGAATGCGTTGTTGATGCATGAGATGTAGGAGTACTGACCCAGCGTCGCCGTAATCTCGACCATCCAGCGTGCGTCATGACGCGCCAGCATCGAGTTGAAGAGGCCGTCGTCTACCTTGTTGTTGTTGAGGAGCTGCCGAGAGTACGTAATGATATCGCGCTCGTCCGGCTCCAGGCCGCTGGCATCGCCGCCGCTTCCCATCACCTCGATGGCCTCTTCGCGCATACCGGCTTTGCGTGCGGTGCCGACGTGGGATCCCCACTCGTACGCCGCGTCCCGCTCGCGGCAGAGCGTGAGAATGCAGAGCTCACGCTCGACCATGGTCAGGCTGCTCTGCAGGCGAACGTGGGCGCCGGTCTTGCAGACCATCTCGGCGAGTCCCGGGCTGTGCATGAGGACGCCAAAGGGTCCGCCGACATTCCCCAGGACGCCGATGATCTCGTCGTACTCGTGGTGTCGGTCATCCCCGATCTGGTCCTTGGAAGTGATTAGATCGATGCGCGCCATTTCTGCCTCCTCGACTGAATGCTATCGATGCGTGGATTATTGCACAGCGAATTCGCCGGTCTTGCTGCCGGTTCGTGTTGACAGTGACGAAGCCGGGGGACATGCTCACCTCGTAGCGCGGCGCTAGTCGCCGAAGGAGGGGATTCAACATGGCAGTAGACGTGCAGATCGAAGAGCGGTTTCTGGATCTGAGCCACGGCAAGAGTCGCATTCTTGAGGCGGGCAACGGCTACCCAACGATTCTGGTGCATGGGGCGGGCTTCCTCAGCAGCGCCGATAACTGGCTGGGCGTGATCAGGCCGCTGGCCGAGAAGCTCCACGTCATATCCATAGACGCCCTCAACTTCGGCAAGGGCGACATCTTCGACCAGGAGTTTTCTTTCGCTTACATGGTCGACCACATCCGCGAGATCATCGACGCGCTTGGCTACGAAAAGGTGAACTTCGTCGGCCACTCGATGGGTGGCTGGCTGGGCACGCTTTTCGCCTACGAAAGCCCGCATCGCATCAACAAGCTGGTGCTCGTGGCAGCCGGCGGCACTCAGGCGCGTCCGCTCACCTCGATGGTCGACTGGAAGCCGCCGAGCGAGGAAGACATCCAGAAGAACGCCGGGCGCGGCATGTCCGACGAGGACCGTGCCAAGACAGTGCAGGGTTACATCGAGAAGCGCGGCAAGGCCGAGCACGTCGAGGGCTTCGCCAAGGTGATGAAGCACATGACGAACCCCGAAACGCGGGTTCGCTACAACACCATGCGGCGGCTGAAGTGGATCCCGGTGCCGACGCTGGTGCTCTGGGGCTCCGACGACAAGACCAACGACGTCTCGATGGGCCACGAGCTCGAGGACAACATCCCCAACGCGAAGCTCATCGTCTATGACGGCGTAGGCCACGGCGTGCCGCAGGAGGCGCCCGACAAGTTCTCCGCCGACGTGCTGGCGTTCCTGGAGGGCTAGCCGCTCAGCTTCCTCGCCAGTCGCGGGTAGACCTTCAAGGCGTTGCCTTCGAAGATCGTCTTCTGATCGGCCTCGCTGAGCTTCAGCGCGTCGACGTATGGCTTCGTGTCGTCGAAGTGACGGCCGGTGCGCTCGTCGATGCCCTTCACAGCGCCGATCATCTCCGACGCAAAGATCACGTTATCGGGGCCCATTACGTCGACCAGGGTTGCGACACCCTTGTGGTGATAGACGCAGGTGTCGAACCACATGTTGTTCATCAGCTCTTCCGGCGTCCTACGGCCTGCATCCTGCGCGATGCCTCGGTAGCGGCCCCAGTGGAAGGGTACGGCGCCGCCGCCGTGGGGGATGACAACCTTCAGCGTCGGAAAGTCCTGGAACAGGTCAGAGGTCACCATCTGCATGAAGAAGGTGGTGTCTCCGTTGATGTAGTGCGCGCCCGTGCCGTGGAAGTTGGGGTTGCAGGAGCCGCTGACGTGGATCATGATCGGGACTTCCAGCTCCACCAGCTTCTCGTACAGCGGGTACCACCACTTGTCGGACATCGGCGGGTCGGTCCAGTAGCCGTCCGACGGGTCCGGGTTGAGGTTGGCGCCGACGAATCCCATCTCGTTGACGCAGCGCTCCAGCTCCTCGATGCAGTTCTTGGGCGAGACGCCCGGGGACTGCGGCAGCTGGCAGACCGGCACGAAGTTGTCCGGGTACAGCGTGCTGACCCGCTTGATGATGTCGTTGACGGTTCGTGACCACAACAGGCTGGTCTCCGGTGGACCGACGTGATGCTCCATGCCACCCGCCGTCGGCGAGAACAGCGTCATGTCCGTGCCGCGGTCGCGCTGCAGCTTGAGCTGACCCGCTTCGAGAGTCTCGCACAGCTCGTCGTCCGTGATGTTCAGCGGCTCGTTAAAGGGCGTGCCGATGGCGTCTTTCTGGCGTAGCCGCCACGCCCTGAGCGCCGGTGGAGCCGTGGTGTAGTGGCCGTGGACATCGATGATCATGCTTCGTTCCTTTGAACTCGGGGCGCGGAGTTGAGGCGAGTCTACATCGCCAAACGCGGGGTGGCGAGTGGGTCTGCGGTGGTGCAAGATCAGCTAGTTCTTCGTGAGAACCAGGAGGGTACAAGATTGGCCAGCTTTGACTTGACCGATCGCGTCGCGATCGTCACCGGGGGATCCGACGGCATCGGTAAAGGCATCGCGCTGGCGATGGCGGAAGCCGGCGCCGATATCGTCGTGGCTGCCCGTCAGCAGCAGAAAATCGACGCTGCCGTGGCCGGGATCAAGGCGCTCGGCCGGCGCGCTGTCGGTGTCTCGGTGGACGTGAGCGACCCGGCGCAGATCCAGCGCATCGCCGATGCCGCGATGGGCGAGTTTGGCAGGGTCGACGTGCTGGTCAACCACGCCGGCTCCAGCTGGGGCACGACGTTTAAGCGCGGCCTGCTCCTGGACCTCGAGGCTTCTGACTTCGACGGCGCCTTCAACACCAACGTTCGCAGCCAGTTCCTCTGCGGCAAGGCGATTGTGCCGATCATGCAGCAGCAGGAGGGCGGCGGAAGCATCCTCAATAGGTCGTCCGTGGGAGGTCAGCTCAACCTGGTGCCCAGCCCGACGATGGGCCTCTACTCCGCGACCAAGGCGGCGATCCTGAGCTTCACGCGCAGCATGGCCGCCGAGTGGGCGCCGACGGTACGCGTCAACGCTCTGATGCCCGGCCTGATTCAGACGGACCGCATGCGCAACGACCCCAACCGAAAAGCAACGGACGAAGAGCTGGCCGTCAACATCGGCATGGGCCGCGTGGGACTCCCGGCCGACGTCGCGGGGGCCGCGGTGTTCCTGGCCTCCGATGCCGCGAACTGGATCAGCGGAGCCACGATCCAGATCGACGGCGGGCCGAGACCGAGGCCTTTGTAGCCGTGGCGGCTGCGCTGCAACCCGTAAAAGCGATATCGCGTCTCGGCACGGAGACGGCCTTCGATGTCCTGGCGCGCGCTGAGGCGCTGGCGTCACAGGGCCGCGAGGTCATCAACCTCGGCATCGGCCAGCCGGACTTCAAGACTCCGCCTCACATCGTCGAAGCGGCGGTCAAGGCTTTGCGAGACGGTTACCACGGCTATACGGCGTCGCCCGGCATACCGGAGCTGCGACGCGCCGTCGTCGAGGACATCGCGCAGCATCGCGGCGTAGACGTCGATCCGGCACGCGTCGTCGTCGTGCCCGGCGGCAAGGTGACGATGTTCTTCGCCATCCTGATGTTCGGCGAACCCGGCGCCGAGATCATGTATCCCAACCCGGGCTTCCCGATCTACGAGTCCGTGATCAATTTTACCGGCGCGACAGCCGTGCCGATCCCGTTACTGGAGGAGAACGACTTCTGCTTCGACGCGGAGTCCGTGTTGGCGTCGATCACGCCGAATACCCGCCTGCTGATCATCAACTCCCCGGCGAATCCCACCGGCGGCACGGTTGCGCGCCGGGAGTTCGACAAGCTCGTTGCGGGACTGCAGGCGCACCCGCAGGTCGCGGTGCTGAGCGATGAGATCTACTCACGCATGACCTACGACGAACGAGAGCACGTCTCGCTAACGGGCTACAAGGAGCTCGAAGACCGGCTGATTTTGCTCGACGGTTGGAGCAAGACCTATTCAATGACCGGCTGGCGCATCGGCTATGGCGTCTGGCCGGAATCTCTAGTCGAGGCCGCCACGCGGCTCGCCGTCAACTGCCATTCCTGCGTCAACGCCGCGACCCAGATCGCCGCCATCGAGGCGCTGCGAGGACCTCAGGACTCCGTCGATACGATGGTCGCGGGGTTCGATGAACGGCGAGGCGTCATCGTCGATGGCCTCAACGATCTGCCAGGTGTCAGTTGCCGTACGCCGGGCGGCGCCTTCTACGCCTTCCCCAATGTCACCGGCACCGGCATGGACGCGAGTACCCTCCAGGATCGACTGCTCGAGGAGGCCGGCGTGGCGACTATCGCCGGGACCAGCTTCGGCGCCTATGGCGAGGGCTACTTGCGCTTCTCCTACGCCAACACAGTGGAGAACATCGAGAGCGCGCTGAGCCGTATGCGAGATCTGCTGACGCTTTAGAGAAGCAGAGCTTGCAGTTCCGGCAGCGAGTCGACGACGTGTGTCGCCGCCGCGGACGTCAGCTCTTCGTGTGACCCGGCGCCGTAGGTCACGCTGATCGCGTCGATGCCGTTAGCGCTGGCGTCGATGATGTCGTGCTCTCGGTCGCCGACCATGACGAAGTCTGCCGGCTCGCGTTCCGTATACTGGTTTAGCGCCCGCTTTATCAGCACCGACTTCTCGGCATCTGCCAGGTCCAGTCCCGGCGCCACGACAGCTCCAAAGGATGAAGCCAGTTCGAAGTGCTCCAGGATCCTCTCGGCGTAAAGGCCAGGCTTCGAGGTCACGACGCAGAGCTGGCGACCGCCGTCGCGCAGGTTCTCCAGCAACGCCGGTACGCCCTCGAACACCTGGTTTTGATAGATGCCGCGATCGCTGAAGTACTCGCGATAGAAATCGACCGCCTGTTTGGCAGTCGGCTCGTCGAAGCCATACGCGTTCATGAATGAGTGGTGCAACGGCGGGCCTATGAACGTACGAAGTTGATCTAGCTCAGCGCCGATGTCGAACTTCGACAGCGCGTACTGCACCGACTTCGTGATGCCCTCGGTCGGGTCGGTGAGGGTGCCATCGAGGTCGAAGAGGATGACGCGATAGGGCATGGCCGTGCGAACCGTAGCACGGTGCCAGGCTCAGCGTCCGACCACGATTAGGAACAGGACGATGGCGTCCTCGCCCTGGCCGAAGAGCTTGGCAACCTCGTCATCGTAGAACGTAAGGCCGGTGGCCCGCAGGCCCAGCTCCGTGGCCTTGATGTAGACGCGGCCACCCCGCAGACCGGCTTCAAGCTGCGCTGCGCGGTAGCCACGCTCGCCCAGCGTTGCGGTCACCTCATCGAGATTGGCGATGAAGTAGATGTTTACGGCCGCTTCACCCGCCGCGGGCTGATCCAGCGCCAGTTGAGTGGCTGTCGTTGTGAAGTCGCCACGCTCGAGGCGCGGTAGGCGCTGCGCCTGCGTGTCCGAATGGTAAAGGCCCTTGGGCAGCCCTTTGATGTTGTTGACGATGACGAAGGCCTGGGAGAGCGACGGAAAGTCAGCGGCGATCGGTTGGGTGAAGGCATCGAGGAGGCCCCCGAACTCCGGTCGCGTTATCGGTACGTTTTTGAAGTGGCGTGCCGAGCCGCGTTTGCCAATCGTGTCCTCCAGCGCGGCGCTCGACTGAACCGAGGAGGCAGGCTGCGTATGACCGGGTTGCGCGTCCAGCCACTGCCCCAATGCCGGCGCGTGGGGCAGGTTGGTCGCTTCGTGGGTACGCCAGATCAACGGGTATTCGATCGCGGCCTTTGAAAGTGGCTCCGTTGGCTCGGAGATCGTCTCAACCTCCGGTTTCGCCGCGTAGTCCGCTCCCGAGCCCAGCGTGACGGCGCAGATCGCGGCCTCGCGATGGCTGTCCAGGCCCAGCAGGTGATTGACGATGTCGTCGATGAAGCCGGCGTGCAACCGAGGGCTGAGACCGCGCGCTTCCGCCAGCGCCAGCAGATTGGCTGAGATCGTGCCGCTGTCCCAGAAGGTATGACGGTAGGCTCGTTCCTCGTACCGCCAGGCGTTGCGCCAGAACGTGCTCGTCATGACGACGAACGCCTCCGTCTTCGATTCCGTGATGCCGGCGGCCTCGGCGAAGACGGCCCTGTGGTCACCCGCGCGCAGGCTGTGCAGCGTCTCCGCCGGCACGTCATAGTGATAGACGCCGGCGCGGAGGTCTTCGATGTCGCTGCAAACCAGGTAGATCTCGATGTGGTACAGCGCGCCGGTACAGGAGGCGGCGCGAAACTCCAGGTCACGCCCGTTGACGTGCTGTCGACGGATGATGCCGGCGGAGTAGTGCAGCAGCGCCGAAAGGGCTGGCAGGGTCAAGGGTCCGTCCGGGTCGCCGGGCGGCGGTAGGCGGACCGAAGGTAGTCCGACGTATCGCTTGTACTGTTTGGGAATCAGCTCGACGTCGATCAGCCGACGCTGTGTGGATTCACCGGGGCGGAGCTTTGTCGCCTCATGGTATTCGCGTGCTGTGCTGGCGTCTGACTCCATTATGGTCAGGGCGGCGGACTCGCGAGTCCGCCGCCCTGGTTCTCGCTTCCCAGTTGAAGGCTCGTCTAGACCAGAACTGCCTTCTCGAACTCCGTGTCGCCAGCCTGGTCGACTGGGAACAGGTTCAGATCCAGCATCCAGCGGTGGGTGTGTTCGTACATCTCACGGCTGTAATCCTCGAAGACGAGGCGCTCGGCCAGGCCGAAGTTGCGAACGTCGACGAGCTTCTTGTAGCGCTCCGGGACGTCCGGCTCGAAGTAGTGCTTGTACTGCTCCGGCGTAAGGTCGATGTCGCCCTGAGCCCGCTGCAGGGCGTTGAAGTACTTCTGGCAGTCCTCCGTCGACGCGTCACCCGTGATCAGGAAGCCGATCATGAATGTCGTGTCGAGCACCTTGCGCATGCCGAGCTGCTCGGCGAGTTCGCGCTGGATGCCGAAGATGTTGGCCGCCGGCACCTGGCGATCGATCAGCAGGTTGAGGCGGTCGGCCGGGCTGCCGATGAAGCGCAGCTTGACCTCTGATGCTGGCCTGTAGGTCTCCAGCGCCTGGAGCGCCGAGAAGTGGCTGCCGGAGTGGTATCCGACGCCGACTTCTATGTCACCAAGCTGTTCTGGGCTGCGGATGTCGGACTCCGGCGCGACGTAGATGCCGGCCGGCGTCATGCTGTAGGCGTGGCCCCACATGATGCCGTGTTCGGCCGACGAGGCCATGTTCACGGCCCAGTGGCAGGCCGAGCTGACTTCACAGGCACGACCTGACTCCATGGACTCGAAGGCGCCCGTCATCACGGGTGCCGGCGCGCTGTCGGCCGACTGAACGGAGGCCTCAGTGGCCGAGACCGCCTGGCGGCCTGTGCCCCGCACGAATTCGTACTTGAGGCCCTCGGCCTCGTAGTAGCCCTTCTCTTCGGCGACCCACTCCTGCAGGCGGCCGTGCGGCATGATTCGGAACTTGCTCATTGTCTTTCTTCCTTTCTAACCGGGACTACGCGCCCGGGACGTTACCGAGAATTGCTGGTGTTAGCTCTGGGTGTTTGAGGAACGCCTTTCGCAGCTCGCTGGTTGCATCGATCCAATCGGCGTCACGCGGCAGGATGACGCCGCCGGTGCGCACCGCGTAGACCTCTGGGTTGTCGACGCCGGGCGGGACCTCGCCCTGCTCGCGCAACACCCTCGCCGCGTCGATCAGACGGCGTCGGGTACGGATAATCATTGAGTCGCTGGTCGCCAGATGTTCATGGGAGCGATCGTAGATGTGGCCCATGCTCTCCGTGACCGCCTGGTCCTGAAGATGGATGCCGCTGATACCGGTGTAGCTGTCCTTCTTCTGAGACTCACGGTCGATCTGATAGTCGTTGGAGGCGTTCGCCTCCATTCGCCAGCGGCCATGCGAGTCGCTCGTGTTCTCCCGCATCGCGCCCATGTTGAATGCGGCGCGGCGTTCTGGGCTGACGTTGGCCGCGGGATTCGTCATCGCCCCGGAGAACATGAAGAACATCGTGTGGTCGTCGTCCATCGGTACCCAACAGCGCACGTTGCCGCCGAGGCCCAGCAGGCCGACCGGTGTCATCGTGTAAATGGGAAACAGGAAGTTGGCGATGCGCCAGTAGATGGTGTCGGGCTCGGCCGGCCGGTAAGCGCCGTACATCGTGCCAAATTCGGCGTCCACGACGGAGTGTTTCGGGGCTCGATCCGCTACGTTGTAGTAGGAGAACGTCTCCGGCGTAGCCTCCTCCGGGGTGATCGCGCCAAGATGCAGGAACCCGAGATGGGTCGTGTCGATGTCGCCCTCGAGGGCCTGCATCCAGTTGCACTCACGCTGGATCGATCGGATTGAGAACTGGCCCTCCGGTAGCATGTTCTGCTCCAGGTGGGGCAGTTCCGGCGGCACCTCTCGCGGGCCCATGTAGGCCCAGACCATGCCGCCACGTTCCCGCGCTTGGTAGGCGCGAGCATGCACCTTGTTCTTGAAGTTGGATTCGGCGGGCTCAGACGGCATGTCTACGCAGGCGCCGCTGACGTCGAACTTCCAGCCGTGATAGACGCAGCACAGTCCATCTTCCTCGTTGCGGCCGAAGAACAAGGATGCGCCGCGATGCGGGCAGGAATTCTGGAGCAGGCCGACCTCCCCGGCGCTGCTTCGAAACGCGATCAAGTCTTCGCCAAGCAGACGTAAGCGCAGCGGCGGGCCATCCGGCACGTCGAGCTCGCTGCTCATGAAGGCCGGTAGCCAGTACTGGCGTATCAGGTCGCCCATCAGCGTGCCCGGGCCGATGCTGCATAAAAGTTCGTTTTCTTCCTTACTCAGCATGGGTGGCTCCTTGTAGCATCGTTTGTCTGGCGATTCTTACGCGCTCCGGACGTTCGGCCGTCTTGATCTCTAGCCGTGGCATAACCGCTCCTCTGTAGGAGTCTTCAGACCTCGTCCTCGTCCTCTTGCCGCGCCGTGCTTGCCTCACTCTGGGCCAGGCCGTCGAGGAAGCTCGAAAGCAATGTGGCGAGGTGTCCAGCCTGTTCTTCACCAAGTAGATTGAGTACCAGGCGGTTGATGTCTTCTCGTGCGTCATTCATGTAGCGCACCGTCGGTTGCGCCTGCTCCGTCACGTGTAGCTGAATGCGCCGGCGGTCGCGTGGATCGGTCTCGCGGCGAACCAGGCCGAGCGCCGCCATGCGGTCGATCAGGATCGAAGTCGAGGCTAGGTCTTTGCTGAGCGCTGCAGCCAGGCCTCCGAGGCTGACACCGGGACGCAGGTCGATTTCGATTAGCGCTTGCGCCTGTACGACCGAAAGGTCGTGCTCGGCGGCACGATCTTTGAAATAGAGCGTCGCGCTGCGAGTCGCCCGTGAAAGAAGCAGTCGTAAGTCCTGCGTCATGAGAATTATCATAAACTCATTACTTTGGTTTGCAAACAGTTGTCAAGGGTCATTAGGTATCAAATACGTCGGCCCAGCTGGCGGCATTAATGAACCCGTGGTGGAGCCAACTTCGCAATCAAGAAACAGGACCGCCTGTCGCAGTCTCGTTACGACCCTGACGTCTTGCGGCGCGAGTGTTATCCTCAGCCCCGGCGCGATTAAGGGAGTAGGAGCGAGGCATCATCATGGAATACCGCCGCTTGGGCACGTCTGGGCTGATGATTTCGGCTGTCGGCGTTGGTTGTAACCCTTTTGGCAACGAGGTCGACCAGCCCACCGCGAAAGCGATCGTCGACGCCGCGTTGGATGAAGGTGTTACCTATTTCGACACCGCGGATACTTATTTTGGAGGACGTTCCGAAGAGCTTCTAGGCGAGGCGCTCAAGGGCCGTCGCCAGGAAGCCCTTATAGCGACGAAATTCGGCAATCGCCTCGGCCAAGGGCCCAACGATACCGGTGCGTCCCGCAAGCACATCTTGGATTCCTGTGAGGCGAGCCTGCGCCGCCTTCAGACCGATTACATCGATGTGTATCAGATCCACACTCCCGACCGCGGCACCCCGATCGAGGAGACGATGCGAGCCCTTGACGATCTCGTGCGCTCGGGCAAGGTGCGCTACATCGGCTGCTCCAACTTCTTTGAGTGGGAGGTCTCTGAGGCGCAATGGCAGGCCAGGACTCGAGGCCTGACCGAGTTCGTCTCGTGTCAGGACTTCTACAACGTGGTCTACCGCGATATCGAAAAACGCATGGAGCCGTACTGCGTCAAGAACGGTCTGGGAATGATCCCGTACTTCCCGCTGGCCGGCGGCCTGCTGGGAGGTGCATTCCAGCGTAACGTCGAGCCGGAACCCGGTTCACGCGCCGCGATCCGGCCGACGTTCAAGGCCTGGGATACCGACCGCAACTGGACGGTGCAGGAACAACTGAAAGACTTCGCGGCCGAGCGTGGCTGGGCCTTGCCGCAGATGGCCATCGCGTGGCTACTGACGCGGCCGATGATGGCGACCGTCATCGCCGGAGCAGACAGGCCGGAGCACATTCGCGAGAACGTCAAAGCGCTCGATGTTGAGCTTAGCGAGGCCGACCTGCTGAAGATCGACGAGATAACGCTGGTGGACGAAGACCGTACGCTGGCGCCGATCTATCGGTTCCGGCCTCAGCAAAGCTAGACCAGTACGCCGACCTCTGCCTCCGCGTCGACCAGCGCCGGCAGCGCGAAACCGACCTCCAACCCACCGCCCTCACGGAGGCCGGCCCAGATGCGCCCGCCCTGAGCTTCGACCAGTCGTTTACAGACCGCCAGGCCGACACCGGTCCCGCGTGCCTGATCGGCCGTCGTGCTGGAACGGAAGAAGCTGTCGAATATGAGGTCGATTTCAGTCTCTTTGACGCCTGGCCCGCGGTCGAGGACGCGGAAGAAATGCTCGTCTGCTTCGACGCTGATGTTGATTTCGATCGGCAGGTTGGGTGGGCTGTACTTGTCGGCGTTGCTCAGCAGATTGAGCAGGATCTGGTCGAGGTAGGAGTCTTCAGCCCATGCGATCTCGGCGCCGGGTTGGATGTGCACGTCAACTACGCGGTTGGCGCGACGCCTGGCGAACATCGTGGTCAGCTTCTGGATCTGCTGGCGCAGCGAAACGGGTTCCTTCTCGACCTCGGTGCGCTCCGAGCGGGCGAGCACCAGCAGGTTCTGAACCAGCCGGTACAGCCGCTCCGATTCCTGCTCGATGTCGGAGATTAGCTCCTCAGCGTTCTCCGACGACAGCTGGTCGCGTCTGGCGCCGAGCAGCCGGGCGCCACCATAAATCGTCGTGATTGGCGTGCGCAGTTCGTGCGAGACGATACCGAGGAAGTCGTCCTTGGCGCGAGAGGCCTGCCGGAGCTCTTCCTGGGCCGCCTGTGACTCGGCGTAGAGTCGGGCGTTGTCCATGGCGATGCCGGCCCAGGACGCGATGCCCAGCGCGAGCCGCTCGTGCGTCTCCGCGAAGTAAGCTGCTTCAGTGTGGCCGAAGATCAGGCCGCCGATTAACCGCCGTTGTCCGGTGAAAACTGGGACGGCCAGCACACTCTTGACGCCATCCTCGGAATGGAACAACTGGAGGATTCGATCCGTGTATTGAGCGCGGGTGGCGTCTGCCATTCGCAGGGCTCCGAGGCCGGCCGACTGAAGGCTCTCCGTTAGCACCTCTACGCCTTCGCGCGAGAGGGGCTCAGATTCCTGTCCGGCGATGTAGAGACGGTGCGGCTCGCCAAGCGCCGTCTCGTAGAAGAAGGCGCCGTGAGTCGCCTCCGTGAGGCGGGAGCCGATGTCGGTAATGGCCTGAACGGTCTGCTGGAAGTCGAGGTCTGAGGCTATCGAAGCGGCAGCCTCTTCGAGCCGGCCAAGAAGCTGAGCTTGCTCCAGGAGCTGCTGCTCGCGATGCGACGGCCGCTACCCAGCGCCGCGGCGGCGCGCGCCAGCATGGCGAGAGGGCGCGTGATCTGTCGCGAGACCACGGTCAGCGCCAGGACGGTCACAAGCATGATCGCGGCCACAGCACCGAGGTCTCGCAGCAAGTCGCTGCGTAGCTTGTTGTCGAGCACGTCCTGGGAGCGCGTGTAGCCGATGGCCCAGCCCATGGTCTCGATTGGCGCCATGGCCCCGAAGCGCGCCCCGGTGTCAAAGGGTGTCTGCTGCGAGTCGATGCGCTGCAACTCCCCGGCGAGCGCGGTCTCGACCAGAGGCGTGTCACCGACGAAGGTTTCCGTGTTTTCCAGCTGCGGGTCGCTGGCCGAGAAGAACAGGATCCCATCTTGATCAACTATTACAAAGTTGGCGTCTTGCGGTAGGCCCTCCAGCAACGTGTCGATCAAGTCGGCCGGGTCGAACGCGGCGACGAGATAAGCTCTGGCCAGCCTGTCGGGACCGCGGATCGTTCGTCCGTACGTCGCGATCACCTGGCCGGTTTCGCCGATGCCGGCGGCCCAGACGCTGTCGAGATCATCGGAGCGAAGCGCCTGCAAGTAGGACCGCTCGCTAAGGTCGTCGCCGAGGCGGCTGCCGTCCGCCGAAGAGGCCTGAATGCGGCCTTCCGTGTCCGTAATGAACATCGCCGTGATGTTGGCGTTGCGGGAGGCCAGGCTACGCAGGTACGGCGCGGTCTGGTCCTGAGTCAACGCTTGGTTGGCAATAACGGGGGACAGTGCAGCCGCGTCCAGAAAGCTGTCGAGATTGCGCCCGAAACCCTGCAGCGCCGAAGCGGCGCCCGTGGCGGCGGACGTGGCCTCCTGAAGCCCCGCGTCGCGTCGTGCCTTGCGATCCTCGAAATTGCTCAGCACGACGAGGATGGCGAGCGGAAACAGCGTGGCGACGGCGAGAATGGTCAGGCGAGTGCTGAGCGAGAGTCTGCCAAAGACTCGCATTGGCGCCCTCCTCCGCGGTCTGATACTGCACGTTTCTCGTGAAGCTGTGACCGAATCGCGAGAGAAACGTGGGAATTTGGCATAGGCTAACACACTCGCAACCGATCTCGCCGGGTCGCCGGCGAGGTGTGGAAGGCTAGAATCGTCTCATGACGCGTGTCACCTCCGGCGACGAGCCGCCGAGGCTCCAACCGGGTTTGCTCAGCGCAAACCGCATGCTGGAATGGCGTCGCGCGACAGGGCGCCTCGGCCGGATCAGGGCGCCGGAGAGTGTCATCCTGACCCACCAAGCATCCTTGTTCCAGGCCCTGGCTCCGCGATTCGGTCGTGGCCGGCAGCCAGGTCTCCACTGCGATCTGCGCCTACTCAGCCAAAAGCGTGGTGGATTGGGGATCACGGGAGGCTTCGGCATAGGCGGGCCCGCAACCGCCGTGGTCGTGGAGGAGTTAGCCGCGGTTGGCGTGCGGGAAATCGTGGCCGTCGACCTCGCCGCGAGTCTTTATGCCGAGGTGCCGAGCGGCGCTATCGTGCTCGTGTCCGATGCGGCGCTCGGCGACGGGACGTCGGTTCACTATCTGCCGAATGCTTCGATGGTCGAAGTGAGCCAGGACCTCTCCGGTCGCCTCGCCTCCAAGCTGGCCGCTCGAGACGTCGGATTTACGGCGGGACGCGTCTGGTCCACCGATGCTGTCTATCGCGAGACCGCGGCGGAACTGAGGAAGTATCGAGCCAGTGAGGCCGTGCTGGTGGACATGGATTGCGCGGCGTTTCTCGCGGCGGGGGAGGCGCTCGGCGTCGAGACGGCATGCCTGCTGGTCGCGGCCGATACGCTGCATGACGACTGGCAGCCGCCGCCAGACGGCCAACGAGTGCAGGCCGCGCTGCGCACTGCGGGGCGAGCGGCGCAAGAGTCGCTTCTGACATGACGCCGGCGCTTGTCGTCATCACGTACGATCGGCCGCACACGCTACAGCGACTCTTGACTTCGCTGGCCGCCGCAGATTACGGGGATCACGCCGGGGTCCCGTTGGTCATCACGATCGACCGTGGTGACTCGGCGGGTCGACAAGCCGTCGTAGAGCTGGCGCGCGAATTTGCCTGGCAGCACGGACCCAAACGTGTCATCGAGCAGCCGACACACCTGGGCCTGGTCGACCACTTTTGGGCGGCCGGCCGGCTTTCGCGTGACTACGAAGCCATCGTCCTGCTGGAAGACGATCTGACGGTGGCGCCGCCGTTCTACAGCTTTGCCTCGCAGGCGCTGGCGCGTTACGAGCATGAGCCGCGAATCGCCGGCATTTGCCTCTACGACCTCTGGTTCAACGGCTACACCCACCTGCCCTTTCGGCCCCTTAACGACGGCTTCGACACGTACTGCGTGCAGGCGCCGTATCTGCAGGGCTTCGCGCTGACGGCGGGCCAATGGCAACGTTTCGATGAGTGGTGGCAACGCAGCGGACCGACGGTCAGGCCACATCCAGCGCTGCATCCTTTGTTTCTGGCGTTCAGGGATGACGAGTGGCTGCCGGCGCTGGCGTTCTACCTGGCTCAGGAATCGCGCTACTTCTGCTTCCCGCGAGTGGCACTGGTCGCGAGTTGGGGCAACGCAGGCGTTCACTTTGACCAACGGACCGACTGGTTTCTGGCGCCGGTTCAACTCCGCGCCGACGACTACCGCTTGCCGGCGCTGGACGAATCGATGGCCGTCTACGACTCGTTCTTCGAGTTGACGCTGCGGCGGCTGCGTACGTTAGCTCCGTCGCTGCCGGACACTGAATTCGATGTCGATCTAAACGCGACCAAGCTGCCGCCCAATCTGCGCCACGGGTATGTGCTGACGACCCGGCCCACGCGGAAGGCTGTAGCCGGCTTCGGCCTAAGCCTGAACCCCCTCGATCTCAATGTGATCCAGGCGGTTCCCGGCGACGAGATAGGGATGGCGCGCCTCGAAGATGTGCACTGGGGCTGGTGGGCCGGGCTGGAGGCGCGCCGCAGACTGGAGACGCTCTCCCGGTCCAAGCAGCAATCCAGCCGCCGTCGCGACGCGGCTTCGCTGCTGGCTCGAGGGATCGACCAGGTACACCGGATCGCGCGAGCATTGGGGCGCAAGTAACGAACCACTGCACCGTCTGGTAGTGTGATCCTCAATTAGTTGCTCGGGCAGGCGCGGCATGGTCAAAGAAGTGGTGAGGCAGTCCGTTCCGGCTGGCGTTTCGCCGATTCAATACCTTTCACGTTCTTCCGCGGCGTGCCAGAGAGAACCCCATCGCTTCTATGACGCTTCGAAGCGAAGCGCCGATCTTCTCGTCTCCGCCGCCCTGCTAGTCCTGACCTTGCCACTCGTGACGGTCGCCTGCCGCCGTTGTGCGTGGACTGCCGGACGTCCTGAAGCCCGGTGGCAGCGCAGTCCTGGTGGTGATGCCCCCCGTTTGCCCCTGGGAAATGGCACAAGCACTGCGTGGCCACCTCTCGACCGCCAGGCGGCGGTTTTCGAAACACGGAACGCTGGCCAGAGTTGCTGGCGAGCGCGTGCCCACCTGGTATCACGCTCCCGGCAACCTCGCGAAGGCGTTGGGGCCGGAGTTTCGCGTCGACGCTCTGCGGTCCTTCAGTGTATTTGCCCCGCCGTCTTACCTCGGCGGCTTCGCGCTGCGTCACCCACGCTTGCTCCGGATGCTGACCGGCATCGATGACGCCATGGGCCGTTTCTTGCCGCTCAACCGCTGCGGCGACTTCTACATGCTCGTGGCCCGATACGAGCCGTAGCCGCTGGTCGTTGCAGCGGTCCGACGTCCCGCCGACAATGAACCAGCTATGAACGATGTGCAGCGGGCGTTCGAGAACCTCATAAAGGGCCGGCGGTCGATCCGTCGCTACGAAGCGAGACCGATCGAGCAGGCGACCATCGATACGCTGTTGGAGGCGGGGACCTGGGCGCCCTCGGCGCACAACCGCCAGCCGTGGCGCTTCGTGGCCCTGACCACGGCCGAAGCGCGCGAGGTGCTGGCTCGTCGTATGGGTGACCGTCTGCGCGAGGCGCGGCTCGCGGACGGTGACGACGTTGAAGCGATCGAAGCAGACGCCTCACGTTCTCATGCGCGCATAACCGGAGCGCCGCTCGTCATCCTGGCGTTCCTGACGATGGAAGACATGGATGTTTACCCGGATCCGGCCAGGCAGTCGGCGGAGCATCTCATGGCCGTGCAGGGCGTCGCGATGGCCGTCAACAACATCCTCGTTGCGGCGCACGCTGCCGGTCTCGGCGCCTGCTGGATGTGCGCGCCGTTGTTTTGCTCCGACGCGGTGGTACAGGCGACCGGCGCGCCGGCTCACTGGCAAGCGCAAGCGCTTTTGACGCTCGGCTACCCGGCGAGCAGGGGCAAACCCGCGTCGCGGCGACCTCTGGCTGACGTGACGATCGGCAGGCCGTGAAGATCGTCGTGCTGGCTGGAGGCGTCGGCGGCGCACGCCTCACGTCCGGCTTCTATCAGCTGCTTCCGCCTGGCGATCTCAGCGTCATTGTCAATACGGGAGACGACTTCGAGCATCTCGGACTGAAGATCTCACCGGACATCGACACGGTGACGTATACGCTGGCGGGCCTGGCCAATCCGGAAACCGGCTGGGGTCTGGAAGGCGACACGTTCGAAGCAATGGCAGCGTTGGAGCGCCTCGGTGGGCCGTCGTGGTTCCGCCTCGGTGACCGCGACATCGCGACGCATCTACAGAGGACGGCGCTGCTCTCGCAAGGTCTGCGCCTTACCGAGGCCACAAGCCGCATTTGCGAGGTGTTGGGCGTAACCGCGCGTGTCCTGCCGATGACCGACCATCCCGTGGCGACGAAGGTCATCACGACGGAAGGCGAGCTCGACTTCCAGGACTACTTCGTACGGCGACGCGGCGAGCCAGCCGTGCGCGAAATTCGCTTCGATGGCCTGCCGAAGGCGCGCCCGAGCGCGGAGGTGGTGACCGCCCTCAATGAGGCGGATGCCGTCGTTATCGCGCCGTCTAACCCGTTCGTCAGCGTCGAGCCGATCCTGGCGCTGCCGGGTCTGCGGCAGGCGGTGGCCTCGAAGCCGGCCGTCGCCGTTTCGCCGATCGTCGGCGGCCAAGCGATCAAGGGCCCGGCAGCGAAGATGCTGGCGGAGCTTGGGCTGGAGGTGTCGCCGCTGGGTGTTGCGAATCGCTACGCCGGCGTCATCGAGGGGTTCGTGATCGATCGGCAGGACGCCGAGCTAACGAATGGTGTGGGAGCGCTCGGCCTCGAAGTCGTCGTGACGCAGACGATCATGCGCAGCGATGCCGACCGAGCGTCGCTGGCGAGCGACTGCATCGAGCTCTTGACGCGCCTCGGAGCCTAGGTTCCACGACGCGACGGCTCTGTCGGCAACGGACCGCTCCAGCCGGCCGCCTGCAAGTCACGCCAGTCCTGGGGAAGGTCGACGTCGAAGGCGAGCCCTGCTCGTGAAACCTCCACTACCGGCAGGCCCGCCGCGATCGTCAGGTCGACGTGTCGCTGGAAGCTCAACTTGCCAAAGCTGAACCCGATGGCCCCGGCTGGGCGCAGCAGCAGCGCATTGGTCCCCTGCCTGGCGCGGTCGGGCGCGATGACCACACCGGCCTCCCGACCGGCTATGACGAGCGCGTCGATATCCGCTGCGGTGAGGAATGGCAGGTCGCTCGGTAGTACCAGTAGGCCGGCCGCGCCGTGCTCGACGGCGTGACGCTGCGCCGCCTCGAGTGCGGGATTGAGCCCGGAGCCCGATTCAGCCAGCGCCGTCGCTCCCCGCGCCTCGGCGACCAGCAGCGCCTCGCGGTCAGCGCTGACGACGACGACGTGATCGATGCCATCGCAGGCCTGAAGCGTATCGAGTGAGTGCAGCATCAGGCCGCGTGCGAACTCACGCCGCTGCTCGACGTCGAGCACGGGCTGGAGACGGCTCTTCGCGTCATCGAAGGCCTTGACCGGCAAGACGGCCCAGGTCGGTGAATGAGCCAAGTCAGTCCCCGTCCTCTTGAATCGCCTCGATGAATTGTGGCCTAAAGACGTCGCCCGGCTCGACGTCCGCTGAGATGATCTCGAACTCCTTCAGCGCCGCGATTAGAGCTGACCACTGCTCTTGTGTCTGCCAGCCGTAGCCGTAGGTGTCCGTTTGAGCGGTGGAAGCGCGCGCCAGCTCAGTCCTCAGCATGAACTCCTGCTGCTCCCGCACTTCTTGCGGTGCGAACTTCAACACGATGTCGAGCGCTTCCTCGACGTTGGCGCTGGCGTACTCGATGCCTTTGAGCGCGCCGCGCAGGAAGCGCTCGAGGACCTCCGGGTCCTCCGCGATCTGCTCATCGCTGGTGACGTAGGTGAGCCCGAGTACCGGAATGTCGTAATCGCTGGGGTCGAAGACGGTCACGGGATAGCCGATGCGATCCAGCTGGCCGGGTTCGTTGGAGATGAAGACGGCGAGGATATCGACCTGGCCTTCGCTGAGGATGCGTGGGTCGAAGCCAACCTTGACCTGCTCTACTGCATCAGAGTCGAGGCCGTTCGCCCTGGCGATGGCGAGGAACTCCACAGGCACCGTGCCCTTGTAGCCGAACTTCTTGCCGGCCCAATCGTTCACGCTGTCGATCCCTGAGTTGGCGCCGACCGCGAAACCCTGCTCGCTCTTCTGACCGATGAGCGCGATCGAAACGATCGGCAGGCCCTCCGAGTTTCGCTGAACCACCTGCGCCGCGTTCGCCGTGGAGACCTGCACCTCTCCGGCAAGCAGCAGCTGCAGGTGCTCGCCCGACTGCGCGTGGCGAATCTCGACGTCGAGGTTGAGCTCTTCGAAGAAACCCTTCTCCTGCGCTACGTAGACGCCGACGAAGGGCAGGTTGGCCTGTGGCTTGAAGCCCGCCATGAACGTGATACTTTTCTGGTCACTGTTCGCCGTTTGCGAGTCGCTGTCCGAGCCGCCGCAGGCGATTGCCAGCGCGACGAGCAGCGCCGCGAAGACTACGGGAAGCCGATTGCCGGCTAGATGACGCATAGACCTGCTCCTCAGGTTGTCGATCTATCCGGACCGGCAGCGCTAGCTATGTCGACCGCTAGAGGTGGTGAAGACGGCGCCGGGGCCGGGGTGGGGTGTTGGGGATGGATTTGGGCCGTCCTTGCGGTCCGCATTGGGTTCTTCTGGCCGACAGTCGCAGGCTATCGACGAGGCCATCGTGCCCATCGCGCGTCGCAGCCGTGCTAGGAATTGTGGCCATCGGCATGAAGCGGTGTCAATCCAGCACGCTGTGATCTGATTGCAGATGCGCTAGGCCATTTCGTTTCGTACGTCCAGCATAACCACAGCCCGCGTCTCCAGGTCGATGACCTTCAAGGCCAGCGCCACGCGCTTGTCCGGCGGCAGCAGTTCGTCCCAGACGGCGCCGGCAGCTTCCTGCGGCGTACCGGCCAGCGCGACTTTGTAGGGGTCGGACGCGAAGGGCGGCACCGGGTTGCCATCGCCGGCGTACGTATGCAGGCAGTAGCCGAGGCCGGGTGTTAGCTGCTGGAAAACGTAGAACGCGTGGACGGCGGCGCCCGAGGAGCTGTGAGAGATCTTGGAGAGCCGCGCCTCGGGGCGCGTACCGATCACGTCGATCATGCCCGAAATGCGGGGCGTGAAGTTCGGCGCATCGGTCTCGTGGCTGTGAGTCAGCAGTGCGCTCTCGAAGCTGCCACTGCCGGAAAGGTGCTCGATGACGGTGTCGGTCTGGATGCCATTGCTGACGACGTGGCGGTCTCCCGACCGCGCAACGGCACGGTACCAGATGTTCGGATCGCCGGAGCGCTCCGCCGGGTCGAAAGGCCGCGTTCGCACGTCCTCGCCATCGACCTCGAGGATGCGGTTCTTGGATCCAGCGCTGCGAGCCGTGATCCAGTAAATCTGCATCGCGTAACGGCCACTGGCGTCGAGTCCGAGGATGATGCCGCGGCCTGGATAGGGGTTCGACCTCAGCCGCTCGCGGCCGTCTTGCATGTCTGATCTCCCACGGTTCTTGTTCTCGTCCAGGCTGAAAAGGGTCCATCAGCCGCCACGTCCGAGACGTGCAGTTGCGTACGCGTCGAGGACGACCGCTAGGCGTTGCCGAGTTCCGCCATCTGCGCTAGCTCCGGGCGTGCGACGAAGGCGCGGCGCAGGTCCTGCGTGCCCTCCCACCAGTCGACGCTGCGCGGCAGAATGACGCCGCCGGAGCGCTGGGCGTAAATCTCCGGATCGTCGACGCCGGGCGGGACGACGCCGTGGTCCCGCAGCGCTTTCGCGGCGGCCAGGACGCGACGGCGGGTTCGGATGATCAGCGCGTCTGTCGTGCCGAGATGTTCGTGGGAGCGATCGTAGATCGGTCCCATACTGCCGGTCACGGCCCCGTCCTGCTGCCGGATGCCGCGGATGCCGCAGAAGCTGTCCCCCGACTTCTGCAGCTCGCGGTCGACCAGGAAGTCGTTACCCAGGTTCTGCGTCAGGCGGAAGCGGCCGTGCCAATCCGTCGTCGTCGGCAGGTACTCGAGCTGACTCGGGCCCATCGGCGCCATGCCACGCGGCGACTCGGCTCGGGTGTTGACCTGAGCGTTGACGGTCCAAACCAGCGTGTTGTAGTCGTCCTGCGGGACGTAGGCGCGGAAACGGACCTCAAGGCTCATGACCCCGGTTGGGACCATGGCGTAGAAGGGGAACAGCTGGTGCGCGATACGCCAGTAATAGGTGTCCTCTTCGGCGGGCCGTTGGACGCCGTAGGAGGTGCCCCACTCTGTGTCGAGCACGGCGAACCTGGCGTCGCGTTGGCGGGCCTGATAGTAGGCGAAGGTGCCCGGCTTGGTGTCCTCGATACGCGTGGCGCCGCCGTGCAAGAATGCCGCGTGGACCGTCTCCATCTCGCCTTCCCAGCCCTGCATCCAGTTGTTCTCGAGGTGGTAGACGTACATGCTGTAGCCGCCCTCGGGCAGCATGTTCGCTTCCAGGTCGGGCAAGGTCGGCGCTGTTTCACGCGGTCCCATGTAAGCCCAGATGATGCCGCCACGCTCGCGCACCGGGTACGCCCTGGTGCGAACCTTGCTCTTGAAGTTGGACTCGGCGGGTTCAGACGGCATGTCGACGCAGGCGCCGCTGACGTCGAACTTCCAGCCATGGTAGACGCAACGCAGCCCATTTTCCTCGTTGCGGCCGAAGAATATCGACGCGCCGCGGTGGGGGCAGGCGTTCTGGACCAGACCGACGTCGCCTGACGTCGTGCGGAAGGCGATCAGCTCCTCGCCGAGCAGCTTGACGCGCAGTGGCGGACCGTCCGGCGCCGGAAGCTCCTCTGAAGTCACGGCTGGGATCCAGTACTGGCGCATCAGCTCGCCCGTCGGCGTGCCGGGCCCAACCCTGCACAGAAGGTCGTTCTCTTCGATGCTTAGCATTGGATGGCTCCTTCGCAACCTAGTCGTGACCAGATCGGCCTCAAGCGGCTGCCTGAAGTGTAGCCTCGCCTGGTCTCAAGGTGCATCCGCGTCACCTTCGCGCCAGCTCTCGACGACGCTGCGGTAGACCTCCGCGATCTCCTCCGGCTGGCCGCCGAGGTAAGGGAACGTGGCGTCGTCTTCAGGCGGCGTGGCGGCAAACAGCGGCGCGGTATCCGGCAGACTCAGCTTCTGGTTCTGCGCCGGATCGTGAATCAGCGCCTTGGGTTCGCCGCCGTCCTGGATCAGCGATATCTGGCTGAATAGCTTGTTGCGCAGCATGATCACGCCGGCGTCGCCCTCGGTCAGGTTCTCTCTGGTGCGGTCCAGAATCGGCGACTGGTTGAGCCAGATGGCGAACTTCTTGTTCATCTGGTGCGTCCTGATCGCCTCGCCTGACTCCTCCTCTTTGGTCGGCGCGTACCAGAAGTGCACCGGGGTCTGCGAACCGGCCTGAGTGCCGGGCGCGGCGCGGTCGAAGAACCAGGTGAGATTGAGTGTTGTTTCGTCGGTCATCGGGACGCGCCACTCGAAGCGGCAGGACCGCGCGTCGCCGTTGAAGAAGCCGTTCGGCCAAAGCGACGTCTTCGTAACGCCTTGTTCCTCGCCGTCCGGACGCACCACGTAGCCGTGCTCGAACTCATCGAAGCCGAAGTCGAGCGGTGGCAGCGGAGGCGGCGTGCCGTCCCGCTGCGCCGCCTCTAGGGCATCTGTGAACAGCTCCATGTCGACGCCGTCCATCGTGTTCTCCTGGCACTGCAGCCAGTTGCAGCTCAGCACCGAGAGCACAACCTGAACGATGCCGCCCTCCCAGGTGAACGGCTCCCAATCGGGAATCAACGGCGCGGGGCCCGCGCCGAGGTAGACCCAGATCATGCCGGCCTTCTCCTGCGCCATGTAGGCGTTGAGCTTGATCGGCTCGGCGGGCATCTCCTCTTCGTAGGGAATGTCGAGGCAGAGTCCGTTGTCGGCGTAGAGCCAGCCGTGACGCGGGCAGCGCAGCCCGGCGTCCTCAACTATGCCGTACGCGAGGTCGGTGCCACGGTGAGCGCAGTAGCGCTCGATGATGGCATAATCCCCTGGTCCCTTTTTGAAGACGACCAGGTCCTCACCGAGGATGCGGACCGGCCGCGTCGGGTATTCTTCGAGCTCGCCGGCGGCCGCGACGGGATGCCAGTAACGACGCAGCAGGTCGCCCATCGGCGTGCCGGGGCCGACCTGGGTCAGGGTTTGGTTCTCGTCTTCGCTGAGCATGGTGTACTAATTATGAGGATTACGCGACCGAGAACAAGAAAAAACGTGAGAAATTCGCCGCGATCGTAGCTAAATCGGTGCCTGGCTGCGGCGATCGCGTGGGGCTTAAGGCTAGCGGGCGGATGCGCGACGAGCGACCGGCATGAAGGGCTGTGCAGCTTTTGGTAAATGCTGGCGACCTGCGGCTGCCTTCGCTGGAGGCTAGAAGCGAGTCAAGCGCCAGAAAATTCCGGGGCCGTCGAGGTCGCCGGCGAGTACCAGAGGCAGACGCCGAGCCTGTTCGCCGACGACGACGTTGACCCAGCCGACCTGCTCGCCGGCCGACTTGCCGGTTGAGACGTCGCCGACTTCGACGGTTGTCTCCATGATCACGCCCGGCCAGGTCAGCAGCTCGACGTCCTCCGTGACGATCAGGTCCACGTCGTCGCCCCAATCGGTGCTGACGGTGGCCATCGGTTGGCGGTTGGAGAGGACGAGGCGGACCTCGAGGCCCGCCTCCAGGTCCGCGATAGCGGCTCGTGCGGCGGCGAATGCGGCCTGTCTCGACTCGAACCCGTCTATGCCATCGCCCTGACCTATGACGATGCTGTAGACGTCGACCTGCTGTCCCGCCACCTGGCGAATGGCCGCGAACGCGAGGCTACCGCCGGCCTCCTCCGTGAAGCCCGTCTTGATCCCGACGACGCCATCGATGCCCAGCAGCTGGTTCACGGCAATGGCCGCGCCGACCCCGGGAATTGTGATCTCCTCGAGCCGGACGATTGAGGCGAAGACGCGGTCCTGCATGATGGCGCGGGCCAGGATGAGCTGATCGGTGGGCGTGCTGACGGTACGTGAGGAGAAGCCGGAAGTATCGGCGTACGTCGTGTCCAGCATGCCGAGCGTCGCCGCCTCGGCGTTCATCTTGTCGACGAAGGCCGCGACGGAACCGGCGTCCCAGGCGGCGAGTATCTCGGCATAGTTGTTGGCGGAGGGTACGAGTAGCCCTTGCAGCAGCTGCAGCTGAGTCAGGCGCTGGCCGGCGAACACCGGCAGCGAGGACTGATCCTGCGCCAGCATCTCCAGCCAGCGTTCCTCGTCGGCGAAGCTGAGCTCGATGATCGGGCCGGTTTCCCCGGCGGTCAGCGGATGGTCCTTGAGGATAACGTAGGCCGTCATCATCTTCGTGATGCTCGCGATCGGTCGCGGCTCGGTGGACCCGGCGCTGCCGAGGACGCCGAGTCCTGTGGCGGCGATGATCGAAGCGCCGTCCTCGGGAAGCAGGGGCTGTCGTGTTTCGCCGAGGGGTGACGAGGCGGGGAAAGTAATGGCGAACTCTGGATCGGGGGAGCCGCGCAGCATCTGCGCCACGATGACGACCAGGAGGACGAGGAGAACACCGAGGACGAGCGGCCCGTAATTGCTTCGCCGCCGGTTGTAGTCGTACACGGCTTCTCAGTTTAAGGCCTGGTCTCGGTTAGATCGCGGCGCCGCGGCGTGGGGAGAGCTGGCGACCATGTGCAGCGGCGGTAAAGGGGCATATAATTCGGAGGTGAATGAGACAGAAACCGAGAACGAGGAGCCGGAGCGCGCCTCGATCATCATCGTTTCAGACTTCGTCTGACCCTGGTGCTACATCGGCCTCGTTGAGGTCGAAAGGCTGCAGCAGGAGTACGACTTCGACGTCCACTTTGCACCTTTCCTTTTGAGGCCGGAAACGCCACTGGAAGGCATGCCGGCGCGTCGATTCGTGCCGCCGGAGGCGCCGCCGACGCCGCAAGAGCAACGCGGCGAGGCGCTGGGGATCAAGTTCACGCGCGGTCGCCAGATCAGCTCGTACTCGCACCTGGCGCTGGAGGCGGGTGAGTTCGCTTTCCGGTACTCGACACATGAACGAGGCTGGGCCTACCACAAACGACTGTTCAAGGCGTACTTCGAAGAGCTGGAGAACCTGGCCGACGTCGACGTTCTGGTGCGGCTGGCCGACGAGTGTGGCTTGGATGACAAGTCTCTGCGCGAAGCGCTGAACGAACGCCGTCTCGAGGCGGAAGTCGACGAGGGCATCGCGTGGTCGCGTCAGATCGGCGTGACCGCGATCCCGACCTTCGTCTTCAACCAGCGCACCGGAATTGTCGGAGCGCAGGAGCTGCCGGCGTTTCGCGAGATGATGGCGCGCGTCGGCAACCCGCCACGGGATCCGGCCGCGACTACTGGCTCGTAAGGTCCAGCCTCTCCTCGTTCTCGTCCTCGTAGCGGTTGATCAGGAAGGTCGCCGCCTCTTCGAAGTACTGCTTGATCGGCGAGTAGGCCGGCTCCGTGATGCCGGTTTCGTCCAACGATGCCAGCATGTGCGTCACCCAGACGTCGCGCTCCATGCGGCCGATGGCGAAGGGCAGGTGCCGGGCCCGTAGGCGTGGATGGCCGCGCTGCTGCGAGTAGGTGTCGGGGCCGCCGAAGAACTGCGAGAGGAAGAGCGCCAGGTGTTCCCTTGACTCGTCCAGTGGGCCGTCGGGGTAGAGCGGCCGCAGGACAGGGTCGGTCTCGACCCTGGCGTAGAAAGCCTCGCAGAGGCGGGCGAAGGTCTCGTGGCCGCCAACCAGCTGGTAGATCGACCGCGATTCGAGTTCAGCCATACGTTTAGAGGATACCAGTGTCCGTTTCTAAACCGGTCACTGGCCTTCGCGCGTCTGGAGTGAGCCCCAGCAGAGCAGGAGCCGTTCTGGATCAGGCGGGGCGTGAGCCCATGTCGCGGAAGAAACGCAGGAGATAGCCATCCGGGTCTTGGACGATGAACTGCCTGTTGCCGGCCAGCCTCTCATCCTGGCGATACCACTTCTCATCCATCGGCAGGTAGACCGGCGCGTTCGCGGCGAGAACGGCCTGATAGAGCCCGTCAACGTCGGACGCCTCGATCTCGAGGTTGATGCCACGGCCGTACGGATGCTCAAGCTGGCCCGCGACGAATGAACGTCCGGTCGGCTGCTCCAGCATGAGCTCGGCGCCCTCGCGCTCGAGGTATACGAAACGCTCTTCCACTCGCTGAAAGACGATCCTGAAGCCGAGAACGCCCGTGTAGAACGCCAGGCTTCGCTCGACGTCGGAGCAGACGAGCTCCGGTATGAGCCGCGGGCGATTCGCATCAGGTCGGATGCTGCTGCTCCTGCTCTAGCTCCCAGGCGATGAGTTGCTTCGAGTTGTACTTGGCGTCTTCCTTGAGGCGGCGGCGAGCCTGGTCGTCCACCATCTCGTTGGACGGGCGGCCGTGGCCGATCTTGCCTTCGCGGACGCCCTTGCCGATCGGGCGCCGGGCCGGCTTGCGCACGAGCCCGATGAGCTTGAAGACGATTCCGTGGTCAAGGTGAAGCCGGGGAAACTTACCCTCAGGCGCACGGTGCCAATCGATCGCGTCGCGGTCGACAGCGAGCCCAGCGGCGCCTGCTTTGTCGAGGAGCCATGCGAGGCAATGGTCTGATTGAGCGTCGCGACCCTCGTGAGCGGCGCCACCGCCGACATCGCTGTGGACGCCTGCGAACCAACGCTGCTCGAAATTCTGCTTCTGACGCGGCGGCTTGGGCGGCGTCTCGCTCTGGGCCCAGAGAGTCGGTTCGTAGTCCTTGCGTTGCTCGTCGATCGCGAGGGCGTGATAGGCGTTATCGACGAAGCTGGTCAGCGTCACGTCGTGGAAGTCGTACTGCTTGCGCAACGGCTTTATCGGGACGCCAAGCGAGCCGACGGTGTCCCAAACACCAATGAACTTCGCGATCGGGACGTAGTCGTCAGGTGGCGCAGTCAGCAACGCGTTATCGCGCCGCCACTGCTTGGGCTGAGCGTCTTCCGGGTGAAGGTCGTCACGATAGTGATCCCAGGCTGCCCGTATCGCCGCCTCTGATACCTGCTTCAGGATGCCGCACTTGCGCATCATGCCGAGCGCGCTGCGTGCCGTGTAGGCGCCGCGGCTGAAACCGAAGAGGAATATCTCATCGCCGGGCGCGTAATCGCGCGCGACGAACGCATAAGCTTTCTGCACGTTTTCGTCCAGGCCGAAGCCGACCGCTCCACCGCGCAGCCTGTCCCAGAGTGAGCCTTTGGCGCCGACACCGTCGACATAGTGGACCCGCTGTTCGGTGTCGGCATCGCCGGGACCGCGAGCGATCACGGCGTCCTTGAGCTTGCTGACGTTGGTTTGTTTTGGTTTGGAGGGATCGTTCCAAGTACCCTCGCAGCAGACGACGATTCGCTTCATAACAGAGCCTTTCGCGTCCGTAACATGTGGCTCGCATGATAGCAAGTCAAGAGTCGTCCACCAGAATCGTCTGGCCGCGTCACGACCCGACCTGCGGGCTGTTACGGTAAGCTGAACGAGTCATGACAGCTTCCGAAGAGCCGCGGCTTTCTCACCTCGACGACGCCGGGCGTGCCCGCATGGTAGACGTGACGGCGAAGGACGAGACAGTCCGCGTCGCGGTCGCCAAGGGGCGGGTCGTCATGCAGCTAGAGACGCTGCGACTGCTGCTCAGGGGCGAGATCGCCAAAGGCAACGTGTTGACGACGGCGCAGGTCGCGGGGGTTCAGGCGGCAAAGAAGACGTCGGACTTGATCCCGATGTGTCATCCGTTGCTGCTGGCGGGCGTCGACGTGGAGCTGGAACCCGATGAGCTGGCCAGCGCCATCGAGATCACGGCTACGGTGCGTACGACGGGTAAGACGGGCGTCGAGATGGAAGCGCTCACCGCGGTGTCAGTCGCCGGACTGACGGTCTACGACATGTGCAAAGCGGTGGACAGGGGCATGCAGGTTGAGGCGGTGCGCTTGATCAGCAAGACGGGCGGCAAGAGCGGTGACTGGCGGGCCTGACCAAAACAAAATCCCGCTGTGTATACTGGTCTGGTCGTTACAGGAGTTCCATACCTAAGACCCACAGGCAGCACGCTTTTCACCAGCAGCTTTCCTAGGCTCTCAGGCCGGCACTCTGGGATTGGCCCGGATCGGGCTCGTAGGCTTCGGCTGTAAGCCGGAGAGTGAAGGAAGCAGCATTGGCAACCGGCAAGATTACCCGCCTCGTGCGCGATCGAGGCTTTGGATTCATCAAGGCTGACGACTCGAGTGAAGACGTCTTCTTCCACACCACGGCATTGACCGGCGGCGTGTTCGACGATCTGCAGGAAGGTCAGACCGTCGAGTTCGAGCTACAGGCGGACCCGCGGAACCCCTCGCGCACGCGCGCGGCAGACGTCCGCGTCAGCGCCGAGTAACCCGACCGCCCGAGACCGGACGGCAACATCGAGCCGGGGACCTTGACACCGGTCCCTGGCTTAGTCGAATATGCGTTCGAGTTGCAAGCGCCCACGGTGTCGAACCCGCCACGAACCGCCGGCAGCGGATCCCGTAAGGCTTGGCGTCTACGTCAGTCGCCACTGCGGGGCCGATTGCAGCACAGCGGTTTGCCCAAACTCGTAGCCCTTGTTTTGGAGAATCGCGGCGTTGGCTCCAACGCCGACGCGCAGCGCTTCATGGGCGGGCGCGAGTCCGGCTTCAGCGATCCGTTTCGTATTCCCGGCTTCGAAACGACTCTGACCCTGCTGCGCGGAGCGCTGGCCGAGCGCCGCTCGATCAGCGTCTACGGCGACTTCGACGTGGATGGGATCACTTCGACCGCGATCCTGACCGAGACGCTGCGAGCCCTCGGCGGCGAGGTGACGCCTTACATCCCGAATCGCGAACGCGAGGGCTACGGCCTGAACAAACGCGCCATCGACTCGCTGGCCGACCGTGGCGTCGAGGTGCTGGTCACGTGCGACTGCGGCACGACGGCCAGTCCCGAGGTCGAGCACGCGCACGGACTTGGCCTGGACGTCGTCGTCGTCGACCACCACGTCCCGCCCTCCCAGCTGCCGCAGACGAGCGCGCTGCTCAATCCCAAGCTGCCGCATGAGGACGATCTCACGGAGTTCTCCAGCGCCGGACTCGCCTTTCAGCTGGCGGAGGCGCTTTACGAGTCGCAAGGACAGCCCTTCCCGGAGCCGCGCTACGCCGAGCTGGCGGCGCTGGGCACCGTGGCCGACATGGTGCCGCTGGTCGACGAGAACCGCGAGCTGGTACGGCGCGGACTCAGCGCTTTCGCCGAGAGCGAACGGCCCGGCCTGCAGGCGCTGGTCGAGGTGGCCGGCGCGCAGCTGAGCTCCGTGAGCTCGGAGACGATCGCGTTCGGCCTAGCGCCGCGGCTCAACGCCGCCGGTCGCCTGGCGGACGCGCGCCTGGCGCTGGACCTGCTGTTGACGCAAGACGAGGCCGAGGCGCTGGCGCTGGCGGGCAACATTGACGCGCTCAACCGCGAGCGGCAGCGCATGACGCAGGAGGCGCAAAAGTTGGCGCTGGAGATGGCACAGGATCGCGATGCGGCGCCGCTTACCGTCGTGGGTCACCCCGACTTCCATCAGGGCATCATCGGCCTCGTCGCTTCGCGGCTGGTCGAGACGCTGGGACGTCCAGCCGCCGTGTACCAGCAGGGCGAGGTGGAGAGCCGCGGCAGCTGCCGTTCGATACCGGAGTACGACATCACGGCGGGACTACGGTCCTGCGGCGACCTGTTCGAGCGCTTCGGCGGGCATTCGCAGGCGGGCGGCTTTACGATTCGCAGCGAGCGACTCGAAGAGTTCGAGCAGCGTCTCCTCGAGCACGCGGCTCGAGAGCTGGACGGCCACGACCTGGCGCCGGTGCTGGATATCGACGCCGAGTGGCCGCTGAACGAGCTGCGCAGCCAGGAAATACGCTGGCTGGGCAAGCTGGCGCCGCACGGCCAGGGCAACCCGGACCCGACGCTGCTCAGCCGCAAAGTGACCGTGGTTGAGGCGAAGACGGTAGGTGCGGATGGCGCGCACATGCGTCTCAAACTCAAGAGCGGAGCCGTCTCATGGCCGGCCATCGCATTCCGTTGGGACCGCGAGCTGCCGGAGGCGGGGTCTTGTGTCGACGTCGTCTACAGCCTGTCGGCGGACAGCTACGGGCCGAGCGACAACGGCGGCGCGCTGCAGCTGACCGTGCTGGACCTGGCGCCTGCCTCCTGAGCTAGCGACTGTTGTCGATTTCACGACCGAAGCGTGCCTGGTGACACGCACGACAGGCCACGGAGACCTCGATCCGAGACACGCCGTATGGAGGGCTGGCTAGCCGGTAGAAACGAGGGCACGTCTCGCGGCGTTCACCAGTCGTAACCTTTATGCTGATGCGTTCCTTACGACCCTCGGCCCAAAATGCGAGTCTGGCTTGGCATCAGCGTCGAACTTGCGGTTGCCGTTTATCTGTTGGGGCTCGTCGGGTGGTTTCTCGAACTACAATTCGTCGGCGATGCGACGTGGTGGCTCTTTACGATCAACGCGTTTGCGGTCTACCTCTTCCTCCCGCTACCGGTCGCGCTTGCCCTGTCTGTTTGGCGTCGCCATCTTTTGTTGATTGCTGGCTCTCTTGCCGCGCTCGCGCTCTTTGCCCACCTCTGGGGCGGCCTGTTCTGGCCGCCTGGTCGACCACAGCTAGAGGGCTCGGTGTTGACCGTGATGACCTCCAACATCCTGGGGTCCAATCCGGATCCGGCAGGCGTCATAGAGTCGCTGCGGGAGTCCGATGCAGATGTTATCGGTATCCTCGACCTGAGCCTTGCCGTTTCCGCCGCGATCGAAGATCAGCTTGCAGGTGAGTATCCCTACCGTCGCCTCGAACCGCAGCCAGACACAACGGGGTCCGGCATCCTGAGCCGCTTCCCGTTTCGCAGTATTGAGGTCGATCTGGCCGATCCGGAGTGGATCGGCGCGCCCATGGTGGTGGAGGTCGATTTCTCCGACGACCGGTTCGTCTTCCTCAACGCGCACAGCGCTGCGCGATCTGGATCGGTTGTCGCGCGCGAACGCCAGGCCCGCCTGCTGTCCGACTATGTTGCCTCGCAGACGCTGCCCGTGATCCTGGCCGGCGACTTCAATGCACAGGACCTCAACCGCTCCCACGCCATCCTCACCGAGCATATGCACGATGCCTGGCGGGAGACCGGCAACGGCATGGGAAATACTTTCCCTGGAGCATCGAAGGATGACTCGCCGGGCAGCAACCGGCCCGATTTCCTCGGGATTGACCTGCCGAAGTGGCTGATCCGTATCGACTACGTCTTTTACAGCCACGACTGGCAGGCGATCGACGCGCGCATCGGGCCGTGGGACGGCTTCAGCGATCACCGGCCCGTGATTGTGGAAGTGGTGCTACAGCCACAGAACTGAACCGCGTGAGTTGAGGCTCGGCTTGGCAGGCGGTTACAATTGGGCGAACACGAGGCGCTCTCCGCCGCGAGAGCGCCTTAATCGTCCCGGCGGCAGACCCGCCGAGCAAGGAGCAGGCCATGAACGGCGCGAACGAAAACGGTACCGGCACTTTCACCGTCAAGAAGGGCCTGGCGCAGATGCTCAAAGGCGGCGTGATCATGGACGTCGTGACGCCGGAGCAGGCGATCATCGCCGAGGAGGCCGGAGCCTGCGCCGTCATGGCACTTGAGCGCGTGCCGTCCGACATCCGCAAGGACGGTGGCGTCGCGCGCATGTCCGACCCGGAGATGATCGATGGCATCCAAAAGGCCGTGACGATCCCGATCATGGCGAAGGTACGCATCGGCCACTTCGTAGAAGCTCAGGTGTTGGAAGCGCTCGAGATCGACTACATCGACGAGTCGGAGGTGCTGACGCCGGCTGACGAGACGAACCACGTCGACAAGCACGGCTTCAAGGTCCCCTTCGTTTGCGGCTGTCGCGACCTGGGAGAGGCGCTGCGGCGGATCAGCGAGGGTGCGGCGATGATCCGCACCAAGGGTGAGGCCGGCACCGGCAACGTCGTCGAGGCTGTGCGCCACATGCGCCAGGTGATGGGCGACATTCGCCGCCTGCAAACGATGAGCGAAGACGAGCTGTACACCGAAGCGAAGCGCCTCGGTGCCCCGATCGAGCTAGTGCGCGAGACGAAGGAGCAGGGCCGCCTGCCCGTCGTTATGTTCACGGCGGGCGGCATCGCGACGCCGTCGGACGCGGCGCTGATGATGCAGCTGGGCTCCGACGGCGTCTTCGTCGGCTCAGGTATCTTCAAGTCGGAGAATCCCGGCCTGATGGCCAAGGCGATCGTTCAGGCGATGACGCACTACAACGACGCGAAGATCATCGCTGAGGTGTCGCGCGGCCTCGGGAAATCGATGCCCGGGTTGGAGATCGGCGCCATCCCGGAAAACGAGCTGCTGGCGACGCGCGGCTGGTAGACACGGCAGGCTAGACCTGGACCAGAAAGGGGCGGTTCGTTGAGCCGCCCCTTCGTCATATCATGGCGCCATGATCATCGCGGTAGTGGGCGGCGATACGTCCTCGTCGCCCTCCGATGTGGCCCTGGCGCAGGCCGAGGCCGTTGGCGCCGAAATCGCTCGTAGAGGTTGCATGCTGATTTGTGGCGGACGCGGCGGCGTCATGGAAGCGGCGTGCCGTGGCGCTAGCCAGGCCGGCGGCACGACGATTGGAGTGCTATCGGGATCCGACCGCAGCCAGATGAACCCATACGTGGAGATACCGATCGTCACCGGTTTTGGAGAGGCACGCAACTTGATCATCACGCTGTCAGCGGACGCGGTGATCGCGATAGATGGCGCGTACGGGACCTTGAGTAAGATCGCTCACGCGTTGAACCGTGGCAAGCCCGTCGTCGGCATGTCAACGTGGATGCTCAGCAAGGACGGGCGCGAAGACCCACCGATCTACCGCACCGAGGCCCCGCCCGAAGCCGTGCGGTGGGCGGTCGAAGCAGCGAATAGCGCAGACGCGAACCAGGTGAAGCATGGCTGATGACAGAATCGCGGCGCTGACGGCGCTGGAGGTGCTGGACTCTCGAGGCAACCCGACGGTTGAGGTCGATGTTCGCCTCGAAGACGGCAGCCGGGGTCGCGCCATCGTGCCCTCAGGCGCCAGCACCGGCACCCATGAAGCGCACGAGCTGCGCGACGGCGACCCCGCGCGCTACGGTGGCAAAGGCGTGCTCGACGCCGCGGCCAACGTGACCGGCGAGATCGCGGACGCGGTCATCGGGCAGCACGCCTCCGACCAGCAGGGACTTGACCGGCTGATGGCGGCGTTGGACGGCACAGCCAACAAGTCGCGGCTCGGCGCCAACGCGCTGCTCGGCGTCTCGCTTGCGGCGGCACACGCGACCGCCGCGTCGCAGGGGCAGCCGCTCTATGTCTCGCTGGGCGGGCCCGAGGCCAACCTGCTGCCGTGCCCGATGTTCAACGTGCTCAACGGCGGCAGGCACGCCACGCGTAGCACCGACTTTCAGGAGTTCATGCTGGCCCCGGTCGGACGCCCGACGTTCGCCGAGGCGCTACGGGCCGGCGCCGAGGTGTATCAAGCGCTGAAGAAGCTGCTGGACGCGCGCGGGCTCAGCACCAATGTCGGCGACGAGGGAGGCTTCGCGCCGTCGTTGGAGAACAACGTTGCGGCGGTCGAACTGCTGGTGCAGGCCATCGAGGCGGCGGACTATCGGCCCGGCGAGGACGTCGCGATCGCGCTCGACCCGGCGAGCAGCGAGATCTATCAGGACGGGCGCTACGAGCTGACCAGCGAGGGCCGTTCATTGACCAGCGCCGAGATGGTCGACCTGTGGGCCGAGTGGTGCGAGCTCTATCCCATCGTCAGCATCGAGGACGGCCTTGCGGAGGACGACTGGGAAGGCTGGAGCCTGCTGACGCAGCGCCTTGGCGACAAGGTGCAGCTTGTCGGCGACGACCTGCTGGTGACCAATCTCGAGTTCCTGGAACGCGCGATCGAGACGAAGGCAGCGAACGCGATCCTGATCAAGGTGAACCAGATCGGCACGTTGAGTGAGGCGATCGCCGCGACCAACAGAGCGCTGGGCGTCGGCTGGGGCGCGATGATCAGCCATCGCAGCGGCGAGACGGAGGACACGACGATCGCCGACCTCGTCGTTGCGCTGGGGACGGGGCAGCTGAAGAGCGGCGCGCCGGCCCGCGGCGAACGCACGGCGAAGTTCAACCGCCTGCTGCGCATCGAAGCGGAGTTGGGCGCTAATACACGCTTTGCAGGTGGCAGCATGCTCTCGCCGCGGCGATCGAAGTGACGACAGACCGCCCGAAGCAGCGCGTCGCCCGCATCCGGCCGCCGAAAACGTACGCGCTGCCGTCGCGGCCGCCGGAGTCGGCGGGAGAAGCGGCACAGGACGCCTATCGGCAAACACGCTTCTTGTTGGCCAACGACCTCGACCTCTTCGCCGAGGCAATGGAGCTGCAGCTCAAGCTGGCGGATGACGCCAACCCGTCGACGTCCTCGAAATACCGCACACACGAGATGGCGGCGCTCTCGGCGCTGTGGTCGCGAGCTTACGCCGGGCTGGCGGACGCGCTGCTGCTGGTGACGCGCGGCTCGTATCCCTCGGCGCTGCCGCTGATCCGCTCGACCGCCGAGTTGATCTCGGCGCAGGAGGGACTGCGCGTCGAGGAGATGGAGCAGCACCACGAGTGGCTGGCCAATACCCTGCGGCCAGACGAAATCCACAAGGCGTTTGAGATTCACCTGGGGCGCTATTTCGCCGGCGGCGCGACGGCGAGTGACGACGTGCTGCGGTCCGTTTACCTCCCGGCGAGCGACCTGGCCCGCCCAGCATTCGGGGCGAGCCTGTTGCAGGTGGGGCCGGAGTCGAGCAACACGCGCCTCGTCCTTAACTTCGCCGACCTGTCGTTCCACCAGGGCTGGGCCGAGATTGCGCTGGGCTGGCTGCTGGCGCTCGCGGCGCGTCAGGTCAAGTTGATTGTCGATGCTGAGGGCATCTTCCCGGTGTCGGAGGAGCGCCGCACGGCGTATGAAGCGCTACAGCGCCGGATCGACGAAGCGCTATCGCGGCGCGACCGCTGCCGTATCGAGGAGATCGAGGTGGGCTACGACCGGCGCTACCTGGTGCACAACTTCCGCCGCGGCTCCAACGGCTCGCCGAAGCGGATCCTGCTCTAGCTAAGAGGCGGCTACGCTCTCGTACTGCTCCCAGCCGGGGATGAACTTGCGCCAGTCCGATTGCTGCTCTAGGTAGTGGTAGAAGATGTAGTAGGACGATGCTGGGGGGCGTCTCGGCTGGCTGAGCAGCGTCATGCGCGCTTCCTGCGGCGAGTGTCCCGCCTTGCGGTGGTTGCAGCCGCGGCAGGCCGAGACCAGGTTTTCCCAAGTGTGACGGCCGCCACGGTGCCGCGGCTCGACATGGTCGATGGTGAGGTCACGAGTCTGCTTGCCGCAGTACTGGCAGGTGTAGCGGTCTCGCACGAAGACCTCGCGGCGCGTCAGACGCATCTGGGGCCGCGGCCGCTTGATCATGTAGACGAGGCGGATTACTGAGGGCCTGGGGAAGGAGGCGACAGCGCTGCGCAGGACGCCCTCGGCGTGTTCCAGGATCTCGGCCTTTCCTTTGTCGAGAAGGACGAAGGCGCGCCTGGCGTTGCACACGTTGAGAGGCTCATAGTTCTGGTTCAGAACGAGAACCGTCGAGATGTTCATTCGCACTCGCTTCCAAATCGGATGATAGCAGGCGAATCTAAAGCCTAGCAATCTAGACGGTACGAAGGAGCGGTTCATGACAACCTCCCAGATCAGGGCGGTTGAGCGCTGGTATACAGCCGTTAGGCTTCCTACAATGCCTGTTACGAAATGCCCCAGAAGTGGTTCAAAATGAGGCAACTAGCAGCGGTGTCGCGGAGCTGAAAGGAGCTTTCCATGGCAACTCGCGTCGGGATCAACGGTTTTGGACGGATCGGACGGCAGGTCTTTCGCACGATTCGTGAGCGCCACGGCGACGAACTGCAGGTCGTCGCGATCAACGACCTGGTCGATACGGCGACGAACACGCACCTGCTGAAGTACGACAGCAACTACGGCCGCTTCCCCGGCGAGGTTGCGCCGGCAGACGGCGGCCTGATGGTCGACGGTGAGCTGGTCAAGGTCTTCGCGGAGCGCGACCCGGCGCAGATCCCCTGGGGCGATGTCGAGGTCGAGATCGTCATCGAATCGACGGGGTTCTTCACCAACGGGCAGGCCGCGGCGGCGCACCGCCACGACGGCGTGCAGAAGGTGGTGATCAGCGCGCCGGCCCAAAACGAAGACGTCACAATCGTTCTCGGTGTGAATGACGAGAAGTACGACCCGAAGAGCCACCACGTGATCTCGAACGCCTCCTGCACGACGAACGGCCTGGCGCCGCCGGTCAAGGTGCTTGTGGAGGAGTTCGGGATGCAGAAGGGTCAGATGACGACGATCCACTCTTACACCAACTCGCAGCAGATCCTCGATCGCGCCGGGCCCAAGGACCTGCGCGAAGCCCGTGGCGGCGCCATGAACATCGTCCCGACCTCAACGGGCGCTGCGCGCGCGCTGCGGCTGGTGATCCCGGAGGTAGACGGCATCCTCGACGGCCTCGCCTACCGCGTGCCGACGCCGACCGTGTCGGTGGTCGAGGTGGTGGCGCTGGTCAGCAAAAGCACAGACAAGGACGAGGTCAACTCGGCGCTGCGTCATTGGGGCATGGAGCCCATGAAGGGGATCATGGACTGGACCGACGACCCGGTCGTGTCCATGGACATGAAGGGCAACGAGCACTCGTCGATCATCGACGGGCTGAGCACGAACGTCGTCGGGGGCGACCTGGTGAAAGTCGTCTCCTGGTACGACAACGAGTGGGGTTACGCCTGCCGCCTGGCTGACCTGACGGCGATGGTCGCCGGTAAGGGTTGGTAGCCGACAGGCCCATCACAGCCACGCACCAACAGAAGGGCGGCCTCGGGGCCGCCCTTCTGTTTTGTTGATCTGCGTCGCGGTTAGCGCCACCGCCATGCCAGCAACGCGATAGCCAGCATAACGAACGATACCAGCAGCGCGAAGCCGCCCGGGTTGCCAGAATTCGTCATCGCTTCGGGTGTAGTGGCGGATTCCGCGTCAGCCGTGGCGAACGCGAACCGGCGCGAAGCCGCGGTCAATGCCAGCACGGCAGCCGCGGCGGCGATGGTCAGGGCGACCGGCAGGTAATTCGTACCGGACGAATTCAGGAGTCCTCCGTCACCAGCGCTCGGTGGCCGCAAGGGAGCCGCGGTAGTGGTTGGTGTGACGACCTCGCAGACGATCTGCACCGAGGCGGTTGTTTGAACGTTCCCGGCACGCGCCGTGATCGTTGTCGTCCCGCTCACGTCGGCGGGAGCCGTGTAGAGGAAATTGGCCAGCGACACCGGGAACAGGTTGACGATCGTGCTTGAGGGTTGGAACGTACCGCCCAGGCTCGAAGTCATCACAAGCGTCGTGCCTGCGGATGTTGGGCCACCGCTCGCGCTGCGCGGGATGACTTGCACCAGGGTTGAGCGGCCGCAGTCTATGGCTGCCGAAGTCAAGATGATGGAAACAGAGGTGGGCGGTCCGATTACTACCGTGGGCGTGACGTGGAAGTCTTCATCGTTGATCCAGGTGCAGAACGCGGTGGAGTCGAGGTCATTGATGTCGAAGACGGCGCTGCTGCCGTGCACATCCACTCCATCGTCGTTTTCGCAGTGGTCGATGGCGACAAAGTCGTGGTCGTCCCGCTCGTCGATCGTCAGGTCCACGCCGGACTCGCAGTAGAATTCGGCCTCGTCGTTGTCTTCCAGGTCGAAGCTGCCGTCGTTGTCGAACTCGATGGTGCCGTCGTCGGCGATGACGAGGCAGTTGCCGTTGTCGGCGTCCCAATCGAACGTGTAACTGTCGTTGTCGTCAGATTGCTTCTCGATTTCGACGTCTTCATCGGACAGGGAAGGGACGCAATAGACGGTGGCGACGGGAGTGCTGTCTGCGTTGTGAGTGGCGGTAACGGTCACGGCTTCGACGTCGCTGCAGTCCAGCGTCAGGATCGCGGTCGCTGTGTATAGCCCGTCGACGGCGGCCCAAGTGACCGGGTTGGCCGGCCCCGATGTGGCACCGCAGTCGGCGCCAACGTCGCTACAGGCACCGTTGTCGAGTGTGCTGGTGCCGCTTGCTCCGACGCTAAGGACGGATGTCGCCACCTCATCGCCGACGACATCGATGTTGATCATATCGCCGCTCGAACCAAACTTGCACCGGGCGTGACAGAATCGACGTCCGCTTCGGCACTCCTTGGCCCGCCCTCGGACCAGGTGCCAAGCACGGCAAACGCAGCAATGATGGCCAGCGCTACGGGGAGTCTCCAGGACGTCGAGAACTTCATCACTCTGCCCTCCATGCGTTGACCGTACTTCACTTGCCAATACCCCTCGAAAGACGGGTGAATATTACATCCAGCGCGCCGGAACGCCACGCCTGCCGCGTATCGAAAGTGTTAACACCGCGATGCAGTCTGAGCCTCCGGCCCAGACATCAGCTCGGCGAGTGTCATGCGGCTGGCTGGCAGGGCAGTCTAGAGGACCGAGAGGTACTGCTTTAGCTCGTAGTCGGTGATGTGCGAACGATAACGCTCCCATTCGATGCGTTTCGACGTCAGCAGGCTCTCAAAAACGTGGTCGCCGAGGCAGTCGCGCAACAGCCGGGAGTCTTCGGCGTCCTGCAGCGCCTCGTAGAGGCTGCCCGGTAGCGTCGGGATCGTCTCGATGCTCGTCTCGTCGGTCGGGTCGTGGCTGGGTGGCATCTCGTATTTCTTCTCGATGCCCTCGAGACCAGCGGCGAGCATGGTGGCGAATGCCAAGTACGGGTTGCAGGCGGCATCCGGCGCGCGATATTCGACACGGCGCGCCATGTCTCGGCCCGGCCTGTACGGGGGCACGCGCAAGAGGTCGCCGGGCATACGCTGGGCTTGGCGCGCTTGCGGCATCGTCGCCGGCGTCTGGACGTTGCGCGGGCTCCAGGCGACGCGCACCGGGGCTTCGAATCCCGGGATCAGGCGCTTGTATGAGTTGACCCACTGATTCGTGACCAGCGTGATCTCGCGCGAGTGACGCAGCAACCCGGCGATGAAACCCTGTGCTACCGCCGAAAGGCCCAGCGGGTCGTTTGCGTCGTGGAAGGCGTTCTGCTCGCCACGGAATAGCGACAGGTGAGTATGCATTCCGGAGCCGTTTTCGCCCGCCAGCGGTTTGGGCATGAACGTGGCGTAGACGCCCGCGGCCAGCGCGACTTCCTTCACGGCCAGGCGGCAGGTAAGCACGTTGTCTGCCATGGTCAGGGCGTCGGTGTAGCGCAGATCCACCTCGTGCTGGGAAGGAGCGACTTCATGGTGGCTGGACTCAACGCCGATGCCCATCTCCTCGAGCGTCAAAACGGTCTCGCGGCGCAGGTCGCTGGCGCTGTCGAGCGGCGTCAGGTCGAAGTAGCCGCCCTGGTCCAGCGGTACAGTGCCGTCCGCGTCCTTGAAGTAGAAGTACTCGACCTCCGGGCCGACGTAGAAGGTGAAACCGAGCGCCGCGGCGCGTTCCAAGTTGCGTTTCAAGACCTGGCGTGGGTCACCGGGGAAGGACGAGCCGTCGAGCAGGTGAACGTCGCAAAACATGCGCGCTACACGGCGTTCGCGTGGCCGCCAGGGCAGGATCTGCAACGTCGAGGGGTCCGGGAACGCCGTCATGTCGCTCTCACCGGCGCGCGCGAAGCCTTCGATCGCGCCGCCATCGAAGCTGACGCCTTCCTCCAGCGCTTCTTCCAGCTGCTCGAATGTGATCGCGAAACTTTTCAGCGAACCGAGGATATCGGTGAACCAGAGACGGATGAACTTGACGTCCTGCTGGCGGCACTGCTGCAGGACGAACTCGCGAATCTCTTCTGCTTCTGACATAGCCCCCCATTTAAGCATGACGCGGCTCACAGACCGGTCACGGCTTGGTTAAGATCAGATTACATAAAGCTCGCCCGCCTATAAGCGACTGCCATGGGTCGGGGCATTGCTATACTTCGGTCCATGCAGAGAGTGCTGCTTATCTATCAAACCGAGGGCGCATCCGTCCTGGCGCGAGATCTCGAAACATCCGATGTAGAGGTAGTCAGCCTGCGCCAGGATGAGGCGGAGGCGGCGCTGGCTGACGCCAGCCTGGACGCGCTCGTGGTCGAAGCCGCTGCCAATCTGGATGAGACGAAGCGCCTTATCGAGTCGCCTCTGCGTCCCCAGCGCTCGCCGCTGCTGCTGCTCGTGCGTGCCGACCAGCTCTCCGCGATCGACCCTACCTGGCCGGCGGACGATTTCGCCATCCTGCCGCTGGCCGCCGAGGAGCTACAGCTTCGCCTGCGGCGCGCCATCTACCGCAAGACCGGCGCTGAACTCGCCGGCCTGCTGCGCAGCGAGAATCTCGTCGTCGACCTGGCGAACTACAAGGTGTTCGTCTCTGACCAGCCGGTCAGCCTGACGTTCAAGGAGTTCGAGCTGCTGCGCTTCCTGATGACGAACCGCGGCAAGGTCTTCTCGCGCGAGGCGCTGCTCAACCGCGTCTGGGGCTACGAGTACTTTGGCGGCGCCCGAACCGTTGATGTCCATATCCGCCGTCTGCGCGCCAAGATTGAAACCGGCTCCACGGTCTTCATCGAGACGGTACGCAACGTGGGCTATCGTTTCCCAGCCAACCGATAACCACCGAGCTTCAGACGCCTCTGTCAAACGTTAACCGTGCTGTAACTGGGCCGAAACATGGCCGTAACGTGGCGAACCTAACCTTCGCATCGCTGGCGTCGTCTTGCGCGGCGCGGATTTAGCGTGGTCTGCCCGGCCGGCAGAGCAACAGGAGGTTAGTAATGGAGATTAGTTCCGGCGATACCGCTTGGATGCTGACGTCATCAGCTCTCGTGATGCTGATGACGCCGGGACTCGCCCTCTTCTACGGTGGGCTGACGCGCAGCAAGAACGTGCTGAGCACGATCATGCACAGCTTCATGATGCTCGGCGTTATGACGATACAGTTCACGGTCATCGGCTACACGCTGGCCTTCGGGCCGGACCAGTGGGGCCTGATCGGTAACCTGGACTGGATCGCGCTAACGGATGTCTCGGCTACCGAGCCGGGGCCTTACGCTGACACGATCACGCACCAGACGTTCATGATCTTCCAGCTCATGTTCGCCGTGATCACCCCGGCGCTCATTACTGGAGCTTTCGCTGAACGCGCCAAGTTCAGCACCTTCCTGGTCTTCATAGTCCTGTGGGCCACGCTGGTCTACGACCCGATGGCGCACTGGGTCTGGGGCGGCGGCTGGATCGGCGACATGGGCGCGCTCGACTTCGCCGGCGGCACGGTGGTTCACATCAACGCGGGCGTCGCGGCCCTGGCGGCGGCATTCGTCTACGGCAAGCGCCATAACTTCGGCCGCGAGCCGATGGAGCCGCACGACGTCACCATGGTGGTCATCGGCGCCGCGCTGCTCTGGTTCGGTTGGTTCGGCTTCAACGCCGGTAGCGCCCTGACCTCCGGCGTGAGCGCTTCCAATGCGTTCGTGGTCACCCACGTTGCTACGGCGGGTGCGATGGTCGCCTGGGTCGCGTTGAGCTGGATAAGGAGCGGCAAGCCCAGCGTGGTCGGTGCAGCCGCCGGCGCTGTAGCGGGCCTCGTGGCGATTACACCCGCGGCGGGCTTCGTGACGACGATGCCGGCGCTCGGCATCGGCCTGGGCGCGGGTGCGCTCTGCTATGCCGCCGTCCAGATACGCATCCGAGTCGGCCTGGACGACTCGCTGGACGTTGTCGGCGTGCACGGCGTCGGCGGCGCCTGGGGCGCGATTGCGGTCGGTCTGTTCGCGGCGTTCGGCGGAGCCGAGGGTCTGTTCAAAGGCAACGAGGAACAGCTGCTCGACCAGGTGGTCGCGGTTGCGGGCACCATCGTCTACTCCTTCGTAGTGACCTACGTCATCCTTCGTGTCCTCGACGTGACATTGGGCCTCCGCGTTTCAGAGGACGAGGAGCTCATCGGCGTCGACGTTACGGAGCACGGCGAGCGAGCCTATCAACTTGATGGTGGTGCGCCTTATGCTGGCATCCCGGTAACACCTGAAGCCGGTGGGTCCGGTTCCTAGTTCCGCGAACGAGTTCGCAAGGAGCGCGTTAGAAATGAACAAGATAGAAGCCATCGTTCGTCCGGAGCGAATGGCGGCGGTCAAGGAAGCCCTGGCTGATGCCGGATTCGTGGGCATGAACATCGTCGGTGTCACGGGCCGTGGTGTGCAGAAGGGCATCGTCCACGCCGGCCGCGGCGGTGAGGAGTACCGCGTCGACATGCTGCCGAAGACCAAGATCGAGCTCGTAGTCAGCGATGCTGCCACCGAGAAAGCGATCGGCGTCATCGTCGAGGCGTCGCGGACCGGCGCGATTGGCGACGGCAAGATCTTCGTCATTCCGGTCGGCGACGCGATCCGTGTACGTACGGGAGAGCGGGGAGACTCGGCGCTGTAGCTGATGAAGTTTGCGTGAATTGCTGACTGCCCGAGGCGTCAGAGACGAGTCTGCTCTGGCGCCTTGCGCCGTCTGAAGCTATAAACAATACAGAGTAGCGATTCCGCGTGGGGCAGGACCTCCAGCGCGGCAGACATGAGGGGGAGGACTCGAATGCCGTACAAGGCAGAATACATCTGGGTAGACGGGACGGAACCGACCGCCAAACTCCGCTCCAAAACCAAGATCGTGCCGGACGGAGAGGAGCCGTCGATCTGGGGCTTCGACGGTTCGTCAACAAACCAGGCGCCCGGCGACCGCTCAGACTGCGTACTGCGACCGGTACGCCTTGTGTCCGACCCAATCCGCGGCGGCAACGACAAGCTGGTCATGGCCGAGGTGCTGTTGACAGACATGTCGCCCCACCCGACCAACACGCGCGCCGCCTGCGCACGCGTTGCCGAGCAGGTCAAGGACGACGATTACTGGTTCGGTCTGGAGCAGGAATACACCTTCTTCGACGGCGCGCGCCCGCTTGGCTTCCCGGAGCACGGTTTCCCGGCCCCGCAGGGTGGCTACTACTGCGGCGTCGGCGACGACGAAGTATTTGGCCGCCCGATCGTCGAGGCGCATCTCAACGCCTCGCTTGACGCAGGCCTGGGCATCGCGGGCATCAACGCCGAGGTTATGCCGGGACAGTGGGAGTTCCAGGTCGGCCCACTCGCCGCGCTCGAGGTGTCGGACCACCTCTGGCTGGCCCGCTGGCTGCTGTATCGCGTGGCCGAGGACTTCGGCGTCAGTGCGACGCTGGACCCAAAGCCGGTGCGCGGCGACTGGAACGGCGCCGGCTGTCACACCAACTTCTCCACCAACGCCATGCGCACGTCCTACCAGCCCAACATCGACGCGGCTGAGGCGCTGAAGAAGCGCCACGACCTGCACATCGCGAACTACGGCTTTGGCATCGAAGATCGCCTCACAGGCCAGCACGAAACGGCGTCCTATAAGGAGTACTTCTACGGCGTTTCCGACCGAGGGGCTTCGGTGCGCATCCCGTGGCAGGTCGAAAAGGATGGCATGGGCTACATCGAAGACCGCCGCCCCTGCGCCAACATGGACCCTTACATTGTGACGCGGCTGATCATGGAGACGGTCTCCGGCAACTACTAGTCGCAACGAGCTCGAACTTAAGAGGCCGGTCCGATCGGACCGGCCTCTGGCTTTGTTACGCTACGCCCGTGGACGACTTCTATCGTCTCGACGCCACGGCGCAGGCGGAGCTGGTGCGATCGCGTCAGGCCAAGCCCGGCGAGCTGATCGAGGCGGCGATCGCGCGCATCGAGCGCCTTAACCCGGGGCTGAACGCCGTCGTCACGCGGATGTACGACGAGGCACGAGCCGCCGTCGAAGCGGGGATCCCGGACGGGCCGTTTTCGGGCGTGCCCTTCCTGCTAAAGGACCTCGGCGCGCCGTATGGCGGCGTACGCGCCACCAGCGGTTCGCGTTACCTCAAGGACGTCGTGCCGGCGGAGGACTCGGAGCTGGTGAAGCGCCACAAGCGCGCCGGCCTCGTGACGTTGGGTAAGACCAACACACCTGAGTTAGGCCTGCTGCCGATTACCGAGCCGCGCCTCTTCGGCCCGGCGCGCAATCCGTGGGACACGTCGAGGACGCCGGGCGGTTCCAGCGGCGGCTCGGCAGCCGCGGTGGCGGCTCGCATGGTGCCGGCGGCTCACGGCAACGACGGCGGTGGTTCGATTCGCATCCCGGCGTCCTGTTGCGGCCTCTTCGGGCTAAAACCCAGCCGGGGACGCATGCCCGGCATTCACGCCCTCACCGGCTTCCTCGGCGTCGCTCATGTGATCACGGTCTCAGTGCGCGATAGCGCAGGACTGCTCGACGCGACGGCGGGCCAGATACCCGGCGCGCCCTTCAGGCTGCCGCGGCCACCGACCAGCTTCCTGGAAGAGACTCGCCGCACACAGGGACGCCTGCGAATCGCCTTTTCGACTCAGAGCGTCAGCGGCGACGCGTTCCATCCTGACTGCATCACGGCGGTTCGGGACGCCGCGGCTCTGTGCCAGAGCCTGGGGCACGATGTCGTCGAGGCTGCGCCCGCCATCGACGGTGAGCGGTTCACCAACGCGTTCGACACGGTGTGGTTTTCGCACATGGCAGCCAATCTCGAGCAGATGGCGGCCTCCGCGGGCCGGGCGCCGCAGGGTGATGAGCTTGAGTCGTTGACCTGGTCAGCCTACGAGGCAGGCAAACAGCTTCCTGCCGTCGACTACCTTGCTGCTATGGACGCGTTCGCGTCTTTTACGGCGACCGCGGCGGCCTTCTTCGCCGATCACGACGTCTGGCTGACGCCGACCCTGGGCATGCCACCGCCCGAGCTGGGCTTCATGGACAGCACGAAAGAGGACATCAAGCGGCTCAACCGCAAGGCTTACGAGCTCGTCCCGGTCACGCCGTTGTTCAACCTGACCGGCCAGCCGGCAATGTCGGTGCCGCTGTATTGGAACGAGGCCGGATTGCCTATCGGCACGCACTTCGCGGCCCGGCCGGGGGAGGAAGCGACGTTGCTTCGGCTCGCGGCGCAGCTGGAGCAAGCACGTCCCTGGGCCGGCAGGTTGCCGCCGCTTCTAACGCGCTGAAACTCCTGCGGCTTGACGCTACGTAAGGCGCGGCTTACTGTCGAGGGCATGCAAGACGTGCTCCGTGCCCTCGCAGAGCCACGGCGGCAGGAGATACTGCAGCTGATCGGCGGTGCGGAGATGGCTTCGGGCCAGATCGCCGGGCATTTTTCGGTCAGCCGGCCGGCGATTTCGCAGCATCTGCAGGTACTCAAAGCCGCGGGGCTGGTATCGGAGCGCAAACTGGGCACGCGCCGGCTCTACCAGGCACGGCCGGAAGGACTGGCCGAGCTGCGCGCATTTATCGACGCATTCTGGGACGATGCGCTCTCGCGACTGACGCGAGAGGCGGAGGCGGAAGAACGGAGGCGGAAGAACGGAGGCAGCGCGATGACGACTGAGGTGGACTACGTAGAGAAAGAGGTGCGCATCGCTGCCCGCCCGAGGTCGTGTTCGAGTTCTTCATCGATCCGGTCAAGCTGGTGCACTGGAAGGGGGTCGACGCCATGCTCGACCCACGCCCTGGCGGCGCCTATCGCGTCAACGTCACCGGCAAAGACGTCGCGCTGGGAGAGTACGTCGAAATTGTGCCGCACAGCCGGATCGTCCTGACCTGGGGCTGGGAGAACAACCCCATCGCTCCCGGCTCGACGCGGGTTGAGATCACCCTGACGCCCGACGGAGACGGCACGATCCTGCGGTTGCGGCACAGCGGGCTGGCGGGCGAAGCAGCGCTCAAGCACGCCGAGGGATGGGATCACCACCTACCGCGACTGGCGCCGGCGGCCGCGGGGCAAGATCCTGGACCGGACCCCTGGGTGGACTCGAACCGTGATCACTAAGGTTGCGCAACGAATTAGTTTATGAGCTGTTAACAAAGACGGCCGGACAGATGGATAGGCTTGTTCCTAGAGGAGGAGAAATGGCGAAAGTAACTCACTTCGAGATCGAGGGAACCGACGGCAAGAAGCTGCAAGACTTCTACAGCGGCATGTTTGACTGGACCGTGGATGCCAGCAATCCGATGAACTACGGCATCGTGTCGGCGGTGGATAACGGCATCGGCGGCGGCATTACCGCCTCGCAAGATGGCAAAGCCAGCGTCAAGGTCTACGTCGAGGTGGACAGCATCGACGCGTATCTGGAGAAGGCCAAGGCGATCGGCGGCAAGGTGATCATGGAACGCACCGTCCTGCCCGGCATGGTGACGATGGCGCAGTTTGCGGACCCGTCCGGTAACGTCATTGGCCTGGCCGAAAGCGACGTCCCACCGGCATAACCAGCAGTCGCCGTCAACCCGACGGGCAATTCGCGGCGAGGCTGCGATTCGGCGGCCTCGCCGTCTTCCTGTGCTAGAATTTCGACGCGTCTGTCTCTTCATGGAAGGGCAGGCGCTGTCTTTCGGGCCGGCGTAGCTCAGTGGTAGAGCAGCCGATTCGTAATCGGCAGGCCGGGAGTTCGAATCTCCCCGCCGGCTCCAGCCCGTCCCTGAAGCTCCCTAATATCAGAAGCCGCCGGCCTGCCCTTCGGATCGGCCATGAGCACGAGGCCCGGCGCGTAGCGGGTAACATGAGGAAGCTGACCCGCCGCTGGGAGTTTGGTGCCTTGACCGATGATCCCTACGCTTCAATCGCCGACATCTACGACTTCTCGTACGAGGACCTTACGGAAGACGTCGGCTTCTACGAGAACTTGGCGCGGTCAGTGGACGGTCCGTTGCTCGAGCTCGGGGTCGGCAGCGGCCGCGTCGCGGTCCCGTTGGCCAAGGCCGGCTACGAGGTCGTGGGCATCGATACGTCGCCCTCAATGCTGGCCCAGGCACGCCGGTGTCTGAAGCATGCTGGTGAGGTCAAGGGGAGTCTCGACGTCCTGCAGGCTGACATGACGTCGTTCGACCTGAAGCGTTCGTTCGGCATGGTCTTCATCGCGGCGAACACGTTTCAGCACCTCCTGACGACGGACGAGCAGCTCGCCTGCTTGCGCCGCGCGCGTGAGCACATGCGGCCGGACGGCATCCTTTCGTTCAGCGTGCGCTCGCCGGCCAGCGTCTCCTGGGAAGAGGCCGACTGGGCGCCACTGCAGCTCAACTGGACTCGCACCGACCCCGCGACGGGCGACGTGATCATGAAGCTGGCGGCGGAGCAGCCGGATCCGGCGCGCATGGTGCGTCGCCTGACGTACGTTTACGACCGCGTCGCGAGTGACGGGAGCGTCAAACGCAGCGTCTTCGTGACGGAGCTGCGGCACTCCACGCAGGCGGAGTTAGCGCTACTATTGCAGCAGTCTGGTATGCGTGTTACACACGTCTACGGCGACTACGATCTGTCTCCCGTAGGATTCGGGGACGATTTGATCTTTGTCGCCAGGCTGGAGGAGTCTGTTTGAGAGTCGCGCTGGATGCCATGGGCGGCGACCTCGCTCCACGCGAGCAGGTTCAAGGCGCCATCCTTGCCGCCAAAGAGTTCGACATCGCAGTTGCCCTTGTCGGGCCGCCGGACGTCATCGAACCGGAGCTCGCGAAGCACCCGAAGAACCCGCGCGTCAGCATTGTCCCGGCCGGCGACGCGATCACGATGGATGAGGACGAGGTCGTCAAGGCGGTGCGTACGCGCCGCGATGCGTCTATAAACGTCGCGACCGCGATGGTGAAAAACGGTGAGGCGGCTGCGGTCGTCTCGGCAGGCAACAGCGGCGCGGTCGCGACGTCGGCTTTCTTTGTCCTTGGGCGCATCCCAGGCGTGGAACGGCCGGCGCTCGGCGCCGTACTGCCCTACAACGAGGGTCGCCTCTTCCTGATCGACGCGGGCGCCAACGTGGACTGCCGCCCCAGTCACCTGCTGCAGTTCGCCAAGATGGGCGCCGCGTACGCCGAGAACGTGCTGGCAACCAAGAACCCGCGAATCGGCCTGCTCAACGTCGGCGAAGAAGCCGGCAAAGGCAGCGAGCTGGCGGTGGAAGCCTTCGACCGCATCAAGGAGTCCGGCCTCAACTTCGTCGGCAACGTCGAGGGCGTCAACATTCACAAGAGCATCTGCGACGTCATCGTCACGGACGGTTTCACCGGCAACGTGGCGCTCAAGGCCGGCGAAGGCGTTGCGGACTACATCCTTGAGCAGGTGCGCAGCGTGATCAAGAGCAGCCCGCTGTTTATCAGCGCCGCGATCCTGATCAAGCCGGCGCTGCGGCGTGTTCTGAAGCGCCTGCAGTACGAGGAGTACGGCGGCGGCAACCTGCTGGGCGTCAACGGTGTCGTCGTCGTGGCGCACGGTCGCGCCGATGCCATCGCGATCAAGAACGCGTTGCGACTGGCCAACACCGCGGCGGCGAGCGACCTGCTCCCGGTCTTGCGGGACTCATTCGCGCCTGAAGCACGTCAGGGAAGCGAGACGGAAGAGCCCTCGGCCGCAGGCCGCTAGGAGTCCCATGGATCTTGTCAACATCGGCCGCTCGCGGCGGTTTCTGCGAGAGCGTCCGATCCGCGTCAACCTGTTCGATCGGCCGCGACTGGTCTGCGACCTGATCTGCCTGGAGACGGAGCAGACGGAAAAGCGCCGTGGTCTCACCACGTCGGATTCGCTCTACATCGTTATCGAAGGCAAAGCGCGGCTCGAATCCGGCCTCCAGATCGAGGAGCTGGAGGAGCAGGACGTCGCGCTCATTCCGCCGGGCGTCGACCACACCATCGAGAACGTGGGGCCGGGCCGTCTTACGGTGATGGCCCTGACCACGCCGAAACCATCGCGTGCCGGCGAGGTAAAGATGCCGGTGCAGGGGCAACCGCAAAGCCGCGCGTTTCGAGACGATGGCGACGACTCGCCGGCGCGCTACCCGCGTCGCGATCGCGAGGATGGACCGCCGCGAGAGCGCCCCGAAAGGCCGCGGCGCGGCTTCGATGGTCCGCCGCCACGGGATCGCCGCCCACCGCCGACGGTACGGCGCGAACCTCGCGGCGAGGTCGCGAAGGAGGGCCCGGTCTGGTTTCCGCGATCGAAGCCGGCCTGGCGGCCGCGAGGCCAGCCGCCGGCAGCGGGCGTGCGTGCTGGTCAGGGACGGCCGCCCGGTCCGCCGAGAGGACGGGGCAGGCCGTCTCCCGGACCAAGGGGCCGAACTGAGCGTCCGGCTGGAGCCGGTGGCAAGCCGTGGGGAAGATCGGAGCGTCCGGACGGTGGCAGAGGCGAATCGTCTTCCGGCCCGCGAGGTCGCACGGACCGCCCTGCAGGACCACGCGGCGGGCCGCCGTCAGGGCCTCGAGGTCGCTCGGGGCCGCCTCGCGGCGGAGCCCCACGCGGCAGGGGCGAGTCCGGGACTAGCCAGCCGGATCGGCGGGGCGGGAGAGGGCGTCCGCCTCCACGTCAGAACGGGCGCCCGGCACCAGGCCGAAGCGCGTCCAGGACTTCAGGACGTCGCCAATCTCGCGAGTCATAGGCGAGTCGGCCGGTAGGCTGTCCAGCACGCACTTCTCAATGTGCATCTCCATGAGCAGCAACCCAACGTTGTCCAGGCTGCTACGGACCGCCATGATCTGGGTCAGAATCTCTTCGCAGTCGCGCCCTGAGTCCAGCATGCGTTGTACGCCCTGTACCTGGCCTTCTATGCGACGCAGGCGGGTTGTGAGTTGCTTCGACTCTTCCATCGCTGATGTCCCTTCAGTAACCAGGGTGGGAATGATGCTCCTGGCCTTGTTACCGGTTGTCGACTATTTTGCTACAGGGTCTTGACATACCCCCCATGGGTATTTAGAGTATAGGAGTAACGCCATCGGAAGTCAAAGTCTTCCTTCGGGAGGCAGCAGAAAAGAGAGGGTATACGAATGACGAAGCCAAGCGAAGTCAACGACACGAGCTGGGACAGCGACGTTCTCGAAGCTGACAAGCCCGTACTGGTCGACTTTTGGGCTCCCTGGTGCGGCCCCTGCCGCATGGTGGCGCCGATTGTTGAGGAGTTGGCCGAGGAGTACGACGGCAAGGTCGAGTTCCGCAAGCTGAACACGGATGACAACCCGCGGACGGCCGCGAAGTACGGCATCCGCAGCATCCCGACCCTGCTCGTGTTCAAGGCGGGCGAGCAGGTAGGCCAGATCGTAGGTTTCAGGCCGAAGTCTGACCTCAAGAAGCGCCTCGACGACGCGCTGGTCTAACGAGTCGAGCACAAACCCAACGGGCGCCGATTTCGGCGCCCGTTGTCAGTTGACGGCGGTTGATTACTTGGTTGGGGGCTTCTTTGCCTTTTCGAGCGTGCGCCCCTGCTTCTCCTCCAGACGGCCCAGGGCTCGGCCTTTGTCCGGGTGGGGGTCTTTGATCTCGCCGTAGATCTCGCGACCCTCGTGGTCCTCTGGCAGGTACTCTGTGATCGGAAGACCTTCCGAATTACAGAAGAGTAGTCAATGGCAATACTTGTATTTCTGCATCTCATCGCAGGCGCAGATCCAAGTGCTGGACTTGGCCTCTTCCGCCTTGTCTTCGTAGAAGTTGCAGGGACATAGCGGCCGGCCTACCTCGTCGATGTGCTTGGCGAGGCCGATGACGAGGAACTCGGTAATCTCGCGCTGGGGGTGCAGGTAGCTGCCGCTCTTGTCGGCAAAGTTCTCGACGAACTTCCACATCTTGCGGAGGTTCGCCTCGGACGCCTGGGATCGATCTTCATCGGAGGGCTGGTCAAGCGTCATGCAACCTCGGCTTTCGGTAGGCAACTCAACTGACTAAACGATCATAGTTTACGGGACGTGGAGGGCGGTAAGAAGGGTGGACTCGTGGTAAAGCAATACGACATCGTCATCATCGGTGCCGGGCCGGCCGGCCTTGCGGCGGGTGTTTACGCCGCCCGAGCGCGACGCAGCACAGCGATTATCGAGCGTAACGTCACCGGCGGTCAGATCGCCCTGACGTCTGACATCGAGAACTACCCAGGCATCGACACGATCAACGGCTTCCAGCTCGGCATGGCAATGCAGGAGCAGGCAGAGAAGTACGGCGCTGAGATGGTCTACGCCGAGGTCACGGGCATCGAGCCGCAGGAGGGCGGGCACCTCGTGCACACCGACGGTGGAGACTACCTGGCGAAAGCGCTGATCGTCACGGCCGGGGCCGACTACAATAAGCTCGAAGTCCCCGGCGAAGCACGCCTTACCGGCAAGGGCGTTTCTTATTGCGGCACCTGTGACGCGGCCTTCTTCAAGGACCAGGAGGTCGCAGTGGTTGGAGGCGGCGACGCGGCGCTGGACGAGGGTCTCTTCGTCGCCCGTTACGCTTCCAAGGTCAACGTGATCCACCGCCGTGACCGCCTACGCGCCAGCGCCGTGCTGCAGGATCGCGCCTTCGCCAACGAGAAGGTGAATTTCATTTGGGATACCGTCGTCGAGTCGATCGACGGAGAGGACCAGGTGAAGTCTTTGCAGCTGCGCAACGTCAAGACGGACGAAGCGCGCGAGTTCCCGGTCGGCGGCGTCTTCATCTTCATCGGCCAGACGCCGAATAGCAGCATCCTCGAGGGCTTGCTCAACACGGACGCGGGCGGTCACGTCATCGTCAACGAGTGGATGGAGACCAACGTGCCCGGCATCTTTGCCGCCGGCGACATCCGCAACAATTCGGCGCGCCAGGTGGTTACCTCGACGGGCGACGGCGCCACGGCGGCGATCCGGGCCGATCACTACATCACCGATCACTTCGAGAGCTAGCGGCGGTTGCAGCGCTATTTGACTCACGCTTGGCCTGTTAGGCAGAGCGTGTCGGCCTGTACCTAGCGCCGTTCGAGTCGGACGCCCTCTTGGGGCGCTTCTGGTCGCCAAACTGAGCTAGGCGCACCGCGGAGGCATCGGCGAAGTCCCTCATTGACGCTCTACCCGGCGGTCGCTACGCTGGATTACGGAATGTCGTTTCTCCGCGCTCCGGAGGTCTCCCTAAGCCCCGACTCATCGTCGGGGCGGGCCATTGGCTGAGATTCGTCTGCCGGACGGCAGGCATCCAGCCAGATGAGACCGCGCGTCCTTCGATCGCAAGGACCAGAATCCGGAGGCTACTTCAATGACCGTTGACTTGTACGACACGACGCTGCGCGATGGCGCGCAGATGGAGGGCATCAGCCTCTCCGTCGAGGACAAGCTGCGTATCGCGAGGCGCCTCGATGATCTCGGCGTGCATTTCATTGAAGGCGGCTGGCCCGGCGCCAACCCAAAGGACGTCGAGTTCTTCGAGCGCATGCGGGACGTCAAGCTGAACAACGCCAGCCTCGTCGCCTTCGGCTCCACCCGCCGCGCCGGCGGCGATACCAACAACGACCCGACTCTGAATTCGCTCATCTCTGCGGGGACCGACCACGTCACCATCGTTGGAAAGGCGCACGATCTTCACGTTCGCGAGGTGCTGGCGACGAGCCTGGAAGAGAACCTCTCGATGCTGACTGATTCGGTGCGCTTCTTGAAGTCCAAGGGCAAGCAGGTCTACTTCGACGCGGAGCACTTCTTCGATGGATTCCGAGACAATCCCGATTACGCGCTGAGCTGTCTGCGCGCCTCGGTGAACGGCGGCGTCGACAGCCTGGTATTGTGCGACACCAACGGCGGCACGATCACGTCGATGCTGCTCGAGACGATCGAGAAGGTTCAGAGCGCGTTTCCCAACCTGCCGCTGGGCATCCACTGCCACAACGATGCCGATGTCGCGGTTGCCAACTCACTGGCCGCGGTTGAGCATGGCGTGCAGCAGGTACAGGCCTGTATTAACGGCTACGGCGAGCGCAGCGGCAACGCCAACATGGCCAGCGTCATCGCCAACCTGAAGCTCAAGCTGGGAATGCAGGTGGTCAGCGACGATCAGCTGGCGCATCTCACGGAAATCTCGCACTTCGTCAGCGAGATCGCCAACATGACGCCGTGGCCGCAGCAACCGTATGTCGGCGCCAGCGCCTTCGCGCACAAGGCCGGCTACCACGCGGATGGCGTCATCAAAGTCGAAAACGCATATCAGCACGTGGACCCGGCGGTCGTCGGTAACCAGCGCCGCTTGCTCGTCTCGGAGCTGGGCGGTAGCCGGGGCCTGCTGGATAAGCTCGGCGAACTCGGCATCGACTACCCGTTGAACCGGGATGACGCTCGGGCCCTGACCGAAACGATCAAGGAGCAAGAGGCGCGAGGCTATCAGTTCGAGGGCGCCGACGCTTCGCTGGAGATGCTGGTCCGTCGCACGCTGCCCGGCTACACGCCGATCTTCAACCTGGACGATTTCTGGGTGGTCTTGCGCCGCAGTGAAGGTCCCGAACCCAGCGTCACGCCGCATCGTCAAGCTGAAATGCAAGCCGAGGCGATGATCAAGCTGCGTATCTTCGGCCGCGGAGAGGCAGGAGACGAGCTTCGCCAGACTGCTGCGGATGGCGGCGGCCCCGTTGACGCGCTGGACCACGCGGTGCGCAAGGCGATCGGTGAGTTCTACGCCGGCATCGCCAACGTGCGCCTGGTCGACTACAAGGTGCGCGTCGTCGATTCCAACGCGGGCACCGGCGCGTCGGTACGTGTCCTCATCGAGTGCAGCGACGAGACCGACGAGTGGCAGTGCGTCGGCGCCAGCACCGACATCATCGAGGCGTCGTGGCTGGCGCTGTCGGACGCCTACGAATGGTGGCTCCTGAGGCACCCGGCCTAAACTAGCGCTCGCGCTAAGGCGCGCCGACGCCGAAGGCTGTCACCGCGAAGGCGGTGACGCCGCCGTCCCGCGAGATCACCATCACGAGTTCGTCCGGCTCGAGGTCGGCCCCGGTGATGTCGTCGCGGCCTCTTCTCAGGACCGTTTCGTCGTTGAGGACCACCTCGGCGCGCTCACCGGTCGTGTAGACCTCCAGACGCAGCATCGAATCGGTCGCTTCCACGACGGTGCCGACACGGACGCCCTGGTTGCGGTTCTCGTACTCCTCGATCACCGTTTCGATCGTCGCTACACCCAGAGTGCCGGCTTCGAATCTCGAGATCAGGTCGTCCTGCAGCTTCTGGGGCAGGTCCTGAAGCCTTGCCCGTAGCTCATCGGAGATCCCGTCCGGCGCGTCCGACTCTGTCGCTGAGGTCGTTGAAGTCGGCGAGGGCGCCTGGGTTGGAGTGCTCACGGCAGCCGTGTTTGTGGCCGCGCGCTCGTCCGAGTCGTCATCGTCAAGCACCAGCGTCGCGGCCAGCGCACCGGTCACGATAAGGAGACCAACGACTGCCGCGGCGAGCACGGGCAGAGTACGCAACTTACGCATTGTCTTCCTCCTCCGGTTGCGCCCAGGCGCTTTGATCCGTCAGAGCCACGCCGGTGGATGTGGGCAGCGAGATCAGAAACTCCGTGCCGGCTTCCTCACTGCTGCTGGCGATCACGTCGCCACCGTGTGCTTCGACGATCTCACGCGTAATCGCCAGCCCTAATCCGGTGTTCGCGTCGGCGCGGGCGCCGGCTGGGTCGGCCTGGAAGAAGCGCTCGAAGATGTGCGGCAAGGCCTCCGATGGGATAACCGAGCCGGTGTTATGGACCGACAGATTGACGTGTCCATTCTCGCCAAAAGACCGGATCGTCACGGTGCCGCCCGAAGGTGTATGGCGAACCGCATTATCGACGACGTTGGCCAGCGCTTGCTCAAGCCGCCGTCCGTCGCCCTGGAACCGCTGCGATGACTCAGATAGCAGGCGCAGGTCGACGCCTTCCTGATCGGCGCGGCGCTGGAAGCGCTCCTGGGTTGTTTGCAGCAGCTCGCTGGCCGACATCTCCTCGGTCTGAATCGTGAACTCACCCGCATCGACCTGGGTCAGGTAGAGCAGGTCATCGACCAGACCCCGCATGCGCATCGCCTCATCGTTGATGACACGTCCGGCCTCGGCGTAGTCCTCGTTCCTGGTGAGCGCGCCGTCGACCATGGCCTGCGAGAAGCCCTGGATCGAAGTCAGTGGCGTCTTCAGCTCATGCGAGACGTTGGCGAGGAAGTCGCGCAGAGTGCGATGCGAGTGGCTGACCTGATGCGCCATGTCATTGAAGGCGCGGGCGAGTCGACTTACCTCGTCGCTGCCGCGCTCCGGGATCTGCTGATCGTACTGACCGTGCGCCATGTTCTCCGAGGCGATGGTGATCTGATGCAGCGGCCGGCTGATCGATCGCGCCAGCAAGCCTGCAGCCAGCACGCCGGCAAAGAAGGCGACACCGCCGGCCAGGAACAACCGCGGCAGCAGATCGAGCCACGCTTGCTGCACGTCGCTGGCGTCGACGGCGAGGACGGTCTGGAATTGAGGCGTGAACGTCACAGTCACAGGAACGATGCCTTTCGGCGTGGCGTAGTAGAACAGCAAGTCCTCCGGCCCTCGGCGCTTGTGGTAGCGCAGGCCTGCTTTCTCCGGGATCTCAGCGTCGCTGGTTTCGATCGTGATCTGGGCGACCTGGCTGCCCTCGAGGGTCTTTGCCGTGTCGGCGACCACCCAGCTGTCGGAGTCGACCAGCAGAATGCGAACGCCGGGATACTCCTCCTGCAGGACGGAAGAAATCTCTGGCGGGTTACGGCCTGCCAGCTCAAGGAATGCGGCGCGCAGTGCGACGGGTTCCGCCAGCAAGCCGACTTGCTCTTCCTGGCGGTCCTCCTCTTGCTCCTTGAGCAGCCACACGGTGAATGTACCGGCCAGGAACAGCGATACGAAGATCAGCAGACCGAAGGAGAAGATGAGCCGGGATCTAAGGCTTCGCGGTAGCAGCCTGCTCGTCCAGGACAAGTTTGTAGCCTACCCCCCAGACGGTCTGTACCCGGGCCTTGGCGCCGGAGAGCTTATCTCGCAGCCATGCGACGTGGACGTCGATCGTGCGCGTATCGCCGTAAAAGTCCTGCCCCCAGACCATACTGAGCAGGCGCTCGCGGTCCAGTACCACGCCTTCGTGACGCATGAATGCAGTCAGCAGGTCGAATTCCTTCGCGCGTAGCGTCACCGCCCGGTCCGCCACGTATACCTCGCGTCGTGCCGGGTCGAGGCGTATGTCGCCGACCTCGAGCACGCTGTCGGTGTTTATCGCCCCCTGGGAGCGTCGTAGTACGGCGTTGACGCGCGCAACCAGCTCGCGCGGGTTGAACGGTTTCGTCATGTAGTCGTCGGCGCCGACTTCGAGTCCGACGATCTTGTCGATGTCGTCGTCGCGGGCGGTGAGCATAATCACCGGCACCGTGGAGGTCTTGCGCAGCTCATGGCAGACGGTCAGGCCATCCATCTCCGGCATCATGATGTCGAGCACGACGAGGTCGGGGTTGGAAGCGCGAGCCTGGTCCAGCGCCTGCTTGCCGTCGTATGCCTCGACCACGTTGAAGCCTTCGTTGCCGAGATAAAGGCGAGCGAGCTGGACGATGTTTTTCTCGTCGTCGACTACAAGGATTGTATTTGCCATAACTTGGAGGCGAGCCGACCCTTCAGATTTCACGATACCACACCAACCACCGCACCCTGGGCCGACTCGCCCCTCCAACTCAGTATCGGAGGTGAGCCGAAAAAGGGGCCTAAGCGGCTGCGAAGTGCCGGTTAAATAAGTAACAAATTCAACGTTGCGAAGAAAGAGCCGAGGGCAGTCATGGCACCTGTGCGCGACATTTTGAAGTACGTCGGTTCCAGCTCATCATTTATTCAGGGTAGGCATCGCGACGGAGACCTCCAAACAGAGCTGTCTTCATTGTCGGTCAGGGTGCTTCTACTTCTACCGCGAAGGAGCGGTTGGCGTCATAACGCTGCCTTGTTCCCTGCACTGCGACCGTGATTCGTATGTAGACGTCGCTGGACAGTTGAGGCGTGAACGCTAACGAGAATTCATGGATGACCCCCGGGCCGACCTCGATATTGCCCAGCTCAGCCTCAGCCAGGACCACGGTTGGGCCTGCGGATTCTGTGGACGTGCCGACGCGCCGGAATGGGGTTGCCTCCACTTTGGCGGCTTGCAAGATTAACGGATCCTCTCGATGGTTCGTTAGTTGGAAAATCAATTGGGCTGGTTCATCCAAGCGTAGCGGTCTTGAATGGCGCATGGTGAGCTCGTACGTGCCGCGTCCATAAGCCAGGATCGGCATCAAACCGTCCTCGCCGGCTGCTAGGGGCCGCGATGCATACAGCGCGGCTGCAATATCCAAGTGGCTGCCCACCACTCGAACGTCGTAGCGATAGATGTAGTTCACGCCAGGTTCTATTCTAAAGTCGCAGGGTGGTGTCCCCGAAATCATACGCACAATCTTGCTATCCCGAAGCGACCACGATCCCACTTCCATGCAAGCCCCGCCGCGAAACCCGGCCGTCCACTGCCCATTTGTCAGATAGGTGATGCTGGACGGTTTCGTATCAGGGTTGAGATCGCTCGTGCGAAACCACTCATTTGCCGTTATTGTCTTGAATAGGGCTGAAGGCTCGACCATCGGAAGGTCTTCGGACTTGCCTTCCGAAGTTATCGGCTCACACGGATCCAAGAGCGCGGCGGTCAACACTATCGATCCATCGCCGGGAAACACGAAATGCCACGCGTCGCCGCTGTCGAGATAGATCACGCCCCCGTCTTCGTCCCTTGGTGTGAAATTCCAATTACCGGCCCCGTCAGCCTCCGGGTAGTCCGAGACGTGACTCCACTCGTACGAACCATCCGCACGGAATGCGTACGACTTGCTAGTGTCGGGCAGGCCTCTGCTTATTTTGACGTAATTGCGATTGCACCAGCGCGCGGACGTCAGGCGTTCGAAAAGAGTTTCCCTGACGGCCTCTGAATGCGGTGATGTGGTCGGCAGTAGCTCGGAGGCACCACAGGCGCTCACGCCAAACAGTAGACCGCCAAGTAGCGCCACGACCAAGACCTTCACTTTTACGAGGCGTCTCACAGATCGAGTATCGGCGTGCCTCGCGACGTCCGCAAGAGTACGTCTGTCAGCGCCTACTAGAACTTAGAAACGCTGGGATCATACGCAGGTCGCGCCGCGGTCATTCGCGCGAGCGTACATAACTATGAAGCCTTGACCAGGTCAAGCCGCCTAGCTGATGGTAGTCAACGCGCGACCCTCGGCCGGCGCCGCCATGCCGGCGCGCCGAGCCTGCAGCGTGTCGTTCAGGACCAGCCCCGAGAGCATCACGATGCCGGCGAGGCGTAGCTCGCCAGCGGGCCAGCCGAGCCCGGCCGGCACTAACATCGTCACGGCGACGGCGATCTCCCAGCGCGCCCAGCGTCGCGACAGCAGCAACGGCAGCATGAACAGCGTGTAGCCCACCCAGGTCAGCGGGCCGACTAACAGCGTCAGCATGATGCTCCAGGCGCTCGCCTCGCGCGCCGTCAACCGCCAACGCCAGGCGTAGAGAAGCCCGCGGCTGCGGTGAGGGCTGCCGCGACGACGTAGCCCGCCTCGGCTACTCCCAACCGCGTCGCCACGCCGAATATCGAGGCGTTGGGGGCGATTGCGGCGCGCGGGTAAGCGCGCGCAGCATCCAGCCACTGCGAGTAGATATCGGGCCTCTCGATCAGCAACGGGACGGCGCTGATCAGCGCGGCAACGCCGACGGAGGTCAGCGCCAGTTGGCGCTGGTTGGCCAGGAGCAGGAACAACGGCCAGATCGCGAAGTTGGGCTTTATCGCCACGACGAGGCCGATCAGGACGCCGGCCCAGAGCAAGTTGCGGCCGCGCTCGATCAGGAGCAGCGCGCCGAGCTCGAGGGCGAATAGCGGTACGTAGATCTGTCCCAGCAGCAGCGTGTACCAGAACCCCGTCAGGGCGAGCAGCCAGAGCATCACCAGCGGCCGCCGTTGCCAGGCGTATGCCTTCAGGAGCACGACGCAGACGGCGAAGTAGATGGCTGCCGAAGCGAGGTTCAGCCCGTTACGAACCGAGACGGGGTCGAGGTCTGCCAACAGGCTGAACGGGTAGATCGAGATCGGCGGGTTGAGGTTGAGCGAGTCCGTTTCGAGCGGCGTCCCCGGCTCTGTGCCGGCCGCGGGGTCGTGGTCCTGGTCTGGCGCGTAGGGGTTGAGGCCCTGGTCGTAGGCGTGTCCCGACTGCACAAAGGTCGCGAAGTCGTGCAGGCCGCGGTTCGGCTGCAGGGTGTGGGCGGCCGCCGTCGCGATCAGCACGAGGAGTCCTGCCACCACGGCAACCTGGACCAATCGGCGTCGCATGCATCTCTTATCGGGAGTGGCGGGAAGGGTCGCTAGCATAACTTGCTAGGCTGCGAGCTGATCCAGGCCCATGTTCTGACGTATCTGCGGTTTGCGGACCTTCCAGATCAGGCTGTCGACGATGTAGTGGTGGAAATTCAACGTCTGATAGACGATCAATGCCAGCGGCAGCGTTGTCGCTGGAAGCAGGGCGAATGTGGTCCCCAGTGCGAGGTAGACCACCACCGTCAGCGCAAACGTGACCGCGAAGTACTTCCCGACGTTCTGAGGCTGGCTCAGCGTCGAGAGCCACGCGTGCTCCGCGCTGACTCCGGACTTGAAGCGGTTTCGGTTGTACAGCCATACGACGAGGATGTACTGCGCGTTGTGCCAGACGTTGATCGTGAGCCAGCCGTAATCGATGTTCGAGATCGCCAGGTAGCCGACGCCGAACACGGCGACATGCGACAGCATGTAGAGGTTGTAAGCCAGCGGCAGCTCGCCGGCGCGCCAGGCGCGATATTGCTTGCCGGCCCACCAGGCGAGTGACACGGCTGCGGCCAGGCCCACGACCTGCACCACGATCAACGGCACTGGTATGACGCGGAGCTCCAGCCCGAAGAACTCACCGGGGTCCTGGTACGAGCGATAGAGGATTCCAGCCAGCGGCAGCAGGTAGAGGGCGGCGCGCATCTCCCAGCCACCGTCCTTCGCTTGCGGCGTCTTCATACGGTACATCTGCGCCACGCCGTAGCTCTGACGCGTGTAGTGCCACCACTGCCAGTACAGGTACACGGTGGGCAACGTCCAGGCGCCGACGCCGATCGCCATCGCCAGCACGCCCAGGACCACCGCGATCGGCAGCCAGGTCAGCAGCGGCTTGTAGCTGGCGAAGCTCTCCGTGTTGAAGACAGGCGCGTGAAGATGGCGATGACGTGGTGGTAGCCGAGCAACCAGAGATCGGCGAAGAGTATGGCACCGAACAGCGCCGGGTCGAAATGCGTCGCGATGCCAGCGACTAATCCCAGCAGAGCTGTCGCGACAACGAAGATCAGGTCGAAGCGGCGGCTCGATAGCCATCCGGGCGTCTGCCAGAAGCCGCGCCGCCGCAAAGCGGTGCGATCCGTAGCCCGATTCACGCCAGGAGTGGAAACGCTGCTCATCCTTTACAGGGAAGAGGTCAAAGGTTCGAGTCCTGCACCGCCCATCACAATTTAGATTCGAAATTGGGCCTGATGGGTCGGCAGGTGGACCTCACAAGCCATTTTGACAGCCCAATTGACAGCCACGGGAATGAACAAAAGAAAACCTCCGGTCCTTCGGGGCCGGAGGTCTTGCTTTACCGTTCCCCAAGCTTGCCAGGGGAGGGTGATCGCTACAAGCGTCCAGCGTCACCGGTGTTCGGCGGACTGATAACCGGAGCGGCCAGAGTTGGGGGCTCCTCCGGAGTCATAGGCTCCATCGGGGTCTCCATCGAGGCAGACTCACGCCCGCCCTGTCAGTGATGAGGTTAACGGTGGGTGCCGTTAGCAACGGGCTCGTCTGACCCTTGGCGGGAATACCCCGAAGGGACCGAGATCGCTTCCCTTGGGGCGGGCCATGAACGGCAGGACACCACGCACCAGGGAGCCGTGAGGAGGGAGCCGTCCGTCATTAGATCAAGCTCGAAGCTTCTTCTGCGGTCAGCACTTCCGGCTCTGCCTCAAGTCTTGCTTTAGATCAATAGGAGGTACGAAGTACCCTCCCGCCAGTCAATCCTCCTCCTTTACGGTTGCGGCTTTAGGCTTACGATTTCGCTAACGCAGATTGCAATGACGAGCCACGGCCAGATGACGCGGTTGTTCATGACCTGATTTCCTTTCGCTGCCGAAGCTTACGATAGTAAGCCCAGACACCTGGCTACCCATCACCCAGCCCGCTAGGTGAACGATAGTGAAGCTGTGCTCCACCACGCGGCGAGCGTTCAGGCCCGGCGAAGTCCACGATCCGAGTCCAGGTACGTATGATCATGCTCCGAGCCTCGCCCGGACCGTAAACACCGCCCGTCCTGCCGAGCACACTTCCCGAAGGGCGAGTCACTAAACAAGTCCACGCCACGACCAGAAGGAGCCGAGCTTAGATCTCGGCGAAGCTATCACGATTTCAATCCGTCTCTGTGTGCGGTTCGGGGAGCCTCAGGCAAATTTTCAATTTTTGGGAATTGTATCGAATTGTACCCTAAGGAACCTTGCCAACATTGCGACTCACCGGGCGGTGAAAAGACTGTCAGAAACCAGGTCTGTCTACCACTAAACGGGCGAGTGCAGTGTATCGACTACTGCATCCACCAGATTGGGCACAGTAGTTGACCACACACTTTCACATCCCTCATAGTGAGCCTTATTCAAAATTACAGCGGTAGAGGAACAGCACCTTCTTGCCAACTGAGAGTCTGGACTTTGGAAGGCGTGTCAAACGCACGCTTATCCAGGAGGTCTTGCACAGTACGAATCTGTATGCGCTGGTAGTCCGTGCCGAGAAAGTTATACATGCCAGCGCTGGCGGCTTCACTGATCATCCCCCTCGTGGGCGGAGAAAGGCAGATCAGTCCGCCCATCTCGGTATCTAATTCCCTTTCAAGAGTACCCCGAAGTTCGCGTACGAAGGCCGGGTGAAGATGCGTTCCGCCCTTCACCGATAAAACCAAGTTCCGAAGGCCGTCCCTCGTCTCGTAGTGAATCCGTCCGTCAATTCCAAGATCGCCAGAATGCTTCAAACTGGAAAAGCCGCCAGCTAGTTCAACTGCCCAATGCTGGAACTGGCGCTTATCACGGTCGGCTAAGTCCTTGGCGGCTTCGTAGCTGCGGGGCACCCCAGTGATCTCGTAATGCTCGCCTTCCTTGAGGCCGTACCGCTTTAGCAGTACATCCCGGACTATCTGCACCGACAGAATGGCAATATCGCAACCAATCCACTGTCGGCCTTCCAAATGGGCGGCGTAGATAGCTGAGCCACAACCAGCGAATGGGTCAAACACCACGTCCCCAGGATTGCTCGACGCACTGATGATTCGTCGCAGAAGGCCAATGGGCTTCTGTGTCGGGTACCCTAGCGTCTCCGAGTATGCAGAACTCATCCGTTGAAGGGACGGAACGTCCAGCAGAATATCCTGAGCCGGAACACCTTTGGCTTCCTTCAAGTACCGCTTGAATTTTGGCATAGCACCGGCCGTAGACGGCCAGAAGATGCGCCTGTCCTTATCGAGCCTTTCGAGTTCATCGGGTGAATAGGCCCAATGCCGACCCATTTGTCGCACGTCATAGCCCCGCCACGGCTCGCCAGACGGGCCATTGCGCGTTCCGTTTCCTGTTAGGTCTCCTGTCCAGTACGACCCTCGGCCATCCCGGTCATCGAACTTGAAAAATCTTTCCACATAGTTGGCGTCATACGGCTGGTACACGCGGTTCCATTTATATCGGTCACTCTTTGTGTAGAAGAGCAGTGTGTCGTGGATAGGTCCCCATCTTTTCGCGGAGTTGTGAGCGTGCGAACGCTTCCAGATGATCTCATTGCGGAAGTTCTGATGACCGAAGATGCCGTCCATAATCATCTTTATGTAATGGCTGGCATTGGGATCGCAGTGCAAGTATATGGAGCCGTCGGGTTTCAGGATGCGCTTCATCTCGGCAAGCCGGTAGGTCATATAAACGAGATAAGCCAGAAGTCGAGGCTGTGTATTTTGCAACGCCTTTGTCCATGCCTGGAAGAACGCGATAACGTCTTCCGTTATCTCTCTATCGCGAAGAACCACGTCCATCTTCCGGATCAACTCGCGTTTTTCGGCGTCCATCTCCCAGGCATCGCAGAAGGCTTCTTCCTGCTCAGGAACAGGTTGACCAGTGAGCTTCTTATAAATGAGGTTGTAGTTGCGCTGGCTGTTGAAGGGCGGATCGAGGTAGATGAGGTCAACCGATGCGGTGCGCATCCTTTCCCTCATGATGGTTAGGTTGTCGCCGTAGTAGAGGTGATTCGGAGACGGTGAGCCAACACTGTCTAGGACGCCTGGGAGTTTGCGGGCTGCCGTCATTCCACGAGAATTATGCCACGCGGCACCTCTGAACGGTAGGGAAGGCGGTAGCTGCTGCCAAGAGTACGATGTTCGCCAACATAGCGTGCATCCTGACTTTAGAGAGTGTCCGCACGCGCACATCGTTCAGTTTGTAGAAACTCTTCAGCCGCCCGTTCAACCGTTCCACAGCGGTTCGCCGGTTGTAGAAGGCCTTCCATTCGGGCGTCTTGGGATACTCCGCCACAGCCCGCTTGTGCATAGGGTTGGCAGCTACTTCGCGCTTTCGCCGCTGCCACCTTGCTTCTGTTCCAGGATGTTCCCATACTCATCGACCGTAACGACCCGGCGCTTCTCGCCTCCAGTGATCGCGAGGAAAAGCCAGACCAGCCACCAAAAGCCAAACGTGACGAAGCCGACAAGGAAGTGCAGTATGTGGTTAACCCGTCGCCCATAAACGAGGACTGCCATCGTGTCGGACTGTGACTCGATACGTGCCCCGAAGGGAACAGCCCCCGCAACGTGTTTGGCCAGTATGGCCTTGCGCTCTTCTAGAGTTTTCTGCTCATCCAATGACTGGATGCCCCCTTGGTAAGCCGAAAGCGGCACTGACGATATTGGCATAACAGTCATCGCCCGGGAACGCTATCAAGGGGGCACGGACGCCCTGCCCCCTTTAGCTTCTAACCGTCCCGAGTTGACCATAGCCTGTTATGCCGCCCTGACTATGAGCCTTATTCATAATTACCCGCCGACGCCGTATGATAAAGGTGTCCGCCGTAGCGTGAACGTCAGGTCTCGGGCTGCTGCGGCGATGAATCAGTGGAGGCGGCGACCGGAGTCGAACCGGTATCTCAAACCTTGCTGGGGCCGTGACTTACCGTTTGCCCACGCCGCCTCCCTGAATCATAACAGACTTGTTCTAGATGATCCAGATCATTCATTACTGACTTGACATGACATCGTCGAGGTGACATACTCTCATTGTCACGATGGCAGGGCCGTGACAGTAGGAGGGGCGCATGGCAACCACGACGAGCCGTGAATACTTCATTGAAGAGCTTCGACGTAGGCGGGCGGAGTATCAGACTACTGTCCGTGACTTCACTGATGAGCAGGCCCGCATTGCTAGCGAGCTTCAGCATGCCACGGAACTCCTCGACCACATCGAGGCCTTGCTCCGCGACGAACAGCCGGATGAGTTTGCGGAGAAGGCAAGTCAGCGGCTGATCGGTGGCGGCGAGTTCGCCGATCTCAGTGTGAACGATGCGCTCCAGAAGGTCATGCGTGAAGTTGGGAGACCGCTGCATGCAGATGATCTGCTGGAAGCTCTGCAAGAACGCGGTATGGCGCTTTCTCAGAAAGACCCCAAGGCGACCGTTGTGACAGCCCTTGTACGTGGAACGCAGAAGGGCACCTACGTTCGCACCGGCCCCAATATCTACGCCCTCTCTCCAAATCGGGAGATGACAACTCGCGAGTATGCGAAACAGATGGGGGTGATGCCCTAGCGAAAAGGAAACGGCGGAGCGTTACCGGCAAAAGTACCCGCTCCGCCGTCATGACATCCAGCGCCCTAGCCCGTGGGATGGGGGGCGGTCTCGGAAACCGCCCGATTGGGAGTTCGAGTCTCCCCTAGGGCACCAGTCTTAGCGGCACCGAGGGTGCGCCAACACCGTTCGGTGTCTTCCACACACGGAAGGGGTCTCTCCCGTGCAGGCACTTGAGTTTACCACACCTCGCCAACGGCGTGGTTCGCCACCGATAGTTGAGCGTCTAACGATTCTCTTCGACTCTTTGCCAGATGACGAGCTACTAGCTCACCTCAGAGGGCCACACCGCCGTGGGCGACCCGGCTACGACGCCGAAATCCTTTGGCGTTGTTTCGTTACCTATTACGCTCTCGGCCTAGAGTCCGTATCCGCCTTACTAAGACTTCTCCGGGACAATCCTTTCGTTGCCGAAGCGTGCGGGATCGCCATGGAGATGCCAAGCCGGCCAACGTTGAGCAGGTTCGGTACCAAACTCTCGAAGCGTTGGAACTCCCTGGCAGTCAAGAACGTGTTCCGCAAGCTGACACTCGCGCTGTACGATACCCTGCCTGACTTCGGCAAGTCCGTCGCCATCGACGCTACTGACGTCAAAGGATGGTCCAACGCAGGCCAGAAGGGAAAGCGAACACAGGGTCCCGTGAAGCGGCACCCGCGACGGCCTGGCAAAGTCTCTGACCCGGACGCTGGCTGGTGCGTCAAGACCAACACTGAGGGCAACAAGAAGTACGTCTGGGGTTACAAGGTTCATATCTTCTGCGACACGACTTACGAACTGCCACTCGCCATCGATGTAACCGCCGGGAATGTCAACGACATCAAGAAGGCTACTCCCCTCTTGCAGCAAGCACGTTTCACGAGCAACGCCTTCAAACCCAGTTATGTGATGTGTGACGCTGGCTATTCCAGCGACGCCCTGCGCAGGGCAATCAAGCAGCAGTACTGGGCACAGCCTCTCATCGACGCCCGAGGACGTGAACGCCGCCCAGTGGCACGGAATTGCAGCGCTCCTTGCCGCCGAGGAGATCGAGACGCTTGTTAAAGAGAAAGAGATTGCGCCGAGCGAGCGGGAACAAATGGCGATGTACGCCGGTGTTGAGCTGGGCCCAGGCGGCGCACTCCACGAAGCCCTTGAATGGTTCATTACCGGGGAAACGCAGGAGCGGCGCGCCTGGATCGTGGCGAAGGATCGAGCGGTTCACCGTGGCGAGGATGATAATCCTGCAGGGCGCTTGTCAGGCTGGTGGGATAAGAAGACTGGAGAGGAGTGGTGGGATAAGCCTTCAGAGGATGAGCCGGAGTGCTACACATCCTAGCTACTCTTACAGGCGTATTTTTCTTGTGCTGGGTCTCATCTTCGCGGGAGGCGCACTCCGCGCATGGCCACCTGGAACGATGCGCGGCAATGCTCCTTTCGGCCCGTCTTCTTTTCAATCACTCTATAAACAGTGGTCGGATCGCCTAAATCTGGGCAATCATCTCCTGCAGTTCAAGCCCACGAGGGAGAATCACGGTTCCGCTTGGGGACTCTCCGGTTCTGAATACTGATTCCCAATAATCCAGGTTCTGTTTAGGGCCGAACACTGACGAACTAAGCTCGGTGTTTGTCCAACATGTAAGCTCAGAAAGCCTCCTGAGGAACATCGCGATATTCCCCCAAAGCAAATCGGGCAACTCCTCGAGAAACAAACGCTCACGTTCTACTTGTTTTCCAGTAACCGCATTGTAGTTTTCTATCACCAACCGAACCCATCGCATGACATTTACAGCCACTTCTTCACGCGAAATCCTCCAAGCTCGTAGATGTTCAGCGGGGAACCTCTCGCCTCTCTGGATTCTGCTTTCAAGCTGTCTTCCACCGATGTCGAAGTCCCACTGTCCAACAAAGAAAGTGTCAGCGAACGCATTCATCAGAGACGCCATTTGCCTACGTTCAAGTCCTCGTTCAGTGCCCTGATCTATTGAGGTACTGAGGGCATTCTGGTAAAGCAATTGGAAGAATGCCCTATCAACAGTTGAGTAGGCCATCGGCCGGTCGGCTCCCTTACCGGACACTCGATGAACTCAAGCAAGCGGTTATCGCTGTTGCGTGCAATCGCGTTCCTCTGGGCGTCTATGATGAACCGCTGCATCTGGCGACGTTCGCCCCGGAAGTGGTGAACAAGGTCTTGTTCGCTGAACGAGAAGTCATCCTCTGAAAGGCTGTGCATCTTCTGGTATTGCTTCAGGCGGTCTCCATAAAGAGTACTACCGAGATGGCGCATGACCGCTTTATCAAACGCCACCTGTCGCAGGCTGCTGCCTGCGTTGGTATTTGTCTGAATTAACACATTCACGGATGGATTTACAAACACCCGTACAGGCAGTTCTGTAGCGCCCAGGAGAATTTGTGCCGCGGCCTTGTGCTGCCCATCGAACAGTTTCAGATTCCCTGCGTCGTCGCTATCAGGCGTCCACCACGCAAGACCTACATGCAGTTGAGGACGCTCCTTCAGAAACTCTTCTATGAGACCCCGGATGTTCGACCCTATCGAACGTGGGTTGATCACGTCATCGTGGTGGATATACTTTAAGGGAACGAGCGCAAAGAAATACTGTGCTCCACTTAGCTTGTCCTCATAGAGCGGAGCCATGTGGATACCGTTATCGCCGGCATGAGGAAACGAAAACTCAATGCGAGAGCCGTTTCGCTTAAGACGTAGCGATCTTTCGGCCCCGCCATAATTCTGAAGCACATCTCCAAGATTAGCTCCTCTGTCCCCACGATCCTTCGCAGCCTGTTCCAGTTCATGGAGTTCGGCGAGGCATCGAGCCGCTCTCAGATCAGACGCTCCCTTATTCCTGTTACAGATGGCGTGCGTCAGTGCCAAATTAAGATCAGTGTCTTTCCCTCCTACCGCTAGAGGTTCAATATGGTCAAGTTCTAAGGAACCCTCATGCAGCTGAAGGTCGACCGGTCTTCGGCATATGTAGCATTTGCCGGACTGGATGCTATGGAGTTGTTCACGGAGAGCTTGCAGATCCTCCGATGCGAGACTAGCCACATAACGCGAGTTAGCCATCTCTATCCCTCCCAAGTTTGCTACGGTGCGGTAGCAATTGTTTCAAATCTCCCCGGCAAGCCTCAGGCGGTGCCTCGCAGCTAGTTCGAGCTGCTCGTCTCTTCTTCACTCGGTCATCATCGGGTTTATTCATTCTCTCTAAAGATGAAGGCGGGGACTCCTGGCGCACGCTCATCGCTCAAGTAGTCGTTGATGTCACCAAGCAAGTCTGCCGTATGGACCCCACGCTGATTCACCCTGGCATTGTTGCGCCGTTTCTCGAAGACCGCGTATATGCGTGCCTCCTCAAAGATTGCGTCCGCGCCCCCTTTTATCCCGCACGAGGGGCACGAAATCAGCTCAGGTTGGAGATTAACCTCGATAAGCTCCGCGGCGGCCTGACATGTTTTGCACAGAAGTTTCAGTCCTTCTGCGCCTCCCAGCGTGAGGTTTTGGCGATCCAGATAGGTAGCGAGTTCAAGTTGGTCAACATTCCCGTCGCCGAGCTCCCAGAACGCCCAATAGCCAGTGTCAAAGTCGAATTTGAGTTCAAACATGAACACACCTCCGTTGTATCAAGTAGATAATCGCCGCAGTTTCTAGGTCTTCTACTGCGCTTGCAGTTCTGGGAAATACGTAGTGTAGAATCCCCTGTCCCGGGTCAGAAAGGTGTCGGCCTTGACAACGGCGTGAGCGCCAATCAGGAAGTCGGCGATAATGCGTTCGCTCGACCCGCCCGCCTGCCGGTAACGTGCCCAACAGAGCCCAGCTTCGTATGCGATGGCCGTGTTAATTGGGGAGACCGTCGCATTGATCTCCCCCAAGGCTCTATCCAGCGAGGAGCGGTTATCAAACGCCGGAACAAGCTCCGCGTAGACAACATCGCAGACCAAGATTGCTCCTCTGTCGTAGGCACCGATGAGCCACTTCTGCGATTGAGAATGGTGCGGTGCGCCGGACACGAAGACATCCAGCAGTACGTTGGTATCGACCGACGTAATCATCTTCCCCGAATCTCTTCAATGTACTGGTCAACGTCGAAAGTGCCGTCAAGGATTCCACTAACTCTCTCGACCGGGTGCTGCGCCGCCGCCCGCTTTTGAATGAGCAGGCCGTGCTCGGTGGGCGTGATTTCGACTTCCACGTCCTTGTTCATCCCAAAGCGGTCCCTGAACCGCTTTGGGATTGTGATTTGTCCACGTTCAGATATACGCATGTCTCACCCCGTATGAATTCCACTCTTGCAAGATCAAACCATACTTCGCGCGAACCCGCCATCCAAGCTGCACGAGCGTGTTCTGGGCGAATCACAGGAAGGCGCGGCTGGGCTCCAGCACGTCCGGGTTGCGCCAGGCTTTTCCGAACAGGCAGGGGCTGCAACGTGCGCAAGTGGAGCCTGTGGCATTTCTGACTCTTCACTCTCAGCGAGTCGGAAACTGCATAAGACTTGCAGTTACAGAGCTAACCGGAACCTCAAGGTGAAAGTTCTTGATCTCGTCAAGTCCGGTGGGCCCTCAAGGATTCGAACCCTGGACCGACGGATTAAAAGTCACCTCCTCCAGATTCATTTTGGCAATTTTGGCACCACCTTCGACCCAGGAGGGCTGGTGGTGCCTAGAGTTAGAGAGCCAGCTCTATCTCATCCCGAATAGGGATGCGTCTCCGTCGGCGCCTAAAGCTCTCAGCTCAGCACGCATTGATATCACCCAGCTGCCCGAAGCCCTAGGTGTTTCCGTCGGCAACGCCCTTTGGGTCGGTAGGCGTCCTTACCCTGTCACCGCTGGTACGACTTGATACCGAGCGGGCCGAACGGGTTAGGATATGTCTAGTCCAATGAGCAGGGAGGGGTGATTCCGGTCTAGGGCAGACTTAGGGTTTCCCCTTCCTACGCCTTAGAAGCGATGGGGGGTTCCCCACCTTTTGGTTTTTGAATTGTTGAAAACTTGAACTATATATAGGGTTAAAAAAATACGTTAGGTGGGTGTAGTTTCTTTTTGAAGACCCCAACCCTAAGGGATTAAACTTTCAACAAACGGGTGTTGAACGGTTTTGCATAGGGTTGGCTTCGGCAACGTCCGGTTAGTCCTCAGACCCTTAGCACACGTTCATACGTGCCCCTTTCGGGTCGCCTGAGCGCACCCTCATCCACGAGCTGGCCGAGCGCTTGGTCAATGGCGTTGCCTGAGCCGAGTTCTTCTGCTTTCACCTGGTTGTGTATTTCCTGGCGTTTCTTACGCTGACCCACGATGTCTGGAAGGCGCTCCCTTAACCGGGCGTATTTGCTCGTAGGGCTGTCGTCGCCTGCATCGCCCGCCTGGAAGCCAAGGCCGTCGGGCGCGAACTTGAGATTAAGCTTCTGCCCTAGAGATCCGGGCCAACGGGACTTGACGATTTCCAGTTGACGCACATCAGTTTTGTCCCCTTTGTCCCCGGAATAGTTCAAGACAACGTCAGAGCGATCAATACGAGCCGTGGCACCTCGCGCTTTGAATTTTTTCTTCATCTGGCCCTCCCCCATGTTCCACATCGCAATAATGAGACATTCGGACTCGCCGGCCATTTGCTTCAGGCGCGAGAACTGCTGGTCGGCTATGGCGTTGGCGTTCTCGTCGTCAACCGGCCAGGCCACCGGAACCGGGTCGATGATGATGACCCCGGCTCCCCACTCCTTGGCTTTGGCAAGGAGTTCCTGTTGCACTGAGCTGCTGTCAAGGCCGGTCAGCTCCGTCATAAACGCCGAGACCCTCACTTCGACCGATCGTTTCGACCATGGTTCGGTGGAGCGTTTCGGGGCTCTCGAGATCGAGGTAGAGCACCTTGAGCGCCCTGGCTGGCGTGAGGCCGGTGACGAACTCCCGACCCTCGGCGATGGCGAACGCCATGTTGTAGCCGAGGACGGTCTTGCCAGCACTCGACTCCCCGACGAGCAGAACCAAGGCAGGGGGTTGTGGTAAGAACGCCCCTAGAAAGCCCGTGGCCTGATTCGGATCGGGAAGAGGGACCTCTTTGCTAGGCGTGAATTTTAAGGCCAAATGCTCACCCGGCGCTTTCTTCGCGGTGGCGCAACGTGGCGATCAACCGTTCGAAGGAATCGCCAGGAATGAAGCCGGTTATGAGGCTAGCGATCTCGGTCGTCACCCAGGCCCCCACTCTCGGCGGCCTGCCGTTCGCGCTCCTCGGCCACAAAGCGATCAAGTGCCTCCCTCGGGATGAGGCGTCGGCGGCCGAGCTTGATCGACTCGATTCGGCCTGAAGCCAGCAACTCGTACACGAAGGTGCGACCGATGGCAAGAACCCTGGCGGCCTCCTCCGGCGTGACGCAAAGCGGGGTGGCGTTCATAACATCCTCCTGGCGGATTAGGGATTGACCGGACACTTGCGAATCCGCTACAATGGCAGCGTAGCACTACAAAACGGCGGCGGTAAGGCATTTGACCGGCAAATTAACGGCAAAGAGCGGCGACATCCGGCAAACACGTAACCGGGGGCGTACTTGGCCATTGGAGGTTATGAATCGAATAAAGGAGCTTGCCCTCCTAGACCCTAGAGCAAGCGCGAAGGTTGTTGAAGATCAGCTCAGGGAGGAAGGCTTCAAGGCTGTACCTTCCGAGCGGACACTGCGAGACCTGCTCAAGGAGTTTCGACCTCCTGCGCCGACCGATACCTGGGCGTTGTCAAAGGCTAGTGACGAAGAGGCAGCCCTTGTGCTGCCTGTACTTCGGGAGGTCATAGAACGCTCGGACGGGAGAATCCCTTCGTTTTCTACGGCCATGGCCCAGCAGATCGCACGGATTAGGCGTCTCATACCTGACGATTACTGGCCGATAACGTGCCTCACGCTCTGGGACCTTTATGAGCTTGCGGTCGAATACCTCTTAGCGGACGAGCGAGGGCTGGAGCCTAAAGGTGCCGACGCCTATCTCGCCTTTGCTCCCTGGCGCGACCTTGGGGAAGTCATGCGTTACGAGGATGCGGTAAGGAAAGGAAGCATTGAGCCCAGGCTGTATCCACTCAAGGACTTCTACGAAGCTGAAAAGGCAAGAAAAGAGTGGGTAGTGAAGGTGGAAGCGCTGAGGGATAGCGGGAGGGATACCGCCGAACAGGAATTGGAAGAGCTGGCGAGGCAAAAGGAATTGGAAGAGTTGAACAAGCAGAAGGAGGCTGAAAATGACGAAACGAGGAAGTAACGAGGGTTCCATCTACCAGGCGAAAGATGGCCGCTGGGTTGGTGCCGTCCACGTCGGTTACAAAGGCGGGAAAAGGGTTCGGAAGTTCTACTACGGCGCCACTCGGCAGGAGGTCGCCAGGAAACTCAACGTCGCGGTCAAGGCCCTTCAGGACGGCCTCCCCGTCGTTGCCGAGCGTCAGACGGTGAAGGACTTTCTCGCGAGCTGGCTGGAAAGTGTCAGGCCGTCCTTGCGAGACCAAACCTATGCAACCTACGAGACCGTGTTGCGTGTACACGCGATCCCCTACCTGGGCCATCACCGACTGGCGCGGCTGAGCCCTCAGCACCTGCAAGACCTTTACAGCCAGCGGCTCAAGGCTGGACTAGGCATCCAGAGCGTAAGGAAGCTTCACGCCATTCTTCACGGCGCCCTCAAACAAGCACTCCGCTGGAACCTGGTTGCCCGTAACGTGGCCGACCTCGCAACGCCGCCCCGAGACCACCACAAGGAGATGCAAACGCTGGACGTGGACCAGGCGAGGCAGCTTCTTGACGCTGCTCGCGGCGACCGCTTCGAGGCCCTTTATGTTCTTGCCCTCACCGCTGGCCTCCGCCAAGGCGAGTTGCTGGCCCTGCGATGGCAGGATGTTGACCTGGGGGATAGGTCCCTTCGTGTTGTGGGTACTCTGTATCGGTCGAGCAACGGTACGCTAGAGATTGGCCCTCCCAAGACGGCTGGCAGCCGACGGCAGGTTACCCTTGGCGGCTTGGCCGTGGACGCCTTGGCGCGTCACAAAGATAACCAGACAGCCCAGCGACTGTTGTGCGGCGCCGCATGGGAGGATCACGGCCTCGTCTTTACAAACGAGCTGGGCCAACCGATGGAGGCAACCAACCTTCGGCGCCGGTTCTTCCAGCCCCTGCTCAAGCGGGCCGGTCTACCCGCGATTCGCTTCCACGACTTGCGACACACTGCCGCGACGTTGCTACTAGGTGAAGATGTAAACCCCAAGATCGTCTCTGAGCGGCTCGGTCACAGTCGGGTAGGCATCACCCTTGACCTCTACAGCCACGTTACGCCGACCATGCAACGCAAGGCGGCTGATGCCGTGGACACGGTACTTGGGGACCGCTAGAACGCCCTTTGACGGCCTTGGCGACAGTGGATTTTGACAGCCCATTTGACAGCCACGGGCGCGAATTGGCCGGAATTGAGGCGGATATGACTGAACATAATGCCGACACTTCGAATCTACGGCGGACTGTGCTGGGCCTCGGCGAACGCTCCGATTAGCATTTACAGGAATAATCGACTCGATCGCACAACGGGCGCAGTCTCGAAAGCTTGCAAGTGCGCAATCGTGCACGGACACTTCACCAGGACGCATTTTGGGGCCTCTGGACAGCGAGGAACTGGACTTGAACTCCCAGGTTGAGGACCGCGGCAGCGCCTTGGAAGTGTTATTTGTGGCGCTTCGTCTTGGCCTCACCTCCTTCGGGGGCCCCGTCGCGCACCTCGGCTACTTCCACCACGAGTACGTCGAGCGGCGTCGCTGGCTGAGCGAAGAAGCGTACGCCGAGGTCGTTGCACTCTCGCAGGCGCTGCCCGGTCCCGCCAGCAGCCAGACGGGCATCGCCGTCGGCCTGATGCGTGCAGGGATGCCCGGTGCACTGATGGCGTGGATCGGCTTCACGCTGCCCTCGGCGCTAGCCCTGGTTGCCTTCGGCTACGGAGTCAGCGAGATCGGCGACATTCAATCCGCCGAATGGCTGCACGGCTTGAAGCTCGCCGCCGTCGCCATCGTGGCGCTGGCGCTCTGGAGCATGGCGCGAAGCCTGGCGCCGGACCGCGAACGCGGCACGATCGCGCTGGTTGCCGCCGTGCTGCTGCTGAGCTGGACGGCAGCCGGCGCGCAGGTTGCCGTCATCGCGCTGGGTGGCGTGGCCGGCTGGCTCCTGTTCCGTTCGTCGGCGTCAGCCGCGGAGGTGCATCTGCGCGCCATCATCGGCAGAAATGTCGCGATCGTCGCCTGGGTGCTCTTCCTCGGGCTCCTCGTCAGCCTGCCGGTTGCCGCGTCGCTCGCCGAAAGCCAGGCCGTAGAGCTGTTCGACAGCTTCTATCGCACCGGCTCGCTGGTTTTCGGCGGCGGCCACGTCGTGCTGCCGCTGCTCGAGCGCGAGGTCGTGCAGCCCGAGTGGGTGACGCAGGACGATTTCCTGGCCGGCTACGGCGCGGCACAGGCCGTCCCCGGCCCGCTATTCACGTTCTCCGCCTACCTGGGTACCGTCATGCAGCCTGCGCCCTCGGGCGCGCTGGGCGCCGTCGTGGCGCTGACCGCGATCTTCCTGCCGTCCTTCCTGTTGATCGTGGGCGGAATGCCCCTGTGGCAGCTGCTGCGTGCCAACATGGCGTTCCAGGCCGCGCTGCGTGGCGTTAACGCGGCTGTCGTCGGGCTGCTGCTGGCGGCGCTCTATGACCCGGTCTGGACCAGCTCGGTGCTGACGCCTGAAGACTTCGCCATTGCGGTCGCCGCGTTTGGCCTGCTGGCGTTGTGGAAGGCGCCGCCCTGGTCGGTCGTGGTCTTCGCCGCGCTGGCGGCGGAGGCCGTGGCGCTATTGTGACGAAGCGGAGCCCTTGCTGACGGTCAGAGTGATCGCCGTCTCCTCGTCTGCCTTGCTGCCCGCGTCCGGCTTCTGGCTGATCACGAGGCCTTCCGGCGTGTCATCGCTATAGACCTCGACGATGACGAAGTTCATCTGGTTGTCGTAGAGGACCGAGACGGTGCTCGGCAGGTCTGCCCCGACGAAGTCAGGGTAGACGCCGGGTCGTATCGGGCCGATCGCTTTGCCCTGAATCGGCCCGGTCGCGTTGCTCGAAGCCGGCGCGTCGACAGCACCGCCGGCAGTGGTCCCGGTTCGGGAAGTGGACGCCACCTCGTCGAGCGGGCTGGTCAGCGCCGGGTCGTCGCCGCTTTGAAGCAGGAGCAGCCCGGCGCCGATCAGGAAGATGGCGACGAGACCGGCTACGAGCCAGTTAACGTTGATCAGCTCCGCAGGCGGCCGCGCGACCGTCGGCAGTGGCGTGATGTCTACGATCAAGTCGCCGTTGGGGAAGATCCGGATCAGCTCATCTGGGTTGAGGCCAAGGTAGCGCGAATAGGTTCGCAGGAACCCGCGAGCGTAGACCGGCGCCGGGAAGATCGTGAAGTCTTCGTTCTCCAGCGCCTCGAGATAGCGTCGTGAGACGTGTGTATCGCGCTCGACGTCTTCGAGCGTAATAGCACGTGCCCGGCGAGCCCGCGACAACGTATTGCCGAGCTCACCCGTCCGTGGTCTTGCCTGCGACTGTCCGGTCGCAGGGCGGTCAGTTTCTATCGTCAATCTAGTTAAAACTGCGCTATCTCATACTGAGGAACGGTGTGACGGACGGGGGATCTGCGGTCAAGTTAGCACATTGGCGGGCTCGCGCAAGCTCGATTATGTTTAGATGCCTGCACCAAAGGGCGTGCTAGAATCAGGTTTCCCGTGTTCTTGGAGCATTCTCAATGAATCTGAAACCCTGAGGGAGTCCCATGGATCTCGGTCTCAAGGATAGGGTTGCCATCGTGACGGGAGGCAGCCGTGGTATCGGTAGGGCCATCGCCCTGACGCTCGCCGCCGAGGGATGCAACGTGGCGATCTGCGCCCGCGGCGAAGAGAAGCTACGCAAGACCGAGGCGGAGCTCAAAGCCAAAGGCGTCAGAGTTCATGCCAGCGTCGTCGACGTAGCGAGGCCCGGTGAGGTCGAGGCTTTCGTCGATGAAGTGGCGAATACGCTTGGCAAGGTGGATGCGCTGGTCAACAACGCCGGCGGAACGCGCCAGGGCGACGATGACGAAACCTGGCAGGCGGCCATCGACGTCAACCTTATGGCTGCGGTCCGCGCCAGCCGGGCAGCGGTCGAGCACATGAAGGCCAACGGCGGCGGCTCAATAATTAACATAACGTCTATCTACGGACGTGAGTCGGGCGGTGCGCCGACCTATAACTCCGTGAAGGCTGCGATGACGTCGCATGCCAAGCAGCTGGCGCTGCAGCTCGCCCCGGTTGGGATCCGCGTCAACTCGGTGGCGCCGGGCTCGATTCAGTTCCCCGGCGGCAGCTGGGACCGCAGGGTGCAGCAGGACCCGGAGGGCATGGCAGCCTTCGTCAAGCAGAACATCCCCTCCGGCCGCTTCGGCACCGCCGAGGAGGTGGCCAACGCGGTCGTCTTTCTCTGTTCGCCTGCCGCTAGCTGGGTTACCGGCGCCGCCCTCAACGTCGACGGCGGCCAGTCGCGCTCGAATATCTAGGCACGACATGACTCGCGCTCGAGAGTATGCCGCTCGCCTCTTCCTAGCCTGGCTCAACGAACGCTATCACCGCGCCTTCACGCCGTCCGGCGAGTTCGCCGATGTCTGGCGGGCGGCCGACAGCGACGGCCAGTCACTCAGCATCGTCTCGTCCGAGCTGTTCGAGGCCACGGATGACTGGCGCGCACGCTGCGACGAGCTCAGTCAGCGGCTCGACGCGACACGCCCCGGCTCCTACCTGCTGTGGCAGCCGCAGAAAACAGAGCTCCCGGACGGCGAGCCCGACGAATCGGAATGGGTGCGACGAGTTGTCCTGACGGCCTCGAAGCTGGCCTCGGGCCGCAGCGGGGAGGTGCGCCTGCCGGTGCGCCTGGCGCTGGGCAAGTTACGCGAGGAGGGCGGTCACGCCTCCGTCACCGGCGGCCTGGGACGGTACTGGACCGACATCTCGGAGCGTCTCAACGGCAGTTTCTTCCTCGATAGCCGTGGCCTGCATCGCTTCACGACGGATGAGGATGAGCGGGTCGCGCTGTACGACAACATCGGCGTGTTGTCCCAGGGTCTCGCGGTTGGCGACGTCGTCGAGTTCGAGACCGAAGACGCGTGGTCATTGCAGCGACTGCCGCGCTCCGACGGCTTGACGGACGGTTGGGCGGTGGCCGGCTCTCCGCCGGGATTCGAGCCGGATGACGGCTCCGCCGTCCGCCGTCTGCTGCGCCGTCGCCTGTCCGAGGCGAGCGAAACGCTGGGCGGCGTCCGCGATTCGGGACGAGTGCTCGTGCTGCTCGGCGCCTACGAGTACATGGACTTCGAGAACGCGGGCCCCTCGCTGCGCGGCTTCGATCCGGTCCTCGCGGCGTCCTTCGACGTCATCGCGCTGGTCAGCGACGCGGAGGTGAAGGCGCTGCGGATGAGTCGAACCCTTTCGTTCGTTCAAGACGGCATCACGTGACCGGCGAAATGGAACCTGATGGTGCCCTCGCGTCACTAACGCTGCTAGATCTCTCCGAGGGCGTCGCCGGTCCCTACGCGGCGCAGCTCTTCGCGCTGTATGGCGCGCAGGTCATCAAAGTGGAACGACCCGGAAGGGGTGACGCCGCTCGCCACTGGGGCCCGTACGCTGGAGAGCCCGGCATCGAGCGCAGCCTGACGTTTGCGGCCCTCAACGCGGGCAAGCTGGGCCTGACGCTCGACTACCAGACGCCGGAAGGCGCCGCTGTACTGAATCGGCTGGCGGAGGACGCTGACGGCTTCATCGAGGACCATCCCACGCGCCGCCGCGACGACCTGGGCCTCGGCGCCGACGCGCTCATAAGACGCATCCCGCGACTCGTTATCGTCCAGGTCTCCGGCTACGGCGCGACGGGCTCCTATGGCGACCGGCCCATGGCAGGGCTGGCGCTCGCCGCCGCCGCCGGCGTCCTGAAGCCCGAGGCTCCCCGCCCGGCTTACGACCGCGGCCTGGAGCACGTGCTCGGTATGAAGGTTTACGTCGCGGCGCTCGCTGGGCTGTTGCAGGCCGCGCAGACGGAACACGGCCAGGTCGTCGATGTTGGCGGCATGCCGGTGCTTGCCTGGCTGGAACCGGGCGCACCACCTGGCGTTGACTCACTGGAGCTCGACCTCGCCGGTCTGCGCCAACGCGGCCCGCTGCGGTCCGTTGAACACTCGGAGATGGGGACGCTGGAATATCCCGCGGCGCCCTTCGAGATGTCTCTGACGCCGTCCGGCAAGTCGACTCCAGCGCCGTTGCTTGGCCAGCACACCGACTACGTCCTCACCGACCTCATCGAGATGGAGGCAGCCGACGTCGATGCGCTGCACGCCAGAGGGATCGTCTGATGCTGCCGTTGCCGTTGCCGCTGATACGCGTCCTCGACCTCACGACCAGCGCTGCCGGTGCTGTCGCCTCGCGATCGCTGGCCGATTTCGGCGCTGAGGTGGTCGTGGTGGAGCGACCTTGCGTGTCACGCGACGCGATGGCACGATTCGGCCGCAACAAGTTCAGCTGCGTCATCGACCCGTCCGTCCCCCAAGGACGCGATCTGCTTCTACGACTGGCTGCCGGCTGCCACATCGTCCTCAAAGACGGCCCCGACGACGCCCTGAGAGACCTCGACTATGGCGCGTTCCGCGGCGTCCGCGAGGATGTCGTGCTCGGTGTAATCGCGGGGGGCGGCGAGCAGCCGGGTATCGGCGAGGTGGCGGCCGGCGCGGTGATGACGGCGCTGTTCCACGTGCGCTTTCGCGGCCAGGGCCAAGAGGTGACGATCTCGTCGGCGGCAGCGGAAAACAGCATGCGCACCGTCCCCATCGTGGCCGCGGCGAAGGGAGCAACCCGCCTCACGCCCGATCTGCCCTGCAGCGGCTGCTACGCTTGCTCCGATGGGTCGATAGCTATCGTGGTGCGATCGACGGAGGAGCTGGCGACGCTCTGCGAGGTGGTGGGAAGCCCGCTGCCGGCCGACGCAGGAGTGGCAGAACTACGAGTGGCAGTCGCGGGCTGGACGGCGGGACGCGACGCGCGCCCCGCGGCCGCCGAGCTGAACCAGCGCGGCATCCCGGCCCAGGCGGTGCTCTCGCTGGCAGACCTGCGAGACGATCCTCAGCTGCGCGCCCGTGGCGTCTTCGAGACGGTCGCGACGCGCCAGGGCGTATTCGAGACCGACGGGCCGCGCATTCGCTTCGGCGATACGCCGTTGCATACGCGCCTTGCCACGCCCGAGCCGGGTGAGCACACAGGTTACGTTTTGCGCAGTCTCGTCGGTCTTTCCGATGCTGAGATCGCATCCCTGACCTCGCCGGGCGTAGTCAGCGGGCAGAGTTAGGCGCAGAATAGGCCCTTACCCGGTTCGGGATTAAACGAGGGGCGATCCATGGCAACAGTACAGGTGATTCTTAACGGCATGCCCGGCGGCACGGTCCACGACACGGACAACTATCCCGTGATCCTGAAGTTCGATGAGGACAAGAGCTACGAAGGTGCTGTCTGGGTCATCCCGTCTTATCCCGCACACATCCCGGCAGGGATGCTGTCTGAGATACGCGTCGACACCGGGCCGCTCGAGTGCATGGTTGAGGGACCAGAGGGCTTCACGTCCGGTCCGCACGAGACGAACTGGGTGCGTTGCGCTTACCCACGCGGCAAGTTCTGCTCTTTCCTTCTGACCAACGCCGAAACGCATCAGCTGGGCGGCGTCAGTGTAGAAATCGTCGAAGGCTCCTTGATCGTCGACGCTGTACAAGTCGGCGGTAAGTCAACCACCTGAGCGACCGCCGCCTATCGATTTACCTCGTAGAAGCGAAGTGATTGCCTTTGGGGTGCTACGTGTTGAGTATCGCGTCGGCGCGCACTACGAGGTCTGCACGCCCGAGTTCGTCCTTTACTTTGACCACGGTCGCCGCAAAGGACCCAGCGTCGTCCGCCGCCTGCGTCACCACGGTCGACCGGCGTCCGAGGGCCCAGATCTCGTTCGAGATGGAATGCAGCGCGGCCTCCGCAGGGAGGTCCGGTGCCAGGCCCGCGACGGCGATGTCTGCGCCGGCCTGCGCCAGCGCAACCGCCACGCCGCGGTGCGCCTCGCCGCCGCCGCCGAAGACCACCACAACCTTGCCATCCATGTAACCAGCCATCGCGGCCATTATCGTAAGCGCTCCGCAGGCTAGACTCTAAGCATGACGATCGTCGGGTGGGTCATGATGGCTGTCGGCCTGCTGTCCTACCTCGCCGCCTTCGCGCTCGGGGCCGGTCCCACGATGGGCGACAAGCCGGGACAGGCATCGCTATTCACACTCGCGACGATACTGATGATCGGCGGCTTTCTCGTCCTCGTTCTCTGAGGTGTCTGGCTTCGCCACCCCAGCTCGCGTAGCATTTGACTCGATGCGTGTAGATCTGCCTTTCGGCCGCGATATGCTGTCCGTTGACGTCCCAGACGGCGCGACGGTGCTGCTCCCGTCGGCCGTGCAACCTCTGGCCGACCAGTCGGGCGCAGTCGTCGCTGTGCTGCGCCGGCCCGAGGCGGGGCCGCCAATGCATGATCGCGTCCGGGCCGACCAGCGCGTCGCGATCGTTATCTCGGACATCACACGCCCTGTGCCGAATCAATTGTTGCTCGAGCCCATCCTCGCCGAGCTCGCGGCCGTAGGCGTGCCGGACGCAGACGTGACAATCGTCAACGGCACCGGTCTGCATCGCGGCAACACGGCCGTCGAGCTGACCGAGATGCTGGGACCCGAGATTCCCGTCCGCTATCCAATCGTCCAGCACGACGCGCGTGACCGCTCCACCCTGGTCGAGGTCGGGCGTAGCAAAGGCGTCCCGGTCGAGCTCTGCCGGGCATACGTCGAAGCCGACGTGCGAATAGTGGTTGGCTTTGTCGAGCCGCACCTCTTCGCCGGATACTCCGGCGGTCCGAAGGGCGTCATGCCCGCCGTTGCCGGTGCCGACATCGTCATGAGCAACCACGGCGCGGCCAACCTGGCGCACCCCAAGGCAACCTGGTGCGTCATGGACGGCAACCCGGTCGCCCAGGAGATACGCGCCATCGTCGATCTGCTGCCGCCCGACTTTCTGCTCAACGTCACGCTGGACAGCAGACGCCGTCTCAGCGGCGTCTTCGCCGGCGACATGGACGCAGCGCACGCGGCCGCAATAGCGCAGTCCGCGAGTCAGTACCAGGCGCCGGTCCCGCATCCGTACGACGTGGTGGTCGTGACCAACATGGGCTATCCGGCGGACACGACGCTGTATCAGTCGGTCAAGGGCATGTCGGTGGCGGCGCAAGGCGTCCGCGAAGGCGGCGCGATCTTGCTTGTTGCCGGGTGCGAGGAGGGCATCGGCAGCCGCGACTACGAGGAAGGCCTGAGGGTCGCGTCGTCGCCTTCAGACCTGCTCGAAGGCATCCTGCATACGGAGCAGCCACGCCACGATCAATGGCAGATCCAGTGCCAGGCCATGGTGCAGATGAAGGCGCGCGTCCTGCTGCACTCGAAGTTGACGCCTGAGCAGACGAGAGCCGCGCACCTCGAGCACGCCCCCGACGCCTCGGCGGCGCTAGGCGAGCTGATCGAAGACGCCCGCAGGCGCGGCAACGACGGCAGGGTCCTGGTCATGCCTTACGGTCAGCTCACGGTCCCCGTGATCCGCTGACGGGACGCACGGCTCATCGAGCTGGCCCAGTGGCGGACGCATTAGGGTCTGAGTTTGGCACTGTCCGGTGAGGCGGGCCAAAGTGCGCGGTTCAGGCCGTGCCGGACTCTGTCCTGGCGGCCTTGAGGCGCTGCAGCAGCCAGACGTCCAGCGCGTCCGTGTACTCTCTGCGCCGTTCGACGTAGCCGGCGCGCAGCAGCTGATTGAGGTCGCGCTGGAGCACGATGCGGCGCTCGTAGCTCTCGTCGCCGGGGTTGTCCGCCAACGAGCCGACTTCCAGCGCGTACAGCGCGTCGATGGTCGTCGACCCGGGAGGGAGCGTTTTGTTGAGTGTCGTTGCCTTGTACGTGAAGTGGCCCAGCTGGGCGATCCGCGGGTCCTGAATGCCGCACATGTCGAAGACCACGCGCTTGATCGCGTCCTCGGCCGTCTCGTCCTCGGCCACGCCGGTCTCAGGCAGGGAGTAGATGCCATCCTTGGACGGCAGCACGACTCGTTCACCCCGATACGGGATGGTGGTTACGTGAGTGACAGTCGCGTCCGACGGGATGTCCTCCAGGGTCCAGTCGGCAACCCACTCGTCACCAATCTTTTTCTGCGTGTAGATTTTGCGTTCCGATTCGCGAAAGCGAAAGGCGGTTGGGTCTGGCGGGCTAAACTCCTCATCGGCTCCAGTCATGCCTGAGGTACCTCCCGGATTACTGTCTTCTCATTCTGTAAAACATGCCGCGCTGAGGCAAGTCGATCCTCGGACACAGGCACAGGCTGCCACTTGCGCTGCCCCTGCTCGTTGCGTGTCATGCGGCCAGTCCCGGGAACGGCAGGTGGCACCCGATCAGTAGAGAACTCTCGGCGATGGCTTTGTCGACCATCGCCCTTTTCGTCTCCATTGTCACCATCGGCAGGATATCAAAGGAAGAGACCCAGGCGGTGGGCTCCAGTTGAACGGCGACCTGTGCGATGTCGCCGGTATAGACGCCGGTCTCCCCGCCGGATGAGAGCACGACATGCGCATACCCTGCCGAGTGCCCCGGCGCCGGTATGATAGTCACCTCCTCGGTCACCTGATGTTCTCCGTCGACCAGGTGCAGGCGATCGTGGCGTTCCAGGGGCAGCAAGTTGTCCTCGAGGTAGGTGGCCCGCGTGCGCTCGTTCGGCGCCATCGCTGCCTTCCACTCAGCCTCGATGATGAAGTACTCGGCGTTGGGGAAGGTCGGGACGGCTTCGTCGCCGTCCAGGCGGGTATTCCAGCCGCAGTGGTCGGCGTGCAGGTGTGTGTTGATTACGACGTCGATCTCCTCCGGCTGTATGCCGAGCTGCGCCAGGTCTGTAAGCAGTGTTCCGTCTGCTACCGGACTCGACTGCCTGCGCCATCCGCCGGCTTTGTCACCGACGCCGGTCTCGATCAAGATCAGCTTGCCCTGAGAGCGCAGCAGCGGGGAGTTCAGCGCCAGGGAGAGCCGATGCCGGCTGTCCAGCTCGCCGGCCAGCGGTTCCCACATGACGCGAGGCACTATGCCGAACGTCGCACCGGCGTCCACGTAGAACAGCCCGTCTGACAGGATCGCAAGGTCAAGATTGCCGAGGCGGTGTTTCGCGGGCATTCCTCAGATAATAGCCCAGGCGCCTGATCAGCTTGTCGCCCATTCGGCGGCAGCCTATAATCGCCAAACCGAATTTCCCTGGTTGCAGTCGGAGGTCAGTCCTTCATGTCGACGCCGTACGCCTACTTTCGAAAGCAGATCGTGCCCCTCTCCGAGGCGAAGATCGGCATCATGACGCACGCTTTCAACTACGGCACCGGCGTATTCGAGGGCATCCGCGGCAACTGGAATCCAGACGACAACACGGTTTATCTCTTCAAGGTACGGGAGCACATCGCTCGTCTGCGGATGAGCGCCAAGATATGCCGGATCAACATTGGTGAGACGGATGACGAGATCGAGGCGCTGATCAAGCAGGTCGTCGAGAAGTCGGGCATCCGCGAGGATCAGTACGTCCGGCCGCTGGCCTACAAGAGCAGCGAGGCGATCGGTGTGCGGGTTCACGATCTGGACGACGATCTCCTGATCTTCGCCGCGCCCTTCGGCCCCTACCTCGATATCGACGCCGGCGCTCGTGTCCAGACGTCCAGCTGGCGACGCGTCGATGACATGTCGATTCCGGCGCGGGCCAAGACCACGGCTGGCTATCTGAACTCTGCGCTCGCCAAGACGGAGGCGATGGAGAACGGCTTCGACGAGGCGATCCTGCTCAACGCGGACGGCCACGTCGCGGAAGGCAGCGGTGAGAACATCGCCATCATCCGCGGTGGCCGCATCATCACGCCGGCACGCTCCGATAACGTCCTCGAAGGCCTGACGATGGCCACCGTACTCGGCCTGGCCCATTCTGAGTACGGCATCGAGGTGGAGTCGCGGACGATCGACCGCTCCGAGCTGTACGTGGCGGATGAGGTGTTCATGACCGGCACCGCCGCGCACGTCACGCCGATCCTCGAGGTCGACCGTCGGCCCGTCGCGGATGGGCAGGTGGGACCGATCTCGAAGCAGCTGCAGTTGCTCTACTTCGACATCATCTACGGCCGCAATCCGAAGTACGTCTCCTGGTGCACGGCCGTGTCGATGCCGGTGGCAGTGACGCCATAGACGCGGCGCGGGCTTTCGCGCCGGACACGGATTAGCGATGCCGTCCTTCACGCTCTTTCGACCCGGTAACTCACTGGGCACCGTATGGGGCGCCGCGGGGGTTGCAGTGGCGCTGCTGCTCGGTATCGGGTTGATCTACCGAGGTCTTACGCTCGATGTCGGCATGCGGCAGTTCGCGCCGCTGATTGTCGGCGGGTTTTTCGTCTGCCTCTCGGCGCTCTTCGCCTACTGGACTTGGGGTTGCGCCTCGCTGCGCTATCTGGTCGATCGCAACGCGCTGGATATTCGCTGGGGCGGGATTCACCAGATCATCCCGCTGGCCAACATCGAGAGACTGGTGCCGGGAGAAGAGACCGACAACCCCCAGATCGAAGGCATCAACTGGGCCGGCCACCACGTCGGGCGCGCGCAGGTCGAGCAGATCGGCGAGGTGCTCTTCTACTCCGGCCACCGCACGCCACGCGAGGTGCTCTACGTGCAGACACAGACGGAGATCTACGGCATCTCGGTGCCTGACCCCGTGTTCTTCGCCCAGACGGTGCAGTCCAACCAGTCCCGCGGCCCCCTAGTCGAGCAACGACAGGCCGTCTACCGCTGGGGCCCGTCGGCCCTGAGCTTCTGGGCCGACCGCGTGGCGATCATGCTGGCGCTCGCGATGGTCATCGCGTTCGGAGTCGTCCTGGCCTACGTGCTCGACATGTACTCCGGCCTGAGCCAGAGCGTACCGTTACGATTTCCCTCGCTGGGCGGTGTCGTGCGTGTCACGGACAAGTCGGAGCTGCTGGACATCCCGCGCTCCGCCTTCGGTTTCCTGGCGCTTGACCTTGTTCTCGCCGTCCTGCTGCACAGCTGGGAGCGCATGGTGGGCTACGTCTTGCTGCTGTCTGGCATCGGCGTGCAGGTGATGCTGCTGGTAGCCGCCATCGTCGCCGTCGCCTGATCGGGTCTCTCGCTCCCAGGGGAAGCGCTTGCTATGCTGAGTGCGTGGCCAGGTATGACGTAGCCGTCGTCGGCGCCGGCCCCGCCGGCAGCACCACCGCCTACCACCTGGCGAAGGCTGGCGCGCGCGTCCTGCTCCTCGATCGAGCCGAGTTTCCGCGCGAGAAGCCCTGTGGTGGCGGCGTTACGGCGCGAGCTTTTGACCGGGCGCCCGTCGACCTCACCCCAGTCGTCGAGCAAGTGGTAGACCGTGTGCGCTTTAGCTACCGGCTGGGTCAGAGCTTCGAATACACCCACCACCAGCCACTGGCCTACATGACGCAGCGCCTTCGTATGGACGAGTTTCTCCTGCAGGCGGCGGCCGAGGCTGGGGCCGATTTTCACGGTGGCAGCATCGTGCGCAACTTGGAGCTCGATAAGGAGGGCGTGCGCATCGCGGCCAACGGCGACACGTACGAAGCGGGCGCCGTCGTCGGCGCGGATGGCGCCAACGGGGTCGTGGCACGATACGCCGGCCTCAAGCCGTTCACGGATCCTCCCGTCGCCCTCGAGGCCAATTTCCCCTACGACGGCGAAGACCCACCGAAGCAGTGGCAGGGCATGTTGGCGCTTGAACTGGGCAGCATGCCGGGTGGCTACGGCTGGTCTTTCCCCAAGTCAGATCATTTCAACGTCGGCTGCGGCGGCTGGCATTCCCAGGGCGGCAAGCTGAGTCCCCACCTGGCCGCCCTGCGCCAACACTACGACCTGCAGGATGCCGCGATGCTCAACATCCGCGGTCATCACCTGCCGACTCGCGACGAAGGCACACCAATTGTCCGCGGCCGCGCCTTGCTGGTCGGCGACGCCGCCGGTCTGGTCGATCCACTGGCAGGTGAAGGAATCTTTTCCGCCTTCGTGAGTGGTCATCTCGCGGCGACGTGTCTCCTGCGGTTCCTCGACGGGATGGATGCCGACCTCTTCCCATACGAGGCGGCCGTAGAGCGCGAAATCATGTCTGACGTCCGCGTCGCCAGGATACTGAGCGACGTTTTCCACTACACTCCGGGGCTCTGCTACTTCATGCTGCGTCGTAGTAGGCGGTTTCAGACCATGACGTGCCAGCTAATCACCGGCGAGCACACTTATGGCGGCTTCCTGCACAAGTTGGGGCCCCTGGCGCTCGTATTGCGCTTCTGGGCAGCTCAGGGCCGCCGCGCGTGCGCCGGGAGATCGTAGCTGGCGCGGCGAATAGATGTCCGTTCGGCGACATGTTGGAGTTCGCCCCGCTTCTTCGATCGGCCAGCGCCAGCACCTCGTCTGACTAGACGATCAACCAGCAGAGGCTGGTCGCCAAGTGGCGTCCCTCAGTGCAGAAAGACAAGAAGGGGGCCGGTCACAGGACCGGCCCCCTTAAAGCGCTTGCTGTCGACAGCCGTTTAGCTATTGTCCTCTTCCGCGGCCAGCGCCGCGAGGTCAGGCTCCTTCAGGGCATCGTCCTCTGGCTCGGCATCCGGGTCGAGTTCGAGGGCGATGTCCTCTGGTTCGAGATCCAACGCTTCGAAGTCCTCGCCTTCGAAGCCCTCCTCTCCTTCGAGGAGGTGACGTGGCGCGCGCAGCTCTTCGACCGGCCGCGGCGGCATGTCGATGGTCGCCCGGGCGGGGATCAGCTTTCCGATGATCACGTTCTCCTTCAGGCCCATCAGGTGGTCCGTCTTGCCGGAGATCGCTGCTTCGGTCAGCACTCGCGTCGTCTCCTGGAAGGAGGCGGCCGCCAGGAAGCTGCTCGTGTTAAGCGACGCCTTGGTCACGCCGAGGAGCACCGGCACCGCGGTGGCGGGCTCGCCGCCCTCCGCGAAGACCTTCTTGTTCGACTCCTCATACCCAAAGCGGTCAATGTACTCGCCGGGCAGCATCGTCGTGTCGCCGGGTGAGTCGATGATTACCTTGCGCATCATCTGCCGCACGATCACCTCGATGTGCTTGTCGTTGATGTTGACACCCTGGTTGCGGTAGACCTTCTGGACTTCCTCGACCAGGTAGAGCTGAACCGCCTCGGGGCCCTGGATGCGCAGGATGTCCTGCGGGTCCAGCGGACCGTCGGTCAGCTGCTGGCCGGCACGGATGTACTCACCGGGTTCGACCCGCACGCGAGCGGCGGCCGGAACGGCGTACTCGCGCTCCTCCCGCTCCTCGTACAGGATCGAGATGCGGTTGGACTTATCGATGGTCACCCGGCCCGGCAGCCGCGCGACGACCTGCGTCACCGGGGAATCAGCCTTCGCGGCCTTCTTCGATCGAGACGGCTTCTTCTTGCCATCGTCCTCCTCGGCCTTCGGCTCCGGTGAACGCGCCAGGACGGCGCCAGATTCGACCTGCTGGCCTTCCTTGACCAGCACGTTGACGCCCTTCGGCAGGTCGTAGCGGTCGCTGTACAGCTCACTGGAGACGACGTGGATGCGCCGGACGTCGCTCTCGCGAGAGATCTCAACGACGCCATCGATCTCTGAGATGATGGCCTTGTTCTTCGGCACCCGGGCCTCGAACAGCTCCGTGACGCGGGGCAGACCGGTTGTGATCTCACCGCCCGCCACGTAGACGCCACCGGTGTGGAAAGTACGCATCGTCAGCTGCGTGCCGGGCTCACCGATCGACTGGGCAGCGATGATGCCTACAGCCTGTCGCGGCCCCACGATGAGGCCGCTAGCGGGGCTGATGCCGTAGCACATGGCACAGATGCCGCGGACGCAAGCGCAGGTCAGCGCCGACCGTACGTGCACCCGCTCGTGGCCGGCGGCCAGCAGTGCATCCGCTGTTTCAGCCGTAATTTCTTCGTTGCGCTCGACGATGACCTCGCCCGACTTCGGGTCCGCCATGGTCGAAGCCGCGAAGCGTCCGATGATGCGCTCCCGCAACGATTCCAGGACGGCCTTGTCCTGCGGTTCCGTTAACCAGACGCCGGCCAGCGTCTCGCAGTCGTTCTCGAGGGTGATGACATCCTGCGCTACGTCGATCAGACGACGGGTCAGGTAACCCGAGTCCGCCGTGCGCAGCGCGGTGTCGGCCAGGCCCTTGCGGGCGCCGTGGGTCGAGATGAAGTACTCGAGTACCGACAGGCCTTCACGGAAGTTCGACTTGATCGGCAGCTCGATGATGCGGCCAGACGGGTCGGACATCAGGCCGCGCATACCGGCCATCTGACGGATCTGAGCAATGTTGCCCTTGGCCCCCGAGGTTGCCATGAGGAAGACGGAGCCGTATTCCGGCAGCCGCTTCTGAATTACGGCGGTTACGTTCTCGGTTGCGGTGTTCCAGACGTCGATAGTCGCATCGTAGCGCTCCTGCTCGGTTACCAGCCCTGTCTGGTACTGCTCGTTGACTGCCTGGATGTGCTTTTCAGCTTCCCCGACGATGGCCTGCTTCTCTTCCGGCACCTTGATCTCGGAAACCGACATCGTCACACCGGAGCGGGTGGCGTAGTGGAAGCCGATGTTCTTGATGCGGTCCACGACTTCCGACGTGGCGTCCATGCCGATCGTCGTGTAGCAGTTCTGCACCACGGACTTCAGGGCGCGGCTGTCCAGCAGCTCGTTGACGAAATCGATTTCCTCCGGCAGCGACTCGTCGAACAGGATGCGGCCGACGGTCGACTCGATGAGTTCGTTCTGCGTCCGTCGGTCGCGGACGCGGATGCGGGCCTGAAGCTCCAAAAGCCCCAGCTCGTGGGCCAGGATCGCCTCCTGGAAGCTGCCGTACGTGCCCTGGCCGTTGCCGGTGTACTCGCCGATGGCGCCCTCACGGATCGCGGTCATGTAGTAGCAGCCCAGCACGATGTCCAGCCGCGGCGCAACCATCGGGTCGCCGGAGGACGGGCTGAGCAGGTTCTTCGTCGCCAGCATGACCTGTCGCGCTTCCGCGACGGCCTCGCGGGACAGCGGTACGTGTACGGCCATCTGGTCGCCGTCGAAGTCGGCGTTGAAGGCGAGGCAGACCAGCGGGTGGATCTGGATCGCGGAGCCTTCAACCAGGACCGGTTCGAAGGCCTGAATGCCGAGGCGGTGCAGCGTTGGGGCGCGGTTGAGCAGGACCGGGCGGGTCTTGATAACCTCGTCCAGCACGTCCCATACCTCGGGCCGGGCCCGCTCGACGATGCGCTTGGCGCTCTTGATGTTGTGCGCCAGGCCGCGGTCGACCAACGCGTGCATCACGAACGGCTTGAACAGCTCCAGCGCCATGCGCTTGGGCAGGCCGCACTGGTGTAGCTTGAGCTCCGGGCCCACTACGATGACTGAGCGGCCGGAGTAGTCGACGCGCTTGCCGAGCAGGTTCTGGCGGAAGCGCCCCTGCTTGCCCTTCAGCATGTCGGAGAGGCTCTTCAGCTTGTGGTTGCCGGTTCCCGCTACGGCACGGCCGCGGCGGCCGTTGTCGATCAGCGAGTCGACGGCTTCCTGCAGCATGCGCTTCTCGTTGCGGATGATGATCTCGGGTGCGCCCAGCTCCAGCAGCCTCTTGAGGCGGTTGTTGCGGTTGATCACGCGGCGGTAGAGGTCATTCAAGTCGCTCGTCGCGAAGCGGCCGCCGTCCAGCTGCACCATGGGGCGCAGGTCAGGCGGCAGCACGGGCAGCGCCGTCAGCACCATCCAATTCGCTTTGTTCCCTGACTTGCGCAGGGCCTCGACGACACGCAGACGCTTGGTGGCCTGCTTACGCTTCTGCCCGGACGTCGACTGCATCTCCAACTGCAGCTTGGCGCGCATCTTCTCCATGTCGACGCGCTGCAGGATCGTCAGCAGTGCGTCGGCGCCCATCGCGGCGGCGAAGACGTTGCCGAACTTGTCAGCCAGGCGCTTGAAGTCAGCGTCGGTCAGCAGACGCACTTTGCCGTTGGAGCTCGCCGCGTTCAGCATGTCCGCCGGGTCGCGCAGCTCATCGAGCTCCTTGAACTCCTCGGTGAACTGGCTGCGAACCGCCGTGCGCTCCTCTTCGATCTTCTGACGCAGCGGCTCGATTTCAGTGTTGGCGGTGTCTTGCTTCTCCTTGATCGCCGCGTCGGCCACCAGTTCCACGTCGGCGCGGCGACGGTTGAATTCGACTTCCTGCGCCGCGACGTGCTCCTGCACCGTCTTCTTTAGCGCCTTGACGTGCGATTCCTTGGCCTTGTCGCCGGCTGGAACGATCACCGCGCCGTCGAACTCGATGGCGTCTGTCTGCGGATTACCGACCTCCTTGGTCAGCTTCTTCTCCAGATCTACGGCCGCCTTCATCAGCGCGTCCGTCGAGGCCAGGTGCTCCTGCTCCAGCGCCTGCAACTCTGCCTCCCGGCGGTCGGTCAGCTCTTTGACCTCGACATCGCGCTTGCCTTCGACGGATTCGAGCATCTCGGCCCACTCTTTTTCACGAGTAGCTTGCTCCTTCTCCATCTCCTCCTGCAGGTGTTCCAGGGCGCGCTTCTTGGCCTGCTCGTCGACCTGCGTGATCATGTACTGCGCGAAATATAGGACGCGCTCCAGGTTACGCGGCGAGATGTCCAGCAGAAGCCCAAGACGGCTCGGGGTACCTTTGACGAACCAGATGTGCGCCACCGGCGAAGCCAGCTCGATGTGGCCCATACGCTCGCGGCGGACCTTGCTACGCGCGACTTCAACGCCGCACTTGTCACAAACGATGCCCTTGTAGCGGACGCGCTTGTACTTACCGCAATAGCATTCGAAGTCTTTCTGCGGACCGAAGATCTTTTCGCAGAACAGGCCGTCTTTTTCCGGCTTCAGCGTGCGGTAGTTGATGGTTTCCGGCTTTGTGACCTCCCCATAGGACCAGGACCTCACCTGCTCGGGTGAAGCCAGGGAAATGCGTACGGCGTTGAAGTCGTTGACTTCTAGCAGTGCCACGAACGGTTCCTCCCTTTTCTCTTACCGCAACGCTATCCGGCCGCCTCTAGAAAGGGGCCGTGTATGTCCTCCCGGCGCGCCGGGAGGACCGAAATGTTAGCTAAATGCGCTCGCCGAGGAAGTCATCGGACTCGAAGCCCGTGAGGTTGATGCCGATCTGCGGCACGTCCTCACCACCGTCGTCGGCGAACACGACCTGCTCCTCGTCCTCATTCAGCACCTCGACGGCGAGCCCGAGGCTCTGCAGCTCCTTGACGAGCACCTTGAACGACTCCGGGATGCCGGGTTCCAGCACGTCATCGCCCTTGACGATCGCCTCGTAGGTCTTGACGCGACCTACAACGTCGTCGGACTTGACGGTCAGCAGTTCCTGCAGCGTGTGCGCCGCGCCGTAGGCCTCCAGGGCCCAGACCTCCATCTCACCGAAGCGCTGGCCGCCCATCTGCGCCTTGCCGCCCAGGGGCTGCTGCGTAATCAGCGAGTACGGGCCGGTGGACCGAGCGTGGATCTTCTCCTCCACCTGGTGCACCAGCTTCAGCATGTAGATCTGACCCACCGTAACCGGCTGGTCGAACGCATCGCCGGTGCGGCCGTCGTAAAGAATCTGGCGTCCGAAGATCGGCGCCGCCAGGCGCCGGCGAATCGCCACGTCCTCGGCGATCTTTTCGAGGCCCTCGACAGAGGCGTTCTTCTTGAACTTCTCACCGATGCTCTTGAGCCAGATCTCCAGGCAGGCGCGTTTCGCCTCGCCTTGCTGCGTCTCATCGAAGACCTTCTGGAACTCGTACCCGGCCTTGCTTAAGTACGCTTCCATGGCCGGAACATCCAGGTTCTCACCCCAGTTCGGCGACTCGGCACTGAGCCCCGGGGATATGGCGTCGGCCTGGCCGGCGAGCCATGCGCGCGCCAGCGCGTCCTCGATGCTGATGTCGTCGGCGCCATCGAAAACAGGCGTCACGGCGCGGAAGCCGAGCGCGTTCGCCGCCCAGCCAAGGTGGGTTTCCAGCACCTGGCCGACGTTCATGCGGCTCGGCACGCCGATCGGGTTGAGGATGATGTCGACGGGCGTCCCGTCGGCGAGGTACGGCATGTCCTCCACCGGCAGGATGCGGGCGATAACGCCCTTGTTGCCGTGGCGGCCGGCCATCTTGTCGCCTTCCGATACCTTGCGCTTCTGCGCGATCGAAACACGGACCAGCTCGTTCACGCCGGCCGGAAGCTCATCGTGGTCTTCGCGGCGGAAGACGCGGACGTCGATGACCTTGCCGTGCTGGCCGTGCGGCACACGCAGCGAAGTGTCCTTCACCTCACGCGCCTTCTCACCGAAGATGGCGCGCAGCAGCTTCTCCTCAGCGGTTAGCTCTGTCTCGCCCTTTGGCGTGATCTTGCCGACCAGAATGTCGCCGGCCTGCACTTCCGCACCGATGCGGATAATGCCCTCTTCGTCCAGGTCCTTTAGCGACTCGTCGCCCACGTTGGGGATGTCTCGAGTGATCTCCTCAGGGCCCAGCTTCGTGTCGCGCGCCTCGATCTCGTGCTTCTCGATGTGAATCGAGCTGAACTTGTCGCTGCGTACGATGCCCTCAGACAAGATGATCGCATCCTCGAAGTTGTAGCCTTCCCAGCTCATGAAGCAGCACAGCACGCTCTGTCCCAGCGCCAGCTCACCGTTGTCGGTGGAGGAGCTGTCGACCAGCGTGTCGCCCTTCTTGACCTTGTCGCCCTTCGTGACAACGGGCCGCTGGTTGAGGCACGTGGCCGCGTTCGAGCGCATGAACTTCATCACCGGGTAGGTGACTTCCTCGTCGCTCTTCTTGTACTTGATCACAACCTCTCGGGCCGTCGCGCCGATAACTTCGCCATCGGCTTCGGCCACCACGACCTGTCCTGAGTCGACCGCGACCTGACGCTCCGTCCCGGTGGCAACCAGGGGCCGCTCCGGGCGCAGAAGCGGTACGGCCTGCCGCTGCATGTTGGAGCCCATCAGAGCGCGCGGCGCATCATCGTGCTCGAGGAACGGGATCAACGAGGTTGCCGTGCTCAGGATCTGCTTCGGCGATACGTCCATGAAGTCGATGTGCTCCGGCTTCATGAACTCGAAGCGCTGGCCGTCACGGACCTCGACTTCCTGCTCCAGGAACGTGCCGGTCTCATCGATCAGCGCGTTGGCCTGGGCGATGACGTACTGGTCCTCGTCGTCTGCCGCCAGGTAGTGGATCTCCGTCGAGGCGTACGGCTTGATCCGGACGTGCTGGACGCCGAGAGGCGCCAGCTTCTTCGCGACCGCTTCGGTCACCACTTCGCCAGCTTTGGCCAACGTCTTGCGACCATCCATCACGTTCTCGCCGATCGTGCGGCCCAGCAGCAGCTTCGAGTCCGCCGGTAGCTCACGAATCACGCGACGGTACGGCGTCTCGATGAAGCCGTAGTCGTTGATCACGGCGAACGAGGCTAGCGAGACGATGAGGCCGATGTTCGGGCCTTCCGGTGTCTCGATGGGGCAGATGCGGCCGTAGTGGCTGTGGTGCACGTCACGGACGTCGAAGCCGGCGTGGTCGCGCGACAGGCCGCCGGGGCCGAGCGCCGACAGCTTGCGCTTGTGGGTTAGCTCCGCCAGCGGGTTCGTCTGGTCCATGAACTGCGACAGCTGCGAACCGCCGAAGAACTCCTTCATGGCCGCCACGACTGGCCGGATGTTAATCAGCGCGCTCGGCGTCGCCTGGTCCGGGTCCGTGATCGTCATGCGCTCGCGGACGACGCGTTCCATGCGCAGAAGGCCGATGCGGAACTGGTTCTGGATCAGCTCACCGACGGCTCGTACGCGGCGGTTGCCAAGGTGGTCGATCTCGTCCGTGTCGCCGATGCCGTTGTTGAGCCGAATCAGCTCCGCGACGATGCCTTTGATGTCGTCCACCGTGAGTACGCGATCGTTCAGCGGCGTATCCAGCTTGAGGCGCCGGTTGATCTTGTAGCGTCCGACCTTCAGCAGGTCGTAGCGCCGCGGGTTGAAGAACAGCGAGTTGACCAGGGTCCGCGCGTTTTCCAACGTGGGCGGGTCTCCGGGCCGCATGCGCTTGTAAAAGTCCTCCAGCGCGCGCAGCTTGTTGCCGGCCTTGACCTCGGGCGTTTCCTTGTCGATGGTCGTTTCCAGGTAGCGATGGTCCGGGTTGACGTCGATGTCCTCGAACCACTTCAGGACCCGCTCGGCGCTTCCCAGGTCCTGGTCCTTGCTGCCTTCTTCCATGTCGATGGCGCGCAGCAGGGTGGTGACCGGGATCTTGCGCTTGCGGTCGACCTTGACGGAGATGACGTCGCGGTTCGACGTCTCGAATTCGAGCCAGGCGCCGCGGTTCGGAATCACCTTAGCGAACGACAGGTCGCGTCCCGTGGTCGAGTCCTTTTCACGCGTGAAGTAGACACCCGGAGAGCGCACCAGCTGCGAGACCACGACGCGCTCGGCGCCGTTGATGATGAACGTGCCGGTCGGCGTCATGAGCGGGAAGTCGCCCATGAAGAGCTCCTGCTCCTTGACCTCACCCGTCTCTTTGACGATCAGCTCGACCTTGACGCGCAGCGGCGCCGCGAAGGTGGCATCGCGGTCGCGGCACTCGGCCTCGGAGTACTTCGGCTCGCCGAAGGAGTACTCACCGAAGCGCAACTCCATCTTGGAACCGGTGAAGTCCTGGATCGGCGAGATCTCGTCCAGTAGCTCACGCAGACCCTCTCGTGAGAACCAGTCGTAGGAGTCGAGCTGGACCTTGATCAGGTTCGGCATTTCCATGATCTGCGGGATGTGCGAATACCATTTCTCCGTGGTGGGCATGTAATCGCCGAACCGCACAACGTCTCGCGAAAGCGTCATTATCCGTCGCTCCTCAGGTGGCTTTAGAAAACGGGACAAGCTGAACTAAGGTCTGGATCCGAGTGGGCAAAATTACACGCAGTGCAGTATTTGGCCAGGATGAATTAAGTATAGGCTGATGAATCTAGCGTGTCAACGGCAGCAACCCTCGAATGTAGCATGCTCTGTCAATAGGTCCAACGAACTGGCGACACGCCTCAAGTACTGGTCTCGACTGTCAGAGGCTGCGGGTCAGATACGAAGCCGACGCGGTCCAGCGCAGTCCGCGGAGGTTTTCCGGATGTGAACACCGCGGTCGGGGAAGCGCCGCTGTCGGTGATCTTTGAGCCGTCCAGCAGATCAGCGACTCGTCTTGCGATCGCCGGAGCCGGGTCGAGCCACTGGACCGGCCACGGCCTCAGGCGTTGCAGGCGCTCGATCAGCAACGGATAGTGCGTGCATCCCAGCACAACGACGTCGGTCCGCCTGCCGTCCTTTTCGACGAAGCAGGCGGCGATCTCGCGTTCGATCTCGGCGTCGTCCACGGCCTCGCCGCGCAGGTCGGCTTCGGCGATGCTCGCCAGTCGCGTCGAGCCCACCAGCGTGACCTCGCACTCCGCCGCGAAGTCACGGATCAGGGTGCGCGTGTATTCACGTTGCACCGTCGCCTCCGTCCCGAGCACCGAGATCAGCTTGCTGCGTGATGCCGTCGCCGCCGGCTTCACGGCCGGGACGGTCCCTACGAAGGGAAGGTCGAAGCGCTCGCGCAGCGCCGGCAGCACCACCGTCGATGCCGTATTGCAGGCGACGACGACGAGGTCGGGCTCGTAGCGTTTCTCGATGCTCTGCGTCACGGCCAGCACTCGCGCGGTCAGGGACGTTTCGTCCAGCTCGCTGTACGGGAAGCAGACGTCGTCGGCGCAGTAGACGTAGCGTGCGCCGGGAAGCAGCTTGACCACCTCGCGATAGACGGTCATCCCTCCGAGTCCGGAATCGAAAATGGCGATAGTGGGCGCGCTCATGCCTCAAGGATGATACGGCCTCATCACGGAGGCTGCTGCCCATTGGCCGTGGCCTCGGTAACATGGATCGAGAAAGTCCAAGGACAACAGCATGGCCGACTTCAACCCCCTCGACCCGCGACTGCGCAGCGACCCGTATTCGATCTACCGCGAGCTGCGCCAAGAGGCGCCCGTCTACTGGCAGCCGTTGATGCAGACGTGGGTCCTCACGAAGTACGAGGACAACCTCGAGGTCCTGCGCGACCACGCCGCGTTCTCCTCAGAGCGGACGCGGGCCAAGAACGCGCTGGTGCAGCAGCTGGAGTCGTACCGTCTCTCCTCCGGGCCGCTCGGTACGACGCCGACGATGCTCAGCCTCGATCCGCCGGCGCACACTCGGATACGCAGCCTGGCCAACAAGGCGTTCACGCCGCGCGTCGTCGAGCGTAGCCGGCCGCACATCCATGAGATCGCTGAGGAGCTGTTGGACGCGCTGCCGCGGCCCGACACGCTCGACGTTGTCGCCGACCTCGCCGTGCCGCTGCCGATGATCGTCATCGCAGGAGTGCTCGGCGTGCCGGTGTCGGACCGGGACCGCTTCAAGGCGTGGTCGAGCTACATCACCGCCGGCCTTGGCGGCCCGTTTCAGCCGCAAAGCGTTCTCGACCGCGCCCGTGACAGCTCAAATGCGATCGCCGACTACTTCCGTGACCTCATCGCCAAGCGCCGTAACGAGCCGCGAGACGATCTGCTCAGCGGCCTGATCGCAGCCGAGGAGCAGGGCGACCTGCTCAGCGAGGACGAACTGATCGCGACCTGCATCCTGCTGCTAATCGCGGGCAACGAGACGACGACTCACCTCATCGGCAACGGCATGCTTGCGCTGCTGCGCAATCCGGACCAACGTCGGCGCCTCCAGGCCGACCCGTCACTGATCGAGAGCGCGGTCGACGAGATGCTGCGCTACGAAGGCAGCGTCCAGATGACCTCTCGCGTCGTCGACCACGACCTCGAGTTCCGCGGCCAGCGCTTCGAAGAGGGGCAGGTAGTCCTCGTGATGCTTGGCGCCGCCAACCGCGATCCGGCGCAGTTCCCGGACCCCGACGCATTCGACGTCTCGCGGCGCCCGAACCGCCACCTCGCCTTCGGACAGGGCATCCACTACTGCCTCGGCGCGCCGCTGGCCGTTGCCGAGGCGCAGATAACGTTTCAGACGCTGCTGCGCCGTCTCCCCGAGCCGGAAGCGGCGTTCGATGAGCCGGACTGGGGTCAGAACTTCGTTTTGCGGGCGCTTAGAAGTCTTCCGGTTACGTCGAAGACCGCTGCGAAGTAGAAGCGCCGGGACTACAGGTGGCTAGGACGGACCCAACTTGCCGCTGTACTCGAGCGTTGCGTCGACAACGACGCCGTCGGCGAAGCTGAGGCAGAGCCATTCGAACTCCGTGGCCACAAGCGTGCGCGCCGGGCTCAGCCAGTACACGTAGTCGCACTTCTCGCCGAACGGATGAGTTGTCTCTGGCGTGCCGAGCTGCTCGTCGATCCACGCCTGCGTTTTGCCGCGCACGCCGTAGCTTGCCGAGAGGTCGTCGATCATCTTCACGCGTACCGGATTGGACCAGTCACCGTAGGCTTTCCACGTGGCCGAGTCGAAGGGCAACGTTTCGCACTTCGTCTTCGGCTCACACTCGGTCGCGTCGATCCAGCCTTTAGTTAGCACGACGCCGACGGCGCCGAATGTGGCGAGGATCAACAGCGCGACCATCACGCTCCAGAAGATGGCGCGCAGCAGGCTCCGCATAGATAAGGATCGGCATTGCGGCACCGATTCGGCAGGCAATACATGGTCGCGTTAAGGATCGGGGCGCATCCATCGCCTGCGGCATCTCGGGGGCGCTCCCAGATAGAATGGAGTTTGTTCACCTAGTCAGGCGTCGCTCGTCTCGTCGTTCACCTCGGCCCAGCAACGCTGAATCGCGGCGCGTGCGACACCGTAACCGAAGCCGCGGCTGTTGAGAAACGTCCCTAGCCGGCGCTCGAACGTCCGCCTGTCTGCGCCGCTCAACGCTCGCAGGCGCCGCTGTGCCGCGTCGTACGCCGCTTCTGCGTCTGAGACGCCATCCAGCGCGGCATCCATTTCATCTCGTCCGACGCCTTTGCGGTTGAGCTCGAACGCGAGCGCTCGCCGCGAACGCGGCATGCCCGCCTGCCGCGACTCGACCCAGAACCGCGCGAACGCGCTGTCGTTCAGGTAACCCAGCTCGCGCATGCGGCGGATCGCTGCTTCGACAGCCTCGTCGGGAAAACTGCGGCGCTGGCTGAGGCGTTGTCGCAGATCGCGTTCGCTGCGCGGTCCGATGGCGAGGAGGCGCACGGCCGATTCGATCGCTCCGAGCCGTTGGTCCTCCGCCTCGAGTTCGTGCCGCTGCTTGGCGGGCAGGTCCGCACCGACCGCGAGATGCGCCGTGCTGATCAGGTCGAGTCGCAGGCTGAGCGCATCCTCCCCGTCGAGGTGGACGTTCGCCCGCCTGCCGCGCTTCTGCTTCTCGATGGCCGTTATCGTGGGCATGCTAGAGACCCGTCGAGGTTCCCGAAGGAGGGGGCAAGGAACAAACGTTGCCCGGATCACTCATCGGGGGCTGTTCCATAATGTGCGGGCGGCCCGAATGACGTTCGTGGTGAGCCTGTCGAACCACGCGAGTCCCGGATAGACGTTGAGGAGCCGACGGGCTGTCGTCCGCTGTAGGGCTGCGCGAGCCGGCTGACCTCAGCCCAGTCGTGGCGTATGAGTGCCTTTTTCTTGGCGCGGCTCCAGCCTTTGATCTGCCTTTCGGACTCAAGGGCTTCAAGGCGAGTGGGGAATTCTTGCGACCAAACGAGGGCTATTGGCAGGCGGGAAGAAGTGTAAGCACGGGGAAATCCGGCGACATGAAGCTGAAGCCTGGCTCCAAGATCTTCCGTGTGTCCTGTGTAGTAGGAGCCGTCTGCGCGTTCAAGAATGTATACGAAAAAGTTCATGTATCAGCGAAGCTCGTGTCCTTCGACGGGCTCAGGACGAACGAGTTCCGGCTCTCCGAAGAATGCGGTCTATTCGTCCTCTGTCTCTGCTTCGTCATCCGCGTCATCCGCGTCAACGGCGATGGGTGATGCGCCGTTACGGGCGACCGGTGTGAAGGCGGCCTGGTTCGCCTTCGCCACGGTCCTGATCTCTTCCTCGATCTGGAGCGCAAGGTCCGGGTTGTCGATCAGGTAGTTGCGCGAGTTATCGCGGCCCTGACCGAGCCGCAGCTCGCCGTAGCTGTAGAACGCGCCCTGCTTCTTCAGCACCTCGTACTCGGCGCCGAGGTCGAGGATGTCGCCTTCGCGGCTGATGCCCATCGTCTTGCCGGTGAAAAGCATGTCGAATTCGGCCTGACGGAAGGGCGCCGCGACCTTGTTCTTGACGACGCGCGTGCGCACACGGTTGCCGACCACGGTCGTACCGTTCTTTAGCGATTCGATGCGCCGAATGTCGATGCGTACCGAGCTGTAGAACTTCAGCGCGCGGCCGCCAGGCGTTACTTCCGGGTTGCCGAAGACGACGCCGATCTTTTCCCGCAGCTGGTTGACGAAGATGACCGCGGCGTTGCTCTTGGCGATAGCGCTGGTCAGCTTGCGTAGTGCCTGGGACATGAGGCGCGCCTGCAATCCCGGCAGGGAGTCGCCCATCTCGCCCTCGATTTCAGCCCGCGGTACGAGCGCCGCGACGCTGTCGACGACGATAACGTCGACCGCGTTGGAGCGCACCAGCGCCTCGGCGATCTCGAGCGCCTGCTCGCCGGTATCGGGTTGCGAGACGAGAAGCTCCTCGACGTTGACTCCGATGGCGCGGGCGTATACAGGGTCGAGCGCGTGCTCGACGTCGATGTAAGCGGCAAGGCCGCCTGCCTTCTGCGCCTCGGCGATGATGTGCTGGCACAACGTTGACTTGCCGGATGATTCCGGACCGAAGATCTCTGTGATGCGGCCGCGTGGCACGCCGCCGATACCGAGCGCGATATCCAGCGACAGCGAGCCGGTGGCTATGGCTTCGATTTCCAGGTTGGCCTGCTCGCCGAGGCGCATGATCGCGCCGCGTCCGAACTGTTTTTCAATCTGTCCGATGGCGAGGTCCACGGCTTTGGAGCGGGCATCCGTGCGTTCTTCGGTCATTGTGGTCATATTCTAACTCCTGCCTTGACGGGGTGCGACGAGCCTGATCTCACGTACGACTCGCGACAATTTAGAACGACTGTTCTCCACTGTCAAGCGGTTCGTCAGTGGGTCATTGCGAGAAGCGACACAGGAGCGACACAGCAACCTCGCATCACACGCGAGACGGAGCGTGATAGGGCAAACAACCCATTTGACGTAGTCGCGAGATTGCTTCGCTCCGCTTGCAATGACCGGATAGCGAGGAGACGCTACGATTCCCCACATGGCCCACAGTTCCGTCTTCCTGGTCAGGCTAACGCCGCGCGCCGGCCGCGACGAGATCGTCGGTTGGCAGGCGGACGAGCTGCGTGTGCGTTTGCGAGCCCCGCCGGTGGACGGTCGCGCGAACGACGCGTTGCGACGCCTGCTGGCATCGAGCCTGAGCATCCCGCCGTCCGATGTTGAGCTCGTCTCGGGCGCGACGGGGCGCGTCAAGCGACTCCGCGTCGAGGGGTTAACGGAGGCCGAGGTGAGGCAGCGTCTAGCCGGCTAGGCGACGAGGTTGAGCAACACGGGGCGGATCAGGAACTGCATGACCAGGATGGCGATCATGGGCGAGAGGTCCAACATCATGCCGCGCGGCATGATGTTGCGAATCGGCCCGAGGATCGGCTCCGTAATCGTGAAGATAAATTCGCCCAACGGCCCGCGAGTGAAGAACACTGTGATTGGGCTGTAGGGGCCGAAGATCAGTAGCAGCCATGACGAAAGTACTCGGACAAAAATCAGGATCGTTACCAGCCAGATCGTCGTATCGACGATGTCGTATGCCACTACTTGCCGCCCTCTCCCAGCGCTTTCGACTTTTCGTACGCCGCGACGACCGCCGCGGTCACGTTGGCACGGAATGAACCCGACTCGAGCGCGCGCAGCGCTTCGGCTGTGGTGCCGCCCGGCGAAGTGACCTGGTTGCGCAACTCTGCCGGGTGACGTCCGGTTTCCTCAGCGTACCTTGCCGAGCCCAGCACGGTCTGCAAGGCCATCGTCGCCGCCAGGTCGCGGCTGAGGCCGATGTGCACACCCGCGTCGGTCAGCGCCTCGATGAACAGGAAGACGTAAGCGGGACCGCTGCCGGAGAGACCGGTTGCCATGTCGAGATACTTCTCGTCCGGGACGAAGGCTTCCTTACCCATCGCGCCGAGGATCCGGCGCACGCCGCCTCGCGCATCCTCGCTGACACCGGGCGTCGCGGTCCAAACCGTCATGCCTTCGCCGATCTGCGCCGGCGTGTTGGGCATAGAGCGCACGATGTTCTCGCTGCGCAGCGTCGTCGTCAGCTGCTTGACCGTCACGCCCGCCATGATCGACATCGTGGTGGCGCCCTTCAGCTTGCCAGAGATCGCGTCCGCCGCATTGGCGAAATCCTGCGGTTTTACCGCCAGGATGGCGAAGTCGACGCCGTGGACGGCCTCGTCCGGACTCCTGGCAGACGTCACGCTGTAAGTCGTGCTCAGGTGGCGGGCCCGTTCTGTGCTGACGTCGAACACGCTGATCTGCGCCGGCTCTGCGACGCTTGCCTCGATCACGGCCGAAACGATCGCCTCGCCCATCGCGCCGCCGCCGATCAAACCGATCTTCACCTCGGCGTCCCCGCGAACAAAGCCCGGCCGATACGCACCATCGTCGCGCCTTCCTCGACAGCGACCTCGAAATCGTTCGTCATGCCCATCGAGAGTTCGCGTAGGCCGTTGGCCTGAGCCAGCTCGCGAAGGGTTCGAAACACGGGGCGAGCTTGCTCGGCGTCGTCGACTTCGGGGGCCATCGTCATGAGTCCCACGAGGTCTATGTTCGGCAGCGCGCCGGTCGCCTCAACGGTTGCGGCGATCGCCGACGTTGTCAGGCCGTGTTTTGACGCTTCACCGGAGACGTTGACCTCCAGTAGCACGCGCAACGGACTCTCCGCTCGCCGGCTCAGTGCCTGCGCCAGCTTCAGCGAGTCGACGCTCTCGATCGTGTCGAATAGCGCGGCCGCGATGCCGGCCTTGTTGCTCTGCAGGTGGCCGATGAAGTGCCAGGTCGCCTTGGAAGCGCGTTCATCGAGCCTGGCGATGCGCTGCTGGGCTTCCTGGACGTAGTTCTCGCCAAAGTCACGCAATCCAGCATCGAGGGCGGCCAAGATCATTTCATCCGTGACGCCTTTCGAGATCGCGGACGCTCCGACCAGCTGTACGGCGGATCCGTCGCGCCCGCTACGCGCGGCGGCGGCGGCGATTCGCTCCTTTAGGGATTCGATGTTGGCGGCGACCGTCGTCATGGCAACCATCTGAGGGCAGTCTACCGAATTCGTCCCGAGAGCGGCAGAGCACTAGGGCTGCTCGCGTCCGACGCGATGATGCTCCCACTTCGCGACTAGGTACAACAAGAGGCCGACCGTCAAAATCGCGGCCAGCCCAAGTAGTGGATGCTGATCGAGGGCGACGAAGATCAATATTACGCCGATCAACATGCCGAGTATGAGCAGGATCGGGACGGCCAGGATCATCACGATCATTCGCGAGATCGCCAGCGTCTGGATGCAGCCGTTGGGCTGGGAAGGAGGTGGCGGATGATACGTCATCTCGCGTCCAGCATACGCCGGACGCGAGATAGGCGGGGGCTGGTGCTCAGCGGCGGTGAGTGTGACCGCAGAGAATGCAAAGGTGGCGTCCCTCGCCGCTCACGACGGGTCCACCGCAGTCAGGGCAGCGATTGCCGTTGGGTCGCTGAATCATTCGTCGTCTCATCTCTGCCTCCGAAACTCCGTCGCTTTAAGACGTTTGTTCTATTTCAAGGGCATTATCATAGAACAACTGTTCTAAGTCAAGCGTTTTAGGTTAGAAATAGAACAAAATATCTAAATTACGAAGGAAAGGGGACTGGTTGGTGAGGAGAGCGGCCGACTACTCAGCCAGCCACGCCGAGAGCTCGCGCACTTTGTCTATGACGTACTGCAAGCGTCGCGGGTCGGCGACCAAGAGTACTCCGATGAGCAGCAGCGCGACGGCGATTTCACCCACGGGTGCAGCATAACACCGCGAGACTCCTCTATCATCTTTGCGTGAAGCTGCTGCTACTACTCATGCTGCTGAGCCTGGTCGGCCTGGCGCCATTCGTCGTCCTGCGCAAGCCGTGGGCGGTTCAGTTCTGGCGCCGCATCAAAGTGATCATCGTGATTTACGCCGTCATCATCGCCACGGCCGGCATCCTGCGCCTGGTCTTCGCCTGGGACGACATCTATGGCTGACCTGCGCGTACTCATTGCACCGCAGGAGTTCAAAGGCACGCTCCCCGCCGTCGCAGCCGCGGAAGCGATTGCGACGGGACTGCGGCGCTCCTACCCCGGCTGGACTTTCGATCTGCTGCCGATGGCGGACGGGGGTCCCGGCACTACGGATGCGCTGCTCACGGCGCTGGGCGGCCAGCGCCACGCAGCCAGCGCCTCCGACCCTCGACGCCGTCCCATCGAAGCGAGCTGGGGCCTGCTGACCGGCAAGCGCGCCATCGTCGAGTGCGCCGCCGCTTCCGGTCTGCTGCGCCTGAGCCCGGACGAACTGACGCCCGAGGCCGTGCGTCACGCTTCCTCCTACGGCACCGGCGAGCTCATCCTGGCGGCGCTGGGCCGCGACATCGACGAGGTGATCGTGGGCCTGGGCGGCAGCGCTACGAATGACGGTGGCGCCGGCATGGCACAGGCGTTGGGCTTTCGTCTCTTCGATTCTCGTGCCGCGGACCTAGCGACGGGCGGTGTGGCGCTGCGTGACCTCGACCGCATCGACGTCCAGGCCGCACACCCGGCGCTGAAACGCATCCGCTTCGTTGGCGCCACCGACGTGACGAACCCTCTCTGCGGCTCTCAGGGTGCTTCCGCCGTCTACGGCCCGCAGAAGGGCGCCGACGCCTCGGCGATCGAGGAGCTGGACGCGGCGTTGGCGCATTTCGCGTCCGTCATCAAGCGAGACCTCGGCGTCGAGGTGGCGGACCGCCCTGGCGCCGGCGCGGCGGGCGGCCTGGGCGCCGGGCTCATCGCCTTCCTCGGCGCCGACCTGATCAGGGGAGCGCAAGTCGTTGCCCAAGCAGCGGATTTGGAAGGACGCATGAGACTAGCCGACCTCGTGATCACGGGCGAAGGACGCCTCGATGCGCAAACGGCCTTCGGTAAGACGCCTCAGTACGTCGCCGAGGTCGCCGTGGAGGCTGGACGCCCCGTTGTCTGCCTCGCCGGTCATCTCGGCGAGGGCTACGAGACCGCAATCGAGCTGTTCAATGAAATCGAAGCGTTGAGTGATGGCAAGGGGCCTTTGCCGTCTCCTGACGAAGCGGGGGAACAGATCGGCAGGGCGTTAGAGCGAGCTGTCGGACGGCTCCTCGGGCGCGGCGTCCTGACCCAGCCACGGTAGGTCCTCTTCCTCTTCCTCCAGCCGTAATCGCGCCAGGGTTCGCTGCTCGCTGATCCAGACGAATCCCAGCAGGCCGATGAAGATGCCGCTCACGGTGACGGCGACCATGCCGTCGCCAAACTCCGTATCGCCGATCAGGATGCTGTAGCCGACCGTGAAGAACACGGCAAGTTGAGAGGCGAATGCCAGCCAAGACAGCCCCCGGTATTCGGTGTAACGCCATGCGATAAGGGCGTAAGCCGGCGCAAGCACGATCAGGTGCGCGCCGAGCAAGCGCTGGCCTGCCACGTCCTCGACGCCGGCGCCAAGCGCGCCCGAGCTCGCGCCCTGGAAGCACACCATTACGAGTCCGGTTACCAGGCTCCAGATGGCGATCAGCGCGATCAGGATTCGCGTCAGGACAATCGTAGAAATCGAGGTCTCTGGTCTGACCCGTGCGGTTTCGTCGTCGCGCTGCTCACGCTGCGAGGCAGCCGTCGCTTGATTGTGTGGCGATCCTAGGGCGCTCATCGCGGATCCAAGCGCATTCTAGCGCAGCGAGGTTCCGTGAAGCTCGTCTTCGTCCATCCCGAAGTAGTGGGCGATCTCGTGATAGAGCGTCTTGCGTACCTCGTCCTCGAGCTCGGCATCTTCCGGAAAGCCGCGGACTAGGACACCCCAATAGAGCGTGATGCGGTCGGGTAAGACGCGGTCGTAGCCAGAACCACGCTGAGTCAGAGGCACCCCTTCGTAGAGCCCGTAAAGCATTGAGTTGCCCAGATCCAGCCGTCTGCGATCTCGCGGCGAAGGCGCCCGGCGCAGGACGAACTCGACGTTGTCTAGTTGGTTCGCGTAATCCTCAGGCAGGTCATCGAGCGCGCGACGCATCAGCCTTCCAACGCGTCCCGCGGGTCCGTCATGCATAGCCTGGGCTCAGGTAGCGGTGCGCTGCCAGACGGTTTGGAAGCCTTCGCCGGAAATCGCGTTGCGGATTTCCTGGCGCTCGAGTTGCAGCATCTCCCGCATTACGTCGTCGCACTGGCGAACGCTGTCATCGAATCCAGTCGCCTCAATCCGCCGCACGATGGCTGACCAGACGCCGGTAGTCCGCATCGTATTTGGGTATTTAGGCCAGAAGATCGCGGCCATCCTCTCCGGCAAGGGGAATCGCGGCCGCAGTCGCTTGAGGTTGCGAAAGGATTCCTCGGAGGAGCCGGAGCGGTTAACCAGCTTGATCAGCGGTCCCTCGACGTCGCTGGTGCGATTGTCGATAACCAAGCGCCTGTCGAGGAGCTGGAAGCGAATGCGGACGACATCAGCCGTCTCGACCGTATGCAGGATGTCATCCAGGTTCAATACGTAGTCGTTATCCATGGACGGGTTCGAGTTTACCACGCGCCTTTTGGGCTGGGCGAGGACGGCGTCACCGGGCTCATCGTGCCACCCAAAGATCTTGCTCTGTCCGGTCAGTGTGCTGGTTGCGCTGGCAGTCACTATTCGATCAAACGAATCAAGCGGGTGGGCGTCACTGGCGCTGAGAGGTTGGCCGAATTATGCACTCGCCCGGTATGCCCGAGACCTTGCGAAAGTCTCTCAACGGAACATGTCGAGCTCGGCCGCTCGGACGATCTCCTTCGCCGAGCCTTCGCCGCGTGGCACGGCATAGCCGCGGATGTGGGCGACCGGCACCTTGTTGATCTTGCCGGTGACCATTTCCGCCGCGGACGCCAGCTCATCGGCGATGCAGATCACCGTCACCTTTAGCTCGCGCCCGTGCGTGTCGACCTGGCCTACGTAGTCGATGACTGGCAGCATGCCGGCCACGCCGATGGCAACTTCCGTGTAACCAGCGCGCCACGGCCTGCCGAAGGTGTCAGAGATAATCACGGCGACGTCGGCGCCTGTCGACTGACGCAGCGTAGTGCGGATGCGCTGCGCCGAGGCGTCGGGGTCCGCGGGCAGCAGCATCAGCTGTCCGTCAGGCACGTTCGATGCGTCGACGCCGGCGTTGGCGCAGACCAGGCCGTGCCGCGTCTCACAGATGATCACGCCGCGGTCCATCCTGACGATGCGCTTACTCTCCTGCAGGACCACCTCGACGTGGCGCGCGTCCTTCTCCCACTGGGTCGCGAGTTGTGTCGCCAGCGGTGAGGGCTCGACTTCTTTGAGCCTGACGAAGCGGTCCTCTGACTTGGAGACCGCCTTCTGGGTTACGACGAAGACGTCGCCATCCTGCGGCGCGACGCCTTGACTCGCGCAAGCCTGCGCGATCAGCCGCCCTAGATCGTCGCCCGGCTGAATCTCCGGCAATCCCTCAATGCCCTGGATCGTTACTGCCATCAGATACCCACGATCTTGATGTGCGATTGCGTTTTGTAGTTGCGGTTGATGTGTACGAGCAGCGTCGTGATGCTCTCGACATATCGGCTGGCGGAGAGCGGCCCGCCGTTGACGCCGCGCAGCCCTGATATCTGCCCCGCGAGTCCGATTACCTGCTGCAGCGCCTCCTTGTCGTCGCTGCAGACGATGACGTCGCCGTCCAGCTCATGGTCCACGTCGAGGAGCTTGCGCGCCGCCAGGTTCTGAAACGCCCCCACGACCCGTGCCCGTGGCAGGATGCGCTGCATTTCTTCAGCCGCCGATCCGTCCTCCGGCTGCAGCATCGTGACTTTCCCGGCCTCGAACTGCATCGGCACGACCGCGGAAACGACGACCTTGTCGCCAATTTGATCCCGCAGCGCCTCGAGGGTCTCGGCCTGCCCCGAGTACGGCAACGTGATGACGATGACGTCCGCTTCGGCCGCTGCCGCGTTGGTGCCGCCGCTCGCGTTGCCGCCGGCGACGTCCCGCACCTCGGCCGCAGCCTTCTCGCCGCGTTCTGCCGACCGCGAACCGATGATCACATCGAGGCCAGCCCGCGCGAACCTGGCGGCCAGCCCTTTACCCTCCGGCCCTGTGCCGCCGATGACGCCGATGCTATTGGCCACGTGCTGCTCCTTCGCGTATCTGGGCCTTCGTGCAGCATAGCTTGCACTAGAATGGACGGGCATAGACATTATCGAGCGGGGCAAGCGTGAGCAACGACGCGCACATCGTTATCGAAGGCGTCGACATGGTCTACGAGGCCGGTCAGCGACCCCTCGCGGCGCTCGACGGCATCGATCTCACGGTGGGCCGCTGTGAATTCGTCTCGATTATCGGGCCCAGCGGCTGTGGCAAGACGACGCTGCTGCGCATCATCGGCGGCTTGCAGAGTCCGACGGCCGGCTGGGTTCTGATCGACGGCCGTCCGCCGCAGCAGGCGCAGCGTGAGAAGCAAATCGGCTTCGTTTTTCAGGATCCATCGCTGCTGCCGTGGCGCAACGTCGTCGACAACGTACGTCTGCCTTTGCAGGTCAACGGCCGCCGCGATTCTCTCCCCGGTAAAAATCCCGAGGGGTTGATCGATCTCGTCGGCCTTCGGGAGTTCGGTGGCTACTACCCCCACCAGCTATCAGGGGGCATGCAGCAGCGCGTGGCGCTGGCGCGCAGCTTCGTCACGGCGCCGTCCGTGCTGCTGATGGACGAACCCCTCGGCGCGCTGGACGAGATCACGCGCTCCGACATGCGGTTCGAGCTGATGCGCGTATGGCGCTCCGAGGCCGTGACGGCCGGTTGCACCGTCGTCTTCGTGACCCACAGCATCGCCGAAGCCGTCCTGCTCTCCGATCGCGTCATCGTCATGTCGCCGCAGCCGGGACGAGTCGCCGCGAGCCTCGATATCGACTTGCCGCGACCACGCAACGAGGATATAGAGGAAACGCAGCCGTTCGTCGATTACACTCGGCTGCTTCGCGGGACGCTGCGGGAGCACGCGCTGGCATGAGCCTGGAGACGAGCCGTTCGCGGGTCAGCGCCGGTGCTCAGGAGGCGCCAGAGCTCGACGTATCCAGCCGCTCGCCCGGCGTCGGCGCCTGGCTGCGAAAGTTCGCAACGCAGGCGCTTCCGCCCCTGATCGGGCTCACGGCTGCCTTCGTGGCCTGGGAGGCCTGGATCGAGATCGAGGACGTCAAGCCGTATCTCGTGCCCTCCCCATCGAGCGTTGTGGGGCGCCTGTATCAGGACCTCTGGTTCTTCGCCGAGGAGGGGTTCAAGACGCTCGAAGGCGCGTTGCTCGGTTTCTTGCTCGGCGCCGCGATAGCCATCTCGCTGGCGTCTCTGATGTCGCAGGCGCGTTTCCTGGAGCGCTCGATCTTCCCGCTTGCGATCCTGATCAAGGTCACGCCGGTCGTCGCGATCGCTCCGCTGCTGACGATCTGGTTTGGCTTTGGGCTGATGCCGAAGGTATTCATCGCAGCGCTGATCGTCTTCTTCCCGATCATGGTCAACGCGCTGATCGGCTTCCGCTCCGTCAACCCGAACTCGCTGGCGCTGCTCGAGTCGCTGGCCGCCAGTCGCGCCGAGGTCTTCTGGCACCTGCGGCTGCCATCTGCGCTGCCGTATCTATTCGCGGCGTTCCGCTTCTCCGTCCCGCTCAGCGTCATCGGTGCGGTTGTCGCCGAGTGGTTCAGCGGCGACCGCGGCCTCGGTAGCGTCATCTACATCGCCAACAACAACCTGGACATGCGGACGGCGTTCGCCGGCGTGTTCATGCTCGCACTGATCGGCGTCGGCCTTTTCCTGCTCACGGCTAAGGCTGAGCGCCGGGTGCTTTTCTGGCACGAATCGAACTGGGCCGACTGATTGCATCAGGGCATGAGGCTGCCGCTGGGTTGCACGGGATGACTTCTTCGAAGACGAAGGCCAGAGTTGAAATCGAAACCCTGATCGCGGAGTTCGATCGAGTTCGCGACGAGCTCATCGAGGCCGTCTCCTCTGTGCCGCCAGCGCTGCGTGATGAGGCATTTGTCGGAGCCTGGGACGTCAGGGACGTCGTCGCGCATACGGTGGGCTGGGATTACACCAACATCGAGGCGTTGCCTGACTTCCGTGCCGGTCGGCTCCCCGCCTTTTTCGCCCGCCACGACACGGACTGGGCCACGATCAACGCTGGGCTCGTCGTCCGCTACCGACTCGAAGACTGGGGTGCGCTAATGGCCTCGCTCCGCGGCTCACAGCGCGCGTTCGTCGATGCTATACGCGGCCTCGCCGACACCGACCTCGACAACGTGACGATGTGGGGTAAGCGTCGTATCACGCTGCGCGGCATGATTCGGGCGGTGTATCGCGACGAGTCGGAGCACGTCGCGCAGGTCCGAGCTTTCCTCTCGGGACGGGGCCCGTGAGTAGCGCCTACGCCTTCGACGGCGCCGCTTTCCGTCCCCTCGACTGGCAGCCACCGCGTACGCTGCGCTGGGCCGCCTGGCGTCCCGACGGCGGCGTGCTGCTGGCCGCCGGCAACGACGGCTCGGCCGTGCTTTCGGACGGCTCCTCGCTGGAGCCGTTGAACACCGGCACGAAGCAGAACTTTCGCGGCGTTGCCTGGTCGCCGGATGGTTCCGCGGCGCTGCTGGTTGGCAACCGCGGCGCTGTCTTTCGCTTGCTCGGCGAGGCGATGGATGAGCTGCCCGCGGTTACGTCCGAGAACCTGCGGCGGGTCGCCTGGCACCCCTCCGGCGGCTTCGCGCTGGTTGTCGGCAACAACGGGACCGTCCTGCGCTACGACGCCGGTTCAGCGGGCCTTACGCCGCTACCCGGAGACCGAGCCCACACCTTGCGCTCGTTAGCCTTCCGTCGGGACGGTGAATACGCGCTGATCGGCGCCTACGCCAGCCGCCACGCCGGCTATCCGCGGCCCCAGCCGCTCTACCGCTGCGACGGCCGGTACCTCCAGGCGCTGCTCGCGAGCGACGACGAGGACGACTTCGTCTCAATTGATTGGTCCAGCGAGTCGGTTGCTTTGGTCACGGGCTATGCCTGGCGGCACGACGGGTCATTGGTCAACAAAGCGCTGCTTTTCGACGGTTCGTCGTGGCGCACACGGGCATGGGAGTCCAAAGCGGTCGTGCTGGGCGGAGCCTGGCAGCCGGGCAAATCCGAAGCGCTGCTGGTCGGCGAATCGGGCCTGGCGATGCGGGTTACGCCTGACCTCGCGGTCCAGGAGATCGACTCCGGCACCACCGACAACCTGGTCGGCCCGTTCTGGAAGCCGGACGGCTCCTGGGCCCTGGTGCTGCGCGGCCCGGACGAGCGGGTTTACACGGTCTGACTTACAGCCCGTTTGCGGTTGCTCAGAGTGGGTCGAGAAGGTGGCCTAGTCGCGGCCCATGGGGTAGAGGAAAATCAACGCGAGGAGACCCAGTAACCCGACGGCGCCGGCGAGGCCGAACATGACCCAGGCCGGGTTTTCCAGGACTGAATCCAGGTCGGAGAGTATGTCGAGTAGCGGCATCGCGGCGTATCCCCCGTTGAGGCGTGTTCGGCCCCGATACTAGCAGAAGCAGGCGCAAGGATCAGCACGTGACGCAGGACTACCAGCCCTTCAAGCTTCTGGAGCACGCCGGCTGGTCTGAATCCGGCGTCAGCCAGACCTACGAGACCTGGTTCACCAGCCTCACCTCGCAGTCGATCGACCCGCTCCTGGACGCGGTGGCTGCGGGTCGTGGCGTTCGTCTGTTGGATGTCGCCACCGGCCCGGGGCATCTGGCCGCGCGTGCCGGGGAGCGCGGCGCTTCGGTCACCGGCGTCGACGTGTCTCCGGCGATGGTCGAGATGGCGAGTCGCCTTTATCCCGGCGTCGAGTTCCGCGCCGGCGACGCCGAGGCGCTGCCCCTGGCGGACGCTAGCTTCGACGCCGTCGTCATGAACTACGGCTTATTGCACCTCAGCCGGCCAGAGCTCGCGCTCGCCGAGGCGTTTCGCGTGCTGCGGCCCGGCGGCCGGTTCGCGTTTACGGTCTGGGCGCCGCCGGACAAGGCGCGCGGCTTCGGTCTCATCCTCGAAGCCGTGCAAACTAAGGGTGACCCCGACGTGCCGCTGCCGCCCGGCCCGCCGTTCTTTCGATTCGCCGACCCGGTCGAATCGCGTGCCGCCCTGGAGGCTGCCGGGTTCAATAACGCCAGCGTCATCGACCTGCCGCAGCGCTGGCTGTTGCCCAACGCCGACGCGTTGCTCGAAGTTTTCGAGGAGGGGACCGTACTCACCCGAGCCCTGCTCAAGGGTCAGACGCCCGCGGCGATCCAGGCGATCCGCGAGGCCGTGAACGAAGCCGCGCAGGCCTTCGCCACCGCGACCGGCCTCGACGTCCCGATGCCGGCGGTGCTGTCGTCTGCTGTTAAGCCCTAGGCGAAAAGCGGCTCGGCGATAACGCGCGAGGCAGTCCGGTTTCGGAACCCGAAAGGATCGCCCGCGCCAGCAGCTTGCCGCTGATCGGCGAGAGCAAGATGCCGGTGCGAAAGTGTCCGCTGCTCACCCAGGCGTTGCGCCACCCCGGCAGGCGGCCCAGCGCCGGCATTGCATCCGGCGTGGCTGGACGTAACCCGGCCCACGCCAGCCGCTGCGGCGCGTCGGCCAGCGCCGGCACGATCGACGCCACCCCGGAGCGCAGGCGGCGCAGCCCGGCCATCGTTGTACGCTTGCGATAGCCTGCTTCTTCGACAGTCGCGCCGACGTAAGTCTGCCCATCCTCTCGCGGCAGCGCAAAGGCTCGCGACCCGAGGACGATGTGTTGCAGCGCTACCGGCGGGCCGTCCAGCGACATCATCTGGCCCCTCACGGGGCGTACCGGGACTTTCGCCCCGAGCCGGTTCGCCAGCGCCATGCTCCACGGCCCGCCGGCGATGACGATCTCGTCCGCCTCGTATTCCCCGCCGCGCGTCCTCGCGCCGCGCAGCCGGTCGCCGCGCTTGAGAAAACGCGTGGCCGGCTCGTGTTCGCGAATCGTGACTCCCGCTCGCCGAGCCAACTCAGCCAGCGCCTGCGTGAGGCGCTGCGGGTCGAGGTAGCGAGTGTCCGGCGACAGGATCGCCGCCCGCGTTTTGGGGCTTAGGCCCGGTTCCAGAGCACGAGCTTCGCGACCGTGCAGCCAGCGTACGCCGCGCTCAGATTGGTGCTTCTCGAACTGGGCCTGGAGCTGCGCGATCTCAGCTTCATTCACCGCAACCTCGAGCCGACCTGCAGCTCGGTGTCGCACGTCGACTCCGGTCTCGGCCAGGACCGGCAGCAGCTCGTCGAACAGCCGCAGGCTGTCCTCGCAGAGGCGGTGGAAGAACGCAGGCTGCTGGTCGTGGTCCGATAACGATGCGAGAATGCCCGCCGCGGCGCCCGAGGCCTCGCTGGATACGACGCCTCGTTCCAGCAGGGTGACTTCGGCTCCCTCGCGCCCAAGGTAGTAAGCCGTGGCGCAGCCGATGACACCGCCGCCTACGACAATTACGGAAGGCATACGGCTAGGCTGTCGCGGCTACTTCTTCTGTGGGTGGGGCCCAGGCATCCTTCATGGCCTGCGCCAGCGCTTCCGCAGCGGCCTTCGGGTCGTCTGCTCCCGCAATCGCCGAGCTCACGGCGGCACCGGCAGCGCCCGCCTTGATCACCTCGCCAACCTTGTCAGCAGTGATGCCTCCGGCCGCCAGCATCGGCAGGTGGCTGTCCTTGCCGATCTCCTTGAGGAGATTGACGCCTGCCGCTTTCTCAGACTTCGACGCGCCTCGGAAGATCGGGCCCACGGTGACGTAATCGGCGCCTTCGCGCGTCGCCTGCATCCCGTTCTCGGCGTCGTAAACGCTGCGGCCCACGACGGCGTACTTGCCGACCTGCGATCGCGCGGCGCGCGTCGGCAGACCGGCCTCCGGCAGCTCGACTCCGTCAGCATCGACCGCTACGGCAACGTCGACGCGGTCGTCGACGACGAAGAGCGCCTTGCCCTTGGTCACGCCGTGCACCTTCTGTGCCAGATCCAGCAGCTCGCCCGCGGCCATGCCTTCGCCGCTGATCCGCACCATAGTCGCGCCACCGGCGATCGCCTCGGTCACCGCCCTCTCTACGTCGCCGTCCTTTACCGCTGCTTTGCTCACAACGAAGCAAAGTACCGGCAACCGAAGCCGCCCGATGCGAGTTGGCAGCGCCATCTTTTTGAACCCCCCGGTCGAGTGTCTCGACCGATTTTCGGCCGCCCTGCCCGGCGGACATCTGAATCGACGTTTTCAACACCCTTACGATACAGCGCCCCGCTCCAACGGGCGAGTCATGGGCTAACCGATGAGTGGGCGCCAGTAGCGGTAGAAGTGGTGCGGCGGCCCGCTTCCTTGACCAATCTCATAAGCGTTTTGCAGCGCCTTCGTCACGTAGGCTTTGGCCGCCGCCACCGAGTGCGGCAACGACTCGCCTTTCGCCAGTGTGGCTGCCAGCGCCGCGGAGAACGCCGCGCCCGTGCCCATCATGCTCGTCGTCGGGACGCGGTCCGTCGCCAGGTCGCGGTACTCCCTGCGGTCGTACAGCAGGTCCGTGACCACATGGCCCTCGCGCCGTCCGCCCATGATCACGACGTTCTTCGCCCCGAAGCTAGCGATCTCCGCCGCCGCCTCACGGACGTCGCTCCAGTCCGTCAGCTTGCGACTCGTCAGCACCTCCGCCTCGGCGACGTTTGGCGTCACTACGGTGGTGAGCGGTAGCAGGTGATGACGCAGCGCTGTCACCGCCGCATCGTCCAGCAGACGCGAGCCGTCTTTCGCCACGACAGCGGGGTCGACGACGATTCTGACGTTACGGTCGCTGGTCAGGCAGGCGGCTACCGCCTCGACGATCCCCGCATTGACCAACCAGCCTGTCTTGACCACGTCGGCGCCGATATCGTTCAGCATCGAGTCGACCTGCTGCGCCACGAATGCCGGCTCCATCGCAACGACGCCGTGCGTCCGCCGCGTGTCCTGGGCTACCACCGCCGTGATCGCGGTCGCCGCGTAGACGCCCAGCGCCGAGAACGTCTTTACGTCGCCCTGCACGCCGCTGCCACCGCTGGAATCGGAGCTCGAAATCGTAAGCGCGATGGGTGCTCTCGGCATCGGAACCTGAGTCTAGGGTTCGCTTTGACGCACGGTCAATGCGCCGCCGTCCTACACTGAAACCGTGGAGCGCTTGCCGGACGAAGCGACCTTGCTCAGCCAATGCGACGTCGACACGTACCGCGCGTCCGGTCCGGGTGGCCAGAAGCGCAACAAGACCGAGTCCGCCGTCCGGCTGCGTCACCGGCCCAGCGGCTTCAGCGTCATCGCCGAAGAGAGCCGTTCCCAGCACGAGAACCGCGCCCGCGCCCTGCGCCGCCTGCGTCAGCTGCTGGCGCTGCGCCAGCGTCAACCGGTCGCAGACGAGGGCGTCCCCGAGACGGTCAAGGCGTGCATCGACAAGCGCGGACGCCTCGATGTCGGCCGCCGGGACGCGCGCTATCTGCCGGCGGCGGCCGCGGCGCTCGACGTGCTCGTCGTACTCAACGGCGGCCTCGCCGATACCGCAAAGCGACTCGGCATCACGACGGGCAACCTCTCGAACTTCCTCACCGGCGATGACGACCTGATGCTCGAGGCGAACCGCATCCGCTCTGGGCTCGGCCTGAGGCCGCTGAAGAAAAGCTAGCGTCCCTCTTCGAGCCTTTGCGCCAGGTAGTCGGGTAGGCCGACCGCGCGCATCTTCGCCCGCGTCAGCTCGATGTCGTACGAGACGCGATGGAAGCTGAGCTGCCGTTTCTCCGTGTCGAGTAAACAATAAGCCGCCCGAGGGTCGCCGTCGCGCGGCTGCCCCACGCTGCCCGGGTTGGCGACGAATCGCCGCGAGCCCATCGTCACGTCCTCGCCGTCTGCGAGGGGGGTCTCCTGGAGCCGCGTCTGGCCCTCGGTGTAAAGGTAGGGAAGGTGCGAGTGTCCCACCAGTCCGTAAGACGTGGCCTGGTGTCCGAAATGGCCGCGCGCGCTGGCGGCAGAGACCAGGTAGTCCCAGATCGGGTCGTTGAGGCTGCCGTGCGCCAGCGTGAACTCCCCCTCGACGCTAACGGCCGACAGGTTGGACAGCCAGAGCTGGTCTTCCAGCGACAGCTGCGTCGCGGTCCAGCGCGCCGCCTCCGCCGCGAACGAGTTGAAATCCTCGGTACCGATGGCGCCCGTCGCGGCGTAGTCGTGATTCCCGGCGATGCTGCGGTGCGGGTAGGTGTGCAGCAAGGCGATGCACGCCACCGGGTCCGGCCCGTAGCCGACGATGTCGCCCAGCGACCACACCTCCGCGACCTCGCCGTCCTCGCTGCCGTGCGCGAGCACCGCCTGGAACGCCTCCAGGTTGGCGTGCACGTCGGCGACTACTGCGATTCGCATGCGATCACTATAGGCTCCGTCGCGTTTCAATCGCGTAACGGCGGGTCGCCTCTTCGCCCGTATAATCGGGCTGTGCTCGTATCTGAAATCGGTGAATTTGGTCTGATTCAGCTCCTGGCGCGGGAGTTCGGTCTCGAGTACCCGCCGACGCGGGGCGCCTCGCAGGCCGGCTTGCAGGTCGGGCTAGGCGACGACGCTGTCGTCACCGACCGTCGCGATGGCTCCCTGATCTGGACCACGGACACGATGGTCGATGGTGTGCACTTCCTGCCGGACAAAACCGCCTGGAGCGACGTTGGCTGGAAAGCGCTGGCAACGAACCTCAGCGACATCGCGGCGATGGGCGGCATGCCGCATCTGGCGTTAGTCACCCTCTCCTTGCCGCACGATATGCGGGTCGAAGACGCCGTGGCCCTCTACCGCGGCCTACGCAACTGCGCGACGGCTTTCGGTGTCACGTTGGGCGGCGGCGACATCGTCAGCGCGCCCGTCTTCTCGATCACGATCGCGCTCAACGGCTGGGCGGCATCGGAGCCGGACGGCAGCGCGGCCGTCCTGACCCGCAGCGCCGCGCGGCCCGGCGACGTGGTCGCCGTTAGCGGCAACGTGGGAGACGCCGTCGCGGGTCTGCTGCTCGCACACGACGGCTGCGAGTTCAAGACTGAGGCGGAAAAGCGCCTGCGAACTGCCGAGCAGCGCCCTCAGCCACGTGTCGACCTCGGTCTGGAAGCGGTCCGTGCCGGCTTGCGCTGCGGCATCGACGTCAGCGACGGGCTGGTGCAGGACCTCGGCCACATCGCCACGGCCAGCGGCGTCGGCATCCGCATCGACGCGGCCCGTGTTCCCACCAGCCAGGCCTTGCGGGAGGTCTTCCCCGCCGAGGTGCTTGGTCTCGCCATCAGCGGGGGCGGCGACTACGAGCTCTTGCTGGTCGGCCCGCGCGCCGTAGTCGAAGCGCTGATCGATAGCAGCGACACGCCGCTTACGGAGATAGGTGACGTCTACAAGAGCGACTCGCCCCACGTCGGCGTCGTCGACGAGACGGGACGCGAGATACCAATGACGAGCGGCGGCTGGGACCACTTCAAGCCATCATGACGTTGAACTTTGAGTCCCGCAGCCCGGCGGAAACTCGACGCCTCGGGCGTACGCTGGCCGCGCAGCTCCGACCAGGCGACGTCCTCCTGCTACAAGGTGAGCTGGGCGCGGGCAAGACCTGCTTCTCGCAGGGCATCGGCGCCGGGCTGCGCGTCAAGGAGCCGGTGAAGAGCTCCTCTTTCGTCCTCGTCAACGAGTACTCAGGGCGCTTCCACGTCTACCACGCCGACCTGTTCCGCCTCGAAGATCCGCGCGAGGTGTTCGAGCTGGGACTCGAGGAGAACGCCACGGACGGCCTGCTCCTGGTTGAGTGGCCGGACCGCGCGCCGCGAGAATTGCCGCCGCACCATCTCCTGGTCCGCTTCGACGTCACGGACCATACGTCGCGCCGAATCACCTACGAGCCCCACGGTGAACGCTACGATTCGCTGCTGCGCGACCTGGTGAAGGAGAAGCCGCGTGGCCGGTGACAGATCTCTGACGCTAGCCATCGACACGACCTCCGACTTCGCCGGCGTCGCCCTGATGCAGGACGGCGCGCTGCTCGGCGAGGTGACCTGGTATGCGCACCAGAGCCACTCGCGGCAGCTTCTGCCGGCGCTCGACTGGCTCCTCGGCCAGATTGTGCGTGACAAGTCGCAGATCGGCGCCATCGTCGTCTGCCGCGGCCCCGGTTCCTACGCCGGCATGCGCGTCGGGCTGAGCAGCGCCAAAGCGCTCGCTTACGCCCTCGACGCAAGGCTGGCCGGCGTTGGTCGGCTTGCCGCCGAGGCGTTGCCAATCGCCGAGGCCTCCGGATGTCGCGTAGTGCCGGTGCAGGCCGCCGGGCGCGCCGAGCTGGCCTGGGCTGCCTACCGCTACGATGAGGGCGAACTCGTGGAGCTAGAAGCGCCGCAGCTTACTGCGGCCGTGTCCCTCCCCAGACGGCTGCGCAAGGGCGACCTGCTCACCGGCGACGTCGACCGGCTGGATGCTGAGATGCTTTCGTCGCTCGCTGCCAGAGGTTGCCGGCTTGTCTCGCCCGCGCCGTCGCGCGTCATCGCGGTCGCGCGCCTCGGCCTGCGCCGCCTCGGCCGTGGCGAGACCGATGACCCGGACTCGCTGACGCCGCTTTATCTAAGAGAGCCGGCCATCGGCCCGCAGCCACCGCGCTGAACTGGATCGCTAACCGCCGAGGGCCGACAATCAGCGTGACACTAGCGCAAAGCCGACAGCCGAAAGCTGAGGACCGCCCAATGGAACGCACGCTCGTTTTGATAAAACCGGACGCTATGCAGCGCGGACTCGCCTCCGAGATTCTCGGAAGGCTGGAGCGCCGCGGCCTGCGTATCGTCGGTCTCAAGCTTCTGCAGGTTGACCGCGACCTCGCCGAGCGGCATTACGGAGAACACATCGGCAAGCCCTTCTTCGAGGGACTGGCCAGCTACATCACGTCGTTTCCGATCATCGCTGCCTGCTTCGAGGGGACCGGTGCGGTTGAGGCAGTGCGCGCCACAATGGGTAGGACCAACCCGCGAGAGGCGGCGCCGGGCACGATCCGGGGCGACTTCGGCCTCGAGATCGGCCGCAACCTGGTCCACGGCTCCGACTCACCGGAGAGCGCCCAGCGCGAGCTTGACCTCTTCTTCAAGCCCGACGAGCTGCTCGACGTTAGCCGCGATATCGATCGCTGGGTGTTCGAGTAGCGCCCAAACTGGAGGCGTGAGGCGTCGTCACTGGAAGCGGACGGCCGGCACGCCGGCGCGGCTCCAGAGCGCCTCGAGGTTGTAGAACGCCCGGTCCTCCGGCGTAAACAGGTGCACGATGACGCCGCCGAAGTCGACGAGGATCCAGCCTGATGATGACTCGCCTTCTCGGCGCAGGGCCCTTATGCCTTCGTTCGCCAGTTCCTTCTCAAACGCGTCGATCAGCGCCGTGGCGTGGCGCTGGTTCAACGCGGTGGCGATGACGAAGTAATCCGTGAAGTAAGCGATCTCATGGATATCAAGGAGGACGATGTCCTCGGCCTGCCGGTCGGTTAGAAGATCGACGATACGTCGTGCTATTTCGGAGGATTCGTTCAGGATTTCCGTCACTGCGAGCATAGTAAACAATCAGACAGATTCTGGTAACTAGTATTTGGGTCGGTAACATAGTCGTAACCCGTTACTTGTTATCCTATGCGCATGAATCAGCGTGTCATCGTTGCGATGAGCGGCGGCGTGGACTCCGCGGTGGCGGCGGGCCTCCTGGTGAGCCAGGGCTATGAGGTGGTCGGTATCACGATGCGCCTCTGGACGCGCGACGATGCCGGCGGCCGTCTGCACCAGAAGCGTTGCTGTGGCGTCGAGGACATCGACGATGCACGCGCTGCCGCGGATGTGCTGGGTATCCCGCATTACGTGCTCAATCTCGAGGACGAGTTCAACCGCAAGGTGGTCGACTACTTCGTCGGCGAGTACGAGCGGGGCCGCACGCCGAACCCGTGTCTTGCCTGCAACGAGCACGTGAAGTTCCGCGCCCTGCTCGACCGAGCTGTCGCGCTCGACGCCGATTACCTGTCGACCGGCCACTACGCCCGCGTCTATCATACGAAAGTCGGCTCTGACTTGCATCGCGCTGTCGACGACTTCAAGGACCAGTCCTACGTTCTCTACACCCTGAAGCAGGCCGAGCTGCGACGCTTGCTCTTCCCCGTGGGCCACTATCAGAAGACCGAGATTCGCCGCCTGGCGCTGGAGATGGGCCTGCCTCTGCACGACAAGCCGGACAGCGCTGAGATCTGCTTCGTCCCCGGAAACGATTACCGCAGCTTCCTGGCTGAGCGCATCGCGCAGCGTCCGGGCGACATCGTCGACGCAGACGGCGCGGTGGTCGGCAGCCATGACGGTGTTGCTGGTTTCACGATCGGTCAGCGCAAGGGCATCGGCGCCTTTGGCGGCAAGCGGTTCGTCACGGAAATCGATCCGGAGCTCAACCTGATAACCATCGGAGGGGAAGAAGACATCCTGGCACATCGTCTCTGGACCGAGGCCCCGTCATGGGTTGGCCATGAGCCCCCGTCGCCCGAGTTCGAGGCGATGGTAAAGGTGCGCTACAAGAGTCCACCGGTGCCGGCCCGCGTTCGCATCACCGAAGGCGGCCTCGACATCGAGTTCGATCGTGCGTTGCGGGCCGCCACCCCCGGCCAGGCCGCAGTGCTCTATGACGGGGATCGCGTCATCGGCGGCGCCACGATCGACCGCGTCTCAGCCGGCGTTGTCAGTACTTAGACGGCTGTTATACTCGCCCCTGTTCCCCGCTGAGTCCTGGGCACACAAGGAGGGCCGTAGCCCTGAAGTTCCTTCTCATCCTCGTCGGCCTGATCATCATTGCGTTGCCTGCCATCATCGCGGGAGCCATTTACGCGGCCTGGGAGCCGAGCCTGGAGGAATCGCGCGACATCGTAATACTCGTGCTGGGCGTCGTCGCTGCCACGTTCTTCTTCGCTGCGTTGGTGATCACCACCGCCGCCGGAATGGCGGCCATCGGCCTGATTGGCAAGCTGCGCAGCCTGGTCGACGAGTCGGTCGCGCCCGCGCTGAGCGCCGTCAAAGAGGCTGCCCAAACGATACGGGGTACGACCGAGACCGTCGGCCGCACGGCGGTTACTCCTGTCGCCCGCGCTTACGGGGCTTTCGCCGGTATCAAGAAGGCGCTTGGCGTCCTCTCCAGCCTCAAGGGCCGCGACAAATCCAGGTAAGCGTCATGCGACTAGGCGTCTTGCTGGGGTTCTTGATCGGAGCAGCGATAGCCTCTCTCCTCGGGTCGAAAGACTCGAGCCAGGCCGAGGGCGACAGCGGTACGTTCGGCAACGTCCTGCTGGAGAAGCTAAAGCAGCAGACAGATGAAGCCCGCTTCGTCGCCCGTGAAGTCTCCGAGGAAAAGCAGGCTGAGATCATGCGCGATTGGGAGCAATCGCGTCATCAGGACGCCAAGCCTAGCTAAATGAGCCTGCCCCAGCGGCCCGGCAGACTGAAAGCGGTGAATCGCGAAAAAGCTGGCGGAGAGGGTGGGATTCGAACCCACGGGCCCCCGTAAAGAGACCACACGCTTTCCAGGCGTGCCTGTTCAACCACTCCAGCACCTCTCCGCGCCGGGCGCCCGGGCCGATTCCGGGTTTGTCTCCGGAGTCTATCAAATGCCGTTCCTTTGCCAAACGGCACGAAGCGACATCGGTTGCCCCACTTAATTCGACCGACAATTTGACGCGAAGTTGTAGTTGAATTGGCATCTCAAACCTGCCTACACTTGGCAGGCCCGTACATTCAGTCTTTAGGAGATGCCCGGATGCCACTGCTTCATGTTCGTAAACCAAGCGAAGCACCACCACCTTCACGATCCTCTAAGGCCGTACGAGAGCAGCAGCAGAAGTACGACGACTTCATTCGCGGTATTGACACCTCGGAAGTTGGCGACCTGGAGCTCGAACCGAGTGAGAATGTTCGTAGCGTGAAGGTACGCCTGCGGCGCGCCTCTTCGCGCATCGGCATCGACGTCGACATATGGGACGTCAACGGCCACGTCTATTTTCGTCGCGTAACACGTCGAGGCCGGCCGCGCCGTAGCGCCTGAGCTCTTATCGCCGGACGGCCGGAAAACACAACAGGCGGCGTTGCTGTTCCTGCGGCCTCGCGTCGTGCATCGCGGCCGGTGATTATTGACGTTTACGTAAAGGCTGCATATACTTTCGACACGATGAGTCTGGAAGGGCGGGGCAGATAGTGGACGACTCAAGCTTTCCCAAGTGTCAGAAATGCAAGACGGGCGATCTTGTACCGCTTTCGGATTTCGGCAGCCAGGGCGCCGCGATTCACTACAAGGCGTGGGTATGCACCAACCCGGAGTGCGGCTTTAATCTCAAGATACGCAACGGCGACCTCTACGTCGACGAACCGATTTCCAGCGGCGCGGTCCATCAGCCACGCTACGCTCGACAAGACCTCAGGGGCGTCCGATAGCCACGTAGCGCAAGCCGGCAGCTTCTACCTTTGATGCTTGGAAAAAGCCGCGCCCGTCCAGGACCGCCCGGCAGCCCTTCAGCGTCGTGAAATCGAGCGATGCATACTGCTCGTGTCCCGCTTGCAGGATGACCGCATCGATGGCCACCTTCGGCGGCAGCGGCGACGGCTCCAATCCGATGGCCTCTATCTCAGCCGCCGAGTACAACGGGTCGTGTACCAGCACCCTGGCGCCCTGGTGCTTCAGCGCCTCGGCCGCCAGGAGCGCGCTGGAAAGCTCCGCCTCCTTGACGCCACCCCGATAGGCCAAACCCAGGATCAGAACTGACTTGCCACGAAGCCCTCCGTCCAAGGTTGCCTCGAGTCGCTCGACTCCATGCTCCGCCATTGAGTCGTTGATCTCGCGACTCAGCTCGATCAGCGGTACGTCGACCGCCTGTGACAGGAAGTGGGGATAGACCGGGATGCAATGCCCGCCGACGCCCAGTCCAGGCCGGTGCAGGTGCGAGTACGGTTGTGAGTTTCCGGCCGTGGCGGCCGCATCGTAGCTCACGCCCAACTGCTCCGCCGCCCGGGCCAGCTCGTTGGCCAGGGCGATGTTAACGTCGCGGTAGACACTCTCGGCGAGCTTTGCGAACTCCGCTGTCTCGGCGTCGGGCAGCAGGGTAACCGGCGCGTCGAGTACAGATCGATAAAACGCCGCCGCGGCTTCGCCGCTGGCCGTGTTGACGCCACCCACCAGCTTCGGATAGGTCTCCAGGTCCCTGAATACGCTGCCGGAAGATACGCGCTCCGGACTGTAGGCAACCCTGAAGGCTCCTTCGTCCAGTCCCGATACACGAGCTAGCCGGGTGGCCAACCGGTTTCGAGTTTCGCCCACCGGCACCGTGCTCTCGAGGATAACCAGCGCCCCCTGCTTCAGCCCACGGCCGATCGCGTTCGCGGCGGAGTCGAGATGGTGGTAGTCGGCGTAGCCGGAGGCATCGATGCCGACGCGTACCATGATGACGACCACGTCGCTCTGCGCGACGGCTGCCGTGGTGTCGGACGTCGCGCGCAGGGTCCCGGCGTTATACGCCGCTCGAACCGCTTCTGGAAGGCCGGGCTCACCGCCCACCGGCGATTCTCCGCGATTTACAGCGTCGACAACCGCCGGGTTGATGTCGCAGCCGGTGACTCGCATACCTTTGCCGGCGTACAGGGTGCCCAGCGGCAGCCCGATCTTGCCCAGGCCGACGACCGCGACGTTAGTCACGGGACACGCCCACCGGCTGTCCCGTCCGCGCCGACCGGGTCAAGGCGTCGGCCACTGCCAGGGTATGCAGCGCGTCCCTGCCGGTCACCGGCATTGGATCACCATTTCGTACCGCCTCCAGGAAGGCCGATAGCTCATGCTCCAGCTGCTCGCGCTGTCGTATCGGGATCTGAGCACTCGGGTCGCGCAAATGCGACGCCTCGGTCGACCAGTCGCGAGGCGCGCCGGGTGGTCGGGTCGACGCTTCGTGGAACTCCAGCGTCTGTGCCGCGTAGTCCAGGACAAAGACGCCCTGAGTGCCCAGGACGGTCAGCTCACGGATGCGAAGCGGCGATAGCCAGTTAACCTCCAGGCTGCCCACGGCGCCTGGTTCAGCGTCCCGCGCCGCGAACCGTAATACCCCTGCCAGGCTATCTTCAAATGGCAACCGAACGCCGGATTGCGACATCGCGAACGCGCTTTCGACCTCGCGGTCCAGCACGTAGCGCATCGTGTCGATGTCGTGCAGGGCGCTGTCATGGATAACGTTGACGTCCTGGGTGCGCTCACGCAGCGGCGCGGAGCGGCGCGCCGCCAGGTGGAGCACCCGGCCGGCCTGTCCCGCTTGCACTCGCCGCCGCAGCTCCCTTACCGCCGGGTTGAAACGCTCGATGTGTCCTGCCATCAATGGCGTCGGCACCGCCGCGGCTTCCGCCGCCTGTACAAGGCCGGCCGCCTCCTCCAGCGAGGGCGCCAGGGGCTTCTCGACCAGGACAGCGCTGCCGGCCTTTAGGGCCGCCTTCGCGAACGGTACGTGTAGCTTCTCGGGAACCGCGATGATCACGGCGTCCAGCTTCTCCCCTTGCAGCATGGCCGCGAAGTCGCCGTACGAGGTCGCTTGGCAAGATTTCGCTGCGTCGGCCAGGCGCGCTTCGTCGCTGTCGCAGATGGCTGCCAGCCGCGCATTCGGCAGCTGGCCCAGAACCCGCGCGTGGTTGGCGCCAAACCCGAGCCCTACCACGCCGATGGCTAGCTCTCGACTCACGAGCCTGGCCAGGCGTTGACGGCGTCGATGATTTGATCGAGGTTGGCGTCGCTCAAGCCCGGGTGAACAGGCAACGATAGCGCCTCGTCCGCCAGACGTCTCGCCCTCGGGAATGCCGCCTCGTCGTAGCCCAGATCGCGATACAGCTTTTGCCCCGGCAGTGTCCTCGGGTAGTACACCGCCGTCTCGATTCCCTGGTCGCGTAGATGGGCCCGCAGCGCGTCGCGACCCTGCGCCACGCGGACCGTGTACTGATGCCAGACGTGCTCCTCGGGCTGAGATGGCATCGGCGGCAGCTCTACGTTTTTGAGCCCGGCCGAGAGCCTCTCGGCGTTGCGCCGCCGGCGTTGCTTCAGCTCCTCCAGCCGCGCCAGCTGCGCCAGCCCGATCGCCGCGCTGATCTCCGGCAATCGATAGTTGTAGCCCAGCTCGACGCTTTCGTAGTGTTCGTCCTCGCCGTGCGATCGCCGCCGCCGCAGGCGCTGAGCCATGGCGGTGTCGTCTGTGGTTACGATTCCGCCCTCGCCAGCGGTGATGTTCTTTGTCGCGTAGAGAGAAAAACAACCCGTCCCGAAGCTCCCGGCGCGTCGTCCGCACGATTGCGCTGCGTGAGCCTGCGCCGCGTCCTCGATCAGCGCCAGTCCGTGCCGCTCAGCGATGGCAGAGAGCGCCATCATGTCGCAGATTCGGCCGTACAGGTGCACGGGCAATAGCGCCTTCGTGTTAGGCGTGATCGCGGCTTCAACTATCGAGGCGTCGATGTTGGCGTCCTCAGCGATATCGACGAAGACGGGCCGTGCACCCGTCGCGAGGATCATGTTTGCCGTCGCCTGAAAGCTGAACGGCGTCGTGATGACCTCATCGCCGGGTCCGACGTCGTGCGCCAGCAGCGCAAGGTGTAGAGCTGCCGTGCCGTTCGCCACCACGATCGCTTCGCGGGTTTGCGAGACGTCTTTGGCGAACGCCGCCTCGAGCTCGCGGGTAACCGGGCCGTTGGCCAGCCGCCCTGAGGCGAGTACAGCCAGCACAGCCTGGCGTTCTGCATCACCGATCTGCGGCTCCGCGATCCTGATCACGGCTGGGCGCGCTCCCCTATCGGCGGGAAGTGGTAGGTTCGGTCACAGTGCGCGCAGTAAAGGGCTTCGCCGTGTGGCGCCAGCGTGCGTCCACAGCTGCAGACGTAACCAGCCAGTCGCGCCGGGTTGCCCGCGACGAGCCCGTGCTCTGGGACGTCGCGGCTTACGACGGAGCCGGCCGCCACCATCGCCCATCGTCCTATCGTCAGCCCGGGCAGGATCACGGCCCCGGCTCCAATCGACGCGCCTTCCTGCACCAGGGTGGGCAGCACTTGCCAGTCAGCCTCGGTCAGCGACGTGACGTCCGGTGCGATGGCGCGTGGATGCTTGTCATTTGTGAAGGTCACGTGTGGCCCCACGAAAACTCCGTCTTCAATCGTCACGCCGTGATAAACGCTGACCCGATTCTGCAGTTTGCAGCGGTCGCCAATTACGACGCCCGCGTCGACATACACGCCGTAACCGAGATTGCATTCGGCGCCGATCTTCGCGCCGGTACGCACGTGGCAGTGGTGCCAGATTCGCGTTGCTTCGCCGATGATGGCGCCGACTTCTACCTCAGCCGTTGGGTGGATCACGCTCCAGCACCTCGACGATTCGCGCCGCCGTCCGTCCGTCTCCGAAGATCGGTGGCCGTGGAGTCTCGGGCCGAGCTCGTTGGGCTGCCTCCACGATCCTGTCCGGGTTCGTCCCGGCGAGCACGTCCCAGCCGGTGTCCAGCGTTTCCGGCCACTCACTATTGTCTCGCAGGGTAACAGAGGGAACGCCGAGGAAGTAAGCCTCGCGCCGCACGCCTCCCGAATCGCTCAGCACCGCCTTGGCGTTGCGTTCCAGGGCCAGCATCTCGAAGTAGCCCACGGGCTCCACGACTCGCACATTGGCCGCAACTTCGATTGCCGCCTCCGTCAACGCTGCCTTGGTCCGAGGATGCAGCGGCAGCACGACCGGTTCGTTGAGCCGTCCGAGTGCCTCACAGATCGATTCCAGGGCGATGGCGTCGTCGGTATTGGCCGGCCGATGTACGGTGGCGAGATAGTAGCCGCTTGCCTCCACGCCGTTTGCCGCGAGGCTCTCGGCCTCAATTGACTTCGCTCTCGGCAGCGCCGTGAGCAGCGAGTCGTACATGAGGTCGCCGACCTGGTAGACGCCGCGCTCGATGCCCTCGCGGCGCAGGCACTCGACCGAAGCCGGCGTCACGCAGAACAGATAGCGCGAGACGTGATCGGTCAGGACACGGTTGATCTCCTCCGGCATGGAGCGATCGTAGCTGCGGAATCCCGCCTCCACGTGCGCCAGTGGCAACCCAAGCTTGGCCGCGGTCAACGCCCCGGCTAACGTCGAGTTCGTATCGCCGTAGACCAGGACGAGGTCTGGCGCCTGCTCGCGCAGCACCGGCTCTAGCGCCTCGATCATGCGGGCCGTTTGTATCGCCTGGCTCGCCGGACCGACACCCAGGTTCACGTCCGGCGCGGGCAGCCCAAGCTCGCGAAAGAAGACGTCGGACATCAGGTCGTCGTAGTGCTGGCCGGTGTGCACCAGCGCTTCGTTGTGGCGCTTACGCAGTGCACGGCTCAGCACCGCAGCCTTGACGAACTGCGGCCGCGCACCGACTACCGAGACGATTCTCATCTATGCAAGGCCGCTGTCGCTCAGGCTTCCTGCCGCGTCTCAGCCGGCGCTGTTGCCTCAGCCTCCATCTGGTCGAAGCGGGCCAGCGCGTGAATCCTCGCCGGCAGGTTGCCGGGCCGCTTGCGCAGGTCGACCTCCAGCTCTCGGACGGCGGCACGCAGTTCCGCACCGACGAAACTGCGATCGGACACCGCGGCGAAGACGCGCCCGTGCTTCGTCGACTGCAACGTTTCATGCTGACCGGTCAGCGCCTCATTTAGCTTTTCACCTGGTCGCAGCCCCGTGTAGACGATCTCGATGTCCTTGCCCGGCTCCATGCCGCGCGACCTGATCATGCGCTCGGCAAGGTCCGCGATGCGCATCTCTTCGCCCGTGTCGAGTAGGAAGATATCGCGCCCTTTTGACAGCGCCGCCGCCTGGATCACCAGCCCGGTGACCTCATTGATCGTGAGGAAGTACCGGGCCACCTCCGAATCGGTTACCGAGATCGGGCCGCCGTGTTGAATCTGGCGGTCGAAGGCCGCGAGTACCGTACCGCGCGTGTCGATCACGTTGGTCAAACGTACAGCGCAGAACCTGGTCTTGCCTCCCGGCATCGAGGTCACCAGCAGCTCGCCGATGCGCTTCGACGCGCCGTAGATGCTGCTCGGTTCGACCGCAGTGTGGCTGGAGAGGAAGACCACCTCCTCGGCCTCCACCGCCTGCGCCGCCTCGAATACGTTCAAGGTGCCCATGACGTTCGTCTCGAAGGCCTGATCTGGGTTCTCTTGCATCATCCCCAGGTGCTTGTACGCGCCGAGGTGGAACACGACCTGGGGCCGGGACGCCTCGAAGATGTCGCTCAGCTTCTGCTGGTCCGAGATGTTGCACAGCCACGGCTTGATCGGCACCTTGCCTTCCGACTTCTGGTTCATCTCCACCCGCAGCTCGTGCAGCCCCGTCTCGTTGACGTCGACCAGGTGCATCGCGGACGGGCCGAACCCGAACATGCGACGCGTCAGCTCGGCGCCGATTGAACCCGCGGCGCCCGTGATCAACACCACGTGCCCCGCGATGATCGCCCGGCAGGCCTCACCGTCGACGTCCATCGGCTCGCGCGCCAGCAGGTCTTCGACAGTGATCTCGCGCATCTCGCCGTGCGCCGCGCGGCCTTCCATCACCTCGCCGAGGCTTGGCACCAGGCGTACAGGCACCTTCGCGGGCTCCGTGAGGGCGAGGACCTCCTGGAGGCCCGGCGCACGCGCCGGAGGCAGGGCGATGGCGACGAGGTCGATGTTGTGCTGCTCGATCACGCTGGGAATGTCGTAGCGCCCGCCGACGACTGGGATGCCGTGCACGCGCTTGCCACGCAGCGTTACGTCATCGTCGATGTAGGCGACAGCGTCGTAGGGTTGAGAGCGGTTATGGCGCAGGTCCCAGCCGAGCATCTGGCCCGTATCTCCCGCGCCGACGATCAAGACACGCTGCTTTGGCTCGTCACCCCCGCCTTCGCTGGAGGTCCCCCACATACGCGGCAACATGCGCACCATGCCGTGCCCGAGCAGAATGAACGCGGCGCTAATAACGTTGGCGGTCAGCGGAATCGGGCGCTTGGGCAACATCACCTGCACGACCAGGATCGCCAGCGTGACCAGCGCAACGCCGACAGCCAGCAGCACCGCGTCGCGCAGGCTGCCGTACTGCCACGCCGTGCGGTACACCCCCAAGGCCTGGTACGACAGGATGTAGGCGAAGCCGATCAGCGGCCCGGCCCAGGCCAGCGTCCGCCACGACTCGCTGGGAACCTCGCCATCGAACTTCAGGGACAGCGCTATCGTGTACGCGATCAGCACGATCACAATGTCGAGAACTAGCGAAATGAGCAGCGGACTCGCGGTCGCCAGCCGATCGGTGCGGTTCGGGTCCTTCATCGAGCTCCCTTGCGGCCGGCTACGGCCCCGAGCGTCTTCAGGATGATGCGGACGTCGCCCGCAAACGTCCGTGTGTCGACGTATTCGAGGTCGAAGGTCATTGTCTCAGAATACGTCAAATCCGCCCGTCCCCTGATCTGCGCCAGCCCGGTAATCCCCGGCTTCACAGTGTGACGACGGCGCCACTCGGGACGGTACTGCGCCACGAGCTCGGGCTCGTCCGGACGCGGACCGACGATGTGCATCTCGCCGCGAAGCACGTTGAGCAGGTTGGGCACCTCATCCAGGCTGCACGCCCGCAACACGCGCCCGATGCGTGTCATGCGGCCCGTCGGCCGGAAGACGTACGCCTCGATGTCTTCGATCGTGGTTTCGACCCGCTCCTCGTTCGCATCCGCCACTGTCATGGAGCGAAACTTCAGCACCTCGAAGGGCTTTTCGTCTTTGCCCACACGCTTTTGCCGGAACAAGACGGGCCCCGGCGACTCCAGCTTGACCAGCACGGCGATCAGCGCCAGCAGCGGCGCCAGGACGATGAGTCCAAGCGCCGCCACGAGGACATCGAAGACGCGCGTCAGCTGCTCCTCGGGATCAGGCGCCAAGGACGTCTCGCACGGCCTCGACAACTCGCTCTACGTCCCCTTCGCTCATCTTTGGGAACAACGGCAGCGACAGGATGCGCTCGAACTCACGCTCGGTCACCGGATAGTCGCCTTGCCGGTAACCAAAGCGCTCGCGATAGTAGGGGTGGTAGTGGATCGGGTAGTAGTGCACCGAAGTGCCGATGCCGCGTTCCTTCAGCCCCTGCGCCAGTTCGGCGCGGCTAACCTCCGTCTCGCGCACCCGGATCACGTACAGATGCCAGTTGGTCGTCACGTCATCGTGAAACGACGGCGTTTCGATCTGCGGCAGGCCAGCGAAGGCGCGCGTGTAGTGTTCTGCCAGCACTCGGCGCTTTTGGTTGAACTCGGGTAGGCGTCGTAGCTGTCCCAGCCCGATGCTCGCCAGCAGGTCGAACATGCCGTAGTTAAAGCCGGGCTGGCTCATCGTGTAGAAGAGGCGGTTCGCCTCGGACGAGTAGCGGTTCCACGCATTCGAGTCGAGTCCGTGATTGCGGAGCGCGCTGATCTGTGACGCCAGCTCAGGGTTGTTGGTCGTGACCATGCCGCCCTGACCCGTGGTCATGTTCTTCACCGGGTAGAAGCTGAACACGGTCAGGTCGCCCAGCGAGCCGACCGCGCGCCCGCGGTACGCCGAGCCTGCCGCCGTCGCCGCGTCCTCAATCACCGGCAGGTTGTGCCGTCGCGCCACGTCAAAGATCTCGTCCATACGACACGGCACGCCGCCGTAATGCACCGGCATGATCGCTTTCGTCCGGGGCGTGATATGACGTTCGATTTGCTCCGGGTCGATGTTCAGGTCGTCGGCGCAGATGTCGGCCAGTACCGGCGTTGCCCCTACGTGGACGATGACGTTTGCTGTCGCAGCGAAGGTCAGCGGCGTCGTTATGACCTCGTCACCGGGCCCGATGCCTGCCGCGAGCAGCGATAGGTGCAGACCCGCCGTGCACGAGTTCAGGCCAACCGCGTGCTCCGCCCCGGTCATCGCCGCGAACTCGCGCTCGAGCTGCTGGGTTTTGGCGCCGTAGACCAGCCAGCCGGAACGCAGCGTGTCTACGACCTCGGCGATGTCGTCTTCGTCGAGATCGGGCTGCGCTATCGGTAGGAAATCGTCAGGCAATCTGGGCTCGTGAGCGGCGTTAGATATGAACAGCCGCGACGTAGTGGGTTCGCAGGAAGGGTAGCATGTCCAGCCAGCTACAGGCTAACCAGCCGCCAGGCAGCTTGATCGCCAGGCGAAGCAGAGGTGGGGCAAGCGTCGTGCGCTGGAAATCGATCCGGTTCCCCGGATAGAGGCTACTCACCTCGGCCTGGCGTAGCGGCCGGACGTCACGATTGAATGGGTTGGTCCAGAAGTCGTACAGCAGCACCACGCCGCCGTGACGCGTCACCCGCCGCATCTCGTTCGCTACGCGAGCGCGGGCCTCCGGCCCGACTATCGATGACAGCAGCGTGAAGCCGAGCACGAGGTCGAAGCTGCCGTCTTCGTAGTTCAGCGACTGCGCGTCCGCCACCGCGATGTGCGCGCCGGGTGTCAGCTCTCGAGCTCGCTCGATGCGGTCCGATAGCAGGTCAACGCCGTGTAGATCGTCCGCCGTGGCGCCGTAGCGCACCATATCGCGCAGCACGGCGCCGTCGCCGCAACCGACGTCCAGGACCTTGCGGTTGGTCAGCGGCAGCATGTTGGCCTTGCGCAGCTGACCGAGGACTGCTCGCTCTCGTGCCTGATAGATAAACAGGTTCTCCGGCCGCCAGTAGTCGTAGCGGGAGTCCAGCCCGTGCCTGGCGCGCCGCGCGTACGCTTCGCGTAGCCGTCCTGCCTCGCTGTCTCTATCAGCCATCGTCGTCGTCCCGACCGCCTGACTGTTTCATTGAGCCCGCAGCGCTCGTCTTGCTCAGGAACCCGCGAGCCAGCCCGACCAGCATCCCGGCGCCGGCCGGCAGGTGCATACAGGCGTACGCTGCGGCGACGCGTGAGGTCTCCTTAGGCTCTCCCTGAGTCGCTTTCGAGGCTGCCAGCCAGCTTGCCAGGCCGTAGGCGCCGCCCGCCAACACCGCCAACCAGCCGCAGCGCCGGTCCACGACGCCGAGCAGGCCGCCGCCGACTAGCGTCGCCACGAGCGCCGAAGGCACCAGGTGCCGCGGGCGCAGACGGCCGGGGTGCCGATGCAGCACCTTCGCCTTGGCCAGCCCGTAGCCCCAGTACTGACGCGCCAACTCCTCGCAGCTCGAACGGCAGTAGTACGTGGAGCGGATGCTGGGTGAAAGCAGGATTCGTCCGCCCGATCGCCGCAGGCGGTAGTTGAACTCGTCGTCCTCGCCGCGGTCGATGTCCTCGGCGAACCCGCCGAGGCGCTGGAACACGTCGCGACGGTACGCCCCGTAGGGCACGCTTTCGGTCCATTGCTCAACCGCCTGCTCGTCACGAAACGCGGTGTCTCCGACCCCGAATCGCGACGACATGGCCAGGGCGATGGCGCGGCCGGTCGCGCCGTGGCCTCGGGTCTCGATCGGGCCGCCGACAGCGTCAGCGCCGCTACCCTGCAGCGCATGGGCGTTGGCGCTAATGAAGTCGGGCGCCACACGAGTATGGCCGTCGACCTTGATGATGACATCGCCGTGCGACAGCGTCAGGCCGAGGTTGAAGCCGGTGGCGGCGGTGTGTCCTGGATTCGGCGCGTAGAAGACGGTCAGGCCTGCGGCCTCGGCGGTCAGGCGGGTCTCCGACTCGGTTGCGTCTCGGGAGCCGCCGTCCAGCACGATGGTCTCGAACAACTCGTGAGGATAGTCCTGCGCCGCCAGCGCTTGCAGGCAGCGCCCGATGTAGCCTTCTTCGTTGCGCACCGGCACGATGACGGTGACGAAGGGCAGCTCTTCTGGCGAGCGCTGGCGCGCCGTACCCGGCGCGGTCTCCTCCGAAGCCTGGGCCTCGTCCTCACGCACCGGCTTCGCCGCCCGGCGCAATGCCCGTCCGCGCCCTCGGCCGACGCTCCGGCCGGTTCGCCAGCATGTGCTCATAGAGCGAGGCCATCTGCTGCGCGTTCTCCGTCCAGTCGTAGTGTCTGGCTATGTATGTTCTGCCCGCCTCGCCCAGTTTCGCTCGCAGCCGAGAATCCGCGACCAGCTGGCCGATCGCCCTCGCCAGGGCGTCCGGGTCCTTTGGCGGGACCAGCAGGCCGGTCTCACCATCGCTTACTACGTCCGGTATGCCGTACACGTTGGTCGCCACCACCGGCAGCCCGGCGGCCGAGGCCTCCGCGGCAGCTACGCCGAAGCCCTCCCAGGTCGAAGGCATGACGAAAACGTCAAGCTCATTGAGGAACGCGGGTACGTCCTCGTGCTCAAGCCAACCGCGGAATTCAACGCTCGACTCCAGGCCTAACCGCTGAACCGCTGCCTCGAGTCGCGCGCGCTCCGGTCCATCACCGGCGATGCGCAGGCTGACCTCACCACCGTACAACTCGCATAGCTGCCCGAAGGCCTCGATCAGGTATCGAACGCCCTTTTCTGACGAGAGCCGCGAAACCGTGCCGATCACGACGTGCTCCGATGAACTCTTCCCGCGCGGCGCGAAGCGCTCCAAATCAACCCCGTACGGCACAACCGTCACGGGTACGCCGTCCGGCGTGTAGCGCGTCGTCTCGGTGGCGAGGTGAAGCCCCGTGGCGGTGACCGTGTCGGCGCGAGCGAGCGCGTAGCGAGTCAGCCAGCGGTGGAAGGGCGTCAGTCTCGGCGCCTCCAGCACGTCGGTACCCCAAACGGACAGGACGAAGGGGTGAAAGTCGGCCAGCGCGCCGAGGAAGCCGTAGCTCGTCAGGTGCAGGGCATGTAGGAGGTCTGGCTGCAGGCTATGGATCAGGTTCTTGACGCGCCGCGCGTGTACGAGGTAGCGCGCCTTGCCCAGGGCCTCGCCGCCGTTGATGTAGTGCACCGGGACACCGGGAATGTTCCAGGGGCGAAATGAGATCACCTCGCACTGCACGCCGGCGCCGCGAAAATGCTTGACCCAGCGCCAGGTGTGCGGGTACGGGGCGTCTGCCAGGTAAACGACCTTCACATAGGGATGTTATCAGTTGCTGGTGGCGCAACGACTCCGTGGCTCGGGAAGTCTGGTCTTCGGCGACAAGTACGCCGACACCGTGCGCGTCGGCTCGGCTATTGGACGCTGAACGTGCCAGTCATCTGCGTTGGGTGGACGTCGCAGCGGAAGAAGTACTCACCTGCCGCCGGAACGTCGAACACCGTGTCGTCTATCTCCGGGCCCGCGAAGATCAGGCCGATGCTGCCGGGCGAGACCGCCGTCAGGTCCGTCGAGCTGTTGTAGACGGCGACGTTGTGTCTCACGCTGCTGTCGTCCTGGTTATCGAATCGGATCCGGACCTGGCCGTCCGCATCGACCGTAATCGTGTCCGTGTCGAATGTTATGTTGAAGGCGGAGACCTCGACCGTTTGGCCATCGAACGGCTCGATCAGTTCGGGGTCGCCGGCAGGCGCCGTAGGCTGTGCCGTCTGGCCGCAGGCACTCTTGTTAATGGCCGGATCTGGGGTTTCGGCGAAGCGGAACAGCTCTGTCTCCGCTGCGTGCTGCAGCGGCGTCGTGCCCAGCACGCCGCGCTCGATGCCGATGGTGCCGCTCTTGTCGTCTGGCAGCTCGCCAAAGCGGTTCGTCGAGAGCGTTGGCACGCTGGTGACGCGCAGGCGCTCGCCACCGACGCGCAGCGCCTCACCTTCGGTGAACCGCGTCACGTCGCTGACCAACATCCCGGTCGCGTCTGCCGCGAGCGCTTCTTCGAGGTCGGACTCAATCCCATCCTCGATGTCGATTTCGTGCTCAACGAGGTCCCAGCGGCCCTGCATGATTAACAGCGTAAGCTGACGGATCTGCTCGTCGCTCAGCGGGCCGCCATTCACAGCGGCCCATGCAGGCATAGCGGTTCCCACGCGTCCACACGTGATGGTATTGCGCATCACGTTCAGCGTGGAGTTCGGGTTCAGCGTGTCGAACGCCGACAGGTCGAGGCGGAAGACAGCCGCGTTGGCGAAGTGCTGCGCTGCCTCGGTGTGTTCCAGGCCGCGCTTGACGTGAATCTCATTGCCGTCGACCTCTTCGATCTCCATGCGTTCGCTGTCGACCAGGATCAGGTCGCCTGCGGCCAGCGCCGCGCTGTCGTCGACCAAGAAGGTGCCGGATGTGAGGTCCAGACCCTCGGTGAGGGTTGCGTCCGTACCAAGGAAGCCCTGCAGGTCAGGGCGGTTGAGCGCTGGCGCCGCGGGCAGCCGGGCTCCCAGCGCGCCACCCTCAGCCAGGTTGCCGTGGCACAGGCGGCAGTTGCGCGCGAAGAGGATGGAGCCGCGCTCCGTGGTCTCTTCATTGAACTCGACGAGGGTGTCATCGGCGCGTTGTGGGTCCCAGGCGGCGAAGGCGCCGACCGTGATCAGCATCATCAGGAGCAAACTGGTCATGATCAGGACTTGCTTTCGCGTGTTCATCCGACCGTCCTGACGCTGCGGCTCCTGCTCATCCGGATCCTACGCCTGCACCGCGAAGTTCGCGTTGTCCGGCGCACCCTTGCTGATCGAACCGGTGTTCACATCGACTCTGCCCGTGGCCGGGTCGATAGTGACCTCCATGCGGTCCATGGAGCGCGGCGCTGGCCCGAAGACGCGGACGCCGGCGTGGTTGTAGGTCGAGCCGTGGCAGGGGCAGCGGAACCAGCCGCGCGTGTTCTGTTTTGTGACGGGGTCAGGCCAGGAGAAGCCGTCCCGCCAGGGCACGGTGCAGCCAAGGTGCGGGCATTTCCACCACAGCGCCAGATAGCCGGGTCCGCCCTGCTCTTCGGTCAAGCTGACCAGCCAGAACTTGCCGGCCGCCACTGCCGTCTTTGTTCCGGGCGGGAACTGTTCGATGGTTCCAGCCGTCACCACGCCGCCGAAACCGATGATGCCGCGCGGGTAGAGAAAGTCGACCATTGCCGCAGCGATCGCCAGGAGCCCGCTCCCGAGACCGGCCCAGAACGTGATCTGAATCAGCGAGCGTCGCGAGACCTGCTTTGTCGGGACCCGCTCTATGGCGATGGCGGCCCCACCGGCAGCCTCAGTAGCCAGCATGTTTGGCGCCACCGGCAGAAGCACTCGCCCGCCGGATGAACCAAGCGGCGGGCCGGCTGCGGCAGCTTCGGCTTCCTCCGCCGTCGGCACCATTTCGGCTTTGAGAACGGCGCCCCAGGCGGCGGCTGAGGCGAAGGCCAGCGGGATCGCGACGATCAAGGCGCCATAATCCCAGAAGTCTGCGATGCCCAGGAAGGAACCCTGGTAAATCAGGCCGGCAGCGATGCCGACGATTCCCAGTGCTGACGCAACCGGCCAGTAGCTCGGTCCGGGCGCCTCTTCTTCCTCTTCATGTTCGGGCTCGACCGCCGGAGGCGGCCCGGCGACCTCGCGGGCCTCCATCACCCAGCCGAGCAGGCTGAGCAGCACGATCACACCGCTGGCGTACGAGAGCGAGTTCGGGACCGGCTCGATGAGGGCGACGACGATCATCGCGAGTGCCAGGCCGAGTACTGCGGGCCACAAGCTCACGCGCTCCATATCGCGCCCTCCCTTCGTATCTCGAACGCCGGTCTAGCGTCCTACAGGTCAACCTTACGGCCTAACCGTCGATGCGTGGCACGTCCCACGGCAGCACCAAGTCCTGGCCGGCGCCGCGGAATGCCGCCCCTACGATGGTCAGAACCCAGTAGGCAACTATGAATCCGCTGAACAGAGACAAGAACACGTCACGCCGGGTGTTGACCCAGCCGACGCGCCATACCAGATAGATTAGAAGCGCCGGCAACCCGATCATGAAGGCTGAGGGGATGGTGATCTCAACCAGGTTCGCAGGCAGGTTGACATTTAGGTCGTATGGGTAGAGCCCCGTGAGCCAGTCAGGCAGGTCCTGATACCACTGCGGCGGCGGCTCGCCGTGGTCGTTGCCCCACTTGGGCCACCACGTGCCGTTGATGATCGGCAGCGGGATGCGCGAGAAGTCGTCCGGCCAGTCCAACACGCCGTTCTTACCGTTGGGTCCGAAGCCCGGGTCGAGACCGAAGATGTTGACATTCCAGGTCCACTCCGTCTGAATCGCGCGGAAGTTGCGGCTGAAGATCAGGTCATAGACCGCGATCAGGAAGCCGGGAGCCCAGTCGGGCGGTCCGCCCACTAACCCCCCGTCGGTCGTAAGGCGCGCTTTTTCGCCCAGCCAGACGTCGCCCAGCCAGGCCTTCCCAGTGATCTTCTCGTACCAGTCCGCGTGCTTGCCGGAGTCGATCACGATGAGCCCCACCGTGCCGAAGAAGGCGAAGACGCTGGACCAGATGGTGATCGCCCACGCCTTCGGCGTGCCGAACCAAACTCCCTGGCCTTCCTGACTGCGGTCGAGGTAGGGAACCGCCGCCAAGACGATCAGAAGAACCGTCGGGACGATGACGCCGGCCAGTGCCGGGTTCATATGCAGCAGCAGCTCCTGCAGGTTGAGGAAGTACCACGGCGCCTTGGACGGGTTTGGCGTTACGTCCGCGTTGGCGCGATTGATCAGCGGCGCGTTGAACAGGGCCGAGATGATCGTGAAGCTGAAGGTAAAGAGGACGGCGCAGATGAACTCTACGAATACCAGATCAGGCCAGACGAGGAACTCTTCCTCGCGTTCGCGTCGCGGCCTAACCTGAGTCTGCGTCGCAGCAGCCACTGCTCCCCCTTTACGCCTGGCCTAGAGCGGCCGCGCCATTCCGCCGTCGCGGCGGATACGCCAGAAGTGGACGGCCATGAAGATCGCCGCTACTAACGGCAATCCGATGACGTGGAGCGTGTAGAAGCGGATCAGCGCGTTGGGGCCGACTTCGAAGCCGCCGCGCATCACGAAGACGACGGAGTCTCCCAAGACGGGCGCGGAGCCCACCATGTTCGTGCCGACAGTGATAGCCCACAGCGCCAACTGGTCCCAGGGAAGCAGGTAGCCGGTAAAGCTCAGCAGCAGGGTCAGGATCAGCAGGATCACGCCGACCACCCAGTTGAACTCGCGCGGTGGTTTGTAAGCGCCGGTGTAGAACACGCGCATCATGTGCAGGAGTACAGTTAGAACCATGCCGTGGGCCATCCAGCGGTGCATATTGCGCATCACCGAGCCGTAGCGGACGTTGGTCTCGAGCGCCGCGATGTCCGTGTACGCGCGCTCGATAGACGGCACGTAGTAGAACATCAGCAACACGCCGGTCACGGTTAGCCCCAGGAAGAGGAAGAAACTCAGCCCACCGAGGCAGAAAGTGTGGGTGATCTTTACGTGTGTCTTGTGAATACGCGTCGGGTGGAGGTGAAGGAAGACGCTGGTGGCGACCGCCAGCATCTGGTTGCGCGGCGTGCTGGGGTAGCCGCTGCGAAAGATCGATTGCCAGACGTAGTTGTGGAAAACCTTGTCGTAAAGGTTGCCCAGGAAGCCTGGGCCCTTTGGTTTTTCAGTTTGCGGTCGGTTGCCCGCAGCCATGCGTGGTTCTCCCTGCCTAGCGTGACCACCAGTTGCCGAACAGGACCATCGCGTACATGCTAAGAGCGAGACTCGCGAAGACGAGGATTAGCTCTGCCATGTCCACGGAAACCTGTTGACACAATAGGTCGTCCGCTTCAAATCCGATGAATCCATCCTTGAATGGCCGCGTGCAGTCCGACCAGATACCCATTATCAGCCACATGTGGTGCAGGTCGCTCCGTCTATTTGCCCCGTAACCTCAGGATGGTTTGTGAAGGCCTTAGCAAGCCGAAATCTAGCAGCGACCCCACTTAGTGTCAACCGCCGCCCAGATTCGAGACAGCCTTGGTTCCGGCGCTTCGAGAGACGTGTTCTAAGGCTGGGCTTTACGCGTCTTTGACCAGTCGAACCGCCGCATCCGAAACAGTCCCCTGACGTCGCTCCACACCGTCGAAGCGATTCGCACCCGGCTGTCCGTATCCTCCAGCCAGCGCACTGGCACGAAGCTCACGCTCCAGCCGCCCTTGGCAGCGAGCAGCAGAAGCTCCGTGTCCCAGAACCAACCGTTGTCCTGCACGAAAGGCAGCAGCTTCCGGGCGCACTCGCGGCGGATCGCCTTGAAGCCGCACTGGGTGTCGCTGAGTCTCGTCCACATCAGCGTATTGATGAAAAGGACGAACCCTCGGGACAGCACCTCCCGCTTCAAAGATCGGGTCGTCTCGCTCTCAGCGCTCAGGCGCGACCCGGCCGCGATGTCGGAGCCTCCCTCCGCGATGGAGCTGACCAGCCTCGGAAACGCCGCAAGGTCTGTCGACAAGTCGATGTCCATGTAGGTCAGGACGTCGGCGTCGCTGGCCAGCCAGGCGCGTGACAGCGCCCGGCCGCGGCCCGCCTCCGGGATGCGCATCAGCTCGACGCTGGTCAGCTCCTCGCCCAGCCTCTGCCCGATCTCAATTGTCCCGTCTTGCGAACCGTTATCCGCGATTAAGATGCGCCACTCGTGGGCCAGGTTGTCGGTCAGGAACAGGTGCAGCGTGCGGACGCTGCGCTCCAACGCGCGCTCTTCGTTGTAAACCGGCAGAACGACATCGACTTTGGCCATTGGCTGTCAGCTTCTAGCTTTGAGGCTCGTTCGCCTAGTGGCGGAAGTGGCGTTCTGCCGTGAGGACCAGGGCCATTCCTGCGGCATCCGCGATAGCGATCACCTCCGCGTCCCGCACCGAACCGCCGGGCTCCGCCGCCGCGGCGACACCCGCGGCCGCGGCCGCCGCCATGCCATCGAAGAACGGGAAGAACGCGTCGGAGGCCAACACGCTGCCGCGCGCCCGCTCGCCGGCGCGCTCGACGGCAAGCTTCACGCTGGTTACGCGGTTCGGCTGACCGGCCCCCATGCCCAGCAACGCGCGGTCCTTGACCAGGACGATGGCGTTGGACTTGACGTGCTTGCACACACGCCACGCGAAGCGCAGGTCGGCCAGCTCGTCCTCCGTCGGCTCGCGCTGGCTAGCGACGTTGAGCTCTAGCGAATCGTCCGGCTTATGGTCTGGCTCCTGCAGCAGGAAGCCGCCGCCGACACGGCGCAGGTCGTACGTGAAAGCGTCTCCCAACGGCACTTCCAAAATGCGGACGTCACGCCACTTGCTCAGCTCGGCGAGTGCTTCTTCGCTGTAAGCCGGCGCGATGATGATGTCGTAGCGCATGCGCTGCCCGCTGCTCGGGCTGACGCTGGAACGCATCGTCGACGCCAGCTCCGCGTCGACCGGTCGGTTGCACGCCACGATGCCGCCGAACGCCGATATCGGGTCGCCTGCCAGGGCTCGCTCGTAGGCGACCTTGAGATCCTCATGGCTGGCCAGCCCGCACGGATTGAGGTGCTTGACCACGACTACGGTTGGGTCCGGGAAGTCGATCGCGGTGCGCCATGCGGCGTCGGCGTCGAGCACGTTGTTGAACGACATCGGGATGCCGTGGAGCTGCTTGTAGCCGGAAACGCCGGTTAGGCTCGTTCCCGCCTCCAGATACAGGGCGCCGGCCTGATGTGGATTCTCGCCGTAGCGCAGCTCTAGCTCCGAGCGCTTTTTCAGCCCGATCGTCAGCTCATCCGGCATCGCAGTCGCGTCGTCGCGCAGGTAGCGCGCTACCTGCGTGTCGTACAGCGCGACGTGCTGGAACGCCTTGGCGGCCAGGGCCTTGCGTTGTTCGGCCGAAACGCCGCCGTTTTTCAGCGATGTAAGCGTCGCTTCGTAATCGTCCGGGTCGCACAGCACGATGGTCGACTCGTGATCTTTCGCCGCGGCGCGCAGCATCGCCGGCGTCTCGAGGTCAACCTGCGCCAGCGAGTTCTCGAAGGACGTCAGGTTCATCGCCAGCAGGCCGATGTCCTCGATGTTGACCAGGCCCTCCGACGTCGTGTCGATCCCCGCACCCTTCAGCGCCTGCGTCGCACCGTTCGTGGTAATCAGATCCCAGCCGAGGCCCCGGAGGCCGCTAGCCAGATCGATTAGACCTGCCTTGTCATGGGTCGCCAGCAACGCGCGCATGTTGTCTCCTAGGCCAATTCTATTTGCTCGCCGCCCGGCGATACAGCGATTACTTCGCCGACTCGTAGAGCGCCGGGAATCAGCGCCTGGACCCGGCCTGCTTTGTCCGGCGATACAGCAAACAGGAAGCCGAGTCCCATATTGAACACGCGGTACATCTCCGCGCCTTCGATGCCGCCGGCGCGTTGGATGAATCCGAAGATCGGTGGCACCGGCCACGCGTCCCTCTGTAGGCGTGCACCAAGACCCGCCGGCAGCATGCGAGGCAGGTTCTCCTCGAAGCCGCCGCCGGTGTTGTGCGACATGCCTTTGATCATGCCGAGCCCCGGCTTCATCGCAGCGAAGTAGGACGTGTGTGGCCTCAACAGCGCATCGGCCAGCGATTCGCCTAGTTCCGGCTCTACGCGTTCGAGCCGCGCTCTGTCGTCGGCGGAGTCGGCAGATGCCATGCCGATGCCGAGCGCGGCGCGGGCTAGTGAGTAGCCGTTGGTGTGTAGCCCGTTCGATGGCAAGCCGAAGAGCAGGTCGCCCGCCACGATGCTGGAGCCGTCTACAAGCTCGTCACGCTCCACGACGCCAACCACGAACCCGGCCATATCGAAATCACCCGGGCGGTAAACGTCCGGCATGTCGGAGGTCTCGCCGCCCAGCAAGGCGCAGCCGGCCGCCTCGCAGGAATCGGCTATTCCCTTGACCAGCGCCACTTTCTGGTCTGGCGTCAGGTCGGCGTTGGCGATGTAATCGAGGAAAAACAGCGGCTCGGCGCCGCAGGTCAGCGCGTCGTTTATCGACTGATTTACGAGGTCGTGGCCCAGGTTTTCGTATCGCCCGACTAGGGCCGCGATCTTCACCTTGGTCCCGACACCGTCCGTACTCGAGACCAGCACCGGGTCGCGATACTTGCTGCCCAGCGCGAACAGCCCGCCAAACGGCCCGACGCCACTGAGCACCTCCGGCCGCGTCGCTCGCTTCGTCACGTCACGGTAGCGCTCCACAGTCGCGCGGCGCTGCGCCAGGTCTATGCCAACCCCTGCGTAGGTCAGCGGTGCCTTCTTCTCGCTCACTCGCCCCTCATGCCCCGGGCGCACCCGGTGTGCCCCGATCTGCCGAATTCGGACGCCTCCGGTCACGATCGACGGTGAGGCTGCCCCTGTCCGCGGCGCTTTACGCGCCCGCTTCGGGCGACGCCTGCGATCCGACCGGCGCGATCTCGTGCGGTTCCCAGTCGATATCGTGCGCGTCGCGGACCCAGGCCGGCGGCTCCATGCTCAGCTTGTCCAGCTCCAGCGGCACGGCCATCGGGTACTGACCGGTGAAGCAGGCGGTGCACAGCGTGTCCGCCGGTTGCCCGATCGCCGTTAGCATGCCGTCCGAGGTCAGGTAGCCCAGGGAGTCGGCGCCGATATCGGTGCGGATCTCCTCGATAGTTTCCTTCGCCGCGATCAGCTCCCAACGCCGGCCCATGTCGATGCCGAAGAAGCACGGGTGCGTGATCGGCGGGAAAGTCACCCGCATGTGGACTTCCTTCGCTCCCGCCTCGCGCAGCATCGCGATCACTCGACGCGTCGTCGTCGCCCGCACGATGCTGTCGTCGACGACGACGACCCGCTGGCCCTCCAGCACCTCGCGCATCGCGTTGTACTTGAGGTGGGCGCCCTGATCGCGAATCCGCTGGTTCGGCATGATGAACGTCCGGCCCACGTAACGGTTTTTGACCAGCGCCTCGGCAAACAGGATTCCGGACTCGCGCGAATAGCCAACGGCGGCGGCGGTGGCGGAATCCGGAACGCCGATCACGATGTCGGCCTCGCAAGGGTGCTCGCGGGCCAGCTGCGCCCCGACCGCCATGCGCACGGGGTAGACGCGCTGGCCGCGCAGATAACTGTCGGGCCGCGAGAAGTAGATGTACTCGAAAACGCAGAACGCCTCTCGTACCGGGTCGCCGCCATCCTGGGCCGATGCGGGCAGCTTGTAGCTATGGACGCCCTCGCCGTCCAGGACCAACGTCTCTCCTGGCTCGACATCGCGGACAAAGCGCGCGCCCAGGTGGTCAAAGGCACAGGTCTCCGAGGCAAAGCAGTAACCGCCGTCCAGTTCCGCCAGGGAGAGCGGACGTAGCCCGTAGGGGTCGCGCACGGCGATCACGCTGTCCTCGGTTAGCACCGTCAGGCAGTAGGCGCCGTGGGCGCGCCGCATTACGTAGCTCATGCGCTCGCCCCAGTTCAACCCGGGAGCCGTCGCCACCAGCTGCGCGATGACCTCCGAGTCCGTTGAAGTCTCGAACTTGCAGCCGTTCGCTTCGAGCTCCGTCCTCAGCATGTCGGCGTTGATGATGTTGCCGTTATGACCAAGCGCGATGACACCGTTTGGCCCTTCGACGATGAAGGGCTGGGCGTTCTCAAGCCGGCTTGAGCCAGTGGTGGAGTAACGAGTGTGGCCCGCCGCGGCAAACCCCTGGAGATGCAAAAGGTCTTCCTCCTGGAAGACCTGTGAAACGAGCCCCATGTCCTTGCAGACCTTGATGCCGGCTCCGTCTGTTGTGGCTATGCCTGCGCTTTCCTGGCCTCGATGCTGCAGAGCATAGAGGCCGAAAAAGGTGACACGCGCGACCTCTTCATCAGGGGCGTAAACCCCGAAGACGCCGCAGGCCTCGTGGAGGCTCTCCAAACGGCCCTCTTTCCCGACCGGATAGCAAGCCCCACCGGCCGGGACTCGCACATGGATTCTATATGTCTGGGTCTGAAGCAGTCAAACACGCTAACATCGCTTCGTGACGAGCGCTCTGGCCCGCTGGCTCGCCTTTCTGGGATTGCTACTCGCCGCTTTCTCTTTCGCTTGCGGCGATGACCAACCGTCTGCCCCAACTCAAGCGGTCCCAACTTCTACCGTCGATCCCACGCTGCAGCCGCGCAGCTTTCAGCTCGGTGTCAGCTCCCAACCTGTGGAAGCGACCGAGGAGGCGTACGAGAGTGCCTTCGTGCTCGCTGGTGAGCTGGGCGAGTTGGTCTTGATCCAGCGTGCACCGCCCTGGGATGACTTCCTGCCCGGCGGCAGCGTCTCAGCCCGCACAGAACGCCTGACCCTGATCGAGCGTCAGCTGGCTGAGGAGAATGACCTGCAGCTGCTGCTCGCCATCGATCCCACCCTGCCGTCCAATCGTGGCGTGCTGGCCGGCATCCCTCCCGTCATGGCGGGTCAGGGTTTCGCCAGCGAAGGCGTGCGCTCTGCCTTTATTAGTTACGCCAAGTACCTTGCGCTCAACTACAAGCCGGCCTACATCGCGCTGGGCGTCGAGGTGGACCTGATCTTTCATAATCGGGGCGACGCTTCCTTCCGAAACTTCGTCAGCCTCTACTTCGAGGCCTATGACGCCGTTAAGGAGGTCTCGCCGGACACGCAAGTCTTCCCTACCTTCCAGTACGAGGGCCTGCTCGGCATCCTCGACGACCCGTCGACGCAGGCCGCATGGAGCCTTATCGCGCGTTTCCAGCCCAAGATCGACGTGCTGGCCGTCTCCAGCTTTCCCCGCACCGTCTTCGATGACATCGGGGAAGTCCCTCTCGACTACTACGACGCCCTGCGCGGCCGTTTCGACTTGCCGGTTGCCTTCATTTCGGTCGGTTGGGCTTCCACCGTGCAAGGCCTTCACGACGAGTCGTCGCAGCTGGCCTTCCTGCTGCGCACCGTGGCTGCCGCGGACCGGCTGGAATCGCCGTTCCTGATCTGGTTCCTGGCTCGCGATCCTGAGATGCCCGGTAATAACGGGCTGGCTTCGATCTTGACGATGGGCCTGCTCGATTCGCTGGGCCGGAATAAGAACATCCTGCAGGTTTGGAACGCGCAGCTGGGCCGCCCTCTGCGCTAGGCACCTGCCACGCTGCCTCCCCAGATCCGCATGCGTATGCTGGCCGATGTATCGCCTATATCCAGCAAGGCCGGCGCGCTATCCTCGACGAGTGTTTCTGAGACTTCAGCCGCTTCTTCTAACGTCGTTGATCGTGGCCGGTGTCCTCTCATCCCAATTCGCGGCGGCACAAACGCCAATCGAGTCGGTCGCTATCGACGTCGCCGGCGATCGCATCACGTTGGCTCCCGCGGACGCCGACGCGTTTCAGCGTCGCCTCGACCAGCCACCCCAGCTTGAGACCCCTCCGGCAGCCCGTGCGCCGTCTTTCGTTGTGACCACCACTTACTGGGACTCCGTGGTCCGGCAGGCCGAAAGGGAGCCTGCCCTCGACGCCGAGGGCGAGTACTTCCCTGCAGGAGGCTTCGTCCGTGCACATCAAGACGGTGAGGATGTCTGGCCGGTCCTGGACCTGCGACAGCGTGCCACCCTGGATCGCTACATTCGTTTTGGTACGCAGTCGGCAAATCCCGCCTCGCAACCTGGCGCGCTCGAGCTCATCCGCTTCGCTTCAGGGATGGAATCGATAGGAATCGAGGCCGGCAGCAGCCCTTTGAGCGATGCCGAGGCGCGCGCTTTCTGGGACGCTCTGGCTCCGATCGCTATGGTTCCAACGTTCAGCGACCAGCCTCAGCCCCCCGTCCCACAGGACTTACCGGGTTACTGGCTAACGTTCTGGCTGCCGGAAGGACGAGCGCAGCAGTACTTCCTCGATACGGACAGCGGCTTGCTGACCGACGCGCTCGGCACCGAAAGCTACGCGGCCGGTGATCTCATCGGTGCTGTCCTGCCCGAGGCCGCGGCGGCTTCGCGGATCGAGCAGGATGATCCGGCGGGGTCTCAGTTCTGGTGGTTTCTGACCGTGGGAGGCGCTGTCGCGCTGCTGGCTATCGCTATCTGGACCAAGCGCGGCTTTGTTCAGCCGCAGTGAGACGATTCGTACCCTGGCTTAATGCTGTGGAAGACCGCTATCGCTTAGCCTTGAACCTCTGCGAAAATCCTCTGAATACTAGCCTTACCAGAGCCAACATCTCGGCTCGCCCTCGTTGCGCCTTCTTCCGCTCACTGAGCCTCGAACGCCTCTTCCGCGACGTGCGGCCGGCCGCTACCACCCGCTGACCAAGAAGAAGCAGCTGGAATACACGGCGCGCTACACGCTCGGCCTCGATATCGATTAGAAAAGAGAACGTAGAAAAGAGAACGGCCCGCGGATTCCGCGGGCCGTTCTCTTAATTCTCTTCCTGCTGTTCTGGCGTTGCCGTGGGTCTCGGGGCGCCTCGGTCTGAGCCGCGCCGCCGGCGCCGCTCGACGACGCGCAGACGAGCCTGCGCGCGATCCAATGCCGCCATTGCCTGCGCGATGTCGACCTCGCCCTCGCGTGTCGCCAACTGATCTTGGGCCCTGCGCCGGGACTCTTCGGCGCGCGCCTGATCCAGCTCGTCGGAGCGCTCGGCCGAATCTGCTAGCACAACGACTTTATCCTCGCGTACTTCGAGGAAGCCCCCCGCAAGCGCGACGTCTACTTCGTCACTACCCTTGCGGAACACGAGCGGGCCGGGCCGCAGCTCCGTCATCAATGCGGCGTGGCCGGGCAGGATCGTCATCTCGCCCTGACTGGCGGTGATCGTCACAGACGCGACGTCGGGCTCCTCGAAGAGCACGCGCTCCGGTGTCACGATCTGCAGGTTTAGAGGCATCGTTACGGTCCCTGGCTTGCCAGCTGAGCCGCCTTCTCGGCGGCGCTCTCGATGGCGCCGATCATGTAGAAGGACTGTTCCGGCAACTCGTCATGCTTGCCTTCCAGGATCTCCTTGGCGCCACGCACCGTCTCTGCGATCGGGACGTACTGTCCCGGCGTCCCCGTAAAGACTTCGGCGACGAACATCGGCTGGGTCAGGAATCGCTGTAGCTTGCGTGCTCGTTGTACGGCTAGCTTGTCGTCGTCTGACAGCTCGTCGATACCTAGGATTGCGATGATGTCCTGCAGGTCCTTGTAGCGCTGCAGCGTGTTCAGCACGCCTTGCGCCGTGTCGTAGTGCTCCTGGCCGACGACCAGCGGGTCCAGCATGCGCGAGTTGGAGGCCAGCGGGTCCATCGCCGGGAACAGCGCCTGCTCGAAGATCGACCGGTCCAGCGTTACCGACGCGTCAAGGTGCCCAAAGGTCGTCGCCACGCCCGGATCTGTGTAGTCGTCCGCCGGCACGAAGATCGCCTGGAACGAGGTAATCGAGCCCTTGTGAGTGGACGTGATGCGCTCTTCCAGCGCTCCGACCTCAGTCGCCAGCGTCGGCTGGTAACCGACTGCCGAGGGCATGCGTCCCAGAAGCGCCGACACCTCCATGCCCGCCAGCGTGTAGCGGTAGATGTTGTCGACGAAGAACAGCACGTCCTGTCCCTCGACGTCGCGGAAGTACTCCGCCATGGTCAGGCCGGTCAGCGCGACGCGAAGCCGCACGCCGGGAGGCTCGTTCATCTGGCCGAAGACGAGGACCGTCTTCTCGTTGACCTCAGGCGACTCGAGCATCTCGACCCAGAGGTCGTTGCCTTCGCGGGAGCGCTCGCCCACGCCGGCGAATACGGAGCGGCCGCCGTGCTCGCGCGCGATGTTGTTGATCAGCTCTTTGATCAGCACCGTCTTGCCGACGCCCGCGCCGCCGTAAAGGCCGACCTTGCCGCCTCGTGCCAGGGGCGCGATCAGGTCGACGATTTTGATTCCGGTCTCCAGCACCTGAGGTTCCGTCTCCTGCTCCTCGAAACTCGGCGGCTGACGGTGGATCGGCATGCGGTCGCCTTCCACGGGGCCCATGTTGTCCAGCGGCGAGCCCAGCACGTCGAACAGGCGGCCCAGCGTGTTCGGACCCACCGGGACCGCGATCGGCTGGCCGGTGTCCGTCGCGACGGCGCCGCGGCGCAGGCCGTCCGTGTCCGTCATGGTCAGCGCCCGCACCCAGTTGTTGCCGAGGTGCTGCTGCACCTCCGCGATCATCGCTGTGCCGTTCTTATCGATCTCGATCGCGTTGTAGATGGCCGGCAGACTGTCCGGCGGGAACTCCACGTCGACAACCGTTCCAATGATCTGGACCACCCTGCCCTTCGCGCCCTCTGCCATGTATTCCTCCGGCCTTCCTGACGGTCGCCTTTGACCGTGTCAATTGTTAGAGAACTGCCCCTGCCCGCTCGACAGGCTGGCGCGCAGGGTGTCCGTCACCTGCGCCAGGACCACTTCCAGCTCGTCCAGCTGGCCATCGACGTAGTCAGCCTTGTCGGCCTCGATCAGCTTCTGGCCCTTGAGGAAGCGGAAGCAGTAGCTCGCCACGACCAGGGCGTTGCGGGCCGCGCTGAGCCCCAGGATGTACTCCGCCAGGTAATCGCTCTCTTGCCCTTCGATGATCGACCCGGGCAGGTTCTGCGCCGATTCGCGGATGACCTCGACGATCCATTCCTCGTCGCGCCCCAGACGCATCTCTTCGCAAGTCTTGTTCAGCAGCTTGGACACGTTGTCGACCATCTGCCACTCGAAGAGGTTCTGAAAATCGCCTCTGCCCCATTGCCTCATTCTGATCACACCTCGTCCGCAGACTAGCCAGCGGCCGCCGACATCGCTTCGACGCCGCCCGTGATGTCCAGCAGCTCCTTCGTGATCTGCTCCTGGCGCACCTTGTTACGCAGCAGGGTCATCTCCTGGATCAGGTCTTGCGCCGCGTCTGTCGCGTTACGCATCGCCACCATACGCGCCGATTGCTCGCTCGCCGCGAGCTCCAGTACGGCACGGTAAACCTGGATGTCGACGTACCGCGGCAGCAGGTTCGACAGCACGGTGGCCGCGTCCGGCTCGTAGATGTAGTCTACCGCTTTCACCTCGGCATCCTCGGGCGGGGTTGCTGGTAACAGCTCCTGCACCTCGGCCCGCTGCAGCACCGTGTTGACGAAGCGTGGAAATACGATCGCGACGCGATCGACTTCGCCGGAGATGTAGGCATCGGACACCAGACGCGAGATCGGCCGTACGTCGTCGAAAGCCGGGTAATCGCCCAGCTTCGTGAACTCGCCGATGATCTCGGCCCGCAGGCGGCGGAAGAAGTCGAAACCCTTGCGGCCGACGCATACCAGCTTGGTGTTCTCATGGCTTGAGACGTAGCTTCCAGACAGGCGGATCAGGTTCGTATTAAGCCCGCCGCAGAGACCGCGGTTCGGAGTCATCAGCACGACGAGGTGAGACTGCGCTTCGCGCTGCTCCAGCAGCGGGTGCAAGGCGCCGCCCGCCGCTTCCTCTGACTCCAGGCTCTGCATCACGTCTGCCAGCAGCCAGCGCAGCTGATCGGCGTACGACCGGTGCGCCAGCGCGTTCTGCTGGGCGCGCCGCATCTTCGACCCGGCGACCAGCGACATGGCGCGTGTCGTCTTCGCGGTCGACTCGACGGACCGGATGCGGCGGTTGATCTGGCGTAGCGTTGCCATGGCTTATAACACCGCCGTCTGCTTGTACTCGCGAATCGCGTTGCGCATCTGCTCTTCCAGCTCGCCGGACAGGATCATCTTGTCGAGGATCTCCGTGCCGATCTCGGGCTTGTTGCTGTCCATGAAGTCATACAATCCCCGCTCGAAGGCACTGATCTTCTCCACGTCCACGTCATCCAGGAACCCGTTCACCGCCGCGAACAGGATCATCACCTCGTGTGTGAAGATGACCGGCGAATACTGCGGCTGCTTCAGCAGTTCCGTGATGCGGCGGCCGCGCTCGATCTGCCGCACCGTGGCGGCGTCGAGGTCGCTGGTGCCGAACTGCGCGAAGGCCTGCAGCTCGCGGAACTGCGCCAGGTCCAGCTTCAACGTACCGGCGACCTGACGGATGGCCCGCCGCTGCGCCGAACCGCCGACGCGGGACACCGACAAGCCGACGTTGATCGCGGGCCGAATGCCGGCGTTGAACAGGTCGGCTTCCAGGAAGATCTGACCGTCGGTGATCGAGATGACATTCGTAGGGACGTAGGCGGAGATGTCGTTCGCCTGCGTCTCGATGATCGGAAGCGCGGTCAGCGAGCCGGCGCCGTAAGCGTCCTCGAGGCGGGCCGAGCGCTCCAGCAGGCGGCTGTGCAGGTAAAAGACGTCGCCAGGATACGCCTCCCGGCCCGGCGGACGGCGCAGCAGCAGCGACACCTGACGGTAGGCCCAGGCGTGCTTCGACAGGTCGTCGTACACGATCAGCGCGTCGCGGCCCGTCTCCATGAACTCCTCGCCCATGGCGCAGCCGGCGTAGGGCGCCAGGTACTGCATCGGCGCGGGGTCGGCGGCCGAGGCGCTGACCACGATGGTGTGCGCCATCGCGCCCTGGCGCTCCAGTAGACCCACCGTCTGAGCTACCTTCGAGGCCTTCTGGCCGATGGCGACGTAGATGCAGACCAGGTCGCCGCCTTTCTGGTTGATGATCGTGTCGACGGCGATCGTCGACTTGCCGGTCGAGCGGTCGCCGATGATCAACTCGCGCTGGCCACGACCCACCGGGATCATCGCGTCGATGGCCTTGATGCCGGTCTGTACCGGCACGTTGACGCCTTTACGCGTCACGACGTTGGGGGCGATGCGTTCGATCGGACGAGTCTTGTCGGTTGAGATCGGTCCCTTGCCGTCAATCGGGTTGCCCAGCGCGTCGACGACGCGGCCCAGCATGGCGTCGCCGACGGGGACTTCGGCGATGCGGCCCGTCGTCTTGACCTGCTGGCCTTCCTGAATGTCGATGTAGTCACCGAGGACGAGGACACCAACAGTCTCCTCTTCCAGGTTCATCGCCAGGCCCGTGGTGCCGTTCTCGAACTCGACCAGCTCGCTGTACATGCACTCGGACAGGCCGTGCACCCGGGCGATGCCGTCGCCGGCGTCGATCACCGTGCCGACGTTGACCGAGCTTGCCTCAGAGCCGAACTGTTCGATCTGCTGCTTGAGGATTGCTGTGATTTCTTCGGGCCTGACTGCCATCGGCGTCCTCGATTCTTGGTGCGATTGATCAGGGCTCAGAGAGCCCGGCTTAGGTTGTCTTTCAGCGCTCTCAGCTTCGCTCGCGTGCTGGCGTCGATCAGCCGGTCGCCGATCTGCACCACGACACCGCCCAGCAGCTCCGGATCGACCGCTGTCTCCAGGACGACCTCGCCGCCGGTCTGCTGCGCCAGCCGCTGCGACAGGGCGTCACGCTCCGCGTTGCCCAGCGGTACGGCCGTCGTCGCCCGAGCCCTCGCCACGCCGCGCTGCCGTTCCAGCAACTGTTCGAACTGAGCCGCGATATCGACGGCCAGCGCGGTGCGGTTCTTACGCACCAGCAGCCGAGCCAGATTCAGCGGCAGCGCCGGCAAGTCGCTCAGCGCGGCGTCGATGAGACGCCGCTTCGGCTCCTGGCCGACGCGCGTGTTTTCCAGCACCCGCCTGACCTCCGGGTCGCCCATGAACTCGGCGATATGACGCACGGCATCGAGCCAGGCGTCGGATTCGTTGCGCTCCTGGGCCAGCTCAAAGGCGGCTACCGCGTAGCGCTTCGCGGCGAGGTTTTCGCCGTCCACCTTCGCTTGCGTCGCCTCATCCGGAGCCTGCCCTGAGCCTGTCGAAGGGTTCGTCAACTAGTTCTCCCGAAACGACGATTCCTGCAGCGCTTCCTCGATCAAGCGCTGGTGCGCCTGCCGGTCGAGCGACTGCCCGATGACCTTCTCGGCGGCCGCGATCGTCAGGTCGGCGAATTCCTGGCGCAGGCCGGCTATCGCGGCGTCGCGCTCCTGCTGAATCTCGGCTCGGGCACGCTCCAGCATCGCTTCCTGCTGCTGCTGGGCTTGCGTCCGCGCCTCTTCCTGCAGCCGCTGCGCCACCTGCTGGGCGTTCGCGACGACCTGCTGGCCATCGCGACGCGCCTCGTCCAGCTGCGCTGCGGCGGCCTTCGCCGCTTCCTCGCCGGCTTCGCGGCCACGGTCCGCCGCGCTCAGCCCTTCCTCGATACGGGCCTTGCGGTCGTCCAGCATCTTGAGGATCGGCTTGTAGACGAACAGCCGCAGCACGATCAGCAGGAACGTGAAGCTCAAGATCTGACCGATCAAGACCGGTACGTTGATACCGAGGTCTGCGATGCCTAGTAATACCATGCCAAAGACCTCTTGAGGTCCGCCTTCTTTAGAAGACGAACCCGATCATAATCGCGACGACCAGCGCGTAAATCGCGATGGCTTCGGCGAAGGCGATACCCAGAATCATGTTCGACTGGACGACCGGCGCTGCTTCTGGATTACGCCCCAGCGCTTCCATCGCCTTGCCGACTAGGAGCCCGATTCCCAGGCCCGGTCCGAGCGCTCCCAGACCAATCGCAATTGCCGCGCCGACGAACTTGACTCCGTCGTCGCTGATCTCCATCAGAGGGATCATTTACTCATCCTCCTTAGCTGCTGCAGACCTTCCTCTCGGAAAGACGTTACCCGCCGTTATCTTAGTGGTGCGCCGCCTCTTCGCTCCCTTCGTGCTCATGCTCGTCGTGGCTCGTCACCGCGCCCGTGGCGAACACCAGCGTCAGCGTCGCGAAGACGAACGCCTGAATCAACCCGACGAAAACCTCCAGGCCATAGAAGATCACCATGATCGGCGACGAGAGCGCGACCAGGAAGGTCATGACCAGCAGCAGAATCTCGCCCGCTAGCATGTTGCCGAAGAGCCTGAACGAAAAGCTGATGATCTTCGCGAACTCCGCGATTATTTCCAGGAACCCGACAAAGAAGTTGATCGGGCTGCTGAAGTTGACGAACCTTCCGGCGTACTTGAAAAATCCAAGCGTACTGATGCCCCACCACTGGATGACCAGCACCGAGATCAACGCGAAGGAGAGCGGCGTCATCAGGTCTGTGTTGATGCCGCGCAGATAGGGGAAGAGCACGCCCAGCCTTTCGTCGCTGCCGGCGAGGTTCTCTTCCTCGGCCACCTCTATGGCGTGCTCGCGGCACTCGTCGCCGTCGTGGCCCGTCGCACAATCCTCGGCTTCCAGCTCGACGAAGTCCGCGCCCGGCGTGATCAGGCTGATGCCGGCGCTGTCCTTGAACACCAGCGCGTCCTCGTGGAACTCGGCTTCCTCCGCGTGCAGCGGCACGAATATGCCGATCGTGTTGAAGACCGGCGTCAACGACATCACGTTTGCGAACGCGATGTAGATCAGCAGCGTCGCCACCAGGGGGAAGAAGCGCCGCCCGTTCTTCTCGCCCGCGATGCTGGTCACGAAGTTGTAGATCAGCTCAATCACGGACTCGAAGACGTTGTAGAAGCCTGAGGGGATCATGCTGCGCCGGCGTACTGCGAGGAGGCAGATGATCGTCAGTATCCCGGTCAGGATCCAGGCCGTGAGCAGCGTGTTGGTGATGTTGAAGTCGAGGATCTCGTTTCCGAAGTCGGCTACGTGGATCAGAGGCTCGCCGCGGATTTCGATGATAGGCTGCGGGGTCTTGAGTACGAAGATCGAAAGGAGGACGGTGGCGACTGTGTAGATGATGGCTCCTAGGATGATGAGCCGCTTCAATCCTTACCCCCAGTTCGTCTCCGGTTGATCGCGTCCAGCACTTGCTTCAGCTGAAGCCAACCACCCCATAAACCGAAGAACAACCCCACGAATAGCCCGACGACGGTGAACAGCTTGCCGGTGTCCAGTGCCTTGTCCAACTGGATCCCGCCGACGACTCCCAGGATGAGACAGATGGCGATGATCCACCCGATCCCGACGAGCCGCATTGCCGGACCGCCGGACAGCATCAGCGACGCCTCAGCGTTCGTGACGTTTGGAACAATATCACACCGCTATCTCACGATCAAAGACATATCTGCGCCTGATCTACGGGCCCTCCTTGACGCCCTGCGAGCCTATCAGATCGCCTTGTGGCAGGGACGGCGCAGCAAAGAAAAACCGCCCTTTGGGCGGCTCTTAGACGGTGGGGCAGGATGAATCCCGCGAGTTTGTTATTGCTTGCGCTTCTCGAAGTCGTCCAGATCCAGGCTCTCGATGAAGTCCTTGAACGCGGACATCCTCTCCAGCTCCTCGGGGTTGACCGGCCGAACCTCTTCCCCGGTACTGCCGGGGCCGCCCGCCGGCGTCACGATCTCCTCCTGCTCGTGGTCGAGCAGGATTCCGGCACGCTCCAACACGGACTCTTCGGCGTAGATCGGCACCTGCGCCCGCACCGCCAGCGCGATTGCGTCGCTGGTGCGCGAGTCTATTTCCACGGAGCGTCCGTTGGCGTCCAGCACGATGCGCGCGTAGAACGTGTCGTTATTCAAATCGTTGACCAGCACGTAGGAGACCTGCGCGTCTAGCGATTCGATGATGTTACGCAGCAGGTCGTGTGTCTGCGGCCGCGGCGGCTGCACGTCGCCCAGGCGCATCGCGATCGATTCCGCCTCAGAAGGGCCGATCCAGATCAGCAGGTAGCGGTCGGACTCCTTCTCCTTGAGGATTACGACACGGTTGTAGTTCTGCATGCTGACACGCACGAACTCGACGGACATCTCGATCATGTCGTACCTCCTGGGGGCGTCCGGCAACCTTCAGTCTAAGAGTCGGCAGAATTGAGTGTCAACGCAGTCGCGGGTTCCCCGATCCTACGTCGAAGGCTCCGGTGAAGGCACACGGCTGCTGCGCGCCTGCGACCAGATTGCCGCCAGGATGGCGCCTATTCCGGCGCAGATCAGCACTGGCTGCACTCCGATCGTGTCGGCCAGGATGCCCGCCAACACCACCGGCAGAATGGCGCAGAGGTTGGTCAGCACGGACTGCGCCGCGAAGACGCGCCCCTGCATCTCCCACGGCACGCGTTCATTGATCAGGGCTCGGCCCATCGTCAGCACGATCGTCAGCGAGAAGCCGTACAGGTTGGCGTAGAGCACTGTCATGGTGACCCGCGCCGCCTTCTCATTCATCGGTCCGCTGCTGAATAGGCCCAGCGGATCAAACGACTGCAGCAAATCCGCGCTGCTCACCACCAGGCCCATCGCGATCAGGGATGCCGCCATCAGGCCGTAGGCCGCGCTGATCGTGACCAGCTTGTTGAAACGGTCCGACAGGTACTCCACGCTGCGCAGGCCGAGGAAGATCGCGACGCCCACCGGCGCCAGCACGAACACGATGTTCTCGGGCTCGATGTCCAGCACCTGCAACGAGAACTTCGGCAGCATAGTCGCCAGGATCAGCGTCGAGATGCTGGTGACGACCAATAGCACGAGCGCCAAGAATGCCGCCGAGTCACGGCTCAAGAAAAGCCAGCTCTCGGCGAACTCGCGTCGAATGCTACGCAGCGATAGGCCCCGTGCATCTTCCGTCGAAGCGAAGTGGAATTGTGGAATGACGGTGATTAGCATGGCCGAAATCCCGAACAGCACGACGAGAATCACCAGCAGCAGGTCCACGCTGCCGGTCTTGAGGAAAATCGGCGCCAGGATCAGCATCCCCAGTACCTGGCTGGCTAGCGTGCCGAGGTTGATGAACGCGTTTGCCGCCACGAGGCTGCGCGTCCGGACGATGTGCGGCACCACGGCTGCTTCCGCCGGCACAGCGAATTGAGTTACCAGGCCCAGACCCAGCGACACGGCGTAGATGCCCGGCAGGCTGTCCTGGACGCTGATCAGCGCGAACACGAGCACTGCCTTCAGCACGTTGGATACGAACAGGATCAGCCCGCGCGGCAGCCGGTCCACCGCCACGCCGGCCAGCGCCCCGAGCATCGCCGGCGGCACGATCAGGGTCAGCAACAATCCACCCGTCGCGACTGCCGTATCCGACTGACGCACGACGAAGACCAGGATGGTATAGAGCAGCGCGTTGTTCGCCCCGTGGCTCGCCAGGCGCATCAGCCAGTAGTGCCGGAACGAATCGTCCTCCAGAAGCTGCACCCACTGGTCGAGAAGAAAACGGCGGCGTCGAACCGGGCGTGGCGGCGGGGCCTCCGTCTCAGCCAAGGCTGCCGTCCATCACGGAGTCCCGCGCTCCACCGCTTCGGATTGCGACTTGCTGACGAACTGCTTCAGGCGCCGCTCCAGCACGGAGCGCTCCAGCATCACGCGGCGTCCGCACTCCAGGCAGCGTAGGCCGATGTCCGCCCCCAGGCGCGTTACTTCCCAGTCGGAGCCGCCGCAGGGATGTGGCTTGCGCAGACGCACAACATCGCCGGCGCTGACTTCGAGGATGACTAGTCCTCCAGATCGTCCGGGTCGGATGGGGGTAGGTCCCCCAGCGGGGAAGGCGCCGGCTGTTCGTCGCGATAGCGGTTGATGTGCTCCCGCAACTGTGCTGCCGCTGAGCGCGCCGCCATCGCATAGTCGTTGTCCCGCGAGGCGTAGAGGATCGAGCGCGACGCGTTGACGATCATGCCGGCGCGCCTGCCGTCGAGGCCGGCCTTGACGGAATCCTCCAGCGCCCCTTCCTGAGAACCGATGCCCGGTACCAGGAGCGGCATGTCCGGGCATAGCTCGCGGGCTTCCTTGAGCTGCTCCGGATAGGTAGCGCCCATTACGAGGCCAACGTTGCCGTATCTGCGGTTCCATTCCTGCGCCTTCAGCGCGACGGCTTGCCAGAACGGTCGCTGCGTCCCGTTATCCGACACCGTCAGGTCCTGGAACTCGCGCGCGCTGGGATTGGAGGAGCGGCACCAGACGAGGATGCCCTTGTCCTTGTAATCGAGGAAGGGCTCTACCGCGTCCGTGCCGCCGTAGGGGTTGACGGTCGTCGCGTCGCAGGCCAGCAAGTCGAAGATGGCGTGCGCGTAGCCGGCCGACGTGTTGCCGATGTCGCCCCGTTTCGCGTCGCAGATGATCGGGATCTCGGGCGGGATCGCCGCAAGCGTCTCTGACAGGACTTCCCAGCCGCGCGAGCCCATGGCCTCGAAGAACCCCAGGTTGGGCTTGAAGGCGCAAACCAGGTCGGCCGTCGCCTCGACGATGTTCTTGCAGAACTCGATGGGGTCCTCGATCGGCATCAGTGCCGGGTCGGGGTCGAGGCCGACGCAAACCAGGCTGCGGTTCTCTGCGACGGCCGCGTCAAGCTTGGCGAGGAACGACTGGCTCACGCCCGTATTGTAGCGTGCTAAGTCCCGCGTAGCTCCTCCCACCGCGTCCGTAAACGTTGCACTTCATCGGCGTCGGCTTCCGCGCCTCCGTAGCGCACGTCGTCGAACAGCACGGTGATCTCTCCCGGCGTCTGCGACGCGAAGGCAGATTGCAGGCGTGGCGCCAGGTCCAGCGGCGTCTCGGTTGGCTGCCGTTCCACGCCACGTCTTTGCGCGGCCGCCAGCATGTCGAAGTAGAGGCGCCGGGCTGGCTCGTTCGTGCGCGGGACACGGCCGCGGCCGCGCCGGAACACGGAGCCGAGCAGGTTGCCGAGGTCGGCCGCCAGCCGGCCCTCCGCGTAAACCGACTCCTTGTTTTCGCCGGCGCTCTGCGGCCTTTGCAGGCGCCGGAACGAGAGCGCGAACGCGGCGGCGACCATGACGATGAGGACGCCGGCAATCCCGTAGCGCACCAGGTCTCCCACCCACCCCGGCAGCACGCTGTCGCCGGACGCCTCGCCATCCGACGCTTCTCCACCCGGCTCTCCCTGCACCTGCACGGGCTGCTCGCGTGCATCCAGGCCTCCGGTCAGGAAGTCGAACAACCAGAATGCGCCTTCGAACAGCTTGATCAGCGGCCAGGCCAGGATGGCGAGGATGCCGGCAAACACCCAGCCGACTCCGAACGCGACGGCGGCCAGCCCGTCTTGCGCCGTCCCGAAGTCGATGACCACAAAGAGCAGCGCAATCAGGGCCATGACGGCGACAGCGCCCATGATCGCGACCAGCCAGGCCGGCGTGTACTCGCGCTCGAAGCTGTCGGACGCTTGTGACGCGTGCTGCAAGCCCAGCGCCATCAGCCCAACGCCGACGTACGGCACGGCGATAAGCTCGACGCCTCGCGGCAGCTCGTCGACCAGCGAGCCGAAGACGAGCACCGTGGCGATCACACCGAAGCCGAGCGCAAAGCTGCTCAGCACATCGGGAAACTCGATCGGCTGCTGCCCGGACAGGATGCCGCGCATCCAGAAGATCACCAGCAAAGGTACGCCGATGATCGCCTTCGAGCCAGGGCTATCGGCGGCCAGCGCATCGCGCGTGTGGTTGATCAGCCGGTCCAGCCAGCTGAAATCCCACAACACGAAATCACCGAAGAAGTCGATCCGTACGACGGCGTAGAACAGCAGCAGTGACAGCAGCGCGCCCCAGATACGCAGCGGCGCCAGCGACATGGTGTTCGCTTGCAAGAAGCGCGAGATCGTCCATGAGCCGCCGACTACGACGAGTACGCCGAGTAACGTCGGCTTGCCACCGCCGACCGTCGCGGCGACGATGAAAGCGACCAGCGCGTAGATCCAGAGCGACTCCATCAGGAGCAGGGAGCCTCGCACCAGCGGCTCACGCCCGCGACCGATCATCGCGGACGGCTCCACTCCGGCTGATCCGTCGCCGGCCGGGATGGCGGTGGTTCCTGCTGTGCCTTCGCGTCTTCCTGGTCTCGTCTGAGTGAGGGTTGGCCGGAGAATGCAGGACTGGAACTCCCCGGCAGCATGCCTTCGCGCGCTTCGATCGCGTGCATCGCCTCGGCGATGTTGTAGACGCGAATGCCTGGCAGCAGCTCGTCGAACTCGTCCTTGCGCTCGGCCAGCGAGATGACCGTGACCGTGTGGCCGGCTCGCGCCACGCGCTGTAGTGAGCCGGCCAGCGCCTCGTCCATCAGGGCTGTGACGCAGACCAGCGTCGCGCCGTAGGGGAATCGTGCCGCCTCCCGGTCGATCACCGTCTCCAGCGACGCCATGGTGAGCGGATGGATCACGGCCAACGCCTCAAGCAGGTGGCCGAGTTGGTCAGAACTGCGGCCGACCGGCACGCGCATCGGCCGGTCCGAATCGGGATACGAGCCGTTTGCAATCAGCCCTACGGCGTATCCAGCCTCGAACGCATGGCGTCCGACCGAAGCCGCTGCCGCCAGGAGGCGCTCGAGCAGCTCGGGCTGAAAGCCCTGCCAGGAGGCCGGCATCGTGTGCACGTTGACGGCCAGGAGAAGGTGCATCGTGGCCGAGGGCTCGTACACCTTCGACTGCAGCGTCTGACGTCGCGCTGAGGCCTTCCAGTCGATCCGCCGCATCGAGTCGCCGGGCTGGTAGTCGCGCACGCCGGCGATGCGGCCTGGGTCCTCGAAAATGCGCTGGCGGCCCTTGAGCTCGCCAAAAGGACGCTCGGCGGGCAGGCCGAGCTCCGGCAGCTCATACACGCGCGGATAGACGATGAACGTGTCGTACTTCTCTTCTTCGCGCACCACCGGGTTGAACCCGAAGGCGTCGCCTGTCGTGACCCGCGCCGGGCCGACGCGGTAATGGCCGCGCGCTACCGCCTTCAGCTGCAGCGGCCAGCTGATCCGCTCGTACCAGCTCAGGTGCGTCGAACGGATGGTGTTCACGTATCCCGGCGCCCCGGTCCCCGAGGTTCGTTCGTCGCCGGTGAGGCTTGCCTCCGGCACCGCGTCACGTACCTCGATCCAGGGCACCGGCAGCATCTTGTCGTTGACCAGCCGCAGCGTGATCGAAATCTGCTCGCCCTGGAAGGCGCGGTTTTGCGGTGTGACGCGCTCGTAGGTCACTCGGTCGAGAACGTGCCGCGACCAGTGGTGCGCCACGAAGCCCGCGGCCATGACGAAGATCGCGAGACCGATGATCGCTCCGCTGCCCAGCGCGATGCCGAGCAGGAACAGGCCCAGCGTCAGCGGCAGCCAACCCCTGCTAAGCCACATGCCGCGCTTCTACCCTTCGACCGGCACCGCGACGCTGCCGATGATCTCCTGGACTACGGCCGAGGCGTCGCTGCCGCGCAAGCGGCTCTGAGAGTTCAGGATGGTCCGATGCGTCAGCACGTAGGGCGCCAGGAACCTGACGTCGTCCGGCAGCACGTAATCACGGCCTCGTAGCGCCGCCAGCGCCCTGGCGCCGCGGTACAAACCGAGGCTGCCACGCGGGCTGGCGCCCAACTCGAAGGCGTGGTGCTTCCGCGTCGCCTGCACCAACTGGACCACGTAGCGTCGCACCGACGGCTCGCAATAGATGCGCGGCACCATCGCGCTCAGGCGCACCAGCTCTTCGGCCGTTATGACCGCTCCCAGCTCGTCCAGCGGACTCGAGTCCTCGAAGCGCGTCAGTACCTCGTCCTCGTCATCCTCTTCCGGGTACCCCAGGCTGATGCGCATGAAGAAGCGGTCCAGCTGCGCCTCCGGCAAAGGGAACGTGCCCTCCAGCTCGATCGGGTTCTGGGTCGCCAGAACTAGGAAGGGGCGCGGCAGCGCCTGCGTCACACCCTCGACCGTCAGCTGACGTTCCTCCATCGCCTCCAGCAGCGCAGACTGGGTCCGCGGCGTCGCCCGGTTGATCTCGTCCGCCAGCACGATGTTCGCGACGATCGGCCCGGGCCGGAACTCGAACTCGCCCGACATCTGGTTGTAGTAGTTGATGCCGGAGATGTCGGACGGCATCACGTCCGGCGTGAACTGGATGCGCCGGAACTCGCAGCCGATAGACTTCGAGATCGACTTCGCTAGCATCGTCTTGCCGATGCCCGGTACGTCTTCGATCAGGATGTGGCCGTCCGAAAGCAGCGCCACGAGCACGAGGTCGAGTACGTCGTCCTTGCCGACTATGACGCGCTTGATGTTGGCTTTGACCCGCTCAGCGACCTCGCGAATCGCGGCTGCGGCCTCGGCAGCCGTCTCGCGGCCTGTTTCGGTTGCCATGCTGCCCCCCGTCAGAGCCCGGTCTGCTTGTCATAAAAGCACGCCGGGCTGGCTATTCCAGCATAGCAGCGATGCGCGCCAAGCGTGATAGCGGCAGCCTCCCGCCGCCATGCAGTGGCCTAGTGACGAGGCTCCCAGCTGAAGTAGCGCACCGCCAGCACTAGCCCGGCGAGGCCCCATGCGGCCATTACCAGCAGGCTCTTTACCTCGAAGCCGCTGCCTCCGGTGAGCGGATTGAAGGCTTCGTGCATCGACCGCACCAGGTGGCTGACGGGGAACACGGACGCCAGGTCGCGCAGCCAAGAGGGCGCATCCTGCATTGGGATGAACACGTCGGAGATGAAGAGAAGCGGCAGGATCACTGCGTTGACGACGGCCGGGGCCGCGTCCGCGTTCGGGATGAAGCCGGTCATCGCCAGGCCCAGGGCGCAGAACGCCGCCGCGCCCACGATCAGGGCGAAGGCCATCGCCGGCAGCTTGTCCGTCTGAATCTCGACGCCGAACGCGAGGACTCCAACCGCCATGACAATGATCACGAGCAGGATCGTGATCAGCACCGTGTGCAGCACGCGCGCCGCAAAGAAGGCGATCGCCGGCATCGGCGTGCCGCGCAGACGTTTGAGGACGCCCTGATCGCGGTTGAACACCACGGTCTGCGAGATCGCGGTGAAGCAGGCGTTGATTACGGACAGCGCCAGGATCGCGGGGACGTAGAACGTCGAGATATCGATCGTGCCCCTTCCACCTCTATCTCCCCGTCTCCGAACACGAGGTTGAAGATCAGCAGGAACATGAGGGGAAACACGAAGGTGAAGAACGCCGCTGCCGGGTTGCGCCAGAACGCCTTGTTGTTGTTGTAGCGCGCCTGTCGCAGCGTAAGCGCAGTGAGGCTCACGCGAGACCGTCCACAAACATGCCCCGGGCTTCAGCTCGGGGCAGCGCCCACTCTCTCACTGCCGCGCCTCGTCTGCTTCGCCTACCAAGCGTAGGTAGAGGTCTTCCAGCGTTGCGCGAGAGACCGTAAGGTCCTCGAGCTCAATGCCGCGCTCGCTGGCCCGGCTCGTCAGGGCGTGCAACACCGCCGTCGGCGACTCCGTTTCGATGCTGACGAAACCGCGTTCACTGCTCGTCGGGATGCCCTCCAGCAGACCGGGCGCGTTTGCCGGCTCTCGAAAGCGGATGACGCCGACCGTCTGCTGGCTGATCAGCGCCTCCGGTTCACCCTCAGCGACGATTCGCCCTCGCCGGATGATCGCGACGCGGTCCGCCAAGTGCTGCGCCTCGTCCATGTAGTGGGTTGTCAGGAAGATGGTCTTGCCGAGGGCCTGCAGACCTCGCACCATCTCCCAAGCGCCGCGCCGCCGGATCGAAGCCCGTCGTTGGCTCATCCAGGAAGAGCAGGTCCGGGTCGCCCGCCAGGCCGACAGCCACGTCGAGCCGCCGCTGCTGCCCGCCGGACAGCAGCCGCACCCGGATGCTTCGCTGCTCCGTCAGCCCCACGAGGTTCAGCACGTCGTTCAGCGGCCTCGGGTGCGGGTAATAACCGCGGTACAGCTCCACCGTCTCTTCTACCGTCAAATACGGTTCGACGCCAGTCTCCTGCAGCACGATACCGATGCGCCGCTTGAAGTCGGCCTCGCCCTTCTCGGGATCGAAACCCAGCACGCTGACCTCGCCACCGGACCGCGCTCGGTGGCCTTCCAGGATCTCGACGGCCGTCGTCTTGCCGGCTCCATTGGGCCCCAGGAGCGCGAACACCTCGCCGCGTTCGACGCGGAGGTCGATGCCGGCAACGGCCTCCAGCGAGCCGTACGTCTTGCGCAGCCCCTTGACCTCGATGGCCGGGTTGGCGTGGTTCACGCGTCGGGCCCCATACTCCGATAGTAGAGATATGCGGCGCTTCTGTCCCACGCACTTTCGTCTGCGTCTCGTCCCCCTGGTCGCAGCCTCTTTGGCCGTAAGCTGCGGAGTCCTCGATAGCTCTCCGTCGGCCACTCCGACGCCGACTCAGGCGCAGAGCCTCGGCATCGAAATTGCCGAGACTTACGGCCAGCTTCTGGCCCAAGCGCGGGTCCTGGTCGAGCCGCGCCCCTCGGCGCCGGCGGCCAGGGAACAGCTACGACTGCTGCGTGAGGAATACAAGGTGCGCTTGGGCAACTACGCCTGCCTGCGCGATAGCCTGGGCGATGCCGAGCAGGCCGAAGTCGCGGCGAGTTCGACGCCAATCGCGATGTCTTCTTGCCTGCCGACATGGCGTGGTTCGAGGACGCGGCGTCGGACTACGACCTGGAGGACGCCGTGATCCGCGAACGGCTGGAAGATATCGAGACGCTGCACGATTACGCCTTCCTGGAGCGCGTGGCGCAGTCGCGGCCCGGTCAGGAGCTGCTCTGTGGCGGCTAACCGACCAGGGCCAGCAATGAGAGCTGCTCTACCGGTGGCGGCGGCTCGATAAGGTTCGCCCGGCGGGCCTGCGGCGCGTACAGCCGTTTGAGTTCTGCAACCTTGCTCAACGCCGGCGCCTTCGCCTGCTCCGGTAGATAGGCATCGTAGCGATACAGCTCGCGATAGCGCGATAGCAGGTGGGGCCAATCGCGAGCCACCTGGTTCAGGAAATGCTCGCGGGTGCCCGGGCACAGGTGCAGCAGGTTGGCCCAGACGCCGGAGGCCCCCGCGTCGTAGGCAGCGCGTACCACGGTTGCGAGCTGCTCCGGCGCGTCTGAGATCCCGGGCAGTATCGGTGCCATCGAGATGTTCACTTTGATGCCGGCGTCGGTCAGCAGCCGCACCGCACGCAGCCGCTGACGCGGCGGCGACGTACCCGGCTCCGTCTTGCGCCAGACGTCCGGGTCCAACGTCGGAATCGACACGTTGATCCCGACCGCAGCGCGCCGCGATGCTTCCTGCAGCACGTCGACGTCTCGCACGATCATCGGGCCGCGCGTGATCAGCCCGAACGGATTGTGCGCTGCCGTCAGCACTTCCAGACATTGCCGGGTCAGGCGATACCGACCCTCGGCGGGCTGGTACGGGTCCGTAGCGGCACCGATCGCGACCGTCTCGCGCCGCCACGATCGCCTGTGCAGCTCCCAGCGCAACACCTGCGCCACGTTCGTCTTCACCCGGATCGAGGTCCCGTAACGCGAGTCGAAGGGCCGGTCGGCTCGCTTTTCGTAGGCGCGCACGTAGCAGTAACTGCAGCGGTGCACGCACCCCATGTAGGGGTTGAGCGTCCAGCGAAAAGGCATCCCCTTGCACTGGTTTAGCGCTGTCTTGCACGGCTCCTCGCGGTAGAGGGCGTCGCGGAGCGGAAGCGGCTGTGAGGCGGCGATTCCTGGTGATTCGACCTGCATGGCGTACAGAGTAGAACAAGTATTCTACTTTGACAAGAGATCGCGTCGGTCTGGCGTATGCTGGGGCCGGAGGAATCATACATGGCGATCGTCTGGCTACTCGAATGGGACGGCATCACGGCTAAGCAGTACGACGACCTGCGGCAGCGAATCGGATGGGACACGGACCTGCCGGATGGCCTCGAGCACCAGGTCGTCGCCTTCAGCGATAAGTCGATGGTCCTGACCCAGGTCTGGCGCTCTCCCGACCACGTCATGCGCTTCATGGAGGATCGCCTGCTGCCTGCGGTGGAGGCGGCGGGCATCCGCAGCATGCCAAAGGTTGACCAGTATCCGGTGCACTCGATTCTCAAGCCGTCTGGCTAAGCGACGAAAGTATTTCCCTGAACAGACTTGACAGCTCCTCTTCCTAGGGTGTATTTAACTTGTAGGTTATTTAATTAAAGGGTTAATTACTATGACCATGATGACGACTGCGGACTCCCTGAGCGCCACCTTCGCGGCACTGGCCGACCCCACGCGTCGTGCCATCCTCGCCCGGCTTGCCGACGGCGAGACCTCCGTGGGCGAGCTCGCGGAGCCTTTCGAGATCAGCCTCCCGGCCGTCTCGAAGCATCTCAAGGTGCTCCAACGTGCCGGACTAATCGAGCGTGGCCGCGAAGCGCAGTGGCGGCCGTGCCGTCTCCAGGCGGCGCCGCTCAAACAGGTCGATGAGTGGGTCGAGACCTACCGGCGCCACTGGGAAGAGCGCTTCGACCGCCTCGATGACTACCTGCGTGAGCTACAGAACAACGAAGAGCAATCAACTACTGAAGAGGAGAACTAATGACCAGAGAATCGACCACAACAACCGACCGCGAGATCGTTATCACGCGGCTGATCGACGCCCCGCGCGACCTGGTATTCAAGGCGTGGACCCTCGCCGACCAACTCGTTCAATGGTGGGGACCTGAAGGGTTCTCCACGACAACGCAGGAGATCGATGCGGCCCCCGACGGCGTCTGGCGCTACGTCATGCGAGCTCCGGATGGCACCGCGTACGAGAACCGTATTCAATTCCGCGAGGTGGCCGAGCCGGGGCGTCTCGTGTATGACCAGGGCGGCGATTCGCCGGACGACCCTTCGCGCTTTCAGACCAGCCTCACGTTCGATGACCGTGACGGCAAGACGGAGCTCACGATGCGCTCTGTTTTCCAGACCCAGGCCCTACGCGACGAAGTCGTGCGTGAGCACGGCGCGGTTGAGGGCGGCGAGCAGACGCTGGAACGTCTCGCCCGTCACGTCGAGAACACGATCATCATCACGGACGACGAAATGATCGTGGCTCGTACCTTCGACGCGCCGCGCGAGCTCGTGTTCAAGTGCTGGACCGAGCCGGAGCACTTCGTCCGCTGGTGGGGGCCTCACGGCTTCGACACGCCCTCCTGCACCATCGATGCGAGCGTAGGCGGAGTAGCGCACTTCAATATGCGATCCTCCCAATACGGTATGGACATGTGGTACGGCAGAGTTTGCCAGGAGGTCACGCCGCCGTCCCGCCTCGCCTTCACCGAGTACTTGGCCGACGCCGAAGGCAATAAGGCGTCTCCAGCCGTTTACGGGATGGGGGATAGTTGGCCGGGAGAGATGCTGGTCGCCATCGACTTCGTCGAGCACGAGGGCAAGACCACGATGGTCATGCGCGTGGATATTGGCGCTTCCGTGCCGGGTCTCGAGCACGCGCTTGGTGGCTACGGCCAGGCCTTCGAAAAGCTGGACGCCTACCTGCCTACGCAGGCCGCCTAGGCTCCGGACGCCATCAACTCAGACGGGGCGAAGTACAGACTTCGCCCCGTCTTGTTGTCTCGCGATGTGTCTAGGCCTCGAGTACGAAACGGAAGCTGCCGATCTGCGTTGCGTCGTCGGCCATCTCGATCAACAACGCAGGGTCGAAGATCCCGTCGCTGGCGTTGCGCGCTTCGTCCGGAAAGTAGAGTTGCGTGGTCAGGACCGGCCGGCCCGGCGCCTGCACCTTTACGTGGATGTGACGCGTCCGCGCTGGATACAGTCCCGGCACGATTGTCTCCAACCGGCATGCGCCAGTCGCGTCAGTGAACTGATGTCCGCGCAGCTTGAACCCCACGTTGTCGTAATCCCCGGCATCATCGGTGTGCCAGAAGTCGACCAGCGCGTTCTCGATCGGCTCGCAGTTCGTGTTAACCACTTCGCCGCTGAGGCGCAGCGGCGTCCCGCTCACACCGTCCTCCATCAGCGAAATCCGCTGCGGCGAGTCCGGCGTGAAGAAGGGTCCTTCCGTCTGTGCGAGGGTTGGCTCGTCGTCGTCGCCGCAAGCCGGGGTCGGCTCCAGCCCCGCCACGGCTCCGCCTCCGCTGCTCGATGTAGTCTCTGGAGGGGGCGTCGGCTCCACCGATCCAGACGTTCCGCCCGCCTGCGATGCCGGCTCGTCATCGTCGCTGCCACCACAAGCCGCGAGAAACAGCGCCCCGATCGCCGGCGGTATGATGCCGAGAAGACGTCTGCGCGAGATGCTCATGCGTCAAGTATGCCGGCGCTACTTAGCCGGAATGTTAAGCGAGTGTCGGTTCGCGTTAAAACGTTGCTCACTACTTCACCGGAATTCGCTCATCGATTCGGTCCAGAGCGCCGAGCCCGCCGATGAGCCGGTACAGCCCGCTCTGCGGGTCGTCACTTAGCTCCAGCCCGTAGTAGGTCAGGGCCACGTATTTGTTCATCATCGTCCTCACACGGCGGTTTTCTGACTTCGTCGTCTGCTGGGCTGCCCCAACTCACCGGGTCCATCCGGTACGCGGAAATCACCGCCTGCCGAGGATTCTCGCCTCCAAAAAAACTTATACGTCGATCCGAAGTGCCACCTCCATTCCGGGCGGTCGCGTGTATAGATGTCAATCGCCGTCAGACCGAGCAGGATCGTCTCATTATGCTGGTCATAGATGGTGTAGTCCTCTCTGAACAAGTTGCGGAGATCATCCACCGCTATCTGTCCCGGCCGCTCGGTGTCCATTCCAGGCCGAAGCGTGATCGGCCGCAGCACACTGATACTCAGGCCGTACTCAGCTTTGTAGTACGCGACAAGATGCTCGACGAGGTCGAGCGGTACGTCGCCAAGCGGAACGATGCAGATGTGTAGCTCATTCGAGTCGCAGGAAGTCGGGTCTCCGTAGCGCCCAAGCAATTCGGGCGAGGGATTAAGGCATGCCTCCGGGTCGGCGCATTTGGCTGGCTCAGGCGGCGTTAGCAGGCCTAACAGCTCAGTCAGGGAGGGTCCCCGCTCCCGTGGCTCACGGGTGGGGCTTTGCCGCTCTGCCTCGTCTGCCGCGGGTTGCGTTGTAGATTTAGGGCCGTCCGATGGGCCGACGAAGAGGACAAACCAGCCGATGACGCTGCCTATCACGACAAGTGCCACCACCAGGCCACCGATGGCAAGTTTGAGTTCACCATCATCCGTCATATTTAGTTAATCGGCCCGCTTTGACCTGGGCACAGCCGCTGCTATGCTTATATACGTGACTTGTACACCTTCGGAGAACAGGCGATGCCCCGGCTCATCACCGGGGCGGGCGATTAGCGCCGAGGCGCGCTAGCCGTCGTCTTGCTCGCGTTCCCGCGAGCTCTCTCTGGAGGCCTCACCTTTGAACCCTCTGAACCGTCGTTTCTCACCAGCCGCAGCCTGTTCTCGTGCCCTGGGAGGCGCCTGATGCCGTTTAGGCCCGTACCGAACCGCGTCGACTACGTGGCGTTGGAGCACGACGTCCAGGCCTTCTGGGACGCCAACGACGTCCTGCGCAAGTACCTCGACCGCAACAAGGACGCGCCGGAACGCTGGTCTTTCATCGACGGTCCGATAACCGCCAACAACCCGATGGGCGTACACCACGCCTGGGGCCGCTCCTACAAGGACCTTTACCAGCGCTATAAAACGATGCGCGGCTACCGCCAGCGCTATCAGAACGGCTACGACTGTCAGGGCCTCTGGATCGAGGTCGAGGAGGAGAAGGAGCTGGGCTTTCGCTCGAAGCGCGAGATCGAGAGCTACGGCGTGGCGAACTTCGTCGAGGCCTGCAAGGCGCGCGTCCAGCGCTTCGCGGCCCAGATCACGCAGCAGTCGATCCGCCTCGGCTACTGGATGGACTGGGACGACAGCTATTTCACCAACTCGGACGAGAACAACTACACGATCTGGAGCTTCCTCAAGAAGTGCTGGCAAAAGGGCTGGCTCTACAAGGGCCACGACACGATGCCCTGGTGCCCCTCATGCGGCACCGCGATGTCGCAGCAGGAGATCGTCACCGAGGGCTACCTCAACGTCACGCACAAGTCCGTCTACCTCAAGCTCCCGCTCACGGGCCGGCAGGCGGGTGGCGATACCGGGGGTTTCAACCCGCGGGGCTCGGAATACCTTCTCGTCTGGACCACGACGCCGTGGACGCTGCCCGCCAACGTCGCGGCCGCGGTGCATCCGGAGCTGACCTATGTCCACGTCAAGCAGGGCCACGAGGTCTACTACCTCTCGAAGGGCGCCGTCGCGACCGCGATCAAGGGCGACCACGAAGTCCTCGGTGAGTTGCCGGGCTCGGAGCTCGTCGGACTCACGTACCGTGGCCCCTTCGACGAACTGCCGGCGCAGGATGGCGTCGAGCACCGCGTCATCGAGTGGTCAGAGGTCGAGGACGCCGAAGGTACCGGCATTGTGCATATCGCCCCCGGCTGCGGCGCCGAGGACTACGCGCTCGCCAAGGAGCTCGGTCTGGCCGTCATCGCGCCGCTGGAAGAGGACGGCACCTACATCGTCGGCGGCGGCTTTGGCGACTTCGAAGGCCGCTTTGCGGGCGACGTGGCCGAGGACGTCTTCGCCAGCCTACGCGACAAGAGCGTGCTCTACCGCGTCGAGGACTACACCCACTCCTACCCCCACTGCTGGCGCTGTGGCAGCGAGCTCGTCTTCCGCCTCGTCGATGAGTGGTTCATCTCGATGGACGGCGCGCTGGCCGGTGCTGCGTCATCATCGCCGTCTTCAGGCGGGGCCCGGGGTGTCCCCGGCAAGACGCTGCGCGACGCGATCGCCGCGAATAGCGACCAGGTCGAATGGATCCCCGACTTCGGCAAGGCGCGCGAGCGCGACTGGTTGCGCAACATGCACGACTGGATGATCTCGAAGAAGCGCTACTACGGCCTGGCGCTGCCGATCTTCGAGTGCAAGGCTTGCGGTAACTTCGAGGTGATCGGCTCCGAGACGGAGCTCAAGGAGCGCGCCGTCGTGGGTTGGGACGAATTCGAGGGGCACAGCGCGCACCGTCCCTACGTCGACGCGGTCAAGATCGCCTGCGGCAGCTGCGGCGAACTCGTCGAGCGCATCACCGACGTCGGCAACCCGTGGCTCGACGCCGGCATCGTGCCGTTTTCCACGTTGCACTACCGCAACAACCCGGACTACTGGCAGGGATGGTTCCCGGCCGACTGGGTCTCCGAGAGCTTCCCCGGCCAGTTTCGAAACTGGTTCTATGCGCTGCTTGCCATGGGCACGGTGATGACGCTCGATACCGAGCAGGAGGGGGCGCCGCCTTTCCTCAGCCTCTTCTCCTACGCGCTCTTGCGCGACGAGAACGGCGAGGAGATGCACAAGTCGAAGGGCAACGCCATCTGGTTCGAGGACGCGGCGGAGCAGATGGGCGCCGACGTTATGCGCTGGCTCTATCTGCGCGCCAACCCGGCTGCCAACCTCAATTTCGGTTATCACGCCGGCGACGAGCTCAAGCGCGGCTTCCTCTCAACGCTGTGGAACACGTATTCGTTCTTCGTCACCTACGCCAACATCGACGGCTGGCAGCCGAGCGTAGGGACGGAACTTCAGCTCGGTCCGAGCGGCGGTACGTCAAGGCATCCTGAGCCCGTCGAAGGACGGCTGCCGCCAGACGCCGCGTTCTCCGATCTCGACCGCTGGGCACTCTCGGAGCTCAACCAGCTCGTCGTTACCTGTACGAACGCCCTGGACAACTACGACTCCATGACGGTTTGCCGGCACATCGAGGAGTTTGTTGACGGCCTGTCTAATTGGTACGTCCGCCGCAGCCGCCGCCGCTTCTGGAAACCTGCCCTGATCAGCGTCGAAGGGGCCGAAAGCGACGCGGATAAGTTCGCCGCTTATCAGACGCTCTGGACCTGTCTCGAAACCGTGAATCGCCTCATGGCGCCGGCGGTCCCCTTCCTGGCGGAGGAGATGTATCAGAACTTGGTGCGCAGCGCGTTGCCGGACGCTCCCGAAAGCGTCCACCTCTGCGACTGGCCCGCCGCCGACGAAGGACGAATCGACGAGAGGCTGTCCGCCTCAATTCGTTCCGTTCAGCGCATCGCGTCGCTGGGCCGTTCGGCGCGCGCGAAGGCCAACACTCGCGTCCGGCAGCCACTACGGCGGATCGTCGTAATGCTTCCGTCGGGTACTGGGGATTTGGTCGCTGATCTCCGTCGTATGACCGATGAGCTTCAGGAGGAGTTGAACGTCAAGGAAGTCTGGTACATGACTCGCGGGATTGGTGACGACGGAGCTTCGACAGTTCTCGGTCAACTCAACGAGGCAGGAGTGCCATTTATGGACACCGATGCTTTTAACTATCAGGTTCGCCTCAATTTGCCGATTCTCGGATCTCGCTATCGCGACTCAATGTCACAGATCCAGCGAGATTTCGGCTCAGCCGACAAGGTCGTTCTCGGACGTAGAGCGGTAGCAGGTCTGCCCGCCCTGCTAGGGGCGATCGAGCTGCAGCCGGAGGAGCTGATGGTCAGCATGTCCGGCAGGCCGGGCTACGTCGTCGCCGAGGAGGCTGGCTACGCCGTCGCGATTACAACCGAGATCACGCCGGAGCTGGCCGATGAGGGCCTGGCGCGCGAGCTCGTCCGCCGTATCCAGGAGATGCGCAAGAGCGCCGGCTTCGATATCTCGGACCGCATCCGCATCGCCCACGACGGCGATACGGAGGTCGCCCGCGTGCTCGAGTCGACGCAGTGGCGCGACTACGTGGCCCAGGAGACGCTGGCCGACGCCATCGCCGCCGGCACTAACGGCGCCTACAGCGAGCAGCACCAGATCGACGGGCGCAGCGTCACGCTGGCGGTCGAGAGGGTTTAACCGCGATCCGGCATGAAAACGAGAGAGGACGGCGCACAAGCGCCGTCCTCTCTCGTCGCGCAAAACCAGGTTTGACTATTCGACCAGCTTGATCGTGTTCAGAGGCCATTCCGTGCTGTAGGAGCTGCCGCCGCCTTCGACGAAGTCGATGCCGGTAACAAAGATGAGGGAGTTGGCCGGGATGAGGGTGACCACCGCTTCGTTATTGGCGCCGGTCGAGCAGCCCACCAGGTAAGCGGTGATGAAGGTCTCGATGGTCACCGACGTCGAGGCTCCGGAGGAACCCGGCGGCGGCGATGCCACGGGTATCAGCGCGTAGCGCGGGTGAGATTGATCGACGACCGTGTACGCATCCGGCGTACCTGCATCGGCATCCTGGTCTTCTAGCCCGGAGAAGACCGAACTAAACGGGTCCATGTTGCCGTTTATCCTGGTGTCGATGGAATCACACGTGACGTTGTTAATGGCGCCCGGCATGGTATTCAGCAGATCTAGGGGAGCGTAGCCACACTCACTGCCATCTTCGACGTTTTCGGTGAATTCGTTGGCGCCGCTGTCGCCGGGGTCGCAGTTACCGTCCCAGTTGTTCGCGCCGCTGGGCTCACCTTCGTCCAGGCGCAGCGGGCCGGTGTTGCCCGGGCTCCAGGTGTCGCTGGGCTTCGGAATCTTGAGCGTGCATTCCACGTCCCAGAGGTCGGTGTTGCCGTAGTAGTAGCAGAGCGGCGGATCGTCGACGATACCGGGATCGTCATAGTGGAAGCCGAACGGCAAAAGGCCTGGCCCGCCCTCGGCCCAGCCGATACGCGCAGTGGCGCAGACATTCAGGTCACCGCTACCGATGCCAAAGATGCTGGCGAAAAACGTCGACTGGGTCCGGGCCAGCCTTACGGTTGCCGTACCGACGACCGAATCCCCCAAGCAGGTCGTCCCGTAGACGATGTCCCCTTGGATCTCGCTGGGATCGACGCCGTTCTTGGCGGCCCATTGCAGGGCGATCACATCCGCGCTGTCTTCGTCGGGCAGCTCGCGTACGGCCGCCAGCGCTATCGCGTCGGCGTCGTTCTGGACACTGCGACGCGATAGCGTCAGGAAGCCGAGGTCCACCGACAACGCGGCGAAGCCGATTACGACCACCATTCCGCCGGCGACGAACACAACAAGTTGGCCGCTCTCATTTCGGTGGAGCGGCTGCAGTAGTCTTCCAAGAGATCGGAACAGGTTGCTCATTCTATCCTCATGTCCGCTTCGCTATGCAGGGAAATACTGGACGGAAGGCCTCCGCCGAATCTGCTCATGAGGCCACCCAACGGTGTGATCAGGTTGTAGTCGAAGTCGATCTCGACGAACAGCGACTGGGTAGAGGTCCCGGGGAGGCAGTTCGTCACGGTGACGTCGCTGATCGTCAAGCCAAGGCCGGTCGCCGTGTCGACGGCTCTCTGCTGAACCTCCAACGTTGTGGCGTTGTCGGCGGAGCAGTTCACGGCGCCGAATCGAGCAGCCTCGCGGGCAGCGTTAGTCGAGGAGATCCAGGACTTGAGGCCCCAGCCAAAATCGACAATCCCCATCACGAGTATGAGGAAGATCGGCAGGGCAAAAGCCAGCTCTACCAAGCTTTGTCCGCGTTCCTTGCGAGTGGTTCTTGAGGTCGTCCCTGACTCACCGGTGGTTTTGGTGAATCGGTTCATGGGTATCCTAGTGCTGAAAACGGTCTGGGCGTTGAAACGTTACAAGTAAACTGCGAGCTATTTTTCAGTCTGCCGGGAGACCTGTTCTCCCCTGCCCCTATCGTCGGCAGCCGCGGCTCGTTCTTTAGGGATTTCCCTTAAGCTTCCCGGAAGAATCCCTGAGATACGGATGGCAGCATGGACGTTTACCTCATCGACGGTACTTACGAGCTGTTTCGGCACTTCTTTGCTTTGCCTTCGCACCGCACCGCCGCCGACGAAGAGGTCGCCGCGGCCCGTGGTGTACTCGGCTACGTGCTCTCGCTGCTCGAGTCCGGTGTCACCCACCTCGGCGTCGCCACCGACCACGTCATCGAGTCGTTCCGCAACGAGCTGTGGGCCGGCTACAAGACCGGCGCCGGCATCGATCCGTATTTGTGGTACCAGTTCCCCATCCTTGAAGACGGCTTGCGCGCGATGGGCGTGGCCGTCTGGCCCATGACGGACCTCGAAGCCGATGACGGCCTCGCCGCTGCTGCCTTATTTGCCACCGCGCAGCCTGAAGTCGAGCGCGTCCTGATCTGCTCGCCGGACAAAGACCTGGCGCAGATGGTCAACGACGGCCGCGTGGTGCAGCGGGTCGACAGCCGCAGCGGCGCTATCCGGGACGAATCCGGCGTTCTCGAGCGCTTCGGAGTGGCGCCGGCTTCGATTACGGACTACCTGGCGCTGGTCGGCGACAGCTCGGACGGCTTTCCCGGTCTGCCGGGCTGGGGCGCCAAGTCGGCCGCGGCGCTGCTCTTCCGCTTTGGGCACCTCGAAGCGATTCCAGAGAGTACCGCGGACTGGGACGTCACAGTGCGCGGCGCCGAGAAGCTGGCCGTCACGCTGCGCGACAACCGTGACCTTGCGCTGCTCTTCCGCGACCTCGCAACGCTGCGCACGCACGAACCCGCCCTGACGTCTCTAGAGGAGCTGCGCTGGCTCGGCCCGACACCCGATTTCGTAGACTTCGCCGCCCGAATGGAGCAGCCGCAGCTGCTCGAACGCGCCCAGGTCCTGGCTCGTCGAGGGCTCTAGGCCGTTTCCACAGGCCGTCTCGATACAAAAAAGAGGGGCCGAGCGAATCGCCCGGCCTCTCGCGTCCTCGTTGCCTTCAGAGCTACAGCGCGGAGAGGACCTTTCGCGTCGAAATCACGTGACGGTCGACCCTCAGCGCCTTGGGGTCCATACCCAGCGCCAACCCAATGAGTTGAGGCAAGTGCAGAATCGGCACCTCCAGCCCGTCGACGTGCGCGTACTTCGCCGCGTCGGGCTGCTGAGCGTCCAGGTTGAGGTGGCACAGCGGGCAGGGCGTCACGAGGCAGTCGGCGCCTTCGTTCTGCGCCTCGCTGAGGTGGTTCGCCGCCATCGTCAGCGAGTTCTTCTTATTAATGGTAAGGATCGGGAAGCCGCAGCACTTGTCCTGGCCCTCGTAGGTGATCAAGGTACAGCCGAGCGCCTCGATGACATCCTCGAGATAGTGATCGCGCCCGGGATGTTCATCGAAGCCGAGGACAGTCTCAGGCCGCAGGATATAGCAGCCGTAGAAGGGCCCCGCCTTGAGGCCGGTCAGAGGCCTTGTGACCAGGCTCTTCAGCTTGTCGAGCCCCAGGTCCTCGACGAGCACCCAGAGGAAGTTCTTTACCTCGAGGCCGCGCTCGGCGTCGTAGAACAAGCCTTCGTCGGCCAGCGCTTCGTTCACGGAGGTCGCCAGCTCGGGACGTTTTTTCATGCGGTCCTGCGCCATCGACTGCACACCCTGACATGTGCTGCAGATGTTCATCAGCGGCAGGTCCATGCGCTGCGCCATCGCGAAGTTGCGGGCGTTGAGCGCGTCGGCGGTCTCCAGGCTGTGCTCCGAGATCACGCCGGCGCCGGTGCAATTCGCGTCGTACAGCTCCTCGAGCTCGATCCCGAGCAGCGGAGCCACCTGCACCATCGATTGATACAGCTCGGGAGCGGCGCCTTTGGACACACAACCCGGCCAGAAGGCGTATCGCATTAGTGACCCCCCTCGCTCTGTTTGCCGTCGAACCATTTCAGGATGCGCTTGACGTGACGCACACCCGGGATCTTGTGCGGGAATATTGGCGGCATCTTGCCCGCTCGCAGCATTCGCGGCGCGCTCGGCAGATATGACAACTGTCCGATGATGTTGAACTTGCCTTCGGTGAACACGGGCAGGCGAAACTCGTCGAGACGCCCGTTAGCGCCCACCAGGTCAACGAAAGCCACCGTGTGGCGGTGACCATTGGTGTTCGTCACGCCGTGCTGGCCCGCCTGGGCGCGCAGCTTGAGGATCTGCTCCATTGGTTTCACGTCCTTGGGGCAGACCTCGACGCAGTAGTTGCAGCGCGTGCAGTCCCACATACCGCTCGGCTCGCTGTACTGGCGCAGCCGTGAAGTAGCTTCATCGTCGCGTGGATCGCCAACGAAGCGGTACGCCTTGGCGAGTGCGGCAGGGCCGAGGAACGACTTGTCGATCTCGAGCACCGTGCAGTCGGAGACGCAGGCGCCGCACATGATGCAGTTCATCACCTCGCCCAGCTCAGCCATCGATTCGTTCGGCACCAGATATTCGCGTTCCGGCTCCTCACCATGTGGTTGGAGCCAGGGTGTCACGGCGCGCACCTTGCTCCAGAACGGCGCCATGTCTACCACAAGGTCCTTGATCACAGGCAGGTTGCCGCCGGGCTCGACCTCGATCTCGTCGCCCGCCTTGGCGATGCTGCCGATCTGTGTCTTGCAGGCGAGCCGAGCTTTGCCGTTGACCCGCATCATGCAGGAGCCGCAGATGGCGCTGCGGCAGGAGCAGCGCATGGACAGCGTGCCGTCCTGGTACTCTCGCACCTCGATCAACGAATCGAGGACGGTCGCGTTTTCCAGCATGTCCACGGTGTACTGCTGGTAGTAGGCCTCGCCGCTGCCTTCAGGGTCGAAGCGTTTGACCTTTAGCGTGACCTCCATCAGTACTTCCTTTCCTGTGGTTCCCACTGCGTGATCGTGACAGGCAGCGTGCCTAGCTGCGGCCCGGAATCAGCGTACGTGCAGGTGACGTGATGCAGCCACTCGCTGTCGTTCCGCTCCGGGAAGTCGAGGCGGTAGTGGGCCCCACGGCTTTCCTTTCGTTCGATGGCGGCGGCGGCCACCATCTCGGCACAGTCCAGCATGAACCCGAGTTCGATGTGGAACAGAAGGTCGGTGTTGAACACCTTCCCTTTCGATTCCACGCCGACGGACGCGAAGCGTTTCTGCAGCGCCTTGACCTCGTCGAGGCCCTCTTTGAGCTGTTCTTCCTGGCGGAAGACCTGGACCTTCTCGTTCATGATGCGGCCCATGTCCATGCGCACGTTGGCGATGCGGTCTGAGGTGGCTGGCCGCGCCAGCAGGTCGGCGAGCCGTTTTTCAACCGCCTCCCCATGGCGCTCGTCCGGCATTCGAACGTCTCCCGAGCGCGCCCGCTCCGAGGCGTCGATTCCGGCTCTTTTGCCGAAGACCACGGTATCCAGCAGCGAGTTCGCACCGAGCCGGTTTGCGCCGTGCACGCTGACGCAGGCCGTTTCGCCTGCCGCGTAGAAACCTGGCAGCGGCGTGCGTCCCCAGACGTCTGTCTTGATGCCGCCCATGATGTAATGCATTCCGGGTAAAACCGGGATGGGCTCCTCGACGATGTCGACCCCCGCGAAGTCGATGCCGATCTCGCGGATCTGCCACAGGCGCTCCCTAATAACGTCCATGCCAAGGTGACGCATGTCGAGGAACACGCAGCCGTCGGTGCCACGGCCTTCGTTGATTTCAGTCTGCTCGGAGCGCGACACGACGTCGCGGCTCGCCAGCTCCATCATGTTCGGCGCGTAGGTCTCCATGAACCGATCGCCCGCCGCGTTTAGCAGATAGGCCCCCTCGCCGCGCGCGCCTTCGGTGATCAGCACGCCGGAGCCTTTCAGGGTTGTCGGGTGGAACTGGACCATCTCCATGTCCATGCACGGCGCGCCGGCTCGATAGGCCAGACTGATGCCGTCGCCGGTGCAGATCAGCGCGTTGGTGCTCGGTTCGTAGACGCGGCCGGCGCCGCCCGTCGCCATGATCACGGCCTTCGCGCCGATGACATGGACCTCGCCGGTGCGAATGTCCATCGCGACGCAGCCCGTGCACATTCCGTCCTCGACCACGAGATCAATGACGAACCATTCTTCGTAGATGCGCAGACCGTGCTTGATCAGCTGCTCGTACATCACGTGCAACAGTGCTTGTCCGGTGATGTCGCCGACGAAATAGGTACGGGCGCGCTGCTGCCCACCGAAGGCGCGCGAGCCCAGCTTGCCGTTCTCGTCGCGATAGAAGATGACGCCCATGTGCTCCATGGCGATGACCTCGTCACCGGCCTCCGAGCACAGCACCTCGATCGCGTCCTGGTCACCCAGATAGTCGCTGCCCTTCACCGTGTCGAAGGCGTGCTCTTCCCAGGAGTCGTCGACATCCACGGCGGCGTTGATGCCACCCTGCGCCGCGTTGGAGTGGCTGCGCACGGGGTGCACCTTGGAGATGATCGCCACGTCAGCGCCGGCCGCCTGAGCCGAAAGCCCGGCGCGCATCCCGGCAAGTCCCGCGCCGATGATCAGGACATCATGTTGATACACGGCCATCGGCCCGGACCTCCCTGTTCTCCGACCCGGTCTCCAGTATCGGGAGGGGCTGCCCCGACGGAGTCGGGCACGCCTGCGATGTTAGCGCGGCCTCAAGGTAGGGACAAGCTGACTTCGTCCCGTCGGCCGTGTGCTCACAACCTGCCCCCCTCGGGGAGGAACGACTGTTGTCTTAGACCCCACAGCGGCGAGGGTGGAGTTTGGACGAAAGGCTAAGGCGGGACGCCTGACGGGCTAGCGCCCGCTAGCCGCCGTCTGAAGAAGCCGTCGTGTGGACGCGCGTGGCCCGGACGACGAGGCGGTCGTCGTACTCGAGGTTCGTGTCGTCGAAGCTGCTACCACAGGTGATCATCGTCAAGGCCTCAAAGGGAGTCGCGCCGACAATCTCGCTAACGGGAGCAGAAGCAGCGGAGTAGTAATCCAACGATGCGACTTCGTAGACGAACGTCTCACCGCTCGTCAACGCTACCTCGACCCTGTCGCCCTGCTTGAGATCCTTGAGGTGCCAGAACACGGCCGGACCGTAGTTGTAATAGTCGACGTGGCCGGCCAGCACGATGTTGCCGACGGTACCAGGGGTGGCGGAGAAATCGTACCAGGCGACCGCGCTGGGACCGTGTGGGTTCTGCATCGCTCCGGTGCTGTCCACGCTCTTGGTCTCGATCGGCGCGTCGACCCCCTGACTGCTAGCAACACATGTACGATCACGAACTCGCTCAACACCGGCACCTTCCAGGTGTTGAAGGACTTCAGCGACGACGACACCGCTGATGACACCGTCAGCCTTGATTGCACCTCTGGCAGCGTCACCACGGACGATGGCACGGCCTCCGAAGCCGACCCGCGGACTTCACTGTCGACGGCGCCACGGCTGACCCGACCTGTACTGCCACGGAAAACCCCATCCCCACCGGCTACTCTTCGACGGGCACGTGCCAAGCCCTTCTCAGCGCGGGTAGCTGCACGATCACCAACACCCTGATCCAGGAGCCAGGCTCGATCACGATTCGTAAGGACGTGCCTGGTACGGACTCGCAGAACTTTAGCTTCAGCGATAACATCCCCGGCTGTTCAATCGGCACGCTGGACGACGATCCTGGCAGCGGCACGCCGCAGAGTGTTACATGTAGCAGTGTTACGCTAGGCACCTCCACGGTTTCCGAGAACGTGCCCTCGGACTGGTTCCTGGAAGACATTAACTGCAGCGGCAGCGGCGACTGGAACACGGACGTGAACAACGAAGAGGTCACAATCACGGTGGCATTCGCTGAGAGCGTGACGTGCACGTTTGAAAACGAGGAGCCGTTCGAGCCGCCGCCGCCGCCGACCAGCACGCCGGTGCCGCCGACCGCGACGCCGGTGGAACAGGTGGCGGCAATCCAGGCAACCGCGACACCGGTAGTAGTCGTGGTCCTGCCATCGTCGGGTACCGGAGGCTTAGAGCGGGCTTCTGGGAACAGCATGCTCATGATCGCCGGTCTATTGACTGCTCTAACGGGCATGGGACTCGCGCTTTGGTCGAGAAAGGCCGGGCAGTTGAGCTAGAGCCCTAGATCGACGAGCATCACGAGGGCGTATCGGCTTCTCTCGTAGTTAGTCGACTTTGAAAAGCCTGGTGAGGAGTTAACCTCGCCAGGCTTTTCTTGGTGTTGTACGCGCCGTCGATCGTAGACCTACCCAGCTATCGTGCCCAATGCCCCAGAATTCCTCTGAGGTTGCGAAAATTCTCACCAGATATGGCTGGTTGTGGTCACTTGTGCTCTATAACGCAGACTGAGCCAGGTAGGCGGTTGCGGTTGCGTGCCACCCATCTGTAAAGCACTTCACGGATGCGGTTCACACCCGGGAACCACGTTATGGCCGCCAGAGGCCACAACGGCGGCAGTAGCAAGCTCAGGCGCCTGAACGAATAGAAGCCGCCTTCCAGCAACTCACCGCGCTGGATATAGGCCTCCCGTCGAAAGTCGGCTTCTGTCAGGCGCTCTGGTAACACTTCCAGCGACTGGAAGGCCACCCACCGCACGCGACGCCCTCGGTCAAGCGCCCGCATCAGCCGCACCACGCGCGTGCAGAAGCCGCAGTCGCCGTCGTAATAAAACGTCCAGTCGCCACCTGATTCTGTGGTGGCTTCCCCTGGTTTGAGGCGGTTTTCGCTGACGGCCATGCCACCTCTAATAGATTCGTACTTCTGTATCTTAACAATCAGTGGACTGCAGAGCAGTTAAGAGTCCCGCGATCGGCCAGCGAGGATTTTCTAAGGAACCCAAAGGTCGGTGAAGGAAGCGGGGTGCTGTCGGGTCGATTCTGCCGCTGCCGTAGGTGAGATGCGGCTGGGCCGGTGGCTGTGATTAGGGGCTGGAGGCCTCTGCCTGTAGACGTTCGCCACGGACCACAAGCCGACGGTTGTAGTGCAGGTTAGTCGGGTCGAAGCTGCCGGAGCAGGTGATCAGGGTAATCGACTCGTTGGCGGTGGGCCCGACGATGTCCTGCACCGGCGCTGTCGTCTCGTCGTATTCGTTCAGACTCTCCACCATAGCGCACCAGCGTGTCGTCCTCCATGACGAGCTGCAGCTCGTCGCCAGGGCGCAGCTCGCCGAGGCGCCAGAAGACCGCTGCGCCGACGTTGATATGATCCAGGTGCCCAGACAGCACGACGTTGCCGATCTCTCCGGGCTTGGCTGAAAACGTGTATCACGCCACGGCGTCCGGGCCGGCAGGAGAAGCCATCGTGCCGTCGGGATGCACCCCGAGTACGACGATTGGCGCGTCGACGCCGATAGCCGGGATCACCACGCGGTTGATGTCCAGGGCTGCAAGCCGTGGGTCGCCCTGAGGTCCCTGGGTTGGCTCTGGTGTTTCGCTGGCCGTCGTCGTCGCTGCTGTCGCAGTCGCAGTCGGCACGAGCGTCGGTAGCGGTACGCCGATGGCCAGCGGTTCCTTTTCGCCGCCGCCGTCCCTCAGAGAGACGATGAGCAGGACCATACCTGCCGCCAGCCACGAGGCGGCGATGACGTAGAGCAGTCGCTTTAGCAACAACGGTTGTCTATTCCCTTACAAACGAGAACGATTGCCTGTATCCAATGTAACGAAACAGCGAGCCAATGAGGAACTTCTGATAGAGACATAATATCCTAATCTGCTACCATCTTAAGGCTAAGCCGCCCGGCAGGCGTACGGTTAAACCGCCCGGCAAGGATGCCTCACCTGTGACCTCCGACGACGACCAACGCCCCCCTTCACGGCGTCCCCGCCAGCGACGCCGCGGCGCCACTCCGCCGGGTTCGTCCTCGCCCGGGCCAGCGGATCAGGGCGACCTTTGGACTGACGATTCGCCGGAACCTGCGCAAGAACCATCCCTTGATGCTGGGCTCGACGACTTCATCGCGGACCTGCCGCCGGAGGAGACAGAGCCGCAGTCATCAACCCCGCCCTCGGTTTCACGCCAGCCTGTCAGCCAGCCACCCGTCTACGACGAGTACGACGACTATGACGAGCCCGAGTACTCCATGCTCCGCAACCCCTTTGTCCTCGCGGCGCTGGCGGTTGCCGGGGCGATTATTCTCGCCGTTGTGTTCGTCCTCGTCTTCAGCGAGGGTGATAACACGGCCGGTAACCTCGGCGCCGTTTCGCCCACGTCTACGCCATTGCCCGGCCAGCTTCCTGGCGTCCAGGCTGAGGTCATCGCCAAGGCTGCCATTCGCGAAGGTCCGAGCCTCGATTTCTTCGAATTGGGGCTCCTCAACGGCGGCCAGCAGGTCAACGTCGTCGGCCGCAATGAAGACTCCTCCTGGTACCAGATCATCTTCGCCGGGACCGAACTCAGAGGTTGGGTGCCTGACTCCGCCCTGCGTCTGCCCGACGGAGCCGACGGCGCGATTGAGGTTGTCCTATTCACCCCGATCCCCAAGCCGTCCGTGGAGCAACCGACGCCGACACCGCCCGCCACTCCGACCGAAGAGGCGCTGGGCCCACCTGATATCTCCGTCGAAGTGCTTGGCAACGTCTGCCCGGCCAGCGGCCCGATAAATCTCGTGTTACGCAATGTTGGCGAGGTCGACCTCTCGGACCGGCGGGTCGTCGTCACGGTCTCGACGCAACAAGGCGTGGTCTCCCAGCAGACGCTCGCCGTGACGCTCGCGGTCGGCCTGATCGTCCCGGTCAACACGGGCGTAGCCGTGCAGCCGCCGCGCACCACGGTTGCCGTCGTCTTTCTCAATGAACCTCAGGACACCGATCCATCGAACAACGTCGTTACCTGCGTCGTGGCTGGAGGTGGCCGCAGCAGCACGGCCGTGCCGCCGCCGGTCGAAACGCCGGCCAACTGAACGTTGCTACGTCCCAAATCGCTAAACTGAAACGATGAGCGAGATCGACGAACTGCACCGGTCCCTGTCCGAGATCCGGGAACGTCTGCTCTCGACGATCGCCGGTGTGAGTGAGGAGCTGTTCAAGAAGCGCCCGCCGTTGGCTACTGAAGGCGATGGCCCTAATTGGTGCATCGCTGAGGTACTGGCCCATCTTCTGCAACAGGAGCGCCTGCGCGCCTCACGCATCGACCTGGCGTTGAAGCAGGACGGCGTTGTCATCACGCCCGGCACCGAGGAAGAGCACTACGAGGCCGCGCGCGTCGGTCGCGCCTCACCGGTCCCGCAGCTGATCCACGGCCTGTTGGCCTCCCGCCGCGAGGTTGAGCGCCTGCTGGACGAGGCATCTGCGGTGCCAGGAGGACTCGACCGCACAACCTTCCACCCTCAACTCGGACCGCAGACGGTCGCCTGGATCTTGCGTGTCAAGGTCATCGACCACGAGGCCGAGCACATCGCCCAGATCGAATCAATCAAAGCGTCCCTTACCGCCTCAGCACTGGACACTGCTTGAGGCCTGGAGCTCGCGGCTCAGGCCCACGAAATGACATAAAGGGCTAACCGCTGGCTTGACGCTCGTGGTATTCCTTACGAAGAGGAGAACAGGCTACCCCGCCTATGACCGCCGTCGAAGAAGTCAAAGCCCGTCTCGACATCGTCGAGGTTGTTGGAGCCTACGTACGACTCCAGAAGGCGGGTCGCTACTTCAAGGCCAACTGCCCCTTCCACAACGAGAAGACGCCGTCCTTTTACGTCTACCCCGATCGTCAGAACTGGCACTGCTTTGGAGCCTGCTCCACCGGCGGCGACGTGATCTCCTTCGTATCGAAGAAGGAGAATCTCGATTTCACCGGCGCTCTGCGTCTAATGGCCGAGCGTGCCGGCGTCGAGCTGCAGAGCGACGGCCCGCGGCGCCAGCAGGTCAGGGGCCTTCAGGACGCCAACGAGGCGGCAGCGCTCTTCTATCATGGTCTGCTGCCCAACTCGCCGAGCGCTCAGGCCTACATCGATCAAAGAGGCCTCGACCAGAAGACCGTGAACGACTTTCAGCTCGGCTACGCCCCGCCCGGCTGGAATACCTTGCGGGACCATCTAACCAGCCGCGGTTACAGTGAGTCGCCGCTCGTCGAGGCCGGCCTCCTGGTTGAGGGCGAGCGCGGTCCCTACGATCGCTTTCGCGACCGGCTTATCTTCCCGATCCGCGACGATCGTGGCCGCGTCGTCGGTCTCGGCGGCCGCGTCCTTCCCCGTCCTGAGCCTGCCGAAGGGCCCGGCGGCGATGCCGAATCCCAGCCAGGCGCACGCAGTGGCGCACCTGCGGCCAAGTACGTCAACACGCCTCAGACCGCGGTATTCGACAAGGGCAGTCTCCTCTACGGCCTCGACCGTGCGAAGGACGTCATCCGCGGCGCAGGCACCGCCGTCATCGTCGAGGGTTACATGGACGTCATCGCCGCGCACGAGTTCGGGCATCGCAACGTCGTCGCGTCTATGGGCACGGCCCTGACGGAGCGCCAGGCCGCGTTGCTGCAGCGCTTCGCTGAGCGTGTCGTGCTGGCGATGGACGCCGACGAGGCCGGCAGCGCCGCCAACCTGCGCGCCATTCAGGTCGTGGCCGCCGCCGAGCGGCCCTCGAGAGTCGCCGGGCGGGCCCGCAATCTGGACGTAAGGGTGGTGGCGCTGCCCCGCGGCAAGGACCCTGACGAGCTGATCCGCTCCGCCGGCGAGGATGCCTGGCCCAACGCCGTCGATTCGGCCCGCCCCGTCGTAGACCACCTCATCGCGGTCGTCAGCGCGGGGCTCGATCTCGTGCAGCCCCGCGACCGCTCCCAGCTGGTTGCCGAGGTTCTGCCCGCCATCGCGGACGTCACGGATCCAGTGCTGCGCGCTCACTATCTGCAGCGTCTATCGCGCCTGGCTCGCGTCAGCGAGGACGAACTGCGCCGGGAGCTGCGGCGTCGACCGCGCCAGCGTGCCAGCGACCCCGCGGCGGCGGCAGTGGAGGATGGCGGCGCCGCGGTCGCTCCGCCCGTGCGCCTGCAGGCTGGTTCCGCGGCTCGCGAAGCCTACCTGCTGGCGCTCTTGCATCGAGTGCCTGCCCTGGCAGATCAAGGTAGAGAGCTGGACGCAGAATTGTTTTACATGAGCGAGAATCGTGAACTTTTTCGCCGCTGGCGTCTTTCGGAGCCAGTGACTGAGGAAGAGAGCGAACTCTGGGAGTTATATCAGGCCGTGATGGCTGCTAATTTACCAGTTATTGAAACAAACGAAGCTGAAACCGCGTTTTTGGATTGTGTGCATAGGCTTGAGCACGCTAAAATAAGGGCAGTCAAGGAGGCTAGCGCCCTGGCTCTTGCCGAAGGAGAGGCGGGAGTTCGGCCGGGGCAGGTCGCGTCCATCGCTCGAGCGCGGATGGGAGCAGGCAGCGCAGAGGAGACACAAGAGGACGAAGCAACGGCAATCGCCGCGTCCCAGCTCCTGCAAGATATGGAAGCCGGCCTGCGTTTCCACCGCCGCTTGAACGAAGGTTCCCGCTCTGACTAACAGGGTTAGCGCTCCATTTTGGAAGACCGGCAAGGGAAGTCGTATAGACGACTGCCCGTTTCGGTCTAATTGGCTTGACTTGGGAGAAGGTGCGTTAGCATGACCAATCGCGTCTCATTAGATGGCGTCGCTGACGGCGACACTGAGATGCTAACCAGCGGCAACACCGGCGATGGTGATTCGTTCCGCCGTGTTGCTGACATGATCGAAAGCCGCACCCGTGACCTCGGCTCTGACATCTGGTCCGAGCCTGACATCAAGCTCTCGCAAGAGGCGGATGAGGAGCGGGAGGCGGCTCAGACCGGCGTGCCCCTGGAGGACCAGGAAGGCATCGATGACCCGGTACGTATGTACCTGCGCGAAATCGGCAAGGTATTCCTGCTCTCTGCCGCGGACGAGAAGCGCCTCGCCCGGCAGATGGAGGAAGGTCAGCACATCGAGGCGATCGAGGACACCTGGCGGGGCGAAAACGGCAAGGACCCGACGGCCGTTGAGACCGGCCTCACGCTCTTCGAGCAGCTTCACAAGTACAAGCCGGTGCTTGATTTAGCCGTCAAGCACCTGAACCTGCCGCGACGCATGCCGCTCGCCGAACGCGTCGGCGACCCGATACTGCGTGACTTCATCGACGGTGAGATGAACGCTGAGTTCGCCGAAGCCGTCGCCAAGGCCCGCAAGCTCGACATTGACGAGGCTTCGCGCGCCATCGTGCAGCTTTCGATCATCACGCACATCCTGCAGCCCGGCCTGGTCGCGATGATGATCGAGGCGTCCGGTGAGGAGAACCTCCTGCCGCCCAGCCCTGAAGCAAAGGCGAAGATGACCAGCTGCGAGAGGCCGCTACGCGAGCACTTCAGCCGCCTCAAGCGAGAAGGCCTGGCCGCGGAACGCAACCTCACAGAGGCCAATCTGCGCCTCGTCGTCAGCGTGGCCAAGAAGTACATCGGCCGCGGCATGTCCTTGCTGGATCTGATCCAGGAAGGCAACATCGGCCTGATCAGAGCGGTCGAGAAGTTCGACTACCGCAAGGGCTTCAAGTTCAGTACCTATGCGACCTGGTGGATCCGTCAGGCGATCACGCGTGCCATCGCCGACCAGGCCCGCACGATTCGCATCCCGGTGCACATGGTCGAGACGATCAACAAGCTCGTCCGGGTCAGCCGCCGACTCGTCCAGGAGTACGGCCGTGAGCCGACGAGCGAGGAGATCGGCCGCGGCATGGAGATCGCGCCAGAGAAGGTGCGTGAGATCATGAAGGTGTCGCAGGAGCCCGTCTCCCTTGAGACGCCGATCGGCGAAGAGGAGGACTCCCACCTCGGTGACTTTATCGAGGACCCGGTCGCCCTGGCGCCCGCCGACGCGGCCGCCCACCAGCTGCTCAAAGAGCAGGTGATGGACGTGCTCGCCAGCCTGGCCCCGCGTGAGCGCAAGGTGCTGGAGCTACGCTTCGGCCTCGAGGATGGCCGCAGCCGCACCCTGGAAGAGGTCGGCCGCGAGTTCCACGTCACGCGAGAGCGCATCCGCCAGATCGAGGCAAAGGCGCTGCGCAAGCTGCGGCACCCGTCGCGCTCCAAGAAGCTTCGCGACTACCTCGAATAGTCGCTAAAGCACCGAGTAAGTAACGGCGGTCCCCGATGGGCCGCCGTTACTTTTTGTTGCGGCTCTTGACGGGCGTTCGTACTGGCCTACGCTATCCCCGCGTTGACCCCTTTGGAAACGCGCTCCTAGACTGGTTGACGGGAGCCGAAGTGGCGGAATTGGCAGACGCGACGGTCTCAAAAACCGTTGAGGCTAACACCTCGTGCGGGTTCGAGTCCCGCCTTCGGCACCAACTGCAAGTACGACTCCCTCGGGGCCTTCCTTACCTCGCCGGTGCTGGCGTCGCTCTGCAACCGCATACGGTTCGGGCCGACCTGGTCGGCGGTAATACTCACCCTGTCCATACCTTGAACGATGGGGGTCTGGTTTCTGGAAAACTATGGCGCCGCAACGGATACCGACTGCGAGGATGACGGCGATCTTCGCAACATTCGCCTCTTTGGCCTCGGAGACGTCGACCACATCCACGGCGACGACCCGGATGACGACCCTCAGGTCTTACAAGTCGCTGCCAACGACGAAATCATCATGTGCGTCCATCCGGCTGAGCTGGGCTCGAATGTCGTCTTCGATACCACCGGTGCCGGTGAGTGGAACGAAGCGTATTGCGGCGACCTGGGAACCGAATGTATCGACGAGGAAGGCGTCGGCGACGACGCGCTGACGGTCGTGGTTAGCACTAACGACCTTTCGCTAATTGCTATCACGTTCAACTGCAACGGCGCCAGCGTCCAGACCATCACGATCCGGCAGGATGACGCGTTCGCCGGTGCGGGTGACGAGATCGAGTTCCGCATCATGTGCAAGGGCCTGCCGGCGCATATATCGCTGACCGCGGTTCCGACCACCGTCGAGGCATCGCCCGCCGTCTTCAACACCTCCTACGCCGTTATCCGCGCCGTGATCACGGACGGGGCGGGCAACCCCGTCCTGGACAGCAACGCCGTCGAGGTCTCCACCACCGGTTGCGGCCTCTCCAACACGGGCGTAGATCACCTCCAGGAGCGCCACGAGGTTCTGTTCAACGAAGGTACAGGCGTGCATCCTCCGCTCGGGGGTCTGGACCTCACTGCGATCAACGCCGAGTTCGATTTCCCGCCGCTGAGCAACTTCCTCGACATCCTCGCTTTCGGTGGTCGTGACACACCGCTGCCGGGCCCGGTGAACGCCGCATTGATCGAAGTCGACACCAACGCGTTCCCCGATAACGTCCTCAATCAGGCCGACGGTGTCCCGAATCACAGCGAGGCGCTGGTGCTGTTCCACGGCGCGGGCTGCGATGCCGGTGTCTACACGGTGACCTTCAAGATCAACAACCCCAGTCCGACGGCGGACGTGGAGGCCTCCGTCGACATCACCGTAATTGGCGTGCCCGCTTTCATTACGGTGTCGGCGGCGCCGACCGAGCTGATCTGCGGCGAGAAGTCTGAGATCACCGTAACGGTGACGGACATCAACAACCGCCCGGTTTCCGACAACACTCGCATCGAGGTTCTGACCAACTGGGACGGCGTCTTCGGTGGCACGGGTACGTCGCTGACCACAGTGCAACCGGTCAACCCGCTCTCCAGCACTGCGGTTGAAATCTTCGACGGCAGCGGTATCGCGTTCCTGCTGACCAGTCCTGCCCATTTCGGGCCGTACGAGGTTTTGGCGGCGAGTACCCAACCTCAGTTCGGTACGAGTCTTGAGGACTCGCTACCGGTAGTTGCCCAGATCACCGTCACCTGTACGCTGGCCGAAGAGACGGAGGTCTTGGCGCCCGACACCGGCACCGGTACGATCGGTCCCATCCGCCCGCCGAACACCGGTGATGCCGGTCTCGCCGCCGAGGGATTCGGCAGCGGTACGCTGCTGGCCATCGCCGGCGCGGGCTTGATCGCACTGGCAACCATCACTCGCCGCCGCTTCACTCACAACTAGCGCCGACAGCGTAAGTTAATAAAGAAGGCCGTCCACCAGGACGGCCTTCTTTATTGTTCGCTTGGACTCGTTCCACAATGAGCTATGCTCAAAATTGGTCTAACCGGCGGTATCGCCAGCGGCAAGAGCGAGGTCGGAAGGCTGCTGACCGCACGGGGCGCGTATGTCGAGGACGCCGATCTCGTTGCGCACACCGTCTACCAACCAGACACAGAAGGCTACGCGCTGCTGCTCCAGGCCTTTGGCCCCGAGATCGTGGCTCAAGACGGTTCCATAGACCGCGGACGCCTCGCGGCGCTGATCTTCGCAGATGCGACCGAGCGGCGGCGACTCACGGACATCGTCTGGCCCCTCACGGGCCGGGCCGTCGCACGGTTAGCCAGCGAGCAGGAAGCCGCGGGTGTCCGCGTCTTCGTAGTCGAGGCGCCACTGCTGGTCGAAGCCGGCTGGTCGGGCTCCTTCGACCAAGTCTGGCTGGTTCGCAGTCGTGAGGGCCTGGTCCGTCAAAGGCTTAAGGCGCGCGGTCTGGCGGAGCCCGACATTGAGTTGCGCCTGGCCGCCGCGACTGACCAGGAAGCTGCAGTCGCGGCGGCTGACGTCATAATCGAGAACGATGGCGACCTGGTGACGCTTGAGGAGGCTGTTGACGCGCTCTGGAGGAACCTCCAGGACCACATTTGATCCAGAGGAACACCGATGGCTTGTCGACCGGGATGAAGCCTCCGGAATCAAACACAACGAAGAAGAAGTTGTGCCAGCTTTCGGTCATCGACGTGGCTGCTGCCGGAGAGGTCCAATACATTGATCGTCAGAGCGAGCGCGATCACAGCCAGCAAGGAGGCCAGCGAACCCCAGCGAGCAATTAGCAGCACGGCTCTGAGTTTCTGCCTTTTGCTTGTCGAGCGAAAGCCCTAAGAACCGACGTCGTGGGGAGGATCACCAGGCCTGAGATCTGAAGGCAGCGAGTAGTTTCTAGTAGGCCTTCAGGGACGTCTGCGCCGCATCGAACGGCAGAGTTCAGTGTTGATCGGCTCGTGGTTCCTTGTTGCCGCGAAGCTTGTATAGAATAATCGGGTTAACTCCAGAGACTTGCGCGGCGTTCGGCGCGCTGGCCTCGTCCGCCTTGGACCCTGAGGGAGGCATATCATCAGCAGCGATTTCAGATTTCAGGACGAAGAGTCCACATTTCACGAATACGCGATCGAGGAGTACAAGCCTCACGTAGAGCCGTACTACCTGCCGATTGCCAACGAGGTCGACATGTTTGCGGCGGCGTTCGAAGAGCGCGTCCCCGTATTGCTCAAGGGTCCAACCGGCTGTGGCAAGACGCGCTTCGTGGAATACATGGCGTGGCGGCTCGGCCGCCCGCTCGAGCTCGACAGTGAATCCGGCGACCGCGCCCTGCCCATAGTCACGGTTGCCTGCCACGAAGACCTCACGGCCAGTGACCTCGTAGGCCGCTATCTGCTCGAGGGCGAGACGACGCGATGGATCGATGGTCCGCTGACCCGCGCCGTCAAGGCCGGCGCTATCTGCTACCTCGATGAGGTCGTCGAAGCTCGCAAGGACACAACGGTCCTGATCCATCCCCTGACGGACTACCGCCGCCTGTTGCCCATCGAGAAGCGAGCTCAGGTTCTGGAAGCCGCTGAGGGTTTCCTTCTCGTCATCTCATACAACCCTGGCTACCAGAGCGCCCTGAAGGATCTCAAACACAGTACCCGGCAGCGTTTCATCGCCATCGAGTTCGATTACCCGTCTAAGGACCAGGAAACCGAGATCATCCGGCACGAAGCCGATATCGACGAGCGCCTTGCGAGCGATCTCGCCAAGCTGGGCGAGAAGGTCCGCAATCTGCGCGAACACGGACTGGCGGAAGGCGTTAGCACACGGCTGTTGATCTACGCCGGCAAGCTGATTCGTAAGGGCATACCGGCCCGAGATGCTTGCCGCTCCTCCGTGATCTGGGCGCTTACGGACGATGTCGAAGTACAGCAGACACTGGAAGAGGTGGTTACCTCAATCTTTGAGTAAGCTAGTGTTCCTCGCCGCTTTCGCCTTCCTCCTCGCGCTGCTCGTCGCCTGCGGCGATGACGGCGAAGCTCTCGAGCCGCCGCCGCCGCCAACGTCGGCTCCGGCCGAGGGCACCACGGTTGCAGATCCGGCGCCATCGTGTTCCGGGGCGACGCTTGCCTCCATCGTCCGGGACGGCCAGCGCAGCTTCAACGCCCCGCCCGAGATGGTCATCGACCCAGCGAAGGCCTACACGGCAACTATGCAAACCTCGCGCGGCCTTATCACGATTGAGCTCGCTGCTTCAGGAGCTCCGGTAACCACGAACAACTTCGTCTTTCTCAGCTGCCGCGGCTATTACGACGGGCTGACCTTTCATCGCGTCGTCCGTGCTCCAACTCCATTCGTCGCTCAGGGCGGCGACCCGCGCGGAAACGGTACTGGTGGACCCGGCTACATCTTCGAGGATGAATTCAGCCCCGATCTACGCCACGATGGTCCTGGAGTCCTCTCTATGGCCAATATCGGCCCCAATACCAACGGTAGTCAGTTCTTCATTACGCTTGCGCCAGCCAGCCACCTGGACGACGTTCATTCGATCTTCGGCCGCGTGACCGAGGGGATGGCCGCGGTCAACGCGATTCTGGAAGGCGATAAGATCATCGCCATCAGCATCACCGAGAGCTAGTCCACGTAGAGTCCCTCTCGCGAGCAGAGGGTTGAGGGAGAGTCCAGCATGACCACGATCGCAGATCTCAAGCGCGACAATCAGCGGCGCTTTAGCTCCCCACCGGAGCGCGTCATCGATCCGGAGAAGTCGTACACAGCCCGTTTTGAGACGGATAAGGGTGAGATCGTCATTGAGCTCGCGGCCAAGGACGTCCCCAATACTGTCAACAATTTCGTCTATCTGAGCTGCGTTGGCTACTACGACGACCTCATCTTCCATCGCGTCATCAGTGACTTCATGGTCCAGGGCGGCTGTCCTTTGGGTACCGGCACGGGCGGGCCCGGTTACCAGTTCGCCGACGAGTTCCATCCTGGCTGGCAACACAGCGGCCCTGGCATGCTTTCGATGGCCAACGCTGGCCCCGGGACCAACGGCAGCCAGTTCTTCATCACGCATGCCGCGCAGCCTCACCTCGATAATCGCCACTCCGTCTTCGGCAGAGTTACCTCAGGTCAGGACGTCGTCAACGCGATCCGCCAGGGCGACAAGATCCAGAAGATCGAGATCGAAGAAAGCTAAACCGGGCCTCGCTCCATGCCAGCCGCCCGTTTCCCAGCCGTTCGTCCTGAGCCTGTCGAAGGACGCGAAGCTCGCGGCCTGCAAGTTCCGTCCGATCCCCAGGGCAGGCGTTCCGCGCTGGCCTGGTTGGCCTTCGGAGCCCCTTCGCATTTAAAATGGAAGGGTTCACCGTGTTCGCCCGCTATTCCGGGCTTGGGACCCTCCCCATTTCAACGCCTTCCTGGCCGGACTGGAATCAAACGACCCATGCCCCTTAGCGAAGCCTATCTGCAGCAAGCCGAAACCCAGCTCTCGGAGCACGCACCCGGCCTTGGTGAGGCTTTCCGTGAAGCCCTGGACGCCCTCCCCCCCGGCACGTCGGATGAGCGCGCCGGCCTTTGGGTCGAAGAGGCGCTCGCGCTTGGCTCGCATTCTCTGCGCTCGTGGGAAGCCCTCGGCGACTACTTCAACGCGACGCGTGCCCTCCTGCCTCAGCTCGACGAAGCCGGCTATCGCGCCTGGGCCGCGGCCGGTCGCGAGCTCGCCGAGTCCGCCGCCGCGATAGCCGCCGCTTACTTTCGTGCCAGCCCCCGGGTCGTCCCCGCGCTGGCCGGTCTCCAGGTCGATGACTGGGCCGCCCTGGGCCAGCGCCTCTACAAGGCGACCTGGAAGTCGATCTCCCTCTCCAGCGAGTTCTTCGACAGTAGCCCTGCTCTGCTGGAGGGCCTTTCCCTCACCGAGCTGGGCCGCCTGGCTCGCGTCCTGGAGGGTATCTCCGACCGCTCGGCTGACCTCGCGGCCGCCTGCCTCGACGCGGCGCCACAAGCCGTCGGAGCCTTGCAGCACGAAGAAATCGTCGCCTTCATCGAATACGCGGCCTCGATCTCCGACTCCGCCTGGCCCGAAGCCAGCCTCTACTTCCAGCGCGGCCCGGAGCTGTTGCGGAACGTCGAACCGGCCCAGCGCGCCGCCTATCTTGGGCTCTCGACGCGCGTCGCGCGCCGCATCGGCCGCCAGTCCTACGCCCTTTTCGCCGAGGGCACCGCCGCCATGCGCGAGGTCCAGGCAGAGCGCCACCAGCGCTTCATCGAACTGGGTGAGCGACTCGTGGCGGCCTCGCCACTGGCCGCCATGTCGTTCCTCAAATCGGCGCCCGTCCTCGCCGAGCGCCTGCGCCCAGAGGAACTCGAGGCCTGGCATGAAGCCGGCTACGAGATTCTGCGGGGCAGCGTCGAGGGCGGTGAAGCCTATTTCCGACTTGAGTCCGGCCGCGCTGAGCAGATGATTCAGACGCTGTCAGCTCGCGTCGACCTGCCGCGAGTTAGCGAGCTGTTGCGCCTGTATGGCAAGGCCCTGACGGGCGCCAACATCAGCGTGCAGCCCGTGTCTGCCCTGGAATCAAAGGGCATCGGCTGGGTCCAGGAGCGCGGTCCTTCCACCGAGGGGACCGCCGTCTATCTGCCTGACCACATCGAGCTCTTCGAGAACAAGGCGGACAACTTCGCGATCTTCAAGGTGTACGCCACGCATCAGACTGCCCACATCGAGTTCGGCAGCTTCGGATTCAGCTTTCGCCGTGCCGGCAAAGTGCTGCCTCGGCGGCGCCATCAGCGGGAGCGCGAGCGCCGGGCCGAGGGCCTGGTCGAGAAAAAGCGCTGGCTCACGGACATGGAACGCTACTTCGACCTCTTCCCGGAACGTCAGATGGCGTCGGACCTCTTCGCCCTGGTCGAAGACCTGCGCATCGACCGGCGAGTCCAGATCGAATACTCCGGCATTCGCGCCAGCAGCAAGCAGGTACAGGGGCGTGAGCTGCAGCAGCGCCCCGAGGTGCGTACACTGCCGCTGCGCCAGGCCTTCATCGAGAACCTGATCCACGCCAGCCTCGACGGCGAGTCGAGCATGGAGTGGCCCAAGCCGCTCGAGTCGCTGCTCGCCAACGGCGTCCTCACGCTGCGCAAGTTGCACGACTCCGAGTCAACGGTCGAGGACGCCGCCGAAGCCACGCTGATCCTCTACGAACTCGCGGAACAGGTCCCTAACTTGCCCCCCGAGGCGCTGCAGGACCTCGATTGGGAGACCATGACCGAGGAGCAGCTGCAAGACCTCGAGCGGCAGGCGCAGCAGGACGCAGAGGAGGCCCTGGAAGAGCTGCCGGAGGGCGAGGAGATGCCCTACGAGAGCCCTGAGCCGATCGAGTTCCGCGGCGACTTCAAGCCGGAGCTGGTCCAGCTGCTGATGCGCATGCGCTCTCAGGACAAAGACGAGGAGATGCAGGACCTCGCCGACCTCTCGCCGGAGGAGATCAAAGAGCTGCTGGAGAAAAGCGTCGAGGTCGACGTCGACATGGACGAGTTTGACATGTCGCAGCTGGCGGCCTTGATCGAGAACCTCGAGAAGGAGGCGGGCACGCCGTTCTCCTCAGACGGGGAAATCCCGGACGATGCACCGGTCCTCGAGAACCCGCAGGCGCCCGATCTATCGCCGGAGGTCAAGACGTATTACTATGACGAGTGGGACTTCCGAGCCACGGACTACAAGCCGCGCTGGTGCGCCGTCCGCGAACGCTACCTCGAGGAGGGTGAAGAGGACTTCTACGAAAACACGCTGCGCCACCACTCTTCCCTGGTTAACGAGACGCAGCGCCAGTTCGAACTGCTCAAGCCGGAGACCTTCCGCAAGCTCAAGAAGCTGGAGGACGGCGAGGACATAGACCTGGACGCCGCGATCGAGTTCCTCTCGACGAAGAGGGCGGGCCACGGCGACGTGCCGAAGATCTACTGGCGCCGCAACAAGATCGAACGCGACGTCGCGGTTGCTTTCCTGCTCGACATGTCGGCCTCGACGGACGAGGAAATCGATAAGCGCCGCCCGCGCAACGCTACGGACACGTCCGACCCGCGACGCTACTACCAGTGGCTGGCGCAGAACCGCACGGCCAACACCCTGGAGCCGCCGAAGCGGATCATCGACCTCGAGAAGGAGAGCCTGGTGCTGCTGACGCGCGCCCTGGAGACGATCCACGATCGCTACGGCATCTTCGGCTTCTCCGGCTACGGTCGCGAGAACGTCGAGTACTTCATCATCAAGGGGCTGGATGAGCCGTTCGATGAGGTGATCAGGCGGCGCATCGACCGCGTGACGCCGATTCGCTCGACGCGCATGGGCCCGGCGATCCGGCACACGACGCACAAGCTGGAGGAGAGCGACGCCAAGGCGCGGATCCTCTTCCTGGTCTCCGACGGCCGGCCGCAGGACCACGGCTACGGCCGCGACCGCACCGAGAAGGAATACGCCATCCACGACACGCACAAGGCGCTGGTGGAGGCGAAGCACAAGGGCATCGTGCCGTTTGCGCTGACCGTCGACAAGGAAGGCCACGATTACCTGGGGCAGATGTGCGGCGACATCGCCTACGAGGTGCTGGGCGACATCGAGCTGCTGCCGTCGCGGCTGCCGACGCTGTACCGGCGCCTGACCGAGTAGCCACGAGCCACAGAAACCAACGGAGTACACGGGCGCAGTTGTAAGCCGGTGCAGGAGCCAAATCGGCGCCCGGCGGGCAGCGTGACGGTGCCACGAGTCGCTGGGAGCTGGGGCCCGAGCGCTGTAGGGTGCTGACGTGGAGGCGGCGCGCCGCGCTGCTGTGGCGTGGGAGTTCGAATCTAAAGAGGACGGGTAGAGGACCGGGGTGAGGCGGGAAGGAGTCGGATCGAGGTGGAACGGGAGACGGAGACGGGAGCAAGCGGGGGCCAGGGCGAGTCTATGGTGATGGCACGAGAGGGCCAAGGCAGACAGAGGAAGCGGCGGCGGTGGGGCGATGCGGCGCGGCGGGCCTACCGCTACGAAGTGGCGGACGGGGAGCGGCGGCCGCGGCGGAGCCTGAGGGCGGTGCGGAAGAGGCCCCTCGATTGAGGGGCCTCTGGGGTTGTGACGGCGGTCCTTCGACAGGCTCAGGACGAGCGGGGTTTGAGCGGCAGCCTTTGCACTAGCGCAGCTAGTAGTCCATGTCCATGCCGGGGGGCATTTGCGGCGGCATGGCGCCGGGGGCCTCCGGGATGTCGGTGATGAGGGACTCCGTGGTGAGGACCATGGTGGCGATCGAGACGGCGTTTTCGAGGGCGCTGCGCTCGACCTTCACGGGGTCGATGACGCCTCGCTCGATCATGTTGCCGTAGACGAGGTCCGAGGCGTCGTAGCCGAACTCGGGGTCGGGGTTCTTGCGCACGGCGTCGACGACGACGGTGCCTTCGACGCCGGCGTTTTCGCAGATCTGGATCAGCGGGTCTTCGAAGACCTTCTTGAGCAGGAGGACGCCGGTGCGCTCGTCGCCCTCGAGTGTGGCGGCGAGGTCGTCGAGCGACTTCTGGGTGCGGATCAGGGCGACGCCGCCACCGGCGACGATGCCTTCTTCGACGGCCGAGCGGGTGGCGGAGAGGGCGTCCTCGACGCGGAGCTTCTTCTCCTTGAGCTCGACCTCGGTGGGTGCGCCGACCTTGAGCACGGCGACGCCGCCGGAGAGCTTGGCCATGCGCTCCTGCAGCTTCTCGCGGTCGAAGTCGGAGGCGGTCTCGTCGATCTGGGCGCGGACCTGCTTCAAGCGGGCCTGGATCGCCTCGTCGGAGCCGTAGCCTTCGATGATCGTGGTGTCGTCCTTGCCGGCGATGACGCGACGGGCGCGGCCGAGGTCGGCGACCTGGGCGCCGTCGAGCTTGCGGCCGACGGACTCGGTGATGAAGGTGCCGCCGGTGAGGATGGCGATGTCCTCGAGCATCTCCTTGCGGCGGTCGCCGAAGGCGGGCGCCTTGATGGCGAGGGCGTTGATCGTGCCGCGCAGCTTGTTGACGACGACGGTGGCGAGGGCTTCGCCGTCGAGGTCGTCGGCGATGATGACGAAGTTCTTGGTGACCTGCAGGACCTTCTCGAGGATGGGCAGGAGGTCGGTGACGGCGCTGATGCGCTTGTCGGTGATCAGGATGTAGGGCTCTTCGAGGTTGGACTCCATGCGCTCCGTGTTGGTCACGAAGTAGGGGGAGGTGTAGCCGCGGTCGAGGGCGAGGCCGTCGACGAATTCGGTCTCCATGCGGATGCCGCGCGACTCCTCGACTGTGATGACGCCGTCCTTGCCGACCTTCTCCATGACCTCAGAAATCATGTTGCCGATCTCCTCGTCGTGGGCGGAGAGGGTGGCTACCTGCGAGATCTGGTCCTTGCCGGTGACGGGCTTGGCCATGCTGTGCAGGTTTTCGATCGCGGCCTTGGCGCCCATCTCGATGCCCTTCTTGAGGGCCATGGGGTTGGCGCCGGCGGCGACGTTCTTGAGGCCTTCACGGACGATGGACTGGCCGAGGAGGGTGGCTGTGGTGGTGCCGTCGCCGGCGACGTCGTTGGTCTTGGAGGAGATTTCCTTGGCGAGCTGGGCGCCCATATTCTCGAAGGGGTCGCGCAGCTCGATCTCCTTGGCGATCGAGACGCCATCATCGACGACGGCGGGCGCGCCGTACTTGCGGTCGAGGACGACGCGGCGTCCGCGAGGGCCGAGGGTCACCTTGAGGGCCTCGGCCAGGACGTCGACGCCCATCTTCAGGGAGCGGCGCGCCTCCTCATCGAAAATGATCTGCTTGGGCATTTTTGGCTCCTTGAGTCTACGGACTGCAGTCCTCGGGCGATTCGCTGACGGTCGTGCCGGCCTGAAAACTGGAATCGTCGACTTGTGATTTTGCTCCTTGAGTCTACGGCCTGCGGTTCTCAGGCGATTCGCTGACGGTCATGCCGGCCTGGTCACTGAAATCGTCGACTGATTCTGCTGCTCGAGGCTTCGGTCTGCGGTGCCCCGCGATCGGGTCGACGTTGCCGCCGGCCGCTTTCGTGGAGGCCGGGGGCTCGATCTAGACTTCGACCTTGCAGAGGAGGTCGCGCTCGTTGAGGACGATGAGCTCCTCGTTCTCTACCTTGATCTCCTGGCCGGTGTACTTGGCGTAGAGGACTCGGTCGCCGACGGCGACGTCCATGGGGATGATCTTGCCATCTTCATCGCGGCGGCCGGGTCCGACGGCGACGATCTCGCCCTGGTTGGGCTTCTCCTTGGCCGTATCCGGGATGACGATGCCGGAAGAGAGGACCTCTTCCTGGACGATGGGCCGCAGCACCAGCCTGTCGGCGAGAGGGATGAGCTTCGAAGCCATTCTGACCTCCTGAACGGTTTGTCTCGATTACCTGTTTTGTCGGGGGTTGATTAGCACTCTAGCAAAGCGAGTGCTAACGAGTGCAGTGTAAGGCGGCGATTGGCTTGTTGCAAGGGGTTTGTGAAGCAGTTTTGGGGCGCCGTCTCGCGGGCCGCGAGCCGGCGACGGCGGACACGCCTGGATCGGCCGGTCAGAGCCTTCCCGGGAAGCGGGGGCCTGTGAGAAACACGGATCCGTGTAAGATGACGCCATGGCGAAGCGCAAACCGACCTGGGACGCCGGCAAGGTGAGAGCGCTGCGGCAGCACCTGGGCCTGACCCAGGACGCGATGGCGCAGGAGCTGGGCACGCGGCAGCAGACGATCTCGGAGTGGGAGACCGGCCTGTATCGGCCGCGGGGGCTATCGGAGCGCCTGCTGGGCATGGTGGCCGAGCAGGCCAGCTTCGACTACGCGGCGGGCGAGGATGGGCCCGACGACGGAGACCGAGGTGGGACGAACTGACCGAAGGGCTGGTCCAGAGGGCATGTGACGAAAACCCGCGAGGAGCAAGCGCGGTAGCCTGGGGTGGCGTGGCAACGATGGGTGTGGACCTCGTGCCGGCGTATATGACCTCGGTCCTCTGGCTGCGGACCGCCGAATCACGGCCACAGAGAGATTCGCTGAGCGAGGCCGACCTCAGCCTGATCTGGCAGGGACAACGCTTCCCGCCCGAGGCGCTGCAGACGGCGGACGGCCGGGCCGTGGAGGTGGTCAACCCGGGACGTCGCGGCGGCGCCGCCGGGCCGGACTTTCGCGACGCGGTGGTGCTGCTGGACGGCGTCGAGCGGCGCGGCGACGTGGAGCTGCACGTGCGGGCCAGCTCATTCCGGGCCACGGGCACGACCACGACCCGGCGTACACGCGTCTGGCGCTGCACGTCGTCTATCTGGCCGATGAACCTGAGACGCGACTACAGGACGGCGGCGTGGCACCGGTGGCGGCTTTCGCGCCGTGGCTGCAAGGACGCGCCGGTGAGCTGCAGAGCTGGCTGCGGGCGCCGGAGATCTGGCGCCCGCCGTGCCGCGACGCGACGGCGCGTTTGGGTCAGGTGGCGGTGCGCCGGGCGCTGGAGGATGGCGGCCTGCGGCGCCTCGAGGCGCGGCTCGAGCGCATGGCGGCAGAGGTCGAGCGGCTGGGTCCGGAGGAGGCGCTGTGGCGGGCGCTGCTGGACACGCTGGGGGTCGGTGGCGACCGCGAGGGGTTTCGCCGGCTGGCGGCGGCGTTTCCGGTCTCGCTGGCCACAAGGGTCGCAGACCTGGAGCCGGCGCTGCTCTACGTGGCCGGACTCGGGCCGGAACCGGCGGCAGGCGAGTCGCTGCCGCGGCCACTGAGCCCCGGCCTGCGATCGCCGGGGCGCCCGGCTAACCGGCCGCAGTTGCGCTTGGCGGGCCGGGCGGCGCTGCAGCGGCGGGCGGTTGAGCAGTGTGGAGGGCGGCTCGAGGAGTCGCCTGGCGCGCCGCTGAGCGAGATGGCGCTGGCGTCCCTGCTCGATACGAAGCGCACCAAGCCGGTGCTGGCGATGTGGACGGCGCCGCCGCAGATCGGCGCGGCGCGGGCGCAAGAGCTGCTGGTCAACGCCGTCCTGCCCTTCGCCGCGGCGCTGGGGTTGAAGAAAGCGGCGGTGGCGCTGCTGCGGACGCTGCCGGCCGGGACGTCTTACGGCAAGACGGGCTTCCTGGAGTCCGACCTGCGGCCCACGAAGGGGCGCATCGCGCGTAGCGCGCTGCAGTCGCAGGGGTTGCTGGGCTACGTGACGCAGTGGTGCAGCCAGGGCGGCTGCGGCAAGTGCCCGTTGTCGCGGGCAGACGATCAGACGGGCGTGCGGGCACTTTAGCGGCTTCGATCGCGGCTTGCGTTGAGGCGATGGTCTGGCTCATGAGGGGAGTGCGTCTGACTGCTTGATTGCCTTGCTTTACGCAACCTTTGCGCGTCTGCTCGTCTGCGCAAGGCATAGGGCCGTATGACCAGGAGAGGGGCCAAACGGCGTGGCCGGCGAGGCAGTGGGTGCGCGGGGTCAAAAGGCTGGCGTAAACGGGGCGCTTTGGTCCTTCGCCTGCGGCTCAGGACGACAGTGATGCCGGTGGAAAGGATCAGGAGAGGGGCCAAACGGCGTGGCCGGCGAGGCCGTGGCGCGGGGTCGAAAGGCTGACCTAGACCGCCGCTTTGGTCCTTCGCTTGCTGTCGGGGCTCCAGGACGACAGTGCCTGTGCCCACTGGCGGAGGTGGCAGAACGAGGCGTCAGGCGATCGGCCAGGCGGCTCGGACGTCGAGGTCGAGGGGGGCGCGTCCGGACTCGGCGCAGTAGTGGCCGGCGGCGGCGATCATGGCGCCGTTGTCGGTGCAGAGGACGGGCGGCGGTACGAAGACGGGCACCGGCGAGCGCTGGCGCATGACCTCACGCAGGGGGCCGTTGGCCGCGACGCCGCCGGAGAGCAGGATGCAGCCGGCGCCGCTCTGCCGCGCCACGTCGACCGCCTTGCGGGTGAGGACGTCGACCACGGCGTCCTGGAAACCGGCGGCGATGTCGGCTCGCGGCGCGTCGCTCTCGGCCGCGACGCGGGCGACGGCCGTTTTTAGGCCGCTGAAGGAGAAGTCGTTGCTGTGGCCGAGCCAGGCGCGCGGTAGCCGCGGCGGCTTGGGCCCGGACTCGCGGGCGGCTCGTTCGATCGCAGGGCCGCCGGGGAAGCCGAGTCCGAGCACGCGCGCCGCCTTGTCGAAGGCTTCGCCGGCGGCGTCGTCGCGGGTGCGGCCGAACAAGCGATAGACCCCATGCGCCTCGGCCAGGAGAAGCTCGCTGTGCCCGCCGGAGACGATGAGCACCACGGCCGGCAGCGACGGCGGGTCGGCCTGCGGCAGCCAGTTGGCGTAGATGTGCCCTTCGAGGTGGTTGACGCCGATCAGCGGCTTGTCCCAGGCGTAGGCGAGCGACTTGGCGGTGTTGAGCCCGACCAGCAGCGAGCCGGCCAGCCCGGGACCCGCCGTGACGGCGACGGCGTCGAGGTCGGAGGGGCGGCACTTGGCCTGCGCCAGCGCCGCCTTGACGACGGGCAGCATGGCCTCGATGTGGTGACGCGAGGCGACCTCCGGCACGATGCCGCCGTAGCGCGCGTGCACCGCAGCCTGGGAGGCGACGACGTTGGAGAGCAGGCGCCGGCCGTCGGCGACGACGCCGGCCGCGGTCTCGTCGCAGGAGGTCTCGATACCGAGTACGAGCATGGATGAAGGGTAGCAGGGACGCGGACACAGGGCAGAGGGTGGATTGGCGGCGGCGAGATTGAATCGATGCTGCAGACGGGGCGCTTTGATCCGTCGCCGACAAGCGCGGCTCAGGATGACAATGGGTTGGCTAGCGGACGATAGGGGCGGTCAGCAGCTCGTCGCCGATGACGACGTAGAGCTGCGAGGCCGCCGCGTCGATGGCGATGGCGCGCAGGTCGGTGAAGGCGCTGCTGACCAACTGGCGACGAAACTCGCCCTCGAGGCCGGCGACGACGATGCGCTTGGCCGCGGAATCGGAGATGTAGAGCTCACCAATGGCGGGGACGGATTCGAGGTCGTTGGCGGCTTCGATCGGGGCGTCGATGCCGCCGAGGGCGAAGCCGGCGTCGGCGCCGTTCTGGAAGCGCCGGACGCCGCCGGTGGAGAGGACGACGTAGATGTCGCCGTTCACCACGAGGCCGACCGCCGCCTCAAGGTCGATCTGGCCGGCCAGGAGCACGTCGGGCTCGCTGTCGTAGCCCTCGGCGGCGGGCAGGTAACGGTGCACCTGGTTGGCTTCGGGGTCGAGGACGTAGAGGTTATCGTCGAAGGCGGCGATGCCGGCCACGGAGGACCAGGAACCGGAGCGGCGCAGCGCCAGCGGCGCCGGAGTCGAGCCAGGGCGCACCTCGAAGAGCTTGCGCTCGGCGTCCAGCACGAGGATGCGGCCGGTGTTGTCGGGACCCTGCCAGGTGAAGAAGGCGGGCGCCTTGGCCTGGGCCTCGCCGTACTGAGCACCCTGCTCGTAGATCACCTCGATCGGCGAGCCATCCAGGGGCACGGCGATGATGCGGCCGCCGCCAGCGTCGAGCAGATAGGCGCGGCCGCCGTGCACGCTGGCGTCCAGCACCGAGACCTCGCCGGTCAGCTGGTTACCGAGCGTGACGATCGTGGTCAGGGGCCCGAGCGGGAAGATGGCGTCCATCTCGGCAAGCAGCAGCATGGACTGTTCGTTTAGCTGGTCGGCGGTCAGGTTGAGCGGGTCGATGCGCAGGGCCTCGCCGGAGAGGCGCCGCGTGTCCTCGAGGAGGATGCGCCGCAGCTCCGGGTCGGTCTGCTCCTGAGCGGCGGCGAACTGCAGCCGGGCGCCGTCGAGAAGCTCGGCGAGACGCTCGCCGCGTCCTTCGCGTAACAGCGACGGCACGAAGGCGACGATCAGGAGTATGACAACGATGGCGCCTCCGATTTGGATGAGGCGCCAGTCAGCGAAAGGGAGGTTGAAGCGCCGCGGCGGTCCCGTGGTGCGCGCGTACTCGTTGCGCGGTCCGGTCTGCTCGCCTCTGAGACGCACGACCGGGCGCGAGATGTCGAGCGGTTGCGGGCCGGACGTCGTGAGGAAGTCGGGACGGGGCTCGGGTTGAGGTGGCTCTGTTTCGCCGATGACGGGCCGTTGCGGCAGCGAATCCGGCCCCGTGGGCGTCCCGGATGACCGAGGCGCCGAGAGGCCCTCGGGCCGTGGGTCGCGTTCCAGGTAGCCGGGCAGGCGGTCGACCTCGTCGCCTGACGGTGCTTCGTCCGTCTCCGTCGAGGCCGGCGGCTCGGGTTCCGATTGGTAACAGCTGATCGCGATCAGCGCGAAGTTGGGCAGGTCGCGAGTCAGGAGGTAGAGCTCCGGCATCGCCTCCTCCGGCTCGCGGTTGAGCATGCCGGCCAGGGTGGCGTCGTCCAGAATCGTCTCGAGCGACGTGGAGGCCGCGATGATCAGGTCACCCTCGTCGAGCTCAAAGCGCCGTAACGCTGGCGCCAGTTCGCCTTCGCCGAGCGCCGTGCCGGCATCCGTCAAGGGCTGGTGGCGTACCAGGACGCCGGAGCGACGGACGTAGACGAGGCCGGGACCGGCCTGTGTCAGATAGACGAGGTTGTCCTTCACCATGGCGGCGGTGACGCCGATGCCGACCTGTTCGCGAGGCAGGCTGCGGCGGTTCCACTCGCGCAGCGTCTGATGCGTCTCCGCCAGGGCACGCTGCAGGCCGCCGGTCAGCGACAGCTTGTCTTGCTGGAACAGGCGGCCGATGGCGTCGAGAGCCTGCGCCGCGAGCTCCTCGCCCCCGGCGCCCTCGGGCTCGGCGATGACGTGGAGGTCGACGTCGGGCTCATCGAGGCGGCGACGCTGGAAGGTGCGCAGGCGGCCTCCCTCCTCGGTGACGCGGCCGTGGTCGACCACAAATCGGGAGACCCAGGTCGTCAGCACCGGCGGTCGTCCGGTTCCTGGCAGCGGGCGCGTGATGTCCTGGACAAGTTGTGCGTCCTCAGGCTTGGTCCCCCTTCGTTGCGGACCTGGGGGCCGGTAGGCTGACGAGGGCCGGGATCGAGGGCACGGAATCGGCCAAGCAGCCGCACCAATTATAGACAGGCGAACAGGCGTGCACACGGCCAGACGGCTGGACGGGGAGGTGGGCAGACGCGGGGACGTTTGGGCGCGCGCGATGAGTCAGGGCAGGTGGGGCGCTTTGGTCCTTCGCCTTGCGGCTCAGGACGACAGTGTGTGCACGTCAACTTGTCCCGGCGACGGGAGCTGCCTAAGATGGAGCCGACCGACCAGTCGGTCGGTTTTGGAGGATTCCGTGAGGCAATCCGAAGGCCAGCAGCGAAGCAGGGAGCGGCAACGGCGCATCCTGGACGCGGCGCTGTCGGTCTTCAGTCGACGGGGATTCCGGGACACTAGCGTCGAGGAGGTCGCGGCAGCGGCGCAAACCTCGAAGGGCGGGCTGTACTTTCACTTCCCTGGCAAGCAGGTGCTGTTCCGGGCCCTGCTGGACGTCTCGGCAAGAAGGCTGCGGGAGCGGGTGGAGGTAGCGATCAGCGAGGCGAACACGCCGGTAGCGCGCGCCGACGCGGCGCTGCTGACGGTACTGCGTACCTTCGCGGAACACCGCACGATGGCGCGTCTGTTCATGATCGAGGCGCTGGGCGCAGGTCCCGAGTTCTCGGACCGGCTGCTGGAGATGCACGACGAGTTCATCGGCGTGATCAAGCATCATCTGGATGACGCGGTGGCGGCCGGCGCCGTGCCGCCTGTCGATACGGAGCTGGCGAGCCGGGCCTGGTTCGGGGCGGTTAACGAAATCATCCTGAACTGGCTGATCAAGGGTGAGCCAAAGCGCTTGGAGGACGCTTACGACGAGCTGAGGCCGATGCTGATGCGCAGCGTAGGTCTGCCTTCCGGTGCGTAGGGAAGCCAGGTGACGTCGGCGGCGATGTCGCGGCGGTGGGCGTGGTGGCTGGCGCTGCGTCCCTTTTCTTATACAACGGCGATCGTCCCGGTGCTGGTGGGCACGGCGCTGGCGGCCGAGCGCGATTTCAAGCCGGAGATCTTCCTGCTGGCGCTGGCGGGGTCGGTTTTGATCCTGGCTGGGACGAACCTGGCGACCGACTTCTTCGACTTCGTGGACGGCGTACAGCCGGGGGCGAGCTTCGGCGCGTCGATCCAGAGCGGTCTGCTGACGCCGCGCGAGGTCCATTTGGCGTCGACGGGGGCGTTCGCGGCCGGCACGGCCTGCGGGTTAGTCCTGGTGGCGACCGCGGGCTGGCCGGTGCTGGCGGCGGGCGTGGCGAGCGTCCTGGCCGGCTACTTCTATACCGCATCGCCGATCAGGTACGGACGCCGCGGCCTGGGCGAGGCGGTCGTCTTCTTCTTCATGGGCCCGGTGATGGTGATGGGCGCGTTCTACGTGCAGCTGGAGCAGCTGACGTGGCCGGCGTTCTACGCCTCGCTGCCGGTGGGACTGCTGGTGGCCAACATCCTGCACGCGAATAATCTGCGCGATATCGATAACGACCGGTCGCGCGGCAAGGTGACGATCGCGACGCTGGCCGGACGGCCAGGGGCGGACTACGCGCTGTGGGCGCTGGTGCTGGCGGCGTACGGCGTCGTCGTGGTCAGCGCCGCGCTGGGGGAGCTGAGCGCCGGGTCGCTGATCGTGTTGTCGTCGCTGCCGGCGGCGCTGGTGACCCTGGTTGCGCTCAAAGAGAAGGAGTCGCGCGCCCTGAACCTGCTGGTGCGCAACTCGGCGCGGCTGCACATGCAGTTCGGCATCCTGCTAGCGCTGGGGCTGCTCTACGAGGCGTTGTAGCAAGGTCGTAACGACCGTAGGCTTGGCGTCGTGTAGATTGGACAGGCGGCTTCCCCGTTTTGTCGATGCCCACCTCACCCCCGCTGCTGCGCGCCGCTCTCCGATTTTCGGAGAGGGGCTGAGGACGGTGGGTGTGGGGGTGGACTTTGTTGGGCGGTTGGGAAGGGTACGAGATCGCCGCGGCGGCGAAGACCTCCTCGCAATGACGAACTGGGGCTGGTGGACTTCGACGGCGGCGGTTGCCCTCAGCCTTAGGGAGGCCTGAATGAAGCGCCTGTTCTTGTTGCTGCCTTTCCTAGCGCTGCTGCTGCCGGCCACGGCGGCCGGCAGCGTCTCTTACGTGCTGCAGGTTGACCTGTATGGCGCCCACGTCGTGCCGCCGGTGGAGACGCATGCCTACGGATTCGTGCGTTTCTTCTTCAACGAGGACCGCAGCGAGGCGGATTACACCCTGGACGTGAAGGGGTATTCCAGCAGCGCCGTGACCGGCGTGACGATCCGCGAGGGCGCTCCGGGTGAGAATGGGCCGGTCGTGCTCTCGCTGAGCGACGGCGACTTCATCGTGACAGGCGACCATCTGACGCTGACGCCGGAGCAGCTGGAGACCTTCGTCTCCGGCAACTGGTACCTGACGCTGACGACGGTGTTCAATCCGGAGGGTGAGATGCGGGGCCAGATCGTGGTACCGGCCGACTTCTTCACGGCGACGGGGGGCGCGGCGTACCCGCCGCCCTCGCAACCGCCGGGGCTGCAGCCGGTGGTCCGGGTCGTACCGCCGGCTCAGCAGGGCGGGACCGATGGCAGCGGATCGCCAGCCGGCGGCGCTGGGGGTGGTTTGATCCGGCCGCCGAGCACGGGGACCGGCGGGCTGCGGTAGGGGTTGCGGGCAGGCGAGCAGGCGAGCAGGCGAGCAGACGGGCAGACGGGCGTTGGCGTGCGAAGCGTTTCCTGGGGTCGGGGTGTTTTGGTCCTTCGCCTTTCGGCTCAGGACGACATGCTGATTAGGAGCTGTGATGCTCACCTCACCCCGCGCTGCCGCGCGCCCCTCTCCCCGAGGGGAGAGGGACTATGGACGATCAGGCGTTGCTGGACTGCGTTGCGGGTGAGTGGTCGGGCATAAGTCAGAGGGCAGGAGACAGAGGGTGGCACGCCGGCGGCCGGATGAGACGACGCTTCGGACGGCGCGCTTTGGTCCTTCGCCTTTCGGCTCAGGACGACAGTACTAGGGCTTCGGCTTGGGCGCGGATTTTGCTTCGCTGAACAACGACGAGATCTCCTCCGCGGTCAGATGACGGACGGCGCCTTCAGGCAGGGAGCCGAGGTGGAGTGAGCCTTCGCGGACGCGGCGGAGGAACACGACCTCGGCGCCGACGGCCTTGAACATGCGGCGCACCTGGCGCCGACGGCCCTCACGGATCGTGATCGCGAGCTCGAACTGAGGGTTGGCGACGAGACGCCGCAATCGTAGCGGACGGCGTTGCGCGTCATCGATCTCGACGCCGCTGCGCAAGCCAGCGAGCTGGTCTTCGGTCGCGGGTTCGAGCAGGCGCAGCCAGTACTCCTTTTCCACTTCGTGGCTGGGGTGGGTGAGGCCGAAGGTCAGGTCGCCGTCGTTGGTGATCAGGAGGAGGCCAGAGGTGTCGCGGTCGAGGCGGCCGACGGGGTGCAGGTCGGACGCGCGCAGGTCGAGGGGGACGAGGTCGAGAACGGTGCGGCGACCGAGTTCGTCGAACCTGGTGGTGATGAAGCCGGGCGGCTTGTTCAGCAGCAGATAGGTCCTCTCGCTCTGGTGGGCTGCGATCGGGGCGCCGTCGAGGCTGAGATCGCCGTCTGAGTAGGGCTGTGAGGGGTCGGTGCGCACCGCCTCGTCGACCGCGACGCGGCCGGCGCGGATGGCGGCGAAGGCCTTGCGACGGGAGAGGCCAGTGGCATCGATGACAGCGCGCAGAAGGGTCGTCACGACGAGAGCGCCATCGAGGCAGGGACGTTACAGAATGGAAAAATCAGGGCTGGCACTCTCATAGCTTCATTGGACGCCGCCGATAATCTCATAACGGAAACGGTATGCTACGGGGAACGGAAGTCCCCCGGAGAGGATACGCTTGACGCCCAATCAGGACGACGCCGTCGGCCGCGCTTCCGAGTACCTTGCCCGCGCACTGGGTGAGCTGTACCAGGCAGCAGCAGCCGATGCCGCCGTATCTCGCGAAGATCTGGCCCGTGACCGGGCGGCTTTGCAGGAGCTGACGCAGCGCCTGGAGGCGGAGCTTGGCCAGGAGAAGCAGCAACGCACGCAGCTCGCGTGGCAGCTGACGAATCTGGCCGGTTCGCTGGACAGGCTGGTCAGTCATCTGCACGGCCTTTCGCAGCTCATGGCCGAACTGCTGGAGCGCCTCGCTGCACCGACCTCGCCGCTGGCGGAACCGGCGGCCGTTTCCGTACCCGAGCCGGCCTTTCAGACCGGCGGCGAGGGCATCGCGCTGAGCCTGACTTCCGTACCGGGCTTTCAGGCACTGATGGACTTCCAGAAAGCGCTGATCGCGCTGGAGCAGGTGAGCAGCGCGTCCGTGGAGCGTTTCCAGGAGGGCGACTCGCGGATCCAGGTTCAGATGACGGCGCCCCTGACGGCCGAGACCATCGCGTCGGCGCTGACCAGCGCCACGGGTCATGCCTGCGTCGTGGAGGAGTCGCGTCCGGAGCTGATGCGGCTGCGGCTCAAGGTAGTTTCCTAACCACAAGCAGCTTACCGTCGGGCGATTCGCAATCGGGCAGGCTGCGGCAGAGGGTTCTGTCGATGTTGGCGTGCTACGCGTCTGAGGTGGGCGGGGCGCTTTGGTCCTTCGCCTGCTACGCGCCTCAGGACGACAAAGGGTAGGCTAGCACAGCTGGGGATGACGAGGTTGGGCCGACGTTGGCGTGCTACGCGTTTGAGGTGGGTGGGGTGCTCTGGTCATTCGCCTGCTACGCGCCTCAGGACGACAAAGGGTAGGCTGGCACGGCTGGGGATGACGACGTTGCGCCGCCGATAGGCGAGGTGCCAGGCTCAAGGTTGGGCGCCATGTGCCGTCGCGGCAGCCTTATGCCGCCTGGCAATGGCTATAATCGTGCGCGAGGCCCCGCTTGCACGTCCGAGACCTGAAGCTCACCAACTTTCGCAACTACCAGAACGTCATCCTGGAACTGCCGGCGGGGCGTTTGCTGTTCCTGGGCGACAACGCGGAGGGCAAGAGCAACCTGCTGGAGGCCGTCTATCTGCTGGCCTCGGGGCGGTCGGTGCGGGCCGGCAACGACGCCGAGATGCTGAGCTGGGATGGCGAAACGGAGTCGCAGCCGTTTGCGCGGCTGGAGACGGCGGTGCAGCGGCGCGCCGGCGACGTGCAGCTGGAGACGATCGTGGTGGGGCCGGCGGCGACGCCGGGCGCGGGCGCGACGCGGGCCGGGAAACGATTTCGAGTTAACGGCATCGGGCGGCGCGCGGTCGACTTCATCGGGCAGCTGCGCGCGGTGCTGTTCACGGCGGACGACCTCGAGATCGTCTCGGGGCCGCCGGCGGGCCGGCGCCAGTTCCTCGATTCGGCGCTGTCGCAGCTGGACCGGGCGTACTACACGGCGGTGCGACGCTACGCACGGATCATGCAGCAGCGCAACGCGACGCTGCGGCGGATCAAGGATGGCATCGCCGGGCCGGACGAGCTGTCGCTGTGGGACGACACGTTCAGCCGTGAGGGCGCGGTGATCATCGCGGCGCGGCAAAAGGCGGTGGTGCGGTTGGCGATGCTGACGGCGCGCTCGCACGCCGACCTCAGCGGCGACGCCCCGGAGGCGCTGGAGGTTGCTTACGAACCGCAGCTGGGCGACGAGTGGCGCGGCCTGGTGCCGGAGGCCGCGACGCCGGACAACACGCAGCCGATCTTCGCGGCGGCGCTGGCGTCGCAACGGCGGCGCGAGACCGCGGCCGGTATTTCACTAGTCGGGCCGCATCGGGACGAGCTGTCGATCAAATTGAACGGCGCGTCGGCGTCGGCGTTCGGGTCGCGGGCGCAGATCCGCACGACGGCGCTGGCGCTGCGGCTGGGGGAAGCGGAGCTGCTGCGCGCGGCGGAGGACGACTCGCCGGTGCTGCTGCTGGACGACATCGTGTCGGAGCTGGACGAGCGGCGGCGCGCCTCGGTGCTGGCGGGGCTGGCAGGCTTCGACCAGGTGTGGTTCACGGCGACCAGTGGGTCGTGGCTGCCGCAGGAGTTCGTGCGCGATTCGACGGTGTTCGACGTGGCGGCGGGGAAGGTGGTGGCGAGGTAGCAGACGGGCAGGGCGAGCAGACGGGCAGGCTGTCGCCGGTGGCCTCAGCGACGAGCGACGCGAACCCGGAACCGGAAGCCGCTGTCAGAGCTACTCAAGGTTTCACTGCTGGCGCCGTCGACGGCGTAGGTCACGCTCTCGATCTGGCTGATGGGCGTATGCCGGAGGAAGAAGAAAACGCGACCGTGTTTGAGGGCCCCCGGGAGGTACTCGCCGCCGACAGCTTCGCTTCGGAAAAGCGAAACAACGACCGACTCATTGCCGACGATGACGGTGCCTTGATCCGGGTAGATGCTAATGCGCTGGTCGTTGCGGTTCTCGACGGCGATTTCGATCTGGTCAACCGTGACGGCAGCTTCGGTTTCGCTGAATGAATCCAGCGACCGTTGTCCGGCCGCGTCCTGGTCGTCGTAGAACTCTGAGTAGTCTGCCACGGCCAATCTGACGATGGTGATGGCGACACCGTTGGAGACAACGGTTAGAGGACCAGACGTGTCTAGCACAGTGCCCAGCGAGAGATCACCGGGATCGGCGCCCGCCCGCGTCGGTATCGCGGTGGGATGAGTTGAATCTATTGGCGGGCCGTCCTCACTGCAGGCCACGGCCGTGATGGCTGCTGCGGCCATGACGAACGCGGCAATGAGCTTAAACGAAGGGATCATCCGAGAAGAGCTCTCGGCCGTGACCGGCGGGGAGCAGGACGTCGAGCGCCTGGGGGTCGACGGAGAAGGTGAGGGGAGTCTGGCCGATGTACTCGCCGTCGGCCTGCACGGCGAGCCCCGGCGTTTCGATCGTGAGCTGCTGGAGGCGGTGAAAAGAGACGCCGCGCGCACCGTGATGGCGTCGCAGCGCCAGCCGAAGCGCCGTGAGCGCCTTCCAGACGTAACCACGGCCTTCGAACAGGTAGGCGTCGAGATAGCCGTCGTCGACCAGGGCCTGGGAGGTGATGCGGGCGATGCCGCCGTAGGAGCGCGTGTTGCCGAGGAGGAGCCATGAAAGGTCGGCGGTGCGTGATACGCCGTCGATCGTGAGCTCGACCCGTGTGGGGCGGTAGCGCAGGAGGAGTTTGACGGTCCAGAGGGCGTAGGAGGTGGAGCCAAGCCGCCGTTTCCAGACGTCGGGGACGGCGTGGACGACCTCGGCGTCGATGCCGACGCCGGCCATGAGCAGGAATCGGCGGTCGTTCACCTTGCCGAGGTCAAAGCGGCGGCGGTCGCCGGCGAGCTGCGAGGTGAGGGCCGCCTCGACGCGACGGCTAATGCCGACCTCCCTGGCGAAGACGTCGCCCATGCCGCCGCGCAGGACACCGAGGGCGGCGGGCGTTTCCGCCAGGCCGTTGACCACCTCGTTCACGGTGCCGTCGCCGCCACAGGCGAAGACGGCGCTGGCGCCCGCCGCGGCGGCGTCGCGAGCCAGCTGGGTGGCGTGACCAGGGGAGTCGGTGTTGAAGATGTCGATCTGCCAGCCGGGGCCTGCGCCTTCGGCCGCTGCCTGCAGGCGGTCGATAGCGGGCGCGTTGCGCGCGAAGCGGTTGTACACGATGCAGGCGCGATCCACGGTGGGCTCAGTATATTGGTAAGGCTGTGCTATATTTGCGCTCGCGGTCGATGGCCTTACGTGTCTCGAAGAACCAGCTTACCGCGATGACGCGGCGGACCATATGAATCGAGTTGTTGTCACAGGCCTCGGCGTTGTCTCACCCCTCGGCAACGACGTTCCCAGTACCTGGCAAGGGCTGATGGACGGGCGCTCCGGCATTCGGGACGTCACGCTGTTCGACACGTCCGCGTATGAATACGCGATCGCCGGCGAGGTGCGCGATTTCGTGCCGGAGAACGTGATGGAGGCGAAGGACCTGCGCCACATCGACCGCTTCTGCCAGTTCGCGATCAACGCGTCGCTGGAGGCGGTGCGCGACGCCGGACTTGAGATCGGCGGCGGGCTGGGCGAGCGGGCCGGGGTCGTCTACGGGTCGGGCGCGGGCGGCTATACGCTGCTGGAGGAGCAATCGCGGCTGCTGAACGCGAAAGGGCCTCATCGGGTCAGCCCGTTTTTCCTGAGCAACGTCCTGCCGGATGCGGCCAGCGGCTACATCGCGATCCACACGGGCTCGATGGGGCCGAACATGGCCGTGGTGTCGGCCTGCGCCACGGGAGCGGGATCGATCGGCGAGGCGGCAGAGATCATCAAGCGCGGCGACGCGGACATCATGATCGCGGGCGGCTCGGAGGCGCCGATCACGCCCAACCTGTACGCCGGTTTCAACGCGTTGCGGGCCATCGCGTCGCCGGGGGAGGACCCGTCCCGGGCCTGCCGGCCGTTCGACCGCTGCCGCGACGGGTTCGTGGTTGGCGAAGGCGCCGGGTCCGTGGTCCTGGAGAGCTGGGAGCACGCGCAGGCGCGTGGGGCGCGGGCGTACGCGGAGGTGGTGGGCTACGGTTCGAGCAATGATGCCTTCGACATGGTGGCCTCGGACGAGTACGGGCGCGGCGCGGCGCTGGCGATGAACATGGCGCTGCGCAAGTCCGGCCTGAAGCAGGAGCAGGTGGGCTACGTAAACGCGCACGGCACGGCAACGCCGATGAACGACCGCGTCGAGACGATGGCGATCAAGAACGTGTTCGGCGAGCACGCCTACAGGCTGGCGATCAGCTCGACGAAGTCGATGACGGGGCACATGATGGGCGCCGCGGGCGCGGCGGAAGCGATCTTCAGCATCCTGGCGCTGCACAATCAGATGCTGCCGCCGACGATGCACTACGAAGAGCCCGACCCGGAGTGCGACCTGGACTACGTGCCGAACGCGGCGCGGCCGGTGCAGAACCTGGAAGCGGCGCTGTCGACGTCGATTGGGTTGGGCGGGCACAACGCGGCGTTGCTGTTCGGACGGGTGTAGGGACGACCTCTCCTGCGCTGCCGCGCACCCCTCTCCGGCATCCGGAGAGGGGTTGTGGACGATGGGGGGGGGTGGTGGACTCCGTTGAGGTGTTGGTTGAGGGCGGGCGTTTAGGGACGACCTCTCCTGCACTGCCGCGCGCCCCTCTCCGGCATCCGGAGAGGGACTGTGGACGATGGAGGTGTGGTGGACTTTTCGTTGGGGTGTTGGTTGAGGGTGGGGTGCTTTGATCCTTCGCCTGCTGGCTCGACTCAGGATGACGGTGGACGCGTTGACAGGTAGCGGTGGCGGTTCGCAGAATGAGCCGTCGGAGGCTCACCGCGGCTCAGGAGGCTGATATGGCGGATTTTGCTCACCCGGAGATGCTGGTCGACGGTGACTGGCTGCAGGCCCACCTCGAGGACGCCAACCTGCGCGTCGTCGACTGCGATCCGCCCGACGCGTACCGGCGGGTGCACATCCCCGGCGCGGTCAACCCGAACGACAACTTCCTAAAGAACCCGGACGACCGTCGGTTCATCATGACGCCGGAGCAGTTCGCGGCGGAGATGGCGCGGCTGGGCATCGGCGACGACACGCTGGTGGTGTCGTACGACGCAGGCGGGACGACGGCGGGGCGCTTCTGGTGGTGCCTCACCTACTACGGCCACACGAATGCGAAGGCGCTGAACGGCGGCTGGAACCAGTGGCTGAAAGAGGGACGTCCGGTGACGATGGCGCAGCCCAAGGTGAGCGCGCCGGCGCCGTTCACGCCGCGCGCCAATGAGACTCTGTACGCGACGGCGGAGCAGATCATGGCGGACCTGGACGACCCGAACGTCATCGTGCTGGACGTGCGTTCGGACGGTGAGTGGGACGGCAGCGTTACGCGGGGAAACCAGCGCGCCGGTCACATTCCGGGCGCGGTGCACCTGGAGTGGACGAACAACCTGACGGCGGACGCTGAGAAGCGCTGGAAGAGCGCCGACGAGTTGCGGGAGATGTACGCGGCCTGCGGCCTGACGCCGGACAAGAAGATAGTCACTCTTTGACAGGGTGGTATTCGAGCAGCGCAGTCTGCGCTGACCCTCAAACTGCTGGGCTTCGAGAACGTACGCGTGTACGACGGCTCATTCTCTGAATGGGGCAACCGCGAGGACACGCCGATCGAGTAGGCGGGCGTACGGGCAAAGAACTGAAACACAGGGCAGGACCTCTCCTGCCCTGCCGCGCGCCCCTCTCCTCCATGAGGCGAGGGGCTGTTGATGTTGTGGGCTTTCGTGGTGAGGCTGAGGTCCTTCGGCTCCGGGCCGACTCCAGGACGACAACGAGGGTTGGTCGGCTTGAAGCGCGCCGCTGTCGATTTGGTCAGCGCATCTGAAGTTCGGTGGGCGGGAGTGATGGCGCCTCGACGCGGTCGCTGAGTGCGGACGTGGCGCTTTGGCCCTTCGCCGCGACGCGGCTCCAGGACGACAGTGAGGGTTGGCCTGCGGAAGCTGGCCGGCGGCGCTTTCGTGGTCGGACTGAAGTCTGACGGGCGGGGTGATGGCGCCTCGACGCGGTCGCTGAGTGCCGACGTGGCGCTTTGGTCCTTCGCCGCTGACGCGGCTCCAGGACGACAGTGAGGGTTTGGCCGGCTGGCAGACGTTGGCAAGGGTGCGTTGGCCAGCTAGATGCCGAAGCCGCCGCCACCACCGCTCTGCTTGCCCTCGATCGCGGCGAGCAGGACGGCGCCGGAGATGATCAGGCGCTTGTCCGGCGCCGAGCCCGTCTCGGCGAAGTCGATGTTGAGCTTGTAGACGAAGGGGTTGAAGTTCTGCCGGTAGGTGCAGACCTCGGCGCCGTTGACCTCACAGTGGTACTTCTGGGGAATCAGCGAGATGAAGCGACGCAGGAGGGCCATGGCGGCGCTGTCTTCCTTGATGAAACCGACCTCGTTGTCGTTGTCGTCCATGACGATCCACTGGTCGCGGAAGAGGGAACTCCAGCCGCGACGCTTAAACGCGCCGAGCTTGCGGCCGGTCGTCGGGTCCTCGACGTCGTAGGCGGCGCTGAAGTCGATGATGTTGCGCGCCTTGATCACGAGGAGATCCTCGGTCTTCTGCTTGTCGGAGTAGAGGCGGATGTCCTCCTTGAGCTTGAAGGCCCTCTGGCTGGCGAAGAGGACGAGGTCGCCATCTGGGCCGTAGACGTCGAAGCTGCCGCCGAAGATCTTGAGGACCTTGCGACGGATCTGGTAAGTGGGCTGGCGGAAGCGCTCTGAGTTCAGCATGGCGATAGCTTACTCCGCGGCTGGTACGCCTGGCTGATGTGATTCGTGCGAGCGCATGCCGCGAGCAGGTAAGTCCACGTCGCCTGAAGTAATCAGGGAAGGGTGGGGGCCGGATCCTCGACCAGGTGTTGGATGCATGGACATGCCTCCATGCCGGGTACCGCTGCCTCGTTCGGTCGCATCGACTTCAACGATTCGTACATTAGCGAGGCGTGCTGGCGCGTTTCCTGAAGACCGGCAATCTCGGCATCGATCTTGGCGAGTGAGCCACTAAGCGTGTGGAGCAGCTGACCGCGGATTTCGCCGCAGCGCCCGCTGTGGGCGACCTCGAGTAATGGCCGTACGTTCTGCAACGAAACGCCCAGCTGCTTTAGTCCTCGTGCCAGCCGTAGGGTCGCAACGTGCTCCACGGTGTACTCGCGGTAGCGATTGGCCTGACGCGGCGGTCGTGGCAGGACGCCTGCCTTTTCGTAGAACCGAATCGTGTCCGGCGTAAGACCGGCCGCTTCGGCCGCTCGTTTGATATCATGCTTCCACCTCTTGACATTGGATTAACTCTAATCTTTAGCATGGCGCTAGAGTCAAATGTCGGGAGGCAAAGATGGCAAAGCTAAAGAGTCTACTGGAGTTCGAGCGGCTGTTTGGTCCGCTGAGCGGATTGGCCCCGCTGCCCTGGTGATGAGTGGCCCCGGGGCTGCTCGGCCTACTCGGTGCAGCCGGGACAGGCGCGGCCCTGGCACCTGCGTTGCAGGTGGTCACGATCCCGATCGCGGTACTGGGCGCGGCTTTCCTGACACGCGCCTGGTGGCTGCAACTCAGGCACGGCCTGCGCAGCAGCTGGTAGTGGCGGTCGCTGCTCGTGTTGTTCGCTTCGACCGCTACAGTCGTCACGCTCTGGGTACTGCGGTTCGAAGGTGCGTTGGGTTGATAACAGATACGGGCCGTAATGCGTTCAATAAGGGTTAGAAGAATGAAGATCGAGTTTCTCTGGTTCGACGATTGCCCGAATCACGAAGACACACGTGGACTGCTAATCGATGTGCTGAAGCAACGGAACATCACCACCGCCGTGGAGGATCTCGACGTCACCGAGCCCGGACTGGCGGGACGTCTGCGCTTCCCCGGCAGCCCTACGATTCGGATCAACGATCAAGACGTAGAACCTGGCTTCGAAGATCCGGGAGACTACGCACCAAGGTGTCGCGTCTACATGACTGATGCCGGCCTGAGCGGAGCTCCCGAGAGGGAGTGGGTGGAAAAGGCGATCGACGCCGCGATCCAGGCTGAGAGATAGCCCCAGCGGAGCGGCTTCCTGGTTCGAGCTGGGTTGGCCTGATCGCGGGTTTAGAGGGTCTCTGTCCGAACTGACGCATCGACGGCTGGCACACAGCACGGCGCGAAGGGTGATCCGCGTCCCTGGTTGCGGTTGACATTGCGACGACGCCGTCTGAGTCTATGCACCTGGATTCAGACTGGAGGTCGAGATGGCTCAGATTGTCGCGGGATTTGCTACTTCGTTTAGTCCGCAGCTACACGTGCCGCCGGAGATGTGGGCCACGATGGGCGAGCGGGATCAGAACGCCCGCGCGCTGATCGGCGCGGACGGGCAGAGTCATTCGTATGACGAGCTGCTGGAGATGGCAGACCCGTCGGTGCAGAAGGCGATCGCGCCGGAGGAGCAGGCCAAGCGCCATAAGGCCTGCCAGGAGCACATCGCCAGCATCGGCAAGCGGATGCAGGAAACGGAGCTGGACGCGCTGGTCTACTTCGCCGATGACGAGCACGCGCTGTTCGACGTCGACAACTGGCCGGCGGTGCTGTGCGTCCACGGCGAGACGGTGCCTTACCGCCCAAGGCCGATTAGCGAGCAATCGGCGCCACAGGCGAAAGCGGCAGCCTGGGCCTACGGCGAGGAGCCGCTGGACTTGGCCGGATCGCCGGACCTGGGCGAGCACATCCTGCGCCACCTGACAGCCAACGACCTAGAGCTTTCGCGGGCGACCAAGCTGGGCGAGGGCAAGAGCCTGGGCCATCACCTCGGCTTCATGAACACGCGATTGCTGCAGGGCAAGCAGGTGCCGGCGATCCCCTTCGTGGTCAACGGCAGCTACCCGCCGAACGCGCCTTCGCCGCGGCGTCTGTACCGGCTGGGCCAGGCGATCGCGGAGGCGGTGGCGGAGTGGCCGGGGGACGTACGGGTCGGCGTCGTCGCGATCGGCGGCTTCAGCCACGCCGTGATCGACGAGGAGATGGACCGCCGTATCTTCGAGTCGTGCGCCAAGGACGACGCTGCCAAGCTGACCTCGGTGCCGGAAGAACGGCTGCAGGGCGGTAACGGCCAGTCGCGCGTCTGGTTCTCGGCGGCGGGCGCGCTGAAGGGCCTCAAGATGCAGCCGTTGGACTACATCCCCGCCTATCGCTCGGCCGGGGGCACCGGCTGCGGCATGGGCTTCGCGTACTGGAGCTGAGGGTGGGCCGATGAAGCGGGAAGAGGCGTGGGAGCTGCTCTGCGAATACACCCAGACCGAAGGGCTGCGGCGCCACGCGATCTCGGTCGAGACGGTGATGCGGGCTGAGGCGAGGCAGCACGGCGGCGATGAGGAGACCTGGGGCCTGGTCGGCCTGCTGCATGACTTCGACTATGAGATGTTCCCGGACGAGCACCCCATGAAGGGCAGGGAGATCCTTGAGGCGCGTGAGGTCCCGGACGAGATCGTCTACGCGATCCAGTGCCACGCCGACTTCACCGGCTACGAGCGGCGCTCGATGATGGACAAGATGATCTTCGCGGTGGATGAGCTCACCGGCTTCGTCATCGCCTGCACGCTGGTGCGGCCGACCAGGAGCCTGTCCGAACTGGACGCGGCCAGCGTGCGTAAGAAGCTGAAAGACAAGAGCTTCGCGCGCAGCGTGATCCGGGACGACATCTGGAACGGCGCGGCGCAGCTGGACGCCGACTTCGACGAGCACGTCAGCTTCGTAATCGATGCGCTGAAGCCGGTGGCGGGCGAGATCGGCCTCAACCCCTAGACGCGGTTGGCCGTGAGGTCGTCGTGGTGGAGCGCGCCTGAGGTGCACTCGGCCGAACCGCAGCACGTTTAACTGGCCAGCTGAACCGGTCCAGCACTCCGATCCACGGCAGTTACGCCTGGAAGGCTTTGATGGTAGCTCGGTCCCGTTGCTGAGGCTGGTATCGATAGAACCCTGAACCGACGGGATTGATAGGAGCGATCAGGCTCTTTTTGAATATCCGGTTGCCAGGATGAAGCACACCAGCTTCGGGAATCTTGGGCAATCAGCGGACCGGTCATCAGGTAGGGGCGCCTTCGGGACGCCTATGGGGCTACGACAGCCGGACTCTCTCGTTTAGGGCTCTCAGGACCTGGACCCGGTGGTGAAGATGTATAGATGGTCTTAACCCTGGTCACTCCATAGATGTAGCTGATCCCGCTAACCGCTGTTTCATCTAGGTATGCCTGCGTCTCGTCTTTGTTACTGGTCGGTTTCACGCTTCCAACGTGGATCCAGGCCACCTCGGCTGCGACCCGACGGTAGATGTTGTATTGAAATACATTTATCAGAGTTCCCGTCCACTCGACGGTGATACTGTCGTTTCCCCGACTTGCGACCACACTACCTGGAGGGAAGGGCTGGATCACGCGTCCAATTCTGCGGTTATTCCATTCTCGGACGCTCCACGACACGCGACAGGTCCTGTGCCCAAAACGAGGCTAGCGGCTATCGCAATCGTCAAAGGCAGGGAAAACTGACTCCGGTGCATTAGCAATCTCGCCCTCAACCTGTAGGTGAGCCCTACAAGGTTTCATCTACTTTAATTATCGAGGCTTGGTGCCCGGTCCCGCAGGCCTGACCTGGACAAGATCTGCGATGTTTCGTTTCCTTTAGGACGAGGAACTCCGGAGCACGGGAAGACCCTTTGCGAAACGCCGAGGCGACACCCTGCCACCGCTTTACAGCGAATTCTGCTTGGCGGCGCCAAATCCGTGTGCTGATTCTGTTTCGTGAGCACCAGAAGAAGCCTGAATCACGGCAAATCACGTCATCGGTTGCGGCGGACGCGCTGTTCTAGTCCGCGACGCTTGAGCCACTTTCCTTGATCGTTATTCGCGTGCGCCGAGCCGGAAGGCGTCCGGCCCGCCGCGACCCGTCCAATCGAAGGCTGTCTTCGGGTTGGTGGGCTTGCCCAGGGCGTTGTCGAGCGTCGGATAAGGCTCGGTGGGCAGCTCGTGCTGGGAGTAGAAGTCCCAGGCGATGCGGCAGTCGGCGATGCGCCAGCCGGCATCGGTCCTGACCAGGCGCATGAAATAGTTGCCCAGCAGCGAGCGCACCTGCGCCACGACGTGCCAGTACGCGGCGAGCCAGGCCTGTTGCAGGCCGGGCTCGATCCTGACGAGGACGTTGACGGGGCGGTGTAGCGATCCCTCGCCCTCTCCGGGCTGCTTGCCGGCCGCCATCCCTGCGTAGTTCGCGTGGATCGCGTCGCGGCCCTCGTAGGTGCCGCGCGTCGTGATCAGCACGGCGTCTTCGCTGAACATCGAGACGCAGCCTTCGAGGTCGCAGGCGTCCCAGTTGTAGACGTAGCGGGTCAGGACGTCGCGAACGTCGGTCTCGGCCTCCAGAAGCGCGATTCGATCCTCCAGCGCTACGGGCGCGTCGCGGTCTTGCGACGCCAGCCAGAGGAAGGGGCTCCAGTTGCCCTGGGCGAGCTGGTTGTACTTCATGCGGCCCTCATCCATGATGTCGCTCCTGTCTAGGCCATGCCCTGTTTGGCTTCGGGGTGGGTACGAACCCACTCGCGATAGGTCTCCAGCTCTTCCGGCAGATGTGCGGTTTGGGTGCCGCCGCCGTGCATTGCGTTGAGCGCCGTGTAACGGCGGCGTTCGTGTCCCTCGAAGCCGGCGGGGAAGTCGCTGAGCCGCATGTAGTAGTGGAAGCGTGGCGTGCGTTCCGCGAAGCGCCAGTCGCCATCGTCGCGGACGTAGATGTCGCCGTAGCGGGCGGCGGCGATCCAGTACTCACCGTCGATCTGCATCTCGGCGTAGCCGGTGAGGATGCCGGTGGCACGGTCAGCGTCTTCGAACGTGATGACGTGAGAGAGCGGGCTATGGAACGACATACCCCAGAGGTTGAATCGATTGGCGAAGAAGGCGCGTATTTCTTCGCGGCCTTGCCGACCGGAGTTGGTGGCTTTGACGATAAACAGGCTGCATAGCTTGTCGAGGTCGCGACCGTCGATGGCGTAGCAGTAGTTGGCGCAGAGGTCGGCGATCTCGATGCGGTCCTGGTGCTGCTGCACGAGGGCGGCCAAGCGGTCGATGTCAGGGGCCTGGTTACTCACTGATTCCTCCTCAACGTCATGGTGGCGACAGCATAATTCCTCCAGACGTTACAATTCCGGGGCGGTTGAATGTCAGGACGGAGATTCCCTGGAAGGTGCAGGCATGCAGTACACGACTCGCCTCGGCAGCAGCGAGAGAAGGGCGCACGTCAACTACCAGTGCCCGTGCGGCTGCGTTGGCGGCGTGATCTACAGCGCCGGCCAACCGTTGAGCAAGGCAGGCGCCTGCTGCTGCGGCCGCAAGCTCTGGGTGGGTTCCGAGGCGGAAGCGATGGTCCGGCCCTACCTGGAGCCTGATATCGAGTATGAGTGGGACCTCGGGACGGTAACCCTGCCCTGGGGTGAGATCGCGGAAGCGGCGATGGCCTGGCCTCCCGGCTCGGTCGAGGCAAAACTGGCCGAGAAGGCCGCGCATGCCGAAACGCTGGTGCGAGACGTTGTGTGCGGCATGATGATCGAACCGTCCGGCACCGCGGCCTCCAGCATGTACCAGGGAGCTACTTACTACTTCTGCGCCGAATCGTGTAAGGCGTCGTTCGATGCCAATCCCGGAGCGTACGTGAAGCGACGGGGGCTGATTGGCAGGCTGCTGAGAAGACCAAGTTAGGTCAGCGTGGCTCCATCACCGCCGGGCGCTGGTTGGCAGGGCCGCCTGCCGTTCTATTACGGTTGGCTGATCGTCGGACTCGGGTTCTTCTCGGCGTTTTTCGGCATCGGCTTGACCTGGGCCGCCAGCCTGTTCGCCGTCCCGATGCGGGACGAGTTGGGCTGGGACAACTCGGGTTTCTTTTTCGCCGTCAGCCTGCGGGGTTGGATGGGGATCGTAATCATGCCCATGATCGGTCCGTATTTTGACCTCAGGCACGGCGTGCGAATTCTTGCCGCGATCGGCGCGGTGATCAACGTTGTCACCCTGATACTGATCAGCGGCGTCAACGCCGAGTGGCAGTTCATCTTGCTGTTTGGCGTCCTCGGTGGCGTAGCCCAGTCGTGCCAGGCGGGCACCGGCATCATCGTCACCAAGTGGTTTATCCGTAAGCGCGGCCTTGCGGTAACGCTGGCGTCTGCGGGCGGGGGGCTTGCGGCGCTGATCATGCCGCCACTCCTGATCGGCCTCGACAGCGCCGTCGGCTGGCGTGCGAGCTGGCAAGTCGTCGCTGTGCTCGCGTTCGTGTTCTCAGCGCTTCCAGTGGTGTTTCTGCGACGGCAGCCTGAGGACATCGGCCTGCTGCCGGATGGCGACGAGGCGCCGGTTGAGAGCACGGGCGAAGCGCGCGGACAACAGGAAGTGAGTTTCACCCGCCGCGAAGCACTCCACACCAGGACGTTCTGGATCCTCATGGTGGGGATCGGCGTGGGGGCGCTCGCCGCCAACGGACTGCCGGCCAACCTGACGAACATGTTCGTCGAGCGCGGCCTCGATTTTGACACCGCGGCGATAGCGCTGGTTGCTTACGGCATAGCCTCCATGCTCGCGAAGGTGGTCTGGGGCTTGCTGGCGAATCGTCTGCCGCTGCGCAGCGTGCTACTGCTGCTGACGGCCTACGGCGCGCTGGGCATCCCGACTATCTTGCTGGTCCCGAACAGCATCGGGGCTCCAGCTCTGGTTTATGGCTTCATCGTGGGCTTTTACGTGGGCGCCTACATTCCGCTGCATTTCCTCGTATGGGCGGCGTTCTTTGGACGGATGCACGTTGGCGCGATCAGCAGCGTCGGCCGGCCGTTCGGTGCCATTCTCCTATCGGGAGGCCCGTTCGTCATGGCGTTCACGTTCGACGTTTTCGACACGTACACGGTAGGTCTCTTGCTTTTCGCGGTGGCGGTCGGATTCGCCTTCGTCTGCTTGTACTTCCTGCCAATGCCACGGCGGCCTTCGGTTGAAGAGGATGCTGCGAAGCCGCCGACGGTGGCGGGATGAGACCGTTGCATTCCAGCTCTTCAAATCGATAGCCTGGCGGCGCCGCTAGTAGCGGAAGAGCGGCTGTGGCGATGGATTGGCGATGCCGTCGACCTCTACGCTTTCGACCCGCTCGTCGTAGAAGCAGATGTAACCGCCAGCGATCGGCGCGGACTCGTTGGTCGCGTGGGGGTAGTACCAGGCGATGTCTTCGTGCAGCCGGCCGCCGACTTCAACCGAGTGGTAGTGGGCGAGGCCCTTGTAGGGGCAACGGCTGACCGTGTCGCTGTCGCGGAGGAGGTCCATCCGCACGTCGAGCCGCGGGATGTAGTAGCGCGCCAGGTAGCCGGTCTCGTACAGAAGGATGGGCCGGTGGGTCTCGGCTACGGTCTCGCCGCCGAGCACGACGCGGACGTGGCGGCTGCTGGGCAGGCAATCGGTCCGCTTGTAGGGGTCGCGGACGTGCTTGAAGACCTCCTCGTCCTCTTCGAACCACGAGTCGAGCTTGTCCCAGACGAAGGCGACGTAGCCGCGCAGGTCGGGAGCGTCGTCGCGGCCGGCGCCGTCGGCCGTGGCGAAGGGCTCGCCAAAGCGCCAGGCGGCGTCCTCGGCGCTGCGTCCGCCGGCCTCGAGCGTGAAGTACGTCGCGTCGCCGAGGTGAGGATCGTTCTTGAGGCTGACGCTGGGCAGGAGCAGGTCCATGCGCACGTCGTCGGTCGGAAAGTAGTACACGGGCGTGCTGCGCCGGTAGCCGACCGAACGCTGGATGAGGGCGCGGTTGGTATCCGCGACGGCCACGCCCGCGAAGTAGCAACGTACGTGCTTGAGGCAACCGACGATGTGAATCGAATCGTTGCGAAACCCGGCGGGGCTTTCGGTGGCGCTGTTCATCATGCTTACTCCTGTGGATGTGGTGAGTTGGCGGCTAACAGTCGGGACGGCGGCGGTCTCAGGCGGAGCGATTATAGCGAAGACCGATCGGGAAACTCAGGGGGTTAGGGTCGCTCAACGGCATAAGTCCGATCAGGACAGAGCCTATCTGAGCTGAAGCGTGGCCGTAATGGCGATGTGGTCAGAAGCCTGCGCCGGGTCAAGCACGGCCGATGCGCCGGTGACGTCGATCTGAACTCCGCCGCCCCGTCCGCGACCAGGATCCAATCTATGGGGATCGCTCCAGCTTCTCTCTTCGACTCTGCTTTGGCAGCGAGACTCCAGGAGTCTTGAAGTGGGGTCGGATTGGTCCCTTGGTCGGCCGCTCCCAAGCCCATGAGATAGTTGATCGTGTCGGAGCCTTCGGCCGCGTTCAGAGCCCCCGTCAAGATCACTGGCAGATCGCTTAATCGCTTGGTCATGACGTCGGCCAGTTGCTCGACGTTACTCGCTGGGTTGGGACGGCAGAGATGTGTGTTGATCAGCCCGATCGTTTGGCCGGCTGATGTTTCAGCTACCAGGTAGGTCACCTTCAAGTCGGAACGGCAGTCCGAAGCGAAAGCTTCAACACCGTGCTCTCGCACGGTGAAGGTATCTCGCGCGAGCAAGATCACCTCGCCGTTGCGGGCGTCTTCGCCATCGTAGAACTCGTAGAAGCTGCTGAGCCGCGACTCGAAAGCAGCCCGATGCTGGGCGCTCACCTCTTGGAGCCCGACGATGTCGGCGCCGACGTCCGTAATCAACGCGACGAGATCAGGCAGGCGCTCCCCCGGCTCTCGAAGGTCGAGGTTACTTGGGCCTCCAGCCAGACCCGTGTTGTAAGTCATGACAGTGAAAGTTGCCTTGTCAGTCGATGCAGCCGGGCCTTCGCTCGTTATAGAGGCCGGGGTCATAGGCGTGCCTGGTACATCCGGATCGGCGGTGCTGCCGCTACAGGACGAAGTCAGCCAGACGGCGCAGAGGAGGGGGAGTAGGCCGATCCGAGGGAAAGAACGCGGCGCGGTTTCTCGGGCCGCACCGACTGCCCGGACGATCCGTAGATTCAGCGATCGAGGGCTAAGGCTTAGTCGCATCCTGATTTTGGTCCGTCCATTGGATGAGCAGCTGCTCGACTTCCTCGCGCAGCGCCTCGAAACGCAGGCCTAGCTCTCCCACGAGAGCAGCATCGCCTTCCCGGTTGGCGCGGTTGATCGACTCCTCAAGGCTCTCGATCTCCCCTTCTTTGTCTGTAATCGCTGCCTCCAGCAACCCGAGCGCCTCGTCAAAGGCGACGCTGTTCGTTACTAGAGAGCTGCTGCGGCCGGCCCTCAGGCTTTGGTTGCGCAGTTACGGTTTCCGGCTCGACCTCTGTGTCGTACTCCGCCAACGAGCCGTCTAACTGGATCAATCTGCCGTCTTCAATAACCCACAGACGGTTGGCGAGCCGGTCGATCAGGCGGCGGTCGTGCGAGGCGAACAGCAGTGTTCCATCGAAAGCAGTCAGGGCGTCCTCTAGTGCCTCTCGGCTGGGGATATCGAGGTGGTTCGTCGGTTCGTCCAGCAGAAGGAGGTTGGCGCCGGACCGCACCAGCTTGGCTAGCGCAAGCCTGCTGCGCTCGCCGCCGCTAAGGCTGCCGACGCTCTTTGTCACCTCTTTGCCGCCGAACAAGAAGCGCCCTGCGAGGTCGCGCGCTGCCTGTATGTCGGGGTCGTCGCGAAGCAGTTCCTGGAGGACCGTCAGCGAGCCGTCCAGGCCCTCGGCCTCCTGCCAGTAATGAGCAACGCTGACGTTTGCGCCAAGACTCGCTTCGCCTTCTACGGGCGCGAGGTCACCAGAGATCGTACGCAGCAGGGTCGACTTGCCGGCGCCATTGCGTCCGACCAGAGCCACCCGAGCGCCTCGTTCCAGCTCTAGGTCGCCTACCCTCAAGCATGGGAGTGTCTTCGTGGCCCACCGTCATCGCCTGCGTGCGCAGCACGACCTCACCGCTACGGCGGGACCTGAAGTTGAAGCGCACCGACCGCTGGCGAACCGGCGCCTCGATGCGCTCAAGACGTGCCAGGCGCTTGGCGCGTCCCTGGGCCTCTGCGGCACGCTGGCCGGCGCCATAGCGGCGGATAAAGGCTTCCTGCTTGGCGACGTACTCCTTCTGACGCTCGAGTTCGCGCTGTTGACGTTCGGTATTTGAGGCACGCAAGGCTTCGTATTTGCTGTAGTTGCCGGGATAGGACCTGAGACGGCGGCTCTCCACCTGCCAGATTCGCGTCGCGACTTTGTCCAGGAAGTAGCGGTCATGAGACGTTACAACCAGGGTGCCGTGCCAGGCTGAGAGGAAGCTCTCCAGCCAGCGCAGGCCCTGCAGGTCGAGATGATTGGTAGGCTCGTCCATGAGCAGCAGATCCGGCTCGGACATCAAGGCCCGCGCCAGGCCAACGCGACTGCGCTGACCGCCACTCAGCACTGCCAGCGTTTTGTCCCAGTCGTCTTCATCGAATCCGAGGCCGCTCATGATCTGAGCGAACCGCGCCTCGTACGTGAAGGCGCCCTCGCTCTCCATCCTCTGAAGCAGGTCGGCGTAGTGCTCCCCGGCTTCGGCGTCCCCACGCGCCATCGCCGTCGCAGCCGCAGCGAGGGCGGCCTCCAGCGCCACGACGTCCTGCACGGATGACAGCACCTCATCTCGCACGGTGACGGCGTCGCCTGTCGAGGCCGGTATTTGCTCCACGATGACGCTGCGCAGCCAACCGGCGGCATGTCGCCGTCCTGTCCTAGCCCGCTCGAGTCCGGCCAGTACGTGAAGCAGGGTTGTCTTGCCGGCCCCGTTTCGCCCGACGAGACCGATGCGCTCGTGCGGGTTGGCCTCGCAGGTCACGCTATCGAGGATGTCGTTGGCTCCGAACGAGACGGAAACGTTGCTAAGTGAGATGAGACTCATGACTTCTCCGTCGAGGAGAGCCGATCGCGACTGGCAAAACAAGACCGCGGGTTCGACTCTTCCGGCTAGTCGTGGCCGCGGCCTACTTGCGACGAACAAATGTTTCTAGGCTCCGCGCACACTCCTCCAACCGCTCAAGGAGCTGGTATCATCGGTCCGTATGACGCAGTCGCCGAGACGCGAATTCACATCTGGAGAGTCTACTTGGGTAGTTAGCGCTGGTCAAAGCCGCGGGGAGCAGCCTGTTTCGTGGACGGTCCAGAAACCTGCGCGTACCTGTTGGATCCCCTTCAGTTCCAAACCCAAAGCCCAGGCGGTCCGTGGACGTTGGTGGACGAAGGGGGCTGCTCGCGTATTTGACCAGAGCTGCTTAGCGAGCTGGATTGAGGGGGAACCGTCTGGACCACGACGTAAAGAGGGTCAGGACGTAAGCCTGACCCTCTTTAGCGGAAGCAATTAGATGCAAGGTAATCGCCTACTGAAGATAGTCACTCTCGATGACTGAGATCGACTCAACTCCGGTGCCGAGATGCGGATCGATGATCTGTGTTCCAGATGCTTCGTTGGTGAACCCCTGGGAGGCAATGACGGACTGCCCAAAAGCCGAGTAGTCGGCAGCTACTAAGCCAAAGTCGGGTACGTCCATGACAGGGCTGATGGACCGCGAGGCAAGGACAGACTGCTTAAATGCCGAGTGATCGGCTGCCACGAAACCAAAATCGGGTACGTTGGCAAGGCCGACTGAGCGGGACTCGACTCGCGCCAGCGATGCAGTCTGCTCCGTGTCGCCCCCATCGCCGAGGATCTCACCGCCGCCAATGAAGGCGATGGTGGCTAGTGCCAGGCCGCCTGCGAACGACGCTAGCTGAAGATTGATGCGCTTGCTGTTGCCGGGGAAGGTACTGACCAATTTCATTTTCCTGCTCCTTTTTCTTGCTATGACACCGGCGGTGTCTTCTAGGAGCAGTGTCGTTTTGGCAGCCAAGGAAGCCATCATATGAAAGGACGATTGCTGAGGACCAAAAATCGGGACTGTTTCGCGGTGTTTTCGGTCCGAGAGCCCCGTTTGGAGCCGATCGATGGTGCGATCGTGCTATGTGTCCTGCAGCAGGTGAGCAGAAAGGACTACGTCAGGCCGTGTTCGCGGGCGTAAACCGCAGCCTCGGTGCGGTTGGTGACGCCAGTCTTGTCGAAGATCTTGCTGACGTGACGGCGCACCGTGTTGAGGCTGATGACGAGCTCGTCGGCGATCTGCTGGTTGCTTTTGCCGGCCGCGACGAAGCGAAGGACTTCGATCTCACGGGCGGAGAGCTTCAGGTCAGACGAGTTCACGGTTACAGGTTCGGACTCGCGAACTGGAGGAGTGATGCTCTCTATGAAGCTGGAAATGGCCAGTACTCCTTCAGGCACACCTTGCTTCATCGGTCCGAGAAAATCGGGTCCTTCAAGCAAGACGAGCCGCGCTTTGGGCAGCATCGCGGCCCATCGCTTACCGGATTCTTCGGTACTGGCGGAGCGTCCACCAGCACGAGTCGCGAGTACGAGTGTCGGCAGAGTGACTACTTTAGTAATTCCTCTCCAGAGACACTCCGGACGGCCTTCACTTGACGGATGAAGTCTGTCTGGGACATCGCCTCGGTGAGAACCGACTCGGCGGGTCTGGGGTCGTTAGCTGGGAATCCGAGGCGGGCTGTGACCTGGATGAAGTATGGCCAGTCCTCCTCGGCCAGCCGAAGCAAAGCATCTGAGCGGCTGGGGGATTCCGTATAGTTGGTAAGAATCAGAGCCTGTACGCGCTCCGCATGCTTAAGCGCATAACGAATGGCAATGACTGCTGGCGCCGCCTGGCCCAAAAGTACTAAGCTTCAATGCCAATGCCATCAACTACTGCCTCGAGGTCGAGAACCAGATCGTCCAGAGAAGCTGAATCCGCCAGGCCGGGACTCGAGAGCCCTTGTCCTCTTCCATCGTAGAGGACAAGCCTGAAACGCTCCGCCAGTCCGCTAAACTTGGGACCCAGCAGGCCCGGAGCCCACTGCCGGCTTATGTGGTTCCAGAGGATAGGCGTGGCCACAACCGTGCAGCCTTCGCCAGCGACGTAACACGCGATGTCGTAGCCGTCGCTGGTCTTAACGTACTGGACAGGTGGCGCGTCCATCGTGGACGTGATTATAGCGAGAACGAGTCGGGAAACTTAGGGGTTTCTCCCGATGTTGTGGCCGGACGCCGCGCCGCTATTGTTCTCCCGTTATGAAAGCACGGACGCAAGACAACCCCGCCATCGCCGTAGCCGACTGCCGCCACCACTGGGTACTGGGTGCGCCGCAGAACGGTGAGATCAAAGCGAACTGTCGCAATTGCGGCGGCGAGCGCGTCTACCCGGCCGTGCTGGACGCCCCCGACCCCAGGGCCGAGCCGGACCACGGACAGCAGTCAGGCGTGGCGACGGCCGTCGGCGGGGCACGTCCGTCGTCCGTCGCCGCCGCGCAAGGGTCTGGTTGCCCTGGACGCGGTGCCGATAACCGAAGAGAGCGAGTAACGTACCGTCCCTCTCTGCGAGAGAGGGTCTCTTCGGGAGGAAGCCATGAGGTCACCGGAGACGCCCTCTCCCGCCGGGTCCGGCGAGGGTCTCACCAAAGCGCTGTTCATTCGCCGTCTCGAACGCCTGGTCCGCCTGCGCCGCGAGTACAGCGAGGACCTGAACCCACTGGGTCTGCGCTTGCTGGACCGAGCGATCAATGCTACTTACAAGGACCTGGTCGACTTCGGCGCGAAGGCTGAGATCGGTCACATTGTCGCCAGACATCCTATCCCGGATTGGGACGCCGACATTCGCTAGGGCCATAGAGGATTCAGGGATGCAGCGCGTTCTTGTCGTGGATGATGAGCCGTCCGTGCGATCGCTGGTCAGTCTCAGCCTGGAGGGCCAGGACTGCAAAGTCGAAGCCTTTTGCGACGGGCGAGACGCGCTGGAAGCGCTGGCGCCTGAATATCCCGACCTGATTCTGTTGGATGTTGGCCTGCCGGGCATGAGCGGCGACGAGGTGTTGCGCCGCCTGCGGGCCGACGAACGCACGGCGGCGATACCCGTCGTGTTGCTGACGGGTATCGAGCCACCGGAGGGCAGCGATCCGGACGGCGTGGTACTCAAGCCGTTTACGCTGGCATCGCTGCGGCAGTCGATCGAAGCCTGGCTCTCCTAGGTCGAATCTAGCCCCTACTCCGCCGCGGTTCACTGCCGATACTTACTTCGAGTGGAGATCACGTCCGTTGCCGGGCAGAGAGGCCTGGATACGGTGCACGGAGTAGGCAATTGCTGATACTGACGCGAAAAATCGACCAGTCGATCATCATTCAGGGCAACATCACGATCATGGTGCTAGGTGTGGAACGCGACCGCGTCAAGCTCGGGATCGCCGCGCCGGCAGAAGTTGCCGTGCTGCGCGAGGAGCTGGTGACGGAGGACGACTCCAAGGTCAGACCCATCCGCCGGCCGAGCCAGCCTAACCTGGCTCCGACGCACGGCGCCCTGGCGCTGAAGCCCGAGAAGAACGAGTAAGGCCGCCAAGCGGCGGTTCGAAACCTGGGACGGCTTACGAGTCGTCCTTTTCTATTTCCGGCAGTACAAGGTAAGCACAGTAATACGGGCAGACGGGCAGACGGGCCGCAGGGCAGACAGGCAGACGGGCCCCAGGCTCCGCTGCGTGGGACGTGTTTGGCGGGATGGAGGGTTGAGGCGGGCAAGCTGCTTTGGTCCTTCGCCTGCTATCGCGGCTCAGGACGACATGGTGCGGCAGGCTGGCGCATTTTGCGTGAGGGGAAGAAGCGTCAGGCGGCTTCGGCGAGCTCCTGGCCGAGCACGTTGCGCAGGCGGCGGATGGCGCGGTGCCTGAGCTGCGATGCTCGCGACTCGGAGATCGCCATGGATTGGCCGATGCTTTTCAGGGATCGCGACTCGATGTAGTAGAGGCGAATGATCTGGCGCTCGCGCTCAGGCAAGTCCTCGATGGCGTCGAGCAGCTGGCCGCGCAGGATCTGGTTCTCGGTCACCGAATAAGGGTCGATGCCCGGGTCGTCGTCGGCCATCTCGGTCAGCTTCTCGGTCGCGCCGTTAACGGTCATGTCCGCCAGGCTCTCGAGCGAGAGGACGCGAATGCTTGTGGCCTGCGAGACGGTGAGGAGCTCAGCCAGGGGCAGGCCTAGACGCTCGGCGATCTCCGCCTTGGTGGGCGTGCGTCCCAGGTCCGCGTACAGGGTTGAGATGGCGCGTTCGATGTCGGACGAGGCCTTCTGCAGGGAACGCGGTAGGGGATGCGCTGCGCGCAGAGCATCGAGGATGGAGCCACGGATGCGGGGCAGGGCGTAGGTAGAGAACTTGGCGCCGCGTTCAGGATCGTAAGTGCGGTGAGCTTCCAGGAGCCCCTGGATGCCGCAGGAGATCATGTCTTCGTACTGCAGGATGCTGGAGTTGCTGGAGCCGGCCACGATGCGATTGACAGCATGGCGCACGAGGGGCAGGTACTCGGTGACGATGCGTGTTAGCTCGTCTTCCTGAGGGGTGGTGTTGACGATTTGCAGCCGTCGCGGAGCGTTCGTTGCCAAGAAAGGGTCCCTCCGGTGACAAATTTACGGGGCAAGAAGCACCGACCAAAGCAGTATCTGGGTCACGCGTCGCTCCTCCAATGAGGAGTTCTTGTAGGACGCGGCGGGGGTGACGCCTAAAAGGCGCCTGGTCAATTCCTAATGTCGGCAGGATCCTGTGAATCTGATGGGGCAACGACAGAAAAGACGTACTGCGGCCTCCTGATAGCTAAGCAGGGAGTTCCGCGGATCTAGGATTATTAAAGCCGGGGGTACCCCGGACCCCACTAAAGGGCAACCCGGTCGGGCAGCGTGTAGGCCGCAGCGCTCCTGAAAGGGGTGACCCGGTGGGTAGTGGCCGGTTTGAGGGGTTGGCGCGCGGGGTTGAAAAGGCAGTCGCAAACTGGCAGCGTAGTGAGTGATGGCGATTAAATCCGACAAGTGCCAAGTGAAGCGCGGGCTGTTCAAGTGTGGTGACCAGGCCACCGCGATGTGCGTTTACTGCGGACGCCACTTTTGCCAGAAGCATGGCGTAATCCGCGAGCTGGGTGAGGAAGTCTGCGATAGCAAGAACTGCGTCGCCAAGCGCGAAGACCTGGAACGTCACGTGGTCTACAAAGCGAGCGTGCTGACGTTCAACCGCGAGCACATCTGTGGACTGGATGCGTGCGAGGAGGAATGGGTCCGGCAATGCTCGCGCTGTCGGGGTTACTTCTGTGGCGCGCATATAGAGCAGCGCGAGATGATGGTGACGGACGAAGGGGTGCTGGCATCACGGCTGGTGTTGATTTGCGGCCACTGCAAGGACCGTCGGCCGATCTGGGAGAAGACGTAACTAAAGCCGGGGACAGGATTACTAAAGCCCGGGGATACCCCGGACCCCGCTGAAGGGCCGATTCGGAGCGTCGAGGGTTGGGGAAGAGATGAACTCTTGCTTCAGAATGCGGCTCGAATGTGCTAACTTGTACCAGCGTTTTGGCGGGAACGCGTTCCGGCTCCGTAGGGAGATGGTGACGGTATGACCTCGCAGACGCCGGGCGCAGTGAGCGCTCCAATTTCCACCCAAGTCAAACCCGATTCTGAGTTGCTGCGCCTCTGCGATCTGCTCGGAATCGGTGTCGTGCGCGTCGACGCGGAGGGCAACGCGGACCCCGTCAATGAGAACGGCGCCGCATTACTGATTACGCTGGGAGGCAGCGTCAGCGCACCGGCGCCCGACCCGCTGCCCGAACTGCTGAGCGCCGCGAGGACGGACGGACCGCAGGTCGGCGAGACCATGACCCGTTCACGGGCGTCACGCCACATCGCGGTGACGGCCAGCCATGGCCTGGTGCTGCTGCGAGACAACACGGATGAGCGGTTGCTGCACGAGCGCCTGCTGCAGTCGGAGAAGATGGCGAGCGTAGGGCAGCTGGTCTCCGGCGTGGCGCACGAGCTGAACAACCCGCTGACCGGCGTCATGGGCTTCTCGCAGCTGCTGCTGGCCGGTGATCTGGACGATGGCGTGCGGTCGCAGATCCAGACGATCTACGACGAGGCCGAGCGCGCGGCGAAGATCGTGCAGAACCTGCTCTCGTTCGCACACAGACGGAGGCCGACGAAGGAGATGGCGGAAGTTAATGCGCTGGTGCAGCGTGTGCTGGAGCTACGCAGCTATGACTTCGCCGTGCGCAACATCACGCTGGACATGACGCTGGACACGCGCATGCAGACCTGCTGGGTAGACCAGGACCAGATCCAGCAGGTGCTGTTCAACGTGATCAAGAACGCCGAACAGGCGATGATCGACGCCCACGGCGGCGGCAAGCTGACGGTGCTGACGCAGGGCAGCGCGACAGGCGCGCGCATCTCGATCGCCGACGACGGCCCCGGCATCCCGCCAGACATCCAGCGCCGCATTTTCGACCCGTTTTTCACGACGAAAGACGCGGGCGAAGGCACCGGGCTGGGACTGACGATCTGCTACGGCATCATTGACGAACACGGCGGCAGGATCTGGACTGCGAACCGGCCGGAGAGCGGCTCGGTGTTCCACATCGAGTTGCCCGTCGGCATCGAGGAAGAGCGCGAGACGGCCGAGGACTCGGGCAACGCGCCCGAGGCGGCTCGGAGCGCGGTAGGCGGTCGGCGCATCCTGGTGGTGGATGACGAGATCAGCATCCGTCAGCTGCTGTCAGAGATCCTGACGTTGGACCGCCACTCGTCGCGGTGGCGAGCAGCGGCATCGAGGCCGCGGACCTAGCCGAGCGCGAGAGCTTCGACGTGATCATCACCGACGTGAAGATGCCGGGGATGGACCATGCGGAGTTCTACCGGCAGGTGCGCCAGCGCGACCCGCAGCAGGCGCGCAGGGTCATCTTCATCACGGGCGATACGGTGAGCCCGGATACGCGGGCCTTCCTGCAGCGGGTTTCCAACCCGGTGCTATCGAAGCCGTTCAAGATCGGGCCGTTGCGGGACGCAATCGAGTCCGTGCTGTCGCAGTAGACACCCACGACGCTGCCCCGAAGGCGCGCTGTTCACATGCCTCGCGCTGCTCCGCCCCCATCCCGAAGAGAAGAGGGTATGGGAACCCCCCAAGTCCCCGGCGTATGCCTTTCGACAGGGCTCAAGATGAAGCCTTCGACAGGGCTCAGGAATGTCGGACTCACCTCACCCCTGCTGCCGTGCACCCCTCTCCGGCATCCGGAGAGGGGTTGTGGAAGTTGGGGTGGTGTTTCATGGAGTTGAAGTGCAGGGCGCGGCTACCCCTACGAGGGCACCTCACCCGCGCTGCCGCGCACCCTCTCCGGCATCCGGAGAGGGCTAGTGACGGTTGGAGCGATTCGTGCGGGTGTGAGCTTGCCGCGTCGCTGGCGTCTCCTCGCAATGACGAGATCTTGACTGAGTGCGGGTCCCTGCCTGCGACTATTCGACGATCGCGGCGGCGGATTCGAGGGCTACTGGGTCGGTTGAGACGAGCAGGGTGACGCGGTCGCCGGCGCGGGCGGCGCTCCAGGTGACCTCGCCAATCGCGGTGCGGTAGCGGAGGGAGTTTCCTTCAGGGCCAGCCTCGCCGCTGAGGCCTGCCATAGAGACGACCAGCGCAGCGTAGAACTCACGGGCGTCAGCGCTGCTATCCCAACGTGTCTCGAGGTGAAGGAGCTGGGCGCCGGCCTCGTGCTGGTAGAAGGAGAAGGCGTCACCACCCCAGCCGGTGGCGGCGTCCTCGACCGTGGCGCGGTCGTGGGAGAGTCCGGTGAGGAGGACGTTTTGCAGGCCAAACTCGCCGAAGTTGGCGCCGCCCATTTCGTCCCAGCCCGCGCCGAGGTCCTCGGCGAGGGGGTCGAGGGCGACGGGCCGGGCGCCTTCCCCGGCCAGGTACTTCTCGGGATGGAGAATCTGCTCCGTGGTCGTGGGCGGATCTTCGAATACGCCGGTGATGCCGCGGGTCAGCTCGTCGCGCACCGCAGCGATGAAGCAGAGGCCGTCCTCGTACCAGGTGTCGAGCTCGCGCTCGACGACGTAGGGCGTATTGGCGCGCTGGGCAGCCGGCACCTGGAAGCAGACGGGCTGGCGGTAGGTGGACCGCGTGGAGAAGCCGAGTACGAGCGTCTCGGTGTGGACCGCGTCGCCCTCGAGGACGTCGAGCAGCGCCGTCGTGGCATCCCAGTCTCCGGCCCGCTCCCGCATAAGCCCATCGATGTCGCGGTACTGGAACTGCAAGGCATGAGTCAGCTCGTGGACGATCGTGCTGAGGGCGAGGCCGCCGTAGATGCCGCCGTTTATCGAATCGACGAGGTATAGCGCCATAAAATCGTGGCTATAGAAGCCGGTGATCAGGTCGATCAGGTTATCCAGCTGCTGCTCCTCGAGGCCGCGGCCAGCGGGATCCTGCTCCGGGGCCGGGATCATGCCCAGGAGGACGTATGTCTCCTGCTTCAGATCGAAGCGTGAAGGACTGGCCGTCGAGCCGTTGTCGCCGGAGTAGTAAGCGCGGGCTTCTTCGCGCGTCAGGATGAACATATCGACCTCACGGCGGGCCTGTGTGTGGCGTACCTCACCGATGCGGACCAGCAATTCGGCCGCCTGCTCGCGAAGGTCGCCGGGGAAGGGCTCTGCCTCAGGCCGAGGGCGCGGTGTCGCAGTCGGCGCTGCCGGCGTCGATGAGACCGCGGTGCTGCCCGGCTGCGGAGTCGTGGGCGTGAAGGCCGAGGCTGGCTGGCTGGGCGGCGTCGCGTCGTCGTCGGCCTCGCCGGTGCAGGCGAAGGTCAGCAGCAGCGCGATGAGCGCGACCTTGAGGTGAAGCGAGCGGCTCACGGCAGCGGTGGGACCGGCTCGATGCCGGCGTTGCCGCAGGTGGTGCCCTTAGCCGGCACCTGGAGCAGCAGCAGGTAGGCGTTGACGATGCGGTCGATGCAGGCGCTGAGCTGGAGGTATGCGGTGTGCCCCTCGGCGTCGTTGATCAGGAGGATGGCTGACTCGAGCTGCCGGCTCAACGCCACAGCCATTTCAGGGGCGTCGCGGGATCCCCGGTGTTGCCGATGACGAGGATCGGCGGCGCGCCGGCGCCGGTGGGGACGGGCGGCGGCGACGGCTGGGCGGGCCAGACGGCGCAGGTGACGTTGAGGTAGCCGCCCCAGGAACCAAAGATCGGCGCCTGCTCGGCGAACTGCTGGGAGAGCATGCGGTGGTGGTCAGTATCGCGGTCGACGGGCTGGTCGAGACAGTTCACGGCGACGTTGGCTTCGAAGAGGTTATCGTAGGTGCCATCCGGGTTGCGGCCCCAGAGCTCATCGAGGAGGCGGATCATACGGCTGCCGTCGCCGTCCAGCGCGTCGTCGATGGCGTTGGCGAGACCGCCCCACTGGAAGCGAGCGTGGAGAGAGCTGATCAGGCCCCATACGAGATCGCCCTGGCTCAACGGCCGGTCGACGCCGGGGGCGGGGATCGGGGCTTGACCGGCGCGCGCGAGGAGGGTCTGGACGGCCTCTTGCGGGTCGACGTCGAAGCAAGCCGTGTCGCGGCAGAACTCGCAGAAGCGTCCGAGGGCGGCTTCGAAGGCGAGGATTTGCTCCAGGTTGCGTTGATCAGGCGGTAGTGAGGCATCCAGCGCGCCGTCCAGCACCATGGCGCGGATGCTGCCGGGGAAGAGTTCGGCGTAGACCTGGCCGATCGACGTGCCGTAGGAGAAGCCGAGGTAGCTGATCTGGTCCTCGCCGAGCGCCTGGCGGAGCCTGTCCATGTCGCGCGCCACGTTGATCGTGCCGTAGTGGGGCAGGAAATCGCCGGCGCGCTGGGCACAGAGGTCCGCAAAGTCTTGCACCTTATCGATGATGGTCTGCCACTCCTCGTCGGTGCTCGGGTCGGGGTCGAGCGCGAGAAGGCCCTGCACGTCGTCGGCGCAGCGGATGGGGCTGATGGCGCCGACGCCGCGAGGGTCGAAGGCGACGAGGTCGAAGCGCCGTTTGATCTCGACCGGGATGGCGAAGGCGACTACCTCGAGGAAATCGATAGCCGAGCCGCCGGGCCCGCCGGGGTTGAGCAGCAGGGAGCCGATGCGGGCGTCCGGATCTCCGGCGGGCAGGCGCAGCAGCGAGAGCGTCAGATCGCCGAGGGCAAGGTCCGTGTAATCGATGGGCACGGCGAGATCGGCGCACTGGAAAAAGCTCTCGCACGAGTTCCAGGCGATCGGCGGCGGCGGCGGCAGTTCGGCCAGCGGTCGTGGGGTGGGAAGTGAGGCAGCCGGAGTTGCGGTCACGGCGGGGACGGGTGTCGACGTTGGGGCGGACGTCACGACCGGTGTTGCGATAGGGGGCTGTGCAGGGCTATCGCTATTGCAGGCGATGGCCAGCGCAGCGAGGAGCAGGACCAGCGGCAGGAGGAGGCGCCGGTTCAATCGACGTCTCCAGCCTTGACGAGATCGAGGCCGCGGCCGGAGCGCCAGGCGGCGAGGATGGCGCCGTCGTTGGGGAAGGCGAGCTCAGGCAGCGCGTCGGGCGCGAAGGTGGCGACTTCGGTGCACTCCTCGCCGGCTTCGAGGCGGCCGCCGGCGGCGCGACCGGCGTAGGCGATGAATAGGACGCGCTCACCCGCCTGTGAGTAAACGCCGAGTATGCGGTCGAGGGTGACTTTGATGCCGGTCTCCTCCTCGACTTCACGGATCGCCGCGTCTTCCGGCACTTCGCCGGCGTCGACGAAGCCTGACGGGAAGGACCAGCAGCCGATTTTCGGGTCGTGATTACGTTTGCCGAGCAGGATGCCGCCGTCGAGCTCGACGACGACACCGACGGCGACCTTGGGGTCGTCGAAGTGGGTGTAGCCGCAGCCGGGACAGACGCCACGTTGCTTGCCAAAGGCGAGGCGTTGCTCGAGGGCGGCGCCGCATTCGGGGCAGAAGCTGACCATGCGATCTAGATTGCACGGTGGGAGCCGGGTTGTCGAGAAAGGCACACCTCACCCGCGCTGCCGCGCGCCCCTCTCCGTGCGCGGAGAGGGGCTGTGGCGATGGGGAGTTTGGCGGGCGGCGTCGAGGCGCCGGGTTTGGCTGTGGGACTGGGCGTCCGCCTGGGCCTCCTCGTAATGACCATAAAGCCGAGGGGTGCACCTCACCCGCGCTGCGCGCGCCCTTCTCCGTGCGCGGAGAGGGTCTGTGGGGACATGGCTTCGGTGGGTTCCGTGGGATACGTTTACGGTTGTGGAAAGGGAGATCGGCGTGTCAAAAGCCCATGAGGACGCGGCGGTAGGACTCGATGTAGCGGCCTTCGGGGGACTTCCAGCGTTCCATGAGCCCGGTGACGAAGTCGGCTTCGAACTGGCTGGTGTGGGCGAGCAGGGCTTCGTTCTTCTTGTCGATGACGTCGGTGATATCGAGCTCGAAGTTGGCTTGCGGTGAGCCCCAGATGTAGATCTGCGAGACCTTGTGCGTGGTCAGGCCCGCTTCGATGTGCTCCGGGAAATTGAGCCGGTCTCGGACAGCCGGATATACGGCGTCGATGGCGGCGAGGCCGGTAGCCCGGTGGTCGGCGTGATTGACGAAGACGTCGTTGACGATGATGGTCTCGGGGTCGTGCGTGAAGACGGCGTCGGGCTGCACCTGACGAATGACACGCACCACGTCTCCGAGCAGGGCGCGGTCCGCGGTTAGTTCGCCGTCGACGTGGTCGAGGAAGAGGACGTCTTTGACGCCGAGGATGGCGGCTGCGTCGCGCTGCTCCTGGCGGCGTGCGTCTATGAGCTGCCGCGGGGTGATGGAGTCGTCCTCACTGCCCTTGGAACCGTCGGTGCAGACGAGGTAGTAAAACTCCCAGCCTTGGCGCGACCAGAGGTAGGCGGTGCCGGCAGCGCCGAAGTCGGCGTCGTCGGGATGGGCAGCTACGACCAGGGCGCGTTTGCTCTGGTTGGTGTCGTTTGATTCGGCTGGCGCCACGGGAACTCCCTCCAGGTTGGCCGGCATGGCGTCATGTTAGGGAGATCACGGAGCGGTAACAACGCACGAGCGGCCTAATCTTCGGCGCCGGATGGCCGATTCTAGACAAGAGGAGCGCTTATGGAAGACGAGAGCTTTGGTATCCGGGATGCTTTCAAGCGAGAGCTGGAGCAGACCAACTTTCTGATCAGGCTGGTGCTGGGCGGCGGCCTGGTGGTCGCGGTGTTCAGCACGGTTACGGCTGTCCTGCTGGGATCGATCGTGGTCCTACCGGCGGCGCTGATACTGTGCTTGATCTACAGCATGGCGGTGGTGTTCACGACGGCGCGGCTGATTTTCTCCGCCGCGGGCCGGCGTCACATGGAATCGGCGCTGCATAGCCGTACACCGACCCAGGTGCAAGAAGCCGCCATTGTAGAAACGCACGTCGCGGAGCAGGCCTGGTTCCGCGAGGCGTACTTCATGCTGCGTTTGCGGGAAGAGGTTGCGAGCGCACGCCGAGATGGCCGCGAGATGACCGTGCTTGCGATCCAGGCGACGATGCCCGGGGTCGAATTGAGCCGGCAGGTCGCTGAGAGGGTGGCGAAGGAGATCGCCGAGATCGCCTCGAACCACCACAAAACGATAAGCCACACGCTGAGCGTCAACGAGTCCGAATACGTGATGAGCCTGCCAAACCTGACCGTCGCCGAGGCAAAGCCGTTCGTGAGCAAGCTAGTGCAGTCGCTGGGCGACTACTGGTGTCACTTCGGCACCGCGTTCTACCCCAAGGACGCTACCTCGGCTGATAGCCTCGTTAGCTGCGCGCGCGACTCGGTGGAGGAATCACGGCACGGTAAGAGCAGCCGATCGCAGTCAGACGTCGTCGCCTGAGCGGGCGGCCTTTGTGATGCCCCGTCGGCCCCCTCACCGAGGTGAGGGGGCTTCTTCTTGCCCCGAACGCAGGGTTGCAGGCTGGCCGAACCGTAGCACGGCGATGGGGCGCGTTTAGATCGCGACGAAGCGGCGAGGCTGACGGAACGCCTTGGTCCTTCGCCGCTAACGCGACTCAAGGACGAAAGAGCTACCGCGAAAGGCGCTGCTGCAGGGCGTCGAGGACTTCGTCCAGCGTGGGGCTGGGGTCTCGGGGGGTGCGGTCCGCGAGCGGCGTCTCGCCGACGAGGGTGTACATGTCGGCGGCGCCGAGCAGCATTTTCGGGGTCATGCCGACGGCTGCGAAGGTGGAGTGCTCAGACTCGATTACTTGGCGTCTTCTGCTGCTGGCTTACTTAGCTTCTCGATCTTATCGAGATATTTCTGAACAGTGTCCCAGTCTCCCGCGTCGACCTCCCTAATCTTTCCGACCAAGGTTTCTGCCAACAAGCGGCGAACGTCGTCATCTGTTTTTAACGCTGGCGGAGGTGACTGCGACTGGTGGTTAGTAGGCCCCTTTCCCTTGAGCTTGCCTTTAACCGCAGCTTTGCCCTCAATCAGTCCGGCCTCAAGACAAAGAGCGCGAAAGAGGATGAATTGCCGCTCAGTTTGAGATGCTGGATCGTAGCGTCGGAAATGATCGCGGAGACTGCCTTCGTCTGTAGCCGGATCAAGGTGCTCGAATAGCGAAGGATAGGACTCCCGTAGACGCTCTGCGAGCAAGGCCTTGTAGCCGTCCTCAGGCAGCGTGCGGAGGCTGTGGAATATTGGTTCCGCGTGATTCTTCTCGTCGAGGAATCCCAAGAAGTGCAGAGTACCAAGAACTCGATACGCGTAAGCGGGGCTCATCTTGAAATCGCCCAAGGCAGCGACAGTTAGCTGCGTAGGTAGAGCCTTTTCCTTGTAACGCCGCAGGATGGAGATGACGTGGGAGGGTGGCGCATAGGGAGCGTCCAGCTTCTCACTGCCTGCGTTTGGGATTTGTTGCACAACCACGTTTATGCCTTCTATGTGTTTATAGAGTAAACGATAGCCGCTATATAGGCATGTCAAGAGGTAAGTTGTACAAAATCTTGAGACAATCTACGGCACACAGAATTAATCAGCTGCCCTAGCTCTCAACCAGCTCCCTATACAGCAGCCGCTTGCCGACAACGCTTGACATTCATAGCTGAGTAGGGTAAACTTCTCTCATAAAGAGAGGGAGTAACCTGATGGCCGTCAACGCACCAGGCAAGCACTTCCGCAAGGGCATCAGCCTCATGGAGGCTGTCGAGATGTTCTCAGACCTCGACTTCACCGAGGCATGGTTCGTGGAGCAACGCTGGCCCGCCGGCGTGGAATGCCCCGACTGCGAATCACAGGACATCCAGCACCGCACTACCCGCAAGCCTCAGCCCTTCCGGTGCAACGGCTGCCGTAAGGACTTCTCCGTAAAGACCGGCAGCATTATGCACGCCTCAAAGCTCCCCCTGAAGGCCTGGGGCATGGCCCTCTACCTCTTGGTCACGAACCTCAAGGGCGTGTCGAGCATGAAGCTCCACCGCGATCTCGGTGTCACCCAAAAGACGGCGTGGCATCTGGGTCACCGCATCCGCGAGGCATGGGCGCACGACAACAGCATGTTCGCTGGCCCTGTAGAGGTGGACGAAACCTACATCGGTGGCAAGGAGTCCAACAAGCACACCTCGAAGAAGCTCCGTGCTGGCCGTGGGCCAGTCGGCAAGACCGCTATCGTTGGAGCCAAGGACAGGCAGACGGGCAAGGTCACCGCTCAGGTTGCCCTCTCTACCGACGCGCCGACACTGCAAGGCTTCGTGTACCAGAACACGGAGACCGATGCTCAGGTGTACACAGACGACGCCCTGGCCTATCTCGGGATCAAGCGGCCTCACGCAACGGTCAAGCACTCCGCCCGCGAGTACGTTCACGGCATGGCTCACACGAATGGCATCGAGAGTCATTGGGCAATGCTGAAGCGGGGATACGTCGGCGTGTACCACCAGATGAGCGTCAAGCACCTTGACCGCTACGTCACGGAATTCTCAGGCCGTCACAATGACCGACCCAGGGATACCGCCACGCAAATGGCGGCAATGGTGCTGGGAAGCAACGGCAAGCGGCTCCGGTATGAAGACTTGATTGCATGAGCGGCGTGGCCGCACCCAACTTCGTCAACCGGACGATCTGGACAGGAGACAACCTCGACATACTGCGGGGCATGAACAGCGAGTGCGTCGACCTGATCTACCTGGATCCACCCTTCAACTCCAACCAGGACTATGCCGCGCCCGTGGGCAGCAAGGCCGCAGGTGCGGCGTTCAAGGACACCTGGACGCTCTCAGACCTGGACGTGGCCTGGATGGGCCTGATTGCCGACGAGAAGCCAGAGATCGCCTATCTACTCGACGCGTCCCGACGAACGCACGGCAAAGGGATGCAGTCCTACTTGACCATGATGGCCGTGCGGCTGCTAGAGATGCGACGTGTACTGAAGGACACGGGCAGCATCTACCTGCACTGTGATCCCACGGCCAGCCACTACCTGAAGCTCTTGACGGACGCCATTTTCGGGCAGGGGAACTTCCGTAGCGAGGTCACTTGGAGGCGCATCAATGCCAAGGGCTTGGCCTTCAGGGGCTATCCGAATAACTCCGATTTCCTGCTGTACTACAGCAAGGCCGACCAGTTCACCTGGAATCGCCCCTATCGTCCGCACGACCAAGCCTACGTTGAGAAGTTCTACAGGTACGTTGAACCGGAAACGGGGCGGCGCTATCGTCTTGGCGATTTGACTAATCCGAATAAGAACCGTCCCAACCTGACATACGAGTTCCTTGGCGTTAACAGGGTGTGGCGCTGGACCCAGGAGAGGATGCAGGCAGCCTATGAACAAGGCCTCGTAGTCCAGCAGCCCAGGAGCGGTCCGTGCACTCAAGAGGTATCTTGACGAGATGCAAGGGAACCCCGTCGATACGATTTGGGACGATGTGCCCCCTATTCAAGCGCAATCGAAGGAACGTACAGGCTATCCCACACAGAAGCCGCTTGCCTTGTTGGAGCGCATCATCAAGGCCAGTAGCAACGAGGGCGACGTGGTGCTCGACCCGTTTTGCGGATGCGCCACGGCCTGCGTCGCGGCGGAGAAGTTGGGACGACAGTGGGTGGGTATCGACCTATCCCCAAGGCTGCGGAGCTGGTTAACATCCGATTGCGCGGCGAGATGGGTGACCTGTTCCATCACGGGTTCGTGACAACGCGCACGGACATACCGCGCCGTACGGATATAGATGCGCCTATAAACTACAGACAGAATAAGCACGTGCTCTACGGCCAGCAGGAGGGCAAGTGCAACGGTTGCCGGACGCCCTTCGAGTTTCGCCACTTCGAGGTGGATCACGTGGTACCGCAGAGCAAGGGCGGTACCGACCATCTGGACAACTTGCAGCTGCTATGCGGTTCCTGTAATCGCATCAAGGGAGACCGGCCTCAGGAGTATCTTGTATCCAAGCTGAAGGAGATAGCACTATGAGTGAGGCGAAGCGCAACCCAGGCCGCCCCATGAAGCGTAAGCCGCCGGAGTCGATCCGTGACACGGCAGGCAACGTCACGAAGTCGCTGTTGCGGACGCGGCCCAAGCATGAGAGGAAGATGCTCCAAAAGCGAGGGAAGGAAGCCGCCTCCTAGTCGGCGGCGGGGTAAATTGGTATATAATTCCCATTAGATTCGAAGGGTAGTGGGGCCGAATTTGTGGCCGTAGGGGGAAGGACTAGGAATGAACGCTCTGAAAACCGCAATCATGTTGGGTGGACTGGCCGGCCTGCTGGTCGGTCTGGGCTATCTGATTGGCGGGCCGACGATGGCGCTGATCGCGCTGGTCTTGGCGCTGGTGATGAACTTCTTCGCGTTCTGGTTCTCGGACAAGCTGGCGCTGCGCATGGCGGGCGCCAAGGAAGTCACGGCGCAAGAAGAGCCGCAGCTGCACGCCATAGTCGAAGAAGTGGCGATGCTGGCCGACGTCCCGAAGCCCAGGGTTTTCGTGGTGCAAAACGAGTCGCCGAACGCTTTCGCGACAGGCCGTAGCCCCTCGAAGGCGGTGGTGGCCGTGACGACGGGGATCCAGCGGCTGCTGGACCGCCAGGAGTTGCGCGCCGTGATCGGCCACGAGATCGGCCACGTGAAGAATCGAGACATGCTGACGGCATCGATCGCGGCGACGATCGCGGGCGCTATCAGCTACCTGCAGATGATGCTGATGTGGGGCGCGCTGTTGGGCGGCGGCCGCCGCGGCGGTGGCTACGGCCTGATCTTCGTGTTCCTGGCGTCGATGGTCGCGGCGCTGGTGGCAGGCGTGCTGCAGATGGCGATCTCGCGGACACGGGAGTACGCGGCCGACGTCAGCGGCGCGGAGTACACGCGCGACCCGGAGGCGCTGGCGCGGGCGCTGGGCAAGCTGCACAGCGGAGTGCAGTCGCAGCCGATGGAGAAGAAGGCGAGCTCGGAAGCGGTGTCGTCGCTGTACATCATGCACCCGTTCCGGCAGCAGGGCGGCTTCTCGCTGTCGCACCTGTTCTCGACCCACCCGCCGGTCGAGGAGCGCATCCGCCGGCTGCGTGCCATGGCGGGGTACGCCGAGTGGCGGTAGCGCCGTCGTTCGGTTTCGCGAGCACGAAAGAGGGGCCGAGAGGCCCCTCTTCTTCGTTTTGGGGCAGCCAGGCAGGCTGCCGCGCAGAGGACGGGGCGATTGGCAGGCGTCGCGGGTGTTCGAGGAGAATGAGGCGCTTTGGTCCTTCGCCCAGGCGGCTCAGGACGACAGTTGAGGTTGGTGCTTCGCCTGCTGTCGCGGCTTCAGGACGGCAGGTGAGAGCTGGCGCGGCTCGGGATGGCGGGTGAGTAGAATACGGGCGTGAGTGAAACGGACTGCCTGTTCTGCAAGATGGCCGGCCACGAGATGGACGTCGAGATGGTGCACGAGGACGAGCAGGTCTTCGCGGTGCGGGACTTGCACCCGCGGGCGCCGCTGCACTTGCTGATCATGCCGAAGGCACACATACCCTCGGCGCGCGAGATCACGGAAGAACACGGGGCGTTGCTGGCGCAAATGGTGGGGGTGGCGAAGTCGCTGGCTGTGGAGCACGGCGTGCACGACGACGGCTATCGCCTAACGTTCAACGTCGGCGAGCAGGGCGGGCAGACGATATTCCATCTGCACATGCACCTGCTAGGCGGGCGACAGATGGGCTTCGAGGGATAGGCGCTAGACGGGCAGACGGGCAGGCGGGCCAGGCGGGCAGACGGGCCAGGCGGGCAGACGGGCCAGGCGGGCAGACGGGCCAGGCTGCCGCGTGGCGGATAGGCTATCGGTGCGACCCGGAGCGTTGAGGTTGACGGGATGCTTTGGTCCTTCGCCTGCTGTCGCGGCTCCAGGATGACAATATGGGCTGGACGGGACGTAAGCGATGACAAGCAACCTCGAGGTGCAGTTACGCGAGGCGGTCGCGGCGCTGCCGAAGGGGCTGCGGGAGCACATCCGCCGCGTCGAGGAAGAGGCGGTGCGGCTGGCGGCGCTGGGCCACGACCTGGTGAGGCACAAGGACGATACCGCGTTGCGCGGCTGGCCACGGAGTACGACCTGACGCCGGACGCGATCGAGCGCGCTTCGCCGATCCTGGTGCACGGGCCCGTTGCGGCGGCGATGCTGCGGCGCGATTACGAGTTGGACGACGCGGAGCTGCTGGCGGGCGTCGACTGCCACACGACGGCCCGAGACGGCATGGCGCTGCTGGAGAAGGTGCTGTTCGTGGCCGACAAGGTGGAGCCGCACAAGCTGGCGCGCGAGGCGGCGCTGGCCGAGGTGAGGCGGCTGGCCGAGGACGACATCGACGCGGCGGTGCTGCGCTATCTGGACCACAACCTGGAGCAGTCGGTGCGTCGCGGCTGGCAGGTACACCCGCGCAGCAACGAGGCGCGCAACGAGCTGCTTAGGTAGAAAGAGAGTACTTGAGTGACTTCGAACCAGGCCAATCCAAACCAGGCGCTTGGGAGAAGGGCGATTTTACACGCATCGCGGAAAGCATGAGAGAAAGCGGAGAGGCGCTAGTCCAAGGACTCGGAATCACGAAAGGCCTAAAGGTCCTGGACCTTGGTTGCGGCGATGGAACGACTGCCATGCCTGAGGCCATGTTGGGAGCGGACGTGTTAGGTGTCGACATCGCGAGAAACCTCGTCGAGGCCGGCAACCGGAGGGCAAGGGAGCTGGGCCTTACAAATTGCAGGTTCCAGGTCGGCGACGCAACTGATTTGCGCGACTTGCAAGACGATTCCTTTGACCTTGTCGTGAGCATCTTCGGCGCCAGGTTTGCGCCAAAGCCGTTTGACGTGGCCAAGGAGATGGTGCGCGTGACGCGGCCCGGAGGTCGCGTGGTCATGGGTAACTGGATTCCCAATGATCCGACATTGGTGGCTCAAATCCTCCGGATCAGCTCGGCCTGTTCGCCACCGCCCCCGGAGGGCACGATCAGCCCCATGAGCTGGGGAATTGAGAACAACGTTATCGAGCGCTTCGGCGCTGCTGGGATTCCGGAAGAGAAGATTTCGTGTGTTAGGGAGACATACACCTTCAACTTCTCCAGCTCACCCGAGGAACTGGTCGCAGAATTCCGCAGCTACTACGGGCCGACGATGAATGCATTCGAGGCTGCCGAAAAGGACGGCCGAGCTGCTGATTTGCAGGAAGAGCTGGAAGCTCTGTTCAAGGAGCAGAACGAAAGTCCGAGCCCGGACACGACCTCCATTTCTGCGACATTCCTGAGGGTCACCGTCTCGTCCTAAGACTAGGAAGCCGCCGAGAGCGCGGCGCGGCTGGCAAGGTACACCCGCGCAGCAATGAGGCGCGCAACGAGCTGCTCACGGCGCGTTAGGGCCGTCCAGCGGCGGCCGGCCGAGGGCGCGGGCGGCCCAGGGCAGCGCCGAGCGTAGCTGGCTGCGCTGCACCTCGCGGACGCGCGGGGCGTTGGGGATCGGTGGTTTGCCGGCACGGCTGGCGAAGAAGCCGCTCATCAGCGCGGCCCACTGCGGGGCGTTCGGCAGGATGTCTTCCGGCAGCGGGCCGCCCTCCGAGTGCAGGCTGGGCAGCCAGGACGCGATGTCGAGGTCGGGGTTGCCGCGGGCGGCGAAATTCCAGTCGAGCAAGAGGACGCGGTCGCCGTCGAAGCAGATGTTGTCGCTGCGCAGGTCGAAGTGGACGAGGTCGCGTCCCGAGAGATCTACGACACGAGCGGCGTCGATGAGCGGTGGCAGCGCCGCGTCCAGCCAGGCCCGGCTGCATAGCCCCAGCGACAGGAACGATTCCGGGTCGTGCCGGACTTCCGACCAGTGCGTGGTGATACCGGGGTCAGTCTCTTCGAACGGCGCTACATCAAGCCTTGAAGTATGGACGCGCGCGAGCATGCCGAAAACGGATTCTATGTCGCCGGGAAGCCAGGCCGGCGGCCAGCGTGCGGTGCTGAGGTCTTCGAGGATGAGCAGCGGCTGAGCGCCGTCGTCGTCCCAGCCGAGCAGGCGGGGCATAAAGCCGGCTTCGAGGTGCGAGTAGACGTGGTACTCGTGACGCAGCCATTCGTCCATCGGCGAGACAGGCGTGCCCGCGGCGCTCTTGGCGAAGCAGGACGTGCCGTCTTCGAAGTCGACGATCCAGCGCTGCGCCGGTGTGTAGCCGCCGGCGGCGCGGCGCCAGGCGACGGGGGTCTTGGCCATGAGGCGGGCAACGCGCTGCTGCAGGGTTTGGTCGGGGGCGTTCATCCGGGGATTGTAGCGGGGTGCAGGCTCGCGGACATACGGCGATCGCTGACGCGCTGCGGTGGGGTGTCGGAAGCAGGTTAGGGAGCGTAATCGGAGGACGGGGCGTTTTGATCCTTCGCCTGCGGCTCAGGATGACAGAGGATTGGGCGGCGAGGCTCGGGATGACAGTGGCGTGAGGCGGCACGGCTCAGAATGACAGCAGGGTGGGCGAGGGAGCGTGACGATTCTGGCCTCTGCCAGATGGCCTGGGTTGACCACCTCGCAGTCTTTACGAGGCTGGAAGCGAGGGGCTAGAATCGACCATCAACCTCGCAACCTCGAGAGATCGCCTGCTGAAGCGGCAGGCTTGTGCGTTGAGGGCAAGTCTCCATGAAGGAATATCCGACAGGAAAGATCCGCAACCTGGTTCTCCTGGGACACGGCGGCACCGGCAAGACGTCTTTTGTCGAGGCCGCCCTTTTTGTTTCAGGCGCGATCAACCGGCTGGGCAGAGTCGATGACGGTACGACGTCTTCCGACTTCGACCCGGACGAGACGAAGCGCAAGGTCAGCGTCAACGCGTCGCTGCTGCCGATCGAGTGGAACGACCACAAGATCAACATCATCGACGCACCAGGTTACGCCGACTTCGTCGGTGATGCTTACGGCGCGATGCGCGCGGCGGACATGGCCGTGATCACGGTATGCGCCGTGTCGGGCGTGCAGGTGGGCTCCGAGCTGGCGTGGGAGATCTCGGCGGGCAAGCCGCGCGCCGTTTTGATCAACCGCATGGACCGTGAGAACGCCGACTTCTCCGGCGCGTTGCAGCAGGTGCAGTCGGAGCTGGGGCATTCCTGCGTGGCGCTCTACCTGCCGATCGGCAGCCAGGACACGTTCCAGGGCGTCGTCGACCTCGTTGAGCAGAAGGCTTACCTGGGCGAAAAGGGCGAGGAAGGCGCCGTACCGGCCGACATGGCGGGCGAGATCGAGGTTCAGCGGGCGCAGCTCATGGAGACGGCCGCGGAGAACGACGAGGAACTGCTAGACGCCTTCCTGGAGAACGGCGAGCTGACGGTCGAGGAGATCCGCAAAGGCCTGGCGATCGGTATTGCATCTGGGGATCTGGTGCCGGTTTTCGCGGCATCGTCGACCAAGACGATCGGCGTGACGCATTTCCTGGACGCGCTGACGGAGTACTTCCCGTCGCCGGCCGAAGCCAAGGTCCAGACGGACGACGGCACCGACTTGAAGGTGGACCCGGACGGCGCGCTGGTGGCTCAGGTGTTCAAGACGACGGCCGACCCCTTCGTGGGCAAGCTGACCTTCCTGCGCGTCTTCTCAGGCTCGCTCAAGGCCGATTCGCACGTCTGGAATGCGAACAAGGGCGTCGACGAGCGGGTCGGTCAGCTGTTCGTGGTACACGGCAAGACGCACGAGGCGACGTCGCGGCTGGTGATGGGCGATATCGGCGGCGTCCCGAAACTTAGCGAAACGCTGACGTCGGACACGCTGACGACGAAGGAAGCGGCGACCAAGTTGCCGCAGATCGACTTCCCGAAGCCGGTCTTCATGGTGGCCGTCTTTCCAAAGACCAAGGCGGACACGGAGAAGATGAGTTCAGCGCTGTCGCGCATCGCGGAGGAGGACCCAACGCTGCATCTGCACCGCGATCCGGACACGTTCGAGGCGGTCCTCGGGGGCCTTGGCGAATCGCACGTCGAAATCGCCTGCGAGAAAATGAAGCGCAAGTTCGGCGCCGAGATCATGCACCAGGTGCCGCGTGTGCCGTACAAGGAGACGCTGACCAAGGCGTCGTCTTCAGAGTTCACGCACAAGAAGCAGACCGGTGGTCACGGCCAGTACGCCAAGGTGACCCTGAAGATCGAACCGCTGGAGCGCGGCTCCGGCTTTGAGTTCGTCAACAAGACGGTCGGCGGCTCGGTGCCGCGGCAGTACGTGCCGGCGGTGGAAAACGGCGTGCACGAGGCGATGATCGATGGGATCTTGACGCACAACCCGCTGGTCGACGTGCGGGTTAGCCTGGTCGACGGCAAGGAACATCCGGTTGACTCGTCGGAGATGGCGTTCAAGCTCGCCGGTTCACAGGCGATGAAGGCCGGGGCGGAGAAGGCCTCGCCGGTGCTGCTGGAGCCGATCGTCAACGTGCGGGTCAAGACCCCGGAGGCCTACACGGGCGATCTGGTGTCCGACCTCAACGGCAAGCGGGCGCGAGTGCTGGGCATCACGCCGGAGGAGCGGGGCACGGTGATCGACGCGCAGGCGCCGCTGGCCGAGATGCAACACTACGCCACCGACCTGCGATCGCTAACGCAGGGCCGCGCCACTTTCGAGATCGAGTTCAACCACTATGAAGAGGTGCCTGATCACGTCGCGAAGAAAGTGATCGAGTCGGCGGCGAAAGCGGAGCACGCGTAGGGGTACCCCGCCCCGTCGACACCGCAGACGGGCAGGCTGCCGCGCAGAGAGGCCGTGGGGTTTAGCGGCGGGCTAACAGTTGGCGCTGACGGTACGCTTTGATCCTTCGTCTGCTGTCGCGGCTCAGGATGACAGTGAAGCTAGGCTGCGCTTAGCGTAACAAGACGCCCGGACTCGAACCGGGCGTCTTCGTTTGCCTTGGTAAGGGTCAGGCGCGGGCTTTGGTGGCTCCGGCGCGCTCTTTCTCGAGGTCGGCGACTATCTGGCGCCAGCGTTCGAGCTTCTCCTCGAGGTCTATGCGCATGTCCTGCATCGCGGTCAGCTTGGCGCTGATGATGTCGTGCTGGCGCAGGGTCACCTCGATGCGGCGGCCAACGCGGGCGAGTTGTTCATCGATAGGGCGGTCGGGGCGGAAGGTGGCGTTGAGCTCCTCACGCACCTCCGCGGCCTCGATCATCTCCTTGATCTCCGCGAGCGTCAGGCCAAGCAAGCTTTGCAACCGCTTGATCTGCTCGACGCGTTCGACATCGTCCGCAGAGTACAAGCGGAAGCCGCCGTCCATGCGAGTCGGCGGCTTGAGCAGGCCGCGCTCTTCGTAGAAACGGAGCGTGCGTTGAGTCACGCCGGTGCGATCCGCGACCTCGCCAATCTGGAGGCAAGGCTCATCCGGCGCCGGTTTGCGCTTGTCTGCCATGCTCCGAACTGTACTTATCATTAACGCAAACGTCAAACAAACGAAGAGCGTAGTGAATGTATCCTGGCGTCCGCCGGTACTGTTTTCCCAAGCAATTGGGCGGCATATCCTACGGCGACGGGACGACCAGGGCAGTAGCAGGGGCAGAGGCTAACTATGGACTTTGAGTTGACCGAGGCACAGAAGCTGATCCAGGGTACGGCGCGCCGCGTCGCCAGAGAGGTGATCGCGCCGCGGGCGGCTGAAATCGACGAGACGGGCGAGTACCCGGAGGACGTCTTCGCGGCGTACAAGGACATCGGGCTGCTGGGCCTGGCGATCCCGGAGCAGTACGGCGGCAGCGGCGCCGGGACGCTGGCGATGGTGCTGGCGGTGGAGGAGGTCGCGAAGTATTGCTGCTCCTCAGGGCTGATGCTGTTGCTGACGATGCTGCCGACGCAGCCGATCTTGATCGGCGGGACGGAGGAGCAGAAGCAGCGGTGGATCCGGCCGATCGCGAGTGGTGAGATGCGTTCGTCGTTTTGCCTCACGGAGCCGGAGGTCGGCTCAGACGCTGCCAATTTGCGCACTTACGCCGTCAAGGACGGCAGCGACTACGTGCTCAACGGCGAGAAGATCTACACCTCAGGCGGCACGGTGGCGGACTATTGCACCGTCTTCGCGAAGACCGATCGCAACGCCGGGGTGCGCGGTGTTTCGGGATTCATCGTGCCGACCGACACGCCGGGATTCACGATCACGCGGACGGACCGCAAGATGGGCGTCAACGGCGTGCCGACGGCGCACTTCGCGCTGCAGGACGTTCGCGTGTCGGCGGGGAACCTGATCGGCGGCGTGGAAGGGCGCGGCTTCAACCACGCGATGCTGGGGCTGAACAGCGTGCGACCGCTGGTCGGGGCGCGCGGCATCGGGCTCGCAGAGGGCGCCATGAGCTATGCGCTGAACTACGCTCGGGAGCGCAAGGCGTTCGGCGGGCCGTTGACGGAGCTGCAGGCGATCCAGTTCATGTTCGCCGACATGGCGCTGGCCATCGAATCGGCTCGCCTGGCCGTGTACAAAGCGGGCTGGCTGGTGGACCAGGGGCGCGTCAGCAAGCAGGACGCCGCCTACCTATCGTTCGGCAAGACGCTGGCGACGGAGGCGGCGGTCAAGGTGTCGTCCGACGCGATGCAGGTGATGGGCGCGCAGGGCTACATGAAGGAGCACCCGCTGGAGCGCCACTATCGCGACGCGCGGCAGTTGATGATCGTCGAGGGTACGAGCCAGATCCAGCGCGTGATCATCTCGCGGGCGATCCTGGACGGCGACCTGAGTTACGACTATTAGGGACGGGGCGTTGGCGGACGGAGCTAAAGCTTCGTCCCTACGTGGGTGGTCCTGCGTTGATGAGGCTGGCGGGGATGGCGGGGCGTATTTGTGAGACGTGAGATTGCTTCGTCGCTGGTGGTCCTCGCAATGACGGGTGGGGGTCGGGCGTTGGCGGACTGCGTGGGAGCGATGGGGACGGAGCTAAAGCTTCGTCCCTACGTGGGTGGTTGTGCTGCTCAGGCTGGCAGGTGCGTCAGGTTTCGGCTTCGATGCGCTCGCCGTAGACGACGTGGCGGCTGGCGTACTCGTGAGTCTCGCGGTTCTCAAGGTTAGACTCTAACGCTGAGGTCGCGATCGATGCAGCAAGAGCGTGCTAAACGAGTGTTGCAATCGAGGTGGTCGCCACCCAGACATAAGGTTGCCAGCGTGTTGGGCAGCACTTATCCTGCAGAAAACCCTAAAGGGGAACAAAAGAGCGAGTATGAGCAGCCCCAGTCTGATTATCGAGGGCGGACTGCCTCTCCAGGGGACTGTTCGTGTAAGCGGCTCGAAGAACGCGGCCGACTACGCGCTCGCCGCCTGCCTCCTCACCGGCGAGGAGTGCATCCTGGAAAACGTCCCGGACATCGAAGACGTGCGCCTGATGGCCCGCATCCTGCAGTCGCTGGGCGCCGACGTGAGCAACCAGGGCGGCGGCGTGTGGCGCGTGCGCGCCGACCAGATCGATCGCTACGACGCGCCGAGTGAGCTGGCGGTCAACCAGCGGGCGAGCTTCCTGGTCATGGGCCCGCTGCTGGCACGCTACGGACAAGCGTCGTGCGCCTCGCCGGGCGGCGACGTGATCGGCGCGCGGCCGCTGGACGTGCACCTCGACGGACTGCGGGCGCTGGGGGCGCAGGTCGAGCGCGAGGCAGAGCAGTTTCGCGCGACGAATGACGCCGCGAGGCTATGCGGGGCGCGCTTCTTTCTCGACTATCCCAGCGTGACAGGCACGATGAACCTCGTCTTCGCGGCGGTGCTGGCGGAGGGACGCACGACGCTGGTCAACGCTGCGGCGGAGCCGGAGATCGTCGACACGATCGAGATGTTGCGCTCGATGGGCGCGAAGATCGAAGGCGCCGGCTCCAGCGTTATCGAGATCGAAGGGGTGCTGGAGCTGACGGGCGGCCGTCACCGCGTGATGCCGGACCGCCTCGAGGCAGGGCTGTTCGCGCTGGCCGCGGCGGCGACGCGTGGTCAGGTGACGATCGAAGGAGCAGAGCCAGAGCACATGGACGCGTTGTTGCACAAGCTGCGCGAAGCGAATGTCGGCGTCGTGACTTCGGAGCGCGCGGTGAGCGTATGTGACGCGGGCGGCGATTTCCACAGCGTCCGAGCGCAAGCGGTGCCGTATCCAGGCCTTGCGACGGACCTGCACCCGCCGTTGGCGGCGTTCCTGACGCAGTGCCCCGGTGTGAGCATCATCCAGGAGCGCGTCTATGAGAACCGCTTGCTTTACGTAAGCGAGCTGCGCAAGATGGGTGCAGACATCATTACTGCGGGCCAGACGGCGTTGATCAGCGGCCCGCGTCAGCTATACGGCACAATGGTGAGGGCGCTGGACGTCCGAGCCGGAGGCTCCCTGGTGCTGGCGGGGCTCGTCGCTGAAGGGCGAACGGAGATCAACGACGTCTATCACCTGGACCGGGCGCACGAAGACCTGGTGGGAAAGCTGCGGGGGCTAGGCGCCAGAGTCGAGCGTTAATCATAGGGACTGCGGATGATCAATAAGCGAATCGGCATCGACCTCGGCACGGCCAACGTGCTGGTCTACGTGCGCGGCGAGGGCATCGTGATCAAGGAGCCCGCCGTGGTGGCGCTGGCGACGCGCGAGAACACGGTGGTGGCCGTCGGTGCGGTGGCGCGCGACATGATCGGCCGCACGCCGGGTAGCATCAGCGTCATCCGCCCGATGAAGCACGGCGTAATCGCCGACTATCTGATCACCGAAGCGATGTTGCGTCACTTCATCGGCAAAGTCGTCGGCCGGTTCAACCTGATCCGGCCCGAGGTAATGATCTGCATCCCGGCCGGCGTGACCAGCGTTGAACAGCGCGCGGTGCGCGATGCGGCGGAGCAGGCGGGCGCACGTCGCCCGGCGCACCTGATCCCGGAGCCATTGGCGGCGGCGATCGGCGCGCACGTCCCGGTCGGCACCGCAAGCGGCAATATGGTGCTCGACATCGGCGGCGGGCGCTCAGAGGCGGCCGTGATTTCGATGTACGGCATCGTGGTGAAGGAATCGGTCCGAGTGGCCGGCGACGCGATGGACGAGGCGATCGCAACCTACGTGAAGCACCGTCACAACCTGGCGATTGGTGAGCGCACGTCGGAAGAGATCAAGATGAGGATCGGCAGCGCGATGCCGGTTTACAACGAGAAGGTGATGGAAGTCCGCGGCCGTGACCAGGTCACCGGCCTGCCGAAGACGATCACGATGACGACGAACGAGGTGACGCAGGCGCTGCAGGACCCGCTGGCGGCTATCGTCGGGACGGCGAGGAAGGTGCTGGAGAAGACGCCGCCGGAGATGGCTTCGGACGTCGTCGATCGAGGCATCATACTGACCGGCGGCGGCTCGCTGCTGAACGGCCTGGACGAGCTGATCGCGGAGCAGACCAACGTGCCGTGCCAGCTGGCGGACAACCCGCTCGACTGCGTCGCGATCGGCGCCGGGGCGTCGCTGGACTACCTGGACGTGATCAGGCGCTCGTTGCCGACCGAGGAAGAGCTGCTCGTCTCCAACCAACCGTAAGGGCGCTGCCCGCCTACTACTCACGGGCAGACGGGCAGACGGGCAGCGCCTGGATTCTTCGCCTGCTGGCGCGACTCAGGACGACAGGTGGGGCTTCCCGATTCTTAGCGCTGTGTGGTTTCGCGGATGGCGAGGACCCGGCAGGGGCTGCCTTCGAGGCCGTCGATCGCGAGGGGCGCGACGACCAGAAGGTCGCCGTCTTGCACCTGCGTGGCTTTGACTGGATCGAGGTTGGTGGCGATCCAGCGGCCGGCGGCGAGCAGACGGCGGACCGCGACGAAGCCGGCGTCCGCGTCCTCCTCGCCGGCGAAGGCGATGAGGGGGCGTCCCCAGGCGATGACCTCGTCGACGGCGGCGGTTGTCAGCCACAGCGTCGGCGTGAGCAGGAGCGGCGTGACGTCCGGCGCCGAGGCGTGAGCTGCCGCCTCGCGAAGGCGGGGCACGAGGCCGGAACCCGCGTCTCGCAGGTCGATGACTACGGCGCGTCCGGCGAGTGCCGACGGCGGGAGGTCTGAGATTGTCGGAGCGCCGCGGTGGAAGTGAGACGGGGCGTCGATATGGGTGCCGGCGTGGGCGCTGAGATGCAGCTGGGAGACGTGGAAAGGGCTGGTCGCGGCGCCGGACTGCTGGCTGATGGCAACCCAGCGTTCAATTCGGGTCGGCGGGTCGCTGTAGCCGGAGGCGTCCGTGTAGGGTGGGTCGGCGTCCGAGAGCGGCAGCGTGAGGTCGATGATCAGCATGCGTGAGGTGAGTTTACGTCGGGGTGAGGAATTCACCTCTCCCTCGCTGCCCCTTCGACGTTGCTCAGGCAGGCGCGCGCCCCTCTCCTTGCGCGGAGAGGGGCTGTGGCTGACGGTGTGGTTGGGGGAGTCTTGGTTGGGGCGTCGTAAACCCCCTCACCCTAGCCCTCTTCCTGAGGGAGAAGGGACACGTCATTAGGGGCACGAACCGTCCCGAATTGAGGGCCGTGATCTTAACGGCTTTACCGGGAGCTCTTGAGGTAGAACGTCATGCTCTGCAAGGCGAGCACAGGATCGATGTTCTTGAGCTCGACCTCGGGCGGCACGGCAACGGAAGTCGGGGCGTAGTTGAGGATGGCGCGGACGCCACCGGCCACGAGCTCGTTGATCAAGGAACCCGCCGCGTCGGGCGGCACGGCGACGATGCCGATATCGACCTGGCGATCGTCGAGGTAGCGCTTGAGGTCGGAGGTGGGGCGGACCGTGAGGCCGGCAACCGTGTCGCCGACGAGTTCCGGGTCGCTGTCGAAGGCCTCGATGATGATGAACCCCTGGGGTTGGAAGCCGTCATAGGCGAGGATGGCGCGACCCAGGTGGCCGATGCCGATGAGAATCATCGACCACTGGCGGTCGAGACCGAGGATCTGGCGCAGCTCCTGGGCCAGGCGGACGACGTTGTAGCCACGGCCTTGCTTGCCGAAGCGCCCGAAGTAGCTGAGGTCCTTGCGAATCTGGGCCGGCGTGACGCCGAGCATCTCGCCGAGCTCCTGGGAGCTGACCACGTCTCGACCCTCGGCCTCGAGGTGGGTGAGGGCGCGAGCGTAAACAGGCAGGCGGTCGATGACGACGGCGGGTATCTCGATAGGCAATGCTTGGCTCACTTATCTATCGATAATTTCTACCAACCTGTGTAAACAGTCACAATATAAATAGGCTTGCAGTTCGGGTCAACCGGGTGAAGGAGCCTGCGGCGCCGACCTGGCACCCATGAGCCCAGATCGGCGCGTGCTAGAATCGAAAACCGAGGTCTGATTGCTCCTACCCTACTTCGATTACCTGGACGAAGGCATTCTCGTTTTCGTAGTTCTGTTTGGCTCCCTGGCCACCGCGATGGTGACCGGCCTTGCCCTGCATGAGGCGAGCCACGCCTTCACGGCCGACCGGCTTGGCGACGGGACGGCTCGCATGATGGGACGCTTGACTCTTAACCCGCTGCGACATCTGGACCCGTTGGGCAGCATTCTGCTGTTGATCGTGGGCTTTGGCTGGGGCAAGCCGGTACCGGTCAACCCGTCGCGGCTGCGCCATGGGCCGGAGACCGGCCGCGCCTTGGTGGCCGCGGCGGGGCCGGTGATGAACCTGCTGGTCGCGCTGCTCGCCGCGCTGCCGTTTCAGCTGGGGCTGATCGATTGGACGCTGCAGGGGCCGATCAGCTCCTGGGGCGTTGAACAGTACGCCTCGCTGTACCTGGGATCGTTGATCATCATCAACGTGCTGCTGGCGATCTTCAACCTCTTGCCGATCGCGCCGCTGGACGGCTTCGCCGTGGCGGTCGGCCTGCTGCCGCGTGACATGTCGCGCAGCCTGGCCCGTTTGGAACGACATGGAATCCTTATCCTGATGCTGTTGATCATGCTGCCGTTCGTTTCGAACGGGCAGCTGCCGGGCCTGTGGACGATCATCGGGCCGGTGGTGAAGGGCGTGACAGACCTTATCGTGGGCCAGAATGTTTAGGGCCGCCTACCGCTCCACCAGGCGCTGCAGGCGCTGAGGCCGCGGCTGGAGGCCAAGGACCTCGAGTTCGCGCGGGAAACGCTGTCGGAGGCGGAGTCGGTTCTCTTCTTGGCGATGGAGCGTCGCGACCAGCGCCATGCGCTTGCGGTGGCGCTGCGACTGCGTAGGGCCACGGACGACCGTTCGCTGCTCGTGCGGCGCTGCTGCACGATTGCGGCAAGGGCGGTGTGCCGGTCTGGCTACGCGTCCTGAACGTCGTTTCGCCGGCGGCGACCGGCCGGCTGGCCGCGAATGGGCGCGGCTGGCGCAGTGCGGCGTATCGTCTGCGGCATCACCCCGAGCTGGGCGCCGTATTGGCCAGCGAGGCCGGGTGTTCGGCGACGACGGCCCGCCTGATCCGAGGGCATGTGGAGCCGGACGAGGCGTGGCGTTATGAGCTCCTGCTGGCCGCCGACGACGCAAGCTAGGGAATAGTTAAGCCGGGGCTCTTGCCCCGGACCCCGACTAAAGGGGCTCCCGCGGCGCTTGACGTGGCTAACGCGGAAGGCCGGGGCTCTGCCCCAGACCCCACTAAAGGGGCGCCCGCGGCGCTTGACGCGGCTAACGCCGAGGTGTGAGCTTTCCGTTAACATAGGAAGAGGCGTCAAAGGGCGCCTGCAGGGGGAGTTATGGGCAGGATTGCGATCATCGGTCTGGGTCTAATCGGCGGCTCGGTTGGATTGGCGCTGAAGCGGGCCGAGCCCGAAAACACCACACTGGTTGGCTACGACGAGATCCGCGAGGTCATGGGACGGGCGCAGCGCGCCGGCGTGGTGGACGAAGTGGCGCCGAGTCTGGAGCGCGCCGTGCGCGACGCGACGATGGTCGTGGTTGCGACGCCGATTCTCGAGGTCCGGCGCGTGTTCCGAGGCATCGGGCCGCATCTGCAGGACAGGTGCATCGTCACGGACACGGCCAGCACCAAGAGCGACGTTATGCGCTGGGCCAAGCAGGAGCTACCGAATCGCGTCTACTTCGTCGGCGGTCACCCCATGGCGGGGCGCGAAAAAGGCGGCTTGCAGCAGGCTGAGGCGGAGCTCTTCGACGATCGGCCTTACTGCATCGTGCCCAGTGTCGATGCTGTCGGCGCGGCGGTGGATGCCCTGGTGGGGCTGGTGCAGGCGCTGGGCGGCAAGCCGTTCTTCCTCGACGCCGACGAGCATGACGCTTACGTCGCGGCGATCAGCCACGTGCCGTTGATCAACTCGGTGGCGTTGTTCAACCTGGCGAGGCGCAGCAGCGCGTGGCCGGAGTTGGCGAACATCTCCGGCCCGAGCTTTTCGGACCTGACCCGACTGGCGTCGGGCGATCCGGAGCTCGGCCACGATATCCTGGTTACGAACCGTGAGAACGTGCTGCACTGGCTGCAGCGCTACATGGACGAGCTGCAACGGCTGTCCGACATGATCGAATCGCAGGACGAAGAGGAGACCCTGTTCCGGTCGCTGGCGCAGACGCAGATCGAACGCGACCTATTCCTCGAGAAGCTGCCGGAGCGAACCGAGGTCAAGCTATCAGTGGAGATGCCAACGGCTGCCGATGCGTTCATGTCGATGATGACCGGCTCGCTGTGGCAGGAACGCTCGAAGCAGGCGCAGGAAGCGATGCGGGAGCGAACTCGGATCACTATTGAGGACGAAGTCGAGCGTAAGCGCCGGCTCAAGAAGCGAGAAGACGACTAACCGTCTGGGCAGGTAAACGGCGTGAATCGTGCAGACATAGGCCTGGCTTCGGAACCCGAGACAATGGTGGCCCCCTCTCCCGGAAAGGGAAAGGGGTTCTGGTTTGGCGCCGCATGAGGCTGCCTGAAATCGTTGAGATCGTGCCGCCGCAGCGGCCGGCGCCGGTATTGATCACGGTGCCGGGGTCGAAGAGCCTGACGAACCGGGCGCTCGTCCTAGCGGCGCTGGCGGAGGGCACGACGACGCTGCACGGCGCGTTGTGGAGCGACGATACCGAGATCATGGTCGAGGCGCTGCGCAGGCTGGGCTTCAGCGTCAGCGTGGAAGCGGACGCGGTCGAGGCGGACAATCGCACGATCGCCTTGGACGGCCAGGGCGGCCGCATCCCTAACGCAGGCACGCACGGCGAGCCGCTGGAGATTCAGGTCGGCAACGCGGGCACGGTGGCGCGATTCCTGATGCCGATGCTGTGCCTCAGCGGCGGCGTTTATCGCCTGTCGGGCACGCTGCGCATGCACGAGCGGCCGCAGGGGGCGCTGATCGAGGCGCTGCGACAGCTGGGCTATCGCATCGAGGCAGAGAACGGGCGACTGCCGACGGTTATCTCCGGCGAGAGCGCCTCACAGTCGCGCGCCTGCCGCGTCAACATCGACGAGAGCTCGCAGTTCGCGTCGGCGCTGCTGCTTTCGGCGCGGGTGGGCGGCTGGCAGATCGAAGTCGTTGGCGAGGACGCCGAGGAGTCGGCCTACGTGGCGATGACGTCGAAGCTGATCGAGACGTTCCCGCCGCGCGGTGGTGAGGTTGTGGTGGAGCCGGACTGCTCCAGCGCCAGCTACTTCCTGGCGGCGGGGGCGTTGCTTCCCGAGACGAGGCTGCAGGTCACGGCGTGGCCGGAGAGCGATTGGCAGATCGACGCGCGGTTCGTCGACTTCCTGCGGCGATTCAAAGACGCTGCACCGCCGTATCCTACGCTGTCGCGTATGAGCGACCTGGCTGACTCGATCATGACGGCGATCGTAATGGCGCCGCTGCTGCCGCAGCCGTCGCGCTTCGTCGACCTCGGCCGCCTGCGGGTGCAGGAATCGGAGCGCGTGCAAGCGCTGCGAACCGAGCTGACGAAATGCGGCGCGCGGGTGGTCGAGGCGGGCGACACGCTGGAAGTCTTCCCGTCCGAGCTGCACGGCGCCGAGATCGAGACCTACGATGACCATCGCATCGCGATGTGCTTCGCGACGCTGGGGCTGAAGGTGCCGGGCATGCGGATCCGCAATCCGAACTGCGTCGACAAGACGTTTCCCAACTTCTTCGCCAAGTTGGCTGCGGCGCCGCCGGAAGGCGTCGGCGCGACCGTCCTGGACTCGGGTACGGGGCGGGCGCTCAGCGGCGATGCGCTGTACGCTGACTGACGCATGAGCGCGCGACCGGAGGACCTGCCCGATCTTCCCGCCGAACCACCGCTGCTGGTCGTGCTGTCCGGGCCCTCGGGCGCGGGCAAAGACTCGGTGCGAGAACTGCTGCTGGAGTGGGAGCCTCGCATTCACCGCGTCGTGACCGCGACGACGCGCCAGCCGCGCCCGGGCGAGGTCGAGGGCCGCGACTATCACTTCATCAGCGAGGCGACGTTCGACGAGCTGATGTCGACGGGCGGCTTCATCGAGCACGCCTTCGTGTATGACCACCGCAACGGCGTACCGCGAATCGAAGTCGAGGACCCGATGGCGTTGGGGCGGGACGCGGTCGCGCGCATCGACGTGCAGGGCGCGGCGACGCTCAAGCGCCTGCTGCCTCAAGCGCTGCTGATCTTTATCTCGCCCGGCTCTACGGAGGAGACAGCGCGGCGCATGAAGGGCAGGGCGGCGGACACGGAGGAAGAGCAGCGGCGGCGGCTGGAAATAGCAGAGCGCGAAATGACGGCGGCTGAGCAGTTCGATCACGTGGTGGACAACCGGCCCGATGAGCTGGAGACAGCGGCGCGCCAGGTGCACGAGATCCTGGTCGAGGAGAAGCGCCGGCGCTCCAACGCCTAGTTCATCGCCGCGCCGTAGTGCTTTGCGCAGCCTAGCGGGATGGCGGGGCGTATTGTCAGACGTGAGATTGCTTTCGTCGCTGATGCTCCTCGCGAGGGTAATAACATACTTGACTCAGTACCAACTGGAGCCGTACTGTGCTGAGTGTAATGGCCTTTGCAGTTCCGGAATATGATCGCTCCATCGTTGATTTGGCTGGTGATGTGCTGATTGGCTATCCCGAGGGACTCGTTTGGCTTGAAGAAAAGGAGCTTGATTATCTGGAAATCACCAACAACTGGCGGGCGGCTCATGCTTATCCCCTGAACACATTCCAGATACACATTCCAGATGACCTTGCGCAACCGTACTAGACACGTAGACCCGAATGGAATCGTGGCTCAGAGAATCAAGCGGCTCGCTTCCATTGAGGACAAGCTGGCTCGATACAAATGGCTTAAGTTGTCCGCCATGCAGGATATTGCGGGCTGTCGTGTCATCGTCAACTCCGTTGCTAGCGTCTACGCATTAGTCCATGGTTACAGGTCATACCGAGGTCATAGCTTGGATGATGAAGACGACTATATTAGAAAACCCAAACCTTCAGGCTATCGTGGTTATCACCTGATCTTTCAGTACGAGAATCCTCTGTTCGCGGAATACGGCGGATTGAAGGTTGAGATGCAATTGCGCTCCAACCTTCAACATTGCTGGGCAACCGCCGTCGAAATCGTGGATATTTATCTTCGGGAAGGATTGAAGGCCAATCGCGGTTCCGCCGACTGGCGGCGGTTCTTTGCACTTATGGCCACCGCTATTGCCCTAAGAGAAGATTGCCGACCTATCCCTCGGACGCCCCGTGATTCCCTTGAACTTGTCACTGAATTACGAGAATACGTCGAGAAGCTTGACGTTCTGACCCGCCTTAAAGCCTTCGGCGAAAGCCTAAACATCATCGAAGGAGCGAAGCTAGGAGGGATCAAGTACGTCATTCTTGTTCTCGACCCGAGCGCTGAGCGAACTCTTCAGCTATATGGCTATCGAGCGAGTGACCTAGAGGGTGCGACTGATAGGCTGGCGCTGCTAGAGCGGTACAGGTCGGCTACTGCTGATTCCGTACTCGTATCTGTATCAGACGCCAATCAGTTGCGGCGTGCGTACCCTAACTACTTCTTGGACACAAACGTTTTTCTAGACGCGGTGAAGCAAGCAATCTCATGAGTCAGACTTCTTCGAGTCTCCCTTGCTCGCCTTCTCTTTGGGTACGGCGACGATCCGCCTTGCGAGGTCCGCGAACCGCTCGAACGGCTTCTTTTCGTCGGCGATCGGCTTTGGTTTCTTCTGAGGCACGTTGCCCCCTTCCCTGTCTACGCTGGCGTCGTAGTCAACTCAGCATAGGTCAGACGCTTGCCGGTGACGGCAGCGGCGAGATCGCGGAATCGCTCGCCGTCAGGAGCCTTGCGGCTGTTGAACCTGAACACTTCTTCGTCAACGTAGCGGAACAGGTGGAACGGCTCGACGTTGACGTAGGTGCCACGGATGGCCCGCTTGAGGAGAGTCCAGAAGTTCTCGATCCCGTTGGTGTGAATCTTGCCGTCCACATACCGCTCGGTGTGGTCGATCACGCCGCGTATGTATTCTCGCTCAAGGCCGTTGTAGCCAACCCAGGAGTCGCTATAAAGCTCTGCGCCCTGCTCTACGTGCTGGCGCACCTTGCCACCAAGAGTGCGACGCTTCACGTTCGGGACAACTCCAGCGCGGACGGTGCTGTGACCGTCTGGGCCATGCCGGGCGAGCAAGCCCATGACGGCAGTCTTGCCGATGGGGCCACGGCCATCGATGGCCTTGTGCTGTCGGTCGCGGTGCATGAAACGGGCCTTGCCACCGACGAAGGTTTCATCGGCTTCTACGGTGCCGTCCAGCTTGGTGAAGTCGTCAGACTGCATGACGAGCCGGATGCGCTGCAACATGAACCACGCGGTTTTCTGGGTCACGCCGATGGCGCGTGCCAACTCGTAGGAGCTGACACCATTCTTGGCGTTGGCGATCATCCAGATAGCGGCGAGCCACTTGTCGAGGGCAATGGGCGAGTCCTCAAAGATGGTTCCGACCTTGACGGAGAACTGGCGCTTGGGGTGCTTGTCTTTGCACTCCCACAGGCGGCGAGTCGCGATGTGGCGCGGGTCGTCACGGCCACAGGTCGGGCAGCGAACAACGCCGTCTGGCCAGCGCATGTTGACCATGAACTCCTGGCATACATCGGCATCGGAGAAGTAGCGGATGGCTTCTAAAAGAGTCTTAGGTTCGCCCATTTCTGACCTCCAACAAGGACACTTTAGGACGAATGAGTTACTGAGTCACGTATGTTGTTACCCTCGCAATGACCGGTGTGGAGCCTTTGGCGAGGGGCGTGGCCTTGACGGAATGGTGGGAGCGATAGGGTGCTAGAGGGTTCTTGTGTCCTGCAGGTTGAAACCTGCAGCTTCGAGGACGCGCGACTGGCAAGCTGGGTTGCGGTTTTCGGACGGAGCTAAGGCTTCGTCCCTTCGTGAGCGTCGGCCGGCGGCGACGAAACGTACGAGTCCCTGACGCGTTCTATTCAGTGAACGGAATCGAAAGCCGTGCCGCGTCTGGCATGGCCCAGCCAGGGATGCTGCAGAATGCCGAGACTCCCTTTCAATCTGTCGTCACGACCCGTCGGCCCAGTGCGGACGATCGATGACGCTGCGCAGTTCGGCCTACCTGTGCTGGGCTCGATCTGCGAGTTCGAAGCGCAGCCGGGCGGTCACCTGCCGGACGAGGCGCATGACGAGGCGCTGGAAGCGTACGAGCGGCTGATCGGCGTGATTCGGATGCCCGACTTCCACGTACGCGGGCATGCCATTGTCGTTGCCAGCGTGCCGGGTGGCTCCGGCGGGACGACGATTGCCCGGAACCTCGCGACTCTACTGTCGCAGGGCGGCAGTCGAACGATTGTGGCCGACGCTGATACGAGACGCGTAGCGCGACGCCGGGCGGGAGACGGCACGGCTTCCAGCGGCTTCGGCGGCCTGCTGGTGAATCGGCTGATGCGGCCGGGCAACGCGCTGATTGACACCGATGACGCGCGGTTGAAGCTGCTGCCCGCGGGTAGGATTGCCGGCCCAGCGGACGACTTGCTGAAGTCCTCGAAGCTGCCACGCGTCGTCGATAGGCTGCGCGAACTGGCCGACTACGTGATCTTCGACGCGGGCTCGGTGACGAACGACCTGAGGCAGCTAACGCGCCTGGCGGACGTGACGCTGCTGGTCCTGCGTTCCGGCCGCACCAGCCGCAAAGCCGCCGGGAGCGCCGCCGACAGGCTGCGTGACGCGACGCCGAACCTGATCGGTTTCGTCCTTAACCAGGCGCCGGTCGCGATGATGGCGCCGGCGGTCGAAGCGCCGCCCTCGCGGGTTGAGGCGGCGGCCGAGGCGCCAGACGCGAGGGCGGACCGGCTGGAGATCGCGGTGGATGAGCTGCTGGCGAACCTGGAAGCGGCCGTCAGCCTGGTCCGCGAGTTGCGCACGCCGGCTCAGACCAAGGGTGCGGTGACGCAGGAAGAAGAAGACGACTCAGAACTGGTGACCTTGGAACGATAGTGACGAATCGAAACAGTGTAAGGAGACACGACATGGCAAAACTAGGATTGTTCTCGGTTATCGCAGGCATTGCCGGCCTGGTCACGTCGACCCAGGTGGCGTCGGCGCAGAGCCTGCAGGATCAGCTAGGACTCACGGCGTCGGCGCTGGTCGCCGCGGGTTGGCTTGTCTTGCTGACGCTGCCGGCGGTTGCGATCATCCTGCCGTTGGTCCGGCGCTAAACCGCCGGATTCGATGGATGAGCGAGGGGTTGGCGCCGAGCCGGAGGCGCAGCGGGCGCACGCTTAGAGGTACCGCACCCCGCCAACACCGCGACGGGCACACGGGCAGGCTGCCGCGCAGGGAGCCGTGGAGTTTGGCGGCGGGCTAGCCGTTGTGGTCTACGGGGCGCTTTGATCCTTCGCCTGCTGACGCGGCTCCAGGACGACATATCGGTCTGCGGTCAGCGGATCGTCGGTCCTAACAACCGCCTCGTTGCAGGCGTTCGGGAAGCTGAATGACGTCGCCGGCAGCGACGCCATTGGCCACAAACCAGCCACGCTCCATCTCCAGCGCGAAGACGTAGTGCCTGTCCGTATTCCTGACTTCCTCAGACAGCGGTTCGAGGTCAGCGAAGTCGACGATCTCGCCGCAGTCGGCGATGAACGCAACCGTGAGCGATAACGGCGTGCCTCTCATCCAGAAGCCTCGCCCGGCGGATCGATGATGAAAAGCATGCCACGGCGCGAGCTCGGTACGTCCCATCAATCCCTGGGCTCGCTGCTCCGGCGGCTCGGCAATTTCGGCCTGCAGCCGGGCGGTTGTACCGTTTGCGGTGCGGATGGTCAGCGCTTCGCCGGCGACGGCAGGCGTGTCGATCGATTCGCCGTCATCTGAGGCGCAGGCGACGACGAAGGCCGCGGCGATGAGCAGCGCGGCAGCGGACGCAGCCTTGAGGTATCGGGTCGCGAGGACGACCGTCACGGTATCACCGGCATGTACTCAGCGTATCGCTTTTGACGGGAAGAACCCCGGCTCGCGGCGAATCTGGCGTCCTGTAGCGCATTGCACCGTTTTCGTAACGCGAGAACGCTTCGGGTAGATATGCAACCTTGCAAGTTCATACCTTGACCGTGTCCTGGGCCGCTGACCATACTGCGAGGGTTGACGGCATATCTCCCGCTGGTGCCAGGAGGCTTACTTTGACGACAGCCAATATGGCCAACTACAAGAAAGAGGTCATAGAGGCCGCGCAGCAGATCGTGCAGAGCGGGATCATGACCAAGAGCCTGCACGGTAACGTGAGCATGAAGCTGCCGGACCAGGACGCGTTCCTGCTGACGGCAGGCGGATCGCTGGCGTCGATGCAGCCGGAGAACATCGCGCTATTCAAACTGGACGGCACGTTGATCGAAGGCACCGTGATGCCGGTCGGCGCCGAGATCATTCAGATGCACGGCGTCGTCTACCGGCAGCGTCCAGAGTTCACGAGCGTGATCCACACGCATTCGCCGTTCGCCACGGGCTTCGCGGTGGCCGGCAAGCCGATCCCGAGTGCTTACGAAGCGATGGTGCGAAACGGGATGCTGGACGGCGTTCCGCTGGCCAAGTACGGCCCGCGCGGCTCGGACGAGTCGATCAACAACATCGCCGAGGTGCTGAACGGGCACCAGGGCATCAAGGGAATCCTGCTGGAGAATCACGGTGTGCTGGCGTTCGCCGACTCGCTGGGTGGCGCCGTGCGAGCCAACATGACAATGGAAGAGGCGGCGGAAATCTGCCTCTACGCGTACGGGCTTGGCGGCCCGAAAGCGATCCCATCGCATTTGATCCAGGCGACGACGGAGAGAGCCGCATCCTTCGCCGCCGCGGGGACCTATTCGAACGAGGCTTTGAAGACGTAACCCGAACTGACGAAGACAGATAACAAAATAGCGACGGCGGGTAAAGAAAGGCTTGAACCGCTACCGCAAGGCGAACGGCCTACAACCGCTGACCGTGTCGGCGAACCTGAATCGCGCGGCGGAGTGAATGGTGGCGGACCTCGCAAAGCGACCGGTCTTCTCGCACACGGACTCGTTGGGACGGGGTCCGCAGCAACGAATCGCCGAATGCGGTGGCGCGCCGTGGTTCGGTGAGAACCTGGCGGCCGGTAGCATTCTCCCCAGGGCGCAGTCTGCCTTCAGCGTGTGGCGGTCCTCGGGCGGCCACAACCGCAACATGCTACTGGCCGACTACAAACAGATCGGCATCGCGAGGTACTACGCGCCGGGCTCTCGCTACGCGTGATACTGGGCGACGACGTTCAGCGTCGGCTACGACGGGACGAGCACGTCGACGGGTACCGGTTTGGTAAACCCGGCGCCGGGCGGCAAGCTGGCCGGGACGACGGCTACGTTCGTGTGGACGGATACCGGGGCGAACGAGTATTGGCTGACGGTGGGTACGATGTTTGGCGGCTACGATATCTACTCAGCCTCGTTGGGGTTGGCACGGCAGACGACGGTCACCAACCTGCCGACGCTGGGCAGGACGATCTACGTGCGGCAGTGGAGCCGGCACGGGTACCTGTGGAGCTATAAGGACTACACGTATATAGTCGCCTATTAGCAAGCCCTTCTCCCTTTGCGAAGACAAGCAGGCCGGTCATTTGACCGGCCTGCTTCGTTGTGAGACGGCGCGCCTCTGAGATGTGAAACGCGTTGTTACCAGACTTCAGTCGAGGACCTCGGTCTCCTCCTCGACGAGATCGACGTCGAGGCGCAGGGCCTGCATGTAAGCGACGGCGCTTGCGACGACCTGCGAGGCGTGGGCGGCCGTGTTGGCTACGGCGGCGATATCGATGCCGGCCAGCTGCCAGGCATCGTTGTGCTCCACCTCGGCGACCGAGACGTTGAAGCGGTTATGCAGGCGCTGCTGGATCGACTTGACCACGGCGCGCTTGCCCTTCAGGGAGCCGTTCTCGGGCAAGCGCAGCGTGAGGTGGCAGACGGCGACGGGCATCGCAGGCGGTAGTCAGCCGGCCGGCGCCGTCTCTTCGTCCTCGACGGCGTTCTCGTCCTGGTCGCCGCCTGCTTCCGCGGCGGCCTGCTCCGAGGCCGCTTCTGCGAGTCCGTCCGCGAGGTCGAGGACGGTGCCGTTGGCGGGCAAGGCCGGGAGGTCGCCTGGGTTGCTGAGGCCGAAGTGCTCGAGAAAACGCAGGGTGGTGCCGAGCAGCACGGGACGGCCGGGGCCCGGAGCGCGTCCGACCTCCTCGACGAGGCCTCGCGCGATCAGGGAGGCGATGGCGCCGTCGGAGTTGACGCCGCGTATCTGCTCCACGCCGGCGCGCGTCATGGGCTGCTTGTAAGCGATGATCGCGAGCGACTCGAGGGCGGCACCGGAAAGGCGCTGCCGGCTCTCGAGGCCAAGGAAGCGCTCGACGTAGGGACCGGCCTCCGGGGAGGTGACGAGCTGAACCGCGTCGCGAGTGCGCTGCAAGCGCGTACCGCCCTCGGCGCAGCGCAGCTCAAGCTCTGCGAGCGCCTCTTCGATCGCGTCGGCAGGGCGGTGCAGGGCGCGCGAGAGCATCGAGATTTCGACGGCTTCGTCGGCGACGAAGAGGATGCTTTCGATCGCGGCCGGAAGGCGGTCCTTGCTCAGGGAAGGCAGCCGTTTGTTCATGCCTTGGAGGCCGCCTCCGGTTCAGGCTGGGCGGCGGTTTCTGACGCGTCTTCGGCTTCGGCTTCGACGGCGGATGCGCCAGCCTTGGCGTCCATGGCCTGGCGCCGCGCCGGGCGGCCGCGCAGACGCAGTTCGCGATAGTGAATGCGGGTTCGCGGCGGGCCGATCAGGGTGACGTGCACCTTCTCGGCGAGGATGCCGCGCGTGGCCTCGTTGGCGTCGTCGATGACGGACACGAGGTCCGCGTCAGGGTCGACGTGTAGGTCGAGGTCGACGACGACGCCCTTGCGCTTCGCTTTCACGCTGGCGCGGGCGTCTGCGACGTTGGGTAACCCGGTAACGGCCTCTTCGACGCGCTGGCCGATGGCGGCTGTCGAGAGCACGGCGTCGCCGGCCTGCAAGTCGGTGACTTTGACCCGGCCGGCGGCGCGCGGGTAGAGCTCGGTGATGAGGACGGCCAGGGCGATCATGGAGACGGTGACGGCGGCGGTCGTAATGATGAACTTGGTGCCGTCCGTGTTGCGCTCTTCGAGCCAGGTGGCGGCGTCACGCAGCCAGTCGATCGACTCGTCCGGGCCGCCCCAGGCGAGGGCGGTCACAGCCGCGGCGCCGAACATGAGGATGAGACAGAGCAGTACCACGACGACGCGATTGAATGTGTTCACGGCGTCACCTCCTCGGGGATTTGAGCCCACAAAGCAGCTTCGCGTTGTTCGATCGGGCGAGCGGCTGTGAGCCGGTTGGTGAGGTCCGCGCTGGACTCGGCACGGACGCGGATATAGGTGTCCGTCAGGCCTTCCCACGCCCCGTCGCGGCGCGACTCCCAGAGCACGTCCACGGTCTGGCCGAGGAAGCGCGCGCGGTAGTCCGCCGACATGCGGCCAGCGAGCTCGATCAGGCGGCGGACGCGCTGCTTTTTGACGGGTTCTGGGACCTGATCCGGCATCTTGAACGCCACTGTGCCGCTGCGCTGCGAGTACGGGAAGACGTGGATGCCGGCGAACCGCATTTCTTGGCAAAAAGCGTAGCTTTCTGCGAACTCGGCTTCGGTTTCGCCGGGGAAGCCGACGATGACGTCGGTGGTGATGGCGACGTTGGGGCTGGCCGCGCGCAGGCGGCGTACGGAATCACGGTATTCAGCCTGGGTGTAGCGGCGGCGCATGCGCTGCAGGACGGTTGCGCTGCCGCTCTGCAGCGCGAGGTGGAAGTGGCGGCAGAGACGCGGGTTCTGCCAGAGGCCGATGACCTCGTCGGAGAGGTCTTGAGGTTGTAGAGAGGATATGCGGATGCGTGGGATGGCGGTCTCTTCAACCAGCGCCTTTAGTACAGGGTATGGCGTGCGCTCGCCCCAGTCGCGGCCGTATGCGCCGAGCTGGGTGCCGGTGATGACAACCTCCTGCACGCCCTCGGCCTCTCGCGCCTGCGCTTCGGCGACGACTGCGGCGACGGGTTTCGAACGCTCGCGGCCGCGCGTCCTGGGGATGATGCAGAAGGCGCAGAGGTCGTTGCAGCCTTCCTGGGCGCTGATGAAGGCGCGGGTCTTGAGGATGGCGGCGCGAGGGGCCGTGGGAGGAGGCGTCAGAGATGGATGGGACGCCGCACCCTCACCCCAGCCCTCTCCCGGAGGGAGAGGGAGTATTGATTGACGCAGAGGGGGCGCTGGCTGGTGGGATCCGGGATGGAGCTCGATGAGGCGGTCGGCCAGGGATAGCTGGTCGGGCTGTTTGTAGACGAGGTCGGCCGCGAGGGCATCGATCTTGTCGGCGGCCGAGGTTTCGAGAAGGCAGCCGGTGAGCGCGACCGTGGCTTGCGGCGCCAGTCGGTGGGCCAGGCGGACGAGGTGGCGAGACTTCTGGTCGGCGACGTGGGTGACGCTGCAGGAGTTGACGATGACAGCGTCGGCGGCTGTCTCAGGCGTGAGGCGGTCGACGATGTTCCAGCCGGCGTCGCGCAGACGGCGAGCCATCGCCTCGGAGTCAGCGATGTTGAGCTTGCAGCCGAGAGTGAGGATGGCCGCTGTTGCGGGGGGTGTCGTGTCTGACATAAGCGAGCCTTGTCGCAATCATACGGGCTGGCATGGGAGTGTCAAACGCCGTGGAAACGAATCTGCAATACGGCGAACGGCAGTAGCAACTGGCTATTGTGCTGCGAGGCCGCTGTCTCCCGTAGAGGGCGGCTGAATGCCGGCCACGTTCTGCGCGGGTCTTCGGTCGCCGTGGGTTGCGGCGGCGGCGTTGGCGTCAAGGTTGGCGTGGGCGATGGCGTCTGCGTGGGTAGGTCAGGGAAGAATGGCTCCGAGGTAGCCGGGGGCGTCGCCGTAGCGGTGGGGGGTGGCGGTGTGCTCGTGGCCGTGGGTGATGATGGTTCGCCGGTGTCGGCGCGGGCCAGCGCATCGGCGCGACCTGCATTCGACGTTAGCTCCACTGCGAGGCGGAAACCGTCCTCAAAGGCGGTGTGGCCCACATAGCCCGGCAGGTCGTATACCGCTCCGGTGAGGTCGCTTGGAGGGGTGCCCAGGATGGTGAACTGGATGGCGCCGGCTTCGCCAGCCGCCAGGTCGCCGAGGTTCCAGACAACGCGCTGACCTTGCGGCGCGCCGTCGTGCTCGCCCTGCAAGGCGAAGCCGGGCGGCAGCGAGGCTGCCAGCTCTGCAGACCGCGCGGTGTCGCTGCCGTTGTTAACGTACTGGATCGTGATTACGTACGGGCGGCTGTAGTAGACGTAACCCGGGACGCCTTCAACTCTGACCGCGAGATCAGAGGGACTGTCTTTGTCGAGGACGACGGCAGCGCTAATCGCGATAGCCGCGAGAGCAATGGCTGACACAACTACAGAAGTGAGTCGCATGGAATCCCCCAAAGCCGACAGGGCTTGCCTGTGAGAAGTGCGTGTTGCCGCTTATCTTACGGCCTTGGCGCACGACTTCAAGCCGCAGTCCGGGAACGGAGCAGTTCGAAACGAAATTGCGATAATCGCCTTGCGGTTGTTTCCAAGACCGCAAGACGATTAAGCTGAGGGTACCGAAGGGGAGTAACCCTCAAACAGCGTCATCGTCAGGCCGCCCTATACTGGGGCCGGTGACGGGGCCTCGCAACGTGGGGCGGGACAGACCTTCGGCTGATAGCGCTATCAGCTGGAGGTCGCTTGGTCGAAGTCTGGGTCTGGCCCGCGTTCATCGCGCTGATCTTCTTCTTACTCGCGCTCGATCTCGTGGTCTTTCAGCGCGACGCCCACGAGATCTCGATGACCGAGGCGTTCGTCTGGAGCATCGTCTGGATGATCATTGGCGTCGCCTTCGCGGGAGTGATCCTGGTCTGGCTCGGGAACGACGCCGCCGGTGAATACATCGCCGGGTACGTCATCGAACGCAGCCTCTCGGTCGATAACATCTTCGTATTCGCGCTGATTTTCAGTTACTTTTCTGTCCCGGCTGCCTATCAACCACGGATCCTGGTCTGGGGGATTGTGGGGGCGGTGTTGTTCAGGCTCGTCTTTATCGGTGCCGGCGCGGGCCTGCTGGATGCCTTCAGCTGGATGATCTTCATTTTTGGTGGATTCCTGATCTTTACTGGTGTCCGCATGGCTCTCGGCAAGGAGATGGAGGTCCACCCGGAATCGAACCCGGCGTTGAGGCTGATGCGGCGCTTCGTCCCGATCACCTCCGACTACCAGGGCCTAAGTTTCTTCGTACGGCAGGCGGGCACCCGGATGGCAACGCCCCTGCTTGCCGTGGTGATCACGATCGCCACAACGGACATCATCTTCGCAGTCGACTCGATACCTGCGATCTTCGCGGTGACCGACGACGCCTTCATCGTCTTCAGCTCAAACGCATTTGCGGTACTGGGCATGCGGGTGCTGTACTTCCTGCTTGCCGGCGCAATGCACCGCTTTATCTATCTCAAGATCGGGCTGTCGGCCGTGCTGATCTTCGTGGGCGTCAAGATGGTGACGGAGGACCTGTACCACCTTTCGATCTGGCTTTCTTTGGCGGTCATCGGTGCGATACTGGTTGCTTCCATCGGCGGCTCACTCTTTGCCACGCGACACAAGAGCGCCGAGGTGGAGTCGGTGTGACGGAAGGTCAAAGGAACGGCAACAACCCGATACTGGTCACGACGGACGGGTCGGCGCACTCGCATCGAGTGCTGTCGCACGCGGCGTGCTGGCGACGGCGGCCAAGGCGCCGCTGGTCCTGATGCAGGTGCTCGATGGCGCTGAAACAGATGGGGAGAAGGCAGGCAGCGCTGCCGTGGATACGCTGGCGCGGGCCGACGTCTAGGCCTTGTCGTGAGGTCGAAGGCTGCGCATCTTCGCCTGACGGCTCATCTGCTTCGCCTTTCTTGTAAAGAGAGACCTGAGGGGAGACCCCTCAGACTCCCCCCGCAGGGTCCTTCGACGCGGCTCAGGATGTAGCCGCCCCTGCTGACCCCGCTTGCTCCGTTTCGAGCTTGTTGAGCTGCTTCTCTTCGCCTGACGGCTCATCTGCTTCGCCTTTCTTGTAAAGAGAGACCTGAGGGGAGACCCCTCAGGCTCCACCCGCAGTGTCCGCGCCCTGCTGACCCCGCTTGCTCCGTTTCGAGCTTGTTGAGCTTTTCTGGATTACCGCCTGGATGGTGCTGCGTCAGGTGCGAATGTGAGATTGCTTCGTCGCTGGCACTCCTCGCAATGACGGTGGGGCCGTTGGTGTGGGGACAGATGTGGGCGGACGGCGTGCGCGATAGGGACGGAGCTGAAGCGGGAATTATTTGGTGTGTCAAGCCGATCAGTCCCGCTGAAGCTTCGTCCCTACGAGGAGGGGCCGCCGATCCAGCGGAAGTAGGGGTCGAGGTCGGGCAGGAAGCCGGTCGAGGCGGTGAGGAAGACGATGCCGAGCACGAGGCTGAAGACGGCCGCGACCAGCCCGGCCATGACGTAGATCGTCTGGCGGCGCCGGGTCGAGACGAAACCAACCGTGGACATGACGGTGATCGCGGTGTTGGAGACCAGCAGGCCGGCGACGAAGCAGAGCAGCGCGCCGATCGCGACGCCCTGGCTCGTGGCGCCGACCGCCGTGGCGATGATCAGCGCCTGGGTGCCGGTCTCGGCGCCGATGCCGTGAATGACGCCGATGCCGAGGGCGGTGCGAGAGCTGTAGTTCTGCGGCTCAGCGTGGACGTGCTCGTGCTGGCCGATGTGGGAACGAGCCCAGTGCCAGGCGTTGCGCACGCCGGCGAAGACGAGCATCCAGCGGCTGCGCATGTGGAACTGGCCGCCGCCGCGATAGTAGCGGTAGACCGAGTAGAAGAGGTAGGCGGCCAGGAAGAGCAGCGTGGCGCCGACGACCTTCTCCATGACCGGGTCGACCCAGTCCGGCAGCGCCTCGGCGGCGAGGATGGCGATTACGCCGAGCAGGATGACCACGGCGCCGTGGCCGAGGGCGTAGAGGGAGCCGAGCCAGAGCGCGTGCTTCTGACTCGGCGGCAGCGACGCCGTGAGGATATGGACGCCGGAGTGGGGGCGCGTCAGAGTGGCGGTGGCTACGCCCGCCGAACCAGCCTGAGCCGTGCTGCCGGCAACGAGCACCGGTGAGGGTTCGGCTTCGTGAGTGTGGGTGTGCGAGTGGGTCGAGTGGTGACTTTCGTCGGTGAGCATGACGCCGGGCTCGCCGATCAGCCAGCTCTCGTCTTCATCCTCGACGGCGGCGGCCGTGCTGGTGATGTCGGTAATCGCGGCGATGTGGTCCCAGTCGATGCCGTGACGGATGCCGAGGGCCAGCGCCGCGGCGTAGACGCCAGGGCCGCCAATACCGGAGGCGAGCAGTAGGGATTCGAAGCTCATATGAGCCTTACGCAGTCCAGGCTAAATGCAACTAATTGCAATAACGTCCCGTCGCATTGACTCTATCGCGGGTCGAAAGGCGTGTCAATTCGACGGCAGGGAGGGCTAGATTCGGCGCAGGCTCGGCACGGCGACAAACTCCATGACGGCCAGGCTAAGGAGGCTGCCGCCCATGATCGCGGTTGCCATCGAGATGCCGACGACGCCGGCGATGCCGCTCATCAACAGCGTCCCCGTGGCCAACCCAGCGTGGCCCATCTGGTAGATGCTCATGACCCGCCTTTGCATCTCGGGCGGTATGTTGCTCTGGACCAGCGTCATGTTGATCGTGGAGAACAGCATCTGCGCGGCGCCGAACATGGTCAGCAGCGCGATCGATGCCGGTAGCCAGGTGCTCCAGCCGAGGGCGACCATGCCTGCACCCATGACCGCGCTGGCTGCGAGGGCGAGGGCGCCTTTCTGTCGTACGTTGCCGGCCGCCGTCAGGCTGCCGGTCCCGAGCAGAGCGCCTACACCGGTCGCGGTGTAGAGCAGGCCCAACCCGTCGGCTTTGATATCGAGCACGTCCTCTGCCAGCGCGGGCAGGAAGGAAACGAACGGCATCGCAAGGAGCATGAAGATGAGATGCAGCGCGAAGAGGACCTTCAGCGTCCGGGTGCGCCAGATCAAGCGCATGCCGGCGCCGACCTGGGTGAGGAAGGATTCCCCCTGGTCGACGGCTCCGTCCATGCGCGGAATGTGCATCGGGAAGGCGGCGGCGGCCACGCCGATAACCAGGATTGCCTGCAGGACAAAGTTGCCGGTTACGCCGAGCGTGACGAGGAGGAATCCCGCGAGCGACGGGGCGGCGATTCGCGTCACGTTGAAGCCGATGGAGTTGAGGGAGATCGCGTTCATCAGGGCGTGCTGAGGCACGAGGCGCGGGATCAGGGCTTGCCTGACAACGTGGATAACGGTGTTCTCGAACCCGCTGAACACGGCGAAGACGAAGACGTGCCAGGTCTCTACGGTGCCGGCCGCCGCATCCAGGGCGAGAAGAATCGCGGCCGCCGCGAGTCCGATCTGGCTGGAGATCAGCACTCGCCGCCGGTCGAAACGGTCGATGTAGAGGCCGATTACGGGCGCGGTGACCAGGGAAGGGAACAGATAGAGGAACTGGACGGTGCCCAGTAAGAGTGTGGAGCCGGTGAGGTCGAAGACGAGCCACCCGCGGGTCAGCTGCTGGATCATCCTCGCCGCGCTGGAGAACAGCGACGTCAGTCAGAGCAGCCGGAAGTCGCGGAAACGCAGGGAGTACAGGCCGCGTGTCTTTTCCTCTGGAGGCTGGGCCTGCCAGCTGGGCTCGACCTGGGGTTCAGGATTCTCGGTCGTCACGCCGATAGCGCGTCAAGCGCGCGGGCCCCGGCGTGAACGCTGCTGAACACTAGCGGCCCGGCGCAACGAGAGAGTCGAGGGTCTTCGAGGGGAGCGCGGCCGGTGAGTAAATGCAAACCAATTGCAGAACGTCCTGTCGGGAGGACTGTATTTCGACCCGACGGGCGTGTCAAACCAGTCGCGGCTATACTGCGGAGCGATGTTGTGGAGCTATCTGCGGATGCTGAGGGGGCGGGCAATACGCTGGGGTTCGGGTGGCGCCGTGACCGTGGTGTTCTTCGTCACCGCCACGCTGGCCGGGCTGCCGCAGTGGGCGATTCTGGTAGCGGGTGTTATCGGCGCGCTGGTGGGCGCCGTGCTGGGGCAGAGACTTATGCTGCGTCTGTTCGGCGCGGAGCCGCCGCCGCCGTCGCGTCCTCCTCGTGGTCGAGGAAGCGGAAGAAGAGGATCGTGATTGCCGCGAAGCTGGCGGCTTCGCCGAGTGCCCCCATGACCAGACCGGCGATCTGCTGGTCGTCTGTCGCTGAGAGGCCCCAGAGCCGGTCCACCGTGTCGTAGTGCTCGTAAATGACACCGCTGCTGGCGAAAAAGAACAGCGCCAACAGGCCCATCGGCATGCCGGTCGCGAAGAGGTAGAGCAGGCGCGCGCCCTCACCGTGACGCCCGGTGGCGGGCGTCGGCTGCACAACGGGCCACCAGAACAGGATGCCAGTGACGATGAACGCGAGGTGCATCGTGATATGCACGGCGAGGTTGTCCAGGGCCGCGTCGTAAATCGGCGGGACGTGCCAGAACCACATGTTGACGACGAAGAGGGCGCCGGCGAAGATGGGATGCGTCAGATAACGGGACACGCGCCTTACCAGGCCCGGACGCAGGATCGGCTCGAGAAGCGCCGGCGAGAGGCCGAGGAGGAGCAGCGGCGGGCCGATGGTCGTAACCGCGACGTGCTGCAGCATGTGCATCGAGAGCAGGCGGTCGGAGGCGCCGTCCAGGGGTGAGACGAGCGCCACGAAGATGACGGCCACGCCGGTGGTGAACGACGCGGCGCGCCAGCCATTGAACGCGCCTTTCAGCGCCGTGACGCCGTAAGCGTAGAAGGCGAGGGCGATGAAGGCCCCGGCGACCACGCTGGGTTCGAAGTGCCAGGCGCCGAAATCGACGTTGTGGCCGACGTGGAGCAGGGGATTCAAGCTAGGGCTCGGGCTTCCAGCCGCCGCGGCCGTCGACGGCCTGTCGGATGAGCTCGACGCGCCGCCGGCTGAGGATGTTGAGCGCGACGCCGGCGACGCCGATCAGCGGCACGACGATACCGATAACCAGCAGGACGGCGCCGGTGCCGGGTGTCTGGTCCTGGTCGATCATGATCCAGCCGGCGACAGCGGCTCCGAGGCCGAAGTGGAACATGAGCAGGAAGAGCAGCATCGGCAGCTCGAGCAGGCGGCCGCGCTCGACGGGCGACTGCAGCTCAGGCGGCGTCTCGCCGCGCGAGTGCGCCTGGTTCCAGTGCCTCGTATAGCAGGTCTTGTGGACCCAGCGTTTTCCCAGGAGACCGGCGCCTGACCAGTCTTCGATTGCTTCACCGCAGTTGCTACAGCGCCCCGGCCATTCCACCATCACAGCCATCACCCCATCGTTTCATTATGGTCCGGGGGCGCGATAGGGCATAGCGCGGCCGATCAGTGGCCGCAGAGCTCGCGGCGCGTGAAGGCTTCCCAGCCTTCGCGGACGATGACGGCGACGATGACCAGGGCCGCGACGGGATCGGCCCACCACCAGCCGAGCAGCGCGTTGGCGCCGAGTCCCAGAAGCAGCGCGGCCGAGAGGTAGCTGCAGACCAGCGTCTCGCGCGATTCCGCTTCCAGGGCCCGGCTGTTGATGCGGTGGGCCAGGCGGTGCTTGGCGACGGACACGGCGGGCATCAGGGCTAGGGACGCGATGGCGATTCCGATGCCGAGGTAGGAGACGTCGGGCTCGTCGGCGGCGACGAGGCTGGCGACGGCTTCGTAGCCTACGTAAATAGCGAGCAGGATGAATGTGACGCCGATGAACTGAGCCGCGCGCTGCTCCCAGGCCGCGTTTTCCTCTTTGCGGCGAAGGAGGTGCACCAGGACGATGACGCCGGCGCTGACCTCGATCGTGCTGTCGAAACCGAAGCCCACGAGCGCGACGCTGCCGGCGATGATTCCCGCCACGATCGAAAGGACGGCTTCGGCAATGTTGTAGGCGAGCGTGATGCCCACGAGGGCGAAGGCCCATCGCGTGTTCGTCTTGAGTTGTGCGGTTTCAGCAGTCACGTTGATATCTCACTAGTTCGTGTCTAGATTATCGTGATTTTTTAGGTTTGAGGCCTTGTCTCGACCATGGGCCGGCGTGATACGCTCATTGTGACGATGTACATAAAGTCCTACTTGCTGATTCCGGTCATCGCGGCCGCGATCATCCTGACAGCCTGCGGTGGAGGCGGCGACGACAAAAAGTTCCCCGAAACGCTCTTGATCGGCGCCGACGATATTCGGCCACAGCTGGTCAGCACAGAGCTCGTCACGGGCAAGAACCGCTTCGCGTTCGCGCTGACCGGCCCGGACGGCTTGTTGATCGTCGACGCCGGCGTCCACATGGTGTTCTACCGCCTGCACGAGGACGGCCGGGAGGAGCTGCGCTTCGAGATGGACGCGGCCTCCAGCGTGCCGGCGCGGGATGCGGGAATCGACGAGACGATCGACCACGTTCACGCCGACGGCGGCGTCCACGTCCACGTCAACGTCGGCGAGCAGATCGGTATCTACACCTCCGTCGTGACGTTCGACGAGGCGGGGCGATGGGGCGTCGAGCTGCAGATCGACAGCGGCGAACGCCAGGAAACGATCCATCCCAGCTTCAACGTCGGCACGGTGTCGACGGCGATCGCGATCGGCGCGGACGCGCCGCGCAGCATCAACCGCACGGTGGACGACGTCGACGACATCGCGCTAATCGACAGCTCGGCGGAGCCGTCCGAGGAGATGCACACGGAGACGATCGCGGAGGCGATCGACGCCGGCCGGCCGGTGCTCGTCCTCTTCGCGGTGCCGGGATATTGCAGCAGCCAGCTTTGCGGCCCGGAAATCGAGATCATGCGCAGGCTGCTGCCGCAGTACGGCGACCGCGTCTCGTTTATCCACGTGGAGCCCTTCGAGGTACCTTCGAGCCCGGACCGGGTGCTGGTGCAGCCGGCGCTGGACTACGGAATCATGACGGAGCCGTGGTTCTTCGTGATCGATACCGAAGGCAAGGTATCGCTGAAGTTCGAGGGGCCGACCAGCATGCAGGAGCTGGTAGACGCCCTGGACGAGGTGGTCGGCTAGGTCTGGCCTAACCGACCACGCCATAACGCAGCCAGGCATAGCCGCCGGCGAGTAGGGCCAAACGGCTCATGCAGCCAGCCCAAGGTTAGAAAAAGGCGTTTAACGGACCGTGAACGAACCGGTCATCATGTCCGGGTGGACGTCGCAGCGAAAGAAATAGGTGCCAGGTGCCGGCGCCTCGAAGGAGTAGTCCTCGACGATGGGTCCGGTGACCAGGTCGCCGATGAAGATCGCCTGGGTGGCGGAACTGTCGGTGTAGAGGGCGAAGTTGTACTGCACGGCGGCATCGCGGTTGTCCAGCCGGACCGTTACGGGGCCAGTGGTTGCGGTCAGCGCCCTCTGGTCAAACTGAATGGTCTCGGCGACCAGCTGGATCACGGTCTCGCCCGGCGCGCTGGGGGTCGGTGGCGTTGTGCCGCCGTTTTCAGTGTGCGGCGGCCGAGTCGGGAAGACCTCGCGCTCGGCGTCGATACCGTCCATCGACCCGATGATCACGCCGGCGAAGACCAGCGCGAGGGGTACGAGGGCGAAGACGAATATCTGCCAGCTTTTGAACACGGGTGCTTCTTTACTCCTTGCGCCTGCTAGTGCGCCGGCGCTTCATGCGCCTGGGTAGAGGCGGCACGCTGGGTCATGCGGCGGTCCCAGGCAGGCCGTTCGCTGTGGACCTCCGGCAGCTCGTCAAAGTTGTGCTCCGGCGGCGGCGACGAGGTCATCCACTCCATCGTGTTGCCCTCCCAGGGGTCGTCGCCGGCCGAATTCGGCTGCATCGCCAGCGTCTTGATGACGTTGACGATGAACACGAGGATCGAGACGGCGATGATGAAGGCGCCGATGGTAGCGATCAGGTTCCACGTCTCCCAGCCGAGGCCGCTCTGGTAGTCGGCGATGCGCCGCGGCATGCCCTTGAGCCCGAGGATGTGCATCGGCATGAAGGCGAGGTTCATGCCGATCAGCATGAGCCAGAAATGAATCGTGCCTAGCGTCTCGTCCAGCAGCTTGCCGGTCATCTTGGGCATCCAATAGTAGATACCGGCGAAGACACCAAAGACGGAGCCGCCGAACAACACGTAATGGATGTGGCTTACGACCCAGTAGGTGTCGTTCAAGGCGTAGTCAACCGGCACGATGGCGTTGAAGACGCCGTCGACGCCGCCGATGAGGAACATGAAGAGGAAGCCGATGGCGAATAGCATCGGCACGCGCAGGCTGATGCTGCCGCCCCATATCGTGCCGAGCCAGTTGAACATCTTCACACCGGACGGGACCGCGATCATCATCGTGGCGAGCATGGTCCAGACGGTTAACGGCAGGCTGAGGCCGGTGGCGAACATGTGGTGCATCCAGACCGTGAAGCCGAGCACGCCGATGGCGGCGCCGGCGTAGATGACGGCCTTGTAGCCGAACAGCGGCTTGCGGGAGAAGACGGGCAGCACCTCAGAGATGATACCCATCGCGGGCAGGATCATGATGTAGACGGCCGGGTGGCTGTAGAACCAGAACAGCTGCTGATAGAGGATCGGGTTGCCGCCGAAGCGAGGGTCGAAGAAGTGAGTGCCGATATAGCGGTCGGCGAAGAGCATCGATAGGACGCCGGCCAGCACGGGCGTGGCGAAGACGACGAGCACGGACGTGACGACGATCATCCAGACGAAGATCGGCATGCGAATCAGCGACATTCCCGGGGCGCGCATGGTCATGGTGGTGACGAGGAAGTTGATCCCGCCACCGACCGAGGAGATACCGAGGATCTGGACGCCGAGGATCCAGAGGTCTGTGCCCTGGCCGGGGCTGAAGGTCTTGCCGGTCACCGGCGGGTACTCCGTCCAACCGGCGGAGGCGCTGCCGCCTTCGACGAAGAAGGAGCTGAACATGATGACCGCGGCGAGAGGGATGAGCCAGAGGCTGAATGCGTTGATTCGGGGGTAGGCCATGTCCTTGGCGCCGATCATGAGCGGCAGCAGGTAGTTGCCGAAGCCGGCGCCGACCGGGATCACGAAGAGGAAGAGCATGGTCGATGCGTGCATCGTGAAGAACTGGTTGTACTGGGTCTGGGAGAGGACACCGGTGTCTGACCAGGCGAGCTGAGTGCGGACGAGAAGCGCCAGGATGCCGCCGACGACAAAAAACGACAACGTGAAGATCAGGTACATGATGCCGATCTTCTTGTGGTCGGTGGTCAGCAGCCATTCCAGGACTACGTGGCGCGAACGCGACCCGTGTGCTGGTCTTGCGAGTGCTTCGGTCGCCAAGTTAGCTCACCCCCCGGTGGGCCTGCGTATCAATACGACAGGTAGAGAATCGAGAGTACGAACACCCAGATCACGTCGACGAAGTGCCAGTACAGAGCGGCCGCGTCGGCGAACAGGTGCCGCGTCGGTGTGAAGTCGTTCCAGAACGCCCGAAGCAGCACGACGAACAGCATTGCGAGTCCCACGATGACGTGCGAGCCGTGGAAGCCGGTGATCAGGAAGAAGGTGGCGCCGTAGGTGCCCGTGCCCGCCGTGAGGCCTTCGTCCAGCAGGTTGAGCCATTCGAAGATCTGACCACCGATGAAGATGCCACCGAGGACCAGCGTGAGGATCAGGCCGAGCTTGAAGACCTGCATGTTGCCCTTCTTGAGGGCAAGGATGGCGGCGTGGGCCGTAAGGCTGCTGGAGAGCAGGAAGACCGTGAGGATGACGCCAAAGCTCTTGCTGACGGTGTGCTCGACGTCGGGCGGTGGCCAATCGACGGCCTGGTTGCGCACGAAGAAGTAGCCGGCGAACAGGCCGCCGAAGAGCATGATTTCAGAGGCGATGAAGAGGACCATGCCGGCCATACCACGGCTCATGCCCTCGGAGGCGTGAGCGTGAGCCGGAGCGAGAGCGGCGGTAGCCTGTATCGCCATGCCTAGTTGTCCTCCCGGGAGGCCGTTTGCCGCGGCGTTACGCCCTGGGCAGCTTGTGCCTCAGCCAGCCACGCTTCGTAGTCGGCCTGCGAGCGCGCATCGATGACGAAGAGCATGTCGGAGTGGCGCAGACCGCAGAACTGGAAGCACTGCCCGAAGAAGACGCCCTCTTTCTCGATGACCATATGCATCGTGTTGATGGTGCCGGGTATGGCTTGTACCTTCAGCAGCGTGTTGGGTGCTGAGAAGCTGTGTACGACGTCGGTCGAGCGGATCCTGATGACGATGGTCTGGTCGACGGGCACGACGAGGGCCGGCGGCGTCAGGTCGTCGTAGTTCGGCGGACCCGGCTGGACGACTACGCCATCGTCGAGGTATCGGAACCCCCACCACCACTGGTGGCCGACGGCCTCGACCGTGAGGTCGACGTCTTCGTCGTCCGGTGGCGTTTTAATATCGAGCAGGACGACCAGCGACGGGACAAAGAGCGCGACGAGGATGATGATCGGGATGATGGTCCAGGTGGCCTCGATGACACTGCTGCCGTGGACCTGCTCCGGAATCGTGTCGTCGACGCGGCGGTAGCGGAAGACGGCCCAGATGATGCCAGCGGTGACGAGGAAGAAGACGAGGAAGGAAATCGCCAACGTGGCCTGATAGAGGAGGTCGATGTCTTTGCCGGTTTCGGTGATTGCGTCTGGGAGCTGGAATACGGTCACCGCGCCGAGGACGGTGAAGACGGCGAGGATGAGAATGAGGGTAGCCGCGATGATTATCGAGACCGGTGGCCTGCGGCGGCCCGCAGGGTCTTGAGTCATTCGGGTCCCTCCCCCGTCGTCGCCCGCCAGCGAGGCAGGCAGGGCTCTCGCAGCATAGGTTTGGCTTCGAGTTTGTGTCAAGCGTCACGATGGCGCGTTTTAGATTCGTTTTGGGCGCTCGCGCGGGCTACCGGCGGGACGCTCGGACGGTCACGGCCGGGGGCGTTCTGGATTGACTTGCCGAGCGGCGAATTCCTATAGTTGACGCCTGTCCCATGCCAAGGTAGCTCAGTTGGTAGAGCACAGCTCTGAAAAAGCTGGGGTCGCCGGTTCAAGTCCGGCCCTTGGCACCACCCTTACTCTTTGTGTGTCGATCGAAGCACTCTAAAGCGCCCCGCGCCTGTCCTAAAGACATGCGGCGCGCTCAGCGTGGACTCCGTCGCGTGCTAGAATCGAAAATAAGTCCAAGCGGCCAGGACGCCTTGGATTGGAGGCCACCCCATGACCCATCTCCGCATCCTGCAGACGCCTGAGCTGAAGGAGCCAACGATGCTCGTCGCCTTCGCCGGTTGGTCTGACGCCGGCGGGGCGGCGAGCGGCGCGGCGCAGTACCTGATCGACCGCTGGCATGCGACACGCATCGCGGAGTTCGAGGCGGAGGAGTTTTACGATTTCACGCAGCTGCGCCCGACGGTGCATTACGACGGGGACCAGCGCGTCATCGAATGGCCAGAGAACGCCTTCTACCACCATCAGATGGGTGAGCAGGACCTGATCATCTTCAATGGCATCGAGCCGCACTTGCGTTGGAAGACGTACACGGCGTCGATGATGGAGGTGATCGAGAAGTTCGACGTCAAGCTGGTGATCTCGCTGGGTGCGCTGTTCGTCGACTATCCACACACGCGCCCAATGCGGGTCACGGGCACGGCTCCCGAGCCTGAGATGCTGGAGCGCGCGGGTATCTACACGCGCGGCGGGCGGTACAAAGGCCCGACGGGGATCAACGGCGTGTTCAGCGCCTCGTTGCGGGAGAAAACGGTGCAAACCGGCAGCATCTGGGCCAACGTGCCGCATTATGTCTCGGCTTCACCGAACCCGCCCGCCACGCTGGCGCTGTTGAAGTCACTGAGCGCAATGCTGTCGCTGGAGGTGCCGTTGGGCCGCATGGTGCGGGCGTCGGCGGCCTTCGACGCGCAGCTCAACGAAGCGACGTCTCGCAACACGGAGGTCTCCGACTACGTGAAGTCGCTGGAGGAGCGCGTCGATAAAGAAGGCTACGACGACGATCAGGACTTCGAGGTCGTCGAAGAAGAGCTGCCGGCGACCGAAAGCATCGTCCAGGATATCGAGGATTTCCTGCGCGGTTCGTCGAAGGACCAGTAGGGCACTCGCCTAGCGGTCGAGTTCCTCAAGCAGGTCAGCCAGGTCGTTGGCGTGCTCTTCACCTTGGCCAGAAGCTCCTCCATCAGGCGTCTGGCGGTGATCTCCTTGTCGCCGAACCAGCGTACGAATGCGCCACGTCGACGGTTGCGGTAACTTAAGCAGGAGAAACGTCGAAACGGTCGCCGTCGCCTTGATTCCGGAGGGCGCATGAACCAGACCGACTCCGCCAGCCCGTTCGCCGTCGAGGCGACGGACGTGGTGAAGACATATCACACAGACGACGTTGAGGTGCACGCGCTACGCGGTGTGTCGCTGCAGGTACCGAAGGGCGAGATGGTCGCGATCATGGGTCCGTCCGGCTGCGGCAAGACGACGCTGCTCAACTGTCTCAGCGGCCTCGACGCGATCGACGAGGGCCTGATCCGCGTCGACGGTGTCGACATCAACTCGCTGTCGGACGACGACAAGAGCCACTATCGGGCGCAGAATATGGGCTTCGTGTTCCAGTTCTACAATCTGCTGCCCGTGCTTAGCGCGGTGGAAAACGTGGAGATGCCGCTGCTGGTCAGCGGTGTGCCAGCGAAGGAGGCGCGCGAACGCGCCTCGCAGGCGCTCAGCCTGGTCCACCTCGAGGATTGGTCGGGACACAGGCCGGCGCAGCTTTCGGGAGGTCAGCGGCAACGCGTTACGATTGCGCGCGCCCTGGTCAACGAGCCCGCCATCGTCTGGGCCGACGAACCGACGGGGGACCTGGACTCGAAGAACGCGGACGAGATCATGGAGCTGGTCGTCGGTTTGAACGAGCGCAACCACCAGACGCTCGTCATCGTGACGCACGACCTGCACATCGCCCAGTCGACGCACCGCATCATCAACATGCTGGACGGCGAGATCATCGAGGAGACCCAGACGGAGCGAGGCCGCGCCACTCCTGTGAACGCCTGATGCAGGCCTGGAAGCAGCGCCCGATTCAAGGCCGGGAGGTTAAGCCGCATGGATAACCTGTTTGGTGTCCCACTGAGCAGCTTTCTCATCGCGCTGACGCTGCTGGTCGTCCTGATCGGTGGGATTCTGCTCTGGATCTGGTGGCGCAATCCGCTGTTGGTGCGCATGGGATTGCGCAACGTGGTGCGGCGCAAGACCCAAACCGCGCTGATCGTGATCGGCATGATGCTGGCGACGCTGATCGTCAGCGCGGCGTTCGCCACGGGCGACACGGTCGGCTACTCGGTGAGCAACCAGATTTACAACGACCTGCAGGAAGCTGACGTCGTCCTGGCCTTCGATAGAAACGTAGCTCCCTCCGGCGTTAGCGACCTGACCGACGCCGACGTCGACGGACTACGTCAAGCGCTCCGTAACGATCCTGACGTGGAAGGCGTCACCGGCCTGGTGCAGACGCGGGTACCGGCGATCAACACGGTCGACAAGCGTGCCGAGCCTCTCGCAACCCTCGCCGGCGTCGATCTCGACTCTGTCGATGTTTTCAACGGCCTGGTCGCCCTGAATGGCGCGAAGCTGCCGGCGTCGGCGCTTGGCGGCGACCGTGTCTACGTCACCGAGCGTCTGCAGGAAGAAATCGGCGTCGATGTCGGCGACCGTTTCACGATCTTCTACGCCAACCAGCCGAGAGAGCTGGTGGTGGCGGACATCGTGCGCGACAACGCGATGACCAGCTCCAACGAGGGGCAGAATTCGTTCTCGAGCACGACGGGCGGGATCGTCACGTCGCTCGAGGAGTGGCGTGCGATCACCGGTGAGGATCGCATCGACCTGATCGCGGTGACGGCCGTGGGCGGCGTGCGCGACTCGCTGAGCCGCGTCGACGGGGTCGAGCAGCGCGTCGAGGCCTACATCGCGGCGTCGGGCGCGCCGATGGAAGTGATCCTGACGAAGCAGGAGCTGGTCGACCTGGCGGAGCTTATCGGCTCGATCTTCGTGACGTTCTTCGTCGTCTTCGGCCTGTTCTCGATCGCGGCGGGCGTGATGCTGATCTTCCTGATGTTCATCATGCTGGCGTCGGAGCGGCGTTCCGAGATGGGCATGGCGCGAGCCGTGGGTATGAAACGACTGCACCTGACGGAGTCGTTCGTGGCCGAGGGCATGGCCTACAACATCGGCTCCGCCATGGTAGGGGCGCTGCTGGGGCTGGCCGTTGCGGGACTGCTGGTCTGGATCATGTCCCAGATCTTCGATGACTTCGGCCTCGGCATCACGTACCACTTCAACCCGCAGGGATTCCTGATCTCTTACTTCCTGGGAATCGTGATCACGTTCATCACGGTGGCGTTCGCCTCCTGGCGCGCCGCCAACCTGAACATCGTCGAGGCGATCCGCGACCTGCCGGACCCGGCGGTGCTGAGCCCGAAGGATGCTTCGCTTCGCAAGCTGGGCCCGGCAACGCTGGGCGTGCTGTGGACGTTGGCCTGGATCGCCCTGGTCGGTATATGGGGCGCGATCGCGTTTTCGCTATTCACGCTTGGACTGGGGACGTACGGAGCGGGCCTGCTCGGCGGCGGTCTGCTGGCGGGCGCTTACGTCTGGGGCCTCACGCGTGTGAGCCGGGGTTGGGTGGCGATGAGCTGGCGCGGCCGTATTGGTTACGTCCTGTGGTGGGTCGCTTTTAACCTCATGGCCCTGGTGACGTGGATCCTCCTGAAAACGCGTTCGTGGGCCGCACTACATCGCAACATGGGTGGCTGGGCGGTCTGGGCGCTGATCATCGGTGCGCTGGCCACGTGGTGGGGCGGCTGGCCCAGCAGCGTGGCCTTTGCCTACACGGCCGGCACGACGCTGTTCATCTTCGGAGCCGCGATGCTCACGGTTTACTTCGGTGCCCGGCCGCGGACCGCGTTCACGCTGGCCAGCCTGGCGGTTCTGTGGTACTGGCTGCTGCCGCTGCCGTTCAGCTTCTTCGTCGATGACGCGACGGCCTACAGCGACCCGCTGTTCGAGCTCTCCAAGTTGTTTGGCCTGGAGCCGGAGGAGATGGTTATAGGCGACATCGAGATGTTCTTCATCTCGGGCATCGCGATGACGTCGGCGGCGACGCTGTTCGTCGTCTTCAATGCGGACCATCTGTTGGACGCCGTCAACGCAACGACGCGGGTGCTGGGCGGCATCACGCCGGCGATGCGTATGGCGATCTCGTACCCGCTGGCGTCGAAGTTCCGCACCGGTATGACGCTGGCGATGTTCACGCTGGTGGTGTTCAGCCTGGTGGTCATGGCGACGTTGAACTCGAACTTTACGCAGCTATTCCTGGGTGAGGACGCCAAGGGCGGCTTCGACGTGCGGGTCATGGCCAACTCCTCGAACCGCATTCCGGACCTGGCCGCGGCGCTGCGTGAGGAGGGATACGACGTCGACGCAAACATCACGGGTATCGGGACGCTACTGACGGACGACCCACAGGTGAAAGTGGCGGGATCGACGGAAGACTTCGCGACCTACGTCGTACAGGGCATGGACGAGGAGTTCTTCCGGCTGGCCGACTTCGCGTTGACGACGCGCGCGATCGGCTACGACTCCGACGCAGCCGTGTTCGAAGCGCTGCTCAACGACCCGACGCTGGCGATCGTCGATGAATCCCGCACCGGGGAGGAGGACCCCTTTGGGGATGACACCAACTTCCGCCTGGGGCCGAGCACGGAAGAGCTGAGAGAGCAGCCCTGGCAGCCGATCCCGGTGACGGTCGTGGATGCGGAGACGGGCGGCGAGTTCGAGCTCAAGGTGATCGGCGTGCTGGAGCCGCAGGTGACTTCGGTGACGTTTGCCTGGCTGGCGTTGTTCACTAACCGGTCCGTGGTTGAGGATCAGCTGGGCGGCGGCGAGCTGGAGAGCTTCTATCTAACGACGCGCGACTCGTCCGAGCAGGCGACCGTGGAGGTTGCTTCGAGCATCGAGGCGGCGTTGCTGCAGCGCGGCGTCGTGGCCGATTCGCTGGAGCAGGAGCTGGACGACGCGGCGGCGCAGTCGACGGCGTTCCAGTATCTGTTCGAAGGCTTCATGGGGCTGGGGCTGATCGTCGGCATCGCGGCGCTGGGCGTGATCGCGTTTCGCACCGTCGCGGAACGCCGTCAGCAGATCGGCATGCTGCGAGCACTGGGCTGCACTCGGCGGTTGGTCGCGCTGTCTTTCTTCATGGAGTCGTCGTTCATCGCGCTGGCCGGCATCGTCATGGGGCTGCTGCTGGGGTCGGCGCTGTCGTACAACCTGTTGAGCAGCCCCGAACTGATTGGCGAGTCGGGCGCGGAGATCGACTTCCGTTTGCCACTGGCGCGGCTATTGCTGATCGTGGGGATCGCGTACGGGGCGAGCGCGGTGATGACCTTCATCCCGGCGCGCAGCGCGTCGCAGGTACCGGTGGCGGAGGCGCTGAGGTACGCGGGCTAGGGCTGTAGAATCGACGCATGAAGACCGAGTTTTACGAGTCAGACCCATTTTCGCCGCAGAAGGCGGCGCTGCTGCTGAGCATCGACACCGACTATCGCTTTGATAAGGGTGAGGAAGTCGTGATCGCCGAGGGCGGCAAGACGGTCAAGGTGCGCGTCCTGGACGTCCGGGTGCGCATCGATTCAGGCGTGTTGAGCCGCGAGGTGCTGGGCCTCAGGCTGTAGCTCGCCTGGCTGCGATTTGACGGGTTATTGAAGTCACGCTTACCTTATAGCTCCCCGTCGACCCGCGAAGAGCGGGTTGTTTCACGATGAATAGAGCTTTGCGACTTCTGCTGTTGCCGCTTTTCGTGCTGGCCGTCCTGGCGTCGGGCTGCGGCGTGCCGTTGCCGGCGCCCGAGCTGACGGCCACGGCGGAGAGCCAGCTGCCCGAGGAGCAGGAACGGAGCGGCAGTGAGGTGCTCTCGGCCAGCTCCGGCGCCCCGAGCAGCGGCTCCCTCAGCTTGCAGCCGGCTTCGGATGCCAACGAGTCGCGATCCGTGCTGGCGCCGCTCGAGAAAGAGGAGCTGGCGGGCGCGACTGCAACCCCCGAGGAGGCCACAGACGAAGCTACACCGCAGCCTGAGGCGACCGCGGAGCCGACGAGTTACGCATCGACTCCTGAGGTGCCCACGCCGACGCCGGAGCCGGAGATCGATACCGCGCTCTACCCGTCGGAGGCGCTGACGCTGGTGAACCGGTTCCGCATTGAGAACGGCATCCCAGCGCTGCAGTTCGACGCGACATTGACGGCAGCGGCGATGGCTTACGCGGAGTTCATGGCCACCACTGGCTTCTTCGGGCATTATCCGCCCAGCGGTTCGACCCCGGCAGGCCGCATCGCGGCGGCGGGATTCGAGGGGCAGTACAAGGGAGAGGCGCTCTCGGCGGGACAGCCGACGCCCGCCGTTGCGGCCAGCCGGCTGCTAAGCAGCTCGTCGCACGCCGCGATCTTGGCGAACTCCACCGCGATAGCAGCGGGCGTCGGCTACTACTACGACCCGAACAGCTACTACGGCCACTACTGGGTCGTGGTGACGGCGAACCCCTGACCGCGAAGTACGTCTGCAGAAAGAAAAGGCCGTCCTGGGGACGGCCTTTTAGGTGAGCGTGGCGCGCTGGGAGGGACTCGAACCCTCGACCTCTGCCTCCGCAGGGCAGCGCTCTATCCGCTGAGCTACCAGCGCGCGAAGTGGTGCCGAAGGTGGGATTTGAACCCACACGAGCTAATGCTCACTACGCCCTGAACGTAGCGCGTCTGCCGTTCCGCCACTTCGGCGCGGAGCCCTAGTCTACCGTTTTCGAACCGCAAACGGTAGAGAATCAGAGGCCCCGCTTGCTTGGCGCCGTCTGGTCGGACGACCCCTTAGGGCCAGAGCATTTTGCTCGCCAGGGCGGCGCCGTCGGACAGCGCCTTGAGCTTGGCCCAGCCGATGTCGGGATAGCAGCGGCCACCGACACCGCAGTCGACGCCGGCGACGATGTTCTCGCGTCCCATGAGCCTGGCATAGCGGACGATGCGGTCGGCTACCAGTTCGGGCGGCTCAACCGTCGACGTCTTGTGGGCGATGACGCCGGGGATGACCACCTTGCCTTCCGGCAGCTTGTGGTCCTCCCAGACGTGCCAGTCGAGCTCGTGCTGCACGTCGGCAGCCTCGATCGAGTAGGCCGATGCGTTCACGTCTAGCATGATGTCGACGATGTCTTTGAGGGGGAAGTCGGTAACGTGGGGCGTGTGCCAGCTGCCCCAGCAGGTGTGGAAGCGGACCTGCTCTTCGGGGATGCCCTGGAGGGCCCAGTTCGTGGCCTCAATGCGCAGCGCCCCGCGCTTGCGGTACTCCTCGACCGTCGGTGGTGGGGAAATCATCCCCCAGGTGTCGACCAGGCCGGGGTCATCGATCTGGAGGACGAATCCGGCGTCGGTTACGGCTTTGAAGTCGTGCTTGGCCAGCTCGGCGAGCGAATAGATGTACTCCTCTTCTGTCTTGTGGTACTCGTCGAAGATGCTGTGGTCGAGCCAGCCCGGGCCGAGGACGGGATAGAAAAAGTTCTCGATGCGCTCGCCGGCAGCGGCGATGCCGGCTTTGACGGTCTCGATCTCTTCCTCGATCGCCCCGGAGTTGACGGGCTTGACGTCGCCTACGATGACCCATTTCCGGCTCGCCGGTGAGTTTGTAACGCCCGGAAGCGGCGAGTTACCAAGGCGGTTGTAGATTTCGTAGAAGGCGCTGAATTCGGGCGACGTGCGCTCACGCAGCAGCAGCATCATCGAGGGCGGCTCCTCCGGGTTGAGCGGCCGGGACGTGATGCCGGTGACGCGGCTGTCGAAGTACTGCTGGTCGCGGCCCTTCCAGAACTCGCCGTCGCACATGATGTCGACGCCAAACTGCTTCTGCTTTTCGACCATTTCGACGACGCCGGCTTTGGTCAGGTCGAGAAACTTGGCGCGGTCGCTGCCGGTGCGAGCCGCAACGACGTCGGCGTGGTTTACGGGGTTGGGAAGCCGGCCGGGATGCGTGGTCAGGATCCTGTCGGTGCTGCGCTGCATCGGTTGCCTCCGTTCGTCTCTGCAGGGCTTTCGGTGCGAGCAAAGCTAGACGAGCACACCCGGCGGCGTCAATGAGATGAGGGGATGGGTGTGGCAGGCGCGGGCCGGGGCTACGTCGCCAGCCTGACTTCACCTGTTGTCGCGCTTGCGATGGTGGGCGGTACTGGACTTGAACCAGTGACCTCTTCCGGGTGAATTCTAATCGGAGCGTCCGCTGAGGCCCAACACAGTCCGCCGCAGATTCGGTCGGCCGGCATTATGTTCAGTTATGTGCACCTCCGTGCCTGCCAGTTCGCGGCCGTGGCTGTCAAAATGGCTGTCAAAATGAATCGTCGCCGAGGTCGTCAAGGTGAGGCGTTCGCAATCCTCGACGTGTCAGTGAGGTTCGTTACGAACCTCTACGTTACTCGGCGATTATGGAAAACTTGTTGACAGAAGCAATGCGCTAATCGGAACTAAAAGAAAACCTCCGGCCCCTCACTCTAGAAGGACCGAAGGTCTTGCTCCACCTGTGCGAGACTTAACCAGTCCTCTAGGCGAACGATAGTGAGACTGTGCAGAACCACGCCCCTGCCACGCGGCGGAGGTCCTAGTGTGTATGATCACACCCCGAGCCTCGCCCGGCCCGTAAACACCGCCCCAGGGACCGAGCACACTTCCTTAGGGCGCCCGTTTAAACGTGACCACGCCCCATCCAGGAGGAGCCGAGATCGTGACCACACGTGAGAAGCTATCCCACTCTTCAACTTTGTGTGGTGCGAGGTAGCGGGCAGCTCAGATAAAAATTGAATTTTTTGAAAAATCGTCTGAGAGCGAGATGAGCAGGGTGGAGGAATTGGGGGGTATGGGGAAATGGTGGGATATGGTGGGATATGGTGGATACGGCACCATAGGGAAGGGTTTAGAACGCCCGTACTACTGCACGATGTGAGGCTTACAGGACGTTTGTCTCATCGGCGCTCGCGCCGTTGGCGGCGAAGCTTGCAGACGCGGCGACCGACGCGCTCCCGTTCGGCGAGATCACTTTGACGTTCGGAGAGATGCGAGCCAACGATCTGGCCGCTCGCAGCCGCAGTTTAAAAGCGCTTGTTGAGGGCTGGCGTCCCGTTGGAGCGAGCGTTGTCGCATACGGGGTTCGACGAGTAAGTCGAGTCTAAGCGCCACTGGAGTCGAGCCCTGCCGTGAAAGGTCTGGAAGAGGTGGCCTTCGCTCCAGCCCCGAAAGTCGCCCAGGTAGGCTCTAAGGGGATCAAGGGCTACTTCGCTTATCGCCGTCCAGCGCTGCTTGCGCCCCTTCCGGCGGCATGATCGCGCCCCGTTACTCGTACCAGCCGGAGCCGAACAGCAGTCCGTCATAGCGCACCGCCCAGGAATGCTTAATTCCATCCTGGCCGGTGGCGGGGTTGAGGAACAGATAGTCCACCCAGAGCCCAGCTTCGGTGACCTCCAGATCTGTGAACCTCTCCCCGTCAATGGTGTTGCCCAGTTCATCAACATGCCTGCCCAGTAGGGATGGGTCCGGGTGGGCTATGAGTTCGTCATTCTCATCGACGATAAAAACGTACCAAGTTCCATCCACGCTTTCCGGGGTTTTGTAGTATTGCACCGCTCCCGCTCTGCCGTGGGCCTTGTAGTAGCGGATAGCCCGATCCACCACGGCCACCGTGTACTCGGCTGGGTCGGCTTTGGTGGCGTCCAAGGGCGAGCTGGGCAAGACCTCGTACCAGCCGGAGCCGAACAGCAGCCCGTCATAGCGCACCGCCCAGGAATGCTTGAACTCCTGGTTGCCGGTGGCAGGGTTGAGGAACAGGTAGTCGACCCACAGACCATCCTCCGTAGCCCCGACCATCACCTCGCCGAACCGGTAGCCTGTAACGTCGACCCCTAGATCGCCCTTCAAGTTCCGGCCCAGCAGGTCCTGGTTGAGATGGGCGACGGCCTCGTCATTCTCGTCATAGATGAAGACATACCATTCCCCCACCGCGCTCTCCGGGGAGTTGTAGTAGCTTAACGTGGCTTCTCTTCCCTCGTCTTCATAACGCTGGAGCGCCTGCTGCACCAAGCCTACCGTGAACTCGGCCCGGTCCGACAGGCGGAACTCGTAGCCGTCGTCGAGATCTTCCGGCCTGGACACCAAGGCGATGACGGAGATAGCCAGCGCGGCGCCAGCCATAACTGCCGCCACCCCGCTGAAAAGCAACCCAATGCGCATTCCGTCCCTCGAATCAACTAGAGCGCCGCAAACGGCCGCAAAACCCTGGCAACGAAGTATACATACCCAAGTTACAGGCCTCTATTGCCCGGCGCTGTACCAGCCCACCTCCCCCTTTGATTACGCTGGCTGACCGATCTGACTAGGTCGCGTGTACAAGATCGGCCACTAGCCTTAGAGCGGAATGAGATCGTGATGAGTTGGAACCGACACTGCCCGACCCCGATTTGACGGACACATTCATTAGGCAGCGAAGGCGGGACTCCCACTAGGTAGCCAGCTCCACCCCCTCGATTCCGACCTACAACCCTTCCCCGATCCCCCTACAGCTGCATCGCCGGACTGAAGGCAGCGTGCGCCTTTGCCGCCTGCTCTGAGTCGTAGGTCGCCGAGTAACGACGGACCATCATCGGGCTTGAGTGACCAAGCAAATACTGGACATCGAGCTCCCGGGCATTGACCCGAATCGCCCAGGTAGCGAAGGTGTGGCGGAAGCGGTGGGGGTTGACTTGGCTGATGCCCGCCTTCCGGCCGTGGCGAGTGAACATCACGTTCATGTGGTGGTTCCGCAAGGGCCGTCCGTCCACCGTCTGGAACAGAGGCTCGTCTGACCAACCCCGGAATCCGTCCAGATATCCTCGAAGGGCTTCAAGCGCCACATCGCTGATCGCCGTCCAGCGCTGCTTCCTGCCCTTCCCCTGCAGGACCCGGACCCGATGCTGGTCATGGAGGATGTCGTCGAGGTGAATCGAGACCAGCTCGCTTGAACGCACCCCGGTATCTAAGAGGAAGAGGATTATTGCCCTCATGCGAGAGCCCACGTAGGTCTTGGGATTGCAGGCAGCAAGCAAGGTCGTTAGGTCGTCCTTTGAGAAGGGCTGGACGACCTTCTGCTCGCGCCGGACCATCGGCACCCGCATGAACGGGTTCTCCTCGACGTAGTCCAGGCGTCGGCACCAGGAGAAGAACGCCTTGACCTCACGCTGGCGGCGGTGCTGGGTACCGGCGCTCACGCCTCGGTCGCGCACCCAGCCCATGAAGAGGTAGACATGGGCCGGCCCGAAGGCTCTACCGAGTTGGGCAGTTGGAGTTGGTCGACTGCGCGGATGAAGTGACGGAGGGTCTCGGCGTAGGACTGCACTGTGCGTCAGTCTTGCCCTCGACCTCGCAGGCCTTGAGGTAGAGGGGGACGGCTTCTTCGAATGTTTCCATGTGCAACCTCCCTTAATCCGGTGGCACACATCACTCACTCTACGGCTGGACGAAGTCAAGGAGTGAATTGGCCTAACCGCGGGCCTCTACGCTACCCGAAGATTTTCGAAAACTCGTTGACGGAAATCTTATTGGTTGGCCCGTCTATATTGGGGGCGCTCTTGAGCGTGGGGCCGCTTGACACGCCTGCGAGAGCGACAGGGCTCAAGTCTAATCGGTCTCTAGATGAGTCTTCCCGGACCTCTGCGGTCGAACCGACCCGTGCTGGACAGCAGGCCCAAGGGGAACGATTCATCGCGGCTCTTGTTCCCTTCCGAAGACCACTCCTCGGCTCTTAGTTACTGGCGCTAAGCACCAAGTGGCCGGAAGTTGGCTCCCATCTCGGTTGCCGCGTCCACCTCCTCGACCGTAACCAAGGGCGTGGTCTTTAGGGTTACACGACCGGAACTGTTGGCGATAAGAGAGGCGGCCACGGCGCTCTTCGCGTCCGGGAGGTCGGCGACCATGATGGCATCCGTATCTCCGAAGGCGTAGTAGAAGGCATCCAACTTGCCGCCAAAGGACTGGATGAGATGCTTGGCCAGGTCGCGGACGCCCGAGCCGCCGCCCTTGAGGAGACCCTGGCTGCCATCGACGGAATAGGACACCTCAAAGAGATACTTCGCCATAAATAACCTCCGACTTGTTGAGCGAGAATAATGATTGGAAAGGGTTTCCCTAATCTAGGGGCAGCCGACTGACGTGTCAAACGCCCTTCGCCCGCCGGCACCAACCATCGATAGACCGCAGGCTTGCAGAACCGGCGGATCGGGTAGACCGGATTCCAGCTCACTATGACCGGCCCTGAGTGTGCCTCCAGGAACCCGGATCACCGACCATTCGCTACGAGGCAGAACGTGGCTGCCGGGCTACGTGAGCATCTTGCGGTCGCGGTCGTCGCCTCTGCCAGCTCGGAGCTGGTGAAACTCGAGCACGGCAAGCCCGACCACTACGCTCACGCCGAGACCTACTGCCTGCAAGGGATGGTCGCTCCTCGGGGCTGGCGCATGTCTGCTGGGTAGGACCCCACATCGCCGGGCTGAAGGTAGCGGGCGCCTGCCGCCTGCTCTGAGTCGCGAGTCGCGGAGTAACGAACAGGGACTGGTCGCTCCGCATGCCATGGTCTGGCATGGGCATAGGTTACACGCGTGTGGTGGCTACCGGAGCGTAAACCCGCGCATGACGAATCTCGTCTCCTCGTCCGCCATGCGCTCGTCGTAGTCGATGAACAGTTCTGCGGGGTAGCCGTAGCGTTCGTCGTAGGACACTTCGATGCGCGCGGCGTTTCGCGTAACGGCGTCCTGCAGGAGCGCGAATAGTTCCTCGACGGGAACGAATCGCTCCGGCAACGGGGGCACAACCGTGAACTCCTCACCTGCAAACTCAACGCTCGTGACAACCCCGCCACGTACGGTAACTGCCACGTCGGCAAGATACTCCTGGGGGCAGAAGCAGGACCACGCGCCCGTGTAGTCGTAATCCGTGATGCCGGAACGCTCCCAACGGTCCTGATACCGCAGGAGAGTTGCCTGAACCGAGTCAGGGTCGCTCACCGTAGGAGTCGCCGTTGAGGGCGTATGGGTGGCCGCCGGGGATGCGGGTGTGGGCGTGGGGGTTGCGTCGGATCCGCACGCTGCGATGAAGACAAGAACCGCCACTGCCATAGCCGCCACGCTAATTCGCTTGCTCATCTGGACTCTCGCCGTTACGGACTTTACCTAAGTATAAGTATATGAACACAAGCGCTCGGATGTTCCCCGTGGGTGCGCTCCCATCTGGAACTCGTGACCGAGGACCTCCAGTTGGCCCACTCCTTTTGGCGTAACACAGCAGCGTCGAAGGCTCAGGCGATCTTCACTCACGGGATGACGCGGAGGTCCAGAACCTTGCCAGCTCTACTTGGAGTAACGGGGGGTTCCCTAGGGCACTCTCGGTCAGGGCCAAACGTGACTAGAGCCCGTCGAAGTGGTTCCGGCAGATCTCAACGCTCGACACCGATTTCAGTCATCGATGGGAAGCGAAGCTGTCCCATCTCGAATCTCCGGCAGGCACCGAGAAGCCGGACCAGAGCCCCGCCGGTCCCTGTGTCCTGAAAGAGTCGGCCCGCCCATCGCTTATTCTGGCCTTGAAAGGGATGCAGTCTCGATAGCCAGTTCTACGTCGCTGCCGAGTGTTGCAGCTAACGTTCGGCGGGCAAGATCGACGGCTCGGTTCGCACTTACGTTTCCTTCAACAAACATTGCCCCGCCGTGGATGGGAAGTGGTGAGCGCAACTCTTGACGCTCCGTCGCAAAGTAAATGCGCTTCGGACCTCGAATCGGTATCACGAGGTCCCGGAAGCGCTCAATTCCGACTTCGGCTGCTGCAATGCCACAGACTCCCTGCAAGAGGCCTCGCCAATTCTTGACCTCATGCCGTGCCCCACGCAGCGTGAAGGCAATCACCCTCCGTCCAGTAAACGACTCAGTCCTTGGCCTGCGTCGTGGCCGGGAGGGCCTTCCAGCCTCCTCAGGAGGCCTCCGGCTTTTGGGCGTGCTAGCAGATAGGGGCTCAAAGTCCTTGGCTGGTTCGTCCTCTACCCTGGCCGCCACGACAGTTGCAGGAGCGAGGAAGACCCGCCTGATAGCGCTCAGGACGGCTTCGCCGGACATGCGCTCCCCGAAGCGCTTTTTCACCGAACCCAGAAGGCCTTTGACTGCCTTCGAGTCAGGACGGGTTAATTCGTCGGCCACGGCCCGCTCCACGAGGAGATTCGTGATGGGGTTCGGCTTAACCAAAGACTCCCGGGAAAAGACCGACAAGACTGCCCACGCTTGATCTACGCCAAGCTCGTCTCCGTCAAGCGGGACCTCTGCAATCCATTTATCGTTCAGTGAACCAGTCACGTGCGAGTCGTAGAATATCCAGGTCATCCCGTTTGTGATCACGCACCAGCGCACGCCGAGCACGCTTGCGTATTGGACGCACCGGGCGGCATCCCGTTCCGACAGCGAGTGCCGTGCTGCCTTCGCCTCGACAATCATCACAGGCTTGTCATCGACTCGAAGCTCGTAGTCGAGGAACTCCTTGGTTGCCGGGATCAGCACCTCCCTTCGAAGGTGCCTGACATCCGAGAAGCCGAGGATTCGAAGTAGCGGATCAATCAGGTGGCTCCGCGTGTCGGCTTCGCTGAGGCCGAGTGCGGTGTACTGCTGAATGGTTGAGAGGTGCTGCTCGAACTCACCTCGCGCGTTAGGTCATGTCCCAAGCATAACCCGAGGATGCTCTCTGAATGACTCTGCCAGTCCCTGGACGCTCACTGCCTGCATACAGATTCGAGGTGAGACAGTTCCTCACCCCCTCGATAGCCGAAATCGGGGACGAATGCTGATATCTGACGAACTAGCCTTACGCGCCTCTCCAAACTGCTGAGCTATTGTCCACTAACCACGAAATCCTACCTTCACTGCTTTCCCCGTAGGGCAAATGGTCTCGTAGCGACTGAACCGTCAATGGAGACCAGATCGCCTCCGGTCACGCGGAGTTCCTAGTCTGGTACGCTTCCGGCATGTGCGGCCGCTTCACTCTGACCTGCGAGGATCGCGAGGGCCTCACAGCCGCGTTGGGTGTGCCAGGTGAACAGCTTCCCGAAGCGAGCATCGGCCGCGCGCTACAACGTCGCGCCCACCGATTCGCACTGGGTTTCTCCACATGAAGCTCGAGGACCGGGAACTGCTGCCGGCGAAGTGTGGGGCTTGGTGAATCGCTGGGCGAAGGACGCCACGCGCGCAGTGCGGCAGATCAATGGTCGCGCGGAGGGCCTGGCAAAGGCACCGGCGTATCGTGACGCCTTGCCGCTAGCCTTACGAGCGGATTGCAGGAGGTTGCCGAAGGCATGAAGGCAGTTGTGGACAAGATGCGGGAGGTTGGGATGCCTGAACTTCGAGATGCTCAATCTCAGATCTCATCCAGTTTTGCCTTGCTCCGGGCGGATTTGGTGAGCTGTCAAGACTTGTTGGTATGACTGCGTTGGGCATGACGATTGGACTGCTCATTATTGCTCTGCTCACCATAGTTAAGTGAAAACGAATTCCCCGGTCGGCAAATCACTTCTCTGGGCCGGAGGAGGTCGGTTTGGGGCGTCCTCGACGTCTTGTTCGGGTTACAGGTAGGAGCCGCCTGATGGCCTGCTCCCATATTTCAGTGAGAACTCCGCGATGCAAATTATCAATGGTCAGTTAGTCTACTCGGCTACTGATCTCGTTGGCTTCTTGGCCTGCGAGCACCTGACGAACCTTGACCGCGCCGCAACCGACGGGCTCGTCCAGCGGCCGATGCGGGTCGACCCCGAACTTGATCGAATTGCTAAGCGCGGTCTCCAGCATGAGGCGCGCTTCCTCGCGGAGCTCGAGGATTCGGGGGCCAGCATCACGAGAATCGAGCCTGACGCCTCTGTTTCGGATCCGGGCGACCGCCTGCGCCAAGCGACTGAGGCCACATTCATCGCGATGAGTCGCGGCGATGACGTTGTCTACCAGGCGGCTCTCTTCGATGGAAAATGTCGAGGCCACCCTGACTTTCTGATCAAGGTCGATCGTCCAAGCGACCTCGGAGGCTGGAGCTACGAGGTTTGGGATACAAAGCTTGCGCGGCACGCTAAAGGCTCAGCTGTGCTGCAGTTGTGTCTCTACAGTGACCTCCTCGCCGCAGCACAGGGCACCAAGCCTGAGTACATGTACCTCGCTTTGGGCGGGAGCAAGCGGGAAAAGGTCGAACTGCGCGTGGATGACTATGCCGCTTATTACCGCCTAGTCAAGGCAGAGTTCGAGGCGCTCCTCGCCAAAGACGAACCGGTCTATCCGCCCCTTTCCCGGCCCGATCCTGTGGAGCACTGCGATGTCTGCCGCTGGAGCGAGGTTTGCCGTAACCATCTGCGCGCGACGGACGATCTATCGCTCGTCGCCGGCATCTCCTCCAACCAGCGCCGCCATCTTCGCGACCGCGAGATCGACACGCGAACGGCACTAGCAGGCGTCTCATTGCCGCTCGATCCCCCGCTGCGCGGCAGCACCGCTCAAGGCGTGACGCGCATACGTGAGCAGGCACGCATCCAGGTCGAGGGCGAGCAGAAGGGAGAGGTAATCTCCGAGGGTCTTGACCTGCCTCGAACCAGAGAAGGTGACTACCAGGCTGGTCTGGGTTTGCTTAGCCTGCCGCCTCCATCAGCTGGTGACCTCTTCTTCGATATCGAAGGAGACCCTTTTGCGCTGGACGACGGAATCGACTACCTATTTGGCGTCATCGAACCTTCGCTCCTCGACTCAGCGGGTCAGCCGACGTTTCATTCCTTTTGGTCCATCGAGAGGAGTGGTGAGGTCACTCTCGATGCGGAGCGCAAGGCGTTCGAGGCGTTCATCGATCTCGTCATGCTGCGTCTGGAAGCCGACCCCAACCTTCATATCTACCACTACGCTGCCTACGAGCAGACCGCCGTGCGTCGTCTCATGGGGCGCTACGGTACGCGTGAGGACGAAGTCGACAGGCTCCTGCGTGGCGGCGTCTTTGTCGATCTGTTCCGAGCTGCGCGACAGGGCATCCGCGCCTCAGTCGAAAGCTACTCGATTAAGAAGCTCGAACCCCTTTACGGCTTCACCCGCACGGTTGATCTTCGGGACGCTGGCTCGAGCATCGTCGCCTTCGAGACCTGGCTCGAGCTCGGAGGCGAGGTCGAAGACGACCCCGATGTCCTGCAGCGGATTGCCGACTACAACAAAGACGATTGCGTCTCTACCTGGCGGCTACGCGACTGGTTGGAGGAGCAGCGGGCGCACCTGGCAGCCAGCCTCGGTGAGGGGCTTCCCAGACCTCTGCCTGAGACCGGCACTCCGAGCGCAGAACTGGCGGTTTCGCTGGCGCAGACCTTAGAGCTAACCGAGAAGCTGATCGCGGGCTTGTCGGAAGATCCAACAAGTCGTAGCGCTGAGGCGCAGGGGCGTTGGCTTCTTGCGCAGCTACTCAGCTGGCACCGGCGGGAAGAGAAGTCCATGTGGTGGCGCTACTTCTACTTGCTCAATGATCTCACCGACGAGGAACGCATAACGGAGCCCGACGCTCTCGGATCCCTTGTGGCTGAAGGAGTAGTAGGTCAGGCGAAGCAGTCCTTCATTTATCGCTTCCGCTTTCCCCCACAGGATCACAAAATCACCGCAGGTTCGACCCCGCGCGACCCCGCGCGGGATGGTCAGACTGTCGGTACGGTTGTCGCAATCGACGACGACGCTGGCACGATCGAGATCAAACGCGGCATGAACGCGGAGCCACCGGCGCCGACATCACTGGTGCCGCTGGAAGCTGTCCGCACAACCGACCACGAAGCTAACCTGCGCCGTATCGCCGAGTGGGTTATCGACAACGGAATCGATACACCGGGATCCTACCGCGCCGCCCGAGACCTCCTGCTTCGAAAGCCACCAAGTATTGGACAGACTGATAGCGGCAGTCTTTCTCTCCCAGGTGAACTGCCGGAAGCAGCAGCTCGCCGCCTTGTCGCTCAGCTCGATGGGAGCTACCTCGCTGTGCAGGGGCCGCCCGGCTCCGGGAAGACCTCTGTCGGTGCGCAGATGATCGTGGACTTGGTGACGGCTGGGAAGCGGATTGGCGTCACGGCAACCAGCCACAAGGTCATTGGACAGCTGCTCGAGAAGGCAGCAGAGGTCGCTGAAAAGCGCGGCGTGCCTATCCGGATCGGCCAGCGGCATGCTTCAGATGACCCACCAACCTTTGCCGGCGCGATTCCGTTTGGCTCGCCCGCTGCGGCCAGGGACGGGCTCATCGCCGACGAAGTCGACGTCGTCGGCGGCACGACCTGGCTCTGGTGCCGTGAAGACATGCAAGGAGCGGTCGACTTGCTCTTCGTGGATGAGGCAGGCCAGATGTCTCTCGCCAACGTTATCGCGGCATCCTCCGCAGCTTCGAGCCTCGTGCTGCTCGGAGACCCGCAGCAGCTCGACCAGCCCTTACAAGGCGTCCACCCACCGGGTGCAGGCGTCTCGGCTCTGGCTCACGTCCTCGACGATCATCGCCTGAGCAATCAGGCGTCTCACAACACGATGCCTACTGAACTGGGCCTGTTCCTGGACGGAACCTGGCGCCTTCATCCAGACATCTGCGGCTACACATCCGAGGTCTTCTACGACAGCTTGCTCCATTCGCACCCAGGGCGCGAAGTGCAGCACGTCTCGGGCCAGGGCCTCCTAACGGGTACGGGCGTTCGGTTCGTCCCGGAGCCGCACGAAGGTCACAGTAGCGACTCTGAGGAAGAGTCAGAAGCCATCAAGCACCTGATCGATGACCTGCTTTTGGCTAAACCCACTTGGGTCGATGACCAAGGCATCGAACAGCCACTAAGCCTCAACGACGTGCTGGTGATCACGCCTTACAACGCGCAGGTCAGCGCCATATCGGAAGCATGTCCCGGTGTGCGTGTGGGTACGGTCGACAAGTTTCAAGGTCAGGAGGCCCCAATCTCCATTTATTCCATGGCAACTAGCTCAGCTGAAGAAGCGCCTCGCGGGATGGAGTTCCTCTACAGCCTTAATCGCTTAAACGTGGCTACGTCACGTGCGCGTTGTCTCGCGGTGGTGGTGGCGAGCCCTGACCTCGTCCGAGTCAGCTGCCGAACGCCACGACAGATGCTGTTGGCGAACGCACTGGCGCGGCTCGTTGAGGTGGCGGGTCAGACGACCGAATTGCCTTCCGATTAGTGATGTTGAGAGGCGCCGCTTCTGAGTGTTGAAGGGTTGGGTTGGACTATACAGGCTTATCCGGCTCGACTCTGTATAGGCACGAGAACGGTGTCCCAGCCAGCGCCAGCAGACTCCAGATCTTCGATGAGTTCCTCTGAAAGGGTTTGCTGAGAAGTCAGGATGCCCCCATCTACGCGGGCACTAATTGGCTTGTACAGATGCAATGCAAGGCGGGAGGATTCGAGCACCAAAGCAAAGCCATCCACATTCTTATATGCGAGCACGCGTTTCACCAGCGGAACCAGGGCGGGGTTTCCCAGTCTTGCCGAGTCACCCTTGACTTCCAAGCCGTGCGTTTTGGGTCCGTAGACCTCCTTGGAGAAGGACAGTGCCCCCGAGGCTCAAATCCACAGCTGTGCGTCGACACCACTCCTCGTCGTCCATGTAAGTCGCTGCCCACCGGATGCGTTCTTGCATGACACCTGCTGTCACTTGTTGAGGGAATCCCTCCAGAGGGCATCGCGAACTTGGTCTATGTGGCTTTGGTCAGGAAAGTGGTGTCTTGCATCCGGCATTGCGCTATTTCCCTCACAGGACCGTGTCGGTAAGCAGCAGTATCGCCGCAATACGGCGCGCTGTGTCCGTGAAGTGCTGCACCTCCTCCGGCTTGAGCGCCCTGCCCAGAACGCCTCGCTCGCGGTAGGAGAGCCACTTCTTGAGCGCCTGGTACCCCGCCCAGCTTGTAGCTCCACACGGCAGCGGGTACGTTCCGCCAGCAGGCGCGGTCGTTGAGGTGGACGTCAAAGGTGGTGTCGCCGAGGGCGTCTGCCGCGCTGCCCAATGCAGCCCGCTCCTCCGCCGTGAACGGACGCTCCACGGCCCGCCCCTGGCCCGGCATTACGGCCTCTCCCTGACCGAAGTGGCCCCAGCCCGCCGTCAGCGAGAAGTCGTCTGCGGCCATGTTGCCGCCGTCCGCGGTTGTGGGCACCGCGATTGCCGACATCTCCGGCCGCAGGGCGCTCGTCGTGACGCCCGGGACCGGGGTCTCCGAGTCAAGGAGCGACGCGAGCTCCCGGCCTATGGCGGCCGAGGCCTTCAACTCCTCGTCGGCTCCGGGCGTACCGCCGTCCGGCCAGCCCGGCAGCGGGATGCGAGGCCACTCCATCCTGAGTGCGCCGGCGTGGTCGTTCCTGTAGGAAGGAGAGTGCAAAACGGCAAGGGCGTGATGGAACAGGTCATCTACCCCCAGGCCCAGGCGGTCCAAGTAGCGCAGGGCCGGGTCCGACAGGTTGGGGCGGCGCTGCTCCCCGCCTCCGTCGAGGGCCATGCCTTCCTCGCGGAGCCAAGCGGGGATACAAGTTGCACCACGGTCTATCAGGTCTAGGCAGCCCATACTTGAGATAATCTGTGGCGGGGACCAATCTCTACGTGGTTTATGTTGCGCAACTAACCATCGATTGTTGTCGAACAAGTGGGGTCTATAGTCGGGTACTGGGCGACCGAGAAGCCCGTGTCCTGCTTCCCAGTAAAGCCATCTTCCATCAAAAGGCCTGTAAGCATGCCGCACAAAATTCGCGTCTATAGGTCCACCACGGGCAACCAGTGAGTCCCTTACCTTCTGGGCATCGGAAACCACAAATCCAGATGAACTCTTCATCGCGGATGGGTAATTCGCTTTAATCGCATTACTGCTAACTGAGGAATCGAAGTATTCTCCTAGTCTTGCCTTGAGTTTGTCCAGCTCTATGTCAATCAGAAACGCATCCCGCTTGCTCTGTACACCCGGAAACGATATCGGAAACAAGTCAGGCAGTGCAGGCCAGTCGGACCACCCACCGCTTACGGTCATTGGCGCAAACGGCAGACTCAGTGGCAGGCTCGGCTCGAACGCATCGTAAAGCTCACTTGGCTCCGCATCGGCAGTCGCCGTCAGATCTGAGAGCTTGGCCTGTCCCCACAGGTCACGGAAGCCGACCTCCTTAGCTGGGTGGTGGTCGGCCTTGCGCACCAGAGTCGTAATCGCCGTGCCCACCTGGATGCCCACCGGATCGCCCGGCGTGGAGAAGATGCTTGGGTCAGGAGCGCCTTCGGGAGTCGTCTTCCCAGTCTTGTACTTGTCGCCGTTGAGGTTGTCTATGCGGATGGTGTCAAAGGCCTCCAGGTATCGCTCCCTCATGCCGGTGAAGGAGAGGCCGTCCAGCCAGGAGTAGTTGGAGATGAAGCACACCACGCCCCGGCCCGTCTTCTCAGCTATGCGACGCTCCGCCATGCGGAAGAATCGCACGTACAGATCGTTCAGCCCTTGGCCCTCCGGCTTCCGCACCCGCTTGGTAGTACGATAGGCCCTGGTTAGCTCCCGCTCTTCGTCGACCGCCATGCCCGCAAAGCCGTTGTAGGGCGGATTGCCCAGGATGACTAGGACCGGCGTGTCCCGCTTCACCCTCTCGGCGCGGTCCCGCTCCTCCTCGAGCTCCGGGAAGGGCAGCGGCTTCTGCACGCTTGGCTCCCAGCCGGTGAGGGCGTTGGTGAGATAAACCCCGGCCCGTTCAGTCCCGTCATCGGACAGGGGGGCGTCCAGCGCCTGCATGGTCAGGCCCACCTGCAGATGCGACACGACGAAAGGCGCAGGCATGATCTCGAACCCGAACACCCTTTGGGTAGCGGCCTGCTTCACGTGCGCTCCGACGAGGGCGCCCAGTCCCTTCTCTTGGAGGTTGGCAGCGATGCGACGCAGCGCCTCGGCGAGGTACGTCCCGGTGCCGCAGCAGGGGTCCAGGACGTATACGTTGTCGGCGGCCAGGCCGTCGGCGATGCCCAGGTCCTCCTTCAGCGCCATGTCCACCCGTGCGACCATGTAGCGCACCACTTCGGCGGGCGTGTACCAGACGCCGAGTTGTTTCCGGAGGTCGGGGTCGAAGGCCTCCAGGAAGGGCTCGTAGAAATATGGCACGACCTCACCGGCGTCGAAGCGGTCGAAGAAGGCCGCGCGGTCGACCCGGTCTAGGGCCGCGGCCGTCCAGTCCAGCAGCTCGACAAGTCCCAGGGGCTGCAGGCGGCCGGGGTCGGACAGCTGTTGGAATAGGGCCCGCAGGACGGGGGCTCTCAGGTGCCAGACGGAGGTGCGCCAGTCGAATTGTCCTGTAGGCGGCGGCGTCTGGCGAGCCCACAGCACCCATGCAGAGAAGACGCCGTAGAATAGGGTCTGCACCAGCGTTGAGCGGAAGAAGGCCGCGCCGCGGTCGCCCTCGAAGCGGACGCCCAGGGCCTCCTCCAGGGCGGTGCGCACGGCGTTGAGCGACGGCGCGGCGCCCGCGGCCTCTACCCTTGCCAGCCCGTCCCTGGCAAAGGAGGCCAGAAGCCACGCCAGGTCCATCGGCTCCACAATGGACGCCGTGTGGGCCAGCGCCCTGCACAGGTACTCGCCTAGTCCTGCTCCAACGTCCCGGGCGAAGGCCCGTGGCCTCTCGAGCTTGGTCTCAAACTCCTGCTCCGACTCCGCAAGCCTGAAGGTTTCCAGCTTCACTGGATTGCCCTGGGCGTCCTCGCCCACCAGCACAAATTCCCGAGTGTTAGTGACAAGCACCAGCCTGTATCGACCCCAGTAGCGGCTTACCTGGTCGCCCGACGCCGTCAACCAGGCGTCGTCGCCGGCGGGCTTGACCTCCACGACGCCTCGCCGGGGCCTGGCCGGGCCGCGGCGTTCCTTTCTGCAACTGCTTCCTGGCGTAAAGGCCGAGGTCGGGGTGGCCCGCACCCTGGTCGGAGACCTCGCTGACGCAGAAGACCTAGGGCTTGAGCACGCTGCCGACGGCGTTGAGCAGGTTCGTAAAGGCCGGATAGTACGGCCGTTCACCGGTGGCCCCACCCGACGCCCGGATGCGGCGCAGGTCTGAGAAGTACTCCTCGACCGCCGTTGTCAGTTTGGTTGTGGTTCTAGGCATAGGCTGAAGTAAAACCTAAAAGACGTCCTGGCGCTTCGGAGTATGTTGTTGCGGCTGCCGGGTTTGGCTTCGGGAGCGGCCTTGCTTGCGTCGCGCCATCCTGAACACTCCTAGCCTTCGCGTATCACGCGCTCCAACTGGTGCTCGGACCGGAGCGACGAGTCTGCCGCGGCGCGTGCCCTGTGCGGCCGGTCTATGCAGCCCGCCAGGAATACGAGGACCGCTACGAATGGCCAGAATGGGATCTGCGTCATCGGAGTTCCCTTTCTCCTCCCGGGTCTTGGTGTCGAAGCCACGGATAACGGTCGCTAATGTATTGCCACCAAGCGGCAAGCTCTGGATGGCTGTCAACGGGGAAATCACCAAATAGCCTTTCAGTGGACACGCTGACAAATCGATCCGGCTGTCTCACCAGTCCCTTCCAGACCTCGATGCTGGAGTTGCCGCGTGGCTCCAACCCAGGCGACGTAACCCTGTGGAAGTCACGATTGTAAGCTGGAGCCACATGCAGCACCGTCACAAGATCGCTTCCCAACTCATGTGCCAGCTCCATCTCGTGGGCAAGCAATTGTTGTCTAAGGAGTTGGTAAAACGGCTCATAGAATAGGTCGCAGAAGTTTGGAACCTTACTCTTGTCTAAAGGGCACTCCGGTCTGTCGTACAAGGGTCTGTAGATGTCCATCCTATTGGTTCCGCTCCTGGCAATCCCTAGCCAGGTGGGATTGTAGGACTCTGTGTATTTCCACTCGATCAACACTATCTGCCGTGTTCCATCGGCAAGACGGAACATTAAGGCTGCATCAGCACTGGTGAAGTTGGCTCCTCTAGTACGGCTACTGTTTCGACGAATCTTCTCCCCGAGATAGTTGTCCAGACCTATCCACTCGAACGAGACGAATTGACCTTCTCCTTCCATCGGCAGCATTGATTGGATGTTAGGGAAGATGGGACTTAGGAGAGTGCGCAGTGCTTCCGGCTTATCCGCGAATGGATATAGAAAGTTGACGCATTGCACTTGAGAACTGCAAAGATGATTGCTCGGAGCTGATTCTCGTCCATCGTGCCACTTGATCCGTTCCCGTTTGAAGTAGTCCAGCGCGCCAGCACGAATTTCCCTAGAAAGGTTTTCCTCGGCGCGGTCTACGGGAAGGCAGAATGGCCGAGGCTTTCCTCGATAAAGACCTACCGGTCTTGCGGCCTCTGTGAAGTACGCCGAAGTCTTCTTAAATAGGATTTGGTGTCGTTTTTCTTCTTCCAGAAACTTGCCCATTACCTCTGTTCGCTTTCCTCAGTTCGTTAGCAGGTCCCTTGGAATCAAGTAGGTTGTGTAGCTCGTCAGTAACATTCGCCAATTTGGTGCACCTTGGAAGGACACATCACTCATAAGTGAATCCTATGTCATTTCTCGGAAATCGCTGTCCCTTATGCCTGGTGCGGCAGATTTCCTCTATGGGCATTCTTCTGGTGGCATAGGCCCAAGCCACTCCTCCCTTCGAGCTTCGCCACCCTGGAGCTATGGCAGCCCAAAAACATGCGGCTTGTGCCAAATGCTGAGCTGGCCGTGAGCGTGCGCGCGCTCAAGTCCGACGGGTTCCATAATCCTGTGTACTCCCCAAACACAGGTGAGCCAGACATTCCTGGAATGGTATGGACATCCAGTAGCATCGCTGGCACCTGGATGCCGTGTTTCATCCCACCCGTGTCAGAGAACTTACCTCCGAGCCGAACATCGTATCGGGTATTGACGATAAGAAACCTGTCTTCATCACAGGCAAGTGATGGATAGTGCTCGGTCCTGGACGGACGCCAACCCGGCAACGCAGCGATGGCGCCGTTGCCTCTCGCGAGCCTCAGGCTTTGGGAAACTCACACTGGAGCGTGCGTCACTTGAACCACTTCCCTAGGGTTCGCCCTGTGAGCTTTCCGGCAGCTCTGCGGCCGATTCGCTTTCCGACCTTGCCTTTCTTGACGGCGTTCACGTCGCCCATGAGCTTGGCTACCGAGTAAAGAAGGCTCCGGATATTCACACTTTTCCCTCCCGCTTCTCCAGTCGCTCTCCATTCGGCCCGCGCAAGCGTTGGCTGGTCGCCCCCCAGTCCACGTCGTCACGTAGCCCGGAGGCTTCATCCCGCCTGCGGCAATAACCGGACTATACAGCAGCGCCTAGGTCGGCGCCCTGGTAGGGCTGAACCCCTCCCGGTGACGTCATCTGGGATTTCGTCGCCGTAATGATCCCACTGGTCCTCGCCACCACCGGGCGCAGGCTCTGGCAGAGGGGCGCGTAGCACCTCTGCGCCGCCGCTTGGCCCGAGGCCTTGTCAGTTGCCTGCCCCTGAGCACGACGACACCCAGTCCGATGCTCTCCACCCATTGGGAGGCAATGGGTTCGCGGGAGCTTCCATACTCTGATGTAGGGGGTTCGTGGTGGGCCTATTTTGACGGTAGGCAGAACCGTCTTCGAGATGTGGCTGGGCAGCCTGTGAGCCTGCCGAGGCCCTTGACCCAAGCATTATGGCGTGACAGGGCGGAGGAACACAACGAGCGTCATGGTGGCCCCACCTCTGGCTTTCAACTCTGTCACGCCTCCTCCCGTTCCTGCATCTCCCCCTTCGGCATGCGGTAACCGACGCGGGGCTCGTTGAGGATGTATGTGGGGTTGTTGGCGTCGTCGCCCAGCTTGCGGCGGAGCTGCTTGGCGGCGGTGCGCACCCGCCGCGAGTCGCCGGAGGTCCGCAGACCCCAGACCCGTTGCAGCAGCCGGTCGTAGGTCATCACGCGACCGGCGTTGACCGAAAGCTCGAAGAGCAGCCCGTACTCGATGGCCGTCAGCTGCACGGGACGCCCGGCCAGAGTCACGCGACGCTCGGCGTAGTCGATGGTTAGGTCTCCCAGCACGAAGGGTTCCGACGGCTCGGCCCATTCGGGGGCTTCCCGCTTGCGCAGGGCCGCCTTGATCCTCGCCACAAGCTCCATCGGCGAAAAGGGCTTGACCACGTAGTCGTCGGCCCCATTCTCGAAGGCCCTGGCAATGGTCTCTTCCTGGCCGTTGACGGAGAGGAAGATGACCGGCACGTCGGAGACTTCGCGGATCTCCTTCATCAGCTCCATGCCGTCGCTGCCCGGCAGCATCAGGTCCAACAGGACCAGACGGGGCTCTTCCTCCGCCATGAGCCGGGAGACCTCCTCCGGGTCTCCGGTTACGACAGGCGTGTAGCCCGCCTTCGTTAGGGCGTCCCGCACGTACCTCAGCATCTGCGGGTCGTCGTCCACCGCGAGAATGCGCGTCCGCTCCCTCTCCGCCCGCCTGGAGCGCACCGGGAGATTGGCGGCCCCGATACCGGCGTCCTGAGCCACCGGAATCGTGAAGGTGAACCTCGCCCCCAAGCCCGGCCCGTCGCTCTCGGCCCATATCCGGCCCCCGTGGGCCTCCACTATCCCCTTGCAGATGGCGAGGCCCAGGCCCGACCCCGCGATGTCCCGTCTCCGGTCCTCGCCGTCGATGCGGGAGAACTTCCGGAACAGGTGCGGCAGACGCTCGGCGACTATCCCCCGGCCCTCGTCGGTGACCGAGACGGCCACATGGTAGCCCTCCCGCACGGCGGCCACCCCGATGGCGACGCCTCGTGGGGCTGGTGGACGAGGGCGCGGTGCCAGGTCAACTGCGTCGTGGGAGGTGGTACGGCTGGGGTGCTCGGGAGAAGCTCGCACGCTGGTACTGGTGCGGCGTGCTCGGAGAGCTGTACGGGGTGCAACCGAGACGCGGTTCGCCCGCGATCTCCCCGACGTCGTGAGCTGGATTCGGGATGGTGGGCCAGAGCCGTTGACCGTCTATGACGCTGCGTTCGCTCCGGCCCGGCTGCTCACCCTGCGCAACCGAAACAGCGCTGCATACAAGGGCGTGTACGCACTGCTGCTGTGCGACGGCGCCCGCGACTGGATGACGGGCGAGGCGTCGTCGATCCAGACCTACTTTGACGAGAGCATCGACATCCACCACATCTTCCCGCAGAAGTGGTGCGGTGAGCACGGGATAGAGCCCGCGCGCTGCGACTCGATCGTCAACAAGACGCCGCTCACGGCACGGACGAACCGCAGTATTGGAGGCAGCGCCCCTGGCGAATACCTGGCGGGCATCACCTCTAAGGACGTTCCGCGAGACGTGCTGGACAGCCACCTCCACTCGCATATCATCGAGCCCGCGCACCTCTGGTCCAACGATTTTGATCAGCACTTCGGACTCGCCAGTCAGCGCTCCTCGATACAATCAGGATGGTCATGGGGAAGCCGATCGGGACCGATGTCATCGAGGAGGCAGATGACGCGCCCGTCGAGTATGAGCTCGTGCAGGAGCACGGTCTTCTGTCGGACGACCGGACTCTCGGCGGTACGTCCGCCAGCCCCACGGTGTTTCCTGATGCTATCGCTTGGGCAACCGCTTACTGCTCCCCGTCCGGGAAGACCTGCCGGGCTCGGGGGCGTGAAGCATTGACGAGGAGTACATATATGCTGGCGAGGCTAAGGAATAGGGCCAGAATCGGACTGGCTGGATAAAGCACTCCCCAGAATATGTCTCCCACATTGAAGCCTTCGACGTGCCAGTAGTTCAAGACTCAGATCTCACCGCTCCCTCGGGTGACTGGCCCGAAGGGTTCATCACCTTGCCCGAGCTAAGTGAGGCTTCCAGCGACAAGAAACCCGCTATCAGCTACAGTGCCGTCACCATAATGGAGGTTTTAGGACTTTCCTGGGGAAGTCCTTGCCAAGGGCGGCAACGAATTCCTCGATGCCGCGAATAGGGAGACGGAACGGCATCGCAACCGCCTCGCTGACTGACGGACTGGCCACGAACTGTAGTTGAACCGCGAAGGGAGTTGATGGCTATAGAATCGCCTGCGAGTTCCTTAAGCGACGCCTCAACGGGCTCGGTTCGCGTACGGGTCCGAAACCTTTGGAAGGTCTTTGGCGAGGGCGAAGGGCCGGACTTGGTGGAGCGGGTGTCCGGGATGTCCAGGCGGGAGGCCCAGGCCGCCTACAACTGCGTCGTGGCCCTGCAGGACGTCAGCTTCGACGTGCATGACGGGGAGACCTTCGTGGTCATGGGCCTCTCCGGAAGCGGCAAGTCCACCATAGTCCGCTGCATCAACCGCCTCATCAACCCAACCACCGGCTCCGTCTTTGTAGACGATGACGATGTCTTGGCGTTCGGCGACGAGGAGCTGACGAACTTCCGGCGCACCAAGACCTCCATGGTCTTCCAGCAGTTCGGCCTCCTGCCCCATCGCACCGTGCTGGAAAACACTGCGTGGGGCCTGGAAATCCAGGAAGTTCCCTTGGAAAGCCGCTCAGAGCGGGCCCAAGAGGTCTTGGGGCTTGTGGGGCTTGGCGAGTGGGGCGAGTATCGGCCCTCCGCTCTGTCCGGCGGCATGCAGCAGCGCGTCGGCCTGGCCAGAGCGTTGGCCAGCAACCCGGAAATCCTGCTGATGGACGAGCCCTTCAGCGCCCTGGACCCCCTCATACGCCGGGACATGCAGAACGAGCTTATGCGGCTCCAGGGGCAGATGCAGAAGACCACCATCTTCATCACCCATGACCTGTCCGAAGCGGTGCGGTTGGGCAATCGCATCGCTATCATGCGCGACGGGGCGGTGATTCAGATGGGGACTCCCGAAGAAATCGTAGCCGACCCGGCGGACGAGTACGTGGCGAACTTCACGCGAGACGTGCGCCGGTCCACCGTGCTGACGGTGGGCTACTTGATGGACCGGCAGGGGACCAAACGGGCGTCGGCGGAGGCCAGCTGGCCCAACGCCAGAGTGTCCTTCAAGCAAACGGTGGACGGGGCGCTCTCCGAGTTTTGGTCCACTCCAGGTCAGCTAGGGGTCATGGACGAGTTCGGGGCTTTGGTCGGCGTGATAGACCGGGAGACCCTGCTCCAGGCTGCCTTCGAGCAACCTAACTCCGCCAACGACCACAGTGGCGGGGACGCAGGAGAGGCCAGTCTCAGTTCCATGGCGGTCCCCAGTCAGACCAAGACCTCCGATCAGCAAGAAGAAAAGACCAGGGACTCATCTCTGTCGGGGCGAATGAACGTCGCCTTTGGGCGGATGAGCCACATAACCATCCTCCTTCTAGGCCTTCTGTCTCTGGCAGCATCCACGGCCATTGTGGCAGCGTTCTGGGGCGTAGGGGTCTCCTTCCCCGCCAATTGGGGCCCGGAGATCGCGAAGGAGGTCAACGATTTCCTTCGCTGGCTGACCCGGACCGGCGCGCCGGTGTTCGACACCGTGGCGGACGCCGTATTGACGTTCCTGCTGCTCTTGGAGGACGCGCTCCGCTGGCTTCCGTGGCCCACGGTGGTTTTGGGCATTGCGCTGCTCTCCTGGCGGGCCGCGGGTTGGCGGCTTGGGGCATTCGCGGTAGGATCGCTGACGGCAATGGGGCTGGTGGGCCTGTGGGAAAGCGCCATGGAAACCATGGCCCTCATCGTGGTGGCGGTGATCCTGTCCGTAGCCATTGCCATCCCCCTGGGCATCGTGGCCGCCCGAAACAACTCCGTAGATTCCACCATAAGGCCAATTCTAGACGGCATGCAGACCATGCCGGCCTTCGTCTACCTAGTGCCGGGCGTCATGCTGTTCGGCATCGGCAACGCGCCGGGCATCTTCGCCACGGTGATCTACGCTGTGCCTCCGGCCATCCGGCTGACCAACCTGGGCATCCGCCAGGTGACGCCACAGGTGGTGGAGGCGGCCCAGTCCTTCGGCACCACCCGGCGGCAGCTCCTGTTGAAAGTGCAGTTGCCCATGGCCATCCCCACCATCATGGCGGGCATAAACCAGACCATCATGATGGCCCTGGCCATGGTGGTGGTGGCCTCGCTGGTGGGCGCCGGTGGCTTGGGAGAGGACGTCCTCCGGGGTCTCGGCCGGTTCCGGCCCGGGGAGGCGCTGCTGGCGGGTCTGGCCATCGTGGCGCTGGCGATCATTCTGGACCGGATAACTCAGGCATGGGCACGGGAGCGGCAGTCCGCCCTGGGGAGCAAGAATGAATAGATAGACGGAATCAAGAACACGCGCAGGCGGCGCTATGGACCAAGAAAGGAGAGGCACGGCATGAAAGGCAAGACTCGGAGGATAGGACTGGGGCTGCTCAGCCTCATGGTGGTTTTTATGTTCGCAGCGGGCGCCTGCGGGGGAAAGGAGAAGCCCACGATCATATTCTCAGACCTCAACTGGGAAAGCGCCCAGCTTCAGAACGCCATCGCCGCGCGGATCGTCAGCGCGGGGTACGGGTACCCGATCGACAAGGTGTTCGGCGGCACGGTGCCGCTGATGGAGGCCCTTACCAGGGGCGACACCAACGTCACCTTGGAAATCTGGCTTCCAAACCAGAAGGAAGCCTTCGACCAGGCCATCGCTGAGGGCACCATCGAGGTAGTTGGGAACAGCTTGGAGGACAACTGGCAGTCCGCCTTCATTGTGCCTAAGTACGTGACGGACGCCAACCCCGGCCTTAGCACAGTCCAAGACTTGCGGGACCATATGGACCTCTTCGTAACTCCGGATTCCAACGGGAAAGCCCGGCTGCTGACCTGCCCGCCGGGCTGGGAGTGCGAGGTCACCAATACAAAGCAGGTGGCGGGCTACGGCTTGGACGACGTGATTGAGCTGGTCAACCCCGGATCCGCCGAAGCTCTTGAGGCGGAGATCCGCGCCTCCTTTGAGAAGGAGGAGCCGGTGCTGTTCTACTACTGGGGACCCACCACCCTCAGCAACGCTCTGAGCAGTGAATACGGCGGCTACACCCTCTTGGAAGAGCCCCCCTACACCGCCGAGTGCTGGGACGCCGAGAGGAACTGCGGCTACTCTATAGCGCAGGTCCTTATCGTCATGCGCAAGGACCTGATCGACCAAGCGCCGGACCTAGTCACCTTCTTCGAGAAGTGGGACTTCAGCGCGGCCAACCAGCTGGAGGCGGAGGGCTACCTCGCCGAATTGGACGGGAACTTTTCCGCCGCCGCGGACAAGTTCCTGCAGAACAACTCGGCGTGGAAGAACTGGGTCACCTCAGACGCGGCCTCCAAGGTAGAGGCAGCCGTCGGTTCTTAGAGCAGCGTAACTGTCGACGCCAAACCGCCCCCGCCCTACAAGCACAGGGCGGGGTCGGTTCCTTGCATGGGGCGTATGAAGCTGCATCGCCCGCGGTCCCCAACCCTCGCCGCCGTTTTGGCCGGCGTGGCCCGGGTGGCCGCGTTGACCTTGCCCCCTTGGGAGGCAGCGGTTTCGCAGGAGCTTCCAAAGCAGCGGCCAGAGAGGCTCCCGGCGGGAGCCAGCTGCCGGACCAGCACTAGTGCTGAACAATATTCTCTTCGGAGCCAAAGGTATGTGGCCCACCAATGTTTACCGTTGACAGAACCGAGTGTTCGAGGCGGCCGAGCAGTAGGTTGGATACCCATCAGGAGAGGGTTTACTTTCTCTGACCGATGGCTAGTTCAGCTCACGGTCAAGCCCTCCAGATCCAACCCGATCCATGAGCGTGGACACCGATAGCGAAGGCCGGGTCTGGCTGATCGTCGGGCACCGACTCGGGCCAGGATAAAGGACCGCGAGGCGAAAACCTCTTGTGGGGTAGAAGTGAATACGGGAGCTCATAATGGCCACTTGCCCGATTGCGGCCCTAACAGCGATCCGCATCCGCCCATGCTAGCCACCCCTTTCTATGCGTCAAGTATATAATCACCAACGATTCCGCTGAGGCCCCTGAGGCGGCCAGCGAGAATGGCCCCGGTCTTGGTCTACTGCTGTTCGGTGGCATGGCACTGGCTTCGCCGGCCGCAGCTGCCGCCCTGCTTCTCCGCCGCCGCCACTCCTAGAAGATCGGCTCGTCATGTTCACGGAGAGGCCGACGTCTAGTCGGCCTCTCCGTCTTCGTACGCACCGCCGACAGGCGGTCTTCGTCACACAGCCATATGCCCATCCAACACCTCGACATCGCCATCGCCGAGTCCCAGGAGATGAGGGTGCAGCCAGCGCTAGAGCCGGCGCGGGATCGCAGAGGCCTGACAAAGGCGTGGGAAAGCAATACCAAGGACGAACGGCGCCATCTCGGTTCGACGAAGCCGATCGCGAGCGTCGCATTTTATGCCGAAGTTCCGGTGAGCGAACCCGGGTAGACTCCTACTGCCTGAATGACCCGCTAGGCGCCGACGATGTTGAGCAAGGCCTGGCGCTTCTCCACCTTGACGGCGTGCAGAGCCCGCTCGAAGGCCCCCGGCAGCTCCGCCGGGTCCTCCACCCGCTCACCGTAGCCCCCCGCCGACTCGCACATCATCTCGAAGTCCATCGCCGGTGAGAGGTCGCTGAACGGCAGCGTGTCCGTCCGCTCCTGCCACCCCTCCGGGTACACCGCCCGCGTCGCCGACTGCACCGCGTTCCACCGTGAGTTGTTCCAGATCACGTACAGCACCGGCAGGTTCATGCGCCGCGACACCCAGTGCCCGGCCGCCGGCACGCCGAACATGTAAGACCCGTCTCCGATCGTCGCCACCACGGTGCGCTCCGGCGCCGCCAGCTTGCAGCCCAGGGCCGCGCCGACGCCCCAGCCCAGCACCCCGGCGTTCGACACGCCGTAGAACTGGTTCGGGCTTGTGAACTCGAACTGCGAGGGGTCAAGACCGAGCTCGCTGATGATCGTCGTGTCCTCGTCCCGCAGTTGTTCGAAGCAGTACGACGCCCACGCCTTGCTGATGGGACGGTCGTCCTTGCCCGCCAACGCCCGCTGCTTCGCCCCCTCCCGTACCTTCTTGTGGTTCTCCGCCAGCCGCTCGCCGCGGGCCGCTACCGCCGCCTTGTCCAGCTTCTGCTTCTTTACCGCCCCGATCAGCGCTTCGATCGTGTAGCGCGGCATGCCGGTCAGGTTGACGTGTACCGGGAAGCTGCGTAGCGGGAAGTTAGTGAACAGCGGGTCGACGCCGACCCCCACCACGGTGGCGTTCTCGTTCGGGCCCACCCCCGACGACGGTGTCCACGGCACGTCCTGCTCGAACACCAGCACGACGTCGGCCTGGCTCAGCGCCGGGCCCGCTATGCCGCCCTGGTGCAGCCGGTGGCTCACCGGGAAGCTCATGTAGGCGCCGCCGCTGTACACCGCCATGTTCAGCATCTCGGCCAGCTTGACCAGCTGCGGCACCGCCTCCGGGTCTCGCCCCAGCATGGAGGTCAGGGCGATCGGGTTCTTCGCGCCGGCCAGCAGGCGTGCGACCTCATGGATCGACTCCGGCGAAGCCATGCCGACGTTGGGCTGCATGCGAGGCCGCTCCGAGTACTCGAACGTCTCGACCTCGGTGGCCAGGACCTCGCGCGGCAGGCTGAGATAGACGGGGCCCTGCGGCTCAGACTGCGTAATCGCCAGCGCCCGGTCGACGACGCCTTCCAGGTCGACGCCGGGGCGCAGCTCGTAGTCCCACTTCACCCACTCACGCACCATGCTGCCCTGGTCGCGGGACTCCTGGGCCCAGTGGATGCCGCCGTTGCGCGAGCCCTTCATGCCGCTCTCCGTCAGCGGTGTGCGGCCGGCCGAGAACAGCATCGGCACGTTGCTGGCCCGCGCGTTGATCAGCCCGCCTGTCGCGTTGGCCGTGCCCGGCAGCGTGTGTACCATGACGACCTGCGGTTTGCGCGTCACCATCGCGTAGCCCGCCGCCATCGCCATCGCGGTGATCTCGTGCGGCACCGTCACGGGCTTCGGGACCGGCAGCTCCTGCTCTAACCGCTTGGCGAAGGCCTCGACGATCGGGCCGAAGTCGGTGCCCCCGTTGCCGAAAAAGTAGTCCACCCCGCGCGCCGCCAGGAGCTCGATGTACGCCTCCGCCGTTGATTCCACCGATACCTGCTTCATGTCAACACCTTCCGAAATATCGTCGCCGGGTACGGCGCATGGTCCTCTCGATTCGGAGCCCCTGACGATGGCCCCAGCGTGGCTGCCGCAAGTTACGCTTTGCGGCCAGCACAATCTCCTCAATGCTGACGAACCGGTCAGTCACGCGTGCTTCTGGAGGTATCTAGGCTGCGAGCACGACGAGGGCCAGGCATGCTTGGGCCTCCGTCGTGCTCGCGAGGATCACGCTCCGGGAGATGTGCGTGCTCCCTATCGAAGCGGCGTCGCGGTGGTCACTTCCGTAAGGGGCATCGCGTTGCGCCAGGTCTTCGTAGTCGGGCTCGGCATAGAGTTAACACGGGCCTGCTCGGGTCCTTCCAGCTCGAAGGGCAGGTCGTACAGCTCGACCACGTTCTTGACCGTCATCTTCCAGCGCTCCTCCAGAGTGCACTCGGAGAGGATCTCATTCAAGACACGCTGTGAATGAGGGAAGACGGAGTCTCCGTGCGGATAGTCGTTGCCCCACAGGAGGGTGTCGGTGCCGATGAAGTCCCTTGTCATGATGCCAAGCGGGTCATCCTCGAAGGTGCAGGCGAAGTTACGCCGCCAGTACTGACTCGGCAGCATCGGCAGCCCCATCACGCGCTCGCCACCACCACGGACGTAAGCCCAGTCCAGCCGCCGCAGCACGTGGGCGATCCAACCGGTCTCGAACTCAGTGATCACGAACTTGATGTCCGGGAATCGCTCGCAGACACCGGACAGGATGAGGTCGGCGATCGTCATTGCTGCGCCGGCAAAACCCATGACACCGTTAGCACGGCTGCCGGCCTGTCGCGGTGCGAGACCGTGGTTGTCTGTCGCCCCAGTGAAGATGTGCATGTTGAGCGGCATCTTCAGGTCCTGAGCCGCGGCCCAGAACTTGTCGTACCAAGGATCGGAGTAGAGGTGGTCCGGCGGGGCGGTGGCTGCCACGCACATACCCACATGGCCCATCTGCTTGGCTCGTTCCATCTCCTGGATCGGCTCATCCAGGTCAAACAGCTGGACGCATCCGAGAGCGAACAAGCGGTCCTTCTGGTCCTTGCAGTAGTCGGTAATCCAGTCGTTGTAGAGCCGGAATGTCGCCTTGAGGATGTCGAGATCCTCGATCTGGTAGACGTTGAAGAGCAGGCTCGGATAGAGAACCTCGGCGTCAATGCCGTCCAGATCCTGGTCGTTCATCCGCTCGGTCGTGTCGTAACAACCGGGCCGCGCCAGCTCATAGCCCAGGTGCATCGACTCGCGGGCCTCTGGAGACGTGAAGTCCACGTTCTGCTGCAGCATGCCGGCGACGGGAAGACCCAGCCTCCCGTTACCGAGGTGGAGCTTGGGCCCCTGCGACGGGTCGCCGGCAGGGACCGCCATCCTCGGCGCCTTGTCGCCGAACAAGTCGGCCAGTGGTTCGAAAAACTCAGCCGGCTCCACGATATGAGAATCGGCCGAGATGCAAAGCTGCCTGCTCATAGTCCTCTCCAACTTACGTAGTCGCCAGAGCCCGGTCGGGCTCACGGCGAAGTCAGTGTGCTCTCATCAGCGCTGACTAGTCCAGGATGTCCTGGAGTACGTAAACTTCCACGAGGTTTCCCCCGAGGATCATCTCCCGCTCTTCGTCCGCGACGCCGGCAAAGTTGCGCTCTATTGCCTCTTGGGAGTTTGGCCACGTCGAACCGAAGTGATGGTAGTCCGAGCCCCACATCATCTTGTCTACGCCGATGAGGTCCCGGCAGCGCATTCCGGGTTCGTCATCCTGGAAGGTATAGTACACGTGATCTCGCCAGTAGGTCGCTGCGTTCTTCTTGATGTCCGGGTATCGCAGCACGACCGGTTCGAGTACCACTCAAGGCGCTTCATGAAGTTGGGCACCCAGCCGATGTCGTTCTCTACCGAGATGACCTTTAGGTTCGGATGGCGGTCGAACACGCCGCCCGTGGCACCGACATGGCACCGACCCGACTGCCCACCTGGTTTGGAGGCACTAATCCGGCGGCTTCTAGAAAAGGACGCCGGCAAACGGCCCAGCTCAGCAACTGAGGTCAGGGAGGCTCTGGAGTCAGTTGGCGAGGCTACACCGACGACAGAAGCTTCGCCACCTCGGCCTCAATGGCGGTACCCTTGAAGAAGTCCGGGTTCATGCCGGCGAAGAATCGTGCGGGATTCGTGAAGGTAAAGTCGCAGAAGTCCGCCTCCGTCATCAGCTCTTTCTCCACCAGCTCGTAGGCCTCCTCGACTACCTCCCGCATGTCCGTCACGTCCCAATGCCCGATATCGGAGCTCAGCATGGCGCCAAGACGTGCGCCGAAGGGGTTGAGCTTCGTGTTGAACGCGATCGAGTTCATGCGGTCATCCGCCTCGCAGCCGAAGAAAAAGTTGGGCACGAATCGGTCTCGGATATCTTCCGGCCGTTGGATGCCACAGAGCGCAAAGTCATCGATGTTGGTAGGCTGGTGATCAAGCCCTAGCGAGGCGTTGGGCAAGGCTCGAATTTCTTCGAGCTTGTCCTCCAAATGGGCGTCGCCGTATCGGGCATACAGCTCCATCAGTGCATCGATGTCCAGCTGCGCCGGATCGACGTGGCGCAGGGCGTTCACATTGCGCTTCTCCCAGCGTTCGATGATGCCGGCGTACAGGTCCGCGGCCCAGCCCACCCCACCCTCCAAAAGCGCCAGGCGCAGCGCCGGGAATCGGTAGGTCACGCCACCAAAGAACAGCGATTTGCACAGGACCTGGGCCGCGGCGGCGAAGTGGCCCAGGTGGTTCTGCATGAAGAAGGTGCTGGCCGCGTTGGTGGTGAAGCCGAACCCGGGAGAATGACAGGCCGGAGGCGTCCCGAGCTCGATACACTTGGCCCAGAACGGGTCGTAATCGTACTCGCTGTCGGCGCCAAAGGCATCCACCCAAGTCCCGTGAGGCGACGGTAGCTGCGGGAATTGCCGCTGCACGGCCGGCACGACGCGGCGAACGTAGCTCGCGATCATACATGCCTTCAGCCCCAGCGTCTGCACCGCGAATTCCAGCTCTTCGATGGCTTCCCGGGGGGTATGCATCGGAATGGCGGCGGCAGGGGTCATCCGGTGCGCGTACGGGCCATAGATCTCCGCGACGTACAGGTTCAGCGCCCGGCACGCGACCCGGCGGAGCTCGTCATTGTCAAAAACCGGGAACAAGAGACCCGTGGTGGGGAAGATCACGCAGTAGTCCAGGCCTAGCTCATCCATGCGCTCGACCAGCAACCGCGGGAGGGATGCCGTGGCGCGGTCCAAGGTGTTCCGCGTCGGCGACGGCCACCACGTGCTCACGGTCTCCCGGGTGTCACGGAGTTCGGCGGCAGACATGGCGAACCCCCGACGGCGTTGCCTGAAGTCCTCAAATGTCTTGACCATATCCGCACCGCCGACCTGCTTCACGAAATCGAGCAGTACCGGCAGAATCTCGAGAGTGTGGCCATCCGAATCGATGATCGGGTGGTCTAGCTTTGCGCGTATTTCGGCGGAACGACTCTCAGGCCTGACGACCAAGGTTGCTCTCCTCTACTTCTACGTTTGGCTTCGTGGCTGAAATACGGGCCGACTATACCATTAGGGGAGAGGCACTCCAAACGCACGTGTTAGAGCCAAGATGAGATCCAAGGCTGTACAAATGGAGAAGGCTCCTGGCGACTAGTACACGTTGGCAGAAGTTTCTGATCAGTTTTCTTCGCGTAGGGTGCACTCCGTGCTCTGGGGGAAATGGTGCATAGAATGCACCCTACAACTGCTGAGATATTTGTGCCGTGACGTCCTAAGCGCCTTCCCATACCTTTTAACCAAGGAGCGTGTGCACCGCCTGCTCTACTTGGGTCAGATCCTAGGCCATACCCATGTGCTGGAACATACCGATGGCCTGCGTGAGGTGTTCCTCAGCCTTGTTTGCTTCTCCCCATGTCCGGAGGAAACAGGCGTAACACACATAGCTACGTGCCTGCTCAGGTTTGGCGCCAATCTCCTGTTGCAGCCGGATCGCCTCGCGTATGGCGTACTCGGTCAGCTTCAGATCATGTTCTCCTCCTTGACGTCGGCGGCTGGGCTATATGGCCTCCGCCGCGGCCTCCGTGCCGGCGATGCGGCCCTGGACAACGCACCTCGCCAGTCCGTGCATGCTGAAGCCGCCGGCGGATTCGCCGCCACAGTAAAGGCCGGGGATCACCTGGCCCCATAGGTCGACGACCTGACACTTGGCGTTGATCCGCAAGCCGACGCGCGTGTCGTGGATGACGGGTGTTGCCCAGGCGGCGTAGAACGGTGGGGTCTCGATCTTGTACTGCGGTGACGGCTTGTCGAAGTCGGGGTCTTCACCCTTGTCCACGAAGCCGTTGTAGCGCGCCACCGTCTCGGCCAGGACGTCGGCGGGCATCGCTTCTTGCTGGTACTTGTTTTTAATGTTGGCGGCGAGCTCCTCGATCGTGTTGCCGCTGAAGAAGAAGCCCTCTTCGATATCGACGTGGGGCGGCTGGGTGATCCACTCCTCGCGCGTCACGGCCTCGGAGTCGAAGATGGCCCAGATCGGCCCGCCGCCGTTCCTCGCCTCGCCGGTTCCCGCCAGTGCCGCGTTGAGGAAGTTGCTCGGCTGGTAGGCGACATCCTTGGCGTTGCGCCAGCTTCCGGGCACGTAGTCCGGTATGCCCTGGTAGCTGTTGGCCACGTACTGCCCCACGGTTTCGTCGTAGAAGCGACGCCCCGCCTGGTTCACGAGTATCACGTCCTGCCAGTCCGCGACGCGCAGGCCGATGGCGCGTGCCAGGTTGAAGACTGGGCTGCCGGGCTGCCACGCCAAGTTGGCGTAACCATATTGGCAACCGACGCGTCCAGCCTTGGTGATGACGGCGCCGAACTCCGCGCTCTGGTTGAAGGCGCCCCACAACGAAGCCCCGATTGCCATCGCGGCCAGCTCCCCGCTGGCATCCTGCGGCGTGAATGGTTCTCCGGCGACGCCGCAGTATTCCTCGGTGAGACGTGGGTCGAAGATGCGGCGAAAGTTGACGTTGCTGGTGGAGCCGCCAGTGCCCAGGATCACGGCCTTGCGAGCCCGGAAGTCCAGGGTCTGGTCGTCTTGTTGACAGGTTACGCCGATGACTCGACCAGCCGGACCGCGTTCTCGGATCAGGTCCGTCATCTTGGTGTTGAGGAGGATTCGCACGCCCATTTTGTGCGCCGTCGCCTCCAGGGGCCGTACCAGGCCGATGCCCGAGGACGTGATCGGTCCGCGTTCCGGCGGCTGGGCCTTGCCGGTCTGGAACTGCACCCAATCCATGGCCGCCAGGTGAGCCTCGCGCGGGGCTGAGTTCCCCGTGCCAACGGCGCCGAGATTATCGATAGGCTGGTCGATGAAGATGACGCTCTTCTCGAGCAGCCACTCGTAGGTGGGCGCGCTCCAGTCGGCGAAGGCGCGGATGATCTCGCGGTCGTTGTAGCGATAGTCAGGAAAGCCGTTGGGCTGGACCACGGACCAGTCAGTCAAGTCAGAGAACAGAAGGTCGGGCGAGTCGGCGATACCGGATCGCTTCTGCGCACTGGTACCGCCGCCCAAGGGTACGTTCCCGCCACTGATCGCCGCATGCCCGCCGACGTCGAAGTTGGCCTCGATCAGCAGCACCGAGGCGCCGTTCTCGCGCGCCGCGATCGCCGCCGGCAGGCCGGTCGCGCCTGCCCCTATGACGAGGACATCAGCCTCGTCGGCCCAGATTCGCTCCTCGGACATGTTCGCTCCTCTCGTGATTCGAATCGGCCTACCCGTAAGTTCGAGGCCGCGGCATCATGTTTGGAGCTTCGTGCTCCTGTCAAGCAGGTGTATGGGAGATGCAGCTTCCCAGCGCGTAATATCTCCCGAGAAGCTGAACAGGGAGCAAGCTATGACATGAGACGCCTCCAGCAAATACGGCGAGTCAGCCATTTCCGTCGGTCGGCAAGTGCTTCCGCACTCCTTCGAGGAGCGCTCACCCAGAGTTAGAGCGACCTGAATGACCTGTTCGGCTGGCTCGCCCCAGGCGATCTACGCCAAGCGATGGAGGGCGAAACAACTGGTTAGACTCTCATGAGCATAAGCAGTGGTCTCGCGAAGGTGGTCCGGTCAAACCGACAGCTGCATCGCCGGGTTGAAGGCAGCGTGGGCCGCCGCAGCCTGTTCTGAGTCGTATGTCGCCGAGTAACGACGGACCACAATCGGGCTCCAGTGCCCCAACATATACCCTCTTCCGAACTGATGGCCCATTCATCGCGATTCTTACGGGGAGTTCTAGCCCTTCGGATGAGACTAACAGTCCCTAGTTATAGGGAGTGGACAGGCTCCTCACAGGCTATCTGAGATAACCTAGGTGCGAATGTACCTATCTTGGCAACAAACGCACTCCACATCAAGCAAACAAACGTGCTCTCTCTAATGTGCGTCTTGGCCATGCAACGGCGATGCTGAGGGTGGACTTAAGAGCGGACGGGCGGATTGTCCAAGGCGGCGATCTGGCTACAGGGTTCGGGGGGAAGATAGCAAGTGGTCGGCAATCTTCTTGATGGCTTCCCAGTCCTGGCTTGTAGGGCTGAACCGGCTATCCACTTCCAGTGTCCACCCTTGGAATTTCTTGGAGTAGCTACGAATTTTCAGGTTACCGATGGCTGTTGCCAGGGCCTTCGAGGACTCATCGTTGGTAAGAGTATAGACTAAGCCAGTACCGTAATCTTCGCCTTTCCAGGCTACATCAACCACCTTGCCGAAGAGTGGGAAGGACTTTTCCCGCACGGTCCTAACCTTGACCTCTTTGTGAATGAGGACTGGTCTCTCATCTGGAATGCAGAAGTTGATCCACCATTTGGGCGGACTGTTCTTTGACCCATCCCTCTTGAGGATGTTTATCCATCGGATGGGTCCCTCCGTCAGGTCAATGACACCCAAGGAACGATTGATCTAGGAGTTGTTGATTCCTTCTTCGACTCGTCCGCGTTCTGCCATTTCCGCCCTAACGCCCAAGGAGTTGAGGGCATGGGCTAGATCGTCTCTAGTTTTGTCGCGGAGTTTTTCTCTCACCTGTCACCTGACTTAGCCTGCGGCGGCCTAGTCTTCATTTAACGATAAAAAACACACCGCTAACGCGGCTGGCGTCGTACTTTGTGGACTCATCACCGGGTTGTTATCACGCGATTGCCTGTGGGCTGGACAGGCCGATTGTTGGGACCGCCGCCCAGTGCCAGCAGCTTTGTGACCTGTTCGGGCGAAATACTCATCGGCTCGCGCACTACATACCAGTCGACCGGTTCATCGCAAGGTGGCGTCGTCTTTGAGCCATCGTACCGATAATAGCCCAGTTCATTCGGTACGTACCCTCTGGCGTTGAGCGCAAAGCCATTGACGGCGGTATCGCCGACAGCCGGGGCAGCGTCGAGAATCTCCTGCACCACAGGGCTCGGTGCGCCCGGCCTGAACAGCAGCCCCACCACCGCCAAGCGATCGCACCTAAAGACCGCCCAAGGGAGCGGGCCTGTCGCCATGCTGTTCCCCGGCTGGGCGGCGCCTTGTCCAGGACGCCCAGGCCCGGGGAACAGGGAGAGGACCAGGAGGCTCATTTCATGTCACCTCGCTTTCGACATACCGAGCCACGCAACGATGCCGGTTTTGGGCTGCTTTGAGCCGGCTTTGACGTGTCTTTTTGCAACTCCCCCGATACGGGGGTGTTGAGCTATTTACTCAGATCTTTCTGGCTGATACCCACACCTGCGCGTGCGCGGTCACACGCCCGAGTACTGGGCAGTCGTCGCACAAGTGGCGCCGGACTACCGCCTGCGCCGCGAACGGCTCCGCGAGGTCGGTCCGCTCCTCAGAATCTGAGTCCGCGAAGGCGCTTCATCCGCACCAGATGGCTGCAGACCAGTTCCAGCGCGTATCCAACCGCACCGGCAGCGGCTTGCCCCCTCTTGCTCTGCTTCTAGTCATCGTCAACCTCCTGTATTAGCCGCACCAATGCCCTACGAGGATATTGACGAGTTCTGGGCGGCATCTGTCGGCGCCTACACTTGGTTGGACTTCGGGGAGGACGGGGAGCATTCGCGAAGGCGTTGGCCATGACCCGCGCGGCGGCAGGGATTTGGTTCGGGCGTATCGGGGAGATCAGGGGCCCAGTCATGAGGAATTTTACCCTGATCCGTCCCAGGAAGCGGTGTAAGAGGGCGGGGGTGAGGCGATTGCGATGGAAGCGCGGTTCGTGCTTTGGTGCAACGGATTCGCCGGAGCTTCCATCTCTAATGTAGAGGGTTGTGGTGGGCCCACTACGGCACGTCGACCATCTCCAGCAGTGTGAGGACGGTCCGCCAGTTCCGCATGGTGCTCGCGGTTTGCAACTGACCTAGCTTTCGCTCACAGGACCCGCCGAGCGCTCTTGACTTCATGTGGACTGGTGCGCCGTTGCGCTCGGCCCGTACGGCGGCCGGGAGTGTGGGGCTCGACGGTGCAGGCGATCCCGACCCCGAGCAGCTGCCCCAAGCGCTCCAGGTAAGCGAACCGGCGACCCTGCCGATGGTGCAACGAAGCCGTACCGCTCGATATACGAATGACGGACCAGGATCGGCGGGAGCAGGAGCATCAGTTAGCTCGGAACACACCATCTCCGCAAGCCATCAAAAGGACTGGGACAAGTATGGCTATGGCTGTCATTGCAACGAACGGAGGGGGTTACGGAGTGGGGGCGGGTCCCAGCACGCGGTAGCCCAGATTGTCCTCAGTCCGCTCGGCGGTGGGCAGAACCTCGATAACGACATTCGACAGTCCGACCACGTCGCCGTTTTCGTCGAAGCTGTAATCGTCACCGATTGCCCCGCTCCAGGTGATGCTATATAGGCAGTCCTTGAAGGCGTCGGCGTCCTGGTCGTCGTTGGTCTGCCCCAGACACTCTGCGGCGATAAAAACGTCGTCGTAAGCGGAACCCTGGAACCAGGGCAATGTAGCAACGACGCCGTAGCGGGCCCTAAAGTTTGCCAAGAACTCCTTGCCGGCGGCACTCTTCAGATCAGGGTTGGGGACAATGGCCTTGAGGCCGGTGGCGGCATCCCCGGCGATACTGAGGGCCTCGGGGGCCGTGGGCACGATTTCGGAGTAGATTGGGCCATCGTAGCCAAGCTCACGGGCCTGCTTGATGATGGTGCCGCCGGAAAACTCACCCTGAGCAGCCAAGAGAAGGGCGTCGGGGTTCTCGTTGAACAGTTTAGTTAGCTGGCTGCGGAAGTCTGTAACGTCGGCAGAGTAGCTTTCAGCCGTTAGCACGGAGCCGCCCAGCTTCTCGAACTGCGCTACGGCAGTGCGACGGGTGCCCTCTGCGTAGTCCGTCGCCTCGGTGATAGTGACGATCTTGCGCACTCCGTCGACCCAGAGGGTGTTGCCCATGTCGGTGCCCAGCCGCAGGTCGTTGATGGCTGTGCGGAAGATGTAGTCGCCGGCGGAGGCGATATCAGGGCTGGTAGCGGAGGCGGAAAAGAGGATGACGCCTTCATTTTCGGCCAGAGGTGCCACGCCGAGCATAGAGCCGCTGCACGTAGTACCCAGGATGATCTTGACGCCTTCCACATCGGTCAGCTTGCTGTAGGCGGCAATAGCGTCCTGCGCGGCGCATTTGGAGTCCTCTACGATGAGCTTCAACTGCCGACCGTTGATACCGCCGGCAGCGTTGATCTCCTCAACAGCCAGCAGTTTGGCTTGGAGCAAGGGGTTTCCGTAGGACTCGGCAACCCCGGTGAGAGCGTCCATTGCTCCAATCACGAAAGGCTCCTCGGAGGGCGGCGAGCTCGTGGGTTCAGCAGTGGCCGTTACAGTGTCCGCAGGCGTAGGGACAGGGGTTGACGTTGGCGCTGAACTGCATGCAAGAACCAGAAGTACCGGAAGACAAAGCAAGAGAGTTGTTTTCCAAGACATGAACGTCGACTCACTTTCTCTAGCTGATCGGTAGCCCCAAGGACTTGCCGCAGCGTGATGCCAAACGGCAGTCTATTTTATCAGGCAAAATAATGGGAGACTCAGTTTCGATTGCTCCACCCAATTGCCACCGCCCGCGACGAGGTTCACATCCAGTTGGTCCTCCTCGCCCTCGAGCCCGCGCCTTAGCTCTGCCGGCGCAGATGGCTGCCTCCGAGGCTGAGGACTGGGTTGAGTGCTGACTACGTGAAATTTATCATGAGTGAAGCATAGGGCGAATAGGCATGCCAATCTGGAAACAATAACGCTGCGATTGCAGTGCCAGAGTGAAAGTAATTGTAAAAGTTCTTGATTTTGTCAAGTTTGGTGGGCCCTCTGGGATTCGAACCCAGGATCGACGGATTAAAAGTCACCTCCTCTAGATTCATTTTGGCAATTTTGGCACTACCTTCGACCCAGGAGTGGGTGGCACAGGGGGGCCCGCAGGTCGCCCGGCTTATTGGGACCCCAGATGCTTCGCAACAGCCCATTGCGAGTCAACAACCCGTCCCCTGTTGCCTCTCCCACCAGGAGGCGGTACTATGTAGTCACAACAGTCCATCCATATAACCACTACAGGAGAATCACATGACCACGTACAGCATAAGAGAGTTCAAAGCCAGGGTCAGCGAGATACTCAGAGACCTGGATGACGGCGCGGAGGTAATCATCACCCGCCGTGGAAAGCCTTGCGGCAGGCTCACTCCTGTAGAGGGACCCACCGAGGGAAAACCTTCCCTCAGCACGTTGAAGGGCTCCCTGTCCCACCTGCCCGATGCGACCTATGAGGATTTCCTGAATGTCAAGACGCTCTGGGAGCCCAGGTCCCCGGCATCTGGAGAGCCGGAGCGCAGCCATGCTGGATAGTCCGGCCCGGTTCGTGGTGGACACCCACGCCCTGTGGTGGTATCTCCGCTCGCCCGAGCGCCTCACCACCGCCGCCTCCGCCGTCTTCCGTCTTGCCGAGACGGGCAACGCGACCATCATCGTCCCCGCCATAGCGGTGGCCGAGTTCTACTTCCTATCGGCCAAGCTGGGCCAGCCCACCCCTCCCTCCGATCTGCTGGCGGCGTTGGACGCAGTGGGCGGGATAGAGCTGTCCGACCTGGGCAGGGCGCAGCTTGAGAGGCTGGACCGCTTCCCGGAGGTACCGGAGATGCACGACCGGCTCATCGCCGCCGAGGCAGCGGCCCTTGACGCGCCGGTGGTGACGCGGGACGAGATCCTTACAGCTTCTGTGCAGATAGAGACCGTCTGGTAGGAAAGGGCGCAGAAGTTCTGCTCCAAGAGGGCTACCTCGCTTATCGCCGTCCAGCGCTGCCTGCACCTCTTGCCGAACGGCGATTACTAGGTCACCCTGACGACATTTCGCAATTCGGTAACGAGATCGATGACGTGGTCTGGGGGTTGGAGGTCTGTTGGGTACCGCCTACCGCGCCGGATCCAGGTGGCCTTCATTCCGAAGCACTTGGCCCCATGTATGTCGGCAACTGGATTGTCTCCTATGAACATGACCTGCCCAGGAGTTGTGAGTCCGGTTGCTTCTAGAGCATCGTGGAATATCCTCGGATCTGGTTTCTCGTAGCCGATCTCTCCGGAGACAATGATGAACGGTGCGAGCTGCTCTAGGCCAGCTGCCCTGCATTTGGCGCGCTGGCTCGCCTCGCCGTTTGTAACAATGCCCCACGGAACCTGTCGGTCATTGAACTCTGCGAGGAATCCGTTCACCTCCTCATCCGGCACTACTTGTCGATTCATCGTCGAGCGATACCACCCCGTCAGCGATTCCACATCCAAGCCCGCCTTGGGCCACTGACTGAGCTATCGCATCAGCATCTCTTCGCGGTTCGCGTAGCCGTCACCGTTCCAGCGGACGATCATGGCGACCGCCTCGTCTCGCGTCATAGACGCTGCGGTGCGGAGATGTTCGTCATAGAAGTTCTCCGCAACCCTCATGAAGGCGGCCCCCATGTCGAGCACCGTGTTATCCAGGTCGAACACCAAGCCGTCGACGGCGGTCGTGTCCAATGTCTACCTCCGATCCGGTGAGCAGGACGCCGCCCAGTGAACCTGGCGCAGGATGAAGGGCCAAGACAGCTGATAGCGTGAGACCTTGGCTGTCCCTAGGATTGGATATCCTCTGGAGCTTCCTCATAGCCGTACGAGGCAGAGGACAGAATCAGCTTGCGTAAGTCCTTCCCCCGGTATCGATTGTTTGGGTCGGCCAGGCGGTCTCGGATCACCTTGGCCGATTCACGAGGCGTTCTCTCGGTGTAGTGCACGCTTACAACTGCCTCGTTTGGTACCTGAACCAGATTTATGGGTTGACGGTGTTGGTCCGTTTCTCCGGTGCCGATCGTCCTGTTCAGCTCTACTATCAAGCGCCATTCGCTTTCGTAGGACCAATGGTCACTCTTCATGGACAGAAGGATCGGTAGATTGGACTCTGGTGAACCTAAGACGACCGGTCCCATGATCAGGGCTGGCTGGTCGCCATATGTCACGCTCCTCAACCATCCCTTCGGGCCGGTGAGTTTGCTGAGCTCTGCAACATCGTAGCCAATGACGAAGCCGGATCCATCGGTGGTGTAGTGAGACCACATCAGCGGGTGGTAAGGATCCGTAGTAAGTGAGACGATACCGAATCTTGTCGAAACCTGCTCCGTGAACAATTGGCGCGTGAACAGGCTGCCGTGTTCTTGCCTGGCGCGGTGCACATCTTCCTCAGTGACTGGTTTGCTTTCGTTGATCTCGGTGAGAACCTTTGCTAGTTGACGGTTCTCATCCGCTTCGTCCGGGATGAAGTACGTAGTCGTAACGGCACATTCGAACGGGTCGTTGAGGGCTGCCGGTTGAGTGGCGCGAAGAGTCCCGTCGCCTACCTCGGGGATGCAGGTGAGGGCTCTTTGCGCGGTGACGTATTTATAAAGGGCAACCATTACGTCCGACAAGCCTGATTAATGTGACTGCTGGCTGCCCGATTTTACGCCATGGGCTCCTTGGCCGCTCGCCGGCCCCGCCTAACGGATGCTGACCGAATCCGCCTTCCTCGAGCCCGGCCTGCTACCTCACCTCCCCATCCCCTACAACTGCATCGCCGGACTGAAGGCAGCGTGCGCCTTTGCCGCCTGCTCTGAGTCGTAGGTCGCGGAGTAGCGACGGACCATCATCGGGCTTGAGTGACCAAGAGGTACTGGACATCGAGCTCGCGGGCATTGACTCTGATCGCCCAGGTAGCGAAGGTGTGACGGAAGCGGTGGGGGTTGACCTGTCTCACCCCAGCCCTCAGGCCGTGACGAGTGAACATAACGTTCATATGGTGATTACGAAGCGGTTGGCCGTCTACGGTCTGGAAGAGGTGGCCTTCGCTCCAGCCGCGAAAGTCGTCTAGGTAGGTTCTGAGGGCAGCGAGGGCTACTTCGCTTATCGCCGTCCAGCGCTGCTTCCGTCCCTTGCCTTGAAGGACGCGGACACGGCCCTCGTCGAAGAGGACATCGCAAAGCTCAAGCGAGACGAGCTCGCTTGAGCGCACGCCGGTATCTAGGAGGAAGAGGATCATCGCCCTCATGCGAGAGCCCACGTAGGTCTTGGGATTGCAGGCAGCAAGCAAGGTCGTTAGGTCGTCTTTAGTAAACGGCTGGACGACCTTCTGCTCGCGCCGGACCATCGGCACCCGCATGAACGGGTTCTCCTCGACGTAGTCCAGGCGTCGGCACCAGGAGAAGAACGCCTTGACCTCACGCTGGCGGCGGTGCTGAGTACCGGCGCTCACGCCGCGGTCGCGCACCCAGCCCATGAAGAGGTAGACGTGGGCCGGCCCGAAGGCTTCTATATTCTATTCTCCGGCAGGCCAAGCTCGCGCACCGCCCCTTGGAACTGGCGCAGCGTCTCGGCGTAGGACTGGACCGTGCGGTCCGTCTTGCCTTCTACTGTGCAGGCTGTGAGATAGAGAGGGATGAGCTGGTCGAGTATTGGCAAGTGCAACCTCCTTAAGTCCGGTGGTCACACATAACTCACTCTTGTCGGGGATGAAGTCAAGCTTGCGGTGTCAGGGAGCAGAAAGAACGTAGCCTCAGCTACGGACTCGCCTGTAGCAGCGCGGGAGGACGACGCTGCTGCAACCTCCATCCAGTGAGAGATCTCACTGGATGGAGGTCGCATAGAAAGGCTAGACCCCGATCGCCTCTGCCACCTTCGCCCAGCTCTGGTCCTCCAGCCCCTCGAGACGCCGCAGGTAGGTCGTCGTCACAGCCAGGCTGGAGTGGTCGAGGAACCGCGACACGTCTTCGACCGTCTCGCCCAAGTCGCGCCCTGCGCCTTGCGGCTGAATGCCTGAAGATGTGCGCACCACCCAACGGCAAGCTCGTCTTCTGCAGGTAGCACCGCAGGTTGGTGTAGAAAGTGCCGCTCGTGATGCCGCGTCCGCCTCGCGTGTCCGGCCAGAGCGATTCGTCCGGCCGCATCATGGTGAGATCCTTGCCCCCACACTCCAACCAGGTGCAAGTCGCCTCACACGCCGGCCGCGGCAGCTCGCGCCTTCCCGTCTTGCCGCCCTTGCCCCGATAGCTGTAGAAGACCGTCGCGTTCTCTACGGATATGCTGCCCGCCGTCATGCCCAACACCTCCGCGCGGCGACGCCCCGTAAAGACAAGCGTCAGGATGATCGCCCGGTCCCGCAGGCCGACAGGCGTAGCGGGCACGATGTTCAGGAGCCGGTGGATCTGCTCGCCGCTAAGTCCTCGTGCCGCGCCCCCGGTTACCTTCGGGCCGCGGCTCTCTTTGAAAAGGCCGAGTGGGCCTTCAGATGCCCGGTGACACCCTGGCATGACACCATCATTTAAATAGGTAAGTAGGCTTGATAGTCAGGAAATCAGGCTTGTGCCCGAAGGAGGCTCGTAAGAGGCACAACTGCGGTAAGCAAGATTCAGCGGAGCTTGGGCGATACAGATTCAATACCTTTTGTCCATTCAACTCACCTCCAGGACTTTACGATCTCCTCATATTTTGAAGTCCGCAGTCGCCTCGGGCGTTGCGCAGTCGGCCCAATGGTGTTACTGCCAAGGGTCGGCCAACCGAAACGAAGTAAGGTTGCGCGATACCTCGACAGTACTGTTTTCATGCTATCGGATTGCGTGATCGCCCTGACGTGCCATAGCTCCGAAAGCGCGGAGATCCTGTGGAGGGACTTACAGTCCAATTGGAGTTTGCTGGAACAAGAATACGTTGGGTCAGGTGCCCGGTACACTACCAACCGTAGGCTCAGTGATCTCTTGACCCGTCTTGGTTACTTTCCTTTGATTGGCGCGTCGGCAGACCACTGTATCGTGAAAAGGGGGCAGTGGAATGGTAGGGGTCAGAATTAGTCTGCTCAGTGACCGAGCTCAGATCCCTACACGGATGACCGATGGTAGCGCTGGTTACGATTTGTACGCAGGTGTAGACGCTGTAATTCCTGCAGCTACCACCTCAGCAATTGGAACCGTGGACATCGGCAGATGTCTTGTGCCACTCGGACTCGCTTTTGAATTGCCAATCGGCACTGTTGGCCGTATTGCATCCCGCTCCAGCTTGTCGACCAAGTTCAATTTGGAGGTCGGCGCTGGATGGATCGACAGTGATTTTAGAGGCGAGGTGATGGTCGAGCTCAAGAACCTGAGCTCCGCTGATTACAAAATCACGGCAGGCGATCGTATCGCACAGCTAATCCTGTTGATGACCGTCAGCGCCGACCTCGTAGTCAGTGACAGACTTGATAGCACATCTCGAGGTACATCGGGGATGGGTTCCACGGGCCGCTGAAGAAAAGAGACCGTTTCAAACGGTTCTAGGGGAAGCCACCGCAGTTTTTGCAGCGGTCTCCATTTATCCCTCGCTCGGCGACCCGGTTCTCGCTCCAACCAGCCCCTTCGGCTAGCGAGCATATGTTCGTATGATCCCTTTCTCCATGCGGTAACCGACGCGGGGCTTGTTGAGGATGTAGGTGGGGTTGTTGGCGCCGTTGCCCAGCTTGCGGCGGAGTTGCTTGGCGGCGGTGCGTACCCGCCGCGAGTCGCCGGAGCCCCGCAGCCCCCAAGACCCGTTGCAGTAGCCAGTCGTAGGTCATCACGCGACCGGCATTGGCCGATAGCTCGAAGAGCAGCCCGTGCGCGTCCCCCCCGCGCTCTCGCGGCAATCCGCGTCGCAGTGAAACAAGACGTCGTGCCGCCTGAGCAGGGTTGCAATGCGCGGTATGTCCTGAATCATTCCCGGAAACGTGGACGCGGGGATTACTTGTCGCAGCTAGCGGCGATCGTCACGGGGTTTGCCAGCTCTTCAGGGGCGGCGTACGCTAGCGGACTTAGGGGAAGGCCGAGGAGGCATCGATGGAGCGACAGACGCTTGTATTTGTCACGGAGCGGGAGACGAAGAACACCGTCCGGTTTCTGCGTTTGCCTCCAGAAACGCGGACACTGAGCGGCGCTACGAGGCAGAACCTGGCTCTCGAGGCAGCTATCGCCGGCTTCGTGGACTACTACAACCACCGCCGCTATCACGAGGGCATCGGCAATGTCACCCCGGCCGATGTCTACCAGGGTAGGCGGCAAACCATCTTGGCCACACGAGAGGAGGTCAAGCAGAAAACCAGGCAGCTAAGAAGGCAGTACTATCGGGCGGCAAAGGAGCAAGCCAGCGACCAAAGTCTCCATTAGATATCAGGCCGAAAAGTCCGGATTTCGCTGAAGACGTACAGGGGATAGGCCACGCTAGAGGTAATCGGCATCGAGGCGCGCGGGCACATTTTAGATCCCCGCAGTCAATCCGCCGTCTGGCGTTTTGGCTCCGAGATGATTGGTCATGCTGTCCATTTTGAGGTTATCTTCCGGTCGGAGGATGAGGACCCAGAAGCTGAAGTGGAGGCCAGGCTCGAGTATCCCCGGAAAGACGGTGGGCGCGGCTTGGTCACATCTTCGGTAACCATTGGCACCAGCAGGGTCAGCTTGTCATTCCTATTCGAAGCGCATGGAGATCTCCACATCTCGTTGGCTCGCGAAAGCGAGATCTTCTTCAAAGACACCATTCCTTTACAGCAATAACCCAGCACTCCAGAAGCAGGCGCCTTTCTCACTTGCTGGGGGTTCTGTCAGAACTCAGAGCGCGAGCAGGGTAGCATCGTCTAAACCGAGACGAGGAGCTGCTCATGACCTGCCCGCATTGTCTATCGAGGTCTATCTCCAAGAGGCAGCACCGCACCTCGCTTGGCTACCGGACTTTCTCCTGCCGAGCATGTCGGCTTCGCTTCAACGAACGCACTGGTTCGCCCTTCAACGATCTCCAGTTGCCTACCGACGTCGTGTTGCTCGCCGTCCTCTGGCGTCTGCGCTACAAGCTCGGATTTCGCGAAGTCGCTGAGCTCCTGCTGCAGCGTGGCTTCGAAGTCAGTCACGAGACCATCCGCAGCTGGGAGTTCCGCTTTGCACCCATGGTTAGTGAGCGGCTACGGGCCAAACGTCGCGGCAACGCCGGCCGTTCCTGGTATCTCGACGAAACCTAGGTCAAAGTCAGCGGCCGCTGGTGCTACCTCTACAGGGCGATCGATCGAGACGGCAACCTCCTAGACTCGATGCTCAGTGAGCACCGTGACCGGCAGGCAGCACGGCGCTTCTTGGGACGGCTGCTGGACGCTTCTCCGCGCAGACCGCTACGTCTGACCACAGACAAACACCCAGCCTACAAGAAGGCCGTTCGCTGGATCGTCGGTCGCAAGGTGCTGCACCGGCAGAACCAGTACCTCAACAACCGTATCGAGCAGGATCATCGGCCACTCAAGCAACGCTACTACCCGATGCTGGGTTTCGGCCGATTCGATTCAGCCAGCCGTTTCTGCACTGCCTTCGACGAGCTGCGCCATTACCTGCGTGTCCGAAATCCCCGAGGCGAAAGAGTTTCAGCATCACGCAGTCGCCAGATCTTCAGCAGCAGATGGTCAACCCTGATGGCGGAGTTGGTCGCCTAACCCGGGCCCAGCTTCTGAGTCAGCTTGCCTCCGTGCCTGGAAAGCCCTGAGTTCTGACAGAACCAGTACAAGCCATTGCGGCTGGGCTATCTCTTGGAGTACCTTTGACCTTGTCGTTCGGGGTGGTTCCTGTAGCGGAGCCTGAGAGCACACCCGCGGACCTGATCCGGGTAATGCCGGCGTAGGGAAGTCGATGACACCGACAGCTTTACTCCCTTTAGCGCGTCTCTGTCTTACGTCTGATCCGCGACTGGCCTCCAGACCCGGGCGTCGGAGGTTGCTCCCATGCAAGCCAAACTGGGGCGTCTACACGTAATCACGGACGAGGTGCTGCAGACGCGTTGCTCGCACGGCGAGCTCGCCGCACTAACGACGCGAGGCGGCGCCGACACTGTGCAGTTCCGGGAGAAGCGGCCGCGTTTGACGCGCGAGCTCATTCAGGATGCAACTGCTGTTGCTCTGGCTTGCGTCGAGAACGGCTCCAGTTGCATTGTCGATGACCGCGTCGATGTCACGGCGGCCGTCAGCGCCCAGGGTCTGCATCTGGGACGGGATGACCTGCCCGTCGATGTGGCGCGGCGTCTACTAGGGCCAGAAGTCCTTATCGGCGGGACGGCCAACAGCATCGAAGAGGCGCGGCATGTCTGGCAGCAGCCCGTCGACTACATCGGTGTGGGCCCTGTTTACGGTACGCGCTCCAAGGCCAACCCGGCACCGGTACTAGGTGTCGGGCAGCTGAGCGCGATCGTCAGCGAGTGCCCGGTCCCGGTGATCGCAATCGGCAGCATCTCGGTGGAGCGAGTTGGAGAAGTACTGGACGCGGGCGCTTACGGCGTAGCGGTACTGTCAGAGATCACCTGCGCCGATGACCCCGAGGCAGCGGCACGCGAGTTCGCCCAGGCGATTGCAGAGTGGCTGGCGCGCCACGCGGGAGGGGCAAGTGACCCGAAAGCTTGAAGCAGACGTCGCTGTCATCGGCGGCGGTGTCATCGGTCTTGCCTGCGCCCATGAACTGGCGCTGCGCGGCCGTAGCGTCGTCGTGCTTGAGCGTGACCGAGTTGGCTCCGGCGCCGGTCAGGTCGCGGCAGGGATGCTGGCGCCCGTCACTGAAGCGGAGTCAGAAGACCCCGCGTTCGTCGATCTCGCAATCGAGAGCTCCGGTTTGTATCCCGAGTGGATCCAGGCGATTGAAACGGGCGCTGGGTTAGCCTGCGGCTATCGCGAGGAAGGCACTCTGCTCGTAGCCCTGCACCGCGACCACGAAGAGGAGCTGGAGAGGCTGACCGGCATGCAGCGGAGGCTGGGATTAAAGTCGCAGGCGGTAACGCGAGAGGAAGCCATCGATAAGGAACCGTATCTTTCGCCGCGGGTCATTGGCGGCGTGTTCTCTCCCAGCGATAAGCAGGTAGATCCAAGGCGCCTGGCGAAGGCGCTCGCCGTCGCTCTGGTCACAGCCGGCCACACGATTATCGAAGGCCAGGCAGCTCGACCCATTCTTGAAGCTGGGCATGCCGTCGGTGCTGCAACATCTGAGGTGGAAATCCGCGCTGAAGTGGTCCTCCTGGCCGGAGGCGTCTGGAGTGGAGATGTCTGGCCTTCGGCCGCCGGACCGCTGCCTCTACGGCCCGTCAAAGGCCAGATCCTGCGCCTGCGAGGACCGGGGCTGGCACGCCACGTTCTGCGGACGCCTGACGTTTACCTGGTCCCGCGTGAGGAAGGCGAATTGGTGGTCGGAGCGACTAGCGAGGAGCAGGGCTTCGACACAACGATCACGGCCTGGGCAGTCATGGACCTACTGCGTGAGGCCTGGCGCCTCCTTCCCGGGATCGCCGAGCTGGAGCTCGCCGAAACGTCGGCAGGGCTGCGGCCCGCCCTGCGGGATAACTTGCCCGCCATCGGCGCGACGGCCGTGGAGGGGTTGTTCCTCGCTACGGGCCACTATCGACACGGTATCTTGTTGGCGCCCATCACTGCGAAGCTGCTCGCCGATGCGATCGGCGGCGCATCGCCTGACTTGGCGCGGCCCTTCAATCCAATGCGACTGCAGCTCGACCCAGCATCGGCGAGGCAGATCTGATGCGCACGAAGGTCAACGGAACCGAGACCGTGCTCAGAAAGACGAAGACGATTGCCGCGCTCGTCGAGGAGATCACGGGCTCGTCTGAGCGGCGTGGCATCGCGGTGGCGCGCAACGGCGAGATCGTCCGACAAGATGACTGGTCACAGGCCATCGAGGACGGCGACGAAATTGAAGTCGTGCATGCAGTCCAGGGAGGCTAGGTATGACCCAGACTGACCTGTTGACTTTAGGTCCCCTGACACTGCACTCGAGGCTGCTGCTTGGTAGCTCCCGCTATCCGAGCATGCAGGTGATGCTCGAATCGCTGGAGGCGTCCGGGACCGAGCTCGTGACCGTCGCCTTACGGCGAGTGAGGGCCGGTGATGACAGAGGCGAGAACGTCTACGCCCTGCTAGAACAACGCAGCTTGAACGTCTTGCCGAACACCGCCGGATGCTATACGGCAAAGGAAGCCGTGCTCACGGCTGAACTGGGCCGCGAGGCGCTGGAAACAGACCTCGTAAAGCTTGAGGTCATAGCGGACGACGAGACGTTATTGCCGGACTCAGAGGAGCTGCTGACCGCAGCCCGAGACCTGGTCAAGCGCGGCTTTGTGGTCCTGCCCTACACCAATGACGACCCTGTGACGGCGCAGAAGCTCGAGGACATCGGCTGCGCCGCAGTCATGCCCCTCGCTGCCCCGATCGGAACTGGACTCGGTATCCGTAACCCGCACAACCTGGAGGTGATCAAGGCCCGTGCTCAAGTCCCAGTGATCGTTGATGCAGGCGTCGGTACTGCTTCCGACGCCGCGCTGGTGTTCGAGTTGGGTTGCGATGGGTTGCTTTTGAACTCGGCCGTGTCCAGGGCGCGGGATCCCGTGCTCATGGCGGCGGCGATGAAGGCCGCGGCCGAGGCTGGTCGCAGCGCCTTTTTGGCCGGCCGCATGCCCAAGCGCTTCCTGGCCGAGGCGTCGTCACCCTTCGAAGGCCGTATTGGTGGGTCGAAAGCATGAGCAATGCGATCGACCTGTACGTCGTCATCGAGCGGTCGATCTTCGACACCGATCGCCAGTGGATTGGGGCGTTGTCGGAGCTGGCGGGACTGGACGTGCCGAGGCTCGGGTTGCAGGTGCGAACCAAAAGCGAGCCGCCTGAGAGGTCGGCCGCTCTTGCCCGGGAGGCGCGGACGGCGACGCAAGGCTCTGCAGTCCCCGTCCTGCTAAACGGAACAGCCGGCCAAGCCCTCGAGCTTGGGTACGAGGGCGTGCAATGGCCTGAAGCACAGATTCCAGCGCGTTACGAGCCGTTGCGGTTACTTCGGGGTGCTTCGGTTCATTCTCCGGAAGCAGCCATGAAGGCCGAGGCGGCGGGGGCGGACTTCGTCGTGGCAGGTACCGTGTTCGACGCGGGCTCCAAGCCGGCTGCTGGCGCCGGCCGGGAGGTGCTGAGCAGGATCGCATCCGCAACCTCGCTACCAGCATTGGCGATCGGAGGTGTCACGCCTGACCGCGTAACATTGTGCGTTGAAGCCGGAGCGTCCGGTGTGGCCGTTGTAACTAGCGTCCTCTGCGCACCCAACATGGCTGCAGCGGTGCGTGATCTGCGTGAGGCTTTAGACGCAGCCCGAGTGGCAGAGAGGTCTGGATAATGGCCAGCTACGTTCGTGCGCTGACCATAGCGGGGTCCGACTCTGGCGGTGGAGCCGGCATCCAGGCCGATCTGAAGACGTTCTCAGCTCTGGGCTGCTATGGCATGTCTGTGATCACAGCCCTGACCGCCCAGAACACGCGCGAGGTTACCGCCGTACATCCCGTGCCGGCAGACGTGGTCGTAGCGCAGCTGGATGCCATCATCTCGGACATTGGCGTCGATGCGGTAAAAATTGGCATGCTGTACAACGCCGAGACGACATCGGCAGTTGCCGATGCTCTACGTCGCTGGGGCGCCGGTCCGGTAGTGCTCGATCCCGTGATGGTCGCGAAGAGCGGCGATCGCCTGCTGGCTGAGCCGGCGATAGAAGCACTCAGGACCCACCTGCTCCCGTTTGCGGACCTGATCACGCCAAACATCCCGGAGGCGGAGGCGCTGCTCGATTGTGCGATCGATGGTCGAGGCGCTATGGAGACTGCAGCCTCAGGGCTGCTGAGGCTGGGTGCGAGGGCTGTACTGCTCAAGGGCGGGCACCTGACCGGCGATCGCCTCAGCGCCGATGTACTGGCGTGGCGCGATGGATCGAGTGAGGCCACACGCTGGTTCGAATTCCAGCGCATCGATACAGCGAATACCCACGGGACCGGATGCACGCTTTCCTCGGCCATTGCCGCTTACCTGGCGCGTGGAGCACCACTGGAATCGGCGGTCGAACGCGCCCGCCAATACATACAGGACGCCATCGAGGCGGGAGCGGCATTTAAGCTGGGCCACGGACATGGTCCGGTCCATCATTTCCATGCGCTGTGGCGGGAGGAGGCGTCGTGACCTTCACGGACGAGTTGTGGCAAAGCACGCTGCCGGTCTACGAAGAGATCCTGCTACATCCGTTCATCGAGGAGCTCACAACCGGTTCGCTGTCAAGGGAACGATTCGTGTTCTATTTGAAGCAGGATGCTCTCTACCTGCGGGACTTCTCGAGGGCCCTCGCTTTAGCGGGATCTCGGCTACCGGACCTCGCTGCGGCGCAGTCATTCATGGGCTTCGCGCACGAAGTATTCGCCGTGGAGCGCCAGCTACACGAGACCTACTTCCAAGACTACACAGTCTCATTGGACGTCGATCGCGCGCCGGCCTGCTTCGCGTATACCCAGTTCTTGTTGGCCACAGCGAGCACGGACACGCACCATGTAGCCGCGGCCGCCCTCCTCCCCTGTTTCTGGGTCTACCGAGAGGTCGGCAACACGATCGCCAGCCGTGCCGAGCGTCATCTGCAATCCAATCCTTATGCCCGTTGGATCGAGACTTACTCGGGCGAAGCCTTCGACGAGAGCGTTAGGCGCATCATCGAGATAGTCGAGGCGCTAGGGCAGGAGGCTTCCTTGAATCAGAGGCGTTCGATGCAGGAGGCATTCGGCAAGTCAGTGCGCCTGGAATGGATGTTCTGGGACAGTGCTTATCGCTTGGAGCAGTGGCGGCCGGCGCTGACATGATCGTCCGCGTCAGAGTGTAGGGACTTCGTGTCTTCAGGAGACACCACTTGAGCCGCCTGACCTGGAACCATCCCCACGGATTCTTCGTCGGCGATTCGATGGTCATAACGTAAGGGGACTCCCGAAGCCGAGTGCGTTTGCGACTTACGTCTTGCTCTTCGTCGCGGGGCTGGACTGAGATCGGGCTTCGATGACAAGGAGGATACGCAATGGCCCACGTCAGAATCGTTACACCAGAGGAAGCTACGGGCAGGCTCGAGGAAGCGTTGGAGGCGCGTGGCTGGGTCTGCAACATCGTTAGCTCCAGCAGTGTGCGGCCAAGCTTGGTAGAGTCCTTCTTCTCGCATTACGCGAACGTGATGAACTCGCCTGACTCCGGCCTGACCCCCGCTGAGCGCCAGATGGTGGCGACCGTCACGTCAGCGGCCAATCATTGCCAGTATTGAACGCTGGCCCACGCAGAGTTTCTGCGTAACGAAACCGAGGACGAGGAACTTGCCTCGCAGTTCCGCAATAACTGGCGCTTGGCCGAGCTCACTGCCAAACAGACAGCCATGCTCGAATACGCCGAGCTGCTGACAATCAATCCTTCCGGCATTGTCTTTGATGACGTCGAGCAGCTGCGACAGGCCGGCTGGCGCGACGAGGACGTTGTCTACCTCCTGGAGCAGATAGGGGCGGCGCCAGCACCGGCCACGCCCTGAAGATATGAACGGTCCGGCGTCAAAAGGCTCCCTAGGCTAGCAGCCACATCCTTTGCGAGGTTAGAAGGCGTCCACGAAAGTCCACCGACGTCCACGGACGTTGCTGTCAAAACTGCTGTCAGAACGACGAAATCGCGCTCAGCTCTTTGGAGAAATACGCGATTCTAGCTTCGAAAAACGTGGTGGGCCCTCAGGGATTCGAACCCTGGACCGACGGATTAAAAGTCAGTGGCTCCAGCCCCAAAACAGCCCCAAAACAGCGTCAAAACAGCGTCAAAAAGCCTGTTTCCCTGCAGTTTCCCGTCAAAACAGCAGGAAAGCGGCAGGTTTCAGGCCACCTCCCAGATACAAAATATGACAAATATTACGTATATGGGGGGTTTCAACGCGTTCTCAGGCCAAAAGTGCACATATGTGCGAATGCTGTCGTCGCTTGTTAGTCGAGGCGCGGCTTGGCCCCGTCCCTGGCCGGACACCTGGCCTGATGCCGCCGGCGACCCCTCCGTCGTCCAGTTCCGCTTCGAGCTCAAGGAACGAGGCATCAGCGCCCTAAATCCTGGAACCTTGCCAGGTTTGTCGTAGCGCCGTTGGCTGTAGTGGTCATCCGACTTCCCCTTCGAATGGATTCTGCAACTCAACCCCGAGCTGGACGAAGTCACTCACGTTCCGGGTGACCACCGTCAGCCGGTGCACAATGGCCGTCGCCGCTATCATGGCGTCTTCGCTCATAGCGTCCGATCTCCTGTGCATGAGCCGCGCCCACTCCCGGAAGGCGGGAGCGTCCATTGGCAATACACCGTAGGAAGCCAGGACTTTGTCCAGCCACGCTTCTAGTTCCTCCGCCCTGGCTGCATCCTGCTCTCGGGTGATCTCGATCCCCGCCTGTATCTCTCCAACCGTAACGGCAGACAGGAAGAGCTGCTCTGCGGCCACATCGGCAATCCAATCGAGGACAGCGCCGTGCGGACGGGGGCGACGCAGCTCCGAGACCACGTTAGTATCGAGGAGGTATATGACCTACTCCACGGCCGAGGGTATTCGGTGGCGATGCTGTCGGCGTGGTGGCGTAAGCTCCTCGGTGCGGCCCTCCGTAGCGAGGAGCAACTCCTTCAGGTCAGGCCTGGTCATGCGCTGCAGCCTGCGCCACTGCTCGATGGGGAGAAGCACGGCGGTCTCAACATTTCGCTTGGTAACGATTTGAGGCCCTTCAGCAAGGGCTGTGTCGAGGAACTCACTGAACCGCGACTTGGCATCTTGTACTGGCCATGTCCTGGTCATGGCTCACCTCAATTCCTATTGTCCTGACTAGCTAACAGACTAGGTATAATTGTCGTCAGTGTCAAGATGCTTGCGGGGCCTACCGCGGCCCCGACCCTCCGCTGGCCAGAAGTAAGCGGCGTCGAGGAGCTGGTGGCTCATGAAGTACGAGACCCGATCGAAGAACTGCTAATGCGTGCGGTGCGGTGGGTGGGCCGCGCCACGGCCGCCGAATCACCGGAAGATCAGGGTCTGTTCTCGGAGATCGCGCTAGAGTGCCTAACGCGGCCTGGAATGGACCGGCACACCAGGAAGGAACTCGTGTCCCGCAGCCAACATGAGAGGAAACACCGGCATTTGATGGGGCATTTGCGGCTTCACGGCAGACGGCCAGTCGCCTCCGAGATGGAGCGTCCTTTGGCCGGCGTCACTCATTAGCCTCATCATCCAGTGCCGCCATCCTGTCCAGGCGCTCCATAATCCTCTTCTCGCGGTCTCTGTCAACGCCGGCATCAGTGGCGCCGGGCTGCTCGACCTTGCCGCCGTCGCGGAACTTCGGGTCGTGTGCCTTGAGGAGGAACATCAACAGCCTATCCGAGTACTTCGTGATGCTCCCGACAACCTCCCCCTTATAGTACACGGGCTTGTCGATACCGTTGACTGCACGCCGCCAGGCCTCTGGGGGTTGACCTGGCTAACCCCAGCCCTCAGACCGTGACGAGTGAACATAACGTTCATGTGATGATTGCGAAGGGCTCGGCCGTCTACGGTCTGGAAGAGGTGGCCTTCGCTCCAGCCGCGAAAGTCGTCCAGGTAGGTTCTGAGGGCAGCGAGGGCTACCTCGCTTATCGCCGTCCAGCGCTGCTTCCGTCCCTTGCCTTGAAGGACGCGGACACGGCCCTCCTCGAAGAGGACATCGCAAAGCTCAAGCGAGACGAGCTCGCTTGAACGCACGCCGGTATCTAGGAGGAAGAGGATCATCGCCCTCATGCGAGAGCCCACGTAGGTCTGGGGATTGCAGGCAGTTAGCAAGGTCGTTAGGTCGTCCTTTGAGAAGGGCTGGATGACCTTCTGCTCCCGCCTCACCATCGGCACCCGCATGAACGGGTTCTCGTCTACGTAGTCCAGGCGCCGGCACCAGGAGAAGAACGCCTTGACCTCGCGCTGGCGGCGGTGCTGAGTACCGGCGCTCACGCCGCGGTCGCGCACCCAGCCCATGAAGAGGTAGACGTGGGCCGGCCCGAAGGCTTCCACATCCTCCGGCAGGCCAAGCTCGCGCCCAGCGCGCCGGAACTGGCGCAACGTCTCTGCGTAGGACTGGACCGTGCGGTCCGTCTTGCCCTCTACTGTGCAGCAGCTCCAGCGGTCGTCGGGCGGAGCGGTTTCGGCTTCAGGCGAAGTCAGAAGTCAGCTGCTGCGGGTTCCGGAACAATCTGGAGAGGCCAACCGGTTCCCCTCCCTGCTCGCGGGCAGCTCATCCAGGCTCAGCCTCAGTCGGCCGTGTCGATAATCACCGGCACGACAACCCGAGGCGGCGGGTAGCCCTCGCCTTCGGACACGTCGTCTTCGAAGACCTCGAGCAGCGCTACCTGCCGCTGGGCCACTGCGAATTCCACGCTGAAATGGAAGACTCCCGGACCGTAAATACCCCCGCCGGAAGTGTGGCCGCTCGACAACACCTCGCCGCTACGTCCGAGCAACCGCCACTGGACGTTCGACTCGAAGGTGCGCGAGCAGCCGCTTGCTATGAATCCGCTCTTCACCTCTTCGCCAGCTGAGGGCGAAAGCACGATCACCAACACAACGTCGGGTAGGGTATCGTCGCATATGAACTCACGGTCGCCGCCGACATCCTGCTCCACCAGCGTCTCGTTCTCGAGCCGGAACCGACGGATCACGGCGATCGTCGCGGGCTCCGAGAACGGGAATTGCGGCGCCCGGTCGAGCATGGCGACGGTAATGATGCTGTCGTGGATAGAGACGCCCTCGATCCGGACGCGGTCGCCGAGGAACGCGACGGCTGCGTCGGACAGTGCCCCGTCATCGCTGACCAGTGCATGGAGGTAATAGAACGTGCCGCTGCCGCCAGGCTCCTCGATCGTAATCGCAGCCGCATCGACACTGTAACGCCCATCGATGTCGCCGGTGGTCCACTTGTCGAGCTCGATTACCATTTCGGCGGCCGAGCCGGGGGCAACCGGCTGACGGAACTCGCCATCTTCGAGTGTGGCCATCCCCTCCTCGGTGTTCTCAGTGAGATACGTCGCCTGTTCGAGATTGGCCCGCGTTGGAGCGCCTGCGCTGTCGCCATTGCACGACACCATCAGCATGGCGCCGAGCAGCAGCGCTGCAAGGAAGAGAAGTCGAGGCCCGTTTCGAGGTCCCGTATATGGGCTTGGTATTATCGTTCATCACTCCCGTCAGTTGAGTCCTAGTAGTGTACCAGCGAGCACGCTACGCCATGGCGGGAATTTGTGGGCCTAACGCCTCCTGCGTGGTCAAGCGCATCTGCGACATGGCTGAGGCCGGAACGGGGATGCTGCACATCGCCCGCGCCCTCAACGACTACGCCACGCAGTCCCGCTTGGGTGTGTTCGTGACCGGATAGGCGAGGACGAGGGGGTCCAGGTGGCGCGAAATCTGAGCCGGGAGTACACCGCTGCCGGCGGATGGACAACAGTGGACGCGGCTCTGTCAGAGGCCGGATACATATACGATGGAGCCGGAAGTGGGGAGCGGTCGGAGGAAAGCGAGGGAGAACACTCCGAGACCTTTCACTATGACCAAGTGCGCGTGGTCATCACCAGCCTCGACGGGCGCGTGGTAACAGACAACCTGTCCGATCTGCCCCCCCCCCCCTGGGACGGCCGTGTCCGATTTGGGCGGGCGTCGAGAGACGGTTCGATTTGGCTGCGAACCAGGCCGTAGGCCACGTTTACGTGGACGTAAACCAAGAGTTCCTATCCACCGAGTCACGCGGGTTTCTCAGGACGCTCCTGTATATCACCCTGATTGGCGGAGCGATGACGGCCGGCGTCGCCATACTGCTGGCCCTTTGGCTGTCCAAACGGATCACGGCGCCCGTGACTGCATTAACGGAAGCAACCCAGGCAATTGCACAGGGAGATACCACCCGGCTGCCGGTCACGTCCTCGGACGAGCTGGGTCGTATGAGCGCGGCGTTCAACCGAATGACCTCCGCCTTGGAGACCCAGCGCGACCTCCGCAGACGGCTGATAAATGACGTTTCCCATGAGTTGAATACGCCTCTGAGCGTCATAAAGCTGGAGGCGAAGGGGCTGCGGGATGGACTACAGTCCCCTGAGAGCGCCTCCGACCACATCATCCAGGAAGTGGACCGATTAAGCGGCATCGTAACGGACCTTGGACTGGCTTGCGGAGACCGACCATGGCGAGCTGAGGCCTGCACTGGAAGCAACATCGGTTTGTGATCTGTTCACAGCAGAGGTGGACCGCTGGCAGCCCCAATGTGAGACTAGACAAGTTGCATTGTCGCTGGACCTGGCCCCCGACCTCCCGGACGTGGACCTCGACCGGATGCGCATGAGCCAGGCACTGGGAAACGTCATCGGCAACGCCATCCATTGCACCGAGGCGGGGGGAAGCGTTTTGCTCAAGGCCAGGCAAGAAAGCGACGAGGCGCTGGTTATCTCGATCACCGATGACGGGATCGGCATCGATGATGCAGACATTCCCCATGTCTTCGACCGCTTCTACCGTACTAACCAAGCTCGCAGCCGGGGAATAGGCGGCACGGGTCTGGGACTGGCCATCACCCGAGCCATCATCGAAGCACATGGGGGAACCGCTACGGTAGCGAGCGGTGGTCCTGGCCGGGGGGCTACTGTGAACATTCGCCTTCCCCTGAACAGATGAGTACCATCTCGTCTAGGAGAATGTCGTCTGGGGGTCACTTTCCTATTGCAATGCCACAACTCTGGCGTCAGGATGTGTGCCGGGAGGGATTGAGCCAATGGATCCTTCTCTGACATCGCATGAAGGAGGTTCAAACATGGGCACAATATCCGTGAACCGGCTAGCGGGTCTGTCTCTCATACTCGGGCCTATAATCGCCTTCGTCTTCTTTCTCATGGAGCCGGGTGGACTACTAATAGACAGCGCCAAGGTGTCAGACGCTGTTGGCTCCATAACGGCCAGGGGCGCCAACCCCGCGCTGACCAATGTAACCAACATCGGGATAATCCTTGGCCTAACCCTAATCCTCTGGGGCCTCTATGCGCTAATGCGGAACGTAACCATGCAGGGCAACGGCAAAGCGTTAGTTCAGATGGGCTTCTTCATGATCTTCGTCGGACTGACCGGTTGGATTCTATCCAGCGGCATGGACTTCATTCTGGCTGATGCCCAAACCAGTGACCAGATCAGGGGAAGCGTTCCCGTCTACTACGCCGGCTCCGCTCTCGTCTACGCCGGTGGGATTACACTTGGAATTGGCGGCTTCATTTTCGCGTTGGGCCTCTCCACGAGAGACGACTTCAACCGGATAATCTCCCTGTTGGCTGCCCTTGCCAGCCTGGCCGTAATGGTCTTTTTCATGATGGCCATCCTCTACAACGACGGGCGCGACACTTTTATCACCCTGGCCCGGAGCTTCTACGTGCTGCTGGTTATCTGGTACGGATATATGGGCTTCCGACTGATGAACCGACCCGATCCCGACCTGTGGCAATAGACAGAATCTAGGACTTGCCCGGCTGCTGTCCCGAGGTCAAGGGACGGTGGCTGTACACGAGCAGCTGCTAAAGCGAGCCTGGGGCCAGGGCAACTCCGGTGGCTCGAGTCCGTCGCGCACCTATGTGACGAGAGAGCGCACAGCAGCCGGCACTCTGTCACGGTGAACCGAACCCACTGTTCCGGCGCGCCCGGTCCATCGTATCCCCATTTCACTGCCTGATCGTGTCGGTCGCAAGCCGCACCCGTGAGCAATGCCACCATTAGGCACACCAGCGTCTGCCAAATGACTGCAGTTCAACTGGCTGCCGGGACAGCCGCGAGGAAGAGGTACTCGAGAACGGTTCCTAGTCTACGGCGACAACCTGATGCGGACGTTGGCCCGCAAGATCGTCAGCGGAGAGGAGGAGACCGAGGGGGCCGAAGGCGGTCGAGGCGCATCGCAACTGGATAATCGGCATCGGGCCAGAGTGTCGCGCTTGTCCGAGGCGGCGCACACCAATTCAGAAGGCTGAGTGCACGATGACCAAGCAAAGACCGACCGAGGCCAGTGTGCGATGTGCCGGTCTTCTCACCTAAGGGCCCGCTGCATCTTCAGCAAACCGAGATGCGACTTTCGCCAACTCTAGCAAGTCCGTCGACCGTTCGAGGTCGCGCACCCATTCATTAGGGAGAGCAGCAAGACCGACGCGCGCGCCCACAAGGGCGCCGGCGAGCGTGGCGATGCTGTCGCTGTCCCCGTGGGCATTAGCGCCTTCAAGAATTGCCGACCGAACATCGTTATGATGCCGAGCAACAATGAAGGCCGCGGCCGAGATTGCCTCGTGCGCAGCCCACCCCTCAAGTCTCTTGAGGATGCTGAGAGGATCGCTTCCGGCCCGCGCATCGGCGATTGCAGCGCGCATCATTTCCGCCGTGGGAAGGCTGTATCGAGCCGCCACAGTCACCATAGCCTCCAGTACCACATCCACAGGCTCGCCTGCGAGTGTCATCCCGACACCGATGGCCATAGCCGCGCAAGCTGCCAGAGCTATCGGATCACGGTGCGTCATTGCTGAATGCTGAACTGCCCACTCCTCAGCCTGAGCGAGATTGTTCACGAAGACCACACCAAAAGGGTAGGCTCTCATGACGGACCCGCAGCCGCCTGCCCTTTCGCCGCCCGTGGTGGACCAATGAAGGCCGGCAGCGAGCTGGGCGGCACCTTCCAGACAAGCGTTTCCTGGGGTTCTGTGCCCTCCCTGGGGATTGGTGCGCCACTCAACGAAGCCGGCGGCCATATCCGTCATCACCGACTCGAGGTTCGCTTCAGCACGGCGTCCCTTGACTAGACTTCTGAGCACGACTTCGGCCATCTGGGTGTCGTCGGTGTAAGGCGCAAACCTCTCTCCCTCCCGTTCCCACCAGAGTTCGTATCCCTCAACACCATTGGGAGGGAACCTTTGCCGGATGGATTCGGCACTCAGGAACTCCGTGGGGTGGCCCAGGGCATCGCCGATGGCTGCGCCCAGGACCGCCCCGGCAATCTTGTCATCGAGGTGTAGTGTCATCAGTTATCCATCACGTTCGTGATACCTCGGAGGATGCCTCCGCCTTCCGCAGGGAGACTCGGCCGCCGCGAAGTAACACGTTAACTAGTTTGTCACGGCGTGCATTGATCGCAGAGTTCCCATCGGCTCTCACCTCCGCTTCGCGACTGGCTCGTTCGGAAACTCTGTCTGACGTGCGCGCCCCACCCTCGCCGCAGCCCAGTGTTCGGGCATGGGACGGAAATCACACCTTCTCACTTCGGCCGGATTAGCCCGTACGCCCTCGTAGTCGAGATAAAGCCCAGTTAGCTCCGCCACTCTTACTCACCAGCGGACGAACATCGGCATGTGTCCAGCTCATCCCCTGATGCCAGGCCTGCGCTAGCTGCCTCCAGCACCTGGCGAAGCCGGAGGCTCCTTGGCTGGGGGCGTGGTATCGCTTCGCTCCGCAAGCTCTTCTGTGTCCGCTATGAGGCCGCTGCCCAAGTTGGGTTCTGCCTGGAACGCGAGCAAACTGCTAGCCAGAGGTTGCTCAGACAAGACGAAGCAATTCGTTGGCGATGTCCTTAACGCCCAGTAGTGACGTGTCCAAAGCGACCTTATCTGCCAGTGTCGGACTGTAATGGGCAACTTGATCCACTGAGACTTTATGCCAAATCGGGAGAATTCGATTAAGCCCCTGAGTTTCGAGGGCCACAAGCCCATATCCCGTATCCGCATGTAGGGTTCGTTGTCTGGTGTCGATCCTTCGGTCGCGTCGTTCAATCCGCCAGTCGGACCGGCTGCGATGCCCGTCAGAACGTCTCGGCGTCCGGGCCGAACCACTTCTCGATCAGGGCGTTCAACGAGCCGTCCTGCTTCATGGCGTCGATGGCCCGGGCCAGCTTGTCTTTCAACGCGCCGTCTGTTTCCCGTACGCCGATGCCGGTACCGGCGTCGAGCATGACCTGGGGGCCGACGATTGCCAGTCCCTCTCCGCTCTTCGTCATGTACTCGTGGGCGAACCCGATATCGACCAGCGTCGCATCCGCCTCGCCTCTCAGGACAGCCGAAAAGACATCTTCGGCCAACTCGTACTCCACCAGCGTTGCGCCGGATTCCGACAGATAGTCCGCCTGGATGGTGGCCACCTGGGCGGCCACTCTACCGGCAACCGCTTCGTCACCTGCCCCCACCAGGGCGACGTATACCGATGGACTGGGCGGGATGTACGGCTGCGTGAAGTCGATGACCTCGTCCCGCTCGTCGGTGATGCTCATTCCCGCCATGATGGTGTCGTACTTGCCCTCCAACAGGTTGGGTATGATGCTGTCCCATTCGTTGGTCACCCAGACGCATTCCAGATCGGCCCGCCGGCACAGCTCGTCGCCCAGCTCACGCTCGAACCCGTCGACCTCGCCCTTGTCGTTGATGAAGTTGTAGGGGGGATAGGCTCCCTCCGTGCCCATCCTGACGACTTCGGGTCCTCCGATGCACGACAGGCAGAAGGACATGAGCACGGCAATCGCAAAGACCAGTCTGACCATTTTCAGGTTCGCCTCCATCGCGTAGTGAAGCCGGACGCCATCCAACGTCCTCCTGTTCAGATCGGCGACGACTCCTGGGGCAGAGCCGAAGACCGGGTATCCTGTTCGCCGATTGCTCCCTGCGCTGCGGTCGCGTGAAGCCGGAGTCCCAGGGCGCGCACCACCTTCAGGCACGGTGGCGAACTCCGGGTTGCCGTCAGCGGACAGCGACTTGTAGAGGCTCTCCCTGCCCAGCCCGGTCTCCTGCGCCACCAGCGCCATTCTCCGGGCGCGGGCGATGTCTCCCAGGGTCACTATTATAAGGCTCAGGTCTCCCTCTTCCAGGGCGACGTTCAGGTAGGCGGCCATGTCCTCCTTGGTCTCAAGGCGCTCCGCCGGGTCCCACGGCTTGGTCTGCGTCCTTGCCATAGCCGCTGCCCCCTACAGTCCACTGGCCAGCTCCGGAGCCCTTCGTATCCCGCTCCTGGCTGTCCTTGTCGCCTCCGGCCAGACGGACGACCAGGGCCTCCCCCGTTGCACGAAGTGCACCCGGCAGCCCGGAGAGATAGACATGGGCTGGCCCGAAGGCTGCCACATCCTTGGCCAGCCCCAGCTCGCGCCCAGCCCGCCGGAACTGGCGCAACGTCTCGTCGTAGGACTGCACGGTGCGGTCCGTCTTGCCCTCTACTGTGCAGGCTGTGAGGTAGAGAGGGATGAGCTGGTCGAGTGCTGGCAAGTGCAACCTGCTTAAGTCCGGTGGTCACACACAACTCACTCCGCCGGGGAGGACAAGTCAAGCTTGCCGAGCCTGCTTGCAACCTCAGCTGCGGGACTCGCCGGTCGCGGCGCGGGAGGACGACGCTGCAATCCCATCCTCCGAGGTCTCTCACTGGACGGAGGTCGCATAGAAAAGGATAGAAAGGGCTAGCCCCCGATCGCCTCTGCCACCTTCGCCCCGCTGCGGTCCTCCTGCCCCTCGAGCCTCCTGAGCTAGGTCGTCCTCACTGCCAGGCTGGAGTGGTCGAGGAACCGGGACACGTCCTCGACCGACTCCCCGGCGTCGCGACCCATCTAGAGATAGACGAGAGCCGCACAGGGCACACTTTGCTAAGCCAGGAAATAAGTCTGAGAGCAGGGACCCAATGCCTGGCAGGCCAGGATACGTGGATGGGGCCACTACACGGAGCACTTTGAACCCATAAAAGGTCTGAAACGCGCCCAGCGTAGGTCCGAAGCCCTCGCGCTGTTGCTGAAATGTGTAGAAGCCACAGAGGCAGAGGACAGCCTTAACGGATGGGGCGTTGCTCCCGGCTACTACGAAGAATTGGCAATCCTTTACCGCAAGGAGAAGCGATATGCCGATGAGGTAGCAATACTGGAACGCTTTACGGCAAATTCTAATCGGAGCGTCCGCTGAGGCCCAACACAGTCCGCCGTAGATTCGGTCGGTCGGCATTATGTTCAGTTACGTGCACCTCCGTGCCTGCCAGTTCGCCGCCGTGGCTGTCAAAATGAATCGTCGCCGAGGCCGTCAGGGTGAGGCGTTCGCAATCCTCGACGTCTCAGTGAGGTTCGTTACGAACCTCTACGTTGCTCGGCGATTGTGGAAACTTGTTGACAGAAGCAATGCGCCAATCGCAACTAAAAGAAAACCTCCGGCCCCTCACTTTAGAAGGACCGGAGGTCTTGCTTTACCGTTCTCCCGTCAAGCCGGGAGATGGTCTAGTTACTAGCGGCCGCAGGTGCGCCGCTGCGCGCGGAAGAACGAGGGCATACCCTTGCCTACCGCTGCCATAACGGATGCCAGCGCGCCGGCGATGCCCAAGAGCGTCCAGCTGCTGCTGGAAGTCTCTACCAGACCGGCGTCACCGGTGCTCGGCGGCCGGATAATCGGCGGCTGGGTAGTCGGCGGCTGGGTAGTCGGCGGTGGACTCACGGTCGGCGTGGCCACGGCGCAGGTCAGCTGAATCGGAAGCGTGCCCACGACGCCGCCCGCCGTGGCGCTAATAACGATCAGACCGCTGCCGCTATTCGGTGGCGTGTACAAGGTCGAGAACCTGCCGCCTCTTATGGTCGTTCCGGCCTGAATCGTGAAGGTTCCCCGGGTTGCCGTGAAGATCACGGCAACGCCCTCGAGCAGATTGCCACGTTGATCCTCAACCGTGGCGAGCACCACGATTGGCAAACCGCAAGTCGGGGTTGTGTTTGAGGTGGTGAGCACAACGCTATTCGGCGAGCCCGCCTCCTCGAGTTGGTTGATGAAGGTGCAATCTACAGAATCATCCTCATCGCTAAGCTCAATCGTCACCGACGCATCGTCAAGATCGACATCGATGTCGCGCGAAGGAACATTTTCGTCGTCGCAGTCGATCTCTGTCAGTTCCCAACCCTGCGGCACATCTTCGGTAATCGTGTACGTCTCGCCCGTGTCGCACTTGAAGCTCAGCTCATCGTTATCCGCGAGGGTGAAGTCATCGCGGCAGGAACGGTCCCCGCTGATCTCGAAGTCGAAGTCAACGGAATCATCATCGTCGGCCGAGTTGCCGATAACGATGTTCCCCTCAGGGTTACAGGTCACCCCCACAGACAGATCATCATCATCTTGCTCAGCCCTGACTGTGACTCGGTCTCGATCTTCGCAGGTAAGCGTCAGCCTAAACTGGAGAACACCATCGCCTGGGAAGTTAGAGTCGTCGCTGTCAATAGGGAGATCGGTACCCTCTTGGTCCTCTTCGTCGCCATCTTCGTCGCAGCCATCACAATCCCTAAGCCTCAGCTCAAACGTCGTGCCCGCGTCGACGCTACTGACACTAACGGTGACGTCACCATCGTCGTCATCAGCCACGATCGTGATCTCAGTGTGATCACCGCTCTCGATGGACAAGTCCTCGGCTGAAATACGGTCAATATCCGCCCTAGCGCTAGGCGACTGTGTGGCGCCACCGGGCATCAACGCCAGCAAGCCCAAGGCGAAAACAGCCGCCAAGGATAATAGTTTCCAGGACATGTTAGTCAACCTAAACCTCCGCGAGGGATTATCCACTCCTTTAGAGTGGTCTTGGCGCCTGAGAGTTACGTCCGGCTGTCCCTAAAGCCGTCCGCGGCCCGCCACCCCCCTGCAGCGCAATAGCATATGTGCCGCTGGTTTCAGCGAAAGCCATCCGCCTAGATGACCGTAGCGAATTATAACATTGGCGGCGCCGAACTCGGTCACTTCCAACCCGACTACGACTTCGTGTCTAGGCGACATACTTGCTCATACTGAAGAAGCTGAGGAGTGCACCCCGCAGATGAAGAATCCACTACCTGCAAGAAGGCAACCTACACTCGACAGACCAGAGCCATCCTCTGGGATTCTGTCCCAAAGATAACCCCAATGGATTAAGTGCTTCTAAAGGGCAGAACCATCCAACCAGACCATAATCGACGACGCGCAGCCTCGGGACCCGCCGCCCCCGGCGCATCACGGCAACTGATGTCGTCGCGCCCGAGGTAGGGGTCGGACTCCTCTCTGGTTACAACGCAAGCAAAAGAAAACCTCCGGCCCCTCACTTTAGAAGGACCGGAGGTTTTGCTTTACCGTTCTCCCGGCTTGCCGGGAGATGGTCTAGTTACTGGCGGCGGAAGAGCGAGGGCATACCCTTGCCTACCGCTACCACAACGGATGCCAGCGCGCCGGCGATGGCCAAGAGCATCCAGCTTGAGCCGGAAGTCTCTGCCAAACCAGCGTCACCGGTGTTCGGCGGCGTGATAGAAGGCGCGTCAGCGTCAGCATCAGCAGCTTCCATCGACCCACAGCCCACTGTGAGGTCGGCTACGCCAGAACCGGCTGAGGCCACCACTGCATAGTCGCCTACCTGCGTGTCACTGGTAATCAGGTACACGCTGGCAGCACCAACTTTGTTGGTGTAAGCCACTGTGCTCGAAGGAGCGAAACGGCCGGTCGTTGACCCAGTGAGGACACCACCATGGTTGGTGCTGACAATAACTGGGGTGCCGTTAGCAACGGTCTCGCCGTTCGTGTCAACAACGTCGGTGATATCGATCTGCCTCAGATCGCCACAAACCATGTCAGTCATGGAGGTGGTTACGGTGAGGGTCAGAGCCGTCGCCGGACCAACCAGCGTAACGACGAGGTCCTCAGCGTAGACATCGGAAGTACCGTCTCGATCAACGCTAGCGCTGACCGTGGCCGTACCGACCTTCGCAGATTTTTTATCCGAGCAGTCCAGGGTGACTACAGCAGTCGTGTCGTCGTCGTCGTTTGTCTCCGACTCCGCGCTCCGCGTAGTCTTGCTGGTGGTTTCGCCCGCGAATTCACAGTTATCGGTCTTGAAGCGAACTGTGTCGCCAGGAGTGGCGGCGTCGCCATCTTTGTCCGTAAGAGTAACCGTGATCTTCGAGGTCAACTTGTCAGTCGTGGTGAAGATTGTGGACGCGCTGGCGGAAAGAACCGCACTGGCCACATCAGTCACACACTCGAGCTCGTCGTCTACTACCTCGTCACCGTTTGTGAACGAGATGTCGTAGGTGCCGAATTCGTTACATTCAACGACCACGAGGACGTAGTACTCACCGACTTCTGCGTCAACGCCATAGTCGTCGAGCTCGTCCCGATCTGCGCTATCGTTAACCCGGACCGGCGTGACCGTCCGAGAGTCAGTCGCGCGGTTAGAATCGACATCAGCCTCGCCATCGTCGACCTTCAGAGTGGCAACGATGGACGCGCTGCCCGTCCCATCATCGATCTCGACCGTGTAGTCATCGAGACCTACGGCGGGAAGTGTCTTGGCAAACTCGACACCGCTCAAGGCAGGGTCAGTCTCTTGAGCGTCGGCGGCCCTGCCGTCGTCGGCGGCCCTGACGACCTCGCCGGCCGCGGTGACGACTTCACTGGCGTCCGCGAGGATGAGCGCGTTGGTGAGCGCTTCGTTAGCATCATCAATACTCGTGAGTACGATAGCTTCCGTGTACGCCGTCGTTGCGCTGAGCAGGTCGGTGTCCGCGGCGATACCGAGAGCCGTGTTGGAGGCGTCGACAGCCGCAGCGGCGGCCTTGACGTCCACAACGGCCGCCCGGATCTCCGCAACAGCTACGCGCCGGCTGCCGTCCGATGAGTTGTTGTCGAGCAGCCTGGCGGTCTCTTCGGCATCCTCCGCCGTGGCAAGGGCGGCCTTCGCCGTGGCAAGGGCGGCCTCCGCGTCGGCGAGGAGACTGTCCACCTCAACCTCGACGTAGACCACGCCACCCTTTTCTGTCTGAACACTGCCCTTGACCGAGTCGGCGCTAGTCGCGCTTCCCAGTGCCCCGAAGAGCATCAGAAACGCGGCTACAATCGCCGTGGGCCACAAGGCCTTTCTAATAAATTGCACGATTGCTTGTTCTCCTTGCTTCTTACAAACCTGCAGTTTCGGCGTTGGTTTCATCTACTCTCTGTCCCGGGCGTCCTTCAGGGGCTTTGCCCTCCGCGTCACCCTCGGCCGAGAATCGCTGCTGCGACGCCGAGAGCCGGGCCTTCCGACGACCCTCCGGGGATCTCTGCTCACCCTCCCCCTTGCTCATTATCTAGCCGTCTGAGATCGCGGCTATGGGTATAACGACTACGACCCCGCAAAGGTTAACCGAAAAGCCCAACTCGGCAAAACATTTGGCCACAACTTCGCCGCTCCGGCTAAATGGCCTCGGTACTCTGGCATATGTGGCGACCGACTCCTCCGACGACGAGAGCGAAGAGCGGGTCGATCCAGACCCAGGAGAGGTCGGAGCCGCCGCCACCGAAGAGGGTTTCGAACCACTTCCAGAAGAACCAGAGGGAGAGCCAGAGGGCGCTGTAAAAGGCGATGTTGATGCGGAGGAATTGGATAGCGTCTACTGCGTTAGCCTTGCTCTCCATGGCGCGCTTGTGCATGAAACTGGCGGCCAGTGCGATGACGACCGCGACGGCCATGAAGTAGTTGATGACCTCCCAGATGGGAAACTCATCTGTGTCGCCGTGGATGATCGGCGCGGCCACGAAGTAGAGACCTACTAATAGGGCCATGAACATTAAGTAGACAGATAACGCGGTCTTAACCGTTAACGCGGTCTTAAGCATGAGGGACTCCTTTCGCATTGAGAAATCTTGGTGGGCGGTACAGGACTTGAACCTGTGACCTCTTCCGTGTGAAGGAAGCGCTCTGCCAGCTGAGCTAACCGCCCTTAGGCGCTCTATCTTATCGACCTTCGAAATAGATGCGCTCCGAAGCTTTGCGACCTTCCCGACGGGAGTCGGGACGCTCTGCCAGCTGAGCTAACCGCCCTTAGGCGCTCTCGATTGTAAGTGGCGTCCTGCGCGCTGGCAACGCGCCCTTGCCGGGCTAGGACGGGCGCAAGGGCACCTTGCCCGACAGCGAGACGTTGGAGCTGGCGCCGATCCAGCGTTGCGGACCACCGGCTGCTGCTCCCGGCTGCAGGTGGCGGCCGAAGAAGGCGTGGATCTTGGACCAGGCGTCGACGGCCTGTTCGGGGCGGTAGCGATAGCGATCGGTGGAGAAGAAGGCGTGACCGGCGCCGTCGTAGCGGTAGAACTCGTAGGTCTTGCCGAGGCGCTTGAGCTCCTCCTCGGTGCGGTCGACCTCCGACCGCGGCGTCGACCCTCACTGAGCTGGCAGGCGGCGATGTAGACCTGGCGGCCGCGGCTGCAGAAGCCGATGATGCCGGCCTTGCCGTTGTGGTACGGCTGGCCGCGCAGGTAGCGCGCCGCCCAGGCCACGTCGCCGACGACCTCATCGTCGGCCATGCCGCCCATGCCGCGGCCGCGGGCGCCGACGTCGTCCGGGTCGCCGGGGCCGAAGCGGTGCCAGAGGTGGGACGCGATCGTGGCGAAGCCGTGGTTGGCCAGCTTCGGGGTGACCTCGAGGGTCCATTCGTCCCAGCCGGGATAGTGGTGGCTGACGACGACGCCGGGAAACGGGCCGTCGCCCTCCGGACGCGCCACGTATGCCTCGATTGTGTCGCCGCGGCGGCCTTGCATGGTCACGGTGCTGGCCTGGATGCCTCGCTAGGTCGCGGCAGTTCCCCCTCGAGACTCGTGCCGTCGGCAGACGCGAGCCTATTATGACGCTTCAGTCCGGCCGGATCCCTCATTTGTATCGAATCAGCCGGGCGGATGCGTCATAGCCCAGCGACGATAATTAGTGACGTGCCGCAGTCCCATTTTCCTGTGGACCGAGAAGCCAATCGCGCTGGAAGTCAAGTAGGCGGCAGCGCACTCCTGCCTATGCAGCTGAATTGCTTGCCACGTCATGGCAGTTCCAAGACCGCGGCGGCGGAAATCAGGCACCGTGCCGGCTGCGAATATGAGCGCCACGCCATGGCTATGAAGGACAAGACTGACTGCTGCAGGAATGGTGTCGATCGAGCCAAGCAGGAGATCGGCGGTCGGTTCCTCAAGCAGAGCTGGGCTGAACAGCATCTCGACGGGATCTAGCGGTAGGTCAAAGGCCAGGCAGAAGACGTGGTTGAAACGGCGAAGTTCGGCCGCGTCACGGACGGAGCCAAGCCTCATCCCGGTAGGGAGGTGACTAGCGCCCGTCGGCAGTTGCCGAAGTAGCATTCCAGGCTCCGGTGTTCTCTCCTCCATGCCGCGGCTATTTGCCAATGCTGCGGTGGTGTCAGCGGCGGCGCCCCAAGACCAGAGGCGCCAACCAGGCCTTCGCGCTTCGAAGAACGACGCGGCACGGCGAATCGCCGCAGCAGCCTCCGGAGGGACGGTTGGCAGGCAGGCGAAATTTAGCTGAGAGGTCGGAAAGCCAGTGGCGACGAGAACCAGGCCATCTTCCTCGTGAACTTCCCCATGCGTCGTGGAGCGAGCAAGAATGCGTGTGCCTTCGATAAGGCTCAGGTGTGCGTATGCTTCGATTCCAAGATCGGGCCGCATGTCAAATAACCCGCTTGGTTAATATCTCCAGTGGGGATGGTCAAGTGGTTAATGCATTCAGGTTGCTTGAACAACCGATCTGCATGCTACGTGGTGTAGAACAGTCAGGTGAATGCCGTGAACCCGCCGCCTGACCATCACGTGCACACGGAGTGGTCGTGGGACGCAGGCCGCGGATCGATGGAGCAGTCGTGCCGGCGCGCGATCGAGCTGGGCCTGCCATCGATCGCGTTCACGGAGCACGCGGATTGGGCTCGCGGCGACGCGGCGGTGGTTGATCTCGCCGGCTACATCGATTGCATCGAGGGCTGCCGGCGGCGCTTCACGGAGCTGCGGATTCTCTCCGGGATCGAGCTGGGGGAGCCGCATCTGCACGCGGATAAGGTGCGGCAGATCCTGTCGATCGCCCCACTGGACCGAGTGCTGGGTAGCGTGCATTTCATTCGCTGGAACGAGGCGGCGGCCGACGCCAGTCAGCCCGGCTTTCTGCGACCCGGGGCGGCGAACGAGATGTTTCGCGCCTACCTGGCCGACGTTACGGCGATGCTGGAGTCGGACCTGCCCTTCGAGGTGCTGGCGCACCTGGACTACCCGAAGCGCTACTGGCCGAAGGGCGAGACGTACGACGAAGGGCGGTTCGAAGCCGAGATACGCGGCGCCTTGCGCGCGGCGGCCAAACGCGGCGTAGCCCTCGAGCTCAACACGACGCGCGGCGGGCCAATCCAACGCAGCCTGTGCCCGGGGCCCGGGGTCATCGACTGGTGGCGGGAAGAGGGCGGTCGAAGCCTCTGCTTCGGCAGCGACGCGCACAGTCCGGACCTCGTCGCGGCGGGGTTTAACCTGGCGGCGGAGGTGGCGGAAGCGGCCGGCTTCAAGCCCCAGGAGGACCCCAGCGGGTTCTGGCTCGCCTAGGTTGGGCGCGTCAGGTTGCATGCGTTAGTCTTGAGCATCTTGTTGAGGTCCGGTGTTCTAGGAGGCGCAGCATGAAGCTTGTGGTCTACGGTCCCACCCGGCGGCTCGGCCTGGTGCAGGATGGGTTGGTGATCGACGTGAACGGAGCCTGCGCCAAGCAGCTGGGTGAGGCGCAGGGCGAGCGCCGGCCTTACGAGCTGGCGGCGGCGACGGCGCCGGAGGAGCTGGGTGCGTTCATCGAGGCGGGCGAGCGCGCGATCGAGGCGGCGGCACGCGGTGCTGAGCACGTCTTGCAGCGCGCCTCGGAGCGGACGGGACTCAACGGCGCGTCGATCGTCTTCGCGTTGGGCGACGTGAAGCTGCAGGCGCCGTACGCGAGCCGCAGCCGCATCATGATGGCCGGCGGTAACTACGTGATCCACAGCGCCGGTATGTCGCGCAGCGCCGACGGGTCGGCGCCGACGCTGCAGGAGCTGTACGACCAGAGCCGCGCCAAAGGAATCTGGGGCTTCTACTGCTTCCCGGAGAACTCCGCGGGGCCGGAAGAAGACATCGTCTATCCGTCACGGACGGACCGGCTCGACTATGAGGGTGAGGTCGCGGTGATCCTGGGCAGCAAGGGCAAGGACGTGGCGGCGGACAAGGCGGCGCCGTACTTCTGGGGCTACCTCTTGCAGAACGACATCAGCGCCCGCACGACGCTGCCCAGCGGCGACAACGCGCAGTCCAGCTTCATGCGGTCGAAGAACTTCGACGGGTCGATCGCCGCGGGACCGTACGTCGTGGTCGGCGAGTTCCCGGACGCGCAGGACGTCTCGTGGGAAACGCGGGTCAACGGCGAAGTGCGCCAGCAGGGCAACACGAAGGACATGACGTTCACGTTCGCCGAGTACCTCGAGTACATGTCGTCCGACATGACGCTGCTGCCGGGCGACGTGATCAGCGCCGGGACGACGGCAGGTACGGCGCAGGATTCGAGCGAGCTACTGCCGAGCGAGCCGGGTCAGGCGCCGCTGCGCGCACCGCAGCGCTTCCTCAAGCCGGGCGACGTCGTGGAGGTGTCGAACCCGGAGATGGGGACGCTGCGCAACCGCATCGTCGCGAAGAGCTAGGCAAGGCGGGGCGTTATGACGAACCAATCGACAATCGAGATCACTCTGGAGGGACATGGGTTCCTGCCGAACCACCGCTACGACCTGATGCAGCCGCTGCTGCAGGGCCGCGTGCCGATCGACGGCGTGACAATCCGGCCATCGGTCGCGATGCAGCAGGCGGGGTTCTTCGACAATCCGAAGTTCCCGGCGGGTGATTTCGGCCTGCTCGACACCAACGTTGGCGACGTGATCCAGGCGATCGAGGCGGGCTGGGACATGGTCTGCCTGCCGGTGTTCAACAAGCGCAAGCCGGTCTACAACTACCTCTGGGTGAGGGCCGACCGCGGCATCGGTGCGCCGCACGATCTGGAGGGCAAGACGTTCGCCACGGTGGGCTACGCCAGCTCGATCTCGACCTTCAGTCGGGGGTTGCTGGCGCGATTCTATGGTGTAGACCTTACGAAGCTGCGCTGGCTGGTGCCGGCGCCCGGACGCCTCCCGTTGTATCGCGATGTCGAGTCGCAGATCGCGATCGCGACGGGGGAGCGCAAGAGCCCGGTGCAGCGCCTGATGGACGGCGAAGTAGATGCGAGCACGGGAGACATCACCGACGCCGCGTCCTGGGCGGCGCTGGAGGCGCAGCGAAGCGGTCAAGCGCATGTTCCCCGATTACCAGGCGATGAACCGGAAACTGTGGCAGGAGCACGGCGTGCATACGCCGACGCACGTCATGGTGTTGGGCGGGCGGCTCAACCGCGAGCATCCGGACCTGGCGCGCAAGCTGTACGACGCCTTCCTCGAGTCGAAGCGGCTGGCGCTGATCGACGCGCTAGGTGACGGCAACAGCTACTCGATGCTGATGCACGCTCGCGAGGCGATTCGCGACCAGGTGGCCGAGTGGGGCGACGTGTATCCGATGGGTATCGCCGCGGACCACAACACGATCGACTGGTTCCTCGACTTCAACCAGGAGCAGGGCCTGACGCGGCAACGTCTGAGCTACGCTCAGGTCTACGCCGCGGGTACGTTGGATACGTGACGTCTGAGTTTCCGCCCGAGGCGTTTAGCAAAGATGACGAGTCGCCGGACAGCGTCTTCTACGATTCGCCACGCTTCGTAAACCACATCGACGACTACGCGATCGCCGCCGTAGGCGAGGCGTACCGCCATTTACTGCCGCCGGAGGGCGAGTACCTCGACCTGATGAGCAGCTGGGTGTCGCACATCCCGCCTGACTTGCCGCGCCGAGGCGTCGTCGGGCACGGGATGAACGAAGAGGAGCTGAAGGCGAACCCGGCGCTGTCGGAGTACGTGGTGCAGGACCTGAACCAGGACCCGATCCTGCCGTTCGAGGATGGCAGGTTCGACGGGGTCACGATCTGCGTCTCGGTGCAGTATCTGTCGCGGCCGGTCGAGGTTTTCACGGAGATCGGGCGCGTGCTGAAGCCGGGCTGTCCGCTGATCGTCGCGTTTTCCAACCGCTGCTTCCCGATGAAGGCGATGCGGGTCTGGACCGCGCTGGACGAGGAGGGGCGCGCCGGCCTGGTTTCGATGTACGCCGAGGAGGCCGGCGCATTCGACGAGGCTGACGCGTTCGATTTCAGCCCGAGAACGAACGGGTTTGGCGTGCCGGAGGAGCTGAAGGAGCAGGTGGCCTCAGGGGAGGTCCACACGGACCCTTTGTTCATCGTGGTGGCGAAGAAGAAGCAGGCGGATCAGTCTTGAGTCATGCGTCATGCGTTAGTTCTGGCCCCGGGTCTTAGAGGGCGGACGTTCAGCGCGGCTCCTGAAGGCGATATCTCTCTTGGCGGGCGATCCGAAGCGGCTCGACGATCCGTTTTGATCCTTCGGCGTTCGCCTCCAGGATGACGGTTGGGTGGGCGCGCGGCGTCGGATCTGAGTCGTCGCGGACGTGGGGCCTACGCGGCGACAGGTGGCGCGACGAGCGTCTGAAGTCCGCCGCTCGGGCAGGCGGTCGCTCGCAAACCGAGGTTGCCCTGGTCGGTGCCGGGCGAGAAGCCCTGGGGGATGGTCGCGGCTATTGCACTACGGCATCGTCGGTCAGGGGCATGAAGACGCAGAGGCGCCCCTGAGGGCTGTTACGCGTGATGTGGCCTTTGCCCGTGAGGTCCTCGATCAGCGTGAGGACTCCGGGCTTAACCGTGAGCTTCTGGCCGTCTCCGGTTTCGATCTCGCCCTCGCCGGTAACGGTGGCGATGATCTGGCGCCGCGGCCCGACGTGCCAGTCGACGGAGGTGCTGGGCTGCATCTGGACGACCTGCACGCCGGTGCCGGCGATGAGGCCGGAGCGGCCGTTTTCCAAGCTCACTTTGACGGGCTCCATGCTGCTGGAGCCGTCCGGACGGGTGAATATGCGCCAAACGTCTACGGTGTCTGCCATGGGTTTACTCCTTTGTTCCAGGGCGGCGGACGCGTATACCTTAGATCAACCGCCGTTTGATCCGCAGACGCAACGAATCGGTGGGGAAACCGCCGATTCGTTGCGTCACACCGTGGCAGTATGGGAACTAGCCGGTCATGCGGGCATTCTGGCCTCGATCAGCTTCATATCGCGGGAGATCGCGAGGTCCCTGAGCTGCTGCTTCAGCCAGTCGGCGGCCTGATGGCTTTGGATCGCCTCTCGCAGCGCGCCGGCGCGCATCAGCCGCTCTTCGCGGTCCATGGTCAGGGCCTCGTACAGGGCATCCGCCGTGTCGACGATGTCGTAGGGGTTTACGCGCAGCGCGCCGTGGTGCAACTCCTCCCAGGAGCCGGCAGTCTCGGACAGCGCGAGCACGCCGTCGGTCTCGTTGAGCAGCGGGCCTTCCTTGGAGACGAGGTTGAGCCCGTCAGCGATTGAGTTGACCAGCAGCACGTCGTACAGCGTCATGGCGGCGAGGGCGTGGGTGCGGTTGTTCTGCAGGAAGATGGTCACCGGCTGCCAATCCGGCGTGCCGTAGTGGCGGTTAATCGAATCGACCAGCGTGATTACACGCGACTGGTAGTCGGCATACTCGGCGATCGTGCCGCGCGAGGGGATGAGGAACGCGAGGAAGCGTACCTTCTCGCGCAACTCAGGGTGGCGTCGCAGCAGCAGGTCGTATGCCTCGAAGCCGTCGGCGACGTTCTTGCTCGGGTCCATGCGATCGACGCGAACGATGGTCGCGAGGTCTGACGCGGCTTCGAGCGACTGGCGGTAGTGCTCCAGCATTGGCGAGGCGCGCAGGATCGTCATCTCGGACGCATCAATCGAGACCGGGTTAGCCCAAGCGAAGGTGGTCTGACCCAGGTATTCCACGGACCCCTGGCGTTCCAGCACCACGGCGCGTTCGCCGAGGTAGGCGCGGCAGGTGGCGAGGAAGTTCTCGACGCTGGCCTCGGTCTGGAAGACGACGCTATCGTTGGCGAGCAGGCCGCCGCAGATGCGACGCACGATCGGCTCCGGCAAGAGGCGCCAGGCGGCGGGGCCAGGCCAAGGGATGTGGACAAAGTGCTGCAGCGCCGCCATCGGCCGGACGGCGCGAATCAGGCGCGGCGCCAGGTAGAGGTGGTAATCGTGCAGCATGACCTGCGTGTCGCGGCCGTCGTCCGCGATCTCCTCGATGATCGCCTCGGCGAAGGCCTGGTTCACCGGCAGATAGCCGTCGTGCCAGGAGCCGCAGGCTTCCTGGGCGATGTCGCGCCCTGAAAGCAGCTCGCCCATCGAGTGCTGGATGAACCAGAGGATGGGGTTGCAGAACGACTCGTAGTAGGGCTGGAAAGCGCTCTTCGGCAGGTCGAGCAGCTTGAGGCCGCTCTCAGGGCCGATCTGGACCGGCTGTCCGAGTATGGCGACGGCGCGGTCAGCCTCGCTGGCGGCGCTGGCGATCCAGGTGACCGGCTGTCGGCGGGCGACGGAGTTCAAGGCCGTCGCAACGCCCCCAGCCGCGTCGTGCCGGCGTCTGCGACCGTTCTCGTCGAAGCTGTGTTCGACGGGCCCGCGGTTGCTTGCCATGATCAGGCGATTCGGAGTCTGGTTGTGGGATCGAGCCGCTGGGCCCAGGTTGTCGACCTGCGTCATCATCGGGCGGGTCCTCCGGCCTCGGCGCGCCACCTGCGCGCGTCTGGCAACTGTCGGAGCGGGCGGCCCGTTGGTGAGCCGCCCGGCTCCTCCAATCACTTGGGAGGAGGGTTGGTGCAGTGGAGACGTTCCCGGCTGTTAAAAGCAAGGAGAAAAATAACAGCCGGAGGATGTCTCCGGCTGTTGACCGAAACCCATCCTCTTTCAGTGGCCTACGAGGTTAGCTGTCGGGTTAGGGCTGAAAGAGCTGCCCTGTCCTCTTGCGAGGACTTCACCCCATTCAGGTGGGTCCCCCGCTTCCCCAAAGGGAATTAGGCCTTAGGTACGGTGCATAAGCTACGAGATTTGGCGTCGCCTGTCCAGAGGGCGGTTGTTTCAGGAATCTATCAAATCGTCCTCAGTCGGCCTCGAAATCGCAGGCGTTGGCGGTTTCGAGATTGACTGAGGGTAGAGTAATCCCAACAATAGCAAGAAATTTCAGCCGCGGCGGCTCCAGCTAACGGAGAGATGCTTCGATGCAGCCAAGCAAGAACTGGAATCTGATGGCGACGCACGGCATCGTGCTGTTCTACATCGCCGCGAATCCGGATTCAACGATGCGTCAGATGTCGGAGGCGCTGAGCTTGACCGAGCGCCGTATCGCGCAGGTGGTGCGCGACCTGGCGGACGCGGAGTTGCTCAACGTGAGGCGAAACGGCCGCCGCAATTCGTACTCGGTTAATCCGGAGGCCGGGTTTCGGCACCCGACCCTGTCCCACATCACGCTGGGAAAGTTCGTCGACGTGCTGAGCGGCGCACTGTAGCCCCTCCCCACGGTCGTTGAGACGTTTCTCCGGCGCCTTCCTGACCGGCGCTCTCCGAGTCCTCGGGCAGCACCTCCTGAGGTGGCGGGCGTAGTACGAGGCTTCGCGCCAGGCGCAGCAGCTTCTGCGCCAGCGAACGTCGCGGCCCAGGCGGTCCGGATGGATAATCGTAGAGGCCGGCGGTAACGCCGGGTACCTCGGAGGCGAGCTCCGCGCCGAGCAGGATCGTGTTAGCGCTGAGGAACACCCAGAAGAGAAACGCGACGACGGCGCCCAGCGACCCAAAGACGACATCGTAGTTGCCGAAGTTTTCCAGGTAGACGTTGAAGCCGGTCTTGACGACTTCGAATAGCACGGCGGCGAGCAGCGCGCCGGGGACTATATCGCGCGGCCGAAGCCGACGCGCCGGGACGAGCCAGTAGACCAGGAAGAACGCGACGAACGAGATCAGCACGGGCGTCAGGAAGGCCGCGATCTCCCAGCCCAGGCCCAGGGCTTGCGCGGCGTCGCCGAGAATAGGCACATCCTCGCTGGCCCGCCGGGCGAGGCGCAGGGTGCTGGTCGCGGCGATCGAGAGCACGAAGAAGGGGGTGAAGGAGAGACGATCCCGAGGTCGACCAGCTTCTGGATCAGCAATGGCCGGGGTCGCTCGACCGCAAACACGACATTCAATGAGCTACGCAGGACACCAAAGAGGGCGCTACCGGACCAGGCCAGGCCGACGAGGCCGATGAAACCGATGGCGCCGCTCTGGTCACGCGCCACGTCCTGCAGGGCTTGAGTGACGTCGTTTCGGCCCTCTTCCTGGCTGAGGCGGATGTTGTTCATGATCTCGTCGACGAGCTCCTGCTGCAGCGATTCGTCCTGCAAGAAGAGGCCTATGACGCCGCCCGAGAAGATCAGCGGCGGGAATAGCGAGAAGAGGACGTAATAAGAAAGCGCCGCGGCACGCTGGCTACAGCTGTCGTCGAAAGGCCTTGACGGTTCGGAAGACGAGGATCCGAATGCGTCTAAGCAGCATCGGCCAAGGCTATCACGCGGCGGCAGGTGTCAGGTGGTCGATTCGATCCCCGTCATAACCAGGGCGACCGCGGCGTCAACTTCAATGGCGTCGGTGTTCAGGGTCATGTCGTAGTTGGATGAGTCGAGCCAGTCGATGTCGTAGACGTGCTTGAAGAAGTCGACGCGCTGTTGGTCGGAGGCCTTGATCAAGCTCCTGGCGTCCTTCTCGGCGAGGCTCTGCTGCTCCATGATCCGCTGCAAGCGACGCTCGGGCGAACCGGTGACCAGCACTTTGAAGACGGCGGGCGTGTTTTGGAGGATGGCCTGACCGGCATGGCCGACGATGACGCAGCTGCCGCGCTTGGCCAGGTTCGCGACGACCTGCTCGATGATGGCGCGGTAGTCAGAGGACGTCATCATCATGGTGGCAGGGCTGGTCGAAGGCGGCGTTGGCATGACGCCCTCGGAGACCACGGTGGTCATGGCGAGGCGCTCCAGCATGCGCTCGATGAAGGTTGGCCAGCGCTCCGCGGCGGCGACGGTGTCCGGTGAGACGCCGGCGATCTCGGCGGCCTCCGAGACGATCTCGTTGTCGTAGTAGGGAAAGCCGAGCTTCTGACCCACAAGCTGGGCAACCCGATGACCGCTTGAGCTCTGCTGTACGGAGAACGTAACCACATTGACCGGCATCTTCGCCTCCCGGCAGCGCTCTGAGCCCGGCTTGCTCCGCGCTATGCAGCATCTTATAGGCCATCCGTTGGTTTCTGGCAACAAACCGCACCTGACGTAAAGAGCACAGGAGCTGGAACGCACCTACAATTGCGATGGCTGCCATGTCTGTCGCTAGAGAACCCGGTCTGGTCCTCGTCTCGAACCGCCTGCCGGTTACGGTGCGGCAGGACGGCGGCGTGATGTCGCTGCAGCCGTCCGGCGGTGGGCTCGCGACGGGCCTGCGCGGCGCCCGAGAGAGGCGTGGCGGCGTCTGGATTGGCTGGCCGGGCGAGGCGCCGGGCACGCAAAACCGAGCCGAGGTGGACCGACAACTGGAGGAGCTCTCCGCCGTTGCCGTCTATCTGACGCGGCGAGAGCAGAAGGCCTTCTACGAGGACTTCTCCAACGCCGCGATCTGGCCGGTGTTCCACGACCTGATCGAGCAGTTGCCGCAGGACATCCAGGGCTGGGAAACCTACGAGGCGGTCAACCGCAAGTTCGCGGACGCCGTACTGGCGAATTACCAGGAAGGCGACGTCATCTGGGTCAACGACTACCACCTGATGCTGGTGCCGCAGCTGGTGCGGGGGGCGCTGCCGAACGCTCTGATTGGCTTCTTCCTGCACATACCATTCCCGTCGCCGGAGATCTTCCGAGTGCTGCCGCCGCGCAAGGAGCTGCTGGCAGGCCTGCTCGGCGCCGACCTGATCGGGTTCCACACGCGAACCTATGCGGACAACTTCCTGGCGGCCGCTGGGCCGCTGCTAAGCGTGAGGGCGACTGCGACGGGCCTGAGAATCGGCCGGCGCAACGTGCATGTCGGCGCGTTTCCCATGGGCATAGACGCAGAGGCGTGGCAAACGCGAGCCCGCAGCAACGCCGTGGCGAAAGAGGTGCTGTCGCTGATGCAGGACGCCGGCAAGCGCAAGATCGTCCTCGGCATCGACCGTATGGACTACACGAAGGGCATCCCGAGACGAATCCATGCCATCGAGCGGTTGCTGCAATCGGATCCTTCCCTGGCAGAAAAGACGCGTTTCATCCAGGTTGCGTTCCCGTCTCGGGAGCGCATCGAGTCCTACGCGGGGCTGCGGCGGCAGCTTAACGAGGCGGTGGGACGGATCAACGCGACGTTCGGCAGCCCGCGATCGCTGCCGGTGCACCTGGTGCAGCGTTCGTTTTCGGATGACGAGGTTTCGTCGCTGTACTCGGCGGCTGACGTGATGCTGGTGACGCCGCTGCGGGACGGGATGAACCTCGTCGCCAAGGAGTACGTCGCTTCGCGATTGCATGACGACGGAGTCCTGGTGCTGAGCGAATTCGCCGGCGCAGCGGACGAGCTGCGGGACGCGATCCTCGTCAACCCTTACAACACCGAGTCGGTCATGGACGCGATCAAAGCGGCGATCGACATGCCCCGCGAGGAGCAGGTCCAGCGCATGATGCGGCTGCGGCAGAACGTCCTCAGTAAGGACGTGCATTTCTGGACCGAGAGATTCCTGAGTGAGCTAACGCGGGCAGCCGAGCGCTAGGTCCGATCCTCATCCCGGCGATCGGGCGCTGGGGATTCCAGCGGCGGCGCAGTTTGAGGATGACGCCTGACCGTCATGCCGCCGCGCTGCCAGGCGGCGACCGCGATGGCCGTCAAGCTAACGCTGCTCAGGATCAGCACGGCGCGAACAGGCAACACGTCGAGCATGACGCCGGCGAGGAACGTCGGTACCAGCGCGCCGATGCTGCCCATGGCCGACTGCGTGGCGAAGACCTGCGCAACCAGGTTAGACGGCACCCGGCGATAGACCTCCGTACGGGCCGCCACCTGGACGAAGCTCGAGCCGAGTCCGGCGATTGGCAGCAGGAAGACCGTGGCGACGATGGCATCGGAGAGCTTGAGCCAGTTCGTCAAGTCCTCGACCGGCCCGAAGGCGGCGGCGATCTCGGGCGCGAAGGCGTCGACGAAGGGCAGGGCCAGGAGCACCGAGGTGAAGCAGACGAAGCCGGCCAGAGCAAGGCTGCGAGCGTTGAAGAACGCCAGGAGCATCGGCGCCGTGATGAGGCCGACAGCCAGCCCGAGGGCGCCGGGTATCGCGATGTAGATCGCGTTGCGGGCGCCGGTGTTCAGCGTGTCTTCGATGAACACCGGCGCGACGACGATGAACATCAGCATGCCGGTATCGAGGAGGGCGCGCATCAGCGTGATCGAGGTGAGACGGGCGTCGGACCGGATGGTGCGATAGCCCACGGGCATTGATCTCCACCACGCCAACCGCTGTTTCGTTGCGTCTTCGTCCTCGCGATGCGTGAGCTTCGGAATCGCGGCAAAGATCAGCGCGCTGAGGATGAGACAAACGAGCACGATTACGTAGAGCCCGTCTTCGTCCAGGAGCTTCACGGCGACGGGGGCGACGAGGCCGGCGCCGATCAACTGCGCCACCAGCGACAGGCCCTGCAGGAAGGACGTGGCGTGGGCCAGGCGCTGACGGGCCACGATCGCGAGCAGCGCCGCACTCTCGGCCGGGGAGAAGAACTGGTACGCGGTCCAGACCAGGAAGGTGAGCCCGATGACGGCGCCAGCGGTGGGATTGAAGTTGATGAACCAGTAGACGACGAGTATGCGCAGCGCCAGCGCGACCAGCATGACCAGCTTGCGGGGCAGCTTGTCGGCTACGAGCCCGCCCGGCAGGCTGAGGACGATGGACGGTACGACGGATGCGAGCACGAAGGCGCTGGTGGCGACGGACGATTCCTGCTCGCTGATCACGGCTATGAAGAGGCCATAGATCAGCGCGTTCTGGCCGAGCAGGGAGAAAAACTTGGCGTAGCAGTAGCGAACGAAGCGTGAATTGGCGAAGAGGCCGAGGCCCTCCTGCGGTGGCAGCGCGTCCGGCGGGGGAGATGTATCGCTCACTGGAGAAGCTTACGCAGTCTTTCCCTGGCCGCGGGCGTGTTGGCCAGGACGAGCGGCGTTTTCGCCTCACGACTGCGGCGACGGTAGCCCAGCGATCTGTGCAGCTTCTCGCTTGCCGTGTTGCCCTCGCTGACGTAGGCGTAGAGCACGGGCACCTTGAGGGTGGTGAAGGCGAAATCGGCGCAAATCGCGACGCCCTCGCGTCCCAGTCCCCTGCCGCGAAAGGCCGGAGCCAGCAGGAGGTCGATGCGGGCGCTGCCGGGTTTGGGGCCGTTCAACGTCAGCACGAACTCGCCGGCGCGGCGATTGCCCAGCATGGCGATGAACAGCCAGCCGCTGGTGCTGATGGCGCGGTAGACGACCTCGATTTCTGCTGCGGTGTAGGGGCGGTAAGGCTCATCGCGGCGCTCGGCGTCGGCGAAGCGCAGCGCAACGGGGTCGCTGCTCCATTCGACGGCGGCGTCGATGTCGTCATAGCGCCACGGCCGCAGGCGCAGGTGGGGGCCTCGGAGGACGAGGCGAGACTGGATCACGATGAATCAAGGGCGCCGTCGAGACACCTTACATCTTCGGAGCAGGGAGTCATGGCTGCATTTTACGAGCGCGGAGGTTCGGCCCGAAGTGCTAGCGGATCGAGTTGAGGATTTCGGAGAGCTGCGTGAGGTCGAAGTCGTCCGTGAGGTTCGCTTCGACGTAGAAGCTGAAGCCGTCTGCCTGCCACTGCATGATGTAGTGGCTCTCGTCCCAGGCCCTGGATGAGCTTCGCCTGGCTGTCCATGATCTGGACGTGGTCGACGATGCCGTAGGTGACTGGATCGATCACGAACGGCGAGACCTCGATGCGCATGTCGGCGTCCTCTTCGTTGAGCAGCGTGTGGTCCAGCGTGACGGATGCGAAACCGATGCCGTGGCCGACCAAAGCGGCAGGGCCCGAACGCGACGCGCTGATGTTCTCGACCATCCAGCCCGGCGTCGAACGGCGGTAGGCAACGTCGTGGCAGATGAAGTCCTCGGCTTCGGCAATCGAATTAAACGTGTCGTTGGTCGGGACGTACCGATCGCCGTCCGAAGGTACATCGGGTCCGCAGGCGCCTGCCTGCAGGGACGAGTCGCCGTTCGCGAAGAGCAGCACTGCAAGCACAACCACGGCAGATGCCAGGATCGCGTTTAACGAGCAGAGACAGACGAGCTTGGAGCGTCGGCTCATGCCTGATGTATCGGCGTTTCAGCGGGGTACTGTTAGGGTTAGCCCCTGGTGTACGGCCCTAACGGACAGAATCGAGCAGCGCGAGCAGCCGGCTCAGAGAGTCGGGATCGTCGGCCTGGCTCACGCCGGCGAAGTCGAACCCGGCGGCGCTCCAGTAGACCAGCGCGCCCTGGCCGGTACGCACGAGGCTTGCCGCCTGGCCGGCCAGGCTGACCGGCTCGGACGGCGCTTCGATCTCTGGCCCTCCCAGCGAGGGGAAGGAAACTTCGAGCGAGATCGGCGGCTGGCCCGATTCGTCCCGTGAGTAACGGAAGGTGACGACGGCTCGGCCATCGCCTTCGATGAGCTGGCCGAGGTTGGTGGTGCGGACCACCTCAACGTCGCTCAGTGCAAGCCCGGCGGTGTTACGGGGATGGGGGATACGGCGGCAGACGAAGGCCTCGGCCCCGGCAACCGTGGCGAAGGTCTCGGTTCGCGGCAAGAAGCTACCGTCCGGGCCGACCTGGTTGTCCTGCAGCTCGCCCTCGACGCAGAGCAGGTTGGGTTCGTCCGTGAGCAAAAACGCTGCCATCACGATCAGCGCGATGGCAAGCGCGCCGCCGAGCATGGCGAGTACGACCTTCGCGCCGCTGCTCATCGAGAGGCTTCTCCCATGATCCGACGGTAAACGGAGCCGTCATTGCGGACAATCGTCGGTCGGTCAGCGCGAGGTTCGCCCGGGCCTTTCTAGAGTGACGCGAGCCGTTAGAGGTACTGCTTGACCTTCTCGGCCAGGGAGCGCGTGAAGCCGATGGTCGAGGCGACGTCCTCGACGGAGGCCTCGCGGACGCCGCGCAGCGAGCCGAATTTGCGCAGCAGGGCGCGTTTGCGCTTCGGCCCGACGCCCGGGACTGAATCGAGCGCCGACTCCATGCCGGTCCTGGCGCGTACCTTGCGGTGGTAGGTGATCGCGAAGCGGTGCGCTTCGTCGCGGACGCGCTGCACGAGGTAGAGGGCCTGAGAGGTGCGCGGCAGGACGATGGGTTCGGCGAGGTCCTGCACGAAGAGCTCTTCGTTCTGCTTGGCGAGGCCGGCGAGCGGCACGTCCTTGAGGCCCAGGTTGCGCATGACGTCCAGCGCCGCCGAGAGCTGGCCCTTGCCGCCGTCGACGATGACGAGGTCGGGCAGGGCGCCCCAGCCGAGCAGGGCTAAGTCGTCGTCCTCGCCTCCGACAGCGGCGTCGATAAGCTGCGCATCCTGCATCCCGACTTCGCCGGAATTTGTCTGCTCCGCCTCTCTTTCTTGAGAAGTTGGGGGGACACCCCCCAGGCCCCCCGGCAGGGTTGCACCCTGCACCGGCTCGCTGCCGCTGCTGCGTAGGGGCGCCAGGTGGCGGAACGGCGCGGCGGTATCAGAGGGAGCGCTTGGCCCTTCGACAGGCCCAGGATGCCGTGATGGGCCGCTTTCGAGATCAGGGGCGTCTGCGGACGCGAGAAATCGCCCACGGCCGCCTTCTCGACCGCGGCCCATTGATACATCGGACGCTCCGGCCGCGACCGCGGCAGCCTCCAGCTGCACGCTAGTATCCCAGCGCTTGAAGCGGCGGCCGAGGACCTCGGCCATTGAGGCGAAGTCGTCGGCGCCGACGACGGTCTTGATGCGGAAGCGGCGGTACTCCTGGGTCCGCGGCTGGCCTTCGATGAAGACGACCATGCTGGCGACGGGGCTGGTGCCCTGGATGTTGCTGTTGTCGTAGCACTCGATGCGGCGCGGGTAGGTAGGCAGGTCCAGCTCCTCCTGCAGCTGGCTGAGCGCCTGGTCGCGCTTGTCGGAGTCGGCCAGCCAGCGGACGCGCAGCATGTCGAGCGACTCGCGCGCGTTCTCGGCTGCCAGGTCGGTCATGCTGCGCCGCACGCCGCGTTGCGCCACCGCGACGTCGACCTTGGTGCCGCGCTTCTCGGTTAGCCACTCGGCGATGGGTCGGGACTCGGGCACCGCGAACGGCACGACGACGTGCTTCGGGATGTAGACCGCCGACTCGTAGAACTGCTTGAGGAAGCTGCCGAGCACCTCGCCGTTGGGCTCGTCCTGGACGCCGTCGAGCGTGAAGAAGTCGCGCCCCACCATCTGAGTGCCGCGGATGAAGAAGACCTGGACGCAGGCCTCGTCGGTGCCTTCGACGCGGGCGAGCCCGAAAACGTCCTCGTCGGTGGGGCGGATGCGCTCGACGGCCTGCTTCTCGGCGACGCTCTCGACGGCGCGCAGCTGGTCGCGGAACAGCGCCGCTTGCTCGAACTGCATTTCGTCGGAGGCGGCTTGCATCTGGCTCTTGAGCGACTTGACGACCTCGCCGGTCTTGCCCTCGAGGAAGAGGGTGGTCTGGCGGATGACCTCGTCGTACTCCTCCTTGCTGCAATAGGCGGTGCAGGGCGCGATGCAGCGATGGATGAAGTAGTCGAGGCAGGGCCGCGGGTCGGTGCCTGTGATCGTCTTGGTGCAGGAGCGCCACGGGAAGAGCTTCTTGACGACGCCGAGCGTGGTGCGCACGGAGGAGGCCGAGGCGTAGGGCCCGAAGTAGCGCGCGCCGTCGTTGAGGACGCGGCGGGCGATCTCGACGCGGGGCCATTCGTTCTGCACGTCGACGCGGAGGTAGGGATAGTGCTTGTCGTCCTTGAGCCGGACGTTGAAGAAGGGCTGGTGGCGCTTGACCAGCGTCGCTTCGAGGTGCATCGCCTCGCCGTTGGTCTGCGTGACGATGTACTCGAAGTCCTCGATCTGCTCGACGAGGGCGCGGGTTTTGAGCTCCAGCGAGTGCGGCGCGCCGAAGTAGTTGCGCACGCGGTTGCGCAGGTTCGCGGCCTTGCCGACGTAGATCACGTCCTGCCTGGCGTTGCGCATGATGTAGACGCCGGGACGCGCCGGCAGGGCGGCGAGCCGGGAGGCGAAGCGGGCGCGTTTGGTGTTGTCGGTCCGGGCGGGCATTACGGATCTATTTTAGACGGTTAGCCTTAACCCGCTGCGCTGCAACTCAGGCGAGCAGTGCAAAAGCAACCGACTAGACCAAGGTCGTGCCGCCAGTTCTGCGGTCCGGAGCTTATCGCCTCTTCTTTTACTCGGCGGACGGCGACGAGCCGCCTCATGTCCATGTCGAGCGCGGTGCAGCCCACGGGAAGTTCTGGCTCCAGCCAGTGCGGCTGCAAGAAAGCAACGGACTGCGGCCTAGCGAGTTGCGCCGCGTTGCCAGGCTAGTCGAAGATAACGTAGCCTCCCTTTTGAGAGCCTGGCATGAGTACTTCGGAAACCGACCTACGTAACGCATTTGCAGAAAGCGTCAGCGTCACAGAGGACGAGCTGACTGTCGACCTGGCCGCTGGTAGGACGATTACCGCCCCGTTGTCCTGGTTCCCGCGGCTGAGCAGCGGGACGTCGGAGGAGCGAGCTCACTGGCGGTTGGTAGGTCAAGGGGAAGGTATCCACTGGCCCGATCTCGACGAGGACATCAGCGTGAGAAGCCTCCTGGCCGGGCGCCCATCAGACGAAACACAGGAATCCTTGCAAAAGTGGCTGGCCGGTCGCTAACCAAGGTCTGCCTGACGGTTGGATTTCCCAGGCATGCATCGTTACAACGAGCTGGTTGGCGTTAGGACGAGACGACCGTGGCGCAGCAACTCGTCGAGCTCCTCTACCAGTCGTGGGCCGACCTCGATCACGCCATCGACGGGCTGAACCCGGACGACGCGGAGGCGCGGCACCATGGGCTAAGCCGTATTGCCTGGACGGTGGGGCATCTCGGCCAACAGGTCGACTCCTGGTTCAACATGCGGTTCGCAGGTGAAGCGCCGCATGCGCTGCTGGGCCAATCGTTGTTTCACACGGGAGCCGATGGTATGGCGCCGCCCTGGGACGACGTGCTAGTCGCCGTCGGCGAGGTCCGGCAGACGGCGCGCACTTACCTGGACGGCGTCGGAGCGGAAGGGATCGAACGCGTCGTACCCTATACGGGAGGCATCGAGTACATACGGCCGAAGGGCCTGAAATTGAGCTACGCGTTGATGCGCACGGCGGCGCATCATTTCGAGCACACGGGGGAGATTCTGACGATTCGATCACTGCTGGGACACGGTGTCGACGGGTCAGGCGTTTGGGGTGAGGCGTTGATCTGATGGACCAGGCGCTGACCGGGCTCAACGCCGCCGAGATGATTCGGCTGACCGACACGGCGACGCTGGCGGAGCCGCTGACGGTGCGCGGCGCGGGCTTCACGGTGGCAGACGCGTACGGCATTTCGAGCGAGGTGCTGCGACGGCGCGAGGCGTCGGGCTGGCGGCGCGGGGGGCGCAAGATCGGCTTCACGAACCGTGGCATCTGGGAGCAGTACGGCGTGTACGAGCCGATCCTCGGCTACATGTACGACCGCACGGTGTCGTGGCTCGTAGACAGGACATGGGACGTCGACGGCCCTGGGGACGAGGGACGGCTCAGCCTCGAAGGCCTGGCGCAGCCGCTGATCGAGCCCGAGCTCGTGTTCCATTTCCGCGAGGCGCCGCCCGTGACAGATGACCCGATGCGGCTGCTGAGCGCGATCGACTGGATCGGCCACGGCTTCGAGATCGTGCAGTGTCACTTCCCGGACTGGAAGTTTGGCGTGGCGGATACGGTGGCGGACGGCGGGCTGCACGGACGCTACGTGGTGGGTCCGGGGATGTGGGTGCCGCGTGACGCCGCACGTCTGGCGGAGCAGCTGGCGACATTTCGAATCCGGCTCTACCGCAACGGGAAGCTGGCCCGGGAAGGCGGCGGCGAGCTGGTGCTGGGCAGCCCGCTCAACGCGCTGGCGCACGCGATTCGGCTGCTGGAGTCGCTGCCAGACCACCCGCCGATCGAGGCGGGTGAGATCGTCACGACGGGGACGCTGACGGACGCCATGCCGATCGCGGCGGGCGAGATGTGGTCGACGCGCATCTACGGGCTGCCGCTGGCCAATTTGACGCTCAAGCTAATCTGACCGGAGCTCTTGGCGAGCAACCAGAAGCAGCAGGAGACCTCATGATGAACGACCGCGTCCAACCGCTGATCATCCGGCCACAGGACCATGATGGCGTGCCGAGCGCCGCCGGTGGGGATGTTTACTCGACGCTCGCGACGGGCGCGCAGACTGCCGGGGGTTATTTTCTGACCCACGCCATCGTGCCGCCGGGCGGGCGGCCCGCCGCCGCATATTCATACGCGTGAGGAGGAGGCGTTCTACATAGTCCGCGGCGACCTGTCGTTCCTGCTGGGCGATGAGGAGGTGGAGGCATCTGGCGGCACCTTTGTGCACGTGCCTCGCGGCTGGAAGCACCAGTTTCGCAACCCGACGGACAGGGAGGTCGAGATGATTTTCTGGTTCACGCCAGCGGGCATCGAGGGCCTGTTCGAGGAGCTGGGGGCGCGTCCGGAGGACATCATCAAGCTCGGCGAGAAGTACGGCGTCGAGTACTTTCTCGACGAGTGGGGCGGATGAAGCGCCGTACCTGGGTGCCTTGCCCGGCACTTAATGGCGCTCGTAAACTGGGCTGGCGTGCTGGAGTAGCTCAGTGGCCTAGAGCGACCGGCTCATAATCGGTAGGTCGTGGGTTCGACTCCCACCTCCAGCACCACTTCGCTGCTCATCGCTGTCGCGCTGCTCCGCTTCGTTTAAATTAAGAGCTGAGGGGAGATCCCCTCAGACTCCCCTTGGAGAGGAGCTGCGCCCTCTCCACTCCCGCCTTGAGTCTTACCGAATCTGCCGGAGCGTGACTATACTGAGCGCGCGTTTCGACTTTCAACACCTGGGGAGGGGACACCATGGCATTGAAGACCGCAATTGGCAGCTACGGTCACACTAAAGGCCTCAAAGACGGCTCGGTCGCCCCGGCGGGGGCATCGCTTGAGTTCGAGGACGTGCAGCCGATCATCGGCGCGTTCCGGCGCATGTGCCGCGAGCTGGAGTTCGACATCTCGGAGATGGCGATCACCACCTACCTTTGCGCCAAGGCGAACAACCTGGCGTTCACGGCGCTGCCGATCTTCCTGGTGAGGGCGTTCCACAACGGTGCCGTCCAGATCAACCCTTCGGCTGGCGTGAAGACGCCGAAGGACCTCGAGGGCAAGAAGGTCGGCGTGCGCGCCTGGACCGTGACGACGGGCGTCTGGGCCAAGGACATCTTGCAGAACGAACACGGCGTCGACCTCGACAAGGTCGACTGGGTGGTCGCCGACGAAGAGCACGTGTTGGAGTACAAGATCCCGTCCAACGTGAGCATGCAGACGGGCGCCAACCTGGGTGAGATGCTGGCGTCGGGCGAGCTGGCTGCCGCGATCGGCATCCCGAAGGTGGAGTCGTCGGACGTCAAGCCGCTGGTCGACAACGCCAACACCGCCGCGGCCGATTGGTACAAGAAGACGGGCGTCTTCCCGATCAACCACACGCTGGTGGTCAAGGATGAGCTGCTGGCGGCCAACCCGTCGCTGGGCAAGGACCTCTACACGGCGTTCAAGCAGGCTCGCGACGGTTACGTCGCAGGGCTGGCGGCGAGCACGGACGAGGCGGACGTGCCGTTCAAGCGCAGCGCCGATATGGTCGGCGACCCGCTGCCGTACGGTCTGGATGCGAACCGCAAGGCGATGGAAGCGATCATCAGCGCGGCGCAATCGCAGCACATCCTGACCGGCCCGACGAAGGTCGAGGACGTGTTCGCGGCGGGGGCGGGCGGCTGGTAAACGATCCAACGGCGCGCCGTCGCGGCGGCACAAGAGCGACCGGGATCGCTCTTGTGCTGGTCCTGGCTTCTGCAGCGGCCGCTTGCGACGAGGATTCTGACGACGCCTCGGACGCGGTGACACCGCTCCGCTAGATACGAGGGCTGAGAATGATCATCGATTGCCACGGGCACTACACGACCGTCCCGCAGGAAATGCAGACCTACCGCGACGCACAGATGGCGGACCTCGCCAACCTGTCGCGCGGCAGCGTCAGCGAGGACATCACGGACGACCAACTGCGCGAGAGCCTTGAGGGCGCGCAGATCAGACTGCAGCGCGAGCGCGGCACCGACCTGACGATCTTCTCGCCGCGAGCCAGCGCCATGGCGCACCACCTGGGCTCGGAGAAGGCGAACATCTACTGGGCGGAGCACTGGAACAACCTGATCTATCGCATCTGCGAGCTGTATCCGGACAACTTCGCGCCGGTCGGCATGCTGCCGCAGTTCCCCGGCGTCAACCCGAAGAACTGCCTGGCCGAGATCGACCGCATGGTCAACGAACTGGGGTTCATCGGCATCAACCTCAACCCGGACCCGACGGGCGGCTGGTGGAGCGACCCGCCGCTGTTCGACGAGTGGTGGTACCCGGTGTACGAGAAGATGGCGGAGCTCAACATCCCGGCGATGGTGCACGTGTCGCAGACCAGCAACAAGGCGTTTCACTTCACCGGCACGCACTACCTCAACGCCGATCTGACGGCGTTCATGCAGTTCCTCACCTCCGACGTGCTGGACAAGTTCCCGACGCTGAAATTCATCATCCCGCACGGCGGCGGCGCGGCACCGTATCACTGGGGTCGCTATCGCGGGCTGGCGCAGGACAACAACTGGACGCCGGTGGCGGAGCGGATCAAAGACCAGGTCTATTTCGACACGTGCGTCTACCACCAGCCGGGCGTCGACCTGCTGTTCAAGGTGGTGCCGAAGGACAACATCCTCTTCGGCTCGGAGATGGTCGGCGCGGTGCGCGGCATCGACCCGGAGACGGGTAACTACTACGACGACACGAAGCGCTACGTGGACGCGCAGGGCCTGAACGAGGCGGACCGGACGCAGATCTACGAAGGCAACGTGCGCACGGTGTTCCCGCGCTTCAACCGCTGAAGGGTCAGCCACAGATTCCACAGATTCACGCGGATTCCTTCCGGGCTCTGGACGAATCGGACGTGAATACAAGGCGCTTGATCTGGGCGCTCGGGGCACCGAAGTTCAGGAGCAAGCCTACGCGGACGCTTGTTGCCTTGAGATAGTGAAGCAACTGCGCTTCGTGTTCGGAGAGTAGTTGCCGCACAGCCTTGACTTCGCAGATGACTTCATCGTTCACCAGGATGTCCGCGAAGTAGAGTCCCACCTCCTCGTCCTTATATCTGATGGGGATCGGGGATTCGGCTACGGCTTTGACCCCTCGTGCGCGCAATTCCTTCAGTAGCGCGGTGACACAGACCTTCTCCAGGAACCCGTGACCCAGGTGCCGATGATAAGACCAGTCGGTAGTGTCCTAATTTGAGTCTGAGTAGGGAATGAATAACCCCGGCTTCGCACGTCTCACTAGTGAAGAGACGTTCTCAAGTTGGTAAATACGAGGAACCGCGCCCCTGAACCTTACTAGTTCAACAGGTACTCCTAATTCCACGCATCGTTTGATGCCTGGCACAATGTCGGCATCGGCAGTGAGTACGATGGCCCTGTCGATCGAATTGTTCGCGGCGTGGAATACCAGGTCGGAAGAGAGCAGAACGTCAGTCTGTTTCTCTATGTAATACGTGACCGTGACTCCATACTCCTTGCGCTGTCGCTGTGCCATGTAGCTTCCAGGCGGAATGGTGACTCCCGGACTTGCTGCTACCTTTTGGAAGTAAGCGCGTTCTTGCCCATACCTTACCCGCCCAAGCTGTTGATAGTTGGGGGGAGGATGGTAGAAATACGTGCCGACGAGCTGCCGCGGCCCGGCCAGAGACTGCGCTAAATGAGCCACATCATAGAGTTCACACCAGCGACATTCCTTAAGCCTGTTTCGAATATTGAGCCCGTCAATAAACACTGCGACGCGGGTAGGGTTACTCATATCGGCATATACTATTGACAACTTCGACCTTTCGGTCGACAATCACTTGGCTACCCCGTTGTCGCGCAAGCCACAGCGGGTGAACACGAGCCTTAGGGCTCGTGTTCGGCATTTCGGCCAGATCACCACTCCAACCTCTCCACCAAATCTCTCATCGTCAACGGGTAGCGAGTCAAGCCAGCAGCCATCGCTGGTGTTGCCTTGAGCGTCTGATGCCGCCGCATGAAGTTGTACCAGACGAAGTGAAGGCCAACGGCGGCGTTCAGATTCTCTAGTTTCTTGCTGAAAGCATTGGTGAGCCGCGTAAAGCGACGCATCTGCATTCGCATGGTCAAGTTGTTTCTCTCAACATATGAAGTGGAAATCAGATTAGTTGTGGGGTTGCCGACTATACTCTTCCTCTCGATAGACACAACCTTCGGTGGGCTGTACCTACCCTCTCCGGTTGGTTCGGCCTCGTACGACTTTACGATGGTCGCGTAATCAACTTCCCTGCCGAAGCCAGCTTCGATGGCCTCGACATACGCCCTTAGGCCATCTGAGCTTATCTGGACGCGATTCCGAAGTCGCGACGCTAGGTCTGTGATGAATGAGTAGGCGGTCCAGCCATCACGCTTGCCGACCTTGTACGCGGGAACCGGACCTTCATGAGGCCATCAAGAATCTGCATGGCTGCGATGCAGTTTGGGTTGAAACGGCTCCCGTAACCGAAGTGTTTCAAGGCCGTGTAGTGTGGGATGGGCAGGTCGAAGTCTTTGACGTGATCGACCATCCGACAGCCACTCGCTGCTACGCTTGGGCTCATCACATAGACGAATCCGAAAAGCGGCGCTTTGTCGTGGTCTTGGGCGAGCCGCCCGTGGACTCACCCAAGAAAGCAGTGCAGGCTGCTATCGCTGGTGAGTACCGCGAAGATGAAGCCTGAAATTCCTGGGACTCAAATTAGGACACTACCGACCAGTCAGCTCTTTGTGAAGGCCCATCCGCCGAACTCTCACCCACTGTGAACTGTGCCAATCTGCGAAATCTGTGGCCGAACGCAGTTAGCGGCGGGTCTGCAGGGCGTGGTAGTTGAAGTCGGTGCGGGCTTGCAGGAGCGTCTTGCCGGTCTTGATCGCCTCGCGGATGTTGTCTTCGGCGTCTTCGATCTCGTTGGCGGCCGCTACGACTTCGTCGACGCGCTCCTGGGGGATGACGACGATGCCGTCGCCGTCGCCGCAGATCAGGTCGCCGGGCACGACGGCGACCTCGCCGAGCGAGATCTTCTTGTTGTAGGCGTCGGCCATGACGCGGTCCTTGCCGGTGCGCATGTAGGTGCCGCGGCTGAAGATCGGGTAGCCGACCTCGAGGGCGCGGTCGGAGTCGCGGCAGACGCCGTGGATCACGGTGCCGCCGACGTTGCGCAGCGATCCCATGACGGTGAGGATGTCGCCCCAGACGGTGCAGTCGAGGCGGCCGGAGTTGTCGATGCAGATCACGGCGCCTTCGGGCACGTCGTCGATGTAGTCGCCGACGGAGCCGCCAACGCTATCGACGGGCATGTTGTGGATCGTGAAGGCGGGTCCGCAGACTCGAAAGCTGCGGTCGATCGGCTTGATGCCAAGCGCCTGGCCGGGAATGCCGAGACGATCCATGGCGTCGCTGAGGGCGCTGGTCCCGAGCGCGATGATGTCGGCGTAATTCTTGTCCATCGAGAATTCCTGTCTAAGGGGACGGCCCAAAACGGACGGAGCTAAAGCTTCGTCCCTACGTTCAAAAATGGCTACCGGCTGAGCATCGTTTCGTAGTCGCGGCCCATGACCTCGCTGACGGGGTCGCCGGCCAGGACGGCGTCTCGCATCTTGGCCTCGCGGCCGGCGATCATCTCGGCGCTGTCGAGGATCTCCTCGGCCTTGGCGGCGGCGAGGAAGACGACGCCGCTGCCGTCTGCGAGGACGAGGTCGTTGGGGCTGACCGCGACGTCGCCGACGGTGACCGGCTCGTTGAAGGTCTCTTCGATTACCCGGCCGCGTGCGGTGCGCGGGATCGAGGCGCGGGCGAAGACCGGGAAGCCGAACTCGCGCGACTCGTCGATGTCGCGGACGGCGCCGCCACAGACGACGCCTGCGACGCCCTTGGTCTTGGCCGCGGCGGAAAGGATGCCGCCCCAGCCGGCCGCGTCCGTACGCGGGTTCTCGACCACGATGACGTCGCCGGGATTGGAGGCCTCGATGGCGCCGGTGCAGAGGTGGCGCGCCGCGGTGCGTCCATTGGCGTCGGCCAGCTTTACGGTGACGACACGGCCGGCGAACTTGGCCGGCGGCGAAGTCGGCAGGATGCCGAGGACTGAGCCGGGCAGGCCGAGCCGGTCACAGGCGTCGGAGACGGCGCACGTATCGAGCTTGAGTAAACGTTCGACCAGGTTATCCACGGTTGTCACCTCAATGCGATCTGCGGGAGAGTGCGTCGATACTATCGGTCAAGCGGGCGTCGGGCAATCTCCGATTCTCAGAGTGGCGGCGATTTGGACGCCGAGTCGCCGTGTTAGCCGGCCGGCGGACCCGGCAGGGCGACTGTCTGGGCGCGGATGTCCATCGCGTGGCCCTCGAGAGTAGCCATCGCTTCGCGGAAGAGGCTCGCAGCGTAACTGATGCGGCGCACGCCGAGGGCAGCCATGGCTCGCAGCGTGAGGGGGCCGCCTGGACGCAGATTAACGTTGATCGGTCCGACCGCTGCGACGAAGTCGGCGATGATCGCCTCATCTGCCAGAGTGATCGGGTAGATGCAGTCGGCGCCCGCTTCGTGATAGAGATGAGCGCGCCGCAAGCCTTCCGCCGCCTGGTCCTGCAGCGAGCCCTGGCGATGGACGAAGACGTCGACGCGGGCGTTGAGAACGAGGTCGACGCCGGCGTTACGCGACTCGCTCTTGATGGCGGCGATGCACTCCGCCTGGCGCTGCGGGTCGAGCATGGCGGCATCGCCGTCGTGGTCCGAGTCCTCGAAGTTGAACCCGGCGGCGCCGGCCGTGACGAGCCGCTCGACGATCTCACGAGGCTTCATGCCGTAACCGGCCTCGAAGTCGACGGTTACCGGGATCGAGACGGCCCGCGTGATGCGTGCAGCCGCCGCGAGCATCTCGGACGCCGGCGCACCCTGGTGGTCTTCGAAGCCGAGGGCGTTGGCGACGCCGGCGCTGGTCGTCGCGATGGCCGGGAAGCCGGCCGATTCCAGCACACGAGCGCTGGCCGCGTCCCAGGCGTTGGGGAGCACGAGCATGCCTGGCCCGGCGTGCCGCCCTTTGAGGAGCGCTGCCTTCTCGGCGAGGGACTCAATCGGCGCTGAATTCGACATCATCGCGAGTATACGCCGCAGATACGGCAGCTCGGGACGTGCTGACTCCAGCGATAGGCTGTGACGGAGCACGCGGCCGGTGCTATGCTCGTCCCGACTTAGAGGAGGACGACGATGGCTGACAAAGAGATGATTCGCGGTCTGTTAGAGGGCACGTTCGACACGCACGTGCACTCGGGGCCTGACCTTCTGCCACGCAAGTTCAACGACATCCAGCTGGCTCAACTGGCGCAGGAGCGCAAGTTCGGCGGCATCGTGTTGAAGTCGCACCACGCGGTGACGGCGGACCGGGCGACGCTGATCAAAGAGCTGTACCCAGGGACGAACTTCTACGGCGCCATCGCCCTGAACAACCCGGTGGGCGGGCTTAACGCAACGGCGATCGACATCGCCGCGCGCCTTGGCGCCAAGGTTTGCTGGTTGCCGACCTGTGACTCGATGAACGAGCAGGCCAACGTCGCGGGACAGTTGGACGAGAGCAAGCTGCCGTACTGGATGAGCATCGCGCGGGAGCTGCGAGCGGCGGGCATCGCGGGCGCGTACCTGACCGTGACGGACGGCCATGGCAAGGTGCTGCCGGAGATGCAGCAGTGTCTGGAGGTCATCGCGAAGTACGACATGGTGATGGCGACGGGTCACATCAACCCGAGCGAGCTGGAGCCGGTGATCAAGGCCGCGAAGCAGGCCGGCGTGCAGCGCATCAACATCACGCATCCCGAGTTCCCCACAACGCACATGACGGTGGACGAGCAGAAGAAGCTGCAGCAGTACGACGTGTTCTTCGAGCGCGTTTTCACGACGCCGCACACCGACAAGTGCACCTGGGAAGAGACGCTGAACAACATCAAGGAAGTCGGGCCGTCCAGCACGATCGTGGCGACGGACCTGGGACAGACGACGAACCCGGGCCTGCAGGAGGGCTTCGAGATATTCATCGACAAGCTGCTGGACGCGGGCTTCAGCGAAGCGCAGGTCAAGACGATGACGCAGCACAACGCCGCGGGCCTCCTCGGCGCCGAGTGAGGCACTGCGTGCCGGCACAGGCTGCCGCCGGACTCACGGGGCGTCTCTTTCGGGAGGCGCTTCTTCATTTTCGGGCCGTATCAGAACCAGCGCCTGTCGCCGCATGGTGACATTGTCAAACGACGAAGCGGTGCGTCCTTCGACAGGCTCAGGATGGCGTGAAGGCGCGCACGAGGGCGGACGTAGTGTTGCGACGTGCTACATTGAGGCCACGCCTCGGTAGCTCAGGGGATAGAGCGGCGGCGTCCTAAGCCGCGCGTCGGGGGTTCGAATCCCTCCCGGGGCGCCAGTCATTGTAGTCATTGCATGACGGCGTAGGCTGCCGCGAGTTAACTACGCGTTAGGTTCAGCCACGGACAGTTGGGAAATCAGCCGCCGTCGTGACCGCCGAGGTCCTATCCCTCAGCCCGTGTTTGTCATCCTGAGGCGAGAGCCGAAGGATCACAGCGGTTCGTTTGAGAAGACTGGACCATCCGTTTCTCGGTGAGTTTTCGTATCGAGCAGGGTTCCGCTGGCGACCTTGGGGCGCTTGGGTTCTTCGGCTGGCGCCTCCGGACGACAGATAAACACACCCAGGGCTATTGCTACGTGACGGGCGCCTCAGGACGGCAGGTAGGGTGTGCGGTCCGGTACTCCGGCTGGCGCGAAGGCTTCCTGGCGCTCGCGGCATTTGTTGCAGTTGCCGCAGTGCAGGATCACGCCATCTTGCTCGACGGGCGCCATGCAGGTCAGCGTCAGGTGTAGTGGCAGCTCGGGGAAGCGGGCGATGATCTGCGACTTGTGCTGCTGCCGGTAGGGAGCGATGACCTCGAGCCGGTGGTCGAGGGCTCCGCTGAGCAGCCGGCCGTAGTCCTCGAAAAAGGCCGGCGTGGCGTCCGGGAACGGGTTAGCGTCGAGCGAGCCGATGGCGATCGCGCCGACGTCGTTGAGGGCGCACCAGACCGCCGTGACGCCGATGAGCAGGACGTTGCGGCCGGGGATGTAGACGGCCTCGTCCGGCTGGTCGTAGCCGGGGGCGTCGCCGGTGACGCTCCAGTGCTCACCGTAGAGGCCGCGCAACGGCATCTCGAGGATCGTCAGCGATCGCAGATTGTCGCCGGCGATGGCGTCGAGATAGGCGCGCAGGGCGTCCTGCTCGCGTGTTTCCCAGGCGAGCCCGGCGGCGACGTAGATCGGGAAGACGGTGTTCTCGGCGGCGAGGTCGGCCAGCAAAACGGCGCTGTCGAGCCCGCCGCTGGCGAGGACGGCGACGCGGGGCATTACTCCAACGCTTCGCCGCGGTAGGCAGCCCGGCTGGTCGCGGTCTCCCAGAGGCGCACCTCGGCGACCTGCAGGCCGGCGTGCCGGGCGGCGCCCCAGATCAGCCGGGCGATGTTCTCGGCCGTGGGGTTTTCGTCCATGGTGAAGACGGGCTCGCCGGCCTGCTGCAGGACCGGCGTCATGGGGTCGTCGTGTCGCAGCAGCATGCGGTGGTCCAGGTTGGCGTCGATCCAGGTCTTGACGACCTCGCTGACGCGGGAGAAATCGATCACCATGCCCATGCTGTCGAGCGCTTCGGCGCCGAGGTCGATTTCGACCATGCCGTTGTGGCCGTGCAGGTAGCGGCACTTGCCATCGTGGTTGAGCAGGCGGTGGCCGTATGAGAACTCGATGACCTTGGTGACCTGATAGCGTTGCATGAGGCCTCTCCTTAGCCCTTGGACCGCCGAGCGGTACCGGAGATGTGGCGTCCGGCGTCGACGCGCAGGTTCTCGCCGGTCATGGTTTCGAGGCGCAGGAGGGTGACGACGAGCTCTGCGATGTCTTCGGCGGAGGACTCGCGCCGTAGCGGCGTCTGGTCCAGGGCCTTCTGCCAGCCGGCCTTCGACATGTCGGGCGGGCGCTCCGTCGGGCCCGGCAGGATGCCGTTTACGAGGATACCGCGCGAGGCCAACTCGAGCGCGAAGCCGCGCGTCAAGAAATGGGTCGCTGCCTTGCCGGTTAGGTATGGAAGGTAGTCCTCGTAGGGTGTCTCCTCGGCGGCCCAGTCGCCGAAGAAGATGAGGTGGCCGCGGGTTGGGCCTGGATTCTCGATCATGGCGCGCGAGGCGTGCAGTGCGAGCAGGAAGCTGGCCCTGGCCGAGGCGATGCCGGCGTCCCAGGCGGCCGCATCCAGATCGTCGAAGGCGGCGCGGGGGTAGTCGGCGGCGAGGTTGATGCAGAACGAAACGTCGCCGAGTTCCCGTTTGGCTGCCGCGACGGCGGTTTGAACCGAGGCTTCGTCCGTGAGGTCGGCGCGCAGTGGGACGCCGTCGGATGCCTTCGCCAGCCGTTCGGCCTCGACGCGGGAGTTGCGGTAGAGGATCGCGACCCTGACGTCCTCGCGGGCGAGGCGTTCGACGACGGTGGCGCCGACGCGCCGCGTGCCCGCAACGATGGCGCCTCTGCCAGCCAGATTCAGCACTGCTTCATACTCGAACCTACTTCGAAGCTGACGCCAGTATAGGTCAGCGGCGCGGTCTGCTAGGCTCGACGGGCAGACGGGCAGACGGGCAGACGGGCAGACGGGCAGACGGGCTGCTTTGGTCCTTCGCCTTGCGGCTCAGGACTACAGCGAGGCTGGCCGGCAGACGAGGGAAGTGATCGCGTGAGATCCGGCGAGCCGCGGTATGAGTTGGGTGTTGAAGATGGGGGACACCGCCATGGCCCGGCTAAAGGGAACCTCGTTGCGATTGCGAACGCGAAGGAGGTGATCGCTTGACGTCCGGCGAGCCCTGGTACAAGTCGTTTTTTGGGCAGGACTACCTGGACGTTTACGGCTCCAGCTTCTCACGACAACGGGCTGAGACGGAGGCCGGGTTCGTCGCTCGGACGCTTGGCCTGCAGCCCGGGGCCGAGGTGCTGGACTTGTGCTGCGGCCAGGGACGCCACGCGGTGGAGTTGGCCAGGCAGGGCTGCGTAGTGACGGCGCTGGACCTGAGCAGCGAGTATCTCGATCTCGCGCGCGAGGCGGCGCGCGAGGCTGGCGTATCGCTGCAGACGGTACACGCGGACATGCGCGAGCTACCGTTCAGCGACCGCTTCGAAGCCGTGATCAATATGTTCAGCTCGTTCGGCTATCTCGAATCGGAGGCGGAGGACGAGTGCGTGCTGGCGGCGATTCGCGGCGCGCTCAAGCCCGGCGGCGTAGCGCTGTTGGACCTGCTCAACCGCGATTGGGTTATCGCGAACTACGAGACGGAGGACAGCCACACGGACGCGGACGGCACACGGTACCTGGAGCACCGCCGCCTGGATCTGGAGACGAGCCGCAACCATGTCTCCTTCACGGTGGTCGCACCGGACGGCACGAGCCGTGAGGTGGGCGGGCACCACATTCGTCTCTACACGCTACGCGAGGTGCGGCGCATGCTCGACGCGGCCGGGCTGGTCTACGAGGGCGTGTACGGTGGCTACGAGGACGAGCCGTACGGCATCGAGACGCGGCGCATGATCGTCGTCGCACGCCGGTCGTGATTGCTAAAGCCGGGGATACCCCGGACCCCACTGAAGGGGCGCGCGGCGCGTCGGCATTCAGGCCGAGGTGATTGCTAAAGCCGGGGATACCCCGGACCCTGCTGAAGATGCGCGGAGCTTCTCGTGACCCCTGAAACAGAGTTGGGGTTGAAGCCGCCGGTATGATGATTGACGTGGAAGCAAAGCTCTGCCCCAAGTGCGGCGCGTACTGGAAGTGCGATTGCGTGATCGAGACACCGCCGCCCGAGCGGGCGCTACCACCGCGAGACTTTCCGGCGGCGCAGGAGCAGATGAAGCCGCCGAAGATCATGCAGGCGGCGGGCTGCCAGCACGACTGGACCGAGGTCGTCGGCGTTGAGTTGGACGAGGATGCCTCGGTCGGCGAAGCGCAGGTGCTGGTCTGCCGGCTGTGCGGCCTGTACGCGGTGGAGAAGAGCGCGTAGGGTGGCCCCCTTCGGCCCCGTAACCTCCCTGGGGCGCAGACGGACAGACGGGCAGACGTGATGGTTGATCTGGCAGACCAGGACCTTATCGAGCAGCTGACTGCACGCGACGGGCCAATGCCGGACCGGTCGTGGTCGCACGCCGAGGAAGGGGAGTGCCGCTACTCCGAGCTGTACGACGGCGAACCCTGTCCCTGGTGCGAGGCCGAAGCGAGCCGGCGCGAAGGCGAATCGCAGGTTCAGCACTGACCCGTCAGCTCAAATAGCAGCCCTTCAGCAACCGTTTTCAACTCCGATTCTAATAACAGCGGACGTCTCCTCAGACGAGCTAACGGTATAGAAGCGGGCTCATCGACTGAGACGCTCGATAACCTGAATCGGACGTGGTCAGATGTCGCGGATAACAGGCGTCCTGAACAAACAAATCGAGCGGATGAGGCAGCTCACCCGGGAGAACGGCCAGACGCTGGTCGAGTACGGCATCATCGTCATGCTGCTCGCGCTCGCCGCGGTCTCCATCCTGAGCATTTTGGGTACGGACGTGGTCGACCTCTTCACGAGCGTCTCGTCCGAGTTCCAGGAGATCGATAGCCGAACTCGCGATAGCCAGCCATCCTAGTACGGCCCAACGGTTAGGGCTTATTTAATCGCTGTTTTACCAAGCCAACGAGTGAACGGGTACCATATGAGGAGAAGCTGGCGGCTTCGCCTTGTTTATGTTCAGGCGTTTTCTCCATCTGGCGCGATTTCCGCTCACTGCCCTGGCCGGCGGGCTGCTGGCTGTCGCCGCCGTGCTCGCGTACCTGGAGGTCGAGCCGCAGCCCGGCCGCTACACGGACGCCGACATAGAGCGGCTCGCCGACGAGCGCATCTCGCAGATCACGCCGACGCCACCACTGGAGCCGGAGGTGTACGCGCTGGTGCGTCCTTCGGTGGTGCTGGTGATGCGGGACGCCAACAATCGCGGCGACGGCGACGGCTCCGGTATTGTCATCGATGAGTTCGGCAACATCCTGACCTCGTATCACGTCGTCGCGGGCTTGGACCGCGTTACGGTGCGTTTCTGGGACGGCAGCATCCAGGTCGCGACGGTCGACGTAGAGCAGGCGGACCGCGACCTGGCGATCCTCAACGTTGAGTTCATACCGCAGAGCGTGACGCCGGCCGTGCTGTCGGGCGGCGTTCGGCCCGGCGACCGCGTCATGGCGATCGGCGCGCCGTTTGGGCTGGAGGGCAGCGTGAGTTCCGGGGTGGTCAGCGCCACGGGACGCAGTTTCGTGGTGGAGGAGACGGGGCAGATCCTGACCAACATGATCCAGTTCGACGCTCCGGTGAACCCCGGTAATTCGGGTGGACCGTTGGTCGACCTATCGGGCCGCGTCGTTGGCATCGTCACGGGCCTGGTGAATCCGACAAAAGAACGCGTCTTCGTGGGGCTCGGATTCGCCTTGCCGATTGAGGCCGCGGGAGGCGTGTTACCGCCGCTGGGCTGATCCCGGTGACGAATCGACGATTGTGACAAGCTAAGGAGCAAGCATGGTTAGCCAATCCGACACGACGGAGAAGGAACCGACGACACCCCTGGAGCAGATGCTGTTCGAGATCAAGAAGGTGATCGTCGGACAGGAGATGCTGCTGGAGCGCATCGTTGTGGCGCTGCTGGCGCGTGGCCACATCCTGGTCGAAGGCGTGCCCGGCCTGGCGAAGACGATGGCGATCCGCACCGTGGCGCAGGTTGTCGGCGGCGAGTTCAACCGGATTCAGTTCACGCCTGACCTGGTGCCCGCGGACTTGGTAGGAACGCGAATCTACAACCAGAAGACGGGAGACTTCTCGACGTCGCTGGGGCCCGTGTTCACCAATCTGCTGCTGGCGGACGAGATCAACCGCGCGCCGGCCAAGGTGCAATCGGCGTTGCTGGAGGTGATGCAGGAGCACCAGGTAACCTTGGGCCGCGAGAGCCACAAGGTGCCGGAGCCGTTCCTGGTGCTGGCGACGCAGAACCCGATCGAAACGGAGGGTACTTACGCGCTGCCGGAGGCGCAGGTTGACCGCTTCATGCTGAAGGTGCTGGTCGACTATCCCAGCGACCGCGAGGAGATGGCCATCGTTCAGCGTATGACGGGCCAGCTGGCGGAGACGCGGCGGATCCTGACGACGGAGGAGCTCCTGGCGCTGCAGCAGCAGGCGGACAACGTCTACGTCGACCCGGAGCTAATGGAATACGCGGTGAGACTGGTCGGTGCGACGCGCCGTCCGGATCAGCACGGCCTGAACGAGATCGCTCGCTACGTCTCCTACGGCGCCAGCCCACGCGCCTCGATCAACTTGATCCTGGCATCGCGGGCCCTGGCGCTAACGCGCGGACGTGATTACGTGGTGCCGCACGATATCGTTGAGCTGGGGCCGGACGTGATTCGCCACCGCATCGTCCTGTCTTACGAAGCGCTGGCCGACCGCGTCAGCGCGGACGACCTGATCGAGCGCGTGATCGAGTCGGTGCCGCGGCCGACGCGTCCTTTCACGGATGACCCGCGATTGACGCCGGCGGGGCATGCCGGCAACGGAGAGGCCGTTTGACGAGCCTGGCGACGAAGCCCGAGCGCCGCATAGAGGACGCGGAAACGCTGCTCAAGCGGCTGGACTGGCACGTGGTGCGGCGGCTGGACGGGCTGCTGCAGGGTAACTATCGGTCTCTGTACATGGGTCATGGCTACGACCTGTCCGAGGTGCGCGAGTACCAACCAGAAGACGACGTGCGCTACATGGACTGGAACGTCACGGCGCGCATGGGCGAGCCGTACGTGCGCCAGTACATCGAGGAGCGCGAGATCAGCGCCTGGCTGCTGCTGGACGTGTCTCCGTCGCTGGATTTTGGCACGGCGCGCTCGCGCAAGAGCGACCTCGTGATCGATTTCGCGGGCGTCATGGCGCGGCTGCTGACGCGGCACGGCAACAAGGTGGGCGCCATCCTGTTTTCGAACGATGTCGACGAGGTCCTGGCGCCCCGCGGCGGCCAGATGCAGACGCTACGCATCATCCACCAACTGGTGCGTCCGGACCGCGGCGAGCATAAGGGCGTGACGGACCTGAAGCAGATTCTAGATCGCGCGGGCCAAACGCTGCAGCGACGATCGCTGATCTTCGTCGTGTCGGACTTCATCGCGGAGGAGAACTGGGAGGCGCCGTTTTCGCGGCTGGCGCAGCGCCACGAAGTGCTGGCGGTCTGGCTGACCGACCCGCGCGAGGAGGATATCCCGCCGATCGGGCCGTTGATGCTGGAGGACGCCGAGACCGGGCAGCAGGTTTACGTCGACACGCGAGATCAGGGCTTCCAGAGGCGCTTTCAGGCGCTGGTCGAGGAGCGTCGCCAGCGTATCGAGCGGACGTTCGCCCGGCACGGCGTCGACGCGCTGCATCTTTCGACCGATGGCAACATGGTCCAGGAGATCGCGCACTTCGCCCATTTGCGGCGGCGCACCGGCGGCGGCGCCGCGGGAGGCGTTTCGCGGTGACCTTCGAGTGGCCGTGGGCTCTCGGGTTCCTGCTGGTGGTGCCGGCGCTGGCGCTGATCTACGTCTCGATGCAACGACGGCGGCAGCGATACGCGCTGCGTTACGCCAGCGTCTCGCTGGTGCAGCAGGCCGTCGGGTCTGGTCCGGGTCTCAAGCGTCATATTCCGGCCGCGTTGTATCTGCTGGCGCTGGCGGCGTTGAGCATCGCCCTGGCGCGGCCGCACGCGTCGATCCCAACGCCCACGTCGACCGGGACGGTGGTGCTGTCGATCGACGTGTCGGGGTCGATGTTCGCGCAGGACGTAGAGCCGAACCGCATGGAGGCGACCAAAGTCGCAGCGCGCGATTTCGTTGAGAACCAACCGTCGGGTGTGAAGATCGGCGTCGCGTCGTTCAGCGATTTCGGAGCCCTGGTGGCGCCGCCTTCTGACGACCGCCGGCAGGCGCTCGAGTCGATCAGCCGGCTGCGGCCGCAGCGCGGTACCAACATCGGCGCCGGGCTCGCCGTGGCGCTGGACGCGATCTACGAAGAACAGGCGGACGGGGAGCCGATCATAACCAGCGAGCCGACCCCAACGCAGGCGCCGGGCGAGGTGCTCAGCGCGCCGCCGGCCAGCATCGTCCTGGTGTCGGACGGCCAGAGCAATACGGGCTCGGACCCGCTGGAGCTGGCGCAGGAGGCGGCCCGTAACGGGATCAAGATCTACACGGTCGGCATCGGCACGCCGGAAGGCACCGTGCTGCGAATCCAGGGACGTAACGTCTTCACGCGGCTGGACGAGGAGACGCTGAAGCAGATGGCCGACATGACGGGCGGACGCTACTTCAACGCACAGGACGAGAAGGACCTGAACGAGATCTATGACGACCTGTCGCGAGAGCGAGTCATCGAGAACAAAGACACAGAGGTCACGTTCGCGTTTGCCGGCGCCGCGCTGGTGCTCTCGATGCTGGCGGGCGGCCTCGGCCTGGTCTGGTTCAACCGGCTACCCTAAGCGCCGCATCACCCGTTGCCGGGCGAGTGCGCGAGGCTCAGGGTGGCGTATCGGTCCCGATGCCTCGTGGGCCGGCCGGCCGGCGCTGTTTCAAGGGCTCCGGCATGAGGAAGATCATCAGCGCCGCGCCAAACACTCCGATACCACCCGTGACCACCGAGGCCGCGCCAAGCGTCACGAGCCCGGTCACGGCGCTGATCACGATCGGCCCGCCGCCCTGTCCGATGTCGCTGATTAGGCGCCAGACCCCGAGGAACTCCCCCTCCCAGCGTCGGGTGAGAAGTCGGCGCCGAGCGTCATGTTGATGCCGGAGCCGAATCCGTTGCCGAGTCCCAGGAGCATGCCGACCAGGAGGAAGGCAGTGAAGCTATCCGTGAGTGGCAGGATGGCGAGTCCAACCGCCATCGTGAGGAGACAGGGTACCGCGACCCACTTGCGGCCCCGCGTGTCCATGATCAGGCTTATCGGGTAGAAGATCGTCGCGTCGACGAAGAAGGAGGCGCTGGTGATCAAGCCGATCTGCTCACCCCAAAGCGGCAGGAAGACCTGACGCGCCTGTCTCAGGACGCCGAGGGAGACGATGGGGTGATCCGGCGCGCAGGTAGATGCCCTGGTGGGTCGAGATGGTCTCGCCGAGGCGGCCGCGAATGCCCTGCTCCAGCGGCGCGGCCGCGGCGACGTAGGCAAGGCGGGCGATCTGCCAGAAGGCCCAGCCGATGCCCATGACGAGCACCAGAGCCTCGAGTGTCAATGGCGTCGGGCTGAGCGACGTGCCGATGGTGACGAAGCCGATCAGCGTGGTGCCGGCGACCATCGCGCCCTTGTCGCCCCACTTCGAGACGGCAAGTCCGGCCGGCACGTCGCCGATGATCTGGCGATGCCACGCAGGGCGACGATGAAGGCGGCGAGCGCGACGGAAGCGCCGAGCTCGCGGGCGAAGAGGGGGATCGCCGGGATGGCGGCTCCCTGGCCTATCGAAAAGAGGATCGTGGGGAGGTAGACACTGAAGGCCAGGGAGCGGAGCTGAAACGGCTCCTTATCCTGCGTCTCCGGGTTGGCCATGAACGAATCCTATGCTGAAGCTTGGGTAGGAACAGCACCTCCACCGGCCGGTCGCGGCTCCGCTGGATGGCGCTCCAGCGGCTGGGTTTTTGACGCCTTCAAGGGCCTGAGGTACCCTACGTGCCTAAGCGGTGTAGAATCTAAGCACGACATTGTTTACTTCTCAAGTCAACAAAGTCTACTTTGAATCTCGGGAGACTCGATATGGTTGGCGCGAACGGCAAGCTTCACGATGGCATTCCAGAGCTGAAGCCCGGCTACGTCCTGAAGGTCGACTTCGACGAGATCGACGAGTTCGAGGGGCGGGCGAAAAAGTTCCGCATCGGCGACGAAGAGCCCACCCAATTCCAGCTCTACCGCCTGTCGCGAGGCACCTACGGCCAGCGCCAGGAAGACAACCAGATGATGCGGATCAAGCTGCCTTACGGTGGCATCACCGCCGATCAGATGGATGCGCTGGCGGAGGTGTCGGAGAAGTTCTCCGGGCTGCACCGCGGCCACATCACGACGCGCGAGAACTTCCAGTTCCACTTCATCAACCTGGATGACGCGGCGGAGGTGATGCGCATACTGGCCCGCAGCGGCCTGACGACGCGTGAAGCGTGCGCCCACACCGTGCGCAACATCACGGGCTGCCCCTACGCCGGCATCTCCGAGAACGAGGTGTTCGACACGACGACGTGGCTGACGGCGTACGGCCGGCACATGCTGCGCAACCCGATCTGCCAGCGCCTGCCGCGCAAGTTCAAGACGTCGTTCTCGAACTGCTCCGACGACTGCGCCGGCTCGAACTTCCACGACCTCGGCTTCGTGGCCAAGATCAAGGATGGAGTGCTCGGCTTCGAGATGCGCGCCGGCGGCGGCACCGCGACGATGCCGCGCGTCGCCGACGTGATCTGGGAGTTCGCCAAGTGTGAAGACGGCGAGTACATCCGCGTCGCCGAGGCGATCATCCGCGTCTTCGACCGCGAGGGCGACCTGCCGGGCCTGCTGCGCAAGAACCTCAACAAGGCGCGAATCAAATTCCTGCTGCACAAGATCGGCGCCGAAGCCTTCATCGAAATGGTGAAAGCAGAGCTGGCCAAGGACTGGGCCAAGGAGCCGTTGGACATGACTGCGCTGACCGCGATGGCGCCGGAAGAGCCGAGCCCGCCGGTGGCGGACGACGGGCAGGCGCCCGCCGCTAACTACCAGCGCTGGCGCTGGACCAACGTCCGCAAGCAGAAGCAAGACGGCTTCTATTCTGCCGACCTGACGATCCCGATTGGCAACATCAGTACGCAGCAGTTCCGCGACCTGGCGCGTGTCATGCGCAAGTACTGCGGCGGCCATGGCCGGACGAATCCGCAGCAGAACCTGGTGCTGCGTTGGGTGCGCGAGGAGTCGCTGCCGATGCTGCACCGCGAGCTGACCGAGATCGGCTTTGGCGAGGCGGAAGCGGGACTGCTGGCCGACGTCGTGGCGTGCCCCGGGGCAGACAGCTGCAAGCTGGCGATCACGTCCTCGAACCAGGCCGGCTACTCGATGCGCGAGGAGATGATCAAGTTCGACTATCAGGACCCCGAGGTCTTGAAGGTCAGCGTCAAGATCAGCGGCTGCCCCAACGGCTGCGGCCATCACAACATGGCGGGCATCGGCCTGCAGGGCTCTTCATATAAGGTCGGCAAGCTGGAGGTGCCGTGCTACGACGTGTTCGTTGGCGGCGTCGGCTACCAGAATCTGAAGCATTACGCGACGCGTGTGACTCGCGTCTCGGCCAAGAAGGCGCACCTGGCGATCGACAAAATCTTCGCGGTCTATACGTCGGAGCGCAGCAGCGACACGGAGTCGTTCGTCGACTTCGTCGACCGTGTTAGCCCGAAGCACTTCGAGGCGTCGCTGGAGGAGTTCAAGTGGGTCGGGTCGTTGGCTGACGAGCCGGAGTCCTACATGGACTGGGGTCACACCGACCTGTTCGAGGTGGTCCGCGGCGAAGGCGAGTGCGCCGCCGGCGAGGTACCGCTGATCCGGTAAGAGCGACGAAGCGTAATCAAAGGGGCGTCCAATTCGGACGCCCCTTTTGTTGCCTGCGAGGCGTTGCCGGCCTCTCCCCTGGCCCCTCTCCGACCTTCGGAGAGGGGACTTGAGGTTTGGGATGCATCGAAATGCGCGGGTTGGTTAGGTGAACTGCAGCTCGGCGAAGTCGGCGCGTAGGGCGTTGACCTCCGACTGCACCGGGGTGCCCTTGATGCAGGCCGCCATCAGCTCGGCGAGGCGTCGCCGGCCTCTCCCCTGGCCCCTCTCCGACCTTCGGGGGGGCTTGAGGTTTGGGATGCATCGAAATGCGCGGGTTGGTTAGGTGAACTGCAGCTCGGCGAAGTCGGCGCGCAGAGCGTTGACCTCCGATTGCACCGGGGTGCCCTTGATGCAGGCCGCCATCAGCTCGGCGAGGCGCTGCATCTCGGGCTCGCGCATGCCGTAGCGGGTCATCTCCTGGACGCCGATGCGCAGGCCCGACGGGTTACGCGGGTCGGTGTCGTTGGGCAGCATGTTGTAGTTGACGATGATGTCGGAGGCTTCGAGCCGCAGCGCCACTTCGACGCCGCCACCGTGATCGGCGACGTTGACGGCGATCTGGTGGCTCTTGGTGTAGCCGAAGTCGCGCGCCTCGACCGGGACGCCTGCGGCGTCGAGGGCGTGGCCCAGCGCCTGGGCGTTGGCGACGATCTGCCCGGCGTACGCCGCGGCGTGCTCTTGCATCTCGCGGATGGCGATGAGCAGGGCGGGCAGCGTGTGCAGGTGGTGGTTGCTGGAGGAGCCGGGGAAGACGCCCCGGTCTGCGGAGGGCCAGTAGCGGGCCTCGTCCTCCTCATCGAGGTCTGAGACGATGACGCCGCGCTGTGGTCCGGGGAAGGTCTTGTGGGTGCTGGCCGTGACCCAGGTAGCGCCTTCGCGCCAGGGATCCTGGAACTGCCCGCCGAGGATGAGACCGAAGACGTGGGCGCCGTCGAACAGGATCGGGATGCGCTTCTGCTTGCAGACGGCCGCGAGCTCCGGCAACGGCTCCGGGAACAGGAAGAGGCTCTTACCCAGCACGACAAGTCGAGGCGACACCTGCTCGATCAGGTCGATGCTCTTCTGGACGTCGAGGTGGTAGCCATCCTCGGTAGGCGGGAAGAAGTTCAGAGGGATGTGCTTCTCGTTTTCGAGGTTGAGCGAGGCGCCGCGGTTCTGGATACGGCGGCCAAACACGCCGATCGCGGCGTGGCTGATGTGCCCGCCGGCCGGCGTCCCGTTGACGATGATCGGGTCGCCGCCACGCAGGTAGCCGAGGGCGATCGCGGTGTTGGCCGCGTTGCCGGAGATCGGGCGCACGTCGGCCTGCCTTGCCTTGGCCAGCGCCAGCAGCTCCCCTCGCGCCATGGTCTCGATCTGGTCGATGTAGCGAGTGCCCTGGTAGTAGCGCAGGATCTGGCCGTCGTGATTCGGGTGCCCTTCGGCGTAGCGTCCCGCGAAGTCGGAGTCCTGGATCGAGCGCACGGCCGGGCTCTGGGCGTTCTCGCTGGCGATCAGGTTGACGGTCTCGCGTCCGCGCCACTGCTCCTGCGCTTCGACGATGGAACGGATATCGGCGACGTTGACTGGCATTGCCATCTCCTCCGCTGGTTGGGCTAGTCGAACTCTAGCGCGTTGCCGGGGAAGAGGCCAACGCCTCGGTGCGTAAGCTGACGTCATGCGGATCGAGACGGAGCGGCTGGTCCTGCGCGACTTCGTTGCCGAAGATGCGGAAGGCTTGGCGTCGTGCCGAAGCGACGAGCGCTACTAGCGCTACTACGATAGGCCGGACGATATCGCGGCGGCGGCGCGCGAGCACATCGAGCTGTTCGTAGCCTGGCAGCGAGCCGAGCCGCGGACGCATTTCAGCTTGCCATCGTGCTGAAACAATCCGGGGCGCTGATTGGCGATTGCGGCCTGCGACAGCGCGACCAGGTCCCTCACGGGGACGGCGCGCCCGCCGAAGCCGACATCGGCTACGAGTTCGATCCGGCGTACTGGGGCCACGGCTACGCGACCGAGGCGGTCCGGGCGCTGGTCGACTTCGGGTTCAGCCAGCGAGGCCTGCATCGCATGTGTACGTTCTGCATCGCGGACAACGAGCCTTCGTGGCGGCTGATGGAGCGCATCGGCATGAGACGCGAGGGTTGCTGAAGCAGAACGTGATGCTACAAGGCCGATAGGCCGACACGCTGGTCTACGGCCTGCTGGCTGAAGAGTGGTCCGCCTCCAGTTAGCGCCTAGACCGCCACGACGCCTCTCACCCTGCCGCTCAGGCCCCAGGCCGCGATGGCGATCCAGGCGGCTTCGAGGATGATGAAACCCCATTGCTCCTCGACGATGGCGCTGACGAGCAGGAGGGCGCCGCCCACGAGGTTCAGCAAGAGATACTCATAGCTATCGTTTCGCCTGAGGCGGAACTGGGTGAGGCCGAACGCCGCCAGGATGGCAAAGGCGCCGACGATCTGGACAGCCTGGAACATGTGAGACCTCTTTCTCGGATGCGGTGTGCGCTGCTATACTAGCGAGCGACCTGACCTTTAAGACCGGTCCCGAGAGGCCGGAAAGGGAGACGGCGATGAATACCCCTCCGTACCTTCGTAGCCGGCACGTACCGGACTCAGTTCCCGATTCTCCGGATCGGCGGTGTCTTGGTGTCTGAGCGCGTGCTGATGACCTCGGAAGACGTGCGGCGCGCCATCGTGCGGATCGCGCACGAAATCGTGGAAGCGCACAAGGGCACGCGCGACCTCGTGCTGCTGGGCATGCACACCCGGGGCGTACCGTTGGCGCACCGGCTCGCGGCGGCCATCGAGCAGATCGAGGGCGAAGCGATCCCGGTCGGCGCGCTCGACATCGGCCTCTACCGCGACGACCTTTCGACCCGCGGCGCCTCGGTGCAGCTGGCGCCGGGGGAGCTGCCGCAAGACGTCAGCGACCGCCGCCTCGTGCTGGTGGACGACGTGCTGTTCACGGGGCGTTCGGTGCGCGCCGCCCTCGACGCGGTGATCGATATCGGCCGGCCGCAGCGCATTCAGCTCGCGGTGCTGATCGACCGCGGACACCGCGAGGTGCCGATCCGGCCCGATTACGTGGGCAAAAACGTACCGACGGCGCGCGGCGACGACGTTCGCGTGCGCCTGGAAGAAACCGACGGCAGCGACGAGGTCGCGATCATGCCGCAGGATCTGCCTGACGGCAGGCAGGAGGAGTAGCCATGGCCTCGTCACGCACCTCCGAAAGGCGCGCCGCACCGCGATCAGTTGCCGACGTACCGCTCAAGCCGGGCGAGGAACGCACCTGGCGTCGCCGCCACGTGCTGGACCTGGACGACTTCAGCGCGGACGAGATCGAGACCGTCATGGAGACGACGGCCGCGATGAAGGAGATCCTGGCGCGCGACGTGCCACGGGCGCCCGCGCTGCGCGGCACGACGATCGTGACGCTGTTCTACGAGGCCTCGACGCGGACGCGAGCTTCGTTCGAGCTGGCCGGCAAGGTGCTGGGCGCCGACGTGATCAACCTGACGTCCTCCGGGTCGAGCGTCGAGAAAGGCGAGTCGTTAATCGACACGGTGCGCACGCTGCAGGCGATCGGGGCACAGGTGCTGGTGATGCGCCATTCGATGTCGGGAGCGCCGTATCTGGCGGCGGAGCACTGCGACGCGAAGGTCATCAACGCGGGCGACGGCTGGCATGCTCACCCGACGCAGGGCCTGCTCGACCTCTACACATTGCGCACGCGCATCGGCGATGCTTCGACCCTTCGGCAAAGCTCAGGACAGGCAGGCTCAGGAGGGAGCCTTCGCGGCAAACGCATCGTCATCGTGGGCGACGTGGCGCATAGCCGGGTGGCGCGCAGCGACATCTGGGGCCTGAGCAAGCTGGGCGCCGAGATTGTGGTCTGCGCGCCGCCGACGCTGCTGCCGGCGGGGCTGGGCAAGCCGCGCGAGGACCCTTCGACCCTTCGGCAAAGCTCAGGACAAGCGGGCTCAGGGAGAGCGGCGCTCCCGGCAGTGACGCTGGAGCCCGACCTCGACAAGGCAGTCAGCGACGCCGACGCGGTGATGACGCTGCGGCTGCAGCACGAGCGCATGACCGGCGGGCTGTTGCCGAGCCTGAGGGAGTACTCGCGCCTCTATCAGGTCAACGAGGCGCGCATGGCGAAGGCGAAGCCGGGCGCGCCGGTGCTGCACCCGGGGCCGATGAACGAGGGTGTCGAGATCTCGGCGGCGCTGGCGCACAGCACGGCGTCGCTGATTGAGGAGCAGGTGCAGAACGGCGTCGCGGTGCGCATGGCGCTGCTCTACCTGATGCGGGGCAGCAGGTAATGGCGCGTTTACTGATTAAGGGCGGACGCGTGCTCGACCCGGCGAACGGGGTCGATATGACGGGCGACGTGCTGATCGAGGATGGACGCATCGTCTCCGTGGACGCCGACGTAGGGGCGCACGGCCGTGCGCCCCTACAGATCATCGAAGCGAAGGGTCTCGTGGTCGCGCCGGGCTTCGTCGACCTGCACACGCACCTGCGCGAGCCGGGGCTCGAGTACAAAGAGACGGTCGAGACGGGCACTCGAGCGGCGGCGCGCGGCGGCTTCACGACGATCTGCGCCATGCCCAACACGGAGCCCGCGATGGACAACCGCGGCACCGTCGACTACGTGATGCGGCGCGCCGCAGAGCAGGGCCTGGTGCGGGTGCTGCCGATCGGCGCGGTGACCAAGGGGCGCGAGGGCAAGCTACTGGCGGAGCTGGGCGAGCTGGCGGACGCCGGTTGCATCGGCTTCAGTGACGACGGCAGCCCGGTGGCCGACGCCTCGATCATGCGGCACGCGCTGGAATACGCCTCGGCCTTCAACCTGGCGGTGATCGATCACTGTGAGGACCCGCAGCTGGCGGGCGGCGTGATGCACGAGGGCTGGGTCTCGACGCGACTGGGGCTGAAGGGCATCCCGTCGGCGTCGGAGGAGAATATGGTGGCGCGCGACATCGCGCTGGCGCGGCAGGCCGGCCCTTCGACGGGCTCAGGAGGGACCGCGCACGTGCACATCGCGCACCTCAGCACCGCGGGCGCGGTCGAGCTGGTGCGCCGGGCGAAGGCCGAGGGCGTCCACGTCACGGCGGAGGTGACGCCGCACCACCTGGCGCTGACCCACGAGGCCGTGATACACGGCGCGGGCATGGCGCTGGCCTATGACACGAACGCGAAGATGTATCCGCCGCTGCGGGCTGAGGAAGACGTCGCGGCGTGCATCGCGGGGCTGATAGACGGCACGATCGACGCGATCGCCACAGACCACGCGCCACACGCGGTGCAGGAGAAGCTCTGCGAGTTCGACCTTGCGGCCAACGGCATCGTGGGGCTGGAGACGGCGCTGGCGCTATCGCTGAGCTCGGTTCCTTCGACCCTGCGGCAAGGCTCAGAACAGGCAGTCTCAGGACGAACGGGTCTGACGCTGGAGCGCGTGGTCGAAGCGCTGACGATCGGCCCGGCGCGGGCGTTGGGCCTCGAGCGCAGCGTACCAGGCATCGGCATGCTGTCAGAGGGTGCGCCGGGCGACGTCGTGATCTTCGACCCGAAGCGCGAGTGGACGGTTGAGCCGGCCGATTTCGCCTCAAAGGGCAAGAACACGCCGCTGGCGGGCCGTACCCTGACGGGCGCCATCGTCGCGACGGTCTACGCCGGCGAGGTGGTGCACGCGCTGGAGGGAGTCGGCGTGTGACGAGCGCGACTCGACTCGACGTCAACGCGGAGGTGGCGGCGATCAGCGCGGCGCTGGAGGCGCGGCGTGACCCGGCGTACGAAGCGGGCATGCGGCGCACGGTGCCGTCGCAGCAGCCGGCGCACGTGACGCGCGTGCCTGACATCCGCAAGACGGCGTTGGAGTGGCGCAAGGCGCACAAGGGCGTCGAAGTCGGCGAGACGTTGGCGCTGTGCGATGCGCTCTGGGCTACGGGATGGCGCGAAGAACGACTCGTGGCGATCGACCTGGTGCGCGTCAGCAAGGCGACGCGAGAGGCGGTCGAATGGGCGCGTCTGGAGCGCTGGTCGGAAGACATCGAGAACTGGGAGCTCGTGGATCAGCTGGCTTACGTGACCGGACGGCTGCTGATCTTGGACCGATCGCTACTTGGCAGCACGAAAGCGCTGGAGTCGAGCGAGAACCCGTGGCAGCGCAGGCTGGGGCTGGTGACGCTGATCGTGGCGTTCACGAAGGGTGGCGTTTTGGATGACGAGCTGACAGCGATGGCAGAACGGCTGCAAAAGGACCCGCATCCTTTGGTGCGCCGCGCCGTCGTCTGGGCTCGAGACCGGCCCAAGAAGGACCACCTCGATGGCTGATGGGACGGCTCTAAGCCCGAAAGCCGTCGAGCTGGTCGTACAAAGTGTGATGAAGCACCTGGGAGGCCGCGAATCAGTCAAGCTTCTCCACAAGGCGTACGATGCGCATTTTGGCAGTGCTCCAGGCAAGTCCCCCGAAGCTCTGCGCCAATCATTCCAAGATAACGGCTACCTCTCATTAAGTGAGGTGACGGAACTAGTGCGATGGAAACTTGGCAGGCTCCATGTGGGGAAGTTCGTCGATGAGAATGCTGACTCTTCTGTGCGCGACACAACGTGTGAATTAGTCCAAAGAATTGAAGTCGTTTCGCCAGAAAATGCCCTCGAGATCGCACGAAGGTTGAGCCAAATTGGTGTTGCCGCAGGTTCAGCACTCCTTGCCACATGGAGTGCTGATTTCCCCATCATCGACACAAGAGCCTGGAACTCACTGTACGTTGCTTCAGATGACGAGTACTTCGCGGCTACATCTGATGACAAGCCCAATCAGCAGTTCAAGCCTGGCAACTACGAAAACTACGTTTGCATCGTTCGATTAGCAGCCAAGGAGTTTGAAGTAACAGCTCGCTGCCTGGAGATTGGCCTTTACATGACGGGAAAGTTGAATGGACGCTAAGGCCTTTCTCGTCCTGGAAGACGGCGCGATCTTCGAGGGCACGTCGTTCGGCGCGCCGCTGCATGCGAGCGGCGAGGTGGTGTTCAACACGTCGATGACGGGCTACCAGGAGGCGCTGACCGACCCGTCCTACGCCGGGCAGATGCTGGTGATGACGTATCCGATCCAGGGCAACTACGGCGTCAACGACCGCGACGACGAGTCGGCGCGGATCCAGGTCAACGCCTTCGTCGTGCGAGAGCACTGCGAGGCGCCGAGCAACCAGCTGATGACCTCGACGCTGCACGACTATCTGCTCGAGCGCGGCGTGCCCGGCATCAGCGGCGTCGACACGCGGGCGCTGACGCGGCGTCTCCGCATGGCGGGCGTGATGATGGGAGCGCTGGTCGTCGACGGGTCGCCCGAGGACGCTTTGGCGCGGCTGCGCGAGTCGTCGCGCTACGGCAGCGTCGACCTGGTGCCGACGGTGAGCGCCGAGCGGCCGTTCGCCTGGCCGCCGGAAGGGGTGTACGCGCCGGATGAGGGCGTCGCGCCAAGCCGCCGCATCGTGCTGCTGGACCTCGGCGTCAAGTACAACATCATGCGCTCGCTGCGACGCCTGGGCTGCGACGTCATGGCGATGCCCGCGACGTCGCCGGCGGAGGACATCCTGGCGCTGCACCCGGACGGCATCGTGCTGTCGCCGGGCCCCGGCGACCCGGCGCAGCTGGACTACGTGGTCGAGACGGTGAAAGGGATCCTCGGGCGCGCGCCGATCATGGGCATCTGCCTGGGGCATCAGGTGGTCGGGCTGGCCGCGGGAGCCGGCACCTACAAGCTGAAGTTCGGGCACCGCGGCGCCAACCATCCGGTGAAGGACGTTGCGACGGGCCGCGTCCACATCACGGCGCAGAACCACGGCTACGCGGTCGACGGCGACGACCTGCCGTCCAGCGTCGAGGCGTCGCACGTGCATCTGAACGATGGGACGGTGGAGGGGCTGCGCGGCCGCGAATACCCGCTGCTGACGATCCAGTATCACTCGGAGGCGTCGCCGGGGCCGCTGGACAACATGTACCTGTTCGAGCGCTTCGTGGAGATTATGTCTTGAGATGTATTGTGTGATGCGATATATTGCATCAACATTGATGAGGTAAATGATGCGAACAACAGTTGACATCGACGAGAAACTGCTCGCCGAAGCGGAGAGGATTACCGGTGAAACCAGCCCGAGCAAGGCTGTGAATGCGGCGCTGCGAGAACTGGTGCGGCGCGAGAAGCTGCGTGAGTTGCGCGAAATGATTGGCAAGGGGGGACTTGTCGACAACTGGCGAGAACTGGAAGAGTTGGAGCTCAAGGAAATGCGGGAGCAGCTTGATTGATCGAGTATCTTCGCGGGACAGGCGAAGGTCTGCCTGTCCTTGTGGACACCTCTGTATGGATTGCATCAACGCGCAGACCTCAGTCAGCCGTCGCGGATGAGCTTCGTTTGTTACTCGAGCGGGACGAAGTTGCCACGACTGAGGTCATAATCGCCGAGGTGCTGCAAGGCGCGAAGACGGAGGACGACTTCAGGCGGTGGTCCGACACCCTGGATGCGTTGCACTTCTTCTCCGGCGACGTCGAAGTTTGGCGCAAGGCAGCTCACGTGTCCTTTGATCTGAGGACTCATGGCATGATCACGCCGCTCGCGGACCTGCTCGTGGCAACGGTGGCTCTCGAGAACGACTTGTCTGTCTACGCAATCGACGATCACTTTTCGCGCGTTCCTGGCTTGCGCCTGCACAGTCCTCGAAACTACAGCGTCCGAAATCAGGATCAAGACCTGGAGCCGGGGCAGCAGGATGAATAAGCCCCAGAAGGTCCTGATTCTCGGCTCCGGGCCGCAACGACCTCACCCCCTGCTTCCGCTTCCCCCTCTCTGTGCACGGAAAGGGGGTCTAAGTCGGAGCCGTATTCGATGTGACGATTCGCGGGGAGAGGTTGGGCTCAGCCCGCGAACAGAGGGGCCACTTTGACAGAGAAGCCCTCTAAGGTCCTGATTCTGGGCTCCGGGCCGATCGTGATCGGGCAGGCGGCGGAGTTCGACTACTCCGGGACGCAGGCGTGCCGCGCACTGCGCGAGGAAGGCGTGACGACCGTCCTGGTCAACTCCAACCCAGCGACGATCATGACCGACGAGGAGACGGCGGACACCGTCTACATCGAGCCGCTGACTGTTGAGGTTGTCGAGCGGATCATCGCGCGGGAGAAGCCGGACGGGCTGCTGCCGACACTGGGTGGCCAGACCGGCCTCAACCTTGCGGTGGCGCTGGCGGACGCCGGCGTCCTGGAGCGCCACAACGTGCGCATGCTCGGCACGCCGCTGGAGACGATCCGTCAGGCGGAGGACCGCGAGTTGTTCAAGGAGCTGCTACGCGAGATCGACGAGCCGGTGCCGGACAGCGCCACCGTGACGACGCTGGAGGAGGCCGAGGCGGTGCGCCAGCGCATCCGGCTGCCGTTGGTGATCCGGCCGGCCTACACGCTGGGGGGCACCGGCGGCGGCGTGGCACACACGCAGGAACAGTACGAGCGCATCGTCGCGGGCGGGCTGGCGGCGAGCCCGATCAGCCAGGTGCTGGTCGAGTGCAGCCTACTGGGCTGGAAGGAGCTCGAGTACGAAGTGATGCGGGACGGCGCCGACAACTGCATCACGATCTGCAACATGGAAAACTTCGACGCGATGGGCGTGCACACCGGCGATAGCATGGTCGTCGCTCCGAGCCAGACGCTGACGGACAAGGAGTACCAGATGCTGCGCAGCGCGGCGCTAAAGATCATCCGCGCCCTGGGCATCGAAGGCGGCTGCAATATTCAGTTCGCACTGGCGCCGCGTCCCGACATCGTGCCGTGGGCCTGGCCGGACGGTACGGAGGCGCAGCCGCGCGACCGCTTCGACCCGCCGCCCTACTACGTCATCGAGGTCAACCCTCGCGTGTCGCGCAGCTCGGCGCTGGCATCGAAGGCGACGGGCTACCCGATCGCGCGCGTCGCGGCCAAGATCGCGGTCGGCAAACGGCTGGACGAGATACCCAACGCGGTGACGCAGCGCACGACGGCGGCGTTCGAGCCGGCGCTGGACTACTGCGTGGTCAAAATCCCGCGCTGGCCGTTCGACAAGTTCCCCTTCGGCGACCGCGAGATCGGCACGCAGATGAAGGCGACGGGCGAGGTGATGGCGATCGACCGCAGCTTCGAGGCGGCGCTGCAAAAAGCCGTGCGCAGCCTCGAGATCGGCGGACGGTCGCTGCTCTGGGAGGACCGCAACTGGCCCGACCCGTGCGCGCGCCCGATGACGGCGACCGATGAACGGCTGTGGACGATCACGGCCGCGCTGCGCCACGGCGCCGACACTCTGCAGGTCGCGGCGAACAGCGGCGTCGACCCGTGGTTCCTGGAACGGTTGCAGAACATCATCCGGATGGAGAAGCGCCTGCTGGGGGAGGCGATGACGCCCGACCTGCTGAAGGACGCAAAACGCCTCGGCTTCTCGGACGTGCAGGTCGCGACGCTGGCCGACCTGCTGCCGGAGCAGGTGCGCGACCTGCGCAAGGACTGGGAGATTCGCCCCGTCTACAAGATGGTCGACACGTGCGCCGCCGAGTTCGACGCCGTTACTCCGTACTTCTACAGCACTTACGAGGAGGAAAACGAGGCGCCGCCGGTGGAGGGCGAGCGCGTCCTGGTCATCGGCTCGGGGCCGATCCGCATCGGCCAGGGCATCGAGTTCGACTACGCGTCGGTGCACGCGGTGTGGGCGCTGCAGGAGGCGGGTTACCGAGCGCTGATCGTCAACTCCAACCCGGAGACGGTGTCGACCGACTTCGACACGTCGGACCGCCTCTACTTCGAACCACTGGACGAGGAGTCGATCCGCGAGATCTTGCACAACGAGGAGGAGGGCGACGTTGCGCCGGGGACGATCGTGCAGTTCGGCGGCCAGACGGCGATCAACCTGGCCGAACCGCTGTACCGCACGGCGCGCGACATCGTCGGTTCGAGCAACGAGACGATCGACCTGGCGGAGGACCGGCGGCGTTTCGAGGACTTCCTCAGCCGCATCGGCGTGCCGCAGCCGCCGGGCGCCGGCATCCAGACCATCGAGGAGGCACTGACGACGGCGCAGGAGATCGGGTACCCAGTGCTGGTGCGGCCGAGCTACGTGCTGGGCGGACGCGCGATGGAGATCGTGCAGAACGCGAGCGAGCTGCTGCGCTTCTTCAACGCGGCGGTCGAGCTGTCGGAGGGCAAGCCAGTCTTGATCGACAAGTATCTGGCGGGCAAGGAGGTCGAGGTCGACGCGATTTGCGACGGCGCCGACGTCCTGATCCCCGGCATCATGGAGCACATCGAGCGCGCCGGGGTTCACTCGGGCGACTCGATGACGGTCTACCCGCCGCGCAGCCTGACGCAGCTCGAGATCGACACGATCGTCGACTACACGACGCGCATCGGCGTGGCGATGGATATTCGCGGCCTGATGAACATCCAGTACGTGATCATGGACAACGACGGCGAGTCCGACGTCTACGTCCTCGAGGTGAACCCGCGCTCCAGCCGCACGGTGCCGTTCCTCTCCAAGGTGACCGGCGTACCAATGGTGCGCCTGGCGGTGAACTGCGCGCTGGCGCGCACGCTACGGGAGCAGGGCTACGCCGGCGGGCTGTGGCCGTCGCAGCCGCTGGTCGCGGTCAAGGCGCCGGTGTTCTCGATGTCGAAGCTGATCGGCGTCGATACCTACTTGGGGCCGGAGATGAAGTCGACGGGTGAGGTCATGGGCGTCGACCGCACGTTTCCGGCGGCTTTGGCCAAGGCGGTCATCGCGGCCGACCTGGCGTTGCCGCCGCAAGGCGGTGCGTTGCTCTCGATCTCCGACCGCACCAAGCCGGACGCAATCCCGGTGATCCGGCGGCTGCACGAGGCGGGTTATCGCCTCTACGCGACCGGCGGCACTGCGGAGGTGATCCGCGCCCTCGATATCCCGGTCGAACAGGTGCCGAAGCGGCTGGACGAAGGACACCCCAACGTAGTCGACATCATCAACTCGGGCGAGGTCGACTGCGTGATCAACACGCCGGAGGGCGGCCGCGAGACACTGCAGGACGGCTTCCAGATCCGCCGCGCCGCCACGGAGCGCCGCATCCCCTGCTTCACGTCGATCGATACGGCGCGAGCCGCGGCCGACGCGCTGCTGGCGGGCTCGCAGAGCTTCGAGGTGCTGCCGATCGGCGAGTACCGGGTGGCATCTGTCTAGCCAATGCAGGCTCTATCTTTCGCAGATGACTGGACAGCCGGGATTGCCTCAAACCTTCTTGCCGAGCTAGTTGGATTCATCTTTGGCACGCTTGTAACTCTCTTTGGAGTAAATCGACTGCTCGAATACCGCGAACAGAAGCGCTTGGCCCCGCTAAGAAAGAGATTTGCAACGGCGGTGGAGTCTTGCCTGTATCCCGTTGCTCTTGAATGGGGAGTTCTCGTAGGCCTGATATCTTCGGAGCAGCCTGCAGGGCAGTCAAAAGAGGCTCTTATTGATCGCGTCTTTGAACACCTCTAGAAGACCGATGGAGGGTCAATTGGAGAGATTAGAAAGGTTTCCGCGACATTCGGATTCGCATCGTCAGCGGAACGCATGGTCTACAACCTGAAGGAGATCACGTTTGCAGCTGTCGTTGCGGGACCTACGCTTGATGCCGACGTGGTGTTACAGGAGATGGTTTCTGCTATCGACAATTCGGCGCGGGATCTCAAGCATTTCTTGCGCCTAATAGAGATGGGTACACGTCAGAGTCAAGATACCTCCGAGTTGGAGGTGGCTTTGGGAATGAAGATGTACGTCGACTTCCTCCAGACGGTGGCCTTGTGGAAATACTTAAAGGACTGCCGGGACAGTCGCCTCGAACTCGCCACCGGTCTTGGTTCATGAGAGTCGGGTTCATCCGCGTCGTTGAGAACACGCGGTTGTACGGCAACACGTACATCACGTGGTTCAGCGCGCCGGAGCTGCTGCGTGGCGCGACGCCGGGGCAGTTCCTCATGCTGCGCTGCGCCGACCTGATGGCGGGCGCCTCGGAGTCGCCGAGCGCGGCGGACCTGTCGGACGACCCGCTGCTGCCGCGCGCCATGAGCTACCACCGCGTGCGCCCTTCGACGGAGCTCGGGACAGGTGGCGAGGACGGCCCCGAGTTCGCCATTCTCTACGACGTGGTCGGCCGCGGCACTGCGTGGCTGGCGCAACGCAACGCCGGCGACGTGGTCTACGCCTGGGGCCCGCTGGGCAAGGGCTACTCGCTGCCGCGCGGCGGCCGGGGCCAGAACTTGCTGCTGGTGGGCGGCGGTATCGGCATCGCGCCGCTGCTGTGGCTGGTGGACGAGGCGGTGGCCAAGGGGCACAGCGTCGTGCTGCTGGACGGCGCGCGCGACGCCGCGGGCGTGTTTCCGGCGGGCCTGATCCCGAGCGAGGCGGAGGTCGTGGTGACGACGCAGGACGGCTCGCAGGGGCGCCACGGCCTGGTGACCGACGTGTTCGTGGATTACTTCGATTGGGCCGACCAGACCTATCTGTGCGGCCCGAACGCGATGTTCGCCGCAATCGCCGACGTGCTGCGGACGCACGAGGGGTCGGGGCGGATGCGTCGCCGCAAGCCGGTGCAGGTGCTGCTCGAGGCGCAGATGGGCTGCGGCACGGGGATCTGCTACGGCTGCGCCGTCTTCGACCGTCGCGGCGTGGCGCGCCTTGTCTGCAAAGACGGCCCGCGCTTCGAGCTGCGCGACATCTGGTAACGGTCGGCGCGCACCGCGAGTTGAAACCCGCGGCATAGGGTTTGAGAATTCGCGTATGCCGGCTGCGCTTGACACTTCACGGATAACGAGCGCCGAGGCGCGCAGCTTCCTGTGGCGCTTCATGATGAACCGTGAGGTCAACCGTGAGTTCTACCGCCGCGTGCCGGCTGAGAAGCTGGACTACCGCATGGTCGACACGAAGACACGGCGTTCCGATTCGCCGCGCGAGAGCCTGCTGCATCAGCTCTTCGTGGTGCGTAACTACGTGCACTCGGTGAAATCGGGCGTCTTGCAGTGGGGCGAGGAACGGCAGCAGCTGCTGATGCCGCCGGCACTGTCGCGCTGGGGCAAGCAGCGCCTGCTGTCGGAGATGCAGCGCTCGGAGCAGGAGTTGGTCGACCTGCTGGCGTTGCCGGACATCGAGTCGCGCAGCGTCAAAGTCGGCTGGCAGGACGAGCCGCTAGCGGCGATCCGTTTGCTCTACAGCCTGAACGACCACGAGATCCTGCACACGGGCTGGAACTTGGCGCTGATGGACCACCTGCACATGGAACGCTACCCGGCGCTCGCCAGGTTGTGGGGGTCCTAGCAGACAGCAAACTGCTACCGCGAAAGCCATTCAGTACGAAGGAGTCCGTAGAGTACCTCGTCAACCTGGCGCCCGCGAAAATGCCGGTGCTGGCGAAGATAGGCTTCCCGCTGCATGCCGAGCTTCTCCATAACCCGGTTCGAGGGCGTGTTTTCGGCATCGGCGGACGCGAACACCTTGACGATATCGTAGGTTTGGAAGCCCCAATCGATTAACGCCCGCGCTGCTTCCGGCGCGAAGCCCTTGCCCCAATGCTCACGAGCGATGGCATAGCCGAGCTCGGCGATACGCTGATCGGGATCGATAGTCAGGTCGACGCCGCCAATGACGTGCTCCGCGAAAACGACAGCGAAGTCGGCGTTTCTATCGGTTGGCGATGGTGCGGTGCCTGCCAGGAACTGCTCGGCATCGCTGCGTGTATAAGGAAGCGTGAGGATGTTGATCAGGTAGCGTCCGAACTCCTCGTCGACAGCGTAGGCGAGTACGTCGTCGACGTCCGCTGGTCGGAAAGGACGCAGCAGGAGACGCTCGGTTCGAAGTTCGACCGCTTCTGTGCTCATCAGGAAGAGAATTCTATTCCAGTTTCGATTGCCATAATCGCTAAGCCGCGCTAGCCTTTAGGCAATTCGATGGCGATCCAGGCACCCCCCGCCGCGTCTGACGCCGAGCTGGAGCTCGCAGAGTCGAGTCTTCGACCGCTGCGCCCGCCGCTGAAGTGGGCCGGCGGCAAGCGCTGGCTTGTCCCCCTTCTGCGCAAGACCTACGCGCGGTATCGCGACTGTCGCCTGGTGGAGCCGCTGGCCGGCGGGCTGGCGGTGGCGCTGGGGCTGCGGCCGCAGCGGGCGCTGCTCAACGACCTCAACCCGCACAACATCAACTTCTACCGGTGGCTCTCGGGCGGCCTGCAGCTCGACATCGAGATGCGCAACGAGAGCGAGCTGTACTATCGCCAGCGGACGCGCTTCAACCAGCTGATCGGCGACGGCGGCGCTGAGAGCCAGGAGGCGGCGCAGCTCTTCTACTACCTCAACCACACCGGCTACAACGGGCTCTGCCGCTTCAATCGCAAGGGCGAGTTCAACGTGCCGTTCGGCCGCCACGAGTCGATCAACTACGCTCGCGACCTCTCGATGTACGACCAGGCGATGGCGGGCTGGCGCTTCACGACGGGCGACTTCGAGTCGCTGGCGCTGGAGCCGGACGACTTCATCTACGCCGACCCGCCGTACGACGTGGAGTTCACGCAGTACAGCAAGGAGACGTTCGGCTGGGAGGAGCAGGTGCGCCTAGCCGAATGGCTGGCGAGACACCCCGGCCCGGTCGTGCTGTCGAACCAGGCAACGAGCCGGATCAGGAAGCTCTACCGAGACCTGGGATTCAAGATCAAGACGATGGCGGCTCCGCGCATGATCAGCTGCAACGGCGACCGCACCAAGGCGATCGAAGTCATCGCGACGAGGGGGTTGTAGGCGTGGTCGCGCGCAAGGACCTGCCGTACGCCAAGAAGGGCACGACGACGGGGGCGGTGATGGAGGCGATGGTGCTGCCGGCGCTGGAGCAGGGCGGTTACGAATACTTCCGACAGGTCGATATCGGCGAGCGGTTGGGCGGCGGCAAGCACATCGTCGACCTGGTGGCGTACAACCCAGAGGGGCGCGGTTACCTGCTTTCGTTGAAGTGGCAGCAGACGTCCGGGACGGCGGAGCAGAAGGTGCCGTACGAGGCGATGTGCCTGATCCAGGCCGCGCTGTCGGACCCGGAGCGCTACACGAGGGCGTACCTGGTGCTCGGCGGGCCGGCCTGGACGCTGCGCGACTTCTACACCGACGGCGGGCTGTGGCAGTTCATGCGCCACGATGAGCTGCTGCGCATCATCACGCTGGAGGCGTTCGTGGCGCGGGCCAACCGCGGCGAGCTCTAGGGCTTGCGACCCCCGCAGCAAATAGCCGCCGCCTGCCGAGACGAGCCCTGTGACCACGATCAGGCCTGCAAACGCAGGGGACAGACGTGAGCCGGACACGGCCTCGACCGGAGCCGCCTGCGTCGGCGGTTCGATCTGCGGTTGCATCGGCTCTGGCACGATGACGCCGAGACTGAGCGAGTCGCCGACGGCCACGGCTCCGAGCATGGCCGGGTGCAGGCTGCAGTAGTAGGGATAGAGGCCGGGCTCAGCGAAGGTTGCGCAGGTAAGCGGCGCGAAACGCTGCTTCCTGGTGATGTTGCACCAGCGCGGCGTACGCACCGGCATCGCCGGCGCGGGCCTGCAGGACCATCTCACGTTCTGAGGAGGAGATCTCCATCCGTCCTGTATACACCGGTGGCAGGTGCCAGGTTCCAAGTGCAAGAGGGACGGTCGCGTGACCGTCCCTCTTTACGTTGCTCGCGCGGTCGCGGCTAGCCGCCGACGATGTTGAGGATGGTGTTGAGGTCCGTGTACTGGTCCGCGACGGAGCGCAACTCCATGGCGGTGCTCTGAGAGAACGAGACGACCTCGACGCGGACGCCCTTGCTCTCGACCAGCTCACAGACGCGACGGAAGTCGCCATCGCCGGAGAGTAGGACCACCACGTCGAGGCGGTCCGACATGGTCAGGATGTCGACGGCGAGCTCGATGTCGAAGTTGGCCTTCATGCTGCCGTCGTTGAAGCGTTTCCAGGGCTTGGTGATGATCTTGTAGCCGTTGTTGATCACGGGTTCGACGAAGCGCTGCTTCTCAAAGCGGGTTTGCGGGTCGTCCGTGATCGGCGCGTAAGCGGTGGCGCGGACCAGCTGACGGCCTTCCGTTAGATAGTCCAGCAGCTTGCCGAAGTCGACCTTCACGTTCATCTGGTCGGCAGCGTAGATCAGGTTGGGGACGTCGAGGAAGATGGCGACCTTGGGCAGCGCCATCATGTTGCCGGACGCGCCCTGGGCGCCGCCGGCGCCACGCAGGGCGCGCTGCACGTCGCGCAGGGTTTGCGACTGCTGCTGCGCGAAGTCCTCGAACAGGACGTTCTGTCGCGCGATCAGCCCCTCGATGCCGCCGCCACCACCGCTGCCGCCACGTGACGGAGCCGGCGCGGACGGGCGCTCCGACCGGGAGCGGCGACCGTTGGTTGCGGGCGGCGGTCCGTGGTCTGACGGTGCCAGTTCGGGAGCCACGGGCCGGCCGGACGGCTTGCGGCGGCCGGCGCCGCCGCGCGTGCCGCCACGGGAGCGCGAGCGGGGCGCATCGGCTCCAGCTTCGGCTGTGACTTCAGAGACGGGCTCGGCTGCTGGCTCCGGCTCGCTTGCCGCCTGGGGCTCCGGAGTTGCCTCCGCGGCGGGCTCTGCCGGGGCTTCCGCGTTTTCGGCGCGGGCGCGAGAGCGCCCGGCACCACCGCGCGAGCCGCGTCGAGCGCGGGGGCGCGGAGCGTCGGTTGTCGGTTCTTCGCTTGCTACCGGCGCTTCGGGGGCCGGCGTTTCAACGGGCGCTGTCTCGGCAGGCGAATCGGCTTCAGTCGAGGCTACGGGGGTCTTTCGGGTGCGTCCGCCGCGACGCCTGGGTTTCTCCTCTGCGGCGGTTTCTTCGGCCGGGGCGCTCGCGGGTGCGGCGCCGTCACCTTGCTTGGATCGGTTCAGGAAAGATAGCCACTCAGAAATTATGCGGTCTCCTCAAGGTAGTTTTGTACGCTGCAACGGGCAGCGATCTTCTTTGCTATGGACATGAACGCCTGCGCTGAGTCGGAGTCAGGCGTGAGCTGCGTCACCGGCGTACCGGAGTCGGACGCCTCTCGGGTTGCCTGGTCCAGCGGGATCTCGCCCAGGAACTCGAGGCCGAGCTCCTCCGCCGCCATCTTAGCGCCGCCATGTCCGAATATCTCGTATCGATTTCCCGTATCCGGGGCGATGAAATAGCTCATGTTCTCGATGATGCCGAACACCGGCACCTGCATGCGGTCGAACATGCCGACGGCCTTGGTGGCGTCTTCCAGCGCGACGGTCTGCGGTGTGCTGACGACGACAGCGCCGGCGATCGGCGCTTCCTGCACCATGCTCATCGAGGCGTCCGAAGTGCCCGGCGGCAAGTCGACGAGTAGGTAGTCGAGCTCGCCCCAGGGGACGTTGTGCAGGAAGTCGCGCATGGCGGTGCCGATCATCGGGCCGCGCCAGACGACGGGCGTGCCCTTGGGCAGCGCGAAGCCGATGGAGCAGACCATGACGCCGTACTTCTCGGTCGGTTTGAGGCCACCCTCGCTCTCGGCTTGAAAACCTGCCTCGAAGCCCATCATGGTGGGGATGTTGGGGCCGGTGATGTCGCCGTCGAGGATGCCGACCTTGGCGCCGTGGCGCGCCAGCGCGATCGCGAGGTTGGTCGCGACGGTCGATTTGCCGACGCCGCCCTTGTTGGAGGCGACGGCGATGATGTTCTTGACGCCCTCGACGGGCTTGCGCTCCTCCGGGCCGCGGTGTGAGCGCACCTCAGCGTCCAGCGCTACGTTGGCCGTCGCGACGCCGGGTACGGCGAGCAGTGCGGTCTCGACGGCTTCCTTGAACGGGCCGGTCAGCGGGCAAGCCGGCGTCGTCAGCATCAGCGTCATGGAGACCGTGTCGCCGGCGATCTTGAGGTCGCGGACCATGTTGAGAGAGATGATGTCGCGGTGCAGCTCGGGGTCCTCGACCTCGCTCAGAGCCTGCATCACGACGTCTTGACTAACGTCAGGCATTCAGGAACAGTCCTTCCTGGGTTTGATCTGGATACGGGGAGACGATGTAGCGACAGCAACGCACCCGCCCGTCATCGAAGATCTCGTGCCGTGCGGGCCACTGCAGCAGCTGGGTGATCAATCGAAGGTGGCCGGGGCAGCCATCGCTCTGGCTGGTCAAGCTGGCGAAGACGCAGTTGTAGTCACGAATTTCGAAGCCGTCTTCGGTCTCAGTCCATTCCGCGAAGCCGCCGATCGTGTGCAGGACCGCGGTCAGCGCCTGGATGCGTTCCGGCAGGCTGCGGCCGTCGATGGCGAAGCGATAACGCTCGGCGAGGCGGTCCGCGGCGCGCTGGACCATCAGAGAGCGCTTGCCGTCGCCGTCGAGGCCGTCGAGGTCTTCGGCTCGCAGCGCACCGACTTCATCCAGAAGGATGGCGGCGAGGACGTCGAAGCGGCGCGGGAACAATTCGTCGCCCTTGGGCGTCAGGAGGAAGAGGTAGTGGGGCCGTCCATTGGCGCGCTTCACCTTCTCTGACTGCACCAGCCCGTCGCGCTCGAGGCCGAGCAGGTGCTGGCGCGCCGTCATGGAGGCGATAGAGAGGGAGCCGGCGGCCTCTTCGACGGTGGCGCTGCCGGTGCGTTTGAGGAGTTCGAGTATTTGATGCTTCGTAGTCTGCATAAAGAAAAGGGAGATTCTCTGTTAACAGTTACATCATAAACGCCTCGGCGGCTAGAAGGAACGGTTTAGCACTTATTTAATGAATCTTTTCAGGTATTTTACGTATAAACCTTTACGATAAACCATGTCAAAGCGATAATTCTTTTAGGCGAGCAGGACATCATCCAGCGCAGTCTTGCCGACGTATATAGGGAATGGACGGGTGGAAGGATCAGGAGGTGGGTCGAATGCGAACCCCGGTAATCGAAGAGAACGTTTTCCAGGCAGGCTCGGATGAGGAGCCCCTCTGCCGTCACCACTGGGTAATCGAGAGCCCGCATGGCGCGACCAGCCACGGAATCTGCAAGCAGTGTGGTGAAGAGCGCGAATTCCAGAACTCCGCCGCCGATACGCTCTGGGAAGGCAACCCGATGCGCAGCATCAGCCGCATGGGTGGCGGCAGTCGGCCCGTCGTGAGAGAGAAGGCGCCAGTCGCCGACGAATAGGGAGCGAACCCAAGCCCCATCAGCGGAGAGGTCACCCTCGGTCGGACCTCTCCGCTTTTCTTTGTCTCGAGTCGCGGCGTTCGCGATACTGAGGGCGTGAAGCACGAGGCTGTCTACGTCAGCATCGCCGAGTGCGGGGCCGTGTCCGGCACCGCCGTGGTGATCGACGTGCTGCGTGCCTACACGACGGCGGCGTGGGCGTTTCACCTCGGCGCAGAACGCATCCTGCTGAGTGACGATACCGACACCGCCCTCAGGCTGAAGGCTTCTCTACCGGGAGCACTGGCCCTCAAGGATTCCCGACCGTACGACGGATTCGATCTGACTAATTCACCGGTCGAGCTGCAGGAGCATGACCTGAAGGGGCGCACGATCGTGCAGAGGACCACGGCGGGCACGGTTGGCGCTGTGGCGGCGAAGCGGGCGGACAACCTGTACTGCGCCAGCTTCGTCTGCGCCGCGGCGACCGCGTCGGCGCTGCACGACTCAGGAGCGCTGAAGGTCTACTACGTGGTAACGGGCGAGGGCGGCGCGGCGGAAGAAGACCGGGCTTGCGCCGAGTACATCGCAGCGCTGGTCGAGGACCCTGCGGCTGATGCGGCGCTGTATCTGGAGCGCGCCGCGGAGTCGGACGCGGCGAAGGCGATGCGGCCGCGGGTCGAAGCAGGGATACCGGGCGTCCACCAGCGCGACGTCGAGACCTGCCTTACGCCTGACCGATTCGGTTTCGTCATGAGGGCTCGCGAGGAGGCGGGGCTGCTGACCTTGCGCGCCTATAATTAGCCGATGACCAGCGCGGTGCGAATGGAAATAGAGCTGGCGCCGGGCGCGAAGCGCAGTCTGGTGCTGCCGAACCCGGTGCTGGTAGCGTCCGGTACCTTTGGTTACGGACTGGACTACCAGAGGGTCTTCGACATCCAACGCCTTGGGGCGATCGTCACGAAGACGACGACGCTGGCGCCGCGACGCGGCAACCCGCCGCAACGCATTGCGGAGACACCGGGCGGCATGCTCAACTCGATAGGCCTGCAGAATGTCGGCGTTACGGCGCTGGTGCGCGACCTCGCGCCGGTGTACGAAACGTGGCGCGTGCCGGTCATCGTCAGCATCATGGGCTTTACGGTTGGCGAGTATGCCGAGGTCGCGGCGCGGCTGGAGGGCGTCGACGGTTTCAGCGGTATCGAGCTGAACCTGAGCTGTCCCAACACGGAGCGCGGCGGCATCGAGTTCGGCCAGGAGCCGGAAGCAGCAGCCGACGTCGTACGCCGCGTGATGCGCGCCACAACCCTGCCGGTCATCGCCAAGCTGACGCCCAACGTCAGCGATCCGAAGCTCGTGGCCAGGGCGGTGGTTGGCGAGGGGGCGCATGCGCTGTGCGTCGGCAACACGCTGGTCGGCATGGCGATCGACCGCGGGCGGGGGCGGCCGATGATCGCCACGACGTACGCCGGACTGTCCGGCCCGGCGCTCAAGCCGGTGCAACTGCGCCAGGTCCACGAGGTCGCGGGCGCCGTCGACGTGCCGGTTATCGGCTGCGGTGGCGTAACGACGGCGGAGGACGCGGTCGATTACCTGATGGCGGGCGCGAGCGCGGTGCAGGTCGGGACGGCCACGTTCGCCAACCCACTGGCGCCGATTCAGGTCCTGGACGGCCTCGAGCGTTACTGCTGCGAGCACGGCGTTTCGGATATTGGCGACTTGGTGGGCGCCGGCCGGGTCAAGGCCAAGACGTAACCGTGAGCGCGCTTCGCAGCGGCGCGGGAGCGCTGAGCCTATTTCTCGACGTCACGGGAGCGGCGGCCTGGGGCCTGGCGGCCTTCCTTCTCGCCAGTTCTCTGGTTTCGACGGCCGCGGGCAGCTTGCTGGGCATCGGCGTCTTCTTCTCGGTGCTGGCGTACCTGCTGAGCGCGCGGATGCAGGAGTCGAGGGCGAGGTCGTTGCTGGGTGACGCCTGTCCGCGGTGCAGCGCGGCGCTGCGTCGCGAGCACGAGCATCGGCGTTGGGACACGGAGCACGACCGCTGGCTGGCGCCGTTGACGACGTGGGAGTGCGCCGGATGCGGCTACGCTCACGCAGAGCCGGCGCCGTGCGATAGCTGTCCAGAGGCGGCGCAGTAGCCGTGTATTCTGTAGACGGATCCGGGGTGTAGCTCAGCCAGGTCAGAGCGCTTGGTTTGGGACCAAGAGGCCCCCAGTTCGAATCTGGGCACCCCGACCACTTTTTTCGTATCTGGAAACTCCCTCTGAGGAGGGAGTTTATGGTGAAAGACCTCGCGTTTGCTCACGGTTTGCTCACGGACGCAAAGAGGGCGCCGCCGGGTCTTGTGACGGCTGCTGTAGCTCTACGTGTCCAGATGCTTCTTTTTCGAGCCCACGTTCTCGAACTCTGACCCTAGGACAGGGTGCACGCCTTTCCTAACAGCAGACCAGTCTGTGTCGAGCGGATCCTCAGCCTGTTGAGGAACCTACGCCTTCAGCAGCCCGCGACGCCCCAGCGCCAGCTGCGTCCGACTAGCTTGATTCATTGCCCGCATCGGTCTAAGGTGTGCTCGCCTCGCACTGCACCACCTTCCGGCATAGAAGCCTGATTACCCTCGGTATGAGGTCATGATGCTCCAATCGCTTCGTACACCAACGGGTCGGATTGTGTTCGGACTGGTGGCATCCGCTGTTCTAATCGCGTTGATCCTTCTGGTCGACACCGACATGTTGCCGATTCTGCCCGCTCTTCTCGTTGCGATTTGGATCCCACTCCTTGATGTCGACCGGTTACGTCGCCGCTCCGTGGGAAAGACTCGCTGGGCCATTTCGGCTCTATTGGTTGGTACCTTCGCGCTGACCATCGCGATCTTCCTCCTGTTCTAAGGTCGAACTGCCTGCTCTAGATCGCCCGCACCAGTCTTGGCGCGGCCAGAGTTCCTTCGGCCTTAGGACTACCATGTCCCTCTGCGACTGGCACCCACAGCAATAAGAACAGTGCCGATTATTACCAACACCATCGAGCTGGCACCTCTGCCAGTCAGTAAGCCGATCACGGCAACGAACATCAGGAGCACCCCGACGATGACGAGTCCGGTGGCCCGTCCGCGAAAAGGTTGCTGGAGATCTGGGCGACTTCGTCGAACTGCCATAAGCACAAGCGCTGCCAAGAGAAGTACGACGACGGTGAGCAGTATCCAGAGCACTTGAGCCTCCGTCTGTCTTCAGGTGACCAGAATGCTGGAGACTAGCGGAGACGGGCCTGCATAGGATGCTTACGCCTTCAGCAGCCTCCGTCGCCCAACGCCCGCTCCAGCCCAGGCTGCATGGACTCGGTCACGCTTCCGCGGCGCATCATAACGACTCTCCGGCAAGTCCCACCAGGCCAGCTCCAATCAGCCAATCGCCGATGCTTGATTTTAGTGGGCGTACATCGGCTAACCACGGCAGCTTGGTCTCGCTTGTTAGCGGCTCGTAAACGCCGTGCTGTGCCTCCCCTGGGACAGGCATGAATCCGCCGTTCGTCAGGGTGACGATGGCATTTAGCGCAAAACCACTCAGTAACAGCACCCCGGTTGGTGTATTGCTTAGGCTAAACCGGCGGAGCAACCACAGGATGACGACGAGTAGCACGAGCCAGCATGCCGCCGCTGTCGCTAGCCCAGGCGCTATTTGCCAGTAAGTTCGGGCCGCGAAGAGCAAAGCGAGGGCTAGGACCACGTACCGCCACTGCCAGAGCTGCTTTACTCTTTCTGCCGTTTCTCCACCGCCTTGCACCCAGGTTATCCAAGGCGAACGTTAGCTGCATAGCCGCGACTTCGACCGGCCTCTATTGACAACCTGGGAACGCAATAAATATTTTGGGGCCCCGACTGGCCGTGTAAACAATGCAAACGGTCCGCAAAGGAAAGAACGTCTACGCCTTCAATAGCCTCCCCGCCAGCGCCTATTCCAGCGGAGGCTGCATCTTCATCTCCTGGAACTCGGCGGTGGCGAAGGCGAGGTGCTCGATGGTGGCGTAGTGGTCGCCACCTGAACTACCAGCTATCGCCTTAGATATCTATGATGCAGCCGGCTAGATCAGACGGCTTAAGAAGTCCCCACCGGCACAGGGGAGACTTCTCCTCGCAACCAAGACCATATTGCTCTCGCCGGCTCAGTTATGAGATCCGTCGCGCATAGCACGTAAGCCGCCACCGCGTACCCCATGCCCGCCAAAATGTCGGCCACGTAATGGTGCCCCAAGTACACCAGCGATAAGTACATAGCCGCCACGTAAATTACGAACACCGAGCCTTTCATTCCCCAGACCTTCACCGCGAACATCAAGAACAGCCATGGATACGCTGCGTGCAACGAAGGCATCGCAGCCACCGGGTTAGGGCTCAGGAATTGGTACAGCGCCGACGCAGCCGGCAAGCCATCGTGCACCAGGTGAACATCTAGCACGCCGCCTGACCCGGCAAGCCACGGCGGCGCCGTCGGAACCAGCACGTAGGTCACGAATCCCGCGTACGACATTACCAGCAGCGCCACCACGAATCGCCAGTAAACGTGTCGGTGGTTCTGCCACAACACCGCCGCAAAAATTAGCGGTAGCATGAAGTGCGAGACGTGCATTAGCGCGGCCCCGTAGTCGTACCAACTCGCCTGATTGGGGTCAAAGAACCAGCGCTGCAACACTACCGTCGGCACCTCTCCGAAAATCGCCCGATCCACCTCGATCGGGTACATCACGTGCACGCGCCCGCCGATGTCGTCGGCAAAGCCCCGCAACGCTTCGTAAGACAGCAGCAGCAGCAGCACGAACGGCGCGAAGTCCCGCACGAACGCAATTCGCGTCCCTCGCCAGGTAAACGCCAGAAACAAAAACAGGAACAGCATCTCCGGCGTCAGGCCTGCCCCGACGGCGAGAAACGCGATTACCAAGAACGCGATGTACAGCCCTTGAAGCACGAATACGATCTTTGGCGGGCGTATGTCAGCCGCCTGATCGATTCGCTCAGTCACTTCACTGACTCGGTTTCTACCCATCTACCTAATTGAATCCATTCGGGTTCAGTTTGTTTCACATTATTACCCTGATTGCGCACTAACCCTCGGCCATGCGCCGCCAGTGACCGTCATTAGCACCACTCGGCAGGCCGTCTTCTAGATTCGGATCGGCCTTTTATGCGTACTGAATGGCAAGAACGATCAGGATCGACTTCGGTTTGGGACCAAGAGGCCCCCAGTTCGAATCTGGGCACCCCCGACCACCTTTGAATCTACATCGGCGGACTTGACTCGGCGATCGACAGGTGGTGACCGGAGCACGTAACGCGCTCACCAGCCCACAACGCCCAGCGTCCGCTGCGGCACAGGGTGCACGTCCTGATCGGTCCCCACCTTGGACAGTCTCCTCCTCGCCACCTATCATCGCTGCTTGAAAAGGGGGCGATATGTCAGTTTCTCTGACGACGGAAGAAGCGTACGCGTTGCTCGACAGCCAACCCGGTTGGCTCACCGTGACCACGATCGGCAGCGATGGCTACCCTCACTCTGTACCTATCGCCTACACCCGCATCGGCGATGACATCTACGTGGGGGGACGTGGCGGCAAGCAGCGCCTGAAGAACATTCAGCGCAATCCCAAGGTCAGTGCTCTGGTTGAGTCCGGGACGACGTTTCCGGATCTACAAGGTGTCTTGATCCAGGGCGACGCGGAGGTTGTCGACGCGAAGGAAGACGTACTACCGCTGATGCGCGAGGCGGCGAAGCAACGAGGCACACCCGACAGCGAATTACCGACGGAAGCGAGACCTGGCGTGGTCTACATTCGGATCAGGCCGAGCCGCCTGATCTCCTGGGACTACTCTCGGGATACGTAACGCGTCCGGCAGTAGCATCTGCGCCTTCAGCAGCCTCGGCGCGGGCAGCGCGGGTTGCATCAGCATGTCCTGAACTCGTCGGGGGAGTGACCGGGGAGTAGCTCGGCGAGGTGCGGGTTGCCAGTCGTGCGGGCATAGTCCAAGCTTCCGGTAACTATTCGGTGGGAGGCTCGCGAATCGGCAGCAGTTAGGCCCGCGAGCGGCTGAACGTATCGAGGGCGAGGACAAATCGATGCACGAACAAGAAGTGGTGAAAGACGGCAGGCTGCTATTGATCAAGCTGGGACCGCTGGGCCCGGTCTCCAACAACGCCTACATCGTGGCCGACTCTGAGACCAACGACGCCCTCCTGGTCGACGCTCCGGAAGGTAGCGAGGCCCTGGCGCCTGCTGCCAAAGGACTGACGGTTCGGCAGGCGATCGTCACGCATCGGCACCGCGACCACTGGGCAGGCATCGACTCGCTACTCAAGGATTTCAGCGTCCCGGTCTTTTGCCACGACGCCGATAAGGAGCCGTACGAGAGCTACGTCAACGGCACGCTGGCCGATGGAGACGAGGTCGAAGTCGGGAGCCTGCGGCTGCGTGTGGTCCACACTCCCGGCCACACGCAGGGTTCGATCTGCCTGCAGGTCGGCGAGCACCTGCTATCGGGAGACACGCTGTTTCCGGGCGGCCCCGGCCGTACGCGCAGCAACGAGGACTTGCAGCAGGAGATCCAGTCAATCGTCTCCAGCCTCTACACCCTGCCTCCCGAGGTCCAGGTCTATCCCGGTCACGGCGGCAACACGACGATCGCGAAATCGAAGGCCGAGTACGACGTGTTCGCGAGCAAGCCGCTGGACCCGAGCCTCAGCGGCGACGTCCTGTGGATGGCGACCTGACCCGAGGGTTCTGTTAGAACCCAGAGGAGCCGCTTGACCTTGATCGGCGACGAGACGTACGGGGATCGTGCGCCCACTTGAGATGCGGGTGGCGGGCGTTCTCAAGCAGAGGGCGCTGAGGCAGCCGGCTCGACTCTCGCCGCTGCGGTTGCAGTACCGGCTTCGAGCCGTCGGGACCAGAGGAACAGAAGCACGACGACGAGGCTGAGCACGGCTCCCACGCCGCTGAGTACGGCACGTTCACCGACGACGTCGGCCAGCAGTCCGTAGGGCAGGCTCATGAGCGCGTTGAGCCCCCAGGAGAGATAGACCAGCCCGATGACTCTGCCGAAGAACTCGATGCTGGTAAGGCGCATCGCCAGGGCGTTGCTCAGCGTGTGGAAGGCGCCGGTCGCTCCGCCGACGAGGATCATGACCAGGATGGCGAGTTCAAAGCTCGGGGCGAGGCCCAGCAGGATCAGCGACGCTGCCAGGCCGAGGGCGCTGAGTGACATGAAATACGACGCCCGCGGCGAATCCGCCAGCGATGCGACGGCCAGGCTCAGCACCAGGCCACCGGCCGCGGCCACGCCGAACAGGACGCCGATGCCGGCGGTGCCGGTGCCGAGGACGTCTTTGGCGAAGCCGGGCATGAGCACCAGATAGACCATCCCGAGGATGGTGACCAGGTGGAAGCTGGTGACGGCGTGCAGGAGGGCCGGCCGCTCGAGGATATGACGGATACCGAGGCGGACGTCGCTCAGCACGCTGCTGTCGCCTGAGGCCCGCCGCGGCTTGCTGGGGGGCAGCCGGGAGAAGGCGGCGATCACAAAGATGAAGATGGATGCGATGAAGAAATAGGTGCCGGCGGCGCCGACCAGCGACCAGGCAAGAAACGAGCCGGCGAGAAACGGTCCGCCAACGCGAGCGACGTTCTGAGCGACCTGGAGCAGCGCCATCGCGTTGCCCACGTGCTCGCTGGCGACGGCGTCGCCCGCCAAGGCGGTACGCGTGGGTCCCAGAAAGGCGAACATCGCCCCAAGTACGAAGGCGCCCATCGCCAGGAAAATGACGCTGACCGCGTCGAAGAGCAGCAGGATCGCCGTAATCAGGGCGACGGCGCCGATCACGATGTGCGTGACGATGGCGAGCAAGCGCTTCGAGAACCGGTCAGCCACCGCGCCGCCGAAGGGATTGAGGAGCAGCATCGCGATCCCGAGGCCGAAGAACACGGCGCCCACCGAGCGGTTGTCCCCGGTCAGGTCGAAGGCAACAACGGCCTGTGCCGTGACCATCATGTGAAACGCGGTGAAGGCCAGCAGCGAGCCGATCCAGATGAGGCGGTAGTCGGAGAATTGAAGCGACTGCAGGGTGGACGCCGCCCAACCGCCGGCCGCGCCTCTACCCATGTTCGCAGACTGGTCCATCCGCAGATTGTAAGTTGGAACCAGGGACGGGCGACATGCAGCGCCAGCAGATCAAAGCATCCTGAGGCTGGATATCGCGTGACGGCCAGATGGGTCCAGATACCGGCGAGTAGCTCTCGTAGGCTGAAAGCGGCCGGACTTTAGGACCAGGTTGCGAAGGCGTTGCCGCAGCCGGTGCCGGCGGCGCTGCGATAGACGGGCACATAATCCCAGACCTTCATCTCCAGGCCTTCGAGCGCGCCGGCAGCGCCAATCCAGTTGAAGATCTCGCCACACGGTCCCTGTATCCATTTGTAGGGCATGCTCTCCAGGGACGTCAGGTCTCGTCGCTGCAGTGCGTCGAGCAGTTGCCTGTCCAGGTCCTGGCGCACGACGCCAATGCTGAGACCGCCGTTGGCCAGCACAGCGACACGCTCTTCGCCCGGCCAGGCCTCAAGCGCTCGGCGGATCTCCTGGCCCAACGTGTACTGCTCCGCCATGGAAGGCTGGGTGGGTGGGAAATGAATGTTGACCAGGATTGGCACGAGCGGGACGTTGGCATCGAGCATGCGGTCGTAGTGCAGGCCGAAGGAGTGGGGCATTGGCTTGCCGTCGACGGGCTGATCGAAGACCTCGACGGCATACCCGGCGCCTTTCAAGTGCTCGGTCACGTGGTCGGTGAGGGCGCGAGCTACCGGGTAAACGGTCTGATTTGGCCCCCAGGTCCACGTCTCACCGCGATAGACCGCGAGACGTGGTGTGTTGTCGGCGCCCTGGAACCACTCGTTTTCGTCATCGCCCATGACCAGCGCCACATCAGGCCTTGCCGCCTGAAAGGCCTCCAGGACATCGCCGTATGCCTGTTGGCTTGCCACGAACTGGCGCTGCCAGACGACTCGGCTCAGCCCTTGCTGGATTGAGGCGTCGGCCTGGCTGAGCAGGGCGTCATACGAGGTTAGCGAGCCGTCGAGGTTCGTAAGCCAAGGGTTCGACTTGTCCCGCTCGCCGAGTTCGGCCCAGCGCTCCGGAAGCGCCGTGAAGGTGGGTCCGCGGGGTATCGCCGCGCCGGCTACGATGCGGGCCATTGGCCTGTCCACTCCCGATTCAAGCCGGCCTGCGGCCTAGGTACGGCCGGAGGCTTCCCTGCCCTTGTTGACGACGTTGAAGCTGCGACCAGGGCCGGCCATCAGATAGCGGTATCCGTCGGCGACCAGCCTCTCAACGTTGTCCATCGTGGTGTGCCAGAAGCCGTTGGGAATGTTGTGCGCCTTGCAGATGTCGAGGATCTCCTTGACGCCGCCGGCCACTTCCGGGTGGTCGTACTGGCGCGGCACGCCGAGCTCCTGCGACAGGTCGCCTTCGCCCGTGATGATGACGCTGATCCCGGGGACTTCTTCGAGGATCTTGGGCAGGTTCTTGATCGCCTGGACGCTCTCGATCATGAGGCCGCACATCAGCTCTCCCTTGGGGTCGAGCGGCCAGACGTCGGCACGGTCGTAGTACTCCTGCTGGCCCACGCCCCAGTAGCGGACGGCCTTGCCGGGCGAGTCGCCGCGCACGCCGAGGGGCTCACGCTGGGGGTGGCCTTCGCGTTTCGAGTAGCGCATCGCGGCCACGGCGTCGTAGGCGTCCTTAACGGTGTCGATGTGGGGCCAGACGATGCCGTAGACGCCGATATCGAGGACCTGCTTGGCGATCCAGTTGGCTTCGCCGGAGTTCGGCGGGATACGCACGATGGGCGTGCTGACCGGCGCGACGCTGCCGCGCTGCGCGATGAGGCGGGGGTTGAGGAGGTTCAGAAGGCCCAGGTTAAGGGCGTTGATATCGTAAAGTCCGTGCTCCATCTCGAAGATGCAGCCGTCGAACTGGCCTCCGCCGGACGCTTCCGGGTCACCGGAAATGAACGCGACCTGGCCTTCCTCCAGCGCTTTGATGATTCCGTTCAGTCGTGGTAGTTCAGCCATGGTCTTCTCTCCCCTTGCGAAACTCACTAGTGACGTCACCGGCGTTGGGCACCGGCGGCGAATGCGCCCGCCGTATAGTGCAGCGATTCTGTCGTCAGGAGGCGGGGGTGTCAACAGCCCGCGATGGCCCGAGTACCTCCGCAAGGGCCGATACCGGGGCCTGTGAGGGAAGCAGGCCCGGTTTCGGCAGGAGTCGGGCCTGCCTTGCTGCCCACATCTGCCGCGAGAAGCTTGCCCCGCCGATGGGCTAGGCTACGCCGTGATCCAGGCAGTCATCTGCTTCCGCTGGAGGCAGGTGGCTGTTGCGTTTCAGGCTCGGAGCAAGGCGGGATGGACCTGATGACGTGCTGAAGTCACAGCGGTTCTTCTACGGATGGGTGCAGGTCGGCGTGACGCTGGTCGCGGGCGCCTTCACGGCCGGCGGCGGCTTCTGGGCGTTCACGGTCTTCGTCGGGCCGATGGGCGATGAGCTGGGCTGGTCGCGGACCGAGATCTACGGCGCGATGACGGTCCGTGCGCTCGGCAACGCGGCTATAGCGCCATTGATGGGCCCGATGCAGGACGGCAGACACGGGCCGCGCGTCTTCGCGGTGGCGACGGCGGTGACGCTGGCGGCTTCGATGATCCTGATGAAGTGGGTCGATGACCTGCTCGTGTTCTACCTGGTATTCGGCTTGCTGGGGTCATTCGCCAACTTCGGCAGCAGCGAGATGATGCTTTCCGTGGTGTTGCCACGCTGGTTCGTGCGTCAAAGGGGCCGCGTCCTGGGCATCGGCTCCATGGGTACGGCGATGGGGCCGTTGTTCTTCCCGTTCATCGCTACGGCGTTGATGGTTCAATTCGGCTGGCGCGACGCTTGGTTCGTGCTGGGGATCATGACGCTGGTCGTCCTTGGACCGGTGTCGCTGCTGGTACGCGGAAGTCCGGAGGACATGGGCCTGACACCTGACGGCGACGCGCCACCGACGGCGGGCACATCGGGTGGAAGGATGACAGGTGTCATGGCGCCGAGGCCGGACTTCACGCGGTCGCAGGCCATTGTGCAGCCCGCTTTCTGGTTGATCGTGTTCGCGGCGAGCATGACCATGCTGGGCACCGGCGGCTTCCACGCCAACTGGTTGCCATTCTTCCGTGACGAGGGCTTCTCGGCCACCGAGGGCTCATTGGCAGCGATGGCGTACGGCATCTGCAGCGTCTCAACACGGGTCCTCTGGGGTTGGGGCGCCGAGCGCGTCACCCTGCGCCGACTGATGGCAGTGCAGGCCCTGGCGACCGCGGTCACTGTGCTGCTATTTCTGACGATCGACTCGCGAGGCATGCTGATATTCGCCGCAGCGGCGAATGGGCTGGCGCTCGGTGGTGTGTTCGTCATGCGTCCTATGATCGTGGCCAACTACTTCGGGCGCGCCCACCTCGGGGCCCTGAACGGAATGATCCGTCCGTTCATTACGGGCGCCGGCGCCTCGAGCCCGCTCCTCGTCGCCTGGCTCTTCGACCAGCAGGGCTCTTACGATTTGGCCTTCTTGCTAATCGCGGGCGCTTGGTGCCTGGCCGCCGTCGCCATCTTCGTCGCGCGCATGCCGGTTCGAGCCGCGATTCCGCAGCCGTGACGGCGGGTTTCCGTCGACCAATAGACCTAACCGAGTAACCGTTTCGGAAGCAGCGTCAGCCTGCGGCTCACTGGCTGCCGATTACCAGGACGATGGCGCCGAGGACGGAAAGCAGCACGCCGGCGACGACGCGGGGCGTGATGAACTCGAGGTGGCGGTTGAAGAGCCACGACAGCCCGAGCGTGAAGACGTTGCCGGCGCGGTTGAGGCTGGTCACGACGGCTACGGGTGCGAGCGAGAGCGCGACGAAGCGCAGCATTTGGGCAATAGCGCTAAAGAAGCCCGCCCCGACGAAAGCTCGTACGGTCTCGGGGCGCATGGACGTGACCAGATCGCGGCGGCTCGTCATCCCGACGACAATCAGCATGATGAGCGCCGCGGCAGAGTAGGACACGAGGCCGCCGAGGACGGATAGCCCCGCCTCGCCTTCCAGAGCGGCACGGATGAAGATGGGGCTGGTGCCGTATGCCATCGCCGACATGCCCGCGGAGGCGTAGCCCTCCACTTGCTTGAACTCGAAGGCCTTTTCCTCCCCGGCCGGAGCGTTAGCGGCGCTGGCCCCGGCGCGGACCGGCTGGCTCTGCGGTCTCTCCACCATGATCACGGGACCCGCAAGGATGCAGAGGACGCCGACCGCCATAAGGGCGGAGATGCTCTCGCCCAGGAACACGATCGCGATGAGGATGCTATAGGGCGTCGTGAGGGCTGTAATCGGCCCGGTGCGGGCGGCGCCAATGGCAGCGATGGCTCGGTAGCCGAAGCTGCGGCCAACGACGAAGTGGATGGCGCCCGCCACGGCGAGGAAGCCGTACGCCTTGAGCGAGAGCCCATCGACATCGAACAGCTGACCGGTTGCGAGCGCGCCGACCAGGAAGATCGGCACGCCGAGCCAGATCGTGATGAATGCCCCGGCGGTGGGGGAGGCCTGCGCCATGCCGCGTCGAGCCATGACGCTCTGGATGCTGAAGGATAGCGCTGAGAGCAGCGCGAAGGCGGCGCCAAGCATAGCGGCAGCCTACTTGGTCGGAGCGGCGTCTGGCCAGCCGGTCATGCGTATGAGGACGCCGGTCAGCAAGCTCAGGCGCCAGTCGTGAAAACCGGCCCGGAGTGGTGATGCAGCAGCTTCCAGGCCTCGTCCTCCAGTACGAAGACGTTGGTGGCGACGAGCGGAGAGCCGGCGACGAGCTCGCGGCAGACAACGACGGCCAGCGGGCCGTGGACCGACGCGGTGGCTCCGCCCGTGACGATGCGGGGTTGGCCCGGGTTGTCCAGGATGTTGCGCCAGCTTTCCAGCACGGCCTCCCGACCTTGTAGCAGGTTCCAGCCGGGGTGGATGCAAGTTACGTCAGGCGTATCGGCCCAGAGGGCGTCCATCAGGGACGCGTCCTTCTGGTTGAAGGCGTCGTAGAAGGCCTCGTTGGCGGCCAGCGCCGCTGCTTCGCTCTTCATGTCGTCTCACCTGCGTCGTCGGCGTCGTTTGACATCGATACCCTACGGCAAGATGATTTCGTCAGCTAGCACTGAAGGATTGAACTTTGAAGCGGACTGAACGCATGAAATTCGGAATCTTCCTGGCGCCGTTCCACCCGGTCGGCGAAAATCCGACCCTGGCGCTCGAGCGCGACTTCGAGCTGCTCGAGAAGCTGGACGCGCTGGGCTACGACGAGGCCTGGATCGGGGAGCATCACAGCGGCGGCTGGGAGACGATATCGTCACCTGAGGTCTTCATCGCGGCAGCGGCGGCCCGCACGCGGCACATCAAGCTCGGCACGGGCGTCGTCTCGCTGCCTTATCACCACCCGCTGATGGTGGCGGACCGCATGGTGCTGCTGGACCACATCACACGCGGCCGCGTCATGCTCGGCGTAGGCCCCGGCTCCCTGCCGATGGACGCGCTGATGCTGGGAATCGACACGAACCTGCAGCGCCCCCGCATGAACGAGGCGCTGAAGATCATCATTCGCCTCCTGACCGAGGAGGAACCGATCACGTACGAGAGCGACTGGTTCAAGCTGAACAAGGCGCGGATCCAGCTGCGTCCGTATACCCGGCCGCACATGCCGATCGCCGTCGCGGCGGTGCAGTCGCCGTCGGGGATGGTGGCGGCGGGCGAGCACGGGGCCGGAGTCCTGACCATGGACGTGCCGCGGGGCAAGGATGCGGCCGCGATGGGGGAGTTCTGGGCGATCGCCGAGGATACCGCGGCGAAGCACGGCAAGACGATGAATCGCGATGAGTGGCGCGTCGTCCTGCACGTCCACCTGGCCGAGTCACGTGAGGAAGCGTTGCGCCAGATGAAGCAGCGCGGCGGACGATACAGGAAGGAATACAGCGAGGGCACGACGGGTTCGGCGCCGCCGTCGGACTTCTCGGTCGACGAGATCGCGGAGCACTTGGTGAACCAGGGTTCTTGGTGCGTCGGCACGCCGGACGACTTGATCGCGAAGATCGAGGAGCTGCAGTACTACACCGGAGGCTTCGGCGGCCTCATGGTCCAGGCGATCGACTGGGCGGACAAGGAGCACCTCGATCACAGTTATGAGCTCGTGGCCCGCTACGTGATGCCACGATTCCAGGGCAGCATCGAAGGTATCGTCGCGTCGCGGGAAGCGGCGGCTTCGAACCTCGATCACCTTCGTGAAGTCCGCGCCGCGGCGCTGTCCAAGGCGCAGAAGGACTACGAAGGCAGCCACGCGTCCCCTCCCGGCTGAGGGCTAAGCAGAAACCGTGGTCGTCCGGCTGCCGGTTCAGGCTAAGGGCGCCTCGTGATAAGGCAGAGCAGCGTCGCCGTCGCCCTCCGCTGAATCGCTAAGGAGGCTTGCCGCATCGCGACGGCCGGCCCTGACGTCATCCAATGCCTGTCGCAGATCCTGAAGGCCCGCGCTCCCTACCTGGCGGCGCTTCATCGCTTCGCCGGCGGCCACGACGACGAGCAGCAGCGCCCGGTCCTGGACGCGGACGTCACCGGCGTGCATGGAGCCGGCGTCTCCCGTCGTGATCCGGATATCGACGGGCACGTTGCAGTCGGCGTCGCAGGTGGCCGCACCGAGGTACACCTCGGCGACCGGCTCCAAAGTGGGGCTGAGCTCGAGGTCGATTTCGCCGGCGTGCGCTCCGAACGGCAGCGCGGCGAGCACGGTGCGTTGGGGCGGGCCACTAACCACGAGCGCCGGATGTTCCCAGTTCTCGATAGACCCGCTGTCGCTCGGCCTGGGTGGAAGCGTGTACAGAAAGCAGTTGTCGGAGAGCTCATCGACGGCCCAGCCGATGACCCCGTAGCCGTAAGTGACGATGCGGGTGCGCGGCGGCAGGGCGGCGAGGCGATGGCGCAGACGAAACAGGGTTGCCGGGCTGAGGAAGGCGAACACCACGTCCGCCTCGAGCGGCGCGGTGTGGAAGTCGGCGACTTCGACGCGGGCGGCGCCGTTGAGAGGCGCCAGCCGTTGGCGGGCCATCGCAGCCCTCAACGGGTCGGCCTCGTAGCCGGCCGCGGTCGCGCCGCGCCTCACTGCTGCTTCAAGGACACGGCCGTCGCCACAGCCAAGGTCAATCAGGTGATCGCCGCGCTTGACGCCGGCTAGATCGAGTGCGTGCTCTACGGACGCGTCGGGCGTGGGAGCCCAGAACGGCCATCCGTCAATCATCGTTGATGGTCTCATCTGGTTTGAGGAAGTCGCATTGTCGGCGAAGCTAGACCCGCCGGATCGGTATGTCAAGACAGGTGCGTAGTGGGAGCCAGTCAACGGCTCCAAAGGACCAACGCAGGTGATCAGGCGGGCAGGAGCCCGAAACGGATGAGTGTCTGCGGACCTCAACGGGTTTGGGCGCCGGGCCGAAGTCAAGCAGATAGCCGTCATCCGGTGGCGACTGCATGGCGCCGTGCGACGACCTGATCTGCTCGATCATCCAGGGCAAGAGCACGAAATCCAGGACGCCACGCTCGCTGATTGTCTTGCCCGCGTGCTCCATTTCCTGGCGCAGCTGAGCCAGGGCCTCCCAGGTGATCGAGGCACGGATCTCGCCCTTCGTCTCGCCGATGCTGTAGATGACGCGCAGGTGCTCCGCCTGGCGGCGGTCCGGGCGAGTGTCGAACGCCTTCTGTATGTTGAGGATGTTGACGTCGGGACCGGCGACGGCAGTTATACCGTTGTCTTTGGGTGCCTTCTTGAAGAATGGCGTTTCAGACTCCGCCCTTCGCCCGTCAGGTTGGATACGAGCAAAGGCCTAACGGAATAATCGGGTCTGTCGTGCCGTTACTTGAGGCGGCTGGGCTCAGGTATTCCCCGATTCTGCCGGAATGAAGCGCATCGATAGCGAATTCACGCAGTGTCGCGTGTTCTTGGTCGTGATGCGCTCGCCGAGGAAGACGTGTCCCAGGTGACCGCCGCAGCTGGCGCATTCGATCTCGATGCGATGGCCGTCGGGGTCGGGCAGCTGTCGTACTGCGCCGGGGATCTCATCGTCGAAGGCGGGCCAGCCGCAGTGCGCATCGAATTTGTCAACAGAGCGATAGAGCTCGGCGTTGCAGCGGCGGCAGGTATAGGTGCCGGCCTCATAGAAGTCGTCGTATTCGCCGGTGAAGGGCGGTTCCGTTCCCTTGGACTCGATGACGTGGCGTTCGTTCTGCGTCAGCTCGTTGAATTTCGTCTCTGCCATACCCGGTCCACCTCTCAGGAAGCTGAATACAGTTTACGGCTTCAGATGCGCGACGCGTGTAATGACCTGGGGCTGGCGCGCGGCGTTAACGGCTGGGGCCGAGCGGTGAACTCTGCCCCGTGCGCTGCTGGAAGGCGTCGCGGGCGCGCGTCGTGGCTTCGACACGCGCGGCGTTGACTCTCTCGGCGTTGCGCCGGGCGTCTTCTTCCGATGCGGCGAGGCTGACCAGGCTGCCCTGGAAGCGCGGCTTCACGTAGCGGGCGATCAACTCATAGCTATGCATGATTTGTTCTCGCGTGGCCCAGTCGACGCTGGTCACGAGGAGGCCGCCAAAACCGCCGCTCAAGCCATCCAAGCGCTCGATCTCGGCGATCAGGTCGTCGGGCGTGCCGATGCACCACGAGTGTCGCTGGTTCATCTTGTCGACGATCTCGTCCTTCTCAGCCTCGAAGGGCTGAGGGAAGCCCATGACGCCTTCGAAGTAGTCCCGCCAGTAGGCGCCGGAGCGCTGGCGTACCTCGGCGAAGGCCTGCTCGCGCGTCTCCGCCAGATGGACCTGCAAGACGAGACGCCACTGCTCGCGATCCATCGTCTTGCCGTGCTCCGCGGCCGTCTGCTCCGCGATGCTCCAGAAGTCGGCCAGCGTGGCGTCGCCGCGTGGTCCAGAAAGCGAGAGCACACCGAGCCCGAACTTGCCGCCGAGGACCATGCCGGATGGAGAGCCCGCAGCGGCCACCGCGATCGGGAAATGCGGTTGGGTATATGGCCGTAGGTGGAGGCGAGCCTGGTTGAGTTGGAACCAGTCGCCCTCATAAGTAAAGGGCGATGGGTCGGTGAGCAGGCGCATGATGACGCCCATTGCCTCGTCCATACGCGTGCGCTGGGTGTTGGGTTCGATGCCGAGCATCAGCGCGTCGGTGACCAGCGCACCGGGCCCGACGCCGAGCATGACCCGGCCGCGCGTCATGTGGTCTAGTAGCACCATTCGGTTGGCGACCATGAGCGGGTGGTGGTAAGGCAGTGACGTGACGCCGGTCCCCAGCTTGATGTGCTTGGTGCGGTCGGCCGCGACACCGATGAAGATCTCTGGTGAGGAGATGATCTCCCAGCCGGCGCTGTGATGCGCGCCGATCCAGGCCTCGTCGAAGTCGAGGTGGTCGAGCCACTGCATCAATTCGAGATCGCGCTCGAGCGCCACCGTCGGGTCTTCGCCGAGCTGATGGAAGGGCGCCATGAAGACGCCAAATTTGAGTCGGGAAGGCAGAGTCATTGCGGTCTCGGATCCAGATCCTGCAGGTGAAGCCTTGGGAACAAACTACGCCCTCCTCCCGGGTAAGTCTAACGGCGTGTGGCTGGTGCGGCGCGTCCAGTACACCCAGGTGGCGGAAAGATGCAGAATCAAGGCGAGGTACCAGGCATGGAAATTCCCGAGGACGATCTACCGCGGTTCGACGAGCTGGATGAGCAGCGCCGCCGCGTGGTCGACGATTTCAATCTGCTGGTCATCAACATGCGCGGCGGTTCCGTGCGCGACCCGGAGCGGGCCAAGATGGAGGCTCAGCACCTTCACATGCGGCACAGCGCCATCGTCCGCGAAATGATCGACTTACTGCTGTAGCCGCCTCGACGGCTCGCCGAACGATGTCTGAGGTTGAGCGCAAGGTTCGACGGATTAGACGGTGAGGCGCCAGTTGGCGTAGGCTCGGCGTTCCGCGATTTGTTTGACGGCCTCCAGGTCGGCTCCGTCGGCAGGGTAGAAGGCCAAGCCGATCGCGACGTCTTTGGGGAAAACGCTCGGCGATTCTTGCCGCGACGACGAAGGCGTCTTCCAGACCAGTCTCCGTGACCAGGGCCAGGTAGCGACCGCCGCCGAGGTGAGTCGCCAGGTCGGTCTCTCGCAGCGATTGGTGGAGCCAGTTGCGAAGCCCGTCCTGCACCCTGTACGCGTCGTCCCGGCAGCGGACCTCGATGGCGATCAGGGAGAGGGGATGGCTGAAGCGCTCTGCGCGTCGCGCTTCTTCCTCGAAGCGCCTTTCCAGGTACCAGGGAGCGTAGAGGCCCGTTTCGCGGTCGTACATGGCTAGGCGCCTGCCGGACTCGGCCTCGCGGGTGGCTTTTCGGTCAAGACGTCGCGGTGAGACGCGGATTGACGTGCCAGACGGAGAATTCTCAAAACGCTGTCTCCTGCTTGCTCAAGAACCTCTGATCTCTCCAACGAGCCTGGCAGGCGCGTATTACGCCGGGATTCGGGACACGACGGGTCTACGGCGAACGCTTGACGGCTGCGAAGACTCGGGCCGTACGGACTGAGAGACTGCTTGAGCTCTGCCTGAGGACGATAGATATATGTATGCAGGTCAAGAAATGAAGAGCTTCTTCGCGCTCGCTGGTCGAGTGCTGTCTGCTGCTACCTTGTTTGTCCCCTCACACGTGCGATGGAAAATCATCGCGCCGTACATCGTGCTGACGCTGCTGGTTGCCGCCGCCGGGACCTACATCGCCACGCAGTTCGTGACCGGACCGCTGGAGGAGCGTTTCAATAACCAGCTGGCCGAGGCGGCGCGTGTGGCGAGTGACTCAATCGTCCGCAAAGAACGCCAGCATCTGAGCCTGGTGCGCTCGATCTCGTTCACCGTCGGTGTATCAGAACGCACCGCGGCCGGAGACACGGAAGCACTACGGGAACTCATCGAGCCGCTCGCCGCCAACTCACGCCTCGAGTATGTCGAGGTGGTTGGCCTGGACGGACGCCGCGTGCTGGGTCTGCGCCTGGACGACCCGACGACGCTCGCATATTCACCGCTGAAGGGGCCGGATGACCGATCCGCCATCGAGATCGTGTAGGACATCTTGCTTAGTGAGACCGACGAGCAGGGAGACAAGTACGCCCAGCTCCTCGAGTTGGACGACGGGGCCGCGTTTTACACGGGCGGCCCGATCGTCGACGAGGCTGGCCGGCTGGTGGGCGCTGCTCTCGTGGGCACGTCCCTGCAGACGTTGCTGCCAGCAATGAAATGCGAGGCGCTGGCCGACGTGACGTTGTATAACCTGGACGGCGTTGTCCTGGACAGCACGTTCGAGCGTTCTGGCGAGAGCGCTGGCCTCGATCCGAGCGCGGTTTCCGGCGCAGCCACCAGTCTGGTTGGCATCCGCGAAGTGCGTTCCATATTCAATCGCGACCTTGACCTGCTGTACGGAGAGCTGATTGTGCGCGGCGAACCGGTGGGCCTGCTCTCTGTCGCGCTACCTTCTTCCTTTATTGCCAGCGCTGGCTCGACGACGCGGTGGGCGATGACGCTGATGTTTGGCGTCTCAACGATCGCTGTCCTGGCGGTTGGCTTGCTGATCGCCCGCGGCGTAACGGCGCCTTTGCTCCGGCTCCTGGGCGCTACACAGGCGGTGATTGACGGCGACCTAACGGCGCGATCTGGTGTCAGCTCCCGCGACGAGGTTGGATATCTCGCGAAATCGTTCGATGTCATGACGGAACGCCTTGCGAACCAGCACCTGGCGACGATTCGGGCGCTGACCACGGCCATCGATGCTCGAGACCCTTATACGGCGGGCCACTCCGTGCGAGTCGGGCAATTGTCGGTGGAGATAGGCCTGCAGCTGGAGCTGCCGAAACGCGACCTGCAGTACCTGGAAATCGGTGGCTATCTGCACGACGTCGGCAAGATCGGTATTCGCGACAACGTGCTTCTGAAGCCCGGTGAACTTACCGAGGAGGAGCGGGCGATGGTCGAGGAGCACCCGCGCATCGGACTCGAGATCGTGGAGCACGTCGCCTGGCGCAAGGCGTCATCGACCTGGTTATCGGCCACCACGAGCGGTTGGACGGTAGCGGCTATCCGTTCGGGCTGGACGGTGAGGAGATTTCGATCTTCGCGCACATTGGCGCGGTGGCGGACGTGTTCGACGCGCTAACTACGGACCGTCCCTATCGCCAGGGGTTCACGATCGAGGAAACCATGTCGATTTTGAAACGAGAGGCCGCGAACAGCGACCTGGATGAGGAGGCGGTCCACGGTTTGATCCGTGCCTTGCCCATTTGGGGCCGCCGCGTGATGGAAGAGCCGATGCTCAGAGGATTCGTCATGAGGGAGCTGCAGGAAATGCAGTCGGCCGCGAGGAGAGTTGCCGATTAGATGAAGGAAACCTGGAAGGCGGCGCTAACGCTGGCAGCGTTCATCCTGCTCAGCGTGGCGGTTACCTCAGCGGCGGCGAGGCTCGCGCTGGCGCGGCCATCAATGGAGCATCTGACGCTGGAAACACGCTCGCGTCTGGTGGCAGACTACTCCGCTGACGCGCTTGCGATGCGTCTTGAGTCGCTGGACCCCGCCGTGGTTCGCGCCGCCGCACAGGACGAATCGAGTCTTGCCGCGGGGCGTCCGGCTTCGGGTTCGAGCACGGCCTTACCACCCGCGGCCAAGATCGAAATCACGCCGGAAGCCACCCGTGTTGCGACGCCGCCCACGGCCGTTCCGCCGACGCCATCGACGCAACGCCCCAGGCCCGGCCTACGGCTGCTACATCGCCTGTGCCGACGGCCACGAGTGTTCCGCCGACCAGTACCAGGCCTCCGGCGGACACCTCGACGCCTCTGCCCACGGCTACCTCGACCCCGCGGACTACTTCGACGCCACATCCCGCGGATGTCGCGACGCCGCTACCGACGTCAACGCCACCGTCGACCTCAACGCCCCAGCCCACGGTGATCGCGACGCCCCAGCCGACCTCGACGCCCAAGCCAACTTCGACCTCGACACCGCTACCGACGTCGACACCGCTACCAACCATCACGCCTCAGCCAACCGCGACGCCTACCCCCGACTCGGATGCCGAAACAGCGACTCAGAAGCTGGTCGATGATCTGCAGACGCTGGTGAGCGCCGAGGGATGCCCTGGGGATTGCTCCGAACTGGGGGACAAGGTGGAGGACGCGCTGAGCGAGGCGCAGACCGCGCTCAGCGAGCTACAGAGCTCGCAGCCAGACGAGGAAGAGGCGATCAGTAGCCTTCAAGGGGCAGCAGGAGACTTGCAGGCGGCGCTGGGGCAGGATCCGACGATTCAGGGCCTCCTGGACGACATCGCTGCCATCATAAGCATGCTTCAAGCGCCTTAGGACGGCGCGCCTGCCGCCTGCGGGCGCATGCTGCGAGGCGGAGTTACCGACACCGGGCGTCTTGGACGGAGCGGATGGAGATAACCGCATCGTGGCCGGGCCACATGCCCGAACGGTCAATCGGCTGACGGAAGGATCTTGGGCTGCAGGACTTCCATCTGGGAGCCGTCGTAGCGCAGGTCGCAGACGCCGGCCTTGATCACCAGCAGCTCTACCTCGCCGTCGGCTGAGCGATAGCGCTTGCCGAGCTCGATGGCGGGCTCGGTGCGTGCGGAGGCGTCGCTGAGGCCGGCGGGCGCCTCGTCTTTGGGATACAAGGCCACTTCGCCGTCGCTCAGCGCCCCGAGGCCGCCCTTGGTGACGATGACTTCGGCGCCGGAAGGCGCTACGTATCGTTTGCCGACGTTGGCAGGCATATGTCTCCCCGAGCTGTAGATCTCGCGATTCGATTCTAAGTCAGGGGCGCTTTTTAGTTCCACCGCGCTTCCAATTGCGGGTCGATTCTGGACAAGTTATGATGCGAATGCCCCCGGCGCAGGGGGCAACTGTGTTTTTGGGAGCACTGATGGCGAAGGCGAAGACCTATAACGTGGCCGTGGTCGGTGCGACCGGCGCGGTCGGACAAACCACCCTCAAGCTGCTGGCGGAGCGTAAGTTCCCAGTCGGCAGCCTCAAGCTGTTCGCCTCCAAGCGCTCTCTAGGCAAGAAGGTCAGGTTCAGGGGCGAGGAGATCGCAATCGACGTGGTCGGTCCGGACGCCTTCAAGGGCGTCGACATCGCGTTGTTCTCAGCCGGCTCGCAGCAGTCGTGGGAGTATGCGCCGCGAGCCGTGCAGGCTGGTGCGGTCGTCGTCGACAAGTCGAGCGCGTTCCGGATGGAGCCCGACGTGCCGCTGGTCGTGCCCGAGATCAACGGCGCGGCGTTGGCCAGCCACAAAGGGATCGTGGCCTGTCCCAACTGCACCAGCATCGTTACCGTGATGCCTCTAAAGCCCCTCCACGACGCGGGCAATCTGCGACGAGTCATCGCGACGAGCTACCAGGCCGTTTCCGGCGCCGGGGTCGATGGCATCGCCGACCTGGAGCAGGAGATGCGCGCCTGGGCCGGCGGTGAGGCGATCAAGCCGAGCCATTTCCAGCACCAGATCGCCTTCAACGTCATCCCCCACATCGACGAGTTCGGCGAGAACGGCTACACCGGCGAGGAGATGAAGCTGATCAACGAGGTACGCAAGATCCTCGAAGAGCCGGAGCTACCGATTTCACCGACGACGGTACGCGTCCCGGTGTTTACAGCGCACTCGATCGCGGTGAACGCCGAGACCGAGACGAAAGTAGGCGTGGAGGAGGCTCGCAAGGCCTTCGCGAATTTCCCGGGCCTCACGGTATGGGACGACCCGGCGCAGGAGCGTTACCCCATGCCGGTTGTGGTCGAAGGGAAGGATGACTGCTACGTCGGCCGCATCCGGGAAGACTTTTCGCATCCCAACGCGCTTAACTTCTGGGTCGTCGGGGACCAGCTACGCAAGGGCGCGGCGCTGAACGGCATCCAGATCGCCGAGGAGATGATCGCGCGCAAGCTGATCTAGGGCCCCGGCTCTACCCCGGCCTGAAGGCCGGGGCTTCGGCCGGGGGGCTTCGGCCGCCGCGGATTGGACGTATACTTGCGAAACGTCCTTGCAGGTCTGAAGAACCTGCGGCTACGAATCCCCGTCGCATGAACCCAGGAGGACCGCTATGGCGGACACTCAAGACGTCAGGCACGCCTTCGGACGCCTGATGACGGCCATGATCACGCCGTTTACGCAGGACGGGGCAGTGGACTTCGCGAAGGCGGCCGAGCTGGCCAAGAACCTGGTCGCCTCAGGTAACGACGGCTTGATCATCACCGGCACGACCGGCGAAGGGCCGACGCTCAGCGAGGATGAGAAGCTCGAGCTGTACCGCGTGACCAAGCGCGCCGTCGGCGGCGCCTCGATCGTCGCCGGGACCGGCAACTACAACACGGCCGAGTCCGTCCACCTGACTCGCGAGGCCGAACGCGCCGGCGTAGACGGGATCTTGCTGGTGGTGCCGTACTACAACAACCCACCGCAGGAAGGGCTGTACCAGCACTTCAAGGCAATCGCGGAGGTCACGTCGCTGCCGTGCATCCTGTACAACGTTCCGTCCCGGTCAACGCGTAACCTGGAGGCGAACACGCTGAAGCGATTGGCCGAGATCGACAACATCGTCGGCGTCAAAGAAGCCAGCGGCAAGCTGGAGCAGTTCAACGCCGTGATCGCGGCAGTGCCGGACGACTTTCTGGTCTTCAGTGGCAACGACAGCGACACCCACACGATCATGAGTCTGGGTGGCTATGGCGTCATCAGCGTCGCCGCCCATCTCGTCGCCGAGCGAATCAAGGAGATGGTGAACCAGCTGGCGGAAGGCCGGACCGCCGAGGCGGCCACGATCCACCTGGAGCTCCTGCCGCTCGTGGAGGCGCTCTTTTGGCAGCCCAACCCGATGCCGGTGCGTGCCGCCCTGAACGAGCTGGGCTTCAGCGTCGGCGATCCGCGCCTCCCTCTAGTCGACCTGACGGTTGCCGAGAAGGACCGCCTGCGGGCCGTGCTGGCCGATTACCAATTCGACGCCTACCTCAGCAGAAAGCCGTTGGCGGCCGACGCCGGCTGATAGTCACGCAATCGGGCATAAGGAGGCCGACTCGTCTCCTTACTTTTTGGAGATGAACGCCGCTCCAAGACGCATCCACATCACGGGCGGGCCGGGCGCCGGCAAGAGCTTCTTGGCGCGGCGTCTCAGCCAGCGTCTCAGTCTGCAGTACCACGACCTCGACGGAATCGCGCTGGCGCTGCACGTCGATATGCCGAAGCCGCTGGACTTTGACGAGCTGATGGCGCAGCGTTTGCCGGTTTCGCAGCGGCTGGCGGAGGAGGAGGCGTGGATCAGCGACGGCTCCAACCTGGAGGCGTGCCGTCCCTTCCACGACCGCGCCGAAGTCATCGTCTACCTTTCGGTGCCGTGGCGGGTGGCGGCGTATCGCATCCCGATGCGCCACGCGAAGCGGTCGCTGGCGGGGAACAACCGCTTCCCGGGCTTGATGGAGCTGTATCGTTTCTGGCGCTGGAGCGGCCGCTACTACGCCAACCGCAATCCGCACGGCGTCAACGGCTTCGGTACGCCCGAGACAGTCGCGTTTCATGAGGAGGCGCTACGGGGGTATGGCGAAAAGCTGATCGTGTGCAGGACCAAGGGGGAAATCGAGGCACTGGAATCGCGTCTGCTGGGGAGCGGCTACTGAACCCGGTTCGTTTCGCGCTGGGAGACGTGGGCGGCCCAGTCCTCGGCCAGATGCCGGTTGGCGTAGCGATAGCCGATCTCGTCGCCGATGACGCCGCCGAAGATGCCGGCCAGCAGGCGGCTGCCGACCAGGAAGATGAAGGTGGCGAGGATGAAGAACCAGAGCGCCTTTTCCATGTAGAGGACGTTGATCGCGACCATGCCCAGGAAGATCGCGAGGCCCAAGGCCAGGCCCAGGTAGGCAAGGGAGTTGACGACGAGGCTCTCGCGCTTGAGCTTGCGACGGTGCATGTCCAGGACCTCCTGCGGCACGGCCGTCAGGGGCTCGCGTTCGGTTGACTGACTGCAATGATCGCAGCGGGAGTGGCCCTGAGGCACCGGGTTATAGCAGAACGAGCAGAAGATGCCGTAGTTCGGCGCCGATCCCTCCTGCAGCTGATCGAGGAATTCGCGCAGGCGGGTGGAGAAGACCTCGCGCGGCGGATGCGTGGCGGCCAGCGCGGCTGGTTCACCCGTCACACCGGGGCCTCGACGGGAAGTGAATCGATCAGCAGCTTGAGCTGACGGAAATATTCGAGCTTGACCTGGCGTGGATAGGCGGCCGTACGGCCGCTGGAGGACGGGACGACGAAGAGCCGCATCGCGCCGAGCTGCTCCGGCTGCAGTCCGGGGGTAATCTTGCGGCGCTTGCCGCTCGTCGGTGATAGATCGTCCCAGTTGGCGAGGAACGCGTCGTAGATACCCATGCCGTTGAAGCAGACCACCATCGGTGCGTACTCGAGCAGCATGGCGCGTAGCGCGCGGGCGCCATCCGCCAGCTCCTCGCGCGTCAGTTGATTCGCCTCCTGCGTGGTGCGGTGGCAGAGGTTGGTGAGGCCGATGTCAAACTCGAGCGTGCGATGGTCAGATTCGTAGGTCAGCCGCTCCGGCAGCAGGCCGGAGTCGAACAGCAGCGGCCAGAAGTGGTTGCCGGCGTACGCGTAGTGATGGCCCGTCGCGCCTGATCGCAGGCCCGGATTGATGCCGACGATGATGAGTTTGAGGCCGGGTCTCAGGTGATCGGGTACGTCCTGGGGCATGCCCTCATTCTGCGCCGCGAGCGCAGTGGGGTCTACGGTGGGAGTGTGGATCGGGCGGACTCAAGCCCTTCATGAGGAAGAGTGAAGAAGGAGTACGGGATCGGTCCTCTCGGCCCGTGGGCCCTCACCCTAGCCCTCTCCCGGAGGGAGAGAGGACACGTGATCTGTGCTCGGGCGGCGTTAGATGGCGTGGTCGACGATGATGACCTGCTCGCGCTCCGGGCCCACGGAGACGATTTCGATGGGCCTGCCGATGAGCTCGCCGAGGCGCTTGACGTAGCGCTGAGCGTTCTGCGGCAGCTCCTCAAAACGCCGCGCCCCGGTGCTCTCGCTCTGCCAGCCGGGCAGCTCTTCGTAGACGGGCACGGCGCGGTTGAAGGCGCCGATGCTGGCGGGAGGTGTCTCCACCGTCTTGCCGTCGATGGAGTAGGCGGTGCAGACCTGGATCGACGGAAACGGATCGAGCACGTCGAGACGCGTGATGGCGATCGCGGTGACGCTGTTTATGCTGGCGCTGTAGCTGGAGGCGACGGCATCGAACCAGCCGGTGCGCCGCGGACGCCCAGTCGTGGTACCGACCTCCGGACGTGGACCCTGAACGCGCAGGATCTGGCCTTCCTCGTTATCGAGCTCGGTCGGCATCGGGCCGTTGCCGACGCGCGTCATGTAGGCCTTGTAAACGCCCATGACTTTGGTGATGTCGGCCGGGCCGATGCCCATGCCGATCGCAGCACCCGCCGCCGTGGACGACGGGACCGAGGAGGTGACGTAGTCGTACGTGCCGCCGTCGAGGTCGAGCAGCGCGCCCTGGGCGCCCTCGAGCAGGATGCTCTCGCCCCTGGCCAGAGCGTTGCGCGCCACGATCGAGGTATCGGCGACGCGCGGGGCGAGGCGGCTGGCGAGCTCGCTGTAGGTCTCGTAGATGGTCTCGAAGGGCAGCGGCTCGGCGTCGTAGAGGCGGGTGAGGACGGCGTTCTTGTAAGGCAGTACGAAAGAGAGCCGCTCGCGGAACGCCATTGGGTCACAGAGGTCGCCCATGCGGATGCCGAGGCGTGCCACCTTGTCGGCGAAGCAGGGGCCGATGCCGCGGCCGGTGGTGCCGACGGCGGCAGGTCCGCGCAGCTGCTCGTCCAGCTGGTCGATCAGCGGGTGGTAGGGCATGACCACGTGAGCACGGTCGCTGATCAGCAGGCGTTTCGTGCTGACGCCGCGCGCCTCCAGGGTCTCGATCTCCTCCAATAGGACTTGCGGGTCGACCGCCACGCCGTTGCCGACGATGCAGGTCTTGTCCGGGTAGAAGATGCCGGCCGGGACGATATGTAACGCGAACAGGCCCTGGCTGTTGATGATCGTGTGGCCGGCGTTGTTGCCGGCGGAGTAGCGGGCGATGACGGACATGTCGCGGGCCAGCAGGTCGACGATGCGGCCCTTGCCTTCGTCACCCCACTGACCGCCGATTACGACTGTTGCGGGCATAAATTACCCCGACCGACCGTCGGGGCTCTCTCCTCCGTGCGTGGTGCCGTCGCGTTGCAGCGACCGGCGGATTATAACAGAAGGTGCGTACTCGATGCGCCGGCCTTCGAGGGACGGTCTGTTACGATAGGTTCTCTAAGATTGTTGGGGAAGTATCAATAATGATTTGAGTATTCTTCGATAAGATCAGGCCGTATTGGTGTTGTGCGTAGGTTACGAGGTGCCTATCATCACGCGAGTGAATAGAATTATCGCTACCGAATCTTTCCGATTCATCTGTGGACGAAGGTGATTGTAGCGACCAACGGAGGAAGAAGTCGTGACTAACTCGATCGACAAGGACGCGATCCGCACCGAAACACTGCCATTGATGACACTGGTAGACGCCGGCAACGTTGCGCAGAGGGGACTGGAGAAGCGACTCAGCGAGCTCAAGCTCAGCGTGGCCCAGCAGCGAATCCTGGCCCTGGTGTACTTCGCCAAGGAGACACTGACTCCCTCGATGCTGGCGGCGCTGCTGTTGCAAGAAACCCACAGCGTCAGCGGCCTGCTCAACCGTCTGGAAGACCGCGACCTGATAACCCGCACGCGCGATCGCCAGGACCGGCGCGTCGTTTGGGTGGAACTGACGCCGGAAGGTCGCAAGGTAGCGGAGGCAGCTATCGAGATCGTCGTATCGATGTCGAGGGAGCTTGACCCAGTGCTGCGCGGACCGAAGGCGTCCGGGATGGTCGAGGTCGTGCGCAAGGTGCGGGATCAGGGCTTCAAGATCGCCGGTGTGCGCGAGGACGTTCGCAAGGAGGCGCTGCGGCGCGTCTGGTCCAACTAGCACTCAAGCCGAGAAAGCAAAACGGGGCGCAGTTCGCGCTCCGTTTTTCGCGTCCAAGGCTAGGCGTGCAGGCCGATGGTATCGGCGTAAGCCAGGAGATCGCGCGCACGGTTGGCAACCGGGACGTCGACGAGCTGCCCGTCCACGTCGATGACGCCGATTCCGCCCTGAGTCGCCGCGTCATAAGCGTCGACGATTTTGCGGGCGGCGGCGAGCTCCTCCGGCGTCGGGGCGAAGACCTCGTTCACGGGTGCCACCTGGTCGGGATGGACGACGTACTTGCCCTTCATGCCGACGGACCGGGCGTAGCGGGCATCTGCCAGCAGGCCGGCCGCGTCGTGCAACGTGGCGTAGATCGCGTCGAGCGGTTGCAAACCGTAAGCGATGGCGCAGTGGATGATGACGCGTCGGGCGTACTCGAACTCGTTGGCCTGGGATGTGCGCGGCACGCCGAGGTTGGCGGCGTAATCCTCGCCGCCGAGGGCCAACCCCGCGATTCGCGTCGAAGCCGTCGCGATCTCCTCGCAGCGCAAAACGGCGCGCGCCGTCTCGATCATCGGGAACAAGGCGGCGGTGCCCGGGCGGACGCCGCCGTGGAGTTCGGCTTCACGGACCATCACGTCCAACTCGCGGATCTGAGCCGCGCCCTGCGCCTTGGGAAAGAGCAGGCCGTCCAGGCCGGGCCCGATGGCCGCCGAGAGGTCATCCCTGGTCAGTCCGGTCTCGAGGTGATTGATCCGGACGTGGACCGTCTTGCCGGCAGCCTTGAGGGAGTCGATCGAAGCCCGGATGCTATCGCGTGCGGTGGCCTTTTCCTGCAGCGGGACGGCGTCCTCGAGGTCGAGCACGATGACATCGGCGGGAATGCCTGCCGCCTTCTCCACCATGTTGGCTCGCTGTGCGGGGACGAAGAGGAGGGAACGCATCGGCGTCATGTTGAGCTCCGAAATCCAGGCGCCGCGGGAGGCCTCTAGCGTAGCCGATCAGCGCGTCGCGGACACGTCGCCGGCGACCCAGTAGACGTCGCGCGGCCGGGCGTGTAGCAGACGGCGGCCCCAGGTCGAAGGGATCGCCAGCGCTTCGTCCTGGGTCAGGCGCCGCTTCTCGATGATGTCCAGGCCAGCATCGAGATACGCGGGGGCAAGCACCTCGGCGATGTAGGCCTGGTCCAGGGCCGGTAGCGGCTCGCCCGAGAAGGCTCCCGTGTCGTGCTGCGGGTCGTACGAAAGGACGATCTCGAATCGCCTGCTCGGCGCCAGTCTGGTCAGCCCGGCGAGCGCCACAGGGTCAGGCTCTAGGAGGGCGCGCAGCAGGCTGCCCCAGGGGAAGTTGACGCGGACTAGCGCCGCGAGACCTTCAATCTCAGGTGGCAGCTGTTCAAGCGACGCGACGGCGAATATCGCGTTGTCGACGCCGCCGCGAGCCGGCTTTCGCGTCGCGCGGTAGGCGTACTTGCCGAGGGCGACCGCGTCCGGGTCGACGCCGACGTAAAGACGAGACGGGTCCGCGCGGGCGCTCTCGTAGGCGTAACGCCCATCTCCGGCGCCGAAGTCGACGACGACGGGGCGCCCGTCGCGCGTCACGTCTTCGCGCCAGGACGGCGGCGCTTCGACGACCTTCGTGCCGTTTAATACGCGCAAGCTGCTCCTTCGGCGAGGAAGTCCGCCGCACAGCATATAATCCGATAGACTGAACTAACGAAAATGGCGAATCTGCATGTCGACCACAAGAAGCACATCGTGACGGACCCGGGCGTGCTGGTCGGAAAGCCGGTGGTTAAGGGTACCCGGATTCCTGTCGAGGTAGTGCTGTCTTATTTAGCCGAAAGCCCTGACTTCGAAAATCTGCTGGCGGCGTTCCCGAGGCTAACGGTGGATGACGTTAAGGCATGCCGGGACTTCGCTGCTGAGCAGGTTCGTAGCGGCTAGGCGCCGAACCTAGCCCGATTCTCTCATCATTCTCGGTTCGTCGAAATTGTAGGCTGCCCTAATGGCAAGGTTTCTGCTAGAACGAAAACGTCGATGCTCGACTTGGCAACTTCCTGCGCGAACAGGGTCACGACGTACGGGCGATCGCGGTCGACTACCCCGCTGCCATAGGGGATCAAGAGGTCCTTTCAATCGCATCGAAAGACTGGCGGATTCTCGTTACCGGTGACCAGGACTTTGGCGATCTGGTGGTTCGGGATGCCCTGCCACATGCCGGAGTGATCCTGCTGCGTCTACGCCGCAAAGAGCTGTCTCATCTGCAATCCCGAATGGTCAGGGCGTTGGCGGAGAACCAAGATCGTTTGAGCGAATTTCTCGTCGTGACCGACCGGGGCGTCAGGCCGAATCGCGGTCAAGCGCGGTAGACGTTCCCACTGCTGAGCCGGTTGCGCAGCAGCTTTCCGGCGGCGTTGCGGGGCAACGCTGTCGCGAACTCGATGCGCTTCGGGGTTTTGTAGGCCGCGAGGCGCTCGCGACAGAACGCCAGCAGTGCCTCCGCGTCCGGGGATGCACCCTCGTTCAGGACGACGACGGCGACCGGGACGCGGCCCCAGCGCCCGTCCTCGACGCCGTAGACGCCGGCTTCCGTCACGTCAGGGTGCGATTGCAGCGCGGCTTCGATCTCGGCGGGATAGACGTTCTCGCCGCCGGAGACGATGAGGTCGTCGCGTCGGTCCAGGACGTAGAGGTAGCCTTCGTCGTCCAGGTAACCGAGGTCGCCGGTGCGCAACCAGCCGTCATGGATGGCGTCGGCCGTCTCCGCGGGGCGGTTGAGATAGCCCGGCGTCACGCTGGGGCCGCGAACGACGATCTCGCCCGCTTCATTCGATGTGCATTCGGCGCCCTCGGCGTCGACGATGCGCAGCTCGGCGCCGAATAGCGGCTTGCCCGCAGAGCCGAGCTTGCGCAGAGCGTCTTGGGGCGCCAGCGTGGCGATCTGCGAGGCCGTCTCGGTCAGCCCGTACGTCTGCACGACCGGCACGTCGATCTCGGCGCAACGCCGCAGCAGCTCCTCTGGCGCGGGGCCGCCTCCGAGCAGGACGCAGCGCAGCGAGGTCGGGTAGGGGCGGTCGCCGCGCTGATCGAGCATGCGCTGCAGCATGTTGGCGACGACCGAGATCATCGTGATGCCGTCGTCGATCGCGGCGTTGACGCGAGACGGGTCGAAGCCGGGGTGGACGACGGCCGTGGTGCCGTAGATGACGCTGCGCAGCAGGATCGATAGCCCACCGACGTGGAACAACGGCAGGCAGACCAGCCAGCGGTCGTCCGGCCGCAAGCCGAGGTTGAGCGCGGAAGCGGTGGCGCTCCAGAGGTGGTTGCCGTAGGTCAGCATAGTGCCCTTGGGACGGCCCGTGGTGCCGGACGTATAGACAACCGAGTGCAGTGCGGCGAGGTCGAAGCGCGCGGGCTCGGGGTTTGCCGGTTTCCTGGATAGTTGCTCGATATCCAACAGTTCGAGAGGCGCTGCTTCGTCGCGCAGGGAGGCCGCGAGGTCACGGTTCGCCATATCGTGCAGGACGCGATGGACGCCGGCGTCCTTGAGCTGCCAGGCGAGCTCGGACGGGGTGAGGCGCAGGTTGAGGGGCATCAGCGCCGCGCCCATGCGAGCTACCGCGTGCACTGCCTGCACGAGAGGCGCGCCATTTTGCGCCAACAGGGCCACGATCTCGCCCGGCTTCAGACCAGCGTGATCGAGGCCGGCGGTCAGTTCAGCGGCCGCGGCTTCAAGCTCGCCGTAGGTCAGACGGGCGCCATCTGCCTCCAGCGCGATGCGGTCCGGGGAGATCTGGGCCCGGTTGTGCAGCCAATCCGGGACCGAGCCGCCGAAGCCAGACGTCACGCCGTGACCTCCTGCCATTCGTCGAGGTATTTCGCCGCGCGCGCTTCGTCCAGCTCGACGCCGAGGCCGGGGGCGTCCGGCAGCTGCGCGTAGCCGCGCTCGACCACGATTGGCTGTGTCAGCAGGTCGTCGCGTAGCAGGGATGCGGTGGCGAGGCCGTGGGCGCGTCCAGCCTCCGGCAGCGACGCGGCAAGGTGTAGCGACGCCGCGGTGCCGATGCCGGTGTCGATGGTCGTCGTGACGATGACGCCGAGTCCGGCCGCCGCCGCGGCTTTGGCGACATAACGCGCCACACTGAGCCCGCCGAGTCGAGCGGGCTTGAGCACGAGCACGTCGGCGTGCTTTAGGGCCGCGGTCGCGGATGCGTAGTTGAATATCGCCTCGTCGGCGGCGATCGAAGTCGTCACGGCTTCGCGGACCCGGCCCAGCGCGGCGACGTCTGCGGCCGGGACGGGCTGCTCGACCAGCTCGATCTCGTACGCCTCAAGGTTTCGGATTGTGGCGATGGCGACCGGTTCGTCCCAGGCGCCGTTGGCGTCGAGGCGCAGCTTGACGTCGGCGCCGATAACCTCGCGGACCGTCTTGACGCGCTCCGCTTCGCCGGCCAGCGTGGCCTCCATGCCGACCTTGAGTTTGATGCAGCCGAAGCCCTGCGCCGACGCCAAAAGCGCAGCAGCCGCGGCCGCCTGGGTCGAACGCGCCGCGATGGTGGCGTTGACCGGCACCAGCCCCAGCGTAGGGGCGTCCTCGCTGAGCAGCTCGGCGAGCGGACGCTCCGCTTCGCGCGTGCCGGCGTCGGCCAGAGCAGTCTCGATGGCGCAGTGGGCGGCGCGGTCGGCGTCGTCGCCGGTGGCGTGCGGCTCCAGGACCTCGTCGATGTCGTCGACGGACGCGGCGATCAGGTCGCGCGCCATCGACTCGACGTACGGCAGGATGGTGCGCGTTTCGTCCTCGGGCGTCGAAGGATCGAGCGATGCTTCGCCGTAACCGTGATGGCCGGCCTCGGTTTCGAGGACGACGATGACGCCGCTGCGGCGCATGGCGCGCCCGCGGGACGTCTCGTAGGGCGCGACGAAGGGGATGCGAAAAGGCGCCCAACGGATGCGCGCGATTTTCATCGGAGCGACGTCTCCTTCGACAAGCTCAGGATGCCTTTCATCAGCTTCCCTTCAGCGAGCCCTCCGCACGCTCACGGGAAGCGCGGAAACTTGCTGAAATCCGGCTTGCGCTTCTCGACGAAGGCGTTGCGGCCCTCTTTCGCCTCCTCCGTCAGGTAGTAGAGCAGCGTCGCGTCGCCGGCGAGCTGCTGAATGCCGGCGAGGCCGTCCGTGTCGGCGTTGAAGGAGGCTTTGAGGAAGCGCAGCGCGGTGGGTGACATGGCCACCATTTCGCGGCACCAGGCGACCGTCTCCTGCTCGAGACGCTCCAGCGGCACGACGGTGTTGACGAGGCCCATTTCCAGCGCCTCCTGCGCGTTGTACTGGCGGCAGAGGTACCAGATCTCGCGCGCCTTCTTGTGACCGACGATGCGGGCCAGCAGCGTCGCGCCATAGCCCGCGTCGAAGCTGCCGACCCTGGGCCCCGTCTGGCCGAAGACGGCGTTTTCGGCCGCGATGGTCAGGTCACAGACGACGTGCAGGACGTGGCCGCCGCCGATGGCGTAGCCCGCGACCATGGCGACGACGGGCTTGGGCAGGGTGCGAATCTGGCGCTGCAGCTCGAGGACGTTGAGACGCGGCACGCCGTCATCGCCGACGTAGCCGCCGTGGCCACGCACCTTCTGGTCGCCGCCGGAGCAGAACGCCTTGTCCCCGGCGCCGGTCAGGATGACGACGCCGACGTCCCCGTCCTGGTGGGCGCGGCGGAAGGCGTCCTGCAGGTCGAGAATCGTCCGCGGGCGGAAGGCGTTGCGCACCTCGGGGCGGTTGATCGTGATCCTGGCGATGCCGTCCGAGGTCGTGGCGTAGAGAAGGTCCTCGTATTCGCCTTCGGGCCGCCACTCGGCGCCGGGCTTGATCGTTGTGTGGCTGGTGGTCTGGTCTGACATCGACGTTACCTTTCTCGGTCCTCGGGGCGGTGGCGGGCTAGGAAGTCGCCGACGAGTACGGCGTACGGTTCGAGTTGCTCCAGGTGCACGGTGTGGCCGGCGCCTTCGATGACGTGGTGTTCGGCGCCTGGGACGGCCTCTGCCATGAGCGGCGCCAGTGCGGCGTAGCGTTCGTCCAGCGCGCCGGCGAGGAACAGGGCCGGGACGTCGATCCGCGGCAGCTCGGGCATCAGCCAGCCCTGCGCGCCGGCGCCCATCCCGAGCAGCGAGTTGGCGAGCCCGAGGGTCGAGTTTTCCAGGCGCCGGCGGCGTTGCTCTTCGAGCACGGCGGCGGGGAGAAGCCGCTGCGAGGAGAACAGCGGTTGGCCTTGCCAGCGGTCGGCGAAGCGTTCGAGCCCTTCCGCTCCGATCGAGGTCGCGAGCTGCGTGTCGTTGGAAAAGCGCGCGTCACGCTCCATCGGGTCGTCGATACCAGGAGAAGCGCTCTCGATGACGAGGGCCCAGAGCAGCTCAGGCGCGGCTACGGCGAAGTGCAGCGCGACGCGTCCGCCCAGCGAGTAACCGAGCAGTGCTGTGCGTTCGATATCGAGGTGGTGCAGCAGAGCGGTCAAGTCCTCGACGGCGTGCTCTATGCTGTAGCGCTCCGCATCGGGCGGTGCGTCGCTCTTGCCGTGACCGATGAGATCGACGCGTACGGTTCGATAATCCTCGAAGTACGGCAGAAGCGGCTGCCAGGCGCGTGAATCGCGCGTGAAGCCGTGCAGCAGCAGCAGCGCGGGGCCGTCGCCGCGACCGGACGTCTCGACATTGAGGCTGATGCCGTTGACGGCGATGCGCGTCATGCCAGCGTCATTTCCTTCACGGCGTTGGCGACCTCGTCCCAGATGTGCTGGTGCAGGCGTAGATTCTCCTCGCGGTCCGTCTTGACCTCGATGACCTGCACGCCCTCCGCTTCGAACGAGGCCTTGAGCGCGGTCCTGTACTCCCCTCGACTCGTTACGCGCTGGAAGCCGACGCCGTAGAGGCCGGCGACGTGCGAGAAATCGAGGCCGTGGGGCGTGCCCCAGAGCGACTCGAAGTGCTCGGCGTCATCGTGCTGGGGTAGGAAGGAGAAGATGCCGCCGCCGTCGTTGTTGATCAGGACGATCGTCACGTTGAGGCCGAAGCGTCGCGCCGCCAGCAGCCCGTTCATGTCGTGGTAGAAGGAGAGGTCGCCGATGACGAGGATGGTGGGGCCCTCGCTCACGGCTGAGGTGCCGAGTGCGGTAGAGACGACGCCGTCGATGCCGCTGGCGCCACGGTTGCCGAGGATCGCCCCGGCGCGCGTGCCGGCCGGCAGGAAGGAGTCGAAGTCGCGTACCGGCATGGAGTTGCCGGCGATGAGCGTCGCGCCGTCGGGCAGAACGGAGGCGAGGTCTATGACGACGCTGGGCTCCGTCGCTGCGTCTTCCAGCAGGGCCGCGCGAATCGCCGTGCGAGTCGCCGTCTCGGCGCGCTGCCAGGCGGCCAGCCAGCTGGGCTCGGCGCTGGCTGCGCGGGCGGCTATCGCAGCACACACGGCCGCCGGGTCCGCGTGCACGACCTCGTGGGCGTTGAGGTCCGGGTCGGGCCATTCGCCCGGCGCGGCGACCTGGACCTGGCACACGTCGCGGTGGGTCTGGAGGTAGGACGCCAACGGCCGGCCGGTGGGCGGCGCGCCGAACCTCAGGACGTAGTCGGGGCGAAGCGAGCGCGCCAGATCCGGGTCACGCAGGAAGTAATCGTGGGCGCCGAGGACCGCGGCCGCCGGGCTGCAACGGGCGCCCGAGACCGGGTCGGCGAGTATGGGTGCGTTCAGCGCTTGCGCCAAGCGCTCGACGTCTCGCGTGTCGAGGCCGGACTGCGGCCCGCAGACGACAAGCGGGCGCCGCGCCGACAGCAGGCCGTCGAGCGGAAAGGCGAGCGGTGCGGTTGCTGTCTCCGGCTGCTCCCTGGGCCTGGCTCTGGGAGTCTGAAACTCGATTGGCGCCGGGATCAGCGGTTCGCGGAAGGGGAGGTTGACGTGGACGGGGCCGCTCGGGCTCCCCAGCGCCGTCGCGACGGCGCGATCCGCTACCGTTTGGGTGAATCGCAGCATGTGCTCGGACGCCTCGGGCAGCGGCATCTGGGTGAACCACTTCACGGCCGAGCCGTACAGGTTGGCCTGGTCGATGGTCTGGTTGGCGCCGAGGCCCTGCAGCTCGGGCGGTCGGTCCGCCGTCAGGACGATCAACGGGACGTGGGAGTGATACGCCTCGACGACGGCAGGCGCGAAGTTGACGGCCGCGGTGCCGGAACTGCACAGGATGGCGACGGGCTTGCCGGAGGCTTTCGCCATGCCCAGCGCGAAGTAGGCGCAGGAGCGCTCGTCGAGGTGCACCCAGGTCTTGATGGCGGGGTGGCGCTCGAAGGTCAGCGCCAGCGGCGTCGAGCGCGAGCCGGGGCAGAGGCAGACGTTCTCGACGCCGGCGGCGACGAGTTCATCGACGAAGGCGCCGACGTAGCGACCGAGGACCTCGGCGTGCGACAGCTGGTCAGGCAAGGTCGGGGAACCCCATCGCCATCGTCGTTCGGCGGTGAATCTCGCCAGGCTCGCTTCGCATCGCTGTCGCGCTGCTCCGCCCCCACCCCATTGAAAGTGGAAACTGGGGGGACACTCCCCAGACCCCCCGCACATGGGCCCTTCGCCCCGGCTCAGGGTGCACTGCGCCCCCGTTACCCCTGCCGGGCGTGGTCAAGCCGGGCATGCTGAGCTTTTTCATTACGCTTGTTCCGGCTGAGCGTCCAGGGCCCAGAGCATGGCCTGCAACTTGAGCAACGACTCGGCGTATTCGCGCTCAGGGTCGGAGCCGGTGACGATGCCGCATCCAGCGTACAGGGAGGCCACGTCGCCGCGCAGCAGCGCGGAGCGCAGCGCGACGGCGAACTCACCGCCACCTTCGGCGTCGATCCAGCCGATGGGACCGGCGTACCAGCCGCGGCTAAACGGCTCGTGCTCGCGGATCAGCGCCAGCGACGCCTCGCGCGGCAGGCCGGCCGTCGCCGCGGTGGGGTGGAGTCGCTCCACGAGGTCGAGGATATGTTGCCGGCCGTTGGTCGTGGCTTCGAAAGGCGTGTGCAGGTGCTGGACGTTGGCGAAGCGGCGCAATAGCGGTATCGCAGGCTGCTTGATGTCGCGACAAAACGCCGCCAGCGACTGGTCCAGGCTTTGCGAGACGAAGGCGTGCTCGCGGCGCTCCTTTTCGTCGGCCAGCAACGCCGCGCCGAGCGTCGCGTCTTCATCATCTGTCGCGCCGCGCGCTGCGGACCCGGCCAGGCAGTCGGCGCGTACCGCGTCACCCTGCAGCGAAACGAGCATCTCGGGTGTGGCGCCGAGGAAGCAGGCGTCCTCACCGCTGCGCAGCGCGAAGACGGTGCACTCACGATAGCGGTGTCGCAGGCGTTCCAGGACGTCCCGCAGGTCGAATCCACCTTCGGACTCGGCCTGGACGCGGCGCGCGAGCACCACCTTGCCTGCGTCGCCAGACGCGATGCGCCGGGTCAGGCCCGCGACGCTGTCATTCCAGTAGGCCTGAGCATCAAGGCCCGGGTCGAGGAAACGCGTGGCGCTGGCCTCCCGCGCTTCGACCCGCGCGCTCGAGTCGTCGAGCAGACGTTCGATGTCCGTGCGGAGGTCAGCCACGCTGGCATCCGGGTCGGTGTCGCTGTCGACCATGAGGTTGGCGGTGAAGAAGAGGTGCGCACCGGAGCGTGAGAGCAGGATTCGCGGCAGCATGACCAGCGCCTCCGGGAATCCGAACCAGGCGACGTCGTCCGGATGGGCCGGATCGAAGGCGAAGCCCGCGAAGCTGAGCGGCGCGGGTCGCAGCGCGGCGCCACTGTCCTGCTCGATTACCGCTTCGTCCAGCAGCTGCGCAAGCTGCGACCGCGCTTCCTGAAATCGCGAATCGCCGGAGGCAGTGAAGCGGACCGAGTGCCCGGCCGAGGCGAGCGCGAGGCCGCGCTCGGGCTGTTCCCAGACCACGGAGTCTCGCTGCGTGGCGACGGTGCACAAGTCGTAATCAGGCGCCGGGCCGAGGTGTGCTGTGAGGCTGGCGAGAATCGGATGCCCGAGTCGTGCCGAACGCGACCGCGCCCGCAGGATCAGCGGTGCGAGGCGGGAGACGGCTTCGAGGTTAAGGTTGGATGTGGCGATCGACATGAGCGCTGTCTCGTGCAAAACCGACCAGTCAGTCGGTTACATACTAGATTCTCGGGTCTCTGGAGGCAAGGCTGAAACGCCGATACACTTGCAGCCGTGATCCTGAAAGACCCCCCGCAGAGGACCGAAGGCGGATCATCCGCGACTCCCGGTGCGGGCCCGCTTTGAGCCCGAGTACGGCCCGCCGCCTGACCGTCACTGCGCCCGACGGCGTCGAGCTCGTCGGAGCGGCGCAGGGCGAGGGTTCGGCGCTGGCGCTGGTCTACGGCGCGATGATGGAGCAGACCGGCTGGGAACGCCTGCTGCCGCTACTGCAAACGGGCCGCAGCTTGTTCACGTACGACCGACGCGGGCGCGGCGAGAGCGGTGACGCGGCGGAATACGCCGTCCAGCGCGAGGTCGACGACCTGATCGCGTTCGTTGAGGCGCTGCCCGAGCCGCGCGACCTCTTCGGCCATTCGTCCGGTGCCTTGCTGGCGTTGTACGCGATGCAACAGGGCCTGCGGGTGCGGCGCCTCGCGCTTTACGAGCCGCCGCTCGCCGCGGTGCGCGCGCCGAGGTTACGACTCGACCTGCCGGAGGAGTTGGACGCCCTGATCGCACAGGGCGACCGCGACGGCGCGATCGAGCTGTTTTTCCAGGAGGGTATGAGCCAGCTGGCCGAGGACGTGCAACGGCTGCGCGACGGCCCGCGCTGGCAGGACCAGCTGCGCTACGCGCAGACCGGCGCGTACGACGTGCGCATCGCGCGCACGTTTGTCCTGGAGCCCGAGCGGCTGGGCCGCATCGATGTGCCCGCGTTGTTCCTCTGCGGTTCGCAGAGCCCGGCGTGGATGCGACAGGGCGTCGAGATATTCGCGCGAGCGATACCGGGTAGTCAGTTCGAAGTGCTGGAGGGCCAACGGCACAACGCGCAGTTTGTCGCGCCCGACGTCCTCGCGGAGGCCGTGAATCGCTTTCTCGAGTAGAAGCCAAGGCAGCCTTCAGCCGCCAGTATCCTCGCCTAGAACCTGACGATCGAGCGGCCGGCGATCTTGCCGGCGCGGAGGTCGTCGCAGGCCTCGTTGATCTGCTGCAGCGTGTATTCCCTGGTGACCATCTTGTCCAACGGCAGCCTGCCTTCGAGGAACCAGCGGATCAATCGTCGGGAAGTCGCGGTCGGGGTTGCTGCGGCCGCCGGGCGCGCCGCGGTAGACCTTGCCGCCGAACAGCATCGACATCGGTGGCGTGGCGGGCTCGCCGTGCGGCACGCCGACGATGATGGCCTGCCCGCCTTCGCGCGCGCCGGGTCGCCGGGCGCGAGCCATCATCAGCGATTGCTCCATCGTGACCTTGAGGCCGATGGCGTCGAAAGCGTGGTCGACGCCGGCGCCGATGCCGCCGCCCATCAGCTCGCGCACCTGGTCAATCGGGTCGCCTTTCGAGGCGTTGACACCGTGCGTGGCGCCGAACTGCTTGGCGAATTCCGTCTTCTCGTCTGTCAGGTCCACGGCGATCAGTGGGTAGGCACCGGCGATGGACGCACCCGCGACAACCGAGAGCCCGACGCCACCGACGCCGATGATCGCGACGGAATCGCCGGGGCGCACCTGGGCCGCGTTGATCGCGGCGCCGACGCCGGTCATGACGGCGCAACCGACGGGCGCGGTGGCGTAAACGTCGGCGCCTTTGTCCAGCGGCAGCACCATCTGCTCATCGACCACCACGTCACGGGCCCAGGTAAACGTGCCGACGTTGGCGGGGGCGCCGTACTTGACCTGTCGCCTTTGCAACCGGCCTTGGCGACGATCGGCGTGCGGCTGCCCGGCGTGCGCGGCACCCAGGTCACCATGACGTGGTCGCCTTCCTTGACGTGCGTGACCTCGTTGCCGGCCGCGACGATGACGCCGGTCGACTCGTGGCCGAGGACGAGCGGCAGATTAGGGTTGGGGCGATTGAGCTCGTGCAGCTGCGAGTGGCAGACACCCGTCGCGAACTGCTTTACCAGGACCTGCGTCGGTCCCGGGTCGGGCAGGTCGATGTCGTCGATGACCATCGGCTTGCCAGCCTCGACGTAGATGGCGGCGGTCGTTTTGGTAGGCATCGCGGAAGCACGCTCCCCCGGCTTTGATACCCGGTTCTGATTGCGACGGGCTAGGAGGCGAGGTGGTCGCCTGCGCGGATGTCCGGCGGACTAACCAATCGGCGCAAGTATACGCCGCCGATGTGCCCGAGGCAGGTCGCAGTCCCGCGTTCCTTGACAGCAGGCGAAAGCCAAACGTAGACTCGTTGGCACAACCGAACATAAAGGCTGTGAACGGGACTAGTAGCTCGCAGGTGCGAGGCCCCAGAGAGCCGGGATAAGGTGAGAGCCCGGCGCCAACGTGGCGAGTGAATGGACCCGGGAGCCGCAATCGCGAAATGAGTCGCAAGCCGGGGGACAACCCCGGAGTTCCCGCTAAAGGGCGAGCAGCGACGCAAAGTAGTGAGCGCCGGAGAGGGCACCGATATCAGAGCCCAGGACATCGTCCCAATTCGGGGGCCGTGTCCGCAGAGATGTCCTCCGGCCTGCCGGGGGATAACTAGGGTGGCACCGCGAACGCCTTTCGCCCCTATGACGGCGAAGGCGTTTTTTTATTGGATTGCGAGCGATAAGGCAGATAACAGCTAGCAGATAACAGGATGAGCGAGAACCAAGGATCGAGACACTTCCGGAACCTATTGCATTGGCAGAAGGGTCAGGAGGTTGCCGTGCAAGTGATGGCACTTGTAAAGAATCTGCCGCGCGGACGGGCATCCGATCTTGTTGGCGCTCAGGTTCTGCGAAGCGCTGGTCCCGTACCTGCCAACATCGCGGAGGGGTATGGGCGTTATTCGAAGGCAGCGTACCGAAATCACCTTTCTATAGCGCGTGGCTCGCTGTTCGAGACCCAGTCATGGATCGACCTTCTCGTCCGGGACGGCCTGATTGACCGCGATGCTGCCGACCAGATCGACGGCCTTTGTGAGGAACTGGCGCGAATCTTGACCGCGCGAATGAAGGCGCTCGAAAGCGCCAATGGACGCGTACGGGAGGAAAAGGCCGCTTATGAGGTGGATGATGAGTAGCAAGTTCCTTCAGTTATCTGCTATCTGCTATCTGTCCGGAGGCAGTCGTGACTGATTCGGCGCGTCGCGTCTTCTCAGGGATCCAGCCGACGGGCGAGGTCCACCTCGGCAACTACCTGGGCGCGATGAAGCAGTGGGTTGAGGGTCAGCGCAATCGGGTCAACTTCTTCTGCATCGTCGATCTGCACGCCCTAACCGTATACCAGGAACCGGCGACCCTGGTGCACCAGACGCGGTCCGTGGCGGCGATGCTGCTGGCCTGCGGTATCGACCCGAAGGCGAGCACGCTCTTCGTGCAGGGTCATGTGGCGGCGCACAGCGAGGCGACCTGGCTGCTCAACTGCGTGACGCCGATCGGCTGGCTGGAGCGCATGACTCAGTTCAAGGAGAAGTCGAGGAACCAGGAGAGTGTGTCTGCCGGCCTGCTCGACTACCCGGTGCTGCAGGCCGCCGACATCATGCTCTACGACGCTCACGAGGTGCCGGTGGGCGAGGACCAGAAACAGCACGTCGAGTTGACGCGCGACATCGGGGAGCGCTTCAACCGCCTGTATGGGGACACGTTTGTTGTACCTGAGCCAGTGATCCCGGAGATCGGCGCGCGCGTCATGCGCCTCGATGACCCGAGCGCGAAAATGTCGAAGAGCTACGGTCACATCCGGGGTCAGGTCCGCATGCTGGACGACCCGAAGGAGATCGAGCGATCGTTCATGCGTGCCGTAACCGATTCAGGCAATGAGATCCGGTTCTCCGCCGACCCGGCCAAGGCGGGGGTCAACAACCTGCTGGGTATCTACAAGGCGGTCAGTGGGAAGTCGGTGGCGGCCACCGAACGTGATTTCGCGGACGCTCGCGGTTACGGCGACCTCAAGCGCCGCGTTGCCGAGGTGGTGATCGCCGCGCTGACGCCGATCCGAGAGCGTCACGAGCAGCTGATGCAGGACCCGGCTGAGCTGGACCGGCAGCTGGCGATCGGCGCCGAGCAGGCGCGCGCCTACTCGACTCCGAAGTTGGAGCAGATAAAGCGCGCCATGGGGCTGACCACCTCCGAGAGTGAGTTCGATGAATTCCATCCTGTGAGACACCTGATCAATTCGTTTCGACTCTGGATAGTGTCCTCCACACCAATCGAAGTTGAAGAGGTCAATCGAGACCTGTTGCAAATGAAGACATCACATCTACCAATTGAGAGCCGTGCTCTTCACGGTTTAGTCAGAGACGTCTTATTTGAATCCCTCCTAGGGCCGAATCAAACAGAATCTGATCTACACCAGTCGAGCGCCATGTCTACTCTGAATCACTTCCTGACCGTCCACATCGATTCGAGGGGTGGAGTCCAGCATCTGTTGTTTCCATTAGTCGCGAGAGCCAGAACCGCGAGGCTTAGAAGCTTTCTACTTTGTCTGGCTGAGCCCAACTTTGCGAAACAGATTTGGGAAGCTCGTGGAGTATTGATTAGTGGTACGGGATGCTGATTAGGCCGTCGTTAGTCGCTCGCTTATCCAACGCGCTGGCTCGCGGGTTGGCGGTGCTGCCGTGATCTTGCGCCCCAGCCTGGAGGAGGCGCGCGGTCTCGCGGCGCAAGGCAACCTCTGTCCGCTTTATGCCGAGGTGCCCGCCGACCTGGAGACGCCGGTTTCGGCCTATCTCAAGGTGGCGCGTGGCAGCAACTCGTTCCTGCTCGAGAGCGTGGAGGGCGGCGAGCGCCTGGCGCGATACAGCTTCATCGGCACCGAGCCGTATCGCATGCTGCGCAGCGGTGGCGGGATCAGCGGCGACGGCAGCACGGGCGACCCGCTGATCGCGGTCGAAGCCGAGCTGTCGCGCTTCAAGCCGGTGCCGGTCGAAGGGCTGCCGCGGTTCACGGGCGGCGCGGTCGGCTACCTGTCCTACGAGGTGGTCCGCTACTTCGAAGACCGCGTACCCAAGGCGGCGAACGACGTGCTGCGCATGCCGGAGTCGATCTTCCTGTTCACCGACACCCTGCTCGTCTTCGACCACCTGCAGCACAAGATCAAAGTCGTCAGCCACTTCCGCCTCGATGGGGACGTGGAGGCGGCGTACCGTCAGGCGGACTGGCGTATCGAGGAGCTGGTGGGGCGGTTGCAGAAGCCGCTGACGCAGCTGCCGTATCGTCCCGTGCAGGGCGTCGCCGCAGATCCCATCGTCTCGTCCAACATGACGCGCGAGGACCACGCGCTGGCGGTCGAGCGAGCCAAGCAGCACATCGTGGCGGGGGACATCATCCAGGTCGTGCTGTCGCAGCGCTTCCAGCGCCCAACCGCGGCGCATCCGTTCGACGTCTACCGCGCCCTGCGCACGATCAATCCCTCGCCGTACATGTTCTACCTCGACCTCGGCGAGGCGCAGATCGTCGGGACGTCGCCGGAGATGCTGGTGCGAGTTGAGGACGGCAAGATCGATTACCACCCGATCGCCGGCACGCGTCCTCGCGGCGACGACGCCGAACACGACGAGGCGCTGGCGCGGGAGCTGGCCGCCGACCAGAAGGAGATCGCCGAGCACGTTATGCTGCTGGACCTCGGCCGCAACGACGTGGGGCGGGTCAGCGAACCCGGGTCGGTCGAGGTATCGCAGGTCATGGACATCGAGCGCTACTCGCACGTAATGCACCTGGTGTCGCACGTGACCGGCAGATTGCGCCAGGGCCTCAGTCCTTATGAGGCCCTACGGGCCTGCTTCCCGGCCGGAACCGTCTCCGGCGCGCCGAAGATCCGCGCCATGGAGATCATCGCCGAACTGGAGAAGGACCAGCGTGGTCCCTACGCCGGCTGCGTCGGCTACTTCGACCTGTCCGGCAACCTCGACACCGCGATCACGATACGCACGATCCTGATGAAGGACGGCGTGGCGCACGTGCAGTCGGGCGGCGGCATCGTTTACGACTCCGACGCGGCGACGGAGTACGCCGAGACGGAGAACAAGGCGCGAGCGCTGCTGCGCGCGATCGAGTTGGCGGAAGAGCAGTCGGAGGGCCGGCCCGCCGGCAGCCTCGGGTATTAGCAGGGCGCGGCTCTCGTCCAGCAGAAGAGCCGGCGAGGCTGCGAGGCAGAGTTCGCGAAGCGGAAGTTGTGAAGGGAACACTATGAGCGAGATGGTCTGGATGCTGATCGAGAACGATGGTGCGGTGCTCCTGGCGCAGCGCAAGGACGACATGCCGCCGTTCGCGGGCGAGTGGGCCCTGCCCGGCGAGGCTTCTGCCGAAGGCGAGTCGGCCTCGGACACGCTGGCACGGATCGCGGCTGACGACTTCGGCGTAGAGCTGCAGGGCGAGGAGCTGGTCGAGACGCTGAACGTGCCGAGCGCCGGCAGCGACCACGAAATCGGTGTCTATCGCGTCGGCTTCGAGGGCAGTCCGCGCTTCCGTGAGTCGGGCCCGTACGCCGAGGTCGGCTGGGCCGAGCCGGCGGAGCTGGAAGACCTCGACTTCGAGCTTCCGCAGGCGCTGCGCGACTTCCTGGTGCGGCTCACGGGCGGTGGCTGATGCTGGCGTCGCAGCACCACGGGTTCAAACCCGCGGCTTGGGGTAAGCCATGCTGCTGGTGATCGATAACTACGACAGCTTTACCTACAACCTCTACCAGTATCTCTGTGAGCTGGGTGAGGATGTCGAGGTCTATCGCAACGACAAGATCTCGGTCGAGGACATCGACGCGATGGCGCCGCAGCGCATCGTGATCTCGCCGGGGCCCGGCACGCCTGCCGAGGCCGGCATCAGCGTCGATGTAGTGCGCCGCTTCGCGGGCAAGGTGCCGCTGCTGGGCGTCTGCCTGGGTCACCAGTGCATCGGCGAGGCCTTCGGTGGCGTCGTGTCCGGCGCCGGCGAGATCAAGCACGGCAAGATGTCACAGATCACGCATGACGGCGAGGGCGTCTTCGCGGGCCTGCCTAGCCCCTTCGCGGCGGTGCGTTACCACTCGCTGGCCATCGTGCCGGAGACGCTGCCGGAGGTGCTCGACGTCTCAGCGCGGTCGGAGTCGGGCGTGATCATGGGCGTACGGCACCGGGAGTTCCGGCTGGAGGGCGTGCAGTTCCACCCGGAGTCGATCCTGACCCAGCCTGGCAAGCAGCTGCTGCGGAACTTCCTCGAGATGATATAGGTATATAGATATGATACTATCTCAGATTGAGGAGAGAGGCGGTTGCCTTGGCAAAGTTGCTTGTGTACATGGACGAAGACTTTCACGAGGATCTGAAGGAGCTTGCGCACCAAAAGAAGACGAGCATGGCCGCGCTTGTGCGCTACGCATTGGACAAGACCTTCGAGGACGATCTAGATGAGATATCCTCTCGCAGAGCGCTCGAGGAGATGCTGGCGCATCCCGAGCAAACGATGACGCTGGACGAGTATCTCGAGAGGAGAGGGATTGTCTTATCAGATCAACATCTCTCCAAGAGCAGATCGAGACCTCGAAAGGTTGCCGAGCAGCGTGCTGGCTACAGCGGGTCGAAGAATTCGCGGCCTGGCAGACGACCCAAGGCCTCGGCAGACAATAAAGCTCCGAGGGGCGCCTGAAAGGTGGCGTAATCGGTTTGGCGATTACCGGATCATCTACACGATTTCGGACCGGCAGCAGGCGATCTATATCTTGCGAGTACTCCGGCGGTCAGAGGACACGTATGACTAAAGGGACGCCATGATCCGCGAAGCCATTGCGAAGGTCGTCGGCGGTGGAGACCTGACCGAGGACGAGGCTGCGACTGTGATGCAGGAGCTGATGTCGGAGGAGGCGACCGCGTCGCAGGCCGCTGCGTTGCTCGTCGCGCTGCGTATCAAAGGCGAGACGGTGGACGAGATCGCGGGCATGGTGCGCGTGATGCGCGAGAAGGCGTTGCGGGTTGAGGTGGGCGGTGACGTGCTAGACGTCGTCAGCACCGGCGGCGGCAGCTTCGACCCGTTCAACATCTCGACGGCGGCCTCGCTGGTCTGCGCCGGCGCAGGTGTGCGCGTCGCGAAGCATGGCAATCGCGGCTTCACCTCGGCATCCGGCGCCGCCGACGTGATGGAGGCGCTGGGCGCGAAGCTGGAGCTGACGGCGGAGCAGACCGCCACGTGCGTCGAGCAGATCGGCTTCGGGTTCCTCTTCGCGCCTTCGCTGCACCCGGCGATGCGCTTCGTCGGGCCGACGCGGCGCGAAATTGGCGTGCGCACCATCTTCAACTCGCTGGGGCCGTTGACCAACCCGGCCGGAGCGCAGTTCCAGCTGCTCGGCGTCGGCGACGCCGCCATGACGGAGAAGGTCGCGGCCGTTCTGGGGCGTCTCGGCACGGGACATGCCCTCGTGGTGCACAGCGAGGACGGGCTCGACGAAGTGTCGCTGAGCGCGCCGACCACGGTGCACGAGCTGACCGGCAACGCGGTGAAAACCTACACGCTGACGCCGGAGGAAGCCGGCTTCGGTCGCATTGCGTTGTCGGAGGTGAAGACCGGGACGAAGGAAGAGAACGCCGCACGGCTGCGGGGCGTCCTGGCCGGCAGGCCGGGGCCTGACCGAGACTACACGTTGATTAACGCCGGGGCCGGGCTGGTCGCCGCCAACAAGGCAGCGAGTGTCAGGGAAGGCGTCGAGATCGCGACCCAGGCGGTTGACTCCGGCGCGGCGGCGCGCGTGCTGGTGGCGTACATCGCCGCGACGCAGAGGTTCGAGGGCTAGAGTGACCAATCGGGGCGTGACGCAGACGGGCAGCGTCCTCGACCGTATCGTGGCGGACAAGCGCGAGGCGTTGGCTGCCGCGATGCGCGGCACGCGGGAGGCGGCGCTGCGAGACAGGGCTGCCGGGTACGACGAACCGTGGGGGCTGGCTCAGTCGATAGCGGCGCCACGCGGTGCTTCGGCTGCGTACGCGGCGGTGCAGATCGTCGCCGAGATCAAGAAGGCGTCGCCGAGCCGCGGCGTCCTGGCCGAGACGCTGGACCCGGAGACGATCGCCGAGGCGTATACGCGGGGCGGCGCGGCCGCCATCTCCGTCGTGACGGAGCGCAATCACTTCCTCGGCGACCTCGAGTGGCTGCGACGCGTACGGACGCGCCTGGCAGAGGACTATCCGGGGACGCGCCCGTCGCTGCTGCGGAAGGACTTTCTGACCGACCCTTACGAGCTGTTGGAAGCAAAGGCTTATGGGGCCGACAACGTCTTGCTCATCGTCGCGATTTTGGAAGACGAGTTGTTGAAGGACATGCTGGCGCGCGCCCGGGCGCTGCAGCTCGATGCGCTGGTCGAGGTTCATAACGAGGCGGAAGCCGCGCGCGCGGTGAAGGCAGGCGCGACGCTGTTCGGGATCAACAACCGCGACCTACACACGTTCAAAGTCGACCTCGGAACGACGGAAAGCGTGCGGCCGCTGCTGCCGGCGGACGCGATCGTCATCGGCGAGAGCGGCGTCCACACGAAGGCGGACGTCGAGCGACTGCGCCGCGCAGGGGTGCGCGCCATCCTGGTCGGCGAGGCGTTCATGACGGCGCCGGACGTCGCCGCGAAAATGGCCGAGCTGCGGCTATGACGTTCCTGCTGCAGATGGCGGACGAGTCCGGTACCGGCAAGAGCACATTGGCGCGGGCGGTCGGCAGGTCAATCGGCGCCCTGGTCATCGACAAGGACGACATCACAGGGCCATTGATCGATGAAGATGTGCTCCAGGTCGGCGCGGGCGGCCCGGGTTACGCCGTCCTTTTCAAGCTGGCAGAGTCTGCCCTGGAGCAAGGCTTCGACGTGATTCTTGACAGTCCTGCGTTTTGGCAGGCCGTACTCGACCGTGGCGAGGACCTCACGGCGCGATATGAGGCCGACTACCGCCTCGTGAAGTGCTACTGCCCGGATCGCAATCAGCAAGAGCTCCGGCTGCAAGGGCGAAGTAGACAGACCGGCCAACCAAGGTCGCGGGCTGAAGTGGAGGACTCGCTTTCTCGCCCAGGCGTCATGTTGGTGCCCAGCGCACCGCATCTCGAAGTCGATACCACGCAGCCACTGGACGCTTGCGTCCGGCAGGTGCTTGAGTACCTAGCGTGACCCGCGTCAAGATCTGCGGCTGCCGCAGCGTCGAGACGGCTTTGGCGGCCGCGCAGGCGGGGGCCGACTTCGTGGGACTGAATTTCGCGCCGAGCAGTAGCCGTCGCATCGAGGTCGAGGACGCTTCGGAGATCGTGCGCGCGCTGGGAAGGCCGCTGGCCGAGATCGAGATGGAGACGCCGCCCGCCCTGTACCGGGCGGAGACGGAAGACCTGCGCTCCTGGTTCGAGCACGGGGCCTCGGCGCTGGATCGCATGCTCGAGCGCAAGCGGCCGCTGACCGTCGGTATCTTCGCCGGCAACGACCAGGAGGAGATCAACGAGATCGTCGACGAGTGCGGCATCGACCTGATCCAGCTCTCCGGCGGCGAGCCGTGGAGCGCCTGCCTGCTGGCCAATCGCCAGGTGATCAAGGTGCTGCACGTTGGCGCGGATGAAGACGCTGCCGGCGTACTGGGTCGCATCGAGACCGGCAGCGCGATGGCGGTGATGCTGGACAAGGGCAGCGACGCTGGCTTCGGCGGCCTGGGAGAGACACTGGACTGGCAGGTCGCGGCGGGAGTCGCGGCGGCGATGCCTGTGTGGTTGGCCGGAGGTCTGAGCCCGGACAACGTCGCGCAGGCCGTGCAGGCGGTGCGTCCCTGGGGGGTGGACGTCTCGAGCGGGGTTGAGACCGAGGGCGCCAAGGACGCGGCGAAGATCGCGGCCTTCGTGGCGGCGGCGAAGGGTGCGTTGTGACCGCACGCGCCGCGAGATTCGACGTAGGGACAAAGCTTCAGCTTGGTCCGCAACGCCCTGTACGAAAGCCGAGGCCGCGTCTCAAAGAGTTCGATTACAAAGGTCGCTACGCGTATCACGTCGTCCTGACCGTGAAGGCCCGCTCGGACGTCTTCCGCGACCTGGATTTCGGGAATTGGTGCGTCTCGCGGCTCTCGGAGTCTGCGAAACGCACAGAGTTCGAAGTCGCGGCCTACTGCCTAATGCCCGACCACGTCCACCTGCTGGTGCAGGGCATGAGCGACTCGTCTCGCCTAGTAGCATTCATCCAGAACTTCAAGCAGAGGACCGCGTTTCACTTCAAGCGCGAATCCGGCGACCAGCTGTGGCAGCAGAGTTATTTCGATCGGGTGCTCAGACAAGATGAGGACGTGCAGGCTGTCGCGGATTACGTATTTCAGAATCCGGTGGCGGGAGGCTTATGTGATGACCCAGCCTCGTATCCGCTTTCCGGAGGCTCGTTCTTTCAGGCTACGTCACCGGACCGAGCTAAAGCTCCGTCCCTACGTGACTTCCGGGCGTTGCGGACCGAGCTAATGCTCCGTCCCTACGTGGCGACAACCGAGGACCTCCATGACGATGGCCAATCTGCCTGACGAGCACGGGCGCTTCGGCGACTTCGGCGGGCAATACGTGCCGGAGACCCTGATGGCGGCGGTCGAGGAGCTGGAGCGCGCTTACGACGCAGCCAAGGCTGACCCTGGGTTCGCGGCGGAGATGCACGACATGCTGCGCGACTTCGGCGGCCGGCCGACGCCGCTCTACTTCGCCGCCAATCTGACGCGCCAGCTGGGCGGGGCGAGGGTGTTCCTCAAGCGCGAGGACCTGGCGCACACGGGCGCGCACAAGATCAACAACGCCGTGGGGCAGGGGCTGCTGACGCTGCGTCTGGGCAAGACGCGTGTCATCGCCGAGACCGGCGCCGGCCAGCACGGCGTCGCGACGGCGACGATCTGCGCCCACCTCGGCCTCGAGTGCGTCGTCTACATGGGCGAAGTCGACATGGAGCGCCAGGCTCCGAATGTGTTCCGCATGCGCTTGCTCGGCGCTGAGGTGCGGCCCGTCAGCAGCGGCAGCCGGACGCTGAAGGACGCGATCAACGAGGCGATGCGCGACTGGGTGACCAACGTGGGCAACACTCACTACCTGATCGGTAGCGTCATGGGGCCTCACCCCTACCCGGTCATGGTGCGGGACTTCGTCTCCGTGATCGGCAAGGAGGCGAGGTCTCAGATGCTGGAGCGCGAAGGCCGCCTGCCCCACTACTGCGTCGCGTGTGTCGGCGGCGGCAGCAACGCCATCGGCCTGTTCCACGAGTTCATCCCGGACGAGTCGGTGCATTTAATCGGCGTCGAAGCGGCGGGGCACGGCATCGAGAGCGGGCAGCACGCGGCGACGCTGAGCGCCGGCACGCCGGGCGTGCTGCACGGCTCGTATTCGTATCTGCTGCAGGACGAATCGGGGCAGGTCCAGGAAGCGCACAGCATCTCGGCCGGTCTCGACTACCCCGGCGTCGGCCCGGAGCACGCCTACCTCAAGGCCAGCGAGCGCGCGGTCTACGAGTCGGTCACGGACACAGAAGCGCTGGCGGCGTTCCAGACGCTGTGCACCAGCGAGGGCATCATCCCGGCGCTGGAGTCGTCGCACGCGGTGGCCTACGCGATGAAGCTGGCGCCGCGATTGAAGCCGGACGACATCGTGCTGGTCAACCTCTCGGGGCGAGGCGACAAGGACCTGCAGACGGTGGCGCAGGCGCTGGGGCAGGAAGGCGTGCAGTAGGGAAGATTGGTACCTGCAGGATGAATCCGTAATCATCTAACACACGGTATTGCTAGACTCTCGCCTACGAGAGGTTGGTGAGACATGGTCGAGTACATCGAAGGCTCAACGCCCATGCCTGACCTTACGGGCATGGAGGGCCGCTGCATTAGTTGTGGCCTGCTGGCGAAAACACCGGGAACCGCCCGAATCGCGAACCAGAACCTACTAATGTACGAAGTCACTGCCGAAGAGCGAATTCTCAAGCACCCCAACGCCTCGTTTCATCCGGGTCTTGGTGACCGAAAGTCCATTGGGCAATGCTTCGCCGGCATCCCATTCAAAACTCACATGCGTCAATTGGCGGACAACTCAACAGCTTTCGTGGAGGAAATTGAAGAAGAAAAGCACTGCAAACGGTGGGTTTCTTGGCATCCTAACCTCGATCCTCGCTGGCATTGAGAACGACCAAGTGCAGCGCCTGGAGGAGAACCGCCGCGAGTGGGAACTTAAGCTGGAAGGGATGAACCGCGAGTTTTTGGCAGGATTGGAGGAAGAGCGTCGCAAATGGGAGAACGAATCCGGCAAGTGGCCTAGCCGTCTGATCTGGGCGGCGCTTGTCCTAGCTGGCGCTGAGATCGTCGGGAACGTGCCAGCAGTCCAGCGGTTCCTAGGCTTGGATTAGGTCTTTGTACTCCAGCGTCTTGCTGCGAGCAGGGCCGCAGGCGTGTCGCGGAACAGATACGGATTGTTCCGGTTGTTGAATCGGAAAGCCATCTCGTCAAGGTAGGCATCCCGAACTGGGCACACTGACTCCATTTCGTTTTCAGGAGACACTGCGGCCGCGCCTGCTGTAGAAGAAATGCCTGGCTCGGGCGGCCGTCGGTCGCCCTAGCTAACTAATACGCAATTCGCCCTGGAGTCGAGGGCGGATCGGCTAACCGTCCTAAGCTGCCGTCTTCGGCCGCTTGAGGATGACGTAGCTCGATTCGGTCCGAACCAGAGGATGCAGGCCGGCGAGCTCCCAGCCTTCATCGCCCAGCGTGTCCAGATAGCGCTTCATGAACGCCGTCCGGTTTTCGCCGCTCTGACGGACAAACTCCACGCCCTCGCTGGAAATGCGCCCGCGAGGGTCTACGTAAACGACCCGGTATTCCCATTTGTCGGCCATATCGCCTCCTTTGGCGACGAACCGGCCGGATCCCGAGCCAGACGTAGATCCAAGGTATCAGAACTGGGAAGCGGTTGTAGGGATCAACGGGACAAGCCCGGCATCCTGAGCTTGTCGAAGGACGCGACGTAGCGTGGTTCGACAAGCTCAGGATGGTGAAACGGACTCCTAAACCTTGCCCGGAACTTCGTACGCCTCTGCGTCGTCTTGGGGTATAAGGAGGGAGCATGAAGAACCCAGTTATCGTCGCCGGCTTCGCGTCCATCGTCGCGTTGGCCTTCGTTGCTTTCGTATTTGCCGCCACAGGAGACGACGACGAGCCGCGGGTTGAAAACCCGCCGCTGCCGACGGCGCCCGGCGGTTGGGCGGCCTTCACTTGCCCCTCTATTTGACGTGCCCGGCATCAGCCAGGAGGACGCGAGCGGTGCTTCGACCTCGACTCGCCGGGAGACGGCGCTCCTATAGCCGGCCCTGGTACGCCGATCCCGTCGGAGCCGCAGGTGCCGGTGACGCCGATCGACCCGGGCGAGAACCCGCGGCTAGCGCCGGACCGCCGCGCGGAAGCGGCGCCGATCGATGGGCTGGAGATCCTGGTCGCGGAATCGTTCCCGCCGCAGTACTTCCTGAACGTGCAGGCCGGGCTGCCGAGTGGCTGCGCCCAGCAATACAAGCACGAGGTGGAGCGTGCCGGCGACGTGATCAAAGTGACGGTGCTGAACTCGATACCGGCGGCGACGGACATCGTCTGCACGGCGATCTACGGTATCTACGAGCTCAACATCGCCCTCGGCATCGACTTCGAGCCCGGCGAGACCTACACGGTCCTGGTCAACGATCAGGTGACGACGTTCACGGCGCAGTAGCGCGCCGTATAACCAGACGCGAAAGACGCCCCGGCGGAATAGCCGGGGCGTCTTGTTGTTGGGCACGAGATCAGCTTATGACTTGTATCAAAAGGTATATAGTCGCTTATGAATAAGCCGATAATAGGTTGATCTTTGAAGATCAATATATTATCCAAAGGCATCGCGGACGAAGTGTTCTCACTAGCAAGGAGGCTATGACGTGAACAAGTTAGCGATTCTGGCGGTGTTGGCCCTGGTGGCTGGCGCGATAACACTTGGTGCCGGGCAGCGGGCGAGCGCCGCGACAACCTGAACATTCACCACCACAGGTCTGGTACAGACACTTGACGCTGATTGCACGACAGACGCAACCATTCCTATCCCTGACGGTTTTACCCTCAACGGAGCCGGCCACACAATTACGGCTGTTGACCCGGCGGGAGACCACTTCCGGGGCGCGGTCGTAATGAATGGTGGCGCGACAGCCTATGTGAAGAACCTAACCGTAACCGTCTCCGGTCTCGCCAACGTCTGTGACGGAGGCGCCGATCGTCTGCGCGGCATCATGTTCGAGGGTGCGAGTGGCTCCATTACTCACAATGCGATTCTGGACCTGAACTAGGACGCCAGCGGCTGCCAAGAAGGCAACGCCATTGAGGTGCGCAACGCTCCATTCGACGGCACGCACCCGGACACGCAGGTCGTAGAAATAGCTAACAATAGAATCGACGATTTCCAGAAGACGGCATCGTGGCCAACGGTGATGTCTCCGTAAACATTCACCTCAACCGGATTGGTGATAGCGCAACCCAAGCGTACTTGGCCGCGAACAGCATCCAGGTCGGCTTCGGCGCGACAGGCAGTGTGACCGGCAACGTCGTCGAAGGCAATCAGTGGCTGAGGGCTTCTAACTTCGCCGCCAGCGCGATTCTAATCTTCGCGGCGGATGGCGTTAATGTGAGCAACAATAACGTTCGCGGCAACTCCGATGTTGGAATTTGGGCTTTGGGTGACGACGGCATTTACGACAACAACCGTGTTCTCGACTTTGGAACTGACGGGCCGCATGGTGACTTTGGCACCGTCGACCAAGGCTCCGGCAACACTTTCACGAACAACAAGGTGAAAGGCTTTGACTCTCCATTTTTTGGAGTGGCGATTGGCAACAACAAGGCAATTCCAGCTCCGCAGAACTAAGGGTTGCACCTTACCTAAAGGAGCGCTAAAAAGAAGCAGCAGGCATTAGCCTGCTGCTTCTTTGTTCGTCCCGCAAGTATTCAGGCCGCGGTGAAGATCCGGTCGGAGGTCGGGGCGTAAGCGGACGTTAGGCGTTGGTCGTCACGGGCTCCGGGGCGGGTACCTTCGTGAAGGTGTACTCGCCGTCGGCGTAGTCGACCTCCACGTGGTCGCCGTCCGTGAACTCGCCGCCGAGGATGCGCCTCGACAGCGAATTTTCGACCCGCTGTTCGAGGGTGCGCCGCAGCGGACGAGCGCCGTAAACCTTGTCGTAGCCCTCCTTGACCAGCGCCTGCTTCGCCTCCTCGGTCAGGGTCAGCGTGACCTGGCGCTCCTCCAGCCGCTCAGCCACCTCACGCAGCATGATGTCGACGATCGGCCTGAGCTCTTCCTCCGTCAACGGCTCGAAGATGATGACGTCGTCGATGCGGTTGAGGAACTCGGGGCGGAAGAAGGCCTGCAGCGCGCGCTCCACGTTCTTGTGCAGCTTGTCGCGCTCCGCGTCGCTTTGCGTGCGCTCCGTCGTGAAGCCGAAGGAGGCCCGCGTGTCCTGGACCGAGCCGAGGTTGCTGGTCATGATCACGACCGTGTTGCGGAAGTCCACGGTCCGGCCGTGGCCGTCCGTGAGGCGGCCGTCCTCCATGACCTGCAGCAGCACGTTGAGCACCTCCGGGTGCGCCTTTTCGATCTCGTCGAAGAGGAGCACGGCGTAGGGGCGGCGGCGCACCTGCTCGGTGAGGCCGCCGGCCTCGTCGTAGCCCACGTAGCCGGGCGGCGCGCCGATCAGGCGTGACACGGTGTGGCGCTCGGCGTATTCGCTCATGTCGACGCGTACCATGGCGTCCTCGTTGTCGAACATGTACTCGGCGAGGGCGCGGGCGGTCTCCGTCTTACCGGTGCCCGTGGGCCCGAGGAAGATGAAGCTGCCGATCGGCCGCTTCGGGTCCTTGAGCCCGGCGCGGGCGCGGCGGATGGCGTCCGACAGCGCGACGATGGCGCGGTCCTGGCCGATGATGCGGTCGTGCAGGCGCTCCTCCATGTTGAGGAGCTTCTCGGACTCGCCTTCCATCATGCGCGCGACGGGAATGCCGGTAATCGAAGCGACCAGCGCGGCGATGTCGTCGGCGTCGACGGTCATCGTGCCGTGGTGGTCGATCTGCTCCCACTCCGCCTTCTTGACGCTGTACTCCTCCTGCAGCTTGAGCACTTCGGACTTCAAGGTCGCGACGGCCTCGTAGTCGTCCTTGCCGGCCGCGCCTTCGATCTGGCGGTCGATCTCGTCCAACCGCCCCTTGATCTCGCGCAGCTCCGGCGTCATCGACTGGGCGTCGATGACGTGCTTGGACGAGGCCTCGTCGATCAGGTCGATCGCCTTGTCGGGCAGGAAGCGCTCCGTGACGTAGCGGTGCGAGAGCCGCGCCGCGGCGTCGAGGGCGTCGTCGGTGATCGAGACCTTGTGATGCGCCTCGTAGCGCGGGCGCAGGCCCTTGAGGATCTCGATCGTGTCCTCGACGCTGGGCTCGTCGATATAGACGGGCGCGAAGCGGCGCTCCAGCGCGGTGTCCTTCTCGATGTACTGGCGGTACTCGTCCAGCGTGGTGGCGCCGATGGCGCGCAGCTCGCCGCGGGCTAGCGCCGGCTTCATCATGGTCGAGGCGTCGATGGCGCCCTCGGCGCCGCCGGCGCCCACCACCTGGTGCACCTCGTCGATGAACAGGATGATCTCGCCGTCGGAGCCGCGGATCTCGCTCATGATCGCCTGCAGACGCTCCTCGAACTCGCCGCGGAACTTGGAGCCCGCCACGAGCGCGCCCATGTCGAGCGCCAGCAGGCGCCGGCCGCGCAGGTTGTCCGGTACGTCGCCGGCGTTCATCTTCTGGGCCAGCCCCTCGACGATAGCGGTCTTGCCGACGCCGGCCTCGCCGATGATCACCGGGTTGTTTTTCTGACGCCGGTTGAGTATCTGCATGACGCGCTGCACCTCGACCTCGCGTCCGATGACGGGGTCGAGCTTGCTCTGCGCCGCGGCCTCGGTGAGGTCGATGGTGTACTTCTCCAGCGCCTGATAATGGCTCTCGGCGGTGCGGCTCTGGACGCGAGAGGTGCCGCGCACCTCCTGCAGCGCCTTGTAGATGCGCTCCTTGTCGATCTGGTGGGCGTTGAGGATGCGCGCCGACTCGCCATCGCGCTCGTCGGCGATGGCGATCAGCAGGTGCTCGACGCCAACGAACTCGTCCTGGAGGCGGTCCGCTTCGGCGTTGGCGGCCTCGAGCATGCGGACGACGCGCGGCGTGGTGTAGATCTGAACCACGTCTTGCAGCTTGGGCGAGCGGCCGAGGTGACTGGTGACCTCGTCGATGACGTTTTCAACGGACACGCCGAGTTTCTCGAAGATACGGCGGGCCAGGCCGTCCTTGTGCGACAGCGCGGCGAGGAAGACGTGCTCGACGTCCCACTGGGAGTGGCGGTGCTGGCGCACCATCTCCTGGGAGTTTTGCAGGACTTCCTGGGCCTGCTCTGTGAATCGGTCCTGTCTCATCATGATGTTTTATCCCTCTACGCTGACGCGTTTCGTGCTTTTGCTGCACTCCGCGGTCGAAACCGGCGGCTTCTGTTTGCGGTGAGATCCTCTTCACTACTCTCTGGTGTCTTCACCACGTCAGAAGAAGTAGGGCAAAAAGAAGTAGCAGAGCAACCCCATAAAAGGCCGGGAATATCCGTACGAGAGGAAACCAACGCGTCCAGCCAGAAGCGCTTGGCCCATCGGCGAAGAATGTGATCGGGTGACCAGGACCACGGGCTTCTAAGAGGCTCTTGATGTCATCGGTTGTTCGCTCAATCACGTTCTTTAGTCTCAAGCAAAGTAGTAATCCAAGAGTCGTTACCGCAATCAGGAAGGATAGGAGGACAACTCTCGTTTCTTGGTTGTTTTCAGCTTCTGAAAGAAAGGACAGAACACCTCCCACAATTGCAGCGTAAATAATCGTGAATGCTAAGCGCTCGTCTTTACAGTGACGACGAGACCCAAAAACCTGCTGGAACAACATCGGTAGAGATATGGGCATTCGAGCCCAGTCCTTCATCTGAAGATGGGGAGTCATTCCTCATCGGTCACTCCTCTGCCCGCGGCGCCGGGAGGCGGGTGTCGCGGAGGCGCTGCAGCTCGCGGCGCAGCGCGTCGTTTTCTTCCTCCAGCCCCCGGAGGCGCTGCGACATATCGATGATCACCTCTGCGCCGGCGAGGTTGACGCCGAGCTCGTCGATCAGGCGTTGCGCCTGGCGCACGCGCTCGAGGTCGGCGCGTGAGTAGAGGCGGATGCGGCCGCGCGAGCGCGACGGGATGATCAGGCCGACGCGCTCGTAGTAGCGCAGCGTCTGGGCGTGCAGGCCCAGCATGCGCGCCGCGACGCTGATGATGAACGCGGGCTCTTCGTGGTCTTCGGTAAAGGCGTCGTTCATTGTTTACGTTCCGTTCGGGGCTGCGCATCCTGCGGCCTGAAGGCCTTGTCTGCTGCGCCCCTCCTTTTAGAGGAGGCTGGGGGGACACCCCCCTCAGGCCCCCCGTCAGGGGGTTGCACCCCCTGTACCCCTGCTTTGCGTGTCTGAGTCTCGAGCCGCTTGGGGACGAACCCTGCTCGCCAAGGTTGGGAACCCCGTGGCCTGAGGCCCGCGGCTAAAGTTCGTCGCTCCTTGCTTCATGCTCCCGACTCCTTGAGCTGCTCGAAGAGCTGCTGCTGCGCTTCCGTGGGCTCCTTTGGCAGCTGGACCTTGACGCGGGCGAAGAGGTCGCCGCGCTTGTCCGGCTGGCCCAGCTTTGGCATGCCGAGTCCGGTGAGGCGGAAGTGCTGCCCGTTCTGGGTGCCCGGCGGCAGCTTCAGCGCGACCTTCTTGCTGAGGCCCTGGACTTCCACCTCGCCGCCGAGCACCGGCGTTGTCAGCGCCATCTCGACGTCGGTATAGAGGTCGTCGGCCTTGCGCTCGAACAGCGGGTTTGGCTTGACGCTGACGACGAGGTAGAGGTCGCCGCGCTGGCCGCCGAAGCCGGCCTGCCCTTCGCCGGCGATGCGCACCCGCGAGCCGTTGTCGACGCCGGGCGGGATCTTGACCTCGAGCCGGCGCGAGTCGCCGTGGTCGCCTTCGACCATCAGCACGCGCGTAGCGCCGTTGGCCGCCTCGTCCAGCGTCACCTCGATCGGCTGGTCGACGCTGGCTGGCGGGCGCCGAGACCAGGTCGCGGCGCCGAAGCCGCGGTTGCCGCCGCCGAAGATGCCGCCGAACAGGCTGCCCAGGTCGACGTCGCCGAGGTCGCCCAGGTCGGTTGAGGTGAAGCGAACGTTGCCGCCACGACCGCCGCGTGACCGCTGCATCCGCTCGATCTCGTCGGCGTGCTCCCATTGATCGCCGTACGTGTCGTACTTGCGGCGCTTCTCGGGGTCGGAGAGCACGTCGTTGGCGGCGTTGACCTCCTTGAAGATCGCCTCGGAGGCGCGGTCGCTGGGGTTGACGTCGGGGTGGTGCTTGCGGGCGAGGCGGCGGTAGGCGGAGCGAATCTCCTTTTCGCTCGCGCTGCGCTCGACACCGAGGACCTCGTAGAAATTTTTTGCCACGAAGATCAGTGTAGCAGCAGGCGCAGGTTCAGTCAAATGTAACAGTGAAGAAACTTGATAATATACATATCAAATCTATTGACACCTGACATAGACCATATTAGGATCATGTCAAGAGGCCGGAGAGAGGCCAGGCAGTAATCAGAGGAGGAATACAGAAGTGACGAACCTGACTCGTTGGACCCCGTCTGGTGACATGCTCACCACCATGGACCGTCTGTTCGATCTGGGCTTCTCGCGCCCCTGGCGCGTGATTCCCAGATCGATTGAAACAGAGACTACCTTCCCGATCGAGGTTTCCGAGACGGACGAGGCGCTCGAGGTCAAGGCTTCGCTGCCGGGCGTCAAGCCGGAGGAGGTCGAGGTAACGGTCGCGAACGACGTGCTGACCATCAAGGCGGCGCACGAGGAGAAGACCGAGGAGGAGGAGAAGAAGAAGAAGAAGAAGAAGGACTTCTACCGTCGCGAGATCCGCTACGGCTCCTTCCATCGCGCGCTCAGCTTGCCAGTCAGCGTCGACGCGGACAAGGCCGAGGCCAAGTTCGACAACGGCATCCTGCAGCTGAGCCTGCCGAAGGCCGAGGCGCTGCGCCCGAAGCAGATCAAGGTAGAGAGCGGCCCGGAGGTCGTCAACGGCACGTCGAACTAAGCGCTCGCGGTGAGCGCCGGCAGGCCCTTCACGTCGGGCTTGCCGGCAAGGTGGGGGACGTGAAAGAGGGACCCTTCAAAGTGAAGGATCCCTCTTTTGATTGAAGGCGGAGCCTGGGTTAGGGCTTACAGGCGGAGCTTGCCGTGGGAAGGCTGTCGGCGGCGCTGGCGGCCGCCGCCTTCCTCGTCCTCGAGCATCAGGTCAATGGCGGGAGACGAAACGGCTTCGTGTACGTGGCCGCAACAGATGCAGGTGCTGTATGCGCCGTACCAGTCGCGCTCGACGATCATCGAGCCCTTGCAGCGGGGGCAAACACGGGGGAGCGTTGCTTGCATTGTCATCCTTCAGCGTTTCCGATCTCATCCCAACCGGGGTTCATTTGTGAAAGCAAGAACAGGTTACAAACCGGAAACACAGGGTGTCAATACTTGTGAAAGCCTAATGCATCTTATTTTAACCATGCGCATTATAGGTGATGCCTATATACGCGGTTGCTACGAGCCGTCAGGTCTTCTGGCGATCCAGATGAGCTCGCTTCTGGCGGCAGTAAAAGGCTCGTTATCGAAGCTACCATAGAGCGCCTCCAGCTCGAAGCCCGCGCGCGCCAGCAACGATTCCATCTCGTGCTTCAAGACGTATTGCAGGCGCATGTGCTTGTAGATGCGCGAGATCGTGGGTTCGCTGCCGGGTCGAGCGAAGGGCGGCGCGAAGAAGTTGAGCGCGAGGCGGCCGCCGGGCTCAAGGTGTCGGAACACGGCCGCGAGGCAGTCTGCCTGGTCGTCGTCCGTGAGCAGGTGGAGGAAAGAACGATACGGGATGATCACCAGGCCAAAGCGGTGCCCGAGGTCGAAGTCGCGCATATCGGCCTCGACCCAGGTGACGTGCAGGTCCTCGGCTGAGGCTTTGCGCCGCGCGATGTCGAGCATCGCCGGCGCGTTGTCCAGCCCGACGATCTCGATGCCATCGCGAGCGATCGGCAGCGTGATGCGTCCGGTGCCGCAGGCGAGCTCCAGCACCGCGTGCCGTCTGGTCGAGGCCTGACGCGCCAGTCCCAGGTAGAATCGCGTGTCGTTCATCGCGTCCGCCGCGGCGCCCATATCGGCGTCGTAAGTCTCGGCGAAGCGGGGGTCGGTGTAGTATTCGATCGCGATGCTCCGAACGCGGTTTTAGACAGTATCCCTGACTTGACAGCGATTTCGATTACGCCGATAAGATAGTGGTGTCGGCTGTTAGCCGGACGAAAGGAACGAAAACGTAAAGCAGGTCGGCCCCCACGGCGACACGAGCCTCGGCCTCACCTGCGGTGATGATGTCCGAAGAACCTCCGGATAAACTTCCCAGTAGCGTTTCAAAACCGAAGGACGGAGCCTGGCCGCGATGAGCCAGCCTGTCGTCCTGATCCTTGCCGGCGGCGTCTCCAGCCGCTTCTGGCCCCTGCACGACAAGCTGCTGCTGCCCTTCGGCCCGCGCAGCCTCCTGGAACGCCACCTCAACAGCCTGAGCCAGCTCGGTTGCGACCGCATGGTCATCGTGACGCGTCCCGACGCCGTAGATGAAGTGTCCGCGATCGTAGCCGGGACCCCAGGGCAGATCCGAGTCGCGGTGCAGCCGGAGCCGAGGGGGATGGCGGATGCGGTGCTGTGCGCCCGGCCGGCGTTGGAGGCGTTCGGCGAGGGCGCGTTGTACATCACGCAGGCTCACGACGTGGTCGAGCAGCGGCTGCATGCCGAGATGCTGGATCGCTGGTCACGCGGCGGCGCCGCGGGTCTGATCGGCGCCGTGCGAGTCAAGGATTACTTCCCGGGCGGCTACCTGACTCTGGAGGGCGACCGAGTCACTTCCGTGATCGAGAAGCCGGGCGCCGGCAGGGAGCCGAGCGACCTCCTGAATCTGGTCGCGCACCTCCACGGCTCGTGGCTGGCGCTGCAGCAAACGCTGAGCTATGAATCGGCGCATGGCAGTGACGATGACGCCTACGAACGGGCGCTGACCAGCCTGACGCAAACCTCGCACTACGAGGCACACGTCTATCAGGGGCGCTGGCAAGGGCTGAAGTACTCCTGGCACGTTCTCGACGTCGTCGACATGCTTCTCGCGCTCTGGACCCGGGGCGAGGAGGCGCCGGGAGCGGGCTACGAGCAGCGCGAAGACGGCGTGTTCATGGCGCCGGACGTGCGCGTGTTCCCCGGCGCCCACATCGTCGGGCCGGCGCTGGTCGGGCCGGGTTGCGTCATCGGCCACAACGCGCTGGTGCGCGGCTCGATTCTCGGGTCGGGCAGCGTGGTGGGCTTCGGATGCGAGGTGGCCCGCAGCTTCCTGGCCGGCGGCGTCGAGCTGCATCACAACTACATCGGTGACAGCGTGCTGGATCACGACTCGTCGTTAGGTTATGGCGCCACGACGGCGAATTACCGCATCGACGGCCGCACCGTGCCATCCATGATCGGAGATGAACGAGTCGATTCCGGGCGGGAGAAGCTCGGGCTGATGCTGGGCGCGGGGACGAAGATCGGCGTCAACACGAGCACGATGCCGGGCGTGAAGATCGGCGCCAACGCGCTGATCGGCCCCGGCCTCAGGATCACGCGCGACGTGCCGGACGGCGAACGCGTGCTGGACGAAGAGACGTATGGACGCTTTTAGCCTGGCCGGCGTGGCGCTGCTGCTGCTCTGCCTGCTGCTGGTCGTTTTCGTTGCGGCGGGGGAGGCGGGGCTGATCTCGATTAGCCGTGCGCGGGTCCGCTTGATGGCCGGCCGCGGTGTGCCTCGGGCGGAGGTACTGCATTCGTTTGTCGAAGAACGAGCCTCACTGCTGGGCGCGTTCGCGCTGGCGCGCAACGTTGCCATCGTCGCTGCGGCGGCGGTCGCGGTGAGCATGCTGACGCGGGAACGCGGCCATAGTTGGGAGTTGATAGCGGTCATCGTCGTCGCGGCGCTGGTGCTGTTCGCGCTGCTGGAGGCCGTGCCGCGAGCGCTAGTAGCCCGTAACCCCGAGCGCTGGGGCCTGCGTCTGGCGCCCTTCATCGGTCCGTTCAAGCTGCTGTTCGGTGGCGCAGGACGCGTGCTGCGCATCCCGGGACGCGCCATCGCACAACCGACTGAGGGCGAGGAAGAGGAGATGCTTCGCCTCCTGGAGATCGAGGACGACGAGGGCGACCTGGAGGATGAAGAGCGCAAGATGATCCGTGGCGTCTTCGGCCTGGAGGACACGGCGGTGCGTGAGATCATGACGCCGCGTACAGACTTCGCCGCGGTCGACACGGACGCGACGGTGGACGACGTGGTGCAGCTGATCATCGACCGCGGCTTCAGCCGGATCCCGCTGTATGAGAAGAACGCGGACGCGATCGTCGGCATCGTTTACGCCAAGGACCTGTTTCGCGACCTGGCAAGGAACCGGATGCCGAAGCAGCTCAGCGACATCGCGCGGCCGGCGTTTTTCGTCCCGGAGTCGAAGCGGTTGGACGACCTACTGACCGACATGCGCAAGCAGCGCGTCCACATGGCCATCGTGGTCGACGAGTACGGCGGCACGGAGGGCCTGGTCACGATTGAGGACCTGCTGGAGGAAATCGTCGGCGAGATCGAGGACGAGTACGACCGCGTGGAGCAGAATATCGTCCGGATTTCGCAGGACGAGGCATTGCTGGACGGCCGCGTCAGCATCGATGACCTCAACGAGCTGTTCGAGACGCAGGTAAAGAATGAGGACTACGACACGGTGGGCGGGTGTGTGTTCCATCACCTCGGCCGGGTACCCGTCGTCGGTGACGACGTGGAGACGTCTGGCGTCAAGATGACGGTACTCTCGGTGGAAGGCCACCGCATCAAACGCCTGCGGGCGCTGCGAATGCCGCCGCCGGGCGAAGACGAACCGGGCAACGGTAACGGCGGCAACGGCAGGTAGCCGGAAGTGACCCTACAATGCCGAGTTCAAAGCTCCTTAGCACCGAGGACGGCGGACGTAAATTCGTCCTCGGCTTCAGCCAGTGCGTCGAATGCGCTGGCGACGGCACTCCAGTCTTTTTGAACCGCGTAATACTGAGCACGTCCAAACAAGCGGGCCTTTTCCATCATCGCCGAAGCGGCGGCCGGCATTCCCGCCGCAAGTAGAAATCTGCTTCCGTCATCGCAGCGGCGGGCCCCGAGTGGAGACCAAAGAACGGCAGGCTTCTAAGTGAAGGTGGAGCCTCTTGCCGTCGTAGTTTCTCTGAAACAAGGCGCAAGGCCGCCGAGCCTTCGACTGGTGACGTGGTCTCGGGCTGCGCGCTGAGCATCTCGCGCAAGGCCGAGACTGTTCGGTCCGTCATCTCTTGACGCGTCACCGTCTCGCTCTGCTGAAATTCGCACCTCAGCGTACACGGCTCAGCATAACCAGCATCTACGGACCAGGCAGCGACAAGATCCTCTTCTGGGATTTCTGCAAAAGGATAGCCAGCAGGGTCATGGACCGTGAAGCGTCTACCGAGCTTCCCAAGCACCACTATGTAGTGGTCTGCGACGCCTCCACCTCGCCGGGGATGGTAAGACAGGCGATTCATGTCCAGAGGCCCAATCAGCGCCGGACCGTCGCTAATAACGTCGGTTAGCTTAGTGAGGGCGTCTGCGGAGCGCTGCTGCAGGCTCCACTCATGGCACGTCCAGCCAGCGTGCTTAAGAGCTAGAGAGAGTCCAACGTCGGGATCGATTCGAGCAGGGCTTGGAAAGAAGCCGAGCGTATCGCCGTAACCGGCCCCAAAGGGCATCAAGGTGAGACACTCTATAAAGTCAGGGTCTGGTAGGTACGCCGCTCCGGCAGCCCGCAGGCACATGTGGAGGCTGTTCGCATAGCAGTAGGCACCGTTGCCCGAGTACGCTATCATCCGCTCCTCCTCGGAGGTATTGGCCTCGATTGTACGTTGCCCGGAGCTTGACAGGCTGCGTAAGATTCGGGGCCAGTGAACACCTGTTCTGAGACCAAATACTGGGTTGCGTTCTCCCGCATACCGCGAATCGGTAGCGTGAGAGCTGGCCGTAAGCCGTCGCATTTCGGCAGCATGGAGGTGGCGTGGAGGGCGGGCCCCGGGGAAGGCTCAGCCGAACAGTGAGGCGAAGGAGTGACCATGGAACGTCCTGATGGCATCGTCAATTTCGAGCCAGCATCAGAGTTTTACCCTTTCGAGTCGCGATGGTTCACCAGTTCGGCCGGTCCGATTCACTACGTCGACGAGGGCAGCGGTCGGCCACTGCTCCTCTTCCACGGGAACCCCGACTGGAGCTTCCTGTACCGAAAGGTCGTGATCGGACTGAGGGACCGTTTCCGGTGCATCGCCATGGACTACCCCGGCTTCGGACTGTCGGTCCATCCCGACGACCCCTACGGGTACACACCCGGCGAGCACGCTGTGGTGGTTCGCGAACTCGTCGAACACCTTGATTTACAGGACATGGTGGTGATGGGCGCCGATTGGGCCCCATTGGTATGGACGTGGCCTCCCGGATGCCTGAGCGTGTCGGTGGACTCGTGATCGGCAATTCGTGGTTCTGGCCTTCCGGCAGTTTCATGCTGAAATTCTTCGGTCGACTGATGAACTCTTGGCCGCTTCAAGCGCTCATTATTAGGCGGAACTTCTTCGTCAGTCCCGCCATGAAGCGCTCACTCAAAGCCAAACTCACCGACGCCGAGTTCGAACACTACACCGCCGTAGTCCCGACACCCCAGTCGCGCAGAGGCATCGCAGCGTTCCCCAAGCAGATCAGCGCAACGAAAGCCTGGCTCGCTGAACTGGAACAACGGGTCACGTCAAATCTGAGTGACAAACCGATGGTCCTCGTATGGGGCACGAAGGACCCCGTCTTTGGTCGCGGCGGCATTCTCCAGCGATGGGAAGCAGCGTTCCCTCAAGCAGAGGTGATCCGCCTGGAGTCAGCCAGCCACTATCTCCAAGAGGACGCACCCGACCAGATCATCGACGCCATCGCCAACGCCTATGGCCCTAACAACAGCTGACAGCCCGCAACAGACCGTCCTGCGAGGACTCGCCGCTGTCCGGCGTGCGGCGAAACGGCATCGCGCTCGGCGACGATGCAGGAGACTGAGAAACGGCCTGCACTGTAACCCTGTGGATGCCATCCCTCCAATGACAGGGCTTGAGCCAGCCTCCCGCCGAGGCTTGGTCGCCAGTGGACCATGAGGAGATGATCGCTTGCCCGGGGCTTGACAGGCTGCGTAAGATTCGGAGCCAGTGAACACCCGTTCTGAGACCAAGTACTGGGTCGCGTTCTCCCGCATACCGCGAATCGGCAGCGTGAGGCTAGGCCGCTTGCTGTCGCATTTCGGCAGCATGGAGGCGGCGTGGAAGGCCAGCGCCGGCCAGTTGCACGCCGCGGGCATCGACCAGGCCACCGTCTCCAGCGTCGTCGCCGAGCGGGACGCCGTGTCGCCGGAGGACGAGATGGCGCGCCTCGAGAAAGCCGGCGTGCGGGCTCTCACGTGGGAGGACCCGGAGTACCCGGCGCGGCTCAAGGAGATCGAAGACAAACCGCCCGTGCTCTACGTCCGCGGCGAGCTGTCGCCCGAGGACGAGGCCGCCGTCGCCGTGGTCGGCACCCGCAAGGCGACGCCCTACGGACGGCAGGCGGCGGAGCATTTCGCGACAGACCTCGCTGCGAGCGGTGTGACCGTGGTCAGCGGCCTGGCCCGCGGTATCGACGCCGTGGCGCACCGGGCGGCAATAGCCGCAAACGGCCGGACGATAGCGGTCCTCGCCTGCGGGCTCGACATCGTTTACCCGCCGGAACACGCCCGGCTGGCGAAGGAGATCATCGAGCACGGAGCGCTGGTTTCGGATTACCCACTGGGCATGCAACCGCGCAGCGAGTTCTTCTCAAGGCGCAACCGGATTCTCAGTGCTGTTAGCCTGGGTGTGTTAGTAGTCGAAGGAGTCGAAGACAGCGGCGCCCTGCTTACCGCGCGTTACGCCCTTGACCAGAACCGCGAGGTTTTCGCGGTGCCGGGCAGCATCTACGCACCGACGCACCGCGGCGCCAACAAGCTGATCCGCAACGGTGAGGCGAAGTTGATCTCGTCGACCGAGGATATACTGGAGGAGTTGAATCTAACGATGGTGACGCAGCAGATAGAGCTGCGCGACGTAGCACCCGCCGATCCCACCGAAGCCAGGCTGCTGGGCGTGCTGTCCAGCCAGCCGTCCCATATCGACGACGTGCAGCGCGCCAGCGGATTACCCATCGCCTCGGTCTCGAGCGCATTGGCCGTGTTGGAGCTAAAGGGTATCGTGCGCCAGGTGGGCCCGATGAGCTTCGTGAGAGCTCGAGAGGTTGTCAGTAAGAAGTACGGTGTGAATGACTAAGGACATCTCCCCGCGTATGCCAACTAAAAAAACAACCAAGCGTACAACTCGCAAGACAAGCAGCCAAAAGCCGGTGAAGACCGCCGCCGCCGTTTCAACGCGCCGCGGCTCACGCAGCCGTGAGCTCGTGATCGTCGAGTCGCCGGCCAAGGCGCGGACGCTGGCGGGCATCCTCGGCTCCGGCTACGAGGTTACGGCGTCCGTCGGTCACGTGCGCGACCTGCCGAAGTCGAAGCTCGGCGTCGACGTCGACAATGAGTTCGAGCCCCACTACATCGTGCCGCGCGAGAAGAAAGACGTCGTGCAGAAGATCAAGGACGCGGCGGCACGCGCCTCGACGGTGTACCTGGCGACGGACCCGGACCGCGAAGGTGAGGCGATCTCGTGGCACCTGGTGCAGGCCGCCGAGCTCGATCAGGATCAGAGCCGTCAGCTGCACCGGGTGGTGTTCCATGAGATCACGCCGCAGGCGATCCAGGAGGCGTTCGACAACCCGCGCGATATCGATTCGGCGCTGGTAGACGCGCAGCAGGCGCGCCGGGTGCTGGACCGGCTGGTCGGTTACAAGATCAGCCCGCTGCTCTGGCGCAAGGTGCGGCGCGGGCTCTCGGCGGGACGGGTACAGTCCGTTGCGCTGAGGATGGTCGTCGATCGCGAGCGTGAGATCCTCGATTTCGTCTCCAAGGAGTACTGGACAATCGACGCTCAGCTGGCGCGGGAGCAGGCTGAGTTCAGCGCTCGACTGCGCGGCAAGGCCGGCCAGCGCACCTTCGAGCTGGGCAGCGAGGAAGAGACGCAGGCCGTCAGCCGGCAGTTGCGCAACGCTGCCTTCGCCGTCAAGTCGGTGCGCCGCCGCGACCAACACCGCAGACCGGCGCCGCCGTTCACGACGAGCACGCTGCAGCAGGAGGCCTCGCGGCGCTTCGGATTTACGGCGCGGCGCACGATGGCGGTGGCGCAGCAGCTCTACGAAGGTATCGCGAGCGCCGGACGGGTCGGCCTGATCACCTACATGCGCACGGACTCGATGAACCTAGCCGCGGTCGCCGTCGACGAGCTGCGGGGCTTCATCGCCAACCGCTTCGGCGCCGACTACCTGCCGTCTCAGCCACGGGTCTACCGCGCTCGCAAGGGCGCCCAGGAGGCGCACGAGGCGATCCGCCCCACGTCGGCCCTGCGCGAGGCAAACTCGCGCGAGCTTACCGGCCTGACCAACGACCAGAAACGCCTCTACGGCCTGATCTGGCAACGCACCGTGGCCTGTCAGATGGAGGACGCCATACTCGACAGCATCTCGGTCGATATCGACGCCAGCGCGATGGATGGCGACGTCTACCACTTGCGCGCATCGGCATCTGCCGTCAAGTTCCCGGGCTATCGTCAGCTCTACGAGGAAGCCCGCGACGATGACAAGTCGGAGGAAGCGGAGCAACAGATCGCGTCGCCGCTGCCGGCGATGGACGCCGGCGACGCGCTGGCGCTGCGCGACCTCAAACCGGAGCAGCACTTCACCGAGCCGCTGCCACGCTACACCGAGGCCACGCTGGTCAAAGCGCTGGAGGAAAACGGCATCGGGCGACCCAGTACCTACGCGCCGATCATGTCGACGATCCAGGGCCGGGGCTACGTCGAGCGAGAGCAACGTCAGCTGCGGCCGACGGAGCTCGGCTTCGTGGTCAACGACTTCATGTACGAGCAGTTCCCCAACGTCGTCGACCTCGGCTTCACGGCTGAGCTGGAAGAGGACCTGGACGAGATCGCGACGGGCGCACGGCCATGGCAGCCCACGGTGCGTGAGCTTTACGACCCGCTGAAAGAAGCGCTGGTTGAGGCGGAGAACGCCCCAAAGGTGGTTCAGGAGACCGATGAGCTCTGCCCCGAGTGCGAGCGGCCGCTGATCCGGCGTTTCGGCCGCTTCGGTGCTTTCTTCGCCTGCTCCGGCTTCCCGGAGTGCCGTTACACGCGTCAGGACGGAGAAGCTGCCGAGCCGGAGCCGACCAACGAGACGTGTGACATCTGCGGTTCAGCCATGGTGACGAGGCGGGGCCGATTCGGCGCCTTCTTCGCCTGTACCAAGTACCCGGACTGTAAAGGCACGAAGCCGATCCTGCAGAAGCTGGGCATGCCGTGCCCCATAGACGGCGGGGAGATCGTCGAGCGTGTGACGCGCAAGAAGCGCACGTTCTTCGGCTGCGCCAACTACCCGAGCTGCGAATTCACGAGCTGGTCGCGGCCGTTGCCGCAGATCTGCCCGCAGTGCAAGGGCCTCATCGTCGCGGACCGGGGACGCAACGCGAAGTGCACCAACTGCGACTGGAAGGGCCCCGTGACAGAGGCCCTCGAGCGCGACTCATCGCCGCCGCGCGCGCCGGCGGGAGCCGCCTGAGGAGGCAGCCCATCGTGACAGCAAGGGCCGTCAAACCCGCCAAAGACGGCTCCGAGGTCGTCGAACCGCGGCTCAGCGCGGGGACGGCCCGGCTGCTGGAGAGCTACCTGGACGAGCGCGGTAAGGCGCGCAACCTTTCTGCTTACACGCTGCGTAACTACCGCACAGACCTGGAGCATTTCCTCTACGCGCTGGCCGGCTGGGAAGTCGACCCGCTGCAGGTCCAGCGCACCGACCTGCGGCGCTACCTCTCCGTCCTCCTCGGCGTTGGTGTCGCAAACGCCAGCGTGCGTCGCAAGGTCAGCACGATCCGCTCGTTCTACAAGTGGCTGCGCCAGGAAGGCAAGCTGGCGAACGATCCGTTCTTCGGCGTAACCGGACCCAAGCCGGCCCGGCGCCTGCCGGACATCCTGACCTCGGAAGACATCGACCGCATGACCGCGGCGGCGGACGGTCGCGAGCCGGCCGGCCTGCGCGATCGCGCGCTGCTCGAGTTGCTCTACGCGGCGGGACTGCGCGTTAGCGAGGTCGAGTCGCTGGACGTCACGGAGCTGGACGTGCGCGACCTCAGCGTTCGGGTGCAAGGCAAGGGCAAGAAGGAGCGCATCGGCGTATTCGGCGAGCCGGCGGCGACGGCGCTGATTCGTTACCTGCACGACGGCCGCCCCGGGCTGGTCGCGGCCAAGGAGACGGCGCTATTCCTGAATCGATTCGGCGGCCGCCTCACGGTTCGATCCGTCCAGACGATCGTGCGCAAGTACGCGACGAAGGCGGGCTTGCCGGAGGCGGTGCACCCTCACCTGCTGCGCCACAGCTTCGCGACGCACCTGCTGGACGGCGGCGCCGACCTGCGCGTGGTGCAGGAGCTGCTGGGCCACGAGAGCCCGAACACGACCCAGATCTACACCCACGTCTCCGAGGCCAAGAAACGCGAGACGATGGAAGAGGCGTTCGAGGCGCTGGGGCGTATCGAGGCGGAGCGCTCGAAGCGGGCGCGAGGGCGCGGCGGCTAGCTCCAGCGCCTTAGCAAAACGTCTTCAGCTTCGTAATCAGTCGCCCGTTCGTCGGGCTCTGGGTTCTCGATTTGCCAGTAGTACGCGCGGCGAATCGCTTCGGCGTCGGCCACGATCTCATTGAAGCCAAGTTCGGTGCGAATGCGAGAGCTGTCTATGACGAGATGCTGCTCAAGATGGATAGGCGGCCGTTGCAAGCTCTGGGGCAGCTGATCGCCGGGCACTACGACGAACCGGCCCTGCCATCCTAAGGTCGTTGCGATCGTCTTCAGGCGCTCCAAACCTGTTGGAGTTGGATATTCCGCAACGTTGTAGATGCGACCCGTTGCCGTCTCGTTGGTGACGGCGAGAACCACGGCGTGCGCAGCGTCTTCGCAGTAGGCGTGCGAGAAGCGGAAGCTCACGTCGCCATTGCTGATGAGGATAGCCTGCCTCCCGTCCGCGATTCGGCGGAAGTAGTCGGAGAAGCGCCGCTGCAAGTCACCAGGGCCCCAGACGGCGGGGTAGCGGATGATGGTCGAGGACAGCTCCGACTGATCGCGAAGGATTTCCTCAACGGCGGTTTTGTTGTACGCCTCGCCTTCGGGACCGAGCTTCGTACGCAGTGGAGCGGCCTCGGTCAGGGGCAGAGGCTCCGCTGGCCCCGGCTCGGTACCGTGCAGTCGCCCATAGGCTAGATACACATCAGCGCTGCTGACGACAGCGCAGCGACCTGTGATGTCCCGAAAGGTTCCCACGAACAATTGGGCGTCCTCGCGTGTGAATGCGGCCATGTGCACCACGACATCTGGTCGGAGGCGCTTGAAGTCGTCGCGGTGTAATGCCAGGTCGACCTTGTCGCCGTGAATCCTGTGTACACCTGCCGGTAGCTCCACTGCGGTCCAGCCACGGTGGAAAACAGTTACGTCGTGCCCTAGCTCGACCAGGCTGCGCACAATGTGGGGGCCGGTAAGCCCAGTACCGCCTATGACCAGAACCTTCATGAGATGAACCTCGCATGATCATAACCTGGTCCAGCACCGGCTTCGCCTAGCGCCACCAACGCCTCGCCCCCTAAGATGAAGGCGTACCCGGGACGCCGAATCATTGAAGCCGGGGTACCCCGGACCCCACTAAAGGGACGCCTAGTAGCGCCATTGCGGCGACGGCCCTGAGGTTGAAGACGTGCCCCGAGACGCTGAGACGTTAGCTCTGATCGCCTTGTCAGTCGACGAATACGAGCAGATCGTCGGGCTGCTGGACCGCGAGCCGAACGACACCGAGCTCGGCATGTTCGGCGCGATGTGGAGCGAGCATTGCGGCTACAAAAACAGCAAACCGCTGCTGCGCCTCTTCCCCAGCACGGGCTCGTCGGTTCTGACGACGCGCGGCGGCGAGAACGCCGGCGCGGTGGATATCGGCGACGGCTACTGTGTCGTCTTCAAGATCGAGTCGCACAACCACCCGTCGGCGATCGAGCCGTACCAGGGGGCCGCGACCGGCGTCGGCGGCATCGTGCGCGACATCTTCGCCATGGGCGCGCGGCCGATAGCGTTGTTCGATTCGCTGCGTTTCGGGCCGCTGACGCGTGGCTACAAGGGCACGTCTCCAGAAGCGACGCTGGTGCGCAATCGATCGCTGTTCCGCGGTGTCGTCTCCGGCATCGGCGGCTACGGCAACTGCCTCGGCGTACCGACCGTGGGCGGCGAGGTGTCGTTCTCCGAGTCGTACGACGGCAACCCGTTGGTCAACGCGATGTGCGTCGGCGTGGCGCGCAGCGACAAGCTGCTGCGCGCCGTCGCCACGGGAACCGGCAACCCGATCATCCTGGTCGGGGCCGATACGGGCCGCGACGGCATCGGCGGCGCCAACGTGCTGGCCTCGCGGACGTTCGAGGCGGGCCAGGAGGAGCTGCGGCCGACGGTGCAGGTCGGCAACCCGTTCCTCGAGAAGCTGCTGATGGAGGCGTGTGTCGAGCTGGCGGAGCAGCACGGCGACTGGATCGTCGGGCTACAGGACTGCGGCGCCGCCGGTCTGACCAGCTCCCTCGTCGAGTGCGCGGCGCGCGGTAACGCCGGTATCCGCATCGACGTGTCGCTGGTGCCTCGTCGCGAGTCCGGCATGACCGCCACCGAGGTCATGCTCAGCGAGTCGCAGGAGCGCATGCTGATCGTCGCTAAGAAGGAGCACGAGGCGGACGTCATGGCGCTGTTCCGGCGCTGGGAGATCCACTGCGACGTGATCGGCCACGTCACGGACGACCGCGTCGTGCGCATCTTTGACGGCGAGGAGGAGGTCGTACGGGTGCCAGCGACGACGTTCACCGACGCGCCGGAGTACCGCCGCCAGGGCGTCAAGCCGCACGGCCTCGAAGAGCTGCAGACCTACGACCTGGCGTTTCTGCCGGACATCGTCGCGTGGGACGACGGCCCGGCGGACGCCAACGCGGCGCTGCTGGAGCTGCTGGCATCGCCGGAGATCACGCACAAGCGCTGGATCTGGCGCCAGTACGACCACCAGGTGCTGACCAACACGGTGACCGGCCCCGGCTCCGACGCCGCCGTGATGCGGATCAAGGAAGCGGCGCCGCGCGGCATCGCGGTCGCCACGGACGGCGACGGCGTCAAGGCGTTCCTCGACCCCTTCGCGGGCGGTGCGATGGCAGTCGCCGAGGCGACGCGCAACGTCGCCTGTAGCGGCGCGCGGCCGGTGGCGATCACGGACTGCCTCAACTTCGGCAACCCGGAGCGCCCCGACGTCTACTTCCAGCTCGAGGAGTGCGTGCGTGGCATGGCCGCCGCCTGCGAAACGCTGGGCGTGCCGGTGATCTCGGGCAACGTCTCGCTGTATAACGAGTCGGACGGCGCGGCGATCTACCCCACGCCGGTGGTCGGCGCGCTGGGCGTGCTGGACGACGTGTCGAGGGCGGTGCCCTCGGGCTTCCAGGGCGCCCGCGAGACGGTCTATCTCATCGGGGCGTCCTGCGAGGCGCGCAAGGATGGCGACGCCCTGGTCGGCGAGCCGTTGCAGCTGGCGGGCAGCGAGTACCTGCGCCAGTTCCACGGTCTCGTCGCCGGTTCGGTGCGTATCGAGCTGGCGCTGGAGGCGCGGGTGCAGCGCGTGCTGGTCGAGGCGGCGGCGGAGTCGGTGCTGCGCTCGGCGCACGACTGCTCGCACGGCGGCCTGGCGGTTACGCTGGCCGAGGCGGCGCTGCAATCCGGTATCGGCTTCGCGACCGAGAACCTGCAGCTCGACGGCCGTCGCGACGCGGCGCTGTTCGGCGAAGCGGCGTCCCGAGTCGTCGTCTCGCTGGCGCGCGACCACGTCGGCGCCTTCGAGGCGCTGCTCGACCGCAACGAGGTGCCGTTCGTGCGGCTCGGCGAGACGGGCGGCGACCACCTGCGCGTCGCGGGTGCGATCGACCTTTCGCTGGATGAGCTGCGGGCCACTTACGAAGGCGGTCTTGAGGCGGCGCTGGCCGGGAACTAGCGAAGGAATCATGAACGCGGTTTCGGCGGTGGGAGTTGACATAGAGAACGTACAAGTGTTCTATAATATTCGCCAAAGCTGACGCTTTGATATGTGGATAACTTTAGGCCGAGACTGCAACGAAAAGGCATTGATCTGGCGAGGGCTGGGAGCCCAGAATCCCCCATCCGACTCCCGCTGCCTGACCCGTCGTCCTCCAGCACACTGGAGGACAGGCAGCGAGGGTCGGATTAGTGTGAGCGTTTAGGGAGTACAGGATGCGCGTAGTTTTTCTCGATGACGTGGACGGGGTGGCGCAGGCCGGTGAAATCAAGAACGTAGCCGACGGATACGCTCGCAACTTCTTGCTGCCGCGCAAGCTCGCGGCTGCCGCGACGACGGCCTCGATGCAGCAGGCTGAGAAGCGGGCCAAGCAACTCGCCGTGGAGCAGGAGAAGCTGGACGCTGCGGCGCAGCAGATCGCCGGCACCGTCACCGGTACGGCGATCGTGATCACGGTCAAGGCCGGCGACGAGGGCAGGCTGTTCGGCTCCGTCACGGCGTCTGACATCGCCGAGGCGGTGAATGAACGGGCCGGGACGCAGCTGGGCCATCGCCAGGTCACCCTCAGCAGGCCGATCCGCGATGTCGGCCAATACGAGATCGAGGTCAGCCTGACCCGCAACGTCAAGGCGCAGGTGACTATCGAGGTGAAGAACGAGAACGAGCCGGAGCCGGTGGCCGTCGCGGCGCCCGCCAAAGCGACCGAGCCGGAGGCCGAGGACGAACCGGAAGCAGACGACTCGGATGAGGACGAGGCGTAACGAGCGATGGCGACGGGACGAAGAGTACGAGGCGACGATAAAGGCGGCTGGGCAGGAGCTCAAGTAAGCCCAGAGCGCCGACGACGTGCGCGGCGTCTGGCGCAAGCACACAGGATCGCTGGGGCACAGGACGCTGGGCCGCCTGCTCCTGGGGCAGTCCGCCGACAGGCTCTTGGACCGCCGGGCGGACCGGCAGGCGTAGGCGCCTCGATTTGAGTTCGATTGGAGCAGCGCGTAAAGAAAACTTAGCGTAGGGAAGCATCAGGGGCCGCCGCTGTCGGCCACGCAAGGACAAGCGAAAGGACACAGGGCGTTATCCCGCCCCCTATGTTCGAGCAGTTACCGCCGCACGATATTCCGGCCGAAGAGTCGGTCGTCGCCTCGCTCATGGTGGATGAGGAGGCGATCTACAAAGTCGCGCCGATCCTGCACGGCTCGGACTTCTTCCGCGAGAGCAACGGCTGGACCTACGACGCCTGCATGGCGCTGTGGGAGCGCAACGAGACGATCAACCAGGTCACCGTGGCACACGAGCTGGACCGCCGCAGCCGACTTGAGGAAGTCGGCGGGCTGACCTATCTCAGCGAGCTCGTGCTCAACCTGCCGACGCCGATCGGCGTAGAGAACTACGCTCAGATCGTCAGGCGCGACGCGACGTACCGCCAGATGCTCAGCGTGGCCACCAACATCGCGCAGATCTCCTACCAGGGCGGCCCCGACCTCGGCGCGGCGCTGAGCAAGGCGGAGTCGCTGATCTACGCGCTGCGCTCCGGCGAAAAGGTGCGCGACTTCGTGCACATCCGCGAGTTCCTCGACCCCTACCTCGACCCGGCAGACGCGGAGACCAGCGTGCCGTACGCGGGGCACGTCCGTACCGGCCTGAGCCAGCTGGACCAGATGCTGGGCGGGCTGAATCCCTCTGACCTGATCATCGTCGCGGCTCGGACCGGTGTCGGCAAGACGAGCCTGATGCTGAACTTCGCGCGCAACGCCGCGGTCGGGCAGGGCGCCAAGGTCGCTGTCTTCTCGCTGGAGATGGCGGGCGAGCAGCTGGCGCAGCGCCTGCTGGCAGCCGAGTCGCGGGTCGACTCGGCGCGGCTGCGACTCGGGTTGCACAGCGAGGTCGAGGAGAGCCGCATCATGCACGCGCACGGCATCCTCAGTGCCGCCGACATCTACATCGATGACAGCGCAGCGCTGCAGGTTCCCGAGCTGCGCGCTAAGGTCATGCGGCTGCAGCGCGACCACGGGCTGGACCTCATCGTGGTCGATTACTTGCAGCTGGTGCACGGCAGCCGCACCGACAACCGGGTGCAGGAGATCAGCTCGATCACGCGCTCGCTGAAGGAGCTGGCGCGAGAGCTCAACGTGCCGATCGTCGCCGGATCGCAGCTATCGCGTGCGCCGGAGCAGCGTCAGCCGCACATCCCGATGCTGAGCGACCTGAGGGAAAGCGGTTCGATCGAGCAGGACTCCGACGTCGTCCTCTTCATCTATCGCGAGGATATCTACGTCAGCCGCTCCGACTGGGAGGCGATGCACCCGGACCGCCAGGCCGACCCGTATCCGTACGGCAAGGCGACGATCATCATCGCCAAGCACCGCAACGGCCCCACGGGCGCCATCGAGGTGCGCTTCCGCGACACGATCTCGAAGTTCGAGGACTTCGACCTGCCGGCCGGGGAGCCAGCGCTGCGATGAACGCCGTGCGGACATGGCGAGGAGCGGCGCGACGCGGCAATCCCGCGTGTGGCCGAGACGGTCTGGATGTGGCGACACGGTCGCACGTCACCCCTAGCCCCTCTCCGAAGGCGGAGAGGGGAACTCAGTGCACGGCTCGCAGTACCGGGAGGGCAGCCCTTTTATGAGCATGCGTACAGCGGCCACCGGGCGGTTCTCCGGCTTTGCCGCGGGCGCGCGCGCTACTGCGATCCCGAGCGCGTTTTTCTCCGAGCTGATGCCGCTGATCGACGACGCCGATGAGCTACGCGTGACGCTGTACGTGATCTACGCGCTGGGCCGGCGCAAAGGTTATCCGCGTTTCGTCACCGAAGCCGAGCTGCAGGCGGAGTCGCCGCTGTACGCCACGCTGGGTGACGGCGAAGATGCGGCGCCACGGGCACGCAGGGGACTCGAGGCCGCCGTGACGCGGGGCAGCCTGCTGCGCCTCGAGCTCGAACACGAGGGCAGAGACGAGACGTTGTTCTTTCTCAATACGCCGTCGGACCGGCGCGCCGTCGAGCAGATCAACGATGGCCGCCTCGACCTCGGACGCGTCTTGCCGCAACGGCAGCAAGCGCCGGACTTGCACAAAGGCAGCGTCTTTCAGCTGTACGAAGCGAACATTGGGCCCATTTCACCTCTGGTTGCGGAGGAACTGAAGGAGGCGGAGGAGCTTTACCCGGTCGAGTGGTTGGACGAGGCGATGCGCGAGGCGGCGCTGCTCAACAAACGCTCCTGGCGCTACATCGAAGCCATCTTGAAGCGATGGGCCACGGAAGGACGGACGCGTGAAAAGGCTGGACGAGATCCTGGCGAGGGTAACAGCGCCCGAGCCCAGCTCCTCCGACGCTATCGCGACCTCAGCGGCGGGGAGTAACCCGCCCGAGGAGGACGCAAGCGACGTTTGTCCGAGCTGTCACGGAGCGGGTTTTCTGCGTCGTGACGTCCCGCTGGACGATCCGGAGTTTGGCAAGGCGGTGCCGTGCGACTGTGTGCGGGCCGAGACAGCCGAATCGCGTCTCGAACGGCTGCTGCGTTACTCATCCCTGGGGCCGTTGACGCGGCTCAAGTTCGAAAACCTGGTGGAGCACGGCCGCAGCACCAACCCGCGCGATCGCGAGCTGTTCCGCGGCCTCGTCCAGGACGCGCGCGGCTTCGCGGAGGAGCCAGCCGGCTGGCTCCTGGTGCACGGGCCCTCCGGCGCGGGCAAGACGCATGTGGCCGCCGCGATCGCGAACCGTTGTCTGGAGAAGGGCCAGCCGGCGCTGTTCGTCGTCGTGCCCGACCTGCTCGACCACCTGCGCGCTTCGTATCGTCCCGACAGTGAGATGGGCTACGACGCGCTGCTGGAGCAAGTACGCGTAGCGCCCGTCCTGATCCTGGACGACCTCGGCACTCAAAGCTCGACAGCGTGGGCTCAGGAGAAGCTATTCCAGATTCTCAACCACCGCTACAACGCCCAGCTTCCCACCGTGGTGACGACGAACCTCAGCATCGAGCGCATCGACGAACGGCTGCGTATGCGGCTGACGGACCCGGCGATCGCGCGTGTTTACTACGTCGAAGCGGCGGCGCGCGCAATCGCTATCGATCTGCCGGACTCGCTCGACCTCGACCGCATTCGCAGCATGACGTTTGAGACATTTGATACGGCCGTACCACACCTCAGCCCGGACGAGCGCTGGAGCCTGGAGACGGCTTACCGCACCGCGATGGACTTCGCCGAGGCGCCCGAGGGCTGGCTGCTGATCTTCGGGCCGAACGGCTGCGGCAAGACGCACCTGGCGGCCGCCATCGCCAACCGCGCCCGAGCCCGCGGCGAGCGTCCCGTCTTCTTCTTCGTCGCGGACCTGCTGGACTACCTGCGACACCTGATGAGTGACGAGACGGGTCCAGGCTTCCTGGAGGGCTTCAACCAGCTGAAGAATGCGCCGCTTCTGATTCTGGATGACCTCGGCGCGCAATCTGACGTTCTTTGGGTGCGCGACCGCCTGTTCCAGCTGATCAACCATCGCTACGCCGGGCGTTTGCCGACCGTCTTCACGGCAACCGATGACGCAATCGGCCGGGTGATCGAAGAGCGCGTCATCGCCCGGCTCAACGATCCGGGTGTCTGCACCGAGGTGCCGATCACGGCTCCGGCCTACCGCGTTGACCTGCGCCAGCGGCCCAGGATGGGTCGGAGCGGCGGGGTCTCACAGCAGCGTGAGCGACCCCGCCGGCGCCAGGCAGGCCGCTAGACATACCTTCAATCGCGTCGTCTATGAGGTGTATTGACAACACCAGAAGGCGCTAGCTAAAGTCACCCAGACTCTCGGCCCCGCCCGCCGCTCGTGGAGAGCAACAACCTGCTTGCAGAGGCCTCGATGGTATCGGGGTGGAGGAGGGGCCGCATGGAATTCCAGGACAAGACGCTACGTTGCCGAGACTGCGAGCAGTCGTTCGTGTTCACGGCCGGCGAGCAAGGCTTCTACCTCGAGAAGGGCCTGATGAACGAGCCGCAGCGCTGCACGAACTGCCGCGCTAACCGTCGGCGCGAGCGTACTGGCGGTTCCCGCGAAGGCGGTACGACGATAACCTGCGCGTCCTGTGGCAACCAGGCGACGGTGCCTTTCGTGCCGCGGTTAGATCGGCCGGTCTACTGCAACGACTGCTTCTCCAGCCAGCGTACCGACAGCGAAGTCCACGTCGGCGCCAGCGCGGAGTAACCAATCAACCTCGGGTAGCGACGAAGCCTCTCTTCGAAGCAAGGGGCCTGGTCGCCGGGTGCCTTCGAGTCCCCTAGGTGACATCGACGTGGTGGCCGGGTACCCATTCGCCGCCACCGCCGACCCAGTGCTCCTTCTTCCAGACGGGCACCACTTCTTTGACATGGTCGACGCACCAGTGGCAGGCCTCGAACGCCTCCTGACGGTGCGGTGAGGAAACGGCGACGAGCAAGCTCGTCTCGCCGATTTGCAGCGTCCCGACGCGGTGCCAGACCCCGACCTCGCTGATCTGCGGGAAGCGGCGCCTGGTCTCCGCCGCCACCTGGCGCATCTTCGCGACCGCCATGCTCTCGTGAGCTTCGTACTCCAGCCGTTCCACGTCGCGACCTTCGCTGTGGTTGCGCACGTTGCCGTAGAAGAGCGCTAACGCTCCGGCCTCGTCGCGCCGCACCAGATCAGCCAGCGCTTGAGGATCCATGACGTCGTGCGTCAGCCGGCACAGCGCCGATGACGTATCGACGACCGCGCCGCCGCTGACGGGTGGGATCATCGCGACTTCGGCGCCGTCGTGCAGGGGCGCCTCGAAGCTAACATAATCGTCGTCGATGGCGCAGACCACGGTCTCCAGCATCGGTTCGATCCGCGGATAGTCGACGCCGAGTCGCCGCTTGAGGTCGGCCACGGTCGACCCCTCGTCGAGCTCCATGCAGAGGCTGCGTTCGCCGATGGCGTCGCGCAGGCCGGCGAAGAGCAGCAGCGATACCTTCACGAGATCGATTCTAGCACCGCGCCCGGCGGCCCTCGGGCTCCTTGCTATACTCCGAGTCCGATGGTGACACGCAACCTGACACGTCTCGGCGGGCTGGCGCTGGATTTGCTGTACCCGCCACGCTGCGCGCTCTGCGCCAGGCACGGGTCGTTTCTGGGCGGCCCCTGCGAGGCGTCTCTGCCGCGCGCCGACGGTCGCCGTTGCGGCGCGTGCTGGCTGCCGCTGGGCGGTGAAAAATGTGCTGCCTGCGCCGCACATCCGGCGGAGCTGACGCGGCTGCGCGCCGTCTATCGCTACGAGGGGGACGTTCGCAAGCTGGTGCAGGCCTTCAAGTTCGGCGGGCGGAGCAGTCTAGCGGGGACGCTGGCCGAGCAGATGACGATTTGCTACGAGATGCACGGCCTGGATGCTGAGGTCATCCTGCCGGTGCCGCTCGCCGCGGGGCGCAGGCGAAGCCGCGGCTACAACCAGGCGTCGCTGCTGGCGAAAGAAGTATCACGGGGAATTGGCGTGCCGCTGGTGGAGGCGTTGCGGCGCACTGGGAGCGTAGCGCCACAAGCTCAGAGCGCGACGGCGGCCGAGCGGCGCCGCAATGTCGCCGGTGCGTTCGAAGTGGCGCGGGTGGGCAGCGTGGCCGGTCGTCGCGTCCTCATAATCGACGACGTTGCGACTACCGGCGCTACGCTCAACGCTGGCGCGATTGAGCTGCTCAACGCCGGCGTCGCCGAGGTCAGCGGGCTCACGCTGGCGCGCGAGGACTGATGATCCACGATCCGATGCTTATCCTGTTCTGCGGCGGACTCGGCGGCAGTACCGCCGAAGACGCCCTGGCCGAGGCGCTGCGCGAATGTGGCCTGGACATGCTGGAGGAGGCGGTCGCGAGCGGCGCCTTCGCGGGCCAGGTCCTGGTGACGGACCGCTCCTCGGCGGAGGCTCTGGAAGGCCGCCTGCCGGCTCGCACGGAAATAGACGTCGACCTGCCGGGGCAGCCGTTTCACATCGGGCGGCGGATCAAAGGAGTCGTGACGCGCTACGGGCTCGAGCGGCCGGTCTACGCGGGCAACGGCCTGCCGTTGATCAAAGCACCGGAGCTGGCGAAGGTGGCGGACGAGCTACGCCGCTCGAAGAAGGCGGTGGTGGCCAACAATTTCTTCTCGGCCGACCTGATCGGATTCGTGCCCGGCAAGACGGTGGAGCAGATCGAGCTGCCCGATAACGATCGGGTCATGCCGCGGCTGCTACGCGACGAAGCAGGCCTGGAGAACCGGTCGCTGGCACGTACGATGGAGAACCAGTTCGACATCGACACGCCGGGCGACCTGGCGATCCTGGCTTACGCCGGAGGCGCCGGCCCCAACCTGCAACGCCACATCGACTCGCTAGGGATCGATACGTCGCGGCTCGAGCGAGCGTCTCGGCTGTTCACCGAGCGCGATGCCGAGGTGATCGTAGCGGGCCGGGTCGGCACGCAGACGTGGCAGTACCTGGAATCGGAGACGGCCTGCCGCGTGCGCCTGTTCGCCGAGGAGCGCGGACTGCAGGCCGCCGGCCGGGACGTGGACGGCAAGGCGCGGTCGATGCTGGGCTTCCACCTGCAAAGCGTCGGCGCGAGCCGCTTTTTCGAGGAGCTGCCGCAGATGGGGCAGGCGGCGTTCATCGACACGCGGCCGCTGTTCGCGCACATGGGGCTGCGGCCGTCGCGATCGGACCGATTTCTCTCCGACGCCATGCAACCAGCGGGCATCTCAGACGACTGGGCGCGCGAGTTCACCTCCGAGGCGTGCGAGGCGCCGATACCGGTCGTGCTCGGCGGTCGCTCGCTGGTGGCTTCGGGCCTGCAGTTACTCTCGGAGGCCGCCTGGCGCCGTCACGACGAAGAGGCGGCGCATTAGCGTGGCCGTTCGCTGCGCGATTCAAACCGTGAGCTAGTCGGAGAAGACGACGACGACGTAGTGCACGTCGGAGGTTGACGTGACGAAGCCGATGCCGGCGCGACGAAAGCCGGGATCGAGGATGTTGGCGAGGTGCGGCGGGCTGCTCCGATACTCGCTCATGGCGAACGAGACCTCTCCCGACGCGACGTTGTTGAAGTGGGTATTCTCCGTCGCGTCGCCGAAGGCGTAGCCGGCGTCGTCGAGCAGGTCGAAGACGGTGTCGCCGTTGGGGGCGTAGTGCGAGAAGACGCCGCTGTCGGCCATCGTCTGGGCACGCTCTCGCGCGACGTCCATCAGGACCGGGTTCAATTCCGAGCGGCGCGACTCCCTGGCCGACGCGAAGCTGGTTATGCGCCGCGAACAGCTGGTGCTCTCGCTGCGATAGCACGATGCCGGCGATGATGATCGGCGTCGGCGTCAGGGTGGGAGTGGGTGTGATCGTCGGCGTTGGGCTTGGTGTCGGAGACGAAGAGGGGGTCGGAGTGAAGGTGGCCGTGGGCGTGGAAGTTGGCGTCGTGGATGAGGGCGTTTCGGTGGGCGGCAGCGACGTCGCTTCCGGTTGAGGCGTCCGGGTTGGCGGCGTGGTCGTCGTGGGACGCGCCAGAGTCGCCTCCGGCGTTAGCGTGGCGATGATCACGGCGGCTGAGGCAGCGCCGGTGCCGGACGCACCGCCGGCTGACTCAGTCGACGGATCGCCCGTCCGGATGCAACCGATTGTGAGGTCGGCTAACAGGAGTAATGCGAGGTGGCGTTTGTCAGGGGACAAGGCCGCCGACGTTCGATGCGTCTTCGAGCTGCCAGAGTTGCTGAAGAAGTTCGCGGGCGTCGGCTTCGCCCAGCGTTGGGCTCGCCATGGTCATGAACTTCTCGGCCAGGCGCTCGTCGCTCAGGGGGTTCTCCGGCGAGCCGCTGGCGTGCTCGACCCGTTCGGTCAGAACGCTGCCGTCCTGCATCGTGACCCGCAATTCGACCTGGTCCTCGCCGATGCCGTCGACGACGTTGAACTGGACCTTACGGCGCAGGTCCGTGAGCAGCGGGTCGACCACCTTGGCGTCGGTGAACTGCGCCGGGTAGGCCGCGCCGTCGACGAGGCCGACCGAGATGCAGTGGGCGCAGCTGAACTTGCCGGCGAGGCCGACATCCGGCTCCATGCGTCCCATCAGCTCCGGCACCAGGGGGTGCACGTCCGCCTCGATGCTTTTGACCGCGGCGGGGTCGAAGCCGGCGTGGCCGCGTAGCGCGATCGCGGCGTCGATCGCCGGGTGAGACACGACACCGCAGGAGTACGGCTTGAGGCCGTTTTTGAAGATCTCCCAGCGCTCGCCAAGGCCGTCGGTCAGGCGCGACAGGTCGTGCTCAGTAGACATAACTTCCATGACGCCGCGACGACCTTCGAGGATTGTCCTGGCGGACGTGAAGCCCTTTTGCGCTAGCAAGGCGGAGACGACGCCCGCCTGCGCCGCTCGTCCGGCGTGCATCGGCTTCGCCATGGTGCCGAAGGCCTCTCGGACGCCCGCCGCCTGCGTGCCGGCGGCTCCCAGCGCGCCGACGGTGCGATCGGCATCGAGGCCGAGCATCTTCGCGGCCGCGATGGCGCTGCCGAAGACGCCCATCGTGCCGGTGATGTGCCAGCCGAGGTCGTAGTGCCACGGGTGGACCGAGAGGCTGGTGCGGCAGACCGTCTCGATGCCGAGCGCTACGGCGGTGATCAGGTCTCGCCCGGAAGCACCGCGGTTCTCGCCGATCGCCAGCGCGGCGGGCAGGGTTGGCGCCGTGGGGTGGGCGACGGTGGGGAAGTGCGTATCGTCATAGTCCTCGAGGTGGGCGGTGTAGCCGTTGGCCAGCGCCGCGTTGCCCAGCCCGGTACGGGCGTTGGCGCCCCAGACCGTGGCGCGCGGGCGGCTGCCTTCTTCGTTGAACATCGAAATCAGGTACTGCAGGGACGGATCCCGCGCGGCGTAGAGGCTGACCGCCAGCACGTTGATGATGTCGCGCTTGGCCTCGTGTACGACGTCGCCGGGCAGGTCTTCGAAGTGCGTCTTGACGGCGAACTCGGCGATGTCGCTGGTGGCTCCCAATCAGGCCTCCCGGATGAACTACGTGTGGGCTTACTGTTCCATAGTACGTGGCGGAGATGGGAGGCGAAACCGCGAACGATCATATGGTCAGCATGAAGCCCGAGTCTTGGCAGCTTAGGGCTTCAGCCGACAAATGATCTCTTGCAGGAGTCGAATGGCTGTGAGAATTGCGACAATCAGGCTCACGATACTAGCGGGGTCCACGTCTCCTCTTTCTTACCAGTTGCCTCGGAGCGGAGGAGGCGAACCTATCCTTGAGTCATCACTTCTCCGGTCGATGTTAGGTGACCACTTTCTGGCCCGCGAGAGCCATTTCACGCAGGTGCCTTAAACGATTCTCAAAGGCGAGTCCTTCTGCTCGCAGCGAAGGCCCAATCCAGTTCAAACACATTCCCTCGTGCGAAGGATCACCAATGCCCCCTAGGGCCTCCCAAGTTACTTCGTATGCCCATGTGTGCGATGGATCTGGCGAACAGGGATCTGAATGAGCGTCTGGTGGGTAGTCCGGCACCCTTTCCACCAATGGCAGCTCGCCTGGACCACTGTCTCGTAGCCGAAATGGTTGAGCTTTCGCGGACTCTTCCCACTGTCGTTCGCATGCACGGGTGTGATATCGGTGCCATCCGTACGGCTGCGGAATTGGCAACAGCGTAGATTCGCGGATACCCATCCTATTGGCGTATGCCTTTACTCGCCTCGATCTCTTTGGTACGCGTCCTTGTCTACTGAGGCCCGCCCATCAAGCGCGGAGATGCGCAGGTCATATTGCGTGTCGACGGGCTCGTATGCGGCAAAGTTTGCCGCGTTAGTGTTGAAGCAGATAATCGCGTCCCGAAGTGGCATCAAAGCTATGAATCTGATTGCCTCAATCGTCAGGACACGAAGAATAGTCTGCCAATCGGGTCGGCTGGGGTACCCGCGGGGGGCCCTTCGTAGCTTCTGAAGAGTCATTACTGCCAGAAAAAAGTCATCTTGCGTTCGTGCTGATTTGCCAGCGATGCGGCACAGCAAATCAGTGTCTTCCGGGTACTCCGCTAAGCGTCTCAATACGGGGTCAAAGTCTGGACCGCGTTGACGGACGCTGACGCCGGGGGCCCTTTGGTGCTCCCATTCCGGTGTCCGCGCGCAGAAGAGGTCTAAGAGTGCCCAAGTAATCTGCCAGCTCCACTCATCGGCTCGTCGCGATTCGGTCCCTTGTTCACTAATGCCCTTAATAGGCAGCAAAGCAGGCTTTTATTGACCGCCAAGGTTATTAGGAGAAGCGGTGGATATCGCAACGTGTCAATCCACCATGCCCTGTTCGGCGGAAAGAGCGGCTTCGCGGAGTTACCCGGTCCTATGCGGGATGTCGTCGTCTTAATCATCTCTTTCAGCAGGATACAGTGGTCTGGACAGTCCCCAAAGTGACCACTTATTTGAGGGCGGCTGTCCACCTAGCCGGGATGGAGGCCTTGGCTATCTGGCGTTGATCGCCTGGCGCAGGTTGTCGGCGAAATCGCCGACGAAGGAATCTGCCTTGCGCTTGATCAGCGGCTGCCCCAGCTCCGCCAGACGCCCCGCGAAGTTCACGTCCGCTACCAGCTCGACCTCGGTCTGCGATTCGGTCACCTGGCTTAGCTTCGCCTCGACGTCGGCCGTCATGCTGGTGCCGACGCGGCGGTCGCGGCCGTCGCCCTTGACGCGCCAGTTGCCGTCGGCGGAGCGCTCAACCGTGGCGTGGCCGGCGACGTTGAGGCCGAGCGGGCCGATGCGGACCCGGATCGTGCCCTCGAACTCGTCGTTGCCCAGCGATTTGAGGTCCTGCAGCCCGGGCACGCAGGAAGCGGCCTTCGAGAAGTCGTCGAGGAATTCGCGCACCTTCTGGCGCGGCGCGTCGACGGTGACCTTGTGCTCGAATCTCAACTCAAGGCTCGCTAAAGCAGGATGCGCTCGAGGGCGCGGCGTGTGAAGACGACGGCCATGTCGCGCTTGTAGCCGGCGCTGCCGCGGAAGTCGTCAAGCGGGTCGACCTGGTCGGCGACGGCTTCGGCGGCGCGGCGGATGTTGTCCGGCGTAGCCTGCTGGCCCTCCAGCGCTTGTTCGACGGCCGTGGCGTGCACCGGCGTCGAGGCGGCGGCGGCGAGCGCGACTCTGAGGTTACGCACCGTTCCGTTTTCGACCTCGCCGCGCGCGGCGACCGCAACGGTGGCGTAGTCGTCGGCGGTGCGGGGCAGGAACTTGAGGTAGGCGGTCTTCGCCGAAGCCGGCAGCGCCGGGATGATCACCTCCGATAGCAGCTCGTTGGGCTGGATCGCAGTCTCGTAGTAGTCCTGAAACACGTCCGTGATCGGCAGGGTGCGCTCGCCGTTTTTGGAAACCAGCTTGACGCTGGCGTTGAGCGCGATCAGCCCGGGCGGCGGGTCCTGAGCCGGGTCGGCGTGGGCGATGCCGCCGCCGACCGTGGCGACGTTGCGGATACGGATGGTGGCCACGGAGCGGTAGACGTCGGCCAGCAAGGGCGCGTGTTGCTTGACCAGCGCCGAGGTCTCGACGTCACGGTGGCGCGTCAGGCCGCCGATGTGCAGGCCGTCGGCTTCCTGCCGGACGCCGTCGAGGCCTCGTATGCGGCCGAGGCTGATGATGTGGTCGGCGTCGACCAGCGACTGCTTCATGAGCACGATGAGCGCCGTTCCACCGGCCATCGGGCGGCCGTCGTCCTGGTGCTCGTCGAGCAACGTAAGCGCTTCATCGAGGGTGGCCGGCGAGTGGAAGTAGAAGTCGCGCATTAGAGCTGCCCGGACGCCTTCTGAACCGACTCGATGATCTGGTAGTAGCCGGTGCAGCGGCAGAGGTTGCCCATGAGCCACTCCTTGATCTCGTCCTCGGTCGGCTTGGCGTTCTCAGCCAGCAGCGCCGTGGCGGCGACGATCTGGCCCGGGGTGCAGATGCCGCACTGAAAGCCGCCGCAGTCGATGAAGGCCTGCTGCAGCGGGCTGAGCTGCTCCGGCGTGCCGAGACCTTCGATTGTCGTGATCTCGGCGCCGTCGGCCTGGACGGCGAGGGTCAGACAGGAGGCAACGATGCGACCGTCCAGCGAGACGGTGCAGGCGCCGCAGACGCCGACGCTGCAAGCCTCCTTGGTGCCGGTCAGGCCGAGGTCGTAGCGCAGCATGTCGACCAGCATGCGACGGGCCGGGACGCTGACGCTGTGTTGCTGGCCGTTGACGGTCAGGCTTATCTGATGCAGGTCTGGCGCGTTCATGCTGGAACCTTTCCGAGCTGCTCAGGAGGCTCGGCTAGAAAGCAGGGCGCGCAGATCGTACGGCAGGCGTCGGGCATCGAGCAACAGATGTCGAATCGATGTGTGGCGAAGTCCCGTAACGCAGAGAGGCGAGCCCAAGGGCTCGCCTCTTGATCTCGGGTGTCGGGTTAGTCAGGCCGCGGTCGCCAGCTGCTGCGCCGGCGCGATCGCGACCATGAGCTGCGCTTCCGGGATGCGGCGTCCGCACTGCAGGCAGGCCAGCAAGCCGGTGTCCTCGTCGTCCGGAAAGAGGTCGCCGTGACAGCGAGGGCAGGCGTGGAGCAGTAGTCGGTTGGTTCGTTTCGTCATGGGGCTTCCTCCTTCGTCGAATAACTTGAGTAGTACAGTAGATTCTACTGTTTAAGGGAGAATGTCAATAGACGTGATAATGGCGTTATAAAGTCCGATTAGAGTTCGAGCGCGGTCTGTGACGCTATCAGCTCCAGCTGCCGCATATCGACCGGCGCGGGGTGCAGCATCAGGTGCGTCAAGCCGGCTTCGCGCATCCGCTGCAGCGTTTCCGGAACCTTGGCAGGCGGATCGTAGACGGACCACGAGCCGGCCCGGTCACCGCCACCGCCGTAGAAGTCGCCGAGATGCTGCTCCACTTGCTGCTTCGCCTTCGCTTCGTCGCGTCGACCGAGAGGTATATGCGCTTCGACTGCGGGAAGCTGGTCTCGTCGCGACCGGCTTCGGCGCGCAGTCGCTTGACGCGCTTCAGCTCGACGAAGAACTCCTCAATGTCGGTCGAGCCGGCGCCCATCCAGCCGTCGCCGCGTCGCAGGGCGCGCCGCTGCGCCGCCTCGGTGTGGGCGCCGAACTAGAGCGGCGGATGGGGCTTCTGCAGCGGCTTCGGCTGCATGGGGACGCCCCCGAGTTGCCAGTACTCACCCTCCAGCGCAGCGCTCTCCTGCGTCCACAGCGCTTTCATCACCCTGATGCCCTCGATGAAGCGCGCGACGCGCCGGTCCTCGGGCAGGCCGTAGGCGCCGTACATCCGCGTGTTGGTGCCGAGGCCGACGCCGAGGGTGAGACGACCGCCGCTGAGGTGGTCGACGGTGCCAACCGCTTTTGCGAGCTGGACGGGGTTGCGGAGATTGGTGACAAGCACCGCCACTCCGAGCCGGACGCTTTGGGTGACCGAGGCCAGGTAAGCCAGCAGCGTGACCGGCTCCAGGAAGGCGTGGCGGCCGGTGATCTGCTCCATCGTCCAGAGGTCGTCGAAGCCGGCAGCCTCGGCCTGCTGCGCGTACTCACGCAACTGCGAGAGGTCCACGGCGCCCTCGCCGAAGCCTTGCGGCAGCGCGATTCCGATCTTGAGGCCGCTCTTGCTCAGCATGGCGCCAACTATACGCGGGGCGCTGCGAGAGGGCATGCGCTACACGCCGCGGGCATGTCGCCCGACGCCGGCCGGCCGATGCCGGTCTCTCGCAGTAGGCGCAGCGTGGTCCACATCGGCAAACCCATGACGTTGCAATAACAGCCCTCGTACGACTGAACGGGAAGGAATACCGGGTCCTGGATGGCGTAAGCGCCGGCTTTGTCGAAGGGTTCGCCGCGGGCGATCCAGGCCTCGACCTGATCCCGGCCGTAGGGCCGAATGCGGACTCGTGTCACCGCCTGCTCAAGGCGCGGTCGTTTTCTCGGGGCGATGAGGCAGACCGCGGTCAGGACGCGATGCGTCCGGTCGCGCAGTCTGGCCAGCATCTCGCGGGCCTCGGCGGCGTCCCGCGGCTTGGTCAGGACCTCGCCGCGTTGGACGACGAAGGTGTCGGCGGCCAGGACGACCGCGTCGGGACGCCGCGACGCAACGTCCGCCGCTTTCGCCCGCGCGATGCGCCGCACGAGGGCGTCGGGGCGTCCACCGCTGAACGACGCCTCGTCGACGGCGGACGGCACGACCTCGAAGTCGAGGCTGGCGCCGGCCAGCAACTCGCGACGGCGGGGCGAGGCGGAGGCCAGGACGAAGCGTCCAGGGGCGGGCGGAGGAGGGCCGAGGGGCCCTCCTCTCGTGGGCATAGAAGGCGGTGTGTTTCTAGACGCGGTTGGCGAACCAGATGTCCGGCGCTCCGACGACACCGGCTTTCCCCACATGCTCCTTGAGTTCGTTGCTGTTGGCGAACTTCTTGGCGTCATCCATCGAGTCGAACTCGTGGTAAACAGTGATGTCGTTGGGGTTTCCGTCGAGCTGGTAGACGCTCGCACTAGTCATACCCATTGTCTTTGCCCAAGTTTGGGTGTCGTCGTAGACCTTTCGCCACGCCGCGTAGTCCGAAACCGTGTGTCGAGCGAATAGGGTTGCCATCGTTTGCCTCCTGAATGAAGTCTTATTTGACGGAACGTAAGACTACGCGGGTCGATTCTCATGGCGCAAGGTCACGGATCACCAACTCGTGATAGACAGGCCTTTCGCCACTCTGAGCGCTGCCGCAGGTAAGCGACGCACTCGATGTGATAGGTCTAAGCCCTTGGCTAGGTCACTTCCACACCCGCTCGACGCGGTATCCCCTGGGCCCAATCGACTCCAGCAGAAACACGTCTGGCGTTGTCATCGACCGCCAGCGCTCAACGCCCGTCGTACCGTCAATACGCGCCAGCGTGAAGCTCAGGAGCTGGCCGTGCGTTACAAGCACCGGCAAGGCGTGCGAGGACTGAAGCACAGCCTCGATCGCCTGCCAGCCCCTCTCCTGCGTCTCGAAGCCCGTTTCCCCGTCTTCGAGCCGTAGCGAATGGTCCGCGAAGCATGCTTCGGCGGCGGCGATGTGCTCTGCGGCCGCCGCCCGGAAGGGCCCTTCGCGCTCACGCAGCCGGTCGTCGAGCGCGATTTCCAGGGCTGACCCAGCCGCGAACGGCGCGATGGTATCAACAGCACGCCGATACGGGCTGCTGACTATGGCGTCGGCTGGCCAGTGCTCTCGCAGCCAGGTGCCGAGTCTTACGGCTTGCTCCAGCCCAAGTTCAGACAGCGGACGTGACTTGTTGTCTTCCAACCACGCTGCCTGACAATGCCGTACGAGCAGTAAGCGTGCCATGATCTCACGGGTGCTCCGACGGCATCTCTTCCGCCAGACGGAGGTGGGCTACTCACTCGATATGGTAGGTCTGGGGGAACACATACTGACGGGGGATGCCATCATTTCGAATCTACTTGAACCACATTTTAGGTCTAGAAGCCATTCCGTGCTACCCATTTGCTACCCGGAGGCCTCTGCGATCTTGATGCGACCCATGATCTCATCCAAGCTCTCGCGGGCCATGACCGTGTATGTGCCTCCCAGGAGGACTATTCGGACCGCACTGCCGTCGGGCTCCAACGTCGAAATATGCTCGATGTTGACCCATACTGGGCGCGGCACGCCGTCTACAAACAGACTCGCCACGCTTAACTCTACGAGCTTCATCCCTTACTCCCTCCGAGCATCTCCTCGAGCGCCTCTACCGTCGCCGCCTGGTCGCTCACCGACAGGTCCGTGTAGACTTCCCTCAAGCCATTTTAATGAAGCGACGCACTCGATGTGGTAGGTCTGGGGGAACATGTCCAGCGGCGTGACGTCCAGCAGCTCGAAGCCGCCGTCGACCAGGAGGCGCAGGTCGCGCGCCAGGGTCGAGGGGTCGCAGGAGACGTAGACCAGCTTGCGCGGCGCCAGCCGCAGGATCGCCGCGATGACGTCCGGGTGGCAGCCGACGCGCGACGGGTCGAGGATTACGGCGTCGGGCTTCTCCTGCAGCTCGGGCAGCACCGCCTCTACCTTGCCTTCGATATAGCGGACGTTGGGCACGTCCGCCAGGTTCAGCGCCGCGTCCGCCACCGCCGCCGGCGACTCCTCGATGCCGATGACCCGGCGCACGTCGGTGGCAAACAGCGCCGCGAACGTGCCGACGCCGGCGTAGGCGTCGAGCAGCAGCTCGTCCGGTTGAGGGTCCAGCTGCTGACGCACGAGTTGGGCCAGGCGTTCGGCCTGCGCCGTGTTGGACTGGAAGAAGGACGGCGCCGAGATCTGGAACTCGCGGCCGAGTAGAGCCTCGCGGTAAGCCTTCTTGCTGGGCGGCGCCGCGGGTTCACGCTGCGTCATGTCCGGTTGCAGCATGAGATCGCCCGTGTTGACGCCGGCCCGTAGCTCCACCTGGTGTAGCCCGGCGCCCTTGCCCTGCAGCAGCGCGATCGCGTCGTTGATCCTGGGGTCGGCGATGAGGCAGCGGTCGATCGGCAGGAAGTGGTGGCTGCCGCGCCGCATGAAGCCGATGTCGCCGTAGCGCCCGGCGCTGAGGCGCAGGTGGTTGCGATAGCCCCAGGCGTCCGCGGCGCCGATGGTCTGGTTGACCGGCTGCGATTCGAACTTGCCGATGCGCCGCAGCTGCTCCTGTACCACGTGGTGCTTGAGCTCCAGCTGGCGTTCGTAGGCGATGTGCTGCCAGTGACACCCGCCACAGACGCCGAAGTACTGGCATGGCGCTTCGACGCGATCGGGTGACGCCCTCAGCACCTCGACGACGCGGGCGCTGGCGAAGTCAGCCGTTTTGCGATAGATCTCGACCACGACCTCCTCGCCCGGGATGCCGTACTCGGCGAAGACGACGAGGTCGTCCAGCCTGCCGATGGCGTGACCCTCGTAGGCCATGTCGGTCAGCGTCAGCGTGGCGCGTTCCGGCTCATCCAGGTAACCGTGCTTGCGGCGGCGATTTCGTGGCATACCGTAAGGGAACCACAATTTGGCGCCGGAGTGCATCTCTGGGCGCGTCAGCCAGGCCGATCGTGCAGCGAGATCAGGGCAACGAGCGCAGGGCGTGACGCCCGGCCACCGGTCGAATATGATTCTGGCCAATTCGATCGCTGCAAAGGAACCGTTATGGCCTCGTACAAATACGACATTGCCGTCATCGGCGGCGGAATCGTCGGTGTTGCCACCGCGATGCGTATCTCAGAGAAGTACCCGCGCTACAAGCTGGCCGTCATCGACAAGGAAGACGATCTGGCGCGCCACCAGAGCGGCCACAACAGCGGCGTGATCCACTCCGGCATCTACTACAAGCCGGGCTCACTGAAGGCGCAGAACTGCGTTACCGGCGTCAAATCGCTGCTCGAGTTCTGCGATGAAAACGGCATCGAGTATGACCTCTGCGGCAAGGTGATCGTCGCGACCGACGAGTCGGAATTGCCGCGTCTCGAGGAGCTCTACAGCCGCGGTACGGCTAACGAGGTGCCCGGCCTCGAGATGATCGACGCGGACCGCATCCGCGAGATCGAGCCGCACTCCGCCGGCATCAAGGGCCTCTACTCGCCGCAGACGGGCATCATCGACTACACGGAGGTGACGCATGCTTACGCGCGGCACGTGCGCGAAAACGGCGGCGACATACTGCTCGGCACCAGGGTCGAGGCGATCCTGCAGGGCCGCGACCACATCCACCTGACGACGACTAACGGCGACATCGAGGCGAAATACCTGATCAACTGCGCCGGCCTGTATTCCGACGGCGTGGCGCGCATGATGAACCTCGATCTCGGCCTGCGCATCGTGCCGTTTCGCGGCGAGTACTTCTTCATCAGGCCGGAGTCGCATCATCTGGTGAAGGGCCTGATCTATCCAGTGCCGGACCCGGAGTTCCCGTTCCTCGGCGTGCATTTCACGCGCACGATCCACGGCGGCGTGGAGGCGGGGCCGAACGCAGTGCTGGCGCTTGCGCAGGAGGGCTACAGCAAGACGAGCTTCAAGCCTGGCGAACTGCTCGGGACGCTGGGTTACGGCGGCTTCTGGACTATGGCGCGCAAGTACTGGAAGACCGGCATGCACGAGGTCTACCGCTCGTTTAGCAAGGCCGCCTTTACCAAAGCGCTGCAGCGCCTGGTGCCGGAGGTTCGATCCGAAGACCTGGCGTCCGGCGGCGCCGGCGTTCGGGCGCAGGCCGTCGAAAGCGACGGACGGTTGGTGGACGACTTCCGCATCGTCGAGACCGATCGGGCGATCCACGTGCTCAACGCGCCGTCGCCGGGCGCCACGTCATCGCTCTCGATCAGCGCGGGCATCCTCGAGATGGCGGAGCGCAACTTCGGGCTGAAGTCGAAATCTCGCTGAGGTCGCCTGGCAAAGCGTTGACTCCCCTGGCCGTTCGCGAGCGCGGCTAGACCGTGGCGGCCTGGAACGTCGAAGTGACCTTCTGGTGACCGCCGTTCTCGTTGTACAGCTCGTGCTTGTCGAGGCCGAGTTTCTGCAGCACCGGCGTGTCCTGGATCGAGAACAGGATCGCGTCCTCGCCCGCCGTGTTGGCGTGCTCGTGCAGCGACCACGGCGGCACCACGAAGACATCGCCTTGGCCACAGACGAAGCGCTCGCCGTCGATGATCGTCTCACCGTTGCCGCGCTCGACGTAGTAAACGGCGCTGCCGGTGTGGCGATGCGCGTGTAGCTTTTCGCCGGGCCGGATCAGCTGCAGGTAGCAGGCCATGGTCGGCAACACGGCGCCGCCCGTCTGAGGGTGCTGGTATTCGAGCATGATCCCGTCGACGGGGCTACCCGGCTGTTCACGCATCGAGATCAGCGCCTCGTGTGCGCTGCGCCAGGCGTAGATCAGCAGCGGCGACGCCAGCGGCTTCTCCTTTACCCAGGTCGGGGCCAGGTGGGCGTGGCCGTGCAGGTGCTCCGAGTCGTTGTCCGACTTGCTTAGCGGGACCTTGGGCGAATCGTAGAGCTCGAAGAACATAGCCTCCAGCGACTGGATCAGGGGAATGTCGAGGCCGTCGAACCAGACGACGCGTTCGTTGGTCTCGTTGCCGTGGTCGTGCCAGGCCCAGCTCGGGGTCAAGATCAGGTCGCCGGGCTCCATGAGCACCTTTTCGCCGTCGACCGCGGTGTAGGCGCCGTGGCCTTCCATGATGAAGCGGATCGCGGTCGGCGTGTGGCGGTGGGCGCGCGCCGTCTCACCGGGCAGCAGCATCTGGATCGCGCCGATCAGGCTGTTCGTCGTGGCCCAGCGGCCTTCGAGGCCGGGATTGAACAGCTGCAGCGCTCTACGCTCCTCGCCGATCGGCACGACCTCGCCGGAGTCGCGCAGCACCGACTCGAACAGCTCCGACTTCCAGATGTGCGCCCGCGCTTTCGGCATCGGGTGCGGTGTCATCTGGCTGGCGAGCTCCCAGAGGCCGTACATGTGGTTGTCGTGGATGCGGTCGTGGAACTGCTCGGAGGTGACTGTGGTCATGGCGATGACTCCTTGGCTGTTGGCATGTCAGGCAATGATAACGCCATGGCCGATTCGATTGAGGTGCTTACGGCGCGCAAAAAGAGGCCCCGGCGATTCCGGGGCCTCCTATGTCGCTTTTCGCGGCGCCTAGTCGCGCTGTGTGGCTAGGCGGCGGGCCGGATTTGCTCGTCGCCCAGGCCGCGACGCCTGACGCGGCCCCTTAGTTCGTCGAAGATCTGGCGCGGCGGCCGCTTGGCCAGGAGGTCGCTGAGCGCCTTGCGAGCGGGGCGGAGCCTGCGTAGTCGCAGGCGGCGTAGCGATTGGTTTGCCTGCCGCTGCAGCGGACCCATCGTGAGCAGCCGCATCTCGGGCCGCGGCGCCGGCCACTCGCCGGCCTCGTCGCGGGCGTAGCGCATCACCACCACGTCCTCGCCGTGCCTGGTCGATTCGCCCAGCGGCTGCTTGAAGCGTGGCAACGCGCGCGCCGGTCTGGCGCAGCCCCGGGTGTGGAAGCGCATCGCCGCTGTGTAGGTCTTCGGTTGTTCGACGTCCACGTCGCCCAGGGCTGCGCCGTCCACCGGCGTGGTGGTCAGCGCGTAAGCGATGCGGGCGTCGAGCATGTTGAGGGCGGCGTTACGCAGCAGCGAACCGATACCAGCGGAGCGCCTCGACTTGACGAGCGTGGTGATTTGCAACAGCACGATAGTGTCGCCGCCGTGCTTACGTGATCGCTTCCATGACGCGGGACTGGTCAGCGTAGCGAAGTCGGGGTAGGTGGCCTGCAGCAGCTCGGTGTCGCCGCGGAGGTCGGTCAGGATCGTCTGGACGATGCCAAGCGCTTTGGCGCCGGTTTCATCGCGCTCAACCACGACGAAAATCGTGTCGCCGGCCACGGAGAGCATTTCGCGTAGGCCCGCGAAGCCGAGATAGGCAAATTCGCCCCATTCCTGTTCGAGGCCGCGGGCGATGGTTTCCAGCACTTGTGTGTCGTAACTCAGGTCAGACAGCTTTTCGATACGGACACCGGGTTCTGCCAGGTCGGCGCGCAGCACACGACGGTGGCCTGTTTCCCAGGCCGAGGCCACGGCCGTGGCGGCTGCCGCTGCCACCAGCACGCCACGGCGGCTGGAGATCACCTTCATCGCATCACGGGGGAGTCTGGTCTTCATCGCTTACTTACCCAATTACAGGTTACATGTCTATGTTCGGACGCGTTGAGCCGAGTCGCCAGCCCAACCGCCTCGGCGAAGGCTTCGTTCATCTGACCGTACGGTTCGATCGACGAGTCCGAGGGCGTGTCACCCAGGGCTTATCAAGATTGCCTATCCGGCGATAGATCAACGATTTCAGCGCCCCAGGGATGCCCTACAGGGGCCGACCAGTGTAGCCTTTCAGTGAACCGGGCTAAGGAGGAGTGCGATGAGCGTTGACGCGATGACCTATCGGCAGGTCGTGGGCAATTTCGCGACGGGTGTTGCCGTTGTTACGGCTGGAAAAGGAGACGACTGTCACGCGGTGACGGTGAACGCCTTCACGTCGGTTTCCCTGGAGCCAACCCTGCTGCTGGTCTGCCTCACGACCGATTCGCGTACCCGCGCCGACATCGTCGAATCCAAGATGTTCAACGTCAACATCCTCAGCGACAGCCAGGAGAACATCTCACGCTATTTCGCCAAGCCTCAGGAGGACAACAGCTGGTTCATGGAGTTCAACTGCATCGAGGGCGAGTTCGGCGCGCCGCTGATACCGGGTAGCCTTGCCCACCTCGAATGCCAGCTCGTCGACGCGTACCCGGCGGGGGATCACACGATCCTGGTCGGCGAGGTGCATCGCGCCAGCGGCGGCGGAGAAGGCAAGCCGCTGCTCTTCTTCCGCGGCAAGTACGGCGAGCTGGGGGCGCTCGCTACATAGTAAAAGCCGGGGAACCCCGGACCCGTGATGACTAAAGCCGGGGGTACCCCGGACCCCACTGAAGGGGCGGCCGGATTGTCGGCTGCGTCATCGAAGCTGAGGAACCCGGACCCCCACTGTCGCCCCTCGGCCCCAACACTGACGGATTACTGCCGAGAATCCTCTAAAGGGTTCGCGTATTCGGGCTGAGCGTCCCCGCGACCTCTGGTGCGGTTGGAGGCCTGAAAGCCGCCGCCCGCCGACGTTGCGAGTACGGACCTGAGCGATGCGAATTCGCCGGGCGTTGACTTCGTAGATAAGGAAGGCGAAGCCGACGGGCGTTAGATTCGCCGCTGTATAATTTTAGCTGGACAGGAGACGGCCTTCTCCCCGTGGCAACGATAGCTTGACGAGGGCTCGAATCATGACCACAGCACAGTCCACGACGGCGCAAAAGCACGTCTATCTCTTCGGTGAAGGTAAGGCGGACGGCGCGGCCGACATGCGCGATCTGCTCGGCGGCAAGGGCGCCGGCCTGGCCGAGATGACGAACCTGGGTGTGCCCGTGCCGCCCGGCTTCACGATCACCACCGAGGTCTGCACGGCCTTCTACGACCGCGGCCGTCAGTACCCACCGGGGCTAGAGGACCAGGTGTATGACGGTGTCGCCTACGTCGAGCGTCTGCTCGGCCACAAATTCGGCGACGCCGCAAAGCCGCTGCTGTTCTCGGTGCGCTCCGGCGCCCGCGTCTCGATGCCCGGCATGATGGACACCGTGCTCAACTTGGGTCTCAACGACGAGGTCGCTGCCGGCCTCGCCAGGGAGACTGGCGATGAGCGCTTTGCTTACGACTCCTATCGCCGCTTCGTTTCGATGTACGGCGACGTCGTACTCGGCCTCAAGGGCGAGGACAAGGAAATCGACCCCTTCGAGGCGATCCTGGAGGCCAAGAAGCACGCTCTGGGGGTTGAACTGGACACTGAGCTACCGGCGTCGGCGCTCAAGCAGCTTGTGACTGAATACAAAGCCGAGATCAAGAAACGCTGCGGGTCGGAATTTCCCGAGGACCCCTGGGACCAGCTCTGGGGCGCCGTCGGGGCGGTATTCGGGTCCTGGGAGAACCAGCGAGCCGTCACCTACCGTCGTATGTACGAGATTCCCGGTAGCTGGGGCACGGCGGTCAACCTGCAGACCATGGTCTTCGGCAATCTCGGCGACGACTGTGCCACCGGCGTCGGTTTCACGCGCGACCCTTCGACCGGCGAGAACCGCTTCTACGGCGAGTACCTGGTCAACGCGCAAGGCGAGGACGTCGTCGCCGGCATCCGGACGCCGCGGCCGGTAACTATCGCCTCGAAAAAGGACGGCCAGCCGGCGCTGGAAGAGACGATGCCTGAGGCATACGCCGACTTGAAGCGAGTCTACGAATCGCTGGAGCGCCACTATCGCGACATGCAGGACATCGAGTTCACGATCCAGCAGGGGCACCTCTGGCTGCTGCAGACCCGAAGCGGCAAGCGCACAGCCCAGGCCATGATCAAGGTGGCGGTCGACATGGTGCGCGAGGGATTGATCTCGAAAGAGGAGGCGGTCCTGCGCGTCGAGCCCGACAAGCTGGACGAGTTGCTACACCCAACCTTCGACCCGTCCGCAGAACGCGACGTTATTGCCACCGGCCTGGCTGCCTCACCCGGGGCGGCCGTGGGCAAGGTCGTCTTCAGCGCCGATGACGCCGTCGAGCTGGCCGAGAAAGGTGAGCAGGCGCTCCTGGTCCGCCTCGAGACTTCGCCGGAGGACATCCACGGCATGAAGGCAGCGGAAGGCATCCTGACGGCTCGTGGCGGCATGACCTCACACGCGGCGGTGGTGGCGCGCGGTATGGGACGCTGCTGCGTCGCGGGTTGTGGAGCGCTGCGCATCGATTACGCGAAGGGCGTGTTCCGGGTCGACGTGGAAGGACGAGCCGTAACGGTGACGGAAGGGGACGTCATCAGCATCGATGGCGGCAGCGGCCAGGTCATGCTGGGCTCGGTCCCGGTGGTAGAGGGCCAGCTCGACCAGGACTTCGCAGAGCTGATGGGCTGGGTAGATGAGGCGCGCCGTCTCAAGGTGCGCGCTAACGCCGACACGCCGTTCGACGCGGAGGTGGCGCGCCGGTTCGGCGCCGAGGGCATCGGCCTCTGCCGCACCGAGCATATGTTCTTCGCGCCGGAACGTATCCTGGCCGTCCGAGAGATGATCCTGTCCGACAACGAGCAGGGCCGTCGCGACGCGCTGGCCAAGATCCTGCCGATGCAGCGCTCCGACTTCGAGGGCATCTTTCGCGCCATGAACGGCCTGCCCGTGACGATCCGTCTGCTCGACCCGCCCTTGCACGAGTTCCTGCCGCACACGGCGGAGGAGATCGAAGAGGTTGCGTCCGCGCTCGGCGTCTCGCCGGCTGCCGTGGCGCAGCGCAACCAGGACCTGGCCGAGTTCAACCCAATGCTCGGTCACCGCGGCTGCCGCCTCGCCGTTACCTTCCCCGAGATCTACGAGACGCAGGTGCGCGCCATCATCGAAGCCGCCTGCACCGTCCGGGCCGACGGCATCGACGCCATACCGGAGATCATGATCCCCATCGTCGGCATCGAGGCAGAGCTCGAGCGCATGCGGGCCCTGGCGGTCGAGACGGCCGAGGCCGTGCTCGCCGAGGCGACGACGAAGGTCGAATACACCGTGGGCACGATGATCGAGCTGCCGCGCGCCTGTATCATCGCCGACGAAATCGCGCGGCACGCCGACTTCTTCTCGTTCGGCACGAACGACCTGACGCAGACCACCTACGGCATTTCGCGCGACGACTCGGCGCACTTCCTGCCGGCCTACGTCGAGACGGGCGTCATCGAGGTCGACCCCTTCGTACGGCTCGACCAGGAAGGCGTCGGCGGGCTGATGCGACTGGGCATCGGCAAGGGGCGCGGCGTGAAGTCCGACCTCAAGATCGGCATCTGCGGCGAGCACGGCGGCGATCCCAGCTCGGTCGAGTTCTGCCACCGCGAGGCGCTGGACTACGTGAGCTGCTCTCCGTACCGCGTGCCAATCGCCCGCGTCGCCGCGGCGCAGGCCGTCCTGCGCGACAAGGTGCAGCAGGGCCCGAGCGCGCAGTAGACATGCATTATCCGAAGCTCACGGCAATTGCAGGCGGCAGGTCACGTTGAGCAGGTCGAGGTTGGTGTCCCTGGGTGCGCCGAGGTAGAGGATGAGCTGCCAACAAGGCACGTCCGGGGGCAAGTCGGGTGGTGCCAACGGTCGTTCTACCCTGCCCCAGACGACTAGGTCCCGTGATGGCACCTGTCCCCGCGCTGGCGGCGTGTAGCCGCAGACTACAGCGTTGGCGGCACCGCCACCGTCTTGAATCGCCTCTGGGTTGGCTGACTCCGGCAGCATGTAGTCCGTGACGTCGCGGCATTCAGTCGGCGGACCGCCTTGGGGTAAGTCCTCGGTGAAGAGGAGCAATAGCTGTACGCCGACGAGGTGGATTACGCCGTTCGCGTCCGAGCGGAGTGCCAGGCGGTGCTTGCTGATACCCTCCAGGGTGCACTCGACTACCTTGCCCGCGCCTTCATCGAGTGCGCCATCCGGAATCATCTCCCCCAGGAGCTCTGCGCAGGTCTCAGAGTTCTCCGGTGCGTCTGCGTAAACCCAAAGGCAACGATCTCACCCCATGGAAGATCGCCACGGTTCCAGTAGTCAGGCGTCGGTGGGGTCGCGGATTCAGCGCCCTGGCAGTACTCCTTGCCGAGAGCGCGGCGATCGTGGCTTCGCCGCTCCTGAGTGTGGGCGGTCTATCCCGTGTGCCCGTCGATGGGACAATCGGCGAAGTCTGTGCGGTCCCATTGTCCGAACAGGCGAGAGCCGAAGCCGCCATGATGACCAGGATCGGCAGCAACCGCATAATAATCCAGTTTGACAGTCGTGCATGGTCGCAGGCTAGCCGTCGACTCCCTACCGGAGAAGGCATAATCATCGAGCCGTTTGGTCGCAAGTCGCTAGAAGAGGGACGATATGAAGCTTGGCGTAATGGTCGAGAGCCAGGAGGGCGTCGGCTGGGAGGAGTGGAAGAACATCGTGCAGTGGACCGAGGAGCTGGGCTTCGAGTCGCTCTGGCGCTCGGACCACTTCTTCTCCTTCTTCGGCGCGACGCGCACCATCGACTCGTTGGACACGATGATCGCGCATACTTACACGGCATCCGCCAGCAGCCGCATCAGGTTCGGGCCGCTCGTGCTCGCGATGACGTTCCGCCAGCCGGCCGTCCTGGCGCGCATGGCCGCGTCGATCGACCAGCTCTCCGGCGGGCGCTTCATCCTCGGCGTAGGCGCCGGTTGGAACCAGACCGAACACGAGGCCTATGGCATCGAACTGCCGCCGGTCAAGCAGCGCATGGACAACCTGGAGGAGAGCATCCAGGTGATCAAAGCGCTGTTCGAGAACGATTCCGCGACTTACGACGGCCAGATCTACAGCTTGAAGGACGCGCCGATGAACCCGAAGCCGGCGCAGAAGCCGATGCCGCTGCTGATCGGCGGCAGTGGTGAAAAGCGGACGCTGCGCATGGTCGCGCGTTACGCGACGGAGTGGAACGGGTCGATCATGGGCGGGCTGCAGGCCTACAAGGACAAGGCGAAGGTGCTGGAGCAGCACTGCCAAGCGGAGAAGCGCGACCCGAAGCAGATCGAACGCTCCGTGATGAGCGGCTACATCTCCGGCGCCAACCAGACCGAGGTGGACGCCAAGGTGAAGCAGGCAATCGAGAACGCGCCGGAACGCCTCCGGTCGACCGACTCCAGGCGTCCGCCGATGACGGCGCTGTGGGGCCTGCCGGACCGCATCGTGGAGCAGGTCAAAGAGATCGAGGACGCGGGGATCAGCCGTATCATGGTGCAGTACCGCACGCCGCCGGCGCGCGAAGACCTGGAGTTTGTGGCGCACGAAATCCTGCCGAAGGTGTAGACGTGAGATTGGTAGTCGCCGTGAGGCTCCTATGGCTACTTGTTACAGTCGTCGGCGCTGCCATTCTTTTCGTTTCTGCAGTCTTCGCATGGAAGACCGAGTTCCATTTCGTTGGGTCAGCACTCTGCCTTCTCTTGGCTGGGTTAATGGCATATAGCGCGCTTATTCAATACCGAAGGCTGAGTCGGAGGTGGGTGTGAGGCGTAGGCCGAACGGCCCTGACAACTGGCCGCAAATGTGATAAAAAGAGAATGTTCCTTCATTTTGTGAAGGGCCAGGAGTTGCTACATGCCCAAGGTCTTGCCCGTCTACCTCGAGAACCGGCGCCAGCAGATCATAGATGCCTCCGCCGCGGGCAAAGCACGCGGCGGCTTCCACCGTACGACGATGCAGGATATCTGCAACGAGGCTGGACTCAGTCCCGGCGCGCTCTACCGCTACTTCGAGAGCAAGGAGGAGATCATCCTCGCCATGTGCGACCGCGGCCACGACGAAGACGTCGCGACGATCCGCGAGGCGATGGAGCTGAACGACACCGCGGCGATCCTGGGCGAGTTGATCCATATTTATTTCTCCGGCATCGCCGACCACGAATACTGCGCCCTCATGGTGGAATTGCTATCTGAGGCGACGCGAAACGAGAAGATCGGCGAGTCAATGCGCGAGGGCTGGGTCAAGATCATGGAGCCGATGGCCGCGCTGATGACGAAGGCTCAGGAGCGCGGCGACGTCAGTCCAGACCTCGATCCCACAGCGGTCGCGTCGGTGATGATGGGCGTCTATCAAGGACTCGTGCTGCAGCACCTGATCCACCCGGACATGGACGTCGAGGGCTACGCCGATGTCACGCGAGCGCTGTTCCAGGGCTCGTTCTGGTCCGGCAAAACGCCGCCAGCGGCGGGCCAGGCCGGCTCCAACGCGGCTATGAGCCACTAATTTTCCAAACATTTCGCTTGCCAGATTCGGACTACTGACAAATTTCGGCAGTAGACCTGTTGACAGAAGCAACGATTGCTTTTATAAAACGAAGGAACGTTCGTTTTTATCGGGCGCTGATCCAGGTCACGATGGCCGGCGACAGGTTCGATGACGCTGGTGACAACATCGGCGAGGTTATCCACATCGTCGAGGAGGTGGGCGAAGCGGAAGGCTTTACCGGCCTGATCGGTGGCTTCGCCACGGTGAATCACGACTTCAACGAGACGGCTGAGCGTGACCTTCAGAAGTCGGAGGTCTTTGCGCTGCCACTGGCGCTGATCATTCTTGTGCTCGTGTTCAGCGCCATCGTGGCGGCGTTCGTGCCGATTTTGCTGGCTATATTCGCGATCATCCTGGCGATAGCGCTCACAGCGATCCTCGGCCAAGTGTTCCAGTTTTCATTCTTCGTCCAGAACATGATTATCATGATGGGCCGGCCGTCGGTATCGACTACTCGCTCTTCTACGTTTCCCGCTATCGCGAGGAGAGAGCCAGAGGTCTGGGCATCAGCGAGGCTCTCGCGGTCGCGGGTGGTACAGCCGGGCGTGCCGTGTTGTTTAGTGGACTTACGGTTGTCATTGCCCTGCTTGGCCTGCTGCTCATCCCCCACACCATCTTCCGAAGCCTAGCGGCCGGCGCCATTTTCGTCGTCCTGGCCCCGGCACTCGCCTCGCTGACGCTGCTACCGGCGGTCCTCAGTTTGCTTGGCGACAAGCTCAACGCGGGTTACATCCCATGCATCAAGCGGGCCCAACGGTCACCCATGAGCAGTCCACGGGTGGCTTTTGGGACCGCGTTTCGCGCGGTGTCATGGCGCACCCCGTCGTGGCGGTGGTACTGGCGGCCGGGCTGCTCATCCTCGCGGCTATTCCGTACTTCGACATCAACCTGGGGCAGTCCGGCGTTAGCTCGATGCCGGATAGCTTTACTTCAAAGCAAGGATTCGAGGCACTGCAAGCTGACTTCGGCGGCGGTCCGGTCGCCCTGGTCGAGATCGTGGTCGATGGCGACGCTAACTCGCCGGAAGTCCTGGCCGCAGTGGATGACCTCGAAGCGGCGGCAGCCAGCGAGCCGGTGCTGAACGCGGCGAGTTACGAAACCAACGCGGCGGGAGACCTCGGCGTCCTGAGCTTCCAGCTGGGCACGGACCCCTTTGCCGGCGAAGCAGTCGATGCCGTGGAGCGGCTGCGGGGGGAGCACATCCCAGCCGCATTCGGCGGCGTCGACGCGGAGGTCTTCGTCACCGGCGATGCGGCGATGCGGCGATCAACGTGGACCAGATCAATCTGACGGAGGAGTACACGCCCTTCCTGTTCGCGTTCGTGCTCGGTCTGAGCTTCCTGCTGCTGATGGTTGTCTTCCGGTCGATCGTCGTGCCGGCCAAAGCTATCGTCATGAACCTGCTCTCCGTGGGCGCGGCCTACGGCCTCCTCGTCCTGGTATTCCAGAAGGGCGTTAGCTTCGGCGTCTTCCGCAGGTCGACGCGATCGAGGCCTGGCTGCCGCTGTTCCTATTCGCCGTCCTCTTCGGCCTGTCTATGGGTTACCACGTCTTCCTGCTCAGCCGCATCCGTGAGCGTTTTGACCAGACCGGCGACAACACCGAGTCGGTGGCGTTCGGCGTGCGGTCAACCGGCCGCCTGATTACCGGCGCGGCGCTGATTATGGTCGTGGTGTTCGGCGCCTTCGCCGCCGGCAACCTCGTGGCGATGCAGCAGACGGGCTTCGGGCTGGCGGTCGCGGTGTTCATCGACGCGACGGTCATTCGAAGCGTGCTGGTTCCCGCATCGATGCGGTTGCTGGGCAACGCCAACTGGTACCTGCCGCCGGTGCTGCAGTGGCTGCCGCGCATCGGTATCGAGGGGCACGCGCCGCCTGCCCCCGAAGCCGCTGTCGGCGGCGGTGGTGCAGGCGGTGGCGGTGGCGCCTAGCGTTTAGAGCCCATCCAAGGGATGAAGAGGGGGTCTCGCTGGAGAGGCCCCTTCTTCGCGTTCGGGCTGGTAGCATGTCGAGACCTGCAAGGAGGCTCGCGATGCCTACACTGAACGACCTGCTCAACGGCCACTGCCAGGAGTACCCCCAAGGCTCGCCGACGCTCACCCCGGAGGAGGTCGCTGAGCGCGTCGCGCTGGTGCCGGACTGGGAGCTGGTGGACGAAGGCAAGGGCCTGCGCCTCAGCCGCCGCATGGGCGACTTCCTGGCGGCTATCGAGCTCGTGAACAAAGTCGCCGAGGTCGCGGAGGTGGAGCAGCACCACCCCGACATCCGCGTCCACGGCTATCGCAACGTCGGGCTCGACCTCTCGACGCACTCGCTCGGCGGGCTGACGGACAACGACTTCATCATGGCGGCGAAGATCGACCGCCTGCTCAGCGGCTAGATCGCCCGGTCCTCCAGCGGTTGGCCCGCGAGGCGGTAGTAATGACGCTCCATCAGCAGCATGTTGGGCCGGCGCAGCCCGCGCGCCTCGACCAACTGCCGGTTCTGATTCGCGGCGTCGCGGCGTAGCGCGGCGTCGTCCAGGGCGCGCCGCAGCGCTGCCTCCAGCGCGACGTGGTGGCCCGGCGGTACGCGCAGGCCGTTGACACCGTCGGTAATCCAGCCGTCGACGCTTGCTAGATCACTGACGATAGGGAAGGCGCCGGCCGCCATCGCCTCCAGGTTGCTCAGCGCCAGCGAGTCGGATGTGGGGATGGAGACGTAGACCTGCGCGCCGGCCAGCGCCACGGCGAGAGAGGGCTGGTCGAGGTGTCCCACGAAGCTCACGCTGTCGCCGAGGTCCAGCTCGCCGGCTAACCGTTTTAGGCCCGCCGCGTCACGCCCAGCGCCCGCGACGACCAGTCGCGCGTCTGGCATCTCCTGAAGCACTAACGAAAACGCCCGCAGGACAGCGGCGATGTTGTACAAGGGCTCCAGCGCTCGGTCGCTGATGATGGTGGGTGGCGTCGAGCGGTCGTCGCCCAGGTTAACGCTGCCCGCGCCCGCCTCGAGGAACGCCGGCTCGATGCCGAGATGCACCACCGCTGCTTTTTCCGGTGCCACGCCTAGCTCGACGGCGCGCTGCACCAGCGAGGCGTCGTTGCCGGTGACGAGGTCGGCCTTGCTCAGCGCCCACGCCGCGATACGCCGGCCCAGCAGCTTGTGCGATTCGACCTGCAGGTCGGAGCCCCAGGCGCTGATCGCGTAAGGATGGTAGCCGGCGAAGGCGCCGTAGAAGCCGTGCTCGACGGCGTAGTGGGCGTGGAAGACGTCGGGGTGTATCTCGTCCAGGACGCGGCGTAGCCCGGCGCGGCGGTAGCGCATTGCGTGGACCAGGCGTAGGAGGGATGGCGGCAGGCGGTTGATTCGCGATGGCGCGTTGGCGGACGGAGCTGAAGCTCCGTCCCTACGTGCTTCGTCCCTACGTATGGGAGAGAGGACGTGCAGCGTTACGCCGTGTAGCTCGGTGCGTGGTGTGTGGTAGGAGACGGCGTGCACGTCGTGACCGCGCTCGACGAAGGTTCGCAGCCAAGCGCGCGCGTGAGGGCCGTCGAAGTCGGCCATCACGGCGACGCGCAGCGGCGGCCCCGGTAGCTCGCTCACGGCTGAACCCCGCCACGTCGCAGACGCCCCAGCAGAGACCGAAGGCCGTCGACGTAATACGCCGCATCGCCGGGCCTGGGCAGCAGCACGTCGGCGATCGAGCCGCCGGAGAGCCGGCGGTACGCGACAGTGCTCAGCGCCAGACTGCAGCAGTACGCCAGGCTGGAGGCCGCGGCTGCGCCCGCGACCTCGAAGGGCGGGATCAGCAGCAGGTCCGCCGCGATGGTCACGATCAGCGTGACGAAGGCGATCTGCGCGTTGATCAGTGGCCTGCCGCGGCTGAAGACGTAGGCGGCCAGGATCTTCGTCCCGGCCAGCGCCACCGTGCCGGGCAGGAGCCAGAGGAAGGGAAGCACCGCGTCATCGAAGGCGTCGCCGAAGATCGCCGGGACCACGAACGGCGATGCTGCCGCCGCAGCTATCGCCGCGGCGGCGGTGACCAGCAGTGTGTTGCGACAGACGATCGGCGTCATGCGCGCGGCATTCTCATCGTCGCCTGCAGTCAGGTTGGTTAGCAGCACGACCGAGACGGAGTTCGCCATCAGCCACATGCCCTCGCTGAGCGAGACGCCGACCGAGTAAAGGCCGACGCCGCTCGCGTTGACCAGGAGCAGCACCAGGTAGGAGTCGAGGCGGTAGTTGAGGAGCTGGATCAGGTTGCCAAGTTGACCCTGCATGCCGAAGCGCACCGCGCGCCACAGCAGGTCGCGCCCCGCGATGCCGCGTGGCCACTCCGAGGGCCCGAGCAGCGCGTAGCCGATCACGACGGGCGGCAGAAAGGCGAAGCTCCAGGCCACGATTGCGCGGTAGATGGTTAGGCCGTCGACCAGCTCTACGACGCCGAGGAAGCAAAGGATTGACAGCGGCAGCGAGACCTCGAGCAGGTTCATCGCCCCGAAGCGTCCCTGCGCCCGTAGCACCGCCTCAGCGGCGCGGAACTGGACCAGCGCCGGGATCGCCACCACCGCCAGCCAGTACGGCACGTCCTGGTCTATGAGGTTGCTATCGAAGGCCAGAGCTGCTGTCGCGACGCCGATGGCGGTGAGCGCGGTCGCGATCAGCGTGACGCTGAGGCCGGCCTCCATGGCGCGGCTGCCTGAAATGTCGCGCCGGCCGACATAGTAGAAGACGGCGGTCGAGATACCGAGGCCGAGAAACGCGAAGCCGAGGCTGACGGCCGCCTGATACAGCGCCGTGACACCACGGCCCTCGGGGCCCAGCGCGCGGGCCAGCAGCACCGCGGTGACAAACCCGAGTCCAGATGCCGCCACCGTGGCGACGAATACGAGGTTTACGTTGAGCAGAAAGCCGCCCGTGGTGGCCGGGCTATCGCTGGGTCGGGTCATTTAACGGCGGCCGGAAGGCGGCCAGAAACCAGCTCCTCCACGGCCTTGACCTCCGCGTCAAGGCGTTGGTCCCAGGTCCAGAAGGCACGCTCGGCGAGGTGATGGGCTGCCGCGCCAAGCTTCTGGCGCTTTTGCGGGTCGCCCGCCAACATCGCCAGCGCCGCGGCGATCTCGCCAGGCTCGCCTGAAGCGGGCAGCAGCACGCCGGTCTCGCCGTCGCGAATCAGGTCGCGGGTATCGCCCTCATCCAGCGTCAGTACACAACGCCCGGCGAACATCGCCTCCAGCAGCGAATTGCCGACGTTGGACAGCTCGTTGACCGAGAGGAACACGTCGGCGGCTGCGAGATAGCGCTGAACCTGCGGTTGCGGTACCGGCCCGACGAAGGTGACGCGGTCCTGGAGGGTGAGGTCGCGCGCCTGACGCTCCAGGTTGAGACGCTCTTCGCCGTCGCCGACGATCAGCAGACGGGCCGCGATGCCGTCGCTGCGCAGCCTGGCTACGGCGTCGACGGCGCGGTCGACGCGCTTCCAGCGAGTCAGACGCGTCGCGGTGACGAGAACGAAGTCATCCTGCGCCAAACCGAGCGCTGCGCGCGCCTGCGCTGGATCGATGGTCGCCTCCGGAGCCGCGACCAGGGCATCGAGGCCGTTGCGCCAGAAATGGACCTTGCCGTCCGAGTCGGGGTTCAGGGCCTGCAGCACCTCGTCGCCGCGAGTGCCGTCGTCGGTCATGACGTAGAGGTCAGCCGGGGTCTTCAGCGCGCGTACCTCTTCGAACTTACGCAGCAAGGACCGCGGCTGCCGCAGATAGGGATGCATAACGGTGCCCTGGAATCGGGCGACCAGCGGCAGCGGGTGACGTGCCCTGACCTTGCGCTGCGCCAGGACGCCGTGCACCTCGTAGCCGTAGAGCAGGTCGAAGGAACCGTCCGGCTTGAGCAACTTCGCCGCCCGCCTCGCCGCGAGTAAGGGGAACAGGTTGGCGAAGCGCAGCTTCTGGTCTGCCTTGCGCGCGACGCGCGGCAGCGGCCATCGCGTTTCTGTTAGGGATGGCAGGTTGAACAAGTGATACGTCACACCATCGATATGCGGTGGTTCCTGAATGCCGGCGCCCTGCTGGTGGTTGGCGCCAATGACCGGCGCGACGAAATCGATTCGATGACCCCGCTTGGCGTACCCCTCCAGCGTCTTGAAGAGGGAGGCAGCGCCGCCTTGTCCGGAGAGGGCCCAGACTTCAAGGGCGCTGATCATCAGGATGCGAAGGGATGGCATGACCGGGCTGCCTCACGACTAGGGGTGGCGTCAATCGTCGGTAGGTAAGTCTACGCTTGAATGACGAACAGCCAAACCCGTACGATACAGGCCTGAACAAAAGCCCCGGGGTGTAGCTCAGCCAGGCTAGAGCGCACGGTTCGGGACCGTGAGGTCGGCAGTTCAAATCTGCCCACCCCGACCAGACAAGATGAAAGGCGTCCCGCTCACGTCTATCCTGTTGCGTCCAGCATGAGGTGTCCAGCATGAACTCGCCTACTGAAGGTGAAGAGGAAGTCCGTCTCACCCGACAAGGCGCCGAGCAAGCGATACAGCTAGCGATTGAGAGCAAGTGGGAGGAAGCCGCTACGCTCAATCGCTCGATCCTCGAGGCTCAGCCCGAGGACGTCGACACGTGGAACCGTCTCGGCAAATCGCTGCTTGAGCTCGGCCGCTTCCGAGAGGCGCACGAGGCCTACGGAAAATCCATCGCGCGCGATCCGGTTAACCAGATCGCCAAGCGTAACCTGGAGAGACTGGAAGGGCTGCAGGACCTGGCGCCACGGCGCGAAGGCGTCGCAAAGGTAGCCCAGGACCTGTTCATCGAGGAGGTCGGCAAGTCCGGCACGACGATACTGCGCGATGCTCCCCGAGAACTGCTGGCGGCGCTGACCGCCGGCGACGAGGTCTACCTCAAGCCGGACGCTGACGTTTTGCAGGTCGCCAATGGCGGCGGCGAGGTTATCGGACCCGTGGAGCCTAAGCTCGGGCTGCGCCTGATGCGGCTGATCCAGGGTGGCAACCAATACGCGGCCGCCGTCAAGAGCCTCGGGGACACGGACGTCGAGGTCATCATCAAGGAGACGTACCGCGATCCTTCACAGACCCGCCTTTCTTTCCCAACCGCCGGCACCGAAGGGGTGCGCCCCTACATCAAAGAGTCGTTGCTGCGCCTCAATGCCGACGACGACGACGAGATCGTCGACGAGGGCGAGAGCGAAGAGTGGGACGGTGAAGCCAGCGAGGGCGATGGGAACGTCAGCCTCGCTACGATCGAGGAAGCCGACTCCGACGACGAAGAAGAGGACGAGTAGCGCCTGAATGACGCCTCGGATTGCTGTCGCGCGCTGGGAGGACGTACCCGGAGAACGTCTGCACTACTACTGGGATCGTCTCAGCGAAGCCGGACTCGAGGTGGTCGATACGACAGGTGCGGGCGGTTCACTGCATGGCTGCGTCGGCCTCGTCCTTAGCGGCGGCATCGATATCGACCCATCCGTGTACGGCGATGAGCGACTTCCAGCAGTCGACAAGGTCCATCGACCGCGTGACGAGTTCGAGCTGTCGTTGCTACGGCAGGCGCTGGAAGCAGACCTGCCGGTGCTGGCGATTTGTCGCGGCCATCAGCTGCTCAACGTGAGTTTAGGCGGCACGCTACTGCAGCACGTAGATTCCGGCGCCCACCGCGGGCGTGAAGAAGACGCCGTCACGTCCGCCTTCCACGAGGTCGCACTGACGCCCGGCTCGAAGTTGGCGGCGATCTACGGTACGGAGCGAATATTGACCAACTCGCGTCATCATCAGGCCGTGACTCCGGAGCGCGCTGCGCAAGGCCTTGCCGTCAGCGGTACGTCAGATGACGGCCTGGTCGAGGGCCTGGAGAGCGCCGCGCATCGCTGGGTCGTCGGCGTGCAGTGGCATCCCGAACGTCCAGAGCGGGAGACGCCGGGGTTCGCGGCATCGAGCCGTTCGCTGTGGGACGCCTTCGCCGCGGCGGTACGAGTTTGAATTGTAATACGTAACCGTATTACAATTGGAGTCGTCAGTGGTTGGAGAACCGGATGACGTAGAGGTCTCATCCTTAGTTTGGGACGATGAAAACGTCAGCCATATCGCGAAGCATGGTGTGGCACCAGAACATGTTGAATACATGCTGGACAACGATCCGCTCTTCTTCCACAACCTGTCGGTCGATCGGCGACGCACGTGATTCTTGGGACCGACCAGCTTGGCCGCGTGCTCTACGTGCCGATCCGTTGTGCCGAGTTGCCAGGCGCCTGGCGTGTGATCAGCGCCTGGGAGAGTCGCTTCGCCCGCAGGCTTGTCAAAGAAGATGGCAATGAAGAAGAGCTATGACGAAATGGTCCGGGAAGCGGAAGCCGTGAAAGACACGGCAGCCGAGCTGGAAGGCCTCGTGCCGGTCAAAGCCCGTGTAGCGAAACCGGTGCGGTCGGTCTACTCCGTGCGCATGAGCTCCCAGGAGCTGAGCGAGATCAGCAAGGCGGCCAGCAGGCGAGACATGACAACGTCCGATTTTATGCGCCAAGCATCGCTGTCCGCGTCTCGTGGGGAGCTGGAGTTGGAGCCCGGCCGCCAGAAGGCAGCCGTGCTGGCAGTGCGCGAGAAGGCGCGGGAGCTCTATCGAGCGGCAGAGGACCTCTAACGCCGTGCATCGCTGGGTCGTTGGCGTGCAGTGGCATCCGGAGCGTCCGGAGCCGGAGACGCCGGGGTTTGCGGCATCGAGTCGTTCGCCGTGGGACGCCTTCGCCGCGGCGGTGCAATCAAACTCAGAATGAGCTCCACGTGTACTTGAGCGGCGCCAAATGGTAAGATAAGGTTATCAATTCTTTGCCCGATACCGCCGTGATTTGGGCGGCAGCGTCTTTGAAAGTCCGCACATGACCACTCCACTCAACGCCGGCAGCATTCGACCCAAGAGCATCGAAGAGGAGATGCGCGTCTCCTACGTCGACTACGCCATGAGCGTCAACGTGGCCCGCGCCATCCCCGACGTGCGCGACGGCCTCAAGCCGGTGCAGCGCCGCATCCTCTACGCCATGTCGGAGCTCAACCTGGCGGCCGGCAACCCGTTCAAGAAGTCGGCCACCGTGGTCGGCGAAGTCATGGGCAAGTACCACCCGCACGGCGACACGCCGATCTACGACTCGCTGGTCCGCATGGCGCAGGACTTCGCGATGCGCTATCCGCTGGTCGACGGCCAGGGCAACTTCGGCAGCGTCGACAACGACCCGCCCGCGGCGATGCGCTACACCGAGGCGCGGCTTACCGCGATCGCGTCCGAGATCCTGGCCGATATCGACAAGAACACGGTCGATTTCCAGCCCAACTTCAGCGACAGCCTTAACGAGCCGGTGGTCATGCCGGCTCGTGTGCCCAATCTGCTGATCAACGGCGCTTCGGGTATCGGCGTCAGCCTCGCCACCAACATCCCGCCGCACAACCTGAGCGAGATCTGCGACGCACTGGCGCTGCTGCTGGAGCGTCCGGAAGTCACAACGGAAGAACTAACCGCCATCGTCAAGGGACCGGACTTCCCGACCGGCGGCATCATCTTCGGCAGCCAGGCGATCCGGCAGACCTACAGCGACGGCCGCGGCCGCATCGTCATCCGTGCCAGGACCCACGTCGAGGAATCGCATACCGGCAAGGCGCAAATCATCGTCACGGAGCTGCCGTACCAGGTGAACAAGGCGGCGCTGGTCGCGCGCATCGCTGAGCTGGTCAAGACGCGCAAGATCGACGGTATCAGCGACCTGCGCGACGAATCAGACCGCCATGGAATGCGCGTCATGATCGAGCTTGGGCGCGGCGGTCAGGCGCGCAGCGTGCTGAACTCGCTGTACAAGCACACCAGCCTGCAGACTACTTTCGCGGTCAACATGCTCGCCCTCGTTGACCGCGAACCGCGCACGATTCGCCTCAAAACAGCGCTGGACCACTACGTCGACTTCCGCCGCCAGGTGATCCGCCGCCGCAGCGAGTTCGACCTCGAGAAGGCGCAGGAGCGGGCCCACATCCTCGAAGGCTTGCTCAAGGCCATCGATCAGCTTGACGCCGTAATTCAGGCGATCCGCTCCTCGGCGTCGGCCGACGTCGCCCGCACGCGGTTGCAAGAGGCGCCTTTCGCCCTCTCAGAGCGCCAGGCGCAGGCCGTCCTCGACATGCAGTTGCGCCGCCTGGCGGCGCTTGAGCGTCAGAAGCTCGAGGATGAGTACGGCGAGCTGATCCAGCAGATCAACTACCTGGAAGACTTGTTGGCCGACCCGAAGAAGATCGACTTCTTGATCAAAGACGAAGCGGCGGAGATGAAGAAGCTGCACGGCAACGAGCGGCGGACGCAGATCGTCGAGCAGGAGATCGAGAACTTCAGCGAAGAAGACCTGATCGCTCACCAGGAGATCGCGATCTCGCTGACCAACCGCGGCTACATCAAGCGCTTGCCGCTGGAGACGTACCGGCTGCAGCATCGCGGCGGCCGCGGCGTCACCGGCATGGGCGTACGTGAGGCAGACACGATCCGCCGCCTCCTGGTCGCCGACACGCACGACAGCCTGCTCTTCTTTACGGACCGCGGCCGCGTGTTCCAGACTCGCGCCTACGATGTCCCCGACTCCACACGACAGGCTCGCGGTACGCCGCTGGTCAACTTGATCGAGATGGACCCGGCCGAGTTGGTCACCGCCGTGGTTAGCACAACGAGCTACGACCAGGACTTCATGCTGCTCGCCACCAGGAAGGGCGAGATCAAGAAGACGCCGCTCAAGGAATTCGAGTCCGTCCGCCGCGCCGGCCTGATCGCTATGTCGCTGGAGAAGGGTGACGAGCTGGTCTTCGCGCGTCTCTGCAAGGAAGACGACGACGTAATCATGGTCTCGACCCAGGGCAAGGCGATTCGCTTCGGCGCCAAGGGGCTTCGCTCCGCCTCTCGCATGAGCGGCGGCGTGCGGGGCATGCGTCTGCAGCCCAAGGATGACGAGGTCGTTGCGCTGGAGACTGTGGTGCCGGAGGCGATGCTTTTGACACTGTCGGAAACCGGCCTCGGCAAGCGCACGAGCTTCGACGAGTACACGAAGCACAGCCGCGGCGGGCAGGGCGTGATCACTCACAGCGTCACGGAGCGCACCGGACGGGTCATTTCGGCGCGTGCCGTCTACCCCGGCCACGAGCTGATCGTCATGTCGGAGAGCGGCATCGTCATGCGCACCAGCGTCGACAGCATTTCGATGATTGGACGCGCCGCCCAGGGCGTCCACGTCATGGGCGTCGGCCAGGGCGACCGCGTCGCCTGTGTCGCGACGATCGACCTGTCGAAGATGCCCGCGCCGGCGGAGGTCAAGTCGAACACGATCGATGACCTCGCGTTGCTGCCGGAGCCCGGGCCAGAAAAGCCGTCCCGACGTCGCGGCGCCGTTAAGGCGGAGGCGGCTGCACCGCAACCGACGACGAAGAAGGCAACGAAGGCGCCTGCGGATGCACCAGAGCCGAAGGCAAAGAAAACAACGAAGGCGAAGCCGGAGGACGGCGCCAACCGACGCGGGCGTCCCAAGAAATAGCGACTCGACATTTAAGGATCGCACCGCCTTCTATGACAGCCAGGCGTTACGTAGAATGAGCCGTGCGGATGCAGGAGGAAGCTGATGCGTAAAGACATGATGGAGATCCTCGTGTGCCCTGTCTGCAAGGGCACGCTGACGCTGAGCATCGACAAAGAGGACAAGGACGAGATCATCGAAGGATCTCTACACTGCGCGGCGTGCAACGAGACTTACCCGATCAAGGATTCGATCCCCAACCTGTTGCCGCCCGATCTACGCCGCGCCATGGAGTCGAACGCCACCTGATGAACCGGGCTCAGAAGACCGGTGTCATCCTCATCGTCGCTGCCGCGCTCGAGATGGTGCTCTTCCTTTACGGCGCCATGCGTCGCAGCTACCTCGCTATCGCGCTGCCGATGACCGCCGCGATGACGGCGCTTACCGCGCTGACTTTCTGGGTCGGCTATACGATGCTGATGCTGGAAGAGGAGCCGGACGAGGACGTCGTCGAGGCGGCCGCTCAGCCTAGCGGCGAATAGCCCCCTCCGCACCCGCTTCGTGCCAACCGGCCGGCGTGACCTCGACGAGCCCGTCGCTGCCGACGCCTTGTAGCACGTCTACCAACCGCAAACCTGACGCCGGGTGCGTGAGTTCCGGGTCGAGGTCGATCAGGGGTCGGAGGACGAAGGCGCGCTGCGTGAGACGCGGGTGGGGGATCGTAAGGTCAGCGTCGTCGAGTACCTGGTCGTCATAGATAGCGATATCGAGGTCGATTGGGCGCGGCGCCCAGCGCTCTGCATCGCGACGCCCGATGAGGTGCTCGATGCGCTTGAGGTGCCGCAGTAAGGCGTCCGGGGTGAGGCCCGTAACGATTCGACATACGGCGTTGAGGTAGGGCGGCGGTGGGGCAGGCGGCTGTGGCGGCGACTCGTACAGCGCAGACACGGCTTCGACGCGGGCCAGCGGCTCGAACATGCGTAGCGCCAAGGCCAGGTTGGCCTGGCGGTTGCCAAGGTTGGAGCCCAGGGCCACGTAGATCGCCATTGCGCCCCTAGCCGGCCGTCCCGCGGCGCACGATGGCGTCCGTCATGGCGCAGACCTGTTTCATCTGCGCCACGTCGTGGACTCGGACGATGTCGGCGCCGTTAGCGATCGCTATCGCTACGGTGGCGGCAGTGCCCCAGGCGCGTTCACTCTCAGGCTGCTCAAGCACCGCGCCAATGGTCGCCTTTCGCGACGTGCCGACCAGCAGCGGCAGTCCCAGGTCGCGCAGCGCGCCGAGCCGGTTCAGCATCGTGAGGTTGTCCTCGACCGGCCAACCGAAGCCGAAGCCCGGATCGAGGATGAGGCGCTCTCGCGCCAGGCCTGCGGTCTCGGCGATGCGGATGCTCTCGATCCACCCGGCGCGGACGCCCTCGATAACGTCGACGGGCTCGCGGCCGCGCTGGTTGTGCATGACCACGGCCGGGACGCCAAAGCGGGCGGCGAGCGCCGCGACCTCGGGGTCGTTGCGGAAGCCCCAGACGTCGTTGACGAGGTGTGCGCCGGCGTCTAGCGCTGCCTCAACCACGGGCGCGCGGTAGCTGTCGATGCTAACCGGCAGCTCCACAGCTTCGATGATGGCGCGCAAGGCAGGCACGGCGCGCTCGGTTTCCTGCTCGACGCTGAGCTGCTCGAAACCGGCGATCGCGGGCGTGCCGCTGGACGGACGCGTCGATTGGCCACCGACGTCGATGATGTCGGCGCCTTCCGCCTCGAAGCGAAGCGCCTGCGCGACGGCCTCCGCAGCCGTCGATAGGCCGTCGCCGGAGAAAGAGTCCGGGGACAGGTTGACGATGCCCATCAGGTAGGTGCGCGCACCCCAATCGAAGCGGCGCGAACGCAGCGTGAGTCCCTGCACGGCGTTGCTGGTCATGGGCTCATGGTAGTGAGGCGATACGGCGCGAGCAACGAAGCGGGATCGCGCCGGATGGACAGACGCAGAGAAGGGGTACTCCTCTGCGCCGCCCACGGAGGGACCGTCTGGGGGAGATGTCTTAGTGCAGCTGCATGACGGTGTCGATTTCACCGGGCATCGAACGTGTCAGGTCAATCGTCGCGCCTACAGGAGTCTGGATCTCCAGGGTCCAGCGATGGTTGGCCGTGATCGTGGGCGGTCCCGCGCCACCATCGATGTCGGTGCGCGCGAGCGTTACGATGAAGAGTTCGCCCGGCTCCAGGAGCAAGTCGACGTCGCCGACGATAACCGTTATCGTGTACGGCACATCGTGGTCGTAGAGGTTCGCGTCACGGTAGGCGATGACGGTGCGCAGGTTTGTGGCGGCGGGGTCGAGCGGGATCGGGTCACCTCCAGCCGTCGTCGCGACGGCGAACTGGATCGTGTCAACGTCGGGTGGCGTTGCCGTGACGATGACGCCGCCGCGTATTTCCATGGTGCCGCGCGCCTTCTGAAGGCCGGCGAACACCGTCTCCTTGCCGCGCTCGGCGCTGAAGATACCTGTCGTCAGCACGATGAACGCGAATACGGTGGCAACCACCACAAATGCGATCAGGATGATGGCGGTTTCGAGACCGGTGATGCCTCGTTCGCCCTTTTGGGCCGCTCGAAGCGCCCGTTGGATATGTGCTCTCACTGAGATTCCCTCCGTATGACGCCCCTCATAGAGGGACATATGTCATAGTCGGATGCTCAGGGCGCGATCTTTAGGGTTTATACCTAGGGGATGTTCATTACAGGCTTCGCCTGGTTGAGCAGGTTCGGGCCGGCGGAAGCCCTTCGACCCTATATCCCGCTAGCGTTACGCTTTCACGAAATGCAGACCGTCAAGACTCACAGGCGGGCGCTTTTGCTGGCTGGCGACCTGGTCTGCTTCGTCCTCTTCGCGCTGCTCGGCCTGCGTAGTCACGAGGATGGCATCACGCTGGGCGGCCTGCTGCGGGCCGGGGTGCCGTTTCAGGCCGGTTGGCTAATCGCGGGTTTCGTACCCATTTTTCACGAGCGCAGGTCAGCGCACCGGCGGACCGGGGTGCTGCGGCGCTGGGCCCCTGCCTGGGTCATCGGCCTCGGACTGCGTACGCTGCTGTTCGACCGCAGCTTCGAGGCCTCGTTCGCCGTGGTGGCGTTGATCGCCAACGGGGTGCTGTTGCTGCTCTGGCGCTGCGTCGTCGTCAGGCTGCTGTATCGAGAGCGCTTCAGCGACGCGTGACGCGCCGCCGTACCCGGCGCCTAGGTGGCGGCGCGTGGCCCAGCGCCAGCTCAACCTGCCGGTGGTTGTAGCTGGGGCGCGCCAGGTGCAACGCCTCGTGGCGCACAGTTTCGGCCACGTCGTGCCAGGTGCGGCCGTGCGTCCGCACGTAAACGACGCCGGCGTGGCCGTGCCGCAGGTGGCAGATCGTTGCCATGCCCAGCTTGCCGCGTGTGCCGCGACGCGTCGTTGGCGAGGCCAGCCGAGCCTCGTACGCCGGGCAGCCCAGGGTCGCCATCGCGTCGCGCCAGGCGGCGTCGCTGAAGCAGAGACGGTAGGAGAGATCGCCGCGCCCTAGGCGCTGCATTTCGGCGGCCAGCAGCGCGGCGGCGGCTGGTTTGTTGTTCGGCGAGGGCATCGCGGTCGAGGCCATGCGGGACTAGTATAAGGTCGTTCCCCGCCACAGTTCTGCAGTTCGAAGGAGACGACGATGGACGAAGCCGCGAAGAAAACAGCCCTGCGGATGATCCCCTACGGCCTCTTCGTCATGACGTGCAAGGACGACAAGACGATGACCGGCGCGGCAGTCAACTGGCTGACCCAGGCGTCCTTCGCGCCACCGCTCGTTGCGCTCGGCGCCAAGGCCGATGCGCGCTCCACCGCCATGGTCGAGAGCAGCGCCTGTTCTGCATCAACGTCATGGAGGCTGGCCAAGTGCCGATCGCCAGCGCCTTCTTCAAGCACGTCGAGCCGGAGGGCAACAAGTTCGGCGACGTCGAGTTCACGCTCCCCAACAGCCTGCCGGTGCTCAAGGACGCGCTGGCCTACTTCGAGTGCCAGCTTCGCGAGACCGTCAAGCTGGGCGACCACTGGATCTTCGTCGGCGAGGTCGTCGAAGTCGGCCTGCAGCGTGAGGGCCAGCCGCTCACGCTGGCCGAGACCGGCTTCAACTATGGAGGTTATGCACCAGGTAACCAGCAACAGGCAACAGGGTGCTGAAAACTGCTTGTTGCCCGTCGCTTGTCGCCTGGGATGATCATCTCGTCACGGCAGAACGACCGCGTTAAGTCGATCCGGGCGCTGTGCGAGCGCAAGGAGCGCGACGCCAGTGGCAGCTTCTTCGCGGAGGGCGAGCGCCTGTTGCGCGCGGCGCTGCAGACCGGCGCGGCGTTTCAGACCGTGGTGCTGGCGTCGGACCGCCTGACCAGGTCGGAGGCGGCGCTGGTCGACTCGCTGCAGGAGATGAAGCTGCCGCTGCTGGAGGTGACGCCGGAGCTGTTCGACGTCATCGCCTTGCGCGAAGAGGCGCAGTCGGTCGGCGCCGTGATCTCGCAGCGCTGGGAATCGCTGTCGTCGATCACGGAGACGCGGCGCTGCTGGCTCGTCCTGCACGACGTTCAGCACCCGGGCAATCTCGGCACGCTGATCCGCACCTGCGACGCGACCGGCGGCGACGGCGTCATCCTCACCGGCAGCTCAACCGACCCGTACCACCCGATCGCGGTGCGCGGCTCGCTCGGTGCGCTGTTCAGTCAGCGTATCGTGCGCGCCTCACAGGCCGATGTGGCGCGCTGGCTGCCAGGCTCTGGCTGCACCGTCGTCGGCACCTCGCCGGACGGCGATAAGGATTACCGCGAGGCCGACTACGCGTCGAAGCCCGTCGTGATCATGGGCGGTAACGAGCGTACCGGCATTTCGAAGGAGCAGATCGCCCTCTGCGACGCGCTGATCCGTGTGCCAATGGCTGGCTACGTCGAGTCGCTCAACCTCTCGGTGGCCACGGCGCTCGTGCTGTACGAGGTGCTGCGGCAGCGCGAGCCGGTCGGGTAGTGACATCGTCTGGAGCGCAGTGATAATGCCGGTATGCGTCATAACGAGGGCTTTCACCATGGCCACGGCGTATGGAAGCCGAACGAGCGACAACGCCAGGTCCTTGATGCGCTATCCGACGGAGCAACTAACCCCCAGATAGCCGAACGACTCGGCATCACTACCGACGGCGTTAAATGGCACTTGGGCGAGCTGCTGGCGAAGACCGGATGTGAGGATCGGTATCAACTGGCGCGGTGGTGGCAAAAAAGCGGCCGTACAGAGCAGGGTGGCTTCCTCGCCTTCCTGCCTCGAGGCGCGCGCTCTGGCCTCCCGCCGGGATCGGAGCCGTGATCGCCGTCGCCCTGCTGGTGGCGGCAAACATGGATGGCTCCCACGATAGCTCGCCTGCCGATGATCAGCCCCTGTTCGCCGACATAGGCGACGAAAGGCCCGAGGTTGAGGCGACGGCTTTGCCGGAACGGATCATCTGCCCCGAGACGGATGACGATCTGCGCAGCATCGATGCGGACGAGCTGCGCATAGAGGGCCTCGTCTACGTAAGCCAGGCGTTTTCGCAGACGGCCTGCCCCATCCTGGTCACCAACCGTCCCGATCGCAGCTTCGTCCGTGTGCCACTCGAGGCCACTATCTTCGGCAAAGCTAGCCGTGCCTATTTCCCCGTTTTTTCGGTTCGGCAGCATATCGACATCGGCGACGACAAAATTACAATCCTCGTCTCGTCCTACACGACCTACACGGGACCGGGACAGGAACTCGCCGTCACCGCACGCGACGCCGCGGGTCAGGTTTACCGCGCCGCGGCGGACAGTGATGGCGGCCTCTGGCTGGACCCCGTACCGCTAGCAGAAGCAACCGTACTGGATTACTGGACCGGCGAAGTGCTGGACGTGGCTGAATCAAGGAGCCTTGGCAAGCTGGAGCCGGAAGGTCAGTTCCACTTCACCTCCTGCGGTGTGACGCCTGAGAAGAGGTCCTGCCAGGTGTCCTATCGGCCTCTCGCAGGATTCGTCGCGCCTGTGGCTGGAACCGTAACGTGCTGGCCGCGTGAGGAGAGTCGCCGATTAGGCCCCTACGACGAACCCATCGCCGGCATCGAGCTGGATGCTGGCGAGTTCATCCTACGCTTCGAACGATTGCACACGGGGGCAGCTTTGTTGAGCCGGGCCGAAAACTGCGAGGAACGTGCAATACGCCGGGGCGATCCCCTGGGCAATCACTATCACTACCTTATCGCTGCGACCTCGGTCGATGGCTCCCGCCTGTCAGTTGCCGTGGCGCTCGACGGGACGCTCGGCGTCGGTGACTTCGAGGCCACTTTCGACTGTCCGTGCACTCAAGGCAACTAGCGTTCTACGCGCCCTTGAGGGCGTCCTGGATGCCGGCCAGCTCCGCCTGCGCGCCGGAGGCGATGCCCGCGCCGTCCGTGGTCAGTAGGATCATCTTGAAGCCCTCCTTGATGTAGCGGCTGGTCAGCACGTGGCCGTTGGTGTGCACGCCCGGGATCTTGCCGTGGCGCTCGCAGGCCTCGCGGATGCGGGTCACCGTCTCGGCGTGCTTCGGGTTGTCGGCGTTGTAGCGCGGGCCGAGGCCGAGCGCCTGGCTCAGGTCGGAGGGGCCGATGTACAGCGCGTCGACGCCCGGCACGCTGGCGATCTCGTCCAGGTTCTCCAGCGCCTTCGGCGTCTCGATCATCACGGCCAGCAGCAGCTCGTCGTTGGCGTGGATTTGGTAGTCGGGGCCGCCGTAAAGCGTGGCGCGGAAGGGGCCGGAGCTGCGCATGCCGGCCGGCGGGTAGCGCGTGGCCCAGACGGCGGCCTCGGCGTCTTCCTTCGTCTCGATCATGGGCACGATGATGCCGTAAGCGCCGGCGTCGAGATGTTTCATGATGATCGAAGGCTCGTTCCACGGCACGCGCACGAAGGGCATCGTCGAGGTGGTCGAGATCGCCTGCAGCATCGGCACCGCGGTGGTGAAGTCGATAGCGCCGTGCTGCGTGTCGACGCAGAGCCAGTCGAAGCCCTGGTGCGCCATGACCTCGGCGCTCATGCTGCTGGGAATGCCGAGCCAGCCGCCGATCTGGGGCTTGCCGGCGAGCAGGTTCTGCTTGACGGTGTTCGGGCGCATGGGTCTCTCCGCTCTATGAACCGGGGTGCTTCTGAGTCGCCTAATTCTGAGCGCAAAGCCGCCCGTGAGCAATCTGGCGGCCGCCGGTTATGATGCCCTCGATAGCTCGAAGGAGACAGCGATGAGGATTGGCTTTATCGGACTCGGCATCATGGGCAGGCCGATGGCGAAGCACCTGATCGATGCCGGGCACGAGCTCATGGTTTGGAACCGCAGCCAGCCCGGCATCGACGATGTCGTGCAGCACGGCGCCAAAGCCGGCGCTTCGCCTGCGGAGGTGGCCTGTACCAGCGAGGTGGTCTTCACCATGGTGGGAGACTCGTCCTCGTCGAGGCAAACCGCCTCGACGAGGACGGCATCGCATCCGGCGCCGCCAAGGGCCTGATCCATATCGACACCACGACGATGTCGCCGTCAGTCGCGCGCTCGATCGCGCAGCGCTACGAATCGCAGGGCATCGAGCTGCTCGACGCGCCGGTGTCCGGCGACGAGGGCGGCGCGGTCAACGCCACGCTCTCGATCATGGTGGGCAGCAAGCGAGAGGTTTTCGACCGCTGCCTGCCCCTGTTCGAGGCCCTCGGCAAGACGATCACGTACTGCGGCCCGACGGGCGCCGGACAAACGGTCAAGCTCTGCAACCAGGTTGCCGTTTCAGTAACCAACCTGGCGGTCTGCGAGTCGCTGGTGCTGGCGGCGAAGGCGGGTGTGGCGCCGGAGACGATGCTGCAGGCGATCTCCGGCGGCGCGGGGTCCTCGTGGCAGCTGCTCAACCTCGGCCCGAAGATGATCGAGCGCGACTTTCGGCCCGGCTTCAAGGTCTGGCACCAGCAGAAGGACCTGCGCCTCGCCCTCGAGGTCGCGCGCGATAACGCGCCGCCGCCGCCGGCCACTTCGCTGGTCGCGCAGCTCTTCGCCTCGGTGGAAGCGGACGGCCTGCGTGAAGAGGGCACGCAGGCGCTGGTCAAAGCGCTCGAGAAGCTGGCCGACGTGTCGGTGGGCTAGAGCGCCCGCCAGAGACTGACGCACTTGCTCTGCTACTCCCTTTTCTAATCCGTGGCCGTCGTGTAATCTGCGGCTTTTCAAAGGAGCCGAAGATGCCTGACGCTGCAACACTGAACGACAACAGTGTCGTCACCGCCCGTCTTGAAGCGCTGGTGGCGCGCCTCGGCAACGCCGACCTGGCGCGTGACCTCGGCGGCGGATGGACGGTGTCCGTCGCGCTGTCTCACCTCGCGTTCTGGGACCGGCGCATCGCCTACATGCTCGACCGCTGGATGCGCGAGGGCACGCCGCACGAAGAGCTGGACGACGACGTCATCAACACCGCGCTCGAGGCCGTGCACCAGGCTGTCGAGCCGCGGGCAGCCGCCCGCCTCGCGGTCGAGTCGGCGAAGGCGGCAGACGACGCGATCGCGCGCACGCCTGACGCCATCGCCCAGCAGCTGATCGCCGAGGATCACGCCTACCTGCTGCGACGCACCGGCCACCGCACGGACCACATCGAGTAGATCCAGGCTGCGCTTTAAGGGCCGCGCAAGGTGCAGAACAAGTATGTTGGAGATGTCGGTGATTTCGGCAAATACGGCCTTCTACGACTAATCACGCGCGATACCGGCCTCCGGCTCGGTGGCCTCTGGTACCTGGTTCCTGATGAGTCGTTCAACTTTGATGGGCTTCGCACGTCTTACTCGCGCGTGCAATCACGCGATCCATCCCTGTACCGTGCGCTTCAGGACATCATCGTTAGCCGTGAGCGAAGTGTGCAGGCGATTGAATCTCGCAGAATCCTCCCCGAGGGCACGATTTTCGTTTCCGCTCCTCTGTCTTTCGAGTCAGTGAAACTGTCCGATAGAGCGTTAATGCGAGCTCGATGGCTTGAGAAAGCGAGTGGGCAGCTTGCTGCCGCCGACATAATCTTTGTCGATCCAGATAATGGTTTTCAGATCAAGACGGCTTCCGAGATCAGTCGACGCGGACCAAAGTTTGTATTCTTCGATGATCTGAAGCCGATGATCGAGCGTGGACAATCGATCATCGCTTATCAGCATCGCAATCGGCAGCCACTCATGGTCCAGGTCGCTGAGCGAAGAGATCAGATTCGGAGGAACCTTGGGATCGAGGATTGTCCCGTCATACGGCATGACACGAGGCTCTACTTTGTGCTTCCGTCTCCCGCCCACTCTGCGGCGCTAAGAGCACGGATTAACTCAATTCCTTCAAGTCCGTGGACAGGCCTTCTTAGCTTGATCGTTTAGGACTGCCTACAGCGTGTTCAGCTCGTCGATCAGCTGACGGATGCGGCCGTAGGAGTGCTGTGGGTAGAGTGCGACGCGCTTGTCATCGAGGCTGTCCTCGTCCCGCACTTCCGGCGCCAGCGGCTCCACCACCTCGATCTCGCCCTTCTCGAGCAGGTCGGAGAACGTCTCATTGAAGTACGCCAGGGTGCGCGCATCCGGGGTCCGTTCCAGGCGCAACACCAGACGCTCGCCGACGAAGCGGGCGGAGCGGTAGTTGACGTAGAAGCGCTCGATCTCCTCGACGGCCTCTTGCGGCGTCGTCGCGACGCGTAGCAGCGCCAGGTCGCTCTCGTTGATGTAGCCGCGTTGCAGGACGTTATCGCGGACGAACAGAAGCCAGTCGCGCCAGTAGGTGCTCCCCTCCGGCTCCAGCAAGACGATGGGGTGGATCGCCGACTTGCCGGTCTGGGTCCGTGTCAGCAGCTCGAAGCACTCGTCCAGCGTGCCCCAACCGCCCGGCAGCAGCACGAAGGCGTCAGATTCCTTGAGGAACGTCACCCTGCGCGTGAAGAAGTACTTGAAGTTGACCAGTTTGCCGTCCTTGGCGATGTAGGCGTTGGCCGGGTTGAGGCCCGGCAGCCGGATGTTCGCCCCGAAGCTCTGCTCCGCGCCGGCGCCTTCGTGACCCGCCGCCATGATCCCGGGCCCGGCTCCCGTGATCACCATCCAGCCGCGATCGGCGATCTGGGCGGCGAATCGCCGCGTCGCGTTGTACATCTCTTCGCCCCGCTCGACCCGCGCCGAGCCGAAGATGCTGACTTTGCGCAGGTGGCGATAGGGTGCGAAAACCCGGAACGAGTAGGCGAACTCCTTGACGGCGGCATTGACCAGCTTGCGTTCCGCGCGCGTCGCTTGCTGCGTCATCAAGCGCAGCGATACATCTCGCGCACCAGCTCGAGGTCGGTGGTGCCGATCGGCTGGCCGTTATCCGGGATGGCGCCTTTGAGGGTCTCGATCAGGTCGCTGACCTGCCGGTCGAGGTCGTCTTTGCCGGTCGAGTAGACGCGGCGATAGACGGGACCACGCGCGCGCCTCGACTCGGGCTCGAGCGGTTCGATCGCGCCGCGTTCGTCCTCGGCGGGCTCGCCGGCGTTCCACTGCTGTTCTTCTGGTTGCTGAGCCTGGGGATTAAGCATGGTTTGAATCTAGCTGGAGCGGTCATGGGAATTGAAGGTTCGATCTGTATGTTTCCGGCCGCCGCTCGGTGTGGGTACTGACTGGATTGAGTTTAACGTGTCGCTCGGCGTCGCGGCCAACGGCAGGCTGTCAACTTGAAAGCCTCGGCCTTGAAGCTTTGTTCTCTACGAAAAGCCAGCCCGGAAGATTCGCTCCGTGGTGGTACTCCTGATTTCTGGTTAGGTTTGTCTGTTATCGGCTTGTAGTGTTGGGTTTGGTAGGCCGGAGCCATCAGCACTTTTCGATGTTATGGGGTTAGACCAAGCCTCCGGGCTATTTTTTTCCGGGGCCACTACTCGAAGTGATCGCTTGCTGCCGCTGTTTGACACCTTGGCCGCTTGACGGACAAGATCGCGAAACCCGTGACCAGCGAGCGCATCCAGTAGCGCATCGTGGATTGACGCAGGGAGGATGCAAGATGCGCCTGTCCGTACATTTGCCGCTCAAGGATGACGCCGGCAATCCGCTGAACGCCAAAGGCGTGATGCAACGGGCGCGGTCTATCGAAGCCGCGGGCTTCAGCGGCATCTGGCTTGGCGATGGACCGGCCGGACGGCCCGACTCGCTGATGTGGCTGCTCGTGGCTGCTGCTGCAACCGAGCGTGTCGAGCTTGGCACAGCGATCTTTCAGGTGCCCTTTCGCGAGCCCGTCGATCTGGCACAGCGCATCATGACTCTGCATCAGCTCAGCGAAGGGCGGTTTGTCTTCGGAGTAGGAGCGGGCGGCAACGAGAGCACGTTTAGTGCCTTTGGGCAGCCCGATGGCTATGCACGGCGCTTTCGTCTGCTGCAAGAGAACCTGTCGACGATCCAGCGACTCTGCAAGGGCGAGTCGGTTGGCGATGCTGACTTTGGCCGCTGGCGTGGCTCAGGAGGCGGGCTGCCGATCATCATCGGGACCTGGTCCAGCGAGATCTGGCTACGACGCGCCGCGACTCAGTACGACGGCTGGATGGCTTCGGCCGCGTTCAACCGCGCGAGGGAAGCGGGAGGCAGCCGCGAAACGACGCTCAACACGCTGAAGGAGAACATGAAGCGGTTCCGCGATTTCGGCGGCGGCAAGACGGTCGTATCGACCATCCTCATGGACTTGAAGCAGCCGGAAAAGGCGCTTGCTGACGATGAACCGTTCAACCTAAACTGCGGGCCTGATTCGGCTGGCGAACGATTGGAGCGCCTGGCGGCGCTGGGATTCGATCAGGCGTTCCTTGTCAAACGCGAGCTCGACCGCAACCCGGCGATGTATGAGGCCGATCTCGACGAGGAAGAGCTCGCAAGGATGAGGGGCCCGCTCAAGGACGGTTAGCGCAGGCGATGAGCCCCCCACGTCACGGTATGCCGCCGCGTGGAGCAAGGCCTGGGTCCAGACAGCAAGCGGCCCGAATTGCCGAGACAACGCTGGTGGATAAATGCGTGACTGGTTCGAAGACGAACGCATCGTCCAATAGAGGCGCCGACTTGTCGTCCTGAGGCGACAGCCGAAGGAACTAAGCACTTCATGACCCGTAAAGGATTAGTTCGGAAGACGAACGCATCGTTCAATAGACGCGCCGACCTTCTCAACGAACCGCTTTGATCCTTCGGCTAGCGCCTTCAGGATGACACCCCCGCGACCCGCTACGCAGATCTTGCAAACGCAGCGTCCTGCTGAGGGCCGTAGGCCGACCAGCGGAGCTAGGGGCTAGTTCCCGTTCCCGGTCAGACGGCAGGTTGAGGCGACGCCTGCGCTTGCATCTTCTCGGCATAGAGCGCTCGCTTGGCGGCCGCCGTCGCAAGTTCGATCGCCTCATCCTCCGTGGCCGCCACTGCGGTTTCGCGATGCAGACGGAAGACATCGGGACGGTTCGGACCTTCCGGTTCGATCCCCGCGGCCATTTCCATGGCGGCTTTTAGCAGGCGCTGGCGGACGTGGATGATCAGATGGTCTGAGCTGTTGAGATGCTCCTGGGTCCGATCGGCAATCGGTCCCCACTGGGCCTCGATCAGCGCGATGTCCTGCAGAGGGAACGTTTTGATCCCAGAGTAGGACAGGTTCCTCTGAGCCACACGGTCGATCTGATAGTCGTTATTGATGTTGGCCTGAGGCAACCAGGTGCCCGGAACGAGCTCCGGGTGAGTGTAGCCGCCGTGCTTGTACTGGTGAAGGTCGTCCTCCGAGATCGGCTCCCAGCTCCAGCGCAGGCGGTAGAACATCAAGCTCTCGTTATCGATCGGGATGCGCATGTTGCTCGAAGGGTGTCCCGGAGCGGAGATGCCGGCGGTGCAGAAGATCGGCATCCACCACGTCGGGCCGACACTCGCCGTGTACTCACCGTCGCTCTGTGACGTTGTGTTGATGGTGAGCATCGCCTGCGCGAAGTCCTCGGGCCGGCCATTGCCCAGAAGCCTCTTGTCGTCAGCGGTGACTCGTCTTCCCCCGACGCCTCGCGGATAGCGCTCGTCGGGGTCGGAGTTGCCGAAAAACTGGGCCTGCGCGGCATTCTGCGCCGCCCAGGGAGTCAGCGTGCCGCGGCCATCCATGGTGCTGTGCAGGAAGCGAGCATGGCTGGGGTCGTAGTCGCCCTCCATGGCCTGGAGGTAATTGCAGGCTTCGACGCACTTGGTCACGTAACGGTGTGACTTGGGCAGTTTGGTCCATTCGAACTCGGGGAACGGCGGCTTCTTGTCTGCCGGCCCCATATAAGCCCAGATCAAGTCGCCCGCTTCGATACAGGGATACGACTTAATCTGAATCTTTTCTTTGTAGGTCTCGCCCTCTGGAGCGTTGGGCATGTCGACGCAGTTGCCGTCGACGTCATACATCCAGCCGTGGTAGATGCAGCGCAGACCGGAGTCTTCGTTGCGACCGAAGAACATCGGCGCACCGCGATGGGCGCAGAAAGCATCGACCAGACCGACTCGGTTGTCGGAGTCGCGGAAGGCGATAAGGTCCTCATTCATGACCTTCACCCTGACGGGTTCGCAATCGCGTCCCGGCAGCTCATCCGCCAGGGCGACTGGGAGCCAGAAGCGCCGGAAAACGTCACCCATCGGGGTTCCGGGATTGGTGTCGGTAATCAGCTGGTTGTCTTGGCTGGAAAGCATCTGGGTCAACCCTCCTGTCGAGGAATGAAAGCGCCATAACCGTGAGCCTGTCAAGGACTCTCAGGGCGGGCGACTGCGGCAACAGAGGCCTTGCGAAGCGACCTTGCTCTTAGCGGCGGGCCGGCGCGCTGGCAACGATGAAGACGGATTGCTTTTTCTGGAGCGGCCAACGGGAATTGAACCCGTGCCTCATCCTTGGGAGGGACGCGTGCCACCACAACACCTTGGCCGCCTGCGGCTCATGTTAGCGCATCGGGTTTTCGGGACGCAGGGGCGCTTCGCCGCCGCCCCGGAGGCAGACTCGAGTCCGTTAGGCCCGCCCGCTGACGGACTCCGGCTCGATGCGGATGATGATCCGCGTCTCGTCCGAGCGGCTGGGGTAGACGAAGTCCGGCCCGCGATACTTGCGACCGAGCTTGCTGATGTGCTCGAAGGCGCCTTGCCGCGTGATCTCAACCACGCGGCCGCGGATCTGGATGTACATCTGCTGGTCTTCTTGAGACGCGATCGAGAGCGCGATGCGGGCGTCGCGGGCCAAATTGCGCGGCTTCTGACGGCCTTCCGCGGTGTTGATCAGGATGTGCGTGTCGTCGCAGTCGACCCAAACCGGCGTCACCTGCGGCGAGCCGTCCTTCATCAGCGTCGCGACGTGGGCCAGGTTCGGTTCTTCGATCAGCTTGCGCTGCTCCGACGTTAGCTTGACCAAGGTTGACCTTCCTAAACTTAGCTACAAGTGGCGATGGGTCCTCTTCGCGGCCGATTGGCGGGAAGCGTTTGGTGGGCAGGATTGGTTAGAGTATAGGCTGTTCCCGCGCAGAGACAGGAGTAGACATGGATGCTTATCAGGCCATCGTCGGCAAGCGCGACCGCCGAGAATACGACTCGAAACCGATCCCGGAAGAGGTACTGCAGCGCATCCTGCAGGCGGGCCGCATGGCAGGCAGCTCCGGCAACTCGCAGACGGTGCGCTACATCGTCATGCGCGACCACGCAGCGAAGGAGAAGCTGGCGCCCGCGGGCCCAGGCACGACGCCCCTGGTCAATGCGCCCCTGGCCATCGTCATCGTGCAGGAGCGCGACCGCCGCGACTTCGACGTCGGGCGCACGGCGCAAAACATGATGGTTGCCGCCTGGGCTGAGGGCATCCACACGTGCCCGATCGGCCTGCGTGAAGAGGTGATCGCCAGCCAGGCGCTAGGCCTGCCGGAGACGCACGTGGCCTCGATCGGCATCTCGTTTGGTTATCCAGCAGCTGCCGCGAAGCCGGGGGAGAGCCGCTCCCGATTGCCGCTCGACGAGTTAGTGCACTACGACCGCTGGTAGGTGAAAAAAACGATGAACGACGAGTTCGACGGCGAAGGTTCACGGGAAGTGGCGGAGATGATTCGCACCATGCTGGAAGGGCTGGGCGAGGACCCGGAGCGCGAAGGCCTGCGTGCAACCCCGGAGCGGGTGGCGCGTAGCCTGGCCTTCCTCACGTCCGGCTATCAAATGGACCCACGCGCCGCCATCGGTGAGGCGCTGTTCGAGGTCGAGTACGACGAGATGGTCACGGTGCACACGGAGGTCTACAGCCTCTGCGAGCACCACCTGCTGCCGTTCTTCGGCCGCTGCCACATCGCCTACCTGCCGTCCGGCAAGATCGTCGGCCTCAGCAAGCTGGCGCGCCTGGCCGAGGTCTTTGCGCGCCGCCTGCAGGTTCAAGAACGCCTGACGACGCAGATCGCCAACGCGATCGACGAGATCCTGGAGCCGAAGGGTGTCGGCGTCGTGATCGAGGCGCAGCACCTCTGCATGATGATGCGCGGCGTCGAGAAGCAGCACTCGAGCGCGGTCACCAGCTGCATGCTGGGCCAATTCCGCACCGACGCGCGCACCCGCAGCGAGTTCCTCAGCTTGATCGGCAAGAACGCAGGTTAGACAGCGAAGGCTAGGGTGCTCCCGGCAGACTCTCACAAGGAAAGCCGTCTCCGTCGTTGTCTAGCTTGCTGGGATCCCCTGGAACTGCATCAAAGTACGCTTTGGCTTCTGCGTACGTCGCGAAATCACCGCAATTGTAGGCATCGCCCGACGGGTACTGCGAGGAGGCGTCGGCGTTGGTGCTGCCTGAGTGGGCAGCGTCACCGTTGCCGTAGATTGAGGAGGCCTCGTCGCCGGAATGTCTGATGTCGGCGACGGTCGTACAGGGACGACTTCTGTTGAAGGAATTTAGGTAGGCGTTTCGGCGATAGTTGCCGCAGCCGGCGCACTGGTTGGCGAGGATGGCAAAGCGATTTGTGTTTGCTCCGCAACAGGGGCTGGTTCGTTCGAACATGCACTCAAAGCAATAGGGAAGGGACCGATAACCAAAACTGTGACGACTTTCGAAGGGCGCCAAGTACGTCATGTTCGAGCGCCTGCGATCCTAGTACGTGCCATAATGCGTCAACTAATGGCTCAGATCATCGGCCAGGGGTAGGGCCGGTGCATTGGCTGCGGCGGGTAGACGCGCTCGCGATCGATCATCGCGGCGCGCTCTTCGAGACGGCTCAGCTCTATCTCAGACAGCAGCTCGGACAGCTGCTGACGCAGCGAAGTGTCCTCGCGCAGCCGCACGGCGAAATCGCAGGCGTCCTCCACCATGGCAGGTGGAACGGGCGTGCCCTGGAAGTCCCAGATCACGGTGCGCAGCTTGTCCTCGGCGTGGAACGTGATGCCGTGGTCGATGCACCAGAGGTGGCCTTCGCCGTCCAGCAGCGTGTGGCCGCCCTTGCGATCCGCGTTGTTGACCAGCCAGTCGAACAAGGCGATGCGGCGCATGTCCTCCTGGCGGTCGTCCTTGAGGTTGAAGAAGTGCAACGCCGGGTCGTGGACCACGAACAGCTGCAGCGCGCCGACACCGGCGCTCAGGCCTTCCTCGCGCACGACGGTCGCCGGTACCAGGTTCCAGCCCAGCGCCTGGCTGACCACGTAGGCGGCGTACTCGCGTTTGTAAAGCGTGCCTGCGGGGAAGTCGTGTAGCGGCGCCTCGCCGTCGCGGGGTTTATAGACGGCGTAGCCCTCGCCGGCCTCCGGGTGCGTCAGTTTGAGCAGGAAGACGTAGTTGGAACCGGCGGCCAGCATCCACTCTTCCTGCACTTCGGCCTGACCGAGAATGTCGAGGATGTTCGGAAGATCGGGTTGCCAGCTGGCGGCGGGCATGCCGCGGACGTAGCGGCTTGTGATGTCGGCACCTCCCCAGTGGGTACGCCCCGATTATAGCCGCGGCGAGGCAGCTAGGATCCAACGCAGATCGGCTGACGATTCTCACTCGGCTGTTGACGGACGCACTGCTGGGGCCTCTTGCACCCGAGAGGCGATACGGGCTACCCCAGCTACCGCAGCATCAGGGCGACGCGTTCGTCGCTGACGTCGGAGGGGATGGGCTCCGATGGGCCGCGGTAGCGGCGCCCGTTGTCTTCCGGATCCTCGACCCACGCCAGGCCGGCGTCGACCAGCTGCCGTACGCCCTGGATCACGTGACGCGGGTCCCAGATGATCGGTAGCCCGAGCCGTGTCAGGAACGGGACTATCGCCCGCGCAACCTCGCGGCCGCCCGTGAAGAGCTCGGCCTCTTTGAGCTGAAGCAAGGTCAGGCTGGAGAGGAACGCCTCGGCCGGGAACGTCTGCGGCAGGCGCCGCCACAAGGCCTCGAACAGGGTCGCCCCCGTTTCCAGCGGCATGGTGGCCCTCCGGCTCTCGAGCTCGCTCTTCTCGTCTCGTACCCAGTAGATCCATTCGGCGTAGGCACCGCGGACCAGGGCGTCTGGATCGTCCGTGCCAGCCGCCGCGGCAAACTGATCGATGCCGGCCTGCGTGGTCAGGTCGAGCCAGGGGTCAGCAGGCTCGATGACCAGGAAGGCGTTGGCGAAGGCTGTGCCCCAGTTGACCACCAGGAGCCGTTCATCCAGGCCGAGGCCGCGCATCGAGATGAGGAGCGTCAGGTCCTGACCGTCATCCAGGGCGCGGCGCCGGTCAACGAATGCCCACCATGCGTCGGAGCCACTCACGAAGGGCGTCTGTGGCTGCTCGCGGCTCGGCGCGTCCGATTCGCTAACGTCGTAGATCAGCGCTCGCTGCGTACCAGCGAGACGTCCGAGCGCGGCCGCGACCTCTTCGCGGTTCATCGCCGCGTCTAGCCTTCCTCGATCACGATCGGACCGCCACGGTCTATGACGTTGCCTTTGAGGTCGATCACGGAGGGGCGCTCCTCACAGTAGAAGCCGTCCTCGCACTTTTCGAAGTAGAGCACCTCGCGCGCGCCGTCGTAGCGGATGGTCCACGTGCCGATGACGGCGCTGTCCGAGCCGTCCTTTAGCTGCTCGTCGATGATGCGGGCCAACGCTTCTAGCTGTTCTCTTCCCATGTGCCGCCTTCTTTATCCACGATTCCGGTTTGAGTCGATCTTAGCGCAAGGGACCTAGTCGATGGCTTCTTTGTAGCGTCGCATGGCGTCGATGTGATTGCGCGGAGTGGCGAACCCGGCGCCCATCGTGCTGAAGCAGAGGAAGTCGACGTCCATCTTCTCGTACATCTCGACATCCTTGGCCCAATCCTGTGGCCTCTTGTTGGCGATGCCGGTCGAGACCCGAATCTCGAAGGCGCCGGGATCGCGGCCGTGGCTTTCGACCCGCTGCTTCAGCGCTTCGATCCTGCCCGGAAGCGCCTCGATGTCCGCCGGCTGCCGGACGTTTGGGAACCAGCCGTCGGAGATGCGCGCCGCCCGTTCCAGCACGCGGTCGGAAGCGCCTCCCATGAAGATCGGGATCGGTCGCTGGACCGGCATCGGATTGAGGCCGGCGCGGTCGATACGGTGCCACTTGCCCTCGAAGTCGACGGTCGGTTCGGTCCAGAGCCGGCGCAGGACCTCGATCTGCTCCTCGACGCGCCGCCCGCGGTTGTGAAAGTCCTGGTCCAGCGCTTCGTACTCGACATCGTTCCAGCCCAGCCCTACGCCGACGTACAGACGGCCGCCGCTCAGCACGTCAACCTCGGCGGCTTGCTTCGCGACCAGCACAGTCTGGCGTTGCGGCAGGATAAGGATGCCGGTGACGAATTCGATCGTCGACGTCAGGGCAGCCATGTAGCCGAACATCACGAACGGCTCGTGGAAGCTGTCCTTGTCGGTGTAGGGCGTACCCCAATCGGGCCGGGTGCTGACATTCGCCCCGAGCACGTGGTCGTAGACCAGGATGTGGTCCAGTCCCAGGTCTTCGGCGGTCTGCGCGTAGTCGCGCAGCAGGATGGGGTCGTGGCCGATTTCTGTCTGGGGGAAAGTGACGCCGATCTTCATTAGGCGGTCTCCTCACGAGTTGGATAGGGCTGGTGCGGCTAGCGGATCATTTCGGCTGTAGCGGCCTCCCTCAATTCGCGCTGAAACGTGGGAGCAGTCTAGCGCGTTAGGCGATTAAGGCAGGCGTTCGTCTGGCCGGTAGGGAGGCCGAATCGCTATGGAATCTACGACTGTAGTGGTTGCCGTGTTGCTGTTCCTGGGGCTTGACCTCGGTTTCGTGGCGATCGCGCTGCTCTGGCTCAGCGAGCGGCGCGTCCAGGATGACAAGACTGACGCGCGCAACCGCGACCGGCCGATCAAGTACCACTAGCCGAGAAGTTGCGCCGCGCGCTCCAGGTTGTCCTGACTGTTGACGTTGAGAAAGGACACGCCATCGGCATCCAGGCGTCGCCATTCGGAGGGCTCGACGAATCGTACGTTCACGGCTTCGAGGAAGCTGGTCATCTTATAAGAAGAGGCGTCGAGCTGAGCCTGTATCGCCGGCAGGCAGCTCGTCGCGTAGACGGCACAGAGGGGCTCAGGCAAGGCGTTGAGGGGCACGACGGCGTCGTAGCCCGGCTGCAGGCGGCGTAAGAGAGCGATCAGGGCCGGCTTCAGCAACGGCATATCGCAGGCAACGGTTACGGCGCTTACCGCAGCCATGCAGGAGAGCCCGGTGTAGAGGCCGCCGAGCGGGCCGGTTCCGGGAAACAAGTCCTCGACATAGGTGATGGGGCGGCTGGCGTAGATGGCCGGCAGCTCCTGGCCGGCCGCCTTGACGACGACGTATTCGTCGACGATGCCATCGAGGCGGTCGAGGACGCGCTGCAGCAGGCTGCGGCCACGCAGAAGCTCGCCCGCCTTGTCGCGGCCGAAGCGCGTGCTCCGCCCACCGGCGAGGACGATCGCGGCGAAGTGTCCCCCAGTCGTCATCGAGCGCATTTTCGCTCCGAATGTTGACTTGACGATAGTCAATGATTGACCAATCATGATTTGGCTATGCCACGCACCAAGACTCACCTGACGCCGGCCGAATACGCTGTCCTCGGCCTGCTGCGCCAACAGCCGGCGTATGGCTACGAGCTGCAGCGACAGCTCAGCGGCGGTCGCGGCCTGGCGCGCGTGTGTCCCGTGGAACCGGCGATGGTCTACGCGATCTTGAAGTCGCTATCCGGCCTGGAGCTGATCGACGGCGAATGGGACAGCAGTACTTACCCGCCACGGGCCGTGTACGCGACGACGCCCGATGGCGACGCGACCTTCCAGCGCTGGCTGCGACAGCCCGTCGAACGGCTGCGTCAGGTGCGGTACGACTTCATGGTGAAGCTGTACTTCGCGATGCATGAAGGCCCGGCGCAGGCGGCCGAGTTGATCGAGCAGCAGATCGAGACCTGCAAGGCGTATGAGCGCGAGATCGAGGCGGGAATCGAGTCAACAGACGCACTCAGCTTCGACGCGATCGCTATGCAGTCCAGGGCGTCGGCGGTGCGCGGGACGCTGCAGTGGCTGAGGGCGAGTCATCGAAGTCTGAAAGCGCGCGCTGGGGCAGGTCGGGCATGAGAGCGCAACACGGGAGACGAATCGCCGCGATAGCGCTGGTCTTCCTTTCGGTTGGCCTACTTGCCTGCGGTGGTGACGATGGCGAAGTCGCCGCGGGTGGGACGCCATCAGGAAAGATCACCGTCTTTGCAGCAGCCTCGCTGAGGGACGCGTTCGAGGAGATCGCGGTTGACTTCGAGGAGACGTACGAAGGGACGGCGGTCGAATTCAACTTCGCGGGTACCCCGACGCTGCGCGCGCAGCTGGAGCAAGGGGCGCGAGCCGACGTCTTCGCCAGCGCGAACCGAGAGCAGATGGCCCTGGCGCTGCAGAGCGGCGTGGTGGAGCCGGTGGCCAGCACGTTTGCGCGTAACCACCTCGTGATCATCGCGCCGGCGGACAATCCGGCGGACCTGGAGTCGCCGGCGGACCTCGATCGCGAAGGGCTGAAGCTGGTCGTGGCGCGCGAGGAGGTCCCGGTGGGGGCGTACACGCGGCAGGTGCTGGAGGCGATGTCGGTCGCTGCTGTCTTTGGGGCCGGGTACGGCGCGGCCGTGCTGGATAACGTGGTGTCACTCGAGAGCAACGTGAAGCAGGTCGTTGCGAAGGTGGAGCTGGGTGAGGCCGATGCCGGGATCGTCTACGCGACGGACGTGACCGAGGCGCTGGCCGCCAATCTGGCGAGGATCGAGATCCTGGACGCGTTGAACGTGGTGGCGGAGTACCCGGCAGCGCTGGTGACCGGCCGGCGCAACGACGCGACGGCTCGGGCTTTCCTCGAGTTCCTGTTATCGGAGCCGGCGCAGGCGATTTTGGCCAGGCACGGCTTCTTGGGTGCGGGCTAGCGTGATGTCCCGATCGAGAACCGCAGCCGGCGTCGACACGACGCGTGCCTTCGCGCCGCTGGCGCTGATCTTCGTGGGGTTCGTGGCGCTGCCACTGCTGGCGCTGGGCTGGCGCGCGGTCGAAAGCGGCGAGCTCGCGGACAACCTGACGTCCAAGCTGGTGCTGGACTCGATGCGGTTGAGCGCGATCACGAGCACGATCGCGCTGCTGCTGGCCGTCCTGTTCGGCACGCCGGTGGCCTATCTGCTGGCGCGGCGTGAGTTTCCCGGCAAGATGCTGGTCGACCTGCTGGTCGACCTGCCGATCGTCTTGCCGCCGACCGTGGCGGGAGTGGCGCTGCTGGTTGCGTTTGGGCGGCGAGGCGTGCTGAGCGGGGAACTGGATGCGCTCGGAATCGAGCTGGCGTTTACGACCGCCGCGGTGGTGATGGCGCAGCTCTTCGTGTCGGCGCCGTATTACATCCGCACCGTAAAGGCGGGCTTCGAAGGCGTCAGCCCGGAGTACGAGGGCGTGGCGGCGACGCTGGGCGCCGGGCCGCTGCGCGTCTTCTGGCGTATCGTCCTGCCTCTATCGTGGCGCTCGGTGCTGGCCGGGGCGATCCTGTGCTGGGCTCGGGCGCTGAGCGAGCTGGGCGCGACGCTGGTCTTCGCCGGGAGCTTCCCGGAGCGGACGCAGACGATGCCGTTGGCGATCATCGGCGTCTTCGACTCCGGATCGTCGGTCAACGTGGCGATCGCGCTGGCCGTGATCCTCGTCGTCGCGGCGGCGGCGCTTCTACTGCTATTGCGGCTGGTGGCGCGCCAGGCGGCGCGGCCGGGCGTCTGACGTGCTGAGCGTCGACTTCGAGAAGCGGCTGGGCGACTTCCAGCTGCGTCCGCGCTTCGACGCAGCAGATGAGCTCGTCGTGCTGCTGGGGCCTTCAGGCTCCGGCAAGTCTCTGACGCTGCGGGCGCTCGCCGGACTGTTGACACCGGACGAGGGCCGCATCGAGCTGCCCTCCGGGCCGGTCTTCGATTCGAGAGCCGGCCTCGACGTGGCGCCGCAAGCTCGCAGTGTCGGGTACGTGGTGCAGGACCTGGCGTTGTTTCCACATCTGAGCGTGGCGGAGAACATCGCGTTCGGGCTGCATGGCTGGCCGAAGCGGGCGCAGCAGGAACGGGTGCGAGAGCTGGTCGAGCTGCTCGGGCTCGGCGGTTTGGAGAGACGCCTGCCGCGGGAGACATCCGGCGGACAGCAACAGCGCGTCGCGCTGGGGCGCGCGCTGGCGGCGCGTCCGCGTGTGCTGCTTCTGGACGAGCCGTTCAACGCACTGGACGCACCGATCCGCAACGCACTGCGGCGCGAGGTGACGCGGCTGCGGCGGCAGCTTGGGCTGCTGGCGCTCTTCGTCACGCACGACCTGCAGGAGGCGTACTCGCTGGCGGATCGCATCGCTGTTTACGACGACGGCGCCGTGCTGCAGTGTGGGCCTCGCGCCGAGGTGTTCAGAGACCCGGCATCGGTCCGCGTGGCGGAGCTGCTGGAGGCGCGGAACATATTCGAGGGCACGGTCGTCTCGAAGACGGAGGCTTATATCGAGATCGAGACGCCGTGGTTCAGAGTCAGGGCGCGTCCGAACGCCAGGCTGGCGCGGAGCCGCCGGGCAGCCGTGAGTGTGCGTCCGGAGCACGTGATCTTGTTGCGGCGGGATAGACCACACACGAACCAGCTTGACACGGTGCTGGACGTCGAGTTGATCGACGAAGTGGCGACAGGAAACAACCATCGGCTCTATCTTGGGGTTACAGGGTCCGACAATGATCAGTGTGTGATCGAGGCGGACGTGTCGGCGCACCCATACCAGGTCATGGGGGTGGCATCGCGACGCGAGTGGCGGGTCGCTTTGATGCTGGAGGAGACCGTCGCTATTGCGTTGGAGGACGAATAACATAGCGTTTATGTCTTGGAGGAGCCGGCCAAGGGTGGCATTGCTTGCCGCGTTAACGTGCGGTGTATTGGCGCTCACCTGTGGCGGCGGGGACAAAAGCGCCGAGAGCACGCCGTCGAGCGGCGGTGACAGTGCGAAGGCCTCTGAGCTCAGCGGGACGGACTCGCTGACCGTTTCGATCGAGCTGGATACGAGCCTGGAGCCCACCTACTACGACGTAGAAGGCATTACGACCGAGTCGATCTTCAACCACATCGAGCGGAACGGACCGACGGATGCCGATGGCAAGCGCGGCAGCGGCCTGACGTCCGTGGTGTGGGGCTACGAATGGCAGGGCGGCTCGGAGACCGGCGTCTGCACCATCGATAGCATGACGATCAAAGCTGAGATGGTTGTGACGCTGCCGGCGCACCTCGATACCGAGTTGCTGCCCAGCAGCATTCGCGACGACTGGGATGCGTACGCGGAGAGCGTTGCGGTCCATGAGCAAACGCACGTCGACATCTACGAAGACGGAGCCGGGACGATCCGCGAGCGCATGCTGGCCATGGGCCCGCTCTCCGACTGCGACAACCTCGAGGCGGAAATCGAGCGCGTCTGGTCCGAAGCGCAGGCGGAGATTAACGACCAGCAGGCAGAGTTCCACCAGCAGGAGTTCGAGCGGCTGGCGCTGCTGCGCCAACCGCTCGCGGCGCAGATCGATGCGAGCCGGGCTGAGATCAACTCACTGCAGGTTCAGATTAGCGGCCTCGACACCGAGATCACGGACCTTCGCGCCGAACTCAACTCCCTGCTCTTCGAGATCAGCGACATCGATCAGGAGATCAAGGCGGTCAACGACTCCAACGAGTCTCAGGCGGACAAGCAGGCGAAGCTGACGGTGCTGATCCAGCAGCGCAACTCGCTTCAGGCTCGCCACAACGAGGCTGTGGACGAGCACAATGACGCTCTGGCCCAGCGTGAGTTGCTGGTATCGAAGCGCGATCAGCTGATCGACGAGACGAACGCGTTGGTCGATGAGTTCAACTGGACGCGCTAGGCGTCCGGCGGCTGCTGTGGCGGTATGTAGAATTCCGCCATCGTCCACATGAAGCCGGCGCCGACGGCGCAAGCACCGAGGAGCATTCCGGCGCCTGCCACGAAGTCCGGTAGGAGGAGCAGCGAGAAGCTGCTGACCAGGACGAGAACGCCGCCCGCGATGCTAAGGCGCAGGCCGCGGGACTGAAACAGCACGAACTCAGGTTAGCACGTCGCGGTTGCCAGTCCCCAGGAGTCAGCTGAGGCTAAAGGGAGGGTATTTGTCCGTGAAACCGTACAAGTACCATGCACTCGCAGTGACCAGCGGTGGAAGCCAACCACGAAGGTGTGCATTCCCTTTGGGAAAGTACGCGAAAAAAAGATTGCGAACTGCGCGAGGAAGACGAGTAATCCGGCAACGATGAAGAGGCAGTAGAGAACGAAGATGTGCGGTAAAAGCAGAATCAGCTTGATAAACAGGCCGACGATTGGGAAGTTAAGCCAACGTGAGGGAGCGGCCGGATAGTCGACCTCGAATGTCACGGGTCGGCCCGGTCGATGGTCGAGGTCCATGGGCGGATACTCATCAAACAGGTGGAAATAGTAAGCAGAGATGTTCGTCGTCCAGCGAATGATGCCTACCTGCAGTTTGAATAGCCCACGGGGGTATCTCCCGGTGAGGAGAATTCCGAAGGTCGATACGCAGTATGCAACGAACTGCACTGGCCAGAGGTAGTAAAGAACCAAGATATGCGGCGCGAGGAGAACGAGTCGAATGACTGTTCCGAGGAGCAGCGGGAAGTTGGTTAGACGTCTTTGCTGCTGCGGGAATTCGAGCTGTAGCCGCACAGCGGGGTTGACAGTGGCAGTAACCCCAAAATCCGTCGACATGAGCATTCCATTCTGTGGCGGCTAGCCGCCCTGCGTCCTCAATTCATGGAAAACGGCGGGTATTTGTCCGTGAGGGCGACGCTGTAGGCGGTGACGCGCGTGGACCAGCGCCCTACACCGATCATGAAGCGGTGCATGCCTTCCGGAAACGAACCCGTGAACAGGATCGCGAACTGGGCGATGAAGAGAACGACCATCGCCGCGAGGATCAGAAAGACGAGGATGATGAGGTGCGGTATGAGTAGTACCGTCTTGATGAAGTAGCCGATGAAGAGCGGGAAATTGAGGATACGGTTCAGTTCTGGCGGGGAATCGATACTCAGGGACAGCGGGTAGTCCGACTGCGCATCCATGCTGAACGGTGGGTACTTGTCATAAACATGGACAAGGTAACCGATCATGTTGGCGTTCCAGCGCATGTAGCCGACGTAAAAGTTGAAAAGCCCCGCCGGGTAGCGTCTCGTGAAGAGGATCGCAAAGGTAGCGATGAAGTAGACGATGTTGGCCACGATCTGTAGGAAGTAGACGATGATCAGGTGGGGAACCGCGAGTATCACTCTGATGAAACCGCCGATCCCGAGCGGGAAGTTGGTCAGCCGGGACTGCCTCTCGGGTCTCTGAACGTCAAGACGAACCGGGTAATCGGGGGACGCTTCGGCTGTCGTCATGGTCTGGGCCTTCCCTTTGCTTGCGAACTGCTAACTGATAAGGGGAATATGCGTCTGAGGGAGAGGGTTGTCAAGCTGCAATCGAGGTTTCGCGTAGTTACGTCGGACGGGGCTGAAGCGCGGGTCGCCAAGGGCATTTCGCGGGGTTGGTTGCCAAATTGGGCATTGGCGGACGGAGCTAAAGCTCTCGTCCCTACGTGGGGGCCGTCCGTTGCCGAGCAGGCGAGTCAGGCGAGTCAGGCGAGCTCGAAGCGTGGCGGCTCCAGCCACTCCTCGGTGGGCGGGTTCTCCTGGAGGAGTAGGGCGCGGCGGCGGTCCTGCTCGCGGTATTCGTCCGCCTGGCGCATGACCGCGTCGCGAGTGGAGTGCTCGGCTGCCCCTTTCGCGACTTCGTCGTCGCTTGGCTGACGGGGCTTGCCGGCGTGGACCTGCAGCCGGCCCTCCTTCTGCAGCTTGACGAGGTGGCTCTGGACGTTGCGGTCGGCCGTACGCCTGAGGCGGGAGTCGATGTCGGTGTAGAGGCGCTCCATGATCTGCCAGCTGGTCAGCGCCTCACCTTGCGAGAGCTGCGCCAGGATTTGAGACTCGCGCCCCTCGCGGTGCGAGATGTACTCGTCGATCCAGGCGCCCGGGTCCTCGATCAGCGGTCCGTGGCCGGGGCAGATGACGCGCAGGTTGCCCAGGGCGCGCAGCCGTCGCAGGCTCTGCAGGTAGTCCGCGAGGTCGTCGACGGCGGTCGTGGTGCCGCCGAGGATCGTGTCGCCGGTGAACAGCACGCCCTCGTCCTCGAGGTAGAAGCAGAGCGAATCGGGGCTGTGGCCCGGCGTGTGCATGACCTGAAGCCGGACGCCGCCGCCGGGGCTCAGCGTTTCGCCCTCGCTCAGGGACAGCACGTGGCCGGGCAGCTTTCCGTCGAGGCGGGCGGCGGTTTGCGGTGAGACGTGGGCTTCGGCGCTGAACTCCTCGCAGACCCAGCGCAGGTTGGAGGAGTGGTCGAAGTGGAAATGCGAGAGGGCGCACATGCCGATCTCCGCCCTCTCCGTCGCGGCGAGATAGCCGCGCAGCATCCAGCGATAGCGATCCTCGTCGGCGCCGGTATCGATCGACAGGACCTGATCCCGGCCGACGAGGTAAATCGTCGTGAACTGCGGGTGCATCGGGTTGGTCTCGGGCACCTGGACGGCGCGGACGCTGGGACTGACCTGCATGGCGGGTACATTCTACGGGTCGTCAGCGGGTTCGAGGATGTAACGCCGCGGGGCCAACGCTAGGTATAATTGTTCAACCCGCCGAACGGAGGTTTGTTTGGATCAGAGTCAGCAAGGCGCGCAGCCACGCGTCAGGGTTCTGGTGCTTGGGTTGGGTGCGATTCTGGTCTTCTTCTCCACGGTGGGACTCTTTCTCTATTTGAAGCCGGGCGGCAACGCGCCGCCGCCGGAGGAGCTGCCGGTTTTCGTGGCGGGGCCTCTGGACGGCTTCGAGCCGCGGACCGCGAGCTACTTCGAGTTGGAGCACGTCTTCGTGGTCAGGATGTCGGGCGGATCGCTGCTGGCCTTGTACGACCTCGGGCCGGCCAGCCAGGCAGACGTGAGCCGGGGCGACGAATCGGCGCTCGAGTGCCGCATCCAGTACGTCGAGGATGAGAACGGGCTGACCAGCCTGGGGGATCCGCCCAGGGGTTTCGAGGCGATGCTGTTCTGGGATCCGTGCCAGGGCAACACCTGGGACGCCGCGGGCAAGCATCTGGCCGGGCCGGCGGGCGAAGATCTGGACCGTTTTCCCCTCAGGGTCGTCGACGGCATCGTTAGAGTCGACGTCACCAACCGCCGCTGCATGAGTGAGGTCAGCCCGGCGGCGCCTTGCATTCCGACGCAGTGATTTTGAGGTAGAATACGGGAGCTATGGTCTACACCCCCACCAGCGGCGCCCGCGACGTAGAAGCCGAATACACGAAGGTCATGGACGACATGTTGGAGACGCTGCGATGGGCGCGTCTGCACTACCACGACCCCAAGGCGAGTGAGACGCTGCGTCAGCTGCAGGCGAAGCTGGGCTACCTGGCGCAGTCGATGAACTGGCGTTCGGACGGCAGCCTTTCAGAGGCCGAGCATGCGCTCGGCGTGGCGCAGGGGAAGTCGTTCAAGGAGCAGTACAGCATCCGGCAGATGTGGGAAGAGATGTGGTGGTCGCACTAGGGCGACACCGCTAGCTACAGGCTCGTCCAACTCCAAAACTAAGACTCTCGCTGAATCGTCATCCCAGGATCCGCGACATGCGCGGGAGCTGGTCTACCAGAACTTCCACCAGGGCTTCTTGGGCGCTTCGCCCGTCATCATGCCGTGGTCCATAGGCTGCGAGTGGTCGTACTCGGCCTCGGCCTTGAGGACGCCCGCGGGGTCCTCGTCGAAATCGAGCTTGCAGCCCCGGCCGCAGAAATAATACGTGACGCCTTCGTGTTCTGACGTGCCGGCCGCCGTCGCTGCGTCGATGTCCATGTGGCATACGGGGTCGTGCACGGTCTCGGTGGTCATGGGAGCCTCCTTCAAGAGACTCGATCTTACAACCCTGGCCAGCCGTTACCGAAAACGCCGCATCAATCCGAGCTGTAGGATGGCTACCCTGGTACAGGTCGACGAAGAAAAAGCAAGCGCCTGTTTAACCGGTGAGCCTCTCACACCGGAAAGCGATAAACTGGGGCCGTTCATGCCGTCTTCCAAACCGAAGCCAACGTTCGAGGAGATGTACCGCCAGCTGGAGGAGAAGGTCGCGCTGCTGCAGGAGGGCGGGCTGAGCCTGGATGACTCGTTGGCGGCCTACGAAGACGCGGTTGGGCTGGCGCAGAAGTGCCAGCAAATGCTGGACGGCGCCGAGCTGCGGATCACGAAGCTCCGTGAGACGATCGGGGCCGGCGGCGAGTCGTTCGAGGCTGAGGATGAGGAGTTCGCGCCGATCGAGGGCGAGGAGGACGAGCCGTAAATCGCGAGTCGCGGCCGCGTGGCAAACCCGCGAGATGGCTGCGGGCTGTCGCCCTCGCAAGGACCGGCCTTTATGAAACTACGAGCCGATTTCCATAGCCACAGCAACTACTCGCGCGACTCGGTGATCGGGCCGCAAGCATTCGTCGACAACTGCCTGCGCAAGGGCGTGACCTGCATCGCGGTGACGGACCACAACGAGATCGAGGGCGCTTTCGTGATCGAGAAGCTGGCGGCGGAGCGCGCCGCCGGCAAGCTGAAGGTGGTCGTGGGCGAAGAGGTGAAGACGGCCGAGGGCGAGATCATCGGCCTGTTCCTCAAGGAGCTGGTGGCGCGCGGCATGTCGCCCGAGGACACGATCGACGCGATCCACGAACAGGGCGGCCTTGCCGTGATCCCGCATCCGTACGACATCTTCCGGCGGTCGGTGCTGACGGACGAGGCGATCGAGCGCGTGAAGACGAACGTCGACGCGATCGAGGGCTTCAACTGCCGCAACATCCTGGGCAGACACGACCAGAAGGCGCGCGACATGGCCGCGGCTGTCGACAAGCCGATCACGCTGGGGACGGACTCGCACAGCCCGTGGGAGCTGGGCGTCGCGCTACTGGAGCTGGACGACTTCGAGACGCCGCAGGAGCTGCTGCAGTCGCTGCGCGGCGGGCGGATGATCGGGCATCGCTCTCTGCCGATGGTGCACTGGATCAGCACTTACGCGAAGATCCGCTGGCGGCTGGGGTTGAAGCCGACGTATGTCTCGCCGCCGCGCGCGGTTTCCGGCCGCTAAGGCGACATGACGGTGCGCCTGGCCGTACTGGTCTCGGGGGCTGGCAGCACGCTGCAAAACTTCCTCGACCGCATCGCGGACGGCAGCCTGGACGCCAGCATCGAAGTCCTCGTCAGCAGCAACTCGACGGCGTATGCGCTGGAACGGGCGGGCGGGGCCGGCATCGACACGCATGTAGTGCGGCGACGAGACTACGAGACACCGGAAGCGTTCAGCGAGGCGATCACGGCTGTCCTCGAGCCTTACGAGTTCGACCTGATCGCGGCGGCGGGTTACACACAACGTTACGTGTTCTCGCAGCGCTACGAAGGGCGAATGCTGAACACGCACGGGGCGCTGCTGCCGAAATTCGGCGGACAGGGTATGTGGGGCCATCACGTGCACGAGGCGGTGCTGGCGGCGGGCGAAACCGAGTCTGGCTGCACGGTTCACATCGCCGACCACGAATACGACCACGGACCGATACTGGTGCAGAAGACGGTGCCGGTGCTATCTGACGACACGCCGGAAACGCTGGCGGCGCGCGTCCAGGAGGCGGAGCGCGAGGCGTACCCGGAGGCGATCCGGCTGATGGCGGCGAGGCTAGGACTCTAGCGGTTGCGGAAATCCCGCAGCCATTCACGGTCCTGGCTGGGGACCTCTGCGGCATAGAGCAGACTCGCCAGCTTGCGCGCGTGTCTCAATGAGGTGCCTGCAGGCCGTCTGCGGCAGCCCGCTCTTGAGCGGCGGGCCGTCGCAAACCGAGTTAGTCGTCGTCGTTGTCGTTGTCGTTGGGGCCGTCGTCGTCGTCTTCCTGGCCGATCACGTTGAAGTTCTCGTCCAGCTTGACCTCGACCTGGCGGCCGTCCGGCAGAAGGACCTCGACGCCGTACGCGGCTCCGTCGTCGCCGGCCTCGGTCTCGGTGACCGTGCCGCCGCCGGTGTGCTCGAGGGCGGCCGCAACGGCCCGGTCGTAAGTTGAGCCGGTGAGGGGCTGGTCGTCGTCAGCGACGGCGCCGGTGGCGACGGCGATGCCTCCACCGCCGGCGACCAGGACGCCGGCGAGAACCGCACCGGCGATCCAGGGCTTTTTGTTTGCGAACATGTCAGGTTTCCCCCTAGGTTTGTTCGGGTCGAATCCGAGGCCGAAGCGATACGCGCGTTACGGCCAGGCCTCCGCTACGGGGCGCCTCAGAATTGGTCAGCCGACGACTGCGAGGACGAGGACGGCGCCGACGGTGGCGATGACGATCTGGCCGAGGATGTTGCTGGAGCCGCCGAGGTCGAGCGCGGAGAACAGGAAGCCGCCGACGACTGCGCCGACGATGCCGAGCAGGCCGTACTCGATGACGCCGCGCCGGCTGCCCATGATCTTGCTGGCCAGCCAGCCGGCGGCGACGCCGACGACGCGCCAGACGACGATCTCTTCGATTTGAGTCTCCTTAAAGTCGAGGGACATGCGGGGCTCTTTCTAGCTGCGGTTACTGGCCGAGTATACCGGGCCGTATCCACGTTTCGTCTAGGTCTGCGCTGGGTGATCGCTAACGCTTGCGGGCGATTACAAGCTCAGTGAGGTATTGCTTGGTGACGTTGTCGTCGTAGCGCCGGTCGATGAGGGAGGCGACGCAGTCGAGCAGCGCGATTCGCGTGTCGTCGGGCAGCGCGATGTGGTCTGAATAGGTGCTGAGGAGCTTCTTGTAAATGTCGGTGCTGTACGTCTGCTGCCAGAGGTAGCGACGGTCATCGACAGGTATGAAGAGGCCGCTCGCTTCGAGTGGGCCACTGCCGGGCGCCAACATTTCAGCGGCGAGCAGCTTCCTGGGCGGCGAGTCCGGGGGCATGAGGCTCTCGTAGCAGGACTGGACATCGTCGAAAAGGCCTGTGTGCCTCCCTTGACGTGGTAGGAGTGGATGATCGCCAAGGCGCCGCCGCGAGCAAGGGCGGCGGCCGACTTCGCGTAGCGGACCGCGGGGTCGATCCAATGGAAAGCGGTGGCTGAAACGACGAGGTCGAAAGCCTGGGGTTGAAGAGGCCAGTCTTCGAAACGCGAGACTTGGAATTCGACGTTGGGGTACGCGTCGAGAGCGCGGCGGGCCGGGGCGACCAGCGCCTCGTCGGGTTCGATGGCCGTAACGCGGTAGCCACGCTGCGCCAGCGGCAGCGTCGCCTGGCCGGTGGCGGCTCCGATTTCGAGGACGGATGCGCCGTCCGCGAGACCGGTGAGGGCAAGGAGGTCATCGAAGACGGCAGGCGGATAGCCGGGGCGAACGCGGGCGTAAGTTTCGGCGACGGAGCCGAAGTTCGGCGACGAGGTCATGACGCGGCTAGTCTAAGAGCTGTGGCAACTCGGTAGTCCCAGGCAGCCTCGGGTAGTAGGCGGCCAGCATGCTGGCCGCCTACCCCTTACGTGTGGTCCTCAAGCCAAGCCCAATCCCTGACGTGCTCATAGCTGCGCACAGCATCCGGATTCTCATGGTCGTGCTGCCATGCCAGAGGATTGTGGGCGATGTACTCCCTAACCCGATTCAGCTGCAGCTCGTCGCGGATTATGCGGTCATAGTAGTCGGGCTGCCAGAGTGGACGGCTGTCCCAGTTATCTCGAACGCGCAGCTCTCTCGTGAGGGCAGCTTTGAAAGATCGCATGATGACGCTTAGGTGCGGCTGTGCCCGTAGGCGACCAGCATGCTGGCCGCCTACGGGGAACATGGCATCGTTGATGAACAGGCCGCCGTGGACGTGATTCGGCATGACGACGAACTCGTCGACGGTTACTTCGGGAAAATGGGAAGGTATTTCGTCCCATGCCCAGGTGATTACTTCGGCAACCGCGGGGTCTTCAAAAGAAGGGACCCTGCGGTGGGAGCAAACGGTGATGAAGTACGGCCCGGGGGCCGAATAGTCGTATCCAGCTAGCCGCATGTGCTGTTGCTTAGTCCAACTTCTCCAGCGGGGCGAAGGAGAGCAGGAGCTTCTTGACGCCGGACTCGCCCTTGAAGGCGACCGTGACCTCCTGATCGGCGCCGCTGGAGGTCATCGTGGCGCTGATCACGATGCCTTCGCCGAAACGGGCATGGCGGACGTGTTCGCCGGCGGAGAACGAAGCGGCGAGGGCGCGCGGTTGCGGCTCGTCCGAAAGATCGCGTCCTTCGACAGGCTCAGGACGAACGGAGGAAACGGCGGTGGACCAGGCGGGCTGACGCGGTCGCATGGGGCGTTGCTGGTAGGCGTGGTCGACGCTCTGCTGCGCCTGGTGTACCAGCTCCGCGGGCAGGTCCTTGAGGAAGCGCGACGGGGGGTTGTGGCTGCTCTGCCCCATGAGGGCGCGACGGAAGGCGCGCACCAGGTAGAGGCGGTCCTTGGCGCGCGTGACGCCGACGTAGGCGAGGCGGCGCTCCTCCTCCATCTGGGCCGGGTCGTCGAAGCTGCGGATGTGGGGCAGCAGGCCCTCCTCCATACCGACGATGAAGACGACCGGGAACTCGAGGCCCTTGGCGGCGTGCAGGGTGATCAGCGTGACTGCGTCGATGCGGTCGTCATACTCATCGGCGTCTGACATCAGCGCCACGTCTTCGAGGAAGCGCATGAGGGCGTGCTCCGGCTCGAGCTCGTCGAACTGGGCGGCGACGTTGCGCAGCTCCATGACGTTCTCCCAACGCTCTTCGCCGTCGACGGGAAAGGCCTCCGTCAGGTACTCGCGGTAGCGCGTCTTTTCGATGACCGTCGTCAGGAGCTGCGAGACGGTCAGCGCCGGCGCGGCGGCGATCAGCTCGTTGAGCAGCGCGAGGAAACCGGTCAGCGCGGTGCGCGCGGCGTTGGCGAAGGGGCTCTGGACGGTTGGTTCATCGAAGGAGGGCAGATGAGCGGTGGTCAAGGCTTCGCGTCCTTCGACAGGCTCAGGACGAACGGGGTGTCCTTCGACGGGCTCAGGGCGAATGGGGTGTCCTTCGACGGGCTCAGGACGAACGGGTTCATTGCCGGCGCCGGAGAGCAGCTGCAGCGCGGTGTAGGCGGGGACCTCTAGTGAGGCGGCCCAACTGCGCAGCTCCTGGTGCGTGCGGTCGCCGATGCGGCGGGGCGGGACGTTGAGGACGCGGTCGAGGCCGATGGAATCGAACGGATTGACGACGAGCCGAAGGTAGGCGAGCAGGTCCTTGATCTCGCGGCGTTCGTAGAAGCGCGTGCCGCCGACGAGGCGGTAGGGCAGACGCTCGGCAACGAAGCGCTCCTCCAGGGCTCGCGACTGCGCGTTGGTGCGGTACATGATCGCGACGTCGCTGAGGTGGCGTCCCGACTCTCGGGCGAGGCGTTTGATCTCGCCGCAAACGAAGCCGGACTCTTCTTCCTGGTTGTAGGCCTCGTAGACCACGATGGGGTCGCCGGCGCCCTTGTCGGTCCAAAGCGCCTTCTCACGGCGCTGCTTGTTGGCCTCGATGATCCTGGTCGCGCCGTCGAGGATGGTCTGTGTGCTGCGGTAGTTCTGTTCCAGGTGGACGACGGTGGTCCTGGGGTAGTCGCGCTCGAAGTTGAGGATGTTGCGGATGTCGGCGGAGCGCCAGGAGTAAATCGACTGGTCCGGATCGCCGACGACGCAGATGTTGGCATCCGGCGGCGGCGCCAGGAGCTTGGCGAGGACGTACTGCGCCACGTTGGTGTCCTGGAACTCGTCGACCAGGACGTGCTCGTAGCGTTCGAGGTAGCGGCCCTGGACGTCCTCGTTGTCGCGCAGCAGCTCGACCGTCTTGACCAGGATGTCGTCGAAATCGAGGGCGCTGTTTTCGCCCAGCATCGCCTCATAGCGCTGGTAGCAGCGGGCAACGATCTCCTCGAAGTAGGACGCGGTCTTCAGGGCGTAGGCTTCGGCCGTGATCAGCTCGCTCTTGGCGCGCGAGATCATCGAGAGAATGGCGCGCGGCGGGTACTGGCGCGGCTCAAGCGAGTATTCGGTGCAGATGCGCTTTATGAGCGCCATCTGGTCGGCGTCGTCGTAGATCGCGAAGCTGCGGGGCACGCCGACGAACTCGCCATCGATGCGCAGGATACGGGCGCAGACGGCGTGAAAGGTGCCGAGCGTGACGCCACGCGCAAGCCCGCCGAGGAGCCCCTCGACGCGGTCGCGCAGCTCACGCGCCGCCTTGTTGGTGAAGGTGACGGCCATGATGCGCGGCGGCGGCACGCCGACCTCGTCGATCAGGTAGGCGATGCGATGCGCGATGACGCGGGTTTTGCCGCTGCCGGGCCCGGCGAGGATGAGAAGCGGTCCCTCACTGTGGACGACGGCTTCGTGCTGGGCCGGGTTAAGCCCTTCGAGTATGGACATGGCATCGCCTGCCGGAGAGACGCCACCACGATTCGTAAGGCAAAGCCTGATGGCAGCGGCGGGGTCGTCTGCGAACTTGTGTACTCATTTGCACGTCATTCTAGCAGCCGCGTGACGACCCATCTGCGAGATTTATGTAATGGGTTGCATGCTACAATCAAGGCCTGAAAACGCCACACTGTACACGGATGTTGTCATGACAGATCTCCTCATTGGCTGGCCGGGCGGAAGCCTGGAATCGGCTCTGCGGTTACTTGGGTTGGTGCTGGTGGCGTACGCGCTGGTCCTGTGGCTAAGCGCCGTAGTCTGGGTCTACCGCGACGTGCGTGGCCGCACCGACGACCAGACGTCTCAAATCATTGCGGTCATCCTCGTTGCCGTATTCAACGTGCCGGGGCTGCTTGTTTACCTGGTGATCCGGCCGCACGGGACGATGGAGGGTCTGTTCGAGCGATCGATCGAGAATGAAGCGATGCTGCACGAGCTGCAGCTTGCTGCGAATGCGTGTCAGAGCTGCCGCCGGCCGATCGAGGACGAGTTCGTGATCTGCCCCTGGTGCCGGGCCATACTGCGAGAGCCGTGCCGCAACTGCGGCAAGGCGGTCCGCACCAGCTGGACGGCGTGTCCGTATTGCACGGCCGATCGCATACCGCCGCGGCCTCAGCCTGTGGCGCAACCCCCGGCCGACGGCGACACGATCGTGCCGCCGCGCCGGCGCCCCGAGCAGCAGCAGAGGCCGCAACAGCGGCCGCGTCAGGCGCCGCCGCAGCGGGCGCCGCTGGCGCAGGGAGCGGCGCCGCCGCCCTCAACCGATCAGAGCTAGAGACAACAAGGAACAGTCAACAGGCCCGAAGGCTGGCGGTAAGAAGCGTCTGGGCGGACCGTCCTCTTGCGGCCACGGATCCAGGGCCACGTTCTCGAACACGACGTCCGCCAGCTTGTTCTCAGGCAGTTGTCATCCTGAGCGCGCCAGCAGGCGAAGGATCAAAACGCAGCGGGTTCGGCAGAGACACCAAACCGGTCAGTCGGCGCGCTTTGATGCTTCGCTTCGACGGCTCAGCATGACAACTGCCGAGACGTGGATTCGAATTTCGGCAACGCGTTCTGGCGTCACGAGGACACGATGTGGACGGCGCCCCGAGATGCAATGCCTGCCTTCGAGGCGGTGAAGCCTCAGCCCTCGATCTTGCGGGCGAGAGTTGTGAAGTCGAGGCGGCCTTCGAGGTGGGCATAGGCGGCATCGGCCTTGCGGGCGCCGCGAAAGCGAGTCTGCGACCAGGCTTCGGCGAGGGCCGCCACGGCGCCAGGTGTGTCCTGCTCCGCGAGCAGGATCGTCGTGGCTTCGCCGCTGGCGCGATCAATGACGTAGGGCGACGGCTCGCGGCCGCCGGTTATGACGAGGCAGGCCGCGTTGGTCTCGATGGCAGCGAGATGCAGGTCCGTCTTGTTGAACGGCGCGAGGATCGCCTTCGAGGCGAAACGCTGGAACAGCGGCCGGGCAGGGTCAGCGAAGACGGGGCCGATGAGCACGTCCTCGACGACCTCGCGCTGGTTCTCGCCCTCGTAGAGGACGCGGGCGCCGAGGGTGGCGCCGAGCTCGCTGACGCTGGGGGCCGCGAGAATGCGGTCCTCGGGCAGCAGGGCCAGCGGACGAAGGTCGCCGTTGGTCAGCAAACGGGCGACGTCTTCGATTCGACCCGGGTTCACGGCGACGGCGATCGATCCCACCAGACGATCGCCAAGAGACGCCGCGAGCGCCCGGTCGGCGTCGGTGGGCTCGCCTCGAATGGCGATAAGGCCGGGTAGCTTCGAGTCCGGCGCGGCGCCCCCTTCGAGCTCGACGATCAGCGTTTCTCCGCGCGCCGTTGAAGGCATACGGGTGACGGGTCTGACGGCTGCGGAAGCAAAGAGACACTCGGTGAAGTTGAGCGCGTCTTCTTCGGCGGCGTCACCCTTACCGTGGCGGGCCAGCCGGACCCTGGCGTCGTTGGCGGCCAGTCCTCGCGCGACGGCGACGGCGACGGTGCTCCTTCCGGCGAAGGGTTGGCTCGAGACGATCTGCACGCCTGGCATGGCGCGAGTATAGCAATCGCGCCAGTTGGGTACGACGGGTGCTTGACCCGTGCTGGGCGCTCTGGTTGCCGTCTTTGCCGCGCTCTCTTTCAGCCTGAGCGACGTCTCAGTGCGTCGGGGCGTCCCGAAGGCGCCTGTGGCGCGAGGAACGTTGTGACGATTCTTCTGGAACTGCCGCTTTTCGCGCTGGCTGCGCTCGGTGGGAGGCGCGATCCTGCTGGTGCTGACGCCGGTTGACTAGTCTAGGATTCAAGCGATGAACCAGGTATATGACGCCGTCGACGCGGCGCTGCGGACGCTGGGCGTGTGGCCTTCGGCACTGGTTACGGACGTCGACGGGACGCTGAGCCGCATCGTCTCACGGCCCGAGGAAGCGACGGTTGAAGAAACAGCACGAGAGAGCCTGAGGCGACTCGCCGGATTGCTGGGCCTCGTCGCGGTGATCACGGGGCGCGAGGAGAGCGTCGCGCGCGGCATAGTCGGCGTGCCTGAACTGACTTACGTCGGTAGCTACGCCATGGACTCGACGCGAGGCCTGAGCTTCGAAGCGGTGGAACCGGCGTTGCAGCAGGTGGGGCCGAGGCTGAAGATGATACCTTGCGTTGAGCTGGAACGCAAGCAGGTGAGCTTCGCGCTGCATTATCGCAATTGCGTGGACTCAGAGCGCATCGGCAGTGAGTTGATGGAGCTGCTGCAGCCGATCGCGCTGGCGACGGGGACGAAGCTGCTGGAAGGTAAGCTGGTGATCGAAGTGGCCCCGTCCGCGCTGCCCGACAAGGGCACAGCGCTGACCGGCCTCCTGCTGGAGCACGAGATCCGCGGGACGATCTTCCTGGGCGACGACCTGGCGGACGCGGCGGCGTTTCGCGAGCTGCGAAAACGGCGTACCGAGGCTGGGACGCCGGGGCTGTGCATCGCGGTGGTGGATGCCGAGACGCCGCAAGCGGTGCGCGAGAGCGCCGACTTCGAGCTGCGCGGCGTGGACGAAGTCGAGCGGTTCCTAGCGTTGCTGGCGGAGCGCCTCGCTACGGTCTAGGGGAAGAGGACGGGCTGGACGCCCTGCGACGGCTTCGAACCGTTGGCTTTCGTTGCCGCTCGGCCACCGGAGCCGCGCCTGCGGCGTGAGCCGGGAGCGTCGACGCGAGCCGGGAAGCCGCCGTCGGAGATCTTGATGACCAGGCCGTCGCCGGAAGCGACGTCCGCGATGCTACTGACGACGCTGCCGCCCTTGTGCACGACGGCGTAGCCGCGGTCGAGCGTCGCCTGCGGGTCGAGCGCGACGAGCTGGGCCCGGGAGCGGGCCATCGCGTCGTGGCGCTCGCGTTGGGCTGACTGAATGGCGCGCAGGACGCGGCGCTCCAGGTCGTCGAGACGCTGGCGCTGGCGGTCGACGTCGGTGCCGCCGCGGGCCGCGCGCGCCAGAAGGGCCTCGACACCGGAGCGCTCGCGGTCAAGGCGCTGCTGCATGTTGCCTACGGCGAAGACGATGGCGCCCTGGAGCTGCGAGGCAACCTGATACCGGTCCGGGACGACAAGCTCGGCGGCGGCCGACGGCGTCGGCGCGCGCAGGTCAGCGACGTCGTCGCAGATCGTGAAGTCGATCTCGTGGCCAACTGCCGAAACGACCGGGATCAGTGAACCGAAGACGGCGCGCGCGACCGGCTCCTCGTTGAAGGTCCAGAGCTCTTCGACGGAGCCGCCGCCGCGGGCGACGATGATGACGTCGATGCCGGATTGGGCGTTGAGCTGCTCGATGGCGCCGACGACGCCGAAGACGGCGTCGGGTCCCTGGACCGGCGTCGGGGAGAGCACCACCTCGCTCAGGGGCCAGCGACGGCGCAGGACGTTGCAGATGTCGTGGAACACGGCGCCTGCCGGGGAGGTGACCACGCCGACGCGTCGTGGGAAGGCGGGCAGAGGCCGCTTGCGGCTCTCTGCGAACAGGCCTTCCTCCTGCAGCTGCTGGCGCAGGAGCTCGAACTGAGCGTGACGCAGCCCGACACCCTCCGGCTGAACGAAGTCGACAACGACCTGCAGTTCACCGCGAGCTTCGTAGACGGTGATGCGGCCGTGGACGATGACCTGCGAGCCTTGCGCCAGATGCTCAGCGATGCGAGGCGCCCGCATCATGTCGGAACGGAAGAGGACGCCGCGCAGCTGCGCGTCTTCGTCCTTGAGGCTGAAGTAGGTGTGTCCGGAGGGCTGGGTGCGGGGGCCGGAGACCTCGCCGCTGATCCAGACGTCACCGAGGACGAGGTTGCTCTCGAGGAGCTCGCGGAGGTAGCCGAGGGCCTGGCCGACGGAGAGGACCTGCATGCTGGGAGTATACGGCGCGAGGTCGGAGGATCGGGCGGCGTTTGAGTTCGACGAGCCGCGAATCGGTTCGCCTTTTTTACAAACGCGGGTAGACAGGTGATCAGATCTATGGTTTACTGCCGCAGGCTGTGGCGGGCCGAACAGCGCATCGCTCGATCAGAAGTGGATTAGAGTCAACTTACTTGCCCCGCCGGCTCTACTCCACGCTTTCGCAGTCCTGGTCGACATGGCTTTGGTTCTCCTCCTCAACGGACACCCGGTCCGCCGCAGTCACCAAATACCGCGCTTTGACCTCTCGCTGCACTTCTGATACCAAGCGACCGAACCTGCGGGCTAGGTCTCTTTGGTTACCCGCTCCGGCGCAGCTTCCACACCTGCTCCGAAGGCCAGCGCTGGGCCCATTCTCCGGATACAAAGAAGCGTGTCTCGGTGATGTCCGGAGGGGCCTGGAGCTCATGGTAGTCGACTACCTCGAAGCCGGTCTGGCGGAACAGCCGGAGCCAGTCTGAGATGGTGAGGTTGAAATCGATCCCGCCCGGATCGATCTCTACGTAGCGCCAATCTTGTTTGTGCATGCCGAAATAGGGAGCGTGAAGCCGTTCGTCGCAGTTTGCGCCGCTGGGCGGCGTGCAGACACGGGTGAGTGGATGGTTGCCGAGAAACGTGAGCGCGCCGCCCGGGCGGAGCAGACGGTGCGCTTCCGGGATCCAGACGTAAGGGTCGCACCAGATAGCGGCACCGTACTCGCTGATGGCAAAGTCGAACGAGGCATCGGGGTATGGGACGGTCTCGGCGTTGCCGTGGACGAGGGTGAGCTCGACCGCGTTTCGCTCGGCGAGACGACGCGCGGTAGCGAGCTGTCGCTCCGAGACGTCGATACCCACTACGCTGGCGCCGCGTCTTGCCATCCACGCCGACACGTAGCCGGTGCCGCAGCCGAGCTCGATGGCTTGCATGCCTGCCATGTCGACAGGAAGCATCTCGAGCTCTCCTTCGGGGGCGTTCCAAAATCCCCATCCAGGCTCTCCGGCCCAGTTCCGTTCCCCTCCCGCCATCCACTGGTCGGCTTGCTCGTTCCAGAAGGCGCGATTTTCGCGAACGTGTTCGGGAGGCTTTGACATGCCGGATCCTCTCTATCGGTCGGGTTACCACCTACGAGCCGGCTCCATCCCCTCATGGAAGGAGCCAGATAGGTATCAATCCAACCGCGCCCAACCGCGCCGAAATTCGGCCAGGTCTTCCCAGCGCCCTTCGTTCACAGCGCATCCTTGCGCCACAGCCAGCACCATCGTCGCGAAGGCTTGAGCCCCGGCGTCCGCCGCTCAGGCGTTGGTGGTGCAAGTCGACTTCGGAGATAACGCCTCGGCTGCCTGGCCTACTCGACGGTGACGACCTTGGCGAGGTTGCGGGGCTGGTCGATGTCGCAGCCCTTGATCCGGGCGAGGTGGTAGGCAAGCAGCTGTAGCGGCACGGCGGTGACGAGCGGCTGCAGCAGCGGCGGCGCGTCGGGGACGTAGATAACGTCTCGGGCGCGCTCGCGTATCGTTTCGTTGCCCTCGGTGGCGAGGACGATGACGACGCCGTCGCGGGCCCGCACCTCCTCGATGTTGTTGAGCATCTTGGCGTAGTGCTCGTCGCGCAGGGCGATCGCGACGACGGGCATTCGCGAGTCGATCAGAGAGATCGGGCCGTGCTTCATTTCGCCGGCGGCGTAGCCCTCGGCGTGGATGTAGGAGACCTCCTTGAGCTTGAGGGCGCCCTCCATGGCGTTGGTGTACTGCATGCCGCGGCCGAGGAAGAGAAAGTTGTGGGCACGACGGTAGCGGCGCGCCAGCTTCTCGACGGCCGGCTCCGTCTTGAGCGCCTCGCCGATGATCTGGGGCGCGCGGCCCAGATCGCTGAGCGCCGCGAGGAGGTGGTCGCCATCGAGGAAGCCGCGCTTGCGGCCGATGTAGCAGGCCAGCAGGTAGATCGCGGTCAGCGAGCCGAGGTAGGTCTTGGTCGAAGCGACGGAAACCTCCGGCCCGCAATGCATGTAGACGGTGCCATGCGCGAGGCGCGTGGCCTGCGAGCCCGCCGTGTTGCAGACGGTGACGATCTTGGCGCCGCGACGCTTCGCCTCGTGCATCGCCGCCAGCGTGTCGACGGACTCGCCGGACTGGCCAACGGAAACGACGAGTGTGTGCTTGTCGAGGACGGGACGCCGATAGCGGTACTCGGAGGCGTTGTCGGCCTCGGCGGGCAGGCCGGAGAGCTGTTCGACGTAGATGCGGCCGATCTGGGCCGAATGGAAGCTGGTGCCCATGCCGATGAGGACGACACGGTTGAGACTTGAGATGTCGGAGTCACTGAGATGGAGGTCGTTGAGGTGGACGGCGGGCGGGTCAAGCTGGGCGGTGTCCCGCAGCGTATCGAGCACCGCCTCGGGCTGCTCGGCGATCTCCTTCGCCATGTAGTGGTCGTAGAGTCCCTTGCCGGCGACGTAAGAGCCCGAGGGCAGCGCCTGAGGCTCCTTCTCAATCGGTTTGCCGTCGAAGTCGCTGAAGGCGGCGCCGTGACGCGTGATGCAGGCCAGCTCGCCATCCTCCAGAAAAGCGACGCTCTGGCTGCGCGCGGCGATGGCGGGGAGGTCGCTAGCGACCAGCATTTCGCCACTGCCGTAGCCGATGACGACGCCGCCGGCGTTGGCGACGCGTGCCGCAATCAGCACGCCGGGCTCCTGTTCTCGCATGGTCAGGACGGCTGCCGCGCCCTCCACGCGTCGCATCGCGGCCGCGGTTGCGGCCGCGAGGTCGAGGCCGCCTTTGATGCCGGCTTCGATCAGGTGGGGGATGACCTCCGTGTCGGTCTGCGATTGAAAGCTGCAGCCCTTGGATTCGAGCTCGAGTCGGAGCTCGCTGTGATTCTCAACGATGCCGTTGTGGATCACTGCGAGCTCGCTGCTGCAGTCGGTGTGCGGGTGGGCGTTGAGCTGTGAAGCGCGGCCGTGGGTAGCCCAACGCGTGTGGCCGATGCCGGCGCCGGCGCCCTTGAGCGAGGCGGGTATCTTGTTGCGCAGGTCGGCGAGCTTGCCGGCATCCTTCGACGTGGCCAGGGCGCCATGAGAGTCGATTACGGCGATGCCGGCGCTGTCGTAGCCGCGATATTCGAGCTGAGACAGGCCGTCGAGTACGACCGAGATGGCCTCATCCGGGCCGACGTAGCCGACGATTCCACACATGCGGTCCTCCAGTACGGCGCGGGACGTGCAACGAGCCTGCTGTAGCAGCAGGCAGCGCAGCAAGCCGCGGCGACCGCGACTAGTGGGAGGAACAGTGGACTGTCAGGAAGAATCGCGAAGAACCTTCGCGATGCACACCGTGGCAGTTTTGTCGGGGGCTTGCGCGCCCCGGTTTGTCTGCCGCGTTACGACCGTGCCGGCCGAGAGACCATCCGCCGAGTCTTTCGAAGAGCCTCTTCCTCGTCATCCGGTTGGCTTTGAAAGTCCGGGGACACCTCGGAACCCCGCTAAAGGGGGTCACAAAGCTGCTCAAGACCTTGAACCGGACCTGGCGCTTTTGGAAACGACAGTCCTGGGTCAACCTCCCTGTCGATTTGCTAGGCGTGACTATAACATGCGTCAACTAGAAGCGTACTTAAGGGGGTCCCTGAACAACGCAACTGCCCTAGAGGAGCCGCTTTATGAGACGAATCGAGGGGCGTTACTTGCCGGCGGCGAGTTGTTCGAGGCGGCCGACGACCTGGTCGATGACGAAGTCCGGGGTTGAGGCGCCTGCAGTTACGCCGACGCGCTCTTGATCTCTGAGCCAGGCCGGGTCGATCTCGTCGGCTGTTTCGATGTGGTAGGTCTCGACGCCCCGCTCGCGGGCCCGACGGCGAGGTGGCGCGTGTTGGCGCTGTCGCGGCCGCCGACGACGATCATCAGCGAGACGCTGTCCGCGAGGTGCATCGTCGCGGCCTGCTGCGCGGTTGTGGCGTGGTAAAGGGTGTTGAGCACGCGCAGCTCGCTGATCCGGTCCATGTTGACCTCGAGCAGCGTTTTGACGAATGAGGCGAACCGCGCCTCGGTCTCGGTGGTCTGAGACAGGACGCCGACGCGTGACGGGAAGTCTGGCGGCAGCTCAGCAACGTCGCTTTCGGCGGCGAGGCAGAGGACGTGGCCGCTGGCCCAGCCGAGGACGCCGCGCACTTCTTTGTGGTTTGGGTCGCCGAAGACGATAAGCGCGAAGCCTTCTTCTGTCAGGCGCCTGGCCCATTGCTGCGAGCGCGTCACGATGGGGCAGGTGGTGTCGATGATCTCGCCGCCGTTGGATTCGAGGTCGCTGATCACCTGCTGGCTGACGCCGTGAGCCGTGATCGCGACCGGCCGACCGGCGACCTCGGAAACGTCGGTGACGACGTCGAGCCCCTCGTCGCGCAGCCTTTCGACCACCTGCGGATTGTGGACCACGGAGCCGAGGCTGACCATGGGGCCGCGTTCGTGGACCGACTCCTCCATCATCTCGACGGCGCGCCGAACGCCGAAGCAGAAACCCATTTCGCTGGCGCGGACGATCTGCATGTCTAGGTCACCTGCTCAGTCACGTACCCATAGTAACCGCGATGCTCCGGCGGCAAAAGTGCTGCCATGTGCTCCATGATCTGGCGCGTGCCGTCTCTCGCGGCCTCGGCGTTGAGGCGTGCCGGCTTGTCGAGGTGGAAAGGGCGGCCGATGGTCAGCGTGACCTTGAGGCGACGATGGAGGCGGATGAACATCCAGGGCATCTGCAGGCGACCGCTGCCGCTTATCGCTATGGGAAGGATCGGCACGTCGTTGCGCAGGGCGATGATGGCGGCGCCGGGCAGGGCCTCGGTGAGCTTTTCGGTTGCTCCCTCGCGGGTGCCCTCGGGGAAGATGCAGACGGCGCGGCCGAGCTTGAGGTTCTCGTTGGAGATACGGAGGGTCGAGATGTCGGCTTCGCCGCGGCGCACGGGGAAGGCGCCGAAGGCGCGCAGGAACTGCGCCAACAGCGGGACGTGAAACAGCTCGACCTTGGCCATGAAGGCGATGGGGTGGCGAATACGGGTGCAGATGATGCCCGGGTCGGCGTCGTTGAGGTGGTTGGAAGCGATGACGAGGGGTCCCTCCGCGGGGACGTTCTCGAGACCGCGTACCTCGATGCGGGCATACAGCGGCAGCAGGAAGTACTTCGAGACGAAGATTGCCGTGGTGTAGACGAAACGGTTCACGCGCGCGCTGCGTCGCGGACGCGGTCGAGGACCTCGTCGAGTTCGAGCGCGTCCGTGTCGATGATGATTGCGTCGTCGGCGGGACGCAGGGGAGAGACGTGCCGGCGGCTGTCCATCTCGTCGCGGGCGCGAAGCTCGGCCAGGATCCCGGCCTCGGGGCGCGGGATGCCGGCTTCGGCCAGCTCACGGTGGCGGCGGCGGGCACGTACCTCGGCGGAGGCGTCGAGATAGACCTTGAGTGAGGCATCGGTCAGAACGACGCTGCCGATATCGCGGCCGAGCATGATCAGGCTGCCTTGGCGGGCGAGCGCACGCTGTTTCTCGACCATGGCGCTGCGCACGCCGCCGATGCGCGAGACGAAAGAGACGCCACGATCCACGTCCGGTAAGCGCAGCTCTTCCGTGATGTCCCGTGCGTTGATCTTGATCGTCGGGCCACCGTTGGCCTCTGGCTGTCCGAGCTCGATGACGGCGGTCTGGGCGAGCGCGACGAGGGGATCCTCTTCCTCCAGGTCGACGCCCTGCTGCAGCGCCAGCCAGGTGATCGCGCGGTACATCATGCCGGTGTCTACGAGGCGGTAGCGGAACTCGCGCGCGAGGTTGAGCCCGACGGCTGTCTTGCCCGAAGCGACAGGTCCGTCAATGGCGATAACCGGGGCGATGGCTTGCCCGCCGAGGGTGTTCTCTGAGGATAGTCCTGACGTCAATTGACTAAGCGATTATAGGGAGCCGCTTCGGGCTCGGACAAGCTGGTCAGTCGCGATGGCGATGGAAGACGTAGTTGCCGCCGAGGCCGAACGCGAAGAGCGCCGCGCCAAAGAGCCCGGCGGTTGGCACCGCAGCGTCATCGGACGGAGGACGCGTCAGGGAGTGTGGCGGAGCCTCGGCAGTGCTCGTGGCGTTCTCGTCCACGGAGCGCACCTCTTGTACGGGCACGGGTGGCGTGACCGACTCGCTACTGCTCGAGCCGGTTACGGTTGGATCGACGGACCCGGCGGCGGACGGCTTGAGTGAGGCAGGCGCATCGCTGCCGTGGTCATCATGGCTGTCGACGGCTCAGTTGCCTCCGTAGGTGACGGCTGGGGCTGTGCAGGCAGCGTTGGTTCGACCGGCGCGGTGGGCGCCGGTCTGGTGGTGGCGGTTGGTTTGGCCGTTGAGGTTGGCTTTGGGGTCGAAGACGGCCGCGGCGTGTCGGCTAAGGGAGCGCTGGTTGGCGTCGGTGACGGGGTCGGGGACGCCGCGGTGGGCGTGAGCGTCGGCGATGGCCGAGGCGGCCCGTCGAGGCTGACGTCGTCGAGGCAGACGCTTGAGACGCCGGCCGCGTAGCTGGATATGCGGACTCGGAGGCTGGCGGCGCCGGGGGGTCGCGAAGAGCTCAAGCTAAACCTTCCGTAGGAACCGCCGGCGTCTACCGGCTTCGAGCGGCGCTCGAGCTCGCTGCCGCCGTCGTCGAGCCAAATCAGGTTGACTTCGACCTGTGGCGAGCCCGACTGCACGTTCAACCAGCCCGAGAGCGCGTAGCTGCCGTCTGCCAGAGGTCCGGAGACCGGCTGTTGGGCAAAGGCCGTGGAGCCGCTCGAGACGAGCGCGAGGGCGCCGCTGTCGCCGCGGGGTGGGCAGCCGCTGGCCGAGAGGCCCGCGCCGCTCCAGCCGCTGGTGCCCCCCTCGAAGCCGCCGTTCTGCAGGAGCTCCAATGTGGCGGCCACGTGCGAGGGTTGGGCCGCCAGCAGGAGCAACGAAACCACGAGGCTGATGCGGCGCAACAGCAAGGGCGTCTCCGGTGAGAGAAGAGCTGGTTGCTGCGGGGCAGGGTGCGTTTAGCGGCGGAGTTGGACCTTGCGAATGTAGAGGACCTCGTCGACCGTCACGTCGTCCGGACGCGGCACGGGCCTTGGCTTTGAGGGTTCGGAGCGGTCAGCGCCGATGAGGGCGCGTCCGGCGGCGCGCGCCGCGGAGCCAACCATTCGCCGCGCCAGCCATTCGAGGCTGGTGCCGACGGCGAGGACGGCAACGCTGCCCACGAGCGATGGAGGCAGACCGCCGCGCCCAAGGGCAGGCAGCCTGGACTCTCTGACCGCCGGCAGGTTCACCGTGAACTGATGGCCGCAAGCGCGACAGAAGTTGTCGCCGACGTCGCGTCGCACGCCGCAGTGGCCGCAATTAACCACATCCACGGCGCGATTATACATCGCTGCCGGACCTCAGGCAGCCGCCGGGAGCATCTCCTGACGCGTCTGGATGTAGCGGATGACATCGGACCGGTGAATCAGGCCGAGCAGGGTGCGGCCCTCGATCAGGGGTATCTGGTTTACCTCGGCGGCGGCCATGAGCGAGAGGACGGCAGGCAGGTCGGCCAGGAGCGTAACGCAGCGCAAATCGGCGAAGGGCGTCATGACCCGGAAGACGCTGGTGGTGCCCCATTGCTCCCGCGGGACAGCGCGTACGTCGCGCAGCGTGACCAGCCCGATGAGTTCGTCGCCGACGACGACGGGGAAGCAGCGGCCGTAGCCCGCGAGGACGTTTTCTTCAACCAGCTCGGTCAGCATCATGTCGGGCGGCGCCGCGACGTAATCCTGCCGCGCGACGGAGCTGGCCGGGACGTCGCGCAGCACGATGTCGAGGAAGACTTGCTGGTAGCTTTCGCTCGAGGCGACCCGCAGGAAGATGCCGATTAGCAGCAACCAGATGCCGCTGACGATGGAAGCCGTGAAGAACATGGCGATCCCGCCGGCCATCATGCCGTAGGCGACGAACATGCTGATATTGGACGCTGCGCGGGTGGCGCTAACCAGGCTATGGCGTTTGGCCCAGAAGGCGCTGCGCATGACGCGTCCGCCATCCAGCGGGAAGCCAGGGATGAGGTTGAACAGGCCTATGAGGAGGTTGAGGACGGCCAGCGTGCCGAAAATCGCGGCGGCGCCGTCATCGACGAATCGTAGGCCGAAGAAGCCGGCCGTAAACAGCATGCTGAGCGCGAAGCTGGTAAAGGGCCCGACGACGGCGATGCAGAATTCCTGGCGCGAATCGCGCGGCTCCTGACTGAGGCTCGATACGCCGCCGAACACGAAGAACGTGATTTCCGTGACGCGGATGCTGTAGCGCCGCGCCACGACAGCATGGGACATCTCGTGAAAGAAAACTGAGAGGAAGAACACGAGGGTGATGGCGGACGCGACGGTCCAGCGGCGTGCGCCCGTCCAGTCACTGTAGAAGTCCTCCAGGATGCCGGTGGCGAAGGTCCATGCCAGCAAGAACAGGAAGAAGGACTAGGTCCAGTGGACGCTGAGGTTGAGGCCAAACAGTCTGCCAATGCGGAGATTTCCTGCCACGGGCCGCTCCCTGCCCGGCTTTGCTGAAGAAGAGCCAGGGCTCTATAAGGATCGGCAAAAAGAAAGAGAATTATATACCAATTTACCCCACTGGGGTAAATTGGTATATAATTCCCAAAAGAAAGGCGGCCGTTAAGGCCGCCGATCTTTCTATAACTAGCAGTGCTTAGCTGGCTGCGCCCTCGGCGATCTCGCGGATCTCCTTGACTTCGGCGTCGCGCCAGCCAGCCCAGACCGGGCCCTGCTGGAAGGCCTCGTACTCCTGCATGTACTTCTGGCGTTCTTCCTCAGACAGCTCCTGATTGCGCATCTTGCCGGTGATTTCGCTGAGCTGCGGCATTTCGTCGCGGGCCTTCTGGGCGCGCTCGTGCCAGGTGCCTAGTTGCTTCATGTCCTTTGAGTAGAACACTAGCGTGGGGATTGACTGGAACTCACCCTTGTAGAGGAACTCGTTCATGATGTCGAGGTTCTGGTCGCGGAAGAAGATCTTGAGGTCGAGCCCGGTGGCTTCGCAGAGCTTCGCGATGACCGGCATGCCGCGAACGACGTCTGGGCACCAGGCTTCGCCGAGAGCCAGCACCGTGGCTGGGCCATCCGTCTTAGACATCGTTGCCTTGATCGCGGCGACGTCCTCAGCGTTGAGCTGCATGGCATCGTAGTTGAACTGGAACTTCTCCTGGTTGCGGTCGATCTGCTCGGCCCACTCCTTGTAGCTGATGCCCTGGGCAAGGCGCTCCGGCGTTACGACGCTTTCTTTCTGCGCAGTCATGGATTCTCCTCTGGACGTGTAATCACTTCGGTTGGACGATGGGCGCAGTATAACATCCAGCGCTAAGGGAAAAGGATGCGAGCGAGGTTCAAGCTTGCATCGCCTTGGCTTCGTCCCACAGCGCCATTAGCGAGTCAGGAGATTGGGTTTTGAGGTCGAGGCCGCGCTCGCGGGCGGCGGTTTCGACGCTGGTGAAGCGGCCGCGGAACTTGTGCCCTGCCTCGCGCAGCGCCTGTTCGGCGTCGATGCCGAGGTAGCGGGCGTAGTTGGCGACGTTTAGCAGGAGGTCGCCAAGCTCGGCGGCGGCTTCTTCGGGAGTCGAGGCGGCTTCCAGTTCACGTAGCTCCTCCGCGAGCTTCACGAGTACGTCTTCCCGGGCAGGCCAGGCGAAGCCGGCCGACTCGGCGCGCCGCAGCAGCGTCTGAGCGTAAGAGAGGGCGGCCATCGCAGGCGGCACGCTGGCAAGGGCGGAGCCATCCGCGTCCCGCTCGCGCTTCTTGATCTCGTCCCACTGCGTCACGACCTGGCCGGCGGTCTCTAGCTGGACGTCGCCGAAGACGTGGGGATGGCGGCGAATCAGTTTCTCGGTCAGGCCCTCGAGAACGTCCGCCATCTCGAATTCGCCGGCTTCCTCGGCCACCTGGCTGTGCAGGACGACCTGAATGAGCAGGTCACCAAGTTCCTCCGGCAGGCCGTCGATGTCGCCGGCGTCGAGCACCGCGAGGACTTCGTAGGCTTCTTCGACCACGTAGGGGCGCAGGCTGGCGTGGGTCTGCTCGCGGTCCCAGGGACAGCCACCGGGAGCACGTAGGCGGGCAACCACGTCGCGCAGCGCCTGGTAGCTCTTTGTTTCGCGTTCACTCAGCATGGCGGTGCCTTTCAACCCTGGACGTTTGACCGGGGCTCTTACATCACATAACGCGCCATAACTCGTTGACATGAGTCTGACGCGAACCTACGATAACATCGAACTGTCCGAGACGTGGCGGGCGCCTCCGGGCCGGTAATGAGGCTTTTCTTGCGCGTCTTCCGAACCGCCGCGACCCTGCTTTTTATCCTTAGCATTCCAATAGCGCTGGTGACTACGAATATCCGCTTCATGGCTAACGAGCCGCGGGTGTACCGATACGCGATCGATGAATTCGATGCGGTGGCCACGACGGGCATCGAGCGGGCCGAGCTGATCCAGGCCGGCGGGGAGATCCGAGCCTACTTCAACAACAACCAGGAGACGTTGCTGATCGAGGTGACGGAAGACGGGCGCGAGACGAGCCTTTTCAATACGCGCGAGACGCTACACATGCAAGACGTCAAGGACCGATTTCGGTTAGCCAACCGAATGCAGGAGCTTTCGCTGATGTACGCGCTGACGTATATCGTCGTCGTCGTGCTATGGGCCCGCGAGGTCACGCCACGAGAGCTCGCGGTGCGTGTCGAGGCCGGCAGCATGCTCTGCCTGGCGGTGCTCGGTGGGATCGGCGCCGTGGGACTGGCGGGGTTCGACGAAGCGTGGGCCGACTTCCACCGCGTGCTGTTTAGCAACGACTTCTGGTTGCTCAACCCAGCGACGGATCATTTGATCCAGATGTTCCCGCTGGCCTTCTGGGAGAGCATCGTGTTCTTTGTCGGATTGATGGTGGTGGCGGAGGCAGCCTTGTTGCTGCTGGGGGCTGGCCTGTATCTCGGCGCATCCCGGCATAAGGAAGAGGCGCTGGAGCTGGCAGCCGCGTGACCGCGGATCGAGGACAAGAAGAGAGGGCGGCCATCGGCCGCCCTCGTGTTTACTGATCGATTCGGGCTAGCAGCAGGCGCAGCTGCCACCGCAGCAAGCGTCGCCGCCGCCAGACATCGACATCGTCATCGCCGGCGCTTCTTCGCCGTGCGGTAACGGCGCGAAGAGGGAGAGGACGCGGTTGTTTGTGGTGTGACCGCTGGGGCAGGTGGCCGCGCTGTTCATCTGGCTGACCGGCCGTAGCATCTCGAATTGCTCACCGCAGGGCGGGCAGAAGTACTCGTAAAGCGGCATTAGGCGTCCTCCTGACTAATGTTGCGCGATCTTAGCTACGTTTCCGCGACGCCGTCAACGCCTGTAGCGTTCACTCGACTCAGGTAACGGCTCCACCGCACGCCCTTCTGCTATTCTCGGGCTGCTTCATCGAATTCAGCTGAGATTGGATTTTGGATTATTAAGGCAGGAGGACGCGATGCACGTCGCCAGTACAAAGACCCCGGACTTCCAGGTACGCACCGGCACGCCAATGTTCATCGGCGAGGTGCATGCTCACGGCTTGATCGCCGACACGATGACGGAGCAGACGCGGATGCTGCTGGTGAAGTTCAGCCCGGGTGGGCGAACGCGCTGGCACACGCACAGCTTCGAGCAGGGACTGGTGATCACGGAAGGCCGTGGCATCGTGGCCACCGAGTCGCAGGGCGAGCGCGTGGTCGAGGCAGGAGACGTGGTGGTCTTCGACACCGGTGAAAAACACTGGCACGGCGCGACGAACGCGACGGGTATGAGCCACATTGCGGTCAACCTGGCGGGCACGGCTGAGATCCTGGACGACTCGGAGATCAAGACGCCCGGGTTGTAGATCACGATCTTGACCGCTGAGGATGGGCGTTCGCCGCAAGTGGGCGGGCCGGCGAGGCTGGTCGCCGGCCTCGGTTTCCTTTACGCCTTCAGCGTCACCGTCTTGCTTCTGCTGCTGAAGGACTTCTTTAGCGGCGAGCCGAATTCCGACGCCATGCTGCTTTGGCTGTTGGTGCCGCTGGTGGTCTCGTTCTCTACCTGGATGGCGGTTCGGTCGGGCGTAGGGCTGCTGCGGGCTTGATCTGGTTCGGGATCGTCGCGACGACGTTTTGCTGCTGGATCGCGGTGTTTTCTTATGGGTTGTGGTACTTGCCGCTGCCACTGTTCTTGATGGTGGCGGCGGTTAGCCCGTGGGATGAGCCAGAGAACGGCTAGTCTATTGTCTCGTGGCCACCGCGGCTCCTATACTTGCCGCGTCACGTCACGGGTGTCCCTCTCGCAAGCGAGGGAGTAAATGCGAAGCCGGTCAGAGTCCGGCGCTGTCCCGCAACTGTAGCCCCGGAGCGATTCGGGGGAGCCAGGCCGCCAGCCCGTGACGATGTCTCTGGAAGCCTCCGTGAGAGGGGCCGGGACGTCGTCCGAGCACTCGCTAAGACGTATCAGCCCCGGTCTCTTGAGGCCGGGGCCTTTGTTTGCGCGCTACGCAGGCTTCCAGGATGCAGCGGGTCGCCTCGAGTGAAAGGAACCTGTGGTGCGTTTTCGATTCCTGTTTCTGCCTTTGATTTTATTGCTATCGCTGGCCGCGGCGTGCTCGGAGAGCGACGAGCCGACGCCGGCACTGGCGCCACGTTCGACTGAAGTGGCCCAGGCGTCACCGACCAGCGAAGCCGAAGCCAAGTCGTTCACCGGAAGCGACGGAGAGACGGTTGTGTTGGACGCGCCGCCGGCGCGAATCGTCTCGTTGGCGTCGCACGCCACTGAGATCTTCTGCGCCGTCGGCGCCGGCGAGCGCCTCGTGGCGGTTGATCTATTCGCCAACTGCTCAGACGGCGGCGATGAAAAGCCGGGGCTGAACTCTTTCCAGCCCAGCATCGAAGCGATCGTCGACTACGACCCCGACCTGGTTTACGCGTGGTACGACCCGGGTGACCTGGCGCAGTCGCTGCGGGGCGTCGGGATCACCGTGTTCTTGCTAGACGTACCGCCTGACCTGGAAGGGCTGTTCGACAACATCCGCCTGATCGGCGGAATGACCGGCCGAGAAGCGGAAGCCACGGCGCTGATCGCGGAGATGGAGGCAGAGCGGGACGCAATCGTGTCCAGCATCGCGAACATCGCGACGGGCCCTCGTATCTACCACGAGTCCGACGCGGCGTTGTACACGGCGCGCAGCGATACGTTCGTCGGGGAGCTGTACGTGTTGCTGAAGGCGCAGAACATCGCCGATGCGGCCGAGAGCCAGTACCCACAGCTTTCTTCGGAAGCCGTGGTGGCGGCGGACCCGCAGGTCATCGTGCTGGCCGACTTCGCCGACCCGGCGGAGGTGGCGGCTCGGCCGGGATGGTCGGCGATCAGCGCCGTGCTCAACGAACACATCTGTGAAGTAAACCCGGACCTGACGGATAGGCCAGGGCCGAACATCATGCAGGGCCTGCAGGCACTGGCCGACTGCCTGTATCCGGAGCGCTGATGGCCGAGGCGATTCGAGCAGCACCCGGCGACGCGACGCACCTCAGCCTGGCGGCGCGGCTGCGCCCGGCAGCGCCGCTGATCGCGCTGGCCGGGCTCCTGTGCTGTCTGCTGGTGGGGATTCTGATCGGCCCGGCCGGTATCGGGCCGGGTGACACGGTGCGGGTGGTTTTGAACCACGCCGTGGGCGCGGGCTTCGACGTGCCGCGGCAGACCGACGCGATCGTGTGGGAGATCAGGCTGCCGCGGGTGCTGCTGGCGGGCATCGTGGGCGGGACGCTGGCCTATAGCGGCGCGGCGTATCAGGGCGTTTTCCGCAACCCGCTCGCCGACCCATACCTGCTCGGCGTCGCGGCCGGCGCCGGGCTGGCCGGTGCTATCGCGATCGTTTTGGACGCGCCGGTAACCCACGGCGGCTTCAGCTTCCTGCCGCTGATCGCGTTTGGTGGGGCGATGGCCGCGGTCCTGCTGGCCTACAACATCGCGCAGGCGGGCGGTCGGACGCCGAACACAACGCTGATCCTGGCCGGGGTGACGCTGTCATCGATCGCGGTGGCGGCGATCTCATACATCCTGATCGCCGATCAGCAGAATTCGACCGCAGTGCTGTCCTGGTTGCTGGGGTCGTTCAACGGCAGCGGCTGGCGCGATCTGCCGTACGTGCTGCCGTACGCGGTACCGGCCGGCATCGTCGTGTTTCTGCATGGACGCATGCTCAACGTGCTGCAGCTAGAGGAGAGCGAGGCCTCCTACGTCGGTCTGGACGTGCAGCGCACGAAAGCGATCATCTTGCTCGCGGCGTCGCTGGCGGCCGCGGCTGCGGTGTCCGTGGTCGGGATCATCGGCTTCGTCGGCCTGGTGTCGCCCCACATCGTGCGACTGCTCCTGGGCCCGGACTACCGGCGCCTGCTGCCGGTAGTGGTGCTGGTAGGGGCGAGCTTCCTGGTGCTGGCGGACATCGGAGCGCGGTCGCTGGTCAGCCCGGGTGAGCTACCGGTCAGCATCGTCACGTCCTTCGTGGGGGCGCCGTTCTTCCTGTTCTTGCTGCGGCACCAGCGCAAGGTTTACTTCTGATGGCCTCGTCACAACGCACCAAAGGGCTACGCCTGCGCGGCCTACGCATGTCGTACGGCGAGCGTGAGGTCCTACGCGGCCTCGACCTCGACCTGGCGGCAGGGGAAGTCGTCGGTCTCGTTGGCCCCAACGGCGGCGGCAAGACAACGCTGCTGAAGGCGATCACGGGAAGCGTCACGGTGAAGGCTGGCGAGATTAGCATCGGCGGCGAGGACGCGACGCGACTGAGCGCGCGCCAGATAGCCCGCCGTGTCGCCGTGGTGTCCCAGACTTCGTCGTTGCCGGTGGGGTTCCTGGCGCGTGAAATCGTCGTGATGGGGCGGACGCCCTACCTGGGCTTCCTGGACCAGGAAGGTCCCGCCGATTACCGGAGCGCGGACGCCGCACTGGCGTCGTTAGGGGTGGAGGGACTGGCCTACCGTCGAGTCGAGGAGCTGTCCGGCGGGGAGCGTCAGAACGTGGTGCTGGCGCGGGCGCTGGCGCAGGAGACACCGTTGCTGCTGCTCGACGAGCCGACGGCCAGCCTCGACATCGGGCATCAGATGCTGATTACGGGCCTGCTGCGAAGACTGGCGCGGGAGCATGGCGTCGGCGTGCTGGCGGCGCTGCACGACCTTACGCTGGCGTCTTTGTACTGCGACCGGCTTGTGCTGCTGGCGGCAGGCAGCGTCATCGCGGAGGGCTCAGCGGTAGACGTGCTTACGCGGGAAAACCTGCTTCGGGCGTACGGCGCCGACGTAGCGGTGCTGCGTCCCGAAGGGCTATCCGGGCCGGTGGTGCTGCCTCTCCAGCCGGATTAGACGCCGCGTCGCTTTCGACCGATGGCTGAGTAGACCTTGGTCTGGTAGCTGGTGGTGGCGTAGGCGGCCTCGGTTGTTTCGAGCGTGACGACGGCGTCGGGCAGGTCGCGAACTTCGACGTTCAGGACGGTCTTGACGTCGCGGCCGAAGATACCGCGGCGGAACCACTGGAACTTGGCCTGGCCCTCGGCGTTGGTCTCGCGGACCAGCTCCTTGGCGTTATGCGACGGCTGCAGGCTGCCGTCGCCTTCGCAAGTGATCACGACGTCCATGCCGGGCAGGATTTGGCCGTTCGCATCGTGCAGAGTCAGCATGTAGTCGAACCGAGCCTTGGGCTCCTGGGCCTGGATGAAGATTTCAGCGCTGGCGCTCAATTTTCGCGTCTCCTGTTGTGATGTTGATGATGGCCGGTAAGTGTGTTTGACCTATGTTACGACGAGCCAGGATAGCGTGATTCAAACAGGCTCGGGAGGCGGCGGCGGGTCGGCTCCGGCGTCACCTAGGCGGCGGCGGATCTCGTCCTCGATCTCGCGCATCTGCTCCGGGCTGATGCCGAGCTTCTGCATCGTGTCCTGCAGCAGCCGCTGCACTTCTTCCATATCGTGCTGAATCAACGCGTCGGCGAGCTCCATCTGGGTCTCAACGGCGACGAAGGCGTCGCGGCGCTCGGCCTGGCTTTGCATCGTTAGGATAGTCGACATAAGACGAGCGAAGAGATTGCTGGTCCGGGCGATGCGAATGCGGTCCTGCGGGTCGTCGGGGAACTCGCCCGTGATCGCGACCTCGAGGCCGGTGCGTTTATCCGTGGCGACGTACTGCTCGCGAGCCATAGGTTCATTGTAAACGCGGCCTGCGCGGATGATGCATCGCCGCTGCGACCAAGGCTTCGCTAGAATTGAGGCGTGAGCGAGACGCGGTGGCAACCGGGAGACGTGATCCTGATCGAAGAGTTCCTCACGAGGTCCCCGATCCGACAGTTGATCAACGTCAGGCCGCAGGTCGTGGTTAGAGACGACGCGCAGTGTCTCGTGTTGCTTTCGCTGCCGGGCTCGACTTGGATGACCCGAGACGTCCCGGGTCGTAACTCGCTGACGGTGAATCAACGAATCGCGCTGTACATGAAAGAGGAGCTGGATCACGAATGGTATGAACGTACGGTCAGCGGCGGCGTGCTCTCGCTGTATCCGCCAGATGTCGCGCATAGCATTCGGCTCTTCTGGGATCCGGAATGGCAACTACGCTCCTGGTACGTGAATCTGGAGGATCCCTATACGAGAGCCGAGCAGAGGATTCAGGTCAACGACCATACCCTGGACCTGCTCGTGACTCCGGAGTTGACGTGGACGTGGAAAGACGAGCCGGAATTCGAAGCGTTGGTCGCTGCGGGGAAGATTCCACCGGAGCAGGCGCGAGCGATTCGGGCCGAGGGCAACCAAGCCATCGAGCGCATCGAGGCACGCCAGTGGCCGTTCAGCGAACGGCCAGAGTGGCGGCCCGACCCGTCATGGCCGGCGCCTCAAGTCAAGGACTACTGGTCACCGCAGGCGTGACCGGAGCCGTCCTTCGACAGGCTCAGGATGCCCGGACGTCAGGCCCGCGCGGATTCGAGTTGCGTTTGCAATTGCTCCGCGTCCGTTGTGAGGGCCTGCAAGACGTTGGCGTCGCTCGGGCGCACGAGTCGCGCGCGAATGGGCAAGGCGCCGCTAGAATTGAGGCGTGGGCGAGATGCGGTGGCAGCCAGGGGACGAGGTTGTCCTGCGCAATACCGGGTTCTTCGTCGGCGAAGCCTGGGCGACGCCGCACGTCGTGGTGCTCGACAGCGACGAGCTGGTCGTGCTCTACCGCCCCGAGGGCACCGCGTTCGAGAGCTGGAGCCTGACGCGACAGCGGCTAACCCCGCTGGGCCGGACGAAGATGGACATGCTGCGTCTGATGTTTCCAGGCAAGGATTACGCCGTGGAGCTCTTCTTCGATACCGAGAAGGGCTCGCCGCCGTACGACGCGTTCCAGGGCGAGGGGCGATTTCGTGGCTGGAAGGTCAACATCGAAGCGCCGTATCAGCGATTCGATGTTGGCTTCGACACGACGGACCACTTCCTCGACATCATCGTCCGGCCCGACCGTAGCTACGCCTGGAAGGACCAGGAGGTCATGGCTAGCTGGCTTGCCCGCGGCGCCTATGGCCACGATGAAGTCGAGCGTTTCCACTCGGCGGGCCGTCAGCTGGAGCCGCTCATCGAGGCACAGCGGTCGCCGTTCGACGACGAGTGGACGGACTGGCGGCCGGACCGGGCAACCGCGGCTCCGGCAATACCCGAGGGCTGGCAAAAACTGCCAGGGATCGAAATTACGCTTGGGCTGGGGCGGCGCTGGGACTCATGGCCGGGACGCTAGCCCAGCGCGACTTCGATCTGCGTTTTTAGCTCCGCGGAGTCAGTCGTGGGGGCCTGGCAGACGTAGCGCTCGCAGAGGTAGGCCGTGGGCAAACCGTTGCGGGCTTCGCGGTCGTCCAGCAGCGGCGTTGGGTTGTCGGTCTGGCCCGAGGGGCCGCCGACGATGAGCAGGTTGGGAGTGTAGAGCTGGCGCACCGTGTCCAGAAGGCCACGTGCTTCGAGGGGCTCAGGGAGCACGCCCTCCGCAGAGGGCAAGACGATAGCCAGCTCCTGCGGCGTCGAGAGGTGGAAGTCGAGCGCGGCGAGGAGTCTGCCGAATGCGGTCGGAGCGTTCTCGATGTACGACGCGAGGGTGCGAAGGCAGACCGCGGCGCGGCGCTCGTAATCGTCGTTATCGGTCAGCAGGGCTAGCTTGAGCAGGACGTCTACGGCGACGGAGGTGCCCGAAGGCGTGGCGTTGTCGAAGAAGTCGCGTGGGCGGGTGATCAGCGTCTCGTGGTCGCGGCCGGTGTCGAAGAAGCCCTGTACGTCGTCGTCCCAGAAGAGGTCGATCATCTCATCGGCCAGCTGAACCGAAGCGCTTAAGTAGCGCCCATCGAAGGTGGCGGCGTGCGTGGCGATCAGGCCGTCGATGAGGTTGGCGTAGTCCTCGAGGTAGCCGTTGAGGCGGGCCACGCCGTCGCCTGCGACCCCGCTCAGCGCGGGCTTCCAGGTGCGCAGCAGGCGGGATTCCGGCGATTTTGAAAGAGGGGGCGCCCCCTCAGCCCGTCCATTCCCGGCGCCTCTTAGTTCACGCAGCAGGAAGTCGGCGTTGGCGACGGCGGCGTCGCGGTACGGCTGGGAGTCGAAGGCGACGGCCGCTTCGGCGAAGGCGCGCAGCATGAGGCCGTTCCAGGCGGTGAGGACCTTTTCGTCGCGGGCGGGGTGAACCCGCTGCTCGCGGGCCGCGTAGAGCTTCGCCTTCCCGGCGGCGAGCTTCGCCTCGAAGGCCTCAACGGAGAGCCTAGAATCAGCCGCGAACTGCTCCGCAGGTTTACGGACGTGGAGGATGTTGCTGCCCTCGAAGTTGCCACCCGGGCCGGCGCCGAAGAAATCGCCGATCAGGCCCGCATCCTCTTTGCCGAGGACCGCTTCGAGCTCGGCGATGGTCCAAAGGAAGAACTTGCCCTCCTCGCCCTCAGAGTCGGCGTCCTGGGTGGAGTAGAAGCTGCCGGACGCGTCGGTCATCTCGCGCAGCACGTAGTCCAGCGTTTCTTGCGTGATGCGGCGGTAGAAGGGCTCACCCGTCAGCTTCCAGGCATCGAGGTAGAGGCGGGCGAGCAAGGCGTTGTCGTAGAGCATTTTCTCGAAGTGTGGGACGAGCCAGACTGCGTCGGTTGAATAGCGGTGGAAGCCGCCGCCGATCTGGTCGTACATGCCTCCCTGGGCCATGGCGCGCAGCGTCTTGTGAATCGCTTCTAGCGCGGCTGGCGAGTGAGTTCGCCGGTGCGAGCGCATGAGGAAGTCGAGCGTCATTGCCTGGGGGAACTTGGGCGCGCTGCCGAAGCCACCGAAGTCGTCATCGTGGGCGCTTAGCATGGACTCGGCGGCGTCGCCGAGGAGTTGCTCGGTTAGGAGCGCGTCGCCGGACTGCAGGCGGGCCGGCGAGGCGATCGCCTGCACGAGTTGGGTACCGGCGCTGAGGACGTCCTGGCGCTTCGAATTGTAGGCGTCGGCGACGGCCTCGAGGAGGCGAGGAAAGCCCGGCACGCCCGGTCGATCGGCGGGCGGGAAGTAGGTGCCGCCGTAGAAGGGCTTGCCATCCGGCGTGAGGAAGACGGTCATCGGCCAGCCGCCGCGGCCGGTCAGCGACTGCACCGCCTGCATGTAGATGTTGTCGACGTCGGGGCGCTCTTCGCGGTCGACCTTGATGTTGACGAAGAGCTTGTTCATCTGCGCCGCGATGGCCTCGTCCTCGAACGACTCGTGGGCCATGACATGGCACCAGTGGCAGGCTGAGTAGCCGACGGAAAGCAGAATCGGCTTGTCGGCATCGCGAGAGGCGGCGAACGCCTCCTCACCCCAGGCATACCAGTCGACCGGATTGTCCTTGTGCTGCAGGAGATAAGGGCTGGTCTCGTTGGCCAGACGGTTCGGCATGTGCTCAGTGTAGCCCCTTGCCGTGTGCGAGGAGACATCTGCGGCGTGGACGTCTGCATTGTGGGAGGTAATGGCGCCAACTAAGATGTGACGCAGATCCACAACGCTGCTGACACGATCGTGTCAGTACGCGTGTTCTATACTGGCCGCAAATCACAACTGACGCCGAGGGATCGAACATTGCACGCGATTGAACTGGAGCGACTCCGCAAGGAGTACGACGGCGGAATCGTCGCCGTAGCCGGCATCGACCTGGCGGTTGAAGAAGGGCAGGTCTTCGCCTTTCTCGGTCCGAACGGCGCCGGCAAGACGACGACGGTGCGGATGCTGACGACGCTGCTGCGGCCGACCTCGGGCCGGGCCACGGTGGCGGGCCTCGACGTGTACCGACAGCAGCACGAGATCCGCCGGTCGATCGGCGTGGCGTTGCAGGAGGCCGGTCTGGACGCCCTGGCGACGGGGCGTGAGCTGCTGGAGCTCCAGGGCAAGCTCTGCGGGCTCAGTAGCGACGACGCGCGGCGACGCGCTGCGGAGTTGCTCGACCTGGTCGGTTTGACCGACGCGGCGGAGCGTCAGGTCAAGACGTACTCCGGCGGCATGAAACGGCGCCTCGACCTGGCCAGCGCCCTCGTACACGAGCCGCGCATCCTGTTCCTCGACGAACCGACCGAAGGACTCGACCCGGCCAGCCGGCAGGGCGTGTGGCAAGAGGTGCAGCGCCTCAACAAGCAGATGGGGATGACCGTCTTCTTGACGACGCACTACATGGAGGAGGCCGACCGTCTGGCGGACCGGCTGGCAATCATCGACCGCGGCAACATCGTGGCCGAGGGCACGCCGGCCGAGATCAAGGCGTCGATCGGCGCCGACGTGGTGACCGTGTCGTTCCACGACTCGGGCGTCGAGGCGGCGAAGCCGCTGCTGGCGCAGATGCCGGGGTTGCGCGAGATGCGGCCGGAGCAGACCAGCCTGACGCTGTTCGTCGACAACGGGACGCAGGCTGTGGCGCAGGTGATCCGCATTCTGGACGCGGCGTCGATCGAGGTCGCGCAGGTCGCCGTGGCGCACCCAAGTCTGGACGAAGTGTTCCTGAAAGCAACCGGCTCGCGCCTCGAGGGCGCCGGGTCCGGCACGGAGGAGAATGACGATGGCGCTCGCTGAGCCCACTATGACTGCAAGCGCAGCTCTGCCGGCGTGGAACTCGCTGCGTCAAACCCTGAGGGCGACGATGCTGCTGGGCGGGCGCGAGGTGCGGCTGGCGCTGCGCACGCCGATGTATCTGCTGCCCAACCTGATCGTGCCAATCTTCTTCTACTTCATCATGCTGGGCTCGCTGAAGGGCTTCGCCAATTCGGCCGGCTTGGCGAACTGGGAGGCCTTCCTGCTGCCGATGTCGCTGATCTTCGCGGTGCAGGGCGGCAGCGCCGGCCTCAACATGGTGGCCGACATCGAGAGCGGCTACTTCGACAAGCTTTTGCTGACCCCGACAAACCGCTTGTCGCTGCTGATCGGCGCGATGATGGCGGACTTCTTCCGGATCATGGCGCAGGCGTTCATCGTGCTGCTGGTGGCCGTGGCGGCGGGACTGCATTTCGAGACCGGCATCGCCGGTGCCATCGTCATGGTGCTACTGGCGAGCTTCTTCGGCCTGGCGTATTCCGGCATCGGCTTCACGGTGGCGCTGCGGACCGGCAACGCGCAGGCGACCCAGAGCATGTGGTTCCTGTTCATGCCGTTCATGTTCTTGACGACGATGTTCGCTCCGAAAGAGGCGCTCTCCGGCTGGCTGGAGATCGCGGCGACGGTCAACCCGATGACCTACGTGCTGCAGGGCTTACGGTCGCTCTCGCTGGAGGGCTGGGACGCCGGCGACATCGCAATCTCGATCCTGACCATCACAGTGTGGGCCAGCCTCAGCATTGGTGCCGCGTTCCTTGCGCTCAGGAGTCGTGTGCGCTAAACAGAACGGGCGCATGGTAAACGGCACGAACACGGACGACGGCATGGTTCGCGAGTTTCCAGACGGCTACGAGCTACGCTTCGAGCGACTCTACGCCGCCGCGATCGAGGACGTCTGGCAGTTGCTGTCAGACCCCGACGGAATCGAGCAGTGGCTCGGCGTGGCCGACGTCGAATTATGGCCGGGCGGGCGCTTCCGGCTGCTCGAGGTCGGCGGGCAGGGCATCGCGGGCGTGATCCTGACGCTGGAGCCGCCACACGTGCTGGAGTACACCTGGGACTCGGCACAGTGGACGGGCGGCACGGTGCGCTATGAGCTGTCGGAGTCGGCCAACGGGACGCAGCTCGTGTTCACGCACATCCATCCGGCGAAGAGCTGGGAGCTGTTTCGTTACAAGTCGCTCGCGGGCTGGCATACGTTGCTCGACCTGCTAGAGCTGGCGATAGAAGGCAGGCCGGAGTCGTGGCACAAGGAGCGGTGGCAGGCGCATCACGATCGCTACGTCTCGGCGGGTGGCCTGGAGTAGCTCGTCAGGTTTGACACACTCGAAGCGAATCTGTACTGTTTTCTGTTGGCACCCCCTGTGACCACAGGTCGTTAGGTCGTTTGACCTGAAAGTGACCACGGTCGATCGCTCTCCCGCCTCAACGTGGAGACTCCGCCTTGGAGAGGTCGGCTAGCTCAGCAATAGGCAACCGGCCTATGCGCTTGCCTACGGGCAGGCGGTGGGTGTGGTTCACACGGGCGCTTTGAAGGAAGGGGAGCACGGGCTTGCCGACGATCAATCAGCTGGTGTCCAAGGGCCGTAAGGTCCCAACTCGCAAGACCAAGGCGCCGGCTCTGCGCTGGCGTTACAACGCGCTGCATAACACGACCCAGTGGACCAAGGGGTCGCCGCAAAAGCGTGGCGTCTGTGTTCAAGTGCGCACGATGACTCCCAAGAAGCCGAATTCCGCGTTGCGCAAGATCGCGCGTGTGCGCCTGACCAACGGCATGGAAGTTACGGCATACATTCCCGGCGAAGGTCACAGCCTGCAGGAGCACTCGGTGGTGTTGATCCGCGGCGGACGGGTCAAGGACCTGCCGGGTGTGCGCTATCACATCATCCGCGGCGCTCTCGATTCCTCGGGCGTAGGCGGTCGCCGACGCGGCCGCAGCAAGTACGGCGCCAGGAAGGACGCGTAGTCATGGCTCGACGTGGCAAGGCGGAGCGGCGCGACATTCCGATGGACGGCAAGTACAACTCCAAAATGCTCCAGATGTTCATCAATAAGGTGATGCTCGACGGCAAGAAGAGCACCGCTGAGCGCATCGTCTATTCGGCGTTGAGCACGATGGAGGAGCAGAGCGGCCGTCCGGCTATCGACGTGTTCGAGCAGGCGATGCGCAACGCGACCCCCGCCGTCGAGGTGAAGCCGCGACGCGTCGGTGGCGCCACGTACCAGGTCCCGGTCGACATCAGGGCAGAGCGCCGCACTTCGCTGGCGATGCGCTGGCTGGTCCGCTCGGCGAGGGCCCGCCGCGGTCGTTCGATGGCGTTAAAGCTGGCAGGTGAATTGATGGATGCTTCTTCCAATCAGGGCGCGACCGTAAAGCGCCGCGAGGATACTCATCGTATGGCGGAGGCGAACCGCGCTTTCGTGCACTACCGCTGGTAATTAACTATGCCCCGTCCCTCCAACATCGAAAACGTCCGCAACATCGGCATCATCGCGCATATCGACGCGGGCAAGACGACCGTGACCGAGCGCGTGCTGTATTACACGGGCCGTACTTACAAGATCGGTGAGGTGCATGAAGGCACCGCCGTGATGGACTGGATGGCCCAGGAGCGCGAGCGCGGCATCACGATCACGGCCGCCGCGACCACGGCAGAGTGGATGGGTCATCAGATCAACATCATCGATACACCCGGCCACGTCGACTTCACCGTCGAGGTGGAGCGCAGCCTGCGCGTACTGGACGGCGGCGTCGTCGTCTTCGACGCGGTGGCGGGCGTGGAGCCGCAATCGGAGACGGTATGGCGCCAAGCGGACCGCTACAACGTGCCGCGCATCTGCTTCGTCAACAAGATGGACCGCACGGGCGCCGACTTCTGGCGCACCGTCGACATGATCGCCGAGCGGTTGGACGCACGGCCGGTCCCGATCCAGATCCCGTGGGGCGTGGAGGCCGACTTCACCGGCGTGATCGACCTGGTAGAGCAGCGCGCCATTTACTTCACCGGCGAACGCGACGACGCGCCGGAGCTGCGTGAGATCCCACCCGAGATGCGGGAAGCGTACGAGCGGGCCCGCGACCGCCTTCTGGAAAAGGTCGGCGAGGTCGACGAGCAGCTGATGATCTCCTACATCGAAGGTCACGAGGTGACTTCGACCGAGCTAAAGAAGGCGCTGCGCCGCGCGACCCTCGAGGGTCAGATAACGCCCGTCCTGTGCGGCACCGCGCTACGCAACAAAGGCACGCGTCCACTATTGAACGCCGTTATCGACTATCTGCCCTCACCGATCGACGTGCCAGCCGTGTTGGGTACGGACCCGAAGACGGGCGCGGCTGTTCAGCGCATGACGGACGCGGACGAACCGCTGAGCGCGCTGGTGTTCAAGATCGTCACGGACCAGTACATCGGCCGCCTCGCCTACCTGCGTATCTACTCCGGCAAGGCTACGAGCGGCATGCAGGTGCTGAACACGAGCCGCGACCAGACGGAGCGTTTCGGTCGCCTGGTGCGCATGCACGCCAACAAGCAGGAAGAAGTCAGCGAGGTCTTCGCCGGCGACATCGTCGCGGCGGTGGGACTGAAGAACACGCTGACGGGCGACACGCTGTCCGACCCTTCGAAGCCGATGCTGCTAGAGCCGATCAAGTTCCCGGAGCCGGTCATCTCGATCGCTATCGAGCCGAAGTCGAAGAACGACCAGGACAAGATGGGTGAAGCGTTGACCAAGCTGGCGGAAGAGGACCCGACGTTCCGGATTCACTACGAAGAAGAGACGGGACAGACCCTGATCTCCGGCATGGGCGAGCTGCACCTCGAAGTGCTGGTCGACCGCATGCTGCGCGAGTTCAGCGTCAATGCCAACGTGGGCCGTCCGCAGGTGGCCTACCGCGAGGCGTTAACGCGCGGCACCGTGGCCGAGGGGCGTCACGTACGCCAAACCGGCGGTCACGGCCAGTACGGTGTCGTGAAGCTCGATGTCGAGCCGCGGGAGCGCGGCGCCGGCTTCCTGCTCGAGAACAAGATCGTCGGTGGCGCGGTGCCGCGCGAGTTCGTCGGGCCGACCGAAGACGGCGTCAAGTCCGCGATGGAGAACGGCCCGCTGGGTGGTTACCCGGTCGTCGACGTCAAAGTGACGCTGATCGACGGTTCGACCCATCCGGTCGACTCGTCGGAGATGGCGTTCCGGATGGCCGGCATCGAGGGCATGCGCAAGGCGATGAACCAGGCCGAGCCCGTGCTGCTGGAGCCGGTCATGAAGGGCGAAGTGCGCGTGCCGGAGCAGTTTTTCGGTGACGTCCTGGGCGACATCAACGCTCGCCGGGGACGCGTCCTCGACGTCGAGTCTTTCGGGACGCTGCAGATCATTCGCTGCCAGATTCCGTTAGCGGAGACGTTCGGCTACACTACGGAACTGCGCTCAATGACCCAGGGGCGGGCCACGCACACCATCGAGTTCGATCAGTACGAGGTCGTACCGGCGCACATCGCTGAGAAGCTGGGTGCGCGCGTCAAGGTACACCGCTAATAGCCGCCCGGAAGGTGCGGAGGAGAGAGTAACCGAGCAAGCATGCCACGACAGAAGATCAGGATCAGGCTCAAAGCTTTCGACCACCGCATACTCGATCAGTCTGCCGAGCAGATTGTGGAGGCGGCGGAGCGCACCGGTGTCTCGGTCGCCGGGCCGGTGCCGCTGCCGACCGAGATCAAGAAGTTCACCGTCAACAAGTCCCCCTTTGTCGACAAGGACTCGCGCGAGCAGTTCGAGATCAGGACGCACAAGCGCCTGATCGACATTTTGGAGCCGTCCTCCCGCACGGTAGACACGCTGATGCGCCTGCAGTTGCCGGCCGGCGTCGACATCGAGATCAAGCTGTAGCGATGGCGAACGCAATTTTCGGCCGCAAAGTTGGAATGACGCAGGTGTTCTCCGCCGCCGGCGAGGCGCGTGGCGTAACCGTGGTCGAAGCGGGTCCCTGCGTCGTGGTGCAGATCAAGACGCAAGAGCGCGACGGTTACGACTCGATTCAGCTGGGTTACGGCCAGCGCAAGCGAATTAACGACCCGCAAAAAGGCCACATGAAGCAGCTGGGTCAGTTCCGCTACCTGCGTGAGGTCCGGGTTGACGACTCTAACCAGTACACGGTGGGACAGACGCTCGGCGTAGCGCTATTCGAAGAGGGTGAGATCGTCGACGTCGTGGGTACTTCGAAGGGCAAGGGCTTCGCGGGCGTCGTGAAGCGTTACCACTTCCACGGCGGCCCGAAGACGCACGGTCAGTCTGATCGGCATCGCGCGCCAGGTTCGATTGGCTCCGGGACGACGCCGGGCCGCGTGCGCAAGGGTCTGCACATGGGGGGCCACATGGGAGACGAGCGCGTAACCGTGAAGAATCTGCGCGTCTTCGATACCGACGAAGCGCGCAACGTGCTGCTGATCGAAGGCGCCGTGCCGGGAGGCAGCAACGGCCTGCTGCGAATCCGCAAGACCGGCAAGGTGAGCAACGAGCCGAAGCTGGAGCGCGCTGCGCCGCCGGTCGCCGAGGACGAGGCAGCGCCGGACGGAGTCGAAGAAGCAGCGGACGAGGCCGAGGCGACGGAAGAGACGGAAGCGGTGGCCGAGGTCGCGGCTGAAGAGACCCCTGTGGCTGAGGCAGAGGCAGCGCCGGAAGCCGCGACGGAGGAAACACCGGAAGCGGAGGCGGAGGCAGCGCCGGAAGTCGCGACTGAAGAGACCCCTGTGGCCGAGGCAGAGGCAGCGCCCGAGGCTGAAGCTGAGGCAGAGGCCGAAGAGCCGGAAGAGAAACCGGAATGAAGCTGACGGTATACGACATCAGCGGCAAAGAGGTCGGCACCATGGATGCGGACGACCTCGTATTCGGCTTGACGCCGCACCGCGCCTCGATGCGCCAGACGTTTTTGGCGCAGCTGGCCAACCGTCGCTCCGGCAACGCGAGCACGAAGACACGAGGCGAGGTTCGCGGATCGACGCGCAAAATCCGGCGCCAGAAGGGCATCGGCGCGTCACGCCAGGGCGCGATCCGAGCGCCGCACCACCGCCACGGCGGTATCTCCTTCGGGCCCAAGCCGCGCTCTTACAAGCAGGCCCTGCCGAAGCGGGTGCGCCGCCTGGCGATCCGGTCGGCGATTTCCGGGAAGGCGCAGGACGGGGAGTTGAAGGTAGTGCGCGGGCTGGCCCTGGACGCGCCGCGGACGCGGGCCGTGAAAGACATGCTTAGCGGCCTCGGACTGACGCGTACGGTGCTGCTGGTCACGGCCGAGTCTGACCGCAACGTGCTGCTGAGTGCGCGCAACCTGCCGGGCGCGCGAGCGCTGGCGGCGGACTACCTCAACGTGGCGGACCTGCTGACGAGCCGTAGCCTGGTGATGACGGAGGAGGCGGTGCGCCGCGCCGAAGCGCTTTGGGGCGGCGAGCGCGCCAACAAGCGCATTGCGCCCATGCCGGAGGCGGTGACGCATGGATAAGGCGATAAGCCCGTACACGATAATCCGGCGGCCGCTGGTCACCGAGAAGAGTACGGCGCTGTCGGCGGCGAACAAGTACATCTTCGAGGTCGACTTCCGCGCCAACAAGCCGCAGATCAAGGAAGCGGTCGAGAAGGCGTTCGAGGTGAACGTGACGGCCGTCAACGTAATCGTGATGAAGGGCAAGCGCCGCGGCGGCCGCCGCTTTGGGCGCCGCGCGACTCAGGCGCCGGATTGGAAGAAAGCGATCGTCACGCTGGCGGCGGACGACCACATCGAGCTGTTCGAGGGAGTGTAGAGTGCCGGTAAAACAGTTCAAGCCAACCTCTCCCGGCATGCGCGGGGCCAGCGGCTACACCTTCAGCGAGATCACAAAGAAGAAGCCGGAAAAGTCGCTGACCGTCTTCAAGAAGCGGATGGCGGGTCGCAACAACTCCGGCAAGATCACGGTACGTCACCGCGGCGGCGGCGCCCGCCGCAAGCTGCGCATCATCGATTTCAAGCGTGACAAGACCGGCGTGCCCGGCAAGGTGGCGGCGATCGAGTACGACCCCAATCGCACGGCTCGCATCGCGCTGGTGCACTACCGCGACGGCGACAAGCGCTACATCCTGGCGCCTACCGGCCTCGAGGTCGGCGCGATGATCCAGGCGGGTCCGACATCGGAAATACGCGTCGGGAACGCGCTGCCGCTGCGCAGTATGCCGTCCGGCACCGTGGTGCATAACATCGAGATGATCGTCGGCCGCGGCGGCCAAATCGTGCGCAGCGCCGGCGGTTCGGCGCAGCTCATGGCGAAAGAGGAGAAATACTGCCTGCTTCGCCTACCGTCGGGGGAGATGAGGCGGGTTCCGGCCGACTGCATGGCCACAGTGGGCCAGGTGAGTAACCCGGAGCACCAGCTGGTGAAGCTGGGCAAGGCCGGCCGCATCCGCCACAAGGGCCGCAGGCCGCAGGTTCGCGGCTCAGCGATGAACCCTGTCGACCATCCGCACGGCGGCGGCGAGGGCAAGTCACCAATTGGTCACCCAGGACCGAAGACGCCGTGGGGCAAGCCAACCCTGGGCTACAGGACGCGCGGCAAGAAGCAGAGCGACCGGCTGATCGTCCGGCGACGCTACCAGTAGGGAGATAGCGAGTGTCGCGATCCACCAAGAAGGGCCCGTTCATCGACGCCAAGCTGCTCAAGAAGGTTGAGGCGCTGCAGCGTACGAGCGCACGAACCGTGATCCGGACGTGGTCACGCGCCTCGACGATCATGCCGGAGATGGTTGGCATGACGATCGCGGTACACGATGGGCGCCGCCACGTACCGGTGTTCATCACCGAGAACATGGTGGGCCACCGTCTGGGTGAATTCGCGATGACGCGGACGTTCCGTGGTCACGCGGGCCGGTCGGAGCGCACGACCCAGGTACGGAGGCTATAGGTGGAAGTACAGGCGAAGGCTTCTAACCTCCGCATATCGCCGCGAAAGGTGCGTCTATTGCTGGAGCCGATCAAGGGCCGCCGGGTGGACGAAGCCGTCGCGATCCTGCGCAACGCACCGATGCCGGTGGCGCGCAAGGTAGAGAAGATCGTGCGCTCGGCGGCGGCCAACGCGGAGAACAACTACCAGCTTTCGCCGGACGATCTGCGCGTCAAGGCAGCCTGGGCCGATGAGGGCACGCGGCTGAAGCGCTACCGGGCAGGCGCTCGCGGGCGCCCCAAACCGTGGGTGCGTCGCTACGCGCACGTGACGATAGTCGTGGAAGACGGGGCATAAGTATGGGCCACAAAACGCACCCGATCGGCTACCGCCTGGGGATCCTGTATCCCTGGCAGAGCACGTGGTACGCGGACAAGAACTACACGGAACTGCTGCACGAAGACCTGGGGCTGCGCAAGATGATCTTGGCGCGCCTGTCAGACGCCGCGGTATCCCGCGTGGAGCTGGAACGCAACGCGAACCAGGTCATCGTCACGATCCACACGGCGAAGCCGGGCATCGTCATCGGCCGGGGCGGTCAGAAGGTGGACGAGCTGCGGGGCGACCTCGAGAAAACGACGGGCCGCCGCGTCCGGGTCAACATCGTCGAGATCCGGCAGCCGGAGCTGGATGCGTACCTGGTAGCGCGCAGCGTGGCGGACCAGCTGGAGCGGCGTGTGGCCTTTCGCCGTGCCATGAAACAGGCAGTGACGCGCACGATGCAGCGTGGCGCGCGCGGCGTGAAAATCCAGGTCGGCGGCAGGCTCGGCGGTTCTGAGATGTCGCGCCGCGAGACCGAGAAAGACGGCCGCGTGCCACTGCACACGCTGCGCGCTGACGTCGACTTCGGCCAAGCTGAAGCGGCGACCACGTTCGGACGTATCGGCGTCAAGGCCTGGATCTATCGCGGCGATATCATGCCCGAGCCGAGCGCCGCTCGCGCCGGTGAGGAAGACACGAGCCTACCTCCCGCGCCGGCTGCTCCCGCAACCCCGGTTGCAACTGCCGCCGTCGCGACGGCTCCGGTTGCGCTCGCCGCACCCGTGGCCGAGGTAGCCCCGGTGGTGGCGGAGGCTGAACCCGCGGCCGAGACGGCTCCGGTTGAGCCCGCCGCACCCGTGGCCGAGGTAGCCCCGGTGGCGGCGGAGGCTGAACCCGCGGCCGAGACGGCTCCGGTTGAGCCCGCTACACCCGCGGCCGAGGCAGCCCCGGTTGAGCCCGCTGAACCTGCGGCCGAGACGGCCCCGGTTGCGGCCGCAGAACCCCCGGCCGTGACAGCACCAGCGGAGCCGGTAGCTGCTGCCGAGACGGCTCCGGTCGAACCGGTCGAACCAGCATCGTCCGAGCCTGAGGCGGCCGCGGCCGAGACGGCACCGGCTGAGCCGGAGCCAGCTCCCGAGGCTGCCGCGACGGAGCCAACGGTATCGGAAGAGACTTCAGGAAGCGGGGAGGCCTAGCAGATGCTGCAGCCAAAGCGCGTCAAGTACCGCAAGCACCACCGTGGCCATCGCCGCGGCATGGCCAACGCCGGCAACGTGATCTCGTTCGGCGACATCGGATTGCAGGCGACGAGCGCCGCATGGGTCGACAGCCGCCAGATAGAGGCGGCGCGGCGCGCGATTACGCACCACCTGCGACGCGGCGGCAAGGTCTGGATCCGGATTTTCCCGGACAAGCCAGTGACCAAGAAGCCGGCCGAGGTCCGCATGGGTTCGGGCAAGGGCCCCGTGGACCGCTGGGTCGCCGTGGTCAGGCCGGGACGCATGCTGTTCGAAATCGCTGGCGTGCGAGAGGACGTTGCCAAGGAAGCACTGCGACTGGCGTCGCACAAGCTGCCCTGCTCGACGCGGGTGCAGGAAAAAATCCTCGAAGGTGTGTCCTGATGGCAGGCAAGAATGACGCTTTCGATGAGCTGACCGCCATGGACGCGGCGCGCCTCAGCAAGGAGCTGGACGACACATACCGCCAGCTATTCACGCTGCGGCTGCAGGTCGCAACGAGGCAGCTTCAGAACGTCAAGGAGATCGGCAAGACGAAGAAGAAGGTCGCGCGCATCAAGACGCTACAGCGTCAGCGCGAGCTTGCGACCCTAGGAGCTAGCGAGTGAGCGAGAGCACGCGAGGGCGTCGCAAGAGCATGGTCGGGACGGTTGTCAGCGTCAAGATGGAGAAGACGGCGGTCGTCTCCGTGGAGCGGCGCTACCCGCACCGTCTCTATCACAAAATCGTGCGCGCTACGAAACGCTACAAGGCGCACGACCCGCAAAACGCCGCGATCCTTGGCGACACTGTGCGCATCGTGGAGACGCGACCGCTCTCGAAGGAGAAGCGCTGGCGCATTGCTGAAACGCTGGTACGCGGCAACGTCGCCGACATCGCGCCGCGCGAGATCGGCGTGCCCGAGGAAGGCCTATACCATCCTGAGCGCCCCGAACCGGCGCCGGCTGCCGTAGCCGAGGCTGCTCCCGAGGCGGCCGCGCCGGAAGTCGCGGTGCAGGCCGAAGCGATGCCGGAGGTTGCTGAGCCCGCACCAGCAGAGGCAGCGGCTGCCCCTGAGACTGAGACAGAAGCAACGCCCGAGCCTGAGGAGACAGCCACGGAGACGGAATCGGCTCCCGAAGCCGAAGAGACCCCTGCGGAAGAATCAACCGAGGGGGACGACAAGGAATGATCCAAAAATTCAGCCGCCTCAAGGTCGCCGACAACTCCGGAGCGCGCGAGATCATGTGCATCCAGGTGCTGGGCGGCACGCGACGCCGCTACGCGGGCGTCGGCGACACGATCGTTGCGTCGGTGAAGCTGGCTCAGCCGAACTCGGCGGTGAAGAAAGGCGAAATCGTGAAGGCGGTGGTGGTGAGAACCGCCAAGGGCTACGGCCGTCCGGACGGCTCCTACATCCGCTTCGACGAGAACGCGGCGGTGGTGCTGTCCGACGCACAGAACCCGCGCGGTACGCGCATCTTCGGGCCGGTGGCGCGTGAGCTGCGCGAGCGCAACTACATGAAGATCGTCTCGCTGGCACCGGAGGTCCTGTGATGAGCGGCATCCGACGAAACGACACGGTTGAGGTGAGGTCCGGCAAGGACCGCGGCAAGCAGGGCCAGGTGCGCGAGGTGATCAAAAAGAAGGATCGCATCGTTATCGATGGCATCAACATGATGAAGAAGCACCAGCGCCCGACACAGCAAGCCGGCGTTCCCGTGCCGGGCTCGGTGGTTACCCGCGAGGCGCCGCTGCACGTCTCCAACGTCCTGGTGGTGTGCTCCGAGTGCAACAAGGCCACCCGCACGGGCAGTCGCGTGCGGCCGGACGGCGTCAAGGTGCGGGTGTGCAAACGTTGTGGGGCCGACATTGACTAGCGACGTAGCAATTCGAGTCAGAGACCTCTACCAGGAGCAGGCGTATCCGACGCTGCAGCGTGAGTTCAACTACGCCAACGTCATGGAGGTGCCGAAGCTCACGAAGATCGTTCTGAATATCGGTCTGGGCGAAGCCCGCGAGAATGCGCGTGCGCTGGATACGGCTTCGGCCGACATAGCGACGATCACGGGCCAAAAGCCGGTGATCACGCGCTCGAAGAAGTCGATCGCCAACTTCCGCTTGCGAGAAGGCATGCCGATTGGCGTGATGGTGACGCTGCGCGGCCAGCGAATGTACGAGTTTTTCGACCGGCTGGTCAACGCGGCGCTGCCCCGCATCCGGGACTTCCGCGGCTGCCCGTCTGAGGCGTTCGACGGGCGTGGAAACTACAGCCTGGGCGTGCGAGAACAGCTGATCTTCCCGGAAATCGATTACGACCAGATCGACCGCATTCGCGGTATGCAGATCAACATTGGCACCTCGGCGCGCAACGACGAAGAAGGCAAGCGCCTGCTCGAACTGCTTGGCATGCCGTTCACCAGAGCCGACGGGAGATAAAACGTGGCCAAGATATCGATGATCGTCAAAGGCAACCGGACGCCGCGATACCCGGTCCGCAAGCGCAACCGCTGCAGACTGTGCGGCCGGCCGCGCGGCTACATGCGTATGTTTGCGATGTGCCGCATCTGCTTCCGCAAGCTGGCACTCGAGGGTCAAATTCCCGGCGTTACGAAGTCGAGTTGGTAGGGGGCAATTAGCGTGACGATGACCGATCCCATCGCTGACATGCTGACACGCATCCGGAACGGCGTTTCGGCCAAGCATGACAACGTCCAGATGCCGTCTTCCAAGATCAAGGTGGCCATCGCCAGGGTGCTCAAGGATGAGGGCTTCATCCGCGACTTTCAGGTTTCTGAAGAGGTGCCGCGCTCGATGCTGAAGATCGACCTGAGCTATACGGGGCGCAAGGAACCGGTGCTTTCAGGCATCAAGCGAGTCAGCAAGCCGGGCCTGCGGGTCTACGTCCAGAAGCGCGAGATCCCGCGGGTTCTTGGCGGCCTGGGAGTAGCGATTCTTTCGACTCCAGAGGGAGTCATGACCGGCCAGCACGCTCGCCAGAAGGCAATTGGCGGCGAAATTCTTTGCTATGTATGGTGAGCCATGTCACGAGTAGGTAGAGCGCCGATCCCGGTACCATCATCGGTGAAAGTCGAAATCGACGGCCGTCACATCCGCGTCACGGGCCCCAAGGGCAGTCTGGAGCGCGAAGTAGTGCCAGAAGTGAGGCTGCACCTGGAAGACGCCCAACTACTGGTGACGCGACCCAACGACCAGCCGCGCGAGCGGGCGATGCACGGCCTGACCCGTGCGCTGCTCTCGAACATGGTGGTTGGCGTCTCGGACGGCTTCAGTAAGACACTGGAGCTGGTGGGAGTCGGTTACCGCGCGCAGATGCAGGGATCAACCCTGGTGCTGGCGCTGGGATTCTCACACCCGGTAGAAGTTGCGGCTCCGGAGGGTATCTCCTTCACGGTGGAAGGGCCGCGTGTGACGATCTCGGGTTTCGACCGAGAGCTCGTTGGCCGGATCGCCGCCGATATTCGCAAGCGACGTCCGCCGGAGCCGTACCTGGGCAAGGGCATCCGGTATCAAGGTGAGTATGTCCGTCGCAAGGCGGGCAAGTCAGGCAAGGGCCGCTAGGAATGAAGAAGAGCGCAACCACTCGCGCGGCGCGAATCCGGCGTCACGCACGCGTCCGGCGCCGTGTCGAGGGGACAGCCGCGAAGCCGCGACTCTGCGTTTTCCGCAGCCTGTCGCATATCTACGCGCAGGTGATCGACGACGCGGCGCGGGTGACGATAGTCGCGGCATCGGACCTCGAGAAAGACGTCGCGTCCCAATCGAGCGGCAAGAAGAAGTCGGATGTGGCGACGCTGGTCGGCAGTCTGGTGGCGGAGCGCGCCAAGCAGAAGGGCGTCAGCCAGGTGGTTTTCGACCGCGGCGGCTATCCCTTCCACGGCCGCATCAAGGCGCTGGCGGAAGCGGCACGGGCCGGCGGTCTAAGCTTCTAATGAGGAAATCCGAATGGTAATGGCTGCAGATCGAATCGACACCTCCGGCCTCGAGCTCCAGGAGAAGGTCGTCTACATCAACCGCGTCGCGAAGGTGGTGAAGGGCGGACGCCGCTTCAGCTTCACCGCGGTCGTTGTGGTGGGCGACCGCCTGGGTCACGTTGGCGCCGGCATGGGTAAAGCGAACGAAGTACCGGATGCGATTCGCAAGGGCGCCAACATCGCGCGTAAGAACCTGATCAAGGTGCTGATGACGGAGACGGCGACATTGCCCCACACGATGAACATCAAGTTCAAGGCGGCCGAGATACTGATGAAGCCCGCGGCGCCCGGGACGGGCCTGATCGCCGGCGGTGGCGTTCGCGCTGTGCTGGAAATGGCCGGAGTCAAGGACGTGCTGGCGAAGTCGCTGGGCAGCTCCAACGTGATGAACGTGGTGCAGGCAACGATCAACGGCCTGATGGCACTGCGCGACCCGAAGCAGGAGCGCGAGCGACGCCTGGCCGCGGTTGCCGACAGGGGCTAGAGATGGCGAAGCTCAAAATTACCTTGAAGAAGAGCCCGATCAGCCAGAAGAGGAATCAGCAGTTGACGGTCAAGTCCCTGGGACTGCGCCGCGTGCGCCAGAGTGTTACGGTGGAAGACACGCGATCGAATCGCGGCATGATTCTGACGGTCCGCCACCTGGTTGATGTGGAAGAGGAGGAGGCGTAGTGCGGCCGAACGAACTGTCTCCTGTACCAGGTTCCATACACAAGAAAAAGCGGATCGGGCGTGGCAACGCCAGCGGGCACGGTACGTACTCGACGCGTGGCCTCAAAGGCCAGAAGTCACGCTCCGGTCCCGACCTGCGCATCGGTTTCGAGGGCGGTCAGAACCCGCTGGTGCGTTCGCTATCGCGCAAGCGCGGCTTTAACAATCGATTCCGCATCGAGTACGAGGCGATCAACGTTGGAGACCTGGCCAAACTGCCCGCGGGCAACGTGACCAGCGAGAGTTTGCGAACTGCGGGCATCGTCAAGTCGGCGCGAAGGCCGGTGAAGATCCTCGGCGATGGTGAGATTAGCATGGCGCTGAACGTCGAAGTCGAGAAGATATCGGCCGGCGCGAAGACGAAGATCGAGGCCGCCGGCGGTACCGCGACGATGTTGGTGCCGGCGAAAGAGAAGAAGACGCGTTACTCGGGCGACCAGTCTAGGCCGCGTGAGGACGATGAGGACAATGGGACGCCCGCCGCAGACCAGCCGGTTGCTGAAGCTCCGGCAGCGGAAGCGTCTGCTGAAGCACCCGCCGCCGAAGCAGAAGCAAAGGCGAAGCCGGCTAGACGCGCACGCGCACCGCGTGCCAAGGCTGAACCTGTAGCTGAGAGCGATAGTAGCGAAGAAGACGGCGAGGGCGAGCCGGAGGTTTAAACATGGCTCTCGCGAGCGGACGAACCCAACAGCCGTCCAGACCACGCCTGCTGCAGGCGATGATCGATTCGTGGAACCAGGAGGACGTGCGGGCGAAGCTGCTCTTCGTGTTCGCGATGCTGGTGGTCTTCCGCTTTGTCGCGCACATCCCGATTCCAGGCGTCAACCCGGCCCTGCTTGACGAGGCATTCGAGTCGGACTCGAGCACGGCGGCCTTCCTGGGCACGCTGAATATCTTCAGCGGCGGCGCGTTGCGCCAGCTCAGCGTCGCGGCGCTCGGCGTTTACCCGTACATCACAGCCTCGATTATCATGAACATCATGACGCCGATGGTGCCGCGGCTGCAGGCCATCTCACGGGAGGGCGAGGCGGGGCGCAATCGGATACAGCTCTATACCCACTGGTTGGCGGTGCCGCTGGCGATTGTCCAGGGCTACAGCCAGCTGCTGATCCTGCAGCAGGTCGGCGCGGTGAGCGGCATCGGCTTCAGCGGTGCGGAAGCACTGCCGACTCTCGCCGCCGTGATCTCGCTGGCGGCGGGCACGATGTTCCTGGTCTGGCTCGGAGAGCTGATCACGGAGAAGGGCATCGGCAACGGCATTTCGCTGATCATCTTCGCAGGCATCGTCGCGGGCATCCCGACACTAGTGCCGACGATTTTCGACTCCAGCGTGTCGTTCTTCGGCATTCTGCTGCTCGTGATCATCGTGCTGGTCGCGGTTTCCTCGATCGTTTTCATGCAGGAAGCGCAGCGGCGAATTCCGGTGCAGTACTCACGGACGCAGTTCCGCGGCGGTCGCCAGTACCGCCAGCAAGGCTCATCGCACATCCCGCTGCGCATCCTTTCTGCGGGCATGATCCCGATTATCTTCGCGTACTCGATCATGCTGGTGCCGTCGTTCATGGGCGAGACCCTGGCGACCGGGAGCGGCGGATTCGGCAACGACGTAGGTAACATCCTGACCGACGTCTTCGGGCAGCAGAACCTGCCGTATTACCTGGTTGTGTTCCTCTTCGTCGTGATGTTCACGTATTTCTACACGCTGGTCACGTACGCGCAGCAGAACCTGGCGGAGAACTTGCAGAAGCAAGGCGGCTTCGTGCCCGGCATTCGGCCCGGCAAGCCGACCAACGACTACATCACGCGCGTGCTGGTCCGAATCACCGCGGCGGGGGCGATCTTCCTCGGCATCATCGCCATAATGCCGTTTTTCGTAACCGCCCTTACCAACGTTCAAGCGTTGACGATTACGGGTACGGGCTTGTTGATCGTGGTCGGCGTGGTGCTCGATACGATGAAGCAGCTGGAAGCACAGCTAATGATGCGCAACTACTCGGGCTTCATCCGGTGATCGGATCGACGGACGGCTGGCATTTTGAGTCGCCAGCCGAAGAAGCAGGCGGCACTTCGCTGACTCGAGAGGATGATGAATGATCCTGATCTTGCTCGGTGGGCCGGGGACCGGCAAAGGGACGCAGGCGAAACTGCTGACGGAGCAGCGCGGTTGGCTGCACCTCTCCACCGGCGAAATGCTGAGGGAGAACGTGGCGCAGGCAACGACGCTGGGTAACAAGGCGAAGCCATATATGGACGCCGGACAGCTGGTGCCCGACGACCTCCTGATCGAGATGCTGTCGGCACACATCGAGAGTCCGGACGTCGAAGCGGGACTGATCCTGGACGGCTTCCCGCGCACGCTGCCTCAGGCCGTGGCGCTGGACGAGGCGCTGGAGCGTGCCGGAAAGGCCGTCGACGCCGTGGTGAACCTGACAGTGTCGGATGAAGAGCTCATTAGACGGCTGAGCAGCCGCTGGCTGTGCCGCAACTGCGGTAGCATCACGAACATTCAACTGGAGAAATGCCCGAATTGTGGCAGCGATCAGCTGTACCAGCGCGAAGACGATAAACCGGACAAGGTGAAGACGCGTCTGGAGACGATGAAGCCGCCCGCAGAGATGCTGACGCACTATCGTGCGGCGGGTAAGCTGCGCGAGGTGGACGGTATGCAGTCCGTGGAACGCGTGACGCTTGACCTCGCTCAGGCGCTGGATGGAGTCAAGGCGTGATCACGATCAAGTCCGACGAAGAAGTGAAGGTCATGCGCGAAGCCGGCAGAGTCGTCGGCCAGACGCTGCAGATCCTCAGGGACGCCGTGAAGCCAGGCATCGTAGCCAGGGAGCTGGACAAGCTGGTGCGCAAGGAGTATGCCAAACGCGGCGTTATCCCGACGTTTCTCGGCTACGCCGAGCCGCCGTACCCGGCGACGGTCTGCGTTTCGGTCAACGAAGAATTGGTTCACGGAATCCCCGGCAAGCGCGTTATCCAGGCAGGCGACATCGTAAGCATCGACCTGGGCGCGACTTACAAGGGCTTCGTGGGGGACAGCGCGCTGACGTTCGGTGTTGGCGAGATCAGCGAGGAAGCACAGCGGTTGCTCGAAGTGACGGAGGAATCGCTGTGGCGGGGGATTCGCGCGGCGCGCGCCGGGCTACGGCTGGGCGTTGTTTCGAACACGATCGGTGAATACATCGAGAGCCAGGGCTTCGGCGTGGTGCGCGAGTTCGTCGGGCACGGAGTCGGGCGCGAGATGCACGAGGAGCCACAGGTACCGAACTTCGGGCCGGCGGATCGGGGCCCGATCCTGCGCAAGGGGATGGTGCTGGCGCTGGAGCCAATGGTGACCGTCGGCGACTGGCACACGAAGAAGCACGATGACGGCTGGACCATAAGCACGCTGGACGATAGCTTGTGCGCCCACTTTGAGCACACGATTGCGATTACAGACGGGGAGGCGGAGGTTCTAACGCTTCCATAGCTGCGTCCGCGTTTTTTTCTGGGCAGAGGGCTTGCCTGAACCCGATAGTAGGAAGGTACAATAGAATAAAACTTCTATAGGTGTCTGAAAGGAGCCGTTTGATCCTTCCCAGGAAGGATCAACATGCCAAAGAAGGAATCAATCGAAGTTGAAGGGGTGGTGAAGGATCCACTTCCGAATGCCATGTTCGGCGTAGAGCTGGCAAACGGGCACAGGGTTCTGGCGCACCTCTCCGGAAAGATGCGGATCAACTACATCCGCATTACGCCTGGCGACCGGGTCTTGGTGGAGCTGTCTCCGTATGACCTGACCCGGGGCCGGATCACGTACCGCCTTCGCTAGGCCGCTCAGAGGAATGCAAGAATGAAGGTAAAAGCCTCAGTCAAACTGCGCTGTGAGAAGTGCAAGGTAATCCGCCGCCGCGGCGTGGTCCGCGTGATCTGCGAGAACAAGCGCCACAAGCAGCGCCAGGGCTAGTAGGAGAAAAGCAGGATGGCACGTATCGCGGGCGTCGACATTCCGAATGAGAAGCGCGTCGACATTTCGCTGCGCTATATCTACGGCATTGGCGCGACGAGCGCCTCGAAGATCTGTGAGTCCACGGGCATCGCTCCGGCGACGAAGACGCGGGACCTGACGGACGCGGAGCTTTCCCGCGTACGCGAGGTGCTGGAGAAGGAGTTCATGATCGAGGGTGATCTTCGACGTGAAACGCGACAGAACATCCAGCGGCTGATCGAAATCAATTGCTACCGGGGCATTCGCCACCGCCGAGGGCTGCCGGTACGCGGACAGCGAACCAAGACGAATGCGCGAACCAAGCGCGGTGTACGCCGCACCGTCGCCGGCAAGCGCAAGACTGCGGCGAAGAAGTAGCAAAGGAAACTAAAGCATGGTTCAGAGGCGAGGTCAGCGGACGCGCCGCCGGGAACGCAAGTCTGTCCCGCGCGGGAAGGTGTTCATCAAATCGACCTTCAACAACACGATCATCACGCTGACCGACCCGAACGGGAACGTGTTGAGCGGGGGCAGCGCCGGCACGGCGAACTTCAAGGGCTCGCGAAAGAGCACCCCGTTCGCCGCTCAGCTGGCCGCGGAAGGCGCCGCGCGACGCGCCATGGAGCATGGCTTGCGTCAGGTGGAGGTGATGGTCAAGGGACCGGGCAGCGGCCGCGAAGCCGCGATTCGCGCCCTGCAGGCCGTCGGCCTCAACGTGACCAGCATCCGTGACATAACCCCGATACCGCACAACGGCTGCCGCGCCCCCAAGCGGCGCCGCGTCTAGAGATAAGGACAAAGCATGGCTCGTTACACAGGTGCAGTCTGTCGACTCTGCCGGCGCTATGGCGAGAAGCTCTACTTGAAGGGCGACCGCTGTTTCGGTCCGAAGTGCGCGATTACCAAGCGACCGACACCGCCCGGCGGCGGAAGCCAGCGACGTCGCAAGGTATCCGACCGCGGCCTCCAGCTGCGCGAGAAGCAGCGGGCGCGCGTCGCCTACGGACTTCTGGAGCGCCAGTTTCGCGGCTATTACAACGAGGCGCTGCGCAAGACCGGCGTCACGGGCGACATCCTGATCCGCACGCTGGAATCACGCCTGGACAACGTGGTGTACCGCCTTGGCTTTGCCGACTCGCGCAAGCAGGCACGTCAGGTCGTCCGACACGGTCACATCAGCCTGAACGACCGCAAGACCGACATCCCCTCAGCTCAGATCAAGGTGGGCGATACGGTCGGCTTTTCGACGCGGGGCGCCAAGACGGAGTACGCCAAGGTCGTGCAAGAGACGCTGCGCTCGAAGGAGCAGCCATCGTGGCTGAGCCTCGACATGGCGGCGATGCGCGGGCGGGTCATCGCAGAGCCAACGTTGGAGGGCGCTGAGGCGTTCTTCGACCCCAACGTGATTGTCGAGTACTACTCGCGCTAAACACTTAGGTCTCGCCGCAGCAAGTCGGGACGAGACAGGCAGGTCGACGCCCGCCGGACCTTCAGGGAAGGACCGATTTCCTGCCGTAGGAGGTGCTTTTGGTGACGATGGTTGCTTACGAAGATGAAGAGCGACCTCAGCTCAACCTCGAAGAAGAAGAGTCCGAGGAGACATTCGGCCGGATCGTAGCCGAACCGCTCGAGGCCGGCTTTGGCGTGACGATCGGTAACGCGCTTCGCCGCACGCTGCTGAGCGCGCTCCCCGGCACCGCGATAACGGCGGTCCGCATCGAGGGAGTCGAGCACGAATTCACAACGGTTCCCCATGTCAAGGAGGACGTGGTCGAATTCTTGCTCAACGTGAAGGACATTCGCATCCGGTCACTCACGGACCGGCCCGGCAAAATTTATCTCGAGGCCTCGGGCGATGGCGTGGTTACGGCAGGGCAGATCGAGCAGACGGCCGACTACGAGATCGTCAACCCGGAACTGCATCTGGCGACCCTGGAAGGCGCCCGAGCCAAGCTCTCTGTCGAGTTTACGGTGGAGCAGGGACGTGGCTATATGCCGGCGGGTACCAGCGAAGGCTTGCCGATCGGCGTGATCCCGGTTGACGCCATCTTCTCGCCGGTGCGAAGAGTCAACTATCGCGTCGAACACACACGCGTCGGCCAGGTGACGAACTTCGACCGGCTTGTGCTTGAGATCTGGACAGACGGCACGATTCAAGCCAGCGACGCGGTCAGCCAAGCAGCCGAAGTCCTGGGCGATCAGTTCACGATCTTCGCACGGATGGGCCGTCCGGAACCGACGCTGGTCGGCCGAGGCCTGGGATCGGGGTCCGCGCTGGCCCCCGACCGCTACAACACGCCGATCGAGGATCTGAATCTATCGGTGCGCGCCTATAACTGCCTCAAGCGAAGCGGCTTGATGACGGTCGGCGCCGTGCTGGAGAAGAACGAGGACGAACTGCTGGCGCTGCGTAACTTCGGGCGCAAGTCCTACGATGAGCTTCGCGAGAAGCTAGTCAGCATGAACTTCCTGTCCGAAGAGGAGATGAACAACGCCTTCGGTGGCGCTGGCGGCGGCAGCGAAGGCGAAGGCAGTGCCCCGATGCGGACGCTGGCTGCCGAAGCGGACACCGACGAGGAACTTGGCCCCGTCGCCAAGGCCCTGTTGGAGGCTCTGAAAGAGAGACAGGACGTCCTGCCGGAAGACGATGAGGACGACAATTGAGGCACAAGGTACTAAGCAGACGGTTCGACCGGCCGACGGCGCATCGCCTGGCGATGTTCCGCAATCTGGTCACGGACCTCCTGCGTAACGAGCAGATCAAGACGACAGAGGCCAAGGCCAAGGCGATCCGCCCGCAGGCTGAGAAGATGATCACGCTCGGCAAAGACGGCACGCTTGCCGCCCGGCGGCAAGCGCTGGCGTACGTGTACGACAAGGACGTGGTGACCAAGCTGTTCGATGAGCTGTCGGAACGCTACGCCGATCGCCCCGGCGGATACACCCGCATCGTCAAGCTGGGGCCTCGCCTCGGTGACGGCGCGCCCCAGGTGATCCTGGAGCTGATCAGCGAGTAATCGCGTGTCGGAACAAACAAGAAACGCGGTGGCCGCCGAAAGGGGCCGTCGTGTTGCGCTTCTGGTCGAGTACGACGGCGCCCGCTTCGCCGGATCGCAGCTTCAGGCCAACGCGATCACAGTGCAGGGCGTCCTGGAGGATGCGATCGTCAAGGCGACCGAGGCGCCTTCACGTGTGGCCCTAGCAGGGCGCACGGACGCAGGTGTGCATGCGCGAGGGCAGGTCGCTGCGTCCAGCACCGCCAGCCGGCTCGACTGCGAAACGCTGCGCCGAGCTCTCAACGCGTGGCTACCGGACGACGTCGTGGTTCAGGCCGTGGCCGAAGTATCCCCGGCCTTCGACCCACGACGCGCCGCGAGGCGGCGGTGGTATCGCTACGTCATCGACAATGGCGACGTTCGGCCAGCGTTAGAGCGGGGCCGGGCATGGCACGTCGCCGGCGAGCTGGACGTTGCAGCCATGGCAGAGGCAGCGAGACGGTTGGCCGGCGCGCACGACTTCGCGGCGTTCGCCTCGCGGCTGGAAGACGCGTCCGCGAGCACGACGCGCGAGCTCTACAGGCTCGAGGTACGCAGGGAAGCCTCGTCGATCATTATCGATGCCGAGGCGAACGCGTTCCTGCCGCACCAGGTGCGGCGCATGACGGGTGCACTGGTGGAAGTGGGGCGTGGAAAGCTCGGCGTGGATGGGTTCGCGTTGCTCCTGAAAGGGCCGCCCGCCAGCGCTGGGCCGGCGGCGGCGCCACACGGTTTGTACCTGATGCGGGTCGTCTATGAGCCGGACGTGTTCAGGCTGGATTGAAGCGGTTTCGTCTGCTAGACTCAATGTCCGTGAAAACATACACGCTACGAGCGAAAGACATCGACAAGCGCTGGCGAGTCGTCGATGCGGAAGGCCTAGCGTTGGGCCGCCTGGCTACCGACATCGCCGCTGCGCTGCGCGGCAAGGACAAGCCAACCTTTACGCCGCACCTCGACATGGGCGACTTCGTAATCGTGACCAACGCTTCCAAGGTGAAGCTAACGGGTCAGAAGCTGTCGCAGAAGCTGTATCGGCACCACACCGGCTATCTCGGCGGCCTCAAAAGCGTCCGACTGGACACGCAACTTGAAAAGCACCCAGAACGGGTGGTGCGAGCCGCAGTCTGGGGCATGATGCCGAAAGGCCGCCTCGGCCGCGCTCAGATCCGCCATCTCAAGATATACGCCGGCTCCGACCACCCACACGAGGCGCAGGTGCGCGCCGGCCAGGGTAAGAAGAGCCGCCAGGAGGCCAGCTAGTTGACGACTCAGCAGTACTTCGCGGGGACTGGACGGCGCAAGACCGCGGTGGCACGCGTACGGCTCTATTCTGGGGCGCAGGAGATCGTGGTAAACGGTCGCACGCTGGAGGATGCGCTGCCGCGCATCGCGCTGCAGGAGATCGCGATGCGTCCATTGGTGGCGCTGGGCCAGTCAGGCAAGTTCGGCGTGCAGGCGAAAGTCGAAGGCGGTGGTGTCACGGGCTGGGCGGGCGCACTCTCGCACGGCATCGCGCGGGCGCTGGTGCAGTTCGACGAGACTATGAAGCCACAGTTGCGGCAACATGGGCTGCTGACGCGAGACTCCCGCATGAAAGAGCGCAAGAAGTACGGGCTGAAGCGGGCCCGAAAAGCGGAGCAGTACACTAAGCGCTAAGGACGCGGAGCAGCTTCGATAACTTGTGACGCCTGGCTCCGGCCAGGTGTTGCTATTTGCGGTAGGCAATCCCTCTGGACTGCCAGGATGGGCAGAAATCGTGGCAGCGGGCTTTCCCAATCAATTCGATCCGTCCAGTTTCCGGACGTCGCCGTTTGTCAGGCGAGTGGACAAGCCGTGGGGATGGGAGCTGCTCTGGACGCCGCCCGATCAGCCGTACGTCGGCAAGGTCTTGCACGTCTTCGAGGGGCATCGCATGTCGCTTCAGATGCACCAGGACAAGCGCGAGAGCTGGCTACTGATCAACGGGCGTGCCAAGGTGACCTGGGAGAACGACCGCGGCGAGCTCGAGGAGTGCGAGCTTGAACCCGGGCAGGGGTATAGCTGCGCCAGCGGTCAGAAGCATCGGCTGGCCGGCATTACCGACTGCGACATTGTCGAGGTCTCGACGCCAGAGCTCGGCATGACCTGGCGACTCGAGGATGACTACGGTCGCAGCCATGAGACACAGGACGAGCGCAAAGTCCAACGCCTCGAGCGGAGCTAGACGCCGGCGAGCTCCCGCCCGGCTTCCAGCATTGGATTGACCCAGGCGGGATCCGTCATCTCGGTGTAGATACGCAGCAAAGGCTCGGTGCCGGACGGGCGGATCAGCAACCAACCACCCTCGAGCTCGAATCGGAAGCCGTCGATGCTGTCCTGGCGCAGGACACGCCGGCCTCCCAGGGCATACGGCCGGGCGGCCGCTACGCGGTCGATGGCTTTCTGGCGCTGATCCGGGGCGACGTGGACGTCGATACGATCGTAGAAATGCTGGCCGACTCTCGCGTAGAGGTCTTGCACCAGCTGTGACATTGTCTTGCCGGAGCGTGCCAGGAGATCGAGCATGAGTAGACCGGTGAAACAACCATCGCGCTCCGGCAGATGCTCCGCGATGGCGTAGCCGCCGCTCTCTTCGCCTGCCGCCATGGCGCCGGTTTGGATCATCTTTGGGCCGAGGAACTTGAAGCCGACGGGTGTCTCATGCACTGGTATGCCGTACTGCTCCCCCAGCTTGTCGATCATTCGCGTGCTGGTCAGCGAGCGTACGATGGGCGCTCGCTGACCGCGATACTCCAGCAGGTAGAGACAGAGCAGGGCGTAGGTCTGGTGCTGGTCGACGAAGTGGCCGGTCTCATCGACGACGCCGAGGCGGTCGGCGTCGCCGTCCGTCGCGAGACCGACGTCAGCGCTCGAGTTGACCACCGTCTCCATGAGCGGTGCGAGGTTGCGGCCGATGGGCTCGGGTGCGGACATGCCGGGGAATATGGGGTTACGTTCGCCGCGCAGCTCAACGACGCGCGTGGTGCCGCCTTCGAGGAGGCGAGAGAGGACGCCGGCCCCGGTGGCGTGCATGGCGTCGAAAACGACATGGACGCCGGTGGAGCGCAGACGGTCGAGGTCGACGAGGCGTGTGATCTGGGCGTCGTAGGCGGGCCGCGGGTCAAAGCGCTGAACTATGCCCTGCTGCAGAGCGTCGTCGAAGGCGAGGCGGCGCGGTTCTCCGGCGACGCGTCCAGCCTCGATCGCCGCTTCGAGGGCATCGACGACCTCTGGTGGCGCGCTGCCGGCGTATTCGGGCTTGTACTTGAAGCCGTTGTAGGTTCCGGGATTGTGCGAGGCGGTGATGATGATCGCGCCGCCGGCCCGCTTATTGAGGATGGCGTGGCAGGCGACGGGCGTGGCCGCGGCGTCCTCGAAGATGTAGGTCTGGATACCGTGAGCGGCGACGACCTCGGCGCTGGCGGCGGCGAAGTGCTCGGAGCCAAATCGCGTGTCGAAGCCGATGACGAGGCCACGGCCGGCCAGGCCGGCGTTCTCTAGATAGCGAGCGACGCCTTCTGCGCAATCTCGCACGTTCTCAAAGGTGTAATCTTCGGCGATGACGGCTCGCCAGCCGTCGGTGCCGAACTTGATCGGGGTTCTGGTCATGGCGGGTTCCAGATCCTTGCTAATCGAGTCTAGCCTGCGACTTCGTCAGGCTCAAGTCTACTCCCGGGTCCGAGACGCACACCGCGTTTGACCCGGGCTCCATTCGCAAGCACAGCGCCGTCGATTGTGGCTTCGTCACCGATCCAGCAGCCGGCGCCGATGATGCTGTCGCTTATAACGGCTCCGGTGCCGACCCTGACGTCCGACCAGAGGACGGAGCTAGAGATGCTGGCGCGCTCACGGACCGCACAGTTGTCGCCCAGCACGCTGGGCCCCGCAATTCTGACTTGACCGCCGATGCGTGCGTCGCGTCCCAGCATGACGTTGGCGCCGAGCTCGGCGTCCGGCCAGACCTGGCAGCCTTCGCCGAGCGCGGCGCTGGACTCGACGCCAACGTCATGCCAACCTTCAAGGCCCTCCGCGAAGACGTCGCGGTGCAGCTGCAGGTAGCGCTCCGAAGTTCCAACGTCGATCCAGTAAGCATTCGACGGGAAGCCCTGCACCGTATAGCCGCCGGCGATCAGGGAAGGGAACACGAGCCTCTCCAGCGAGCCATCCATTTTCTCGTCGGGGATGTGTTCGAGGACCTCCGGCTCGAAGATCCAGGTACCGGCGTTGGCCCAGGCGCTGGGTGCTTCATCACGGGCGGGCTTCTCGACGAAACGCGTGATGCGGTCCCCGGCCGCCAGCTCCGCGATACCGTACGCCGTCGGGTCGTCGACGGACGAGAGGGCGATGCTCAGCGTGGCTTCGTGTTCGCGATGGCAGTTAAGCATCGCCGACAGGTCGAGGTCGGTGATGATGTCGCCGTTGCATACAAAGAAGGCGCCGCCGAAATCGCGCGACGCTTGTTTGACCGCCAGCCCGGAGCCCAGCGGTTCGGTCTCGTAGCTGTAGGACAGCTCCACGCCAAGCCCGGCGCCACCGCCCAGCGCAGACTCGATGCGGCGCTCGTCGCTGGAGGCGGCTAGGACAACACGATCCACGCCATGGCGGGCCAGGTTCGCGATGATCCGGACGATGAGGGGCTGATTGAAGACGGGGATCAGGGGTTTGGGCACGGCGTAGGTCAGGGGACGGAGCCTGGTCCCTCCGCCTCCGACCAGAATCACCGCCTCCATTCGCGCTAGAGCTCAATGAGTTCTGAGTTAAGGGCGCCGGCGCGGTATCGGGCTATGAGGCGCTTGAGGAAGGGGACCGGCGTGTGGGCGCTGCGGCGCGTCGCCATCGCCTCGACAAGACGCCCCGCCTCTTTGTAGCCGAGCTGCTCGTAGATGTGACGCGCCGTGCGGTTTGCCGGGTCCACGTTGAGGACGACGAGGTCGCAGGCGTCGAGCAGATGCTGCGTGACGGCCGCAGTTGCGGCGGTTGCGAGGCCGTGATTGCGGAAGTCGGGATGCGTGAAAACGTTGCCGATGACTCCGACGCCCTCGTGGCGGGAGTAGATATGAGTGCCGGCCGCGGCTACGAGCCGTGAGCGGTGGAAGGCGCCATAGTAGATGCCCTCGACGATCTGGCGGCCGAGGTGGCGGGTGCCTTCGTCCTGATAAAGGCGGTTGAGGTCTTTCGCGTCCGCCCCTGTGAGGCGCCGGACCTCAGCCATGCCGTCGGGAAGCTGGAAATCCGCTGCATTGAGCTGCATGCGCATCATGGTTAACGGACGCCACAGGTTGTGAGAGATCAGGACGGCCTCGGAGTGCGCCGTTTCGCAGGTGAGAAAGGCCTGGCGCGGTCCCGGATGCTGGTCGAGCAATTGCTCGACCAGCTCGGCGTCACCCAGCGTGAAGGTTGAAGGGCCCAGGCCGCCACGGCCGTGCATGACTACCGCCTGACGATCGCCAGCGATGGCCTCGTAGAACTCGGCCTGGTGAAAGATACGCGGGTCAAGGTATGCCAGGGCGTAGGCGGCGTAGGAGCCGCCGGCTTCGAGGAGCGGGCGGAGCGACTCCGGGTCTCGAAGCTGGCGCACATTGGCCGCGCGACGGATGTTGGTTTGTCTGGTGGTCGCGCTGCCGGCGCGGGCGCTCATTCGATGTTCCTCGGGTCTCGCGGAGTCCGCTTAGAGAGTCTGCTTTACTTAAGAAGGTAACAGCAATCCTAGGTAGCACCTGGATTTGCGTCAAGCTGCATACCCCTAGGTTCGGCACTCGTTGACACTAGTAGCACCCCGGATATTATTGGCAGCGGGAGCAAACGGGGTAGTATGCCGCGACTCGACAACTCGATCGACATTGACGCGCCGCTTGAAACCGTGTTCGCCTATCTGGCGGACGTGGAGTCGCATCCGGAGTGGGTGAAGTGGACGAAGGACGCCGAAGTCACCTCGCTGGAAAAATCCGGCCTGGGCGCCACGAGCACGATGAAGATCCAGGTTGGTGCGCGCAAAGAGACGGTCGAGGCAATCGTCACCGAGTTCAAGCCTAATGAGGTCGTCACGTGGCGGCACACGAGGGGCATGGAGATGACGGGCCGCCTCGCCGTAGTGCCCTTTCGAGAGGGCACAAAAGTTGCCTGGAGCATCGATTACACTCCGCCGATGGGCGGCATGGGCAAGCTGATGGACATGCTTTTCATGGAGCGCCTGTTCGATCAGCTGGCCAAGGATTCGATGGCGCTGCTCAAAGATCGCCTCGAAAGCGCCAACTAGGACGCCGGTGCTGGAACTCGACGAATCGCTGCTTGAACCGCTGCCGCTGGACGGGCTGGAAGTACCGCGCGTTCGCTTCTACGGACCGCCACCCTACACGAAGGCCAAGCTCGGCGAGCAGGAGTATCGCTACGAGCGCAGCTTCCCGGTCAAGGGTCACGGCGCCGAGCTGCCTAACTTCATCCGCGAGCAAATGGACGCCGGTAAGACGCCGCTGATCCTCGAGCGAGAGTCCCGCTTCTACATCTACCTCAGCGTCGAAGCCGCAGAAACCACGTAACCGCACCGCTGGCGACAACAAGCCCGGCAGCGCTCTAACCAGCGGTACCCTGGGCCCAGCGACGCTCCCAGCGGTCGCGCAGGTAGGCGAGGTGCTCGGCGTAAGTGTCAGTGTTGATCGGCGGCGTGGTCATGATCAGAGCGTCCTCTTTGTTGTCCGTGTAGTAACGACGACGGACACCAACTTTGAGGAAGCGATACTTCTCGTAAAGCGCCTGGGCGGATTCGTTGCTACGGCGTACCTCGAGTGTGACGCTCTCCTGCCCGTTGGCCAGCGCGGTGTCGACGGATTCGGCCATCAGCAGCTCGCCGAGGCCCTGCCGGCGGTAGTCCTCCCGGATGGCGATGGCGACGATGTGGGCTTGATCGACCATGAGCCAGACGCCGACGTAACCGATGATGTAATCGGATGTTGGCGCCTGAGCCGGCTTGCGGAGGAAGAAGCCAAGGATCGATTTGCGTTCCGATCGCTCCTGAACTGCCGAGATCGGGCTGTTGGCCCGATCAACCAGGACTAGGTAGCGAGCCAGCCGGTTGGCCAGCTCGCGGCGGTAAGCAGTGCGTGGCCAGGTTGTGGGGAAGGACTGCCCCTCGATCTCGGCGACCTGAGGGATATCGGCCTCCGTCATGGGTCGCAGCTGGTAGCGCGTGAGAGTAACCATCCGCCCTCCCGAAGTAACCTCAACGTTAACGTACGCATAAGGGGCCTGACCAGAACCCTGTGAGGGCGATCTTTGACCTGTACGTTAAAGATAATCTAAAATCGCAACAGCAAGGAGTTCCCTTCACCAAATGTCAACTCATCTGCGGCTGCTCAGCTTCCTGAGGCCGTACAAGAAACAGGTGCTATTCGCGTGGATCGTGGTCGCGATGACTGCTATCACGACGATGATGATGCCCCAGATCGTCGGTTACGCCGTGGACTCGGGCCTGAAGCCACCGACCTTCAAGGACTCGGGCGCCGAGATCACTGCGCAGCTAACACCAGACGACACACAGGTCACGATCAGCGACCCAAGTGTCGTCTCCACGGGCGACAAGATACGCATCGATTCAGAGCAGGTCGTTGTCACCGCGATCGACGGCGACAGGCTGACGCTGGAGCGCGGCGCCGAGGGGACCCGAATCAGCGGCCACGATGCGGGCGACGAAGTCGAGCTGGTCGACCGCGCGACCTTTGAAGGGAAGGTTTCCACGCTGACGCTTGCCGCGGGCCTCTTGTTGGCCCTGGCGCTGCTGCGTGGCTTCTTCGCCTACTGGATGCAGTTCCTGGGCGAGTGGCTGAGCCAGCACGTGGCCTACGACCTGCGCAACCACATCTACGAGAAGCTGCAGCGCCAGAGCTACGCCTACCACGACAAGCAGCAGACCGGGCAGTTGATGTCGCGCGCGACGCAGGACGTGGAAGCGACGCGCATGTTCATCCAGATGGGCGTGCTGCGATTACTGGACATTTCGCTGAGGATCGTCGTGGCGGCGGTGCTGATGTTCAGCACGAACTGGCTCCTTGCGCTTATTGCCTGGTCGTTGCTGCCGCTCGTCGCGTTCCAGTCGGTCCGGATTCAGCTCAAGAGCCGGCGTCTGTGGCTGGCAGTGCAGGATCAGTTGGGGCGCATTACGACGGTGTTGCAGGAAAACATGTCCGGCGTCCGCGTGGTCAAGGCGTTTTCGCGTGAGCAGCACGAGAACGAGAAGTTTGAGAAGGAAGCCAACGAGCTGTTCTACTGGAACATCCGGCAGAACCGGATCCAGGCGCAGACCATGCCGTTCTATCAAGCGATGTCGATGCTGTCGCAGGTGTTTGTGCTGGGCGTCGGAGCGTATTTCATCACTCAGGGCGACCTCAGCTATGGCGGGTTGATCGAGTTTCTCTTCTATCAGTCGTTGCTGATCATGCCGATGCGCATGCTGGGCATGATCGTGCAGCAGTTTGCCAGAGCGGGAGCCTCCGGCGACCGCATCTTCGACGTGCTCGATACTGAGTCCGCGGTGCAGGAGCAGCCGGACGCCAAACCGCTAGAGGATGTTAAGGGGCGGGTGCGGTTCGAAGGCGTTTCGTTCGGCTATGACGCGGTGAGCCCGGTGCTCAACGACGTGACATTTGAAGCGGAAGCCGGCACGGTCGTTGCGTTGCTCGGTCCTACGGGCTCCGGCAAAACGACGATCGTCAACCTGCTGCCGCGCTTCTACGACGTGACCGACGGACGCATCCTGATCGACGACGTCGACATCCGTGACACGACGCTGCAGTCGCTGCGCGCCAATATCGGCATCATCCAGCAGGACGTTTTCATGTTCTCGGCGACGATCCGCGACAACATCGCTTATGGGGCGGTCAATTCGACCTATGAGCAGATCATTGAAGCGGCGAAGATCGCGCGCATTCACGACTTCATCATGTCTTTGCCGGACGGCTACGACACGTGGGTCGGAGAGCGCGGCGTGACGATGTCCGGCGGTCAGAAGCAGCGAGTATCGATTGCGCGGACGCTGCTGCTTGACCCACATATCCTGATCCTGGACGACTCTACTTCCAGCGTGGACACGCAGACCGAGTACCTGATCCAGCAGGCGCTTGCCGAAGTGATGAAGGGCCGCACGACGCTGGTCATCGCGCAGCGGCTGCGAACGGTGAAGAACGCCGACGCGATCCTGGTCATGCAGGACGGCACGATCGCTGAACGCGGCAAGCACGACGAACTGATCGCGCAGGACGGCCTGTACCGTGAGATCTACGACCTTGAGCTGCGTGACCAGGAAGAAGCGCTGAAGCGCTTCAGCGACGCCTCCAGTGGGGGCGACCAGTAATGGCCTTCTGGGGCGGCGGTGGCGGAGGCTGGGGTGGCGGTGGCCATGGCGGCGGCTGGCATGGCGGCGGCAACCGGGGCGGCGGTAGCAACCTGCGTCGCTCCGTCGACAGCTGGGACGACGATGAGCTGGGCTCGGCGTACAACCACGCAGTTGTCGTCCGCGTCTTCGGCTACGTCAAGCCGTTCTGGAAGAACGCAATCCTGGCGACCATCGGAGTCATCGGCGCCGCAATCCTGCTCAACCTCCAGCCGGCGCTGATCCAGCGCGGAGTTGACGCCGCGGCGGATGGCGACACCGGCAAGATCCTGGAGTCGGCGCTGATCTTCCTGGCCTTCGTGGTTGTGGGCTGGGGCTTCGTGCTGGTGCAGATGCTGAACACCGGCTACGTGGGTCACCGCGTCATGCAGCGCATGCGGATCAACATGTTCGCGCACCTGCAGAAGCTGTCTTTGCGGTTCTACGACAACAATGAGGTCGGTCGCGTCATGTCGCGCGTGCAAAACGACGTGACGTCGATGCAGGAGCTGCTGACCAACGGCTTCCTGACCATCCTGGGCGACATCCTCGGCCTCGCGGTCATCGTGTACCTGGTCTCCAGCCGCAACCTGGAGCTCACGTTGGTGACGTTCAGCGTGGTGCCCGTGCTGATCGTGATAACGGCGATGTGGCAGATCTACGCACGGCGCGCCTTCCTGCGGGTTCGCCAGGCAATCGCCATCGTGAACTCGAACCTGCAGGAGAACGTATCGGGCGTTCGCGTGATCCAGTCGCTGTCGCGGGAAGAAGTCAACGCGGAGCGCTTCGACACGCTAAACGAAGACAACATGCGGGCAAACATCAGCGCCGGCCGGCTTCAGGCCGCGGTGATGCCGGTGGTCGAGCTGCTTTCGGCCGTGGCGACAGCGCTCGTCGTGTTATACGGCGGGCGCCTGGTGCTTAACGGCGAGATTACGCTGGGCGAGCTTTCGCTATTCATCTTCTCGATCGAGCGCTTCTTCCAGCCGATCCGAGAACTTGTCATGCAATACGCGCAGCTCCAGCGCGCCATGGCCGGCGGCGTGCGCGTCTTCGAGCTGCTGGACACGAAGCCGGAGATCGTCGACGCGCCGGACGCGATCGTTCTGGACGATGTCAAGGGACGCGTGACGTTCGAAAACGTCGACTTCGATTACGTGGAAGACGTGCCGGTGTTGCGCGACATCAACCTCGACGTGCAGCCGGGCGAGACGATCGCGCTGGTGGGTTCTACGGGCGCCGGTAAGACAACGCTGACGGCGCTAATCCTGCGCTTCTACGAGGTGAGTCAGGGCCGCATCCTGATCGACGGCCTGGACCTGAAGCAGCTCGACCGCGCATCGCTGACGCGGCGCACCGGCGTGGTGCTGCAGGACCCGTTCCTGTTCTCCGGCAGCGTGAAGGAGAACATCCTCTACGGACGTCTCGACGCTACGGATGACGAAATCATCGAGGCCGCGAAGGCCGTCGGCGCGCACGACTTCATCATGAGGCTTGACGACGGCTACGAGACGGTGCTGCACGAACGCGGACAGAACCTTTCGGTGGGCCAGCGACAGCTGATCAGCTTTGCGCGCGCCGTCCTGGCTCGACCAAGCATCCTGATCCTGGACGAGGCGACGGCTAACGTCGATACGCGAACCGAGGTCGTGATCCAGGCAGCGCTGCGCGAGCTGCTGAAGGACCGCACCTCGTTCGTGATCGCGCACCGTCTGTCGACGATCCGGGAGGCGACGAGGATCCTGGTCATGGACCAGGGACGCATCGCCGAGATGGGCAGCCACGAAGAGCTGCTGGAACGCGGCGGCATCTACGCCAACCTGTACCGAATGACGTTCGAGAAGCTGGAAGCGGAAGAGAGCAAGGGCGTAGAGGCCTAGGCCCCGATAACCGCGTCGGCCTCGATTTCGACCTGCATCTCCGGAGTTGCCAGGCGGCTGACCTCGACCAGCGTGGCGGCAGGCATGACGTCCGCCAAGGCCTCGCGATGGGCCCGCGAGACGTCCTGCGTGGTTTCGATATCGATTACATACATGCGAGTGCGGACGACGTCGCCCATGGTAGCACCGGCCTGCAGCAGCGCCGCTTCGATGTTGCGGAGACATTGGCTAGCCTGTTCATAGGCGTCGCCGTTAACGAGCTTGCCATCGGGGCCCCATGCCCCGGTGCCGCCGACAAAGACCTGGTTGCCGACGCGGACGGCGCGGCTGTAGCCGGCCAGCGGTTCGAAGGGCGAGTTGGAGGAGAAGTTCTGACGCATGAGGCTACTCGCTGAACAGGGGTCGCTGGGCCTCTGCGGCGCGGCCTCGCGGCGGCTCGAGGCCGAGGTGCTCGTAGGCGCGGGCGGTGGCTTCGCGGCCGCGCGGCGTCCGGTCCAGGAAGCCGAGCTGGATCAGATAGGGCTCGTAAACGTCCATGATCGTGTCGGACTCCTCCGAGATCGAGGCCGCGATGGTGTCGATACCGACGGGGCCGCCGCGGAACTTATCGATTATCGAGCGCAGGATCTTGTGGTCGACCTCGTCCAGGCCGAGGTTATCGATGTCGAGCCGCCCAAGGGCCTCACGCGCGGCTTCTCCCGTGATGACGCCGCCGGCCATGACCTCGGCGTAGTCCCGCACGCGGCGCAGCAGGCGGTTGGCGACGCGAGGCGTGCCGCGCGAACGTCGCGCGATCTCATCCACGCCCCCGTCCTCGATCGCCACGCCGAGCACGCCGGCGGAGCGCCGGACGATCTGGCTCACCGCCGCTTCGTCGTAGTAGTCGAGGCGGTAGACGGCGCCGAAGCGGTCTCGTAGTGGCGGGCTCATCATGGCGTAGCGGGTGGTGGCACCGATGAGCGTGAAACGCGGCAGATTGAGGCGCACGCTGCGCGCGCCGGGCCCCTTACCGATGACGAGGTCCAGGGCGAAGTCCTCCATCGCCGGATAGAGGATCTCCTCGACGGACTTCGAGAGGCGGTGTACCTCGTCGATGAACAGGACGTCGCCGGCTTCGAGGTTGGTGAGAATGGCGGCGAGGTCGCCGGCCCGCTCGATGACCGGTCCCGAGGTGATGCGGACCTGCGCGCCCATCTCGTGCGCCAGGACGACCGCGAGCGTGGTCTTGCCGAGCCCGGGCGGCCCGTAGAGGAGCACGTGGTCGAGGGGTTCGCCGCGCTTCTGGGCGGCGGCGATCGCAATGCGCAGGTTGTCTTTGATGCGCTCCTGGCCGATGTACTCGTCCAGCTGACGCGGCCGCAGCGACGCTTCGATGCCGACTTCGTCGTCTGTGCTGGTACGGGCAGAGAGGATACGATCTTCAGTCATGATCTCTCAAGCTCCTCATAAGCGCTGGCAAGGAAATCAGCTAGTTCGGGGTAGTTTAGATGCTCATATACCAACGGCAGCGATTGAGGATTCCTAGGCCTTCCATGCAGAACCACATCACGAACATAGGGGCAACGAACCTTAAGCCAGGCGGAGATGTCCTTCCAGTCCAACGAAGACTCCGGTTGCGCAATTTGCAGCGCGTAGTCCACCAAGTGATCAGGGGGAACGAAAAGGACTCTGCCATTCATGAAGAGAAAGAGCGCGTTCACCGAAACCCCGATTCGCTTATTACCGTCGACGAAAGGGTGGTTCTTGATTATCGACCGCATTAGAACAGCAGCCTTGTCGAAGATCGTTGGATAGAGAGGCCTATTGTCAAAAGTCTGTCTAGGAAGTGCGAGAGCGGAATCCAGAAGGCCCGTTCCGCGCTCGCCCCCTAGGAATGAGAACGCAGGCCGAGCTGGAGAGTAGTCGGGAAACATTTCCTCCGCCATCTGGAAGGCCAGGACTTCCACGTCCTCTCGGGGCGGATACCACAGGCGAGGCAACTAATGCTTTTCCAGTTCCTTCAATGCGTCATGGTGAATCCGCACAACGGCTCGCGCAGCATCCTTTACTCTCGGCCTCTGAGATGCTCTGAAGAGTGCTTGTCGGCTGATGAATCTTCCTGACTTAGCATCCCTTGCTATCTTGGTGCTGTTGCTCTTTGCTGGCCGTTCACGTTTTGTAGCCATAGGCCAAGTATACGCTTTGGCTAAGTCCAGACGGCGCAGAGCACCGCATCGTCGGGGTTGGAGGGGTCGAAGAGCAGCAAGGCAACGCGGCGTCCAGCCACCAACTCGGACGAACCGATGTTGCGGGAGACGGCGACGCCCGTGAGCCAGGTGGCAATGCTGCCGGCCACCTCGACGGTAGCGGTGTAGCTTGCTGAATCGAAGGCGCGCAGGACGCCGCGTCTGATCTCCATGTCTCCTCCTAGACATTGCCCAGCGTCAGCGTCATGCCGTAGCGGCCGCGCTGCGGGTCGAACTGCCAGGCGTATGTCAGCACGCGCCGCTTGGCGGCCGAGAGGCCGGCCTGCGCATCGGTGACGTCCACGACGTCGTACTGCTCGACGCCGCAGTGCACCCCGAATAGCTCCAGCTGCTCGCCTTGCGCCTCGAGATTCGCCTTGCGCAGGACGGCTGTGGCCCGATCAGTCGCCTCAGTTCCCGCCGTCAGGTTGATGTCGATCGAGGTGCCCATTCGCTCGACTCGGTCGACGTCAGCGAAGTCGCTCTCGTCGCCGTAGACGGACAGGCCGACCACCCGCGTCCGGTTCACGCTGGGTCCGAGGTCTCGGTAGACCGCGCCAATGACATCGTGGCCGGCGCCCAGGTCGTACGTGCTGGCGTCCGTCGCCGCCGTGTGCACGCTTTTGAACTCGGAGCCGTCCCAGAAAGGGCAGGTCCTCGACCATCGCCAGCAGACGCCGCACCGCGGTCAGGCCCGACTCGCCGGCGTGGATCGTGAAAGCCGGCTGCAAAGTCGTCAGCGCAGTCGATGAGCTCACGGTGGAGTACTCCACGCCGGCGCGCGCCGTGATGAACAGCAGCAGCTGCGAGATCGTCTTGTCGCCGGCCACCCAGACGAATTGGCGGCGCGCCCGCCAGTTAGCCAGCAGCGACCAACAGTCGCGAGCTCGCAGCCGCAGCCGCGGCCGCGAGCCGGTCACCAGCTCGATCGACTCCACCCAGTACGTGTAGGGCAGCGGGACCTCGGCGCCGGCCGTCGATCGGTAGCCGGGCGTCAGCTGCAGACGGGCTCCGCGCTGTAACGCCCCGAGCGTCCCGCTGCCGTAGGCAGTGTAAGACCCGTCCGCGTTGTCTAGCTCCAGCTCGACCGCGGAGCCGTCCTGGTCGACCCTGACGTCGGCCTTGACGACGTCGCCCGTGACGTCGACTTCCGCGTGCCCGGGTAAAGCCGACAACCAGACGCCGGCAGCCGACATGAGCCACAACGTGGTCGCACCAAGCACCAGGGCCACGCCCTCCACGTCCTCGAAGTCGAAGCCCACCGGCCGCGCCACTGCTCCTCGTTGAAGTCGTGCGTCAGCTCCAGCGTCGTCCACTGCACGCGGTCGTACGCCTCATCGCCGCTGAAACTCTCGACGAAGAAGACCCGGAAATCCGAGCTAAACGCCGCCGCGGGCGCAGCGAAAACAAAGCCCGCATTGAGCGCCGCCGAAGTAATTACTTTCAGCGCGCCCCAGGTGTCGATCGTCTGGTTCACGCCGTCGCCGTAGCGACAAGCCCACACGAAATGCTCACCGCTGACCAGCGAACCGGTCACGACGACTTGCCAGTCCGGCAAGTAGGTCGTCGCCAGGCCTGTGATCTTGTGAGCCGTGTTCGTCCACGCCGCCGGCGTCCCCCAGCTGATGCCGTTCCAACGCACCGCGTAGACCGTCCCGTCGGTCTCGGCGTAGAACAGCACGATATCGTCGTCACCCGCCGCCGCGGCAGCCAGGCTCAGCTTGGTCGCGCCGATGGCCGTGACGGTAGAACGCGCCGACCAGGTGGCCCCGTTGTCGGTGGAGGTCCTGACCACGATCGTCGTCAGGTCGTCGTCGACCATGAAGGCGTACAGGGTGTCGGAATCGACCGCCAGCGCGACGCCGTCTCGTAGGTGATCACCAGTTTGGCGCCGTGCGTCGCGTCGAGATCGTAGTGGTGGACCTGGAAATCGCGCGTGCCGTCGGCATCAGCCTGAAAGATCAGCGCCAGCGCGTTGCCGCTGGACTAGGTGCCGCGGTCGATGATCTCCTGCACGATCGCCGTGACCTCGGCCAGCTCCACGAAGGTCAGGTCGTGGTTGAGCACATCGGCCTCGTCAACCGCGACCGTCGCCATCGTGGGCGTCCGGTTCGAAATGTCACTCGCGCCCGAGCCGAAGGCGGCCGCGTTGTCCGCGTCATCCCCGTACAGCGTGCCCTTGGGGTCGGCCGGCTCTACGTCGCCTGAGAAGACGAACGAGAGCGCCGCGTGCAGGATGTTCACGCCCTGGCCGATCGTCACCCCCTGAAACCGCACCCCGACGTACTCATCGCTCGGGTCGGCCAGCGGTTTCGTCGCCGTCGGCGTGTTGAGGCCGCTGTTCTCATACGAGTCGTCGGACGATCCGCCGACCTGCAGCTCCAGCGTCGTCGTGTCGGTCTTGCGGCGCAGCCTGACCAGCGAGCCGTCGGGCGCCAACGCCGCGGCTACCGGATCGGAGGGCTCGACGCCGGTGTAGATCCGGCTGGGCCGCGCACGGCGCGCGTAGCCACAGTAATCCGCCAGCTTCGCCCCCACGTAGGGCAGAGCGCTGTTAGACCGCTGAGCCGCCGTCAGCGTCGCCGTCAGCGTCTTCACCGCCTATTCGAACCTCACCACGTTGCGCCCCATCGGCCCGCGGTCCGGCCGGAACAGCCCCGACACCCGCACGCGCGCCTCTTTGCCGAACTGGGTCAGCGCCGCCTGGTAGCGCTCGAGCTGGCCCTCGGCCCAGCGCCGGTACGCCAGCTGCACGTCATCACCGCCCACGTTCGCCCTGTTGATCGCGAAGTTGGCCCACTCGATCGCCGCGTAGCCGGCCGCGCCCTGCACCACCGCCTCCTCAGTGACCTGCGGCAGCGTGGACTGCGTGTCGTCCACCAGGTGACGCGAACCCCAGTAGGCGTTGACGCTGTCGGCGGCGGCCGGGATGTTATCGCCCAGCAAAGTCAGCGTGTCCTGGTACAACGACCACTGGATGTAAGTGCGCGGCTCCTGGCCGATCGGCCACTCGATCGCGTCGATCCGGACGAGGTCCGTGAACTGCGCCGAGACGTCGATATCGCGCGAACCCGCCATCGTCGTCAGCACCGTCAGCCGCTCTCGGGGCCAGGCCTCCGACACCTCACGCACCACCCGCTCGATGTGCCGCTGCAGCGTCGCCGTGACCCAGCGGTAGTTGTTGCTGTCCTCGTCGTGCAACTCCACCCGCAGCCGCGCCACCAGGTCGGTCCGGTCGATCGGCGTCGCGGTCGCCGTCGTCAGCGAGATCGTCTTGTCAGCCATCACTCAACTCCTTAGATCACCGTGAAAGCGTCGGCCAGCACCGGATTGAAGCCGTCCTTCCGCACCCAGGCGTAGTACGCCACCATGTCCAGCATGAAGGTCACTTCGCCCAACGAGTCGGTCTGCAACGGCCCGGCGACCACGCTGGCGCCGGCGACGTCGGTCGACACCCAGACGTCGGCGCCCTGCACCGGATCCGTCCCGTCGTCGATCTTGATCACGTACGACGTCGCGCCTGGGCCGACCAGGCTGCCAGATGCAGCGTCGGTCAACGCCTCGCCGGTCGAGCCGGCGCCCAGGTGACCGGCGATCGCCTCGTCCCACACCTGGTCGGCGATCGCACCCACGGTCGGGTCGTTGAACCCCGTCACGCCGGTGCCCTTGGCCAGCACGATGTTGGTGCCGGCGGTCAGCAGTCGCGCCGTGACGCTCCAGACCGCATCGAACGCGCCCGAGGCGAACTTCGCCGCCGTTAGCGCGCCGTCCTGGACCTTCGCCGCGGTGATCGCGTCCGTTCCTATCGCCGCCGCGTTGATTGCGCCAGCGACGAACGACCCTGTACCGATTGCGCCGTTGAAGCCGCCCGACAGCACGGCAGCCACCGCGGTCTGCACCCGCTGCGAGCTCAGCGCCAGCGGCGCCGTGCCGACCCACTTGCCCAGGTCGACGCGCTGGTTGGCGTCGAAGCCGGCCGCGGCCGCGCCGAACAGGGCGTCGTAAATGTCCTCCTCGAGCACCCAGAAATCCGCGTGGACCTCGAGGGCGCCGGCGACGTGGACGTGGACGTGCAGGAGCCCCACGGTGTCGGTGTCGGTCGCGTCGAAGGTCATCTGGTACCAGCCGTCCTCATCGTGCGTGCCGCCGCCGCTGTTCTTCGAAGCGATGTTGGCGCCGTTCTTCGACAGGCGGATATCGGTGTTGGCGATGGTCAGCCCGGTCTCCTCGGTGTCTCCGTCCGTGCTGTCCACGAAGGGGCCGAGCAGGCGGTTCTGCGACGCGGTCGACTGCTTCAGGAACCCTTGCATCAGCTCCTCCTCATTTGCTCGTAGTGGTGTCGGAAGATCGGGATCGCGCTGCCGCCATCCGTGTAATCAATGTCCAGCTTTGGCGCCAGACTCGAGTTCGAGTCGTAGGATTCAGCCACGAACGACTTGGTGGGGTTGCTAGTCGCGACTATCGCTAGAGTCACCAGCGCATTCCCGCTCGCCCAGCCGCCGCGGTCGACGATCTCCTGGATGACCGCCACGATAGAGGGACTGGTTTGCCAGCCGAGCCCCGTATTGTTCGCAGACCATGACGTCGACGCCGCCGTCCGCGTTCGCTCGTTCAGGGTTGCGTCGCTGCTGAAGTCGGAAGGGCTGTCGGCGTCGTGAGCGTAGAGCGTTGACAGCATGTCGTCGTTGGCGGTTTCTTTGCAGTTGAGCTGCATCGACCGAATCTATGGTCGCGGCGTTCGGGATCGTGACCGAGGTAAACCGGAACCCCCCGGACCAGGAAGTCGACGTCGCGTTTTTCCGGATCACCCACATGTCTCCACCCAGACCCGGCGTGTTGAGGTCGAGGTCCTGCTTCGCGTCGTCGTTGGCGGCACCTACTTGCAGGTTGAGGGTCGTCATGGCTCTACTTCCGCGCCCCGTAGAGCCCTCACGTCGGGCAGCGCCAGTATTCCGTGTGGATCGGTGTTGTCACGCTGCATCCGCTGGTTGCTCGCGTCCGTGCCCGTGGCGTCGCCACGACTAACGGCTCGCTGCCAGTACGCCTCTATGTTGGCCCTGATCTCAGCAGCAACGCCTCGAGCAACATCCTCACGCTCCCACTCCGTCACGTCGTCACCGGACAGCGTCTGTGGGTCGATGAAAACCCCATCCGACGCTCGCTTCCAATGGCCGCTCGCGTCGGTAACGATCCGGCGCCCGACGGGGCGCAGCTGTATCAAGAAGTCGTTGGTCAGCGCGGCCGGCAACGCGGCGTCAAAGTCGGCGCATGTCTGCCAGAAGCGCACCAGGACATAGGCGTGGCCCGTCGCCGGCGCCGTGCTGACTTCCTCAATCTTGTAGAACATTGGCGACCTTGGCGATCGTCATTTAGAGCCGTTCGCCGATCGTGTTCAGGCCGGAGAGGATGTGGCCGCAGCCGCGGTTCTCATCCTTACGGGGCCCGCGCCAAGTCATTGCTTCCGGATAGGAACGTATGTGCTGCATGGACGGCAAGATAGGCAGGGACCGAGGCTACTGCAAGCGCCTCGCGTCACACGGTGGGCTACCGAGGGTCTAGTCAGGTGCGCGGAAGCAGTCGATCGTGTGGTCGTTGACGAGGCCGGTCGATTGCATGAAGGCGTAGATGATGGTCGGACCGACGAAGCGGAAGCCGCGCTTCTGCAGGTCCTTGCTCAGTGCCTGCGATTCCGCGGTCTGGGCCGGGATGTTTGCCAGGCTGCCGAAGCGGTTGGGCTTCGTCGCGCCGCCGACGAAGCCCCAGAGATAGGCGTCGAGCGAGCCGAACTCGCGCTGCAGCTCCAGCGCGGCGCGGGCGTTGCCGATGGTTGCCGCGACCTTGGCGCGGTTGCGGATGATGCCGGCGTCCTGCAGCAGGCGCTGGGCCTGGGCGTCGTCATACGCGGCGATGCGGGCGATATCGAAGCCCTCGAAGGCGCGCCGGTAGCCTTCGCGGCGTTTGAGGATCGTCTCCCAGCTCAGGCCTGCCTGCGCACCTTCCAGAATGAGCAGCTCAAAGAGCTTCGCGTCGTCGTGCAGCGGCACGCCCCACTCCTCGTCGTGGTAACGCACCATGATGTCGTCGTCGGGGCGATTACCGACCCAGGCGCAACGCGCGAGGCGGGAGCTAGACACCGACCTTGCTGTGGCCGTTCGATTTGGGGCAGACGTGCCCCTCGGGCCCGATCGGCATTTCGCAGAGCGGACAGACAGGACGGCCGCCGGCGACTACCTCGGTGATCTTGCGGCTGATGGCGCGAGACTGGCCCCGCGTGATCAGGCAGCGGAACGCGGGTGCGCCGCCCGCCATGCGCTCGTCGAAGGCATGAATCGCGAAGAGCCCGTCCTCCTCTGAGTAGCCGAGGCCAATCTGCGTGGCACGGAACTCGACATCGTAGATCGCGCCGATCGGCGACGGCTCCACCGCCGGCTCGTCGTTGGGCTGCTCGCGGTCGAGACGCTGCAAAACGTCATCGAGCCAGGCGGCGATGCCGGCGAGCTGCTGCTTCTCCATCCAGATCGAGGCAGCGCGCGATGACGCCTGGACCAGCAGGCGGAACGTGCGCTGACCCGGTTCGCCGATGGCTTCCGTGTCTATCGAGAGGGCTTCGCCGAAATCGTGCTCTGCGTTTTCCATGCTCGGCCAATTATAGGAGCGCCTCGGTCAATGGGTCGAAAAAGGGCAGGAAAAGTGACACGAGGGACTTCGGTATAAGAATAAATATTCTAAGACTGACACAAACGCAGAGAGAGGTGACGCGCATGGAGGAGGAGGTAGTCCTGCTGGAAGAGCAACTGGCGACAGCTCACGCCGGCGTGGAGCGGCTGCAGTCCGAAGCGGCCGATCTGATGGCTCAGCAAGCCCGGCATGACGCCGAGGTGGAGGAGCTGCGGGGCGAGCTGGACGCAAGCAGGGCGGAGGCGGAAGCGGCGCAATCGCGGGCTTCGGAGCAGGCGGATGAAATGGAGCGCTTGAGCCAGGTCATGGCTGCTGCGGAAGCGCAGGGACAGGCCGCCGTGCAGCGATATCGGGAGGTAGTGCTGGAGCGCGAACCCCAGCTGCCGGCCGACCTCGTGACCGGCGACTCGATCGTCGAGGTGGACGCTGCGGTCGAGCGGGCGCGGCAGACGGTGGCGCAGGTGCGGCAGCACCTGGACCAGCAAGCGCAGGCGTTGCGGGTCTCTGCCGGCGCGCCGGCGCGTGGCAGCCCTGACGTGTCCGAGCTGTCGTCGGCCGAGAAGATACGGCTCGGTCTGAACAAGACGTAGATGGTGGAGCCCGGCGTGTTGGCCGGGGCGATGAGGAGCACGGGAGGTAACCGTAATGGCTTTGACGCTGGCAGAGGCTGCCAAGCTTTCCAACGACGTCGTATTGCAGGGCGTCATCGAGACGGTGGTCAAGGAGTCGCGCGTTCTGGACGTGCTGCCGTTCGTCGAGATGAGCGGCAACGCGCTGACCTACAACCGCGAGAACGCGCTGGCGACGGCGGCGTTCTTCGACGTCGGCGACACGTGGTCCGAGTCATCAACAGCCCTACCGTCAGCCTGATTATACAGTTACGGTAGCGGTAGCAAGCACCTTCGCGAGCGAGGCGGCCTCCGTGGACCACGTCACAGTCGGCGCCTTGCCTTCCAAGTCGATCCGCTCCACGAAACCCAGCACGATCTCCCGCCACTCCTCTTTGTCCAGGTCGCTCCAGTCGATCTCCGCCACGAGCCTAAGCGCAGCCGACACGTCGAGAACCACGACGTAAGCCAGGTCTGCCAGCTCACTGCGGATGGAGGTGGCCAGGGACTCCAGCTCGTCGTAAGCCGCTTTGTAGGCGTGCTCGGGGACGACGTTGCGAGCCAGCTTACGAGTGAGCGTGCGCTGGTCCGACTCGTGTTGTCGTAGGGCTCGCTCGAGTTGCCACTTTGCGTTGGGCCAGGCCGTCCAGGTGGGTGTCGCGATCAGCGCTGACCAGCTCCTCGGCGCGGGCACTTATGTCCGGCGTTGAGAGGACGAAGGTCGAAGCAATGCGCTCTTTGACGAGTTCGTCGACCATCCAGGTGGCGACCGTCGGCTGGCTGCAATCTCTACCGTCGTACTTGGCGCTGCACTTGTAGGAGTAATACACCCTGTCCGGGTAGCGGCTCGTCTTGCGCTGGCTGGCGTACATCGGCGCACCACAGAGCCCGCAGCGCAGGCGCCCGATCAGTAGCTGCCGCGTGGGCTGTGGTGGTCCCTGACGTTCACGGTTGACGCCGAGCTGCTTCTGAACGCGCTCGAACAACTCCTCGTTGACGATCGCCTCATGCAGGCCTGGATACTCGTACCAGTCGCCGGGCCTCCGCCGGGCGTGCTGCCGCGGCGAGATCTTCTCCGTCCGGCCCCAGACGCTACGGCCCATGTAGGCCGGATTTCGCAGGAGCCGGGAGAGCGCTGTGCGGTCGAAGCCTCGCTGGTGGTTCAGCTCGAGCAGCATCGATTCCCTGGAGAGGCCTCTCAGGCTCACCTTGCCCTCGGCGTACAGCTCGAATAGCCTACGCACCTTCCAGGCGTCATCGTTCGGCACAAGCGTCTTGCCGCCCTCGGCGTGGCCGACCAGGTCGTAGCCGGTAGGCGCGTGCGTCACCCACTTGCCCTCTCGCAACCGGCGCTGAATCGCCGGTACGGTGCGGGTTCGGATGCGGGCCGACTCGTCCTCCGCCATGAGCGCAAGGATGCCGGCGACCAGGTTGCTCTCCGTGGGCTCGGTGGCGGAGGCGATCTGCACCTTCAGCGCTCGCAGACGCTTAGTGGCGGTCAGCAACTCGGCGGCGTCCCGGCCGATGCGGTCCAGGCGGTAGGCGACGACGAGGTCGATGGCGCCGTCGGCGGCCAACTCGAAGAGCTGCAGGTAGGCTGGGCGTTCTATGTCGAGGCCGCTGCGGCCTTCATCGCGAAGCACCGTCACGACCTCACCGCCCTGACGTGCGACGAAGTCCCGACAGGCCTGCTCCTGGACGCCGAGGGAGACGTGGTCGGGCCCGGTCTGGGCGACGGTTGAAACGCGGAGGTAGATCGCCGCTCTCACCGTTTCTCCTGCTCCCTTGCCTTCCGCATCGCCGCTCGCGCGATCACCTTCGCGATCGTGTCTCGTAGCGGCGTCGGCCGAGGCGCCTGCATTCTACGCCTCCACCGCCTGCGCGATCGCGAACTTCCCGTTGCTCCGAGTAGTACAATCGGCGGCGCTAGACATCACCCCCGCGACATCAGGACCCCGCATACGCTTGGAAAGAGGCAAAAAAGTGAGAATCGGGTTCTACGACGAATGGAAGCCTTGCATCGTTAAGGACGACGGTGTCGTCGACATCTCGGGGGAGGTTGCTGATCTACCGAGCGTCCGGCCTCAGATCCTCCTCGAAGAGATCATCAGCAACTGGGACAGGCTGCGGCCGCGACTGGAGCAGCTGTCGAACTCGGGTACGGTAATCCCCACGGCGCAGGTCCGCCTGCGGGCGCCGGTCCCGCGCCCCGGCAAGGTCATCATGGGCGAGGGCAACTACATGGAGGGCGTGAAGGTCACACCGCCGCGCCCGCTTCGCACGTTCTTCAAGTCGCCCGACGCGGTCATCGGCCCCAACGATAACGTGGTCTTCCCGAAGTTCAAGCCCGTCATCTTCAACCACGAAGCCGAGCTCGCCATCGTCATCGGCAAGGACTGCAAGGAAGCCACGCCCGACAACGCCCTGAGCTACGTCTTTGGCTACACCACCGGCTGCGACGTTTCGGCCCGAGCTCCAGAGGAGGGTGAGGCGACGCTGGCCGGCTATCAGTACGGCAAGTCCTTCGACACCTTCCTGCCGCTGGGCCCCTCGATAACGACGGCGGACGAGGTGCCGGACCCGAACGACCTCAACGTCAAGTACTACGTCAACGGCACGATGCGCCAGAACTACAACACCAGCGACATGGACCACTCGGTCGCGTTCATGATCTCGGCGATCTCAAACGTCATGACACTGAAGCCCGGCGACGTGATCATGGCGGGCACGAACCACGGCAACCTCGGCCCGCTGCAGGACGGCGACTTCGGTGAAGTCGAGATCGACAAGGTAGGTCGCTCCGGCCACAAAATCGTCGACGCGCTCAAGCGCAAGTGGGACCCGGATGCCTGGCGCGACCCCAAGATCAACGCGGCGAACCGCGAGAAGCTTCAGGGCACGCCGACGACGGGTACCTGGCCGCTCGTGCCTCCCAGCAAGTAGGTCGAGCTCAGGACGGCAACGCGGCGTAAGTCTCGCGAAAGAAGGTGTGGCCGCCAGATCACGTCCTTGCTGACCGCGCTCTTCGCAGATGCGGATTGAAGGCATCGACTGACGACGGGCTCTGGCGGCCCCGTGTTAATCTCGGGCTGGAAACTTGGGACAGCTGCTTGCTGCGCTCAGGTTCGCTTACGGGCGATTAGCTCAGTTGGCTAGAGCGTCTGCTTTACACGCAGAAGGTCGCAGGTTCGAGCCCTGCATCGCCCACCAAAATCGAATCTAGAAAGCGCCCTTCGGGACGTTTTCTTTTGTTTCGCAATCGTTTGACACTAGACTCTGAGGGAGCGGGTTGGAGTTCCCCGAGCCAGGATCCACGACCTAAGACACTTCGCCGGGACCTTGCTCATCAATCTGGGAGTCGATGTCGTAACGACAGCAGCGATTCTTCGACACACAAATCCGATGATCACTCTCACTCGCTATGCGCATGCTGTGCCCGAGGCTTCGCGCGAGGCAGTGAACAAACTCGGGGAAGCGATCGCGGCAAAATGACTTGGCCGAGTCGGTAGTACAAAAGCGGGCCGGGTGACTGGCTATCCGTCGAGGGCGGACAGCAGGATTAAAAGTCTCCTGGTGTGTTTTCGGAGCTATCCGCCGCCGCTTGTGCCCCGCTGAATCTAGGCAGGCAATCCAACCTTGAAGGCTGAGAAACGAATCCTCTGGTGTTGTCCGGTGGACATCACACCAGGGGATTATATTACTTGCCGTCGCGAAGTTGTTTGGGCGATTTTCGCTGCGATTGAACTGAGACTATCCGCCAAGGCGGAGTGTTGACAGGAGAGAGTTAAGGTACTGGGTGCTTGTCCTCAAGTCCGTCTCGCCTGGCGTTCTACCTTCGTGCACTGCGGCTCCGGTCATGGTCAGCATTTCTTTCAACCGCCGGCCCGACCCGTTGGACTTTGATTCTATTATGGTTCCTGCCCCCGCGTTCCACATGTATTCGGCGGCTTGACGTTCCCAGCTTTCTGGCTCGAAGTCAGCTGGGCCGTACTTCGCATAAGTGATTAGGTACAGTCGTTCAATGGCCAGGCGAACATGTTTCCAGGCGTCGTCAGGCCTTCCTTCTTCCATCAGCCTATCGGCTATCCGCGTCCTTTCAGCAACTCGTCGATTGCCGTCTTCTACAATGCTGCCGTTTCGTTTGGAGTGGCGAATGAACATTGTCTTGTATCTCGGTTGATCGTAGTGCCAATTACTAATGTCGCGGGCAAAGATGTCGTTGTGCGTCAAGATCACCAGCTGAAAGCCTTGCGAGAGAATTTGAGGAATCACGTCCCGAGCAAATGTCTTGAAGTGGTCCTCATCCATGGATTGCACAGGGTCGTCAAGTACGAGGACCTGATGGCCAAGAAGCTTGGAGCGGGTAACGAAGGCGGCGATGCCCAACGCATTTGTCTGTGATTCACTGAAAACACGAAGCGCGTCTACTTCCTTGCGTTCAGTGCCATCGTCCAGCACTGCCTTTAGTTCAATCTCAATGGGGAAACCACGTCCTCGTGGCTCTGGTATATGGATTTCGCCGAACATCGAATACTCGTCGCTTCTCAGGCCAGACCAGAGTTCCTGGATTCCAATGTTGAATGCAGCCCGGCGATGTTCGAGAAACCGTCTTCGATACCCAATGAGCTCTTCTCGAATCTCCTCCAGGTCTCTCTGTGCTTGCCGCTTGCTTGTTTCCCAATGAAGGTCCTCGGCTATCTGTGATGTCTGACTAAAACAAGCGAGCCATTTCTCCCTTAGGCGATATTGCGGGTCTGTACGGGCGGAAACGGCAACCTCGGCCCCTACTCTTGCGAGTGCTTGCTTATACCTCCGCGCTTGGGCTGGTAATTGCTCCATTTCTTGAAGAGACTGTACGCACCCGGCAATCACGGATTTCACCGCTCCCTCGTTCGTGAGTGACGGTCTTGAGGTCGTGAGCTTCCGAGCACTACTGACACCGGCGCTCAAGCCTCCGGCGATTTCGGCCCGCACTCGTCTAAGCTCGGTGACGGCTTCCCTTAGGGCTACGTCACTCTCAGATAGGCCACGCTCGAAGTCCTGGTCCAATGGCATAGCAGGTAAGAGGCCATCATGCTCGCTCAGGGCTTGTCTTACGATGGCGAGGAGAGCGTTTATACGTGCTTCGAAGGTCTTTTGCGTTGCGGCTCGACGCTGATACATAGGAACCCAACTCTCAACCTCGCGAAGTCGAGATTGGTGGAGGGTTGGCGTATGGCCGTAGGCGCAAAGCGGACATCGTTGGCTAGCCGCATTCATGTCGATCAATCCAGCCTGCTTGAGAGTTTGCAAGGCTGAGACGATTTGCTGGCGTTTTTCACCGAGCGCCCCTGCCGCTGCGGTAGAGTCCTTTAAGGCCTGCCATGAAGATAGTATTTGGGGCCTCATCTCTAGTGCTCGAAGCTGATGACTGCTCCCTGGCTCGCCGTCAACAACCTGCTGCCGAGGCCTCAACTGAGACAGCAACGGAAAGGCCCCTCGTTGTCAACAATCGTATATAATTCCCATTTATTTCACTAGCATCGACCGATGACGTGGCCTCACTGAACTCTCCGCGCGCAACTGAGGCGAGCGTTTCCCTGACTACGTTGGCATCTGTGGTTTCTGACCTGGAGGTTTGACGATGAGCTAACTGCTGAGGTCCCGGCGGCAAGATAGAACCCAATTCATTCCAGGCATTCAGGCCAGTGCCGCCGTTCGCGTTCACTAGACTATTGAATCGAGCTTCTCCAATTACGGCGCGACTGATTAGGTCGGTCAATTCATCCATGCGCAACAGACGCTCGAAATATTCGCGCCGGCGTGCGGGCGTACTTTCCACAAAGAGTCGCAGAGTGTGCTGCATCAGCAGAGGCGGCACACCCGCGAATAGCTCGTCCATCTCATTGCGCTCCTCCTCTGTGGACAGCTCTTTGCCATCGAGAAAGAGCAGGGACTCGCATTGCGAGGTGCTCGTTGTACCGTAATCTTGAGTGAGCACTCGTTTTAGGGTGCGAGTTTCGACGCTATCTGCTTCGCCAACGGCAAGAACCACCTCTACCCACGTCTGCTCTTCAATCGGGCGGAATTGATTGCCGATGCAGTTCTCCAATTCGCGAGGATTACCCAAGTCCTTAACATCTCGGCGAGAGAGGGAACCTGAGAAGAGCCACTCGATCGCCTCGGCGAGACTGGTCTTACCGGAACTATTCGGGCCATCGATGACAACGAAGTCGTCGTCAAGAGAGATTGGGACGGAGGCAGTTCTGAATCCTCGGAAGTAGTGTGGGCGGACAGATTTCAGCTTGGCCACCCGACCTCCGGTACTCCTTGAAGGATGAATTACTGCTTGGTCGAGGTGTCGAAGCGAGTCGTTCGCTTGAAGGGAATTCTCATGGTGTGCTATTACCCTCTCCCGAAACCAAACGTCTAGCCAAGTAAGGTCCTCTGCCTCTCGGGCTCCCGGGTACGCTCTTACAAGTTGACCCAATGGCCCCTGGCTGCGGCTAGGAAGGATAAAGCCTCGTCGGCTGCCGGGTTGGGAGTTTCGGCCATTTCCAGTTCCTCGCATGATCAACAGGGCCGTCATGGAGACCTGACTTAGTATATATGTTCGGGCGCGATTGGAGTAATGAAGAAACAGAAAAGTGTGAAACCGCGATGAGCCCACACAGACCCGTGGACTGGGTATCCACTGGTCGCTGGTGGCACAATGGACTAGCAATCCACCGCTGACTTCGGGACTGCGTATACCTTGAATAGCTTCACATTCGTAGGACCAACTGCAGCGTCCCAAGTCTCAGAAGCGTCCCATGAGGAAGAAGGAAGGACTGACTCGCAGGGCCCTCCTGACTAAGTTTCAGTTTCGAGGCGGACGGCTGTGGGCTTAACGGAGCGTGCGGACGGCCACCCAAAAGCCTCTGATGCTATGTTTCCGCAGCGTGGGCAGACCATCTCACCTGCCCTCTCCCACGAAGTACTACCCTGCCCGCTAGCACGGAACTTAGCATGAGAAAACCGACCAAAGCGATGAGACTAAAGATGTTACTCACATCTAATTCGGCGGAGACGAAGTCTGTAATGCCTCGCCTGGGTAGATTCATTGCAGCGATGTAGATTGCCATCGCTATCAGTAAAGAGTCGCGGGCAACTGTGGCAGCGCCAATGCGCTCTCGATATAGCAGTCCGAAGCAGTCACAGCGCAAATCTAAACCGCGCCTTATAGCGGTGATTGAAGCCGCCAAGAAGATCACCAGGAGAACCAGAATGCCGGCGGCTGCTTCCTGGGCCATAAGACCCGAGAACAACGCCAAACCAAGAGCTATTTCAGCAAAAGGCAGCATCCTCGCCACAAACGGTAAGAAGAATCCGGGAATTAACGCATACCTCTTAAGTGTATCTTGGAAGATACGTGAAGGCTGACTAGCCTTAATTACGCCTGCCATGAGGAAAACGGCCCCTAGCAGACACTGAAATAAAAGGCCGAGCACTTCTACCATGAATGAATCACGCAACCACTTGGACGGTTCGCTAAGTCTCGCTACGAGAGGGATTCAGCGACCGCACTGGTAACGTCAACGTGGTACTAGCCAACTCAATATATCTGTGGCTTTGCGTCCCGTCCGGAAATGGATAAACTTCATCGAAGAAAGAAACGGTCAAAGGGATCGCAGACGGTGAAAGTGTTATACAAATTCGAGCGACTCAAAGCTGTGAAAGGGAGGCTTGTTTTATTGGCTGCCGCGGGCTTGGTCGTCTCGGCCATCTGGCTGGGAGAGAATACTCTCAGCAATAACAAGTCATCCTCGCTGCCAGTTACTGGTGTGCCGGAGACGTGCCCAGGATGCATTCTCGTGGACCCCGTCGAGTTCTCCTCCCTGGAGGAGATAGCCGCAGCCGCCTCCTTTACGCCAATTCTTCCTTCGGCGATCCCAGGAGATTACGAGAGGGTGTCGCTGCTCTATTGGAGATATCCGTCGCGTTCAACGAGTGCGCCGGATCCGAAGCTAGTGCACAACGACTGGGTCATCGCTATTTTTAGAGATCCCATCGGTAATGAACTGTTCTTCTCTCAGGGCTTCCCGGCAACACCGGGCATGGCCGAATACACGGCCATAGAGGCTCACGGTTCACTAAAGCCTGGGGGCCCACCAGCTGATGTGGGGTCAACCCACGTTCTTGAAGGCTCCGCGTTCTGGGTTAAGGGAGAATTACGAATTCGTCCAGACGGTCCTGAGAAAGCCATAGCCATGATCACATGGTTTGCAGAATCGACGGAGACGAACCTTGGAATGCCGCTGTCATACGCAGTCGGAGCCACCAGCGCATCTCTGGAGACGCTCCAAGCTATCGCCGAATCGATACCTCTATATTGAGTTGTAGATCTACTGTCTACCACTTATGAAGGTTCTTCCCGTAGCCTGAACCGTGTTTCTCGTTACTTAATGGGAGAGGGCCCGCAGCTCCGACACATCGATTTCTCCAGAGTCTCTCGATCAACCATAGTCGCTTCCTCATCATCGGGCTCAACCCGCGAGCCGCCGTCAACACCGTGAGAGCGCTTCTTCACATCTATTGCTGGTGTAGGTTGGCAGCCGCTGAGTGGTCTTTCTTGCCAGGCAGCTGAGCGACGGCAGAACAGGTAAGCCCCTGCGCTCTCGCGCAGCAAGTACATCGCTTAGACCAAATGAGACGATTGCTCTCCCCGCTGGACCTGGTGATTCGTACCGCCAGGCTGGCGTCGTGGTGTCGCTCGCTGCCAGGGTCGGACATGTTCGGGACATGGCTGAAGCTTTGGACAGCGCGGTTCGCTGCATGGCTTGCGGGGTCGCGTTGGCATCAGGCGGCCCCCTGGTCAAAGTAGTCCTGTGGTCGATTGGTCGGAGTCGACGCCTACGTTCACGCAGGTCAGCGCGACGCTGAAGATCCTCGGCGGCGATGCGGACGTCGACCAGTACGTCTCGACGACGCGCAGCAACGTGCAAGACATCGAGGCTGCGGTGCTGGAGCTCAAGGCGAAGGCCGTGGCGCACGAGTTCGAGGACGAGTTCGTCTACGGCGACACCGCTGTGGACGCGAAGGGCTTCGATGGGCTGCACACGGTGGTGCCGGCGGGACAGCAGGTGAATCAAGGAACCGGTACCACGCCGGCGGTGCTGTCCTTGAAGAAGCTGGACGAGATGATCGACCTCGTGAAGCCGGGTAAGCCGGACGCGCTGTTGATGACACGTCGCACACGTCGCGGCATCTCGGCCTACGCGCGGGCGCTGACCTCCCCGGTGCGGTTCGAGTCGGCCGGCTTCGGGCAGCGTGTGATGTTCTACGACGGCATCCCGGTGCCGGAGTCGGACTTCATGGTCGACACGGAGACGCTCGCGGCTGGGACGTTCAGCGCCAAGACCGGCGGCGCCTCGAGCAGCGTTTTCGCCGTGAGGGTCGGCGAGGGCCGGCTGGCCGGGTTGACCAACGGCGGCATCCAGGTCGAAGAGGTCGGCGCGCTAGAGACTAAGGACGCGCGGCGCTGGCGCTGCAAGTGGTACGTCTCCTTGGCGTTGTTCTCGACGCTGGCGCTGGCGCGGCTGGACGGCATCTCGTCGGCGGACGTCGTCGCGTAGCAAGTATCGATGCGGGAGGGGCAGTCACCCTCCCGCACCAGCTATTTGTGTTGAGGGCAGCGAACCTTGATAGGGAACACTCTTTTCCCGTAGTTCGAAGCGTAGATGACGCGGCCGTCCTTAGTAGTAAAGAAAGGCCGGAAGATAACAGTGCAACCGCAGGTTGCCATGGACTACCTCCTATCGGTTGTCCTGGTCCTGAGCGTTGCGTTCCTGATAGACAGAATCTACAGTAGGAATGCGTTGCAAGACGCGCAGGAGGGCAACCTCCGTGAGGAGCCCCGTGATCAAGACGGGGTTTCGTCATATCTCAAACGTGCGAGCGTTCACTCTATAGGCCCTACTCCCTCTAGGGCAGCCAACCGAGTTGGCCGAGCTGACTCAATCTCACCGCAGCTGCTGAAGGCGACACGCAAAACACGGATGCCAGGTGCGACGGCGTGGGTCCGAGTCTGGACATGACCTCTCTAACGGCCAGTGGCGGCATGAGCAGACTTCCGGCAACACGATGGGCCTGCCATTCAGGATTTGCGTATGCAGGGATCTGGTTCGAGCGGTAGAGAATGCCTTCTGGACTTGCACCTTGGCTGCATCGCAACTCCTCAAGAATCGGAACGTGAACAATACCGTGCACGCACTCGTGCAAGGCCGTGAACCGGGATCGGCCATCGTTTTCCAGCATCTGTTCGTAGACATCGGCAGCCAGGACGACGTGTCGATTGGACGTTGTAATGCCTTCGATTCCGAGTGGTAGGTCAGCAACGCCTGTCGTGACTTTATAGCGTTCCGGCATATAGAACTCGAAGAAGTGACCAACTGGAAACGCGGCAGGTTCGTCCAGGAGATTGATTAGGAGCGTACTCCCGGAGCACAGTGGCCGCTATCTGTTCCGTCCTCTTTCCACTCATGCCGGGGACTCGCGGGATTCTGTAACCACTACCCATTTGAACGAGCTTGTCCCTCTAAGAACTCCGTGAGTTTGGCGGCCAGTTCGTCATCGAGGTCATCCCATAGGCGAGCGAGCGTCAAAAGCGCCTCCCTCTTTTTGAGTGTCGCTGAATCATCGATAGAGAACTCCATAGACGTACGCTCTACCAAGGCTTGCTCAAGTAACTCCCTCGGATCAGCGCTAAGGGCGAGAGCAAGTCGTATGACAGTGTCGGTCGTCGGGGCACGACGTGCGCCGCGCTCGATATCTGAAATGTAAGACGGTGTGAGTTCTACCTCCTTGGCTAGCTGTCGCAAAGTTATCTGTCGTTCCCTTCTCGTGTCGTATAGCAACTCCCCGAACGTCATTTAAGCCTCCTCCTTCGTACTCTCCCGCAGTCAGAGAATCTGTACGCTTACAGTAAACAAGCTCTTCAGCGAGCTGTCAACATGCTTGCCCATCGACCTCTGAAAACTCTACGCTGCGCTTCGTGGTCCAACAGGAACCCGAGGATCGCTATTTCGAGTCGGCGCGGTTACGGCTGCATTACACGGCCTGGGGCGACGATTCGAAGCCACCGCTGTTGCTGGTGCACGGCGGCCGCGACCACGCGCGCAGCTGGGACTTCGTGGCGCAAGCGATGCTGGACCGCTACAGCGTCTACTGCCCGGACCTGCGCGGTCACGGTGACAGCGACTGGGCCGTCGGCGGCTCCTACCCGCTAACGAACTACATCGCGGACCTGGCACGGCTGGTTGAGGCGATAGACCGCGGGCCGGTCCAGATCGTGGGGCACTCGCTGGGCGGACGCATCGTGCTGGACTACGCCGCGACCGTACCGCAGAGCGTTACGAAACTGGTCTGTATCGAGGGGTTCGGCAGGCTGGCTCGCGCGCCCGTCGCCGCACCGGAGCGTCTTCAGAACTACGTCAAGCAAACGGGCGAGATGCCGCAACGCCAGTCCGCCGTTTACTCCGACCTCGAAGTTGCCATGAAGCGCATGGCCGAAGCGAACACGCGCCTCTCGCCCGAGATGGTGCGCCACTTGACCCTGCACGCGTCCAGGCCAGGTCCCGATGGCGGTCTGGTCTGGAAGTTCGATAACTATGTGCGCGTGACGAATCCCTACGAGTGGAGCGTCGAAGAGGCGAAGCAGATCTGGGCCGGCATCACGGCGCCCTCGATCGTCGTGGGCGGCGCCGACAGCTGGTGGATCAACACCCCCAACCGTGAGGAGCTCGCGGCGGCGATCCCGAACACGCGGGTCGAGATTCTCGAGAACGCGGGGCACTGGGTGCACCACGACCGCTTCGACGCGTTCGTGGCGCTGATGCGCGACTTCTTCGACTAGGCGTCGCCCTTCGGCAGCCGCGCCTCGATGGCGTCCAGCCGGTCCTTCAGCGTCCGGTTCTCGTCTGTCAGCTTCTCGACTTCCTCGCGCAGCTTCTTCAGGTCGTCGCCCTTCTCGCCGCTTTCCCTGATGCGCTTCGCGGCGAGACGGGAAGTGCGGGCGACTCGCCCATCGAGGGCGCTCTGTGCAGCGCGGTCGAGGTCAGGAAGCGCCTTGGTGGCCTTGAGCTCAGCCAGGGCGTTGATCGCGGAGAGCTGTGTGCGCAGCCACGGGTCCTGGATCAGCGGGACCAGGTGGTCGACGATCTCGTCCCTGCGGTGCTCCGGCACGATTTGCCCCAATTGGCCCAGCGTTGTGCAGGCAGCGCCGCGGACGTTGGCCGGCCGGCCGTAGCGAGACCAGTCGAATCCGATCTGGATGCCACGTTCGTCGCGCAGTTGGGCGAGACCGTCGAAGGCGTTGATGCGTATGATCTCGTTCTGCGAATTCTTGGAGAGGCTACGCTCGAGGGCGCCGAAGGCGAGCGGCGAGCGCGTCTTGCCGATTGCGGCGGTTGCGGCAGCCTCGACATAGTAGCTGGCGTCCCCCTGCTCCAGGAGCCGGACCAGGGCCTGGGCTGCGCGCTCTTCGCGGAACTCGCCAAGCGCGCGGACGATAGCGCGCCGCGCTTTGGGATGCGGCACCTCGAGCGACGCGAGAAGCTCATCCAGGGCCGCGTTGGACCGGATGGCGCCAAGCGCCTTGCCGGCCTCGGCTTGAACGCCCCAGAACGCGTCGTCGCGCGCAGCCGTGCCGAGGGCGGCGATCGACTCCTTGTCCGACTGCTTGGCGAGCGAGCGCGCCGCTTCGACTCGGCCGAGGACGTTCTCGTCCTCGACGAGCTGGCCGCGCAACATCTCAGGCGAACGTTCCAGCTTCAGCGTCTTGATGACCTCGCCGTCCAGGTTTAGCCATTTCGGCTTCGACGCGAGCGGCACGTAGAAGGTCTGCTCACGTTCCGTCATTTCGATTGAAGTCGAAGTCGAGCGTGTCTCGCCGTTCTCGAGCCGGAAGCTCAGCCGCAACGGCAGCCTGAAAACCTCGGGAACCTTGTCGCCGGTCTGAGTCTGCTTCAATGCCAGCTTGGCTGACGCAGTCGCCTCGTCCCAGGTGTAGCTGCCTTCGACTTCGGCATGTCCAGGGCTGTAGAGCCATTGATCGAAGAACCAGTCAAGGTTGCGTCCGGTGCTCTCTTCGATGGCTCGTTGCAGGTCGGGGGTGACGACGTTGCTGCCGCGCCGGCTCAGCGCGTAGCGGCGAATCGCCTTCCAGAACAGCGTCTCGCCGAGCAGGACACGGAGCATGTTGAGGACAAGCCCGCCCTTCTCGTAGAGATGGCGGTCGAAGATGTCCAGCGGCGCGTTGTAGAGGTTGGTCACGATGGGCCGGCGGTAGCTGCCGGCCTCGCTGAGGTAGGAGTCGATTTCTGCCTGAATTCCGTAGAGGAACTCGTCGCGGCCCTTGCTGTGCTCGATGAAGTACAGCTCGAAGAAGGTCGCGAAGCCCTCATTGAGCCAGCCGTGCGACCAGTCGCGGCAAGTGAGCAGGTCGCCGAACCATTGATGCGCGATCTCGTGCGCCAGCAGGTAATCGCCGTCCTGCTCCAGGCGGGCGCGCTCATCGAACAGGACGAGGTCCGTGATGGTGGTGGCACTGACGTTCTCCATGCCGCCGAAAATAAAGTCTTGCACCACGGCCTGGGAGTACTTGGCGTACGGATAGCGAATTCCGGTGCGTTCGGAGAAAAGCTTCATCATCTCGGCGGTGTTCTTGACCAGGGCTCGGCCGTCCTCTTCACGACCGACGGGCACGTAGCTCTGGATCGGGATGCCGTCCCACTCGTCGCGAATCTCGGAGAACTCGCCAGCGACGATGCTGGTCAGGTAGACGACGTGAGGCACGTCCTGATGCCAGTGGTAGGTGTGCATGCCCGCCTCGCCGGAGTCGATGCCGCGCAGTTCGCCGTTCGAGATCACAGTGAAGGGCTCGCGAACGCTGACGTGAAGTTCAGTGGTCGCCATCTCGTTGGGATAGTCGTAGCACGGGAACCAGTGGCGCGAGTCCTCATCCTGACCCTGGGTCCAGGCCTCGAGCCGCTTCCACGGGTAGTCCGCGTCCGGCGCGATGAAGTACATCCCACGGCGCGGGCTGCCGGCGAAATCGATCAGGATGGTCTCTTCCTCGCCGCTGTTCTTCGGCGTCGGAAGCTCTACGTGGAGCCGGCCATCGGAGAGGCTATACGGCATGGCGGCGCCGTTGGATGAGGTGACACCGCCGATCTCCAGCTCGACCGCATCTAGATCGAGGCCCTCGAGCCCATCGTTGAGCGGCGTGAAGGTGTGCGCCACACGACCGGTGATGCGCTTGTTGTCGAGATCGAGTTGCACATCGAGGCGGACGTGCTTGATGTCGGCAACCCGGTCCCTGGGATAACGCGGCTTGTCGCCGGGCATTGGAAACAGCCCCTCGGCGGCGGCAAGCTCATGATCACCGTAACCGCGGCAGGTCAGCCGCGAGTCCAGCAGATGGTCCTCGTAAGCCATATAGCTCCCCTGTGACTGGTAATGAGAACGAAAGATTATCGACGTCCAGTAGCGGCTAGGTTAGCGGGCTCACTCAATCAACTGACGGAGCAAATCGCGAAGTTGAGGCGCTTGCTGCAGCGCCCTGCGAAGCCCCTCGATCTCCTCCGCGCCGACCATGAGTGGCGATCGCTGGAATTGTCCCCGGTGGTTGTAGCTACAGAAGCGAATGCTGAAGCCGCCCGCCGCATCGCCTTCGGTGTAGGCGAGTAGCTGGATCGTGGGTTCGTGATACTCGCCGTCAAAGGATGCTTCTTCGATGATCTCACCGCTCCCCCAGTGCATCTCGAAAGGCCGCGGCAGCTTGCGTGGAGGAGCCATAACTCACCTACCCTCGCTTCGAGATGCGGGCGGCTTCCAGCATCGCAGGAATTCGCGACTCCCAGCCGATGGCCATCACGTGAACGCCCTGGCACATGTCCTTGATCGCCGAGATAATTCGGCCGCCGATCTCGATCGACTTGGCGGACTTGTCGTCGGCCGCATCCATCTCCTCGATCAAGCCTTCGGGTACGAAGACGCCGGGTAGGGTCTCATTGAGCCGGCGCGCCATATTGCCGGACTTGAGGATAACGAATCCCGCGATGACCGGCTTACCAAACTGCTTCGCCTGGTCCATGAACCTCGCGAACACCTCCGGCTCGTAGACCGCTTGTGTCTGGAAGAACTCTGCGCCGTCCCGTACCTTGTCGCCCATTCGGGCGATCTCCTTGTCGAGCTCCGGGGCGCCCGGGTTCGCCACTGCGCCGATGGTGTAATTCGGCGAGCCTTTGAGGGCCTTGCCCATCATGTCAGCTCCCTGGTTCATCGACCGGGCCGCCTTGAGCAGCGCCAGCGTGTCGAGATCGAACACGGGCTTGGCGTCAGGGTGGTCGCCGGCGCCCGGCGGGTCACCGCCCATGCAGACGATGTTTTCGACGCCGAGCGTGGCGGCGGCCAGCATGTCACCTTGAATCGCGATGCGATTGCGGTCGCGGCCCGTGAGCTGAACGATCGGCTCAGCGCCTTGCTGCTTCAGCGCTACGGCGGCGGCGATTGGCGCCATGGTCATCACGGCGCTTGCCGAGTCGGTCAGGTTGAAGGCATCGACCCAACCACGCAGCGATTCGGCTTTCTTGAGCATGTCGGAGAGGTCCGTGCCCTTCGGCGGGTTAAGCTCCGCGGTGACCAGGAAGCGGCCGCTATTCAGGGATTCGGCGAAGCTGGACATTGAACCTCCTTGAGGCGCGGCGTGAGCCGGCCAAAGGACCAGGAAGACTGCCTCAGGCGGGGCAAAGTAGGCCGATCATACAACGTGCCGTGGGGCCGATCCACGCGCCTGAGGAAGGCGTCTGTCGGCGCTTTTGACCACCCGAATCGGGCCATGCTAGAGTTTGACGCAAGCCTTATTGAACTGGCTCCCGTCTTCCGGCGGGAGCTTTCTTCCGTAAGGAGCGTGGTGGGCGTCGCCTAGCGGTTAAGGCGCCAGGTTGTGGCCCTGGAGATCGGGGGTTCGAATCCCCTCGCCCACCCCACAAATATTTATCCTGGCGGCTGCCATGAACGAAGAATCGACGTCCGAACCTCAGGCAGCGCCTGACGCGCCTGAGTCCGCAAGCTCACCACCCCCGCCAACGGCGGTAGGCGGCGGCCTGCCAGCCTGGCTGCCTTACTTCCTTCTGGCCGTCGTTCCGGCGGTGGTGGTTGGCGTCCTGGTCTTTGTGTTCACGGGCAGCAGCACCAACGGAGGCGGCAACGCTGTCGCCATACTGGAGATGTTTTATGCGCCGCCGGAAGACTCAAACACCAGCGTAGATTCCTTCAAGGGCGTCCTACCGCCAGACTTTCCGGCCGAATTTCCGCTGTTTGGCAACTCGGAGCCGGTGGCCTCCTTCGTGGTGGCGACGCCCCGGGGAAAGACCTTCACGGCGGTCCTGACGAGCTCCGCTACCGCGGGGGAGATCTTTGCCTTCTACAGTGACGAACTGGACGCCGAGCCATGGCAAGTCGAGGCAGGCCAGACAGGCTCTCAGGTCACAGGCATCCGGTTCGCCAGGCCCGATGATCCCGACGTTTCGGGTGTGGTCATCGTTAGTCACTCGGAGCTCGATAACCGGACGGTGATTCAGATCGTGTACGAAGACCTGGCCGGAGCGTTGACGGCGGGTACGGGTCCAACGGTGCCCCTGCTCGGCGAAAGCCGCCCGCTGCCGCTTGGCTTTCCAGAGACCGTTCCGATCTACGGCGTGAACGACGAAACCATTGTCATCGACAGTGGCTTCCAGCGCGGACAGGGTGGACAGCTGTTCGCTGTGACTTTCTTGACACTCGATTCACCGGACGATGTCATCGATTTCTACAGAGGTGAGTTCGAGGCACTGGACTGGATGGTCGTCGACTCCACCAGTACCGATATTTCCAGCTTCGCCTTGGGAATCGAGTTCGATGACGGGGGAGAGAATCTGAGCGGTCAGGTTACCGCTGATACGTACGAAGAGGACGCGGACTACACTCGCGTCGACCTGATCGTACAAGCCTCGGGCCGGACCGGTAATTGAGCGTTCCGTTTGGTGACGCAACCGGAATCGACCCGCGGGCAGATTAGAGCAGTCGGTTGAGCCAAAGCCTGCGCCGGGATGACCCCGATAGCGTCGCGGCGGCGGACTTGGTCCGCATTCGATAGCGCCGCGAATACTGCCTGGATGGCCGAACTCAGGCCGTCGGGCCGGCGATTGCCTTTACAGTGCGGCGCGGGCGGGAAATACTGACTCTAGGCGCTCGTAGCTCAGCGGATAGAGCACTGGTCTTCGGAACCAGGTGTCGGGGGTTCGAATCCCTCCGAGCGCGCCATACTTTCTAGATTCGAAACTCGTCATCCGAGCGGCCGTATCCTGGCCTTAGGCCAGTTTGACAGCAATCGTGACAGCAACGTACGCGCACATTGAGGCGATGAAGTCCTTAAACGGACTTGATTGGCAAGCCGGCCGATTGCTCGTATAACACTCATACTGCGGAATATCGTTGTCGAGTGTTAGGGACCCAAACTTGGAATCAACGCAGCTCAACTGGATTGCTAGCTTCATCTGGAACATCGCCGACGACGTGCTGCGCGACCTGTACGTACGTGGAAAGTACCGCGACGTAATCCTTCCCACGACCGTGCTTCGCCGTCTGGATGCCGTACTAGAGCCTACATCGCAGGACGTCTTAGATATGAAGAGCCGGCTGGACAGCGCAGGACTCACCAACCAGGACCCCGCGCTTCGCCAAGCCGCAAGGCAATCGTTCTACAACACTTCGACATTCACAATGCGGGACCTGAGGGGTATTGCAAGCCGGCAGCGACTGCGGGACAACTTTGTGGATTACCTCGACGGCTTTTCACCCAACGTCCAGGAGATCCTCGACAGCTTCGAGTTCCGCAACCAAGTCCCACGGCTCTCGCGTGCAGATGCACTCGGTACGCTCATTGAAAAACTCCTCGACCCCGCGATCAATCTGAGTCCCACCCCGACTGTTGATGGAAACGGAAATATCCGATTGCCCGGCCTGGATAACCACGGCATGGGAACGGTCTTCGAAGAGCTGGTCCGACGGTTCAACGAGGAAAACAATGAAGAAGCCGGTGAGCACTGGACTCCCCGCGATGCGGTCAAACTCATGGCAAGTCTCATCTTCCTGCCTATCGCCAATGAGATCGAATCGGGTACCTATCTGCTATACGACGGCACCTGCGGTACGGGCGGCATGCTCTCCGTGGCAGAAGAAACGTTGCTCGAACTCGCGACGCAGCATGGCAAGGAGGTGGCAACACATCTCTACGGACAAGAGATCAACGCCGAGACTTATGCCATCGCAAAAGCCGACTTTCTGCTCAAGGGCGAAGGGGAAGCGGCTGACAACCTCATCGGTGGCCCTGAGCATTCGACGCTCTCCAACGACGCATTCCCAACCATGGAGTTTGACTTCATGCTCTCCAACCCGCCCTACGGCAAGAGCTGGAAGAGCGACATGGAGCGGATGGGTGGCAAGGACGATATCAAGGATCCGCGCTTCGTTATCCAGCACACGGATGACCCGGAGTTCACGTTACTGACGCGTTCGAGCGATGGTCAACTCATGTTCCTTGCCAACATGCTCAGCAAGATGAAGCACGGGACTGCTCTCGGGAGTCGAATTGCTGAGGTGCCCCGCCTCAATGGCCTGGAAGATGTACTCGTCCGTGTCGAAGGTCGTAAGGACGAGAAACCTTGTGTCAGGGCCTGCATCGCGGATTCGTTTCATCGCGGTTACGCCGTCCATGCGGGGCATACGCAAGTCCATCAGAATCACGTCAGGCGTTAGGTTCGCCGCAAGCCGCACCGCATCTTCGCCGTTGGATGCCTCGCCGACAACTTCAAAATCGGGTTCGCGCGCCAGCATGGAGCTGAGGCCATCCCGCACCACGGTGTGATCATCGACGATCAGAACACGGATCGCTTCCACACTCACGTTTCGTACCGGTTTAGGGGCACCCCGGCCTCGATAATGTGCCCTCCCCTGGCTGCGAGGAGATCGACAGCTCTCCGCCTAGCGACGCTAGGCGTTCTCGCATGCCCGGCAGGCCAAGGCCTCCATTGCCTGCGACGGCTTGCGTCTCAAAACCGACGCCGTTGTCTTTAATCGATAGCAGGAGCCGGGCGCCTTCGAAGCGCAGACCCACCCACACGCTCTCGGCATCGGCGTGACGGTTGATGTTGGTAAGCGACTCCTGACAGACGCGTAGCAGTGCTGCTGCCACGTTCGGTGGCAACGACGTCTCCTCGCCTGAGACAGTCAGCGTGCCATGCTTACCATCAGGACGGAAGCGAGCAACCTCCGTCCGCAACGCCTCCGACAGCGAGCCGGCGTCAAGCGCCTGAGGCCGCAGGTCCCAGACGGAACGCCGCGCCTCTTGAAGGCTTTCGCGCGCGACGCTCTTCGCCGTGGCTAGGTGGCCTGTAGCAGCATCCTTATCGTGCTCTAGAGCTTGCTCCGCCGCTTCTAGCTGCAGGACGACGCCGGTGAAGCCTTGCGCCAGGGGTGTCGTGGATCTCGCGCGCCATGCGGTTACGCTCCTCAAGGATGGCGAGATCGCGCGTCTGAGCGAGGAGTCTCTCCTCCGACTCCTTCCTCTCGGTTACGTCCCGCACCAGCGCGAGGAGGTGGCGCCGTCCAGCCAGCTCAATGAGGCCGACATGAGCTTCGGCGAGGAACATGGTGCCGTCTGCACGCCGGAGCTCCGCCTCCTCGAAGTGGAAATGCCAGTCCTCCGACGGGACATCCAGGTGACGGCGCACCGCCTCGGCGTGCTCACTGTCGAAACCCGGGTAGATGCGGTCCAGCTGCATACCGACCAATTCATCACGATCGAAGCCCAGATCACGGCAGGCGCTTGCGTTGACGTCGACGAGCCGGAAGTCGCCGTTGAAGACGATTATGGCGTCGGGGCTCTCTTCGACCAGACGCCGGTAGCGCTCCTCGCTTTCAGTGAGCATAGCTTCGCACTGGCGCAGCTCTGCCAGCGCCTCTTGAGCCTCGTGGCGAGCCCTCTGCGCTTGGGCTGTCGATGCTGCGAATGAGCCGAAGAAGTAGTAGCCCGCCGTGTAGACACCCAGTTGTACCACGCCGTCCCGGAAGTCGTTCTCGGCAAGAAAGCCGATCCCGGTAAGCACGGTGAAGGCGGCGAGCCATAGGTAGCCGATGGCCTGCCGGAAGAACAGCATAGCTTGCAAGCTAAGCAGGAAGTAGAAGATACCGAAGAAGTCGAGTCCAGGCGGAATTAGGAACGTCGAAAAGACCAGCCCGCTTTGCACCGCCAGATAGAGGTGTGGGAAATCTGCGATGCGGCTGGGTCGCCAGTGGCGCGCCACCGCCAAGCCCGTAAACGCCAGGACCAGCACAAGAACGAGCCAGCGGTACTCGTGACCCTCCGGCCAGTCGCTCCCGCCACCAGCGAGCGCCACTTTGTCCAGGAAGTAGTAGTTGAGGCCGCGCAGGGCAGTGCTAATCAGGGCCAGATAGAAGCCTATGTAAAGGACCAGCATGCGCCTTCGCGTTAGCAGATCCTCTATCGCCTGAAGCCGCCCACCGGTCGGACCCATTGAATCAACTGCCATAGACCTAAGTTTCGGCCCGCGTCGCGTGTCTTTCAAGCTCCCGACGTCGTCCATTCGGGTGAGCCAAGCTCACCTCTTCAGGCTACCGACTGCTAGCCGTAACGTCGCGCGAAAAACCACCCAGAGTCGTGACGACGCCGAGAGCCGCCGGAACGATGCTGTCTGCATAGCCGAACCCGTGAAACCATCGAACCTAAGGAGAAGCACAATGAAAACTCAGACCAACCCGACAATTACGTCTCGAGTCTCTGGCTGGAGCGCCTCGCCACCGCTGGTGGGTCTTAGCAGCAACCGCGCTGGTCATTTTCATGGCCGCGATCGTTAGCGGCACCGTAGAAACCGTCCTGCTTGACGAGGGCGGCGCCGAAGGTGAGTCGGCGATCGGTTCCGAGCTGCTCGATGCCGCTTTCAACGGCGAAGAGGAGCCCGCGGAGCAGCTGCTGATTCAGCACCCGTCTCTGACCGTCGACGACGCCGAATTTCGCGCTGTCGTCGACGACGCGGTAGCAAGACTGCGCGCGATGCCTGCTGTAGGGCAGGCAACTAGTTTCTACGAGACCCAAGATGCAACGCTCGTATCAGAGGACAGGCACGTCGTACGAGTGCCAATTGTCGGTTCGCCGATCGGTGACATCGTGGATGAGGTCGAGGCGATCTCTAACGGCGCAGGTGACTACGTCGTATCGATCGCTGGCCCCGGCTCGCTGGAGTACGAAGATGACCGCGTCCTGGAAGAAGACTTCGCGATGGTGCTGTTTATTTCGCTGGGCGCCGGGATGATTATTCTCCTCATCGCTTTCCGCTCCGTGGTTGCAGCGATGATCCCCCTGGCGACTGCGATGGGCGCGATCTTCGTAACCATGGCTATCGCCGCTATAGTCAGCCAGGCCGACGCCCTGAACGAGCTGTACGCCGAGATGGTCCTGCTGATGGGCCTCGCGGTTGGAATCGACTATTCGCTGTTTTTGGTAGCGAGGTCCCGCCGCGAGCGTGCCTCTGGACGCGAGAAGTACAAGGCAATCGACGTCGCAAGCCGGACCACAGGCCGGGCGGTGTTCTACGCCGGCTTCACGGTCGTGCTGTCGATCGCCGGCCTCATGCTAACCGACAACCCGATATTCATCTCGCTATCGTTGGGCGCGATCATCGTGGTCGCTATCGCGGTACTCGCTTCGCTGACGCTGATCCCGGCGCTGCTTGCGGTGATCGGCGACGGCATCAACCGATTCAAGCTGCCGTTGCCGGGCGGTTCTGGTGAAGACGGCAGAATCTGGGGCTACGTCACCGAGCGTGTGCTACAGCGGCCCGCGTTCTTCGCGGCGGTGACGGCGGCGGCGATATTAGCTCTGGCTCTGCCCATCGTTTCGCTGAACCCCGGCTTCAGCGCCGGCTCGCAGGCTTATCCCAACGAGGTCAACGGCAAGCGTGCTTTGCAGTTACTGGAGCAGCACTTCGCGGCCGGGCTTGCCGAGCCCGCGATGATCGTGGTCGCAGGTAGCGGCCCCGAGGTCGACGTTGCGACTGAGCAGCTGTACATGGAGCTTGAGTCCGCGCCCGCGTTCGAGGCTCCATTCCAGACCATCGTTTCCCAGGATGGCAGCGTGACGCTGATTCAGGTCCCAGTGGTCTACGACCTAGACGACAAGCGCTCCGAGGACGCCGTGCGCCAGCTGCGTGACGAGATCATTCCCGCTGCCTTTGGCGCCACCGGTACGTCGGTCTACGTCACCGGGCAGACTGCCGGCAGCATGGACTTCACCGCCCACATGTACTCCGCCGCCCCTTACGTCTTCGGGTTCGTGCTGGGCCTGGCGTTCCTGCTCATGCTGGTCATGTTCAGGTCGGTGGTGATCCCACTCAAAGCAGTGACGCTGAACCTACTGTCGGTTGCTGCGGCAGATGGCGTGCTGGTGCTGGTGTTCCAGCACGGCGTCGGGCAGGATCTGCTCGGCTTCGAGGCCACCGGTCGCATAGCGCCCTGGCTGCCGTTGTTCCTCTTCGTCATCCTGTTCGGCCTCTCCATGGACTATCACATGCTGCTGCTCAACCGGATCAAGGAGACGTACGACGCCGGCGTATCGAACGAGGAGTCGGTGGCGATGGGCATCCGCGCCACGGCGGGGACGATCACCAGCGCCGCTGCAATCATGGTTGCTGTGTTCGGCTCCTTCGCGCTGGCCAGCGACATCGCGTTGAAGCAGTTTGGCGTCGGCCTGGGCGTCGCGGTGTTCCTTGACGCGACAGTCATCCGCGTCATATTGCTGCCGGCCAGCATGAAGCTGTTGGGCGACCGTAACTGGTACCTACCTACCTGGCTGGAGTGGCTGCCTCAGGCTGGCGAGAGCGAGCAGATGCCTGTAAAGCGCGCCTTACGGGGAACGCCGCAGCCGATCGCGGCTCGCACTGGTGAGTAGCTGACTCGGCTCCCAGTCATTAGCAGAGAGGAGGCCACCGTGAAGGTGGCCTCCTCCTTCGTAGCGACACGATGCCGTCATAGTGTGACCGTAAGCCTTCAGCAGCCCCCGTCGCCCCAACGCCCGCTCAAGCGCGGGCTGCATCTTCATGTCCTGGGACTCGGCGATGGCGAAGTCGAGGTGCTCAATGGCGGCGTCGCGACTTCCATGTCTGCCAACAGCCGCCGTTGACGAGCCAGTGGTCGGCGTCGGTTCTGGAGCCTGTTCGACAGGAGCGTCTTAGGGAGTTGCGCCAAGCATCCCTATGAACTCGCACTGGATGGATGGTCCGCCCTGCGGTGGGACCTCAATGACGAGCCGAGCCGGCTGAACCCCACCCGCTGAGAACATAGCGTTCCACTCCTCGTCGATGAGTGGCCGATGCTCCGCCTTGCTCCTAACGAGGAACGTTACGCGCGCGATGTCATCGATAGTGCCGCCGGCGTCCTCGATCAGCCCCTTCATGTGTTGGAAGACGAGCTCAACCTGTCGCTTAACTTCCGTTGGTGTGCCCCCGGTTTCCGGATCGCGTGGCGGAATTATCGATGAGATCACCAAGTTGCCGAGCCGAACACCCAAAGGAATCGGATGATCCCAGGAAAACTGAGGAACCGTGAGAGCTGTTCGACCGGTTACATCGGTCTGACTTGCCATGGTTTCCGCCCCTTTTCTTACTTCGCATCGTGCCGTTCGGTGGGATCATGGTTCTGCCGACCGTGACTGTCAATGGTCTACGAACGCGATTGTGACAATGTAGGCTGGCCCTTCTCCTCACCATATTCCAGCTGCTCACGCTCCGGACGAGCGCCCGCTCGTTTCTCTATGACACGGTGGGCCGCTCGCCCTCCCACGGGCGGGCCGCTTCAAAGGCGGCGCTTGCACGCAGCACCAGCCCCTCCGCCCCTTTCGGCCCGACGATATGAAGACCGACAGGGAGCCCTCCCGACGAAAAGCCACAAGGCACGCCCGCCGCCGTTTGACCGCTCATGTTGATTGGGAACGTGAAGGGAGTGTAGCCCCACATGGGATCCACCAGGTGTCCCGCGATTACTTCAGGATACTGTTCGATAACGAAAGCGGGCACGGCCATCGTCGGGCTCAATAGCGGGTCGTAGTCATCGAAGAAGCGGGCCATGCGGGCGCGATGCCACTCCAACTGCCGAAGGGCCTGCATGATCCGGTCCGCCTTGAAGTGCCGAGCCTCCTCCATCATTTGTCTTAGGGAAGGGGTTAGCTCATCAGCGTGGCTGTCCAGGAGGCTTCCCGCGTTGGCTAGGTTGTCAGAAGCGAAGAGCGTGGTAAAGGTGTTGAATGTGACCTCGCCGTCAACATTCTGTCAGCTCTACGGGCGATAGCTGGCGGGCTCTTATTCGCTCGGCAAGCTCCACCGCGGGCATGTAGTGGAGTTCATTGTCGCTCATGCTTCCTCCTCGGGATCCATCCGTCTACGCCTTCAGCAGCCCCCAACGCCCCAGCGTCCACTCCGGCGCAGGTCATGGTGTCGAAACAGCCGTGGCTTGCAGCTGCCGCACCTCACGGGTGAAGAGAGCGACGCCAAGAGCAAAGCTCATGATCGCGACGCCGCCAAAGGCCACTGCAATCGGGCCGCTGAATGCTGAGGCCATGGCGCCGGCCTGAAGCGCGCCCAGCGGGCCAAGATTGTAAGTCATTCCGTAGACGCCCATTACCCGCCCGCGCAGCTCGTCTGGCACCCGCATCTGCAGGGTGGTCTGGACCGCAACCATGTAGATCTGGTGAAACATGCCGACGAAGGCGATCGCCAGCAGTGAAAGCAGGAAGACCGTAGAAGAGGCGAATAGCAGCAGCGCGACGCCGTAGATCGTTGCGCCGCCAACCACTATGAGGCCCTTGCGCTCGAAGCTGCCGAGCGAGCCGATGATCAGCACGCCAGTGATGGCCCCAACCGCGCCGGCGCTAAGAAGGAGACCGAGGCCAGAGGCGCCGACGTCAAGAACGTCTCGGGCGAAAACGGGCATGAGCTGGATCGCGGCGGAGCCGAACAGACTGTTGAAGAAGGTCATGCCGATGAGGAAGGTGAAAATGAAGTTGTCGCGAATGAACGATACGCCTTGGCCGAGGTCGCTCAGCACAGAGGAAGGGCGTTCACGGATCCGAGGGTCGACCCTTAGGGTGAGGACGACGAGCGCCATCGTGAGAAAGCCGCAGGCAGCCACGTAGAAGGCTACGGAAGCGTCCATGGCGGCAACCAGCAAGCCGGCCGTCGCTGGCGCCGCCACCCGCGTTAGCTGGTAGACCATGGAGTTGAGGGAAACCGCGTTCATCAGGTCCTTGCGGTCAATGAGCTGGGGGAATATGGCTTGGCGCGCCGGACTGATGAACGCTTGCATCGCGCCCCAGACGAAGGCGTTCACCAGCACATGCCAAGGTTGAACGAGGTCGAAGAGCGTCAAGGTGGCGATCGTGAAGATGAGGCTAGCGGTAACACAGTCACCAAGCGCTATGATGCGTCGCTGGTCGAGGCGGTCGGCTAGCACGCCGCCAAACAGGTTAAGCACGATCGCCGGGATCGCCGTTGCAAGACCGGCGTAGCCCAGGTAAAGCGGTGAGCCCGTGAGGTCGTAGATTAGCCAGCCCTGGGTGAGGATCATCATCTGCTGACCGGAGACAGCAGCGAGATTGCTAAACCAGAAGCGCCGGTACTGCGGATAGCGAAGGGCGCTTCCCATAAGCGCCAAAGCCGCCAGGCGTGAGCTCACCAATGACCGCATCCGGAAACCCCAAACTCTCCCGTTTACGTGACGTGGAGTCTAATGGATTTTCAACTAGCAGAGCGATCTCTATCGGTAACGTGCGCTCAGCCACGGAGCCTCAGGGATTGAGGGGGTCAATTGGACCGACACGATGACCAAATCGTGTGACTTACGCCTTTAGCAGCCCTCGACGCCCCAACGCACGCTCCAGCGCAGGCTGCATCTTAGCTAGGGCGGGAAAACCCCTCGGCCCTTGGCCCCAAGGTGACCTCACCAGTCGGGGTTGAAAGTTTCTTCTGATCGGGCTCAACCGGATTCAGGTACGGTACCTGGTTCACGACAAAGCACTCAACCTCGGCCAAAGGCTCGGAGCCAATGTTGTATCTAACGGTTATCTCAATTGAGTAACTGCATTGAGTGTCTCCATCAGTTCCTTTATTGCATCCCGTGTCTTCTAAAGAAGCGATCGTCTCCAGGATCATCAAGGGAGCATTTTGGTCTGAGGCCGGAGAACGCTCATTTGGTTCGTGGTCTGACTCTCACCTTGGAGGGATTCTGTTCTCGCTAAATCGACGTATTCGCTTTTACACCGAGCATCCGAATCCGGCTCAATGATTTGACCGGTGAGGTCTCGTAAGAACACTTCACATTCTTTCGGCAAGTTCTCGTAACTCTCGCGATCAACCATGGCGCCGAAGAGTATGACCTCGATAATTTGTGCCGCTGAATAGCCTTGGCTTTGAGTTAGCAGAAAGAGGACAGCAATGTACTCCTTCTTTTGCTGGAGATCGGGCATCGCATTGCTGGCGGCCTCCAACACCTTGACCTACCGGCACCTTGTCTACTGCCCTCGTACCAGCTGCTATCCTCCGGATTGCCGACGCATCCTCAAGAGAGATAAACGCTACGCTTCGGAAATGGTGATGAGCCTCCTCAGGCAGCAGAACCAAGCCAAGAGCAGGGCCAGCAGGCACCTGGTAACCGCTCACAAGAGTGGCCAAGAACCCGTTGCCTAGCAATCGCGTGTGATCAATCGCATTGAACAGCTGCGAATTACTGTAACCACGCTCCCAGGCGTAGATGATTGCGTTGAAACCGTTGTCGGCGCCCAGCTGTTCATCTACGCTTTCGGCAAGCTGTAAGGCCACTAATGCCGGGTCGCTGGTCTCCTGACCTCCACCACTGCCACAAGCAGTGAAAAGGAGCAACGAAGTAAACAGGATGATTGCGAACTTCATTTGGACGAGCTTAGCAAATCCTCGTTAGGGCGAAGGGCCATATAGCATCGTCACGCCTTCAGCAGCCCTCGACGGCCCAGTGCCCGCTCCGGTGCAGGCCATGCGCCAGGAGTTGGCTTTCAGGTAACCGCGACCCCTGCAAACGCCGATCTCAGCGATTCTGTTCCTCTGCGTGTAACCTGTGCTGGCGGAGCATTCTATTCCTGAAGACGGGAGAAACTGCACCTCATGGAACTGAGACAGCTTGGTGCTACCGGCCTGATGATCCCGGAGGTGGGCCTCGGGACCTGGAAGTACCGAGGGGGCGTGGGGCCGCTCCAGCGCGGCATAGAGCTCGGTGCACACGTTATCGACACCGCCGAGGCATATGGTACCGAGGTGAGCGTCGGTAAGACGATCCATGACCGCCGTGATCGCGTATTCCTCGCGACTAAAGTCTCCGGCCAGCACCTCCGCTACGACCAAGTCCTCAAAGCTGCAGACGCGAGCCTCAGGCGCCTCGGAGTCGTTACCATCGACCTCTACCAGATCCATTGGCCGGACCCTGCCGTGCCGATCGGGGAGACGATGAGAGCGATGGAGGAACTGGTCGATATGGGCAAGGTCCGTTTCATCGGGGTGAGTAACTTCTCGCGGCAGCAGCTCCAAAGCGCCCAGGCAGCCATGACGAAGTACCGGATCGTTGCCAACCAGGTCGAATACAGTCTCCTCGATCGCCACATCGAGAAGGACCTCGCGTCCTTCTACCAGCCCAATCAGATCACCGTGATCGCGTATAGCCCCTTTGCGGAAGGGGAGTTGCTTCGCGGTGAGAGTCTTCGAGCCCTCGAGTCCGTAGCCCGCGAAGTTGGAAGGACGCCGGCCCAGGTGGCGCTGAACTGGTGCCTGACGCGCCCCGGCGTAGTGGTGATACCGAAGTCTGACAGTGCTGATCGGATTGCAGAGAACTGCGACGCGTCTGGCTGGAGCCTGACCGCAGAGCAGGTGATCAGACTCGAAGTCGGCGTCCCTCAGGGCAGGTCGCGAGCCTGGGCTGAGCCGTCCGAGTAGACGTAGGGTGGATAGGGCAACTCCCGATGTGTTCGAGGGAGCTGTTACGCGGTCTACGCCTTCAGCAGCTCCCTGTGCCGCAGAGTCCTGCCCGCCACTAAGTATCCGCCCGCAGTTGGCGCTGTTGGTTGAGGCCATAGATCACAGCATAGATTGCGACACCTACAGCAATGCCGTCGGTCAGCGGTAACCCCCTCCTTCCCTACGCCTTCAGCAGCCTCCGTCGCCCCAGCGCCCTCTCCAGCGCAGGCTGCATCTTCATGTCCTGGTACTAGAGACGGCGGAAGCTAGGTAGTCGCACGATCGGGCGAAGGTGTTAGTTGAAATTGACAGGCGGCCTCTCCACCAAAGAATCCTGTCGTGACCAGCGAACGCATCCGGCGACTGGTTGGTCGGCAGCTTCTCTGCCGGTGCCGCCCGAAGCTGGCGCTCCCGCACCCTCAGGGCTGGCAGCCTAGATGACCAAGCGCCGCCGGGGACGATGGCTGAGTTCCGGCGTCCCGAAGCTGCTAGGCTAAGCCTCGTTACGCTCCATTTGCACGCGCTCGGACTCCCTCTTGATACGTACGAAGCCACCCTCCACAAGGTCGAGGTCGATGATCACCGCGACCCCGAGCTGAGCCATGTCGCGCTCACGCTCGATGGCCGGTGAGCGTTCGTAAACGTGACGAATGTCGGCCTGGTCGGTGGCGATGTGCGCCCTACCCTGGAACTGGAAGCCTTCGTGCGTGTCCTCGTTTCGGTAGATTAGCGCCACGTTGGGGTTCTTCTGGATCGCCTCGGCCATTCGGCTCTTCGGCCGGACCCACATCGCCAGCTGCGTGCCACTGAAGGCCTGAATTGAGCCGCGGAAAGAGAGGACGGGCGCGCCGCGCTCGTCCACGTAAGCGACGACCATGGGGTGCTTCTCTTCGAGGGACCGTTCGACCTTGTCCTTGAGCTCCTGCGTGAGGTGGATGGGCTTTCCGCTGCTAGGCACACGAGCTGTGAAGAACTGATGCAGAATCCGCGCCACGTTTTCGCCATCGAAGTAGAAGACGAGGATGGTGCCCCCTGAACCGAGACCTGGGGCTACGCCGCTGACCTTTAGGCCGTCCCCGGCTGGTTCTGGCGCCGACCACCGCGATTCGCGAAACGCGCGGCCGGCGGGCTCGATAAAGCGCTGCACCACCGCGTCGCGGCCGTCCGTGCCGCCGCTGGTCGACTCGAGCTTTGCGCCCGGGGTGAGTATGTCGTTCAGCACGCCGGTGTCCGGCGGATCCGCCTTCAGCGCGGAGAGAAAGCGCTCAACGATTTCGGATGTGTCCATCATTGCCTCCTGGGACGACCTAGCCGGGTGTGTTAGATCGAGATTCTATACGGTCAGGCGGATGGGTGTGGCCCCGATTGACCAAATGGTACGTAAGCGATAGGTCTTCGAAACCAGGTGTCGGGGGTTGGAATCCCTCCGAACGCGCCATACTTTTACCGTTAGACGGCTTGACTCCTGGACGACAGGATCGCGGCGGCAGCGTGGGCTGCCGAAGGCGTAGGAAAACGATGATTCATCGTGTACAAGATACGGTACGAACCCCGTTCCAATTCATAGAGGTGATATGGGGCAGCCCACAGACCCCGGCCAGATCGTAATCCTGAACGGAGCCCCATGGTCGGGAAAGTCGAGCATCGTTACCGTCATTCAGGAGAAGTTTGAGGGCCTCTGGATGAACCTTGCCGTTGATACGTTTGTGCTATATGTGACACCCGGGCGGTACCGACCCGGCATCGGTCTTCGCCCCGGAGGCGAGCGCCGGAACCTCGAACCGCTTGTCGAGGTGCTGTACGCCGCCATGTACGAATCGATCGCTGCCCATAGCCGCCTTGGCTTAAACGTCGCGGTCGATGTGGGACACCACGACGGTTACACGGTACCGCGCCGAATCCTGACGCAGTGCGCCCGGGAGGCCAGCAGGCCTGCCTGTGTTATTCGTCGGCGTTCATTGCCCAATAGAAGCGATCATGGAACGTCGCCAGACTCCTCAGCTCGGCCGAGAAAGCCAGTATGTCATCGGCACGGCTGAAGAACCCATACGTCGGCCGGTTCAAAGATGGCAAGACACGGTCCACCTCCCGGGCATTTACGATGTAGAAGTCGATACCTCGCTACTCACTCCCGAGCAATGCGCCGCAGTAATTCATGATCGACTCAGGCACGGTCCGCCGCCAACCGCTTTCCAAGAACTCGCCCAAGGTTCCGACACCTGCTAGCATGCCGAGGTCGTGGAGCACCTCGACTTCGCCACCCGCGAGTTACGGGAGACAAAGATGCAGCCCGCGCTGGGACGGCGGGCACAGCTGAAGGCGTAATCAAGACAAGCTGAGCCGTTCAAGGCTTGCGTGTATTGAACGCGCGGCCAGGAGCCCGCCTATGAAGATCACCAACGTCTCGTTGGCACGCTACGGAGAGAATCAAAGCGCTATCGAGGGGTACGCTAGACGGGAGATCCTGGTAGTCCGCGTCCGTACCGACGACGGGCCCGAGGGGATGGCCTTCACCACCGCGAACGTTAGCACTCACGGGCCTACGGGTGACCTAGCGGCAACGTTGGTGAACCGAAACTTCAACGCCCTGCTTTTGGGCGAGGACCCACTGTTGATCGAGCGGTTGTGGCGGAAGATGTACGCCGCGATGTGGCGCACCGATCGGCGCGGTCTGGTGCTGCAGTGCCAGGGCGCCATCGACTGCGCGCTGTGGGATCTGAAGGGCAAACTGCTCGGCGTGCCGGTGAGTAGTTTGTTGGGCGACCGTCGGGAGAAGGTGCCCACCTACGCCACGTGCACTGATGCACTTGAGCCCGATCAGCTGGCAGAGAAGGTGTCGGGATTAGTGAAGGAAGGCCACACCGCGGTGAAGATACGCGGGTCGGCCACCGCAGTGTCGCTGAAGGTGGCAACCGAGCGGGTGCGTCAAGTGCGGGCCGCGATCGGCCCTGACGTGAAGCTGATGGTGGATGTGAACGGCACCTGAGACGCCGACACCGCCGTGGAGCAGCTGAAGAAGTGGGAGCCGTACGACGTGTACTGGCTGGAGGAACCGGTTCCCCCGGAAGACATCCCCGGCTACATCCAGGTTCGGCGGCGGGCTGGCCGGACGCTAATCGCCGGGGGTGAGCAACATGCCACGCTGTTCGAGTTCCGACAGCTTATCGAGCAGGGTGCAGTGGACATCGTGCAGCCCAATGCGAACGTGACAGGCGGGATCACCGAGTGGTTGCGCGTTCACGGACTGGCGCGAGCGTTCAACGTGCCGGTCTCGCCGTGGAACCTGCAATTGATCCATCTGCACATGGCGGCAGGGCTTCCAGGCGTGAAGTGGATTGAGTACTTCGAGCAGCGGCCCAGCGACCTGCTGGTGCGATTGTTCACCGAGTCGCGGCTGCGGAAGGTTGTAGAAGAGGACGGAGTGAAGCTGCTGGCGCCGCAGTTGCCCGGCCTGGGGCTAGTGCTAAACGAGGAGGAGGCAGAAAAGGCACAAGTGAAGGACTGATCCGTGCCGCTACCGCCTTCAGTAAGATGGCGCCATTGAGAACCTTGACTTGGCCAGCGCCGAGTTCCAGGACATCAAGCCTGTCCTGAGCCCGCCGAAGGGATGCAGCCTGCCGTTAGAGCGGCGCTGGGCGTCGGGGGCTGCTGAAGGCGTAACGATGGCTGAGCCCTAAGGCTGCGGACAAAGCACAACACCACAGTTCCACAAAGCAACACTAGCCCCGCACCAATCCGGCGGCCCTTACTTCTGGCCTAATTGGCGAAGGACGCCAGGCTCTTGCTTGGTGCAAGTGCCCGACATCGACGGTGAAGCGAAGGACGTCTCCGGTCACGCGTTACGCTTCGTTGGCAACCGCAATCTCCGCACTGACGCCAGGCTCACCGTCGCCACCGGGGTCCTGCCCATCACGAGCGGGATCACCGCCGGTACCACCCTCACCGGGCGTTCCGAGTTCGAACGTGCTCTCTATTACGTTGACAGTGCTGGCTGGAGTGCGGAGGACGCCGACAGATGGTCCGCCACCACCCCCACCGCTGGGCGCGGCGTCAGAGCCCGCGCCGCCATTACCACCTTTGCCGCCGGCGCCCTGGGCTCCAAAGCGGTCTCCGCCGCTGCCGCCGGTACCCCCAGCGCCACCGATTGCACCGTTACCCCCAGCGCCACCATCACCACCATCACCGATCACGAATTTGCTGCTGATCACCGAAACGTTGCTCTCATAAACGAGGATGCCGAAGGCGCCGCCGCCGCCTAAGCCAAAGTCAGATCCTTCAGCAGCACCACCGCCGGCACCACCGCCGCCGCCGCCGCCACAGACGAAGACGATGGCGCCGCCACCGCCGCCACCACCACTGCCGACCCCGCCTGGAGCGTTACCACTTGTGCCCGAGGCTGGGAGGTAACGGCCCAATTCGATGACTCCCGCGGCTCCGCCACCAGCACCCGCCGTGGGGTCATTCGGCCCGGCACCGCCGTTCTTGCCGCCACTGCCATCGGAGCCGACCGCCCCGCCACTGCCACCGCCGCCGGAACCACCGCCTTTCGAGCCGTTGAAGCCACCCGCGACCCCGCCTGTGCCACCTCTACCACCATTGGCGCCGGGGCTGTTTCCACCGTTGCCGCCAACGTTATCCGGAGGACAGGCTGATGCATTGTCGCCCTTCCCGCCGTTACTGCCCTTACCGCCCGGCGATGCGTTATCGCCAATACCGCCATCCGAACCATTGGTGGTGATGAACACAACGTTGCGAAATACCACGTTATTCGACTCGCTGACCAAGGCCGCGTAGGAACTGCGGCTGCGAGTGCCACTTGCTTCTATGGTGAAGCCATCTACCGAAACGTCGCTACTATCGAACACAGTAATGACGCGACTGCTGGAAACCAGGCGGCTTTCCTGGTTTGCAAGATCTCTTATCCACGTCGTGGAGTCATAGCCACCGAGAATAGTGACGCCGTCCGGGAGCCTGTTGCGCTCCTCTAGAACACCACCGGCGATGTAGATCTCAGCTGGCACCTGCAGCGCCTCGGCAGCTTCAAGTGCACGCCAGAGGTTGAGGAAGGGGCTTCCCGTGGTGCCGTTGTTCTCGTTGCTGCCGCGAACAGGATCGACAAAGAGCCGGTTCGCCGCGTCCTGAACGCCTTGCGGCGCTGCGGTCGGCACTGGTGCTTGTGTCGCTTGCCCACCGCCTCCACCGGCTCCTCCTGACGTGGCAGTAGTTTCGGGCGTAGCGGTCTCAGCATCCTCAGCGGTTGCGGAGACAGAGGGACTGGGGCTCGCCATCGCCGTGGACTTGGCGTTCGCGGAGTCGTGTTCATCGCTGCACTCGCAGCGATGAACACGCCGCCAGCCACAAGGAGCCCAACAACGAAGGCGCCAAGGACCGCAAGATAGATGGGCTTAATGGTCAGGGTCATATCGAGAACACCTCGAGAAGAACGTTCTAGGTGCTATGAGGAGTCGAGCCAAGCATGCCGCAAGGATCGTTTCTCAAGATTGGCGAACACGCAACTTACCTTTGACGCTTCGCTAGCTGGGTGGAACAGCAGAGCCCAATACAACGGTCATTCTGGATCAATTGCGGCGGCTACGTCTCTAGTGTTTCCTCGCCAAGTGCCAAGGACATGAAGCCTGTCCTGAGAGCCTGCCGAAGGGATGCAGCCTGCGCTGGCCGCGGGTGTTGAGGCGCGAGGCGCTGATGAAGGCGTAACGACGCAGTTGACGCATATGTCATGCGCCAACTTAGCTGACTCGTCAGGTGGTACGAGGAATGATCGGTGGCATACCGGTTCCACTGACTATCCTGTTCAACTCTTCCAGTTCCTGGTTCTGTACGGCACGCCAGAGTTCAAGCTGTCGATCGAGTCGGCTCGATAGCTCAGCCAGCACTTCATATGACTGCTTTGTGGGAACGGCATCGGCACTGGAGACTACTGCCGCAAGAATGGCTATCTTCGCGTTGAGTTTGCTCGGGAGATTGAGGATCGCCTCCTGGGGAATGCGCGCGCCCTTCTGAATCAGCTCGCTCTCGATCGCCTCTAGACTGGTCTTAAGTTTCGTCGCCGCTTCGCCAATCGCCGCGGAGCCAGGCTGGCCTTTTGACCTCTTCGTCCACTCGTCGATCTGCCGGACCACGCTGCGCAGTTGGTTGATCGTGTCGTTGGCCTTCGACAGTGTGTCCCGGATATTAGTTAGGAGCTCAAACTGAGCGTCAAGGTCTTCTTGGTTCGCGCTCACGCGTGGGTCTTTGAGGAGCGAGAAAACCTGCTCCTGCACAACGTCGCCGACCTTGAGCCGGACTTTGTAGCTACCCGGCGGAACCATAGGGCCTGTGAGCGAGCCGGCCGTAGTCGCGTCTCCTGGGACTCTCGTAGCCTTGGAGCAGCGTAGATCCCACTCGAATCTGTTGAGACCCTCGTTGGCGGACGCCAATGGCTCGCGCTGCTCCGGAGGCAGTTCGTCGGCGTTCGTATCTGGAGTGCTGGAGAAGGACATGAGAACGTTTCCACTGCTGTCATGGAAACTCAGGGTTAGCTCCTCCTCGACTCCCTCCGGGAGGTAATAGCGAACGACCAGTCCAGCAGGCGGGTTGGTTCCGGCGTCGAGAAACGTGCGCTTTGTATCCGTGAGTCCAGGCTGCGCACGCTCGTAGAAAGTAATGGGGAGTCCGCCAGCCAGTTGGTAGCGTTTGGTGCCTGCCGGCACTGGCCGGGCGTTGTCTTGGGCGACGCGGAATCGGGTCTGATCTCTGGGAGGGAATAGCTGCATATCAGCGGTTTCGATCTGAAACAATGCCTGGCGTAAGGACGGGAGGTCATCGAGTATCCAGAACGAACGACCGTGTGTGGCCACGACGAGATCGTCTTCTTTGATTGCGAGGTCGTAGACAGGGCAGATCGGCAGATTCAGCTGTAGTGACTGCCAGCTCCCCCCATCATCCAGGGAAACGTACAGACCGGTCTCCGTACCACAGTAAAGGAGGCCTCGATGTACAGGGTCCTCGCGGATTACGCGAGTAATCTCACCGCAGCCCTGCGAGATTAAGGTCCAAGTTTGTCCGTAGTCCTCGGTCTTGAAGAGGAATGGCGTGAAATCGTTGTCGACCTTGTAGCGGGTCGCAGCGATGTAAGCAACCGCAGGATCATGCGGTGAAGGCTCGATCGTGCCAACCTGCGTCCATTCCGGCAGACCTCGAGGTGTAACGTCTTGCCAGCTGGCGCCTGCATCGCTTGAAAGATGGACTAGCCCGTCGTCTGAGCCAGCCCAGAGCAGTCCTTGCCTCAGGGGAGATTCTGCGAAGGCGAAGATCGTGCAGTAGTGCTCCGCCCCTGTCGTGTCATGCGTGATGGGCCCACCCGAAGGCCCGAGCTTTGTTTCGTCATTGCGGGTGAGGTCAGGGCTTATCTCCTCCCAGTTCGTGCCTTCGTCTGTCGAGCGGAAGACGATATTACCGCAGGCATAGAGCACGTTCTGGTCATGTGGCGAGATCAGAATAGGGAACGTCCACTGGAAACGGTACTTCGCGTCCTTTGCCCCGAGGCCACCGGTCAATTCGGGCCAAACGGTGACTATGCGCTGCTGCTGGGTTCGATGGTCGTAGCGCAGCAGTGCCCCACCCCCTCCTGGAGAACTTCCGATGGCACCCGCGAACACTACGTTCGGGTCATCAGGCAACACCGCGATATGGCCGCTCTCCGCCGTGCCGACGGCGTAGCAATCGAATAGCGGTATGGCGCCCCGGGTCGAGCGGCTGGGAACGCTGATTGCGGAGTTGTCCTGCTGGGTACCGTAGACTCGATAAGGAGATTGGTTGTCGGTCGCGATGTGATAGAACTGCGCCGTCGGCTGGTTGTAGATGGATGACCAGGTTGCGCCGCCGTTGAAGGAGACGCAGGCGCCGCCGTCATTGCCCTCGATCATTCGTGCTGGGTTCTTCGGGTCGATCCAGAGATCGTGGTTATCGCCGTGGGGGGTGGTCAGAACTGTAAATGTTCGGCCACCGTCGATTGATTTCCAGGCCTGGACGTTGAGGCTGTGGAGGGTATCCGGATCGAGCGGATCAGCGAAGATATGCTCGTAATACCAGTGTCGTAGCTGCAGATTGGGGTCGTCGTTCACACGCTGCCAGGCTTCGCCTGCGTCATCGCTACGATAGACACCACTGCCACCATTGGCGGCCTCGATCGTCGCCCAGACTCTTTCTGGCTGAGCCGGCGACACAGCGATGCCCATGCGGCCCTTCATTTCCTTGGGCAGCCCGGGGTTGCTGGAGAGCGCCACCCAGCTGTCCCCTCCGTCCGTGCTCTTGAAGATGCCGCTACCGGGACCGCCGCTGCTGAGCTCCCAGAAGGTCCGACTGACCTGCCAGAGCGAGGCGTAGAGGATACGCGGGTTGCCTGGGTCGATCACCAGATCTATGGCTCCAGCGCCGGCATCCCGGAAGAGAACGCGCTCCCAGCTCTTGCCGCCATCGCGGCTACGAAAGACGCCGCGTTCTTCATTTGGTTCTGACATGTGCCCCAAGGCGGCTACGTAAACCGTGTCTGGGTCTCTGGGATGAATCCGCACCCGGGCGATGTGTTGCGTATCGCCTAATCCAACATTGCTCCAAGTCCTGCCGCCGTCATCTGATTTGTAGACGCCGTCTCCGTGAGAGACGTCCCCGCGGATGCAGGATTCACCCGTCCCGGCATAGATAACATTGGGGTCTGCCTCGGAAACGGCGATAGCGCCGACCGAGGCAGTCCTGAAGAACTCATCTGAGATGTTCTCCCAGTATGTGCCCCCGTCCGTCGTCTTCCAGACGCCACCGGCACTTCCACCAAAGTAGAAGGTCATTATCGCGGTGGGGTGGCCGGCCACAGCGACCACTCTTCCACCGCGATGTGGTCCGATACATCGAAGCTCAAATCCCTGGTGAAGATAGTTTGCGTCTAGCATGGTGCGTCGCTCCTAGCCACGAAGCGCGGGGTCAATCTTCGCCCGAGACTCTATAGCACAGTGGACCCTCTTTCAATGAACGCGCTTCTAGTCCTCGACCGGAGAGCTGGTTAGGCTTATCCGATGGCGACGGTTATTGGCGCACTGGTGGTCGCCTCGTTGGGTTTTACCTTGTCCGCTTCGGCAGGCTTGGGCGGCTCACTGATAATCGTGCCTGCCCTTGGATTGCTCCTGGGCACCAAGGAAGGTGTGGCCTTAGGAGCGCTGCTACTAGCCGCTAACAATGTCGCGAAAGTGGTGGCTTATCGCAAAACAATACCCTTTCGCGTTGCGCTTTGGGTGGTCATTTTGACGATAGTAGGAGCGGCTCTTGGTGCTCGGCTCCTACTCCATGCGCCGGAGGCATGGGTTGGGCCAGCCGTCATCTTGAGCTTCGTAGTAGCGCTGTTCTTCGAGCGCCGCAGCCTCAGCCGAGCTCAAGATGTTGCAGCGCCGGCCCTGGCGTTTGGCGCCGGGGCTACATCAGGCTTTTCCGGCACCTCGGGTCCCCTGAAGGGAATGGCTTTGAGAAACCTCCGGCAAGATCGGCTGCATTGCGTCGGTGAGGCCTCGCTGGTTTCGCAGGCGAACGACGCCACGAAGTTGGCCGTTTACTCGGAAGCAGACCTCATAGACGGCGAAGCCCTGGTCGTCCTTGCCCTCGCGATCCCGCTAATGCCGATAGCCACCTTTACCGGCCGAAATATCAACAGCCGGCTTGGTGAAAGTGCGTTTACATGGTTGTTTTGGCTGGTGATGGCTGGCTATTCGGCGAGGATAGCATCAAACCTCTGAAGCGCCCGACGCTGAACGGGCTGATCGAATTGACTCGAAGAGCGCCTAGCCCGGTGCGGTCGCCGGTCTAACCTCGCTAATCAAGCAGCGGCAAACTGCAGGAAAGCGCAGAAGCAGGCTCATCAGCGTCCGCCAGGGGATTACGGGGTGACGCTCAATACAGCCGAATCCACGTCCTTTAGTCCGCTGCCAGTGACCAAGGTGACCACCCTTTCGGTGACAGAGATTTCTCTGTTGGCAACCAGACGGAGAAGCGTCGCTAAGGCGATGGCTCCAGCCGGTTCAGCGAAGATACCCGTCGTCGTGCCCAAGAGCTTCATCGCCTCGAGAATCTCACGATCTGAGACCGCGACGGCCGTGCCACCCGAAGCCTGCAGGTCCTGGACTGCCATGGTGCCGTTCCTTGGCATCGATACTGCGACACTATCAGCCAGAGTGTTGACCTGCACAGGACGAACCTTGCCATCTCCTTCGAAGGCTTCTTTGATGGCCTGAGAGCCCTCTGCCTGAGCTGCGATCAAACGCGGTAGGCGGTCGACTAGGTTCAATCGCTGCAGATCAAGAAAGCCCTTCCAGACGCCACTCAAGATGCATCCGTCCCCCGTCGGAACAATGACTGTATCCGGCGTACCCCAAGCTAGCTGCTCCTCGATCTCCATGGAGACGGTCTTCTTGCCTTCAACTGTATAGGGGTTATAGCCGGTGGTGCGGTTGTACCACGAGTGCTTTTCACAGGCTTCGTTACACAAGCCGACGGCATCGGCATAGGTTCCTTGAACGGCGATGACATCAGCACCAAAAATCCGTGGTTGTATCAGCTTGGCTCTGGGAGCGGTCTCTGGCACGTAGATGTGACAGATCACTCCCATCGATGCCGAGATGCAGGCTAATGACGCGGCGGCGTTGCCGGTGGACGCGACCGCGACTTCTTTGTATCCGAATTCGAGGCCCTTTAAAACGGCGACAGAACTGGCACGGTCCTTCAATGACCCGGAGGGGTGCCGCGTATCGTCCTTCACCCACAGATCTTGCAGGCCTAAGGCTTTACGTAAGCCCGGTGCCTCGTAGAGGGGCGTGCCGCCAACCCGCAGCGGAATTAACTCCCTGCCTGCCTGGACGGGCAGGAGCGGCAGGTATCGCCACTGGTCGGACAAGGGCTCCGCAGCAAGTGACGTACGCGTCATCACATGACGAACTCTGTCGTAGTCATACGCCACTCGCAGCGTGGCGAACTCGCCGCAAGCCGGGCAGGTGTACATCCCGGGCTTTTCTTCATAGGAGGTATCGCAAACCACACAGGTAAGAGAAACTACTGTGCCCATCGCTAGCGCACGATATGTAGGTTTAGCTTGGCGAGCCTATCAACGTCTGCTTGCCTTACCGGATGCTCCCGCTGTGGTACGTCCGCGTATTGTTCCTGCCCGAGCAAAGGCGTGGATAAGTACCGCATACCCGTATCGTTGATCATGGTGACCATGAACCTCACGTCGGGTAACTGGCCTGCAAGCTTGTTGGCCGCCACGACGTTGCAGCCCGAGGAGATGCCGCAAAAGACACCCTCTGAGCGCGCGAGCTGCCGTGCTCCCTCAATCGCTTCCTCGGATGAGACGGTCACTACACCGTCAAGGTATTCCAAGTCCAGATTATCGGGAATGAAGCCATCGCCTATGCCTTCGATGGAATGCGCTCCCCATTGGCCACCAGAGAGAATGGGGCATTCGGCCGGTTCTACAGCGTAAACCTTGACCTTAGGATTGCGTTCTTTGAGGTACTTGCCAACTCCGCTGAGGGTGCCGCCGCTGCCCTGTGAAGCGACAAACAGGTCGACATCGCCCCCGGTCTGTTGCCAGATTTCGGGGCCGGTTGTCAGATAATGAGCTTCGATGTTGTCGCGGTTGGAGAACTGGGCGACCTCCCAGAATTTGCCAGGGCTACCCTGCTTCAACGCCTCGATTTTCTCGAGACTGATGTCTACGTCGCTCTCCCCGCCTGGCGTCAGGACGAGATCCGCGCCGTAGGCCCGCATGCATGCCTTGCGCTCTTCGCTCATTCCCTCGGGCATGACAATGGTCACTGGATAGCCCTTGGCTGCACCGATCATCGCCGTGGCTATGCCGGTGCTTCCAGTCGTCGCCTCCAGGATCGTCATACCTGGCCGCAGATCGCCCCGCTCCTCTGCTCTTTGAACCATGTGGCGGAGTATGCGGTCCTTGAGGCTCGAGCTAGGGTTCATGAATTCGAGCTTGCCGCACAAGATCGCCGGCCCCACCGCTACCTTCCGAAGTCGCAAGAGGGGAGTTATACCCGCAGTTTCTGTAATGTCCTCGCAGATATTCAGCCTTGATGCCCAATCGACCACGTGATCCCCCATTGCCCTTAAAGGGTGAAGCATTGCTACGCTGACTCTAGAATTTGCCGTCTGAGCCTTCAAACATGGACGCTAGCGCGTTGTATCAATCAGACGAGGGTTATTACAAACCTAAGAGTGCCTTGGGTGTCTTCTTTATCAGCTTCTCGATGTTGCTGGGCGAAACACCCTTTTCAGACAGGCCCTGCGCGTACAGCCACACTGCCTCAGGAGGAAGCGGGTTATGAGATTGACCTGTATCGCTCATTACCACGCAGTTATCGTATCCGATGTCGTCCATCACTTCCTTCGTGAATTGAAGGTTCACGTAGGCCCACATCGGCGAGATGGTGCAGTACCCGAACTCGGCTATGGCACCGAAACGAATCATCTCCTTCAAGAAGTCAGCGTTCATACCCGCTGGAACACGGAAGTACGGATGGGTAATGAGAATCTTCTTCACGCCGCGCTCATGGGCTGCGGGAACAAGCAGGGAGATTTCCTCCAAAGACAGGTGAGCCGTCCCCAGTATCGCGTCGTGCTGGGCGATCAGCTCCAATACGACTAATGCCTCAGGGGTCACGTTTCCATCTCTCACGGCCGATATTGGGTCGCCCCAGACAAACTCCGCGCCGCTGTCCTGAACGTCATACCCGCCGCGCTTGCCGTGAACCTCCACGTGATGAGCCGCGTCGATTGTGGGCATCCAAACCTCTTTGGCCCCAAGCCTGAGCGCCACTTCAGCGGCGGCCGGGTTGACGCCTCCTACCCACTGGTTGAGCACCACACCGCCGAAGATCTTCAGGTCCGGAAACTCTGATTGCAGCAGATACGCTCGGCTAACGGTGCTTTCATGGTGCGATTTGAGAACTATGGCAGCCATACCTTTTTCTGCCGCTGCCTCGGCCGCCTGGCGATCATCAATACGGCGCTGAAACACGCAGGGGTAGGAATGGACGTGAAGGTCGACCGCACCATCTAATTCAACGAAATCCACGGGTCACTCCTTCTGTCAAGTTAGGTTGAGGCCAGATTGCCTGGACTTTGACCACCTGCTGACGCTTGCCCGGAGCCGCTGTTGGCCGCTCATGTTAGCAACATCGGAAATGTAAGCTCAGCTTATGAAGGTCCTTAGGCTGGTGCCTTGATGGAAAGCTCCCGCTGGACGACCTCCATCGCCGCATGATTGCTGGTGACGACCGGAACCCCGTAAATCTCCTGCAGCGCAAGGCGTGCAGAGACTGCGTGAAAGTTTGTACAGGAAACGAGTAGAGAGTCTGCAGAGAGTCGCTCACCCAAGCACTGACGAGCAAAGTCAACGATTGCTGACGGTTCCACCCGGGCGATGTCAAAGTTCGTCGTAATGCCCATGCCGTGCATTGAAGCCACCTCAAAACCGTCGTCCTCGAGGCTGGCCTTGATCCGCTGGTTTAACTCGTCTACGTAGGGCGTGAGTACGGCGACCGTCTTGCCTGGCGCTTCGCCCAGGATGCGTTGAACAGACTTGATGACACTTACAGTAGGTACGCCTGTGACGTCTGTGATGCGGCGGCAGAGGTCGGCATCGTACGCGTTGCCACGCAGAGCGCCCGCGCTGGTGCAAGCGTAAACGACTATGTCCGGGCGAGCCGTTACCAGCAGTTGGGCTGCAGGCATCGTGTGCTCGTCCAGCATCGCCTCTTCGGCTTCGACCGTCGTGGTCTCCAGCAACATGCGAGCGGTATGAATGGTGGCCGAGCTCGGGAAGCCGCGATAGAAGTCCGGTTCCACCACGGTGTTGGAGGATGGAACCAACAATCCGACACGCATATTCATAATTTGGCCTCGATTCAGACTATGTAGTCCTCATTCATGATTGCTTATCTTAGGTGACAAGCTTGGGAAGCACCTGACTGGCGATCAGTTCGACCTGCTCCGGTTCGTATCTGTAAGGAATCAGGACCAAGCGTTCGACTCCCGAATCGAGATGCGGTCGCAGTTGGGCCGCGCATTCGTCTGGCGTGCCACAAATCGCGTGCTCCATGGTGGAGTCGCTGCCGCTGGACACGTCCCATTCTGCGTTGAGCCACTGACGCATGGGCTCGGCGGCCTCATGCCTGGAAGGTCCAACATAGATCGCCAACTCGTTGGTAGCCGTAAGCTGACTTGGGTCGCGACCATACTCTGGTGCGTAGGCGAGGATCTTGTTCCAGGATTTCTTGAAGGCTTCAGGAGTATAGAAATAGGTGAGCCAGCCATCCCCCAAGCGAGCAACCCGCCGCAACACCCTGTCCACGTAGCCGCCGATGAGCACTGGGGGCCTTGGCGTCTGTACCGGTTTGGGCAGGAGAGTAGCGTTGCGCAGGTTGAGGTTGTCTACCTCCGCGGTGACGGAATGCTCTGTCCAGAGGCGCAACAGCAGATCCAGGTTTCTCTCGAAAATGGCCCCCCGCTGCTCGAACGGCACCCCGATCGCGTCAAACTCTCGCTTGTACCACCCCGCCGCGGTTCCGAGGATTAGCCGGCCGTTGGAGATCCGATCGAGGGTGGTCAGGACCTTGGCCGTGACAACCGGATTGCGCAGTGGTAAGACCAGCACGCTGGTGCCCAACTTTATTCGTTCGGTGCGGGCCGCAATCGCGGTTAGAACCGAAAGCGAATCAAGGACAGGGAAGGCAGGCTCGACGCCAAGGAGCATGTGGTCCCAAACCCAGACGGACTCAAATCCCAGGTCCTCAGCGCGCTTGGCGTAAGCAAGCAGGCCCTCGAAACTTGGCGTCTCTCCTGGGCCGACGAAATTTCTGAGAGCCAGACCGAACTGAACGCTCAAACCTTGCTTTCCCTTCGAACTACAGGTACTGCCTGTCCGGGTCGAGGTCGCGTAGTAGGACCAACTCCTCCTCACGTGGGGGCTCAGTAGTGGAAACATCAGCGGGGATATTCAGTTCAAACCCGGTGTTCTCGATTACGTCCTCCACGGAGACCCCAGGGTGAAGGGCCTCCAGCCGCATCTCCTTGGTCGACTCCTCAAATCCGAGAATACAGAGGTCTGTGACGACTCGCTTAACTCCACCGAATACCAAGCCAGCCTCTCGGCGAGAGGCTGTTCCTGTCAAGAATCCTGGACTCGTGATGAAATCGACTTGGTTAACGAAGCGGCGCCGCTCGTGCTTGGTAACGACGATGACTTGCCGGCACAGCGAAATGATGTCGTTGGCTCCACCGCTTCCCGGCAGTCGCACGGTGGGTTTGGCGTAAGAGCCCACTACACTGGAGTTCAAGTTGCCAAACCGATCTACTTGTGCCCCGCCTACGAACCCCACGTCCAGGTAACCCCGCTGCGCGAGCAAAAAGAGGTCCGTGATGCGCGGCAGCATTGTGGCGCGATAAGCCACTCGCATCTCATTTGTGGAGATAGGCAGCTTTCCGGGTAGCAGCTCAGCGCCGATTGAGCCCCCCTCGACGGCAATGAGTAACTCTGGAGCGTGAGTCTTCTGAGCCAAGGCTGCAGCCAGTAGCGGCAGCCCCAACCCCGCGAATACGGTCTCAACCCCGACCAATTGGCGAGTGGCCATCACGGCCAGAAGCTCTGTCGACGTATAGGTCATGAGCCCACCACGAGTTGTTGGGCGTTACGAGTCTGCCTCTGCAGAGCATCAGCACCGAACAGGTCTAGATACTCCTGATGGTTGCGGGTACCAAACAGATACTTGTCCAGGTAACCTCGCACGCCGCCTCTCGCTGGATCACGGCTCTGTTCAACGTAGCTCCCGAAGTGCTCAAGGTCAGCCTCGTAAAGGCCGTAACACTCGTGCGGGAAGGCGCCGAAGGGCACCTCGACGAGTGCGTCCACCACGAATCCCGGGATCACGGTGCGCTCCGGCTGCCGGCGGATCAGGTCGTCATCGACGATCTCCTCCGCGGTCACCAGGATCTTGGCTGACGCCAGGGCGATATCAGCATCCATATGTGCATAGCCGTCGATCTGACAGTTGCCGAAGCGATCAGCCCTGTGTACATGAAGGACCGCGACGTCGGGATAAAGGGCGGGAACGGCAGCCAACGTTTCACCGGTGAAGGGGCACGTAATGGCTTTAGCGCTACCAACCTCCATTAGGTCAGAACCGAGCATGGTAAGCGCGGGTAGGAAAGGCAGCCCCATAGCGCCGGCGCGGTAGCGCAAGCCGAGGGCCATATGACTCCATTCTTCGTAAACGATTCGCTGAGTCTCAACCGCGTTACGCATTACCTGAGACAAACCCCACGGCAGCGCTATCCCGAACCAGCTAGCAACGATGGTGTCGGTGGCCTCCAATTCGATAAACCACTCTCCCTCATAGCACATGAGGTTCCGCGAGATGGTTAGCCTCTTGCGCTGTTGCCGCAGGACTTCCATCAGTAGAGCTAGTGGCGTTCGGGAATATAGGCATCCACCGATGGCAATGTGGTCACCATCTTTGACCAGCTGAACCGCGTCGGAAAGGGAGGTTAGCTTTACTCGGCCAACGCCCGACTTGGCCTCAACCCGCCGACGGGCCTCGATGAAATCGGCATCATCCACGCTGTACCCCTACGATTGCCTACAGTTATCCACGACAGAACTGAGTAGCATCTTATGCGAGCGTATTCTCAGCGCAACTCCGCACTTCACTCTATTGGACACTACTCAGGGTGACTCCTATATTTGTCACCGGAGAAACCTCACGATGCGATTTGACTACTATGAGCCGTCTTCTGTCCCGGAGACCTTAGATGTCCTTGAACGTGGTCACGGCCGATACAAGCTCCTTGCAGGAGGCACCGACCTCATCATCCATCTACGCCGCAATGTCGAAAGTTACGAGGCATTGATCAACGTCAAGCGATTGCCTGATATTGCTACATGGTCAGCCAAACCAGGTCGAGGAATCCACTTCGGCGCCGCCACCTCACTCAGGTCGATCGAAACGTCCGATGCGGTGCGAGACCGCCTACCTTCATTAGCCGAAGCAATCGCGGTCATTGGTTCCTTGCAGCTGCGTAACAGCGCTACTATCGGTGGCAATCTGTGTAACGCATCCCCTTCGGCTGATTGCGCTCCGGCTCTGATGGTGGCTGGAGCTACAGCATCATACTCCAACGGTGGTCCGAGTACCGTGACAGTTCCGATCCAGGACTTCTTTGAGGGACCGGGGCGCTCCATTCTGGGGGCAACCGGTCTCCTCTTGAGCCTGGATGTTCCCGAGCCGCCAACTTTCACCAGCAGCTCCTTTGAACGGTTCACGCCTCGGAACGCCATGGATATTGCGATTGCCTCCGCGGCATCCCAGATAACCCTGGGGTCATCTTCGGGGCCGATTAATGAGGTAGCGATCGCGCTGGGTGCGGTAGCGCCAACACCCATACGAGCCTACAGAGCCGAGGATGTCTTAAGAGGTCAGGAGCCCACTCCGGTTTTGCTGGAAAGAGCGGCTGAATATGCGATGCAAGAGTGCCAGCCAATCGATGACATACGCGGCTCTGCCAGCTATCGGCGCGAATTGATAAAGGTCTTGGTGCGTCGAACGTTGGCTCGGGCAATTCAGCGGGCAAAGTCCCAAGATGGTGCCTAGACCAACCCGATACCAGAGACCATGAGGGACGGGGGCGTAGTGAAGCAGCAGTATAACTTGATGGTAAATAGTACGCGGCGCGAGGCCCTCGCCGAACCGCATGAATCGCTTCTCGAAGTGCTGCGAGAGCACTGGGGGCTGACCGGCAGCAAGATTGGTTGCAACGAAGCAGAGTGTGGGTCTTGCACGGTTATCGTAGACGGCAAGCCAGTTCTGTCGTGCATCCTGCTTGTACCAGACGCACAAGGGGAGGTTTTGACAGTCGAAGGTCTATCCGCCTCCGCAGGACCTCATGCGATACAGGTCGCGATGATTAACCAGGGTGGCATTCAATGCGGTTACTGCACTCCAGGCATCATTATGAGCGCGTACGCGCTGCTCCAGGAGACCCTGGAGCCGACCGAAGCTGATATCCGCTTCGCTCTTTCGGGCAACATCTGCCGGTGCACCGGTTACACCAAGATCGTAGAGGCTGTGCAGGCAGCAGCAGAGCAGATGCGTGGTTCTTAAGGAGAACAGGATGTCGCGAGGATCACAAGCCGGCACGCCTGCGGCTGCAGACGGTCCGCATCCCTGGATTGGCAGTAGCGTTCCCAAGATAGACTCCTTGGAAAAAGCCTTGGGTGCCACCAAGTACGCTGGCGATATGCAAATGCCTGGCATGCTGCACGCTCGAATTCTCTGGGCCGGTGTGCCGCACGCGATTATCCGGGGCATCGACACGTCCAAAGCCAAGGACATGCCCGGAGTCCGAGCAGTGCTGACAGCGGCCGATGTGCCTGGCGTCAACCGCTATGGGCTGGCCGTTCAGGATCAGCGCGTGTTGGCGGACGATAAGGTGAGGACTGCGGGCGACCCTGTCGCCTTGGTGGCCGCGGAAACGGAGCAGGAAGCAGAAGCTGCCCTCGCGTCAATCAAGGTTGACCTGGAACCGCTGCGCCCGATCCTAAGCATCGAAGATGCAATGGACCCCTCAGCCCCGGCCATCCACGATGGCGGCAATCTCTTTCAGCACACTAAGGTCCGGAAAGGTGACATCGAGGTTGGGATTAGGGAATCGGATGTCATCGTGGAAGGCGAGTACCGTACGCATCTCATGGACCATATGGCTATGGAGCCGGAGGCGGGTCTGGCTTACCTTGATCCCTCAGGTGTCCTGAACATTACGGTCCCGACCCAATACCCGTTCCGTGATCGACGCCAGATCGCCCCAGCCTTGAGTCTTCCTATGAACAAGGTAAGGGTTAGCCAGGCACCTATCGGGGGAGGATTCGGCAGGAAGGACGATATCACAGCGGAGATCCACGTCGGTTTGTTGGCGTTGAAGACGCAGCGGCCGGTACGACTGGTTTACACCAGAGAGGATTCGTTAATCGCCAATACCAAACGCCACCCGTTTCTGATGAGATTTCGCACCGGTGCTCGTTCTGACGGCCATCTCACGTTCGCGGAGGCTGACATCTATGGCGATACAGGGGCCTACCTTTCACTGGGTGCGTACGTCATAAAAAAGGCCGGGATCCATGCAGCTGGCCCCTACTACGTCCCCAATTTCCGAGCCGACACGTATACGTACTACACCAACAACCTCACCTCCGGTGCCATGAGGGGCTTTGGCGTTCAACAGGGAGCGGTGGCCCACGAATCTCAGATGGACCTGCTAGCTGAGCGCCTGGGAATGTCGCCCTTACATATACGGCTGATCAACAGTCTCAAACCGGGATTGACCAGCTCTACAGGTCAGGTCATGAATGCGGGCTGTGGCATTGAGGCCACGGTGCAACGCATCAAGGATCACATGGATTCCCATGATCTGAGGTTTAACCGATCATGACGCTCAAACGAGGCATTGGCATCGGGTCCATGTACTACGGCATTGGCTATGGATTCAGCCGGCCCGATATCGGCGCCGCATCCATCGAGATGGCAGAGGATGGCACAGCCACCGTCTATTCCGGCGCGTGTGACATGGGGCAGGGCATTACAACCGTCGTAGCGCAAATCGCCGCAGACACCATCGGCATCCAGATGGACTCGATTCGAGTTGTGGCGGCCGATACTGCCGGAACGCCTGACTCTGGGCCTACCTCCGGCAGCAGGGCGACGTTTGTGCAAGGCGTTGCGGTCCAAGAGGCTGCAGTCGAAATGCGGGATCAGCTTCTCGAGATGGCAGCGGAGATGCAGGGCTGCCAGATTGAAGAACTGGAGATGCACAACGGGGAGGTCTTCGACATACGCACCGAGATGCCGCTGGCTTCGGTCCCGCAGGTGGCCGCTGAGATGCACCGCTTGGGCAAGCGAACATCCAGCTCGGGCTGGCAGGACAACTTCACTCAGGACGTAGACCCTGAGACGTCGCAGGGGGACGCATACGCCACGTACGGCTGGTCTACCCAGCTAGCTGAAGTTGAAGTGGATACCGAAACCGGGCATGTCCAGGTGGTCAAGATCGTCTCGGCGACCGACGCGGGAAAAGCGATTAATCCCGCTGGCGTGGAGGGTCAGATCCAGGGTGGCGCTGCGATGGGCCTTGGATTCGCCCTGTACGAGCAGCACATCCTGGACGAGGGCGTTCCCAAAACGAACTCCCTGGCGTTTTACCTAGTGCCCACGGCACTGGATGTGCCAGAGATCATCTGTGCAATCGTCGAGGTCCCTGATCCCAAGGGACCCTTTGGCGCCAAAGGCGTAGCCGAGCCAGCGACCATTCCCACCACGCCAGCGATCCTCAACGCGATATATGACGCTGTGGGAGTGCGCATGAGGGAGGTACCCGTAACGCCGGAGCGCCTGTTTTTCGCCATGCAAGAAGCTCGGGCTCGAGGCGAGTTGGTAGATTTGTAACGATTCGACCGAGGGACCGTAAGTCCTTGGTCGGCATTCGGGCGCCAGGTTCACGGGCAACACCGCTTGTAGAGGCCCCTGGGCCAACCGTGACAGCAAAGCCCGCGCATCGTCACGTATAATCGTGAACGCTCGCGGAATTGCATCTCCCAAATCGAATCTCCCTCGCACCTTTATGCACACTGGTGGACAAACCGGAAACACCTAGAATGGAACTTCGGAACCAGGTGTCGGGGGGTTCGAATGCCTCCAAGCGCGCCATCCCTTCTCCGTTTGCCAGGCTAGTTGTCTGACGACAGAATCACGAGTATCGGGGGCTTTAGCTGGCGCTGAGGCGACGGGGCTGCTCAAGGCGTAGCGAGCCTGCACTGCGACTGGGAGCGAGCATATTGATCACTATCCGAGCCGAAAGAGATTCCGACTACGAAGCTGTGTACCGCGTAGAAGAAGCAGCCTTTGAGCAGGACTTCGAGGCAAGACTCGTCAACGCCCTCCGTAAGAGCAACAGCGAAATCTTGTCGCTGATTGCCGAGGACGAAGGCGAGGTGGTCGGTCACATACTCTTCACTCACATGACAATCGAGTCTGAAGAAGAAATATTCAGGGCCGTTCACCTTGGCCCACTAGCAGTCACTCCCAGCCATCAGCGGAGAGGAATCGGCGGCCAGCTGATCGTGGTCGGTCTTGAGGAGCTTCGCAGTGAGGGCCACGGAGCCGTACTCCTGTTCGGCCACACCAGTTACTACCCGCGACATGGCTTTCGACCCGCCCGTGAGTTCGACGTGCATTGCGAGGATGACCGCGATTCTTTCATGGCGATCGAGTTGTATCCAGGCGCGCTCGATAATGTCTCCGGCCAATACCGGTTGGCCCCTGAGTTAGACGAAATCCGCTCTGAAGAGAACAAGGCAATCGTCCTTCGCATATACGAGGCGATCAACTCAGGAGACTTCCAGACCCTGGATTCACTCTTCGCGGATACCTTCATCGAGCATGAAGATGGGGTTGAACCGCCGACGAAGGCAGGAGCGATTGAAGCACTGCAGCTCATGAGAAAGGCCTTCGGCGACTTCACCATCACCGTGGATGACATGATCGCCCAGGGAGATAAGGTCTTCGTTCGTGCAACGATGAGCGGTATACATCAAGGTGAGTTCCTGGGCATTCCGGCAACCGGCAGACAGGTGAGGACTCCCGTCGCTGACTTCCTTCGCATCGCGGGTTGGAAGGCTATCGAACACTGGGGCCTCTCGGATACGGGGGTACTGATGCTGCAACTCGGCGCCATTGAGTTGCCAAGCTAAACAGCAAGCGTCCCAGGACAAGAGATGCAGCCCGCGTTGGAGCGGGCGCTGGGATGGCGCGGGCTGCTGAAGGCGTAGTCACCGGCGGCGTATGAGATACGGAGCGAATCGCCGAATATTTGGTGTCGGGAGAACGGCCTTGAATCCCTCCGAGTGCGTCATCCTTTCTCCGTTTGACACTCTGACCCCTAGACGACAGAATCACTGCGGCCTCGAATCTACTCGTTGCGGATAGGTAAGTGTCGAGAGGTACGGTATGACGAGCGATTCCCAGGGCAATCCACGTGGCCAACTTCCCCCAGATGTACAGATAACTCAGACGATGACGGGTCACATTCGAACCGGCGCCTACTATGCCGCGGTAGCCCTTGGCATACCTGACATCCTTGCCGAAGGGCCGAAGGATGTCGAGTTTCTTGCGACCTCAACAGGCTCCCACAAAACCTCTCTTATGAGACTCCTGCGTTTCTTGGTCGGCGAGGGTGTGTTCGACAAGGATGACCAGGGGCGGTACGGCCTCACAGATGTCAGCAACTTATTGCGAAGTGACGTCGCTGGCTCCCACTATGCCAGCACGCTCATGATTGGCTCTCCTTCACGTTGGGCCGCGTTGGCTCAGCTATCTGAAGGCATCAAGAACGGTGTGAACGCGTTCAAGCTTGCAAACGGAAAGTCTCTCTTTGAGTACATGGATGAACACGAGGATGAGGCCCGAATCTTCAACGAGGCCATGACCAACCTCCCCGCTAGTGCATTTTACCGGTCGTCACTGGACTTTGACTTCTCAGGCACAAGCGTGTTCATCGACGTTGGCGGCGGGCAAGGGAATGAAGTGGCTGCCGTGCTCCAAAAGAATCCAGACTTGGAAGGTGTGCTGTTTGACCTTCCTAACGTCGTAGAGGGTGCTCCCTCCGTACTAAGGGAGGCGGGCGTGGAGAGCCGCTGTCGCATCGAGGGCGGTGACTTTTTCGAGTTCGTACCTTCCGGCGGTGACGTCTACAACTTGTCGAACATCCTACACGACTGGCCCGACGAGAGTTGCCTGACCATACTGGCGAACTGCCGCCGCACGATGTCAACCGGCGCAAAGCTGCTTGTTAACGAAGGGATGGTGCCTGAAGACAACAGCCCTTCGATCACCAAGCTGAGGGACATTCAGATGCTCGCATTCTCCGGCGGTCAGCAGCGGACTCTAACCGAGTATCGGGAACTGCTGGAGCCGTCCGGTTTCACAGTAGTCGATCAGAGTCCGTGACTAGTAGTCGCCGAGGCGCGCTGAATCCCATAAGCCACGAGTACGAATCAGGTACGGTGCGTAACCTCTGATAATTGGTGTCGAGAGAACAGCCTCGAATCCCTCCGAGTGCGCCATTCTTTCTCCGTTTGACGGCGTGACTCTTGCCCAACCCTGTTCAGTTGAAGGCCCCCGGATCAGCGCTTTCGAGACCGTGGCAGTGGGTCGGGACGTCTCCGGCATCGATCACTGATGCCGGCCCGGTCCCGAGCTCGCCCACAATTAGGCGTTATTGCCCCTCGCTTACTGAATCACCGGTTCTTCCTGGACCACCCTCGCTCTCTTGGTAAAAGGTGACCACCATCCATTGCCCCCTGGCTCGTAATCGGGGCAATTCACTTTCATGCAGACGCGCCCATCATTGGTCGCAGAGAATTCAAGGACGCCAGGCGAGTGTGAATCGACTCTGGCATGGTGCTCTATGGCGAATGTTTTTACCGGCGATTTGGACCCCAACCACCCAACTCCAGGCGGCTGGCTCACGCATCCAAGTTATGCAGATTTCCACAGTGCCGCCGTCGCAAGAAATTGATACTCCGAGTATGTCGCCGCCGGGATCCGCGGCGTAAGAGCCGTCAACAGCGACTGCGTCGCCCGCAGCATCGGTTCCTGCCTCGCTGCGAGGACGTTGCTGGTCTCAGCCCCGAAGCATATCGGAAGGCCTAGCGCTCAGCCTTCTCCCGCTCAGCCCGCCGGCGCGGACGTGGGATTTCGATGGCGGCAGGACCTGCCTGACGCTTTCAACAGCCTCCAGCGCTCGCTCCAGCGCAGGCTGCATGCCCTGTCCCGGAATCAGCGATGACGGGGTGCTCAGTTGGTTTTCTTGTCGGGGGCATTGGGCGCAGCCATTCCAAGCCTGTCCTTGAAGTGGGGCATGACCTCCTTCGCGAACATGCTCATCGACCGGCAAACCTGGTCGTGCGGCAGGCGCCCGATTGCGAACACACCGTTGAGGTAGGTGATCCCCGTCTTGGTCAGTAGTCGCTCCAGCTTCCTGCAGACGGTGTCGGGAGTGCCAAACAGTGCCATTCGTCGTACATGACGTCGAGGTCTGGCTCTTCCTTAAGCGGCTCCTCAATCGCCACTCCTTTCACCACCTTCTGGCGATTGTTGCGAAGCGCGTTTGCGATCCTCAGGTGCCACAAGGCGTTGTCCATCTGACTGCGAGCCTCTTCCTCGGTGTCGGAGACGTAGACCTGAGACTGGATGGCAAACTCCTGTGGCCAGCCCGCACCTGAATCATCAACGGCCTGTCGAAACGCCTCCCAGTTATTAAGGACGGTTCCAGATGGCGCCGTGGAGCCCCCGGTAATGCACTTGAATCCTCTTCTCACGGTTGCGGCAATGCTCTCGGCCCGCTGGGCGGCGATCCAGAAGGGTGGGTGCGGCTGCTGCAATGCCGGGGAAACAGCGTGGAGTCGGGAATCGTGTACAGCTCGCCGTTGTGGCTGAACACCTCTTCCGCCAGGGCCTTGGTGATGATTTCCAGGCCCTCATCGAAGTGGCGCTGCTTGGCCTCGATGTCTAGACCAAAGCGCTGGAACTCGTCGGGCTGATAACCGCTGCCAAAGCCGACTTCCAAGCGACTCCGGTCAAATGATCCGCGAAGGATATCTCTTCAGCTAACCGCAGCGGGTGGTAGAGCGGCACAACAACCACAGCGGTCGCCACGCGAATCTGTTGGGTTGCCGAGGCAAGGCGCACCGCGAACATCAACGGGTTTGGCGTATAGCCGTAGCTGGAGAAGTGGTGTTAGGCCAGCCAGACCGCGTTAAACCCAAGCTCGTCGGCCAGACGGGCCTGTTGCAGGCTGTTTTTGTAGACCTGTGCCTGCGATCCACCGTCCGCGGACTGAGTAAGCATGAACATTCCGAACTTCATCTTTTCTCCCGATGACTGCTCTGGGCGACGGAGACACGATTCGTATCGCGAACCGCGAGCACTTGGCTGGGCGAACTTCTCCTAGTCTTCTTTCACGGGGACTACGTCTTTCACCGCGCCTCGCCAGCCAAGGTGCGTGACGTCCAGGATGATTCCGTCCGGATCACGGAACTTCATCTCATAGAAAGTGGTTGGAGCGTCCTCTGACGGCCTTCCCTGGAAGTACTTGCCACCGGCCTTCTCGATCTTGGCCTCGGTCTCGGCCACGTCGTCGACCCAGAATCCGAAGTGATGCGGACCAACGTAATCCTTGCCTCGTTCATCCTCGCCCTCGACGTAGCCTGCCCAAGCGTCAGTCTTGTACTTGAGCAGCGCGACGGTGAGCACGCCGTCCGAGACGAAGCAGCCCGTCGCCAATGGCGAGTCGGTCGTACCGACGCGCTCCATATCGAACGCGGCGCAGTAGAAATCGGCCGACTTCTCGGGGTCGGGAACAGAGAGCGCGATGTGCCTGAGCTTTGCCATCTTCATCCTCGCTAGCTTGAATCCCAGTCTGGTCCGCTGGGATGACTGATCGTAACCGATAACCAGCCAGCCGGTTTAACTCCCTCTTACGGCTAGGCGCGTGTATGCAGGACAGGCAACCCCGCTTGATGGTGCTATCCAACAACTACAACTATCCCCTTGGTTTCAAGTGGATAAACTCGCTTGCCTTTGAGCTTTTGGTTGACCCTAGCCGTACCGAAGAAAAGCGGGACGTGTAGATCGGCTTACCTACACGTCCCGTAATGCCGCTCTGATTCAGGATCGAGAACGGCTGCTTTTGACGTTGCCAGCAGGGCTTACGGCTGAGCCACGTAGACAACTTCCTGGCTCGGGGCCGCTGTCCTGCCTTGCTCACTCTCCTTCACCCAATCGGCTCCAGGCGGCAGGACGATTGATGTGGACCGTACGGCGTCCAGGCTGACGTTATCTACGTTGGCCGGAGCCACGCCCTGTTCGCGAAGGACCCTCGCTGCTTTGATGATCATGCGTCGGGCCATGATGACCATGCTGTCCGTGGTGGCGAGGTGTTCCTTGGACCGGTCGTAGATCGGCTCGATGCCGTCTTCGTTGGTCATTGGCTCGGTCATTGCGCGATCTTGCAGGTTGCCCGCCGCTTCGACGCCGATGAAAAGCTTGCTTTGAAGGTCGCGGTCGAGGAAGTAGTCGTTGTGCTTGTTCGCAACCGTTGCGTAGCGATCGCGTGGGTCGCTGGTCACCGGCACATAACCGCCCACGCTCTCATAGGCGTTTCGTGCTTCTGCGTTCTCCTCGGCGGTAACCGGGCGCTCGAGGTTGACGGTCTGCGAGATCATCATCGAGTAGTGGTCGTCCAACGGCACGTGGCTGCGCAGCGTAACCTGACCACCGGTGCCGGCGGCGATCATGGTGTGGGCCGGGAAGATGTACTGGGTGATGCGATGCCAGATGTCGCCGGCTTCGTTGTAGCGACGCTTGGCGGAATAGAACGCGCCGTATTCGGTCGGGACGACGTCGAGGGTGGACGCGCGGTCGCGGACGAACTTGCCGTCAATGTTGCCCGAGACGATCGAGTCGAATCGCACACGGGAGTGCAGGTAGTCAATGTGAACCGAGTCGATGTCGCCTTCCAGGTTCTGGAACCAGTTGGCCTCCTCCATCATGATCCTCGGCTCCATGACTTGCTCGTCAGGGAACGTCGTGACCTCGAACTCCGGGAAGGGTGGCGGCACCTCACGCGGACCCATGTAGATCCAGATCATCTTGTTGACCTCGTGGGTCGGGTAGGCCTTGGCCCTCACCTTGCTCTTGAAGTTGGATTCGGCGGGCTCCGATGGCATGTCGATGCAGGCGCCGCTGACGTCGAACTTCCAGCCGTGATAGACGCAGCGCAGGCCGGCCTCTTCGTTGCGGCCGAAAAATAGGCTGGCGCCCCGATGCGGGCACGATTGGGCAACCAGGCCGACATCGCCGTTGCTGTCACGGAACGCCACCAGGTCCTCACCGAGGAAGCGGACGCGCTTCGGCGGACTGTCGGGCGCTGGCAGCTCGTAGGACGGCATTCCCGGGAACCAGTACTGGCGATACAGGTCGCCCATGTACGAACCGGGACCAACGCGACAGAGTACTTCGTTATCTGATTTCGATAGCATTACCTGGTTCCTCCTGCAGAAGGGTCTAGCGAGCCTTTAGAACTTGCTTTTGTATACGAAGTATCGAGACAGATGGAAAATCTGTCAACGTCAAGATGTAATCAGCACGGCCGCGAGGCCTTTAGCAATCCTCGACGATTCAGTATCCGCATCTCCATGGTCTCTTCGGCGGCAGTGGCGTCCGGATCAACATGGCACGCGGCAGCTAGCCGCCAATCGTATGCGTCCGATACCGGGAAGGTATTAGCGAACCGGTCCGCTACAGGGGCCCAGGTCGACTTCGGGGATGTCGCCAAGGCTTGTGGAGGCCACGCTCGTGAGGCCAATCAAAGTGCCGTCGGCCTCGAAAATTTCAACGGTACCGTAAAGGTCTCCCTGCGACGTCGACGGAATCTGAGTCAGATACATCACGAAACCGTCACACAGGTAGACGCCGGCCGCCCCTTCTGTAGCCAGAGTCGAAGCGCCTTCACACGCGCCAGGAATTGCCGGCGAGTTGCTGACGTACTGGAAAGAGCTGCCAGCTTGAATAGAGTTGCCGGGACAGTAGAGGTGGCCGTCATTGAGAGTCAGGCCGTGGTAGTAGACGACATAGCGGTCGCCTGACTTGTACCAACGTGCCTCAACCGCGCCCGGTGCGAACGGGAGGTCGGCGTCCGGCGCCGGACCGCCGGGTGGGATCTTGTATGTCGTGGTCAACAGCGCACTGACCGCTGCGTCGTCGAGTGAGAAAGCACCACCAGGCGTGGTTGCCGAGGGAGCTTCTGTCGGTTGCGGTTGTTGCGCGCTGTCGCTCGCGGCGCCATTCGGTAGCTGTAGAACGTCGCCAGCGGCAATCTGACCAGGGTCTGCTAGCCCGTTGAGTGCAACGATCTCATCGATGCAGGCATCCAAATCAAGCTCGGGGACTTGTTCGGTACAGATAACTGAGAGGCTCTCGCCACTCTGGATGGTGTGCTCGCGTGGTTCAGCAGTGGCAACTGGACCAGGAGGCGCGGTGGGGTCCTGCTGCACGACAGACGGAACAGTACTGGTCGGAACGGTGGATGCTACGTCAGTAGTATCCGGGGTCTCGGATCCGCTACCAAACACAAAAACGGCAATGACCAGAACGACGGCAACGGGGCCTCCGATCCCCACAATCCTCCGCTCGATGCCGCCTTGTGACACCCACCACCAGTAGCTGCCGAGCCAGGATGAAAGCTTTTGCACCGGATACCCTCTTCTGTCGAGAACGTAAGGGTCGAAGCGGGCACTGTCAAACGCACCCGCGGGCCGGGAGCCCGACCTTGGCCGGTCCCGCCCGTGCTCCAGGGCTAGACTCTGTGGGCAAAGCTAGCAAAGTCCGGGCGGACACTATGACCAACCAGGACGCCGGCGAGCGGGGCTCGCACCGTGGCTACACGCTGGACATGCATCGCATCATGGCTTCCGCAGATCCTGCATGGGTACAGCCTTATGAAGACTTCATCCATGCCACATACACCGGTCAGCGACTGCTCGACCGCAAGACCAAAGAGCTGTTACAAATCGCCGTAGAGACCGCGCTGCGCGCAGATGCAGACCAAATTCAGGCACACATCCGGGTAGCTCTCAATGAAGGCGCGACTGCCCGCGAAATCCTCGAAGCCCTGGAAGCGGTAGTCATGCCTATGGGAGGGCTCGCTTTCCGCCGTGGCCTTCAGGCTTGGGCGGCTGAGACCGGTAATGCACCAACCAACGGTTAACGAGTCGCTGCGCCCCGCCTCAGCCTGCGGCAGTAAGCCTGAATTAGCGGTCTGGAGATGACCAGTGGCACTGGAAGTCAGCAGCTAATCGCAGCGGCACGGCTACACTGAAGCCGATGGGATGCCGTCGCTCTTCAGCCGTGGTCGTCAGGTCGATTTCGTTGGCAATAGCCTCGGCCTGGATCTTCACCGCCTGCTCCAGCAGCTCAGACACGGTGCCATCAGCGGTCACCGAATCAAACCCTGGACCCGTTTCGGGCACCAGCCTCATTCAACTGGTCGATGCCCTGGATGAACCTGAGTACTACTGCATCGACGTTCCCGGGGCGGCCAACACAGTCATGCTGCAAGCGGCTCTCCAGGCACACACGTGTAAGCTCCAGGGCCAGGAGGACGAGCTGTTCACGGCCGCCCATCCTGCGGCAGGCCCGCTCTACATGCCTGCGTACGACATGTGTGTTCAGGCAGATTCCAACCAAAGCGGTTCTCAACTGCACCTCGAGACATGCTCTGCCTCACCCCTGCAGGTCTTTGAATATGCGGCGGATCAATCGCTCCAACTGGTTGAGGAAACCCAGACGTTGTGCGTCGCGGTTGAGGCAGCACCAGGCCAACCCACCGATGGACCCAGCCACCTGCGACTCGATCTGTTCTTACAGAGCTGTGAAGACACGGCGAGCAATCTCAGGCGGTGGCTTCTCCCCGGACTGGAACCGCAGTGACCAAGCACGTGGAATCATGCCCAATGCGGCGGTTGTAGGTTCACATGGATCACGGGCCCGAGCGTCCTGGTACCCCTGTTCCTGAAGCGGCGCCAACACAGCAAGCCGGAATTCTGGGCGCCATGTCCGTGCCCGGCTATCGAGCCCTTTGGCTTATCGGGCTAATCGTTGGCCTCGCACGTTGGACGGCGATCTTTCTCGGCAGCTATCTGGTTAACGAACTCACGCACTCCACTATTCAGGTCCAGCTGGTCGGCGTGTGCCTGTTCGCTCCGATGTTTGCCGGTGGCGCTCCGGCCGGCGTCATTTCGGACCGACTGGACCGCGGCAGGACGATCGCGCTCCTTCTGGCCGTCCTGATTCCAGCTTCGGTGCTCATGGCCCTCCTCACGCTGAGCGGCGATGTCGAAGCCTGGATGATCTACCCGTACGTCTTCATTATTGGCGTCAGTCACGTGGTCGACATGACCAGCCGTCGCTCCCTTGTGTACGACGTCGTCGGGCAGGGCTTCATTACGAACGCCCTCGCCCTGGAATCGCTGGCTATGACGACCGGTACGATGGTGGGAAGTCTCACGGCCGGTGCGGTGATCAGCCTGCTCGGCGTCGGCGAGGTCTTCCTGGTTATAGGCGGTCTCTACGGTTGCGCCCTGCTGGTCCTTCTGCGACTGAAGCTCCCGGCCCGTCAGGTACAGGATGTCCGCCAATCAGCCGGCGTCTTCAAAGACCTGACAGCTGCCTTTCGCTACGCCTACAACCGGCCCAGCCTGGTTAGCATCCTCGGCGTGACAGTGATCATGAACTTGTTCTACTTCTCTTTCATTCCGCTGGTGCCGGTCTTCGGCGAGCGTCTTGAAGTAGGGGCGTTGCTGACAAGCCTACTGCTGAGCGCCAATGCCTTCGGTTCGATCGTCGGGGCCAGTCTCATCGCAAGAGGGCTGCCTCTTGGCAGGGGCGTCCTTTACGTCGGCGGCGGCAGCATGGCCCTCCTGTGCCTCATCTTCTTCGCACTCGCCGGCTGGTATCCAGCAGCTTTGCTCTCGTTGTTGATCGCCGGCTTCGGGCTCTCCGGCTTCGCTACGATGCAGGGCGCCCTTGTCATGACGAATACGGAAGATGAGATGAGAGGCCGAGCCCTGGGTTTGGTCAGCATGGGCATAGGCGTGGTGCCCTTCACAATGCTGCTGCTCGGGAGCTTCGCGCAGGCCGTCGGGCCATCCATCGCGGTCATGGCCAGTGCTTCGATTGGCCTTTCGGCGATGGCCATCTGGAACCTGCGCCGCCCCGAGTCACTGCGCCTCCAGTAATCCTGCCGATTGAAGCCAAGTGCGTTGCTCGCATCCCTCACTGCAATACGGAAAAGAGGCTGGCCATGGCGGCCAGCCTCTTTCGTTCTCGCCTTAGAACTGCTTTATGAAGTAACGAGCGGCGGCGGCACTTCCACGGGAGCCACGTCGGGCTGGTAGATCGGATCGAGCTCAGACCCGAGGATGGTCCAGTCTTCGCCCGGTGCCAGAACCTTGCTGGGTGACCCGATCTTGTCGTAAGGCAGCGACGGGTCGGTCGCCGGCGGCTCGCCGCCGCGGTCCAGGTTCTTTGCCGCGTTGATCAACATCCGGCGCACCAGAATGATCTTCCGATCGAGGCTGCCAAGGTGTTCCTTGGTTCGGTCGGTATACGACGTTTGTCGAGCCATCACGTCCTGGGCATTGACATTGGCAATGCCGGCGAAGACCGTGCCGTCCCTCTGAATCTCCCGGTCAATGCGATACTTGTTCGCCAGATTACGGTCGATGTTCTCGCGTTCGAAAGGGAATCCCGGGATCGGAGCCCGCTGTCCCCGGCCGCCGAAGAGGCCGCCATCCATGACCGCGTCTTTCCACAGGTCGTCGTGGACCGTCGCGAAGTGATAGTCGTAGACCGTGTTCTCATCGCGCGGGACGATGAAGCTGCGTCCACCTGGTCCGCAGAGGTAGGGCATCACGAAGGCATAGAGCCGAGCGTGAGTGTTGCCGTTTGGTGTCTTGCGCAGGCCGGTTGCTCGGAAGCCGTGCCAAGCCTCAACTACGCGGATGTCCGGTGCCTGGTCATAGCCCCAGAACTTTTCCATTCCCACCTGCGAGTTATAGGTACCGGGGGTATCGGAACCGTCGTCTTCCAGGTCCAATCTGCCCTTCCAATGGTGCAGCCAGGAGTTGTGGGTGGTGTCCATGAGGCCTTCCATCCACTGCAGCCAGCTCATGGGCTGGAATTGCTTCGTTGCGTACCACTTCTCACGTGGGAGGTTCTCGGTGCCGAAATCACGGAAGCCGGTCATCGTTTCCGGCGGCCCCATGTAGGTCCAGACGATGCCGCCAGACTCATGCACAGGATAAGCGGGAATCTTCAGCCTGTCCTTGAAGTTGCTGGTCGGCGGCTCCGAAGGCATGTCAATGCATTGGCCGTTCACGTCGTACTTCCATCCGTGGTAAACGCAGCGCAGGCCGCCCTCTTCGTTGCGGCCGTAGAACATGCCACTGCCGCGGTGAGGACAACAGGAGTCAACCAGGCCGACTCTGCCCTCCGTGTCGCGGAAGGCGACGAGATCCTCAGCCAGTAGCCGCACTTCGACGGGCTCGCAATCCGGCTCCGGCAGCTCTTCCGAAAGCAGTGCCGGCACCCAATAACGGCGGAGCAGATTCCCCATCAAGGAACCTGGACCAACCTGATTGAGAAGCTCGTTGTCTTGTTTAGTAAGCATGTATTTGTTTCCTTCTAACGCAGCGCCAATTGTTGCCTAATTACGGCAGCCACCACTTACGTCTTTGTCCCGGCTAGCTCACCGGCTTCTAGATACGCTTCACCGAGATTGTTGAAAATCTTCGTTTGTTCGTTGAACTTGACCTGATACTCGATTATGTTGCTGACGACCGCCTCATAGATTTCAGCCGTGCCCTTCGGTCCTTCGATAACCGCCACAGGCTCCTGATTCTCCATTGGCCGTCTGCCTCCTTATCGTGTTCAAGCCCAGCGCGCGTATCGAATCTTAAGCTCGCGCTCCGTTTTCCTGATGGAGCGATCATGTCCCTGGCGAGGCAGGCTGTCAAACCACCACCACCACGTCTTGGCCGCAACGTCAGAGCCGATTCTTCAACTCAGGCCCGTCTGCCAAGTAGCGATGTGCTCGAAACACGGCCCGGTTGCGGTCGTCTCCTCTGTGTGGAAACTCGTACGGATTGACGAACTCCCAGACGATCTCGCCTCCCTGCGTCACCTCGAATAGGCGCCCAGTCCTGCCCTCGCAGATGAAGGTGTTGCCGTTCGGCAACCGTTGAGCGCCGCTAATGCCCGTACTGAAGAACGAAAGCGGCGGTGAACCGGCGTACTGCCACTCGATCTCGTTGGTTCGTGGATTCATCTCAACCACGCGAGAGTGACACGAGCCACGAAGCCTGTGTTCCCCGTTGTCGAAGAGCAGGACGTTGCCGTTCTGCAGCGGCGTAGGGTCGTGCTGGTGCGAAACCGTCCCCGGCCCCCAGCGCCACAGCACGTCCCCGGAAGATCGGTCCAGCGTAAGGACGGTGCTGGTCTGACGAAAACTCAGCAGGAGGCTGCCGTCCGCCATCTCGTCGACACCGTTGCCGTGGGTCCATTCTTGCCTGCCCTCTAACGGGCAGATCACGTCGAGCTCTGGGTCCAGGTGATCGCTGCCGTGCCACTCCCAGACAACCTCGCCATTGGCGTCGACTTCGAACAGAACGTCGCTGATTATCGAGCCCGGCGGCCGTTCGGACCCCGCCTGTGCCGCGAGGTCCGGGACCCAGCAGAAGTCCTCGTCGAGGACGCCCGGCGCCAGCTCGCTGCCCGCCACGCCACCTTGAACGCGACCGGCGACTGCCGAATCGAGGAGCTCCCAGGCCAGGACCATCGTGTTGCCGTTGCGAAGGCGGCAGTGGTCATGATGCAGCGTTGGACGCTCGAACTGCCACACCAGGTTGCCATCCCAATCCAATTCGACAACGGCGCCGCTGGCGCCACCGAACCCCCAGGACTCCCTGCCGGTGGTGCAGCGCAGCAACAGGTTCCCGTTCTCGATGAAGTAACCGTAATAGGGTTTCCACGGCTCGGGTGGGCGCCAGGACCGGACGATCTCGCCTGCGATGTCCATGAGGTAGGTCTGATCGCCCGAGAGCGTGGTGAAGAGCGTGTATCCGCTCTGGACTTTACTTGCGTCGACGTACGTCACGCCGGTCGGTGCGAACATTGAGTAGCCCATATTCCTCCTACAAACCTTCTTGGTTCTGGCCTGACAGCGGTGGTCGTGCCAGTGCCGCCTACAGCGCTCTACTGCTTGTCCTTCGCGAGCGGTGCAACGAACTCGATCTCGTATCCGTCGGGGTCACCGACGGAGAAGACGCGGCCCCAGGGTTGATCCTCGGGTTCGCCGTAAGGCTGAATACCTCGCTGCCGCAGCTCCGTGAAGTACACATCCGCGTCAGGTACACCGAAATGGAGCTCGATTCCTACTCCACGCTCCTTTCCCTGAAGGCCGGGTTCGAAGTCTTTGTGCAGGAGGAGGAACACGCCGCCAACCTCGGCCCCAACGGCACTCTCGGAGGTCGCGGGATTGAACGAGAGGCCAAGCCCGTCACGGTAGAACTGTAGAGAGCGTTCGACGTCCGAGACTTGGAGCGTGATGGTCGTGAATCGTTCGATAGCCATAATCGCCTCCTTGAATCATTCTTCGTGGGAAAGACTGTGAAGATTGTAATCTGGGTCGGAACCGGTAGCATTTAATCGAACACCGCCCCATGTGCTCAGCAGACTCAAACCAGAGCCTACTGTGGCACAGTGTCCCGCGTCCTCAGCATCCCCCGACGCTCCAACGGTTGGTAGCAGGAGGTAAACGATGGTTTCCCAAACTGAGAAGGTGACCACACGGTTTCAGCGCCTTCTTACGGAGCCAAAGTTGCTGCTCATGCCGGGCGGCTTCAGCCCGGTCGCGGCCCGAATGGTGGAGGTCGCCGGTCTCGATTCATTCTTTCTCGCCGGCTCTCAGGTGTCCGCCCAGATCCTGGGGTTACCCGATGTCGGCCTGATGGGACGGGAGGAGATGACTCAGGCGACTCAGCGCGTAACCACCGCCTGCAACATTCCAATCCTGGTCGACGCTGACACAGGGTATGGAAACGCACTAAGCGTCTATCACGCCGTCCAGGGGTTCATTCGTGCAGGGGCAGCCGGCATGAACATCGAGGACCAGGAATCGCCCAAGCGCTCTGGAGGTGGCCCCGGTCGCCGCTGCATCTCCCAGGCCGATGCCATCGGTAAGTACAAGGCAGCCATGGCGGCTAAGGCGGAGCTGGATCCAGACTTCGTGGTCTGCGCCCGCTGCGATTTTATCGGCGCGGAGAACGGATCGTTCGAAGAAGCGGTCGAGCGATGCATCGCCTACGTCGAGGAAGCCAAGGTCGACCTCATCTGGTTGAACAACGTCCAGACGATAGAAGACGTGGCCTTCGCCGCGGAGAAAATCCCGGGACCGGTACTGCCACACTTCGCCGGCCCGCCACCGATCCCCACACTCGAGCAGCTCGAGCAGATGGGGGTGTCCGTATGCCTGTTCCCGGCTATCACCAGCTCGCCACCTCTCCAGGGAACCTGGGAGCTACTCAACGATCTGCGGGAGCGCGGACAAGCAGCCCTGGACGCTCGCCCCGCACCTACGATAGGCAAGTGGGGGCGTTTCAGGTTTGACGACTACGCCCTGTTCGGCGACGAGAAGATCCGAGGGATCGAGGACGCATTTCTGACGGACGAGCAACAACGAGACTACGACCACACTTTCGGCCACTACAGGCCTCCGTCACACTAAGCCAGGCTTCGCTTCCTGGCGCCTGGATGCGATCGGCTTCCACCTACTTTGACCCCTGCAGCGTGGCAGATTCTCGAGCTCTCTAATACCTCACTCAGGGTCGTCTTGCAGAGCGAAGCGGCGCTCAGTCGATGCGGCACACCTGTTCCAGAACCGCGCGCCCCAGCAGGCCGTATGGATTTCCGAGGGTCTCTCGAATCTCGAAGTGGTTATAGCCCTCACCGACCAGTAGCTTGACGTCTTTCCCAGCCCTGCCTAGAGCGTCCGCGAACTCTTGCGATTGGCGCTGGAATTCCGGCGTCTCCAGAGTTCCGTACGCAACGATAACGGGCACCTTCCAGCTTTCTACCCGTCGTATGGGGCTCAGATCCTCAATCATTCCGCTGGTGAAGCTCACGTACTGGCTACGGGCTGAAAGACTCACCGGGTACAGGTCGTACATGCCACTGGCCAACAACCCCGTCTTGATCACGTCCGAAGGCAGACCGAAGTTCGCCTGCCAGTCGGTCGAGAGCACACAAGCAGCGAGGTGGGCGCCTGAGGAGTGTCCAACGAGGTGTATGCGCCCGGGATCGCCTCCGAAGCTTGCAGTATTGTGGTAGACCCAGGCAACAGCCTTGCGAACCTGCTCTACCATCGGATACAAGCTGCCGCCGGCGTCATCAACGAGGCTGAAATCAAGGGCGACGTAGTTCACGTCGGCGTCGATCAAGACCTCGGCCGGAAAGGCTGAGTTTTCCGCGCTGCCACCTCGCCACGCTCCGCCGTGCACGTAGACCACCGTCGGGGCCGGGGCATCATGCGATTCGAAAATGTCCAGCCTCTCGGCGGTCGATTCGCCGTAAGACAGCCGCCATGGCATCCCCAGCCTCTGCCGCGCTTCTTGAGAGCGCGCCTTCAGTCGCAGCTCGACCTGCTCCTGGTTCACTGCGTAGGCCCGCTGGTTGTAGGCGCGATCCAACTCTTCTTGCGAGTAACTGAGGAAGACCATCGTGGGCCCTATGGTAATGGAAGCTAGTCTCCTTAGAGTCCAAGACGCCCTGCTAAAGGTCGACTACGTTCTGAGAGGCTTCTGCTGAACCAGAAGAACCGGCAAGTGATAGAGGAGTTTCGCGCCAGCGGCGGAGTCGTAACCGCCACTTCGCATCGAGGTTCCATCCTGATCCTTCATTCGAGAGGCGCAAGGACGCGGCAAGCGTGCGTCACACCACTCATGTACCTGCAAGACGACCGGTACGTCGTCTTCGCATCGATGGGTGGTGCGCGCCGAAAGCGAGTTTAATCAGGGCGACACCTTCACGCGTGAAGCGATCTTTGCATTCAACCCTTCAACATGAAGCAGCCTCTTAAACCACCGAGGCAGGCGTCGATAACTATCTGTTCATACTCTGCAAAGGAGCCTCATGAAGCACTTTTCAATTATCGCGACATCTCTAGCACTCCTGTTACTGATTGCCTGCGGGTCCAGTGGAGGGTCAAACGAGTCTGCGGCTGACGACATACGAGGAACCGAGCTGGTCATCCTTACGTACGAGGAGTACATATCACCTGATGTGATCGCCAGGTTCGAGGCCGAAACCGGCGTTACCGTCATCATGAAGTATTTCGCCGACGAGCCAGAGCTTCAGGCTCTCGTAGAGTCTGATACCAGTGCCTACGACGTCATTTCTGCCTCCGACGCCCTTGTCGCGGAGCTAAGTGGGCTTAGACTCCTGGCTGAATTGGACCGGGCCAATATCCCCAACCTCGCCAATATCGATCCTGCCTAGCTGGCGACCCAGGAAACAAGTTCAGCGTCCCGTTCGATTGGGGCTCGACTGGCGTTATTTACAACACCAAGTTCTTCGAGCCCGAAGAGCTGAGCTGGGCTGCGCTCCGTGATCCGCGGTTAGCTGGTCGAGTGGCGTTGGATAGTGACTTTGTGGTCGTCATCGGTATGACTCTGAAGTCACTGGGCTATTCGCTGAATTCCAGCGACCCAGAACAACTGGCCGAGGTGGTTGAGATACTGCGAGAGCAAAAGCTCCTGCTCCACAGCTTCATGGAGCCATGGAACATAAAGGAAGCGATGGTAAGCGAGGAACTCTGGGCAGCGATGGCATACAACGGCGACGCAGCCATTGCAATCACTGAAAACCCAGACCTTGCATTCTTCATACCGGAAGAGGGAGCAGACATCTACCTGGACGTGTTTGCGATGCCACGTGATGCCAGGAACAAGAGCGCAGCCGCTACCTTCATGAACTTCATCCTGGACCCCGAGAACCAGACAGAGGCCAACGAATGGGCCGGTTATGCCTCGCCAAACAAAGCCGCCCTCGACATGGGTCTGATCAGTGAGGAATACCGCTCCGATCCGACGATCTATCCGGACTCTGACAACCTGGAAGCCTGGATCGTATGGGATTCCGGACTACGCACGCTCTGAAATGAAGCCTGGGCTGCCATAGAGGCTCCCGCCCTTTCTACCAACTGAGGGAGCTGCTTCTCAATGAGAAGCAGCACGGGCAGGAAGGGGCATCAATTGATGCAGCGTGTTCTGGGCAAGAGTCTCAAGGCTCGACTGAACCGTCTGCTGATCCTGGTTGGCATCTTGCCTATCGCTATCGTCTTCGGCTTCCTCCTTCTCTCCATGCGGCCTAACGTGATCAGCGGAGCCGAGGAGCGCCTCTTGGAATCATCGCAACTGCAAGCTCTCGCTGTTCGCAACGAATTGGATGAAGCCAGGACAAACATCGAACTCCTGGCCGCCAATCCATTTGTTGGCTCAGGTGACGTCGACCCAGAACTTGAACTGGAGCAACTCCATCAGGCATCTGACTTCTTCAAGGTCTTCGAGGACATCACAGTATTGACGCCTCAAGGCCAAGCGCGGAGTTCGACTACCTTCAGTTATTTGGGCTCATGGAAGAGCAGTTCTGCCTTCACAAATGCTCTGGCTGGAGATACTTACGTTTCCCGGGTCCTGGTCGCGCCGGATACCATGGATCTGGTCATCAACATTTCTGCTCCCGTTGTGAAAGACGGTCGAGTAACCGCAATCGTTGTCGGCAGAATGGAGATGCAGGAGATCTGGAAATTACTAGAGCCGTTGGCTATCGGCGACTCTGGTCATGCTCTGGCCCTCGACCAAAACGGCAATCTAATTGCTCACCCCGATTCCGAACGACTCCTCACGAAGCTCTCGTCCGATGCGCTGATAGACGACATCTCCGCCCCGCATGCAGCCCCCGCTCATGACCTCGATGATGCCCATGACCTCGGTAGGGCGCATTCCATCCTCCTCGAGTTCTCTGATGGCTCGGTTGAAACCTTAGGCGCTCTTACGAACATTGAGGGACTCGGCTGGCAAATCGGTGTCGTACAGGCGAAATCTGAGGCGTTTGCCATTGTGGCCAGTACTCAAAGAGGTTTGCTCCTGGCGCTTAGCTTCGTACTCTTAACCGCACTCCTTGGGGCCGCATTCTTGCCAAGGCAGCTTGCCAAGCCGCTCTCTGCCCTTGGGTCGGCGATGTGGAAGATCGGGTCAGGCAATCTCTCACAGCGTATTTCGAGAGCTGAAATCGAGGAGATCCAGCCCCTCGTTGATGCCTTTAACAGTATGGCCGAGGACGTTGAGACATCGTCGCGCGATCTGACCAGGATGAGTTCCATCCTCGAGGCGACGACCGACTTCGTGGGCATCGCTGACGTCGATGGCCGTGCCCGCTATGTCAACCAGGCTGGCCTGGATATGGTAGGCATGCCTAGAGACATCGACGTCAGCACGACTGGTATTCCCGATTTCCATCCTCCCTAGGCAGCAAGCCTGATCCAAGAGATCGCCATTCCGGCTGCGATAAGCAGCGGAGCCTGGCAAGGCGAGTCGGCTCTGCTCAAGTCTGATGGCTCGGCGATTCCGGTTTCCCAGGTGATCCTGGCCCACCGAGACGAAGCCGGTGAAGTGGCTTACTTCTCCACTGTTTGTCGCGACACCACCGAAACCAGAGAGCTTTATGAAGCCCGCGCTAGGACGCTGGAGATGGAGCAGGCTCTGCGGGTTCAGGAGCAGGAACAGGCCAACCTCGCCTCCCTGGCTGACAGCATGGCGGCCGGCCTCGTCATGATCGGCGCCAACGGCGAAATTTCCTACTACAGCGCTCAGGTCGGGGAGATCCTCGGCAAGGCCCCCCAGGACCTCCTCCTGACGAATCAAGCTTCCCTCGAAGCCATCCTAAGTCAGAGTGCTGAGGACCAGGACGCTACTCTTGCTAAGTTCAGAGGCCTCAGCGTTGCTGCCGATTCCTCGCGCACCGCCAACCTCGTCCTTGCCTTACCTCGCAAGAAGGTCCTGCGCTGCTCCATGTTCCCGGTGCGTGACACCAACAACCGTGACCTCGGCAAAGGCCTACTCCTCAGTGACATCACTAAAGAATTCGAGGTTGAGCAGATGAAGGATGAATTCATCGGCATGCCTCCCACGAGCTCCGAACTCCACTCACCGGTGTTCAAGGTTTCGCTGAGCTCCTGTCCGAGAGCCTTGATGCCAATTCACGTGAGCAGGAGTGGGCCGGACGCATCAACAGCGAGGCGAAACGTCTCTCCGATCTGGTCTCAGATTTACTGGACGCAAGCAGACTCGCTTCCAAATCCGTAGTTCTTCATTCGGAGAGCTTCGCGCTTGACGACTGCGTCAATGAGACCGTCCGACGCGTACTGGCAGGTCGCACTCCCGAACGTGAGGTTCTAATCTCGGCGGACGCACCGATCGAAATTGAAGCGGATCATGGCAAACTCAGCCAGGCCCTAACCAACCTCGTCGACAACGCCCTTAAATACTCACCTGACAACCAGCCGGTGGAGGTCACTTACACGGCTCAGGACGGTCGCCTTCGCCTCGAAGTCCACGACCACGGTCAGGGCATTGCGCACGACCAACTCGACCGCATCTTCGAAAGGTTCCATCGCCTCGAATCCAACGACCCCAGCGTCCGCGGCACCGGCCTTGGCCTTTACATCACTAAACAGCTCGTCGAGCTCATGGGTGGACGTCTCTTCGTCGAGAGCGAGCTCGCTCGGGGCAGTACTTTCACCCTCGACCTGCCTCTTCACCAATCACCCGCTGACCACATAGCCGCCTAAGGGGACCAACGACCGTGCATAAAATTCTTATTGCCGACGACGAAGAGATGATTCGTGAATTAGTCAAGGTGACGTTATCACGAGATCCTTCGTTTGAGATCTTGATTGCAAGAAATGGAGCTGAGGCACTCCAACGAGCCCTGGAAACGGAGCCGGACCTGGCCATCCTTGATATCCGAATGCCTGAAATGACCGGCCTTGAGGTCTGTCTGACGATACGGGCTCAAGGAACCGAGGGGCCCTACATCCTGATGCTGACTGCCATGGGGCAGGTAAGTGACATACAAGCTGGGAAGGATGCGGGCGCGAACGACTACATGATCAAACCCTTCAGTCCGGCGAACCTCTTGACGAAGGTCTACGAGATTCTCGAAAAGGCTGCTTAAGAAAGGGAACTCTGTCATCGATACGTTTGCGGACAGATTTCATGAGCTCTACAAGGTGTCTGGCGGCCAGAACGCTGATCCGGCGGCGGCGCTGGAGGAGTTTTTTCACGCCTACGAGCAGGCCAAGGTCTTCGCGGATGAATTTCAAAGCACATTCTTGGCTGAACGCCAGCGCTCGCAAGAACTGCAAGCGACGCTGGCTGAGCTTCAGCTGACTCTCGAAGACAAAGAGCGATACGCCTCCGAGATCGAAGAATCTAACCGGCTCCTGGCCGAACGAACCGATGAGCTTGGCAGGCTGTTCGCAACCCTGGAAGCAACGCCGGATTTTGTCGGCATCAGTGACGTTGAAGGCAGGGTTCAGTTTCTCAATCGCGCCGCCAGGCGAATGACGGGCGTCGAGGACGACCAGGAGCTTGGCAGCCTCCGGCTGTTCGATTTCCAGCCGGACTGGGTCACAGCCATCAGGTTCTACGATGCAAGTACTCTCGTCGTATTCGAATCGGGCAATCGTCGAGTGATTGAGCAAAGCGTCCGAGAGGCACTGGAGAACGACGGCCTGATTCTTTATGCGCAACCGATAAAGAACCTCAAGTCCGAGTCCGTTCATTGGGAGGTTCTCGCCCGGATGAAACTTCCCGACGGCAGCATCATCGGGCCTGACGCCTTCCTGCCCGTGGCTGAACGCTCCGGCCTGATTCACGCCCTGGACCGCGCGGTCGTCAGCAAGGCAATCGATGTTCTGGCCCAAAGAGAGGCAGCGAATACACCGATTCACCTTGCCGTAAACCTCTCCGCCAAGGCGTTCGATGATCCTGAGCTCTTGCCGTTAATCTCTGAGAGGATTAGAGCAACCGGGCTCTCCCCGGCGTCGATAATGTTCGAGATCACCGAAACGGCGACCATTACGAACGTCTTGAAGGCGCAGGAGTTCCTGCGTTACCTCCGCGCCCTCGGTTGCAAGTTCGCCATCGATGATTTCGGAGTTGGACTGTCTTCCTACTATTACCTGAAGATAGACGGAAGCTTCATCCGCAATCTCCCGAACGACACGGCCGATCAGCATCTCGTCAAATCCATGGTCGAAATGGCGTGCGGTCTTGGCAAGGAGACCGTGGCTGAGTTCGTCGGCGACCAGGCGACGCTAGACCTTCTGCGTGAACTGGGCGTCGACCACGGCCAGGGCTACTTCCTGGGGAAGCCCGGACCAATCGATGATGTGCTAGCGCAAGGCGGCCGCGACAGCGAGGCCGCCTGACCAGATTGTCTGGAAAGAACCGGTGCACCGTTAGGCAGGACGCCGCATCGGGAAGACGGCCCGGCCTGGTCCTCTGGTACAGGGATTGCTCGGCCCAGAGCCTGCGCCTCTCGTGTGACGGGTCGTCGTGCAACGTCGTCGAGGCCTTGCCTTGATCCGGGCGAAGGCCACGTCTCGGTCGAGCTGGGTGGGCCAGGCAGACCTTCCTCCCGTCTCCTTTTTCCCAAGGACCGCCTGACTTGTAGCAGCCATCAGCAAAGAAGGTTGGCTGAAGATGCGCCAGAGCCGGTCCGGAGTAGTAGAATCGGCGACGCACCAGATCCACATTCGCAGACGTGGCGCGAGACTTGGAAAGAGGTAGTGAAGTGAAAATCGGGTTCTACGACGAATGGAAGCCCTGCATTGTCAAAGACGACGGCGTCGTCGACATCTCGGGCGAGGTCGCCGATCTGCCGAACGTACGCCCGCAGATCCTGCTTGAAGAGATCATCGGTAACTGGGAAAGGCTGCGGTCGCGACTCGAGCAGCTGTCGAACTCGGGTACGGTGATCCCCATGGCGCAGGTCCGCCTACGGGCGCCTGTTCCGCGGCCCGGCAAAGTGATCATGGGTGAGGGCAACTACATGGAAGGCGTGAAGGTTACGCCGCCGCGTCCTTTGCGCACGTTCTTCAAGTCGCCGGATGCGGTCATCGGCCCGAATGAGACGGTGGTCTTCCCGAAGTTCAAGCCGGTTATCTTCAACCACGAGGCCGAGCTCGCGATCGTCATCGGCAAGGACTGCAAGGAAGTGTCACCGGGCGACGCCCTCAACTACGTCTTCGGCTACACGACCGGCTGCGACGTTTCCGCCCGTGCTCCCGAAGAGGGCGAGGCGACGCTGTCTGGCTACCAGTACGGCAAGTCCTTCGACACGTTTCTGCCGCTGGGCCCCGCGATCACGACGGCCGACGAGATCGCAGACCCCAACGACCTCGACGTCAAGTACTACGTCAACGGCACGATGCGTCAAACCTACAACACGAGCGACATGGATCACCCGATACCGTTCATGATCTCGGCGATCTCGCACGTAATGACGCTGAAGCCGGGCGACGTGATCATGGCCGGCACAAACCACGGCAACCTGGGGCCCTTGCAGGACGGTGACCTCGGCGAGGTCGAGATCGCGAAAGTCGGCCGCTCCGGTCACCACATCCGCGACGACCTCAAGCGCAAGTGGGACGCGACGGCCTGGCGCGACCCCAAGATCAACGCGGCCAACCGCGAGAAGCTGCAGGGCACGCCGACGACCGGCACGTGGCCGCTGGTGCCTCCGAGCAAGTAGTCGAGCCTTCGGGCGGCAGGAGCAGACGCAAAGGAAACGCCTGGCGTCTGCCGCTCGAAGCTCCCCGTCAATGACCCGGCGGCAGCTTCATCTGCGCCATCGAGGCTGAGATTGGACGGCAGCGCCGTCGTTCAGGACACCGAGCTACTTCTGCTCGGTGTCCTGGGCCGGGAGACGCTACGCCTTCAGCACGGCGGCGTAGCAGCGGTTGCGTTTTCACGTCCTAAAACTCGGCGATGAGGCATGAAGCCGTACGCGCGAACTGTCTTTACAACCGCATTACCGGCGCACGCCTCCCGCTCTGTATTCCTCACCTTCGACGAGGCCGAACGGATGGGACCGCGTATTGGCGAACGTGGTAGGCAGCGAGTGACAGGTGAGGTTGAGCGACACAACGGGCTCTCGCACCAGAGGTTCCCCGGAGCATTCAAGGACCTCGAAATGCAAGTGTGGCTCGGAGCTCCTGCCGGTGTTTCCGCTCATGCCGATCGGTTGCCCTTGAGTGACGACCTCGCCCTCTTCGACGAAGGCACCCGCGAGCGCCAGATGTCCGTAGTTGCTCATGGTTCCGTCTTCAATGCCGGATGATGATCGTGTTCCCGTCACCGGAATCGCCCTCGGCGAACGTCTCCTCCACGAAGAGGACGACCCCGTCCCGCGTCGCCAGCAGTGTCGTTCCGGTCGGCATGAGGATGTCGTAAGCAAACTCGCCGCGTAGATCCTGTGCGTGGCTTCCTGTTCCCGGCTCGACGCAGTTTCCCTGCCCTACGGTGTACGCCTCTTCAGCCGGATACGGCAGTACGAACGGAGAACTCTTCTCGTCGGGGTAGACGGCGTCTGGACAGAAATGCGTGGCCGAGTCGGAGCAGGCTGCCGTCATGACCCCCGAGGATGAGGCATGCGGTCACGAAAAGCGACCCGGTGGTCATGGCTCTACGTCTTGAAACTCATGTACGAAGGCGGCACACCTACCGCAGGGCAAACCAGGGGTGCGCCAGGCCAGGAACGCGCATGCGAAGCGAATAGACCGAGGTTCGAGCTGTAAGGAACAGCGTACGCATATCCGGTCCGCCGAAGGCCATGTTGGCAGGCAGCTCCGGCAGCCGGATGACCCCGAGCTTTTCCCCTCGGGCGTCATACACCCACATTCCGCCGCCTCCGGTGCAGTAGACTCGACCCTCGATATCGACCTTGATGCCATCGGGAACGCCCTCTTCGCTAGAGGACATATCTGCGAAAATGCTTCGGGCCCGGAGCGTGCCGTCAGGGTTCAGTTCAAGCCGGTGGATATAAGACGTGGCGCGCGTGTTTGGCACGTAGAGGACGCTCTCATCCGGCGAGAACGCGAGGCCGTTGGGGAACTCACACTCGGCAACCAGAGTGACGCCCCCATCGGGCGAAGCTCGGTAGACGGCGGAAGGCAGCTCTCTATCCGAGAACGACAGGCGAGGGCTAGCCGGGTCTGTGAAGTAGATGCTGCCATCTGACTTGCAGACAACGTCGTTGGGCCGATTTAACCTCTTACCTTCGAACCGCTCAGCGATTGGTTCCACTTTGCCGCCGGCATCGATGCGAACCAGCCGGCGGTTTTCACCCTCGCAGATGATCAGATTGCCGCTGAGGTCGAAGGTCGTACCGTTGGCCCCGGCGGTGTTCTCTCTGACCAACTCCGGTTCCTCACCGGGTCTCACCGTGTATTGACGGTTGGTACGGACGTCGACGAAGTAAAAGAATCCCTCGGGATGCCAAAGCGGGCCCTCCGTGAACTCGTGGCCTGTTCCGAGTCTCTCGGCCTCGCCCGACTCGAGGACTGTGGACAACGCGTCATTCATCAGTAGACCCCGCGCTTCAGCAGACCTTTTCGTGTCAGTGCCGGCTCTCGTGCAGTCTGGATGCAGCTCGATCGCCTGCGTTTGTCCGTGCGTCTAGAGGCCGTAGAGGGCCTTCGGGTTGTCGTAGAGAATCTTGGTCATCGCCGCATCGTTGATGCCGCCCTTGTCCTTGAAGACGGAAATGGCGTCGATTTCGCTGGAGGGGTCGAAGTGCCCGTAGTCGGTGCCGATGACGATGTTGTCTTCCCCCGCGCACTGCAGGATGTAGGGGATGTCGTCGTCGGTCTGGCAGGTGACGTAGATGTTGTACTCCCGCAGGACGTTTTCGGGGAACTTCCTGCCGGCGCCGTGATAGCGGTTGGCTGATTCGCTGATGATCCACGGCACCCAACCGGCGGAAGCTTCGACGAAGACCCATCGGAGGTCCGGGAAGCGCTGGGGAATCTCGCTCATGATCAACGCGTGGCAGGAAGCGACCGTCGGGATCCTGAACAGACCAAAGGCCGTGCCCGGGTCGTATGGCGACCTCAGGGTGTCGACGATCCCCGCGTTGCCGTTGGCGATGTGTACGGCGATGGCCAGGTTCAAGCGCACGGCTTGTTCGTAGATCGGGTAGAAGTAGGGGTCGACCAGGAGCCTGGAGCCCTCGATCGGTCGCATGGTCACGGCGACCGCCCCGTTCTACTTGGCGAACTCCATCTCCTCCAAGGCAGCGTCCAGGCTCATCCAGGGAGGGACGCAGGACCAGCGCAGACGTCCCTTGCCTTGCTTCCATATGTCGGCGAGCCAGCGGTTCCAGCTGCGACACAGCGCCCGCTCGACCTCCGGCCGCTCGGTAACCGGCTCTATCCAGAGCGTGTTGTGGAGGATCTGGACGTCGATGCCCAGGCGGTCCAGGTCTTTGAGGCGAAGCTCCACGTCGTCCATCTCGCGGGCCGCCTGTGGGGTAACGATATTTTTGCCAGACTTCCGAGATCGTTCCGCCAGCTCCATCTCCGAGAGGCTTTGCGGCTGGAGGCCGCGGATCTTCCCATCGACTTGCCAGAACCGCTTTGGCGGGTCCTCCTGAGAGACGAGCAGGTTGGGGCGATACTGGGCTTCCGATGGATCCATGTAATCCCAGGTGTGGGATGTCTCAACTACGTGAGCATCCGCGTCTATGACCAGGTTTGGCTTCGTTGTGACCATTTGTCTGCCTCCGTCTCCTGCCTCTAGAGCCCGCGTTACCCAGTACAGGCTGCGCACATCGCGACCGCCTCTTAGCTGATCGCTACCTTCGCAAAGGCGGATCTCAGGGCTTGAGCCAGATCCGCCATTGCCAGCTTCGCCGCGTCAACCTCAGCCGTCTGGCCCAGGAAGCCATGCACCAGGCCGCCGTAGCGCTTCAGCTCTACGGACACGCCGGACTGCTCCAGCCTTTGGGCGTAAGCTTCGCCCTCATCCCTGAGCGGGTCAAACTCAGCCGTCATGACCAATGCGGCAGGCAGGTCCCCAAGGGCGCTCGCTTGCAGCGGCGAAGCCAGGTGGTTGGTGCGCTCGGCAAGGTCAGGAACGTACTGATCCCAGTACCAGGCCATCGTTTCTCTGGTGAGGCCGTAGCCGGTCGCATTCTCTCTATATGACGGCAGGCTCATCGTCGCGTCCACCACCGGGTAGGCCAGGTACTGAAACACCAGACGCGGTGAACCTCGCTCACGGGCGAGCAAAGCAACGCTGGCCGCGAGATTCCCGCCGGCGCTATCGCCGCCGACAGCGATGTTGTTAGCGTCGGCCCCGATAGTCGAGGCGTGTTCTTCCACCCAGGACGCCCCGGCGTAGGCATCGTCCAGCGCGGCTGGGAATGGATGCTCGGGAGCGTGCCTGTAGTTGACGTGGACTATCAGGCAGTCGGCCCAACGCGCCAGAAGACGGCACTGGAAGTCGGAGCTATCCAGGTCTCCGGTGACCCAGCCGCCACCGTGGTAGAAGACCAGCACGGGAAGGGGTTGAGGGCCAGGCGGCACGTAGATGCGAAGTGGAATCGGGCCGTGAGGGCCACCGATTGCACGGTCATCAACCCTCATTATCGACTGGGCCTGACGCTGCGCCCGGCGTTCTGTTGGCGTCGTGGGTGGCGAAGCAGCCGCCTGCTTTTCGAGGAAACGCGCGACTTGAGGGTCTAATGACATGTAAGCCTCCTACCCATTCAGCAGGTCATTGCATGACAGCAGGACGCTGCCGCGGGGCACCGGGACGATCTTATGCCTTCAGCAGGTCATTGCATGACGGCAGACGCTGCCGCGGGACGCCGGGCCGATCTTACGCCTTCAGCTGCGCCCTGCGCCCTGCGCCCCAAGGCCCGCCCCAACTCGGGCTGCATCTTGGCTGACCGGGAGCGAGTTACGCCGCCAGGTGTCACTGAACGGCTCTACTCGACGATGAGCGTGCCTTCCATACCGGCCTGCCGATGCCCTTCGACGGTGCAGTAGAACGTGTACTCGCCTGGTGCTTCGGGCGTGAACTCGATGCTGGCGGTGCTTCCAGCGTCCGCGGCGACGTGAAGCGCAAAGCCTGCCATGCTCGGTTCGCCATCGTGCGTGTGCGCGTGGCCATCGTCAGCACGATTCGTCATGTTGTGCGCGGCACCGCCCTCCGTATGCACATCGGAGGCGTGGATTTCCTCGATGGAGAAGTCATGCAGGATCTTCGCCTCGCTATTGTCGAAAACGATCTTCACGGGCTGGCCTGTCTTCAGCTTCAAGATTGAGGGGTTGTACTTAAGCTGGTCGCTGCCCGCGATGACTACTTGCTGGACCGCGATGCCGTCCTCGCCCGACTCAGCCACAGTGCTTTGGCGGAGCAGTTCCCGAACCCACTGGTCATCGAGGTTCTCGGCGTAGGGGCCGTCAGGGTTCTCCACGGTCCAACGTGCATCATCTCCGGCAGCGTCACAGCCACAGCCCCAAGCGGACACGTCCCAAAAGGCGACACGAGTCCAAAGCTGGGCGGCAACAGGGTGAAGCAGATGTTGTGTGAGTGCCAGCGCGTTAACGGCCCACCGATTTGCGGCCCTGGATCGCCGGCCCGCTCCATCGTATAGGCCACGCCCAGTAGCTGTTGATTCTCGCCGTCTGTCGCATAGACGAGCAGCTCCGGCTTGCTCGGTTTGAGAATGAGGCCGTCCTTCTGATAAGCCGGGTTTTTGAGGTGACGTTGCGGCCCAACTCGGGGCCGTCGGGCACGTAACCGTCCGCGATGGCGGCCTCGTAATCGACGTATCGCGCGGTCTGCGCCTTCGTTTCCTCCGCTAATCGCTCAGCCGCCACCTCCTCTTCATGAGTCGGCTCCTCGGTATCGAGCGGTCGCATGATGACGCCGCCTGGGCGCGAGCCGCGAAGTCGTGACTGTGGTCCTCGTCAGCCTCCGCACCAGACTCACTGTGCGTGACGAAGGATCCGACCCAGATCGTAACCCGGTAGCCACGGTGAGCGCCACGAAGCCAAGGCTCGCAGCCGGCCGCTTTAGACGGCGCCTGATGCCTTGGGCTGGCTCCAAACGCGGGATCACGATGAGGCCCAACGCGGTTAGTTCGATGAACTTGGTAGCGATGCCAACCTGGTCCGGCTCCTCTAGCCAGCCGGAACCGGCAACGACCAGGTAGCTTATGACGTTCGCCGTTAACAGCAGCGACGCCTTGAGGCGCCAGGCGCCCTCACCCAGAGAGCTTACGGCGACCACCAGCAAGGCGGCGCCGCTAGCCAGGTACATCAGGTTCAAGACTCCGGCGTCGGCGTGACTGATGGGCAGCGCGAGGTGGATTACAGCCGTCGCCAGTAACAGCACCGCTGTCAGCCGGCGCGCGAATGTGACTGCTTCCCAGCGAGTCATGAGATAGGACGCACGATCTGATCCTCGCCTCGCGAGGATGCGAACTACCCGCATCCCGACCCAGATTCCGGGCACAAGCAGCAGGGCAGCGATCGCGGCGGATATGTGTTCGGGTGCGATGCCCGTGACCAAGGTGCTGTTCGAATCCATTTTCTTACTCCGAATTTTGTGCTCGATCTGTCACTCAGGCCGCTGTCTGGACGCCATCAGGTGCGCCTGAGAAGGAGGCTGACGCGGCGGCCATCTTCGACGTCTGAAGCAATCTGATCACGGTGATCGGTAGAGCGACGTTGGTCATCAGCGTCATGACGTTGATGCTGAAATCGAGCTGCGCAAGCAACCCGAGTAGGAAGCTGGCCGCAAAAGCCAGGAGGACGATCGTCTGGACGGCGAGGGCGGCCTTGCGGGCCCATCGCCATCGCCTGACAACCCCGGCAGCCAGGACGAAGAGCAGAAGTGGAACGCCGATCGCTAGCGGGATCGCGATCGGGTTGCCGCCCATGAACAGCAGCATCGCTGCTCCGGAGAGCAGCCCCATCGCGCCCTGAAGCAGCAAGAGAACGTGGACCACCTCAAGGCGGCTATCGTCCATCGATGGCTTGTATTCGGGTTCGAGCATCCGAACCTCCTCTGAGCTGTGGTCGCGCTGCGTGAGAGATGACGACTTATGCGCGCCACATTCAGAGTGAGCGACCTGGATGAGAAGGCCCTGAGAGAACCTAAGAATCGGCTGAGAAAGAATCAGACCTTGGAATGACCGGGCGCGAGTCCACCGAGGATGCTGCATTCCCCTCGTCGGACGTCTCTTCTACGGGACCCGAGGCTTGCTTTATCGAATCGTCAGAGGCGGCCGGCAACGTCACGATGACCGTGGTGCCGCCGTGGTCGTTGTTTCGAGCCGAGATTTGGCCATCGTGTTCCGCGACGATCCAGCTGGCAATCGACAGGCCGAGGCCCGATCCGCCGCTGCTCCGCGCGACGTCCGCCTGGTAGAAGCGATCGAAGATCCGCGGCAGGTCAGCATCCGGGATGCCTTCACCGTCGTCGGCAACGATCACCTCAACGGAGTTCTCGCGCCGATGCGAAGCCAGCCTGATCCGGCCGCCCGCATTGGTATGACGGACGGCATTCTCGATGAGAATCCAGAGAAGCTGTTTGATGGTGTCCTGGTTGCCGTTGGTCCGGTTTGCTCCGCATCCGAAACGACCTGCCGGTCGGAGTGGAGGTTGCTGGCCTGGCGCGTAACCTCCTGCACCAGCGAGCCCAGATCAAGAAAGCCCTTCTCGAGATGGAAACCGCCGTCGGCGCGGGCCAGGGTCAGCAAGTCTTGCACCAGCCGGCTCATTCGCTCGCTCTCGCTGGCGATGTCGCTTACGGCGGCCAGCCGATCCTGCTCCAGTGCATCTGGGTGTTGCAGCAGGAAGCCGGCGTTGCTGCGGATCGTGGTCAGCGGCGTACGTAGCTCGTGGGAAGCGTCCGCCACGAAACGTTTCTGTGATTCGAGCGCCTCGGAGAGCCGATCATGCCCGTCCTCGAGACGCGACATCATGCCGTTGAAGCTCTCGCTGAGTCGCTTAACTTCGTCGTTGGCGCGCGGGACCGGCAGCCGGCGTCCAAGGTCCTGAGTCAGGCCAACCTCATTCGTCAGCCCTGCCAACTGCTTGAGCGGTCTCAGCGCGCGGCCGATGACCAGCCAGATCGCTATGGCCGCTACAAAGAAGGCGAATATGGCAGCCGCGAAGAGGAAAATGCGCCCCACGCGAAGGTCGTTTTCCACCCGCTGGGAGGACTGCGCTACGGCGATATGACCGCTCAGACCGAGGTCCGGACGGCTCCAGGGGCGCACGTGAACACGCACCCGAACGCCGGGGGCCGCGTCGATGGTCGCGATTGCCATGCCGTCGGCGTCCGCGGCGGCCAGGACTTCGAGGGGAACCTCAGGAGCCGAACCGTCGACGGCACCGGTGGCGGACAGGGCAGCACCGTCAGGCCCAAGCAGAATCACGAACACATCAGTGGATCGCGCCGGATCTACCGAAGCAGGCACGGTGCTGGGAAGGAACTGCTCAGGCCCCGCACCGGCGAGCGCCTCCACGGCCTGATCAGCGCGTTCTGAGAGCTGCTGATCCTGGCCGCTGGATCCCCCAACAGCGAAGAGCCCATAGAAGGCGAGGGTAAAGATGGCCAGCGTCAGCGTGACAACGAGGAGGCCGAACAGCGCCAGACGGACCCGGATCGACACGTCAGGCTTCCCTGAGCACGTAGCCGACGCCACGAACGGTCTGAATCAAGCGTGGCTCGCCGCAGGACTCCATCTTCGCGCGCAGGTAGCCCACATAAACGTCGACGAGATTGCTCGTCGTCTCCGCGTCGAAACCCCACACGGATTCGAGTAGCTGGTCGCGTGTGAGGACCTGCCTCTGGTGGCGTAGCAGGCACTCGAGCAGCTGAAACTCGAGCGCGGTTAGCTCGATTGCACGATCATGGCGTATGACCTCGTGAGCGCCAATGTCCATGATGAGGTCGGCGTAGCTCAGCGTCTCATCCGCGTGTGCGTTACTGCGCCTCAGGAGAGCACGCACCCGCGCCACCAGTTCCTCATAGGCGAACGGCTTGACCAGGTAGTCATCGGCGCCCGCGTCCAGGCCGCGAACCCGGTCGCCGACCCCATCCAGGGCTGTGAGCATGAGGATCGTCATGTCGCCCGTGGCGCGCAATCTCTTGCAGACCTCGATGCCGTCGATTCCGGGAAGAAGCAGGTCGAGCACAACCAGATCCGGGCCCGTGTGGCGGCCTTGTCCAGTGCGGCGCGGCCATCTTGCGCGACATCCACAACGTATCCTTCGTACGTCAGGGCCCGATGGACCGCCGCTGCGATCCGGCTGCCGTCGTCTACCACCAGAATCCGAGTTTGAGCGACCATGTTCTTACAGAGTCTCGGCGCCGGATGAGAAACACGTGAGAAGCGGGCCGAGATCCTTAGAAAACAGTAACAGGCCGTGGCAGCCTGGATTCATGGTAGGCGGCGGAGCTGCCAGGGATATGAACCCTGCGTGCCATCACTCTTTCTGCGCGTCCTCCCATGGCATGCCCAGTCGCACTCGGAATTCCCGCACTTTCGACCGCAGAAATGCCTCGTTGCGCTCATGGGCTTGGAACTGATTCCAGGAAGGGTCCCGGTCTTCCCATTCCGGGTTGACGAAAGTCCACTCCGCATCGTCGGTAACCGGGATGCTGGCGATCTCCAGCGAGCCCTCGACGCCGCTGAGGAAGTGGTACCTTCGGTGGCCTCGCAGCGGCGTGGAGTGGTACTTGAGCGCGCCCAGAGAGTTCTCTCCCTCCTCTCGGAGCGTCACCTCCACCACCTGCTCGAACCTGCCATGGGGCTCCCGCACTACTACTCCCCGTTTCCACTGCCGCCTTATCGTCTGCCACGACGGGGGACCGTGCACCCGCGTTCGAAGTCATCGAGCAGGGCAGCGATCTCGCGCCGGCGATCAAGCCCAGACTCATCGCGGCTTCTGTGTCGAGAATACTCTCTTCAAAGCGACGCGACGCAATGCCGCATTGGTCTTCGGGACCTTCTCGTGCCACGCGATCTCAGTCAGCCGGCGTCATCTCCCTAGGAGCGACAACCGGGCGTACTGAGCACAGCCTAACGTTTACACTGCTGGAGTCGGCCGAGGGCCCTATTAAGCTCGCAGGGTATTGGCAATGACGCTTGCCTTGTACGGGTGGCCCGGAACACGGAGCCTGAGGAAGGCCGACGCTTGCTCTCAATCGGCAATGCGGCTTATCGAGGAGATGCAGTGAGAGAGCCCCTTGCGCCATAGAGGTTACCTATGGTGACCGGCATCGCTTTTGCACTCGGCGCAGCAGTGTCGTGGGCGCTGAGCGCGATCTGCGTACGGCTCGGACTGCGCTACATGCCGGCCACCATAGGCACCTTTCTGTCGCTGCTCTCCGGACTCGTCCTCATGCTGGTGGTCGTGGCGATCTTCCAGCGCGACCAGCTGGCTGACGTGACGCTGGGTGTGCTGGCGATCTTCTCGCTGGTTGGCTTTTTCAACTTTGTCCTGGGCCGCTATCTGAACTTCCTCTCGATCAGCCACCTTGGCGTCACGCGCTCGACGCCGGTCCTGGCATCGAGCCCACTATTTGCCACCGTCCTCGCCGTGCTCGTCCTTGGCGAGAGCGTAAACGGGTTGACTCTCCTGGGGACCGGCTTGGTCATCTCCGGGCTGGTCCTGGTGCTAAGGCAAGCATGAGCGAGCGGGCTTCGAGCAGCGCTACGCCTGCGCCCCTCGGACCGAGTGCATCATCGGTCCGAGGCTATGTGTTCGCCTTCACCGCGGCGATCGCCTACGCGGCGTCACAGGTCCTGGCGCGGCACGGCGTATCGGACTTCCAGGCGCCCCTGGTGGGCACCACCATCGCGCTCGGTTTCGCCTCGATCGGGTTCATTCTGATCCTGGTGCGCAATCTCGAATCACAGTCGTCGTCCGATTTCCGTCGCGGGAGCCTGTTTTTTGGCGTCGCCGGGATCTTCTCCGCGGTCGGCGTGAGCTCGATGTTTGTGGCGCTCGAAAACGCCGACGTGGTGGTTGTCTCGCCGGTCTCGAGCACGAATCCGCTCTTCACACTGCTCTTTGCGGCGATCTTGCTGCGCGACCTGGAGCGATTCAACATTCGCATCTTGATGGGCTCGATGCTGGTGGTGCTCGGTGTAGTCGTTATCTCGCTGGCCTGAGCGACAGAACCCGACCGCATGAAGATGAGCGCAAAGAGTCCAGAGACGACGATAGGGAGCCGGCCCACACCGCCGAAACATCCCCGAGTTGCTTAAGCGACCGCCCGCTAGAAGGGAAGTCCCTTCAGCCCCTTCAAGCCCTTGAGCGTGAAGACCTCACCGCTGTGGTAGAGCGAATGATGGAAGATGATGTTTCGCAGCAGCCATGTCGCTGGGCGAGGTCCCTGAGTGTAGGTGACCTCCTTGTCAAGGTCGATTCGGTTAGAGCATCCATGAAACGGCCCATGCTCTCCGCCAGCGCCGCCTGGTATTCGGCGAAGGCGTCGAGATTGAGGCGCCAACCCTCATCCCAGATTTTCTCCGCATCGATTGGGATGCCTGTCTTGGCCGGCCAGCCACCGGATTCGAAGACGGTCTGGCCGCCCAGTAACCGGACGTTTATCGAATGATCCTGAGTGTTCGTGACGTGGGCCAGGGTACTTGCGATGGAGTTGGCGGTCCCGCCCGGTTGCCAGTTTGCGACTTCGTCATCCAGATCCTGTAGCGCCAGGCCAAGAAGGCGCTGAACGTTCTCCATTTCACCGGTCAAGTAATCTTTGAGTTGCACCCTGATTCTCCTGTCGGATACGTGATACGCGTGAGCCGTAACCACGGTAACGTGTGCAGGCGGCGGCGGGATTGTACCGACCTGGGTGGTGCTAAAGCAATGCGAGTCTTGCGTGACGCTGAGTCGCGGCGATTTCGAGCCAGGGTTTGAGACTGACCGCGGATTGTCTAGCTGGACCGCGGTCAGTCTTGTCGGCGCCTGATGGCGCGGCTTGGGCAGTCGCCCTCCGGCTCGATTGGCGGGTTCGACGCTGCCTTGACGCCAAGACGATAATCGCAGCAACCATACGGTCATCTCGGAGGTGAAACGAACATGCTGAGCGCTCAGGATAACGAACTGCTTTGTCGAGTCGGACCCGGTACGACGATGGGGACCTTCATGCGCCAGTACTGGATTCCGGCGCTGCTTCCCAGCGAGATCGAGGCTCCCGACAGCGCACCGGTGAAGTTGCGGCTGTTGGGTGAGAACCTGATCGGCTTCCGCGTTACTTCGGGTCAACCGGCGATCGTCGCGAACTCATGCCCGCACCGAGGAGCGTCGTTGTTCTTCGGCCGAAACGAGGAGGAGGGGCTTCGCTGTGTCTACCACGGCTGGAAGTTCGATGCCTCCGGGGCCTGCGTCGACATGCCTTCCGAGCCCGCCGAGAGCAACTTCAAGTCGAAGGTGCGTGCTAAGGCCTATCCCTGCGTCGAGCGCAACGGCATCATCTGGACTTACATGGGGCCGCGCGAAGTTCCGCCGCCTCTGCCCGAACACCTGCCGAACCTGGACGAGGCGTGCCGTGTGAACAAGAGCATGCGGGAATGTAACTTCATGCAGGCCCTTGAAGGTGATATCGACACGGTGCATTTCGCATTCCTGCACGCCGGCGCCACCCGGCTCGAAGACGTGCAGCCTGGCTCCGCCAACTACTACGCGATCAAGGTCAAGACGATCGCGATGGACGTACTGGAGACCGAGATCGGCACGACGTACGGCGGCTACCGGCTGGCGGAGGAGGATACGGACTACTGGCGCATTGCCAACTTCCAGCTGCCCTTCTACACCATGGACCCGACCGGCCTCTTGGGCATCAAGACGACAGGCAAGGCCTGGGTACCGTTGGACGACGACCACGTCATGCTGTGGAACTTCTCCTCGCCGACTCGCGGCGCGACCGCGCAGGAACCGGGTGTCGGCGGGCTTCTTCTCGGGAGTAGCGCCAGCGGCCAGGGCCGTCCGGGCGGAGGCGGCGGACCGGCAGGCGGCTACGAACCGGAGACCAGCGACTGGTTGGGCAGATTCCGGCCTGCCCAGAACGCACGCAACGACTACATGATCGACCGCGACGCTCAGGCCCGGATGGAGAGCTTCTCCGGCATACCCTTCGGCGCCAATCCGCAGGACACGGCGGTCCAGGAAAGCATGGGGCCGATCTTCGACCGCAGCTCAGAACACCTCGGCACGACGGACGCTATGGTGATCCGTACCCGTCGCAAGCTGATGGCTGCGGCGACGAGCTTCCAGGAGACGGACGCACCGCCGCCCGGCGTCGACCGTCCCGAACTGTACCGGCAGCGCTCGGGTGGCGTGCTGGTGCCGCGCGGCGTGCGCGCGCTGGAAGCCTGCTCCGACCTGATCTTCGGGCGGTCCGTCGACGTGGAGGCTCCGCTACCGACGATACCGGTTAGCTAGCACTTGGGAAGCGTCGCTTAGAGACGGCCGGCTGCTCTGGCGGCTTCGACGTCGGGCCCGTGGCCCCAGACCTCGAAGCCGCCGAGTTCCTGTTGCTGGTTCCACTCGACCGCGTTGAGGACCTCGCCGGTCGTGCCGCTCGCGTCCTGCTCCGCCAGGAATAGCGCCAGGTGGACCGGGTTATCGGGCCTGACCCGCCTGGGTGTGAAGCTCGGACCACGTTCCGCGCGCATGGCAGAACGGGCCTCCTCCTGCTCGTCTGAGCCCGTCGTACGGGTGTGACCGGGGATCAGCACGTTCACGGCGATGTTTTCCGGTTTGAGCTCCTCGGCAAGGTAAAGAGTCAGGTTGGCGAGGGCAGCCTTGGCCGACATGTAAGGCATCTCACGGCTGTTGGGACGATGGCCCGTGTAGCCGCCGCTGCAGATGTTAACGATGCTGCCCTGATGCTTGTCCAGCATCGGCTTGATGAAACGCTGAATGACGCGCACCGTGCCGAACACGTGCGTGTCGAACATGCGCTGCCAGTCGCCAACTCTCGTTTCCAGCAGGGTCACGCTGCCGTGTGGCGGGTACAGGTCGCGTTGGCGCAGGCCGGCGTTGTTGATCATGACGTCCAGCGTGCCGAACTTCGCCATCGCGGCTTCGAAGACGCGGTCGATGTGGGAATCGATCGTGATGTCCATGACGTCGGCCAGGACGTTCGGGTTGTCCTGGATCTCCGCCAGAAAGTCGTAGTCGTCGCTGGACGCGCCCGAGGGCACCCAGGAGAGGTCCGTCGCAATGACCCTGGCTCCCTCGGCAAGAAACGTGCGCACGTACTCGCGTCCCATGCCCCGCGCAGCCCCTGTGACAAGCACTACCTGACCTGAGACAGACATTACGGTTACTCCCTTTCAACAAATGCTTCACTCGCCGGCTGGTTTTCTGGCTGAGTATAACGAGAGGCGGACCGGGATCGCTGCCTGTTGTGCGGGCTGAGCGTTGGCAGTTGGCAGTTGTCGTGGGCGTTCAGGTGGCGGTGCGCTTCGAATCGCGCTTATCCTACGGGACTAGAGGCTTGGGTGACTGAGATTTCCACGGACGCTAGACGACCACGTTTCTTCTACGGCTGGCTCCTCGTCGTCGTCACCATAGCCGACGGCGCCTTCGTATCCGGCGCGGGAGTGTGGGGCTTCAGCGTTTTCGCCATTCCGATGGGCGAAGAGCTGGGCTGGTCGCGCGCTGCCATATACGGAGCGCTCACTGTGAGGGCCCTCTCAGCCGGCTCTCTTGCTCCTTTCATCGGCCCGTTGCAGGACACGAAGCGCGGCCCGCGCATCCTTGCCGTCCTAACCGTGTTGACCCTCGGCGGCTCGCTCATCGCGATGCACTGGGTTTCAGACCTGATCGTTTTCTACGTCCTGTTTGGCGGCTTCGGAGCCTTCGCCAGCTTCGGAAGCAGCGACATGATGATGACCGCGGTCCTTCCCCGGTGGTTCATCCGGAAGCGCGCCCGCGCGCTCGCCATCGGTTCGACCGGGACGGCGATGGGACCGTTGTTCTTCCCGGCGCTGGTCAGCGGCTTGCTCCTGGTCTTCGGTTGGCGAGATGCCTGGCTGGTGTTGGGGCTCATCACGCTGTCCGTGATGGGCCCGCTCGCGCTCATGGTCCGGCGTCAGCCCGAGGACATCGGACAACTGCCGGATGGTGGGCCGGCGACACAAAAGGAGGCTGACCGGGAGTCGACCCGGCGCCCACGTTCCGACGTGATAGGAACCGATCACAGCTTCACGAGGCGTGACGCCTTAAGGACGCGCTGCTTCTGGCTGCTCGTCTTCGCTTTTGCACTCGGCAGCTTTGGCACGGGAGGCTTCTTTGCCAATTGGATCCCTTACTTCCGCGACCTCGGCTTCACTTCGGCCGAAGGGTCGATGGCGACGGCGGCCTACGGCGTCGGTTCTATCACGGTGCGCGCCTTCTGGGTCTGGGTCACGGAGCGTTATCCTGTGCGGCTCGCCCTGTCGGTACAGGCGATCGCGACGGGACTCGCCGCGTTGTCGTTCCTCTTCATCGATAGCAAGCTGACCATGGTGGTGGCGGGTGGGCTGTTCGGTACTGCCGTCGGCGGGTTCTTCATCCTCAGGCCTTTGGCCGTCGCCAACTACTTTGGCCGTGGCCACCTTGGCTCGATCAACGGCATGATCCGGCCGTTCATGACGGTAAGTTCAGCGGTAAGCCCACTCGCCGTGGCCGCGCTCTACGACGTGACCGGAGCATACCGGGTCAGCTTCGTGATCATCGCAGCGTGCTGGTTAACGGCAGGACTCGCCGTTAGCCTGGCGCGCCCGCCGATGGCGCCGGTTACCGAGGACGTGGCATCGCAGGTCGCCGGCTCCTGACCCTCGCACGCCCGAGGCGAGGCCGATCCGACGGCTCTTGTGACGAAAAACCATTAACTATTAAGGGGGCCTCTCTCAAGAGTCCCCCTTAATAGCGTTCCGCGATCGCGGTTGCGGCTTGTTTAGCTGCCGCCGACCACCGGGACGTCGGTTGGGGCTTCCGCCGGGGCCAGGCCCAGGTCAGCCAGAGGCTTGCGGTCGAAGGCGACCGGCAGGCCGGAGTCTGACTGACGCATCTGCTGCGTTTGCGTCACCCAGTCGGCGCCCTCGGGCAATACGACGGTAGCGTGCCGGACGCGGTCGAGCTGCACGTTGTCGACGTTGGCCGGCGTGACGCCGGTGTCTCGCAACGTCTTCGCCGCCTTCAAGACCTGGCGTCGAACCGCGATGCACATGACGTCCAACGAGCCGAGATGCTCGCGGGAGCGGTCGTAAATGACCTCTCCCTTTTCGTTCGACATCAGTTCCGTCATGGCGCGGTCCTGCAGGTTCCCGATGGCGGGAACGCCGGTGACCCAATTCGTGCGCTCCTGTTCGTAGTCGCGCAGGTAGTCGTTGTGCTTGTTGGCCTTCGTGTAGAAGTAGGTACGGGGATCGCTGCTGCGCTCCACGAAGCCGATCTGGGTCTCGAGCGGACTCTGGTGTTCGTCTTTCGGGTCGTAAATAGCCTCGGTGAGGCTGCCACGCTGCGAGATCAGCATGGCCCAGTTGTCGTCCAGAGGGACGAACGAGCGCAACGAGACCTGGTCGGCGCCCGTGATCATGGTGTGGAACGGGAAGATGAACTGGTTGATGCGATGCCACTCGTAGGACGTGGTGTCGCCGACTTTGCGATGGTTGAACTCATCATCCCAGCGGCGGCGCCCTGAGTAGAAGCAGCCATAGTCCGTGAAGTGAACGTCCAGCCGCGGCATCTTGTCGCTCCAGACTCCCTGGAACGGCCCGGGACGGGAACCCTCCTTGGGCTTTTCGTCGAAGAGGCGCCAGCGGAAGGCATCCAGCCGTGAGTGCAGGTAGTCGAGGTGGTTGGAGTCGGTGTCACCCTCGAGGTTCTGGAACCAGTTGGACTCCTCCATCATGATCACGGGAGGCGACACATTTTCCGGAGGCAGTGTGTTGACCTCGAACGCCGGGAACGGCGGCGGGACCTCGCGGTGTCCCATGTAGATCCAGACCAGGTGGTTGACGTCGTTGCAGGGATAAGCCTTGACGCGGACCTTGCTCTTGAAGTTCGATTCGGCCGGCTCCGACGGCATGTCGACGCAGGCGCCCGTCGTGTCGTACTTCCAGCCGTGATAGACGCAACGCAGGCCGGTCTCTTCGTTGCGTCCGAAGAACAGGGAGGCGCCGCGGTGTGGACAGGACTCGACGAAGCAGCCCATCTTGCCTTCGCTGTCGCGGAACATTACGAGGTTCTCGCCGAGTAGGCGCATGCGCTTGGGCGGGGAGTCAGGCTCCGGGAACTCGCTCGAGGGCAGCGCCGGGACCCAGTACTCGCGCATCAGCTCACCAACCGGCGTGCCGGGCCCAACCCGTGTGAGGATTTCGTTGTCTTGTAGGCTCAGCATCTAAGTCTTCCTTTCCTGCCTGGTAGCCAGGCCACGTGGGTAGCTGGCACGAAGTTCGCGATTACGTCTCATTCTCTACCTTCGCTGAAGCTAAAGAAAGTCGCGCTGCCGTCCTGCATTGATCTTCGTCCGGTTACAGGTTTTCCTCACGGCAAACGCTGCATGCCGAGGGCGCGCGCCCTACGACCGATTGCCACCTTCCGATCCCAATGATGATCTCATTTGGAGGCCTTGCCTGGCTGCCAACGCAGGTGCGAGGGCTCCCTCGTGGACTTGCCAATGCGCTAGCATTGCGATTTGAAGCCTGACGGGAAGCCGGGCAAGGTGACGGTCGAGGATATGGATAAGTTCGCCGGCAAACTGGCCGTAGTAACGGGCGCCGCGAGCGGACTGGGGCGCCCGTTCTCCGAGCGTTTCGCCCGAGAGGGCATGCGAGTCGTCATGGTGGACGTGGGAGCGCCGGTGCTCGACGCAACCGTGCATGAACTGCGAGCCGAGGGCCTTGAGGTTTTCAGGACCGTCGCTGACGTATCGAAACCAGACTTGATGAATCAGAACACCAGGGAGGCCCACATTGGCTGACTTCAAAGCGCGAATCGAGCAGGCCCGAGCCCGGATGGATGAGCTCGGCATAAGCCTCATGTACCTGTCGCCCGGCGCGAACGCGTACTACCTGACAGGCTGGAAACGCCGCGCGCCGACGTTCGGCAACATCGTCCGCAACGGCGGCTGGGTCGAAGGACTGTTGCTGGGCCTCAAACACGGGCCGACGCTGGTGGTGCCGAGGATGATCAAGGACTTCTGGCTGGCCAATAACCTCGACCTCGATGTTCGCGTGTTGCCCGACTTGGCAGATCCGGTCCAGTTCCTGGCCGATACGTTTGAGGCATTCGAGCCGGGCCACGGCGCGATCGCGATCGCCATCGAGGACAGGGCCCCGGCCGAGCTGGTGCTGGACATTCAGCAGGCTCGCCCTGGCGCCTCCACGCTACTCGCCTCGAAGGTCCTGAGACCAATGCGGATGCACAAATCTGAAGAGGAGCTTGACCTGCTGGCCCGTGCCGGCGCGATCGTCGAGCAGACCATGGACGAAATAACCGCCTTCCTCAAGCCTGGGTCGGGGCAGACCGAGCTCGACGTGTGCTGGGAGATCGACCGTCTCATGGTGAACCACGGCGCCTTCTGGCCCTCCTTCACCACCAACGTCTGGCAGATGGGCCCCAGCGAGAACCGGCCGCTGGCTGACAAAGCCAGCTCGCGCGCCCTGGAGTATAGCAACGCGCTGCTCTTCGACTTCGGGTCGGTGCTCGACGAGTACTGCTACGACTTCGGCAGGACCATCTACCTCGGCGAGCCTACCGAGGAGTACCTGCGCATCCACGAAGTCGTAGTGGAGTCGCAGCGCGTCGGGATCGAGGCGCTGCAATCGGGACGCAATACGGCTGAACAGGTCGACGCGCTGGCCCGCAAGGTGATAACCGACGCCGGCTACGGGGAGCACTTCACGCATCGACTCGGCCACGGCATTGGCCTCGACGTGCACGAGCATCCCTTCCTCGATAAGGGAGACGCGAGGACTGTCGAGGAAGGGATGTGCTTCACCGTCGAACCGAGTATCTTCATCCCCGGCCGCATCGGCAACCGCATCGAGGATGTCATAGTCGTTGGGCCGGAGGGTGGCCGGCCGCTGACGAACTACGATCGAAAACCGATAGTCGTGAACTAGCGCAGGTTTTCGAACCCGGCTTCGAGTTCCTGGCTGGTCAGGCCGTAGTCTCGCAGCGCCGCTTCCGGCGTGACGTAGCCGTTGGCCACGTCCTCCAGCACGAGCGCGCGGTCGCGCTCCTCGGGCGGTCCGTAGCCGCCGCCGCCGCCGGTGTGCGCTTCGATCGTCGTGCCTCGTGACATCGCCTGGTGATTCACCTTGAGCAGGGTATGTTCGTCCGTCTGCCCGGCGTTCATCAAGACGCGCGGCGTCGAACCGGTGTGACCGCCGAACAGGCCGAGGCCGGGGGTCACGGAGCGCTCGAACCAGAGGCTGACGTCTGACTCATCGGCACGCATCTCGATCTCGCGCACCTCGGCAAGCCCGCCGCGATAGCGCCCCGGTCCGCCGGAGTCAGGCTCCAGTTCGAATCGCCGGATTTTCAGCGGGTAGCGCTGCTCCAGCGTCTCTACCGGGAAGTTCTTCAGGTCGCCGCCGCCGTAGTTGATCAGGGCGCTCTCTCCGTCGCCGTCTGCATGACCTCCCCAACCAATGCCGAGCGCTTCGCCGCCGATGAATCGGCGGCCGTTACGCGGGTCCGTCCCCGTCAGGTAGACGTTCATCGGGTCGGCGCACTGGTTGGCCGCCACGCGTTCGGGCACCGCGTCGGCCAACGCCCGGATGAACATGTCGATGACCAGCCCCAGGGGCGTCGCCGCGCGCTGAGTTGGAGCCGGCTCCTCGGCCGCGAGAATGGAACGCGGCGGGACATTGATGTGCAGCGGCCGGAAGCTGCCGCCGGTGACCGGCACGTCGGGATTGAAGAGGAACTTGAACGCGAGCCGCAGCGCTGAGATCGTGTACGGGCGCCCGGCGTTCACACAGGCTCGACGCTGCGGGCTGGAGCCCGTCAGGTCGACGCTCATCTCTGAGCCCTCGACCGTGATGGTGACACGGACCGGCAACGTCTCGTCCGTATGGCCGTCGTTGTCCAGGCAACCCTCCGCCGTGTACGTCCCGTCCGGGATCGCGGCGATTGCTTCGCGGTCGAGCTGCTCGCACTGAGCGAAGATGCTGGCGCTCGCGTCCTCCACGGCGCCGCGGCCGAACTTCTCGAGGATCGCCTTGTACTGGCGCTCGCCGGTCCGGCAGGCCGCGATCATCGCCTGCATGTCGCCGAGGATCGAAAGCGGCATTCGGCTATTCAGGCTAACGAAGTCGATGACTTCCCGGCGCTCGCGGCCGGCTTCGATAAGCAGCGTCGGCCCAAGGCGGTAGCCTTCCTGGTAAATCTCGGTGGCCCGCAGCGTCAGGCCGGGGTCCATCGAGCCGATGTCGATCCAGTGGGCGACCGTGACGGCGTAGCCGACCAGCGCACCCTCCCAGAAGACCGGCGACAGGATCGTTACGTCGTTGAGGTGGCTGCCCGTGAGGTAGGAGTCGTTGAGGACGTAGACGTCGCCGTCCTTCATGTTCTCCGCGCCGAAGTGCTCAACCGTTGCGCTGATCGCCGCATCGAGCGCCCCTACGAACAACGGCAGACCCGGGGCCTGGCCGAGCAGCTCGATCCGCTCGTTGAACAGCGCGACCGAGCAGTCCTTCATCTCGTAGATGATCGGCGTGTAGGCGCTGCGGGCCAGGTTGACGTTCATCTCCTCGGCAGCCGAGAGGAAGGCATTGCGAATGATCTCGGTGGTTATCGCGTCGGCCCTGGAGCCAACCAGGCTCGAGCCCTGAGGTCTCTGAGCAATCGTCATTCGTCTATGTCCTTCCAGCAGTCCCAGTAAGCGTATCAGTAGAAGCCCGCGGCGAGATATTGAGATTCCCGAACTCGTCAACGTCAACCGAGAAGCCGGGCGGGGTCACGGTGGTGCACGACTCCTCTTCCACGATGGCCGGACCCATGATCTGATTGCCAGGCAGGAGGGTCGAACGAAGGTAGATCGCCGCCGGCTGCTGCGCGCCTTCGAAGTAGACCATTCGCTGCGAACTGGTCGCGGGTTTGCTCGGCACGCCAGGGTCGGCCACGGGAGCCAGAGGTGGCTTGTCGATTCGCCCCAGCGCCGTCACGCGCAGGTTCACCAGCTCCACCGCCTCAGCAGAGTTGCTGTGGCCGTAGCGGACCTGGTGCGATCGATGAAACAGTTCGGGCAGCTGGTTCAACGCTTCCTGGCTGCACTGGTTACCGGGGAACGGGATTTGCAGCGCGTACTCCTGACCGACGTAGCGCATCTCGGCCGAGCGGGCGAAGTACATCTCCTCCGGAGCTACCCCGTCGTCGCTCAGGATCCTCGCGCCGCGCTCTTCGGCCAGCGCCAGCTCCGCGCTGATCTGCTGCTCGGTTGCTTCGGTCATACGCCGGTATGCCGCCTGCGCCACGTCGTGCTGAATGTCCGTCTGCAGCATGCCCGAGGCCGAAAAGTTGCCGGGCGAGTTGGGGATGACAACCCTCGATATATCCAATTCGTCGGCCAGGAACACGGCGTGCATCGGTCCCGCCCCGCCGAAGGCGACGAGCGCGAAGTCACGCGGGTCCAGGCCCTGCTCGACCGTGATCCTGCGAATCGCGTTGGCCATGTTCGCGTTGACGACGCGGCAAACACCCTCCGCCAGCTCCTCAGCCAAGAGGGACAGCTCACCGCCGACACGGGCGAGTGCGTCGCGCGCCAGGTCCCGGTCGAGCCGCATCTGGCCACCGAGGAAGAACTCGGGGTCGACCCGGCCGAGGACCACGTTGGCGTCCGTGACGGTGGGCTCGGTCCCGCCGCGGCCGTAACAGGCCGGTCCGGGTTCCGCGCCGGCGCTGGCCGGGCCGACCCGGAGGCCGCCGCCTTCGACGGAGGCGATGCTGCCGCCGCCGGCGCCCACCGTGTGGATCTTCACCACGGGCGTCAGGATCGGGTGACCCTCGAGCGAATACTGCGTGACCTGCTCCGATGCGCCGTCGATCACCAGGCTGACGTCAAAGCTGGTGCCGCCCATGTCGATGCCGATCAGATTCGTCAGACCAAGCGATCTGCCGAGCGCCGTCAGCCCGATGGCGCCGCCCACCGGCCCCGAGAACAGGGTCTGGATCGGCTTGCTGCGGGCTACCTGCGAAGTCATCACGCCGCCGTTCGACTGCATGATGTGGACCGGCGCTTGCAGCCCACCGGCCAGCTTCTCCTCCAACGTACCAAGGTAGCTTTCCATAATCGGCGCGATATAGGCGTTGATCACGGTGGTTGACGTGCGCTCGTACTCGCGCCATTCACTCGCTACCTCGTGCGAAAGCGACACGTGAACGTCGGGCAGCAGCCGGCGCAGGATCTCCCCGGCCCGGACTTCCTGCTCCGGGTTCACGTAGGCGTGCAAGAAGCAGACCGCTATCGCCTTGAATCCCTTGGCGGCGAGTCTTGTCGCCAGGATCTGAAGCTCGTCTTCGTCCAGGGGCTCTTCGATCGTGCCGTCGTAGGTGGTCCGCTCCGTTATCTCGAAGACGTGCCGGCGCGGCACCAGCGGCGTCGGCTTTCGATAGTGGAGGTTGTACATCTCCGGCCGGTTGGCCCGGCCTATCTCGTAGACGTCTCGAAATCCACGCGTCGTGATCAGGGCTACGTCCGTCCCCTTGCGCTCGAGGAAGGCGTTGAGGCCGGCGGTCGAACCGTGGACGAAAAAGGCCACGCTGGACAGGTCAGTGACAACGCTTTGCAGTGCCGCAAGGATGCCTGTCGAGAGGTCCTGCGGTGTCGTCGACACCTTGCTGGTGTGTACCTGGCCACTGATCTCGTCGTAGCACACCAGATCGGTGAAGGTGCCGCCGATGTCTATGGCCACTCGGTTGCGCTGCATGCGCTTCGCTCCAGAGTTGTCGGGGCGACCGCCAGTCGCCTCGTCCGTAAGTAAAGCCACCCCTCATTGAGGCTTCGGTATGAGAGCCGCAGATTAGCAGATTAATGGTACCTGATGTGTCGCAGACGTTCGTGGCGGCTCTGCTCCCACTCCGAAGGCGGCAGGTTACAGCTCGATGTGAGGCGTCCGGGCCTACAGGCGCCTCAAAGTCTTGACCGCCAGGCTCGCCCCGATCGCCAGCAGGAGCAGCGCCGCTCCGTTCAGGAGCAGCGCCAGGGATACTCCGACTGCCGCGCTCAGCGCGCCGATCTGCAGGTGCCCGATCGGCGCGATGCCGATCGCGAGGGTCCAGGAACCCATGGCCCGGCCCCGCATTTCATTTCTCACCGCTGCCTGCACCAGGCTCTGGGACAGGACGTCGGAGAGCGCCGCGAGGCCGCTCACGATCGTGACCGTCACGATCGCCAGCAGTAGCGTCTGGCTGGCCCCCAGCAACATCACGGCCACGCCGAATAAGCCGAGTACAGCGAGGAAGGCGACGCCTTTTTGTTTCAGGTCGCCTCGGATCGAGAGAAGGGCAATGCTGATCATGCCTCCTACGGCGGAAAACGCGGCTATCACTCCCAGCGTCCCGCCTCCTCTGCCGAGCTCGTCACGCACTAGGATCGGCAGCGCGGATAGGTGTGAAAAGCCGAACACCTCGACCGCGGCAATCAGCGCCAGCAGTACTGTGAGCGTCGGGTTGATCTTGATCTCGGAGAAGTATTCCCGCAGGTTGCGCAACACGGGATTACGCTCGCTAGGCGCTGCCTGGCCGCTCGATTGGGCCAAGAACATGAGCAGGCCGGCGATCAGAAACGCGAGTGAGAGTCCCAGGTAAGCCTCCCCAGGCCCCCACTGCGCCACCATGGCTCCACCTCCCAGGCCTCCGGCTACGCCGCCGGTCCTTTGCGCCAGGTTGGTCAGCGCGATGCCGCCGATCGCCCGGCCGGCGCCGACCAGGTCGTAGGCATAGCTCTGGCGCGCCGTTTGCTGCACCGACCACACGGAGCCACTGCTGAACGTCAGTAACAGGATCAACCAGATTTCGACGTCCCCGAGGACGATGACGCCCAGGACGGCCGCATTGATACCGGACCCGAAAGCCAGAAAGCGCAGCATGAGCCGCCGGTCGATGCGGTCCGCGATCGCGCCGCCCAGGACGCCGAACAGCGCGTTCGGCGCCATCAGCACGCCGATGCCCAGGCCGACGATGAAGGCCGAGTCCGACGACTCCAGCAGGAGCCATCCGAGCACCACCAGCTGGCCGCGAAATCCGATGCCGGCGAAGATTGTCGACGCGCATAGGACCCGAAAGTCCGGGTGGGCCAGCGGCGGACGATCTTCCTGGGTTGTTGCCATTAATCGTTACGCTGCAATCAAGGCGAGCGCTCGCGTCGGGTGGTTGTCGGCAAGGTCAGCGGGTTAGGTCAGCCGTTGTGGGTGCGTGCCGCGTCGATCTCGTAGATGCGGCGTATCGCGAGGTTCGCCTTGCTGGCGAACGCGGGCTCCGGCTCGCCGCGCATTGTTTGCATCGCGACGCTGAGCAGACGGGCCGCCTCGATCGCGGCCTCTAGCAGCGCATCATCGGTACCGCCGGCGCGATGCGGTTCGGCCGTGTCGCTCATCGATCCCTCCTCGTTTTTCGGCTTGTCTAGACAACCGCCGCGGTCACGAAGTCCTCGAGACGGACGCCGCCGTCTACCTGGCGGTTGAGCGTCGTCGACTCGAACCAGTCGTCATCGTGCGGCAGTATGACCTCCGCGGAGCGGACTCGATAGAGCTTCGGGTTATCGATGGTGGGATGAAGCTCCCCGGAGGCGGCGCGTGCCCTGGCGGCGGCAATCAGGCTGCGCCGTACGAGCAGGATCATCGCGTCGGAGCGCCCAAGGTGCTCCGTAGGACGGTTGCCGATCGCGCCCATGCTCTCCATGACGGCGATGTCCTGTAGCTTCCCCTCGCGGGGAATGCCGGAGAACATGATGGTGCGCTGATTCTCGTAGCTCAGGAGATAGTCGTTGAGGCTGTTCGCCGGCGAGCGCCATCGTGACAACGGATCACTGTTTGACGGCAGATAGCCGCCGAGGCGGGTGTAGGGGTCGCCGACGTGGTCCCTCTCGTCGGTCCTAACCTCGTCGCGAATGCTGCTGCGGAACGAAATCTGGACCGTGTGCTGGTCATCCAGCGGTACCCAGGCGTTGAAGGCCACCGTCGACCCGCTGCCGGGAATGATCGTGTAGAAGGGCATCAGGAACTGGGCGATGCGGTAGTGATAGCGGCCGTCGTCGTCCCACAGACGCTGCGCCGCATACACGGCGCCGTATTCCATCGGGCGCGTCAGCAGCGCCGGCGTCCGATCGCGGTTCCACATCGCCTGACCGAAGCCCACCTGCTCCTCCCGCGGCGCCTCGGGTGTCAGGCGCGAGTGCAGGTAGTCGATATGCGAGGAGTCGACGTCGCCTTCCATCGCCTGGACCCAATTGCAGTCGTAAAACACGAAGCCGGGGTGGAAGCACATCTGCTCAGGGACGGTGTTGAATTCGAACTCGGGAAGCGATGGCGGCACCTCCCGGCTGCCCATGTAGGTCCAGATCATCCCGTTGCGCTCGAGGCAGGGATAGGCACGGGCCCTAACTTTGGACTTGAAATTGCTCTCGGCCGGCTCAGACGGCATGTCGACACAGGCGCCCGTCACGTCGAATTTCCAGCCGTGATAGACGCAGCGCAGGCCATCTTCCTCGTTGCGCCCGAAGAAAAGCGAGGCGCCGCGATGGGGGCACGAGTTCGCGACCATCCCGACGTCATCGGAAGTCGATCTGAACGCGATCAAGTCCTCTCCCAGCAGACGGACCTTGATCGGCGGACAGTCGGGCTGCGGCAGCAGCGAGGAAGGCACTGTCGACGGTATCCAGTACTCGCGCAGCAGCTCACCCATCGGAGTCTTGGGGCCCACCTGGCACATCAGGTGGTTGTCTTCAGCGTGCAGCATTCGTAGTCTCCTTCGCGACCCTGAGCCAGTACCTCGCGATTGTGTCTCCGCCCGATCGCCGTGTCAACGAAGCGGACGTCTCATGCCTTCACGAGGAGGATCATCTCCACCTCGACAGGGGCGTTGCCCGGGAGCGCGGCGATGCCGATCGCCGAGCGTGCGTGCTTTCCCATCTCGCCGTAGAGCTCGATCAGGAGATCTGACGCTCCGTTCACGACTTGCGGCGATTCGGTGAAGCCCTCCGGCGCGTTGACGAAGCCGAGCAGCTTGACCACGCGCTCGACGCGGTCGAGGTCGCCCAGGGCCGCTTTAACGCTGGCGAGGGACGCCACCATGGCGAACTTCGCCGCTTCGTACCCCTGCTCCACTGTGAGGTCTTGCCCCACCCGGCCCCGCTGCTCGTACATCCTCTCCCGGTGTTGCCGGAAACGTAGAGAGTGCGGTCAACCTGGACGCTCGGGATAAACGACGCGACTCCAGAGGTGGGCTCCGGCAGTGTGATCCCCATTTCTTGCAAGGTCTGTTCGACTTTCATCTATCTACCTATCTCATTCGACACTAATGATCGCGCCCGGCGGGTCTAGTCATACCAGGGGCCGACCACGACGCGTTCCTCCGCGTAGACGGAATCGACGATGGTCGTCCTGAAGGGCGGGAACGTGATGTCGATCAGCATCCGAGGGCCGGCGGGAGACTTCAGCTCCTCGAGGGACTGACGTAGCTGGCGTTGCTCCTCCAGCATCTGCTCCAGCAGTTGGTTCATCTCCGGCATGCCAGCCGATTTCAGGGCTTCCATCAGCACGGCCGCGCCCGGGTTCGGTTCGGCGGGAGCCGGTGGGCCGCCGTGGACGACGCCGGGTGGGTTGTAGCCAACTGACGGGTGCAGTGCGTCCGAGAACGTGATGCTCAGCTCGCCGGTCTCGTGCGAGTGACGGATGCTGCGTTCACCGGGGAAGAGCAGAAGGCCGCAGACCAGGACCTGCTCGTTCCAGAACAGCGTGTAGGTGCGTCGTTTGGCGCTGACGTCGGTAAGGCCGAGTCCCCGCCAGCCCTGATGGTCCAGCGGAACGGCGTACGGGCTGGACCGGAACGGTTCGCTGATTGGTTTCTGCTCGAGTGGCATGATCCCCTCTTTGACGGCAAGGCCTGGCGAGGCATCGCGGTGTTGAGTGTCAAGGATAGTGCCTTTCGGGCTCGGCCGACGTGAGACCACTGCGAGATGCAGGCTCGCGGCGTTCTCGCTAGTATCAGCCTGGACTAGTAAGAAGGTGAGCCATGTCAGACCTCAACCCGGAGCAAGTGCGCGCCCAGCTCGCTTCTCTCGGCCTGTCGCCCGTCGATGGCGAGGATCTGGAAGAGATAACGCACCGTATCAACGCCCTGCGTGGCGCGCTGGCGGAGCTGGAGCCGGACGATCTGGAGGACCAGGAGCCGGTCACGATTTTCGACCCTCAGGTGCCGCGCAATGAAGCCTGAAGACGCGGTTCTTCGGCCCGCCAGTGAGCTCTTGGCCCTGCTGGCATCAGGCACGCTGTCTCCAGTCGACCTGACCCGGGTATACATCGAGCGTGCGAAGAGGTTCTCGAGGCTTAACGCGTTCATCACGCTCGCCGAAGAATCAGCGCTCGTGCAGGCACAGCTGGCCGAAGAAGCGGTCAGGCTTGGCAAGCCGCTCGGGCCGCTGCACGGACTGCCAGTGGCCGTCAAGGACCAGCTCGACGTCGAAGGCATGCGGACGACCGCGGGCAGCAAGCTGGTCGACTACGTGGCCGAGGCCGATTCAACCGCCGTCGCCAGGCTACGAGACGCCGGAGCTGTCATCCTCGGCAAGCTGAACATGAGCGAGTTCGCCCTGGGCGGCAACATCGTGCATCCCTACGGCGTGCCGCATAACCCCTGGGACGAAACGAGGCAGGCCGGTCAGTCCTCGTCGGGCTCGGGCATCGCGGTCTCCGCGTCGCTCTGCGCCGCGGCGCTCGGCGGCGACACCGCGGGCTCGATCCGTGGTCCCGCGGCGTGGTGCGGCATCGTCGGCCTCCGGCCCACGTGGGGCCGCGTAAGCCGCCGTGGCACCTGGCCGCTGGCCTGGTTCTTCGACACCATCGGCCCGATGACGAAGACCGTCACCGACTGCGCCATGGTCTTTCAAGCCATCACCGGCGACACGGCCGATGCGGACGGCTCCTCGGCGCCTTTCACCGCGCGCGATGACGTGTCAGGTCTGCGCATCGGCCTCGTGCGCGAGAGTATCGACGACGGGGCCAGCACGGACGAGGTCGCAGAGGGTCTGGAAGCGGCGATCGAGGTGCTGCGCGCCGCCGGGGCAACCGTGGTCGACGTTTCGCTGCCGTTGTTCCCGCAAGGCGGCATGTTGTGTGGCGGCCTCTCCGACGCCGAAGGCGCTTTTGTGCATCGGCACCGCCTACAGGAACGGCCGCAGGACTTCGACTTCGCCTCACGCCGGCGTCTGATGTACGGCGCCCTGATTACTGGTGCCGAGAACGCGAAGCTCTCGCGCCTGCGAATGCTGATGCGGCGCGACATCATGGGTCTGCTCGATGGAGTCGACGTCCTGGTGACCCCGACGCAGGCCGAGGTCGCCCCGAATCTGCCGACGACGACGGGCCTGACCAGCAAAGAAGCCGTGCTGCGTCAGTTCTTCGGGGCCCGGGCGCACCGCGGCACGTTCAGCCTGGCGGGCGTGCCGGCCCTCTCGGTTCCGGTGGGTTTCAGCGATGCCGATTTGCCGTTGAGCATGCAGCTGATCGGCAGGCCGTTCCAGGAAAACACGCTCTTTCAGGCCGGCGACGTCTATCAGAAGCGCACCGACTGGCACGAAGCAAGGCCCGAACTGAGCTAACGGCCGCGTCGGGCAGCTGCCCCGCCGGCTCAGTACGCCAGCGTCGCGACGAGCAAGACCGCGCCGACTGAGGACGCGAGGACGCCGAACGCGACTCGTAGCGTTATCAGCTCCAGCGCCTGGTTCACCTTGTAGGCGAGCAGGAAGGTGAAGACGATCTGGGTTCGCTCCAGGGCGGTCGCGATGGCGATCGGCGCGAGCGCCAGCGCCAGGAACCGCAGGACCTGAGCCAGGAAGACCAAAAGCCCGGCAAACAGAAAGGTCCGGAACACCCTGACGCTTATGGCTTGCCGTAGCTCCGTCCCGACGGGCGACACGGCCAGGGAGAGCAGCACGATGGCCGCTGCCGCGTGGGCCACGAGCCCGCCCAGCAACGCAACGGCGCTGCTGTCCTCGATGGCGGCGCGGATCAAAATCGGGCTGGTGCCGTAAGCGACGGCGGCCACGATCGCGTAGAAGTACCCCTCGACCTGGCGCTGGCGAAGTCGCAGAGCGACTGCGTTGCGCTCAGGGCCCAGGACATCGCTACCGGGCTCCTGTTCTAGCCGGCGCTCCACCATGATCGCGGGCCCGACGATGATCAGCCCTACGGCCAGGATCATCACCGCGGAGAGGCCTTCGCCGAGGAAGATGAAAGCGATCAGAATGCTGTACGGGAGGCTGATCGCCTGGAACGGGGCGGCCCGCGCCAAGCCCAGCGCGTCTATCGCCCGGTAGTTGAAGTATCGGCCGCCGACGAAGTTGACGATCCCGCTGGCCGCCAGCAGCGCGTAGCTGGAAGCGGACACTTCGTCGGCACGCTGCACTTGGCCCAGCAGCAGCGCGGCCAGCAGGAAAAGCGGTACGCCGATCAGGATCGTGACGAACGCGGCTTGCAGCGGAGTGGCGTGAACCCTCCCCTGCGTATGGCGACAGCGTTGAAGCTGAAGGCAAGGGCCGAAAACACGGCCAGGACACCACCGAGCATTGGCCCAAGCATAAATGCGTCGCATGTGTTGACCTAAGGGCAAAGGGCGGGCGCGCGGACTCGGTGGGCGGAACCATGCGGTGCACGGTCAGTCCGTCCTTTGTGGTTGCGCGCACCTCGGCGAGTGACCTCGATCACCTCGCCACCCGTCGGCTGTCGAGACAATTGAGAAATGAGGATCGACTCAGTCTTCAACGGAGTCGAGATCGGTGATGCGGCCCGCGCCTATCCCATCGCGGAGCTGGGCGATAGCGCGATCGACGAAGTCGTCGGTGGCGTCCCGGTTGTAATCTTCAGCCAGGAGCTCGGCCCCCTCGCCACGGCCTACGATCCCCCATCGAGGGCAGAGTGCTGACGTTCGTGCGGCAGGGAGAGCATTTCGTGGACGTGGAGACGGGCAGTACCTGGTGGATAGGTGGGAAGGCGGAGAGCGGTGAGCTCTCAGGCACCACGCTTGCGCCGCTGCTAACCCGGACCGCGTTCTGGTTCTACTACGTCACTGCCTTCCCCGAGGTAACCGTCTTCCAGCCGTGACGCCGGGCGAACCAACCAGAGCGCCGGGGGAGCGAATTGCCGAGTAACGCTGAACCGCTTCTAGAGCATTTTCGAAACGTTGTTCTGCACATCGAGTCGACGCCGCGGCGGGTCCGCGATGTCTTCGCGGGCGTGACGGTTGCCGACACGCGTCGCAGGGTGGTGCTTCGCTCCGTCGGCGCGCGCCGCGGCACGCCCGTCTATTACGTCCCGGCCCAGGACGTGCGCCTGGACCTCCTGCGGGCCAGCAACGAAACGCTGAACGACCCGCATCTGGGTCAGGTTGCCTACTACGACATCGTGGTGGGCGATCGCGTCGCGGAAAACGCGACCTGGAGGTTCGACGCGTCCGTCCCAGGCGTCGCCGGTCCTACGATCAGCGGGGCGCCGGACCTGCGCGGATACGTCGCCTTCCGGTGGGCCAAGCTGGACGCCTGGTTCGAAGAGGACGAGGAGGTCATTCAGCACGCCCGCGACCCGTACGTCTGGATCGATTGCCTGCCCAGCACGCGTCACGTGCGCGTGGTCGTTGACGGAGAGACGGTCGCGGAGACGACCCACCCGATCCTGCTGTTCGAAACAGTCCTGATTACCCGCTACTACATCCCGAAGCTGGACGTTCGCATGGACCTGCTGCGTCCCAGCTCCAGCAGGACGCTTTGCCCCTACAAGGGACAGGCGCACTATTACTCCCTGGAAATCAGCGGTCGGGTCCACGAGGACATGGCCTGGTACTACCCTCAGGCCACCCGGCAGGCGGCGCGAATCACCGGCAGCCACGTCGCGTTCTTCGAGGAGCAGGTCGACTACATCGAGGTTGATGGCGTGCGTAATCCACGGCCGGATTCGCACTTCGCTCGCGAAGCCTACCAGCGCAGAGCTATTCTCGCGAGCGCGAGGGCCGCGGTCTCCAGGCAGCGGCCAGAATGAACGCGGTGATGCCCGCCCACAGGGCAACCAGGATCATGAAGATCAGCGAGCTGAAGCTGACCGCGAAGAGCGCCGTGATGGAAGTGAACCCGGCCAGAAACAGACCGCCATGAGTTCTGCCAGCGATCCGGTCCGGAGCTTTCCGGAGTCGAGATTCGCCGGGTTCTGCAACTGAGGCCCGTCAGGCGACTCGCGAGTCGCCCCTGGCGCATGGCTCATCGAGCGGCTCGTGCTCATACGATCCGGTCGCCGAGGCCGCCGATCGTGAGCCAGTAGTAGAGCACGTAAGACCCGGCAACCAGCATCAGAACGGCGCCTAAGGGTTCGATGTAGGGCAGGAGCAGGCGAAGGCGGCTCGAAAGGCCGGTCTTCAGGACGGCGAGCGCCAGAGTCAGCGCCATGATCACCGACCCCTTTCCCAATCCATACAGCAGGAACTGGCCCAGAGCATTCGCGAGGCCGCTGACGGCTATTGAGCCGCCGATGACGCTGAGGAGGATCGGCAGCGTGCAGCTCAGCGAAGCGGTGCCGTAGCTCAGGCCGAACGCGAAGTAACCACGCAGCGACCGACTCTCGGTGGACGTCACGCGCGAAGCGAGGTCCTGTGCCGTCGCCGTGTAGAGCTTGCCGCCCGACACCATCCAGGCACCGGCGCCGGCGAGCAAGAAGCCGAGGACCAGGCCGATCCACGGGAAGACTTTGATCAGCGTGTTAGCCCCCAGGCCGATGGCGAGACCAACCGCGCCAAACAGCAGAATGAAACCGAGAGTCACGGTCCCGCCGACTTTCAAGGCGAGCAGCAAGTCGCGGCCCGATTTCTCGCCCTCGGCCGAACCGGAATCGGTCCCGAGATAGAGTCCCAGGTACGGGGCGAGCATGGAGAAGCCGCAAGGATTGACCGCCGAGACTATGCCCGCCGCGAAGGCGAATCCAAGCGGCAGAAGCGTCGATACGCCGCCAAGCTCGCCTGATGCCGAGGATGAGAAGCGCTCACCGGTCGTGTTGAGTGGTCCGGTGGTCCCTTCGGTCAGGGCGGCGCCGATCAGGGCGACTGAGATCGCGACGATGAACGCGACCACGCCCAACACGGTGCGGTAAGGGATGCCTATGGTGCTCTCGAAGTATGCTCGCATTTGCTAGATTCCCCGGAGCCAGCGTTTCGAATCAGCCTCGATCAAGGCTGAGCGCTGAGCAGCTCCTCTATCTCGTCCCGCAGCTGACCCTCCGTGAGGAAGCCCGAGTGGCGGCTGACTTCCTGGCCGCTGGCGTCGTAAAAGACGGTCGTCGGCATGGAGAGAATGATGAATTGACGTACGACCTGGGCCGAGAGCGCCTGCCCGGCCGGGTAGGTTACGCCCAGCTCTTCGAGCAGGTTGGTGCCGTCCTCTGTCGACCCAAGGCTGATGAAAGGTCCAACGTCGACTCCGATCAGAATCAGGTCGTCGGCATTCTCGTCATACACCTTTTGGAAGCTCGGCATCTCGGCGCGGCACGGTGGACACAGGCCGGCCCAGAAGTTGAGCACGACCGGCTTGCCTCGCGTCAGAAGCTCGGAAAAGCCGAACTCGTCCGCGCCGATGGTCTCCTCCCCCTGGTACAGGGATATCTGGAAGCTGTCATCGCCCGATGAGCTCGCGCCGCCTGACGACGCGGCGGCGTCGGAATCGCCGTCGCTACTACAGGCGGCCAGGGCCACGGCGGCGGCACCCAGCGCCAGGAACCAGTACAAGCCTCGGCGCTTCACGGTCTTGAGGCTATCGGCAAGAGTTTCGCGTCTGAGTGAACTATTCCTTGATCCCAAGGTAGGATGCCTGACGCCCTTTTCTGGTGACGTGGATCACGCTGTTGAAGGAAATCGTGGCTTCCTCAGGGTCATTGTCCGGTACACGGAGAAGGCGATCGCCAGCATCTGCGAAGGCCTAGGGTCGCGGGTAGTCCCGCGGCTCCACGATCGTCCGGTCCAGGAAGGCGTCGCTGAGCTCGGCGCAGAGCCGGCCGTAGGGCTCGTACTTGTCGAAGATGTGCGGCACGGCGTCGAAGATGTGGTACTCGGTCGCGACGCCGGCAGCACGCAACTTTTCTGAGAAGTCGACGCTTTGGGTGTGGGGTAAGACGTCGTCCGCAGTGCCGTGGAACAGGATCGTCGGCGGGTATGACGGCCCGACGTACGTGTAGGGGTCAGCGGCAGCGTAGGTTGCGTCGTCGCTTCCCATTGGCATGACCTGGTGGTCGCTGCCATCGGTGGGCCGCCGGATCGAGGCCGCGAAGTAGGCCATGACCGCGGCGATCTCGGAGCTTACGTCGAGCGGGCCGAGGGCACCTTCCAGCTCCGGGCGATCGGCGCTGCCCGCGGCGACGAGCGCCAGCAGCCCACCGGCCGAGTAGCCGGCTAGCGTGATGCGCTCTGGGTCGATGCCGAGCCGCGATGCGTTTGCGCGGGCCCACCGGATCGTGGCTTTGACGTCGTGTAGTTGGGCGGGCCACTTCGCCTCCTGAGATAGGCGGTACGTGGTGCATATGCCGAGGTAGCCGCGCTCCGCTAGCAGCGTGGCGCTAACCGTGTTGCGGCCGTCCTTGCTGCCGTTGGCGAAGCCGCCGCCGTAGAGCTGGATCACAGCGGTGCGCTTGTCGAGCGCCGGGTTGGCGTAATAGACGTCGAGCTTCAGCTCACGGCCGTCTATCTCCGCGAACGTAACGTCCTTTTCGATCCTCAGCGTGGTATCAACGTTGCTGGCCATCTTGGCTCACTCCCTTCATTGGTTAATCAGCCTGCCCTATACGATCAGGCAGTCACCGGCGCCGGCCGTGCGAAGGCCGGAAATTCACGCGGATTAACCACGTAGCGGTCCATGAACTGGTGGCACCAGTCACGCGACACGTCCGCGAACTCCGCGTAGCGATCGAAGATGTGATGCAGGCCGGCCAGCATGTGCAGCTCAACCGGGACATCAAGCTCGATCAGCCTGTCGTAGATTGCCTGGGTCGGCGCGCGAAAGCCGTCCGAAGTGCCGCAGATCAGGAACGTGGGCGGGTAATCCGCGTGGAGGTTGTTCAGCGGTTGCAGCGCGGCGTATGCCTCGTCCGAGCTGCCGGCCGGTAGCAATGGGTGGTCGGAGCCGTCGGCGTTGCGTGAGGCGGTCGCCGGGTAGTAAGCGATGCAAGCGGCGACGCCCAAGCGATGGGTCGCTGCACGCGTCGAGGGCGATCAGGGCGCCCGCGGAGTAGCCGGCAAGCACCACTCTCGCCGGGTCTATCCCTAGCCGCCCAGCGTTGTCTTTGGTCCAGCGAACCGCCGCCTTGGCATCTTCCATCTGCCCCGGCCATTTCGTGTCCGGGGCGTGGCGATAGTCGGGCGCAATACAGACGTAGCCGAGCGCCGCGAAGCGCTGGAAGACGCCTTCGTAATGTCCGCCGCGGTGCCCGCGCACGAAGCCGCCACCGAAGAGCTCGATGACGCAAGCGCCGTTCGCCGCACCCGCGGGAGGGCTGTGAACGTCGAGCTTGAGCTCGGCGCCGCCCACGTTAGCGAATACGATGCCCTCTTGCGTTTGTAAGCTGCCTGCGCCGTTAGTCATGTCATGCCCCTTTCGCGTTGCAAGAACCGTAGTACCGCGGTGAAGAGTCCGCAACTGCGGCTCTGAATCTGGCCCGCTTGCGTGCTATACTCGAACCCGCAAAATCCGTCGTAGCTAGGTTCGCAAGGACGCTCCGCGAAAGGGAGGACGCTAACAGCGTGGCAACAACTGTAACGATGAAATCCCTGCTAGAGGCAGGTGCGCATTTCGGGCACCAGACAAGGCGCTGGGATCCGCGTATGCGGCCCTTCATTTTCACTCAGCGTAACGGCATCCACATCATCGACCTGCAACAGACGGTCCGCCGTCTGGAAGAGGCGAGTGAGTGGGTGTCCGACACCGTCTCCAAGGGCGGCAGCATCCTCTTCGTGGGCACCAAAAAGCAGGCCCAGGAGACGATTCAGCTCGAGGCGACGCGCTGCAGCATGCCGTACGTCAACAGCCGTTGGCTCGGCGGCACGCTGACCAACTTCCAGACGATCCAGGGACGCATCGACCACCTCGTACGCCTCGAGGACGCCCTGGCCCGCGGCGAGTTCGGCCGCATGTCGAAGAAGGACGTCCTCAAAATCGAAGAAGAGATTGAACGTCTCAACCGCCACTTCGGGGGCATCAAAGAGATGACACGGCTGCCGGCGGCGGTCTTTATCGTCGACCCCAGCATGGAGTACATCGCCATTGCCGAGGCCAACCGCACCGGGACGCCGATCGTCGCGATGACGGACACGAACTGCAACCCGAATCTCATCGACTACCCGGTCCCGTCCAACGACGACGCGATTCGCGCCGTGCGGCTGGTCACGACTCGCATCTCCGATGCCGTCCTCGAGGGGCTGCAGCGTCGCGAGCTGGGCGACGACGCCGAGCAGTTCGAGTTCGAAGAAGGACAGACGACGTACTCTGTTTCGCCGGACGAGCCGAGTCCAACTGACGCGGCCGAGCCGGAAGCGGAGGCTGCGGCCACCACAGCGGAGCAATAGGGCGCGTGCCGGAGATAACTGCCGACCTCGTTAAGCAACTGCGCGAAATGACCAGCGCGGGTGTCATGGACTGCAAGAAGGCGCTGGAGGAAGCCGATGGTGACCTCGATCTCGCCGTGAAGAAGCTGGGCGAGATGGGTATCGCCACGGCCGCCAAGAAGGCCGACCGCGTCACCGAGCAGGGCCTGGTCGAGAGCTACATTCATGCCGGCGGGCGTATCGGCGTCATCGTGGAGGTGGCCTGCGAGACGGACTTCGTGGCGCGCACGCCCGACTTTCAGACGCTCGCCAGGGACGTCGCCATGCAGGTCGCGGCGATGAATCCCGCGACGATCACGGAAGAGGACCCGGTTCCAGAAAGCGCGGCTGGTCGCGTCGATGAAGTAATCCTGCTGAACCAGGCCTGGATCAAGGACCCTTCGAAGGACATTCGCACGCTGATCAATGAGACGATCGGCCGGACGGGCGAGAACATCCAGGTCAAGCGTTTCGCGCGCTTTGAAATCGGCGGATAGCGGCTTTCGGTTTGGCCACGACTGGGAGAGAGCGCCATGATCGAGGATGTCCTACGCGATAGCGAAGATCGCATGAAAAAGTCCGTGGAGGCTGCCGAGCGCGAGCTCACGGCGATCCGGACCGGCCATGCCCACGTCGGCCTGGTCGACCACGTCATGGTCGACTATTTCGGTAGCTCATTGCCGATCAACCAGATGGCGACCGTGTCCGCGCCGGAGGCTCGGCTGCTGACGATTCAGCCCTGGGACCGTACGGCGATGGGCGCGATCGAGAAGGCGATCCTGGCGTCTGACCTCGGCCTGACGCCTTCCAACGATGGCGCCATCATCCGGCTCTCGATCCCGCTGCTCACCGAGCAGCGCCGCAAAGACATGATCAAGCTGGTCCACTCACGCGTCGAAGACAGCCGGGTGGCGGTGCGCAACGTGCGGCGCGACGGCATGGATCACTTCAAGCGGTTGGTTCAGAGCAAAGAAGCCTCGGAGGATCAGCAGCACAACGCGCAGGAAAGCCTGCAGAAGCTCACAGACCGTTATGTTGCGGAGATCGACGAGCGGGGAAAAACCAAAGAAGCTGAGCTTCTGGAAGTCTGACCGGCCGCTCAATGCACTCCCGCAGCAGCACCCGAACCGCCAAAGCGAAGACTCAAACCGATGAGAGCGCGCCGCCGCGCCAAGTGGCGATCATCATGGACGGCAATACGCGCTGGGCCCAGGAGCGCGGGCTCTCGAAGCAGGCCGGCTATCGCGCCGGTACGGAGAACCTGCGCCCTCTGCTACAGGCTTTCGCCGAACGCGGCGTCAGGTACGTCACGCTGTTCGCCTTTTCCACCGAGAACTGGAAGCGCCCCAAGCGGGAGATCAACCCGCTGCTGCGCCTGATTGGCCGCGTCATCGACAAGGAGCTGCAGGCGCTGCATGAAAACGGTGTCCGTCTAGTTCACATCGGCAGCCTGGCGCCGCTTTCTGATGACCTGCGGCAGCGCATCGAGCGGGCGATGGAGCTGACGAAGCACAACGACCGTCTGACCGTCTGCGTTGCGTTCAACTACGGCTCGCGGGCGGAGATCGTCGACGCGGCTCGAGAGGCCATCAGCGCCGGCATCGCAGCCAAGGAGCTGACGGAGGATACCTTCGCGACCTTCCTCAACACGGCTGGTCTTCCCGACCCGGATCTCGTGATCCGAACCGCGGGAGAGATGCGCCTTTCGAACTTCCTGCTGTGGCAGGCCGCTTACGCGGAGTTCTATTCGACGCCGGTGTACTGGCCCGATTTCGACGAGGCCGAGGTCGACCGGGCGCTGCTCGCCTACTCGCAACGGGTGCGGCGGTTCGGCGGCAGCAACAACGGCGCCTCGAACGGCAACGGGTCCAACGGCAGCTACGCCTAGCGCCGCCCCGCATCACATTGCTAATTACACGCCTGATTACAGCTGCAATCGGCATCCCGCTTGTCGCCGGGGCCGTTTGGGTCGGCGACGCGCTGCTTGCCGCGGTCGTGGCGCTTGCCGTCTGCATCGCGACGCTCGAGTTCGCCAACGCGCGAAGAGTCCTGCGCACACCGCTGACCGCGCTGGCGGCTGCCGCAGCCGCGTCGTTGCCGATCGCTGCCTATTTCGGCGAGGAGTATCTCCTCGGCGCCATCATCGGCGTCGTCGCCGCGACGGGCGGGGCGCTGACGCTAACAAACGATCCGCAACGCGACGTCTCGCAGTGGCTCTGGGGTATCGCGGCGCCGCTCTACCTCGGCGGCCTGGCGTCGTACTTCGTGCTGCTGCGGGATGTTCCGGATGGCCGCGAGCTACTCTTTTTCACCCTGCTGACCGTCTGGATCACCGACACCGGCGCCTACGCTGTCGGGCGCGCTATCGGACGGCACAAGCTGGCGCCGTCGATCAGCCCCGGCAAGACGGTAGAAGGCGCCCTGGGCAGCCTGCTCGCGGGGTTCGCCGCAGTCTTTGCCCTCGATGCCGTCATTGGCCTCGGCTTCGGGACGCTCGATCTCGTCGCACTTGGTCTCATCCTGCCGCCGCTCATCGGCGTCGGTGACCTCGCGGAATCGGCGCTGAAGCGGACGTTGGACGTCAAGGACTCCAGCGGCCTGGTGCCGGGGCACGGCGGCATCGCGGACCGCCTCGATAGCCTGCTGTTCGCGGCCCCGGCGGTATACTATTACGTGAAGTGGATCGTCCTCTGACTCGTGTCGCCGTACTGGGATCGACCGGGTCGATCGGTTGTCAGACCCTCGACGTGATTCGCGCTCATCCGCAGCGCTTTGAGGTGGTCGGCCTCACAGCCTGGAATAACGTCGACCTCCTGGCACAGCAGATCGCCGAGTTCAGCCCAAGCATCGTTTCGTGCGCCAATCCCGACGCGCTGCAAAGGCGTACCGCCGATGGCGTAGCACTCGGTAGCCTGACCGACGTGGCCTGCGCCGATGAAGTCGACATAATCATTTCGGGTGTGGTCGGAAAAGAAGGGCTGGAGCCGGTCATGCAGGCCCTGCTGCACGGCAAGACGGTTGCCATCGCCAACAAGGAGGCGATGATCATGGCCGGGGGGCTGCTGCAGGAGGCGGCGCGCAAGGGCGGCGGTAGCATCCGTCCGGTCGACTCGGAGCACTCGGCGATCTGGCAATGCCTGGCCGGCGAGGACGCGGCGTCCATCAAGCGGCTCGTTATCACGGCCTCGGGTGGTGCTCTGCGCGATCTGCCGCTCGCAGAGCTGGAGGCGATCACGCCGGAGCGGGCCCTGGCTCACCCGAACTGGTCCATGGGCCGCAAGATAACGGTCGACTCCGCCACGCTGTTCAACAAGGGCCTCGAGGTTATCGAGGCGCGTTGGCTCTTCGACATCCCTTACGACCGCATCGACGTCCTGATGCATCGCGAGAGCATCATCCATTCCATGGTTGAGTTCGTCGATGGGTCGTTCAAGGCGCAGCTCTCCGCACCGGATATGCGTCAGCCGATCCAGTACGCGCTGAGCTACCCGGAACGCCTGCCGACGCCCCTGAAACCGGTAGATTTCGCGGCGATGGGATCGCTGCGCTTCGAGCCGCTGGACCTGGAGCGCTATCCCTGTCTGGGCTACGCGCTGGCGGCTGGCAGCCGTGGCGGCACCTTCCCGGCGGCACTGGCGGCGGCCGACGAAGAGGCGGTCAACGCATTCTTAACCGGCCATTTACGCTTCCTCGATATTCCCAGGCTGCTGTCTGACACACTGGAGGAGTACGTCTCGACGGACGAAACCTCTTTAGAGGCCGTTCTCGCGGCGGATACGTGGGGTCGCGGTTTCGCGACAGCCTGGATCGAGGCCCAGTAAGTGCTAGACGTTCTTATCTCTACTATTGCGCCCTTCCTGGGCGTGCTCATCGTCCTCGTCGTCATCCACGAGCTGGGACACTTCGTCACGGCGAAGATGTTCGGCGTGAAGGTGCTCGAGTTCGGCATCGGTTACCCGCCCCGCGCCTTCGGCTTCAAACGCGGCGACACCGAGTACACACTGAACTGGCTGCCGTTGGGCGGCTTCGTGCGACTCCTGGGCGAAGAAGACCCATCGGACCCGCAGAGCCTTGCGGCGCTGGCCGCCTGGAAGCGCCTCGTGGTCATGGGTTCCGGGGCGTTCATGAACCTGGTGCTGGCGATCCTGCTGTTCACGCTGGCGCTGATGCTGCCGCGAGAATTGCCTGTGGGCGGTGCGGTCATCGCGCAGGTGGTTCCGGGGTCGCCCGCGGCGGCGGCCGGTCTCCAGGTCGGCGACATTATCGAGGAGATCGACGGTCGTGAGATCGACAGTGTGGGGGACGCCAGCTACAACATCCGCCTCAACCTGGGCGAGGAGACCGACATCGTCGTGCGGCGCACCGACCCCGCGACTCAGCTGGCCAGTCAGGAGACCGTCACGGTCACGCCGCGCTGGGCGCCGCCTACGTACGACTACGTGGTTCAACCCGGCGACGACGTGGCGAGCGTTTCTGACACGATCGGATTCGACCGCGACGCCGTACGCCAGGCCGCCGAGATCGAATTCGTGTTGCCGGAAGAAACGACGCTGATCATCGGTAGCGGCGAGCAGGCGATCCACTACGAAACGCAACCCGGCGATACGATCGCCTTCATCTCGCAGTTGCTGCGCGTAAGCGATGCGGAGATCGCCGCGGCCGCGGGCCTGGGCGACCCCGACACGCTAGTCGCCGGCACTACGCTGCACTTTGCCCAAGGCGCCACGGGAATACGCATCGGGCAGCAGTATGTCTTCTCGGAGACTCGCTCCGATGGTCCCTGGACCGCACTGAAGAATGGCTGGCGTTCGACCTGGGATTCGTTGAAGCTGGCGCGCAACGAGATCTACTCCCGGATCAAGGGCGCCACCGGAGCCTCACCGGTCTCCGGCCCGATCGGTATCGCGCAGGTGACGGGTGAAGTCATCGACCGGGCCGGCTGGCAGAGTCTGATCCAGTTCGCCGGTCTGCTCAGCATTAACCTCGCCGTGCTCAACATCCTGCCGCTGCCGATGCTCGACGGCGGCCGTATGGCTTTCGTCGTGATCGAAGTGTTGCGGCGCGGCCGCCGCATTGCGCCGGCGAAAGAGGCGATGGTTCACCTCGTCGGTATGGGGGCGCTATTGCTTCTCGTCATCGTGCTCAGCTATTTTGACATTGCGCGAATCGTGAGAGGAGACGAGCTGTTCCGATGATCCCGCAAACACGACGACAGACCAAGCAAATCCACATAGGCGACGTGAAGATCGGCGGCGACGCCCCAATCGTGGTCCAGTCGATGACGACCACCGACACCGCAGACGTAGAAGCGACCGTGAAGCAGGTCCACGAGCTGGCCGAGATCGGCTGCGAGATCGTCCGCATCGCCGTGCCCGACAAGGAGGCCGCGGTGGCGCTACCAGACATCGTGCGGCAGACCCCGGTCCCTCTGACGGCAGACATCCACTTCGATTACCGCTGGGCCCTGGCGGCCATCGAGTCGGGCTTCCAGGCACTGCGCCTCAATCCGGGTAACATCCGCGACCCCGAGAAGGTGAAGACCGTCGTCGCGGCGGCGAAGGAACGCGGCATCCCGATCCGCATCGGCGTCAACGGCGGCAGCCTGCCGCCGATCGCCGCGCTGGCCGACGGCGAGTTGCCGCCCGGCATGGTCGACCGCATGGTCGACGCCGCCCTCTGGGAGATCAACATCCTGGAGGAGATGGACTACGACAACATCAAGATATCGATGAAGGCTTTCGACGTACCGACGATGGTCGAGGCAAACCGGCGCCTGGCAGCCGAGCTCGACAAGCGAGGCACCCCGTATCCGCTGCACCTCGGCGTCACGGAGGCGGGCACGCCGCGCGCGGGCTCGGTGCGCAGCGCGATAGGCATCGGCATGCTGCTGGCCGAGGGCATCGGCGACACGATTCGGGTCTCGCTGGCCGCACCGCCGGCCGAAGAGATCCCGGTCTGCTACGACATCCTCAGTAGCCTCGGCCTGCGACAGCACGGCCCGACGCTCGTCGCCTGCCCCACCTGCGGCCGCATCGAAATCGAACTGATCCCGCTGGCGCAGAAGGTCGAAGCGCACTTCGTCAAGCTCGGCAAGCCGATCACCGTCGCGGTGATGGGCTGCGTCGTCAACGGCCCGGGCGAGGCCAAGATGGCCGACCTCGGCATCGCCGGCGGCAAGGGACGCGGCGTGATCTTCCGCAAAGGCGAGGTGATCCGCACCGTGGACGAGCCGGAGTTCCTCAGCGCGATGATCGAGGAAGGCGACCGTGTCATCGCGGAGATGGAAGGCCAGGAAGTGACGCCCTACGCCGGCGACGACGCGCTGATCCCGATCCAGTCGCTGTAGCGCACCGGTGCTCGGGTGCCGTGAATTGGCGTAGACTGCTCGCGAGGCTGAGCCGGAATCCGAATAATGTTGCGTATGATGATTTCGTCGACCTGATCATCGGTTTCGGATTCGTACCGAGAAGGACGCGCGGTAGCCATCAGACCTTCGAGCATCCGAGTGTGGCCGGAATAGTCAACGTTCAGCCGGCGCATGGGGAAGCTAAGCCGTACCAGGTCCGGCAATTTCTTCGCCTGGTCGAGCGCCATAATCTGCGCCTGGAGGATTAGCTGAGATGAAGGACTACCACATCAATATCTTCTGGAGTGAGGAAGACCAGAGCTATGTGGCAGACATTCCCGATCTGGAGTTCTGCTCTGCATTCGGTGACACGCCGGAAGAGGCCTTAGCTGAGGTCCAGATAGCGAAACAACTCTGGATAGAAACAGCGCAGGAGTCAGGCAAACCGGTCCCGGTACCCTCCTACCGCCCCGTTATTTATCAGGCATCAGCCTAAGCAATCGCGAATGAAGATCGTGGTACTCGGCGCCGGGGCGCTGGGCTCGATCCTCGCCGCCCACCTGGCGCGCGCCGGGCAGGACGTTACGCTGATCGCACGCGGGCCACGGGCCGGTCTGCTGGCCGAAAAGGGCGTCACGCTGAAGGGACTGGCCGATTTCACAGTCAAGTTGCGGGTTATCGAGCGCCCCGCGGAGCTTGACGCCTGCGACGTCTTCGTCCTGTCGGTCAAGACTTACGACACGCAGACCGCGTTAGCGGGCGTTCGCAACCTCAAAGCCGGCATGGCGATGTCGCTGCAAAATGGTGTCGTCAAGGACGAGCACCTGGTCGAGGTCTTCGGCCGGGACCACACTGTCGGCTGCGTCGCCGACTTCAGCGGCGAAGTAACGCAAGACGGAACGGTCCTCTTCACCCGTAACGAGGGGTTCTACCTCGGCGAGTTGCCAGAGGGCACGTCTTCCCGGACGTCAGAGTTCGCCCGGATGGTCAACGACGCAGGAATCAAAACGATCGTGTCGGACCGCATCCGTTCCGTCGAATGGTCCAAGTACGCGGGATGGATGGGGCTGACGGCGGTTGCGGCGCTGAGCCGCCTCTATACGTACCTCGTTTTTCGCGACGACGACCTCGATATTCTGCAGACGCAGCTGACCCGCGAAGCCGTGAGCCTCGCCGCCGCTCTCGACATCGACGTGATCGACCTCGGCGAGCTCCTCCTCCCCAAAACGTTGGCCGAGGCGAGCATCGATGAGTGCGTCACGGCGCTGAAGCGGACGGGAGAGGCTATTGAGGCGCGCGACGCGACGAGTCACCGCATGTCGGTGCTGCAAGATCTCCTGCGGGGCAAGCGACTCGAAATCGAGGAGACGTTTGGTAACGCGGTCAGGCAAGGCGCCGAGCTGGGCGTGCCGACACCCCGACTCGACGCCTGCTACCGGCTGCTGACGGCGCTCGACCGCAACAGCGGCGCCTGATCAGGTGTCCCACTCGCGAAGCAGACCGGGCAGCTCGTCCATCCCGCGGATCGTTGCGTCCGGCGAAACGCCATCGGGGGCGTTGCTACCGTCGGGGTTGAACCAGACGCCACTTAGGCCGGCCGCCTGCGCGCCGCCGACATCGCCCAGCGCCCAGTCGCCGACCATGACGGCTTCGCGTGGCTCGACGCCGGCTCCCTCCAGCGCGTGCTGAAAGATGCGCGGGTCGGGCTTGGCGTGACCGATAGCGCCGCTGAAAACGCGAAGACTCGCCGCAAAGTGGTGACTGAAGGGAAGCGCCCCCAGCTTGTTAGCCTGAATATCGGGATCGCCGTTCGAGATGACTCCCAATGTGTGGTCAGTGCTGAGCGCACGAACCACGCGTTCGGCGCCATCCGGACCGCGAATCAGGTGCTCGCAGCGCCTGAAAAACCAGATTCCGATGGCGCTCGCCGCTGCCTCCGTGCCGGCGATGTTCAGCTCCTCGATTAACGGGTGAGGCTCCGACCGGGAAACCCTCGGCGTTGGCGCCAGCATGCGAGACGCCAGGCTATCGATGCTCATGCTGCGGGCGTGCGGCAGCAGGGCTTCGGCGCTCAGACGCGCCCGTTGTGTACGCGTCGCAGTGGTCAGGATCAACGTGTCGTCGAGGTCGAAGAAGACGGCTCGAATGCTCATTTTGGACCACCTGCGCCCTATTAGCGCCCGAACGTCGAGTAGGCCTTCTCCGATGTCGTGATGAACTCCAGCATGGCCGGCCTGCCATCCTCGGTCGCGGCGATGCCCCGCTTGATCGCCGGTACGTTCTCGGACGGGTCCGTGATGCGTTCGCCGTAGCCGCCGAGCGCTGTGGCGAAGTCGGCGTAGTTGCCGGAGATGTCCGTGGAGCCGTACTTCTGCCGCGATAGCTGCATCACCGGGAACTCCATCGCCATCGAGAAGTTGTTCATCAAGATCGAGAGGATCGGGATGCGGGCCCGGACGGCCGTTTCGAAGTCCATGCCGGTCATGCCGATGGCGGCGTCGCCCCAGACGTTAATACAGAGCTTTTCCGGGTGGGCCGTCTTGGCGCCCATCGCCAGGCCGAGGCCGTAGCCCAGCTGCGTCGTCTTGCCCCAACCGATGTAGCTCAGCGGCGCCTGCGCCTCCCAGAACGGTGACAGCTCGTCGCGCGGGCTGCCGGCGTCATGCGTAATCACGGTGTTGGCGACGTCGACGCTGTGCAGCAGGTCCCAGATCACGCGATACGACTCGATCGGCTTCTGATCCGAGGTGAGGCGGGGCATCCATTTCTGCAGCCATGGGTCCTTCTGCGCTCGGATCCGCGAGACGACCTCCTCGCGGCGTCCCCGCGGCTTGCCGTCGAGCCGGTCGCTGACGGCCTCGACCAGCGCCGACAACGTCAGCCGCGCGTCGCCGATCAACGCGTGCTCCGTCGGGATGTTCTTGTTGACGTCCATCGGGTCCACCGTGTTCTGAATGAACGTCTTGCCCTCGGTCGGGAAGCGGATGCCGAAGCCAGTGGCGCCGAAGCTCGCGCCGACGCCAAAGATGACGTCCGCGTCCTGGACGTGCTCGTGCACGGAGGCGGGCATCGCGACGCCTCCGGAGCCCAGCGACAGCGCATCGTTCTCGGGAAAGGCGCTCTTGCCTTCGAGGCTCGTGGTGACCGGCGTCTCCAGCAGGTTCGCCAGCTGTTTGAGCTCATCCCAAGCCCTGGCGTAGTGGACGCCCTGGCCGGCGTATATCAGGGGCCGGTCGGCGTCTAGAAGCGCCGTCGCGGCGGCTTCAGTGGCGTCTGGAGCCGGCATCGAGAGGGAACGTTTCGTTGGTGTGTAATCGAAATCGGGCACCTCTTCGTTCCACATGTCGCCGGGGATCTCCAGCAGCACGGGGCCGGGACGGCCGTTGCGGGCCTGCGTGAACGCCCGGCGCACCGCGGCGATGAGTCCCGCCGGGTTCGTTACCTGCTCGGACCACTTGGTCACGTGCTGGAAGTTCAGCGTGGCGTTGAAGGCCGGACGCACCCAGCTCTGAGCTCGCGCGGAGCCGCCGGGAATGACCACCAGCGGCACGCACTCGGAGTACGCCTGCGCGACCGCGCCGAACGAGTTCTCGACGCCGGGACCTCCCTGCATGCAGAAAACGCCCACGGTGTCGCCCGAGGTCATGCGGCTCACGGCGTCCGCCATGTGAATCCCGGTGCGTTCCTGGCGCACGATGATGGGCCGAATGTCGATCTCGGCGCATGCCTCGATCAGGGGATTGACGGGGTAGGCGAAGAGATTCTTCACGCCCTCGCGCTTGATCATCTCGGCGATGGCCTGGCTGACTTTCATTCTGCCTCCAACTCGGGCGTCGATCAGAGCGCTGGACGATGATGCCACGGGGCATTCTCATCTTATATTCCCGCCAAAGCGTTCGCCGAGGCCCAGCACAGTCCGCCGTAGATTCGAAGTGTCGGCATTATGTTCAGTCATATCCGCCTCAATTCCGGCCAATTCGCGCCCGTGGCTGTCAATTGGGCTGTCAAAACCCACCTTCGCCAAGGCCGTCAAGGGGCGTTCTAGCGGTCCCCAAGTACAGTGTCCACGGCATCGCCGCCTTGTGTTGCATGGTCGGCGTAACGTGGCTGTAGAGGTCCAGGGTGATGCCTACCCGACTATGACACCGAGCCGCTCAGAGACGATCTTGGGGTTTACATCTTCACCTAGCAGCAACGTCGCGGCAGTGTGGCGCAAGTCGTGGAAGCGAATCCTCGGTAGACCGGCCCGCTCAAGCAGGGGCTGGAAGAATCGCTTCCGAAGGTTGGTCGCCTCTATCGGTCGGCCCACCTCGTTGGTAAAGACGAGGCCGTGATCCTCCCATGCGTCACCGCACAGCAGACGCTGGGCTGCCTGGTTGTCCTTGTGACGCGCCAGGGCGTCCACGGCCAAGCCGCCAAGGGTAACCTGCCGTCGGCTGCCAGCCGTCTTGGGTTCGCCAATCTCTAGCGTACCGTTGCTCGACCGATACAGAGTACCCACAACACGAAGGGACCCATCCCCCAGGTCAACGTCCTGCCATCCGCAGGGCCAGCAACTCGCCTTGGCGGAGACCAGCGGTGAGGGCAAGAACATAAAGGGCCTCGAAGCGGTCACCCCGAACAGCGTCAAGAAGCTGCCTCGCCTGGCCCACGTCCAGCGTTTTCATCTCCTTGTGTTGGTCGCGGGGCGGCGTTGCGAGGTTGGCCACATTACGGGCCACCAGGCCCAAGCGGAGGGCCTGTTTGAGGGCGTGGTGAAGGATAGCGTGAAGCTTCCGTACGCTTTGGACGCCTAGTCCAGCCTTGAGCCGCTGGCTGTAAAGGTCTTGCAGGTGCTGAGGGGTCAGCCGCGCCAGCCGGTGATGGCCCAGGTAAGGGACCGCGTGTACACGCAACACGGTCTCGTAGGTTGCATAGGTTTGGTCTCGCAAGGACGGCCTGACACTTTCCAGCCAGCTCGCGAGAAAGTCCTTCACCGTCTGACGCTCGGCAACGACGGGGAGGCCGTCCTGAAGGGCCTTGACCGCGACGTTGAGTTTCTTGGCAACCTCCTGCCGAGTGGTGCCGGGATAACAAGTCATCGCCTACGAAGCAACCAAGGGGGCACGGGTAGCCCGTACCCATTAGCTTTCGATGCTCCAAAGTTGACGATGAGTTGTTATCCCGGGGAGACTATGGGAAATGTGGCAGTCTACAGTCAATTGTTCTCTCAGGCAGGTTTCGAAAAATCTCAAATTTATCTGAGGGCTCCCGAACCGCACACAGATACGTTTCGAGATCGTGATAGCTTCGCCGCGATCAATACAGGGCGCGTTAGTGGCTCGGCAGGCGGTCATGTTTGGTGAACCGCCCTAGGGAAGTGTGCTCGGTCCCTGGGGCAGTGTTTACGCGCCGGGTGAGGCTCGGATGGTGGACTTCGCCGGCGGGCAGGCTCGGCGCGTGGTGGAGCACAGTCTCACTATCGTTCGCCTCTAAGGAAGATTGAAATGTTGAGTAAACGCCGCCGACCCCCCGACGGGTTGCCAGCGTGTGGTGTCCTTCCCCGACACCCTGTATCGGGACAAGCGGTAACGCGCGAGGTGAGTTCGAGCAGCACCTCAGCGCCTCAATTCCCACTACTCCGCCGATACAGAGGTCAAGGCAGTGACTCCTGTCTTTGCCAACAATTCTTCGACTGCCTCCTCGGCGGCCTTGCCGGCCGTCGATTCTCGCAGCCATTTCCGGATCTCCCGCCGGGCGACGGTGACGGTTACCCTGTCCCGCTCTTGGCGCAGCTGGGCCAGTCGCTGCGCCGCGCCCTCTGTCGCAATCTCACCAGCCTTCGACACCGCGGCATGCAGTGAGTTCCCTGGGTCGAACTCCGGGATGGGCAGCTTCCACAGATGTTTGTGCAAATGGCGAGTGTTGCCCGCCCAATTCGGAGTTGTGTACTTGTTGACCATTAGTGCCAGGGCATCGCTGTTGATGGTAGCCAGCAGGAAATTGGCTTCCTGCGCATCCTTGCAAGTAACCCAAAACAGCGTGTAGTCAATCAAGGCGGCGTCGGTATGGAGCAGTGAGGCCGTCGGCGCACCCGATTGGTTGTACACCACCCGCACAGGCCTGCCGCCTTTGTTCTGCTGCCATTCCAACTGCGACGAGAGTTTGCCGTAGTAGTCCAACTGCCCCAACAGGTCCATCTTGTTGGCCGCCGCCCTGTTCTTCTGCCACAGACTACTGACCGTCTGCCAGCGGCTCCGCATCCGATGCGCCAATCCGCCAAGACGTACTCCGCCTGGTCCATTGACATCGGTTGGCAGATCTGCGTCGCCCCTTCTCAATGGCAAGGCTGCTTTCAGGGGAGGGAGCGTTGCGTACGGAACCAACGTCTCCCCCAAGTGGATGTCGAAGACGTGTTGAGCATCAATGGCCTGTTCAGTAATGGCGGTCAGGTCCAGGCTGCGCCACGGCTCCTTGTCCCAGGAGCCACGTCTTGGATTAACGGTGACCGTCTGTCCGGCCTGGATGATGGCGGTGTTCTCGGTATCTTCTACAAAGAACAGGCACCGCGGAACCACCGTCGCGCCTTCTCGAGTATATGCAGCATACGGAGAAACGCTGGCCGCTGAAGTATCGGTTATGGAAATGCGGGTTTCGCGATTGGCGTTATGCCCCGCTTTGCCCAGCCAGCGCTCCACCTCGCCCGCAAGCGGCATCGCCTTACCAACCTGGCCCCGGTACGTGGCAAAGACGACCGCCGCCGGAACTGGGAAGAAAGTGTTTGGCTCCAGCCCCTCCAGGTCCCATGCGGCCTTGTGGCCGAAATCAACCGCCAAGGCGCGGCCCGCCGTGGGTTCCTTCGCCTGCCAGGAACCTGTGCGGAACTTTGAATACTGACCCGTCTGGAGGGCGCTGTGGGGCATCACCATGCCGATGATGCCGCCCTCCTTCAGGTACAAGTCGACGCTGCGGGCGAAGAACAGCCCAGCCACATCCTGGTGAGTGGCGTAACGTCCGCCCGCCCATATCCCGTAGACGCTTCGGCTCTGCCTCTTCAACTCGGTCCGCAGGGTGCTGACAGTCTGGTTGTAGTTGATCCAGGGCGGGTTGCCCACGATCACGTCCACCTTGCGGCGTGACAGGGCCACCGGCCGCACCAGATTGCGGGTGTAGTATGCCCAGATGTGGTTGCGGCCTTCGGCGTGTAGCCGCTGCATGGAGGAGATGGTCTCCCTCAGTGTCTGCCGCTCTTCCGAGTCTGTTATCTGGTTGTCGTCGAGGGCCAGGGTGGGGTCGGCGCCCCTTTCAATGGCCTCTGCAACGTCACTCATCAAAGCGTCAAAGGTCTCGGCCCGATCCACCAGGCTCACGGGAAAGACCAACTCCGTGTTTTCCTCATCTTCTACCTGCACCGTCACGTTGTGCTCGGCAAACATGTCACCAGTGCGAAATCGGAGCTGTAGGGCGTCTCCGAGGTAGACGGGAACGGTGATGTTGGCTCCGAAGCCGTCCTCGACCGCAGCCTTGATCGCGGGCTGGGCCGCCAGCACCCATGCGGCTCTGGCCAGATGCACCGCCACTGGGTGAACGTCGATGCCTGCGACGGAGAAGCGCAGCCACTCCAACACGTCCTTGGGGCCTAGGGCAGTGGCCTCGGCTGCATCAATGAAGTGGGTGACCGCTTCGGCGACGAAGGTTCCAGAGCCGCAGGCGGGGTCGAGGACGTACTGGTCCAGCGGGTCTGTCACCACCTCCCGCACGATGGACCGGGCCAGCCAGTCCGGGGTGTAGTACTCTCCCAACTGGCGGCGCTCATCGGGCGGAATGACGGTCTCGTAGAGGATAGCCGCAACGTCGTTGGGAGCCTTCTGCCAGGCGAACCTGGCTATGCGCCGGGCCATGGTCCTCAAGAGGGGCATCCCTCCGACCTCGGTGGGCCAGGCGAAGAAGTCCGACTCCACGACCCCCTGAAGGCCGGTCTTGCTTCGAAAGTCGCGGCCAAGGAGCAGGTCCGCCGGAGCGTTCTCCGCCAAGTGCCTTATGTCGCCTCCGAAGGAGGCTTGGACCACCATGCCAATGACGGCGCTCAGGTAGGTGTGTCGGACGAAAAGGTCGTCCAGCTGAGCGCTTGACCTGGCGATCTCACCCAAAGCGGCCGTAAGCAGATTCTCCCACAGCCGTCTCTTGACTCGGATGGTGCTGGAGTCGGAGTGCCGGTCGTAGAGGGACTTGAGGGCCGCTATGTCCCGCTCATACGATGGGGACGTTGGGCCAAAATGCTGTGCGATGGCGGAGCGCGACGGCTCCTTGTCTCTCTCTGCGGAAAGAGCATGGTCGCGGAGCCATTCGAAGAGGGTGATCCAGCGGTCTGCGTCCTCCAGCGTAAAGGCATAGGGCAGAGCCGTCCTGACCGGACCGGCGTTGGGCCAACGCAGCAGCCATTGCTTGCCGTCGGTGAGGATGCCCATGCGCATTCGTCCCTGCTTCTCAGACTGCTCCAGGTAGTCGTCGAGTTGCTGGACGTACTCGGCATTCGGGTTGAAGCCTCCCGTGGTCCCGATCCGGCGCTTGAACTCGATGAAGGTGTCGATGGCGGCAAGGTCGACGGCGCGGCGCGAACCCTGTGCGGGAGGGTTCTCCTCAACGATCTCATCAGCACTCACAAGCGCCGTGAGGATGAGGAAATCGCGCACTGCGCTGGTGATGTTCGCCTCGGGCTCGCCATTTTCATGCCGCCGCAGAATCTCGGCGGCAGCCTGGGCGTACCGGGCATCGTTGTAGTCAATCTGCATGGACACTTACGCCCCCGGTTTAGTTTTGGTCTCCCCAGAATAGGGCAGTCCAGAAGAGCAGGGAGCATTTCCGGGGCGTCAACCATACGGAATCGCCCCTACGCGCTACTCCGGCGCAACGAATTCTCCTAGCCAGCACACGTTGTCAATGCTTGGGCTTACCGCTCCGTAGAACCTCTCATCAGCTGTCCACAGGTCGCAACGGAAACTCTCCGCCAGCGGGCCAGGTAGTGGGCGTCGTAGGCACTATTCTGCTTGAGTTGGCTTGCAAGTTGAAGGGCTCTGACATGAAGGTCGGGCGGCTGATGGAGTTCGAGCCGCGACGCAAGCGGCCTTGTCATCATGCGGATGCTGGCACCGACGTTCAATTCGCCGCGCAACACGTCGGCCTGCGGGAACGTGTGCTCATCCTGACGCTTGTCTTGAGCGACTTGGCGGCGGTCAAGAACGAGGTGAACGTGGTGCGCCGGATCAGCCACGAACCGGCGGTCGAAGCCACCCAGGCCATTGAGGACACGGGCAAGCTGGCTGGACCCCTTGCGACGGCTGGCGACCGTCTCAGCGGCTCCTAGGACTTAGTCTCAGCCTCAGCTTCTCTTAGTCGGCAAAGTTCATCATGACCAGCCCAAGTCAAGGAGACGTGCCTGCGAGATGTTCCTTGATATAGCCGCGCTCAGCACAGAGCCTCATATGATTGGAGATTCCCTTTCCTTTCTTCATTCCCGTGGCTGTCAAATGGGCTGTCAAAACCGCTCATGGGGTCGCTAGGGCGGGCCATCAGGGGCGATTTTGAATCTAAATTGTGGTGGGCGGTACAGGACTCGAACCTCTGACCTCTTCCGTGTATATGTCCGGGTCTAACACAGATAATCAGTCGACATAAGAGGAGTAGGGAAAATTTTACGTCAGGAGAATCCAGAGGGGCGCAGGCTTCGTATATTAAGACGGAGCCCGCATTGCGGGCCCCGTCAGGGGAGCGCCGCCCGCTGCTACTGGTCAGTTGACGGCTAAATTCAGTATACACATCCTCACAAGCCCTCTCGCCTTGCCGGGCTTGTATTGCTAACTCATCTAAAGCTACGGGCAGTCGTCATGCGGGCGTTAGCGCCAACGGATCGCCGCGCGCTCGATTATTCCCACCATCACGAACAGGGCCAACGACATCACGGAGATCAAGAAGATCGCCGCCAGCACCATATCGGTGCGGAACGAGTTCTTCATCTGCAGAATGTAAATGCCGAGGCCGGCGCGGGCGCCGCTCCACTCTGCGAAGACGGCGCCGATCATGGCGTAGGTGACGCTAATGCGCAGGCCGGTGAAGAGATAAGGCATCGCTTGCGGCACCTTGAGCAGCGTGAGGGTCCGGAGGCGGTTCGCGCCGAGCGTCCGCATCAGCACCAGCGCTTCCTGGCTCGTCGCCGCCAGCCCGGAGGCAAACGCGACCGTAATCGGGAAGAACGTGTACAGCGTGACGACGAGGATCTTCGGCGTCAGGTCGAAGCCGAACCAGAAGATGATCAGCGGCGCGATCACCACGATGGGAAGCGTCTGCGAGCCAACGAGTAGCGGGTAGAGCGCGCGCCGGGCCGGGGCGAAGGCGTCGATCAGCAAAGCCAGGCTGATAGCGACGACGATGCTGAGCCCGAGCCCGAGCACCGTTTCCTTCAAGGTTACGAGCGAATGGTCCCAGAGCAGGTCTCGGTTGCGCACGGCTGACTCGAAGATCTGACTTGGGCCCGGGAGCGTGACTCGGCTGATGCCGGACGTACCAACGTATATCTCCCAGGCTGCGACCAGCGTGACCAGCACGGCAAGCGGCGGCAGCGCGTCGACGGCGAAACGGCCCAGCCGCTCGATGACGTCCCGTGCGAAGCTGCCGCCTTCGTGGCTGAAGTCGGCAGCGTATGGCTCACTCGACGCGTCGACGGCCCTGCTGCCGAAGCCGAACCTCACGCCTTCGCTCCCTGCAATTGCAGCGCCGACATGACGCGTTCCTCGAGGCGTGCCAGGGCCACGGTATCTGGCGGCGCTTCGCCCGCTTCACGCACTTCGACCTCGTCGACGACGGTGCCGGGGCGTCCGCTCATCACGTAGACGCGATTCGCAAGGTAGAGCGCCTCCCGCACGTCGTGCGTTACGAGCAGCGCAGCCTCGCTGCCTGAGGTCCACGTGTCGCGCAGCCAGTCCTGCAGCTCGCGGCGCGTCAGAGCGTCCAGCGCGGCGAACGGTTCGTCGAGCAGCAATAGCGGCCGTTGCAGCAGCAGCGTGCGCAGCAGGGCGACGCGTTGGCGCATGCCGCCGGAGAGCTCGGCAGGCCTGTGCGACTCGAAGCCCTCCAGTCCGAATCGCGGCAGCAGCTCTCGAGCGCGTCGCCGTGCTTCGTGACGGCTGCAATCGGCGGAGACCTCCAAGCCCAGCGCGGCGTTGTCCAGCACGCTGCGCCAAGGGAAGAGCAGGTCTTGCTGGAACATGTAGCCGCAGCTGAGCCAGCGACCTTTCGGGTTGGCGTCACCGCGCAAGGTGATTTCGCCGGCGCTGGCCGGCTCGATGCCCGCGATCAGGTTGAACAGAGTGCTCTTGCCGCAGCCGGACGGCCCGACGATCGCTATGAAGTCACCGGCTTCGACCGTCAGCGACACATCACGCAGCGTCTCCAGCGGGCGACGCCCCTCGAACGTCTTGTCGACTCCGCTGAGGCGAAGCAAGGGCACGGAAGCCTTCGTGCTAGCCCTCCGTCAGCAGCTCGTTGCTGAACAGCGTTCCGAGGTCGGCCAGGTTCTCGACGACGTTGTCCTCACCGTCTATGACGAGGCCCTGCTCGACGAACCATGCTGCATACGCGTTCCAGCTGCCGGCGTCCTGAACGCCCCAACGCTCGCCGCGCTGTACGAAGTAGGACGAAAGCTGCTGCGTCGATTGGATAACCAGATCAGGTTCCGGGAAGGTATCCGGCAGGTGATCCATGAACTCCTGCGATGCGACGTCCGGGTTATCAGCGGCGAACTCGTAGGCGCGCTGCGTCACTTCCAGGAATCGGCGAATCGCCGCTGCTTTGTCACCGCTCAGGGCATCCGAGCTCGCCACCAGCACGACTCCGTGGAAATCGGGCATCCCGAAATCGTCGTAGCGGAAGGTGCGCAGGTCGATTCCGCGCAGCTTCGCATCGATGCCTTCCCAGGTCGTGAAGATTTCCGTGAAGTCGGCGTCGCCGTTATACAGGGCTTCGTAGGCGAACGTGTTCAACGTGGCGACGTCGAATTCGCCAACGCCACCGTCCTGCACCACGACCGTGCGGATCTGAGGCTCCTCGTAGGGCAATCCGAATCCGGCGTAAGTGCGGCCGTCGAAGTCTTTGGGGCTCCGGATATCGCTCGACCCGAGGACGGCGAGCTCGGTCGGGTTGCTCTGCAGGACAGCGGCGACGCTGACCAGGTCGAGCCCGGCGGCTCGCGAGTAGATCACGTTGGCCGGGAAGCTGATGCCAATGTCGGCGTTGCCGTTTGCGACCAGCGTGTCGGGGCTGGCATCGACGAAGGGCAGGATGTCGACGGTGAGGTTCGCTTCTTCGTACCAGCCCTTGGCCTGCGCCAGGTAGATACCGATGTGGTTCGTGTTTGGCGTCCAGTCGAACTGGACCGTAATCGTAGTTGGTCCGTCGTTGCTGCTTCCGCCGCCGTCATCGTCGTCGCCGCAGGCGATGACGAGCGCTAGGACTGCTAGTAGCGCTCCAAGAATCAGTAGTCGGCCTGTTTTCGATGTGTGCACAATTCCCCCGCTACGCATTCCTCAACCGGGTGTAGCGTGCGGAAAGAAGGTGTACGCAGGCTGGACTGCGGTACCACGCGCCTTCCTCCGCCGGTATTACCCGGATCAGGTTCGACGGGTTTGATCTCAGGCCATCCGTGTCTCCGGAGGACCACCCCGTGCGTAGCAACGCCAGCATAGCACGCCTTGGGTCTCGTAAATACGCATCGCCGGCCGGCCGATACTACTCATGCGAGGTGGGATGGACTCCGAGCCGGCCTTCAGCGCCAGGTTGGCTAACGCGGGCCTGTTGGCGGGTGTTGGGCTCGCCTGGGCGGCGCTCTACGTGAGCGGCAGCCTCGACGATACCTGGTTGCTCTCGGGATTCCTTGCCGCCGGTCTTGGCGTCCCTATCGTCGGCTCGATCGAGCGGATGGGCCGCAGACTCTCCCGCGGTTCTGCCCCGCCGGAGCACGAACGCGTGGGCCAGAAGGATGATCCTTCCCACGAGGAGGATGCGTCCTCCGACGCCGTCGAGAAGACGCCCGGGCCGCGGTTTTGGGTGTTGATGGTGAGCGCGTGCCTGGAGGCGGTGGCCATAGGGCTGCTGGCGGGCTACTACTCCGGAAGCATGATCGTCCTGGCGACGGCGGGCCTGGTCGCGGGGGTCCTGGCGATCGGAATAACGCTGCTGCTGGCGCGCCCGCTCTCGCCTGCCTGAGGTTCCGTCGGCTCTGCTAAGCTTCGGGCATGAGCGTACGCATCGGCCTTGGATTCGGCGCCTTCCCATTCTCCGACGCCGCGGCCTTCTGGCGTTGGGTCGACGCTTGTGAGGAGTGGGGTGTCGATTCGGTCTGGCTCAGCGAGCGGCTGGTCTCTGCGCAGACCTTCCTCGAGCCGCTAACGACGCTCGCAGCGATCACGGGCCGCACCAGCCAGGTCAAGTTCGGCATGAACGCAACCGTGCTGCCGCTGCGCGATCCGCTGGTGCTGGCCAAGGAGTGCGCGACGATCGATTATCTCAGCGACGGACGCTTGCTGCCGATGTTCGGCGTCGGCAACGACGCGGCGCCGGAGTGGAAGGCGCTGGGCGCCGAGACGAAAGGGCGCGGCGCGCGCTCCAACGAAATGCTGACGCTGCTCAACCGCCTCTGGACCGAAGACCACGTCAGCTTCGACGGCAAGTATTACCACTACGAGGACGTGACCATCGCGCCGAAGCCGAAGCAGCAGCCGCTGCCGTTGTGGATCGGCGGCAGCTCAGAGGCGGCGATCGAACGGACGGCGCGTTACGGCAACGGCTGGCTGGCCGGCGCGGCGCAGGGCCCGGAGCAGATCGCGCGCGTCGTCGCCACGATTCGGGTGCGATCCGCCGAGCTGGGCTGGCCGATCGACGAGGACCACTACGGCGCCGGCTTCAGCTTCCGCTTCGGTAGCTGGGAGGAGCCCGTGGTGCAGCGCAGCGTCCAGGCGTATCGCGCACGTCCCGGCGCGAGCTCAGATCCGCGTGACTTCATGGCGATTGGCGACGCCGAGGCGATCATCGACCTCGTCACGCGGCTGCGCGAAGCGGGCATTTCGAAGTTCGTCGCGCGGCCGATCGCCGAGTCGGACGAGGAGATGATGCAGCAGAGCCGCATGCTCGTAGAGCAGGTGACCCCGACCGTCAACGTGATGGCGTAGCCCTCCGGCGCCCAACAAACCCTTCGCTATACTGCTTGCGGAGGGGTGGCAGAGCGGTTTAATGCGATGGTCTTGAAAACCATTGTGGGGGCAACTCCACCGGGGGTTCGAATCCCTCCCCCTCCGCCATTGCGACATGACTGACGATCCTCTCGACCGCCTGCGCGCCCTCTGCCTCACCTACACCGAAGTCACAGAGCGTATCACGAGCACGACGTTGGACTTCTACTCTCACGCCCTGCCGAACCGGAACAAAGAGCTTGCGTCGACGATAGACGCTACGTTCGGCGTGGCGAAGTGACAACTACGTCTTGCAGCGAGGGCTCTTCAAGCGAGCGCGCAGATTTATCGGCGGCTCAGCACCTACGCGAGAAGCAGCGATATGCTGCTTCCGATTGCAAGGCCGAGTGAAATGACGGATGCCCCTACGCCCACGTTTCCTTGATTTCTCTCATACCAGGTCGGGACTTCTTCTTCGACGGTCTTCTTGACACGCCGAAGTTCTCTTTCGAAGGACGCTCTGGCTGCAGCGTCGAGGTTCGTCCAATCAACAGACACAAGGAAGCGGGCGTTAAGCAACTGGTCTCGAATGAGTCGGAGAATAAACTTCTGGTCTTCAAGCAAGTCGCTCTCAATGGCGAGCACCTCTTCGAGAAGCGAAACATGGTCATCAATCTGGCCGATGAGCTTTGTCTGAATGGCCCTCAGACCGCCTGAATCCCGAGACGCGCCTGCTGGCGCTCCTCTACGAATCGCCGGCTCTGGCACATTGAGGCGAATCTCGACCGGCTCCGGCGTGAGCCGTATGCCGCCATCTTCTCCGGTCGTTGGCGGTGCCGGTGGTGCTCCGTCTGCGCCACCTACGTCACCAACGTCTAGGTATGGTCGGCCCGCGTCCTGCGTGACTTGCTGAGCGTTGTGAGTCTCGGAACCGCCTTCGTCTGGACCCGTGCCGGCTTCTTCGCGGAGTGGAAGCGGTGTCGAAAAGAAGGACTGCGAGAGAGCGGCTATCCCGCGGCGGGAACGAGAGCTTGCTATATAGGAATTATACTCTGCGGTCTCAGTGGAATGGGATGGGCGCTTCTGCGTATCCGCTACAATTGGAAATAACGTGAATGTGGAAATAACGTGAATGCCTTCTTAAACCGATACGAGACGCGGGTATTCGAATCCCTCCCCTCCGCCACTCCGAGCCTGCAGCACCGCCGTATCAGTACGATTCGACTAAGCAGGCTGTTCTCTATGGACACCATCAAAGGATGGTGGGAACGGTGCTACCGTCTGTAGACTATCGATTCAGAATGGACAGAGAAGAGGCAGGGGTGGTCCTCGAACAGCAGCTCGAGGCCTATCGGGCTCTGACGTACGAAGCACTTCGAGCCCGGATTGGGGAAGTAGATGCCTTCGAAGTCACGACCCCCGAGGGCAAAAACTATCAGCTCGAAATCCAGGCGATGTGGGACGACAAGCCGGACGGCAACATCCGTGTTCTGGCCGACATCGATGATGGTGAGTGGAGCGCCTTTCATCCTGTGCGGCAGGACCTGGTCATGACTCCTGCGGGAACTCTCCTCTAGTTGACTCCAACCCGGAAGCTAGCCGAGCCACACCGCCTGAGACGCGCATCATGACCGACGATCCCCTTGGCCGCCTGCGCGCGCTCTGTCTCTCGAATCCGGAAGTCACGGAGCGTCTCTCTCACGGCGAGCCGTCCTGGTTCATCCGTGGCAAGAAGACGTTCGTCAGCTTTGCCGGCCACCACCATGGCGGCCGTCCCGCGTTCTGGTGCGCCGCGTCCGAGGGCGGGCAGGACGTGCTGGTAGGTGCGGAACCGCAGCGCTACTTCGTGCCGCCCTATGTGGGCCACCGCGGCTGGCTTGGCGTGTACCTCGACGTGGACGTCGAATGGGACGCGGTTGAACTGATCGTCGAGGATGCCTACTGTGCCGTGGCGCCGAAGCAGCTGCTGGCGCACCTCGACCGGCGATAGGAGTCTAAGCCGGCGTCTCCAGGTGACACACCTCGTTCAGCGAGGCGACGAGCAGGCGTTCGCGGGGCTGGGTGCGCCACTCGATCGTGGTCATCGAGCCCGGTTCGAGCGCGAAGCGGCCCTTCTCGGCGAGCGGCATCGACAGGGCGCGGCAGACCAGCAGCCGGACGTTGACCTCGTGCGTGACCAGGACCAGCGTCGCGTCGGCCTCGAGCTCGGCCTTTGCGGCGTCGATGATCGACCACATGTCCTCCTGAACGGACTCGAGGGAGCTGCTCTCGTCTGGGCACTCCAGCTCCCCTCGAACCGCCGGAGTGTCGACGCCGAGCGCGCCAGCGATGACGCTTGCCATCTCAAGTGCGGCCGCGGCCGGACTGCTGAAAACGGCCGCTGAGCGGGCGCCAAGCTCCACGCCGACAGCTTCTGCCTGACGACGGCCCGTTTCGCTCAAGGTGGAGCCGTTCTGGCCGGCGACCGAATCGCCGTGCACGACGAGGACGAACTTCACGCCTGGGTTACTCGCAACTGCTCGATCTTCAACCCGCACATCTCCGCCACGACGATTCGATTGCCGTCCAACGTCACGGTCTCACCGACCCTTGGGATGTGGCCCAGCATGCTCAGGACGTAGCCGGCGACGGTGTCGTAGTCTCCGTCGGGAATGTTGAGCGCCAGCTCCTCGCGCGCCTCCTCGATGCCGAGGCCGCCGTCCACCTGCTTGGTGCGCTCGTCGATGGTCGTGATCTCGGCCTCTTCCGGCCACAGCTCGTCGCGTACCTGGCCGACCATCTCTTCCAGTAGCTGCTCCAGCGTCACGATGCCGGCGGTGCCGCCGAACTCGTCGATGGCGATCGCCATCTGGTCACCGCTCGCCTGCATCTCTCGGAACAGCTCACCAATAGGCTTGGTCTCGGGAACGAATAGCGCCTGGCGTGCCAGCGAGTCCACGGGGCTGTTCATGTCGATCTCGCCGGCCGCGAGCTTCGAGAGCACGTCCTTGATCACGAGGATGCCGATCACGCTGTCGAGGTTCTCGTCGAAGACCGGGAAGCGAGAATGATGCGCCTCGCGGTAGACGTCGTAAAAGTTGGCCAGGCTGGCGCGCTTTTCGATACCGATGGCTTCGGTGCGCGGCGTCATGGCCTCGTGGACCTGGCGGTCGCCGAAATGGAAGACGCGTTCCAGGAGATCGGCTTCGTGCTCTTCCATCGTGCCTGACTCGGCGCTGATGTCGATCAGCATGCGCAGCTCTGCCTCTGTCACAGCGGGCCCCGCCTCGAGCCGTACGCCGAAGAGCCGCCGCGAGATCAGGCTCGGCAGGAAGCTCAGCGCGGCAACGATCGGCGCCAGGACCCTTGTCAGGGCTTGAGCCGGGATCGCAACGAAGATGGCGAAGCCTTCACGCGCGTGGGACGCCAGGATCTTTGGGGTGATCTCTCCCAGCAAAGCCAGCGCCAGCGCCACGCCGAAGATCGAGATCAGGATCGCAGGAAGGCCGCCGATCTGGTCATCCAGGATCAGCGCGCCCATCGTCGCGGCCAGCACCGAGAGGATGTTCTGCATCAGGACGATGGCGGCGAAGAACTTCTCCTGCTCGCGGTGCAGGCCTTCCAGGGTACGGGCGGCGCGGCTACCTTCCTCGGCAAGATGGTGGACGCGAATCCGGTTCGCCGCGACGACCGCGATCTCGACGGCGTTAACGATGGCGAATCCGATGACGGAGACGATGAGGACGAAGACCGCTAACGGGATGTTCATTGAAGGGCGCTAGCCGGTGCGGGAGCAGGCCGTATGGGCGGCGAATCGAGACATTTCGCGGCGATCATAGCAAACCCGAAACGCGGGCGCTGTTCGACGAGTAGCGCTCCTCTTTGAACGGGTCGCCGCGGTTGTGATATCCGAAGGTTTCCCAGAAGCCGGGCTGGTCCCGCGTCATGAAGTTCAGCCCGCGAACCCACTTCGCCGACTTCCAGAAATAGAGGTGTGGCACCACGAGGCGCAGCGGCCAGCCGTGCTCGCGAGTCAGCGGCTCCCCGCCGTGTGTGTGGGCGAAGAGATTCCCTTCGCGGTCGAGGTCTTCCAGAGCCAGGTTGGTCGTATATCCGCCGTAAGAGTGCACCATGACGTGTGTCGTTTCGGGCTTGAGCTGGGCCAGCTTCAGCACCTCGCGTACCGGGACGCCGGTCCACGTGTTGTCGAACTTACTCCAGGACGTAACGCAGTGAATGTCGTTGGTCAGGGTCACCTGCCGCAGGGCCATGAACTCGTCCCAACTCAGTTGGACCGGCGCTTCCACCGCACCACCGAGCTCGAGCGTCCAGTCCGACGTTCCGATCAGCGGGATCGAGCCGTAGTGCAGGATCGGCCAACCGTCGGTGGTGGACTGCCCGGCTGGCAGGCGTTCGCCCCACTTCTCCTTGTCGGCCTTGCGTCGGCTAAAGATGTTCATGGTCTCTCCAAATCAAAATCGAGGCCAGCGTAACGAGTCTCGATTTTACGGTCATGCCGCGCGACTTGCTAAGATCGAGACGATGTCGACCACCGACGCGACCCCGAATCGCGCCACCCGATGGCCGTCCGCCCTCGTCAGGCAGGCTCGCCGGGGCGCGCCCTTCTTCCTCGTCGCGGCCTTCGTGTTTGGATTCGACCAGCTGACGAAGGCTCTGGTGCGCGACTGGCTGGCCGTGGGCGAATCGTGGCCTTCGGACGGATGGCTGGTGAAGATCACTCACGTCACGAACTCGGGCGCCGCGTTCGGCATCCTGCAGAACGCGGGGCTGTTTCTAACGATCACGGCCGTCATAGCGATCGGCGCCATCGTTTTCTACTACCTGTTTCCGCCGCTGGAGCACGGACTGCTGCGCGTCGCGATGGGGCTGCTGCTGGGTGGTGCGGCCGGCAACCTGGTCGACCGCCTGCGCTTCGGTCACGTCACTGACTTCGTCGACTTCCCGCGTTACCCGGAGTTCAACGTGGCCGACTCCTCGATCGTCATCGGGCTGTTCGTCCTCGCCGGCTTCTTCCTGTTCTTCGACAAGTCGCAACGCGAGGGTAGCGCCGACGGCGGCTGACACGCTGCTCGAGGTCCTCGCCGACCGGCCGGGCGAGCGGCTGGACGTGGCGGTGGCGCGCCTCTGTGAGCTATCACGCGCGCAGGCGCATCGCCTCATCGCTGACGGCTGCGTCAGCCAGGACGGCCGCACGCGGCACAAGCCCGGTGACCGCATGGAAGGCGGCGAGCGTTTGACCGTGCGCGTCCCACCGGCGGTGCCGGCCGAACCGCAGGCTGAGGCGATACCGCTGACCATCGCCTATGAGGACGAGCACATGATCGTGGTCGATAAGCCGGCCGGAATGCCGGTGCATCCGGGGCCGGGACACAGCGGTCACACGCTGGTCAACGCACTGCTGGCGCACAGCCCCGACCTGCCTGGCATCGGCGGCGTGCAGCGGCCCGGCATCGTGCACCGGCTGGACAAGGACACGTCCGGGTTGATTGTCGCGGCGAAGGACGAGCCGGCGCATCACGGCCTGACGCGGCAGCTGGCCGAGCGCAGCATGCACAAGACGTACCTCACACTGGTCGAGGGCCGCCTGCAGCCGGACGAGGCGCTGATCGACGCACCGATCGGCCGCGACCCGAACAACCGAAAGCGGATGCTGGTCAACGGCGCGGCCGCTCGGGACGCCCAGACGTCGTACCGGGTGCGGCAGCACTTTGCCGGTTACAGCTACGTCGAGGCGTCGCCGATCACCGGCCGGACGCACCAGATACGCGTCCACCTGGCGTCGCTGGGCCATCCGTTGGTCGGCGATGCTGTCTACGGCCAGCCGACGAAGCTAGTGTCGCGCCAGTTCCTGCACGCCTGGCGCCTGACGCTGCGTCATCCGATCGACGGACGCGAGCTGAGCTTCGAGGCGGCCTTGGCAGAGGACCTGGCCGGGCCGCTTGACACCCTACTCGATATTCCTTAAGTAATCCTTAAGAACAGGCGATGTGTAAGGAATAACATATGGAGGCCAGATTAGATTACAGAGAGGCGCGTTGGGCTGCCGAAGCGCTTGGCTTGGACGCCGCGGCGGTGCTGCAGCTCCTGGAAGCCGGTGAGCTGCCAGGCCTCAAGCTAGGTGAACGGTGGCTTGTGTCGGAGCGCGGTCTGGCCAAATACCTGAGGAACGAGGAGAGGCGTCAGTTCGAAGAACGTCGGGCTCGAAAGCGCTCTACTGCGCATCGGCGCCTGGCTCCGGCTCCCCATGGGCGGCAGAGGACGCGATTTGAGGTTGAGTACAGCTTCTTGGGCAGCAGATATCAAGCCCCGAGCATGATTGCACTGCTGATTGATGTGCTCCGCAAATTGGCGGATCAGGATTCGTCCTTTCTTCAGCGTTTCAGTCAACAGAGTGGACGAGAGCGACGGTACGTCGCGTCGAACCCAGCCGATCTCTACCCAGGGCGGCCTGATCTGGCGCGTTTTGCTCGAGAAGTGCTGCCGGGCTGGTGGCTTGGCACGAACTTCAGCGCCAAGGACATCGAGTCAATCCTGGAAAAGGCCGGCAAATCAGCCGGGCTGAGCTTTGGCGTCGATCTTGTAATGAGCGGTCGCACTCGGGAGGTCGACATGCAAAAGGCTCTCGCTTTCGTGGGGATCGCCGCCGATCCGGATCCTGACGCAGCGGCGAGACATGACGAACTCTTTGCCGACGTGGTGCTCGATGACACTCGCTAATCGGGTGCTTGTTGACACACCTGCCCTTTATGCACTGGTGTCTTCGACCGACGAGTTCATGCGCGCGCGCGAGAAACGTACGTCCAGCTCCGCGAAGCGTCCGCGGAGTTGTGGATATCGTCTTATGTTCTGGTCGAATTCGGCGCTATAGTGCAGCGACGCTTCGGTTTCGCCGCCCTTAGAGCCTTCTACAATTCCCAGGTCGGCGTGTTTCAGACAATCTGGACTGACAGCAGGCTGCACACGGCTGCCTGGAACGAGTTGGAGCGCCGGCAAGGTCGCGGTTTGAACTTCGTGGACTGGACGGTTCTCCTTTCGGCAAGAGGTCTTGGCGCAAGGATCTTCGCCTTCGACGCAGGCTTTCGACCTGAGGGTATTGAGGTCGTGCCTGGAGACCAGCTGTGACCCCCGTTCGCGTACGTCTGGCGCCCAGCCCAACCGGCACGCCGCATCTCGGCACCGCGCGTACCGCCATCTTCGACTGGCTGGCGGCGCGCAATAGCGGCGGCCAGTTCATCCTGCGCATCGAGGACACGGATCAGAGTCGCTACGTCCCCGAATCGCTGGACGAGATATACGAGTCGTTGCGCTGGTTGGGCGTCGAATGGGACGAGGGGCCGGAGGTCGGCGGGCCGCACGCGCCGTACTTCCAATCGCAGCGGCTTCCTATGTATCAGGAGGCCGCGAAGCGCCTCGTGGAAGCCGGACACGCCTACGAGTGCTACTGCACTCCGGCACGCCTCGACGCGATGCGCGATCAGCAGCGCGAGCAGAAGCAGCCGCCGGGCTACGATGGCCTCTGCCGTAGCGATGAGGGCCGCGCCCAGGCGAAGGCCGACGCCGGCGCCCGCCCGCCCGTGGTGCGCTTCCACGCGCCGGACGAAGGCGAGACGGTGGTGCACGACTTCCTGCGCGGCGAGGTGCGCTTCGAGAACCGGCGTATCGACGACGCTGTACTGCTGAAGTCGGACGGCTTTCCGACCTACCACCTCGCGGTGGTGGTGGACGACCACGCGATGCAGATCACGCACGTGCTGCGCGGCGAGGAGTGGCTGCCCTCGGCGCCTCTGCACCAGCGCGTCTACGAAGCGCTCGGCCATGAACCACCCGTCTGGGTGCACACGCCGCTAATCCTGGGCACGGACCGCTCCAAGCTCTCGAAACGCCATGGCGCGCAGTCGGTGCTGGAGTACCGCGATCAGGGCTACCTGCCGCAGGCCGTGTTCAACTTCCTCGGCCTGCTGGGATGGTCGCTGGATGACAAGACGGAGATCATCTCGCGCGACGAATTCGTGCGGCACTTCAACCTGGAGCGGCTGCTCAAAAGCCCAGCCGTCTTCAACAAGGAGAAGCTCGACTGGCTCAACGGCGAGTACATGCGCTTGCTGAGCCCAGACGAGTTCGTCGACGTAGTGACGCCGTGGCTGGAGCGACCGGACGCCGAGGGCGGCCTGCCGTCGATCGTGTCGCGACCGCTCGACCAGGAGTATTCGAAGCGCATCGTGCCGCTGGTTCAAGAGCGCGTGAAGCTGGCGTCCACCGCGCACGAGATGATGGGCTTCTTCTACCTGCCGGGCGGAATAGAGCCCGCCATCGCAGACCTGCTTGGCAAGCCGTACGCCGGCAGGCGCGCCGAGGCCGCGGGAGTGCTGTCCGAGGTGCTGGTGCTGTCGGAGCAGGCGCCGGCGTGGCAGAGCGATGCGTTGCTCGAAGCGTACCGCGCGCTGGCGGACAAACTTGACGTAAAGTTCCGTGACCTGGCAGGAATGCTCCGCGTGGCGATTACCGGCCGGCCGGTTTCGCCGCCGCTGACCGAGTCGATGGAGCTGCTGGGACGCGAGCGCTGCGTGCTGCGCCTGCGCGAGGCCGTACAGCTGCTGCAGTAGTCGAATCAGGTTTGAAGCGCCAGAAATCGCTGTGCTAGGATGAAGTCCCGTTGGGGAGTCGTCTAGTGGTAGGACAGCGGGCTCTGGATCCGTATGCGGGGGTTCGAATCCTCCCTCCCCAGCCACAACGACGTTCACAGGGCGGTATCGTCTAACGGCTCAGGACGTAGCCCTCTCAAGGCTAAAATCGGGGTTCGATTCCCCGTACCGCTACCAATCCTTAGATTCAGGAATGGGCTTGCGTGCCCGATTGACAGCTCCACTGACAGCCTGGCGCATGCGATAAAGGCCTTCAGAGCTGGGTCGCTTTTTAGCTGATGCGCGCAGGGTTAATCGTGAGCGTTCAAACGGGAGAGGGGCGTCTTCGGCGAGGCGTAGCCGCCCACGAGGGCGCCTCACGCTGGATAGTGCAGCCCAGAGGCAGTTCTGCTGCCGCAGGCCCGAGTCGCGTGTAGCGTCAGGTTACCTGGCTCCGCCAGACCTCCATGTTGTCCAGCGGCTCATAACCGATCAGCCGTTGAGCCTCGCTAATGTCCCATATGCGCCATTTGTTGTTGGAAACGCCGTAGAAGATGGCGTAGCGCACGTCGTCAGGAGCGGACAGGCAGCGGTCCATGAGGTGAACGCAGTCGCGCGGGCTGAGCAGGACGGAGACCTGCCGCACATCCTGCGGTTGCTCCTCGCCGGTGAAACGGCCAACGCGGATGCAGATCACCGACATGCCGTACTGATCGGCGAACCAACGGCCTAACACCTCGCCGAAGACCTTTCCGACTCCATACGGGCCCTGAGGTCGCACCGGTGAGGAACTGCTGACGTAGGGGATGTTGCCCGGGTCGAGGTCCGCCAGGTCGCCCTTCATGATCTGCGAGTACGGGTAATCATGCTCGTACTTCTCGGTGGCTCGATTGGAGCTGGCAAAGATCACACGCTTGACCCCGTTGAGACGGGCCGCTTCGTAGGTGTTCCAGATCGAGGGCAAGTCGTTCTCGTATGTGTTCTCCCAGGTGCCAGGCTCGCGGTTCATGTTCGGCAGGTAGACCACGGTGTCCTGGCCCTCAAACGCGGCCTCCAGTGTCGCGAAATCGCGCGAGTCGCCCTGTGCGATTTCGGCCTCATCGCTGGGGTTGATATCGATGCCGCTGAAGTCGTAACGCTCAGTGAGGCCGTGGCGCATAAGTGTGCCGATACGACCAGCGCCACCAACCACGAAAACTCGCTTCAACTCTTCCATCGCCATCTCAACTCAACCTCCTCTACCTGAGTGCTCAGATTCTGTCGTCATGGAGGAAGGCTGTCAATCGACAGCCAGTCTGACAGCCCGACGGAGCAGCTATGAGCGACTTGACTGACTCCTGATCGGTCGGTTGAATCTGTCAGCGCCTTCACGCTACGGTAGACAACGGCGATGCCTGAAGTTCGATTCCCCGTACCGCTACCACATTTTAGATTCAGAATCAGTCCCTGGAAGCCAATTTGACAGCCAAACTGGCCCTCCTCCGTTTAGGCGTGAAGTAGCCGGTCGATGGCGCTTGCTGCCTGTTCCTGCGCACCTTCAATTACGTGGGCGTAGATGCGAAGCGTTGTCGTCACGTCGGAGTGGTCTAACATCTCGCTCACGACCTTGACTGGAACGCCGTCGGCCAGGAGTATGCTCGCCGCAGAGTGACGAAGGTCGTGTACGCGGATAGGCGGCAGGTCGGCCTTGGATAGGACTCGGAGCCAATGCCGCCGTATCTGGCTTCTCCATAACGGTGCCCCTACTTCGTTGGGAAAGACTAGTCCATGTTCTACCCAGGCTGGGCCCGGCGAGGCCGCGTCGGTACTCCTGCTCGATCTGGTGCCTTTCCAGGGCTTCAGTCGCTATCCCTGAGAGCCAAACCGTTCGCCGGGCATGCTTAGTCTTGGGTTCACCAAACACTGGCACGCCTTCACGCACGCCAGCCAGGGTTGCCGTAACGCGGAGGCGCTGCTTGCCTAATTCAACTTCCGACCACCGCAGGGCCTGCATTTCACCTTCGCGGAGACCGCAGGTTAGCGCAACCGTAAAGAGGGCTTCCATGGGTTCGCCCTTGACGGCATCCAGCAGCTTCCTAGCGGCCTCCGGGCCTAGAAACTTCATCTCGCCGGTGGAGCGCCGCGGTGCCTTTATGAGTGTGGATACGTTGCGAGCCACTAAGCCCCAACGAAGGGCATCCTGGAGCGCCGCATGAAGCACGCTGTGACAGTGATGCGTGGTGCTTCCAGATACCTTCGCTCCGATCCTTTCGTAGGCCTGTTGAAGGTCCCTGATTCCAAGCTTTGTCAGCCTGACCGAGCCAAGTTCGGGAATCAAGTAAGCCGACACCGGTCAGAGTAGGAACGATAGGTCTCTGGCCTTAGGCCGTTCTTCTTCCCCTTGAGCCAGGCTGTTAGGAAAGACCCTATCGTCTCGTTCTCGGGCGGTAACGGCAGGCTGTCATCAAGTCGCTTCTGGGCGGCCCGTAGCCCCTTCGTGATCTCAGCGCGGCTTTTGCCATAGAGGCTACGCCGTTGCCGCTTCCCCGCCTTCGATTCCAAGGTGCCCTTTGAAGACCTCTCGGCCGCCTTCTTCCATTTTGGAAAACTCTCGGCCGCCGCCTTCCCTACAGCCGAGTTTCAACGTTGGCGGGAGGAGAACGAAGAGGGGATCGCCATTCTTACGGCTCACGGATGGTGGCCACACCCAAATTGGCCAGTGCGCATCATCCGCAACGTCTTCAGATTGAAGCGTGAGAAGCAACTGCGACAACTGGACCGGTTGATCTGTGACACCTACGACGAAGACAATTTTCTATTGATCAAGAAGGCAGTGCGGGCCTGGGATGTCCTTCCTGAGTACAAAGAGAGAAGGCGGATCTTTAGGGCGGGTTTGGACGCCTATATGCGACGTGACTACATCTCTGCCGTGTCGGTCTGGCTGCCCCAGGTCGAGGGTGTCCTGCGGGCAAGGACAGAACGAGATGGATACTCGACGGAGAGTTGGAAGCGCGCGATTACGATACCTAGCCCGGAAGCGGACCCGATGATCTTGGGCGACTTCTCCGGATTCTTTCGCGCCCTCTATGGGGACACTACAGAAGAAACCTCCCCAAAGGGATTTCCCTATCCGCCGTAACACGATCCTTCACGGAACTGATCTAACCTTTGGGTGGCCCGCTATTGCCGTGCGCGTCTTCTTTATACCCGATACCTTTCACTACCTCTTCGCTCAGGACGGGCACAAAGCTCAAGTCGCCTAATGGAAGTGGCGCAGGAGAATGGGTTAGTGGGTGTCAACCCATTGGGGCGACTTCTTGCGTGGTACGGGGGATGGGGGGTATCGGCGCGAGCGTCGATGAGACAAACGTCCAGTAAGCCTCACGTCGCGCAGTAGTTCGGGCGTTCTAAACCCTTCCCTATGCTGCCATATTCACCATATACCCACCCCACCACCATTCCCAGCCGTCGCTAGGTGGCTGAACCGTGTTGGCCCAGTGGCGCCAACCGCTAGTCCTCACATATGAAGGCGTGGCGATCCAGGCGATACTGTAGCAGCGTGCCCCAGTCGATCCAAACCTGATCGTTCGAATTACCAACCGCACGATAGTCATGCGGGAACACCTTGATACGTAGCTTTCCGTCCAATGGGGAGCTCATGAGCAGCTGGATATTAGTCGCCGTCCTCCAGACTCCCAGTTATCCTTGGGTCGCCAGAGTATATAACTGCTGGGGCTTGGCCCTAGAGCATTCCAGTGGTCACTCTAAGTCTGTTACAGATGATAAACTCTCGTAGTGACTCACTGGCCGTTGGCGTCGCTACGGGCGTCGCTGTTGGGGCGGCGCCACCGGCCGGGCTTGCGGTTGAGTCTCCGAGTTGGCCTACTGTTGCCGGTATGCGAGGGTTCGACTGACCTGTCGGCTCGTCACCGGCACCGGCCGCCAGAGCGATGATCGTGATCACCAGTAGCGCCGGGCCGAACAGCCCTATTATCGGCCGCCACAACGTCGACCCCTCGCCTCCTGTTGACCAGTGCCACCATGCCTTTAGCCATTTCAACGTGTAGCCATCCCCTATTGCTCACCTGATTTAACCTTTGACCGATCTTGACGCCACGGATGTAGTTTGTCTGTCTATTGGTGGAGCCGGAGGGAATCGACCCTCGTGTCGAAGTTGTAAGCCCTCACACGGCCCCCTAATCCGGGGCCGCTTTTCGTACTTTACCCAGCTACTCCCCGACGTTGGAGAGCCAATCTAAAGCATCCGTGGTCTGCGACTAGCCAGCACTGACTGTGATCGGGGGAACATCACCTACTCTGGGCCAGTTGCGCTACGCCACCCCTGTAGGTCTGAACATTCCGAGGATGAGTCGCCGAAGCTTAACTCGCCGCCAGTCTTGTCGAAGTACGACGCCGCATACTGGGCGATGGACTCAGCCGCGCTCCGCCCGTACCTACCCTCCGCCACTGTCTGCTCAACGCCACCAGTGACGGCTATGATGCTGACGTTGTACGCTGTACCGTCCTCGGAGCAGTATCCGTAGAGCAAGGCATCCTTGGGTACGGCCACCTGGACGACTTCGTGATCTCAGAGACTTTCACCGTCTCGACCGGCGAGACCTCCCTCACATCGAGCACACCGCCCGTGATCTCAGAGACTTTCACCGTCTCGACCGGTGCGACTTCCCTCACGTTGAGCACACTGCCCCTCAGCAGCACGTAGTTCAGCGCCGAGAATACGGCGATGGTTACAGTAGCGGCCAAGACTATGCCCAGCACGATCCGATCTCTCGTATCCATACTGGACCCCCTGTTCGAGTCTAAGCGCCTCTATCGCCGCTGCGCCTGCCGTGGTGAGGCAGGCGCATCTTACTTCAGCTCGACAGCCATGCTTCATCACCGTCTGGCACACGCGAGCACACTTCGACTCGCTGAGGGTTCGTTTCGTTCGCACCGGAAGTGTACGGAACACTTGGGGCTTACTCACAGACAATGCCGTCGCCGTCACGGTCGTCCATGTAAGTATAGGCCGGGTGACCTTGTCGTACAGGGGCGATACCGTGCTCCCGTGCCTCTGCGCACGTAATTCGCCCGTTGCCGTTGTCATCCCATCGTTGTAGCGCGTCAACTGTAGGTGGATCGGGTTCAGAGTCAACGGGCGTTGAGATAGGCGTCGGAGCAATCTGGTCCGAGGGACTCGTATCTCGTGGAATCACTACAAGTGCGGTCGAAGTACACCCAGCGAGCACCCTATCGAGGGCATCCGCTTCGCGCTGGTCAATCGTAAGGGCGTATTCAAGCCGCACTGCAATAACGCGGCCAGCAAACCAGCATTGATTCTGGTCTGGCAGCCACTCGGCTGCATCTTTCGCTCCCTTTAGATTGCGGTTTACCTCGGGGCTAGCCAAGGTCAGGTTAAGAAGGTCAGACGCAAATCCTGCCCACTTCTGCGGGTCAGCACAAAGCCCACTGTCATGCGCTTCGGAACGCGCCACAATATGCTCGATGTCGGTTTCCCTCTGACTGACAAACCAGCGGCCTGTGTAGGGGCCATAAACACCGCCGTATTCGGCCACAATCCGGTCTTCTACGGATGGCGAATACCGGTAAGCGTTTGAGTCGTATGGGGAGCACCGCGATTCAGGAGCGATAGTCAAGCCTCGCCACGTCGTTTGTATTATAGATGGAGCTAAGGTTGCAGAGGGCCTCGGGGTTGCCGAAGGCCTCGGGGCAACAGTACTTGAAGAAGCCACTGGTGTAGGTTCAAGAGTTGCCGTCGTGACACGTGTCGGACTCAGCGTAACGGGCGCTATCGTTTGCGAGACAGGTGTAGCGTCGACTGGCACTACTGTTGCCGGTATGCGAGGGTTTGCCGTGGCGGTTGGGTGCGGTGTAACCGTTGGGCTAGGCGTTCCAGATGGTCCTGGCGTCGACGTAACGGTTGGCGCAACTTGTGTTGCCGTAGCCGGTATGCTCGCTTGATCTGTCGGCTCCTCCTCGCCACAAGCCAGAGCGATTATCGAGGCCAGTAGTAGAGCTAGGCCTATTAACGGTCGCATCCTCTTCATGTATAGACCCCTCCTCTATATTGCGCCGTAGAAGCCGCTGAGACGGGCGAGAAGTCGTCGCTAGGTGCTGGCGCCGTGTTAGCCAGCGGCAACAGCGCTATCGGCAGAAACCCTTCAGCAGGCCGGGGAGCGCCTTTATTGGTCCCACTTCTCTCGATAATTCCTCATATGCAACAACATCGATGCTGCGGGTCAATAAGATAAACAATTCGCGATAGGCCCATAGCACACGTAGGTTTGCGGCGGCTATTGCTCTCAGTTCATCCACTGCGTCACGGTCCAGGCCGCCCGCATCACTGAGTCGTTCTTCTTCGTCATAAGTCCATTGCACACGTTCTTTTGCAGCGACTACTGCTTCCAGTTCATCCACTGCGTCGAGGTCCCAGCCGGCCGCCTCGAAGTTGTTGCATAGGTTCTCCCACTCATCAACCGTTCTCGTTAGGCGGGCAGCCTCCTTGACTTGCTCTATCTGGGCCGCGGTCAAGTGGAAGGGCTCTACGCTTGCCACCTTGTTACGATCAGCTGCCTGGGAGCTTTCATCTCTACTATCGCCATCCACGACGTAACAGCCCGCCAGGGAAGCGCCTATCCCCAAGAGCAACAGCGCAACCCCTACAATCGGCAGCTTCACGCGATCTGCCTCGCTACACGTCCTGCTCGCAGCGGACGCACTCCATCATTCCAACCCTGTCTCAAGAAGGACGACTTCGCAGGTTGACTGGTGGACTAGGCCGATAGCGTCGAACGTGATCCGGGAGTAGGGGTAGGGGTTGGCGGTACTGCCGTAGCCGGTACTGTCGGCTCATCCCCGCCTCAGGCCACCAGAGCGAGAATCGGGAACATTAGCAGCACCCCGGCGCAGAGTCCCATGAACAGCCACGTCCCGTTCCCGTGTAGACCTCCCTTGATTACGCAAGCGGGCTACTTTACGTCTTATTGACTGTCTTCGCAAGGGCTGAGACCGTGCAGTAGCTCTACTCGCTGATCAGGCCGACACCGGCCCAAAGCATATTCCGATGAATGAGGCGCCGACTATCGAGGCTGGCGTGCCTCCCTTCCTATCGTCTCGCTCTCAGGTTGGTTTGCAGAAAATTGAAAATTTGTCTGAGGCGCCCGGAACCGCACACACACACGGTTTGAGAGTGGGATAGCTTCGCCGTGATCTACGCACGACTCCTCCTGGTCGGGGCGTGGACTTGTTTAAACGGGCGCCCTAGGGAAGTGTGCTCGGTTCCTGGGGCGGTGTTTACGGGCCGGGTGAGGCCATGTTGAGGCCTCCAGCTCATGAAAGTGGCCTGATACTGTGACTGTCGCGAGCCCCTGTCAAGGCGGATAAAGGCTAGACGGCGGCGGGTGGATGTGGACGGTTGATGGGCGACATTCAGTAGATCCAGGCGATTTGTCCTTAGGACGCGTCATCTGATCGAAGCCGTCCATCTTCGCGACCGGGAGCGACAATGCTTTCCACCGCCGATAATGAACTCGCAACCAAGACGGACCCCGGCACGCCGATGGGCGAGCTGTACCGGCGGTTCTGGTTGCCGGATGGCCCCGGAGCTTGGCTAGAGGCGCCTCGGCGTCTCGCCAATAGGGCGGCGGCTCCGTCGCTTGGCGGGGTTGTTGCGACTCGCCGCAGACTAACGCGCGTTGACATCGGTTGGTCAGGCTGAGGATAATCGCGACCCAACGCCAGTTCGTGCCGCGGTACGACTGCTGTTTCGCCCGATAGCCAGTCGGAGGTTGACATGCCCGTTACAGGCGTAGAGATTCACGCACGCGAGCCCTTGAGCGAAGGTAAGTCGTTCGGCGAGGCGGGACCCTTCGAGTACCTCACCGGCGTGCTCCATTTCACCGCCGATCCGAAGCACCCCGGGAACGCCGTGATATGTGACCTAGACCTCGCTCCTACCAACGCGGATGGGTTGGTCGAGTACAAGTCCGAGTTTCACCTGCTCAAGCCCGTCAACCCGCAACCCGCCGGCTGGGTTCTGGTCGATTCGCTGAACCGCGGCAACATGACGAGTTTCTCGCTGTTCAACAGCGCGTTACGCCGCACGGATGGCAACCCCGACATCGATCCCGGCAATGGTTTCTTGATGCGCATGGGCTACAGCGTGCTCTCAGTTGGCATCCAGTGGGACCCGCCAGAGTCGCCGGAGCGCATGCGAGCCTGGCTCCCCGAGGCGATGGAGAACGGCCAGCGCATCACCGGCCAGTCCTTCATCCAGTGGTGGCCCAACCGGGTGGTTCCGCATCAGCTGCTCTCCGACGCCGGCCACAAGCCGTACGCCACGGCAGACGTCGATGACCGCAGCGCGGTGCTGACGATGAGAGAGCATCAGGACGGCACGCCAACCACGCTCGCTCGCGAGAGCTGGCATTTCGCAAAAGAGGTCGACGGCAAACCGGTTGCCGATCCGGATTACGTTTACCTCGAAGGCGGCTTTCAGCCCGGCAAGATCTACGAGATCACCTACACGGCGATAGGCGCGCCCGTTGTCGGGCTCGGCTTCCTGGCCTACCGTGACGCGGCGTCCTTCTTCAAGAACGGCACGGCGGCGGAGGGCAACCCTCTGGAGGGAGCAGCCAGCTACGCCTACGGCTGGGGCCAGAGTATGAACGGCCGCTGGCTGCGCGAGTTCCTGTACTGGGGTCTCAACCGCGACGAAGCGGGTCGCGTCGTTTTCGACGGTATGTTGGCCCACACCGGCAGCTCCCGTCGCGGCGAGTTCAACATTCGCTTCGGCCAGCCGAGCACCAACATCCTGCGGACGCCGGGCAATACGTATCCTTTCGCCTTTGAGGCAACGCTCGAGCCGGATCTCGATCAGAACCGCGGGCTTCTTGATCGCAGCCTCGCCGATGGGTCGATGCCAAAGCTGATCCACACGAACTCGGGCATGGAGTACTGGTGGAGCGGCGCGTCGCTGGGGCACACGAGCGTCGACGGCACGGAGGACATCGACCCGCCCGAAGACGTCCGTCTCTATCACCTGTCTGGCGCGCAGCATGGGCCCGGCGTCCTGCCGCTGAGCGACCGCAACCTCGACGGTTTTCAGGCCGAGCAACCCCTCAACACGTTTGACTACCGGCCCGCGATGCGCGCGTTGCTCACAGCCTTGGACCGCTGGGTTAGAGAGGGAGTCGAGCCGCCTTCCAACCGGGTGCCACGGATCAGCGAGGGCACCGCTGTGGCTCGTGAGGCGCTGAAGGACCCGTACACCAGGATCCCCGGCTCGGCGTGGGTCTCGCACCTACCGCAGCGGCTGCGCATGGACTACGGTCCCGAATCGGAGCGGGGCATACTGACGTATCCTCCGAAGGAGTCCGGCTCCTACTCCACCCTGGTCTCGACCATGGACGAGGATGGCAACGAGGTTGCCGGCATTCGCCTGCCTGACATTGCCGTCCCGTTGGCGACGTACACGGGCTGGAACGTACGCCACGAATCGATGGGAAGTCCTGGGCTGATGACCAGCGGCTCGCCGCTCTTCGGTGCGACCTTGGTGTTTCCGAAAACCAGGGACGAGCGAGTCGCCAGCAACGATCCTCGCGCATCGATCGATGAGCGCTACGGGTCGAAGGAGCAGTACCTATCGCAGGTCCGAACGGCTGCGGAGCAGCTGGTGGAGCAACGCCTGCTTCTTAACGAGGACGTCGAGCGCTGCCTGGACGTTGCCTCGGCCAAGTGGGACGCCTTCCGCGGCTAGCACGATCCGTGTGCTCACATAGACTCGAGCTCCATCGCTGGAGGACGCAGAAGCCCCCTCAAGACTATTGTTCCATGTCGTCCTTTAGATAGCGGTCGAGGAAGCTGGCCACGTCGAGCAGCATCTGCCGCACGTTGGGTGGCGAGTCGACGTAGTAGCCGTCGTTTTGGTAGGCCTTGGCCTCGACTGTCTTGTAGAAGCGCTTCATCTCCGCAGCGAAGGCGCGAGAGGCGTCCGACCAGGGGTCTTTGCCCTCGCCCCACACGACGAAGCAAGGCGTCGTCGCGTTTCTGATCTCGTAGAAGGCCGAGCAGCGGTACCAGACGTCTGGACTGTCCTCGAAAGTTCCCAGCTCGTGGTCCTGCAGCTTGATGTGCCGGAGCTCGATCTCGTGTCGCAGCGTCGGCCAGTCGCTGTAACCGGACATCGGCACCGCCGCCTGGAAGACGTCGGGCGCGAAGGCGACGGCGGCCATGCTGAGGATGCCGCCGTAGCTCCGGCCGGAGATGCCCATCTTGTCCGGGTTGACGTGGCTCAGGCCCTTGAGGAACTCGGCGCCGTAGATCGCGTCCTGCAGGTCGCCGTGGCCCGAGTCGCGGTCGTTGAGCTCCTCGAACGCCTTGCCGTAGCCGGTGCTGCCGCGGATGTTGGGCAGCATGACCACGTAGCCGCACTGCACCAGATACTGCACGACGATCTGGATCTCGTCGTAGTACTGGTTGGTGGGGCCGCCGTGGATATAGATCAGGCCGGGGTAGCGCTGGCTGCGGTCCGGCGGGCTGTAGACATAGGCGTGGACCGTCTCGCCGTCGAAGCTCGGATACGCCACCTTCTCCGGCGTCACCAAACGCTCCGTGATCACGTCCGCCGGTGCGGACCCGGTGAGCTGCCGCGCTCTGCCATCCGCGACCGAAACAACCCAGAGGTCGGCCGGCGTCGTGGTGGTGCCGTAACGGAACGCGATGCGCGAGCCGTCCGGCGACCAGCGCGGGTTGGCGCACATGCCCGTCCCGGGCGAAAAGACCGTTTTCGTCTCACCCGTGTCCGCGTTGGTGATCCTCAGTTCCAGCGTGCCGTTGTCGTTCGAGGTGTAGACCACATTGCGCCCGGTGGGCGACCACTTCGCCTCGCTGATGTTTACGCCGACGTTGCCTTGCTCGGCGTCGTCGGCTGCCAGCGGCCGCGCTTCGCCGCCCTCGATTGGCGCAAGCCAGATGTTGGTGTGGCCGCCGCGCTGGGAGCGGAACAGAACCGTACTGCCGTCGGCGGAGACGTCGGGATAGCCGAACATCTTGCCGTAGGTGTAATCGAAGAGGTCCTGATCGGACACGATCAGGCGTGATTCGCCGCCGTTCGCGCTCACCAGCATGACGTCGTGGTCTTCCCACTTGTCGTCCAGACGCACGTAGAGGACGCTGCCGCCGTCCGGCGTGAACACCGGACTGACCTCGAATCGCGCGTCGGAGGTCAGGCGTAGTGCTTTGCCGGACGGAACGTCAACGCGGTAGATGTCGTAGGCACCGTAGCGGCTGCAGGAGACCGCCACCGAGCGGCTGTCGGGCGACCAGTTCGTCGAGTTAATGCGGCCGCCGAGATGGGAAAGCTGCACCTCGGGCTCGCCGTTCGCCGGCCAGAGCCAGACCTCGTCGGTGCCGCTCTTCTTCGAGATATAGGACATGTAGCGACCGTCGGGCGACCAGAGTGGTATACGCGACGCGAGAAAATCCACGTCGCCGAGGGGCCCGCTGAGTCGCGTCGGAAAGCCGCCCTCCGGCGAGATCTGCCACAGCGCGGCAGCGCCGCCGATCGTCGAAATGAAACCGATCTGGTCACCAGAAGGCGACCATTGAGGCGCCTCTGGGGCAAGCAGGGAGCGAATCGACATCAACTGGTCGAGCGTAATTCCGTCCATGCGAGTTTCCTTTCAAGCGCTCGAATCGCCAAGCGCAACGGCGCGATCATGTAGTGACCGCTCAGGGCTGTCAATTGCTTAGCAGCCACGGACGACGTTCACTGACTTCCGGCTATATCCATCGCTTTTGAGAAAACAGCGATGTGTGCTTAGATATCGAACGAGCACAGCCCCTGGAATCACGGCGACAAGACGGCGAGCGGATGCGTAGGCCGCGTCGAAGGCGCATCACGGGTCCTGCGACGATTGGGAGCGAGCGGATCTTTGTACAGGATAGCGATTGACATCGGCGGGACGTTCACCGATCTCGTCACGGAGACCCCGGAGGGCGAAACCCGCAGCACGAAAGTACTGTCCACGCCGGAAGAGCTGGTGAAGGGCGTCATGAACGCGGTGGAGGCGGCGGAGATCGATTTGGACCAGGTCAGCCTGTTCGTGCATGGGACCACCGCCGGCCTCAACGCCCTGCTCCAAAGACGTGGCGCCAAGGTCGCGCTGGTGACCACGCGCGGCTTCCGCGACGTCTACCTGATCGGCCGCGGCAGCCGACCCGCCATGTACGACATTCACTACAAAAAGCCAGCGCCTCTCCTGGACCGTGCGGGCATTTTCGAGGTGGACGAGCGGCTTAACGCGGACGGAAGCGAGCTGACGCCCATCGATGTCGACTCGGTGCGGAAGGTCGCGGATGCGATCCGTGGCGAGGGTTACACGTCGATCGCCGTCTGCCTGATCCATGCCTACGCCAACGGCGAGCACGAACGACAGGTGCGAGACGTCCTGGCAGAGAGTCTGCCCGACATACCACTATCGCTGAGCCACGAGGTCTCTCCGGTGTGGCGCGAATACGAACGCACCTCGACGACGGTCATGTCCGCCTACATCACACCGATCATGAGCACCTACCTCGCCGAGCTCGAGAACGAGCTGCACCAGCACGGCTTGAGCGTGCCGGTTTACATCACCGAATCGAACGGCGGCGTGATGACGGCGGCCATGGCCGCGAGCAAGTCCGTCCTGACACTGTTTTCCGGACCGGTCGGCGGCGTGGTCGGAGTCCGCTCCATCGGCGCGGACATCGGTCAGGCCAATCTGATCGGTATCGATATTGGCGGGACCTCTTTCGACGTCAGCCTGGTGCAGGACGGACAGGTGTCATTGCAGCCGGAGTACCAGCTGCAAGGGCTGCCGATCCTCGCTCCCGCCGTCGAAGTCAACACGATCGGCGCGGGCGGCGGAAGCCTGATCTGGCAGGATGCCGGCCGGCTGCACGTTGGCCCGGAGTCCGCCGGCGCCCAGCCCGGCCCGGCCAGCTACGGCTTCGGTGGCGATCAACCCACCGTGACGGACGCCAACGTCGTCCTCGGCCGGCTGCCAGCCCGGCAGCGCCTGGCTGGGACGCTCGCCCTGGACGTCTCCGCGGCGCGCTCTGCGCTCTCGGCGGTGGGAGAGAAGCTGGGTCTCGACGCAGCGAGTCTTGGAGAGCAGGCGCTCGAGGTCACGCACTTCAAGATGGCCGAGGCGATCCGCGAGCTCACCGTCGAGCGTGGACTCGACCCCCGGGACTTCACTCTCTGCGCCTTCGGCGGCGCGGGAGGCCTGCACGCCGCTGCCCTGGCCGACGAACTGGGCATCGAGAAGATCATCGTGCCCGCACTGCCCGGAGCTTTCTCAGCCTGGGGCATGCTGCAGAGCGGCGTTCGACACGACGCGATCCGGACCTTCTACCGGCCCCTGGCAGACGCGGCGCCACAAGTCGCCGAAGCGCTGGGCAGCCTGCACCGGGAGATGACTCAGATACTCGCTGCGGAGGGCGTACCGGAAGCCGAGCAGAGATTCGAAGCGGCGGCCGATCTGCGCTACACCGGCCAGGAATACTCGCTCACACTGGGTCTCGATTCCTGGGATTCGGTCGATGGGCTCGCAGATCGGTTCCACGAGGCGTATGACGCACGCTACGGTCACTCCAACCGCCATGAGAGAGTCGAGTTCGCGGCACTGCGCCTGGCCGGCCTCGCGGCGCCGGCAGATCGCCTCCGTTCGCCGACAGCCAGGCCTCGCCCCGGTGAAGCCGTGGAGGTTGTGTATACTCGTTTCGGTGGCCGCGACCTGGAAACCGGCGTTTTCAGACGTGACGCAATGCCGGAAGAGGTTGAGGGTCCGGCGATCGTTCTCGAGGCCAACTGCACGACGCTGGTGCCACCGGACTGGTCGGCCAGGGTCATCGAGGACCGCCATCTGATGCTTGAAAGAGGCGCGCATTGAACATCTCAGCCATCACGATAGAAGCGGCGGCGCAGGGCCTCAACGTTAGTCCCGCCACCGTCGAGGTCGTGCAGCACGCCTTCATTTCCGGCGCTGATCAGATGCGCCGCAACCTCTACCGATCGGCGTACAGCCCCGTCATCTACGAGATGAAGGACTGCTCCGTCGGCATATTCGACGTCAACGGCGGCCTCCTCGGGCAGGCCCCAGGACTACCGCTGTTCCTGGGAAGCCTGGGAGGGACGATCAGGGAAGTCCTGAAGAATAAAGCACTGGAGGACTTTGAGGAGGGTGACGTGTGGGTCGTTAATGACTCCGCGATCTGCGGCAGTCACCTCAACGACGTCACGCTCATTCAGCCAATCCTCATCGATGAAACGCTCCGGGGGTTCAGCGCAGCGAAAGCACACTGGACGGACGTTGGGGCTATGGAAGCCGGCTATGTCGGAGACTCGACGAACATCTTCCAGGAGGGCCTCAGGATCCCCTTCCTGCGCCTCATACGCGATGGAGTTGTGGACGAGCAGCTGTGTGAGATCTTTGCCCTGAACTCACGCAACCCCACCGGGCTCCTGGGCGACCTCATGGCCGAGGTGGCTGCCTGCCGGACGGGGGCGGAGCGCTTTCACGCGATCGTCGACCGGTACGGCTGGGCAACCGTCGACGCGTCGATCCAGCGTTACTTCGAACACGCCGAGTTCGAAGACCGCGCGGCCGTCCGGAGTATTCCCGACGGCGTGTATCACGCGCACGGTTTTCTTGATGGCGATGGGCTGACTGACAACTCGTTACACGTCAACGTCAACGTCACCGTCGCGGGCGACGAGATGACGATCGACCTCGAGGGGTCGAGTCCCGAGTCGCAAGGCAGCATCAACAGCGGGCTGGTGCAGAGCCGATCCGCGATGCAACAGGCTTACAAGTTCGTCGTCAATCCAGACACGCCGGCTTGCGGCGGCAACTTCCGCAACCTCGAGATCAAAGTGCCCGAAGGCAGCTGCTTTTACCCCGCGGAGACGGCCGCCTATCTGCACTACGGGCCGCATCTCTTGCTGGCGACGGACCTCGTCGTCAAAGCGCTCACCCCGGCGATCCCGGAACGCACCGCGGCGGGCCACCTGGGTGACTCGTGCAACGTCACGCTGGTCAGCCAGCGCGGACAGACGCCCTACGTGTTCGGCGACTCGCTCGTTGTCGGCTGGGGGGCGTTTCCCGGCGGCGACGGCGAGAGCGCGCTGATTCGCTCATCGGCAGGGGACTTCAGGAGCTTCCCGACCGAGACGGCCGAGCACCGCTTCCCGGTCAGGCTGACAAGATACGCGTTGCGCGTCGGCTCGGGTGGCGACGGCGAATGGCGAGGCGGCCTGGGGCTGGAGCGCGAGTACGAGCTGCTGCAAGACTGCAATGCCAGTTTCTGGTTCGAGCGTACCAAGATGCCGGCCTGGGGAATCGCCGGCGGCAGGGACGGAGCGCCCCCCGAGCTTTGGGTAACGCGGCCCGGTCAAAAGCCTGAAATGTCCTTGATCGCAACGTCGGTGCCGCTCCCGGCCGGCACTCGCATACTGGCTCGCACGGGCGGCGGCGGCGGCTGGGGCGATCCGTCAAAGCGAGACTCAGAAGCGATCGCGGATGATGCGCGCCTGGGTCTTCTGGAGGTGAGGTAATGGGCAAACGCATTCTCGTGGTTCAGCCCATGGGCACAGACCTCTACGACAAGGTCACTCTCGACGTCGTTGGGCCGGCGGTTGGCCACGACACGGAAGTCGAGGTACGGAATCTGGGCGATAGCGTGCCGCCGAGCGCATTCCTGCCTCCGGCCGCCACGTACCACAATCAGCTGATCCGGACCGTGCAGGAAGCGGCCGCCGATGGCTTCGACTCCGTGGCTATCGCCTGCACCGCGGATCCCGCCCTACCCGAGTGCAAGCGAGTCTCCTCGATACCCGTAACCGGGCCGATGGAAGCGGTCGCGCAAACGGCTCCCGCGCTCGGTTACCTGGGCATCATCACCCGCCGGCTCCCGGCCAAAGATGGCCAGCATTTACCTCAGGACGCCAACTGGCTGCGAGACCTGATCCGTCGCTACGGAATCACTGACCACGTCGCCTGCATACGCGTAGCCCACCTATATAATCACCCGAGTCCTGAGGAGTCGGCCTGGCTGTTCAAGGAATCGCCCGAGCGGCTGTTGAACCAAGTCATGGACGCCATGGCGCAGGCGATTGAGGGTCCCGGCATAGAGCAGGCAGAACTCGCCTACTCCGAGGACGACGCGCGAGCGCTGTTCTTTGGCTGCACCCTCTGGGGTGGCATGCTCGATCCGGTGCGCAAGGCTGTGCCGATCCCGGTCCTCGACCCCCTGGTCACGATGACCCGATACGCCGAGTACCTGGCCTGGAGCAACTAACGCCGGAACCGCGACGCCTGGCGTCTTTACGCCTCAACTCACATAAGAACGAATCCTCCGTTGACCTGGCGCTTGCGTCGGTAGGAGGGCTCGTCCTTTGAGAGGGGTAGTTTTCGTTCGGGTGCGGCTGGCGTTACGCGGATAGCGCTTCGGCGACGCCTTTTATCTTGGCCGGCCGGTCCACGCTGATCTGCTCGACCAGCTTGACGACGTTGGCGGTGCTCGACCGCGATCTTTTGCCGAGCCACGATCAGCTATTGAGCGCGAATTGCTCACACGAGCTTCGCGGGTTCAGCTTGTGCCAACCCCTCTCTTGGTATGGAATGAGCGGCACGTGTTTCTTATCGAGCCCAACCTTCTTTCCCCGAGCCGAGCAGGATGAAGCTTCTCGCCGCGTTCGAGCCGCTGAGAAACCGTGAGTACCGCCTGCTCTGGTTGGGCGCCGTCGGGTCGCTGGCGGCGGCTCAGATGCGTCAGATCGCCAATGGCTACCTGGCTTTTGATCTGACCGGCTCCGCCACGGTCCTTGCAGCGGTCATCCTGGCGCAGTCGTTTCCCTCGTTCATCCTGTCGATGTTCGGTGGCGTGATCGCCGACCGGGTCAAACGACGTCAGCTCCTGCTGCTGACCCAGGGCTTGATCTGCGTCGACAGCGGACTCGTTGCCGTCCTCGTGGTCACGGGCTGGATCGAAGTCTGGCACATCGCCGCGCTCGGCGTGATGCATGGCTCCGTTTTGGCCTTCAACCAGCCGTCGCGCCAGGCCTACATGGTGGAGCTGGCGGGCTCGGAGAACATCACCCAGGCGATCGCGCTGTACAACTCGGGGCAGACGGCGATGCGGATCGTTGGGCCCTCGATCGCCGGCGCGCTGATCGCCGTACCGTTCATCGGCATCGAACGCGTCTTCATTGTGATCACTGCGACCTACTGGGTACCGGTTTTCATGCTGCTGATGATCAGGGCTCGGCCAGCCAGTGCTGCGCGCCAGCGCCGCCCGATCCTGACCGATCTCGCGGCCGGCTTCAACTATATCCGGCGCCACGAGGTGCTGAGGATTCTGGTCATCGTCGGGACCGTGCCTCCCATATTGGGCAACCACTTCCAGCATTTCCTGCCTGTCTTCGCGTCGGGGGAGGTGCTGGACGTGGGAAGCTCCGGGCTGGGCCTCATGGCCACGTGCGTTGGCATCGGGGCGTTTCTTGGCTCGTTGGCCGTCGCTTCCTTCGGAAACGTGCGAAGACGCGGCCTGGTTCAGATGGGCGCCGGAGTCCTGTTCGGCTTGACGTTGGTCTTTTTTGGCCTGGCCCGCGAATTCCCGCTGGTGCTGGCCGCGCTGGTCGGCGTTGGGTTCGCCTTCGGATCGTTCCAGACGCTCAATAGCACCCTGACGATCGGTTCCAGCGAGCCCGAGTATTACGGCCGCGTCTCCAGCGTGCAGCAGATCAACAACTCTATGGGCAGCTTGGCGATCGTCCCGGCCGGCATCATCGTCGATGAGGTCGGCGCGCCTACCGTGATGCTGGCCGGCGGCGCGCTAATCCTCGTGTTCTGGGGCTTTGTCGGCGTGTTCTTGCGGAGCTATCGCAGCATCGAGATGAGCGTCAAACAGCCCTAGCCATGGGAGACCCACAGCTCGTAAAAGCGGCGGCGCCCGATCCCGAAACGGCGCAGCATTAACGGTTGGGCCTGGGCCCGGCTGAGCCCGAGGCGCTTCATCTCGGCCAGCTCCTCGTCTATTTCGGCCGTATCAGCTGTGGGTGCCTCCACATCGCCGCCTTCGATGACCACGACGATCTCGCCGCGTGGCTCGTCAAAGTGCTCCAGGGCCTCCGTCGCCGTGCCGAGGAAGGTTTCCTCGTGCAGCTTGGTGAGCTCCCGGCAGACGGCCAGGCGTCGATGCGGCATCGCGTCATGGATCGCGGCCAGCGACTTGCGTAGGCGGCTCGGCGCCTCGAAGGCCACGAGGGTCTCCGGGCGCGCCGCGGCGTCACCGAGTAGCCGGCGCAGCTCACCGACCGCACGCGGCAGGAAGCCCACGAAGCGGAAGTCGTGGCAACGCAAGCCGGCCACGGACAGCGCGGCAATCACGGCCGAAGGGCCGGGCACCGCTACAACCTGATGTCCGGCTTCGCGGGCCGCGGCGACCAGATCGACCCCGGGATCGGAGATCACCGGCGTGCCCGCATCGGAGACCAGCGCCGCGTCCGACGCATCGAGTTGCTGCAAGACGCGAGGGATGCGTTCGTTCTTATTGTGATCTGTGTAGGAGATCAGGCGAGGATGCAAGCCGTGATGCCGCAAGAAGACGCCCGCGGTCCTAGTGTCCTCAGCGGCCACGAGAGAGGCCTCGCCAAGGATGCGAAGCGCTCGCAGACTGACGTCCTCAAGGTTGCCGATCGGCGTTGCAACGACGTAGAGCGTTCCCATAAATCGTTCTACCGCGAAGACAACTTAACAAAAAAGCTCGAAATGACGTTGACCATGCTCAAACCCTACGATATATTTCTCTGTTATATACGGCGTTCATTAAGAAGGGGTGGCTGCCATGAATACGCTCGAGGTATCACACCTCCCAGAAGCCGGAACCCCCGCAACGGCGAAGGCGATGAGCCATGCCTACGGGTTCGATGAAGTAGCAATCGTGCCCGGCGCCTACACGGTAAACCCTGATCTCACGGACGTATCGCTCAATCTGGGCGATTTTTCGTTTCAGATACCGCTGCTTGCGGCGGCGACCGATGCGGTTGTTAACCCGGAGTTCGCCGGCAAGCTGGGACGGCTTGGCGGCCTCGCGGTCCTCAACCTGGAAGGCATCCATACCCGTTACGACGACACCAGGCTGCTATTCCAATCGATAGCTTCAGCTTCCAAGACAGAGGTCACGGCGTTGCTGCAGAGCTATTACGCACAGCCCATCCAGCCGGAGCTGATCGCCCGACGAGTGCGTGAGATGAAGGCGGAGGGCATCACGGTAGCCGTCTCTGCCACCCCGGCCAACACCAAGAAGTTCGCCCCTGTCGCAGTCGAAGCCGGCTGCGACATCTTCGTCGTCCAGTCGACCGTGACGACGGCGCGCCACATCTCGCACAGCCTCGAAGGCCTGCAGTTCGAAAGGCTGACCAAAGACCTGCCGGTCCCGGTTGTGGTCGGCAATACCGTCGGCTACAACGCGACGCGCGAGCTTATGGAGACCGGTGTCGCCGGTATCCTGGTTGGCGTCGGTCCCGGCGCCATCTGTACCAGCCGTGAAGTGCTCGGCATTGGCGTGCCGCAGGTGAGCGCCACGGTGCAGTGCGCCGCTGCTCGCGATGACTACTACCGTGAGACCGGACGCTACGTCCCGATCATGACGGACGGCGGCATCCAGAAGTCCGGCGACCTCAACAAGGCGATCGCGGCGGGCGCGGACGGAGTCATGCTCGGTTCGATCTTCGCCGGCACCGCCGAGGCGTCTGGCCTGGGGCACCACTGGGGCATGGCGACTCCGCACGCGGAGCTGCCGCGCGGCTCCCGAATCACGGTCGGTGTCAACACCACGCTGGAGCGCGTGCTCTTCGGGCCGACTTCGCGAAACGATGGCTCGGAGAACCTGATCGGCGCGCTGCGCACCGCGATGGGCATGTGCGGCGCTCGTACGATCCGCGAGTTCCAGCAGGCCGAGGTCATCATCGCCCCTTCGATCAAGACGGAGGGCAAGAGCTACCAGCTGGCAGGGCTCACCTAGACCGGCTTCACGACCCCAAACGGGCGGTCACTCTGAGTGACCGCCCGTTTTTCATATCCTGTGAACTGACCGGCGAAGCGTCCTTGCTGGGGGCGGCTTTGCGGGTGCTATCATCGCGCCCTGCGAGAGCCGGCCGTCCGATCGCTCTGGAGGTTTCCATGTCGAGCGAGATGTCGACGAATCCTCACCCCGTGACGTACTTCGTCACGACTCAGACGGACGGCCGCAACCGGCTCACCTGCTTCTTCCGCATCCTCCTTGCGATTCCGCATCTCATCCTGGTCGGCGGAACGGGTGGATCCGTCTTCAGCTATCCCTTCGCCGTCCTAACCGGAGGGAACGTCATCAGCTTTGCCGGAATCGCAGGGAACGGCGCTCTGGGCCTGGTCGCCATCGTTGATTCCGTGGCCTCCTGGTTCGCGATCGTGTTCACGGGCAAGCAGCCGAAGGGTCTCTGGGACCTGGCGAGCTTCTACCTGCGCTGGCGCAGCAAGGCTGTCGCCTATTCGGCGCTTCTGCGTGACGAGTACCCTCCTTTCGGCGACGGAGCGTACGCGGTCGATTTCGGCGTCGCCGAGTTCCCGGAGCAGCGCGATCGCTGGAGTGTGGCGCTGCGTATCGTCTTTTTGATCCCGCACGCGGTCTTGTTGTTCTTCGTCGGCATTGCCTGGGCGATCACCGCCTTCATCGGCTGGCTGGCGATTCTGTTCACGGGGTCGTATCCGGACGGCCTGTATCGTTTTGCGGTGGGCTATCTGCGCTGGTCGCTACGGGTCGAGGCGTACGCCCTGCTGATGCACGACGAGTACCCGCCATTCAGCCTTGATTAGGACATCGGGTTTGCCTCGGCCGCAACTAGCGCTTATCTTCACGGCATGAAAATCGGCGCACACGTGTCCACGGCTGGTGGGCCGGTAACCTGCTTCGACCGAGCGGAAGCGATCGACGCCGAGGCGGCTCAGATTTTCCTGACGCCGCCACAGCAGTGGCGCAGCAGCAAGGTGGAGCCGGAGCAGGCGGAGGCTTTCCGCGCCCGAGCGGCCACCAGCAGTTGCGCCCCGGTGTTCGTTCACGGCGTTTACCTGATCAACCTGGCGACAGCGGACGAGACGATGCTGACTCGCTCGACCAGCTCGCTAAAGTCGGCCCTGACCAGCTGCTCGCAGCTCGGGATTCAGGGCGTCATCTTCCACATCGGCTCGCACAAGGGCCAGGGCCTCGATGCCGTCTTTGCGCAGATCTGCAAGGCGTGCGGCGACGTCCTGGAGGCGACGCCCGACGACGTGCAACTGATCCTCGAGAACTCGGCGGGCGCCGGCGGCAACATCGGCTCGCAGTTCGCCGACCTTGGCCGGATCATCCGTACCGTCGACAGCGACCGGCTCAAGGTCTGTATCGACACCCAGCACTCGTACGCCGCGGGCTACGACCTCTCGTCGGCCGAGGGGCTGGAGTTGGCGATGACCGAACTCGAGGAGGAGGTCGGTTTCGACAACCTGGTTGCGGTGCACGCCAACGACTCGAAAGTTGAGCTCGGGGCCGGCCGCGACCGCCACGAGAACATCGGCGAAGGGCACATCGGCGTGGACGGATTCCGCCGCATGCTGCACCACCGCGGCTTCGAGGACGTGCCGTTCCTGCTCGAGGTGCCCGGCTTCGGCGAGGCGAAGGGACCGGACCAGCCTAACGTAGACCTGCTCAAGAAGCTGCGCGACGAGTAGACGACTCAACCTGTCATTGCGAGGCCGTTGGGCCGTGGCAATCCTTCACGGCTCGTATCCTTGAGCACAGGCGTCCAAGATTGCCGCGTCGGCTGACGCTTCCTCGCAATGACCAGGTACCGACCGGCGTTTTCGAGCGGTCGGTCTCGATTCCAACCTCGATGGCAGTCAGCCGAGGGGCGGCCTCTGTTGGTGCCAGTCCGTGACCTGCTGGTAGGCATGCGCCGCCCGCAGCACTAGCCCCTCCTCCCACCAACGCCCGGCCAGCTGCACGCCGATCGGCAGGCCGTCCTCGGAGAAACCACCGGGCAATGAGATGGCCGGGTTCGCCGTGATGTTGAAGGGGCTGGTGTGTCGTAGCAGGAGGGGGTTGAGCGTGCTGGTCGGGCTCGTGTCAACCTCGGCGATCTTCGGCGGCAGGATCGGTGACGTCGGCGTCAGAATGAGGTCGATGTCGCGCAGTAGATGGCGCATCGCCTGCTGCGCTTCGAGCTGCCGCCAGCGGTCCCTGACGTAGTCGACACCGGAGATGCCCGTGCTGTTGGCCAGGCGCTGGCGAATCGTCGTGGCGTACATCTCTGAGTGCTCTTTGAACCGCGATTCGTGGGCCCAGGACGCCTCCGCGAAGAAAGCGCTGTTGAGCTGGAACTCGATGCCTTCCGGGAAATCGACGACGACGACCTCGGCGCCGAGTGACGCGAATACCTCGCCCGCCGTCCTTGTGGTCGTCACCATGACGGGCTCGACGACGTCCGGGTCGAAGAAGAAGTTACGCGGCACGCCGACCCGCACGCCGTCCAGGCGCTGGGGCGTCAAGGAAGCGGCGTAGTCGGGCACCGGCATGTCTGCGGACGTCGGGTCGCGCTCGTCATAGCCGGCGATGACGTTGAGGATGAGGGCGCAGTCTTCGGCCGTGCGCGCCATCGGCCCCGAGTGGTCCAGCGACCAGTTAAGCGGCGCGATGCCGCGAATGCTGACCCGGCCCCAGGTCGCCTTGATGCCGGTTATCGAATTGTGCGTGGCGGGAATTCGGATGCTGCCCCGCGTGTCGGTGCCCAGGGAGCCGTAGCAGTAGCCGGCGGCCAGCGCGGCGCCGGAGCCGCCGGAAGATCCGCCGGTGATGCGCTCGGTGTCCCAGGGATTACGCGGCGTCGGATAGTACTCGCTGATGTTCGTGCCGCCCATGGCCCACTCGTGCAGGTTGAGCTTGCCCAGCATGACCACGCCCGCCTGCTTCAGCAGCTCAACGGTGCGCGCGTCCTCGGTGGGGACGTTATGCTCGGTCACCCGGGAGCCGTAGGTTGTGAGCACTCCGGCCGTGTCGTAGAGGTCCTTGACGGCGAAGGGGATGCCGTGCAGTGGGCCGCGACACCTGCCCGCCGCGATCTCCTCACCGGCTGCTTTGGCTTCCTGGCGCGCCGTTTCGAAGGTCATCGTCAGGTAGGCGTGCAGCGTGTCGTCGAGCGCCTCGGCACGCGCGATGCAGGCGTCCGTTAGGTCCAGGGGCGACACCTCGCGCTTCTCGATGAGCCTGGCGGCCTCGGCCAGCGACAGGTAGATGAGATTCGTATCGATCAAGGCGGCACCTCCTCAGCGCACGCTGATCTTACGCCGCTTGCCACAGAAGTGTGCTCCTCAGAGCAGGTTGAACCGTCGTCTGGACGAACAGGCAGGAGCGGTGAAAACGTTCGCGATCGAATGCGGGCAAGCCAAGTTCAGCAGCGGCAGCCTCTGCCGCCACGCAGTGGCTAGCTGACGGCGGCGACGGGCTGGCTCGTCGGGTCGGAATAGATCTCGGTGACGATGTCGACGAAGGCCTGCGCAACCGGTCCCATCGGCCGGCTGCGGCGGCTGATCAGCGCGATCTGGCGCGTCGGGTTCGGCATGTCCTCGATCTGGACCACGCGCAGGATGCGTTCTTTGAGCTCTCGCTCCAAAGCCACCCTGGGCAGCATCGCGATGCCGAGCCCTTCCTCGACCATCTTCTTCGTCGCCTCCATGGAGTCGAGCTCCATCTGGGTGCGCGGCACGACGCCGTGCTGACGGAAGATGCCCTGCGCCAGCGAGTAGTAGCTGGAGTTGCGGTCGAAGAAGATGAACGGGTGGTCGCCTAGCTGCTCCACGGTTACAGAACCTTGGCCGACTAGCTCGTGGTTGGCGTTGGCCACCAGCACGAGTTCGTCCTCGATCAGGCCCTTGGTCTCGATATCCGGGTGATACACGGCGCGCACCAGGCCGACCTGCGCCTCATCCTGCAGTGTCATCTGCAGCACCTGCTCTGAGCGCCCCGAATGCACCGAGACTTCGATGCGGGGATAGCGAGCCCGGAACGTCTTGAGCAGTCCTGGTAGCACGTAGGTGCTCACCGTCGTGGCGGAGGCGAGGATCAGAGAGCCGGAATGCAGGTTGCGTAACGAGTCGATCGCGTCGCGACCCGTGTTCAGCGTCTGTAGAACTCGCTCAGCGTGCGGCAGGAAGCACTCTCCGACTTCCGTCAGCCGAATGCCACGGCCGGATCGCTCAAAGAGCCGCTCACCGAGGTCACGCTCCAGCGCCTGGATGCGAGCCGTGACGGAGGGTTGGGTTAGAAACAACGCCTCAGCCGCTCGGCTGAAGCTGCGCTGGTTGGCTACCTGGACGAAGGCCTTTAACTGACCGAGATCCACCCCTGATCACCTCCCATAGACGTTGCCTATCATGATATCAGATTCGACGGCGGGCCGTGAATTAGAAGCCTAGTCGGCTGCCCGGACTCCCGGCTTGTTCACGGTTATCGCGCCGTCCTCGATCACTACGGCCTGGCAGGCCAGACGCATTGGTTTGGAGAGAATCGCCTCGCCGCGTTCCGCCACCAGTGTCTTGCGCTCGTTGCGGCTCATCTCCGCCAGCAGGTCGCATCCGCTGACGATTTCGCTAAGACAGGTGGTGCAGATTGCCTGACCGCCGCAGGTCGTCGGCCAGTAAAGACCGAGTCCCTGAGCCGCGCCCATCAGCGTGTCGCCCGGCTTGACCTCGATCTCTAGATTGGCGGGCTGGATCGTGACCCTGGTCATAGCCGGATCTTAGCATGATCGAGTTGACCAATACCCGCTGCCTATTGATTAATCATCTTAATGATCCGTTCTACGATATGTTTCGCAGGGCAGGGAATGCCAGGGCCATCAGGCCTGAACACCCAGACAGATCAGCGCCATGATCGCTTGGCCATGGCTGGGTCCAGCGTCGAAGCCAGGAAGCCGCCCAGCAAGGCGCCGGCTGGGATCAGGCCGCGGTCAAGGTGCAAGAGCGCAAGGCTGAACACCGCAATGATAACTAACATAACGATCCTACGGCGCTGAATCTGATCGCCAATCGTAGCGATGATCAGCCGGATGCTTCAGTACTGGATTTGACCGAGGACGCCCCCTGAGATACAAAGGTGCCACGGTGATTAATGGTTGACTTCCCTCGTGTAGTGGTTACCGGCGTGGGTATGGTGACGCCCGTGGGCTTGGACGTGCCCAATAGCTGGAAGTGCCTCCTCGAAGGCAAGTCCGGCACGAACCGTATAACCCAGTTCGACCCGACCGACTTCGAGGTGCAGGTATCGGCCGAGGTTAAAGAGTTCGTACCCGAGGACCTCATGGACCGTCGTACTGCGCGTCGTTCGGGGCGGCACACGCAGATGGCCGTGGTTGCTGCCAACGAGGCAGTCGAGTCCGCCGGCCTGGCGATCGATGAAAACAACCGTGACGCCATCGGAGTGCTCATCGCCAGCTCAGGCGCGCTGTTCAACATCGGCGAGCAGGAGCGGATTGTCGATGAGCGTGGCCCCGGCCGCGTCGATCCGCTAACGGTGCCGAAGGTCGGCCAGTATAGTCCCGCGGTCCGCGTGGGGCGCCTGCTGGAGGTCCGAGGGCCCAACTCCAGCATCAACAGCGCCTGCGCATCCGGCGGTGACGCGATCGGCGAGGCGTTCAACCTGATGCGGCTGGGCCAGGCGGAGTGCATCCTCGCGGGCGGCGCTGAGTCGATGATCAGCCGAGTCCTGATTTCATCCCTCGGTGGGCTCGGTGCGCTGGCGAAGACATGGAACGATGAGCCGCTCCGTGCGTCGCGTCCTTTCGATCTGAAACGCAGCGGCTTCGTGCTCGGTGAGGGCGCGGCCCTCCTGGTGCTCGAGACGGAGGAGTTCGCGCGCCGCCGCGGCGCTCCGATCATCTGCGAACTGGCGGGCGCCGGCTGGTCCTTCGACGCGACGGACGACACCGCTCCGGACGTCGACGGGCAGGCGCTGGCCATGCAGCGGGCGCTGAAAAACGCCGGTCTGACGATGGATGACATCGACTACATCAACGCGCACGGGACCTCGACCCAGCTCAACGACAAGACCGAGACGGCTGCGATCAAAAAGGTGTTCGGCGAGCGTGCCTACGGCATCCCGATTAGCTCGACCAAGTCGATGACGGGACACCTCGCCGCCGCTGCCGGCGCTGCCGAAGCCGCCGTCGGTGTGCTGACCCTGCGCGACCAGATGATCGCCCCGACGATTAACTACGAGAACCCGGACCCGGCGTGTGACCTCGACTACGTGCCGTTGAAGTCGCGCAAGGCCAAGGTCGATGCCGTCCTGTCGAACTCGTTCGGGCTGGGCGGCCAGAACAGCTGCCTCGTCTTCAAGCGTTACGCCTAGGGATCCGTTGCCTTACGTCGTTTGGTTGGACAGCGGCAGGTTGTCGCGAGAAGAGGCCGGTGGCAAGGGCGCTTCCCTCTCCGAATTGATCTACGCCGGATTCAAGGTTCCGGACGGCTTAGTGGTCACGGCCGACGCGTACCGCCACTTCGCCAGCACCAGCGGTATCGATATCAGAATCTCAGACGCGCTGGCGAAGCTCGAGTCCTCCGATCCGGCCGCCTTGCGTCACGCCACGGAGCTGATCACCGGCCTGGTGCGGGAGATGGAGTTGCCGGACGACCTCAAGCGCGAGATCGGGGCCGGATACGCAGCGCTGACCGAAAGGCTGGGAGTGCATTCCGCGGTCCGTTCGTCGGCGGTCTCGGAGGACGGTTCGGCCGCCTCGTTCGCCGGACTGTATGAGTCCTACCTCAACATGGTTGGAGAGCGTGAAGTGCTGGACGCGGTGCACCGCTGCTACGTTTCCCTCTGGGCCGAACGAGCGGTCAGCTACCGGGCCGGCCGCGCCGACGCCGCCAACGAGGCGATGGCGGTCGTCGTCATGGGCCTCGTGCCGTCGCAGACGTCCGGCGTCGCGTTCACGGCGCACCCGGTGACGGGTTCGCTGGACCAGGTGATCATCAACGCCAGCTTCGGCCTTGGCGAGGCGATCGTTTCCGGCCAAGTCACGCCGGACTCGTTCCTGGTCGACAAGAACTCTTTCAGCCTGCTGGAGCGTGAGATCTACGCCAAGGAGCTGGCCGTCCATCCGCATCCCGGCGGAGGCGGTGGCACCGTCGAGGAACAACTCGGCCCGGAGCGCCAACGCGAGCCCTCCCTGTCCGACGAGCAGGCCTGCGAAGTCGCGCGGCTGGCGACGGACGTGGAGAAACACTACGGTTCACCGCAGGACGTTGAGTGGGCGCTACACGAGGGTACGCTCTACTTGTTGCAGTCTCGTCCGATCACGACTCTTTGATTCCCACCGTCACGAGCCGATAAATCCAGTGATGGAAGCATTCGCCTTCTTTCTTCTCGGCTGCCTTTCGTCTACCTCGGTAGCCGCCTCGTCGTGCGCCTGACCGACTTCGAGGAGGAGCTGGAGGAGGACGAGGAGCCGAACCGAGCTCTGCCGTGGCAGGTCGCGCCCTGGGCCGACCGGGTGCGCTGGATCGTTATGCTGATGCTGCCGCTCTTCATGGCCGTGGCCGGCTCACGCTTTGAGCTCCTGCCGGCGCTGCTGGTCTCGCTGCTGCTCGGCGCACTCCTGGTCTGCACCGCAACCGATCTACTGCGCTATCGAGTCCCAAACGTGGTCACCTACCCCAGCATCGCGCTGGCCTTGACCCTGGCTCTCGTCATGCCGGACGCCGACCTCAAGGGTGCCGTCATCGCCGCGACGCTGGCCGGCGGAATGTTCCTTGTGTTAGCTATCATCACCCGAGGTGGCCTTGGCCTCGGCGACGTCAAGCTCGCGGTCCTGATCGGCGCGATGCTGGGCCTGCCCGCCGCCTACGCCGCGTTTTTCTACGGTGTTATCGCCGGCGGCGTGATCATTTTCCTTCGGTTCGCCATCGGTGTAGTGCAGCGCAAGGAACCGGTCCCCTACGCGCCATTCCTGGCGCTGGCAGCGATCGGAGTGGCGTTGTTCCAGGGCGCCGCGTTCGCGCCTCTGTAAACCTCCGTCCGACGGATTAAGATGGATCTGGCGCATCGGGCTACGGCCCAGTACGCTGATTCTGAGAAAGGGCGCCCCGCATGGAAGCCGAACGCAAGCCGCCGGGCCGCGGCATCGAGATCAAGTTACTCGACCATACGTCCGACCCGATCCGATCGCTTTATATGGCTTACCGAGTCGCCTATTCGGCCCTGACACCGATCCAGATCGAGCAGCGCATCGGCGATGAGCGGATCACACGGGAGCAGATGCTCGAGTTCATCGAGAAGCGCCTCGAAACAGGGCATGCCTCGCCGTTGGAGCAGGTCTGGTTCGAGTTCGGCATCTCGGGCGTGTCGCGAGCGTTCAGCCACCAGTTCGTGCGGCACCACATGGGCATCAGCTTCGAGCAGCAGAGCCAGCGCTACGTTACGTTCAAGGGCGGTGAGTTCCCCTATACGGTGCCGGAGTCGGTTAAGAGAGCGGGCCTGGACAGCGACCTGGACGCGGAGTTCGACCGGCTGGCAGAGCTCTACGACCGGATGGTGCAGGCCGGCGTGCCGGCCGAGGATGCGCGCTTCGTGCTGCCCAACGCCACGAACACCAACTTCAAGGTCACCGTCAACCTGCTCGAGTTGCTGCACATCGCCGATCTGCGGCTGTGCACGCGGGCGCAGTGGGAATTTCGCAAGGTGGTCGCGCTGATGCGGGCCGAGGTGATGCGCGCGCTTCCGCTGCTGGGGCGCTACATGCAGCCGAAGTGCGGCGAGCACCGCCTCGGTTACTGCGATGAGCCGTACGAGGACTGGCAGCGTTGCCCGATCGGCAAGAAGCGGCCGCACAAGACGGACCTCTTCGCGATCTACGAGGCGCACCGTCGCGGTGACTTCATGCCGGTAGAGGTCGCCACGTCGAGCAACGAGGCGCTCGATGACGGCGATTTTCGGACCATCGAGGACGAAGGCAGTAGCACCTAACCAGGCGAGGTAAAATATGAACCGCTATGGCTGACAAACTGGTCGTTTACACCACACCCAACTGCAGCGCCTGCGACCGCGCGGTCTCAGACCTGACCTCTGATGGCGTCGACTTCGAAGAGCGTAATGTCATGAAGAACAAGGACTGCTACGACGAGGCGCTGAAGTACGCGATCACCGTGCCGATCCTGATCCAGCCGGACGGCAAGGTGGAGTACGGCTGGATCAGGATCGGCTGCGCCATCTTCTAGGCGCCCGTCTGGCGAATCACGCCTGAGGTTCCCCGGAAGTTCCCGCGTTGTTTCCCGCCAAGAAAGCACCCTGCGCTAGCGGTTGGCGTCGTCCCCGGACCGAGGCCGTGATACCCCAGAGGGCAACGGTAGTGACAGCTAGCGTCAGTACCGCCGAGCGGTAGACGTAGATACCACCCTCAGCGTCGAGCATGCGAGAGACCGGCCCGAGTATCGGCACCTCACCTACCAGCTTGCCGGTCACCTGCGAGGCCAGGATCGGGAAGTCGGGGCTCGGGACGTTGTCACCCTGAGTGACGATGAGCGGTTCGCCGTTGCGTCCGGTTCGTTCTTCGATGATCCGATGAATGATCTGGCGGCCGAGCGCCTCGAAGACCACAACGTCGCCGATCTGGAAGTCGCCTTCGCCAACGTCCTTGATCAGGACGACGTCGCCGCCCTTCAAGGCAGGCTCCATGCTGGTGCCGCTGGTGTGAGCGATGCGCAGGCCGACAAGCGGCGTGAAAACGAAGACGCCGCCGCTGATCAATATCGCGAACAAGACGGCGCTCGTCAGGATGAAGGCGCGCCGGATCGCGCTCCAGGCCGCCTGGAACGGCTCGAGCTTTAGACGCTGCGCTGAATCAAGACCGGCGTCGTTCAAAGGCTTCCTTGCCTGGACTCCAGCGGGGGCTGGTTGCGGCGTCGTTGCCGCGAGAAAGAACCGTTAATTGGCTAAACGTGATCCGATGCGCAACGTTGCAGTGGCAGCAGAGAAGCCAGCAAAGTGAGATACCTTGTTAATTTCGCAACAATAATGCATTTAAAGTTGCTAATTGTTGACAATGTATACGTCCGCATCTAACGTAGAGGCGTGGAAAGTACCCGCGATCAGATATTACGTCAAATACGCGGCCACCGTGAGGTGACCGTGGCCCAGCTGGCGGAATCGTTGAAGCTCAGCCCGCAGGCCGTGCGCCGCCATCTCGACGGCCTGCGGGCCGACGCGCTGATCGATGTTCGGCAGGTTCGGCATGGCGTCGGGCGGCCGTCGCTCGTCTTCTTCGTTACGGAACGCGGCGTTGAGATGGGCGGCCGCACGTACGTGCAGCTGCTGTCGCGCATGTTCCGCCATCTGGAGGGGCTCGACGCCGGCAAAGTCAGCGGGGCGACGGGCCGTCAGGTCGTGGAGCGGATGTTCACCGGGATCGCCGAAGAGGTTGCGGCCGATCACCGCGACGAGGTCCGCGGCGAGACGCTGGACCGTCGCGTCGAAGAAGCCAGCCGCGCCCTGAGCCAGGAAGGCATCGTCGACGGCTGGGAGAAGGACGGGGACAACTTCCACCTGGTGAACGGCGACTGTCCGTATCTCAAACTCGCAGAGATGAGCGAAGCGGCCTGCAGCGCCGACCGCCACAGCATCGAGCTGCTGGTCGGGGCGCAGGTCGAGCAAACCAAGCGGATCGTTGATGGGGCGCCCTGCTGCGAGTACATCGTAAGACCGCAGCCGGTTACGCTCCTTGAGAACGAAATCAAGGAGCAAGGATGACAGAAGGGGCAGTACTGCAAATCGAAGGCCTGAAGGTCTCGGTTGAAGGGAAGCAAATCGTCAACGGGCTGGACCTCACGGTCCCCGCCGGTGAGGTCCACGCGATCATGGGCCCAAACGGATCCGGTAAGAGCACGCTGGCGAATACGCTGATGGGCCACCCGCACTACAAGGTGACCGGCGGCAGGGTCTTGCTCAAAGGCCACGACATTACGAACCTGCCACCGAACGAGAGAGCCCAGCGTGGCATGTTCCTCGCGATGCAGTATCCGACGTCGATCCCAGGCGTGACGATGGTCAACTTCCTGCGCGCCTCGATGAAGGCGGTGCAAGGCAAGGACGTGCCGGTGCGCGAGTTCCGCGAGCGCCTCAAGGAGGCGCTGGACGTCCTGAAGATGGACGAGTCCTTCGCGCGGCGCTACGTCAACGACGGGTTTTCCGGCGGCGAAAAGAAGCGCGCCGAAGTGCTGCAAATGAGCCTGCTGCGCCCCGTGATGGCGGTGCTGGACGAGACGGACTCCGGCCTCGATATCGACGCGCTGCGCACCGTGGCGGAGGGGATCAACGCCCTGAGGAGCCCTGAGGTGGGCGTTCTTCTGATCACGCACTACCAGCGCATGCTCAACTACGTGACCCCGGATCACGTCCACGTCCTGTATCGCGGCCGCATCGTCCGCTCCGGCGGGCGGGAGCTGGCGGCGGAGCTTGAGGAAAAAGGCTACGACTGGATTACGAACGCGATCGACGCTGAAGAAGGCGTCCTGAGCGGCGCAACAGAGAGTGAGAAGGAATGACGACGGAAAAAGCCGGCGACATCGTTAGTGGCTACAAGTACGGCTGGCACGACCCCGAGTTCAAGCCGGTCAACGAGCTCCGCAAAGGGCTCGACCGTGACGTCGTGACGCAGATTTCTGAGATGAAAGACGAGCCGCAGTGGATGCGCGACTTCCGCCTGCGGTCCCTGGATCACTTCGAGTCGAAGCCGATGCCCTATGGCGCGTTTTGGGGCGGCAGCATCGAGAACCACGACCTCGACTTCCAGAACATCTACTACTACGTCAAGCCCATGGAGGGCCAGGGCCGCACCTGGGAGGAGGTCCCGGAGGAGATCAAGCGGACGTTCGACAAGCTGGGCATCCCGGAGGCGGAACGCAAGTTCCTGGCCGGCGTCGGTGCGCAGTACGACTCCGAGGTCGTCTACCACAAGATCCGCGAGGACCTGGAAAAGCTGGGCGTCATCTTCACGGACATGGACACCGGCCTGCGCGAGCACGAGGACATGGTGCGGGAGTACTTCGGTACGATTGTGCCGCCGGCGGACAACAAGTTCGCGGCGCTGAACTCGGCCGTGTGGTCGGGTGGCAGCTTCGTCTACATACCCGCTGGCGTGAAGGTGGACATCCCGCTGCAGGCCTACTTCCGGATCAACACGGAAAACATGGGCCAGTTCGAGCGCACGCTGATCATCGCCGAGGAAGGCTCCTACGTTCACTACGTCGAGGGCTGCACAGCGCCGACCTACAGCAACGACTCGCTGCACAGCGCGGTGGTCGAAATCATCGTCAAGAAGGGCGCCCGTGTCCGCTACACGACGATCCAGAACTGGTCGACCAACGTCTACAACCTGGTGACCAAGCGCGCCATGGCGTACGAGAACGCGGTCATGGAGTGGGTCGATGGCAACCTCGGCTCCAAGCTCACGATGAAGTACCCCAGCGTCTACCTGATGGAGCCCGGCGCCCACGGCGAGATACTCTCGCTGGCGTTTGCGGGAGCGGACCAGCATCAGGACGCGGGCGGCAAGATCGTCCACGTCGCGCCGGACACGACCTCGACGATCATCTCGAAGTCGATTAGCAGAGGCGGCGGGCGCACCAGCTACCGCGGCCTGCTCAAGGTGCACGAGGGCGCCCACAATGTGAAGTCGACGGTGCGTTGCGACGCGCTGCTGCTGGACCAGGATTCGCGCTCCGACACTTACCCGGTGATGGAGATCGACGAGGAGCAGGTCAACATCGGTCATGAGGCGACGGTCAGCAAGGTGGGGGACGAGCAGCTCTTCTACCTGCAAAGTCGCGGCATCGATGAGACCGAGGCGACCAAGATGATCGTCAACGGCTTCGTGGAGCCGATCGTCAAAGAGCTGCCGATGGAATACGCCATCGAGCTCAACCGCCTGATCGAGCTCCAGATGGAGGGCTCCATCGGCTAGTCACCGCGTGACGGCGGCGCTGTCGCCAAGTGGACAAACGCTCACGGGGTGATGGGGGAGTCTGAGGGGTATCCCCTCGGTTCCTTCAATCTCAGGCGGAGCAACGCGAGAGCGATGCGCAGCCTGGAGGGTATGAATGACAATTCGGGCTAATGCGCCTTCGATAACGCAAGCAACGGTCACCGCGCTGTCCCAGCGACTCAACGAGCCAGATTGGCTGCTGCGGCGTCGCCTCGACGCATTCCGCGCCTATGAGGCGATGGCGATGCCGAATCCGCTCGATGAGGCGTGGCGCCGTACTGACCTGAGTCGCGTCGATCTGGACGAGGCGCACAACGCGACTGGTGAGGCGTCGACCGAACGACGAGCGGACGGCTTGCCCGACGGCGTCGTGTTCGGTGACCTCTCGGAAGCGGCATCGAAGCAGGAAGCGCTGGTCCAAGAACAGCTGCACGACCTGATCAAGCCGTCGGAGTGGAAGCTGGGGGCGTTGCAGGCTGCCGGGTGGCAAGGCGGCGCGCTGGTCCACGTTCCCGCGGGGGTAGAGGTTGAAGTGCCGCTGACCTACGCGCTGCGTCAGAGTGGCGCGCCACTCCTGTCGCACCTGCTTGTCGTCGCGGAGCCCAACAGCAGCGTAACCGTGATCCGCGATTCGTTAGGTGGAGCCGCGTCGGGTTGGTCGCTGGCCTCAGGCGCCGTTGAGATCGTGGCCCGCCCCGACTCGCATGTCCGCTTCGTCGACCTGCAGCGTATGGACGAGGGCGTCGCGTCGTTTTCGACCATCCGCGCGCGCCTCGAGCGCGGTGCAGAGCTATCGGCGGCGATGATCGGCCTCGGCGGAGGCCTGACGCGGGCCAGGCTCGAGGTCTCGCTAGCAGGCGAAGGCTCGCGGGCCGAGCTGCTCGGCCTTGGGTTCGGCAGCGGCAGCCAGCACTTCGACTACGTCACGTTGCAAGACCACATCGCGCCGCACACGGCCAGCGACTTGCTGTTCAAGGCAGCGCTGGACGGCGAAGCGAGCGCGGTCTGGAACGGCACGGTGCGGATTCAGAAGGGCGCCGGGCAGAGCGAGGCGAACCAGACGAGCCGCAACCTGCTGCTCAGTGAGCATGCCAAGGCGGCGCCGATACCGGTCCTCGAGATCGAGGCGTACGACGTCCTGCGTTGCAGCCACGGCGCGACTGCCGGGCCGTTGGACGAGGAACAGCGCTTCTACCTCGAATCACGTGGCGTACCGCCGGCCGAAGCGCAGCAGCTGCTCGTTGAGGCGTTCTTCCGCGAGGTACTCGACCGGCTGCCCGCGGGCGTCGATCAAGAAGTCCTGGAGCAGGCGATCGCCCGCAAGCTGGGAGCGCTGGACTGATGGCGTTCGAGTCCGTGGCGAAGATTGGCGATGTCGCCGCCGGCGCAGTCAAGGTGGTCGAGGCCGGCGGGCGCAGCATCGCGTTGTGCAATCTGGACGGTTCGTTCTACGCCGTCGACAACGTCTGCACCCACGATAGCGGGCCGTTGGGTGAGGGAACCCTGTACGACGACACCGTAGAGTGTCCGCGCCATGGAGCACGCTTCGACGTGCAGACGGGCGCGGTCAAGGCGCTGCCGGCTGTGCGCCCCGTGCGCGCCTATCCCGTACAGGTGGCCGGCGACGAGGTCAGCGTCGATGCCGGCTGAGCGGGGGAAACAGGCAATGTTTGACGTAGAGACGGTCCGCGAGGACTTTCCGATACTGCGGCGCGAAGTGCACGGCAAGCCCCTGGTTTACCTGGACAACGCCGCGACGACACAAAAGCCACGTCAGGTCATCGAAGCGCTGGTGCATTACTACGAGCACTACAACGCTAACATCCACCGCGCCATTCACACGCTGGGCGAGGAGGCTACGTCGGCCTACGAAGCCATCCGCGCGAAGACGGCCCGCTTCATCGGTTCGCCGTACGGCGAACGGAGCATCGTCTTCACTCGCAACACGACAGAAGCGATCAACCTGGTTGCCAACGCCTGGGGCCGCAAGTTCCTGTCTGCGGGAGACGAGATCGTCCTGACGATAGCCGAACACCACAGCAACATTATTCCGTGGCAGCTCATCGCGAAGGAAATCGGCGCGAAGCTGCGCTACCTCGATATCGATGACGAGGGACGCCTGCGCCGTGACCAGTTCGCGGAGGTTATCGGGCCGAAGACGAAGCTTGTCGCGCTGGCGCACGCGTCCAACGTGCTGGGTATCCACCCGGTACGTGAGATCACCAAGCTGGCGCACCAGCACGGAGCCCTCGTCCTGCTGGACGGAGCGCAGAGCGTCCCGCACATGCCAGTCGACGTTGCCGAACTGGACTGCGACTTCCTGGCGTTCTCGGCGCACAAGATGTGCGGACCAACCGGCGTCGGTGTGCTCTACGCGCGGCCCGAGCTGCTGGACGCCATGCCACCCTTCCTGGGCGGCGGCTCGATGATCTCGCGCGTACAGCTGGAGGAATCGACCTGGGCCGAGGTGCCGCACAAGTTCGAGGCCGGCACGCCCAACATCGCCGACGTGATCGCGATGGGCGCCGCGATCGACTATCTCGAAGCGCTCGGCATGGATAACGTCCGCGCCCACGAGCAGGAGATCACCGGCTACGCCATGCAGCGCCTCTCGGCTCTGCCCGAGGTGACGATCTACGGCCCGAAGAACGTGGAAGAGCGCATCGGCGTAGTCTCCTTCAACTATGGCGATATCCACGCGCATGACGTCAGCCAGGTGCTCGATACGCACGGCGTCGCGGTCCGCGCCAGCCACCACTGTGCTCAGCCGCTGATGCGACGCCTCGACTGCGCGGCGACGGCACGGGCGAGCTTCTACATCTACAACACCAAGGCGGAAGTCGACACGCTGATGTCGGCGTTGGAGGCTGCGGGGCGCTACTTCGCGGTTCAGCCGGCGCCGCTGGCGCGTTAAAGTTATCGATATGAACTATTCGGAACCCAATCTCGACGATCTGTATCGCGAACTGATCCTCGATCACTACCGCCACCCGCGGAACCGCGGCAGCCTGGAAAACGCGACGGCGAAGGTTGATGGCTACAACCCGCTGTGCGGCGACGAGATCGAGGTCGATCTGCTGTTCGATGATGAAGTCATCGAAGACGTCGCGTTCAAGGGGCACGGCTGCTCGATCAGCCAGGCGTCGAGCTCGATGATGACGGACGCGATCAAAGGGCACAGTAAGGCGGAGGCGCAGGCGCTGGTCGCCGCCTTCAAACGCATGATGACAGAGCCGGACGCGGCGCCTTTAGAGGAGCTGGGCGACCTCGAGGCGTTCCAGGGCGTCGCGAAGTTCCCCGTGCGCGTGAAGTGCGCCACGTTGGCCTGGAACGTGCTGGAGCAGGGACTGCAGAAAAACGGCGCCTCACACATAGAAGAGAACTGATAGCATCGCGAGCACGGGAGGATCACATGACTGAGAGCACAAAGATAACCAGCGAAGCGGTGATGGAAGCCCTGATGCCGATTCAGGACCCGGAGATTCACCTTGGCATCGTTGACCTCGGCCTGATCTACGACGTTCGGGTGGATGACGACAACATAGTTGACGTAACGTTCACGCTGACGACGCCGGCGTGCCCTCTGGCTCCGATGCTGATCGCGCAGATTCAGGACGCGGTGATGGACCTCGCGGGCGTGAGAGACGTCAATGTAGATCTCACGTTCAGCCCGCCGTGGGACCCGCGCACGATGGCAAGCGACGAGATCAAGATGCAGCTGGGTATCTGGTAAGCGGTCATTCGTTTCCGGTAATAGCCGTGGCGAAGGTCTTGCGTCATCCTTGATATGAACTTATTATCCGTTCATTAGCTGGCCTGCCGTCCAGGGCAGGCCAGTTCAATTTAATTTCAAGCTGCTGCCGTCCCGGTGGCACGCGATCTCGTCTCGGATTTCACAGGACGGATTATCGAAGACTCAAATGAGCCAGGACTATCGAATTCCCAATCTGCCAAGACTGACCAAGCAGGGCCTATACGACCCGCGTCAGGAACACGACGCGTGCGGCGTAGGCCTGGTCGCTAACGTGACCGGCGAGCGGTCGCACAAGATCATCGAGCAGGGGATCGAGGTCCTGATCAACCTCGGGCATCGTGGCGCGCGCGGCGCCGACCCGAAGACCGGCGATGGCGCCGGCATCCTGATCCAGATGCCGCATGAGTTCTTCCAGCGCGAGGTCCTGCAGCACGATATCTCCTTGCCGCACCGCGGCGAGTACGCCGTGGGCATGGTCTTCCTGCCGCAGGAAGCGCGTCAGCGGCATCGCTGCGAGACGATCATCGAGCAGAGCGCCGCGGAGGAAGGCATGGCTTTCCTCGGTTGGCGCGACGTGCCGGTCGATCCAGACGCCATCGGCGTCCTGGCGAAGCAGGCCATGCCCCGGATCCGGCAGTTTTTCCTCCAACGGCCTGCCAGCGTCAAGGACGAGTACCACTTCGAGCTGAAGCTCTTCGTGCTGCGAAAGGTTGTCTTCAACGCGATCTCCGGCAGCGACATGCCGGACAAGGACGACTTCTACGTCTGCAGCCTGTCGTCGAGGACGCTTGTCTACAAGGGCCTGCTGGCGGCCGACCAGATTCCGCTCTTCTACCACGATCTCAGCCACGAATCGCTGGTATCGGCGTTCACGCTGGTGCACTCACGCTTCAGCACCAACACGCTGGGTACCTGGAAGCTGGCGCACCCGTATCGGTTCATCATCCACAACGGTGAGATCAACACGCTGCGCGGCAACATCAACTGGATGGCTGCGCGCGAGACGATGTTCGAGTCCCCGGAGCTGGGCGCCGACATCAAGAAGCTCCTGCCGATCATCGCCACCAGCGGTCAGAGCGACACGGCGAGTTTCGACAACGCGTTAGAACTGCTGCTGGCGACGGGCCGCTCGTTGCCGCACGCGTTGATGATGCTGATCCCGGAGGCGTGGGCGGACCACATCCCGATGGACGCTCCTCGCCGCGCTTTCTACGAATACCACTCGGCCTTGATGGAGCCGTGGGACGGTCCGGCGCTGATTATCGGCACGGACGGCACGCAGGTCTGCGCCATCCTCGACCGTAACGGCCTGCGGCCCTGCCGCTACCTGGTCACTACGGACAACCTTCTGGTCATGGCATCGGAAACCGGTGTCCTCGACGTGCCGCCGGAGAAGGTGGTGTTCAAGAGCCGTATCCAGCCCGGCCGCATGTTCCTGCTCGATACCGAGGCGGGCCGCCTGATCGAGGACACCGAGATCAAGCAGCAGCTAACCAGCCGGCAGCCCTATGAGGAATGGATCCGCTCGCAGCGGGTCGTCCTGGACGAACTGCCGGCCGCCACGGATGTACCGGGGCTCGACGCCGGCACGCTTGTCGATCGCCAGAAGGCGTTCGGTTACACCAACGAAGACATCGACATGATCCTCGAGCCCATGGGCAGCGGCGGTGCCGAGCCGATCGGCTCGATGGGCAACGACACGCCGATCGCCGTCCTGTCTGACATGAATCCGCCGCTCTTCAGCTACTTCAAGCAACTCTTTGCGCAGGTTAGCAATCCCCCCCTGGATGCGATTCGTGAGGAGCTGGTCACGTCGCTCGAGACGTTCGTCGGCAGTGAGCAGAACCTGTTCGCGGAGACGCCAGAGCAGGTGCATCAGCTGCGCCTCAGAGAGCCGTTCCTGACCAACGAGGAGCTGGCGAGGATCCGCAACATCGACGCCGGCAATATCCGTTCTCGGACCCTGCCGACGCTGTTCGATGCGCATGCTCCCGAAGGCACGATGCACGATGCATTGGACCATCTCTGCGACGAGGCCTCGCGGGCCGTCTCCGATGGCGTGGCGATTCTCATCCTGTCCGACCGTGGCACAGACCGCGACCACGCCGCGATCCCGGCGCTGCTGGCCGTCAGCGCCGTACACCATCACCTGATCCGTGAAGGAACGCGAACCAAGGTCGGCATCGTCGTCGAGTCAGCGGAGCCGCGCGAAGTGCATCACATGGCGATCCTGATCGGCTACGGCGCCGGAGCGATCAATCCGTATCTGGCCCTAGAAACGCTGGAGGACCTCTGCGGCCGGGGCCTGATGACGCAGGACGTCGACTTCCATACGGTGGAGAAGAACTACGTCAAGGCGCTGCACAAGGGCGTGCTGAAGGTCATGTCGAAGATGGGCATCAGCACGCTGCAGAGCTATCGTGGCGCCCAGATCTTCGAGGCCGTCGGCCTGGTCCAGGAGTTCGTCGACCAGTACTTCACCTGGACGCCGTCGCGCATTGGCGGCGTCGGCGTCAACGACATCGAGCGCGAAACGCTGGCTCGGCACGCTTACGCGTATCCCGAGCGCGCTATCGCAGGCGTCCTCGACCTCAAGCCGGGCGGCTACTACCAGTGGCGCCGTGATGGCGAATACCACATGTACAACCCGGACACGATCTCGTTGCTGCAGCACTCAACGCGCAGCGGCAACTACGATTCCTTTCAGCAGTTCACCAGGCTTATCGACGAGGAGAACCGGCGCCTCTGCACGATCCGCGGCCTTCTCGAGTTCCAGCCCGGCAGCTCCATCCCGATCGAAGACGTGGAGCCCGCCGCCGAGATCGTCAGGCGCTTCGCGACCGGCGCCGCATCGCTCGGCTCGATCAGCCGCGAGGCGCACGAGACCATGGCGATCGCCATGAACCGTATCAACGCGCGCAGCAACACCGGCGAAGGCGGCGAAGACTTCCACCGTTACCAGCCGGACGCCAACGGCGACTCGCGCCAGAGCGCCATCAAGCAGGTCGCTTCCGGCCGGTTCGGCGTGACCGCCAACTACCTGGCGCACTGCACCGACCTGCAGATCAAGATGGCACAGGGCTCCAAGCCCGGCGAGGGCGGCCAGCTGCCCGGCCATAAGGTCGACGACTACATCGGCTGGGTGCGTAACACAACGCCCGGCGTCGAGCTGATCTCGCCGCCGCCGCACCATGACATATATTCGATCGAGGACCTGGCGCAGCTGATTCACGATCTGAAAAACGCCAACCCGGCAGCCCGCATCCACGTCAAGCTCGTCTCCGAGTTCGGTATCGGCACCATCGCGGCCGGGGTTTCGAAGGGACACGGCGACGTCGTCCTGATCAGCGGCGACAGCGGCGGCACCGGGGCTTCGCCCGAGTCGTCGATCAAGAACGCCGGCCTGCCGTGGGAGCTTGGTGTGGCCGAGACTCAGCAGGTGCTCGTGCTCAACGACCTGCGCGGCCGCATCGTGGTGCAGACGGACGGTCAGCTCAAGACGGGCCGCGACGTCGCCATCGCCACGCTGCTCGGCGCCGAGGAGTTCGGCTTCGCGACGGCGCCGTTGATCGTCATGGGCTGCATCATGCTGCGCAAGTGCCACCTCAACACCTGCTCGGTCGGCATCGCGACCCAGGACCCAGAGCTGCGCACTCGCTTCGCGGGCCAGCCTGAGCACGTGATTAACTACTTCTTCTTCGTTGCCGAGGAACTGCGCGCCATCATGGCGGACCTCGGCTTCAGCACCGTGAACCAGATGGTCGGCCGCGTCGACATGCTGGATGGGCGCAAGGCCGTCGAGCACTGGAAAGCCAGCGGGTTGGACTTCAGCGCCCTGCTGCACCGCCCCAGCGTCCCTCCAGGCGTCGCCACCTACCAGTGCGAAGTGCAGGACCACAGTCTCGACCACGCGCTCGACCAGCAGATCATCGAGATGGCTCGCCCTGCGCTCGAAAATGGAATGCCGATCGACATCGATCTCGAGATTCGCAACTCGAACCGCACGGTTGGCTCGATGCTGAGCAACCAGGTCGCCAGCCGCTACGGCGAGGAAGGCCTACCGGAGGGCACGATAAACCTCAAGTTCCGCGGTTCGGCGGGACAGAGCTTTGGCGCCTTCCTGGCGCGCGGCGTGACCGCGACCATCGAGGGCGACGCCAACGACTATTTCTGCAAAGGCCTTTCGGGCGGCACCGTGATCATTCAGCCGCCGGCGGTCAGCAGCTTCACACCGGAGGACAACATCCTGGTCGGCAACACGGTGCTCTACGGCGCCACCGGCGGTCGAGCCTACATCCGCGGTATCGCCGGCGAGCGCTTCGCGGTGCGCAACAGCGGCGCCGAGACCGTGGTAGAGGGCGTCGGCGATCACGGCTGCGAGTACATGACCGGCGGTCGCGTCGTTGTTCTCGGTCGGACGGGCCGTAACTTCGCTGCCGGTATGAGCGGCGGCGAAGCCTTCGTGTTGGACGAGGCGGGGGTCTTCGAGAGCCTGTGCAACCGCGAGATGATTGACCTCGAGCGCGTCGAGAGCGATGAAGACAAGGCAGCGCTGCGTGACCTCCTGCAGGGTCACCGCGACGCCACGCAGAGCGCCAACGCCGGCCGAGTACTGGACGATTGGGACACGATGCTGCCCAAGTTCGTCAAGGTCATGCCCCGAGACTACAAACGCGTCCTGGCCGATCGCCGCGCCCGAGGCAACGGCCACGGCTTCACGGACGCCGCCAGTTAGGGGTATCGCGGATTGAGCGAGCCAACCGGGTTTAAGGACCGATCGCGCCAGCCACCACCGCGGCGCGACACCCAACAGCGCATTCGCGACTACAACGAATTCGTGCTGCACTGGACGGAGGAGGACGCGCGCGGCCAGGGCGCCCGCTGCATGGACTGCGGCATCCCGTTCTGTCACAAGGGCTGCCCCCTGGGCAACCTGATCCCGGACTTCAACGACCTCGTCTACAAAGGGCAGTGGGACAAGGCGCTGGCCGCGCTCCACGCCACGAATAACTTCCCGGAGTTCACGGGACGCATCTGCCCGGCGCCTTGCGAGGCCGCCTGTACGCTCGCGATCAATCAGGATCCCGTGACGATCGAGTACATCGAGAAGGCAATCGCCGATCGTGGCTGGGAGGAAGGTTGGATCAAGCCGCAACCACCCGCGACGCGTACCGGCAAGACGATCGCCGTCGTCGGATCGGGGCCGGCCGGCATGGCCGCGGCGCAGCAGCTCAACCGCGCCGGTCACATCGTGACGGTATTTGAGCGCGCCAACTACATCGGCGGCCTCCTGCGCCTCGGTATCCCGGACTTCAAGCTCGAGAAGCAGCTCGTGGAACGCCGCGCGCAGCAGATGCGCGATGAAGGCGTGACGTTCCGCACCGGCGTCTACGTCGGGCAGAACTACGACGTCGAGGAGCTCAAGCGCGATTTCGACGTGATCCTGCTGTGCATCGGCTCGACGATCCCCCGCGACCTCGACGTGTCCGGCCGCGAGCTAGACGGCGTCCACTTCGCGATGGACTACCTGACGCAACAGAACAAGCTGATCGCCGGCGAGAGCTTCCCAGAAGCCGAGCGCATCAGCGCCGAAGGCAAGCGCGTCGTCATCCTGGGTGGGGGCGACACCGGCGCCGACTGCCTTGGGACGGCTCATCGCCAGGGCGCCGAGATCGTTCGGCAGTTCGACATCATCCCGGAGCCGCCCGTGACGCGGGCCGCGGGCAACCCGTGGCCACAATGGCCGGTTGTCTTGCGACAGTCCTACGCCCTGGACGAGGGCGGCAGCCTCGACTGGAGCGTCGGGACGAAGTCGTTCTCCGGCGCGAACGGCCAGGTCGAGAAGCTGCACATGACGCGTCTCGAGTGGAAACCGGACGAGAACGGACGCAACCAGATGACGGAAGTGCCGGGCAGCGATTTCGACGTGGACGCCGATCTCGTTCTGCTGGCGATGGGCTTCCTGCACCCGGAGCGCAATGGGCTGGTCGAGGGCCTCGGCGTCGAGCTCGACCTACGCGGCAACGTGAAGACGGACGCCGACAAGATGAGCAGCGTGCCGGGCATCTTCGCCGCTGGCGACGCCTCGCGCGGCCAGTCGCTGGTCGTATGGGCGCTGTCGGAGGGCCGTGAGGCGGCCCGCGGCATCGACCTTTATCTCATGGGCGAGACGGCGCTGCCGCGCTCGCTCTCCAATGCCTGACTCTTCGACTCGGCTGACGAGTCCTTGCCTGACCTCGTAAGCTAGCGCTGGAGGGTCGTGTCATGACCAGCAAGCTCGCCGTCACGCCGGCGCAGATCGAGGGGCCCTACTGGCTACCGGGCTCGCGGCGTCGCACAAGCCTCGTCGAGCCAGGAATACCCGGCGAGCGAATCGTGCTGAGTGGCGCGGTACGCACCTCGAAGGGTACGCCCGTCGAGGGCGCCTGGGTCGATGTTTGGCAGTGCGATGGCGAGGGCGTCTACGACGTTGAAGGCTACCGGCTGCGAGGTCACCAGCACACCGATGCGGAAGGGCGCTACCGCGTCGAAACCGTCATCCCGGTCGACTACGAGGAGTCGGGTGAGCGGGACGGCGAGCCTTACCACTTCACCCGGACGCCGCATATTCACGTCAAGGTGAAGGCACCACGGCGCGAAACGCTAACCACGCAGCTTTACTTCCCAGACCAGCCGCTGAACGCTACGGACGATCTCTTTGTCGCCGATTGCATCGTCGCACTGAGCCAGCGACCGGCCGGCAGAGAGGCCCGCTTCGAGTTCGTGCTGGCCTAGGCATCACTCTCTGACGCCGTGGGTTCGGCCGCGGCGGCGAGGCGCTCCATGATCGCTTTCTGATGCTTCTTCATCAGGAAGTAGACCCACGTCCCGACCGCGATCAGGATGGCCCACTCGACGTAGCGGAAGTAGCTGTCCGTCGAATCGAGGGTCAGGCCCGCGACGCCCAGGCCGTAGCCGATGCCGAAGTAGCAGAAGATCCAGAGCACGGCGCCGCCATAGTCGGCCGGAGCCCAGCGCCGGAAGGGCATGCGTAGCAGGCCGGCCGCGGTAGGGCCGATGACGCGCGTGTAGCCGGCGAAGTGGTAGAACAGCACAAACCAGGTGCCGTGTTTCAGCAGCGGCTCGCGCGCTTTTTCGTAGAACTCCCGCAGCAGCTTCGTCTTGCCGAATCTTGACCAGCCGTAACGGCCCAGGAAGTAGCTGATCGTGTCGCCGATGATCGTCCCGGCGATTCCCAGTGCGATCGCCTCGGGCCAGGAGATCGTGCCATCGTGGGCGGCGAGGCCGGCCAGCAGCACGACCAGGGCGCCGGGAACGATGAGGCCGACGAGGAGCGTATTTTCGCTCAGGGTGCCGAAGAAGACGACCCAGTAGCCGTAGTCCTCAAATAGCGACTGGACGGTGTCGACAGCCCATCGCAACAGCGACCCGTAGCCACGAAAGATCTCGACCGGCAGCGCCACTATCCACTCGATGACGTTCACCACCGAGTCGAGGACGGAGAGCAACGAAAGCGCCATAAGTGCCAATAGGGGGATTGTCATCGTAACGGCGCGACCCAGGTTCGGATCTACCTGGGCCGCTGCCATTGATTCTAGCATTCATAGCCCTGGTCTCCCTTCGGAGACCTGAGGACGGCCTAGCGGTCGTCTACCAGGTCTGCCTCCCAGAACTGCCACAGCAGGTAGGCGGCACAGACAAGCACGCAGACGGCGATTACGACGGGTCCCATTCGATTCTCCTCCAGGACGTTTGTTCGAAGAATAGAACGGACGTGCTGGAATGTCAAGCAAATTAAGAAAGGACGTTCTGAGAATAAGTATGGAGCAGCCCGACGCGACGGGCACTGCCGTCTGCTTCCGTGACTTCCTGACGACGGGTTACGGCTCCTGGTGCGTCAGGCTGTCGTCGAGTCTCGGTGCGTCTAATCGGCTACGGGCGTCTCGCTGATTTCGACCAGCATTTCGCCGATCTCAACCCTCTGGCCCGCCTCCGGATGCGCGGCGGAGACGGTACCCGCTACGCGCGACCGCAGCTCGTTGAGCATCTTCATCGCTTCTACGACGAGCAGGACGTCTCCCTGCGCCACGCTGTCGTCAGGTGCGACGCGTACTTCGGCCACGACTCCGGTCAGAGGTGCGCGCAGCAGCCACCTGCCGTCGACGAAGTTATCGCCCTCATTGGCGCGGGCACGGCCGCGCCGGCGCACGGTCTCGACCTCATAGTTGTGGCCCGCGATCTGGACGTTGAAGGCTTGCGATTCCTCGGTAACCAACACCTCGATCATGCGGTCGTCCAGGACCAGAAGGTAGCGCGGCGAATCACCGAGCTGTTGCAGCGTGACGTCGCGCCAGGTGCCGTCGAGGTTGACGCGCAGTCCGCCTGTCGTCTCCTCCAGCTCCGCCTCCGTCTCGCGGTCGCCGAGCCTCAGGAAGTACTTCGCCAGGGGCCACCTCCCGGGGCGCGGTTCGCGGCGTCTTCGCGGGCCGCCGCCTTCCAGCGGTTCGTGTCACCCGTGGCGGTCGAAGCCATACCTGTCCCGTTCGAGCGGCGTCGGTGCGAGAGCAGCGCGGCCACCGCAAGGGCGTGATCGCCGTGTTCGGCGTCAGCGGCGCCCAGTTCGAAGCTACGGTCGAGAAATCGCGTATCGATCTCACCGGCGACGAAGGCGCTGTCGTCCACCAGGCGACGGTGAAAGGGCAACGTGGTCTTGACGCCGAGCACCTGGTACTCGTCCAGCGCTCGGCGCAGGCGCGACAGCGCTTGCTCGCGATCGCTGCCGTAGACGATCAACTTGGCCAGCAGCGAATCGTAGTGCGGGCCGACTTCGTAGCCGTCGAACAGGCTGCTATCGACGCGGACGCCGGGGCCCGAGGGTTCCCGGACGTGGTGCGCCACACCGAGCGCCGGCATGAAACCGCCCTCGGCGTCCTCAGCCGTGATGCGGCACTCGATCGCCCAGCCGCGCGGGTGTATGTCTGCCTGGGTGTAGCCCAGCTGCTCGCCCGCGGCGATGCGCAGCTGCTCGCGCACCAGGTCCAGCCCGGTTACGAGCTCGGTGACGGGATGTTCCACCTGCAGGCGCGCATTGGCCTCGATGAAGTAGAAGTTGCCGGCGGCGTCGAGCAGGAACTCGACCGTCCCGGCGTTCTCATAACCGGCCTCGCGGGCGATGGCGACTGAGGCCGCGCCGAGACGCTCGCGCAACGTCTCATCCACCGCGAGGGAGGGCGATTCCTCGACGACTTTTTGGCTGCGACGTTGCACCGAGCACTCGCGCTCGCCGAGATGTACGACGGCGCCGTAGCGGTCTGCCAGCACCTGCACTTCGATATGACGCACGGGGTCGAGGTAGCGCTCGAGGTAGATCCCGTCGTCGCCGAAGCTGGCCTGCGCCTCCTGGGCCGCGATGCGCAGCGACTCCTCGAGCGTCGAGGCGTCCTCTACCAGGCGGATTCCTTTGCCGCCACCGCCGGCGGCCGCCTTGATCAGCAACGGAAAGCCAACCTGCTGCGCCATAACCAGCCCTTCTGAAGGGCTGACGAGGCCCGCGCTGCCGGGCACGGACGGCACGGCTGCGCTTTCGGCGATACGTCGCGCTTCGACCTTGTCGCCCAGCCTTTGCAACGTCTCGGGAGCAGGTCCGACGAATGCGAGGCCGGCCTCAGCGCAGGCGCGTCCGAACTCGGCGCGCTCGGAGAGGAAGCCGTAGCCAGGGTGGATCGCATCGGCGCCACAGGCCAGGGCCGTCTCGATGATCTTCTGCATGTTGAGGTAGCTCTCGGCCACCGCGGCGGGGCCGATGACGTACGCCTGGTCGGCGTAGCGCGTGTGCAGGGCCATCGCGTCAGCGTCAGAGTAAACGGCGACGCTGGTGATGCCCATATCGCGGCAAGTGCGCATGATCCGCACGGCGATCTCACCACGATTGGCGATCAGTAACTTCTTGAACAAGGAAGCCTCCAGCCCGGCCGGGCGCTAAAGCGGCGGCAAGGCTAGCCGTTTTGTAGCACAGGGCCACATTGGCGGCAAACCTCAGAGAGACTCACTTCGTCTCGGCCTCCGCCTTTAGCCGCGCGACAAAGTCATCCACACGGACCGCGCCGAGATCTTCGTTGTCCCGCGTGCGGACCGACACGGCGCCCGCTTCGATGTCGCGGTCGCCGGCGATCAGCATGTACGGCACCTTCTGCAGCTGCGCGTCGCGAATCTTCGCCTGCATGCGCTCCGAGCGCTGGTCGACCTCAGCGCGCAGTCCGGCAGCCCGCAGCTTCGCCGCCACCTCGTTGCAATAGTCGTTGTGACGGTCGGCGATCGGGATCAACTTTGCCTGCACCGGCGCCAACCAGACCGGGAATGCTCCCGCGTGATGCTCGATCAAGATGCCCATGAATCGCTCGAGCGACCCGAGGATTGCGCGGTGGATCATGACGGGACGTTGCAGCGATCCGTCTTCGGCCGCGTAGTGCAGGTCGAAGCGCTCCGGCAGGTTGAAGTCGAGCTGGAACGTGCTGATTTGCCACTCGCGACCGAGGACGTCGTCCATGAAGAGGTCGATCTTGGGGCCGTAGAATGCGCCTTCGCCGCCGACCTCGCTGAATGTGACCCCGGATTCCAGCAAAGCTGCTCGTAGGGCTTCCTCAGCGCTGTCCCACACCTCGTCATTGCCGATCCGCTTCTCAGGACGCAGCGACAGCATGAAACGAGGCTCGCCCAGCCCGAAAGCGGCGTAAGCCTCGCGCATCATCTCGATCAGGCTGGCGATTTCGCCGCCGATCTGCTCCATGGTGCAATAGATGTGGCCGTCGTCCTGCGAGAAGGAGCGTACCCGAGTCAGGCCGTGCAGCGTTCCAGATCGCTCGAAACGATGCAGGCGCCCGAAGTCGGCGTATCGCAGCGGCAGCTCACGGTAGGAGTGCACCTGCGAGGCGTACATGACGCAGTGACCGGGGCAGTTCATCGGCTTGACGCCCAGCTCCTGGTCGTCCTCCTGGATGAAATACATACTGTCCTTGTAATTGTCATAATGACCAGATTGCTTCCAGAGGTCGGCGGAGAAGATCTGCGGCGTGATGACCTCCTGGTAGCCAAAGCGCATGTACATGTCGCGCATAAGCTGCGTCGCCAGGTTGTAGATCAGCGCTCCCTTGGGCAGGAAGAACGGGCTGCCCGGCGCGATAGGGTCGACGAAGAACAGGTCGAGCTCACGGCCGAGCTTGCGGTGGTCGCGCTTCTCCGCCTCCTCCAGGCGATGCAGGTAGTCGTCCAGCTCCGCCTGGGTCGGGAACATGACGCCGTAGATGCGCTGCAGCATCTGGTTGTGCTCGTCGCCGCGCCAGTAAGCGCCCGCGACGCTCATCAGCTTGAACTCGCCGACCTCCCCCGTGCTCTCGACGTGTGGGTAGCCGCAGAGGTCGGTGAAGTCGCCGTGCTTGCAGATGCCTACTTCCGGCGCGTCGATGCCGTCGATCAGCTCCAGCTTGTACGGCTGATCGGCGAAGATGCGCCGCGCCTCCTGCTTCGCGGCCTCGCTGCGCACGAATGCCTTGTCTGCCGCGATGCTCTCGCGCATCAGCCTGTCGAGCGTCTCCAGGTCCTCGGGCGTCAATGGACGCGGCAGCTCGAAGTCGTAGTAAAAGCCGTTCTCGATCGGCGGGCCGATGGCGTACTTTGCCTCCGGAAAGACGCCGAGCACAGCCTCGGCCATGATGTGAGCGGCGGAGTGCCGCTGGCGGTAGAGCAGCTCATCCATGCCCTTGATCTGAGCGGCAGTCTCTTGGTTCATCTCGTTACCTCTTAGCGGTGGAACCGCGTCGATCACCAACGCGAATCGCAACAAAAAAGCCCAACCGTCACAGGGACGGTGGGCTCCGTGGTTCCACCCTGGTTCGTTCTCATTTTGAAGATGGGGGTCACCCCCATGCCCCCACTAAAGGGCCAGCAGTCAGGTTGTCCTTCAGCACGAGAACCTCGTTATGCCGTTAACGCTGGCCAACGGGACCGCCTACTGGGTTGTTGAAGCCGGGAAAACCCGGACCCCACTAAAGAGCCGCTTAGTGCGCGGTCCATTCAGCTTCAACCGTTGGGGGTCCGGCTCAGAGGGGGTGTTCGCGGTGGGTCCGTCGCGGGAGTTCCAGCCTGGCTCCCTTCTTTGGTCGACATCGAGCGCCGCTACTCGTCCTCGTCATAGCCGTCTATTCGATTGTGGCCTCAGTATACCGCCTCGCTTGTGAGAGAAGCGATCAGGGTTTTCGTGGATCGCGGCGAGGTGCTAGCATCAGCCTTACCTCTCGGGGCGGTTAGCTCAGTTGGCTAGAGCGCAGCGTTGACATCGCTGAGGTCACTGGTTCAAGTCCAGTACCGCCCACCATTTATCAACGCCTGAACAGGCCCTTTTCGGCTGCTGCATGCCGAGACGTTTGGCGATGCGCTCGAGCTGAGCGTTGAAGTCGGCTTCGATGCGTTGGACTTCTCGGGCGCGCTCGTCTGCCGCGGCGCGGATGGCCGAGTCCTCGGCGCGTGCCGTCTCGGCTTCCGAGGCTGCCTGCTCGACGGTGCTTCGGGCCTCGCTGCGCGCTTCGTCGCGGATCCGGTCCGCCTCAATCTCTGCCTCGCGCAGTAGCGCCTCGATCCGCGTCTGTGTCGACTGACGCAGGTTTTGCAGCGACTCCGCCAGCGCGCTTAGCTCGCGCTCGCGGTTGCTTCGGGCGTCATCGATCGCCTGCAAACGAGTCGTGCGCGCTTCGTCCAGGGCCTTTTCCAGGGCCTCTCGGGTGCGGCGATAGGCCAGCTCGGCCAGGCTGCTGCTGGTCTGCGGCCCCTCCATCGCCTTGAGGCGTTCGAGGAGCTCGTTACGTGTGGAGTCGAGTTGGGTTTCGTCCTGCATCCTTGCGACCCGATCCTTGCCGGCAGGGGTACCGCTTATGTAGCGTCTTCTTAAACGACTCGGAGCGGCCTAGAATCCCTTCCTAGATGGATAACGCGCCCGGGCCCCGATTCGTAACGCTGACTTTTCTAATTGGGTTCGGACTGGGCGTCTTTATTGGCGTAGGGCTGGCATTGATCGCGTTGGGAATCAACGATCCGGAGGAGGTCGAGCCGCGGGTTATCGAGGTCCTCGTCTTCCCCACGGCGACGGCGACCCTGCCGCCCCAAGAGACGCCGCCGGCTTCCGTGCTTGCCAGGGCCGCTGTGGCGGTGCACGTCGGGCCCGGCGAGGAGTTCGCGACGCTCGGTACCGTCACACGTGGCGACGTGCTCGACGTCATCGGACGCGATTTCGACAGCCAGTGGTTGGTGATTCGGTTTCCGTTCGGCTCAATCGCCCAGGGTTGGATCCCGGCCGCTGCCGCGGAGGGGATGACCTTCTCGAGCCTTCGGTCGCTGGCGGTGTTGTTGCCAACGCCGCTGCCGATTGAGATCACGTCGCCGCCCCCGTTCTTCGGCACCCCCGGTACGCCAGGGACGGGGACGCCGGGGCCGGGTACGCCGGGTACGGCGACCGCCACGCTTGGCCCGCCGCCCAACTCGATGGACCTCGCCGTATTCGACGTAAGCGTCCTACCCGATGGCCGCGTGCGCGTAGTGATCCTCAACGGCGGTCCGGCCGACCTCACTGACGGTCTCCTTGTCGTCACGGTCCGCACGCTCACCCTGGAGTCCGAGACCATCAACTACGCTAATGTCCTCCCGGCCGGGGCCACACTGACACTCACGACGTCCTCATTCACGGTCGGTACGGAGCCCACCCAGGTCCAGGTGGTCATCGATCCGTCGGCGATTCTCAATGACTCGAACCGGATCAACAACGTGGCAACCGAGACGCTTGGCCGGCCGGCGGATGCGACAGAGACGCCCACGACTCCCGGCGCGAGCTAGGGCCCACTCCGATGGCAATCGGGAGGACGGCGGGTATAATGAGTCTGCAGCCCGCCCACACGCTTATTCGGTTTCGTAGTCGCCTCGGCGGTTCGGGTTGCAGAAGAGAGTGAGGGATCGTGGCAGCAAAACCTAAGACACTCGGTGAGCTGCGCAGCTCCGGTTTCAAGGTCCAGACTGTTAAGCAAGAGATGCGCCGCAACCTGATCGACAATATGCGGAAGGGCGTGGATGTATTCCCCGGTATCTTGGGCTTTGAAGAGACCGTGATTCCGCAGTTGCAGAACGCGATCCTCTCTGGGCAGGACATCATCTTCCTCGGCGAGCGTGGCCAAGCGAAATCGCGCATCATCCGCTCGCTCGTCAACCTGCTGGACAAGGAACTCCCTGTGGTTCAGGGCAGCGAGGTGAACGACGACCCGTTCAATCCGCTTTCCCGGTACGCGCAGGATCTAGTCGCCGAGATGGGCGACCAGACGCCGATCGAATGGGTTTCGCGCGATCGCCGCTACGGCGAGAAGCTCGCGACGCCCGATATCACCATCGCCGACCTGATCGGCGAGGTCGACCCGATTCGCGTCGCCGAGGGCCGTTATCTGTCGGACGAGCTGACGATCCACTACGGACTGATCCCGCGCACCAACCGCGGCATCTTCGCGATTAACGAGTTACCAGACCTTGCCGAGCGCATCCAGGTCGGCCTCTTCAACATCATGGAGGAGCGCGATATCCAGATTCGCGGCTACCAGATACGCCTGTCGCTGGATGTATTCCTCGTCTCGAGCGCAAACCCGGAAGACTACACAAACCGCGGCCGAATCATCACGCCACTCAAGGACCGCTACGGCGTCCAGATCCGGACGCATTACCCGCGCGCGGTCGAGCACGAGATCGGCATCATGGACCAGGAGCGCCTGACCTTCGAGGACGACGACTTCAAGGTCAAGGTCCCAGCCTTCATGAAGGAGATCGTGGCTGAGGTCAGCAGACTGGCGCGCCGCAGCCCCGACATCAACCAGCGCTCCGGCGTCTCTGTGCGCGCCTCGATAGCCAACTACGAGAGCCTGCTGGCGAACGCGCAGCGTCGCGCCATCGGCATCGGTGAGAGCGAAGTCGTGCCGCGCGTCAGCGATCTGCCCTTCGTCATCCCGGCAATCGCCGGCAAGGTGGAGTTCGAGACCGTCGAGGACGGCAAGGAGGAGCAGATCCTGGACAAGCTGATCCAGGGTGCCGTCCTGGCCGTGTTCAACCGCTACTACAGCGTCTCAGACTTCGATGACCTGGTGACGCGCTTCAAGTCCGGCATTTCGGTTGAGGTCGGCGACATGTTGCCTGCCGCCAATTACAGCAAGATGGTCAAGGCGGTCGAAGGCCTCTCAGGTCACGTCAAGAAGCTCGATGCCAAGCCTTCGGCGCCGGTAACGGCTTCGATCATCGAGTTCATCCTCGAGGGTCTTCACCTCAACAAACGCCTCAACAAAGACAGGGTCGGTCCCACGGTCTCCTATAGAGGCTAGGTATCGCTCCCCGGGTCAGGGGAATCCAATGGTCATGAGATACCGCTACACGGAGTGGGACGGCACTCAGGAGATCCCAGCCCTCGACCCGGACGATATCCTCAACGCCCTAACCGACGACCTGATGAACTTTGGCGACCTGCAGCACGCGCTGCGTAATCTTATGCAACGCGGTATGCGCAATCAGCAGGGCGATCGCACGCAGGGCCTGCGTGACCTGTTGCAGCAGCTGCGCCAACAGCGGCGTCAGAACCTGGACCGCTTCGACCTGTCTTCCGCGTTCTCGGACATCCGTGACCGCCTCGAGCAGATCCTCGAGAAGGAACGTAATACGCTCGACGAGCGCCTCGGCGACGCGACGGGTGACCAACCGGAAAGCGAGCCAGGTGACGGCTCTGAGGGCACGGAAGGCGACGAAGGCTCGCAAGAAGGCGAGTCCGGCCAGGAAGGCGGCCAGCAGTCGGGCGCCCAGTCGCAGCAGGGCGACCAGTCCGGGCAGGGCCAGCGCGGCCAGGGGTCGCAGAGCGGCCAGTCTGGACAAGGCCAGCGCGGTCAGCAGTCGCAAGGCGGCGACGACCAGGAGCAGTTCCAGCAGATGCTGCAGAACATCGTCGAGCGCAAGCGCAGCTTCCTCGAAGGGCTGCCGCCGGACGTTCCCGGCCAGATGAAGGAGCTGCAGAACTACGAGTTCTTGGACCCGGAGGCACAGGCTGAGTACCAGGAGCTCATGGAAATGCTGAAGCAGGCGATGATGGAGACCTTCTTCAAGGACCTCCAGCAGCAAATCGCCAACATGACGCCGGAAGACATGGACCACATGAAGCAGATGATGCGCGACCTGAACCAGATGCTTCAGGAGCGCATGCAGGGCGGCGAGCCTGACTTCGACGGTTTTATGCAGACGTACGGCGACCTCTTCGGGCCGAACCCGCCGCAGACTCTCGACGAGCTGGTGCAGCAGATGCAGCAGCAGGTTTCACAGATGCAGAACCTGCTCGACTCGTTGCCGGGGGACATGCGCCAGCAGCTGCAGGACCTGCTGATGGACAAGATCGCCGACCCGGGGCTGCGCGACGAGATGTCTGATCTGGCGGCGAACCTCGAATTCCTCTCTCCGCAGCGAGATATGCGCAACCAATACCCCTTCCGCGGTGACGACGAAATCGATCTCTCCGAAGCGATGCAGCTGATGGGCGACATGCAGGACCTCGATGAGCTGGAGCGCCAGCTCGAGCGCACGCAGTACGGCGGCGACATCGAGGACATCGACATGGAGAAGCTGCGCGAGCTGCTGGGGGAAGAGGCGGCGGAGACGCTGGACGAGCTGAAGAAGTTCCTCGAGATCCTGGAAGAGTCCGGATACATCCGCAAGCGCGGCAACTCGTGGGAGCTAACACCTCGCGGCACCCGCAAGATCGGTCAGGCCGCGATGGGTGAGATCTACGCGCAGCTCAAGAGAGAGCAGATGGGCAAGCACCAGGTGGCAGACCCCGGTCTCGGCGTCGAGCGCAGCGATGACACAAAGGCGTACGAGTTCGGCGACCCGTTCCACCTGCATCTCGAGAGGACGATCATGAACGCGCTGCGCCGCGAGGGCGCCACGCTGCCGGTGCGGCTGCAGAAGGACGACTTCGAAGTCTGGAAGTCGGAGCAGCTGACGCAGACAGCCACCGTGATGATGGTCGACCTGTCGTGGTCGATGGCGCTCAGGGGCAGTTTCCAGGCCGCGAAAAAGGTGGCGCTGGCGCTGCAAAGCCTGATCAGCACCCAGTTCGCGCGCGATTCGCTCTACATCATCGGCTTCTCGGCTTACGCACGGGAGCTAAAGGCGGACCAGCTGCCCTACGTGCGCTGGGACGAATCCGTGCTCGGGACCAACATGCATCATGCGTTGATGATGGCCCAGAACCTGCTCGCGAAACACAAGACCGGCACACGCCAAATCATCATGATCTCGGACGGCGAACCGACGGCGCATATCGAGCACGGTCGCTCGTTTTTCTCCTACCCGCCGAGCCCGATCACGATCCGCGAGACGCTCAAAGAGGTCAAGCGCTGCACCCAGAAGAAGATCACGATCAACACCTTCATGCTGGACCGCAACTACTACCTCAAAGAGTTCGTTAATCAGATGGCGAAGATGAACAAGGGCCGCGTCTTCTACACGACGCCGGATCACCTCGGCGAGTACATCCTGGTCGACTACGTGCGCAACAAGCGCAAGAGCATCAACGGAATCTGAAGCAGCCCACGACTGAATCGTGAGTAGAGCGCCTTCGGCCGCTCTTTGCTTCACGTCCTGGCAACTCGATAACGCCGACTATACTCACGCCATGCTTAGGACACGCCTCACGGACAAGTACGGCCTGCGCTACCCGATCCTCGGCGCACCGATGGCGAACCACAGCGGCGCCAACCTGGCCGCCGCCGTGACGGAGGCCGGCGGACTCGGCTCGTTCGGCGGCACCAACGCCGGCGGTGAGGGCTGGGTCCGTGACCAGATACGGGCGATACGCGGCCAAACCGCCGGAGCGTTTGCGGTCGGCTTTATAACGGCCTTTCTTCCCGACTCTGAAGCCGGCTTCGAGGCCGCGCTGCAAGAGAAGGTGCCGTTGATCGTCCTCTCGTTCGGCGATCCTCGCCCTTACGCTGCGAGGGCAAAGGCAGACGGCGTGCCGATCGCCTGTCAGGTACAGACGTTGGAAGGCGCACGATGGGCCCTGGAAGCCGGCGCCGAGTTCATCATCGCGCAGGGCAACGAGGCCGGTGGACACTCCGGCCTGCTGAACACGCTGCCGTGCGTCTCGATGGTGCTCCAGGCCGCCGGTGATACGCCCGTCGTGGCGGCGGGAGGTATCGCTGATGGGCGTTCGCTGGCCGCTTTACTCGCTGCAGGCGCCGAGGGCGCGATGCTCGGCACGACGCTGCTGGCGACGCCCGAAGCGACTGAGGTGCCGGACGCCTTCAAGCAGCTCATCATCGAGAGCGACGGCGAGGACACGATATTCACCACGGTGTTCGACATCCTCGGCGGCCGCCCGTGGCCGGTAGGAATCGGCGAGCGAATGCGCCGGAACCAGACCAACGAGACGTGGACAGGCCGGGAGCAGGAATTGCGCCAGAAGCGGGACGAAGTCCAGCGCGCCATAGCAGAGGGGCAGGCGCGCAAGGACCCGGAGGTCACGCCGGTACTCATGGGGCAGTCAGCCGGCTTCGTCGGCGCCGTCCGGCCCGCCGCCGAAGTGATCGCCTCGATCTGCGACGACGCCGAGGTCGCCTTGAAGCGACGGGCGCGCGACCTCGGCATTTGACGATATTGCAACCTCCTGGTTACTCCTGCGGGTTTCGCATGCGAGGGCGCTGCATCCGGCACCCTCGACCATAGAATGGCCCTATGAACAGCTTCGGGCTCGAGGCCGCGGGCTACTCGCGCATCGCCCGTGGCCTCGCCGTGCTAATGCTTGTGATGCTCGCCGGCACGGCCGGCTACATGATCATCAAGGATTGGTCGCTGCTCGACGCCGCCTACATGACCTCGATCACGGTTACGACCGTCGGATACAGCGAAGTCCGGCCGCTGAGCCAGACGGGTCAGGTCTTCACGATCGGGCTGATGTTTCTTGGCGTCGGCGCCGCATTCTATATCCTCACCGCACTGGTTGCGGCGATAATCGAGGGTGACCTGCGTCAGGTCGCTAGCGCTCGGCGCATGAAGCTAACGATCGAACGTATCAATAACCACCACGTCGTCTGCGGCTTCGGCCGTGTCGGAGAACGAGTCGCTCGTGAGCTACAGAGCCGGAGAGCGCCTTTCGTGGTGGTCGATGCGAATCAGTCGCGGGTTGAAGAGGCTCGCGCCAGCGGCTTGCAGCGTTTTCTCAGACGCCACTAACGGCAAGTGGTATATGGCCAACTTCCAGGACGGATCGCAGAGATGAGACGAGCGCCAAGCATCAGCTGCCGAAGCTGTGGAACACAGATACCGGACGGTGACCGCCTGAAGAGCTGCCCGAACTGCGGCGCAGAGCTGGACCCGGCGCGTGTGCCTGGCGACTTACCGGTTCCTGGCGACAGCGAGGAGCTACAGGGACCAGCCTTCCCGCGAGAGGCGCGGGGGAACGATACGGCGCCCCTTTCCGAGTTCGTCGCCGCAGGCGCCGTAATCGGCGGTCTCGCGATCTTCTTTTTGGGGGCGGTGCTCGCCTCAGGCATCGTCGCTCTCGTCGGCGTGGTCCTGATATTCGGCGTGACGGGTTTCTACGCCTTCTTCAGCGGCTCGCTTTCTCGGGTCTGGCGACACGGCCTGTCTCAATTTCGATTGGGCCGGCCCGGCCGTAGGGACGAGGCCGAGGACCGCAATCCGAATCGCAATAGGGACTAGCCGCTGCCAGCCTTTGAGCCAGGCGATGACTCGCCGCGACACAGCCGGTAGAATCGACCCATGACGCAGCGTTATCACATCTGGACCGAAGGCTGTCAGATGAACGTGGCCGACTCCGTCAAGCTGGCAGCCGGCCTCGATCGCTTCGGCTGGCAGGCCGTTAACGGGCCGGAAGACGCCGACCTCGTCGTGCTCAACACCTGCGTGGTACGCGAACGCTCGGAGCAGCGCGCCGTGAGCCACCTCGGCCGGCTGGCCGCGATGAAGCGCAAGGGCAAGGCCGACTTCCAGATCGTCGTCATGGGCTGCATGGTCGGGCCGCAGGACGACGACCTGCGGCGCCGCTTTCCCTACGTGGACCACTTCGCGCGGCCGCAAGCGTTCGAGGGCATCTTCGAGGCGCTCGGACTGGCGGACGACAGCGGCGGGGAGTTTTGGCCCACGGCCTTCCCGACGCCTACAGGGCCGACGGCTTACGTGCCGATCATCCACGGCTGCGACAAGTTCTGCACCTACTGCATCGTGCCGTACCGTCGCGGGCGCGAGAACAGCCGTCCGCTGGACGAGATCTTGCAGGAGGTGGCGCATCTGGTGCACGGCGGCGTGCGTGAAGTCACGCTGCTTGGGCAGACGGTCGAGGCTTACGGGCTAGACCTCCCGGACGTGAAACCCGACCTCGGCGACCTGATGACGGCGATTCACGATTTGCCGAACCTGGAGCGCATCCGTTTCCTGACCTCGTACCCCAAGGACATGACGCCCAAGATCGTCGAGGCTGTGCGCGATCTGCCGAAGGTGACCGAGTTCTTCAACCTCCCGGTGCAGCACGGCTCCGACGCCGTCCTCGACCGCATGCGCCGTGGCTACGATACAGCTCTGTTCCGCGATCGCGTCGAGCTGATCCGCTCGATGATGCCGGAGGCAGCGATCACGACGGACATCATCGTGGGGTTCTGCGGTGAAACGGAGGCTGAGTTCGACGAGACCCTGAGGCTGATGGAAGCCGTGCGATTCGACAAAGTGCACGTCGCGGCCTACTCGCCGCGGCCGGGCACCTTCGCGGCGCGCAAAATGGAGGATGACGTCCCGCCCGAGGTCAAGAAAGAGCGCCTGCACGCGGTGGAGACGCTGGAAGAGCGCATCTCGACCGAGCTCAACCAGCGACTCGAGGGCACGGAGCAGGAGGTTCTCGTCGAAGGCAAGCGCGACGGCCGCTGGTACGGCCGCACGCGCAGCAACAAGCTGGTCCACTTCGCCGGAGATACCCGCGTCGGTGACGTCGTAACGGTCCGCGTTGAGAAGGCGACGGCGTGGTCGCTGCAGGGCACGACCGCTGCCGACGCGCTGCCCATGGTGCTGTAGACGTGGTCGTCCAGTTCAGCGCAGGCGGCGACGCGATCAAGGCCTATCTTGACCTTCACGCCTCGCAGGGGCTCCAGCACGTCTTCGAGCTAGTCGCTGAGGATCAGAACCACATCCTGCGCCTCGTCGGCGACCTCACTGAGGAAGAAGCGATGACCGTCACGCCGTCGATGAATGGCGCGTCTTCGATGCTGTGAAGCACATCAACTCCAGCCTCGACCGCAGTCGGGACCGTCTGCAAAAGCTGTCCTCGGGTCAGCCGTTCGAACCGCCGGCGACGGGCGTTTCGTCTGGCGGTATGGGCTCGGCCGAGTACGAATCGTTCAGCGAGCTGCGGCGCTCGTACATCGACGGCATGGCCGACATCCTCGCCGTCGTGCGCCGGGCAGACCCTTCGCGCAGCCTCGACCTGACGGCGGACCACGGGCAGTTCGGGCCGTTCAACTGGATGCAGTGGGCGCTGTACTCGCACCACGTGCACACGCACGACCACGTCGGCCAGATCGAGACGATCCGGACCGCGCTGCGCGGCTAGCGCATATTCCACCACCGAGGCGCTGCTCACGGCATCCTGAGCCTGTCGACGGACGTTGCGCGCCGCGTGGTTCGACAAGCTCACCATGCCGGACCGAGACGCTTGCTCGGCCTTAACGCGTAAACTGATCTGATGACCCCGGAAGAGCGCGCTCTGCTGATTAAGCGCTACGAGGACGGCTGCGCCTCATTCATGGCCGCCCTGGAGGCTATGCCAGAAAGCGGGCTCGACCCCGCGCCGCGGGGCGAGTGGTCGGCGCGGCAGATAGCCCATCACGTGACGGACGCCGAGCTGGTCCGGGGTTACCGCCTGCGGCAGCTGCTGGCCCAGGACGCGCCCCTGCTACAGGGCTTCGACGAGGCGCAGTTCGCGGTGCGGCTGCACTACTACCGACCACTCAGTGCGTCACTGGCGCTGTTTCAGGCCGCGGTGCAGTCCAACGTAGAGCTGCTGACGCTGGCGTTTCCCGAGGACTGGTCGCGCAGCGGTAATCACGACGAGTTCGGCGAGTTCTCGCTGGAGGACTGGCTGCAGGGGGCGGCTACGCACTCTACGGAGCACGCCGAGCAGCTGAAGCAGCTTTCGAAGTAATCATGAGGCTGACTGGAATATCGGTCCGGGATGCCAGGCCCGAGGAAGTCGACGCCGTTTTGGAGCTGTGGCAGCTGGCGTACGATTCGGCGTCACGGCGCAGCGCTCAGCAGGACATCCCGGCTTTGCTGTCCCACGGTCCTTCGGCCAGGCTTCTCCTCGCGGAGTTGAGGGACGCCTCGCCGCAGCCTGGTTGTGGCGTTCGACGGCTGGCGCGGCAACATGTGCCGCCTCGCGGTGCATCCCGACTACCAGCGACACGGCATTGCCCAGCGTCTGGTCAACGACGCGCACGCGTGGTTGCACGCGTGCGTTACGGGGCCTGGGCTGCCGCCGCATCACGGCCCTCGTCGAGGGCGACCACGGCTACGCGACGTCCTTTTGGGAGTCGGTTGGTTACCAGTACGACGCTGGTATGCGCCGCTACTCGAAAGACTTCGTTTAACTCAACGCTGGCGCGGCCTTTGCTACTATCCTTACATGGGCGTTGCCGTACTCGTCGTCATCCTCACCGTTAGCGAGGGACGCTTACGCGTCTTGCTGATCCATCGCAGTGGTCAGCCGCATCAGGGCATGTGGGCGCTGCCCGGCGGCATCCCTGCCGCCAATGAGTCGCTGGCCGACGCTGCAGCCCGCAAGCTGCGCGAGGAAAGCGGCGTCAGCGACGTCTACCTGGAGCAACTCTTCAGCTTCGACGGCCTGGACGGCGACACGGGGCAGGTGGCCGTCTCCTACTTCGCGCTGGTCGACTCGCGGAGAGTTCGTCTGCGCGACGAGCCGTACTGGGAGCCGCGCTGGTTCGGACTCGACGAGCTGCCGGAGCTGGCCTTCAACAACGCCGGCGTGATCGACACTGCGATGACTCGGCTGCGCAGCAAGCTCGAGTACACCAACGTGGCGTACAGCCTGATGCCGCGCGAGTTCACCCTACGCGACCTCCAGGCCGTCTACGAATCGATTTACGGGCGCAGCTTTGACAAACGCAACTTCCGGCGCCGCATGATCTCGCGGGGCCTGATCCAGCCGACGGGGCGCACCGACGCCAGCGGAGCCCACCGGCCGGCGGAGCTGTTCGAGTTCACGTCGCGCCAGACCATGGCATTCTAGCGCTTCTTGACACCATTGGTCAAATACGTATGTCGCTCCAGCCTCAATTGACATCAATGCTAGCCCTGCACTACGTTTACGCACACCTCTCCTGAGTGCCTTTGACCAGTGGATTTGGTGAGATCTAGGTTCTTGGTTTCCGCCGTCTCCAGGCCGAGGGTTCAGATGTCTTTCCATATGGTGTCGAAATGAAACTAAAGGAAATTCCTGCCTATTTGGGGCTTATGGCGGCGGCAGCCACGTTGTTGTCCTTCATCTTGACTTTTGTTCTGGACGGAGGAAGAGGCGAAAGTAGTCAAGTAGTTCTCGCCCAGATTCTTTCCACCGATGAACTGACTGAGCTGCCCCCGTGGTGAGTCTTAATGGCCAGTTCGAGTTTGAGGGACAGGAAGGTGAACACCTTTGGAAGGTAAGATCTAGATTCATAAACGCTGGGAGCACGACGTTGGTCGGGAGTGGACTGCAATCGCAGATCTTGGGTGACGCTCTAACCTTCGAATTTCAGGAAGGGATTCGAATCTTGAACTTCGAGGAGGAGCAAGTCTCACAAGATCTCAACGTCTCTATCTCATCAACTGGTAACAGTTTCGAGTTAGCATTTGGCCAATGGCGAGAAGGGGAGTCGCTAGTGGCCGCCTTTTATGTTGACTCACTTGAGGTGCTCCACTTTTCTCCGTCATTCGAAGCTTCTTGAAGACCGATCATCGACGGAGAATTGAGAGTGGAACAAGAGGAGCTCGTGCTTCTTGAGGATAGAGAAAGCCAGTCTGTTCTAGACGGTCTTCCAGATACGTTAGGCTTATCCTTACTGGTTGCAGCAGGAGTAACAGGGTCCTTGGGCTCCGTATTCCTTGCAGGTGTAGGCGTCATGGGGGTCGTGGAGTTCATTCGCCTTCAGCTCTGGAAACGCGAGCATTTAGCTGAGTTCAAAACTTTCCTAACTAACTCACTTGACGTTGACGCTTCTGCGAAGTCAGAACTAGCCGAGTCGCCTTGGATGGCTGCTGAAGAAGTCTGGGCAGCTTGGGGTGGCGAGAAGCTGAAGGTCGAAGACCCGATCTATTCAACGTGGGCGGAATCTGGCGCGTTCACGATTTTGTTGCTTGGAGGTCCGCTTGCATTCTTGATTCTCTTGTTAGCCGTGATACCGGCGTAGTCCCGGATGGCGTTCGAGCGCTTCGGGTGCTCGGCAAAGAGGCGCCAGCGATCTCCGTAGTCCTGATCGACTACGTGGTGCCGCGATGTTGCGGCTAGAGCCCGCCTGTATGCCGCCGCCTCGAGCACATTGGCGCCCATTTCCTCGAGACAACGCACGGGGCGTCACACGGCCATAAAGTTCCTTGACAGGTCGCATGGCCCTCGTGTTACTATCTGCGGGTAGTTAGTGTCATCGTGACACTAACTCGTCGAGGACAGCTGGATGGACGTTCTCGTCAGATGCTCGAAAGGAGGCGCTCAATGGCCTCTCCGACCAACGATATGCTTCCCCTCGCACAGCCGAACAACGGCCTCGCTGGCATCGCCTGCGAGACCAATACAGGCATCACGACGCTGCCGCTCTCTAGCGAGCCATCGTTCGCGTACTGGCAGCAGGATATCCCGAGCGATTACTGGGACCTCGACGCGCAGCAGCTGATCGACCGCGTCGCGGTCGCGCGTGAGAAGCTCGGCTCGCGCCTCGTCGTGCTGGGGCACCACTACCAGCGCGAGGACATCATCCAGTTCGCCGACTTCCGCGGCGACTCTTTCAAGCTGGCGCAGTGGGCCGCCGGACAACCCGACTCGGAGTACATCGTCTTTTGTGGCGTGCACTTCATGGCCGAGGCCGCCGACGTCCTCAGCGCGCCGCATCAGACCGTGATGCTGCCGAACATGGCCGCCGGCTGCTCGATGGCCGACATGGCCGACCCGGACGACGTTTACGCCGCCTGGGAGGAGCTTGAGGAAGCGGGCATCGCCGACCGCGTCGTGCCGGTGACCTACATGAACTCCGCCGCCTCGCTGAAGGCGTTCTGCGGCAAGCACGGCGGCATCGTCTGCACCTCGAGCAACGCCGCTGCCGTCGTGCAGTGGGCCTTCCAGCGGGGCGAGAAGGTTCTCTTCTTCCCCGACCAGCACCTGGGCCGCAACACGGGCGCCAAGATGGGCATCCCGCTGGACCAGATGACGCTGTGGAACTACAACAAGCCCTACGGCTCGCTCGGCGGCGCTACGCTGGAGGAGCTGGAGCGCTCGAAGATACTGCTGTGGCAGGGTCACTGCTCGGTGCACCAGCGCTTCACCGTCGACCAGATCAACGCGGCGCGAGGGAAGTATCCGGACATCCACGTTGTGGTGCACCCCGAGTGCCGCTACGAGGTCGTGCAGGCGGCCGACTCCAACGGTTCGACCGAGTTCATCGCCAGGACGATCGGCGAGGCGCCGGCCGGCAGCAAGTTCGCCATCGGCACCGAGATCAACCTCGTCTCACGACTGGCGCACGAGAACCTGGACAAGACGGTCTTCTGCCTCGACCCGGTGGTCTGCCCCTGCAGCACGATGTACCGCATCCACCCGGCCTACTTGGCGTGGACGATCGAGGAGCTCGCCGCGGGCCGCGTCGTCAACCGCGTCTCACTCGACGAAGAGACGGCGCGCGACGCCAAGATCGCCCTCGACCGCATGCTGACGGTCGTTTGACCCACACCACGAATGGACAACGAGCACCCCGACTGGGCCGCCGCATCGCCGTGATCGGCACGAGCGGCTGGTCGGTAAAGTCGTTCTCAAGGCGTCACCGCGCTTACCTGGCGTTGTTTGCCGACCCGTCATTCGGCGATCGGTTTCGCATTCGACTGCGAAGCCGCCGCGATGTCGACCAATGGCTTGCGTCGATCACGCCCGTTGCGGGGTGATCAGTCGCGCTGGAGCGTGCGTTCAGCATTGCGGCGCACACACCTCGGACGTAACGTAGAGGAAGCTTACGAACCCGTCGCAACGCCCCGCCTGGGAGAACCCGATGGCTCACAACTACCTCAACCCCGATGGCATCTCGAAGCCGGCCAACTACACGCACGTCGTCACGGCGCAGGGCAGCCGCATCGTCTACATCGCCGGTCAGGTATCGGTGGACAAGGACGGCAACGTCGTCGGCGCCGGCGACCTCGCGAAGCAGGCCGAGCAGGTTTACGAGAACCTCAAGACCTGCCTGGCCTCGGTCGGCGCTACCTTCGCCGACGTGACCAAGCTGACGACGTTTATCGTCAGCTACCGTCCCTCCGTCGACCGTGCGATCCTGGGCGTCGCGCGTCAGAAGTACCTGCCGGCCGAGAACCCACCGGCCAGCACGCTCGTCGGCGTGCAATCGCTGGCGACGCCGGATTACATGATCGAGATCGAGGCGACGGCCGTCCTGTCCTAGGAGCCGGTGGGATGAGCGGCAGCTCGGCCGCGCGATCAGGTGGAACGGTGCCTCGATCGAGCAGGCCTTGGTGTCTCGACCTCGGCGACCAGCTCAACCTCGACCGGACAGCCGGCAGGCAGGCTGCTGACGCCGATCGCGGCCCGCGCGTGCTTGCCCGCGTCGCCGAACACCCGCGCTAGCAGGTCGGACGCGCCGTTGACCACCTGTGGCTGCTGGACAAAATCCGGCGTAGCATTTACATAACCAACGACTTTGACGATTCGTTTCACGTTGTCCAGGCTGCCGGCTTCTTCGCGCAGACGCGCCAGCAGCGCGACGCCGCAGAGCCGCGCCGCTTCGTAACCCTCATCGACGGTCGTGGTGTCTCCCAGCTTGCCGGTCGGGCGGGTGCCGTCCGGACGCATGGGTAGCTGACCCGAAATGAAAACCAGGTTGCCGGTACGCACCGTGGGCACGTAGTTGCCCGCCGGCGCGCCGGCGCTGCTGCCGAGGTCCAGGCCGAGTTCTCGAATCTTATCTTCTGCACTCATGCGCGCATCCTAGCGAAATCGGCCGGCGAGCGTAAGCTGCTCAGTCGCAAGTAAGGCCGGGCGGTAGAGACGCGTTGAGGTCGCGGACGCCACCTTCGACCAGTTCTCGATCATCGATGTACTGGCCGTAGAGAATGTCGTGGAAGGGCCAGAGGAAGTCCGTGAACTCAACCTGGACTCGCGCTCGTTCACGGTCAAATGGCCCGTATGCGTCAAGGCACTCTTGCAGTTGATCGCTGATGCCAAGCTGGGCGAAGTCGACCAGCGGTAGCCAGAGGTCGATCGCCGGATTGCCGACACGCGCACCCTCCCAGTCGATCACACCCGAAAGGCTTCCTGTCTCAGGGTCGATCAGCAGATTCTGACGATCCAGGTCATGGTGAATCAGGCGGGGCTCGAAGTCGAAGTTCGCCGGTTCATTGATGAACGACTCAAACCGCTCCTCTGCATAGATTCGTGCTTCGCAGCTGATCAAGGGAAAGGCCTCCCGGATGACATCTTCATACAGCTCGGTGATGTCAGCGCGTTGCGCCGGTCCGTCTTTCAGGGGCGCACCAAGCTCGATAGCCCGTTCGGCCGGGAAGGAATGCAGAGTGCGCAGGAAGACGCCGATCTCACGGCCCAACGTAGGAGCCAGCCGGATCTCAGGAGGGCCGTAACGGGCCGATGCCGGTAGAAGCTGGGCCGCCGTGATCAGGGACACGCCCGGCAAGAAGCGATGGCCGGCAAACGGTGCGTCGTTGGGCCCATCTTCAGCGTAGATTTCCGGCACCGAAACGGGCGTGGAGAGCCTCAGACTCAACTCGGCGACGAGGCGCCGCTTGCCGTCGAGTTCGGCGGCCTCGCGCGGCCTTTTCGGAAATCGCAGCACGTAGTCACCGGCGTGAAATACCCAGACCGCCCAGCCCTCACCAAGGAACTCGATGGGCTCGTCGGCGATACGGGGCGCGTAGCGTTGTAACGCGGCGCGAATCTGTGGCGCTTCTGGTTTAGACCATGGCATGCGTCCATCCTACGGATCGTGACCTCAGATTGACAGGCCATTCAGGGCCGGGTAGGATGACGAGGAGTTAGTGTCATCATGACACTAACTCCTCAACGGAACACAATGACGCGTCATTTTGAATACATCATCGTCGGTTCCGGCATCACCGGACTCTACGCCGCGCTCATGGCGAAGCAGCACGGTGACGTGCTCGTCCTGACCAAGGGCAGCATCGACGAGGCGAACACGAAATACGCCCAGGGCGGCATCGCGGCGGCTGTCGCGTCCGACGACAGCCCGAACCTGCACCTGGAGGACACGCTGGTCGCCGGCGCCGGCCTCGTCGACGAAGCCGCCGCGACTATCCTGACGAAGGACGGCCCGGACCGCATCGCCGACCTGGCACGCCTCGGTGTGCCCTTCGACAGCGTGGATGGCGCGGTCGAGCTGGGCCACGAGGGAGCCCACAGCCGCCGCCGTATCCTGCACGCCGGCGGTGACTCGACCGGCGCTCACATCGAGTTGACGCTCAGCGAGGTCGCGCAGCATTCCAACATCACGATCCTCGAGCATAGCCAGGTGCTGGACATCTTCGTCGAGGGTGGCGTGGCCGAGGGCGTTCTTGCTCTCGACGCGCGCAACAACACGACGGAGGCGTTCAGGTGCGACCACCTGCTGCTGGCGACGGGCGGTTCCGGTCAGCTCTACCGAGTCAGCACCAACCCCCCGATCGCGACTTCGGACGGCGTTGCGCTCGGCTACCGGGCGGGAGCTGAGATCGCCGACATGGAGTTCATTCAGTTCCATCCCACGGCGTTGCGCCTGCCTGGCGCTCCCGTCTTTCTGATCTCAGAGGCGATGCGCGGCGAGGGCGGGCTGCTCTACAACACCGACGGCGAGCGCTTCATGCCCGGCTACGATGACCGCGCCGAGCTGGCGCCACGCGACATCGTGGCTCGCGCCATCGTCAGCGAGATGGCGCGCACCGCGAGCGACCGTGTCTACCTGGACGCGACGCAGCTTCCAGTCGAGCGTGTAGCCGTGCGCTTTCCTCAGATCATGCAATACTGCGCCCGCTATGGACTCGATATCACCAGGGAACGCATTCCTGTGTCGCCGGCGGCGCACTATACGATGGGCGGCGTGCGCACGAACACCTGGGGCGAGACGAACATCCGTAACCTTTACGCCGCGGGTGAGGCGGCCCGCACCGGCGTGCACGGCGCCAACCGGCTGGCCAGCAATTCCCTGTTAGAGACGGTCGTGTTTGCCCAGCGTTTCGTGGATCGCACGTTGGACCCGGATCGCGCGCCGGTCGAGCCCTACGGTGGAGCAGTACGGCTGCCCGACGGACCCGGCGATGAGGCGCGCAAGACGGGCGTCTATCGGGCCGGCGGCGACGTCCCGACCCGCATCGGCGCGCCGGCTCGGGCGCTGCCGTTTGCCGAGACCGGGCTCAGCCTGGCCGGCCTGCAGGAGCTGATGTGGGACAAGGTCGGCATCGTGCGCGACGGCCTAGGGCTGGCTGAGGCGGCGTTGACGCTGACGATGTGGTATCGCTCGGCGCCGCCGCCGACTGATCGTCCGTCACATGAGCTGGCCAACCTGCTGCTCACGGCGCGCATCGTCACCGAGGCCGCGTTGCTGCGCCAGGAGAGCCGTGGTGCGCACTACCGCACCGACTTCCCCGAGGCGCTGGATGCCTGGCAGCACAGCATCATCTTCCGCAGCGATGTCTCGTAGCGCCCCGTGAATCGCGAGCAGCTGATCTCCCGGATCGAGCGCGGATGGGGCGCCTTCAACGACGCCTGCGCCGGCCTGAGTGAGGCGTCGCTAATCGAGGCAGGGGTGGTGGAGCGCTGGTCGGTCAAAGACCTGATCGCGCACGTCGCGACCTGGGAGGAAGAGGCGCTGAAGGCGCTGCCGATCATCATGCAGGGCAAGCGCCCGCCGCGTTACGGTGGCGTCGACAGCTTCAACGTCCGCCAGAACGCGGCGAACAGCCGTCTCAGCCTGCAGGAGGCGCATGAGGCGCTGCGACGAAGCCACCAGAGCCTGCTCGACTTCGTTGCTACGCTACCAGAGCCCTGGTACGAAACGGAGACACGGTTCCGCCACCGGCTGCGGCTTGATACCTGGAGCCATTACCGGGAACATACGCAGGCGATCCTGGCCTGGCGCCAGATGAAGGGGCTGTAGATGCCTGAGCTGAACCTGGATCTGGTCCGCCGCATCGTGCGGCAGGCGCTGGAAGAGGACGGCGCCTTTCAAGACGTCACCACCCTGACCACCGTTCCGCCGGAGCAGCACGGACGAGGCCTCTTCCTCGCCAAGGAGGCGGGCGTGCTCGCCGGGCTGCCGCTGGTCCACGCGGCGTTCGAGGCGCTCGATCCGTCCATCGAGGTGAAAGCATCGCTGGCCGATGGCGCGTTCCTGGAGCCAGGCCTGACGTTTGTACAAGTTGAGGGGCCGTTGGCGCCGATGTTGTCCGCCGAGCGCATCGGGCTCAACTTCCTGCAGCGGCTCTCCGGCGTCGCGACCGCGACCAGGCGCCTCACGGACGCCGTAGCCGGGCTGCCGGTCCGCATCGTCGATACGCGCAAGACGACGCCCGGCCTGCGGGCGCTGGAGCGCTACGCGGTGCTGGTGGGCGGTGGTCAGAACCACCGCTTCAACCTCGCCGCCGGCGTGCTGATCAAGGACAACCACATCGCCGCGGGACGCTCCCGCGGCATGACGCTGACTCAGGTGATCGCGGCGGCGCGCGAAGGCGCGCCTCACACGCTGCGAATCGAGGTCGAGGTGACCAGCTTCACGGAGTCGCAAGAAGCGGTTGAGGCGCACGCTGACGTCATCCTGCTCGACAACATGACCCCGGCCGAGATGAAGACCTGCGTCGAGATGATCGGCGGCCGCGCGTTGACCGAGGCGTCCGGCGGCATCACGGCGGAGAACGCGCGCGCCATCGCCGAGAGCGGCGTCGACATCATCTCGTCAGGCGCGCTGACGCACTCGGCGCCCGCTCTCGACATAAGTCTTGACATCGAAGCGTCGTAGATGCCGGAAGTCCTCATCCTCACAGGGCCGCATGGGACGGGAAAGAGCAGCGTTGCGGAGGCGCTGACGGAGCGCTACGACCGCGTCGCGCACATCCCGGTCGATACGCTGCGTCACTTCATCACGCCGACCGGCTACGTCGCGCCGGGGAAGCCGGGCTTCGAGCGGCAGCACGCGCTGGCGGTGCGTAACGCCTGCGCCCTGGCGCGTAACTTCCTCGAGGAGCGCGTCGCCGTCATCGTCGAGGACGTCGTGATCACCCAGGCCGACCTCGATGCCTACCTCTCCGAGCTGAAGCCAGCCGACGTCCCGGTGCACTGCATCCGGCTCATGGCGCCGCTCGACGTGTGTCAGGCGCGCAACCGCGAGCGCAAGGACGAGCGCCAGCCGGCGTCGCGCGTCGAGAGCGTCTGGCGCCAGTTCGAGGCCGCCGGCGAGATCCTGGGATCGACGATCGAGAATGACGCGCTCAGCGCCTACGCGACCGCAGACCGAGTGCAGGCGCTGACCACGTCGGGCCAGAGTCTCGTCTGGCGACCAACCTGACGTGAACGATGCCAGCTAAAATCAACCTTCATGAACGATCGAGTCGAAACCGAAACGCGTTCCCTCTTCGACGCGTTCTACACTCGCTTCATTCTTCGCGATCTCTTTGGGAAAATCGTTCCCGGATTGCTACTGGTTGGCGCAACACTTGTGTCGATAGCGGGCGTTGAATCTGCGGGAGACACACTCGAGAACTTGGGAACGGTGCCTTGGATCGCGCTAATTGGAGCAAGTTGGATAGTTGGTTTTGCCGTTCAGGAGGTTGGATATTCGCTGCGCATCATAAGGTACTTCTCCAACACCGAATCCGAGATTGCACTGGATATCCAGGTTAGTGAAGAGCACCGCTTTCGGGCTGTCGCTGATTCTTTCGAGATTCAGCAGTTCGAGCGGTTTGTTGTCATCAAGGAAGCAACCGGAAACATGTGCGTGTCGATCCTGATTGCGCTATCGCTGACAATTGCTGACCACCTGATCGGCGAAGGCCTTGCTTGGTTCGAAGATAATCTGGAAGCCTCCGGCCCAGCCTTCGTAGTAGCCCTCGCTGTGGCCGTCTTTCTCTTTCGGATGCACCGATTCATGTGGACGCGGCAGGCTCACTATATGAATGCGGTGTTCCTGCATCACGGGGAGCAACCCGTCTTAACTGGCACGGCCGAATCCAGGCAATAGCTACAGGAAGCGCTGCGGTATCGCCTTCTGCTTCGTGACGACCATCGCGCCGTAGTACAGCGGCTTGCCGCTGCTGGAGAAACGGTGGCGGTAGCGGCGGTAAGCGTGCGTCCGCAGCACGTCCTCGCGCGCCAGCTCGCGTAGCATCTCAGCGAAACCAGATTCGTCGCGGTCCTGGACGAAGTCCTCTTTGATGTTGAACGCGATCCAGGCCGGCGTCTCCAGTACGTCGATCGCCTTGGCGAACGCTTGAGTCGGGATGTCGCCGAAGCCGAGCGCGGCGACGACGGTCAGGGCGTTTAGCTTGTGACTGCGCAGGCGCTTCTCGTCGTCGGCCGGGAGCGCCGTGAAGTCCGCGACCACGTAGTCGGCGTAAGCCCAACCGCGATCGCGCAGCGTCGACTCCATCGCCTCTGGGATGATGTCGGCTCCGACGACGTGGTCGACCTCCAGGTTCTGCAGCTCTTGCCCTTCCATGCCGTTGCCGGCCCCGAAGTCCAGCACCCGCAACGTTTTCGGCGACACCTCTTCGTCAGCTAACGCGTCGGCCAGTAGCTGAGTCACGCGTACCGGCGAGTTGCATTTGAGAGCACGGTAGATGACGCACTCGTAGAGGCCCGGGATCTTGTACAGCTCGTCGTAGTCATGGATCCGGAAGCGCTTCCATTCACCCGCGAGCTTGACTTCGAACCATTCGGCGTCCTGAGCCAGGTCTGATTCCGCTTCCGGGAACCGGATCTCGAGGTTGTAGCCGTCGCCGACGAGGCTGGAGACTTCGAACTGCTTCAAGCTGGGCTCCAATTAGTGACGGGTATTCAGAGCGCTCTCGGGACAGACTACATGGCCTGCGAAGTCGAGGAAACCGACTCGCGTGTAGCCGATGCATGGTCGCCATCCTGAGCTTGTCGAAGGATGTAGCGCGGCGTGGTTCGACAGGCTCACCATGCCATCTGGAGCCCACGATTCACTTCGAGCGCCGCGGTTTGTCGAAATCGCTGCTGTCCAGGATGAGCGTGACCGGACCGTCGTTGACCAGCTCAACCTCCATGTACGCCCCGAAGCGTCCGCGTGCGACGCTGACGCCGTGCGCTTGCAGCGCCGCCGCGTATGCCTCGATCAACGGCTCGGCGATCTCCGGGCCGGCGTCGTCGTTGAAGCTGGGGCGTCGGCCCTTGCGCACGTCACCGTAGAGCGTGAACTGGCTGACGACGAGCGCCTCGTAGCCGCACTCCAGCAATGAGCGGTTGAATCGGCCTGCTTCGTCGGGGAAGATGCGCAGCTCGGCCGTCTTGGCGGCGAGACGTCGCGCCTCCGCCTCGTCGTCAGCTTCGCGGACGCCGATCAAGACGAGGAGACCGTGGCCGATCGAGCCGACGGTCTCCCCTGAGATGCTGACGGAAGCGCGCGAAACGCGCTGCAGGACGAGGCGCACGAAAGCTACGTTCCGTCATTGCGAGGAGTCCTGAGACGACGAAACAATACTCACGTTGATCGTGGCGTCCCGGCCCCCTCGAGATTGCTTCGCTCCGCTCGCAATGACGAGCCTCTCCTAGAGGAATCGTGTCGGCCAGATGATCGTGCGCCACATGTGGGCCACGGGACTGTTGTCGAAGCCGAGGCCCTCCTCGGGCTGGTGGAAGTGACGCCCGATGATGTCGTGGAACTCTTCCATCTCGACCGTCACGTTGGGGTCGAAGGCGTAGACGTCGTTAATCGTGATCTGGCGCGCCGTCATGTACCACTTGTGGTCCTTGATGCGCTTGTATTCTTCCTGAATGTACGGCTCCGGCACGAAGTCCTCACCGAACAGGCGCAGGTACATCTCCGGGTACGTGTAGCCGACCGACTCGTCCGGGTAGAAGCGCAGCGTCTGGTGGGCCCGGATCGCCCAGCTGACTTCCTCGTCGACGTACGGCTCGACCAGCTGGGAACCCCACCAGCCGTGGTCGCTGCGTATGAAGCCGAGATTGGAGATGTCGTGCAGCAAGCATGCGGCCACGGTCTTCTCGTCGCAGCCCGCGAGGCGCGCCAGGCGTGCGCTCTGCAGCAAGTGCTCCCCCCTGCCCCAGCGATACTCGAAGAAGTCAAGCAGGGTCGGACGCTCCGGCATCTTGCGCAAGCGTGGGTCGTCGCCCTGCAGCGCCTGTGCTTTGGGGTCTTCTACGCCAAGCGTGATGGTGCCGCGCTTGGGCCGGCTCTGGTCCCGCTCACCCGCCGCGAACAAGAACGACTTGGCGATTCGCTTGTTGAAGTTCGCCAGCTGTGCGTCTTCGAGTTCATCCACCTTCTCAGAGGCGGTCTGCGGTTTGCCGGCCTGAGTTGTCATCGTTAGTCCTCCCGGCCCGTCTCTCGCGGAGCCTTTCAGGCTAACTTTAGCGCTTCTGGCGAACGATTGGTAGGAAGCGAGGGCTCGCTTTGAGAGCGGGCAGCCAGGCTCGAGCCTGGAGTAAGGCGAACCTAGTCTGAGTCCGCAGTGCTATCGCTTGTCGAGGCCGCAGCCGCCGGCTTCGAGTCCGAGGCGCCGTCGCTGGTAGAACTCGCGTCTTCCTTCGGCTTGTTCGCCTCGCTGGCAGTGTCCCAGCGGCTGTTCTCGGCGATGGTCGCCTGGCTGCCTTTACGGCTGTCGGTGACGTAGAAGCCGCTGCCTTTGAAGACGATGGGCGGCGGGTGCAGCAGGCGCTTCGCCTCGCTACCGCACTTGGGACACGGCTGCCGCGAAGGCGCGTCGAAACCCTCTCGCGTCTCGTAATGGTGGTCGCATTGGGTGCACTTGTAGTCGTAAAGCGGCACGGCTGGCGAATCCCCTGTTGCTTGTTATCCGGTCTCAGGAGTCTAACCGCAGCAAGCGGCACTGACAACTCATGTTAGCACTCCGAGTGATCGAGTGCTAAACGAGGGCTCGGGTTATTCGATGCTGGCGCGGCGCTCAGCCGACTCCAGCGCGTTGCGGAAGAGCATCGCGATCGTCGTTGGACCGACGCCACCGATGCGCGGCGTGATCCAGCCCGCAACCTCCTTGCAGCGTTCGTCGACGTCGGGCAGCAGCTTGCGACCCTCGTAGCGCACGCCACCACCGACGACGATGGCGCCCGGGGTGATGTGCTCCGGCTGCAAGATGCCGGGGACGCCGGCGGCGGCGATGATTATTTCGGCTCGGCGCGTGTAGCGCTGCCAGTCCGGCACGCCGGTGTGGACGACGGTGACGGCAGCGTTGGCGGTCGGCCGCTTCTGCGACAGCAGCAGCGCCAGCGGACGCCCCAGGGTCGTGCCGCGTCCCAGGACGCAGACCTCGTGCCCCGCGACCGGGATCTCGTAGTGGGCCAGGATCGCCTCGATGCCGGCGGGCGTGCAGGGCACCGGGCCGGGCATCGACATCGCGAGCCGGCCCATGTTCACCGGGTGCAGGCCGTCCACGTCCTTCTCCGGGTCCATTTCGAGCAACGCCGTTTCGTAGTCGATCTGTGGCGGTGTTGGGTGCTGCACCAGCATCGCGTCGACGCCGGGATCGTCGTTGAAGGAGCGAATCGCCGATACCAGGTCGTCCTGCGTGGCGTCATCGCCGAGGTGGATATGCGGGCTGTTGAATCCCAGCTCGACCGCTTTTTCCTGCTTCATGCGAATGTAGCCGGCGGAGGCCGAGTCGCCGCCCACGAGGATGGTACCGAGGCCCGGGTTGTAGCCCCTGGCACGCAGCTTCTCGATCCGAGTCGACAACTGGTTGAAGACAGCCTCGGCGACAGGGGCGCCGGGCATCATGTTCGCCGCCATTTCAGTTCCCCCTGATATGACACCTGCGAACCTGGGCAGGCGCTTCGAATCGATTATGCAGCTTCCGTGCGGGGTGTGTCGAAGTGCCGCGGACACCAAATCGCGGGGTCGATATTGTGGTATGGCACCAGACGTGGCCGCTGACCGCCTGGCAGTCTAGAATCGGCTCATGTCATCGCTTGCCGCCGGCATCGACGCTATCGAGATCAACCGCGTCAAGGAAGTTCTAGACCACCACGGCGAGCGCTTCCTGCATCGTGTTTTCACCGATCTGGAGATCGCGTTCTGTCGCGGGCGCGTTCGCGAGCTCGCCGTCCGGTTCGCAGCCAAGGAGGCGATGATGAAAGCGCTGGGGACCGGCGTGCGCGGCGTCGGCTGGCGGGACATCGAGATCTTGCCGGACCGTCGTGGTAAGCCGCTGGTTTATTTACACGACCGTGCTCGCAAGCGCGCCGAGAGCATAGGTCTGGGCCAAGCCGAGGTCAGCCTGACCCACTCGGAAGACATGGCCCTGGCCTTCGTGGTCGCGCCATGTGAGCCGCTGATCGACTATGACGACGCTCGGACGGCGCTGGTCGAGCGCCTCGTGAAACGGGGCCTGCTGTGACGGTTGACGCGCCGGAATTGACGTCATGAAACTCGTCACAGCGGAGCAGATGCGCCAGATCGAAGCGGCGGCGTTCGCGTCCGGCGTGACGCCGAACGAGCTCATGGAGACCGCCGGACGCGGCGTCGCGCTGGCCGCGGCGTCCCGACTGGGCGGCGCGGCCGCGCAGCGGATCGTCGTGCTCGTCGGGCCGGGCAACAACGGCGGCGATGGACTCGTAGCGGCGCGCCATCTCTACGACATGGGCGCCGAGGTCCACGTCTACCTGTTTTCGCCACGAGCGGATGACGACGCAAACATGCGCGCGATTCGCGACCGCGACGACATCGAGGTCGTCAATCTGGACGTATCCGGAGTGGCTGACGAGCTGGCTCCCGATGTTCAGCTCGCCGACGCGGTCATCGACGCCGTGCTGGGAATCGGACACGGACGGCCGCTGGAAGGCGTCTTTGCTGCCGCGTTCGACGCGTTGCGGCAACGCAAGGGTCTGTTGTTCGCCGTCGATCTACCGAGCGGTCTCAACCCCGATACCGGCGCAGTCGATCCGCATTGCCCTGCGGCAGACGTGACCCTGACGTTTGGCTACTCAAAGCTCGGGCTGCATCTCTTGCCGGGTGCGGCGAGGGCCGGCGAGGTCGACGTCATCGATATCGGCCTGGATCCGGCGCTGGGTGACGATATCGATACGGAGATCATGAACGCCGAGTGGGCCCGCGCGAGGCTGCCGGCTCGGCCGCTGGTCTCGAACAAGGGGACGTTCGGCCGCGTGATGGTCGTCGCGGGGTCGCAAAGCTACACCGGAGCGGCAACGCTGGCATGCCTCGGCGCCCTGCGGGCCGGGGCGGGCCTGGTCACGCTGGCCGCGCTGCCGTCGGTGCGCGCCGCCGCGGCATCCCAGTTGCCCGAGGTGACCTATCTAACGCTGCCGGAAACCGACGCAGCGCCATCCCCGGACGCCGCGGCGTTCGTGGCCGGCGCTCTGGCCGGCCACGACGTGCTGTTGCTGGGCCCGGGCCTCGGATTGTCGGACGGAGCGCAGGCGCTGGTGCGAGGCCTGCTTGCCGCGCCTGGGCTGAACGACCTACCGGTAGTCATCGACGCCGACGCGTTGAACACGCTGGCGCGCAGCAGCGCGTGGCACGAATCGCTTCACGCCCGCGCCGTGCTGACGCCTCACCCCGGGGAGCTGGCGCGCCTGGCGCACAGCAGCGTCGCCGAGGTACAGGCGCGCCGCCTGGACGTCGCTCGCGAGAGCGCCACGAGCTGGCAGCAGGCCGTCGTCCTGAAGGGCTCCGAGACCGTGATCGCGGAGGCAGCGGGCCGGACGCTGATCAGCCCCTTCGCTAACCCGGCGCTGGCGACGGCCGGCACCGGTGACGTACTCGCAGGCACCATCGCGGGGTTGTTGGCGCAGGAGCTCGATCCGTTCGAAGCCGCCGGTCTCGGTGTCTATCTGCACGCCGCGGCCGCGGAGCTGTACGCCGCCGATTACGGACCGTCCGGACTGCTGGCCAGCGAGGTTGCGGCCGGCGTGGCGAGGGCTGCCGCTCGCCTGCGCCGCGGGGAGTAGTCTCGCTAAGGTTCTGCCCAGTCATACCGACAATCAATCTGGAATTCGCTCGCGCTCCTTTGCGCTAGAGGGAGTCTCTGATGGGGCACGGACTATTCAGCCGAGGTTTGCTGGTCGCCGGTGTGACTTTGGCCGTTTTGCTGGCGGCGTGCGATGGTGCCAAGCGTGACGACTCCGGGCAGATCGTGAGCGGTGGCAATTTGGACATCTTCGAGATTCGAGCTGGCGACTGCTTTCAGGACCCGGCTGGGTTTGGCGGCTACGGATCAGCCAAGGTAGGGAGCTTAACGGGAGTGCCGTGCTCTGAATCGCACGACAACGAGGCCTATTTCGACTTCGATCTCCGCCCTGGACCATGGCCGGGAGAAAGCGCCATCTTCGCAGAAGCCGATGCGGAGTGCCAATGGAGATTCGAATCCTACGTGAACAGCTACTATCGCACCTCACGGCTGGAGTTCTCCTACATGTATCCGACTGTGCAGTCCTGGAACGACGATGACCGTGAGGTGGTCTGCTTCCTGTTTGATGTGAATCTCGAAAAGCTGGCAGGCACGATGCGAGGCAGCGGCGAGTAAACGACGCAAGCCTGTCGCCTTGTGAAGTGAGCTCGCGAGCCGATAGCAAATCAAGCCCCAACCACGTCAGGTGAGGCTCCTTAGAAACCCGGCCGGAGGCCGGCCCGCGGCGTGGGGGCTACGAGCCGGGGGAGCTTCCCCTCAGCCCGGCAAGAGTCGACCACGCAACGCGTGGCCCTTTTAGACACCAGGCACCAAGAGGATCACAGATCGGTTTGGCGTAGCGCCGTACGCGAACCGGAGAGCTTCACCGAGGCATTGCAAATGTCGACCACGCAGCGCCCTTTAGGCACCAGGCACCAAGAGGATCACAGATCGGTTTGGCGTAGCGCCGTACGCGAACCGGAGAGCTTCACCGAGGCATTGCAAATGTCGACCACGCAGCGCCCTTTAGGCACCAGGCACGGAGGGGATCACTGATCGGTTCGGCGTAACGCTGTGGGAGAACCGGTGGGACTTCTATTATGGCGGAGGGACAGGGATTCGAACCCTGGATCCCAGTTTCCCAGGATAACCGCTTAGCAGGCGGCCGCACTAGACCACTATGCGATCCCTCCGCCCAACGCCATTCTAACCAGCGATTCGGCGGAGCGACAAGGACGTTTAGAAAGCCGAAGCAGGCGATCCTGCAATCGAATGTAGCTTGACAGCCGAATCTAAACAGGTATGATTCGAATACAGCCACATTGAGTTGGTAATGTGCGTAGGCTATAGAACAAATTCAGAGGCTTCTCACCAAAGGAGGCAAGAATGACGCAAGCCTACTGTTTAAAGTGCCGGATCCAGCGTGAAATGAAGGACGCCAAAGCCGTCACCATGAAGAATGGCAAGCCGGCGACCCAGGGTGTTTGTCCAACCTGCGGTACCAAGATGTACCGCATCGGAAAAGGATAGACGGACCTGCTGATCTAGGCACTAAGAAGAGACCGGCGAGGCAAACCTTCGCCGGTCTCTTCAATCTCCTTCTTCCGCGGACCAGTAAGCCGCTCCGCTCTCTCCAAAGCGCAACCACAGGTAGCGTTGGCCGAAGAGCTTCGAGATGCGGCCCGGTAAGCTGCCGCCTATCTCAACACGGGCACCGAGCCGTTGTACAGCACCTGGTAGGGCGGTTCGGCTCGCCGCCGTCCCCCGGACTTGCGCTGGACTCTTGAGGTTGGCCTAGCTTCCCCAACAGCTCACCCCACGGGATGCGGTCCGAGGGGCATGCGGTGGGGCCAGAACCAAAGCGCACGCACTCTCGGTGCTCGTACAGCGTCGCGTTGACGTCGCGCTCGTCTCGAGGGCGCCGCCAGTAGGCGTTGGTGACGCCCTTCCAGGCTGCGACATCGGCAAGGATAAGCGCCAGGGCCTGCTCTTGTGCCTCGGTCAGCGGCTCCGACTCGCGTCCGGGTGCTCCGCCCTCAATCTCGAACGCGACGCTGCGCGTGTTGGCTTCTCGGCTGCCGCTGGTCCAGCAAGACGCGGTCAACGGATAGTGCTGAATGCAAGCGCCGTCGTAGGGCAGCCAGCCGTGCGCCGAGGCCGCGGCGTAGGCCGTGTAGCGACCCGACGCGTCGCGCTGCGGAGAAAAGGCGGCTCGTCCAGCCGCCGTAGTAGCCGACTGCCGAGTGCGCCACGTAAAAATCGACCGCGTTGGGCAGAGAGTAGACCTTGTCGGGCGGGCCGGGCTCGCGCCGCATCCAGTCGAACCAGCCGTCGGGTGTGATCGCCACGTCTTGCCTCCGCCTTGGTGTTCGGGAGAACGTTAGTGACCAAGTACACGGAGCTCGAAGGGCTCGACGTCACTGTTCCATGTCATCCTGAGGCGGCCGCCGAAGGATCAACGCGCCGCGTCATTGTTGGCCGGTGAGTTTGGCTGCAAACGCTTCGCTTTGGTCCTTCGCCTAAGCGGCTCAGGACGACAGTCAGGACGACAGGCTAGCGTTCCAGGCTGAGGACGGCCATGAAGGCCTCTTGCGGTATCTCGACGTTGCCGACGCGCCGCATACGCTTCTTGCCCTCGGCCTGCTTCTCCAGCAGCTTGCGCTTGCGTGTCACGTCGCCGCCGTAGCACTTGGCCAGCACGTTCTTACGCATTTGCTTGACGGTCTCGCGGGCGATGATGCGCCCGCCAATCGCGGCCTGGATCGGCACGTCGAAGAGCTGGCGGGGGATCAGGCTGCGCAGCTTCTCGACCAGCTCGCGGCCCTTCACCTGCGCCTCTTCCGGGTTTGTGATCAAAGTCAGGGCGTCGACCGGCTGGCCGTTGACCATGATATCGAGCTTGACGAGGCGGGCCGTTTCGTAGCCGCTCAACGTGTAATCGAGGCTGGCGTAGCCCTGCGTACGCGACTTCAGCTGGTCGTAGTAATCGGTCAGGATCTCGGCCAGCGGCACGTGATATTCGAGCACGACGCGCATCTCGTTCGCCTGGCTCTCGCTGGGCGCCGTGATGCCGCCCTGCAGATACTCCATGCGCTTGTAGGCGCCGCGGCGCGCCGTCGTCAGCTCCATCACGGCGCCGACGTAACGGTCCGGCACGACGATCGAGACGTCGACCCACGGCTCGCGGATCTCGGCGATCTCGTTGGGCGGCGGCAGCTCGGCCGGGTTGTCGAGCGCGATCTCGACGCCGTCGGTCTTCGTCACCTCGTACTCCACGCTGGGGGCCGTGAAGATCAGCGTCAGGTCGTACTCGCGCTCCAGCCGCTCCTGAACGATCTCCATGTGGAACAGGCCGAGGAAACCGCAGCGGAAGCCGAACCCCAGCGCGACGCTGGACTCCGGCTCGTAAGTCAGCGCCGCATCGCTGAGGTGCAGCTTCTCGAGCGCCTCGCGCAGCAGTGAGTAGTCGTTTGCCTGCGCCGGGTAGAGCCCCGCGAACACCATCGACTTGGCGGGCCGGTAGCCGGGTAGCGCTTCGACCCGCTGCGCGTCGACGGACGTCAGCGTGTCGCCGACGCCGACCTCGCGGACGCTCTTGAGTCCCGTCGCCACGTAGCCGACCTCGCCCGTCGTCAGCCCCGGCATCTCGTAGAAGCCTGGCGTGAAGATGCCGATCTCGATCGGCTCGACGCGCGTGTCGTTGGCCATCAGGCGCAGCGCCTGGCCCGCCCGAACCGCGCCGTCCACGACTCGGACGTAGGCGATGACGCCCTTGTAGGAGTCGTACTTCGAGTCGAAAATCAGCGCCCGTAGCGGGGCGGCCGGATCGCCCTGCGGCGGCGGGATGCGTTCGACGATGGCCTGCAGGATCTCCTCGGTGCCGGTGCCTTCCTTGGCGGAGGCGTAAATCATCTCGTCGGCGCCGAAGCCGACGATGCGCTCCAGCTCCAGCGCGACGCGCTCCGGATCCGCGTTCGGCAGGTCGATCTTGTTGACCACCGGGATGATCGTCAGGTCCTGCTCGATGGCTGAGTAGAGGTTGGCCAGCGTCTGCGCCTGAACGCCTTGCGCCGCGTCGACGACGAGCAGCGCGCCCTCGCAGGCGACCAGCGCCCGCGACACCTCGTAAGAGAAGTCGACGTGGCCCGGAGTGTCGATCAAGTTGAGCTCGTAGGCGCCGTCGGAGGCCGTGTACTCCATGCGGACGGCCTTCGCCTTGATCGTGACGCCTTTCTCGCGCTCGAGGTCCATCGAGTCGAGGAACTGCGCCTGGGACTCGCGCGGGCCGATCGTCCCGGTGCGCTCCAGCAGGCGGTCGGCGAGAGTGGACTTACCGTGGTCGATGTGGGCGATGATCGAGAAATTGCGGATGCGGCTGGTATCCAATACCCAGCCATCGTAGCAGCCGCCGCAGGCCCGGCATAGCGAGCCTGCTAGCCGATAACTCAGCTATGCAGTTGCTTAGCACTTCTTTAGCGGGGTTTCCTTATCCTGAGATCAGGATGCGTTTCTACGTCGCCGCTTTCTTCATCTTAGCAGCGCTGGTCGTCGCCTGCTCCGGCGACGGCGAGGACGCGGCGCCCGCAGCGACCCTGGAGCCGCTGCCGACGGCGATTTTCGATGAATTCGCCGTCGGGCGGCCCCAGAACCGCGTCGGCGTCGGCGACGTCGACCGTGCCTTCGCACGCTTCGAGACGAGTCGTGGCGACCTGATTGCGGCGTTTCAGGCTCAAGGCTGGTTTCAGGACGGGCTCAGCCGAGACGAGTCGATCTTCGTCGAGCGCAGCCTCAGCTTCGTAGCCGGGCGTCCCGAGCCGAGCTTCGAGAGCATTCACCCGGACGCGATCGCCGACAAGCTCTACATTCACGAAAAGCTGCAGCTGCGCCAGCGCCAGGTTGACCTGCTGCTGATCTACGAGCCGGGCGACGACGCCAAGGCCGAATTCGCGCTGCTCAAGGCCGTGATCACGGAGCTGGAGCACGAGGTGGGCATCGAATGGCCGGAGGCGGTCATCACGGTCGTCAACGGCGACTACGGCATCAACGACTACAACAGCAACGGATTCATCCGCATCGACCGCTGCTGCACGCTCTCGGCCTTCGTCCTGGCGCACGAGCTGTCGCACGTGTACTGGACCGCCGGCCCGTTCTGGTTCAACGAGGGCATGGCGGACATCTACGCCACGCTGTCGTTGCAGGCCCTGAACCGCGACCCGCCGAGTCCCTGGCGCGGCTTCAACGCCGACATCGATTCTTTTTACGCTCAGCGCAAGAGCATCGTCGACTCCTCGGGATTCCCGCAGCTGCCTCTACCGAACCGATTCGCCTCGGACGGGCTGTACCAGGCTGCAGACGTCTTCCTGCTCGACATACGTGACATAATCGGCGCCACCGCTTTCCGCGATGCCGCCAGAGAGGCCTACGCTGCTTCCGACTTCGGCCGCTTCAATATCAGCGAGAAGCGCCTGGAGGACATCGTCCTGAGCTTCACCAGCGATTCCGACGTCGACGCCGTGATGCAGCTCTTCAATCGCGAGGTCTGGGGCGACAACGGCGAGGAGTACCGCCGCCTGCAGGAGTTCGAGGACTTTTAGCGGCTGCTGCGCTGGTCCAACGCCTCTCGCGTGACGCGCGCCTGGTTCAGATGCTGAAGGTCGTGTTCGTGCAGCTCACGCGCGATGTCGTAGACCGAAATTTCGCCGTGATATGGATGCAGGCCGGTGCGCAGCCAGTCGTCCGAGCCGAGCGTGTAGAGCAGCCAGACGGTCTCTTCGCGCGCCGCCTCGTATTCGTAGAGGAAATGCTGCAGCTCCTCGTCGACGTAGTTGCGCTCCGCGGGCAGGACGTCAAGCGGCTCATGCGGCAGCCGAGCCGGCGTCGGGAAGCCATGGACGATGGTCTCGATCTGGCGCTGATAGAGCAGCTCAGCGTCACGCACGTGTGCGGCGATCTCCTTGAGGCACCATTCGCCGGCGGCAGGCCGCCAGCACAGGCCCTTCGCGTTGACGCCGGAGAACTGCCGGTGCAGCTCACCCGACATCTCGCGCACCGACTTCATCAGCCAGCGTCGTTCACCCGAGGAGACGTGTTGCTCGACCATCGGCGCCTCGATTTTACTCCGTAATCTGAGGTATTTGGCACCGCTGTCCGTGGTCGACTCCTCTAGCCGTTTTCTTATGTGCAGTTGAACTGATCTTATGTTAGACTCCGCGCTGGCGGGCCGAGGACAGGGCTTGCGGATCATCCGCTTTTTCTCACCAGGCCGAATACTTCTGCTGGCGACGCTGATCGTTTCCGGCTACATGCTGCTGTCCGCCGGAAACACACTCCTGCACTCCTATCGCCTGGTGAACGACGAGAACCGCCTGCAAGAGCAGATTCAAACGCTGGAGCAGCAGCGCGAGCAGCTAACCCAGATTCGCGATTACCTGCTCACCGACGAGTATGTCGAGTTCATGGCGCGTCGTGTCTTCGGCCTGGTCAAGCCGGGCGAAAGGCTGGTGGTCGTGGACGCCCCGCCTCCTGAACCCGCCCCCGAGCGCTCTGATCTCACCTGGTGGCAACGGCTGTTTAGCGGGCAGTAGCGCGACGTCGGCGCTCTCGATCCGACAGCTCACTTCAGTATTCCCGGGTTTCAAGCCAAGCAGCGATTGTTTAGCGAGTGGTAGTTAGTAGCAAGCAAAAAGCACCAGGCAACACGGAAGGATCCTTGTTACTCGTTGCTTGCAACTTGTTACCCTTTCCCCATGACAACACGCCCACCGAGCGAGCCGCAGCGCAAGCGCGTCGAAGCAGGCGTGCGGCGCCTTCTCCTCGATCGCGGGCTGCCCGAGAATCGGCGGTTGCTGCTTGCGGTGTCGGGCGGCGCCGACTCCACGGCGCTTGCCTTGATCATGGCTCGCCTGGCGAAGAACCTGCGTCTGAAGCTCGCCGTGGCGCACTTCGACCACGGGCTGCGAGGACGGCCGGCGGCTCGACGTGAGGAGCGCTTCGTGCGCGATCTGGCCACTTCCCTCGACCTTCGGTTTCACATCGGAAGTGCTGGCGATGACCGAATCGCTTCAGAGGCGGCGGCGCGAGGCGCCCGCTACGACTTCCTGGCGGCGGTGGCGGAGCGCGAGGGGTACGGCGCGGTCGCCACGGGGCACACCGCCTCGGACCAGGCTGAGACCGTGCTGCTGCACCTCGTACGCGGCGCCGGCCTCGATGGCCTGGCCGGCATGTCGGCTGAAGCGCCGTGGCCTTTCGCTGGGCATGAGAGCCTGACACTGCTGCGGCCCCTGTTGCACCTCTCTCGAGAACAGACGGCTGCTTACTGCGCTGCTGCCGGAATCGAGCCGATCGACGACGCTAGCAACCTCTCGCGGCGCTACCGGCGCAACCGCTTACGCCACGAGTTACTGCCCTTGCTGCGCGAGCTCAATCCCCGCATCGACGACGCGCTGGTACGCCTGGCAGACGCGGCCGGCGAGGACGTGGCGTTTCTACGCACGGTTGTCTTGGAAGCCCTCGTTGGGTCGAGGGACGGCTCGCAGCAAGTCTCCCGGCGCGTCCTGGCCGGCTGGCCCGCGTCGCCGCGGCGTCACGCACTATGGCTGGCGTATGCGACACTGGTCGGCGACGGGCAGGAGCTGACGCGACGTCACCTGGAAGCGCTGGAGCGCCTCGTACTGCAAGGCAAGACCGGTGACATGCTAGACCTGCCGCGCGGCGTAGGCGCCGTTTTGCGTCGCGACGTGCTGGAGCTCCGCCTCGAACCCGAACCGCGGCCGGCGTCGCAGGTCGCGTCAGTCATACTCCAGGTTCCCGGCGAGGCAGGTTACAGATCCTTTGTGGTCGCAGCGTCCGCGGAGCCGGCTCTCAAGGGCGAATCGGTGGAGGTGGACGCCGCGGCGGTGACCGATGGCCTCTGCGTGCGGCGCCGGCTCCCGGGCGACCGCTTTCAGCCGCTCGGCATGACGGGGCACAAGAAGCTGCAGGACTTCCTCACCGACCTCCACGTCCCACGCGATGAGCGTGACGCGGTCCCGCTCTTTGTCTCAACGCGCGGTATCGTTTGGGTCGGCGGTCTGCGTATCGCGAACTGGGCCCGCCCCATTCCCGGTCAACCGACCGTCTTTCTTTCCTATCGCCCCGTGTAGCTCAGGAGAATCGAATGCCTCTCGCCAGCGTCAGCCAGCGCCGTCGCGCTTTTCGCGCCCATCTCGCCGCCAACCAGGCCTTGCCGGCGGGCTCCGTCTTCGACGCCGCTTCGGCACGGCTGGCCCAGGCTGCCGGGTACAAGGTCGGGATGTTCGCCGGCTCGGTGGCGTCAGCGGTCGTGTTGGGCGCGCCCGACCTCGTCGTGATGACGCTGAGCGAGTTCGCCGACCAGGCGCGGCGCATCGCGCGCGGCAGCGACCTGCCATTCATGGTCGACGCCGACCACGGTTACGGCAACGCGCTCAACGTGCGCCGCACCGTGCAGGAGCTCGAGACCGCCGGCGTCTCCGCGATCGCGGTCGAGGACACCGTGCTGCCGCGGTCTTACGCAGGGCCCGAGACGGGCCTGATCTCGCAAGCCGAGTTCCACGACAAGCTGCGGTCCGCCGTAGCGGCGCGCGTCGAGCCGGAGCTCGTGATCATCGGACGCACGCAGGCGCTGCGCGACGCCGGCATGGACGAGACGCTGGCCCGCGTCGGCATCTGCAACGAGACCGGCGTCGACGCCATCTTCCTCGTCGGCGTCACGGGGGTCGAGCAGGTGCGCACGCTGCACGAGGCGACAAACCTGCCGCTGATCCTCAACGCGATGCCGTCCGACGCTACGCCGGAAGCGGTCGCGGCGCTGGGCAGCCGTCTCTACCTGCAGGGCCACCTGCCGTACTACGCGGCGCTGAACACGCTGTACGAGTCCTACAAGCACCTGGTCGATACGGGCGACCAGTCGGCGTTGCAGCCGAAGGTGCTGTCGAAGGAGCTGCAAGCGTTGGCGATGGCTGAGAACGATCACGCGGAGTGGACGTCAGAGTACATGGGCGTGGATTGAAGCTACGACATACCCCGGGCTGAACCCCGGGGCACTCCGCGTTCGTACTTCTCCAGCCGCTCCCATTGAGTGCGGATGTAGTGTCGAGTCTGCTCTTCGGTACCGGGAGTAACGAGCTTCGAGCCGTAGCCTGCCTGCCAGAAGCTCGATGTGTCGGCGTCCAGCTTGAGCTCCGGGAATCGCTGGAAGATGCGCCACGCTGAGACACCCTTCAAGTTCATTATCGCGTTCGGCAGGGCACCCTTGTCCTCTAGATCCAGCAGCAGGTGGACGTGGTCGACGATGGCCTCGAATTCCAGCAGTTTGATTCCCTTGTCCAGGGCAATCTCTGGGATCAGAACCCTCACCGCGTCCAGGACGTCGCCCTGAAGCAACCACTTTCGTCTCTTCGTGGCAAACCAGACGTGGAAGTACACTGCTCACCAATTCCAAGAAGTCGCGTATTTCATGCCCCGGGGTTTAGCCCGGGGTAGGGTCAGACACTACTGCGATTTCACACGCGCTGCCGCGGGGTTCAGCCCGCGGTATTCTACGCATCGGCTCCTGTACCATATGCCCGGGGGACATAATGCCTGCCAAGTCCACGACCATCGAGATCGGCGGCATCGAGGTCAGCATCACCAACCCGGAAAAGGTGTTCTTTCCGCGGCTCGGCCTGACCAAGCTCGACCTCGTCCGCTACTACGAATCGGTGGCCGATGGCGCGCTGCGCGGCGTCATGCGGCGGCCCATGGTCCTCAAGCGCTTCGTCAACGGCGCTGAGCAGGAGCCGTTCTTCCAGAAGCGCGCCCCGGCCAACCTGCCGCCCTGGATCGACACGGCCCGTGTGCGTTTCCCCAGCGGCCGTTTCGCCGATTTCGTGGTCGCCGACGAGCCGGCCGACATGCTCTGGGCGATCAACCTCGGCTGCATCGACCTCAACCCGTGGCCTGTGCGCGCCGACGACGTCGAACACCCCGACGAGCTGCGCATCGACCTCGACCCGACGCCGGAGGCGACCTTCGCGGACGTGAAGCAGACCGCGCTGCTGATCAAGCAGACGCTGGAGGACTTCGGTTACCGCGCCTTCGCGAAGACGTCCGGCTCTCGCGGCATCCACATCTACGTCCGCATCGAGCCGAAGTGGGAGTTCGGCGTCCTGCGGCGCGCCGGCCTCGCCCTGGCGCGCGAGGTGGAACGCCGAGCGCCGGAGCTGGTCACGACGAAGTGGTGGAAGAAAGAGCGCCACGGCGTGTTCATCGACTACAACCAGAACGCCCGCGACCGCACCGTCGCCTCGGCGTACTCGGTGCGTCCGACGCCGGATGCTCGCGTATCGGCGCCGTTCGATTGGGACGAGCTGCCCGGCATCGAGCTGGCCGACTTCACCGTCGCGACGATGCCGGAGCGCTTCGCGAAGCGCGGCGACCTCATGGCGGGCATCGACGACGAGGCGTACTCGCTAGACCCGCTGATCGAGCTGTCGCGCCAGCAGGATGAGGACGGGTTGGGCGACGCACCCTGGCCGCCGCAGTTCCCCAAAGCCACGGGTGAGCCGAAACGAGTCCAGCCATCACGCGCACGCCAGGAGACGGTCGCTAAAGCTAAAACCGGGCGCCGTCGCTCGATCCATCCGCTGATCACGGTTGCGAAGGCGGAGCACAAGGATGACGCGCTCGCCAGCCTCGCGCGCTGGAACGTGCGTCATCCGGAGGCAGCAGCGTTGTTGGGCCCGTCGGATGTCCTCGTAGACTCGATGCGCGGCCTCTCATCAACCTGGACCCGCATCCGCGTCAACCTGCGCAACGTCCCCGAGGCGCAGTGCCCGGCCGAAGCGGCGCCTGATCCAGACTACGACCCGTGGGCAGTCCGACTCTCTTGAGGCACGAGCAGGGCCACGTGGAGCAGTATGAGCTGCTTGGTGACGTATTCTACTTTGCTTACTTTGTAGGGGGAACGGGGCAGCGCTTGTCGACTGCGCGCTATCCGGGAGCGTCAACGTGAACTGCTTGCGTGCCAGGAATCCTCTTGAAAAACAGGCAGGTCCCCAGTGATGAGCTTGAAAGCTCTCTTCGCGGTTGCCCCGTTACTAGTGCTGGGACTCGCCTGCGATCCAAGCCACGGCGTCGACTTCGTGAACAGAACCAGTTCGGAAATACGGATCTATGAAATCTTCGGAGGGGAAGCAGAGTTGGTCACCTCTCTTGCGCCAGGCGAAACGAAGTCGATTGGCTTCGGCAGAGACTTTTGGCCAGACGCAATCGTCGCGCGAGATGAATTTGGGGTTGTCGTCGAGTGGTGGATGACGTGGTCCGAGTTCAAGGAGTTAGATCGCCTGGTCATCGAGTGACGTCGACGGATTGCCCAGGTGGGCAGCACGGAGACGTTCTACTACCTCACGTACTGCTTGGGCTCGACGATGGCGCTGACGGACGACGCAGGCGCCGTGGACACGACGTGGGACTACGACGTCTTCGGCGCCGTCCGCAGCCTCACTGTGTTTCCTAACCTGGATTCTCCGGACTCACTTGGAATCTCGGAGGAAGCGTGCAAGAAACGCACACGTGGGCGGGGCTGCCGCCGCAGCTGCGAGGCCGGCGGACGAAGCGGGTCAACCCCGCTGACGGGCGGCTTTAGGCTGTCCTCGTTAGCCCGCCGGTTCAGAGCCTTAGGCGAAGATCTGGCTTAGCTCGTAGGGTGGCGTCGTCGCGATCTGGTCGAAGCTACAGTCTGACGGCGGCTTGTCTGAGCGCCAGCGCCTGAACGTCGCGGCGTGCCGGAAACGGCTGTCCTGCAGATAGTCGAACGTCACTTCGCAGACCAGCTCGGGTCGTAGGCGCACCCAGCTCATGTCGCGGTCGCCGGTCCAACGCGAAGGCCCGCCGGGCATGCGGCCCTTGCCGAACCCCACTTCGTCGTCTGCCGAGACGTGGGGCGCCAGAAAGGAGACGAGGTCGCGTTTCTCCTGCGCCTTGAAGCTCGACGTGTGGCCCACGAGATGGAAGACGCCAGCGCCGTCGAAGAGGCCGAGCAACAGCGAGCCGACGGCCTTCCCCTCCTCGCCGCGATTCCAGCGATAGCCTCCGACGACGCAATCGACTGTCCGCAGGTGCTTGATCTTGACCAGCGCGCGCATGCCGGGCTTGTAAACGTCGTCCAGTCGCTTGGCGATGACGCCGTCGAGTCCGGCGCCCTCGAAGCGCTCGAACCAGTCCTGTGCCATTGCCGGATCTGGCGTTGCGGGCGTTACGTAGACCGGCGGCGTCGGGTTCGCGAGAGCTTCGGTCAGTCGCGCGCGCCTTTGCTCGAAGGGCGTCGCGCGCAGGTCTTCATCACCCAACGCCAGCAAGTCGAAGGCCACGAACGAGGCGGGCGTCCGCTGCGCCAGCATTCGCACGCGTGATTCCGCCGGGTGGATGCGCATCTGCAGAGCCTCGAAGTCGAGCGCCTGGTCGCGGGCGATGACGATCTCGCCATCCAGCACCATCGGACCGGGCAGCACCTCGGCCAGCCGCGTTTCCAGCTCGGGGAAGTAGCGGCCCAGCGGCTTGAGGTCGCGGCTTTGCAGATAGACGGCATTGCCATCGAAGAAGACGAGGGCCCGGAAGCCGTCCCACTTGGGCTCGTAGAGCCAGGCTTCGCCGGCCGGGATCTGATCGGCGGCCTTGGCGAGCATGTGCTTCAACGGCGGTTGAAAGGGGAGCTTGAACTTGATGTGATTCGTCAATGGTTCACAAGCCGCCGCGATCGTAACATGGCGTCGAAGGCGATGCCTTCCGGCGGTGGTGGTCTATAGCCCGTCACCTAATGGGCCGAAATACCTCTCGATTTGGCGGGGTTGACGCCGGCCAGGAAGGAACCGAGACATAGCGATGGCAGGGACCGACTTCCCGTGGGCGATCCTCGATAACCAGTACAACACGCGCTTCCAGAAGCTGAAGCTGCAGGACGTCCCGGTACGCCAGCTGACCCTGCGCTCGGCCTGGAACTTCCGCCTCTTCCTGGAACGGCCCGAGTGGTTCAACTACACGACGCCGGGCATGTTCGCGATGCTTGGCAAGCACAACCCGGTGACCGGACGCATCGCCGCCAGGGCCTACTCGATAGTCTCGGCGCCGCACGAGGACTTTCTCGAGTTCTACATCGCGCTGACCGTGGAGAACGTCAACGAGTTGCCGGACCTCAACGAGGACCACCCGGACAAAGAGATGCTGATCCGCCAGTATCCTTACGTGTCGATGCTGCTCGAGGACGTGGTTGAGAAAGAGGAGCTGGTCGACTCGCAGCTGAATAACGTGCTGCTGGGCCAGGCGACGCTGGGCAGCTTCCGTTTCGACGCAATGGATCAGAGGATCGCCGTCTTCGGCTTCACCGGCACCGGCGTCGCGGCAGGCGTGCCGATCATTCGCGAGCACCCCTGGTCGCCGGCCATTCGCAAGGGCATCCTGCTGCACGGCGTGCGCAACCCGGCCGACTTCGCCTACCAGGACGAGTTCAAAGAGCACCGCCGGCAATACCCCGCGTTCCAGTACCACATGTTCCTCAGCCGAGACGCGGGTACGCCCTGGCACTACAGCACCGGACGTATCACGAGAGTACTGGCTCCGACGCCTGAGCAAGAGGCCGAAGCCGGCGACGTTCATCCCTTCGAGAAGCTCACCGGCGTCCCCTACGACCCGGACCGCATCAAGCTCTATCTCTGCGGCAGCGACGCCATGATCAAACAGGTCACCCAGTACGCGATCACGCAGCGCGGTTTTGAGAAGCGGGACATCGTCGCGGAGAAGTTCTTTGACTAGCCATTGCATGGCGGCGTAGGGCTGCCGCGCTGCCTCAGCATCGATCTTCGTGACCAAGCGCGGGTTGGTGCATGGCTGTAAGCTCATCTCATGTGTGGTCGTTTCACGCTCACTTATCAGCAGAAGCAGCGGCTGGCTGAGGAGCTTGGCGTCAACCCCGAGGAGATCAACGAGGCCGATTACCGGCCGCGCTACAACATCGCGCCCACGGACCCGCATTGGATCGTGCGAATGCAGTACGAGGAGCGCGAAATCCTGCCCGCGAAGTGGGGGCTGGTGAACGCGTGGGCCAGGGACGCCAAGCGCGCCGCGAAGCAGATCAACGCCCGGGCAGAGACGATCGCGACCAACGCTGCGTTTCGCGAAGCCTTCAGCAAGCGCCGCTGCGTCGTGCCCGCTGATGGCTTCTTCGAATGGACCGGCGCGGGGACCACGCGACAACCGATCTGGTTCCACCGCCCGGACGGCAAGCTGCTGCTCTTCGCCGGCCTCTACGAGTCGTGGCCGGCTACGCCCGACAGCTGGCAGCGCACGTTCACGATCATCACGACGACACCAAACGACGGCGTCTCCGCGGTTCATGACCGCATGCCCGCCATCCTTAGCGGTGACGACGTCGACTACTGGCTGGACCCACGCGAAGAGGACGCGGAAGCATTGCAGGCGCTACTGGCGCCGGCGCCGGACGATGTCCTGGCGAAGCGCTCGGTTGCGCAACGCGCCAACTCGGTCAAGAACGACGATCCTGCCTGCCTGGACCCGGCAGAAGCGGCACAATGTCTGCTTTGAAACGCCGTGTTAGCATGCCAACCAAGGGCCTGTAGCTCAGCGGCAGAGCGGGCGGCTCATAACCGCTTGGTCGCAGGTTCGAATCCTGCCGGGCCCACCACCAGATTGAAAGTCGCTCTATGTGCCCGAAACTGAAGCCGCACTGACCACGAAAGCCGCCGATTCTTTCAGTTCGATTCGTGCCCTTCGGCATTTTTTCAGGTGCAAGGGCTGGGGCCCTATACCATCAGTAGGCATCCATGATTGAGACCTACGGCAGGTCAGGTGTTCAAATCTTGTTTTCCCTGATACGGATCTCTCGAACTGCGAGACCAGGGCCTCAAGTTCTAGCCATTCCGTACCGTCTTCTTGTGACTTGGCATCAGCAAGGGCCAGAAGGTCGCTCAAGTTGAGGCTTGAGTCTGCCAGTTGGAGTATTCGATCCTGTTCGTAATCTTCGGCGGTCAGGAAGGCGAAGAGAGCTCTGGCCACGGAGATCTCGATTCCTTTGTCTCCGTCATGCATGCCATCTGAAAGAACACTTATCAGAACAACCTTCGCGGGGATGCCCCATCTGGTGTAGTCGCGCGATGCGAACGCTATAAACAAGCCTTCCAGTATTTCTTGTCGGTCGATCAGATCAATGTCACCCGGCCAATCGATATCGGGCCAGTAGAGCGTGTCGTCGTCACTCCAGAGAGAGCGAGCATTCGCCTTGAGAATCCCCGAAGCCATCGTCCGGAGCTCCGGATCTTGCAACCCCTGCCCTATGAATTGGCCAGCGGTTGAACTCTCCACTCTGCCATCGGCCCAAAGATGCCCGAGCATCGAGAAAGCAAACCGTTTCTGGCCGAGCTCCACCAAAGCAAAAGGGCTCCGGCCACCCGGACTTTGGAGGCAGTGCATCCTTGATTGTCAGTGCCCATCAATTGGACAGCCCTCAAAGCGGCTTCGAGTCTGAGCCGCTCTTCTGCTTCGCGAGTCAACTGAACGGTGCGTTCTTGCTGGGCTAGCCGAAGGAGAAGACCGACAAAAGTGAGCGAACCAGTCAGGCCAGTACCAACCAGCGACAAGACGGCAGCAAGAAGGCTGGTCCCATCCGGAGTTGGCTGTTCATCCAATAGGCCCCAGCGGTTTAGCAGCAAAATCATGAGTGTCATGAGCACAAGGAAGCCTATAGCCGTCCAAACCAGCCACCACTTTGTAACGGTCAAGTCTGAGTTGGCTGGGGCCTCTTCATTCACAGACGGGATAATACTCTTAAGCAGAGTGTGAGATGTCACGCCCTTAACTCAATGCGGACTAAAGACATCAACTCGAGGTTTGGTCACGCCTGAGTGGAAGGGACGAGGAGTGTCCCGCGACAGTCAAAACCGCCAGTTGTACCGAGTACCTTCTTTTACAGGTGGGTTTATCATCTGATCCAGGAGGCGAGCTTTGATCAAGCAATACGCCACCAATATTCGCATCGAGTATGGGGTCTGGCAGACTGACGTGTAAGCCCTGCTGGACCACCGCCGGCAGGGCAAGAGCTAGCTGGCTAACCCAAGGCAGCGTGGCTCAGACCAGTAGGAGGAGCGCCAGGTGACGGTGCTCCTCCTCTCTTTTGTGCAGTCGTCTCCTGTCGCGGATCCATGACGACCTCCTGGCACAGAGGACGCCGGTTCCGCGATCGGGCTACAGCTAGCGAGTCTGACTAGAGCGCGTTGGGCTTTGAGGCCGGGAAATGTAGAATCACCGCGACATGGCTGGGGCTATCCTGCTGACTTCTTCCGACCTCATGCCCTTGAGAAGCAACCTCGAGGCGATGGAAGGAGCGCTGAACGCCGTCGAAGCCGCCGTCGAAGCCCACGGCGCGGGGCGTCTGCGTCAGTACAACCTGGTGGACCGCAGGCCGGGAGAATTCGAGGGCATCCGCGTCAGTCTCTCCGCGGGCGACGACCTTCTGAGTGGTATGCGAGTATTCGGCAACCCACCCCATACACGCGCCTTCATGCTCTTCGACGGCGAGACACGGCAGATGCTGGCGCTCATGGATTACGGCGTCCTCAATTCGCTGCGAGTCGGGGCAATCGCCGGCGTCGCCGGGCGCTATCTAGCGCCGCCGAACGCCCGCGTCATGGGACTTATCGGCTCCGGCTGGCAGGCGCCACCGCAGATCGTCGCGATGCTCAAGGCTATCCCGACTCTGGAGCTGGTCAAGGTATACAGCCCGACACCACAGAACCGACAGCGCTTCGCCGAGTCGATGTCGCAGCAGCTGGGTGCGACGGTTCAGGCCGTCGATTCGGTCAAAGAGGCCCTTTCGGATGCCGATATCGTCGACCTCTGCGCTCCGGGACACTTCGACCTCCGCGAGCCGCTGTTCGAGGCCGGCTGGGTAAAGTCGGGCGCGCTGGTGGTTTCGATGGCTGAGTCGCAGTGCACGGAGCAGTTCGTAGCCTCGGTCCAGGTCGTGGCTACGAACTACGAGCTGCTGATCGAACCCCAGCCGAAGCCTCCCTATGACACCCTGATCGGGAAGGGTCAGTTCGAGGAGAAGGACGTGCTCGAACTGGCGTCCGTGGTTGTCGATAAGGCGCGGCCTCGCCGCAGCGATTCCGAGTCCGTGCTTTACCAGCTGACCGGCGGCAGCTTCCACGATCTCTTCATCGCTACCTGGGGCTACGAGTGGGCAATGGCCCAGGGTCTGGGCGTACCCTTCGACCTTTCGAGCTGAGCGAAAACGGCTTGCCGGCACTGCAAGTCCAGACAACTGTTTCGTTAGGGACTAAATCCAGGGCAAAATTGTGCCGATACCTAGTACGAATCAATGAGACATTCGCGAGGCCCCAACAATAAGGCGTCTATCGCCTTCCTGATCACCAACCTGGCGATAGCTGTCGGCATGCTCTGGCTTTCGCAGTTCGAGCTCGACACGCATCTCGCGGTGGCCCTGGTACTGAACGTTGTCATAATTGAGGTCGGCCTCTGGTACGTCATGCTGCGAGTTCAGCAGCCACAGGAAGAACCTCGCATCGTCTCGGTCATGGAGCGCTCCGCCCAGGCCCGCCGCTTCAGCATCCGCGATGAGTCGACAGGCCTGCTCAACCGCTGGTACCTGGAACGGCGCCTCAACGAAGAAGCGGCTCGGTGCAAGCGCTACGGCTTCTCGATGGCCGTCGTCGTCTTGAAAACGGCTGCGCCCAACCTCAGCGGCATCTCCCTCGATGCTTGGCAGGAGCAGTCAGCCGACGCGGCGCAGCGCTGCCTGAATGTCATCCGAAACGTCGACCTCAGCGCGTTGCTTGCTCCCCTCGAATTCGCCATCTGCCTCGTACAGTGCGACCGCGACAGCGCCGATCAGGCGATCTACCGTTTGGTCAGGGAGCTCAGGGAGTACGACTGTAGCGCCGGCGTGGCGGTGCTGCCGGACGATGATTGTGAACCAGCGGCGATGATCGAACTGGCGCGCATGCGCTCACAGCTTTATGGAGTCCCGGCTGAGAACTCAACCGAGGACTCAAGGGTTGCCTAGGCGTTCACGAGTCCGAAGAAGCAAACACGACGGAACTCACGCAGGCCCCGCATGTGCGCTTTGCCGAGGATGTAGCCGCCTGGCAGCTCCACGATCTCATCCACCATACGGCGCACCGGCAGCGGATTAGGCGAATCGCCGTAGCTGATCCGCAGGACCTCGATATCCTCGTCCTCGATGCCGCTCGCGATTTCAGTTCGGAAGGGGAACACACGCACCGTCTCGGGCTGGGCATCATCGTAGATGCGGTATTCCGGCCAGCCCAGCTTGCCGGTCGCTTTCGACCACGCGTTGTCGGAGAACACGTTGTCACCGGACGAGGTGCGGGCGTCGAAGGTCTTGCCCTGCCACGGCAGATACAGGCGCGTTAGCCACTCAAAGAATGGATCTGCGAGCAGGCCGGTCGACAGGCCGACCATTTCGCCCTGGTAGTAGCCGTCCGGCCGCGGCGGCGTGCCGAGGCGGAACAGGCGGCTGAGGATATCGAGCGCGTCGCGGCGGTCCTGGTCGAGACGGGCATGGGCGAACCGTACTTCGCGCATCGCGGTCTCGTGGAGGTAACGTGACTGCGCTTCCGTAAGCTCTTCAAGCTCGAGCGAGGCGGCCTGCAGTAGCAGCTCCCCGGCCTCTAATACGTAAGGCTCCACCTCGTCCGGCGTGGCCTTGAAGGGATCGGGTTCACGCTCCCTGAAGTCGTTGATCAGGTTGACAATCTGGTCAGGCTGTAGTTCGGTTGCTATCGCACTACCCTCGCGGTGGCCCTACGGTCAGGCAGCAGGCTTCTGCCAGCCAGCTTAGCATGCAGCGCGGCTATACGCAGGCGTTAAGGAGATGGGCTTAACGGTGGTAGATCGGGCCGTCGCCGCGCCAGCGGCGGTCTGCCTGCCACGACCAGGCCCGCCAGCCGGCGCGCGCCACTGCCTGCGGTCCGCGCGGCCGGATCAGCGCGAAGCCCGTGAAGATCGCCAGCGCCACGAAGGCCGCTTTGCTGGCGTCGAGGATGCCGACGAGTAGGCAGAAGGCGAGAATGCTGGCGATCAAGCTGACAAAATCCCAGCCGGTGGCGAGTGTCAACAAGAACAAGCCGAGGTACCAACCCCAGCTGGCATCGACGCCCCAGCCTGGCTCAAGCACTTCGAGAAGCAGCAGCAATGAGATCGTGAACGCCGCAAGGCGGGTGACTTGAAACGGGTTTCGCATGTGGACTCGAAGATACGCTCGACTTAAAAAGCCGTCAACGCGCGCCGGCTATACGCGCGCCGCTTTGACCTCGAAGATGTCCGGAATGCTGGCGATCTCCGCCATCGTCGCGGCGTCTGCTTGATCATCGAGGCCGAGGACCATCAGGGCGCGCCCACCTTCGGTCGCTCGGCCGACTCGCATGAAGCTGATGTTGATGTCCCTTATCCCGAGAAAGGTGCCGATGCGGCCGATCATGCCGGGCCGGTCGACGTTCTCACAGAACAGCAGATGGCCCTCGCCCGGCGAAACGTCGACCCAGAAGTCGTTAACTTCGACGATGTGCGGGCCGTCGTGAGCCACCGTCGCGCTGACGCTGGTTTCACCGGCGCTCGTGTGCAGGTGCACGCTGATCAGGTCTCTGTAAACACCTTCGTGTTCGGTCTTACGCTCGGCGATCTTGAGGCCCCGCTGCTCCGCGATAAGCCCCGCGTTGACCAGCGTGACGTTTTCGTCGCTGATCGGCGAAAGCAGTCCGCGTATAACGGCTGAGCGGATTGGCGTCGTATCGTGCTCGGCGATCTCGCCGGCGTACTGGATCTCGACGCTCTCGAACTGCCCGGTCGAGAGCTGTGTCGCCAGCGAGGCTGCCTGTGTGGCTGTTTGCAGATAAGGCGCGACGACCTTGAACGCCTCGGCCGCGATCATCGGCGAATTGACGCCGTAGATCACCGGCTCGCCGCGCAGCGCCGCAAGTATCTGGTCCGCCACGTCGACCGACAGCCGCTCCTGGGCCTCGGCCGCGGAGGCCCCCAGATGTGGCGTCACGACAGCGTTCGGGTGATGCAGCAGGGGCGACTCCGGGTCGGGCGGCTCCTTCTCGAAGACGTCGATCGCGGCGCCCGCCACCTTGCCGCTATCGAGGGCCCGCACCAGCGCCGTTTCGGAGACCAGCTCACCCCGCGCGACGTTGAGGATTCGGACGCCGGGCTTCATCTGATTGAACTGCGCTTCGTCCATGAAATGGTGGTTGGCGGCCGTCAGCGGCAGGTGCAGCGAGATGAAGTCGGACTCGCCGAGCAGTTCTGCCAGGGAGCAAAGTTGCACACCGATCGATTGGAAGCGCTCCGGTGAAATAAAGGGATCGTAGGCGATGACGCGCATTTCCAGCGCGCGCGCGCGTCTCGCCAGCTCGGCGCCGACGCGCCCCATCCCGGCGATGCCCAGCGTCTTGCCGCGCAGCTCGACGCCGACGAACTTCGATCGCTCCCACTTGCCGCCGCTGAGCGAGGCGTGCGCCGCCGGGATGTGCCGCGCCAATGCCAGCATCATCCCAAGAGTGTGCTCGGCGGTTGCGATGGTGATGGCTGCCGGGGCGTTTACCACGACGATGCCGCGGGCCGTCGCCGCGTCAACGTCGATGTTGTCGACGCCGACGCCGGCGCGTCCGACCACGACGAGGCTTCTGCCGGCCGAAAGGACGTCCGCCGTGACTTTGGTTTCACTGCGCACCACCAGCGCCTCGTAGTCCGGGATGGCTGCGATCAGTGCTTGCGGCGAAAGGCCGAGACGAATTTCCACGTCCGCGCCCTCACGAAGAATGCCGAGGCCTTCTTCGCCGATTCGGTCAGAGACCAGGACGCGCGGCATTGGGCAGGTCTAGGCGTCCGAGGCGGCGGGCTTTTTGTAGCCCTGCCGGTCCAGCGCCACGTCCAGCGACTCGATCGCCGCGTCTATGTCAGCTTTGTCCACGATGCCCATGTGGCCGATGCGCACGATCCTTCCGGTGAGCTTGCCTTGCCCCGACGCGAGTACGGTGTCGAACTCCGCGTTCAGGACCTTGAGCAGGTCGGCGGCGCTGACGCCCTCCGGCACGACGACGCTGGTCACCGTATCGGAGGCCTCGTCGCCGACCGCCAGCAGGCTGAGGCCCAGCGCCTTGATCCTGCCACGCGTGTACTCGGCGATGTCGTGGTGGCGACTGTGCACCTGCTCAAAGCCCTCCGCCTCCATCATGCTGAGCGCCAGGTCGAGCCCGTAGTAGAGCGAGACAGCGGGCGTAAAGGGCGGCTGGCCTTTTTGCGCGTAATCGCGGTACGAGCCGACGTCCAGGTAGAACCTTGGCATCTTCGCGTCCTCGTACGCGGCCCAGGCGCGCTGGCTCAGGGTTATGAAGGCAAGGCCCGGGGGGATCATGAAGCCCTTCTGCGAGCAGGTCGACGCCACGTCTACGCCCCAGGCATCGGTGGCAAACGGGATGCAGCCCAGCGAGCTGATGGCGTCGACGATGTAGAGGATCTCGGGATTCGCGGCCCGGATCGCCTTGCCAATGGCCTCGACGTCGTTGGTGACGCCGGTCGAGGTTTCATTGTGTGTGACCAGGACCGCCCTGGTCGTTGGGTCGTCTTTGAGGGCCGCGGCAACCGTCTCGGGCTGGGCGGTTGTACCGGGCTCGAACTCCAGCCGCCGCACCTCCGCGCCGTACGACTCGGCAATGACCGCGAAGCGATCGCCGAACTCACCGATCGTAACGGCGAGCACGTGGTCACCGGGCGATAGCGTGTTGACTATCGAGGCCTCCATCGCGCCCGTACCCGAGGCCGTGAGGACGTAGACATCGTTCTCGGTGCGGAAGAAGCGCTTCAAGCGCTCAACGATGCGGCTTTGCAGCTCGGCGAACTCGGGGCCGCGATGGTTGATCATCTGCCGCGATAGCTCTGCCAGCGTCTCGGGGGGACAGGGAGTAGGGCCGGGAATACGGAGGTTTTGCACGATATGGCTCCTGGCGAGAGGTCTCGGGTGGGCTCAACCGCATGCTATCCATGAGTCCGGTAACGGTCAACGCGACCGGGGGCGCGTAGCGCCGCAAGTCGGACCGCAAAGGCCCCGTAAGCGCCGAAGCTGGTAGAATTACAGCCAAGATGACTGCTTTGCTCCCTGGAGGAAGTGCTCTATGGACGATGGGCGGCCCGCAGCCGGCCGGCTGCGGGAGTTCTGCTGTCCACTGAGACATTTTGCCTGCTAACCAGGGAGACAAGATCGTGACTGAAAAAATCCTCATCGGCGTGGCCTGGCCGTTTCCCAACGGCTCGCTGCACCTCGGCCAGATCGCCGGAGCCTATTTACCGCCCGACATCTTCGCGCGCTATCACCGGACCGCCGGAAACCGGGTCGCGATGGTGTCTGGCACCGATCAGAACGGCACGCCGATCGTGGTTCGCGCCGAGCAAGAAGGCGTGACGCCGGCGGACGTCGTCCGGCGCTTTCACGGCGAATACCTCGACAACTGGGAGCGTCTCGGCATCAGCTGGGATCTCTATACGTCGACCGGCACCCAGAATCACATCGACACGGTTCAGGAAATCTTCCTCAAGCTTTACAACCAGGGCGATCTCTACCTTCAGGAAATGGAGCTGACCTACTGTGTCGAGGAAGGTCGCTTCCTGCCGGACCGCTACGTCGAGGGCACCTGCCCCCACTGCGGCTATAACGGGGCCCGTGGCGACCAGTGCGAGAACTGCGGTAGGACGCTAGACCCCACCGATCTGATCAACGCCCGCTGCAGCCGCGACGGCTCGATTCCGGAGCGGAGGATCTCCGAGCACTTCTTCCTGCGCCTCAGCGCTTGCCAAGACAGGGTCAAGGAGTGGCTGAGCAAGGACAAGGAGCACTGGCGGCGCCCTGTGCTCAACTTCTCGCTGGGCGTGTTGAACGAAGGCCTCAAGGATCGCGCCATCACGCGCGACTTGGTCTGGGGCGTGCCGATCCCGCTGGACGGCTACGACACCAAGCGTATCTACGTCTGGTTCGAAAACGTCGTCGGCTATCTGTCCGCGACCAAGGAATGGGCCCAGCTCCAGGGCACGCCTGACGCCTGGCGCGAGTTTTGGCAAGAGCCGGACGCCAAGATCTATTACTTCATCGGCAAGGACAACGTCTGGTTTCATGTGCTGAGCTGGCCGGCCCAGGTCTTCATGTACGGTGGCCTGAACCAGCCGTACGACGTGCCGGCGAACCAGTACCTCAATTTTGGCGGCTCCAAGGCCAGCACGAGCCGCGGCACGGCGCCGATGCTGCCGCTGTATCTGGAGAAGTACGACCCGGACGCCATTCGCTACTACCTCAGCGCGATCATGCCCGAAACGAGCGACGCCGAGTTCTCCGAAGACGACCTGATTCGCCGCAATAACGATGAGCTGGTCTCGACCTGGGGCAACCTGGTCAACCGCGTCCTGACGCTGTCCTACCGTAACTTCGATGGCAAGGTGCCGCAGGCGGGTGACCTGCGTGAGGCCGACCAGGCGTTGCTCGACCACGGTCAGCAGGCGCTGAAGTCAGTCGGGGATAGCATCGCGGTATGTCACTTCCGAGAAGGTTTGCGCACGGCGCTGGCTTACGCCCAGGAGGCGAATCGCTATCTGAATCAAGAGGAGCCCTGGAAGACCCGCGAAAGCGACCCCCCAGCCGCCGCACGCGCGCTTTACACGGCGATCGGCGCCATCGACTGCCTCAAGCTGGCGTTCTATCCCTACCTGCCGTTCAGCTCGCAGCGTCTGCACGCCATGCTCGGCCACGACGACGCGATCGACGCCAAGGGCTGGTCGGTCGAGGCGCCGGTGGCGGGTAAACCGCTGCAGAAGCCGGAGCCGCTATTCAAGAAGCTTGAAGCGCCGGAGGTCGTGGCGTGAGCGGTTTCGTCGACACCCACGCCCACCTGCAGGAACCCGAGTTCGCCGAGGACGTGGAGGCCGCCATCCAGCGGGCTCACGAAGCAGGCGTGACGATGCTCCTGCTGCCGGCGGTCGACCTGGCGTCTGCGCAGAGCGGACTCGACTTGGCGCGCCATCATGAGGGCGTCTTCGCGACGGCGGGCTATCACCCGCACGAGGCCTCGAAGCTGGATGCCGAGTCTCTGGCTGGTGTCGAAGCGCTGCTGCGCGACGAGCATGTCGTGGCCGTGGGTGAAATAGGGCTCGATTTCTACCGCATGCACTCGTCAATCGAGAATCAGGTCGCGGCGCTCGATCAGATGCTCGCGTTGGCGGAGCGCCACACGATGCCCGTCGTCGTGCATTGCCGCGACGCCTGGGAGGCGCTGGCGGGGCAGCTGGAGCCGTGGGCTCGCCGCGCCGCCCCCGCCTTTGCCGGGCGGCCGCTGGGCGTTCTGCACTACTTCACCGGGACGCTGGAGGACGCGCAGCGCTACATCGACCTCGGTTTCGTCATCTCGGTGCACACGTCGGTGACACACCCCAGGCAAGGACCGCTGCGCGACGTCGTTGCCCAACTGCCGCTCGAATCGCTTGTCATCGAGACGGATTCGCCTTACGGCGCGCCGCAGTCTCATCGTGGCAAGCGCAACGAGCCAGCCTACGTGATCGAGGCGGCGCAGCAGATCGCTATTCTGCACGGAGCCTCTTTAGATTACATTGGTGAGGTCACCAGCGCAAATGCGCGACGCCTGTTCGGTCTGCCGGTGGCGGTGGATGCAACCGGAGGTCACGGATGACCGGAGCACTCTTGATCAGCCGCGCGGCGGAGTCCTGGCGCATCGAAGGGCCGGCGGGCTTCGGCAGGCGTACCGTCAAGTACTTCAAACGCTTTGGCCGTCCCGCCGTCGGTGCGCCGATCGGCGCCTATGCGCCGCTTACCTCCTCCGAGCCCGGCATTGCGGTGCTCGAGTCGGAGGGCCTTTACGGACCCGTGCAGCGGGACATCGCTCGCGTCGACATCCTGCTGCGCTCGCTAAGCCCGGACAACTTCCCGTTCCTGGCCAACATCCTGGACCATCTGCTCGTCGCCGGCGGCAAGCGCGCGCGTCCGGCGACAACGTTGCTGGTGGGCCGCATGGGACACTACAACCTCGACCTGCTGGTGCCGCTAGCGGCATCGATCGAGCTGCTGCACACCGCGACGCTGGTCCACGATGACGTTATCGACGCCGCGTCGACGCGACGCGGCCAGGCCACCGCAAACGCGTTGGTCAACAACGCGGCCAGCGTCATGGTGGGCGACTACATGTTCGCCCACGCCGCCGAGCTCGTGGCCCGGACCGGCAACATCGAAGTGATTCGTCTCTTCGCCAAGACGCTGATGGAGATCGCGACGGGTGAGTTGCAACAGGACCTCAGCGCGTACGACTACGGCCAGTCGACGATGCAGTACTTCAACCGCATCTACGGTAAAACGGCCTCGCTCTTCGCCACTTCGGCCCAGGGCGGCGCGATGATCGCGGGCCTGTCTGATGAGCAGGCACTGGCGTTGCGTTTCTACGGGGAGAACATGGGCATGGCGTTCCAGGTGATGGACGACATCCTTGATTTCAGTGGCGACGAAGCGGAGATGGGCAAACCCGTGGGCAGCGACCTGTCGAACGGCACGCTGACTCTGCCGGCGCTGATCCTGAGCGAGCGCTTTCCCGAGGACAATCCGGTGGAGAGCTTCTTCGCTGGCGGGGAGGACAAGGACCGGGACCTGCAGCGGGCGATCGAGATGATCCAGGAGTCTGACATTCTCGACGAGTCGCTTGCGGTGGCGTGCGACTTCAGGGACAAGGCGCTCAAGGCGCTCGAAGCGCCAGTTCTCGGCACAATCGACACAATGGCGGCTAGCGAAGCGCGCCACGCCATGGTCGGGCTGGCCCATTTCGTCACAGATCGCAGATCCTGACACTCAGGTTGGCTGAAATGAAGAGGCGGCCCAATCGGCCGCCTCTTTCGTAAGCTTCGTCCGTTCTACTAAGTGGCCTTCTTCATGTCGTCGCGTGGGATGTGGCCGCTGGTCCCGAAGCCCGGCGAGAGCAGCGGCCTGCCGTCCTGGCCGATCGCCATCGGGGCGCCCGAATCGAACATCATCTTGGCGTGACGGCCTTTGAGGTGATTGATCTCGCGCATCTCCTCGCGTTGGGCAGCCGTCGGCCGCTGGCGCGGTGGCCGTCGATAGAGCTCGGGGTGCTCGCCCGTTGGCACGCCACCGGTGTTCATCGACTTGACCTTGGTGCCGTCCGAGTGCCAGTACTTGAAGTCGTCTGGGATGCGACGCGGCATGCCGTCACGGAACGTGAACGCGGAGAACGTCGTCGGCATGATGCGCTGCGAATCGCGGTCGCATAGTGGGCACGGCTGAGGCTCTGAGGATTCGCGCATGGAGCGCAGTTCCTCGAAGACACCGTCACAGCCTGAACAGTAGTACTCGTATAGCGGCATTAACTCTCTCCCCTTCTTGCCCAAAGAGTGTCTAACAATAATACGCGAAAGAGGCTGGTGTTGATCTACAACGCTGCCAGCAGAGCGTGCATTTCGCGCAGGTCTTGAATCAGATGCTGCGCTCCGGCCTGCCGCAAGGTCTCTCGGTTGCCCCCGGTCAATCGTCCTACCGCGAAGATCCCGGCGTCACGCGCCACCTGCATGTCGTACACGGAATCACCAACAAAGACGCCGCCGGCCATAAGCTCGCCATCGGTCAGCGTCAGCGAGGTGCAAATCGAGCTGAAATGACCGGGCCCCTTGCGCATCCAGGCACACCCTCGTCCGTGCCGAGGGCCAGCCTGAACAGGCGATCGATACCCGTCAAACGCATTTTGCGCTGGACGGAAGCGGTGGTGCCGCCGCTGCTGACGACGAGTGTGTGGTCGTCGCTGTGTAATTGCTGCAGCACATCCAGCGTCTCCGGGAAGGCAACCGGCTCGAAGGTCTCGGCGCGTTGCCAGTAGCGTTGCGTGATGTCGTCGACCAGCGCCGGGTCTGGCCGGCCCAGCGCCTCGACCACCGCTTCGAACTGAGGTCGTGGACCTTTGCCGGCCAGCTCGACATAAATCGAACGGCTGATCTCGTCCGGCACGCCCTGCTCGCTATGAAGCATGTCGCAGAACAGGTCCGCCAGGTCGGACATCGTGTCGATCAGCGTTCCGTCGAGGTCGAAGACGAGGATTCGTTTGGTCGGCATCAAGTCGGCGTGTTGGTCTGCGGCACCGCCGGATGGCGGCGCAGCGTCTCGACGAAGCCGGCGCTGCGTACCTCGCGCTCCAGCACGAAGCGCACGTAGTCACCGAGGCAGGACTCGAGCTCGGCGGCCAGCCGTGCGGAGATCCGTACGCGCACCGCCTCCTCATAAGGCGAGCGCTGTAGCAGGCGTAGCATCTTCAGCGCGTCGACGCTGAGCGGCGCCAGCCTCAGCGAGTCGTCGGCGCAGGCAGGGCAGATGGCGCCGCCCGCGTCCGAGCTCCAGAAGTTCGCGACCGGCTCCAGGCGGCGGCCACAAGCGGCGCACTCGAATAGGGCGGGGCGATAGCCCAGCTCACCGAGCAGCCGCAACTCGAAGCGCCGCGTTGCGGTTTCGTACTCCGGCGACGCGTTGAGGTAGCTCAGCGTTTCCTGCAGCAGCCGGAATATCGGACTGCCTTCGGAGCGCTCCGGCGTCAGGCGATCGACCATCTCGGCGCAGTACAGCCCCCGGCTGATGCGCTCCAGGTCGCCACGAAGAGATGCGAAGGCGTCGACCGTCTCCGCCTGCGTGACGATGTCGAGGTCGCGTCCTTCGGCTAGCAAGTAGGAGCCCAGCGTCAGCGGCTCCAGGTGCCCGGCGAGGCGGCTCTTGGTGCGCCGCACCCCTTTGGCTACCGCGTCGATCTTGCCGTAATGGGGGGAGTACAGCGTGACGATCTTGTCGGCTTCGCCGAGCTTGCGCTGCCGCAGGACGATCGCCTGAGTCTTGTAGACGCGTGGCCGTGGCACTGTAGCTGCAGGGTATCAGATGAGGACTAATGCCCATCGAGCCGTGGCTGACGGATCAATTCACGCTCGACGCCTGCCCATCGATAATGCGTGTCGAGTGCCAACAATCGGACCGCAAGATCAACCCTGATCAACTGCTGGATTATGACGGATCATGCGTGGGCGCAAGAAGCCTTGCAAGGTTAGAGCCTGAGAGGTGAGCTCGGACTCGAGAGGACGAATTATGAATCAACAGTTTGGGCAGAAGACTCCTGGTGAGGACACGTCACTCTCTGGTGCACAGGTCGTCTCACTTCTAGGCTTCGGTGCCATGCTCGTCGGTTCGTTCTTGCCCTGGGTCCGTGCAGATATCCTTGAGGCCAACGGTACAGAAGGGGAGGGAGTGTACACCGCAGCGCTGGCAGTGGTGGGGGCAGTAGCAACACTTGCAGCGCGGACTGAAGGGTGGGCGTGGCTTGCACTTCTGGTGGCTGGACTAGGCACTCTGGTGTCCGTTCTTGTGTGGAATGACCTCGAAGGATTCGCAGAGCGAATCAGTGGGACTTCAATCCAGGTGGACCCTACGAAGCAGCTCCTGGTCTGATACTCACGATGGGTGGCGGAGCCGTTGCCACCCTCGCATCTTTTTCGCATCAACATTCCTTCAGAACCTCAGCTTCTCCTCCCACCCAGCCACCCGAGACCGACTAAGATTTGTTCACCAGGGCGGCAAATAGGAAGCAAGCACCCGCTGCCCTAACACAGGCGAGCGTGCTGTCGTTGGGCTACAACGTCGCCCCCAACTGTCGCAACCTGGGTGCGCCTACTTACACGCTTTTCTTTGCTTCACATAACCATACGTAACACGCACTTAAAACGCTCGTAACGTAGGCGCTCCTAACGTCATGGCAACGCCGCCGTAACCGCCGCGAAAACTGGCCCGCCTAGTCTCGGGTTATGAGTCAGCTGCCTGTCGCGGAGGGCCTGCCTGGAGACGCCGAGTCAACGCTCCAGCTGCTATGACCGATTGGCGCGCGCTCGGCGCGAAAGTCTCCACGGCGTGCCTGTACGCGGCGGCCCACGATTCGTCGGCTCACCGCGAATCCTTCTTTTGCTAGCCCGACGCGTCTGTCGGCGTCGATCGCGGCCTCGAAGGACGTCTCGAGGTCAAGCGGCCCGCCGATGTCGAAGATGACGGCGCGGATCACGCTGACGGCTTTTCCTGCAGTCGTTCCGTGCGATTCAGGCAAGCAATGTCGGGCATGGTGTCCCGCAAATCAGAGTTCCTGACGGTTCTCCAGCGCGCGGGCCAACGTCAGGTCGTCGGCGTATTCCAGGTCGCCGCCCATCGGCAGGCCGCGCGCCAGGCGCGTCACCTTGACGCCGAGTGGCTGCAGCAGACGGCTGATGTACATAGACGTCGCCTCGCCTTCGAGGTTGGGATTCGTCGCCATGATCACCTCGGTGACGCTGTGGTCGCGCAGGCGTTCCAGCAGCTCGCGAATCTTGAGCTGCTCCGGCCCGACGCCCTCCATCGGCGAGATCGAGCCGTGCAGCACGTGATACAGGCCTTTGTGGCCGCGTGTGCGCTCGATCGCCAGGATGTCCATCGGTTCCTCGACGACGCAGATCACGCTGCGGTCGCGTCCTTCGTCGCCGCAGATGGTGCAGGGCTCGACGTCCGTCGTGTTCTGGCACAGGGAGCAAAGCGTGATCTTGTCCTTGACCTCGACGATCGCCTCGGCCAGCGCGGTCGCCTCGTCCTTGGAAGCTCGCAGCAGGTGGTAGGCGAGCCGTTGGGCGCCCTTCGGCCCGATACCGGGCAGGCGGTGCAGCTCCTCGATCAACTTGGCTACCGGGGCAGCGGCCCCGGTGGGTCGCCAGGGCTCGTTCACGTCCCTACCTCTTGCTGGCGCGCCGGGCGGCGCGGTTCAGTCCGGGCGGCGCGCCACCTGCATCGCCGCCGCCAAGGCCGGGCAGCAGCGAATCGAGACCACCGGTGACGGCGCCCATCGAGTCGGCGTGGAACGCTTGGACCTGCGCGATAACCTCGTTCATCGCCGCGATGACCAGGTCCTCGAGCATGCTGAGGTCGTCGGGGTCGACCGCGTCGGGGTCGATTTTGAGCGACTTGACCTTGTAGTCGCCGGTCATCTCGACCTTGACGGCGCCGCCGCCGGCTGTCGCCTCGGCGACGCGGCTCTCGATCTCTTCTTGCGCCTTGGCCATGCGCTCCTGCATCTCGGCGAGCTGTTTGAGCATGTCCTGGTTCATGGCTGATCCCCCGGCTCGGACGAAAGAATGCGCCCGCCCATCTCCTGCGCTGCCTGCACCAGCGAGCTAGCCCCCGCGCTGCCACGCTGGTTCCAGGACTCGACCGACGGCTCGTGTACACAACGGACGTCGAGTGGCCGGCCCATGACTTCCGAGACGATGGCCGCCAACGCGTCGATATTCGGCTTCTCGGATACCTTGTCGGCGTGGTTCTGGTGTTTGAAGCCGACGACGATGGCGGACTCGTCGGCCTCAATGATATCGCAGCCGCTGTTGAGCAGGGCGCCGAGCTGGAATCCGGAGGCGCGCGCCTTCTCGTAGACGGCGCGCATCTGGCCTCTGGCGTCCTCGAGGTGGTTGCCGCTGCGTTCGACGGCGACTCGGACCGGCTGAGGCTGTGGCGCCGAATCGGGCTGCGCGGCCGCCGTCGCGACGGCGGCTTCGGCCGGCTGTGGCGCCGTCTCTTCCGGGGCGGCGGGCGGTTGCGATTGAGCGGACGGCGATTGATCTCGCGCCCGAGGCGTCTCCGTTGCTGAAGGCTGAGCAGGCGGCGTCTTTGCGGTAGGCGCGGCGGCTGCCGGCGGCGCCACCTGCCCCATGCCTGCGTTGCCGGATGTCCCAGCGCTCAGGGCGCACTCAGCCAGCGCAATGTCGAGCGGCAGCGTCGAGTTCGGGTCCGCCTTGAGGTCCGCCGCACCGAAGGCGCGCAGCGCCGTGAGAAGTTGCGCAGTCGGGACGTCTTTGACGGCGGCGCGCAGCTCCTGCAGGCGCTCCTGTGGCGCCCCCTCCGCCGGCTCGATGCCGTTTTTGACCATCAGCAGCGCCCGCAGCTCGTCGACCAGCTCGCGCTGGAACTGGCGCAGGTCGAGTCCATCATCGCGCACCGCCGCGATTAGGGTCAGGCCGCCCGCCATGTCGGCGTTGAGCGCCATCTGCGCCAGCTCGCCGGCGCGCGCGTCGCCGATCAGGCCGAGGCCGGCCCGGACGTGCTCCACGGTCAGGTCGCTGCCGTACGAAGTCGCGAGCTGGTCCAGCAGGTTGACGGCGTCGCGGTGGCTGCCGGTGGCGCTGCGGGCGATCATCTCCAGCGCGGCCGGCTCGCAAGTGATGCTCTCGCCGTCGCAGATGCGCTGCAGGTTGCCGACCATCGAAGCCACCGGCGCGCGGCGGAAGTCGAAGCGCTGGCAACGCGACAGGATCGTGGCCGGCAGCTTGTGTGCCTCGGTCGTCGCCAGGATGAAGATGACGTGCGGCGGCGGCTCTTCCAGCGTCTTGAGTAGCGCGTTGAACGCCGCGTCCGTCAGCATGTGCACCTCGTCGATGAGGTAGACTTTGTAGTCGCCGGACGTCGGATGGAAACCGACCTTGTCGCGCATGTCGCGGATGTCGTCGATGCCGCGGTTGCTCGCCGCGTCGAGCTCGATCAGGTCCATGGCGCGGCCGTCGAGGTAGGTGAGGCAGGATTCGCAGCGGTTGCAAGGCTCGCCGTCCTGGCGGTCGGTGCAGTTCAGCGCCTTTGCCATGAGACGGCCGCTGCTCGTCTTGCCGGTGCCGCGCGGGCCGGCGAAGAGATAGGCGTGTGCCACGCGGTTGGACGCCAGGGCGTTCTTAAGCGTGGTGGCGACGTGCTCCTGCCCAGCCACCTCCGCGAACGTGCGCGGACGCCACTTGCGATAGAGGATCTCGCTCAGTTCAACCCCCGCCGGGTGCGCCCCGGCTGGCCGGGGCGTCGATTGCCCGTCGCCCGATTTTCTCAAGACGCAGCCGATGAGGGGAGACGGGGCTGGCGCCACTATACGCTGATAATTGAAGCCGGGGGTACCCCGGACCCCACTGAAGGGCGGCACAAGATTGGGGTCAATCCAGACTTGCAGCGCGAGCCTGTAGCACGCCGCATCAGATACGGTCCGATACTAGCATACATGTTCTGTTCTGGTGTAGAGTCGTCGCATGAGAACCACCGCAACCGCCGCACCAGGACCCTCCGTCTCCGCCGTCGTGGCGAAATTCTGGGGTTATACCGAGCTCAAACCGCTGCAGGCTGAGGCGATCCAGGCCGGCCTCCACGGACAGGATTCGCTGGTCGTGCTGCCGACGGGCGGCGGCAAGTCGCTTTGCTATCAGGTCCCGCCGCTGGTGTCGGGCCGGACCGACGTCGTCGTGTCGCCGCTGATCGCGCTTATGAAGGACCAGGTGGACGCGCTGCGTGCTTGCGGCTACCCGGCCGCGGCACTTTACAGCGGCGTCGAAGAGAGCGAGCGGCGCCAGATCGGGGCCGACATGGCGGCCGGCCGGCTGCGACTGCTGTTCGTTTCGCCGGAGCGGCTGCTGATGCCCTCCTTCATCCAGTATCTGCAGCGCGCAGGCGTGAGCAACTTCGCCATCGACGAGGCGCACTGCATCAGCCAGTGGGGCCACGACTTTCGTCCCGAGTATCGCCGGCTGGCAGAGCTGCGCCACCACTTTCCCGGCGCTTCGATTCATGCCTTCACCGCGACCGCCACGGAGCGCGTGCGCCGCGACATCGTGGCGCAACTCAAGCTCAACCGTCCTCGTGTCCTGGTCGGGCGCTTCGACCGCGCCAACCTCACGTACCGAATCGTCCCGCGTCGCAACATCGAGGCGCAGATCGTCGAGACGCTGCGTCGTCACCAGGACGAGGCGGCCATCGTCTACTGCATCAGTCGCGCCGACACGGAGAAGGTGGCGGATGGGCTCAAAGCCGCCGGCTTCCGCGCCGCCGCCTATCACGCCGGGATGGACTCGCGGGCACGGACGAAGGTGCAGGACGCGTTCGCGCGAGAACGTCTCGACGTCGTGGTAGCGACCGTGGCGTTCGGAATGGGCATCGACCGCAGCAACGTGCGCTGCGTCATCCACGCCGCGATGCCGAAGTCGATCGAGCACTACCAACAGGAAACGGGCCGCGCCGGGCGCGACGGCCTCGACGCCGAATGCGTCTTGTTTCTCGGCGCCGGCGATGCCCGTCGCTGGGCCTCGTTGTTCGACCGCAGCGCTTCTGAGGGCGACCAGCCGCAGAGCGTCATTCGCGCCCAGACCGAGCTGCTGGACGAGATGGAGTCGTTTTGCACCCTGCGCGTGTGCCGCCATCAGGCGTTGTCGGCCTACTTCGGCCAGCCCTACGAAGCCTCGAACTGCAGCGCCTGCGACGTCTGCCTGACGGAAGCAACGCCACCCATGGCGGACAGCTCCTCAATCGCACGCCAGATCGTCGAATGCGTCGTTTCGCTAAAGCTTCCATTCGGTGTCGGCTACGTGGCGGAAGTCCTAACCGGCGCGAACCTGGAGAAAATCCGCGCTCGCGGTCACGACCGGCTACCAAGCTACGGCTCGTTCGCGCAGAAGGATCGTCGCGACGCGCAGGCACTCGTCATGCAGCTCGTCGAGCAGGGGATACTGCACCGCTCCAGTGGCGACCGGCCCGTGCTCACCGTGACGCAGAAGGGCCGCGGGTTGCGCAACGACGAGCAGAAGGTGGCGCTCCGCTTGCCAGAGGAGCCGGCGCCAGAGAGGCGCTCCAATGTTGAATGGGACGGAGTCGAGCGCGAATTGTTCGAGTCGCTGCGCCAGCTGCGGCGCTCCAATGTTGAATGGGACGGAGTCGAGCGCGAATTGTTCGAGTCGCTGCGCCAGCTGCGGCGCGCCATCGCGGACGAGCGCGCCGTGCCACCCTTCGTGATCTTTGGCGACCTGACGCTGCGCGAGCTTGCCCGCGAGCGACCCGTCACGGCGGAGGCGTTTCTCGCCGTGACGGGCGTCGGCGAACGCAAGCAGGCCGACTTCGGTGAGCGCTTCATGGCGCTGATCGCGGCTTACTGTAGAGAGCATCCCGTGTCGGCCAGGTTGGTTACGACAGCATCCGCATCGCCATGAAGCAGGCAGGCCTGCACTGAACCGGCGCCTGGTAGTTAGACGAACTCAGCAGATTGAAATTTGCAGCTTCACAAAACGTCCTGTCGGGGCCTGGCTGCAGGTTTCACACCCGTAGCTGCAGGTTTCAACCTGCAGGCGTAGAAGTGCGATCCTCAGTCCTCCAGTCAGCCCTTAGCAGATACAATCGAGTTCATGGACGAACACGCCCTGCGCGTCCTCGAGTTCGACAAGGTGCTGGCGCGCCTGGCCGGCCTGACGTCGTTCTCGGCTGGGCACGACCTGGCGCTCGCGCTGCGCCCCGCGGCCGATTATCGCGAGGCGCTGAAGCGACAAGAGACGCTGGCCGAGGCGTTGCGCCTGCGCGAGATGCGCACGCCGCTCAGCCTCGCCGGAGCGGTAGACGTGCGTTCCGCCCTGGAGAAAGCATCGCTGGACGGACTGCTTGACGGCCAGGAGCTGCTTGCCGTGGCGGCGACACAACGCGCGGCGCAGCACGCCCGCAACGCGCTAACACGGCTCGCGACCTCGCTGCCGCACCTCGGCTTGCTTGGCGAGCGGCTGGTCGAAGGCCAGCACCTCATCGACGAGATCGCGGCGGCGCTGGACCAGCGTGGCGAGGTGGTCGATGGCGCCAGCCAGGCGCTCGGAGTGATCCGACGTGACATAAAATCGTCGCACGACCGGTTGCAACAACGCCTGCAGGACTTCCTCGCGTCTCAGGCCGGCAAACTCGCGGCGCAGGAGTCGATAGTCACGCTTCGCGACGGCCGCTACGTGGTACCGGTCAAGGCTGACTTTCGCGGTGAGATGCGCGGCATCGTGCACGACGTGTCGTCCAGCGGCGCGACGCTTTTCATCGAACCCCTGGCGGTTGTCGAACTGGCGAATCAGTGGCGAGAGCTGCAAATCGAAGAGCAGCGCGAAATCGAACGCATCCTGCGCCGTCTCAGCGGCCTGGTTGGGGAACAGGCCGCCGATCTGGGGGCCAACGTGGAATGCCTCGCCGAGCTCGACCTGGTGCTGGCTTCGGCGAGCCTGGCCCAGGAGCTTGCGTCCCCGGGCATGACGGTGCTGTCCTCCGCCAGCGCCGACGAGTCACCCGATAGCTGGCTGGTCGAAGCGCCGGCCGTGCTCGACCTGGAGGAAGCGCGACATCCGTTGCTGGCGTCGCCTGTGCCGATTTCGCTGCGTATCGGTGGCGATGACCGCGTCTTGCTGATTACCGGCCCCAACACCGGCGGCAAGACCGTCGCGCTGAAGACGGTGGGCCTGCTCTGCCTCATGGCGCAGGCCGGACTGCCGGTGCCGGCCGGGCCCGGCAGCACGTTACCCGTCTTCGAGGAAGTGCTGGCCGATATCGGCGACGAGCAGAGCATCGAGCAATCGCTGTCGACCTTCAGCGGCCATCTGCGAAACGTCACCGCGCTGCTGCAGCGTGCTACCCCCAAGGCGCTTGTTTTGCTGGACGAGCTGGCGGCCGGCACTGACCCCTCCGAAGGCGCTGCGCTCGCGAGGGCGCTGCTGCAAGACCTGCTGCAGCGCGGCGCTCTGACCGTGGCGACGACGCATCACGGCGAGCTGAAGCTGTTCGCGCACTCGGAGCGTGGCATCGTCAACGCGGCGGTCGAGTTCGACTCGGCGACGCTGGCGCCGACGTATCGCATCATCATGGGCGTCCCGGGCCGCAGCAACGCGCTCGCGATCGCGGCGCGACTCGGGCTGCCTGAATCGATCCTCAAGGCGGCGCAGGAGTCGTTGGCGCCGGAGGAAGCGGCGCTCGACTCGCTGCTGGCCGAGCTCCACACCGAGCGCGAGGCGGCGGCTTCCGAGCGCCGGGCCGAAGAACAGGCACGGCGTCGCGCTGAGCAGGCCCGCGGCCAGATCGAGGAACGGTTGGCTGGCATCGACGAGGAGCGCGCGCGGCGCCTTGACGAGGCGGCGCTGGCGCTGGAGGAAGAGGTCGAGGCCGCCCGTGCGGCGCTCGCCAGGGCGCAGCGCGCCGCGCAGCGTCAGCCGGCGCTCGCCACCCCGGAAGAGGCCACACAGGCGCGTACCGCGATCGATGAAGCCGTCGGCACGGCTCGCCGCTTGCGCCGCCGGTCGCGTAGGCGCCGTCGTGGCGGGCTGCAGCCGGAGCAGGTAGTCGCCGGCGCTGAGGTCTGGGTGCAGGGCATTCCGCTGGCAGCCGAAGCGCTTTCGGCGCCCGACGCTCGCGGCGAGCTAGACGTGTCGTTCGGCGGCCTTCGAGCTCGCGTTGGCATCGGCCAGATCGTGCGGGTGGAGAAAGCAGCAACCGCCCCAATTGCGCAGCGCAGCGTGTCCGTGCCGCAAGCCCCCGCCTGGGCGCCAGGGGAGATCGAGGTTCGCGGCCAGACGCTGGATGAGGCGCTGCCCACGATCGAGAAGTTCCTCGACGATGGCTTCCGCGCCGGCATGCCGAGGCTGCGCGTGGTGCACGGCAAAGGCACAGGCAAGATGCGCAACGCAGTGCGCCAGCTATTGGCGAAGCACCCTCTGGTCAAAGGCTTCGATTACGCGGAGCCGCGCGACGGAGGCGAAGGCGTCACCGTCGTCGAGATGGCCCAGTAGCCCAGGCCCAGCCGACTCGCCAAGCGCACTTCCAGGACCCGAAAGGTATAGCATTGCGCCATCGTCACCCCGCGTACACACCGGAGGAAAGAAGATGCTCAAAGGTTTGCTCCCGGTTTCGCTTCTTCTGTCAGGTTTGCTGGTCGCGGCCGCCGGGTTTGGGCTCAATAGCTCTCGAACCGCCAGCGCCCAGGAAACGCAGCTCGAGCAGGGCATCACTGCGACGATGCAGGCCGCTGTCGCGGCCTGCAACCGAGGCGACGCCCGCTCTAGCACGACTGTTTACCGACAAGGGCTTCGAGGATGAATTCTTCCAGACGAAATCTGAAGCCGCGTCTGACCGCGAGTTCTTTGGCGAACCGACAGTCATCCGCGCCGTTCGAAACGTTACGGCGACGAGCACCGGCGCCACGGCAACCGTGGACTTCGAAGCCGGTTTCGGCCTCGCGCCAGAGGATCTGTCGTTCATTTTCCAGGGAGGCATCTGGATTGTAGACGGCTCGCGGTCGGGTTCGGCGGAAGTGCCTGAGGGTGCTTCGGTCGTCGACCTTGCGCTGCAGGAATTCGCCTTCGTCTACGAGAATGGAGCCCTCGCATCTGGCAACTTTGCCTTCAGTGCGGAGAACATCGGCGAACATGATCATGAGATCGTCATCCTTCAGCTTTGCCGGGGCGATAGGCACTGCGGATCTGTTGGGCGCTCTGGAAAACGATGACGAGAGCCTGCTCCAGGACTTCGGTTTTCTGGGCATCCTTGAACCGGGCGCCACGGGCACCGCCGCATTGGCGCACCCGTTGGACACCGGCAATTACGTCCTCATCTGCTTCCTTCCCGACGTTGACGGCGTGCCGCACGCGTTCAAGGGTATGGTCAGCGGGTTCACAGTTGGATCGCCCTCCGGGGGTCCGGCGCCGATTACACCTCCATCAACGGGAGACGGGGGCTTGCAGTCCGAGAATCGGGCACTGAGCGCCGGTCTGATCGCGATCGGGACTCTGATGCTGGTCGCGGGCTCGCTGTCGTCGATGCGCGCTACGGGTAGCTAACAAAGCGTCGCGGGCGGAGGCCTTCACCTCCGCCCGTCACGCTCGATGCTGTCTGGCGAATATCTGAACATTTTTCGTTGGTTCATTCACTTATTTAATTAATAAATTCTAATGACAAACTGCCGATAAATAGGTATACTCTATATACAGGCACAAAGCCTGCATATCACAGGAGGAACCTTACACTTGCAAAGTATTTACGGCTTGTCTGACAGCCTTACCGCTTTCATGGAAGCGGACGCGGCTCGTGCGGGCGAGCGTTCCCACATCATGCTTGAATTCACGCGCGGCGAAGAAGAAAAGCAGCGTTCAATACGTCGGCGCATCGCTCTCACGCTCGTCCAGCTGGGGGTCAAGCTTGACCCGCTTGCCGCTGACGACCTCGTCGAGGACGCGTAAGCGTCAATTTCCGGCCCGGGACGTGACCGCCCGCGCTACCTCCCAAGTAGCCCGCTGCTATACTGAGGCTCGATGACCTCACCTCAGAGCACTCCCCCAGCCAAGGAAGATCGCGAAGTCCGATTGGGCGATCAGGAGTGTCCTCGTTGTCACGAGCACTTCACCGTCAGCTACTGGTCCGATGACACGCTGATTCAGGCTCGCTGCCTCAGCTGCGAGTTGAAGTGGCCTCTGCCCAACGTCGTCTAGAGAGATCGAGGCCCCCCGTGCCCCGGCATGCCCGCCAATCACCATGCGAAGCAGGCTTCAGGACGTCTGGAGTACTAGCATCCGATCCCTTTTCGAGGTCGGAGCCCATGTCCCTAACTGCCTACGTCGTGCCCCGGACCGAAGCGATATCGAAGCGGGACTTGGCCTTAAAGACGGCGTCGTTGCTATAATGACGCTCGTCTCTCTAGATTCCAGGGGCTTTGGACCCTTCGGACTGCGATCACAGGAGGTTTGATGTCTTCCGTCGTCAAAAAGCGGCGCAAGAAGATCCGCAAGCACAAGTACCGCAAAATGCGAAAAAAGACTAGATGGGCGCGCATGCACAAGTAGCAGCCCAGAAGTCGCCGTCCGCGATAGGCGCGGACGGCGGTTTCGTTTCTGCTGCGATGCCATGAATGAGGTCACGTTTCAACTGCGGTCCGAGGACGCCAAGCTCGTCTTCCTCGCCGTCGCCTACCACCTGGGCCGGCCCGGGTCAGAGCTGGACCCGATGACTAAGCAACCGGTGGAGCACGGCCTGGCGGAGATCGCCAGCTCGCTGCAACCTCAGCTCCGCATGGCGGTTGCGACGCTGACGCTGCGCCACAACCAGGCGCAGCGCCTGCTCAGCGCGATGCTGGGCTCGATTACGGAGTTGAAGGCTTACGCCATGCTGGGCGCGGGCACGCCTGAAGCGCCGGGCCATCGAAGCACCGTCCCGGGTTTCGACGGCTCACTGCGGCACTTGTTCCCGGAGGTCGAGGAGAACGCCGACGAGCCGCTGCAGATCGCCGAACGCATCCTGCAGCTGCGGCGCCGTCTCGAGGATGAGGTCGCCGGCCTCGAAGAGGAGGCGCCGGAGGCTACACCGAAGCAGCGCAAGGGCTGGTGGCCCTTCCGGCGGTAGGCTCGCGTCAGCCGACGACGGACCAACTGCTCTACTGGAGTGCAACACGGCTTCCCTGTAGCATAAAAGCCGTTCTAGAATGTCCGGCAGTAGGGATAGAGAGCGAAGGAGATAAAGCGTGACTTACACAATCACCGATGCCTGCATCGGAACCAAAGACCGCTCTTGCGTCGATGTTTGTCCGGTCGACTGTATTCACCCGACTGCATCCGAAGACGACACGGATGACATCTTGCTCTACATCGACCCTGATGAGTGCATCGACTGCGGCGCTTGCGAGCCCGCCTGCCCTGTGACCGCGATCTTCGCCGAGGACGACGTCCCGGACAACATGAAGGTCTACACGGAGATCAACGCGCTTTGGTACAAGGACAAGGCTGCCGCGAGGGCTAAAGTTCAAGAACTCCAGCCCGGCTAACGCACGAGCCAGGCAAGCAACTGAAACGGCCCCGACTCGGGGCCGTTTCTTCACGTCGTCTCCGCCTCTACTCTCGCCTAGCCGCCTCACTTCTCCCGCAGGATCGACACGAGCTCCTCGATCCTTACGCGCGACTGCTCCATGCTGTCTCGCTCGCGGATCGTGACCGCGTTGTCCTCCAGCGAGTCGAAATCGACCGTTACGCAGAGCGGCGTGCCGATCTCATCCTGGCGCCGATAGCGCCGGCCGATCGACTGCGCATCATCGAACTGCGTCATGAAGTGCGGACGCAGCCGAGCATGAACCTCGCGTGCCAGCGGCGTCAGCTTCTCGTTGCGTGATAGCGGCAGCACCGCGACCTGGATCGGCGCGACGCTCGGGTGAAGCTGCAGGTAGACGCGCTTTTCGCCCCTGACCTCTTCCTCGCGGTAGGCGTCGTACAGCAGCACGAGGAACGCGCGGTCGACGCCCAGTGCCGGCTCGATGACGTAGGGCACGATGTGCTCGTTCGTCTCCTCGTCGAAGTAGGTCAGGCTCTTGCCGCTGTGCTCGGAATGCTGCTTGAGGTCATAGTCAGTGCGGTTGGCGATGCCCTCCAGCTCGGACCACCCCATCGCCTCGAAGCGATATTCGATGTCCGACGTGCCTTTGGAGTAGTGCGACAGCTCTTCCTGGTCGTGGGGCCGGATGCGGAGGTTCTCTTCGCGAATGCCGAGGCTCTTGAACCAGCTAAAGCGTTCCTGGATCCAATGCTCGTGCCAAGCTTCGTCGCTGCCCGGGCTGCAGAAGTATTCCATTTCCATCTGCTCGAACTCGCGATCGCGAAAGATGAAGTTGCCGGGAGTGATCTCGTTGCGGAACGAGCGCCCGATCTGAGCGATGCCAAAGGGCAGCTTGCGCCGCATTGACGTCACGACGTTTTCGAAGTTGGTGAACATGGCTTGTGCGGTCTCAGGCCGCAGGTAGACCTGGCTTGCCGATTCCTCGACCGGGCCTACGAAAGTCTTGAACATGAGATTGAAGGGCCGCGCCTCGGTGAACTGGCCCCTGGCGCCGCAGTCGGGGCAGACATCGGAATCAAGGTGATCGGCACGGAAGCGGTGCTTGCAGTTCCGGCAATCGACCATGGGGTCCGTGAAGACTGCGACGTGACCGGAGGCCTCCCAGACCCGCGGGTTCATGATGATCGAGGCGTCGATGCCAACGACGTCGGCTCGCTCCTGTACCATAGCCCGCCACCAGGCGCGCTTGATGTTGTTCTTCATCTCGACGCCAAGCGGGCCGTAGTCCCAAAAGCCGGCGATGCCGCCGTAGATCTCGCTGCTCGGGAACACGAAGCCTCGCCGCTTGCACAGCGAGACCAGCGTTTCGAACTGCAGTTCGGGCGATTCCTGCGTCATGCCTGGTTAGAAGCCGTCCTCGTCTTCGTCCATCTCCTCCAGCTCTTCCGTGTCGACCCAGAGGATGTCGACCTCGTCGCGGTCGCCCAGGGCCTGCGTCAGGATGTGTAGCAGGGTTGCATCGGCGCCACGTTGCTTCAGCGTCTCCAGCATCGCCCGGTTGATGTAGTAGTCGCGGTCTTCCGGCCACTCCTCCTCGAGGTTGTCGACGAGGAAGTCGAGCTGCTCTTCGCTCAGCTCACCGACCTGGGAGTACAGCAGGATCATGCGTCACCTCTATTCCTGGATGCAGCGCTACTGCCGACAAAAGCGCCCCGAGTCCGACCCGGGGCGAACTGCCTTTCAGGCATATGCAAGCTGAGTCATGCTTGGGCGCTGATGTTCGCTCCTGGGAGTTCGCTGACTGAAGCCACTTCGCTTGACGCTAAGGTGTGACCCTTCTTCTGTCAATCCGTGCCTTGACAACCGGCCGACGATCGCCTGAAATCCTGACGGCTCGTCAAGGGGAGCAGCGCCGTCGGGCGTCAGGAGGATACCGTGGGGCAGCAGACACCAGGTCGACCAGTAGGCTCAATTCAGCTCGACCCGTTCACGATTTGCGCCGGCCTCGGCGCGCTCCTGATAGCTGCCGGGTGTTGCTTGCGATCAAGGAGCTGAGCGACGGTGGCGATTACGCGTTTTGGTCCGCGCTGACGGACCTCGCCCGCGCGGGCTCCGTCGGTGTGCTTGTCCTGCTGTGCGCATTGCGACTCGGTGACGCGCCCTGGGGCGAGAGCCTGCGCCGAGCCACGCCCGCGATTGGCGTCGCCATCGTCGTGGCGTCGATCGCGCTCGCCGTGTGGGACGCCACGGATGACGTGGGCGAAACGTTCTGGACGCCGCTCAACGACCTCTTCTTCTACATTCCCGTGACGCTCGGCGCTGCTGTTTACCTCTCCGCCGCATCGCGCGATGATCGCGTTCTCGGCAGTCCCTTCGAGTGGGGACGCATCCTCGGGGCCGTGGCGCTGGTCGCCGGCCTCGCGATTGCTATCGACGATGTGTCGGACGCCCGCAACGACGAGGTGTGGTGTTCCTCAGCAGCTTTGGCTTCACGGCTGGTCTGGCGCTCTTCCTGTTTGCGGTCTCGCTGGAGCCGTCGAGCAATATGACGCGGTCGCAGGGCGGCCAGTTCAACCTGAACGAGCTGCTCAACGATGCACGCCTGTCGGACTGGATTGCGATCGGCGGCGTCGGCGTCATCGTCGCGGGTTTGATCCTCGGGATCGATTCCCTCGACGCCCCTTCGAATGGCTTCTGGTTTCTGCTGCAGGACTGGGGCTTCTACCTCGGTCTGGGCAGCATGGTGCTGATCGCATCGCGAGGCCAGATCGCCGGCTACCGGCTGGGGGAGCACCCCTACCTGCGCTATGCGCTGATCGCGGGGCTCGTCGCCATGTTTATCGCTGGGGTCAAGTTCGCTACGGACGCGAATTCGGACCAGGTCTGGGTCTTCATAAACGAGGCCATCGCGTTCCCTGCGTTCACAGCGCTGGCTTACGTCATGTTCGAGGCGTCGCAGCGTCGTTCGGGAGCAGCCACCTAAGCGCTGCCTCAGGCGCTTAGGTGGCTGCTCCCGCCAGCGTTATCGGCATCGCGACGATCCTGGCCGGTATCGTGCTGGCAGTTCGGGGCCTAGGCCAGCCCGCGCCTGCGTTTATCGGCGGGCACTTCTGGGGCTTCCTCTGGCAGGTTCATTTTGCCGTGGTCCTGGGCGCGCTGGTTCTTGCGACTTCGCAACTTCTTACCACACGGCGCAGGCCCGCATGGGCGCTGGTATTGGGAGTTGCAGGCTTGGGCACGGCGCTTGCGCTTGCCGTGAGAGCCGCGGACTTGCCCGTCGTTTGGGGTAGAGGTGAAGACGGCGTCTGGGGAGCGCTGAACTCCCTGGTGGTCGGTACTCTCTTCGCTCTGTTCCTCTTGTTGCCCCTGCGGAGTCGCGATCGCCCCCTCGGCGGACCCTCGCTCTTCGGCGTCGGGGCCGGATTCGTCCTTATGGGCGCCGCGATAGCGGTCGGGCTGCATCAGGCGGACCGACCCTTCTTCTCGCCGTTCTGGACGTTCGTGGAGGCCGCGATTCGGCCCCTGGGGTTCGGCGCCGTTCTCGTGCTGACCTCTCTACCATTTCGGACGTCCCCGAGTCTCCTGTGGTCCGCTGCCCTGGCCAGTGCAACGATAGTCTTCGTCAGCGGGCTCGGTGGGACCATCGAGGCCGTGAGCCACCTTCCCAACCACGGAGGATGGATATTCCTGGCGAACGTCACGGCCCGGACCTCGGTTGCGCTTCTTATCCTTGTGGCGATGGGCGTGCTGCGGTTCCAGGCGGCCCTGGCCGCCGGACTCGCGGTCTCGGTCGCCACCGTCGCTTATGCCGTGTGGTTCGCGAGCTTCGCCTCCAGCGGTTTCGAGGTCTGGCTGTTCTTTTTCATCACGACAGGCGGGCTCGCCATGGCGGTGCTGATCGTGATGTGCTCGGCGATCTCGCGCGGCGCAGGCGCTGCGGACGATGCTCAGCCTTCGGATCCGGTCGCCGTTTCAGCTGCGACCTGATCGGCGTCGCGGTGGATGTCCATCAGGATGAAGTTGTACTCGCCGCGGCGTGACGTGCCGTAGCGCTCGAAGCCCGCGTTCTCGAAGCAGCGCTGCGCCCGAAGGTTCCAGTCCAGCGTCTTCAGATAGACGCGCTCCAGCGAGACGGTGTCGAACAGATAGCCGACGAAGGTCTTCAGCAGATCGGTGCCGTAGCCACGCGCCCAGTAGTCGCGCAGCCCTATCGTCACGCCGATCTCGACCTCACGGCGCTGAAAGTCGGCGTTGTAGTACATGACGTTGCCGATGTGGCGGCCCTCATGGTCCTCCACGGCTATCGTCTTGCGGTGGGTGCTGGGGTAGCGCAGCTCGTCGCTGAGCACGGAAACGTAGTCCTTGAGATTGCCGCCATAGGGTCGGGCGGCGTCGAAAGTCGCCAACTCCTGGTCGCGACGCCAGTCGTAGTCCTGTTCGGCGTCCGCCAGCGTTTTGTCGCGCAGCACGATCAGTTGGCCGCGCGCCAGCTCCCTCGCGACGGCGGTCACAGCGCCGCCTCCCCGTCACGACCCTCGACCATCTCGACGGCCATCCGCAGGATGCGGGCCTCGTTGGCGTAGGTCATCAGCTTCAGCGCCTCCTGCACGGGAAACCAGCGCACATCGTCGAACTCGTGGTCGTGCAGGCTGGGGTCGCCGCCGATCGGTCGAAATAGGTAATGCAGCACCGTCTTGTTGTAGCGCACGCCCTCTTGCGGCCGCGAGAACCAGTACTTGATCTCGCCGATGATGCCGTCTTGCGCTACTTCTACGCCCGTCTCTTCGCGTACTTCGCGCAGTGCCGTCTGTTCCAGCGTCTCACCAGGCTCGGGAGTGCCCTTGGGCAGGGCCCAGAGGCCGTCCGAACCGCGACCGCAGAGCAGCACCTGGCGGATCTCGTCCACCACTCGGAAGACGACGCCGCCGGCGGAAGTTGCCTTCTCGGTCTTGAGACGTCCCGCCATCGCTATATCGACCCCAGCGGATCTTCGTTGAACTCGATCTCTTGCATGGCTTCCTGCACGGCCTCTTCCAGACCCTCTTCACCTTCGAAAAGGATGGCCTTCAGCGCGACCTTGGCCTGGGCGCCGCCAATCTTGCCCAACGAGTGCACCGCCGCCAGCTGCACCTCCCGGTCGGGGTCCGCGACCGCCATGCGTTTGAGCTGAGCAATCGCCTCTTCTTCTCCGATCTCGCCTGCGGCGAAGGCGGCCGCGTGGCGCATCTCCGGCGCTGCATTCTCCATCTCGCGGGCGAGCAGCGGGATCCAGGCCGGGTTACAGTTGCGACCCATCGCGTCGACGGCGCCGATCTTGAGCCACATGCTGTCTTCCTCGTAGATGCTCTCGATCAGGTTCTCGGTCTCTTCGCCGCTCATCGCTCCCAGCGCTTCAATGGCGCGGCCGCGCACGATCTCGTCTTCTTCTAGGTCTTCGGCGCTCTCGAAGAGCACCTCGCGCACCTTCGCCGCGTTGTCGCCAGCCAGGTTACCCAGCTCGGCTGCCAGCGCGTAACGGCCGAGTGCGACGGCTGCCTCGCGGCGGACCTCAGTGTCGGGATCGTTGCGCAGCACGTCAGCCAGGACGCCGATCAGATCCCGCCCTTCGTATTCAAAGAGGCCGCGAAGTGCGGCGGAACGCAGCTCCGGCTCCTCGTCACCCAGGGCGATCTTGTAGATGGCGTCGAAGTTGAGGTCGACGTTGTCTCCGGCCAGCTCCGCGAACTCGGTGATGATCAGGTGACGCTTGCTGCCATCGATTTCCGGCCACGCGGCGGTGAAGCGCTCAAGCTCGATCGCGTCAAGCTCGGAAAAGTTGACCAGCTGGGTCGCGGAGGGGCGTTTGGCCGGGTCGCCGAGGTCTGCGAGGTCTGATTCAAAGGACACTTCTCTCTTATCTAATCAGCGGCTCTGTAGAGTGTCAAACTGAGCTCAGTCGCGCTCCGGCCTTGCTGCTCGCGCCATCAGCTCCCGGCCGGCTTCAACGACTGCCTTACCGTCGAAAAGCACCGCATGAAGCGACTCGCAGATCGGCATCTCAACCCCGAAACGGCGTGCCAGCTGCGGCACCGAGCGCGCGGTGCTCACCCCTTCGACGACGCCCTCGATCGACTCCAGCGCTTCGTCCAGGGCCATTTCCTGCGCCAACGCCAGGCCGAGACGCCGATTGCGCGACTGGTTGCCCTCGCAGGTCAGCACCAGGTCCCCGATGCCGGCGAGCCCGAGGAACGTCAGGGGTTGCGCGCCGCACGCGACGCCCAGGCGCGTGATCTCGGCCAGGCCACGCGTGATCAGTGCCGCCTTGGCGTTCTCGCCGTAGCCGAGGCCGTCCGACATGCCGCAAGCGATGGCGATGACGTTCTTCAGCGCGCCGCACAGCTCGACACCAACCGGGTCGCCGCTGGTGTAGACGCGAAACGACGGTCCGTTGAGCAGCGCCTGCATCTCTTGCGCGCGCCCTTCGTCTCGGCCGGCGACGACCGTGGCGGCAGGCAGGCCGGCTGCGATCTCGCCGGCGAAGTTCGGGCCCGATAGCACCAGGACGCGGGCCGGTTCGATACCAAAGCTCTCGATCACCTCCGACATGCGAAGGCATCCCTCGGCCTCGATGCCTTTGGTCGCGCTGACGACGCTAGCTGCCGCCGAAATGGCTGGCGCGAGACGCACCAGGTTGGTGCGCAGACCCGCGGACGGCACCGCCAGAAGGACGAAGTCGGCGCTGGCCACGGCCTTCAGGTCGATCGTCGCCGTCACGTCCTCGGGAAGCTTGAACCCGGGACGGTGACGAGGATTCTCACGCGCCGTATTGATTAAGTCGGCCTCGGCGACGCTGCGAGCCATGAGGCTAACCTCGCTGCCGTTGCGCGCCAGGAGCGCCGCCAGGGTAGTCCCCCAGCTCGTCGTGCCTACGACCGCCACTCGCGCCATCTAGGCCTCTTGCGTCTCGACCCGTTCGCCAATTCGGCGCTCGGTGCCGGCGATCAGACGCCGGATGTTGTCGTGGTGCAGCACGATGGTCAAGAGGCCACCCGCGACGGCGACAGCGGCGAAGGCCCAGGGGTGCAGGCCCGTCGCCGCGAAGGCCGCGAAGCTGATGCCGGCGAGGGCCGCGGCGCCCATCGAGGTCAGCGACATGTAGCGCGTCAGCTTCAACGTCGCGCCGGCGATCGGCAGCACGATAAGCACGGCGAGCGGGCTGAGGCCGCTGAGCGCCCCCGCCCCGGTCAGGACGCCGCGACCGCCACGGAAGCCCGCAAACACGGGCCAGACGTGTCCACAAACCGCCGCCAGCCCGCCCGCGGCGCGAGCCCACGGATCGTCGTTCCAGATAAAGGGCACGAGTGCCGCCGCCAGCCCCTTGCCGTAGTCGCCGATGAAGACGGGCAGGGAGCGGCGCATTCCGAGGACCCGCAGGCTGTTCGTGAAGCCCGTCTTGCCGCTGCCATGGTCGCGCACGTCGACGCCGCCGGCCAATCTGCCCGCGATGAGGGCCATGGGAATCGAGCCGAGAAGGTAGCCGATCACCACGGCAGCGAGAATCTCCACGTCCTCTACCTCGCCGCCCGGCTGGTCCGCCGCCGCGGAAGGCGCTCACCGCGCTCGCGGCGCTGCTCGGCCTCGACGTCATCCTCGCCGCGCGTGCGGAAGATCAACCTCAGGCCGGCGCCGCGATAGCCGAAGAAGCGCCGCAGTGCGTTTTCCAGGTAGCGCTTGTAGGTTGGTGAGACCAGAGACGCGTCATTGACGAAGAAGACGAAGGTCGGCGGTTCCGTGCGTGCCTGGGTCACGTAAAGCAGCTTGAGCCGCTTGCGGCCCGTCAAGGTCGGCGGGCGTCGTGCCAGGGCGCCTCGCACGATGGCGTTCAGCTCGCTGGTCTGGACGCGTCGCCTGCGCTCCTCCCCGGCGGCGTGCACCTCCGTCATCAGCTCATCGAGCCCCGTGCGCTCGAGGGCTGAGACGACGGTAATCGGCGCCCAGGTGGCAAAACGCAGCCGCCGGTGCATGCCGTTACGGAACTTGACCTCGTCCCAGGTTTCTCTGATCAAGTCCCATTTGTTGGCGCACATCACCAGGCCGGTCGATTCTTCCAGCGCGATGCTCATGATGTGCAGGTCCTGCGCTCGCAGCCGCAGCGTGGCGTCGAAGACGACGACGGCCACGTCGGCCCGCCTTACCGCCTCGCGAGAACGCAGCACGCTGTAGTGCTCGATCGACCCCTCGATTCTTCCCGGACGCCGTATGCCAGCCGTATCGATCAGGGTCATCTGCTCGCCTTCGTATTCGAAGGGCGTGTCGATAGCGTCCCGTGTCGTGCCGGCGATCTCGCTGACGATCACTCGCTCCTGGCCTAACAGCGAATTGACCAGCGCCGACTTACCGACATTGGGCCGGCCGATGATCGCGACGCGAGGGCCGGCTGGCGTGCCCGATTCGTCGATCTCGGGTAGGTCCGGCAGAAGATCGCTAATCAGGTCCAGCAGCTCGCCGACGCCGGCGCCGTTGATCGCGCTGACCGGCTGCGGTTCGCCTAGTCCGAGCTCGTAGAACTCTGACGCTTCGTCGCTGCGCCGCTGGTTGTCCGCCTTGTTGGCAATGAGGATGAACGGCTTGCCGGAGCGCCGTAGCAGTTCGGCGACCTCGTGATCCGCGGACGTGCTGCCGTCTTTGGTGTCGACGACGAAGAGCAGCAGCGTCGCATCCTCGACGGCGGCCTCGACTTGCGATCTGATGGCGTCCATGTAAGCGCCGGAGCCCTGCACGCTGGTCGGTTCAGCTAGGCCGCCGGTGTCGATGAGGTCGAACGCGCGGCCCCGCCACTCCACCTCGCCGACGAGACGGTCCCGCGTCGTGCCGGGAATCTCCTCCACGATGGCCCGCCGCTCGCCCGTCATGCGATTGAATAACGCCGACTTGCCGACGTTGGGCCGGCCCACCAGCGCGACGACTGGCTTAAGGTTCATGGCTGCAGCACCACGACGATCTCCTGAGGCGCCTGGGACACCAGGCTGATCTCCTCGGGAAGCTGGATCTCCGGTTCGAGTAGGTGGGCGCCTTCCGGTAGCTCGGTCACGTCTACCACGGCCCGGATGGCTCCCGGCGCCAGGCGATTCAGAATCGGCAGTTCGCCGCGGATTACAACCGTGATCGCGGCGTTCTGGAATACGACCTGGAGGCCTTCTGGCACGTTCTCCGCGGCCGGAGCGATGAACAGCGTCCAGTCAGCAATCGTGGGCTCAATGGTGAACGTGACATTCACGGACTCGCGCTGGCTGGTGACGCCGGTGGGAAGCCGAAGCCTGACCGAGCGCGTCTGGTCCGAGCTGAATCCAGTGAGGTCAAATTCTTCCGTATCGATGCTGGTCAGCGCCTGGACAACTTGGACTGGCCCTTCGATCGTCACGGAGTTTTGGTCCAGGCTAAATGAGGTCAAGTTGTAGCCCTCGGCCACCTTGCCGCGGGTGCGCAGCGTCACCGGGACCGAGCGCGAAACATCGGTCAGGGTGACCGTGACCCGCACGTCTGCCGTGCTCGGTTCGATCCCCAACGGACGCAGATCTACGCTGCTGGAGTCGCGAGCCGTCAGGACGAACTGCTGCTCCTGGTTGACGCGCAGGCCGGTCAGATTGATGTCGGCGGAGGCGCTTTCGACGCGGTTGATCAGGCTGGCGGCGCCGGTGACCGTGACCGTCGTCGGGTTCGTCTCGATAGATGCCACTATGACGCCCTGCGGCGTTGCGCCCAGACGGTTGATCTGCACGGGCACCTGCTTCGATGCTTCGTCGTCGAGCAGGACCTGGACTGTCGATGGTGAGACATCGATGATCTCGATGTCGTCGCGTCCCGCTACCCGCACCGAGACCGCCTTGTTAGACGTGTCCTGGCGCTCGCCCGACATGTTTACCTCGGCCACGAAGTCCGCTGTCGTCAGCTCGCTGAAGGCTTCCTCCGTCGCGCGCACCCGGATGAAGACGACGTTCTCGCTCAGGCCGGCGATCGCAAGGCCCTGAGCCACGTTTACCGGGTTGACTATCAGCCCGCCGCCGTATTCGTAGGCGTTGCGCGGGTTCTCCGCGTCGGTGACCGCCACCCACAAGGCGATCGCGGCCAGGAGTGAGACCAGCGCGAGGGCGATCGGCGTGGCAGTGCGGCGCCATGCTGCAGGCATCGACGGCCGCCTACCCTACCTGCTGTCGCGGCGCGGCGGGTTGAAGGTTGGCACGACGCGAGACCAGCAGCGCTTCCAGTGTCGAGCGGACTCGCGTCTCGTCTCGTAGCGGGATCAGCCGCCCTTCGGAGGCGATCGAGATTCCGCCCGTCTCCTCGGATACAACCACCGCGACCGCGTCGGTCTGCTCGCTGACCCCGAGGGCCGCACGGTGACGCGTACCCATGCGCCCGGTGCCCGACCCCATGGAGAGCGGCAGCGTGCACGACGCGGCCACGACACGCTGTTCGTGGATGATCACCGCCTTGTCGTGCAGGGACGAGTTGGGGAAGAAGATGCTCTGCAGTAGCCGGGCGTTGAGCTCCGCGTCTAGATGGACGCCTGTTTCCGTGAACTCCTCCAGGCCGGTTCCCCGCTCGATCACGATAATCGCGCCGTGGCGGTTGCGGGCCATCTCGATGACGGCGGTTGAGATCTCGTCCAGCACGGCTTCTTCGCTGGAGTTGAGCAGCCAGCGGCGCATGCTGGTGCGACCAGCTCGTTCCAGCGTGCGCCTGATCTCAGGCTGGAAGATCACGATCACGCCCAGCGCCAGCACCGGCAGCGCGTTGCGCACGAGAAAGTTAACGACGCTGAGCTCGAGGATGCGTCCCAGCAGGAAGAGCGCCAGGATGATCACTCCACCGCCGCGCAGCAACGTGATCGCCGTCGTGCCTCGCAGCACCATGAGCAGCGAGAAGATGATCGCCGCGATGATGAAGATGTCGAGAGCCGCCGCTCCGTCCAGGAGCTGCAGCGTGTCCCACGTCTCGTTAACGAAATCGCCCATCGCGGTTACAGATCCTCGGCCATGATGGCGGCCAGGAGGGCCTTTTGGGCGTGCAACCGGTTCTCAGCCTGCTGAAAGACGACCGACTGCGGACCTTCGAGCACGTCGTGCGTGATCTCCTCGCCGCGATGGGCCGGCAGGTCGTGCATGAAGATCGCGTCCGGTTTGGCCAGCGACATCAGCTCAGCGTCGACCTGATAGCCCTGAAAAGCCTCCAGGCGTTGACGCCGCTCCGATTCCTGTCCCATTGAGGTCCAGACGTCCGTGTAGACGACATCGGCGCCGCGGACCGCGTCCTCCGGGCTCGCCGCCGTTTCGACGCCGCCGCCGGTGCGTCGCGCCCATTGATGCGCCTCGTCGAGGACTGTCGTTGGCAACGAGTATTCGGGCGGCGAGGCGATGACGAACTCGGCACCCGCGAGCCCGGCCGCCATCGCGAGCGAGGCCGATACGTTGTTGCCGTCACCGATGTAGGCGATGCGGACGCCGGCGAGCTTTCCTTTTTGCTCTCGCACGGTCAACAGGTCGGCAAGCGCCTGGCAGGGGTGTTCATCGTCCGATAGCGCGTTGACCACCGGTACGTCAGCAGCGGCCGCGAGGCTGACCAGCGTCTCTTGCTCGTAGGTGCGCGCCACAATGGCCGAGACGTAGCGGCTCAGTACGCGCGCTACGTCTTCGACAGGCTCGCGCTGCCCCAATCCGACCTCGGCTTGCGAGAGGTAGATCGCGCTGCCGCCGAGCTGCTTCATGCCGACCTCGAAGCTGACGCGCGTGCGCAGCGATGGCTTCTCGAACACGAGCGCGGCGGTCTTGCCCTCGAGCAATGGCGGCGAGCCATCACGCTTCATCGAGAGCGCCGTCTGGATCAGTATTTCGAGTTCGTCCGGGGAAATGTCCCGTATCGAAAGGAGGTCACGTCCGCGCATTGGCGCTGTCTCTCGTTATCGTTTGCAAACTGAGGCCCAAGTATATAGCAACGATTCGTTACGGAAAGTAGGGCCTGACGCTTGACGCCATGACGCCTTACCTCGTATAAGCGGCGTCGAGGCCCAGCTCGCCGGGCGCGCCGAGAGGACGGACCGAACGTGGCCTGGCTTGAAAGCAACCAGCTTCTCCTCCTGGGACTGGCGGTCCTGGCCCTGCTGGCTGCCCTCCTGGTGCGGGATTTGAGCCAAAGCGATCCGCCGACGCTGGTGCTGCAGGACTTGCCTACAAGCGGAGACAGAGTCCTGGTGCACATCGCGGGCGCCGTCGCTGCGCCCGGCGTTTACGAGCTGCCGCACGGCGCGCGCGTCCAGGACGCGATCCTGGCGGCGGGAGGCGGACTACCGAAGTCTGACACCGAATCGCTCAACCTGGCGCAGCGGCTGCGTGACGGTGAAAAGATCGACGTCCCGGGTCCCGTTTCCGACGTGGCCGCCACGGTCGCAACACTGGCCCCCGGCCAGAAGCTCGATCTCAACGCAGCGACGCTGGAGCAACTCGACCAGCTTCCCGGTATCGGTGAGGCGTATTCACGCCGCATCGTCGATTCACGCGTCGTCGATGGGCCATACGAAGCCGTCGAGGACCTCCTGACGCGGCGCGTCATTCCAGCCGCGACGCTGGAGCAGATCCGCGATCGGCTGACTGTCAGCACGCCGTGATCCTGTTTCAGGCGGCTGTCCCTTTCCTGGCGGGCGTCTTGCTCGCGGCGTTTGGCGGCGCCGGCGCATGGCCGATCGTGGCGCTGGGCGGCGTGGGAATCTGCATCGGCGCACTGCTCACGGGAAAGCACAAGGAAGCGGCGATGTTGGCGGCCTTCGTGTTGCTCTGCCTCGTCGGTATCGATCGCTACGCCGAGGCGGTCCCACCCTCAGAGCCTGGGGGCATCGCGCTGCTGAACGGCCGCGACGAGCCGGCGACGCTGCGCGGCGTCATTGTTGACGAACCGGAGGAAGGTGACAGGACGCAGCGGTTCACGCTGCGCGTCGATGCCGTTCAGCAGCGCGGTGCCGCCTTACAGGAGGCTGACGGGCGCGTCCTCATCGTGACGCGTCCTTTTCCCGAATACGAGTACGGCGACGTCCTCGAAGTAATGGCGACGCTCGAGACGCGCCCAGGCTGGACGCGTTCGATTACCACGAGTACCTGGCGCGACAAGGCGTCCATTCGCAGATTCTTTTCCCGGAGCGAATCGAGTTAATCGGCCGCGACGCCGGCAGCGAACCGACGCGGCTGCTGATCGAGACACGCGGTCCGCTGGGCGAGGCGCTGGAACGCTCGCTACCGGAGCCGGAGTCGGCGCTTGCCCGCGGTATCCTGCTGGGCCAGCGAGCCGCCATTCCGCAAGAGGTCATGGATGCCCTGAATCGTGCCGGTATCTCACACCTGGTGGCGATCTCGGGGCAGAACGTCGCGATCGTCGCGGCTGTCGTGGTTGCCAGCCTCACCTGATGGATCGGCCGCTAGCCGGCGACGGCGGTCGCGATGCTTCTGGTGCTGCTCTACGCCCTGTTCGTCGGCGCTTCTCCATCGGTGCTGCGCGCGGCGCTCATGGCGAACGTCATGCTGGGCGCCACGCTGGCCGGCAGGCCGGGCAGCGCGTTCGGCGCGATAACGCTAGCGGCGGCGATCCTCGTCGCGTGGCGGCCCCTGATCGTCGATGACGTGGCGTTTCAGCTCAGCTTCGCCGCGACGCTGGGTATCATCCTCCTCGCGGAGAGAATCCGTGCCTACGTTGAACCCTGGATGGTCTTCACTCCGGGTGCTGTTGCAGCGCCGATCTCAAAGAGCATCGCTATCACCACCGCGGCGAGCATCGCGGTGATTCCGATAATCGCTGCCAGCTTTGGCCGCATCTCGCTGGTTTCACTTCCCGCCAACCTCCTTGCTGCGCCGCTATTTCTTCTGGCGCTGGGCGGTTCACTGATCACTGCCCTGGTGGCCGTCGTGGACACGGGCCTTGGGCGCCTCGTGGGTGAGGTGGCGTTCCTTCCCTTGACGGGCCTGGTTCACCTCGGCGGTTTTGCCGCGGCGCTGCCCTTTGCGTCTCTCGAGATCACGGGCTTCGGTCTCCTCGAGACGGTGGCTGCCTACTTCGTAGCGGGTGGCGCACTTCTTGTGCTGCGGCAACGACTGCCTTCCCTTTCGGACGTGACGCAGCGCGGCCGCCCTCTTCAACTCCAGCCTGCCCTCGGCCTTTCGCTGCTCCTGCTGGTCGCCGCGGCGCTGATCTGGTACAGCGCGCTACAGCTAGGCTCGGATCGACTCCGGGTCACCGTGCTCGACGTCGGTCAAGGCGATGCAATACTCATCGAAACGCCGGCGGGCCACCGCATCCTGGTAGACGGCGGGCCGGGCGGCGCGCATCACGCAGGCCCTGGGACGCGCGCTTCCTGCTTCGACGCGCCGCATCGACCTCGTCGTGTTGACGCATGCTCAAGACGATCACGTCTCGGGGCTGGTCGAAGTGCTGCAACGTTACGACGTGGGCGCGGTGCTGACTGGATCGCTGCCCGGCAAAACGGCGGCCTATCGCGCCTGGCTCGACGAACTCGAGCGCGCGGGCGTACCCGTCAGCGCGGCGCAAGCCGGCCAGAGGATCGAGCTTGGTCAGGGAGCGCGGCTTGAAGTGCTGGCGCCTGCACCGCAGCCGTTGGCCGGGACCGAAGACGATCTCAACAACAACTCGGTGGTACTGCGATTGGTTTATCGCCAGGCCAGCTTCCTGCTCACCGGCGACCTGGAAGCCGAAGGCGAGGCGGCGCTGCTCAACGCCCCCTTCGAGGTCAGATCGACGGTGCTCAAGGTAGGGCACCACGGCTCCGACGGGTCGACGACGCAGCGGTTTCTCGACGCCGTAGGCCCGTCGCTGGCGGTCGTCTCCGCGGGCGCCGAGAACATGTTCGGCCACCCCTCACCTACGACTCGGCTGCGGCTTGCTGGTGTCCCGTTGCTGCGCACCGACGCGAACGGCGACGTCCGGCTGGAGACCGACGGTACGTCGCTCTGGGTCGAGTTCCCTCGCGGTGATTACTCGCTCGTTCATGTCGGCAGCGCTCGTTAGACTCGACCGTAGATCAGCGTTTTCAGAGCGCTGGAATGCCCACTACCGGAGCCTGAGTCGGCGCTCGCCCGCGGTATCCTGCTGGGCCAGCGCGGTATGCGTCAAGGCTCAGGGGCACAAGCCCCGGGAGGGACATCGGGTTCTATGCGTGCTTAGCGGGCAGCTGCCTTGGCCCAGCCATCCATCCATTCGGCGACCATTGAATCCACCTCGCCGGGAGGCATCCCTACCCAGGCGGAGCAACGGTGCTTGGTGCCATCGTCAAGCTCAACGATGCCGACCCAATGCTCATCAGCTGCTACGACCTCTCCCTCGATTGTGACTTTTCTTCTGTTGAAAGCCTCGCCAAGGTTTTCATGGAACTTTTCTGCGTCAGAGTCAGGGAAGGGGTGCTGCTTACGGGCCTCGATGAGCTGAACATCCTGCTGCTCGCCAAAGTCGGATTTGATGACCATATCAGGCTCATCGACGTTTTGGCCCAGCGGATTAGCGCAGCGAAGTTCGAGGCCGTGCTTGTAGATGTCTGGAAGTCGGCACTCGTGGATGGTGCCGAGTGTTTGGAGCATCGGAACCCCACTCTTATCGGCTGCCATCTGCATCAACGCGACGGCCCTGTCTTCAACCTGAGCCACCAGCCCGTCTCGTCCAGTTTCGAAGTCCATCGGCATGGCGGGGGAGCCTCCTTACTTGCCCGGACATCAGCCTGTATTACTCAACTTTACACCCGCACTCAGAGCCTTTCAGTCCTTAGCGCCATGCTTGTATTTCAAATGCCGCCAGTTAGCACGCGAGCCCGGTTGTGTAGGCTGCTAGTATCGCTCTGTGCCGAGTAAACGACCAGACGATGAATCCTTAGAGGATTGGATGAAGGAGCTACCCGACGAGGTCTGGGAGACGCCTGACCAGCCGGCATGGGAAGCGCCCTTCATGCCCGGTCGCGTAGGCAGCGGGCTTATCGGGTGCGTCTGGATGTCTGCCATCCCTGTTGCCATCATCGCTGCGATAGGCCTCCTGCTCGTTGACGGCACGGCGGGACTAATCATCGCTGGGGTCGTCAGTTTCCCTTGGCTCTTATTCACCGTCGGTTCTTTCTGGCAGATACGCGAGATGCGGCGGGCGGGCGGTTATACCCGTATCCCACCGCCTCGATGGCCCCCAAGCTGCCCCCCGCCTAAGCAGCGGGGCTGGAGGAGTCTTCCGAAAAATGCCGCCAGGCCTCGTCCTAGCGACCCCTTGTTTGATTAGTTTCGGGTCTTGGGGTTAAATCGGGCATGGCCCTGTCGCGCAGCCAGAAAAACGCGGTATTCAAAGCAATAGCTGAAGCTGGCCCTGATCCCGGCGACTACTACTGGGACGAGAACAACAGAATTTCGGCGCTGCACCATAACGGTAGCGAGTTTTCCTGTCGATTCGAGGCCGGCGCGAATTGGTACCAGGTAACGTACTTTCCGATGTCAACGAAACTGGCGGGGCACGCAGAACGACTGTCGAACTTCGACGCTGCTCTCCAGGTGGTCGCGAGGTGGGTCGAAACAGTCCAGAAGGAAACCTCTGAGCCCGACCTGTGGGAGTCAATGGAACAGGGAGAAGGACTCCTCGGCGAGGGTAGTTCGAGCGACAGCCCGTTTGTTGCTGAAGAACTTGCGAAGCTGACGGACGCGGTTGAGGAGGTTAAGACATTCATACTTGAAGAGCTGAAGGTCTCGGGCGAGCACGCCGAACTCGTGGCAGCGCGCCTCAAGTATCTCCTCGAAGAGGCACGCAAGCAAGGTAAACGAGATTGGGCATTCATCGCGCTCGGTGTGCTTTTCAATCTGGCGACTACTGTGGTCGCCGCTGACCAAGCTAGCGAGTTGATGAAGGTGGCGACTTCAATCCTCGGGAAGGTCTATGGCTCACCGCCGCTACTCGGCTAGCGCATCCTAGTGCTGATACGCAGCCGAACCCGTCGAAGAATCGGCCTGCGCAAACCTCCGGCCAGTTACCACACACGCCCTGGGCTGTGCCCTGCTTCGTAATGCGCTTATAATCGCGCCCGGTCTATGGGCAGCGGAAGAATCGATGGACGCCAGAAGGACGCCTTGCGCCCCCTCGCAATCGAGGTGGGTTATCTGGTGCACGCCGAAGGCTCGGCGCTGATCAAGCTCGGCAACACGACCGTCCTCTGCGCCGTCAGTATCGAGGATCGCCAGCCGCCGTTCTTGCGCGGCACCACCAGGGGCTGGGTCACGGCGGAGTACGCCATGCTGCCCCGTTCGACCTCGACACGAACCCAACGCGAGTCGGTCACCGGACGTATCGGTGGCCGGACGCACGAGATCCAGCGCCTGATCGGACGCTCCCTGCGCGCCGTGGTCGATCTCGACAGCCTGGGCGAGCGCACTTTCGCCGTCGACTGTGATGTCTTGCAGGCCGATGGCGGCACGCGCACCGCGTCGATCACCGGCGCCTTCGTCGCGCTGGTCCAGGCGATGAACAAGTTGGTCGAGGACGGCACCTACAGCGCGTTGCCGATCAAGGCTCCTGTCGCCGCCACCAGCGTTGGAATCGTCGACGGCAAGTCGCTTCTCGACCTTTGCTACGAGGAGGATTCGACCGCCGAGGTCGACTTCAACGTGGTCATGACGGGTGAGGGCAAGTACGTCGAGGTCCAGGGCACGGCCGAGAACGGCGCCTTCAGCCGCGCTGCCATGAACGGCCTCCTCGAGCTGGCCGAGAAGGGCGTCAACGACTCCTTCAGCGTTCAGCGCCAGGTCCTTGCGGCCGCCGGACTGCCGGTGGTGTAGCAGCGGCCTTTGGCCTATCTCGAAGCCGCCCTATGATGAACGCATGGCTGAGCTGCGCCCCTTTCGCGCCCTGAGGTACGAGCCCGCGGTCGCCGGCGTCGCCGCGGACCTCATCGCACCGCCGTACGACGTGGTAGCCGGGCGCGCTCGGCTCGACCTCTACGACCGCAGCCCGTACAACATCTCCCGTGTCGACTACGGCGAGGACCGCGTCGACCTGGCGCCGGGCACGGACCATTACGCTCTGGCCCGCAGCGACATCGAGCAGTGGATCGCCGACGGCGCGCTGAAGCTGGACGACTCGCCGCGACTTTACGTATACGACCAGGAGTTTCAGTTAGGCGGCAAGACATTGCGTCGCCGCGCCGTCTTCGGGGCGTTACGGCTCGAGGAGTGGGAGAAAGGCATCGTCCTACCGCACGAAGTCACCGGCGAGAAGGCCAAGCAGGACCGCTTCGACCTCCTGAAAGCGACCCGTGTCCATCTCAGCCCCGTAATGGCCCTCTACGAGGCCGACGGTGCTCCGGAGCTCGACGACCCTGCCCTCGCACCGCCGGTCCTGGACGCGGCCCTGCCCGGCGAGCGCCACACGCTGAGCCCGGTCTCCGAGCCAGCGGCGCAGGCGTTCTGCCAGGCGATCCTGCACAGGCGCCTCGTGATCGCCGACGGGCACCACCGCTACGAAACCGGCCTCAACTACCGCAATCTGCGCCGTCAGGAGTCGACAAGCTGGAGTGACGACGATCCGGTCAACTTCATCATCGCGGCGCTGGTGTCGTTCCGCGACCCGGGCCTCGTCGTGCTGCCCATGCATCGGCTCGTAAAGCTGCCGCAGCCGCTGCGCATCCAACTGCGTAACCTGCGCCACTGGCGTCTCGAAGACGGCGGCATCGCGAATCAGGCCAACCTCGAAGCGCTGATGAGCCGCCTGGTTGAGGCTGGGCGCGAGGGACCGGCTTTTGGCGCCATCGGCCTCGAACCGGGCCGCCTGCACCTTTTGACACCGCGCGACATGACGGCGATCCTCAACCGTACTCCGGCGGAGCACTCCCGCGAGTGGCGCCGCCTCGACGTCACGTTGCTGGCGCACGCCGTGCTGCCCGCCATCGGCTACGACGAAGCGCCGGAGAACATCGACTACACGGAGGGCCATCAGTACGCCGCTGAGGCGGTCGCCGCGGGAGAATGGGACGTGGCGCTCCTGGTCAACCCCACGCCGGTTGATCAGGTCATCGCCGTCGCCGCCTCCGGCGACCGCATGCCGCGAAAATCGACGTTCTTCTTCCCCAAGCTGGCGACTGGCGTGGTCATGTACCCGGTCGATTAGACTCCCATGATTACTTGTCATAACCTAACGTAATTAGTCACCGATCCACTCGAATTGTCATAATCCTTGCTTGCGAGCCAGACTCGAAAGCAGTAGAATCAGAAATCATGTTCGAGTCCCCCGCCTCGACCACGACTCGATCTTCGATTTCTCTCGACCCATGGTCGGCCGAGTACGGTTCTGCCTTCGACATCGAGGAAGAAGAGGCGGAAGAGGCGCCTAACTTCGAGGTCGATCCCCTTGTGGAGTCCTCGAACTGGTCACACGGCATCGTGCCGCAGCCGCTGCCTTTTCCTGAGCGCGTCGCCTTCGTCGACGGCGTCCAGCGTATCGAGTCCTGGGCCCGCGTCGATGACGGCGAGTCGAGTTCTGTCGCGGTGCTCGCATCGGTGGCCGTCGGTTGCACCATCTCGACGCCGGGCGACGCCAGCGTCAGCGTCGACTACATCTCGCGTGTACTGGCCGTCGGAGGTACCACGCGGGCCGATTCGCTGGTCGTGCCCGTGCGCGGCCGCGACCTGGTGTTCGAAACGCTTCCAGCAACCGGCACGGGGCGGCACGGCGCCATGCAGGCGGCCGCGGTGCGTCGCCGCGACCTGGAGCAGACGAGTATCCAGAAACACCTGCCCACAACGCCGCTGGTCATCGCCGACGGCCGTCTCAACGACTTGTCACGCGGACCGAACCAGCTGGCCGGTATCGCCAAGACGCTGCATCAGCTCTATCTGTCCGGCGAGCAACGAGCGCTCATACCGCGACTGGACGCCGGAGAGCGGACGCCGTTATTCACTATCAAGGACTCGTGGGGCTCTCGCGTCTCATGGTTCCTGCGTCTGCCCCACACTCGCGCGATCCACCACTCCTACGCCGGCATCATCCGCATCGAGATCCCGCTCGACGACACGCGTTCCCCGGTTGACGTAGCGGACATGCTGGCGCACAACCTGCCGCGTTTCGCGTCGCGGCCGGAGCACGACCCGCGCGCGCCGCAAAACTTGCTGCCTGTCGGGGCGCTGGAGAAGCGCCTGCGTCACGAACTGGGCGACCAGACGTTCATCCGACGCGCCATCGAAGATCGGCTATCGAGGGAGTTCTCGCCATGAGCGACGAAGTTGGACGCGTCATCGGCACCAAAGAGTCCAAGCCGCTCGAATTCTGGCTGGCGGTTGACCCCAGCGACTACGTCCAGCTCGACGAGGTCGTCGCGGTCACGACGCAGCTGCCGCAGCCGCGACCCGACGGACGCAGCGACGTCGAGCACTACGGCGTAGTGGACCAGATCGAGTCCGCGTACGAGGGCGCCAGCTTCCACTCCGACGTGTTTCGCGCCGAGGGCGGCATGCTGCCGGTCGAGATTTCGACCATCGCCCACGTCGCCGTGACACGTGTTGCGATGAGCCCGACGCAGCCCGAGAGCGAGGTCTTGGTGCCGCCGAAGCCGGGCCGCTTGGTGCGTCGCGCCTCCGTTGAGGACCGCGAGCTGGCGCTCTACTTCGACAAGATGCGCGATGCGCGTTTCCCGGCCGGGCTCTCGCGCGACGGCCTGCCGGTCTACGGCAACCTTGAGTTCCTCGACGGCAGCCGCGGCGCCCACGTCAACATCAGCGGTATCAGTGGCGTCGCGACCAAGACAACCTATGCGCTGTTCCTGCTCTACGGACTGTTCCACGGCTCAGCGCTGCGTAACGCGCACTCGTCGCATGCCATCATCTTCAACGTCAAGGGCGAGGACCTGCTCTGGCTCGACAAGCCCAACGCCAAGCTGCCGCCGGACGAACACCGCAAGTACGAAACCCTCGGTCTGCCCGTTGGTCCCTTTGCCAGCGTCGGCCTGTGGTCCCCGCCGCAGCGCGGCGACGTCGTCATCCCGGACACGGGCTCGCGTTCCGAGGGTGTGGACGCCTACTTCTGGACCTTGCGCGAGTTCTGCAGCGAGCGCATGTTGCGCTTCCTCTTCGCCGACGCCGACGACGAGACCAGCCAGCTCGGCTTCGTGATCACACAGGTCGAGCGCTTCCTCGAATCGCAGGTCGCACTGCAGCCCGCCGGAGAGGCGGACGTGGTGCTGCGGGTGCCCGGCGTTGACGCGGGCTTGCGCATCGACTCCTTCGAGCGGCTGGTCGAAGTGATCTGCGATTTCGTCGACGGCATCGCGCCGCGGGCGGCCGAGGGGACGCGACAGGCTTTTGCGCGCCGCCTCGAAGCTTCTGCCATCGCCGTCGCGCCGCTGATCCGCGCCGCGCGTCCCGCCGATGCAGAACGCCACCGCTTCGACTGGCGCAAGCACCAGGTCAACGTCATCGATATCAACCGCCTCAACGACAGGGCCAAGCGCTTCGTGGTCGGCGTCGTGGTCCAGCGCCTCATGGAGGAGAAAGACTCCGGCGGCCGCGACCCGCTGGTCTTCCTCGTGCTCGACGAACTGAACAAGTACGCGCCGCGCGAGGGCCGCAGCCCGATCAAAGAGGTCGTGCTCGATATCGCGGAGCGCGGACGTAGCCTGGGCGTCGTGCTGGTCGGCGCGGAGCAGACCGCCAGCGAAATCGAGCGCCGCGTCACCGCCAACGCCTCGTTCCGCGTCGTCGGCCGCCTCGACGCCGCGGAGTCGCAGCGCGACGAGTACGGCTTCCTGACGTCCTCGGCGCGCGTCCGCTCGGCGATCCTGAAACCAGGCAGCATGTTCCTGCAGCAGCCCGACGTGCCGGTGCCGCTGCTGGTCCAGTTCCCCTTCCCGGCCTGGGCGACGCGGGCGGACGAGGTCGCTGCCTCCTCTCGCGAGAACGGCCACGAAGTCTTCGCGCGAATCCAGAGGAACAACACCTGATGCGCTTCCTGCACACGTCGGACTGGCATATCGGGCGCAACGTACGGGGTCAGAGCCGGCTCGCCGAGCAAGAGGCCGCGTTACAGGAGGTGCTCTCGGTCACGAAAGAGCATGACGTCGACTGCCTGCTGGTCGCGGGAGACGTCTTCGACACGTCAACGCCGCCGCCGGAGGCCGAGCAGCTGGTCTACGCCTTCTTCCGCGAGCTCTACGGCGCCGGCACCCCGGCAGTCGTGATCGCCGGCAACCACGATCACCCGAAGCGACTGGACGCGGTCGCGCCCTTGCTCGGCTCGCTCGGCATCCACATGCGCGGCGTCCCGCGCGGCCCCGGTGACGGCGCTCTGATCGACCTGGAGTCTCGCGACAAGCGCGAACGTGCCGTCGTAGCCGCGCTGCCCTGGATCAATGAACGCGACGTGGTTGACTTCACCCGGCTACAGATGGGCGCGGACGCGCCGCTGATGCAGTACGCCGAACGCGTCCAGGAGGCGATGCGCGTCCTCGCGTCTGGATTCGAGCCCGATGCCGGCAGCGTCCTCGTGACCCACCTACTGGCCGACGACGCCATGGTGGGCCCCGGCGGCGGTGAGCGTGAGCTGCACATGGCGATGGGCATCTATGGTGTTCGCCGCGCCGCCCTTCCGGTAGACGCGCAGTACATCGCGCTGGGTCACGTCCACAAGCCGCAGGACATCTCCTGTGCGACCCAGGCCGGTTACTCCGGCTCGCTACTCCAGCTCGACTTTGGTGAGCGAGAGCAGGATAAGTTCGTTAGTCTGGTCGAGGTGCATGCTCGCCAGCCCGCCAGCGTTACGCGCCTACCGATCACCTCTGGCCGCCGTATGATTGACGTTGGCACGCCGCAGCACGGTGTGGCGCCCAATGACCTGGCGCGGTTCAAAGACGAGGCCGCGGACGCCTGGGCCCGCGTCTTCGTCGACGTCGACATGCCGGTGGCGAACCTGGCGCAGCTGGTACGCGCGGAGCTGCCCACCGCAGTCCATGTAGAACGCGCGCACAGGGCAACGTCCGAGGAGCCGGAAGCAGTGCGGCGTGCGGACCTCGGACCGGTCGAGATGTTCAGTCGCTTCTATGAGAGCAGCCTGGGACGCAGCGGCGAGCCATCCGTCGAGACGCTGGCACTGTTCCGAACCCTGCTCAACGAGGAAGAGCATGCGGCCACTGAAGCTTGAACTCGAAGGCTTCACGGCCTTCCGTGACCCGACCTGCCTCGACCTCTCCTCGCTCGATCTATTCGCGATTACCGGGCCGACAGGCGCCGGCAAGTCGTCTCTGATCGACGCCATCGCCTACGCGCTATACGGTCGGGTGCCGCGGGTCACGGCGGAGGTTGGCGCCTGTATTTCGCAGGGCATCGACCGGATGCGTGTGTCGCTGGAGTTCCTCGCCGGGGAGGAGCGCTTTCGCGTCTACCGAGAAACGCGCCGCAAAGGCTCCGGGGCCGTGCGCCTCGACCGCTGGCTTGACGGCGACTGGCAGCCTCAGCTCGACCGCGCGCGTGAGGTAACGGACCGCGTCAACGAGATCGTCGGCCTCGATTACGACGGCTTCACCCGCTCCGTGCTGCTACCCCAGGGCCAGTTCCAGGAGTTTCTCGCCGGGTCTGCCGAAAAGCGCCGCTCCGTCCTCGGCAGCCTGCTGCGCCTCGACGTCTACAACCGCATGCGCTCCCGCGCCGCCGCCGCAGCTGCCGAAACGGGCACCCGGCTCGAAGAGCGCGAACAGGCGCTCGAATCGCTGACCGACGCGACGCCACAGAGGGTTCGTGACCTGAAGCAGGAGCTGGTCGCCCGCGAGACTGAGCACCAGCAGCACGCGGCCGCGGCAAAGGCCGCCGGCGACGGCTACGACTTCGCGGTTGTCCTGGCACAGATGCGTGCCGCCCTCGTCGCCGCCGAAGGAGAGGAGCAGGCGGCCGGTCACGATCTCGAAACCACGACCGGTCTGATTCAGCAGGGCGATCGCGCCCTCGCGGAGGTCACACAGCAGATCGATTCGTTGCAGGCGCAGTTTGCCGCCAACGGCTACGACGCCGACCGGCTGACACAGCTGACGCAGGCCCGCGAGCGCGCGGCGGCGGTTGAGACTGCGGAAAGAGGCATCGAAGAAGCAAAAACTTCACGTAAGACTGGCGTAGCTCGCCACAGCGCCGCCGCCAGCGCCGTCGGGCAGCGGGAAGCAGCGCTGGCGAACACCGAGGCCGCGGCGAGGGCGGCCGAGGCAGCGCTGGAAGAGGCGCGGCGTCATAATCTGGTCGCTACGTTAACCGGAGGCCTCAAACCGGGCGATCCCTGCCCAGTCTGCGGCGGTAAAGTCGGCGAGCTGCCCGCGTTCGATCGTACCGACCTCGAAGCGGCGCAGCGGAGTCACGTCTCGGCCCGTAAGGCTGAAACGGAGGCTCGCGGCGCCCTGCAGAACGCCCTCAACGTTGCCACCAAAGCCCAGGTGACGGTTGAGGCCGGCGAAAAGCAGCTGCGTGATCTGGGGGCGCAGCTCGAGCGCGCTCGACGGTCGCTCCAGGAGTCGTTTGGCGAGGCAGGACCTCTGTCAGCGGCGGCTATTAGCGACGCGCTGACGCAGCTCAGCCAGGCGCGCAAGCAGCGCGAAGACTTGCAGGCGGAGCTCGACACCACGAGAGCCCAACGCGAGCGGCTCCGTGCGCAAATCGAGGCCGCACGGAGCCACCTGGGCGATCTCGAGATGCGCCTCGCGGAAGCGAAGAGGGCAGTCGAGTCCAACCGTGAGGCGTTGCTCGAGGAGAGCCGCAAGCTGAGCGTGTTGGCGGAGAAGCGAGACTGGAGCGAGATCAGCGCTGCCATGGCGGTCGATCAGGACGTCGTGCCGTTGCTCAAGCGCTACGCCGAAGATGCATCCCGAGCGCAAACCGACGCCGCGGTGGCGATCGGTCAGCTGCAGGTGCAGGTCCAACGCCTGGCAACGGACGTCGAACGCGCCGCGGCGATGCGCAAGGAGCTGGCCGGACTGAGAAAAGAGCACGACATCGCCGCGGACCTGGCCCAGATGCTGCGCGCCGACCGCTTCCAGGCCTACGTCCAGCAGGAAGCCCTCGCGATGCTGGCGGCCGACGGCTCGAAGCGGCTGGAAGGGCTGTCTGGCGGCCGCTATCGCCTGCAGGTGGACGAAAAGGGCCAGGAGTTTGAGGTCATCGACCAGTGGAACGCGGACCAGTCGCGTTCCGTGCGCACGCTGTCCGGTGGCGAGACCTTTCTCGCGTCGCTATCGCTCTCGCTGGCGCTGGCCGAGAGCCTGCCGGGCCTCGCGGCCAGCCGCCGCGTCGTGCTCGACTCCGTCTTCCTGGACGAGGGCTTCGGTTCGCTGGACACGGAGGCGCTCGACCGCGCGGCCGATGCACTGGACGCGCTGCGCGGCGAGAATCGCATGGTCTGCATCGTGACGCACCTGCAGGAGCTGGCGCAGCGTCTACCCGCACGAGTCGTCGTCACCAAGACGGAGTCCGGCAGCAGCGTCTCCGTCGCTTGACCCTCCCTCTGATCCACCAGGCATCTAGTGCATTTACAATGTGGCGGCAATCCCTGCGGCCAGCTACCCAGAGCAGGAGAGATGTATGAAGGCGGCACGCCTTGTCGGCCCGCGGCAGTTCGAGATCCTGGAGGTTGAGAAGCCCGTACCGCAGCCCGGCGAAGTGCTCGTCCGCATTGAGTACGCCTCGATCTGCGGCTCCGACCTGCTGACCTACGACAAGGTGTTCCCGGAGGAGGAATACCCGCTGAGCACCGGCCGACCCTGCCACGAGACCTCCGGCATCGTCGAGGAGAGCATGGACGACAGCCTCAAGCCCGGCGACCGGGTCGTGGCGCTGACCTATACCGGCGGCTTGCTGCAATACACCACCATCGCCGCCAACCGCTGCATCTACGTGCCGCCCAGCGTCGACCCAAAGCTCGCCGTGCTCTGCCAGCCGATCGGCACCGTTATCTACGCCGTACAGAAACTCGGCAGCATGCTGGGCAAGCGGGTCGTCATCCTGGGCCAGGGCCCCATCGGCCTTGGCTTCACCGAGCTCCTGTCGCAGGGCGGCGCGTCGAAGGTCATCGTCACGGACGTGGTCGAGGCGCGCCTCGACATGGGCAAGCGCTTCGGCGCCACGGACGTGATCAACGCCGCGACCGAAGACGTCATCGAGTGCGTCAGCGAGTTGACGAACGGCGAGCTGGCCGACGTCGTGGTCGACGCCTGCGGCCTGCACGAGACCGCCAACCAGACGTTCCACTGCCTGAAGATGCAAGGAACCGTCTGCATCTTCGGCATGCCGCACGGCGACCCCGTCTTCCCGTTCGACTGGGGCACGATGTACTCGAAGCTGCCCACGATCTACGTCACCAACAGCGCCCGCGCCGGCGAGGTCGTCGACGTGGTCAACACGGCTGTCGACCTGATCGCGCAGGGCCGCATCGACCCCGGCAAAATGATCACCCACGACGTGCCCTTCAGCGATGTCGGTCGAGCCTACGAGCTCTTCAGCCGACGCACCGACGGGGCCGTCAAGCCGATCATCGACATGAGCGTCTAGCTAAGATTCGCGGCGAATCGCGTGGCGCCTCGTGCGAGCGAGGCGCTTCTTTGTGTCGAGACCTCCCGCCGGCAGCGCTATCATGGCGTTGTGCCTGAGCTTCCCGAAGTCGAGACCATCCGCCGCGACCTGGAGCAGCGCATCATTGGCCGCCGCATCACCTCCCTGCGCATCCCGGCCGACTTCGGCAAGCCGGTACCGGTGCTCAAGGGCATCGATGAGGCGTCGTTTCGCCAGGGCGTCGTCGGCGCCCGTATCGAAGCACTGGAGCGTCGCGGCAAGTACCTCGCCCTGCGGATCCGGCAGCGCTGGGGGCCGGAGGGTGCGGACGAGAGCGCTGCATCTTCCCAAATCCCGGGCTCGTTCATTGTGGTTCACCTGCGTATGACGGGCGCGCTGCTGCACCGCAACTCCGGCGCGGAGCCGGACCGCTTCCTGCGCGCGATCCTCGCCCTCGACGACGGGACCGAGCTGCGGTTCACCGACGTGCGCAAGTTCGGCGGCCTCTGGCTGGTCGATGACGTCTCGGAAGCGGTCGCCACCGGGCTCGGCCCGGAGCCTCTCGGCGATGAGTTCACGGTAGAGGTGCTCGCCGAGGCTCTGAAGGGCCGTAAGACGCCCGTGAAGTCCGTGCTGCTCGACCAGCGCCGTATCGCCGGCATCGGCAACATCTACGCCGACGAGTCGTGTTACGCGGCCGGAATCGACCCGCGGCGGCTGGCGGCGTCGGTCAAGAAGCCAGGGGCCGCGCGCCTGCACCGGGCGATTCAGGACGTGCTGCGCTTCGGCGTCGAGAGCCGCGGCGCCAGCTTTCGCGATTACCAGGACGTGAAAGGCGAATCCGGCAACATGCAGTCGCACGTCAAGGTGTTCAGGCGCACCGGTAAGCCCTGCTACGAGTGCGGCTCCATTATTCAGCGCGTCAAACTGGGTGGCCGCAGCACCCACTACTGCCCGAAATGCCAGCGCTAGGCTTCACCGACCAGAACGGCCGCCTGCGCCGCATCCTGGAGAACTCGATCGAAGGCTGCCTCTACGACTCCTCCGAGACCGAGGCGGGCGGCAGCGTCGTCGTGATTCATGCCCATCGTCAAAATGGCGGGCGCGTCTCGCTGCGGTTTCTCGGCGTCCAGAGCTCAGACGCAACCGCGCAACCGCATCCCGGCGACGTACTGAGCTTGAGAAACGTCCAGACCTCGGGCAGAGGTTGCCTTTCGGCGCTGATGTTCATCCCGTTCTTCAGGTTGCCGCCGTTCGGCTCGCCGGTGGCGGATTCGGCGCGTGTTACGATCGGTGCTGGCGCCGCCCGGCTCGACATCGTGTGTCAGGACGCCGAGTGGTGGGAAGATGCGGGCACTGCATGACATCCCAGCCGGCCCCCAGCGACCTCTGCAGCGACTGCGGCACCGCGATTGAGCCACACGCCGACGAGGCCCGCTGCCCCGCCTGCTTCGACAACTATCTCTACGGCATCGAAGTCGGCTTTCTCGACAGCTATCGGCGCTTCGGCGCTCGCAGCCGCCTGATCGTGGCCGAGAGCTGCCTGCGCAGCTTGGCCGTGGAGTCGCCGGAGCACCGCAAGGTGCTGGCGATGACGATCTTCGAGCAGTACGTGTTGGCGATGAGCGACCTCGCCGGCATGTTCTCCGCCTTCAGCCGCCGTCATGAGGCGCCAATCTTGCGCACCTTCCTCGAGTTTCGCCGCGACGGCTCGACGTCTACCAGTTTCTTCGAGGCCGTCCGCTCGGTGAGTCAAGTCCAGCTCTGTGCCGCCCTCGACCTGCCGCTGCCGGGACAGGTCGAGGGCGCCTGCCCGCATCTTTCCCAGGAAGACGCCTACTCCGTCTCGATTGCCATACATCATCTCGACCAGGACCTCCGCAAAGTCACGGACCACGGCGAGTCCGGTGCGCTGGCGCTGGCCCAGATGGCGGGCCAGATCGGCGGCGCGGTGATCGCGGCTGACGCGAGTTGGCTCAACGGCGCGGCCTCAAGGCTCACGCCGGACCAGGTCGCCATGCTGGTGCTCGATTCGAAGCACCGCAATCTCTACGTGCAAGGGCTGACGGCCGACGAGGGAGCAATGGCGCAAGTCGTCGACGCGATCGATTCAGCTACGCGGGCGTCGTCCAACCTGGTTTTCGCCTATCTGCAAACTCACGACCTCTAGTCAGAAGCCCGGGCGCCAATCAGTCGCGGCCTGAAGCGCGCGTTCGAGATGCGGCCGCCGTCCGATACCACGTTGTAGAGGCCGGCCGGGACGTCCAGCGCGGCGAACAAGGCAGAACCGGCGTCGGAGATGTGTAGCGTGGCGCCGTATCGGTCGTCCGGTTCGTCCTGGCCGGTCGTGGAGCCCCAGAGCAGGCGGAGTCGCAGCACGACGCCACAACCTCCCGCGGCGGTGAAGCGCTCGGTCTGGCGCTCGGCCTCCAGCGCGGATATGAGACGTTCGTTATCGGCGATCGGCGTGTCTTCGTCGGCGGGCCCCTCGGGATAGACGAAGGTTGCGGATGGCTGAACGAAGACCCGCACAGCGTTCTTGATCGCCGCATCGACAAGAATGCGCGATGCTTCCTGGCGCAGGCGGTCGTTTTCGTGCCAGGCGCCGGGGAGGCCCTGCGCTTCCGGCGGTGGGATTCGGGTCGCCAGGTGGCAGACCGCATCGACGCCCTGGAGCGCCTGCGTCACGTCATCGGGGTTGTAAAGGTCGAGCTCGAAGTGGCGCGGCGCGATGATTTCGTGGCTCGCTTTGGCCAGTTGTCGCGTCGCGTCAGAACGCGCCCGAGGACGCCGCTGCCACCGGTCAGGAAGACGCGCACGAATTAGTTGGCGCGTCCGAACTCACCGAAGCGCCGGCGATAGCGCAGCTTGATGCGCTCCTCGATCTGCGGCGTCTCTTCGGCCAGGAGCTCGGCTTCGCGCTGCAGCCGCGCCAGCGTCGATGGAGCCTCCAGCAGCTCCTGCTTGATCTGCTCTTGACGCGTGTAAGGCTGCAGGCTCAACTCGCCGGCGATGACGTTGGCGAGCGCCGTCGGTTCGGTGGGGATCGACGGTACCGGGACGTGGCGCGGCGGATCGAATTCTTCGGCCTCGGAGGCGATCCGCAGTTGAGCCATGTTGAACATCATCGTGCGTTCGCCGGGGTCGGTCGTGCGCTGCCAGTTGCCCATCATCGCCACCACGCCGCGGTAATACTCATCGAACAGCGCCGCGACACGCTGGGCGACCATCAGCATCGCCGGCTCTGCTGCGGCGTCGTCTGGGTACATCTCAACCTCGCCCACCAGGTACTCGGCCTCGCGGCGGTCCAGCGACGCGACCCGAAAGCGCTCCTCGCCTCGGACGGAGATGTTGAAGCAGTTGCCACGGTGCGGCGCCTGGTCGCGTAGCGGGCAAGCACCGGCTTCGATCTCTTCGACTGTCATGATCCGCGCCGTGGTGCCGATCGAGTGCGGCGTACCACGCCCGAAGCGCCCGCCGTCCTTGATCAAAACGAGGCCGAACGGTATCTGCTCGTCCAGACAGCGCCGCAGCATTGCCTTGTAGCGCTCTTCAAAGATGTGCAGCGGGATTGTTTGTCCTGGGAAAAGGACGAGGCTGAGGGGAAAGAGGGGCAGTCTCATGCTTCGCGATGCCTCCAGCTTTGCGCCTCCTCTATCTTCCTTGCCTTTCGATTTTAGCAGGACGCCCGCCCTAGGCGGGACGCACGGTAACCGCTGTAGGCGCGCCGTCCGCGGGCAGCAGTCGATTGACCGCGCCGCCGCCGTAAAGCAGCGGTAGGAAGACGGATCCGGCTGCTACGGCGTCGGTCAGGGCGGCCGGCAGCGTCAGCTCGTGGGATCCGCTGGTCACGACTACGGGACGGTTCTGGCCGATGCCGAGCGCAGCGGCGTCCGAGGGGTTCATTTCGAGGAACTCCTCGCGATGCAGCTTGTCCGCCTCCTCGGAGCGAATCGAGGCGCCTTCGAGGCTGGTGAACAGCGTTCGCGACGTGGTCAGCAGCAAGCGGCCGCGGCCGGAAGGCAGGGGCGGCAGCGAGACGGCCTGCATCCGGGCCGCGCCCGGCGTCCCGTGCAGGACCCGCGTTCGCCCTGATTCCGTCGCGCCGGGCGTCGCGTTGGCGTAGCCCTCGACGTGTTGGGCTATTTCGCTGGTGAGGTCGTTGGCGTTGGTCGCGAGATCGAAGTCCTTGCCAAGGCTCGCCTTGAGCGCGTTCGCGAGCTGGCCCAGCGTTTCCAGCGCATCGCGCTGGTCGCCGGTGGCAGCCTCGGCGCGCATCAGGCGGCCGACGCGGCGGTCGGCGCTGACGAAGCTGCCGTCCTTGCCGTAAGACGTCAGGTCGGCGAACACGATGTCGGCTAGCTCGGCGGTCTCAGTGCGTAGCGAATCGATCACGATCAACGCGTCGAGGTCTTTCAGAGCCGCTTCGACGCCGTCGCGGTCCGGCATCAGCATCAAGGGATTGTCGCCGACGACGACGAGGGCTTTGACGCCGCCGGATAGCATCGCTTCGGCGCCCTTCGCGCCGTCGCCGGGTAGGGCGCCCATATCACGGATCCCGACCGTGTTGGCGCCGGCCGGTAGAACGTGCAGCGAGCTGGAAGCGGCGTCGCCAATACAGACCGTAGCCAGGTTGACGGCGGCCCGAATCCCCTGCTCCGCGACGGTCGCCGAGACCGGCGGCGCGTAGACGATGGCGAGCGTGCCTTCGCCGGTGGCTTGGATGATCTCGGCGGCTCGGTTCATGTCATCGCCGTCGATGCCGGGGGCCTCATCCGGTCCCTCAGCCTCGCTGCCGAAGCGCATCGCCAGTATGCGTCCGAGGGCCGCGACGGTTGCCGTCTCGCCGCCCGGCTGGGGTCGCAGCCAAACGCCGGTCGGTTCGGCCGAGCGCACCCGCTGCGGCGAGGGCATGATCGAGCCCGCCGGCGGTGGGGCGATGAAGTCACAGACCTCACCGTAGCGCGAGCTGATCACGACGAGGTGCGCGTCGTTGTTGACTACCGCGTCCTTGACGCGCAGCGCCGCCACGTTGTGGCTCGACTCGAGGTCGTCGGCGATGACGACGATCGTGGTGGCGTTGACGAGGTCTGCAAGGTCGCTCTGTAGTGCGTTGGTCCCGAAGGCTCCACGTAGCGCCCCATCGACGGCCGCCGCGACCGGACCAGCGGTCGAATCGATGTTCTCGGTGCCGATGAGGCCGCGCGCCAGCTTCTGGGCCGCGTACGCCTCTTCGTTGGTGGCCCACGGCGCGACGAGGAAGCCGATGCTATCCGGCCCGTGCCCCTCGATGGCTTCCGCCAGCTTCTTCGAAGCTGCATCGACCGCGGCCTCCAGCGTCGCCGGCGAGAGCGCGTCGCCATCTCGAACCAGGTGACGAGTCAGCCGGTCGCGCGTCTTGACCGCATCGTAGTGGAAGCGTCCGCGGATGCAGATCTGGTCGAAGCTGACCGGATTGAGCTGGTCCGGCTTGACCATGACGACCTTGCCGTTGCGCACGCCCATGCTCAAGGTGCAACCGACGCTGCACGAGTTGCAGGTGGTCGAGACCCAGGTTTCCGTCTTGGCGATCCACTTGTTCGGCTTCTCCAGCAGCGTAGCCGTGGGGCAAGCGTCGATACATGAGCCGCAAAAGTCGCAGTTCGACTCGTGGACGGCGCCGCCTGCGCCGAAAGCGATGCGCGTGTCGAAGCCGCGCCCCGCCAGCGTGATGGCGCCGGTGTGCCGCAGCTCATCGCAGACGCGCACGCAGCGGGTGCAGATGATGCACATCTGCGGGTCGAACTCGAGAAACGGGTTGGCGCGGTCGGCCTCCGGCGGCTCGGATTCGTAGTAGGTGCGTTCCTCGCCCAGCCACGGCTCGTAGTTGGACATCTCCAGCATCTCGTTCGTCGTCTGTAGCTCGCAACGATAGTTCTTGGCGCAGGTCAGGCAACGGTGCGTCACGGTGTCGTCGCGCAGGCAGATGTCGCCGGGCTGGCAGTGCACGCGTCGGTGGCAGGTCAGACAACGGTCCGAGTGGTTGGCGTTGATGATCGAAAGGACGGCCTGGCGTGCGTCGAGTACTTGCGCGGTGTCGGTACGGATCACCATGCCCTCGTTGACTCGGCTGGTGCAGGCGAGCTGCAGGCCGCGCGCGCCTTCGACCTCCACCAGGCAGGTGCGGCAGCCGGCGTAGGGCTCCAGGCCGTCGACGTAGCAGAGGTTGGAGATGAAGCTGCCGCTTTGCTTGATGACCTCTACGAGCGGTGCGCCTGCTTCTGCCTCGACCTCATTGCCATCGAGCGTGAGTTTAGCCACGGATCAACCGCTCCTGCCTGGGTGCGTCTTCTGGCTCGGGTGTCTCGGGCGGCTGGCTCGGGATCTGGGCGTGCGTGCCCCCCGGCGGCGCCACGTGCAGGCCGGCGTTCTCGGCGTGGACGAAGTCGACGACGGACTGCGGCGCCTTCAGGCCGTTGGGATAGGCGAAGTTGTTGTCGCGCAGGTGCTCGTGGGCCAGCCGTGTCAAATCGTATTTGTCGTGGTACATGTCGTCGAACCAGTAGACGGCATCGCGGAACGTGCCGCCGGACTGGATCGCTTCGTAGGGACAGGCCTCGGTGCAGAGGCCGCAGTACATGCAAATGCGGAAGTCGATCTCGAAGCGGACCTTGTTGAGGCTGCCATCCTCCCGCGGCTCCGTGGCGACGAGGATGCAACCGTCAGGGCACGCCTGGGCGCAGGTGCTGCAACCAGTGCAGCGCTCATCGAACCAGAGCAGGCTGGTGCGGGCGCGGTCCGGGAAGTGACGGACTTCCTCGGGGAATTGAACCGTGACCGGCGGCTTGAAGAAGTGCCGCATGGTCATCTTGAGGCCCTTGATCAGCCCGAATCCGTACACTCGCTACCTCGCGGCCATTCTATCGGAGGGCTTCCCTACGCAACAGGGGTCTTAAAAGCTATAACGCGCCAGGTCTTCCGCGACGATCATGCCCTCGAAATTGGTGGGATGATTTTGGCCATCGAGGTGGGTCACGATCACCTGCGCCCCGGTCGCGTGGCGTGCCAGCTCTTCGACGTCGCTAGGGCTCAGATGCACCGCGACGTTGTTACAGCTGCACTCCGTGACCACGACGTCGGCGCCCGGCACGATTCGCAGCAGGCCGTCGCAAAGCGTGGTGTCGCCGGAGTAGACCACGCTACGGCCTTCAATTTCAGCGCGGAAAGCGAAGCTGTCGAGTTCGTGCACGTGTTTCACAAGCGCCGTGCTGAGGCTGAGCTCGCCGAGGCTGTCGCAGAACCCGTCATCTACCTCGACAAAGCGACGCGCGTAGTTGCCAGCATCGACCACGCCGGGATAGCCCATTTCGATCAGGCTGCGCGCCTGAGCTTCGATTCCCGGCGGACCGAAAATCGTCAGGTCTTTGGTGCGGCCGCCGTACTTCGCGTCGAGGAAAAGGAACGGCAGCCCGAAAAAGTGATCGGCGTGGTAATGGCTGATGAAGACGGCCTCGATGTCGTTCGACGAAACGCCCGCCCTCGCCAGCTGTTGCAGCAGGGTCGGACCGCAGTCGAACAGATAGCGCCCGTTGAGCAGGAAAGAGCTGAAGGCGCGGCCCTGTGCGGCGAACGCGTTGCCCGAGCCGAGGAATAGCAAGTCTAGCTTCGACACGATCCCATTCTACCGTTCGGCCCATTCGCCGTGTTCGTAAGCCACCAATGCCGCCTCGTACTCGGAGGGTGTGTTCAGGTCGACATTCACGGCGTCGTTTGCCACGGGCAAAGACTCCGCGCTCGCGATATGACGGTCGATGACGGCGCGCAGCCCCAGCGTCTGTTCGCTAACCTGACGCAGCTCCGGCAGCAGCGAGCCGTCCAGCAGGATGGGGTGACCGAAGCCCCGCGTAAAGCGCGGTGACACCACCAGGGCGCGCGTCGCCTGCCAGTGTTCGATCAGTCGTCTGGAGAGCCAGGCGGGGCGCGGCTGGTCGACGCTGAGGACGAGCACCGCCTCCGCGTCGTCCGGCGTCGCCTCCGCACCGCAGCGTAGGGAGCTGGCGCGACCCTGCCTGTAGGCATCGTTGACTACGATTCGCGCCTGCGGCGGCACCGCGGCGCGGATCTCCTCCGCGGCGTGTCCCAGCACTACGATCACGTCTTCGCAGCCCGCCGCTCGAAGCTGCTCTGCCTGCCAGGCGATGAGCGGCACGCCGTCCCAGGGCAGCAGCTGCTTCAGACGGTCCATACGCGTCGACTCGCCCGCGGCGAGCAAGATGGCGGCGATGCTCAAAGTTGATCTCTCCCAACGAAGACTGCCACGAGAAATGCGACTGCGGCCAGTAGTGAAGTGAGATAGAGGATGCGCGCCTCGGCTGGTTCCGGATTCACCCTTTTGCATTGTCTACCGCTCGCAAGTAGTAGCCGGTAGTGGGCCAGAGCGGCAAAAATGTATCCGACCAGCAACATGGCAGAAGATGCCATCGCTGATCTTGAAACAAGAACTAACCATGCTTCCGCCTCGAATACGAAGCGTACGACTAGGACTCCAAGTGCGATTAGAACTGCAGCGATTAGAAGCCGATCAGCCCAAGGAATCCATGTGTGCTCCCTATCCTCCTCCATGTCGACTTCCCGCTGTAGCCGGAAGACGAACGCAGTTGAGCCGAACCCCGCCACAATGGCGGCGGCGGTCACAACGGTGTCTACGCTGATTTCGGTTGTCACGAGGCGCCGCGGTCCAGCGCCTGGTTTGCTAGCGCGTCGGCCTCTTTGTTTTGCGCCCGAGGGACGTGCTTGAAGACGACCTCGTCGAACTGGCCTCTGAGGTTGAGCACTCGATTGTGCAGCGGGATCAAGCCGGGGTTCTTGACGCGATAGTGGCCAATCGCCTGACGTACGAGTAGCTCGGAGTCCATTCGCGCCTCGACGCGCCGAGCGCCCAGAGCCAGCGCCGCCTCGAGCGCGGCGATCAAGCCGCGATATTCGGCGATGTTGTTCGTTGTGATGCCCAGCGCCTCTGACGCCTCATGCACCAGCTTGCCGGTTGGGTCGAGCACCAGCGCCCCGTAGGACGCCGGGCCGGGGTTTCCGCGTGACGCGCCGTCTGAATACGTAATCCAGGGCTGGCGCTCGCCTGTCATGGACGCAGGACGATACGCGGCCCGTCTTTCCCGACGCGTATCTGGTCGATCAACTCTCGCAAGAGCTGCTGCTTGTCGTTGAAGTCGAGCGTCTTCCAGTCAGAAACCAACAACTGGAGCGCGGCGTTGCGCGTGCGGCGGCGCTCTGCCGACGAGGCGTAGTGCTCGGCGCGCCACTCAGCGTCGCGCAGCTCTCCCTCGACCTTGAGGCGCTCCTCCGCCAGCGCCAGTCCCACGCTGCGCAGACGGTCGCGGTTGATCACTTCGCCGACCAGCGCTTCGATTTCTTTGTTGAGGCGGCGGTCGATTTGATGTAAGCGCTCACGTAGCCGCCGCGACTCGGCCTGCCACTGTGAAATCACGGCATCGTCGTTTCCGGCGGTCGCCAGCTTGCTGGGATCGAGCTCGCTGAGTTGCTGCCGGACGGCGTCTTCCAGCTCGTCGGCGCGTTGCGTGTTGTAGTTGCAGATGCCCTGATTGGTGCGAGACTCGCACTGATAGTAGCGATAGGAGGCGACCTGCTCGCTGCCGTCGCTGCGGCGCGTCCATGACTGACGACGGCTGACCCCGATCATGCGGTTGCCGCAGTTGTCGCAGATCACCAGGCCGGAAAGCAGGAAGCCGCTGACGTTTCGCGGCGAGAAGTTGGTGCGGCGGTCGCTGAGGCGTTCCTGTACGCGCCGGAAGTCGTCCGGCGAAGCCAGGGCCGGGTGCGTCCCCGGGACTCGCACACCGAGTCGCTGATAGGTGCCAAGGTAGGCGCGATTGCGCAGGATGTCGCGAATGCTGACCATGCTCCAGGGCCGGTTGCGGCGCGTTAGCAGCCCTTCCTCATTGAGGCGCCTCGCGATCAGACGGATCCCGAGGCCTTCGTGCAAGTAGAGGCGGAAAATGTAGCGCACGACCACGGCCTCGTCGTCCACGACCTCGAGGCGGTTGCGTGGACCCACGCGATAGCCGTACGGCGGGCGCCCGAGTACTTCGCCCCGTACGGCCTTTCGGCGCAGGGCAGCTTTTACCTTCTCGCGAACCTCTTCGCCGCGGGAGCTGGACCAACTCTTGACGATCGAATCGAGCGGGTCGTCTTTGACGCCGCCGTTGCTGTCGATGAACTGCAGCCTGGCGCCGAGACGCTCGACCTGCAGGCATCGCGCCGCCGCGACCACCGTGTCGTCGGCCAGGTTGGCCGGCCTAGGCGAGACGACGATCATGAAACCCTTCTCGGGCCGCTTTAGATACTCGATAAGCTGCGTAAAAGCTGGACCGCCGGGGCTGCCACTCTCCTCCGCAAACGTCGTCGCCACGTCGTAGCCCTGCACTTCGCAGTAGTCCAGGAAGCGGCGATTCTGCTGGCTGATGCTCTCGGCGTGACCGCCCTGCGCTTTGACCGTACTGGCCGACGGTTCACGGAAGTAGCCGACTGCTCGCATGACTAACCCGCCACCAGAATTCTCTCGCAGTTGGGGCACTGGATCAGGATGCCACCCACCCGCAGCCTTTGGACCAGATGTGTAGGCAGCGTAATGCGACAACCCTGGCACTGCCCTCGTTCGACCAGCGCGACGGCTCGCCCCGCCTTGGCCGTGCGCAGCGTTTCATACAGCCCCAGCATGCCGCGGTCCATCTCTTCCGTGTGGTTGCTTCGCTGCTCTTCGAGCGCCGTGTATTCCGATTCCGCGACGGTCTTCTGGTCCAGAAGCTCGGCCTGATCGCGTTGCCAGGCGGCTTCTGCCTGCTGCAGCGCATCCTTCTGCTCTGATAGGAGTCGCGTGGTTTCCTCCACCGCTTCGATCAACTCCAGGCCTTCATCGTCGAGCTTGCCGCGCTGTGCTTTTAGATGCTCTAGCTCCCTCTGCATGTCGGTCAGCTCCTTCGGGTTGCGAACCGAGCCGTCGTACATCTTCTGTTGCAGTGGCTGGATCTTGGCATCAAGGTCGGCGAGCTTGGCGTCGAAGGTGCGCTGCAGCCGCTGTAAGCCTTGCAGGTCGTCCTCAGCGTCCTCGACGGCCTGGCGGGCGGCACGCAAGGCTTCAGGTTCTTCCAGGCGCGACTCGATATCGGCGATAACAGCCCGTCGTCCGTCGCGGCGAAGGTCTATCTCCTGGAGCGCGAAAAGGTCTGCGGCGCTTGTCATATGGCTCACGACGCAGGGAATGGGCGGAGTGCGCGTCCTATGGGTTATGAAACGGTTGGCCTGAGCATGCCCCGCCAGCCTGCTAGGTCGTGATTATAGGCTTCGGAAAGTACCGGAACAAGATTCAATAGCCACCAAATGCGACAATTTCATGCCACGGGTTCTGGTTGCTGGGCGCTGGCGCACCGCATATGCTGGAAACGCCATGCTGTTCAACGTATCGGGGCTCGAGCAGGAAGGCATCGGCGCTACCCGCGAGTATGAGATCGAGGGCGCGCTCACGTCGGCGGAGCGGGCGCCGGAATCCGTCACGGGAAACGTCGAGCTCCTGCGAACCGACCGGGGGGTGCTGGTCAGGGCAAGGCTTCGGCTGGTGGAGCCTGAGGACTGCAGCCGCTGTCTCAAGCCACTGCAAGAGACGCTGCCGATCGAGTTCGACGAGGAGTTTCTTACGAAGGTCGACGTGCGATCAGGGCAGCCCATCGAGGAACCGCCAGACGAGGAACATTTCCTGATCGATGAGCATCACATGCTAGACCTTACGGAAGCGATCAGGCAGTATCGAGAGGCTTCCGCGGTCATGCAGCCCCTCTGCCAGCTCGACTGTCGCGGGCTGTGCCCTCGATGCGGGCAAGACCTCAATGAGCGAGATTGCGATTGCACCTCAGCGCCCGTGGACAACCGCTGGACGGCGCTGGCAGGGCTGCTAACGAATACAGAACCCGAAGGGAAGGTCTAATCCGTGCCCCCACTGCCAAAGAAACGTTATCCCAAGGCGCGACAGGGCAAACGTCGCAGCCACCTGGCGCTGAAGCTCGCCGGCCTGACTCGCTGCCCGCAATGCCGCACAATGCGCCGTCCGCACCACGTCTGCCCCGTCTGTGGTCACTACAAAGGCCGGGAGGCTGTAGAGGTCCAAGGCCCCAGCCTTGGCGAGTAGCGGCAACCCGTTTCTCCCCGCGCCCTCAGACCCCACGACTGCCTGGCTCTTTCCCGGTCAAGGCGCCCAGGAAGTCGGCATGGGACGCGATGTCTGGGATGCCTCGCCAGCCGCGCGCGAAGTCTACGCGACAGCCGATCGGGTCCTTGGATACTCGCTGAGTCAGATCTGTTTCGAGGGCCCCGAGGAGCGGCTACGAGAGACGGAATATACCCAGCCCGCCATATTCATCACCAGCCTGGCTTGCCTCGCCGCAGCAGTCGAAGGCGGCGATCCGGCCGCCCGTCCCGCCTTCACGGCGGGGCACAGCCTGGGTGAGTACACGGCCCTCGTGGCCGCAGGCGCACTCGGCCTCGAGGATGGCCTGCGCCTGCTCGATACGCGAGCCCGCCTCATGGCCGAGGCCGGGCGCAGCATGCCCGGCACGCTCGCCGCCATCCTCGGCATGGATGAGGACGGCGTGCGCTCGATTTGCGCCGACGCCGACGTCGACGTGTGTAACTACAATCTGCCGAACCAGACGGTCGTCGGCGGTACCCGCGACAACGTCGAACAGGCTATCGAGCTCGCAAAGCAGCACGGCGCCCAGCGGGCCGTTGAGCTAAACGTCAGCGCCGCCTTCCACAGCCGCCTCATGCGTCCTGCAGCAAAGGGACTCGCCGACGCCGTGGCGGCTGCCATCGTGGCGACTCCCGACGTCCCGATTGTCGCGAACGCCACGGCAACCGAGATGAAGGACGTTGCCGCTATACGGGATGAGCTGCGCGCCCAGGTCGCCACGGCGGTGCGCTGGCACGATTCGGTTACACTGATGGCCGCGGCCGGTGTGACCACGTTCATTGAGTTCGGGCCCGGGCGCGTCCTGACCGGGATGGTTAAGCGGCTAGCGCCCACGGCCACCCTGATCAACGTCGGCGGCCTTCAGCCCGAGTAGGTGGATCTTTGTTTCGACTCGACGGCAAGGTTGCGATTCTGACCGGCGGCAGCGGCACCGTCGGGCGGGCGATCGCGATTTCGCTTGCGACCGCGGGCGCTTCGCTGGTCCTCAATTACAAGTCAAACGAGAAGGGCGCCGACGAAACCAGGAAAGCGGTTGAGACGCTGGGTCAAGAGGCGATCCTGGTCCCGGGCGACGTGGGACAGGCCGAAACCGCCCAGCGAGTCGTCGATGAGACGCTCAGCAAGTACGACAAGATAGACATCCTGGTCAACAACGCCGGCCGCACCGCGGACAACTTGCTCATCCGCATGACGGAAGAGGAATGGGATAGCGTCATCGAGACCAACTTGCGCAGCACGTTCCTTTTCACGCGAGCGGCGTTGCGTCCCATGATCAAGGCTCGCTATGGCCGCATCATCAACATCAGCAGCATCGATGGACTGGTAGGCAACGCGGGCCAGAGCAACTACTCGGCCGCGAAGGCAGGGCAGATTGGCTTTACGCGCTCGCTGGCGCGTGAGCTGGCCAGTCGCGGCATCACCGTGAATGCCATCGCCCCCGGCATCGTCAAGACGGCAATGACGGAGGTGCTCAACGAGCAGCAGTGGGAGGCCATCTTGCAGCGCATCCCGATGGGCCGCGACGGCCGCCCGGACGAGATCTCACCGCTCGTCGTCTACCTGGCTTCTGACGAGGCGTCTTACCTTACCGGGCAAGTCATCTCCGTCGACGGCGGCCTGACGTAAGGCCATGGCGGCCCCACGTCGCCGGGCTCGCGAAGCCGTTCTGCTAGCGCTCTACGAAATGGACGTCGCCGCGCACGATCCCACTGAGGTGCTCGAGCGTTTGATTCGAGACCGCCGCCTCAATGAGGATATGTCGAGTTTTGCGCAGGTGTTGCTGGCCGGCGTCCTGGAAAAGCGCGGCGAAATCGATGCGATTATCGAACGCACCGCCACGGCCTGGCCCACGGAGCAGTTGTCGCCCGTTGATCGCAACATCCTTCGTGTTGCGATAAGGGAATTCTTGGTGGATAATCTGACACCGGTCGGCGCAGCTATAAACGAAGCTGTAGAGATGGCCAAGAAATTCGGCAGCGAAAGCTCTGGCAGGTTTATAAACGGCGTACTTGGGACACTGGCCCCTGATAAGGCCGCCGTGCAGGAGGGTGAATAGTCTTGGCAACCGTTTTTGAGCGTGTTCGCAAGATCGTCGTTGACCAGCTCGGTGTCGACGAGGATCAAGTCGTTCCCGCCGCCTCGTTCGTCGATGACCTCAACGCTGACTCATTAGACCTCGTAGAGCTGATCATGTCTCTGGAAGAGGAGTTCACCCAGGAAGGCAAGGCACTGGAGATCTCCGACGAAGACGCTGAAAAGATCGTCACCGTCCAGGACGCAACGGATTTCCTGAAAGACCTCGGTATCGAAGATAGCTAAGAAGCGCTTGTTGCCGATGCTCGGAGCCAGGCCAAGCCTGGCTCTTTGGTTTCCAAGCCATCAGCCTTCGTGCGACGTACTTATGTTTGCGGTAATCTGTTAAACGAGGGCTACATGCGAGCAAAGCAGCGTCGTCCACAACGCCGGGAGGGCAAGTTCTAGCATGCAGATGTTCGGCGTCGGCATCCTCGAACTGCTGGTGATCATGCTGCTCACGGTCATCGTGGTCGGCCCCGATCGCATGCCTCAAGTTGCCGCCGACCTGGCGCGCTGGATTCGCCAGGGTCGAGCCTACGCCCGGCACCTCATGGGTGACTTCAACTCAGTCGTCGGCGAGCTGCAAAAGGAAGCCAACGTCAGCCAGGAGGATTTGCGGGAAATCACCAGCGTGATCAAGCACAACACAGGCGACGTCGGTAAGGAGCTTGAGCGCGCCGCCAAGGATGCCGAGGAGGCTGGCGATCTCGCGCTCGCCAAGGCAAACGAACCCGCCGCCGAATCTACGAACGGCAACCGGGCCAATGGATCAGCAGCTGTCGGCGGAGCCGAAAAACAACCGCAGAGCGAAGCAGAGGCCTCCGATGAGACGCCTGCCGAGGAGAAGCCCTGGTACGAGCCGGAGAAAACGGCCCGCGCCTCACGCCGCCGGCGCTCCAGCGAGTAGATGAGCGTAGTCACTCCCAACCAAGCAGCGCAGCCAGAGCCGGGGGACGGTCAGGGCGGCAACCTGACTATTATCGAGCACCTGCAGGAAGCGCGGAAGCGTCTCATGATCTGCGCCGGGGCGCTCGGCCTCGGCCTGATTCTTGGGGCCTTTACGGCCCAGCCCGTCATGCGCTGGATGGCCAAGCCCGCTGAGAACGTGGTCGAGGACTTCGAGCTCATCTTTACCGAGCCGCTGGAGTACTGGACCACCTTCTTCAAGGTCATGCTGCTGATCGCGATTACGGTCGGCATGCCGGTCTTCATCTGGCAGATCATGTCCTTCATAGCACCGGGACTGACGCGCAAGGAGAAGAAATGGGCCTATCCGATAGTCCTCTTCTCAAGCTTTTTGTTCGTTGCTGGATGCGCTTTCGCCTATTACCTTGAGCTGCCACCCGCGCTTAACTTCCTCTACGACGGCCGCGACATCGCGACGGCGCAGATCAAAGTCAGCAGCCACGTCAGCTTCGTGACGCGGATCATGCTGGTCACTGGCGTCGTGTTCCAGACGCCGATCTTCGTCACCGCACTGGCCAAGGTGGGGCTTGTGACATCTACCAAGTTGTTACGTTGGTGGCGCTTTGCCATCGTAGGTGCCTTCGTCATTTCCGCCATAGTGACACCATCGATCGACCCGATCACACAGACAATTGTGGCGGTGCCGATGATCGTCCTCTACTTCGTTGGCATTATTGGCGCCAAGATGGTTGAGCAGACGCCGATTATCCCCCGGACCTAGCCACTATATCGATAGGCAGCTTTAGCAGATCAGGTTGACTCGACTTGGCCGGTGACGCAGAATAGGCGCGTGGTAGCCATCGAGGAAAAGCAAACCGCGCTGGGCATACTTAACGCCGGCGTCAGTGCCTGCCACGCCTGCCCGCTCGGTACGCAACGGACTCGCGCCGTCCCAGGCGAAGGGCCCGTCGACGCCGAACTCATGCTGATTGGCGAGGCACCCGGTTACTACGAGGACCAGCAGGGCAGGCCTTTTGTCGGCGCCGCCGGCCAGTTCCTCGAGCAGCTCCTCGATAGCATCGGCCTCAAGCGCACAGACGTCTTCATCGGCAACGTGATCAAATGCCGCCCACCCGGCAACCGCGACCCTCTGCCGGAGGAGATCGGCGCCTGCTCCCACTGGCTCGGCGAACAGTTCGAGATCATCCATCCCCGCGTGGTGGTAACGCTTGGGCGCTACTCTTTGGCACGCTTCATACCCGGCACGCCGATCGGCAAGGTGCACGGCAAGGGACGCAAGATCAACGACCTCTGGGTTGTGCCGATGTACCATCCCGCAGCGGCGCTGCATCAGGGCTCGCTTCGCCAGACGATCGAGGACGATTTCCGAAAGATCCCGACTTACCTGGAGCAGGCCCGCAAAGAGCCGCGGCCGCAGGAGCTCGTCCCCGCGCCGCCGGCCGAGCCCGAGCCTTCCCAGATGAAACTCCTCTAGTGGCAAGCACCACAAAACTTCGCGTCATGCCGTTGGGCGGTCTCGGCGAGATCGGCAAGAACATGATGCTGCTCGAATACGGCGACGACACGATCGCCATCGATGCCGGCCTCATGTTTCCCGAGGAGGAAATGCTCGGCATCGACCTCGTGATCCCTGACGTCAGCTACATCGAGCAGAACCGCGAGAAGTTCAAGGCGATCTTCATCACCCACGGCCACGAGGACCACATCGGCGGTCTTCCCTACGTCCTGCGACGCGTCACGGCGCCGATCTACTGCACGCCGCTGGCGCACGGCTTGATCAGCGTCAAACTGAAGGAGCACCACCTCCTGCCGACCACGGACCTGCGCACGATCCAGGCGGGCGAGACCGTGCAGGTCGGCGTTTTCCGCGTCGAGGCGTTCCAGGTGGCGCACAGCGTCCCCGACTCCGTGGGCTACGCCGTGCACACGCCGGTCGGCAAAGTTATCCACACCGGCGACTTCAAGCTGGACCACACGCCCGTGATGGGGCAGCTGACCAACCTGCCGCGCCTCGCCGAGCTGGGCAACGAGGGCGTGCTGCTGCTGCTGGCGGACTCCACCTATGTCGAGGTGGCGGGTTATACACCCTCGGAGCGCGTGGTCGGCGAGGCGCTAACTCAGATCTTGACCAACGCCGAAGGCCGCGTCATCGTCGCGACCTTCGCGTCGCTGATCGCGCGCGTCCAGCAGGTCATCGATGCCGCCGACATAACGGGACGCAAAGTCTTCATCACCGGTCGCAGCATGATGGACAACGTGCAGATGGCGCGCGAACGCGGCTACCTCGATTTCCCGCGCGAGCTGACACTCAACGTCAACGAGCTCAAGACGACGTCGGCCGAGGACATTGTTGTCATAACGACTGGCAGCCAGGGCGAGCCAACCTCCGCCTTGACCCGCATGGCGAACGGCGACCACCAGCACGTCCAGATCCAGCGCGGCGACACCGTCGTGCTCTCCGCGACGCCTATCCCCGGCAACGAGTCCCTGGTCTACCGCAACGTCGATAACCTGTTCCGCCTCGGTGCGCACGTGCTCTATAACCGCACCGACAACATCCACGTCAGGGGACACGCCGCGCAGGAAGAGCTCAAGATCGTGCAAGCGCTGGTCAAGCCGAAGTTCTTCGTGCCGATCCACGGCGAGTACCGTCACCTGGTGCTTCACGCCGAACTGGCGCGCCAGATGGGTGTCGAAGAGGACAACTCTTTCGTCATGGTAGACGGCGACGTGCTTGAGCTGGACGGCGAGACGGCGGCGCTGGCCGACCGGATCCCGGCTGACTACGTATACGTCGACGGCCTCGGTGTCGGCGATGTCGACCACATCGTCCTGCGAGACCGACAGCACCTCGCGACCGACGGCATGGTGGTCATCGTCCTGGCCGTCGACAAGCAGACCGGTAAGCTGGTCGGCCGCCCGGACGTCGTATCTCGCGGCGTTACCAGCATTGACGAGTCTGAGGACCTGCTCGAGCGCACCAAGGACGCCGTCGTCGATGCGATGGGCTCCGAGGGCAACCACATCGCCGAGTGGTCCATCGTGAACCAGACGGTGCGCGAGGCCGTCGCCAAGTTCCTCTACTCAGAGACCCACCGCCGTCCCATGGTGATGCCCGTCGCCGTCGAGGTCTGACCATCCTTCAGCGATGCCCCTCGTAATTCGCGGCGCGACCAGGCACGACCTGCCGCGGTTGATAGAACTGCTAGCTCAGCTTTCGCTGGACGAGCCCCGCGAAGACCTGTCCTGGCCGCGGCCCGCCGCGTACGACATCGCGCTACGGGAGATACGCTCCGATCCGAACCAGGAGCTGCTGGTGGCTGACCTGGATGGGAACGTCATAGGGATGGCGCTCTTCGTGCGGATAGCCAACCTGAGCCATGTCGGACGTCCTTATGCGATGGTCGAGGACGTCGTCGTGGACCTGACGCATCGCGGCCAGGGTTACGGCGAGGCCTTGATGCGGCGCGCCGTCGAGGTCGCGCGCGAAGGCGGTTGCTACAAGCTCGTGCTGACCAGCAACAAGGCTCGCTCCGACGCACATCGCTTCTACCGGCGTCTGGGGTTCGAGGCTACGCACGAGGGCTTCCGGATCGACCTGTAACGGCTCGGCAGCTGTTTTGAACCGCTCGAAACCTCTGCTTACGCCTCCAGAAGACGACGCGAGGTCACCGCTTCCGGTTCCGGAATCGTGCCGTTGCCTTTATCGAGAATGCGCGCCATCTCGACCAGCAGGTTGGTGCGCGAGCCCAGCGTCATGCTGAGGCCGTTGAGCAGCCCCATCACGCGCCCCACGAACAGCAGGTCGGCCGGTATCTTGATCAGTGGGTTGGCCCGCAGTAGCCGCAGCATGTCGCGGTAGGAGGTGTCGAACATCTCGGGCTTGGCCCAGCCTGAGTTCGTCTGGCTCATCTGCCGGGCGATGTCGCCGACGTACGTCCTGCCGAGCTCGCGGTAGCCCTCGGCCGAGTCGTCCTTCATACGGAAGCCGAGGTCACGGAAGGACTGACCCAGCGCCGTGTTGTCATCGGCCACCAGTGCCTGCGTCATTTGCCCGAAGACGATGCGGAACTGCGGCCCAATGTCCTTGACCTGCCCGAAGTCGACCAGGATCAGCTTCGGTCCGGGGGAGACCAGCAGGTTACCCGGATGCGGATCGGCGTGGAACAGGCCGTGCTGCAGCAGCATCTCGCTGAACGCCACGATGATCACTTTCGCGACGTCTGCCGGGTCGATGTCGAGACGCTGCAGGCCCTCGGCATCCGTCACCTTGACGCCATCGAGAAACTGCATCACGAGCACCCGGCGCGTCGTGTACTCCCAGTAGATGTCCGGCACCACGACATCCTCGACACCGGCAAAGTTCGCCGCGATCTGCTCCGCGTTCTTGCCCTCGTGGATGAAGTCGAGCTCCAGCGGGACCATCTTGTTCATCTCCTGCGAGATGAAGCTGAAGTCCAGCGCGTGGTCCAGCTTGCTCAGGATCGTGATGAACAGGTCGTTATTCTTGAGGTCGTCCCTAACCAGCCGTTCGATGCCGGAATACTGCACCTTCACGGCGACGACGCGGCCGTCGTGCAGGACGGCGCGGTGGACCTGCGCCAGCGAGGCGGCGGCCACGGGCTGCTCCTCGAACTCCCGGAACAGGGCTTCCAGCGGCTGGCCCAGCTCCGTTTCGATCAGACTTTGGACCACGGGCATCGGCTCGGGGGGCACCTCGTCCTGCAGGCCAGTCAGCACGTCGATGTACTCGTCCGGGACGATATCGGGCCGGCTGCTGAGGAACTGCGCCGTCTTGATTAGCAAGCCCTGGTTTTTTATGGCACAGGCGTAGAGGCGCTCGGCGCACAAGCGATGGTGTTCGTGGCGGCGCTTCTCTGCCCAGGCCTCCCCGCGCCACTTCTGCATCAGCCCGATGCGGCGGTAACCGACGTAAAGGCGGGCCAGCACCTGGCCGACGCTGATGAATCGCAGCAGCCGGCCGCGAGGCGGTCGTTGACGCTGACCGTTGTGACCGTTTGTGAAGGGCATCTCCATCTATCTAAGCACGCCGTGCAGCGAGAGGCGACAAATGGTCGATAATCCCGACATGGCCGGTGCGACCCAGGACGGCTTGGAAACGGTGGACTCCCTGCGGCGTCGAGGCCTGATCCCCGCGGCTGCTTACCAGCGCCACCTCGAGTCGCCGACGCAGGAGTCGTTCCGGCCCTCTATCTTGCTGCAGCCGCTGGCGCTGCTCATGGCGCTGCTGGGCGGCGTGCTGGGCGTTTTCGGGGCCGTGCTGCAGGAGCTGCAGTCGGGCGGCATCGGCGGGCCGTTCATCGCCGCGCCGATTATCGAGGAGGCGCTGAAACCAGCTGGTATCTACATCCTGCTGATCGTCTGGCCGCGCGCCCTGGCGGGACGGCTGCACACCGCGGCGCTGACCGCGATCTCGGGTCTCTGCTTCGGACTGATCGAGAGCTACGTCTACGTCACATGGTACTACCCCGAGGGCGACGCCGCCTATGATCTGTTCCGCTTCACCGTGCCGGTCACCATGCACATAGTTGCCAGCTTCCTGGTCGGATTTGGGCTATCCCGGCAACTGGTCGACTGGGCAGCCGGGCGCGCCTCCTTCCCGAAGACGACGCGCAACTTCTACATCGCGGCCGTGCTGCTGCACGCGGCGTACAACACGACCGTAGTCGCGCTCGACATCGCCGGCGTCCTCGAGTTCTAGAGGCCTCCACTTCGGCAGTTATAGAAGAGCGCTCGCAGGGCGGTCACCGCTGGGCTGCGCTGGCTGTCAAGGCGTGCGCGGGGCAGAAAGCCAGGCGGCGGCTTCTTTGGCGTGATAGGTGATGATGATGTCGGCGCCGGCGCGCTTCATCGACGTCAGCAGCTCCAGCGTCACCCTCTGACCGTCAAGCCAGCCGTTTTGCGCCGCCGCCTTGACCATCGCGTACTCGCCGGACACGTTGTACGTCGCCAGCGGCAGGTCGAAGCGCTGGCGGGCCTGCGACACCACGTCCAGGTATGACAGCGCCGGCTTGACCATGACGATGTCGGCGCCCTCGGCGATCTCGTCCTCGATTTCGCGCAGCGCTTCGCGGGCGTTGGGTGCGTCCATCTGGTAGCTGCGCCGGTCGCCGAAGGACGGCGTGTTGTCGGCGGCGACGCGGAAGGGTCCGTAGAAAGCGGACGCGTACTTCGCCGCGTAGGCCATGATCGGCGTCGATTCCAAGCTGGACCCGTCGAGCGCCGCGCGGAGGGCGGCGGTGTGGCCGTCCATCATGTCGGACGGGGCGACCATGTCGGCGCCGGCCTCGGCCTGGCTCACGGCGGTGGCCGCAAGCAGCTCCAGCGTGGCGTCGTTGTCGACATCACCGGTGCCCGTGAGGATGCCGCAGTGACCGTGGTCGGTGTACTCGCAGAGGCAGGTGTCCGCGATAACGCAGAGATCCGGGTCGGCGTCTTTGAGGGCGCGCACGGCGTCCTGCACGATGCCATTGGGCGCGTACGCCTCGGAGCCGTGGTCGTCCTTCGACGCCGGCAGCCCGAAGAGCAGCACCGCGGGCACGTTGAGCTCTCGCAACTCGCGCGCCTCTGCCGCCAGCTGGTCGATCGAGAGCTGGTACTGGCCCGGCATAGACGAAATCTCGTCGCGCACGCCGCGCCCATGCGTCACGAAAAGCGGGTAGACGAAGTCGCGCGGGTCCAAGCGTGTCTCGGCGACGAGGCCACGCAGCGCTTCGCTACGGCGCAGACGCCGGAAGCGCTGGAAGGCGGTCGGGATGCGTGTTGTAGTTGTCATGACTCTTCTGCCTTTATCCGGAGTCGGTCCTTGCCGAAGCCGACTATGGCATTGTCCATGATCTTGGTTGAGCTTGTCCTGAACGGATGCACAGTCGGATTACTCAAAGACGCGGCAATATCTGTGCGCGCGTCAACGCTGATACGCCAAAAGAACTCGTACATTAGGGTAAAGTCGTCCACTTCGTTTTGAGATGTGAGTTGGGCATGCCCGGCATCGCTCCCAAAGAAGAAAGCCAATGTGTACCTTCTGTCTATTGGCGGCACCAAGTCTGGAAGGATGTGGTGCAAAGCTTTGCTGCCTACAACTAAGCGGATTTCACCCACCCCGATGCACAGGCCTGCGACGATATCCCAGACTCTTTCCGTAACGGTTTTGAGTTGAGCTTGCGCGATGTCCTCAATCCGACTGGTCCAAAGCTCTTCAATCTGACCAGTCATCCTGCGTATTGATTGAGCGAACAGATCAAAATCTCTTAACTTCGCTCCTCCCGGCCCCATCCGGTGCATACCCCACGCTGTGAGAGTCGCGTACAAGGACTCGAGGAACACTGCATCGCTCAACAGTGATTCGGCACCTGGAGATTTTCGGCGCGCCTGAATTGTCTTGGTGTGGAAATAAGTGCTAGGCCCCGTAAACAGCTTGGACTCCTCGAAGGAGCTCTCAAACATTTGGAACTCTTCAGTGAGCTCCTTCACACGTCCCTGTGCTCTCGCTTGGGTCTTGGTGCTCCTCATCTCAAGTCTCCAGCCTCTTCAGCAGCCCGTCCGGAAACAGCGGGAAGTCGCCCCGCCGAAAAGCGTCCAGCGGCACCCAGTGCGCTTCGAAAGCGGCGCCGTCCTCGTCACACATGACGACCTCGCGCTCGTAGAACGCAACGTCCGAGAACTGGGCCTCGAAGCTCCAGACCAGCTCGTGGCCCTGCGCGCCGAGGAAGGTGAAGATGTTCTCGCTGACGCTTAGAAGCCTGACGTCTTCGATCTCCGACCCGAGCTCCTCGCGGATTTCGCGCCGCACGGCCGCCTCGGCCCGCTCGCCGAACTCGATCTCGCCGCCGAGCGGGCGGTAGAAGGCCTGCTGCTTCACCGTGTCGAAGCCGGGCGCGACGAGGATGCAGCCGTCGTCGCGCCGGAAGACGCAGATTGCCAGCGGCCGGATCCGGTTGGCCCACTCATACGCCATCAGAGACGAACTTCCTCATATGCCGCGGGTTGCAACCCGCGGTGCCTCGCCTGCGTAGTGCGCCTTCAGCGCCTCGACCAGCGCCGGGATCGTGTGTGTCGACGGCTCGATTTTCACGTCGAGACCGGCCTCCCGCGCTGTCTTGGCCGTGACCGGGCCGATGCAGGCGACCGTCGCAGCGTTGAGTCGCGCGAAGTCGTCGCCCAGCAGCGTCTTCAGGTTGCGGACCGACGAGGACGACGCGAAGGTCGCCACGTCTATCCCACCCCGACGCACGACTTGCAACGTATCGGCGTCCGGCTCGCCCGGCACAGCGGAATCGTACAGCACCAGCTCTTCGACGTTGGCGCCGCGCGCCTTGAGGCCGCCGTACAGCTCCTCGCTACCTCCCTCGGCGTGCGGCAGCAGCACACGCGCCCCGCCGATGTCGATGGGCATTTCCTCGAGCAGGCCGGCCGAGGTGAACTCGCTGGCCGTGACGTCGGCGCGCAGTCCGTGCGCGGCGAGCGAGGCGGCGGTTGCCGCACCCAGCGCCGCGAGCTTGCAGCCGGCGAAGACACGAGCGTCGCGTTGACTGCGCTCCAGGTAGTCGAAGAGGAAGTCGACCGCGTTGGTGCTGGTGAAGAGGCACCAGTCGTAGAGCCGCGCTTCTAGGCGAGACGCTACGCCCTCCATCTGCTCGTCCGTGGCCAGCGGGACCATCTGCAGCGCCGGCAGCTCGACCGGCACCGCGCCTTCACGCCGCAGCAGGTCCGATAGGGCGCTGGCCTGCCTGCGGGTTCGCGTCACCAGGACGCGCTTGCCGAACAGCGGCCGCGACTCGAACCAGCGGATGTGGTCCCGCAGCTCCGCGACGCGGCCGATTACTGTAAGCAACGGCGAGCCGAGCCCGGATTCGCGCACCGATTCGGCGATCTCAGTCAGCGGTGCCGCAACGCTGCGCTGGCGCGCCGTTGTGCCCCATTCGACGCTGACGCACGGTGTGGCCGCGTCTCGACCGCCGTCGATCAGCGCTGCCGCGACGCTCGCCAGCGCGGCGCCGCCCATGAGTACAACGATGGTGTCCACAGAAGTCGCCAGGGAGCGCCAGTCCACCATCGTCTCGGGCTTTTCATCGTCTTCGTGGCCGGTGACGACGGCGAACGACGATGCCAGCCCGCGGTGCGTCACGGGGACGCCGGCGTAGGCGGCCGCCGCGATCGCCGACGTCACGCCGGGCACCACCTCGAACGGCACGCCGGCCGCTGCCAGCGCCAGCGCTTCCTCGCCGCCGCGACCGAAAACGAACGGATCGCCGCCTTTGAGCCGGACGACGCGCTTGCCCGCCTTGCCGTGCTCAACCAGCAGGCCATTTATCTCATCCTGGGATAGCGACTTCTGAGACGTTGCCTTGCCGGCGTAGACGCGCTCGGCGTCCACCGGCGCGTAATCCACCAACGAGGGGTCGATCAGGCGGTCGTAGACGACGACGTCGGCGCGCTCCAGACGGTCACGTCCCGCCAGCGTCAGCAGGCCGGGGTCGCCCGGGCCCGCGCCGACCAGCGATACGAAGCCCGGCATCAGACGCCTGCCGCCTTTCGCAGGCTGTAAGCCAGCCCCGCGCCGAGCTGATCCGCGGCTTTGGCCGGTCCCTTGGCGTCGCCGCGATATTGCTTGCCGTCCGGGCCGCCCAGCAGCGCATCGACCCGGAGGCCGTCGCCGTCCAGCCTGGCGTAGGCGCCCACCGGCAGGCGGCAGCCGGCGCCGAGTGTGCGCAGGAAGGCGCGCTCAGCCGTCGCGGCAACGCGTGTCGTGGCGTCATCGATGGTTGCGAGGTATTCGATCAGCTCCGAGTCGTCCTCCCGGCACTGCACCGCGAGGACGCCCTGGCCGACGGCGGGAAGCAGCTCCTGGACCGAGAACACCTGCGTCGCGCGGTCCAGCAGGCCGAGCCGTTCCAGCCCGGCTACTGCCAGCACGACGGCGTCGTAGTCGCCGTTAGCGACCTTGCGCAGGCGCGTGTCGACGTTGCCGCGGATGCTGACCACCTGGACGTCTGGCCGTAGTGCCCGAATCTGTAGTGCGCGCCGCTCGCTGTCGCTGCCGATGCGGGCCCCGGCGGGCAATCCCGCGAGGTCCAGGCCGTCACGCGCCGCTAACGCGTCCCTGGCGTCCGCCCGCGGCAGGTACGCGGCGATTGTCAGGCCGGTCGGCTGCACGGCGGGCATGTCCTTGAGGCTGTGCACAGCGAGGTCGAACTCGCCTTGCAAGAGGCGAGCTTCGATGTCCTTGACGAAGACACCCTGCCCGCCGATCTCTCCGAGCGAGACGTCGGCGCGTCTGTCGCCCTCCGTCTGCACCACGGTATGAGTCACACTGACGGTGGCGTCGTTGGCGTGTATCGCATCGCTAACAAGCTTAACCTGGCGCAGAGCCAGGGCGCTGCCGCGGGTGCCGATGGTCAGCGGGCGCAAGTCAGCCCTCCCGCCGCAGGGTTGAAGGCTCGACGCCAAGCGCCAGGCGAAGGCGGTCGCGCGCCTCATCGAGGCGACCCTGCGCCACGAGCGTACGCAGCGTGGCGTCGATGGCGCTCTGCCACTTCTCGGGGTCGACCTTTAGCTTGGCGGCACGGACCTCTGCCCGGACTTCGGCCAGCAGCTCGGTCAACGGGGCGTAATCCTCGTCGAGAAAAGCCGTCAGCTCCTCTCGCAGGCGGCGCGCCATCGCCGGGCTGGCCCCACCGGTCGAGGCTGCGACCACGATCTTTCCGTTTCGTACCACGGACGGCAGGATGAAATCGCAATTGACGGGGTCGTCCGCCGCGTTGACCCAGATGCCCCTGGCTCGACAGTCCGCAGCGACCCTGGCGTTGATCGCCCCATCGTCCGTCGCGACGAAGCACATTGCATGCTCGTCGAGGTCGGCCGTCTCGTATTCTCGCGGCGTGTGGCGGACGCGCCCGGCTGTTACCAGGTTACTCAGCGCGTCGGTGAGCTGCGGCCCGACCAGCGCCACGTCGGCGCCGGCGCCCAGCAGTCCCTGGACCTTGCCCTCCGCCACTTTGCCACCACCCACCACAAGCACGGGCCGATTCTTCAGGTCGATGAATACAGGGTAGTAATCCACCCCGACATTTTAGACCAGGCGGAGACGATCACCTTCTCGCCGGGACGTGAGGTAGGCCGGATCAGCTCTGCTGGCGTCGCTTGCAGGCAGGGCAGAGGCCGTACATCTCGATACGGTGACCGACGATGTCGAACTGGGTCGCGACGCGCACGCCGTCGATGACCTTCTCGACGTCCGCCAAGTGCACGTCTTCCGTCATCCCGCAGCCAACGCAGACGAGGTGGTGGTGGTGGGAGCGGTGAGCCGCGCGATAGCAGACGGCGCCGTCGTTGAGCACGACGCGGCAAACCAGGCCCTGGTCGACCAGGAGTTTCAGCGTGCGGTAGACGGTCGCGCGTCCGATCGGCGCCAGTTCGGATGCCAACTCCTCGGCGGTGAAGTTTTCGTCCCTGCCGGCCACCGATTCAATGACCGAGTGCCTGGGAGACGTGATTTTGTAGCCCTGATCGCGCAGGTCGTCCAGCAGTAATTGCGTTTCGGTTTCGCTCCTCACGTCTCGATTATAGCCCTGGCGTCGCGAGTCTGCCCCAGCCCGCCCGACCTGTTAATCTAGTCACACTTCAGGTCTCAGACGGCTGCCAGGAGGTAGCGCCCAATGCCAACGTACGATTTTCACTGCCCGAAGTGCGGCCTTGACTTCGAGGTCCAGCGGCCATTCAGCCGCGCCACGGAACCGGCGTCGTGTCCCACCGATGGCGCGGAAGCGGAACGAGTCTTCACGATGCCGATGACCTTCCTGCCGGGCTCTGCCCAGGACCCGGCGACCGCGATGCCCGATATGGGCGCGTTCGACCACGGCCACGGGCACAGCCACGGACCGGGCGGCCACACGCACTAACGGACCCGGCTCCGAATCCAGGACTCTGCATGCCTGGCCGTCTCTTCGGAGGTCGAAATGTCGGTAGCGATGCTATTTAGGCCGAGTGTCCGCATGCGGTCTTGCGTCGGTCAACGCTTCCCTAATCTGCGACTCGTCCCATTTACGCTGAGTGAGTCTGCTGCGCAAAGACTCATCCGAAGAATCCAGCAGCAGGCAATGAAGCGAGCCCGCGCGATTTCGTAAGCGAGGCCCTTTTAGTTCGTTAGGCACGCCAGGTGACAGCCGTGGATCGTCCTGCAGCGGCATTAGTGCCAGCGATAGCGAACCAGACGTTTCCCAGGGCCGGCCATGACTCGCTGTGAGTGAACAGATCGACACCACTTAGCTCGTTTAGCGAGTCCATGAGCCAGTCGCAGTCGAGCACGTGATATTCAGGAAGGCGCTTGGCTAACAAGGGAGCGAGAGTCGACTTTCCGGACCCAGGGCAGCCGCAGATGTGAAAGATCGGCGGCTTCACATCCCGACCTGCCGCATCGCCTCCGTGACGATGTCCACGTGCACAGCGATGCGCCGCTCGAGCGCCTGCTGCTGCCCCATCTCCGCCAATAACGCCACCAGCCCCGGTATGTGCGTCGAGAGCCCGAGACTGGAGCGACTGCGGCGGGAAGAAGTGGCGCTGCGGCCGGCGCGCGGAGTTGGCGTCGGAAACACGAAGCCGGGCGGTGGCCACTCACGGAGCGTCATCTCCTCGACCGGCGAGAGGATGCGCCCGTTAACTTCGGCCACGATTGCGCGCCCCAGCGCCAGGCCCTGAGCCGTCGAGCTCGATAGCGTCTGCCCCAGGAAGGCCGTCCCGGTCTGTGTATCTGTACGGTCGTTGAAGAAAGCCCAGGATTCGTGAAGGTCCAGCGAGTGGGTGGCGTGAAACTGCCGCAGAGTCTCCGTTATCTCAAACGCCATTTGCGCCATCGGCTGGCCGTCTGGATCCCCGGGGTAGAGGCGATTGAGGTCGCCCAGCTCATCCGTCGTACGCACGAACTGCTGCACGGCCAGCGTGTTGGCTCTCGGCACGACGATCAGCGCGCCGTTTTCGGGCCGCAGCGAGTCGCGAACTCGTTCCGCTGCTAGCCAACCGCCGGGCTCGTTGCCGTGTACTCCCCCAAGGATGGCCATGATCGGCCCTTCCCGGCCGCTGCCGAAGACATGGATCGGTGTTTCCGATGGCGTGCCTTCCATGAGCAATCGCGTCTGGTCGCCCTCGGCCACGATGAAAGGCGGTTCGGGTGTTACTGTCGCCGTCGGCTCGGGTAAAGGCGTCGAGGTGCTGGGTCGCGCTGCGACGGCCTCCCCGTCAGCCTCACCGTCATCGCCGCAGGCGACGCCCAGCGCCCCGAGGGGCAGCAGACCGGCTAGTTGGATCAGTCGCCGGCGGGAGAACCTAGCGCGTGGTGCCATTCGAGACCAGGGTTTCCGACACGCTGCTCAGCAGCCGTTCCGAGATGCGAGAGATGTCGCGGACGGCGGCGTCGAAGGCTTCCTGGTGACGAGCGGTAGGCCGCCGGAAGCCGCTGATCTTGCGGACGAACTGCAGCGCGGCGGCTTCGACCTCCTCGGAGGTTGCCACCTCGGCCCCGCTACGCAGCGTCTTGATGCTTCGACACATATTCGACCCTCCAGATATCTACGACTAGGTACGGTCTGCCGGACGTCTGCGCAGGACGCGCGTGGGCAGCAGGATGACGCCTTTGACAAAGCCAAGGACGCCGTCAACGGCGAAGCCAAGTAAGCGAAAAGGAAGCAGGATTAACCAGACAATCGGATGGAGAATCAACGCCAGCAGCGCCAGGGGCCAGCAAAGCACGAGGAGGATTAACCAGAGCAGAAAGACGGCCATGAAGCGAGCCGGCGCCTAGCGCCGCTTGCTGCGCTCTATCGCGGGGACGGCGCTGACTTCAGACAGATAGTCGAGAATGGTTTGGCGTGGTATGCGGGTGCGGATGCCATCGCGTTGGGCCGCTATCTTGCCCTCCTCGATGAGCTGGCGCAGCTTGTCCGGCGTTACGCCCAGAGTCCTCACCGCGTCCTCGAAACTGAACTCAACCTGTACGTTCACCATGAAAGGAATTATAGTGAACCGGCGTCTATCAACCGACGCCCGTCGTAGAGGTTTCTCTGCGGGCAAGCCTTTGTAGCGACCTCGGGCTGTTCGCGGTGCCACATACGTAGTCTGGCGCTCGGCTTCTATCACCTGGATTGAGAGGCGGCGGACGCCGTCCTCAGGCCGAGTCCGAGGCTACGAGTGCGGCTGAACCCGGCGGTAGTGCTACTAACCCAATAGCCTGAGCTTGGCTGCAGCATCTTCGCCGTCCCAGTCTTCGTCGAGCGTTTGAGTGTCCGGGTGGTTCGCCATGGAAGGACGCCCATTGAAACGGCCTTGAGACTGCTGGCACTTGTGCAGGATCAGGCTGTCGTCGGCGCGTCCGAACAGGTCCCGGAACTCCTCGTCCTGCCGATTCGAGGTCGAACCGAACGATACCCTTATCTCGTGTGAGTGGCCGCAGGTGTCGAACGTCTCTAAGAATAGCTCCAGCACCGGCATCAGCTCGGTCATACGCTGACCCGTGGAGCGGTCAACCAGTATCGCGAACTCGTCTCCGCCGATGCGGTAGAGCTTGCATCTTGAGGAGATGTGCTTCGCCAACTTCTCAAGGAGCTCGTCACCGGCCTGGTAACCGCAGGTGTCGTTGAGCGTTTTGAGGCGGTCGACGTCCAGGAGTATGAGTCCCAGCGCGCCGGGCTTCGCCTTGCGGATCAGCAGCTGCGAGTGGATCGTGAAGGCTCGTCGATTGGCGATTCCCGTCAGGTCGTCGCGCATGGCGAGAATGCTTCCGCTGGCGTGGGCGTCACGGAAGAGGATTATCGATGCGAATACGACCAACGGCAGGCCCAGCAGCACGACGGCCGGCAGAAGGAACTCAGCGTCTCCCGTGGGCGCCTGTGCTTGGATCGAAAGCGCGAGGAGGAGATTCCAGTAACCAGCAATAGGAAGGATGGCTCGCGAAAGGCTTACTCTCATACTCGCTGGCAAAACGTCTCCTTTCTCGCGCTCTCGATCGCAAGACAAAAAGAAACCTGCAGGCTTCCGAAGAAGGAAGCAGGCCGGTCGGTTTTGCCATTAAGCTCCCCGTCACCCGATGGCAACCATGTTCAGGTGTCGGATCCTAGCTCGCCCGGCTATTCAACGTCCGTCCCTGGACTATGTGGCTACATCCATGTAGCAATGATTCAAACGGCCCCGAGGGGCCTACATTACAGAGAATCGGCCCGATTGGTTGAATCTGTTGCGCCTCTGCCTGGGAGAGACGGTCGGGATCTACCACCAGCCCTCTTTGTACATCCAACCTTTGTTCTCGCGGCCGCGCTGACCCGCTTTGAGCAGGCGCTCAAGGTGCTTCCGGCATAGCCCTACCGTCAGGCGTTCCTTGTCGTCGGCAACCTCCGAGTTGGCGCCGCGCCACCGCAGCACGGCCATCTCCTCCAGCGGCGGGTCCGTACACCAAAGACAACGTGGCGAGGGCACAGCTAGCCGTCCTGGCTCGCCGTGGCTGCCGCCCCGCCGCCCATGGCGGGCAGGATGCGCAGCGTGGCTTCTTCAGGCAGCGACTCGATCAGGCCCTGCGAGATCTGCTCGTCATTTACGAAGATGGCGAGGCCCGGATGGACGCCGCCATCGAGCACCAGTTGCTCCTTGATCCCGGGACACTCGCCTTCGAGGCGCTCGATGACCTGGCGCAGACTCGCTCCGCCGGGGACCTCCACTTGCTCGCGGTCGCCGCTGAACTTGCGAAAGGCGGTTGGGATGAAGACGGTGATCATTGCGCTTCCCAGTTTAGTAAAGCAATCGGGGAAGTGGGCGGACCCAGCTTCCCCGATCGTCAGGTGTTAGTCGCTCGCGGATCAAACCTACTCGTCGTACAGGGCGTCGATGATGTCCTGGGGCTGGATCGGCAGGTCGGTGAACCGGACGCCGATAGCCTCCGCGATCGCGCCCTGGATGGCTCCCAGCGGTGGCACGATGCAGACCTCGCCGACACCACGCACGCCGTACGGATGACCCGGGTTCGGCACTTCGACCAGAATCGTCTCGATCATCGGCAGGTCGAGCGCGGTCAGCATGCGATAGTCGAGGTAGGTTGAGTTCTGCATGCGCCCTTCGGCGTCGTAGTGGTACTCCTCGGTCAGCGCCATGCCCACGCCCTGGGCGACTCCGCCCTGGATCTGCCCCTCAACGTAGCTTGGATGGATCGCGGTGCCGACGTCCTGGGTCGCGGTGTAGCGCATGATCTGCACTTTGCCGGTTTCGCGGTCGACCTCGACGTCGGCGATGTGCCCGGCAAAGGCAGGGCCAACCGACGACTTGTTGATGTTGACGGACACGTCGATGATGCCGCCGGTGCGGCTGAGTTGCCCGGCGAGCTCCTTGAAGCTCATCTGGCGGTCCTTGCCCTCCGAGTCCTTGGGTCCGTGCAGGACGCCATCGTCGTCGTAGGTGACCTTATCTTCCTCGCACTCCCAGATGCGGGCGGCCCGGGCGATCATTTGGCGGCGGATCTCCAGCCCCAGTTCATAAGCGGCCCATCCGCCGGCGAAGGCCGTGCGACTGCCGGCCGTGAAGAAGGTGAAGCCGACGCTGTCCGTATCGACGACACGGGGCCAGACTTCTTCGGCCGTGATGCCCAGCGTCTCGGCAAGCTGCATCGCCAACGCGGGCCGCGTTCCACCGATGTCGACCGAGCCGAGCACCAGGTTCACGGAACCGTCGGCGTTGACGCTGGCGCTGGAGCTGGTCTCCAGGCCCGCATTACCCCAGTAGCCGAGCGCTACGCTGCGGCCGCGGTTTTCACCCTGCAACTCCGATTTGTAGTGGGGCGAGTTCTTCATCGCCTCGAGGCATTCGATGTTGCCGATCGGTCCCCAGGTGCCGCCCCAGGGGCGTTCGTCGCCTTCCTTGGCGGCGTTCTTGAGGCGAATCTCGATCTGATCCATGCCGATCATGTCCGCGATCTCGTTGATCACGGCGTCGCCGGGGAACTCACCCGCGGGCGTCCCTGGTGCGCGGTACGCCGCGGTCTTCGGCTTGTTCAGCACGACGTCGTAGCCGTCGATCAGGACGTTGGGGATGTTGTACGGCGCTGCGAGGCCGTTCATACCGCCGCCTACCGGTGACCCGGGGAAGGCGCCGGCCTCGTAGGCCATGTACGCCTCGATCGCGGTCAGCGTGCCGTCGTTCGTGGCGCCGACCTTGACTCGCACATAGGTGCCGGACGTCGGACCAGTTGCCTCGAAGACCGCTTCGCGCGTCATCGTCATCTTCACCGGCTTGCCGGTCTTTTTCGACAGCAGCGCGGCCAGCGGTTCCAGGTACATGCCGATCTTGCCGCCGAAGCCGCCGCCGATCTCGAGCGGAATGACGGTGACCTTGTGAGAGGGTATCTGCAGCACGCTCGAGAGCGTGTTGCGCATGTTGAACGGCGCCTGGCTGCTGTTCCAGACCGTGAGGCGACCATCACGGCCCCAATACGCCGTGCCGTTGTGAGGCTCGATGTAGCCCTGGTGGTACATCGTCGTGGTGAACTCGCGCTCGAGCACGATGTCTGCCTGGTCGAAGCCCGTCTGCACGTCGCCGCGCTTGATCTGGGTGTGAGCGGCGATGTTGCTGGCTCGGCTGGGCGCGTCGGCCAGCGGCGTGCTGTCCGTGGTGAACAGATCTTCGTGCAGGATCGGCGCATCGTGGGCCATGGCCTCTCGGACGTCGACGACCGGCGTCAGCACCTCGTACTCGACGTCGATCAGCGCCAGCGCGTCTTCCGCAATGTGGGAATCCGTCGCGGCGACGGCAGCTATGGCGTGACCGCGGTACAGCGCCTTCTTCTCGGCCATGAAGTTCTGGACCTGAAAGCGCCACGGCTGTGGCGGGCCTTCGTCCGTGATCCCGACGCCCTCGGGCGGTCGCGGGAAGTCGGCATTCGTGATCACGGCCTTTACGCCGGGTAGCGCCAGTGCCCTGGATGCATCGATTTTCTTGATATTCGCGTGGGCGTGAGGGCTGCGCTTGACGCGCGCGAACAGCATACCCGTGAGACGTACGTCCGCCCCGTACTGCGCCCGGCCGGTGACCTTGTCTGTACCATCATGCCTGATCGGCCGAGTACCGATGACCTTGTACTGCTTCGCAGCAACCATGGCTAGCCTCGCATCACTTCGCCCGCGCGCTGGACGGCGCGGACAATCTTGTCGTAGCCCGTGCAGCGGCAGAGATTACCGGACAGCCAGAACCTGATTTCGTACTCAGTCGGGTTCGGATTCTGCTCCAGCAGGGCCTTGGAAGACATGATGAATCCCGGCGTGCAGATGCCACACTGCAGGGCCGCCTCTTCCAGAAACGACTGCTGGATCGGGTGCAGCTCGCCTTCGCCGGCGACTCCCTCGATCGTCTCGATCTCTGTGCCCTCGATTTCAGCCGCGAGCACGCAGCAGGAGTTGACCAGGCGACCGTCCATGATCACGGCACAGGCGCCGCAGTTGCCGTTGTTGCAGCCTTCCTTGGCGCCTGTGAGGCCGACGCGGTCTCGCAGCGCCTCAAGGAGGCTGTCACGCGAATCGGCGAGGAACTCTTGTTGCTCGCCGTTGATTGTTGCGTTGATGACGATGCGTTCGCTCAAGGATCCCTAGCCCCCTCTAGCTCGCTCGGCTGCCTTGCGGAGCGTGCGCTCCACCAGGACAGCCGAGAGGTGTCTACGCTGTTTGATAGTGCCGCGCATGTCGTCGATCGGTCGTGCGGTTGCTTTTGCGGCTTCGCCGGCCGCCTTGATCGTTTCATCCGTCAGCGGCTTGCCGACGATGGCGCTGACCGCGTCCGGCACCATGAGCACGGTGGGCGCGACAGCGCCAATCGCGATCCCCGCGGCGCTCACGTTATCGCCCTCGAAGCGCACGTACGACGCCGCGTTGGTGACGGCGATGTCCATTTCGTTGCGGGGAATGAAACGCTCCCACGCGGCGCCACTGTTCGGCGCGGGTGATGGGAAATGTAACGAGACGACGAATTCGCCGGCCTGCAGGACGTTCGTGCCCGGGCCGGTACTGAAGTCCTCGATTGGCACGCTGCGGGTCCCGTTGGGTCCGGCGATGTTCGCGGTGCCCTGCAGCACCATCATGGCCGGGACGGAGTCCGCCGCTGGGCCGGAGTTGCAGAGGTTGCCACCGAGACTGGCGCGGCCCTGAATCGCGACACCGCCGATAACCGTGGCTGCTTCAACCAGCGCCGGATAAAGGCGCTTCACGGTGTCGTCGCTGTAGATGATGTGGCAGGGTGTCGCGGCGCCGATTGTGAGGCCGGCGTCGGCGTCATAAGTCAGCTGCTGCGTTTCGGGGATTGGCTTGATGTCCACGAAGAGACTGACGGGGCGCCGTCGCTCCCGCGCCTGGACGATGATATCGGTGCCACCGGCCAGGACTCGGGCGGTATCGCCACCTTGAGACAGCAGGGACACGGCCTCCTCTACGCTGGAAGCCCTAGCGTACTTAACGTCCTGCAAATTTCTTTCTCCTCTATCCTTCGCGTAGCGTTCGCGCTAACCGTAGCTTCTATGGCATTGGCTGACAAGACGAACCAGGGTCGGCGAGGGCCATGCAGAATCTAGCCAGTCCAGCCTTGACTGGCTAGGGCGAAACAGCTCAACATGAGCCACAGCGCCGATTCAGCAGGTCCTGGCAAAGATTCGTCTCGAAGCGAGATTCGGTCGATTGACTGGCCGGTTCTGACGGTGTTATTCTGGACAACGCGCCAAAAGGCAAGCCCGCCTTTTCAGACGGGCGCACCTTGACAACTGAATAGCGGAAGGAAGAAATGGGTAAACCCGTTTTTTTACGGTAATCCGGACTCGAGTTATCGAGTTTCCAGGTTCTAACGGAGAGTTTGATCCTGGCTCAGGATAAACGCTGGCGGCGTGCTTCAGGCATGCAAGTCGGACGCCCCGATTCGTCGGGGAGTGGCGGACGGGTGAGTAACACGTGAGCAACCTGCCCAGAAGTGGGGAACAACTTGCTGAAAGGCGAGCTAATACCGCATGTGATGGTCTTTCTACGGGAGGGTCATTAAAGGCTTCGGTCGCTTCTGGAGGGGCTTGCGCTCGATTAGCTAGTTGGTGGGGTAATAGCCTACCAAGGCATCGATCGATAGCTGGTCTGAGAGGATGGTCAGCCACACGGGGACTGAGATACGGCCCCGACTCCTACGGGAGGCAGCAGCTAGGAATCTTGGGAATGGGCGAAAGCCTGACCCAGCAACGCCGCGTGGGCGATGAAGGCCTTCGGGTCGTAAAGCCCTTTTGTGGGGGAAGATGATGACGGTACCCCACGAATAAGCCACGGCTAACTACGTGCCAGCAGCCGCGGTAATACGTAGGTGGCGAGCGTTGTCCGGATTTACTGGGCGTAAAGGGCGTGCAGGCGGTTCGTTAAGTTCGAGGTGAAAGCTCCCGGCTCAACTGGGAGAGGTCCCCGGATACTGGCGGACTTGAGGGAGGTAGAGGAAAGTGGAATTCCCGGTGTAGTGGTGATATGCGTAGATATCGGGAGGAACACCAGTGGCGAAGGCGGCTTTCTGGGCCTTACCTGACGCTGAGACGCGAAAGCGTGGGGAGCGAACCGGATTAGATACCCGGGTAGTCCACGCCGTAAACGATGGACACTAGGTGTGGGGGGTATCGACCCCCTCCGTGCCGAAGCTAACGCAGTAAGTGTCCCGCCTGGGGAGTACGGCCGCAAGGCTAAAACTCAAAGGAATTGACGGGGGCCCGCACAAGCAGCGGAGCGTGCGGTTTAATTCGTCGCAACGCGAAGAACCTTACCAAGGCTTGACATGCTAGTGGTACCGATCCGAAAGGTGAGGGACCCTTCGGGGAGCTAGCACAGGTGCTGCATGGCTGTCGTCAGCTCGTGCCGTGAGGTGTTGGGTTAAGTCCCGCAACGAGCGCAACCCCTGTTGCCAGTTATATTCTCTGGCGAGACTGCCCCGTAAAGCGGGGAGGAAGGCGGGGATGAAGTCAAGTCAGCACGGCCCTTACGTCTTGGGCCACTCGCACGCTACAATGGACGGTACAACAGGTTGCCAAGGAGCGATCCGGAGCTAATCCCTAAAGCCGTCCTCAGTTCAGATTGCAGGCTGAAACCCGCCTGCATGAAGTCGGAGTTGCTAGTAACTGCCGGTCAGCACACGGCGGTGAATACGTTCCCGGGCCTTGTACACACCGCCCGTCACGCTATGGAAGCCGGTAACACCTGAAGTCGCTAAGCTAACCGTAAGGAGGCAGGCGCCGAGGGTGGGATCGGTAACTGGAGCGAAGTCGTAACAAGGTAGCCGTAGCGGAAGCTGCGGCTGGATCACCTCCTTTCTAGGGAGAGCGCGTAGGTGTTCTAATCTGCCTAACGGTCGTGAGGCATGTCTACAAGCATCCTAGGTCGGTCGGCACCCCTACTTCGGTAGGGAGCCGTCAGAGTCGTGTCCGCTCCAAGGACACAACCGGTTACCCACCGGTCAACTTCCTTCCGCTATTTAGAGGTCAAGGTGCAGCCTTTTATCGCGTCTTTCGGGCGCTTCGCCCGGCCAACCGGGGCCATTAGCTCAGCTGGTTAGAGCGCGGTCCTGATAAGACCGAGGCCGGTGGTTCGAGTCCACCATGGCCCACCAGCTAACTTGGTGCAGTTTGGCGACGCGGTTTGTGCTGACGGGTGGGGAACCAAGGGGCCGTAGCTTAGTTGGGAGAGCGCCGCCTTTGCACGGCGGAGGTCAGGAGTTCGAATCTCCTCGGCTCCACCAGATGTGGTACGTCTACGTGCTTCGGAGTTTGAAGAACGGTAGGCTTTACACGGGGTCCACGAATGACCTTGCGCGTCGGCTCAACGAGCACTCGCGAGGTCATAGCAAGTACACTCGGTACGCAGGACCGTTCGAGCTGATTTACAAGGAGGAGTACAAGGTAAGGCTGGAGGCGCGGCGACGCGAGATATACCTGAAGACGGGCCCAGGCCGAAAGGATCGCAAGCAGCTCCTTGAAGGCCCGCCAGGGGAGAGCGGTCGCTAAGCGACAGGTCAGGAGTTCGAATCTCCTCGGCTCCACTAGAAACGTTGCGCACGGGGCAGCGCTTGTAATAGGATGAACCACGGAGTCTGAATGAAGCAGCGCGGAGCGAAACCCCAGAGCTGAGTCCCTGACGCGGTGAGATCGATTGATCGGCCTGACAGGCAGGCCGATTTTCGCGTCTCGGGAGCCCTGCTACAGAACCAGAGAAGACGATGACGGGGGCCGGAAGAGTCCTTCCTTTGACGGGAAGCACTGCTCCGGCCGGCGGCCTCACCGGAGTCCTTCGCTCAAGGGCGCAGGACAGCACCTTTAACAACTGAATAGAGAGTACTGCTGGTACTTCAATATCTCGATTGTGCGTGGACTTTAATGTAGGTCAAGCTACTAAGGGCGCGCGGAGGATGCCTTGGCATCATGGGCCGAAGAAGGGCGTGGCAAGGCTGCGAAAAGCTCCGGTTTGTCGTCTAGCAAACTTAGCCGGAGATTCCCGAATGGGGGAACCCAATCCGAGTCATGTCGGATTACCCTGGACTGAACACATAGGTCCAGCGGGGGGCACCGGGGGAACTGAAACATCTTAGTACCCCGAGGAAAAGAGATTATTCTCCTAGTAGCGGCGAGCGAACGGGGAAGAGCCCAAACCATCTTTGCTTAACGGTCTGCAGACCTATGCACTGGTGGGGTTGTAAGGTTCGGCGTCAGGCTCTGCAGGGCCTGGAAGAAGTTACAAAGCGTCACTTTAGGCAAAGGTTCCTGGAACGGACCGCCGTAGAGGGTGAGAGACCCGTAGCCAAAAGAGTAGGCGCCTTCTGCCGGATACCTTGAGTACTGCGGGACACGAGAAATCCCGTGGGAAGCTGGGGAGACCACTCTCCAAGGCTAAATACCCATGATGACCGATAGTGAACTAGTACCGTGAGGGAAAGGTGAAAAGCACCCCGGGAGGGGAGTGAAATAGATCTGAAACCGTGTGCCTACAAGCAGTCGGAGCCTCGATTCGTCGGGGTGACGGCGTGCCTATTGAAGAATGAGCCGGCGACTTACTTTGTGTAGCAAGGCTAAGCAAGGAGACTTGCGGAGCCGGAGCGAAAGCGAGTCTGAATAGGGCGAACAAGTTGCACTGAGTAGACCCGAAACCAGGTGAGCTACCCATGGCCAGTGTGAAGCCCCGTTAATCGCGGGGTGGAGGTACGAACCGGTTAGTTTTTCGAGACTATCGGATGAGCTGTGGGTAGAGGAGAAATTCCAATCGAACTTGGAGATAGCTGGTTCTCCCCGAAATGCCTTTAGGGGCAGCCTCGGGTGATGGACCTTGGAGGTAGGGCTCTGGATGGGCTAGGGGGCTTACCGCTTACCAAACCCAACCAAACCGCGAATGCCAAGGCTGCAAACCCGGGAGTGAGACTGCGGGGGCTAACCTTCGTAGTCGAAAGGGAAACAACCCAGACCATCGGCTAAGGTCCCCAAATACAGGCTAAGTGTCAAAGGATGTTGAGTTGCTAAAACAACCAGGATGTTGGCTTAGAAGCAGCCACCATTTAAAGAGTGCGTAATAGCTCACTGGTCGAGTGGCTCTGCGCCGACAATTTAGCGGGGCTCAAGCCTGTTACCGAAGCCATGGCTTGCCGAGCAATCGGCAGGGGTAGGGGAGCGTTCCGATCTGCAGTGAAGGTGGAGGTGTGAACCCCACTGGAGCGTTCGGAAGTGCGAATGCCGGTATGAGTAGCGTAAGACCAACGAGAAATTGGTCCACCGTATGCCCAAGGTTTCCTACGGAAGGTTAATCCGCGTAGGGTTAGTCGGGCCTAAGCCGAGGACGAAAGTCGTAGGCGATGGACAGCTGGTTAGTATTCCAGCACCACTAACAGGGCGTTTTAAGGCAAAGGGGTGACCCAGGAGGGTAGGTCTAGCGCGCCTATTGGACATGGCGCGTCCCTGACTCGTAGGCGTCTGGTTACAGGCAAATCCATAACCAGGTTAAGCGGAGGGGTCGGGGCGAGTAGAGACGTCAGTCAAAGCGAGTAGGTTGAGCCCACACTGGCCAGAAAAGCCTCGTTGCTAGCACTGTTGGTGCCCGTACCGCAAACCGACACTGGTGGGCGGGGGTAAGTACCCTTAGGTGATCGAGATAACCCTTGTTAAGGAACTCGGCAAAATAGCTCTGTAACTTCGGGATAAAGAGCGCCCCTGGCGGTGAAGCGTCTTGCACGTGGAGCGGCCGGGGGCCGCAGGGAGCCGGCCCAGGCGACTGTTTACCAAAAACATAGGTCTCTGCCAAACCGTAAGGTGATGTATAGGGGCTGACGCCTGCCCAGTGCTGGAAGGTTAAGGGGAGAGCTTCACGGCTTGAACCGAAGCCCCAGTGAACGGCGGCCGTAACTATAACGGTCCTAAGGTAGCGAAATTCCTTGTCGGGTAAGTTCCGACCCGCACGAATGGCGTAACGATCTGGGCGCTGTCTCAACAAGGGACTCGGCGAAATTGAAGTACCCGTGAAGATGCGGGTTACCCGCACCAGGACAAATAGACCCCGTGGAGCTTTACTGCAACTTGCCACTGATGGTGGGCCAGAGATGCGTAGGATAGGTGGGAGGCTGAGAACCTGGGCTTTTGGGCTCAGGGGAGCCAACGGTGAAATACCACTCTTCTTTGGTTTACTTTCTAACCTCTGATCAAGCAGAGGGACAGTGGCTGGTGGGCAGTTTGACTGGGGCGGCCGCCTCCTAAAAGGTAACGGAGGCGCCTAAAGGTTCCCTCAGGGTGGATGGAAATCACCCGTCGAGTGCATTGGCATAAGGGAGCTTGACTGCGAGGCCTACAAGCCGAGCAGGGACGAAAGTCGAGCAAAGTGATCCTACGGTCCCGAGTGGAAGGGCCGTGGCTTAACGGATATAAGTTACCCCGGGGATAACAGGCTTATCTTGCCCAAGCGTTCATAGCGACGGCAAGGTTTGGCACCTCGATGTCGGCTCGTCGCATCCTGGGGCTGGAGCAGGTCCCAAGGGTCCGGCTGTTCGCCGGTTAAAGCGGCACGCGAGCTGGGTTCAGAACGTCGTGAGACAGTTCGGCCTCTATCCGGTGTGGGCGCAGGAGAATTGATAGGAGCTGTCCCTAGTACGAGAGGACCGGGATGGACGGACCGCTGGTGTACCGGTTGTTCTGCCAAGAGCACCGCCGGGTAGCCAAGTCCGGCAGGGATAAGCGCTGAAAGCATCTAAGTGCGAAGCCCACCTAAAGATGAGTTCTCCCATCCGAAAGGAGTAAGGTCACGGGTAGACCACCCGTTTGATAGGCGGCATGTGTAAGGGCAGCAATGTCTTCAGCTAAGCCGTACTAATGACCGAGGGCTTGACCTACATTAAAATTTGCGCATAATCCTTCCTCTTTCGATCTGAAAGCTGGAATGCGATATTGAAGTATCAGCAGTACGCTTTATTCAGTTGCCATCCGACGCGGGATGGAGCAGCGGTAGCTCGTCGGGCTCATAACCCGAAGGTCGGGGGTTCGAATCCCTCTCCCGCCACCAAGCACTGAGTCTAAAGGGGCCTCGTCCAGAGGCCCCTTTAGTTCTTTCAAGGCTGCTTTGCGGCCAGCCCGAAGCTTCACCTCGCGTCGAACCAGCTGACGCACCTCGAAGGAGAACCCCTTGGCCAAAGAGAGACTGCCAAAAATCCGCCTGATGATTGGGTCCGGCACGCTGCCCAGCCGTGGCAACGACCGCCTGGATATGGTGCGTTATCGCCGCAGTGGCAACGAGCAGATGAAGGGCGAGGAGCTGCTCGCCGCGATCCCGGAGATCGCCGCCGTCGCAGACGTGACGGTGGATGGCGGGAACCAGCACACCATCGCCGGCGTCGACGACCTTTGCCGGCTCTCGCTGGCCGTCCAGTCGGTCCTGGCGCAACCTCGCAGCGATGGCGTCGTCTTCGTACAGGGCACCAACAGCATCGAAGAGACCGCGTACTTCCTGCATCTGACCGTGCAGTCATCCAAACCGGTCGTGGTGACCGGCGCCCAGCGTCCCTTCACCGGCATGAGCACGGATGCGCAGCTCAACCTCTACGATGCCTGCAGGGTCGCGGGCAGCAGCGAGAGCCACGGCAAAGGCGTCCTTGTCGTTACCAACGGTGAGATCAACAGCGCCCGCGACGTGACCAAAACGAACACCTACCGCCTGCAGACCTTCCGCGGCCGAGACCTCGGCCTGCTCGGTTACGCCGACGGCGATGCGATCGTCTTCTACCACCTGCCGGCCAGGCGCCACACGACGCAAAGCGAGTTCTCTCTCCAGGCCGACAAGCCGTTGCCGCGGGTCGAAATCGTCTACGTGGGCGTCACCAGCCAGCCCGGGCTGGCAATAGCGGCGGTGCAGGCCGGCGCGAAGGGCCTGGTAGTCGCGGGCACCGGCGCGGGATCGCTGGGAAACCTCGACGCCGAGCTCACGGCGATTGCCGAGGACGGGGTGGTCGTCGTGCGTAGCGCACGGGTCGGAGAAGGGCGCGTGATCCGCGACGACAACTGGCAACGTCCCCACATGGTCGCGGCCGACAACCTCTCACCACAGAAGGCCTCGCTATTACTGGCGCTGGCGCTGCAAGTTACAAAGGAACCTGATGAAGTTCAGCGCATGTTCGATCAATACTGAGGAGCAGGATTACTGACTGGCTTGTCGTCGTATCTGCCCGCCTGATAAGGATGACCCTTGTCGGTTCGAACTCAACGCTGTTCGCCAGGATGCTACCCGCCGGCGCATTCTCGAACTCGACCTGTGCACGGCCGGCCGGCAACTCCTCATCGTCGCTGCCCAAAATGCCACCCAGGTTGACCAGCGCGCTGAGCTGGGAGCAAGCCGGCTCCGAGGCAGCGAACGTCTCGAAGTTGAAGTCGTCGTCCTCGTCGTCATCGCCGAAATCGTCCCGCGCCGCGACTTCCCAGCCTCGGCCGGGCAGGTCTGCGACGCGCGGCAGCGTAGCGTGTGCCAGCGCATCGGCGTTGTCAGGCGCGAAGAAGATGTCGAGCGCTTCAGATGCTCCGCCGTCATCGTCACCGCCGCCGCAGGCTGCCAGCGCGAAAGCGAGCAGAAGGGCACCAATAATCGGCAGGGTTCGGCTCATTTTTATCCTTCCTTAAAGGCCGTATGTCTGCGACGGACTATAGCCGTCGGGCAAGTAAGGGCCGATCAGGGATCGTCTGGACTCCTGCGATCGGTTGCTTGCAGATGACCCGCAGGTGGCCCGAGCTAAGCCGGCTTGAACTTGGACGGCGTGATCTTGTCGTCGATGTCCTCGTAAACCAGCTCGCACGCCATGCCGATCTTGACGTGCCCGGGGTCTGGCTCGACGTCGATCAGGTTGGTGTCTGCGCCTGCCAGGCCTACGGCGTCTAGAGCACCATTTCTTTACAATCAGGTGCGATTGCCAGCCTCGGTTGCGTGCGCTCCTGCACGTATTCGCTGCTGATCCCCGGCGCCAGCTCCCGCAGGACGAGGCCGCCGGACGTCACGTCGATGACCGCGAGGTCCGTGACGATTTTCGTGACGCAGTGCGCCGCCGTCAGCGGATACTCGCACTTGTCGAGGATCTTCAGCTCGCCCTCGCGCGTCACGTGGTCCATGACGACGATCAACTCCGGCACGTCGGTGCACAGGTCCATGGCGCCGCCCATGCCGCCCGCGGCCATGTACGGAGCCCACCAGTTGGCCAGGTCGCCCTTCTCTGACACCTGCAGCCCACCCAGGACGACCACGTCGAGGTGGCCGCCGCGCGCCATCGTGAACGCCGCGAAGCTGTCGAAGATGGCCGATCCGGGCAGCATCGTCACGGGCTGGCCCTGCGCGTTGTAGTAATACCAGCGGTACTCGTCCTCGGTAGGCTCCGGGCCGTAGCCCAGCAAGCCGTTTTCGGCGTGCATGATGATGCCGGACTCAGGGCTGATGAAGTTCGCCACCTTGGTTGGGATGCCCATGCCGAGGTTGACGTACTGGCCCGGCTGCAGCATCTGGGCCACGCGCATTGCCATGAGGTCCTGCGTCAGCCCGACGCGCCCTTCCTGCGGCACGCTGCGCCGCTGGCGCCGTACGACCTCCGCGGCCTCCTCGTCCTTCGATAGCTCCTGGTCGCGCAGGACGATGCGGTCGATATAGATGCCGGGGATCTTGACGTCCTCCGGAGCGAAGCTGCCAATCGGCACGATTTCATCGACTTCGGCGATCGTGACCTTGCTGGCGGCCGCCATGGTCGGATGGAAGTTGAGCGTCGAGCCGATGCCGGTGAGGTTGCCGGCTTCGTCGGCCTTCTCGGCGCGCACGAAGCCGAAGTCGGGCCGCAACGCCGTCTCGAGAATGAACTCGCGCCCATCGATGCTGCGGCGCTCTTTGCCGTCGGCAATCACGGTGTCGACGCCGACAGGGGAAAAGAACGCCGGGATGCCCGCCGCCCCGGCGCGCAGACGCTCCGTGAAGATGCCCTGTGGCGCCGGCTCGAAGACCAGGTCGCCGCTGTGTATCTGCTCCTCGCTGGCCGCAGCCCGGCGATACACGGACCCACCGAACGCGCCGATGAACTTCTTGACCATGCGGTTCTCGGCCAGCGGCTGGTGCGGGAAGCCGTTGGAGACGATCGTCAGCTCCTTGACCTCCGGCCGGTTCGCCAGCGCGGTGCACAGCGTGATCGGCCGGTTGCGCACGGGGCCGAAGCCGCCCATGCAGACCATTACGCCGCTAGCTACGTCCGCGACGGCTTCGATCGGCGTGCAAACCTGCTTCTTGTTCATACTTCTGTTCTCCAGCCCGACGTAGGGTTATTCTCGCTGGTCAGAGGTTAGTACCTTGCCGCGGGGGCGTCCACGACTGCCTGAGGGGCGCGCTTAGGGGACGAGTCCGTGTAGAATCGCTTGAGAAACTGGTCCCAACCAAGGAGTTCTTCCCTATGGTCGCAACTAATCAGTACAAAGTCGTCGGCACGCGGCCGATCCGCCACGACGGCACCGACAAAGTCACCGGACGGGCCCAGTACGGCGCCGACGTCCAGTTCACCGGCATGCTGTGGGGCAAGGTGAAGCGCAGCCCGCACGCGCATGCCGTCATAAAGAAGATCGACGTCTCCAGGGCGCTGGCGCTGCCCGGCGTGAAGGCCGTCGTCACGCGCGCCGACTTCCCGTATGTCGCTCCCGAGATCGTGGAGACCGATGAGGCGGGATACACGCCACTACCGTGGGTTGTGGACCGGATCATGACGGGAGAGAAGGCGCTGTTCCGAGGTCACGCTATCGCGGCTGTCGCCGCGATCGACGCTCACACCGCTGAGGACGCCCTCGACCTGATCGATGTCGAGTACGAGCTCCTGCCCTCGGTGACCGACGTCCGCGAGGCGATGCTCGACGTCGCGCCCGTCCTGCATCAGAACCTGCGCACGCGTGAACTTGCGCCACTGGCCGAGCCGGCGCCGGACAAGCCCTCTAACATCGCCACGCACCGCCAGTTCGCCATGGGCGACGTCGAGAAGGGCTTCGCCGAGGCAGACGTCGTCGTCGAGCGCGAGTTTCAGACCAACCGCTACCACCAGGGCTACATCGAGCCGCAAAACGGATTAGCGTACTGGAGCCAGGACGGAAACCTCTTCGTCTGGACCAGCACGCAGGGCATGTTCGGAGTCCGCAACGCGCTATCGGAGGTCCTCGCCCTGCCTCTTTCGCAGATCACCGTCAACGCCGTCGAAATCGGCGGCGGCTTCGGCGGCAAGCTCGGCGTCTACCTCGAGCCGCTCGCCGCGCTGCTCTCGAAGAAGACCGGCAAGGCCGTCAAGATGACCATGAGCCGTGAGGAGGTCTTCGAGGCATCCGGACCTACGTCCGCCAGCTGGAGCAAGGTCAAGATCGGCGCCAAGCGGGACGGGACATTCACGGGGATGCAGGCCGAGCTCGCCTATGAGGCCGGTGCTTATCCCGGCTCGCCGATTGGCGGCGGCATGAACGGCATCTTCGCTACTTACAACTGCCCGAACCAGCTGATCGACGGCTACGACGTCGTGGTTAACCTGTCCAAGACGGCCGCCTACAGGGCGCCGGGCACACCGGCCGCCATGTTCGCCGGCGAGTCCACGATTAACGAGCTCGCCGAGCAACTGGGGATGGACCCGATGCAGCTGCGCCTCAAGAACGCGGCGTCACAGGGCACCACCCGAGCAAACGGCCAGGTCTTCCGCAACTCGGTTGGCAACCATCAGGTGATGCAGGCCGTTATCAACCACCCGCACTATCGCTCCGAGCTGACCGGGGAGAACCGTGGCCGCGGCGTTTCGATGGGCTTCTGGGGCAACGGCGCCGGCGAGACCAGCTCGAGCGCCAGCGTCAACGCCGACGGCAGCGTCACCCTCGTGCTCGGTTCGGTTGACATCGGCGGCACTCGAGCCTCGATCGCGATGCAGCTGGCCGAGGCGCTCGGTATCACCGCCACGGACGTTCACCCCAAGGTGGTGGGCACCGACTCGGTCGGCTTCACAGGCAACACGGGCGGCAGCCGCATAACCTACGCCGGCGGCTGGGCGGCGCACGACCTGGCGATGCAGATCCGCCAGAAGATGGTCGAACGCGCGGCCAAGATCTGGGAATGCGAGGCCGGCCAGGTCGAGTACGGCGCCGACGGCGTCTTGCGCGGCCCGAACGACTTGGACAGTAAGCCGCGCAGCCTGACGTTCGCGCAGCTGGCGCGCCAGCTGCCACGCACCGGCGGCACCATCGACGTCGGAGCCAACATCAACATCCCGACCCAGGGTCCAGCCTTCGCCGCCCACATCGCCGACGTTGAAGTCGACCCCGATACCGGCAAAGTCGAGATCCTGCGCTACACGGCCATTCAGGACGTGGGCACGGCGATTCACCCCGCCTACGTCGAAGGCCAGATCCAGGGAGGCGCGGCACAAGGCATCGGCATGGCGCTGACCGAGGAGTACTACGTCAACAAGGACTCGCGCATGGTCAACTCGACCTTCCTCGACTACCGCATGCCGACGGCGCTCGACCTGCCGATGATCGACGTCGTGCTGGTCGAAGTGCCCAACCCCGGTCACCCTTACGGTGTGCGTGGCGTCGGCGAGGTGCCGATCGTGCCCCCGCTGGCGGCGGTGCAAACGGCCGTCTACAACGCGACTGGTGTGCGCTTCGACTCGCTGCCGATCTCGCCCTCTGTCGTGCTGGAGGAGCTGCTCAAGGACGAGTAGGCGTGGCGCGCGGGCCCGCGACGAGTTGAGCTGTGGCTAAGCGGCCGCGGGTTCAGCGGGAGTGAGCTGCCGCGTGATTTTCTCCTCGGAACGGACGCGGTGCACCAACATCGCGACCAGCGCCAGCAGGACAGGCGCGCCGACCGTGAATGACACCGCGAGACCGAGCGCCAGGCTGGCGAACGGCGTGAACCAGGCGAGGGCGAGCAACGGCCGCTCCCAGGGCCGTCAAACGGATACGCTGGCGCGGTTCGCGAAGAAGAGCATCGCGACGCCCATAACCGTCAGGTCGTAGTGGTAGACGTAGGGCGTCGCCAGCAGGGTTGCCAGGCCGAGCCCTGCCGCCTTGTACTCCAGCGGCGTATCTCGTCGCCATAGCCAGAACGTGAAAGCCGCCGCCGCCGCTGCTGCTTGGGCCACCTGCGACGCGAAGTCGCTAACGCCGAGGGCTAGCAGAAGCGCCGTCACGGACTGCATCTTCGTCACCGGGAAGACGTCGCCGTACAGCATGGCAGTCGAATCCGTGAGCTGCGCCAGGAACTCCTGCCAGGGGCCAACACCGAAGGCCGCCAGGGAAACCACGCAAAGCGTTGCGGCGCTGGCGAACGTGGCAACCATCGCCTTGATCTGGCGGCCGGCCAGCAGCGCCAAAAAGACCAACGGCATGAAGTGCGGTTTGAACGCCAAAAGCCCGAGCAGCGTTCCGGCCACGACCGGCCGAGATGGCAGCAGCAGCATGGACCAGGCGAAGAGCCCGCCGGTTAGCAGGCCCGCCTGCCCTATCACCAGGTTGAACAGCGTTCCCGGAAACGCCAGCGCCAGCCAGAAAGCCGCCCCTCCGCGTGTCAGCCGTCGCAGCGCGGCAGCGAAGACGGCGCCGGTGGCGAGCGGCCAGCCGGCGAAAGCGGCTCCGTAGGGCAGCAGGGCGAGCGGCAGGACCAGCGCGAAGGCGACCGGTGGATAGATCCACGGGAAGCCGTTGGCGTTGTCTCCGACGGCCTCCGTTTGCCGCGCCTCGAACGTGGCAGGGTCGTAGGCAATCGTGGCGTCTCCTTCGGCGCCCAACTGCGCCGCGGTCCAGTAGACGATGAAGTCGACGTTGGGCACGTCGGCTTCATCCCCGAAGCCCAGGAAGCGAGCGAACCATAGCGCCCAGAAGATCAGGAAAAACGCCAGCAGCGCCTGCCCGGCGCGCATCAGCCGTCGTCCGTAATCCAGCCTCGCGGAGATGTCATTTCCACGTATAGATATTCGGCAGAATCGAGTCCGTCGACCTCTAGCCAGTCCTGATGGGTCGATCTGCTACCAGTGCCGGTCCGGCTGGTTCCAGTACTGGTTCGCGGGGTCGTCCGCGCCGTCGATTAGCCCCTGCAGGTAGGTGGCGAAGAATGGCTCCTCGGTCATGAGCTGCAACGCCGCCTGCTGCATAATCAGACACTCGACCTCGGCGTCTTTGCCGGTGTGCGGGACGCCGCGGCTGAACTGGTCGCTGTGATGCGCGTCGTGGACGATCGCGCCGGCGAACCACAGAAGTTGCCGAGCTTCGTCGTAATCCGGTGCGTACGCGGTCTGCTCCCCCACGGCGAAGCGCTTCTCCTCGACGTACATGCCTGACCCCGCTGGGACGGATTCGATTACGTCGATCGATGCCTGCACCTCTTCGAACGCATCGGGGGCATTCAATTCGATGAACTCAAGCGCGCGGGCCGTCCACGCCTTGAACTCGTCGTCGCCGATAACCTCGATCGTCTTGGCAGTGACCGTTGCAGTCGGATTGACCGCCGTCGGGGTGGTCGCTTCGGCGACGGCTACGACGGTAGGCGTCGGGCGTTCCGCGGCTGCTTCAGGAGAGCTGGTGGTCGAATCGGCTTTGCAGCCGGCCAGGATCGCGAGGGCCGCCGTCAATCCGGCGAGGGGGAGCAGTCCGCGCACTCGTCAGGTTTCCTTGTACGTGCGGCCGCGTTCTGACACCGTGCGCTGCCGCACGTACTCGTAAATCGGGACGCCGTAGCCGCAGCTCGTCTCAGTGCCGTCGACCTTGACCTCGATTACCTGGCGAGGCGGCAGAGCGATCTCGTCCGCTATAGCGCTCAGGACCAGGTCGCGCAGAGGCGAAGCATCAATGTCCGTGACCGTGGCGCTGCCGAAGAGTCGCACGACCGCGGCGTCCGTCTGCGACATCGACATGACCATCAAAGTCATCGGGCCGCCGGCGTGGCACGCCGTCTGATTGCCGCTGCCCGTGTAATCGAGATACGCGACGCGGTTGCTGTCGATGATGTGCAGCGGCGTGCCGCCCTTCGGTGAGAGGTTGACCGGCCCTTGACCGGCGGGGCCCCGGCTGAGGTCCGGGGCGGCGCTTGCCACGAAGAAGACCTGTGAGTCGCGGATCATCTGCGACTGAGCTTCGGTGATGTGATCGTAGATGATCGCCATCAAACACCTCCGCGTCCACTTTAGCGCCGCCAGCCGCCTCTTGCAGCCTGCTGCTATGATGCCGATCGCGCTTCAAAGGTGTCAGTCACCGATTAGCCCGACGCCAGAAATGACGCCCGTCGGGCTTCCGCGGCATCAGAAGGGCAGGCAGGTAGGGGCATGACAGACGACCTGGAGCGACGCCGCGCCGTCGCCGAGGCTGCTGGCCGCGCCGCGGGCGCCATCCATCTCAAGCACCTCTCGAGCACCATCGACTTCGAAGCAAAGACGGACCCGCGCGACGTCGTGACCAAAGCGGACTACGAAGCACAGGATGCGGCCAAGGCGGTCCTGCAAGCGGCGTTTCCTGACGACGTACTGATCGGTGAAGAGGACGGCGTCCCGGCAGACCAACTTCTGCGGCACATCGAGACGGGCTGCTGGCTGATCGACCCGCTGGACGGCACGCAAAGCTACGTGCACTCCTTCCCGGCCTTCACGGCCGGCGTCGCGTGGGTGCAGGGCGGCGTCTCCCTGGTCGGTGCGATCTACGACGCCGTGCAGGACGAGATGTGGAGCGCCGCGCGGGGCCAGGGCGCGTCTTGGGACGGCCGGCCGCTGCGCGTGCCACCGGGCAAGCCGCTGAAGGACTGCATGGTGGGCCTTCACATCCGCGAGGTTGAGAACGGCGCCGCCCAGATCTTCCTGCGCACCACGGGAAACGTGGTCCTGAAATCGCACGGCATCCGGATCCTGGGTTGCCCGATGCTCAGCATGGCGTACGTAGCGTGCGGGCGCATGGACGCCTTCGCGATGCTGTCGCCGGCCAAGCTATCAGCCTGGGACCTCGCCCCCTCGCTGGTGCTACTGGAAGAGGCGGGCGGCGTCGTCGCGGAAGGCATTACGGGCCATCCGTTGCAGTGGACGGACCGTGCCATCTCCGGCGCCACAACGAGGGCGCTGCTCGAAGAGCTTTACGCCGTGGCAACCGGTGAGGCGTAAGGAACTCGTCTCGTTATACTCAAGACGTGAGCGAAGACACCCCGGAAGAGACCACGCTGCAAGAGCGCGACGCGCAGCAGGCCAAGCTGCGTGTCGAAGAGCTGCGCAGCCAGATCAACTACCACGATTACCGCTACCACGTGCTCGACAACCCAGAGATCGCGGACGCCGAATACGACGCGCTGATGCGCGAGCTCCGCGACCTCGAGGGCAGGTTCCCCGAGCTGATCACGCCGGACTCGCCAACCCAGCGCGTTAGTGGCCAACCGATCGAGGCATTCGGCGTCGTCGAGCATCGCCAGCAGATGCTCAGCCTCGGCAACGCCTTCGACGAGGATGAGCTGCGCGCGTGGTACCGCCGCGTCGCCGGTCTGGCGGAGCGTGAGGACCTGGCGCTGGTCTGTGAGCCAAAGATCGACGGGCTTGCCGTGGCGCTGGTCTTTGAGGACGGCTCATTCGTGCAGGGCGCGACACGCGGTGACGGCACCAGGGGCGAGAACATCACGCAGAATCTGCGCACGATCCGCAGCATTCCACTGTCGCTGGCGAAAGGCTCGCCGCAACGCTTCGAGGTGCGCGGTGAGGTCTACATGACGAAGTCGGGCTTCGAGGCGCTGAACCAGGAGCGCTCCGCGCAGGGGCAGCAGCTGTTCGCCAGCCCGCGCAACTCGGCGGCCGGCTCGCTGCGCCAGCTCGACTCCAGCGTGACGGCGACTCGTCCGCTCGACATCTTTCTGTATCAGCTCGGTTGGGCCGAGGGCGACACGCCGCAGACGCAATGGAAAACACTGCAGTGGCTGGGCGAGCTCGGATTCCGCATCAATCCGCATATCAAACGCTTCACCGATCTCGAAGCCGTGATCGAGTACGTCAAAGGCTGGGAGGCGCAGCGCGATAGTCTCGATTACGAGATCGACGGACTCGTCGTCAAAGTCGACGAATTTTCGGTGCAACGCGCGCTGGGCGTCGTCGGCCGCGAGCCGCGCTGGTCCATCGCCTTCAAGTTCCCGCCGATGCAGGCCACGACGAAGCTGCTCGACATCGAATCGAATGTTGGGCGGACCGGCGTCCTAACACCCTTTGCCGTACTCGAACCGGTGATCGTCGCCCACGCCAAAGTGCAACTCGCTACGTTACATAATGAGGAGGACATTCGGCGCAAAGACATCCGTGCGGGAGACACCGTGATCGTGCAGCGTGCCGGCGATGTCATACCGCAGGTCGTAGGACCGGTGGTTAGCCTCCGAACCGGTCGTGAGCGTCGCTACCGAATGCCAAAGAAGTGTCCAAGGTGCAAGACATCGTTGGTGCGACCGGAAGGGGAAGTACGCACTTACTGCCCGAACAAGCGTTGTCCGGCGCAGATCTTCCGCCTGCTGGGCCACTTCGCCAGCCGCGGCGCGATGGATATTGAAGGCCTCGGTGAATCGATGGCGCAGCAACTACTGGAAAGTGGCCTGGTTGAGGATATCGGCGACGTATATGCGTTGACCAAAGACAGGCTTGTCGCGCTGGAGCGCATGGGCGAAAAGAGCGCCGAAAACCTGCTCGCCGGCATCGAGGCGAGCAAGCAGCGCCCGCTCGGCCGCGTCCTTTTCGCCCTCGGTATACGCCACGTCGGCAACGAAACCGCTGATCTGCTGGCTGGCCACTTCGGCAGCGTCGACGCCTTGCAAGCGGCGAGCGTCGACGACTTGGAAGCCGTGCCGACGATCGGCCCCAAGGTCGCAGAGAGCGTCTATGAGTACTTCCACGACGAGTTGAACCTGAAGCCGATCAAAAAACTCCGCGAGGCGGGCGTGAAGCTGGAAGGCGCGGTCGCGGCGCGCGAGGGACCGCTGATCGGCTCGACCTTCGTGGTTACCGGCAGCCTGTCGCGCTGGAGCCGCAACGAGGTCGAGTCGTTGATCAAGGGCCTGGGCGGCGCTGTGGCTAGTAGCGTCAGCAAAAAAACCAGCTACCTCGTCGCGGGTGAAAACCCGGGTTCGAAGCTAACCAAAGCGCAGGAGTACGAGGTGTCCGTGCTGGACGAGGACGCTTTTCAGGCGCTATTACAGCAGCACCGAATTAGCGTTTGAATTACGTTCAGATTCGCCTGAAGGAGGCATTAGACTCCTTGTCGCTCTCGAATCCTCTGAGACAGCGAGATTGAACGGGATTTGTGCTTCGGAATGATAGGGATTTGCAATCGCATTACAGCTTTGACGCTCCATATTATGTCGGTTATACTCCAACACGAATTGGGGTGGATTCCTTCTGATCTGAAGGCAAGGACTGCATGGCCTTCAATCCCATAAGCTCGTTTTTGGGGCTCTTCTCTCACGACGTGGGCATTGACCTGGGTACGGCGAATACGCTTGTCATGGTCAAGGGGCGCGGCATCGTGATTGATGAGCCCAGCGTTGTCGCGATCGACCGCATCAGTAAGAAAGTGCTCGCCATTGGCGCGGAAGCCAAGCGCATGGTGGGGCGCACGCCGGCCAATATCATCGCTGTCCGGCCCCTGAAAGACGGCGTGATCTCTGACTTCCACGTCACGGAACGCATGCTGCACTATTTCATTCGTGCTGTGCATGAGCGTTACGGCTTCGGTATACCGCGCCCGCGCGTCGTGATCGGTATCCCGAGCGGGGTTACGGAGGTAGAGAAGCGCGCCGTACACGACGCGGCCTTGAATGCCGGCGCGCGTGAGGCCTACCTGATCGAGGAACCAATGGCGGCTGCCATCGGTTCCGGCTTGCCGATCATGGACCCGTCCGGTTGCATGGTCGTCGACATCGGTGGTGGCACCACCGAGGTTGCCGTCATCTCGCTCGGCGGCATCGTCGAGAGCCATTCGATCCGCACCGCGGGCGACGAAATGGACCAGGAGATCATCGGCTACGCCCGCCAGGTGCACAACATGGTCATCGGTGAGCGCAGCGCTGAGGAAATAAAGATTTCGCACGGTTCTGCCTACCCATTGAACGAAGAGGAAACGGTGGAAATTCGCGGCCGCGATCTCGCGACGGGCCTGCCCAAGGTCGTCGAGGTTAGCACTGTCGAGATTCGTGACGCGCTATCGGGGCCGGTGAATCAGATCGTCGAGTCGGTGCGGCTCGCCATTGAAGTGACTCCGCCTGAGCTGGTCGCCGACCTCATTTTCAAGGGTATCTGCCTTACCGGCGGCGGCGCGCTACTGCGCGGGCTCGATCGGCGACTGCAGCAGGACACCAAGTTCCCGGTCTACGTGGCGGAAGATCCGCTGACCAGCGTGGTTCGGGGCTGCGGCGAGGCGCTGGAGGAGACGCAAATGCTCTCAAAGGTGCAGTCTTCACTGGCCACACGAAAGCCGCCGCGTTAATAAAACTCACGGCGCTGCCCACTCATGAGGCGGCGGGAGGGAGCTGCTCCTGACTGCTAGGAGTGCGGTCTGGTTCGCCAGCGTAACGGGAGCGGGACTCGTCCTCCTGGCACTGTCGGGAATCGGATTGCTGAGACCCATCGAAGACGCCTCCTACACCCTGTTTTCGCCCGTGGAGAAGCTGCTTCGCTCCGCCGCGGAACCAATCGCGGACATCGTGGCGAACTACGGCGACGTCCGTGACCTGACGCGTGGAAACGACACGCTTCGCGCCGAGAACGAGCGGCTGGAAGCCGAGATCGCCCGCCTGCGGGAGGAAGCTTCACGTCAGGAGGAACTCGAGCGGTTGCTCGAAACGCGCAACGCGCTGCAGGGCCAGACCTTCGCCACGGCCAGCGTCATCGCGCGCGACCCCAGCAACCTGAGACGTCGCGTCGCCATCGACGTGGGACGTGAAGACGGGGTCAAGAAGGGCATGCCGGTCATAACGCAGGGCACCACGCTCGTGGGTACTGTCTCGCAGGTGGAGGATGGCCACGCCTGGGTCACGCTGGTCACAGACGTCGACAGCGCCGTGTCCGCGCTGCTTCTCGAATCCAGGGACGAAGGAATCGTCGCTGGCTCCTATAGCCGGCAGCTCAGCATGGACTTCGTGGCCCAGAACGCCACGGTGAATGAAGGCGACACCGTCTTCACGTCTGGCCTCAACGGTACGTACCCAAAGGACCTCGTCATCGGCAAAGTGACGGGAGTCAGTGCTAACCGTCAGGAGCTGTTTCGCAGCGTCACGGTCGAGCCGCTGGCCAGCCTTTCGCGCCTCGAGACCGTACTCGTGATGACCAGCTTCGAGCCCGCGGAGGTCTCGCCGCCTTGAGCTACTGGCTTGGACTCCCACTGCTCGTGCTCGTGGCTCTGATCGAAGTGTCCGTGCTGCCGATGTTCCGCGTCTACGGCCTGCAGCCCAACTTGATGCTGGTACTGCTCATCGCATGGCTGAGCGTGCGCGGCGCCAGTGAGGCGTTAATCCTGGCGCCAATCGGCGGCGTGTTGCTGGGCTTCGTCGACGGAGCGCCCGCCGGCACAGCGCTGATCGGACTGGCGCCGCTGGCGTTGCTGCAGGATCTGCGCGGTTCACAGCTCCGTGAGGGCGGGCTCCTGGCGGCGATCGGCTTCACGATCTTGATGTCGTTCTTCTACAACTTCGTCCATCTCGGCGTTTTCACACTGCTGGGCCAGGCGGGCGAATGGGGCGCCGCCGCAGTCCGGATCATCGTTCCGACGGTCTTCCTCAACGTGATGCTGTTGCCGCCGCTGTATTGGCTCCTGACGCTGGCCAGCTCCGAGCAGCGCCGCACGGTGTACGTCTGATGGGCTTCCAGACCGGCCGCAGGCCGTGGAGCTCCGATCCGATGTCGCCGGAAGGCGACGAACGGCGGGGCGTACGGGCGAAGATCTTTTCCTTCGGTCTGCTGGTCATCCTGCTATTCGGCATCCTGACGATCCAGATGGCGCGCCTGCAGCTGGTCAACGGCGACAAGTACCAGGCCAGAGCCGAGACCAACCGCCTGCGTCAGGAGGCGATCCTGCCGACGCGCGGACTGATCTACGACAGCAACGGACAGCCTCTGGTACAGAACCGCGCTGCGTTTGCCGCGGCCGTCGTGGCTGCCGATATCCCCGATATCGACACCTCCGGCGTCGTGAACGCCTGCCGAGACCGCTGTATCGACATAACGATCGCCTTGCAGAACTTAACAGGCATCCCCGCGAGCGAGATCGAAGCTACGATCCTGGAGCGCAGCGAATCCAACGATCCGTTTACGCCCATCGTGATCAAGGACAGCCTGAGCAACGCGACCGCTTTCGCGTTACGCGAGCAGCTGGCGGTTCTACCCGGCGTACGCGTCGTTGTGGAGCCCGTACGGGAGTATCGTGAGAGCGTGCTGCTGTCGCACATCCTCGGATTCGTTGGACCCGTCGACGCTGAGGAGTTCACGCTTCTCGAGACCGCCGGCTACCAGTTCGATGACCGTATCGGCAAGGCGGGCGTCGAATATGCCTACGAATCGATTCTGCGAGGCAGCGCCGGCACCCGTTTCGTTGAGGCGGACGCCTCCGGCCGCGAGATTCAGGTGCTGCAGGAAACGCCGGCTCAAGCCGGACTGAACGTGGTCCTTTCAATAGACATCGAGCTGCAGCGGCAGGTCGAGCAATTGCTGCTGGAGGGCATGGGCGAGTCAAACAAAGCCGTGGCGATGGTAATCGACGTCAACACGGGTGAGCTCCTGGCGATGGTGTCCCTGCCTAACTACGACAGCAATATCTTCAGCGGCGAGGTCGACGAAGCGGCGCTTCAAGCGCTAATCGATAATCCTGCCAAACCCATGCTGAATCACGCCATCGGCGAAATGTACGCGCCCGGAAGCACGTTCAAGCAGGTCACCGGCCTTGCCGCGTTGCAGGAAGGCGTTGCGAACGCCGGCACCGAGATCTTCAGCCCCGGCTACCTCGACGTCGAGAACGAATTCATCCCCGGCGAATTCGATCGTTTCCGTGACTGGCGGTCCGACCTCGGCACGATGAACTTCTACCGCGGTCTCGCGATGTCCTCGGACGTCTACTTCTACTACCTCTCCGGCGGCTTCATCGAGGATGGCGAGCTTGCCTTCCAGGGCCTGGGCGAGGAACGACTGGCCGGCTGGGCGCGACGGTTCGGACTCGGTGAGTCAACCGGAATCGACCTACCCGGCGAGGCGGCGGGCCTCGTACCGGACGGCGCCTGGAAGGAAGATACCTTCGGCGAGGGCTGGCTGCTCGGCGATACGTACAACTTCGGTATCGGCCAGGGCTACCTGGCGACTACTCCGCTGCAGATGCTGCTGGTCACGGCCGCTATCGGCAATGGCGGCGACGTGCTCATCCCGCACGTCGTCAAGGAGCTCAGCGACGCCAGCGGAGAGCTCGTACCGCTGAACCGCCAGACGGTCAAACGAAACCTCAACATCGACCCCCACAACCTCAACATCATGCGCGAGGCGATGCGCCAGTCGGTCGACGACGGCGCAGCGTTCACCGGGGCGGTGAGCAACGTCGTGGTGGCAGGCAAGACCGGAACGGCGGAGTTCGGCCCCGAGATTGAACCCAACGTCTTCCTGGAGCACGGCTGGTTCACCGGCTTCGCCCCGTTCGACAACCCGGAGATCGCCGTCGTCGTGTTCATGGAGCTCGGCAACGGCTCCCTGACAGCGGCGCCGGTGGCGTCCAAGATCATCGACTACTACTTCAATCAGCTAAACGTCGCACAGAGGGGCACGCCGTGATCACCTGGCGAGACCCACGCCCGTTCGACTACGTCCTGCTGGTCACGGCGCTGGCCCTGACTGCGTACGGTCTGTTGCTGATCTACAGCGGCACGCTCGCCAACACCGGCTCAGAGATAGCCGATGTCCTGCGCGGTCCGACTGGCAGGCAACTCGGCTTCGCCATGGTCGGCATCTGCGCCTGCCTCGTGGTCTCGCGGCTCGACTATCGGTTCCTGGCGCAGGGATCCGTGGGCCTCTACTTCGGGCTGCTGGCGGCCCTGGTCTTCGTATTGCTGGTGGGTGACGAGGAGTTCGGCTCCCGCCGCTGGATCGATGTAGCCGGCACCAGGGTTCAACCCTCGGAGATCGGCAAGCTGATCGTGATCCTGGCGCTGGCCAAGTACCTCTCGGACAACTCTGAGCGCGTCAATGAGTTGAGCGTCTTCCTGACCTCACTGGTCATCGCGGCCGTGCCGGCGCTGCTCGTCTTCGCCGAGCCTGACCTCGGCTCGGCCTCGATCTTCCTCTTCATCTGGCTCGGAATGGTGATCATGGCCGGCGCCGACATGCGCCACGTGCTGTCCACGATAGGCATGCTCGTCGCGATCGCGCCCTTCGCGCTGATCATCATCGTCACGCAGTATCAACGAGACCGTATCAGCCTCTTTTTGGACCCGGCGTCCGACGCCCTTGGCGGCGGCTTCAATATCCTGCAGGCCGAGATCAGCGTCGGCTCCGGCGGCTGGTTCGGCAAAGGCATCACGGAGGGCTCCCAGACGCAGCTCGACTACCTGCGCACCCAGACGACCGATTACGTGTTCAGCGTGTTGGGTGAGGAGTTGGGCTTCATCGGCGCCATGGTGCTCTTCGGGCTGTTCATCCTGCTGCTGTTCCGTGGCCTGCGCGCCGCCTCGATCTCGCAGGACGTTTTCGGGCGCATGATTGCCGTGGGCATCGTGATCTTCATCCTGCTGCAGACCTTCATCAACATCGGCGTCAACATCCGGCTGTTCCCGGTGACGGGCATCCCTTTGCCCTTCATCAGCCAGGGTGGCAGCTCACTCGTGACCGTCTTCATCGCCGTTGGGCTGCTGCAAAGCGTGATCATGCGCCATAGACAGGTCACTTTGTAGGGAGACAAGGGCTCATCGGCTGTCTGGCGCTGCCCCGTGCTCATCCTGCTCGTGTGACGCTCTAGACGTAAGAAGAGGCCCCGGACATTGCCCGGGGCCTCTTCTTACGCGTTCGTAGCTATCGGTGTTAAGTGCTGGTCTCGGCCAGCTCAGGTGCTTCCGCTTCCTTCGTCGTGATCGCGATCTCGCCGGCTTCATAGTCGACGATGACCGTGTCGGCCGGGCCGAAGCGGCCCTCCAGCAGCGCCTCGCTGAGGCGGTCTTCGATCTCGGTCATGATCACGCGGCGGAGGGGACGGGCGCCGAACACCGGGTCGTAGCCCTTTTCGCCGATCCAGTCGCGTACAGGGTCGGTGATCTCCAGGCTGATGCCCTTGGTCATCAGGTTCTTCGCCACGTTGGCCAGCTCCAGGTCGACGATTGAGCGGATGTGGTCTCTGCCCAGCGAATGGAACACGATCTGAGCGTCGACGCGGTTGAGGAACTCGGGGCGGAAAACTCGCTTGAGCTCCTCCATGACCTTGTCCTTCATGCGCTTGTACTGCTGCTCCTCCGTCTTCGACTCCTCGGTGTTAATTGAGAAGCCGAGGGCGCCCTCACGCCGGATCAGGTCTGAGCCGACGTTCGAGGTCATGATGATGATCGTGTTGCGGAAGTCGACCTTGCGGCCCTTGGCGTCAGTCAGGCTGCCGTCGTCGAAGACCTGCAGCAGCATGTTGAACACGTCGGGGTGAGCCTTCTCGATCTCGTCCAGCAGGATGAGACAGTAGCCCTTGCGCCGCACTGTATCGGTCAGCTGACCGCCGTCGTCATAGCCGATGTAACCGGGAGGGGCGCCGACCAGCCTCGAGACGTTGTGCTTCTCCATGAACTCCGACATGTCGAGCCGGATCATCGAGTCCTGGCTGCCGAACATGAACTCGGCCAGGATTTTCGGCAGATAGGTCTTGCCGACACCGGTGGGGCCGAGGAAGAGGAAGACGCCGATCGGGCGCTTCGGGTCCTTGAGCCCGGCGCGGGAGCGGCGGACCGCCTTGCTTATGGTGGTAATCGCTTCGTCCTGCGAGACGACCTTGACCCGCAGCGCCTCTTCCATGTGGATCAGGCGCTCCGCATCCTCAGTCGCGATGCGCTGCACCGGGATACCGGTCCACATCGCAACGATGTCCGCGATGTCTTCTTCCGTGACGATTGCCTCGGGCACCAGGCCCTCTTCAGCCGTCTCGCCCTCCATGCCCTCGATGCGCTCCTGAAGCTTCAGCTCGCGATCGCGAAGCTCCGCGGCAAACTCGTACTGCTGCGTGCCGATTGCCTGATCCTTCTCTTTGCGCAGGCTCTCGAGACCGCGCAGCGCCTCCTGCATGGAGGGCGGCGTCGCCGACTTGCGGATGCGGACGTGAGAGGCAGCTTCGTCGACCAGGTCGATTGCCTTGTCGGGTAGGAAGCGGTCCGAGACGTAGCGCGCGGCCAGCTCGGCCGCGGCCTTGAGCGCGTCGTCCGAGATTTTCAGCTTGTGGTGCTCTTCGTAACGCTCACGGACGCCCCTGAGGATGTCGATGGTTTCCTCGACGGACGGTTCCTCAACCATGATCGGCTGAAGCCGACGCTCAAGGGCTGAATCGCGCTCGATGTGCTTGCGGTAGTCGTCCAGGGTGGTCGCGCCGACGCACTGGAGCTCACCTCTTGCCAACGACGGCTTGAGGATGTTGGCGGCGTCGACAGCGCCTTCCGCGGCGCCGGCGCCCACGAGCATGTGCATCTCATCGATGAACAGCACGCAGTTGCCGGAACTCTTGATCTCCTCGATAACCTTCTTGAGGCGCTCTTCGAACTCACCGCGGTACTTCGTGCCCGCCACAAGCGAACCGATGTCCAACGTTAGCAGGCGCTTGCCCGTCAGCGTTTCCGGCACGTCACCATCGACGATGCGGTGCGCCAGTCCCTCGACGATGGCCGTCTTGCCGACGCCTGGTTCGCCGATCAGGATCGGGTTGTTCTTGGTGCGGCGCGAAAGGATCTGGATCAGACGCTCGATCTCGCGGCTGCGGCCGATCACCGGGTCGAGCTTGCCGGCGCGCGAGGCGGCCGTCAGGTCGATGCCCAGCTGGTCGACGGTCGGTGTGCGAGTGCTGGTGCGCCCACCCGATCCGGCGCTCTGAGGCGTACTCTGGGAGAGGATGCGCGCCGTCTCGCTGCGCACGCGCTCCAGGCTGACGCCCAGCGACTCGAGGACGCCGAAGGCGATGCCTTCGCCCTCGCGCACGAGGCCTAGCAGCAGGTGCTCAGTACCGATGTAGCTGTGGTTCAGGCGACGCGCTTCCTCAACGGCAAGCTCGATCACCTTCTTGGCGCGTGGCGTCAGCCCGATCTCGCCGCTGGGCGACTTCTCGCCCCGGCCGATGATGAATTCGACCGCGGAGCGAACCTTGCTCAGCTCAACGCCGAGGTTGTTGAGTACCTTGGCGGCGACACCGTCGCCTTCCCGCACCAAGCCAAGGAGCAGGTGCTCAGTGCCAATGTAGTTGTGGTTGAACCGCTGAGCTTCTTCTTGGGCAAGAGTCAGAACGCGGCGAGCTCTCTCAGTGAACTTGTCGAATCGGTCTGCCATTTGATGCTAGCGCCCCCTGTTCCTGATTCCAAGGTAGCATAGGCTTCGTAGCTAGTCCAACCAACCGGCAGGCCCCCGATGTTACGCTTTTGTTTCCTCCGGCGGGGTATCAGAGGCCAGTTGATCCATATTAATCGCCGCAAACGCGGCCGCCATCTGAGTCTGGGGCACGTCCTCCTCCTCTTCCTCGGGAGGTTGAACGGCCGCTACAGGCTCATTCTCGGTGACCTCAGCCTCGGCCGGAATCGGGGATTCCCTCTCTTCCAGGGGCCCCGTGTCCGGCTCTCGTGTGCCGCTTGCGGCCTCGGCGGCGGCTATGCTGCGTAGCGCCGCGACCTCGTCGCCGAACTGCGCCTGAATCTCTTCCGGCACCGAGAGCACCTCACCATCCGGCGAGAAAGTGAAGCCCAGGCGCTCGCCCTGGTCGCGGGCCTGCTTCAAGGAGAGGCCCAGCCGGTGACGGTCGCGCTCGATACGGATGATCTTCAGCGGCAGCACGTCGCCCTCGCGCACAGCTTCTTGCGAGTGCGCGATGCGGCGATCGACCAGCTCTGAGACGTGAATCAGGCCCTCTACGGGTCCTTCGATGCGCGCGAATGCGCCGAACGTCGCCAGCTTGGTAACAATTCCGGGTACGACTTCACCGACCTCGTACTTGTCCACGATGCCGTCCCAGTGCGCAGGCTGCGCGCGGCGGATGCTGAGCGCGATCTTCTTGCGCTCGTTGTCCACCTTCATGACGTAGACGTCTACCTCGTCGCCCAGCGCGAACAGCTCTTCTGGCGTCTTGGTGCGGTCCCATGAGATCTCGGACAGATGGACCAGGCCGTCGGCGCCGCCGAGGTCGACGAAAACGCCGAAGTTGCGGATCGAACTGATGCGGCCCTTGCGAACCTCACCCTCCTCCAGTTCGGAGAGAAGGCGTTCTTTCTGCTGGCTTCGCCACTCCTGCAGCGCGCCACGCTCCGAAAGGATGACGCGGTTGCGGCGCCGGTTGAGCTCGATGACCTTGAGGCGTAGCGTGCGGCCGACCGCGGTCTGCAGGCCGGCGCCTGTCTCCGAGCGCTCCGGGCGCAGCCCGACGAGCTGCGACAGCGGCACGAAGGCGGCGACCCCTTCTACATTGACGAGCAGTCCGCCTTTATTGAAGCCCGTGACCTCACCCTCGAAACTCTCACCGCTCTCGAACAGGGTCTGCAGCTGTCGCCAGCCGCGCTCGCCGCGGGCACGGTCGATAGAGAGCAGCACTTCGCCCTCGGAGGTCTCCGGTTGCATGACGTAGGCGACCAGCTTGTCGCCCGTCTCCACCCTGCTGAGCGGATCTGCGCCCAGGGAGTGCATCTCGTTGACGGGAATAAGGCCTTCTGATTTCGCGCCGATGTCAACGATGACGCCGTCGCGACCGACGCTGATGATCGTCCCCTCGACGACCTCGCCTCGCTTTAATGAGTGGATCTGCGACTGCTCTTCCTGGGCCAGGAGAGCGGCCATGTCCATCATGTCTTCGGTTTCGTCTTCGATCAGCGCGCCGCCCCGCGTCCCCGCCTGCTCTTCGGGGTGTTCAAGCAAACTAAGTTCCTCCGGTGTGCAAACTCGGCGCATTCTAACACAGGCGGAATCTGAGACAAGCCGCCGCCGAATCTGTCACGGAAAGGGAGAGGGCTCCCGCGAACGGGAGCCCTCACGACACCGGCGACGGCCTATTTTCCACAGGGGCTTGCGCCCCCAGTATCGTCAGCGCTACGATGTTTCACTACCGTGTTCGGGAAGGGAACGGGTGGTTCCGCCGCGCTCTAGCCACCGGCCACGCGCAGTATAACAAAGGCCACGGTTTGCACAAAGGGTCGCGGCAAGGGCGGTCTGTTACTATTCGAACGTGAAGCAGATCGTCATCGTCGACTACGGAGCCGGAAACCTGCGCAGCGTCTCCAGGGCGATAGCGCTTCACGGCTTCGAGCCCGTGATCAGCTGCGAGGCCAGGGCAATCGCGAGCGCGGATGCCGTCGTACTGCCGGGCGTCGGTGCCGCGGCCGACACGATGCGTAACCTGCAGACCGGCGGCCTCGTCGAGCCGATCCGCGACTACATCGAGAGCGGGCGTCCTTTCCTCGGCGTCTGTATGGGCCAGCAGGCGCTGCTCACCTACAGCGAAGAGGGCGGGCGACACGAATGCCTCGACGTCGTCCCCGGAAGAGTGACACGCCTGCCTGCCGGGCAGAAGGTGCCGCACATGGGCTGGAACCAGGTTCGACAGCGCGTCCCACACCCCGTCTTCGACGGCATTGAGGACGGTGCCTACTTTTACTTCGTCCACTCCTACTACCCGGCTCCGGCTGATGACGAGGTCGTCATCGGTGAGACGGATTACGGCGTGACCTTCGCCAGCGTGCTGGCCAAGGACAACGTCATCGCTACCCAATTCCATCCCGAAAAGTCGGGCAAGGACGGTCTGCGCTTTTACGGCAACTTCCTAAAGATCGCCTTCTCGGAGGCGATACCAGCCTTATAGACCAATGAGCTTCGAAGTTATTCCGGCCATAGATCTGCGCGGCGGCAAGTGTGTGCGCCTGTTTCAGGGCGACTACGAGCGAGAAACCGTGTACAGCGAAGAGCCGACAGCGATGGCGCTGCATTGGCAGGAGCTGGGCGCCAAACGCCTGCACGTGGTCGACCTCGACGGCGCTCGCAGCGGCAAGCAGGCGAACGCCTCTGCCGTGCGCGCCATCGTCAGCGCCGTTTCGATCCCGGTCCAGCTCGGCGGCGGCGTGCGTGACCTCGATGTCGTTTCGCACTGGCTCAACAACGGCGTCGACCGCGTGTTCCTCGGCACCGTCGCGGTCACCAATCACGACCTCGTTCGTGTCGCCTGCCAGCGCTTCGCCGGGCACGTCGGCGCCGCTGCCGACGCGCGTGACGGGCGGATCGCCGTGCGTGGCTGGGAGGAGAGCTCACGTGAGACGGTGGCTGACTTCGCGCGACGCCTGCTGCTGGCCGGCGCCAGCGCGCTTAGCTATACGAACATCGCGCTGGACGGTACCCTGCTTGGGCCGGACCTCGAAGGCATGAGGCAGCTCCTCAGCGAAATCGGCGAGACTGAGGCGCAGATTCTCCTCTCCGGCGGCGTCGCGTCCGTCGACGACGTCGTTGCTGCGTCCAGAGTGCCCGGTGTCGGTGGCGTCATCGTCGGCCGGGCGCTGTACGAAGGAGCCGTAGACCTCGCCGAAGCGCTCACAGCCACAGCAATGGTGTAAGAGATGCCGCTCACCGGATACGACCACTACACCGTCAGATGCAGCGACCTCGACGCGACCTGGAAGTTTTACGAGGCTGCTCTGGGCCTGCGGGTCACCCAGCGCACCGGCTTCCCCGTAAAGGCCGCGATCGTCTGGCTGGGCGAAAACCAGGTCGTCCACCTGTTTCAATCGCTACCGGAGGCCGAGGCGGTGTTCGCCCGCAAGGCCCCCAAGGACGAAGCGGAAGCGGAATACCCCACCGGACGCATCTTGCACGTCGAGTTCTGGGCCGAGGGCCTCAAGGACATGCGTGATCGCATTTCGGGCGCTGGCTTCGACTACACGGAACGGACGCTGCCGGACAAACACCAGGTAACCACGGCAGACCCCGATAGCATCCGTATCGGCCTCAACTTCCCGCTGACCGAGATCGCGTAGCCACCGTTAGACTCGGCTGCAGACCACCGGCCGCCTATACTTGAAGTACCAATGCTGACCAAACGCGTCATCCCCTGCTTCGACGTCGATCAGGGCCGCGTCGTTAAAGGCGTGTCCTTCGTCGAGTTGCGCGATGCCGGCGATCCGGTGGAGCTGGCGCCGCTGTACGACGCCGAGGGCGCGGACGAGCTCGTTTTTCTAGACATAACAGCATCGTCGGACGACCGGCGCACGACCTATGAGATGGTGGAGCGCACCGCCGACCGTGTCTTCATCCCCTTCACGGTCGGTGGTGGCGTCCGCAGCGAGCAGGACGCTCGCCTGCTGCTCGAGCTCGGCGCCGACAAGGTGTCGATCAACAGCGCAGCCGTCGCGGATCCCAAGCTTGTCGCACGTGCGTCGGAGCACTTCGGAGCGCAGTGCATCGTCGTTGCTATCGACGCTCGCGCGGCTGGAGATGGGCGGTGGGAGGTCTACACCCACGGCGGCCGCCGTCCGACCGGCCTCGACGCCGTCGAGTGGGCCAAGCAGGTCGTCGAGCTCGGCGCCGGGGAGCTCCTCGTGACCAGCATGGACACCGACGGCCATTTGGACGGCTACGACATCCCGCTGACGCGAGCGATCGCCGACGCGGTTGAGGTGCCGATCATCGCCTCCGGCGGCTGCGGCAATCCGCAGCATATGGTCGACGCGGTGGTCGAAGGGCGCGCCGATGCCGTGCTCGCGGCCAGCATCTTTCACTACGGCACCTACCGTGTCCGGGAGGCCAAGCAATACATGGCCGACCAGGGCGTGCCGATACGCGCCTAGATAAATCAGGAGCCGACTCATGACCGCGATAAACCAGCTGGAAGAGGGCGCCGAACTGACGCTCGACTTCGACAAGACCTCGAAGGCCGCGCGTGTGCCGGGCGTGATCCCGTGCGCCGTGCAGCACGCGGACACCAACGAGGTGATCCTGGTCGCCTACGTGAACCAGCAGGCCCTGCAGGTGTCGATCGATACGGGCTCCGCCGTGTTCTGGAGCACGTCGCGTAACGAGCTGTGGGAGAAGGGCAAGACCTCCGGCGAGACATTCGACCTGGTCGAGGTGCGCGTCAACTGCGAGCAGAACTCGCTGCTCTACCGGGTACGTCCCCGCCGCGGCGACATCTGCCACACGAAGAACGCGGCGGGCCAGCCGCGCAACTGCTTCTACCGCCGCCTCAACCTCACCAGCGGCCGGCTCGAGAACCTCGACCCGTAGGACGTTCGGTCGTTGCGAGTGATCGGCTGTCAGGCCGATGCGCGGCAATCTTTGACGCCGCGTTCTTGGAACTCCCGCGTCAGGGATGCCACGTCGCTACGCTCCGCGCAATGACACTAAGGAATCGGCCGCGCGTCACCGAGTATCATATAGGACAAACTTTCGCGTAGGCGCCTACACAGATGCTAAAGAGAGGCACCAGCGCCCGTTTCGAGAAGGTCGGCTTTGCCTTCCTCAGCCGCTATCACTTCGTCGTCGGTTCTCTCGACGTTGCCATGAGCAAGGAGCGTCACGCGGCGATCGCAGCGCGACAACTGGAAACGCCGGTCGAAGTCACGCGAGATGAGGAGCGACGTCGCGCCTACTGATTCTTTCGCGACGAGTTCTACTGGGAAGACGAAGGCTACGACGAACTAGAGGTCAAGGCGCTGGTCATGGAGCGGCATTCCTAGAAAGATCGCCGCGTACAGCGAGCCCTGGCGCTCATGCAGCAGAAGGATACGCTGGATGCGCCGGCCCGCTCGCCGATCCCCGATGAGGTAAAGATCTACGTCTGGAATCGCGACGGCGGCCGCTGCGTCAAGTGCGGCGGCAACCGGCGCCTCGAGTTCGACCACGTCATCCCGGTCGCGCTGGGCGGCGCCAACACCGCCCGCAACCTACAGCTGCTATGCGAGACGTGCAATCGCAGCAAGGGAGCCGCGCTGACCTGAGAGGTCATCCTCAGTGGAGCGAGGGATCCAGGCGTGACATTTCTCCTTACCCCCTTCGTTCGCGGCAGGACGTCCCGGTGTATGCAAGCGGCCTAGTTAGCTAATGGGAAGGAGGTACTTTGGCCGCTTTAGTTGCTTGTCCTGCCTGCGCTGGAGCGGGCACTGGGGCGACGGGGGCTGCTGAAGGCGTAACACTATCGCTTGATCGTGTCGGGTTTGACACCCTCGCTCCTTGGCGACAGAATCGCTGCACCGTGGCGCTTCGGGTAGTCCGGCTCTCTTTGCCCAGACCCAGTCGCCTGGGATTCCTTATCGGGTTCTCGGTGCAGGTCCTTGCATTCTTCCTGGGGATCGCTGGCGTAGACGGGAGCCACGTACTGATTCTTGCTCTACCGCCTGCACTCCTTGTATCTGTGGGAGCCGCCGGTCTCTTCCTGGTGCTTTCTGAACGGTCCAGCAATGATTCCGGCTTCTTCCTCCTGGTGGGCGCATTCCTTGGCAGCGCCGCACTCTGGACGTTAATCATGACTGCCCTAAGCATCATTTGCGCTCTGTCAGGCGGATGTTTCGGGTTCATGGTCTGACACGCTGGTGCGATTACTGCTCGCGCAGTGCCCAGATTCTTCGCCTGAGCGGCTCAGAATGACAGCTTTGGGCCGAGTTCAGCGGGCGATGAAGACGCCCTCCATCTCAGGGTGGGCGTCGCAGCGGAAGTAGTGCACACCGGCCTGAGGCGATTGGAAGCGATACTCCCTGGTCTCGGGGCCAGTGAACAGCTCGCCGCGGTAGATCGGGTCGCCGCCCTCCTCGGTGTAGACGGCGACGTTGTGCAGCGCGCCATCCTGGTTATCGAGCCTAACGACCGTCTCTTCACCGGCTATGACGACCAGCGTGTCGGTGTCGAACTTCGTGTTTTTCGCGACGGCGTTGAAGGACGATGCCGGCGCGGTATCGGCCGCCTCGGTGGCCAATGCCATGACGTCTGGATCGCTACTGCAGGCCGTCACAGCCAGGAGGAGGAGTAGAAGCGAGGCCGGCAGGACCGCGATACGTTTCATGCTTGATTCCAGCCTACGTGGCGCCGTTTCTACAGACCATGTGCCGATCGGCCTGGCTGTTCATGGACGCAACTAGGGGTATTCCCCGATATGTCCGCATCAGCGGTGTTACTAGCATGGCCCCAATCAACCAAAGGAGCCGGCCTGTGGAATCCTCGTCGTCATCGTCGCGTTCTGGTTACTTCTCGTGGGCGCATATGGTGGCCTCACTTTCCTCAGTGCCCGCAGCAAGGCCAATCGACGCCTGGGTACTCAGCCTGCGGGTCGCGCCGCGGGTTCGGAGGCAAATGCGCCGCTGGGCGGCCTCTTCTCCGAGGTCGATATGCTGCGAGCGCAGGTCGAGCACCTGCGGACCGAAGTCGCGTCGCTGTCGGAGACAGCGACGCGACAAGAGCGGTCCCGCACGCGACGCTACCAGACCGGTGTCTACGCCGACCTGCCGCGTATGCTGCGGCGCCACGTCAAAGAGGCGCGCAACGAGCGTCACCCCCTGGGCGTCTGAGCCATCGCCCGCCCTCTCCAGCAGAAAGCCCGGGATTCCCGGGCTTTCTGCTCGTGAATCGAGCCACGCTTGGCGTTCTTCCTGCCCTGATGTGACCCTGAGGACCGTGGAGTCTTCTAGTTTCGCAGCGCGATCACACGTGATTTCGTTGACACTGGGTTCGCGGCATCTCGATACTGGGTACGCAGATTCATCCGGAACGGTGGTGGCCCATGACGCGCAAGATCGATATCGACCCGGTTATCGAGGCGCTGGAGTCGATGCCATACGGGCTCTATATCATTGGCTCGCATGGCTCCGACAACATCAACGGGATGATGGCCGACTGGGCCATGCAGGTGTCCTTCGACCCTCGCCTAGTCGCCGTCTCGCTCGAGCGCAACAGCACAACCCTGCGTAACCTGCGCGAAGGTGGCTTCTTCACCGTCAACATGCTCGCCGCCGAGCAACGCGCCCTTGCGGTGAAGTTTTGCCAGCCACGGCAGGCGTCCAAGGTCGTCGGGCGCTCCGATGACGCCAGCGCCGTCATCTACGACAAGATGGACGGCGTGCCGTATCAGATGGGCGAGTTCTCAGACTGCCCGATCCTCGACCAGGGGCTGGCGTATCTCGAATGCCAGGTCAAGCAGCTCGTCGAGGTTGGGGACCACACGCTGGCGGTCGGCCGCGTCCTGGACGGCGCCGTCCTGCGCGAAGGCGAGCCGCTGACGCAGCGCATCCTCGGCTGGTCCTACGCCGGGTGATTGCATCACAGGCATGAGGCTGCCGCGCTTCAGCACGCCTGGCTATTCTCAATGACGATCGGTGTCCAACTCTCGAATCGAGGCCCTCGGAAACTCGTCGATACGATCCGTCGCGCCGAAGCGCTCGGTGTGGCGGCCGTCTGGACGCCGCAGGGCGGCGCTGCATACCGGGGACAGGCCTTCGAGCTGCCGACCCGCGCTCAGAGCGAGATCGGTTAGACTGAGCACTCCTTCCGGGTGGCTCGTGGGCCACCCGGATCACGGGATAGTGCCATGATGACATTTACTGCAACAGTCGAGGCCGTCTGCATAAGCGTCCCGGGCGTGCGCGTCGCGAAAGCGCCGCAGGACGAGGCGTTCCTCGGCCCGTACGGCCTCGTCGGCGACCGCCACGAAGCCGAGTTCCGCAGGACACGCGACGGCGGGCAACAGCCCAACTACCGCCAGTGGTCCGCCGTCTCAAACGAGGAGGTTGCCGAACTCTGCGCCGACATGGGCGTCAACCCGCCGTTCGCGCTGGGTGCGATGGGCGAGAACCTGCGCCTTTCCGGCGTAAAGCTGATGGATGTCCCAGAAGGCAGCGTTTTGGAATTGCCCTCGGGCGCCAGGCTGCTGGTTTCAGGCAGTAATGACCCCTGTATCAACGCCGCACAGGAGATCTCCGAGACGTATGGGCCTCAGGTGGGGCAGTACTTCGTCAAACAGGCCTTCGGCCGTCGCGGCATCCTCGGCACCGTGCTCGAGACCGGCGTCGTGCGGCCCGGCGACACGGTGACGATCCTCCTGTCGGACGCGGTGACGTCGCCTCAGCCCTGAGGCGTCTTCCCTAAACGGCCAGCGCTATGCCGTCGCCGCGCAGGTCTGACGCCACGGCCCAACCGCCGTTTGGCAGACCGGCGATGACCTGCGTGCGCGCGACGCCGGCGTCCCAGTCCGCCAACTTGATCAGGTCATGACCGCGCGCCCTGAGATCGTCGAAAACGCCGTCTGGGAAACGGCCCTCCATCGCCACCTGGTCCCCGTTTGTCACGAAGCGGGGCATGTCCACGGCCTGCTGCGGGTCGAGTCCCCAGATCAGGTTACCGACCAGGGTCTGCAGGTTGTTCTGGACCTGGAAATCGCGTCCCGGCGTGCCGCCCGCCAGCGCCAGGCTGCCGTCCTCTCGCAGCGCCATGAACGTGTTCAGCGTGTGCACCGTTCGTTTGCCGGGGACCAACCGGTTTGCGGCCGACGGATCGAGGCTGAACCCGCGCAGGCGGTCCGTCATCAGGATGCCGGCTCCGGGGACCATGAACTTGCTGCCCCAGCCGGAGAAGACGGTCTGAATGAAGGCGATCGCCATGTCCTGGTCGCCAGCCACGAACTCCGTGGTGTCAGAGCCCAACGACGCCGCGACGGGCTGTCGCGCGCGCTGCATGTCGATGCGCGCCGCCTGCCGCTTACCGTGTTGCTTCGACAGCAGCTCTTCCAGCGGTACCGTCTCGAAGTCCGGGTCGGCGGAGTAGCGGCGGCTGTCGGCGAAGGCGAGGCGCGTCGCCTCGATCATGACGTGCAGCGCATCGGGACTGGCCGCGCCCCAATCCGCCAGAGGGAAGTTCTCGACGATGTTCAGCGCCAGCAGCAGGACGATGCCCTGGGAAGGCAAAGGCTGCTCGTGCACCGTGCAGCCGCCGAACGTGGTCGAGATCGGGTCTTGCCAGTGCGCCTGCGGCTCCCGCAGGTCTTCCGGAGCCAGCAGCCCGCCGAAGTCCGCCATCACTTTCGTGATCTGCTCCGCCGTCTCGCCCTCATAGAAGCCCTCGCGCCCGTCCTCGGCCAAGCGTTGCAGCGTCCTGGCCAGCTCTGGCTGGCGCAACACGTCACCGGGCGCGTAAGGATCACCGTCTTTGAGGAAGATGCGCTTTATCTCGTCGAACTCGCGACCCTTGAGCTCCTGCAGGATGTGCATCGCCCCGTTGAGACGCATCGGCACGGCGAAGCCTTCCTCGCAGAGCCGGATGGCCGGCGCCAGCAGCGTGTCGATCGACAACGTCGCGTAGCGCGTATGCAGCTCGAGGATGCCGTCGACGACGCTGGGCACCGTGTTGGTCAGCGGCCCGGCGTCGGGAATGCCATCCGCGAAGCGCTCCGGCGTCGCTTGCATCGGGGCGCGGCCGCCGGCGTTTAGCGCGTCGACGCTGCCGTCCGTCCGTCGCCAGATCAGCGAGAACGCGTCGCCACCTAGTTGTGTGTAGTACGGCTTCGTCACGAGGTTGACGGCAGACGCGGCGATGATCGCGTCGGCGGCGTTGCCGCCCTTGCGCATCGCCTCCATCGCCTGCATCGTCGCGAGCGGCTGGTCGGTGGCAGCGGCGTACTTCGTGCCGTAGACCGGCCCGCGGTTCGGCGCCCAGACGCCATCGATGCTCTCGGCACCGACCATCGTCTCCCAATCTGCGCTGCGCCCGTTAGTCATTGCTGCCTCCGCGATCGCGATCATCGGCAGGCGTCTCGCCGCGTGTCAACGCGTTATCAGCCTCAACGCTCGGACGCGGACTCGACCGTCTCGGCTTCGCCTCGCTTCGACGGCCGGCCCAGCGAACGCGCGAACAGCGACACGACTATCGAAACGATGAGCAGCGGGATCAGAGTCGAGAACGCGAGCTGCTGCCCCTCCGTGAAGCTACGTGCGTCGTCAGCCGCTGCCCGGCTCTCGTTGATTGCCACCGCGATCGTGGTGCCGAACGTACCTGCCAGGCTCTGCAGCAGTACCAGCATCGCCGCCAGCGCGCCGTAGTCACGCCGATCGGCCTGCGCGTAGACGGCGACCTGGTTAGCCGGACGGAAGAAGCCGGCGCCCAGTCCGACGAATACCAGCGCCACGGAGACAATAATCAACGGTGCTTCCACACCGAGGCGTGAATAGATCACCACCGCAACCAGGGAAAGCAGGCCGCCTACCGCGGCCACCGACCAGGGATTGTGCCGGTCTGAAAGGCCGCCGCCGATGGGCCCCGCGATCAACGTCGAGATCGGCAGCGCCATCATCACGAGGCCGACGGTCAGCGGGTCAACGCTGAGGACCCTCTGGAGGTAAACGGGAGTGAAAAAGGTCACGGGGTTCTGCACGAAGGACGCCACGGCCAGCGTGAATATCGCGATGGCGAAGGTCGGACTGCGGAAGAAGCGGAAGTGGAATATCGGCTTGTCGAACTTCAGCTCGCGGACTGTAAAGGCTGCTAGCCCAACGGCAGCCACGCCAAAGCTGGCGAGGGTTCCCGGAGAATCCCACCCGTAGTCAGGTCCCAGGGTGAAGCCAACCAGAAGCGCCGGATAGCCGACTACAAGCAGAAACGCGCCGAGGTAGTCGAACTGCTCCTTCCGTCGCTCTTCTGGGCCCTTGAGAAATGCAGCTTGCGCCAGGCACAGCCCCGCCCCGATTGCCATGTAGGCGACGAAGATCGCCCGCCAGCTTGCCAGGTCGAGGATCAGGCCGCCGAAGGAAGGCCCGATCAGCATTCCGGCTGCCTGAAACGAAGCGAACAGGCCGATGGCTTGCCCGCGTCGCTCCTGGGCAACCGTCCCCGCGATGATGGCGCCGGCCAACGGGTTCGCCATCGCCAGACCGGTTGCCATGAAGATGCGCGAGCCCATCAGCTGCTCGAACGACAGCGACAACGCCGTCAGCCCGGCACCGATGCTGTAGATCAGCATGCCCGTCTGGTAGACGCGGCGTCGGCCTAGCAGGTCGCCGACGCGGCCGAAGCTCAGCGATAGGCTCGCTACCATGATGGCGCCGATGATCGAGACCCACTTGAGAATAGAAAGGCTGACGCCGAACTCGTCCTGGATTTGAGGTAGGGCGACGTTGATGCTGGTGTAGGTGCTGGCCAGCATGAAGGCGCCCGCACCGAGGACCACGAGCACCCTGACCTCGTCATGGGTCATGCCCTGGAAAGGGCGCAGCATCTTCAAACGAAAGCCGCCGGGAACAGGAACAAAGACCGCTTCCTTCTAGAGCGGCTTAAGTCTAACCCGCTGCGGACGGGCCGCGTGCCGAGGGTGAGCCGAGACCGTCCTGACGACGCCTCGCGGGAGAGGGGCTCGACCGGCTATGATCGCCGACACCGGATCGAGTGAGAATAGGGGCAGAAATGGCTACAAACGTCTTCGAATTGTTAGGCCAAGGTCAGGACGCGGCGCCGGCGATCATCGAGCCGGCTGGGGCGACCGTAACGTACGCCGAGCTGCGGCAGCAGGTCGCTCACCTGGCGGGTCAGCTAAACGCGCTCGGCATCGGCCGCAACGACCGCGTCGCGGTCGTCCTGCCCAACGGGCCGGAGGCCGCGGTCTCCTTCCTCGCCGTTGCGGCCTGCGCTACGGCCGCTCCTCTGAACCAGGCGTATCGCGAGGACGAGTTCCGCTTCTACATGGACGACCTCAAAGCCAAGGCACTGATCACGCTGGCGGATGACTCGCCGGCCGCCCACGCCGCCGCCGGCCCGGACGTGCTGCGTCTCACGCTGGATGGACGCCTCGGAAGCTACTCTCTGCAGCAGGACGGAGCCGATATCACACCGGTGGCGCCGACCTACGCCGAGCCCGACGACGTGGCGCTCGTGCTGCACACTTCCGGGACAACGGCGCGTCCCAAGCTCGTGCCCTTGATGCAACGCAATCTCGTCGTCTCGGCTGGGAACATCCGCGAATCACTGGCGCTGACGCCGGAGGATCGCTGCCTCAATGTCATGCCGCTGTTTCACATCCACGGCCTCATAGGGGCGCTGCTGGCCTCGTTGAGCGCCGGCGCGTCGGTGGTCGCTTCGCCGGGCTTCGATGCGTTTCGCTTCTTCGGCTGGCTGGAAGAGGCTTCGCCGACGTGGTACACGGCGGTGCCGACGATGCACCAGCTCGTGCTCAGCCGCGCCGGGCGACAGAAGGAGACCGTGGATCGCACCAAACTGCGCTTCATCCGGTCATCCTCCGCCTCACTGCCGCCGACCGTGATGGCGGAGCTGGAGGAGACCTTCGGTGCGCCCGTTATCGAGGCTTACGGCATGACGGAAGCCTCGCACCAGATGGCCACCAACCAGCTGCCTCCGGGCCAGCGCAAGCCCGGCGCTGTCGGCGTCGGCGCCGGCGTCGAGGTCGCGATCATGGACGACGCCGGCACGCTGCTCGACCAGGGCGCGACCGGTGAGATCGTGATCAAGGGCGGCAACGTCACGTCCGGCTACGAGAACAACCCGGAGGCCAACGAGTCGTCCTTCACGGACGGCTGGTTCCGCACCGGCGACCAGGGCTATCAGGATGAAGACGGCTATCTCTTCCTGACCGGCCGCCTCAAGGAGATCATCAACCGCGGCGGCGAGAAGGTCAGCCCGCGCGAGGTCGACGAGGTGCTGTTGGAGCACCCGGCCGTGGCGCAAGCGGTCGCGTTCGCGGTGCCGCACGAGCGTCTCGGCGAGGAGGTCGCGGCGGCGGTCGTCCTGTCCGAAGGCGCTTCAGCCGACGAGAAAGAGCTGCGCGAGCACGCCTCCAAGCACCTGGCGGACTTCAAGACGCCGAAGCACATCATCATTCTGGAAGACATCCCGAAGGGCGCCACGGGCAAGGTCCAGCGCATCGGCCTGGCGGAGAAGCTGGGGCTGGGCTGAAGGGCTTCAAGGCTCTTCGACACGGCGATCCGATGAGGCGAGCAGGGGTGGCTGGGGCGCAGTTGCATCCTGAGCAAAGTCGAACGGGCATGCGCGGGGGTCCTGGGGGGTGTCCCCCCAGTTCACTTACACAAAAAGAGGCGGAGCAGCGCGAGAGCGATGCGCAGCCTCGCGGGCTCGTTTGGAGCAGGCGGTGCGTTTAGCGATCTTTGGCGCTGGCGCGATCGGCGGCTACATGGGTGCGCTGCTCACCGCGAAAGGTGACGTCGACGTCACGCTGGTCGCACGTGGCCCGCACCTCGAAGCGATGCAGCGCGACGGCCTGCGCCTCATCGAAGCCGACGGCACCGAGATCGTCACGCACCCGACCGTCTGCGCCGACACGCGCGAGGCCGGACCGCAGGACTACGTCGTCCTCGCCGTCAAGGCGCACTCGATCCCACCGGCGCTGGACGCGATCACGCCGCTGCTCGGACCCGAGACGGCCGTCGTCACGGCGCAGAACGGCGTGCCGTGGTGGTATTTCTACGGCACCGAGGGCCCGAACGCAGGACGCAGGCTGGAGACCGTCGACCCCGGCGGCCGCATCTGGGACGCCATCGGCCCTGAGCGCGTCATCGGCTGCGTCGTCTACCCGGCCTGCGAGATCGAGGCCCCCGGCGTCGTCCGCCACACCGACGACAACCGCTTCAGCCTCGGTGAGCCGGACGGCAGCCGCTCCGAACGCGCCGCCGCGCTGGCCAAGGCGCTGATCGACGCGGGCCTGCGCGCGCCGCTGCGCAACCGCATTCGCGGCGAGATCTGGGTCAAGCTCTGGGGCAACGTTGCGCTCAACCCGCTTAGCGCCCTGACTCGCGCCACGCTGGCGCAGATCTGCGGCGAGCCCGCCACGCGGACCTTCGCGCGCGACGTCATGCTTGAGGTGCAAGCCGTGGCCGAGGCGCTGGGCGAGAAGATGGCCGTCGACGTCGACGCCCGGCTCAACGGCGCCGCCGAAGTCGGGGAGCACAAGACCTCGATGCTGCAGGACCTCGAGCTGGGACGCCCGATGGAGGTCGACGCGATCGTCAGCGCAGTCGTCGAGCTCGCCCGCGTCACCCAGACCGAGACGCCTTACCTCGATGCGCTCGACGGGATGATGCGATTGCTAGTGAAGGCGCAGGGTTAATCGGAGAGAGCTCTTCGCGGAGCTGTAGAGTCCAAATCTCAGTTGACTCGCGAGAATTTAGAGGCGGCCTACCGTCCTTGCCAGGTCGCGCGTCTTTCGTCTGACTTCTTCGACGGTGGCGGCGCGCTCATCCTTGGCGGCAGAGAGGGCCGCCTCTCTGATCAGTTCTGAAATTGTGACACCGCGCTCGTCCGCTGCCGACTGAAGAAGTTCCATCTCCTCTGGCGCGAAGCGGACGGAAAATGTGTGCGACGGTCCGCCCCGGCGGATTCGAATCTTTCGAGGCTTGGTCTCCCAGAGTGATAGGTCGCCGGCGTGCTCCTCATATAACTTCGCCAGCTTTTCCTCTTCCCTGTTGCCTTCTTCCGTCATCACTTCGCCTCCCGATATCGGGCGATTTCGCTAGGCTTGCTGGGCCAGCCCGTGATGAGCCGCCAGCGGTTGTTGCGCGCCCGCAGCATGATTAACGTCCAGAACCGTCCTCGCCTGTCGGGGCCGATCACCATGTGCGTTCCTCTGCGGCCCTGGCGATTCGCGTAAGCCTTCGGCTCGCCGGTGACCACGGCGTGGACGATGGACGGACGTAGACCCCTCCAGCGCGTGTGACGCTCGTCTCGAAGTCCCACTGAAAGTCCTCGAAACCAGGATCAGACACGATAGGCTAAGTGTAATGCATTTGAGGCTAAATGCAATGCAGACGTCTGGGCGCGCTCAGCCGGTCCAACGCCTAATCCACCAGCTCGTAGGCCGGCAGCGTCAGGAAGTCCACGAACTCGTCGGCCAGCGACACCTGCTCGAAGACCTGGCGCGCCTCGATGAAGCGGCGGCCCTCTTCCTCCGCCGGCAGCTTGGCCAGCTCCTCGTCCGTGATCTGTTGGACCAGCTCCGGCGTGATGGCTCGGCCGTCGTCCAGCTTGGCCGCGTTGTGCAGCCACTGCCAGATCTGCGAGCGCGATATCTCCGCCGTCGCCGCGTCCTCCATCAGGTTGAAGATCGCCGCGGCGCCGACGCCGCGCAGCCACGACTCGATGTACTGCATGCCCACGCTGATGTTCTGGCGCAGCCCCGCCTCGGTGATGTTGCCGCCCGTCTTATCGAAGGCGATCAGGTCGGCGGCCTTGACGTCGACCTCCGGCCGCTGGCGTTCGACCTGGTTCTTCTTCGCGCCGAGGACAGCGTCGAACTCCTCCATCGCGACCGAAACGAGGTCGGGGTGGGCCACCCAGGTGCCGTCGAAACCGTCGTTGGCCTCACGCTGCTTGTCTTCCTTGACGCGCGACATCGCGACGGCGTTGACGTCGGCGTCGCGGCGGCTGGGGACGAACGCCGCCATGCCGCCGATGGCGTGCGCGCCACGCTTGTGGCACGTCTTGACCAGCAGCTCCGTGTAGGCGCGCATGAAGGGCGCCGTCATCGTGATCTGGGCCCGGTCCGGCATTAGCAGGTCTCTGCGCGATTGGAACTTCTTGTTGACGCTGAAGATGTAGTCCCAACGCCCGGCGTTGCATCCCGCCGAGTGGTCGCGCAGCTCGTAGAGGATCTCCTCGACCTCGAAGGCGCCGAGGATCGTTTCGATCAGCACGGTGGCCTTGATCGACCCGTACGGCACCCCGAGGTACTCCTCCGAGAACGTGAACACGTCGTTCCAGAGTCGCGCTTCCAGGTAGCTTTCGAGCTTCGCCAGGTAGTAGTACGGCCCGCTGCCGCGCGATAGCAGCTCCTTCGCGTTGTGGAAGAAGTAGAGGCCGAAGTCGAACAGGCTGCCCGAGATCGGCTCGCCGTCGACCTCGATGTGGCGCTCGATTAGGTGCCAGCCGCGCGGCCGCACCAGCAGCGTCGCGATCTCCTCGTTGAGCTCGTAGACGCGGCCGTCCTCGCGTTCGAAGCGGATCTCGCGCCGGACCGCGTCTTTGAGGTTGACGTGTCCGTCGACCATGTTGTCCCAGGTGGGCGTGTTGGCGTCCTCGAAGTCGGCCATGAAGACGCGGGCGCCGCAATTCAGCGCGTTGATCACCATGCGACGGTCGGTGGGGCCGGTGATCTCGACGCGGCGGTCCTGCAAGTCTTCCGGCGCTGGAGCGACCCGCCAGGAGTCGTCGTCGCGGACGCTCTGCGTCTCGGGCAGGAAGTCGGGGTTCTCGCCGGCGTCGAAGCGTGCCTGTCGCGCGGCACGCGCTTCGAGCAGCTCCTTGCGAGTCGCGTCGAACCGCCGGTGCAGCGCGCCGAGGAATTCGAGCGCTTCCGGCGTCACGATCTCGGCGAATCTGCCCTCGACCGGTCCCTTGACCTCAACGTTCGCGGCCATTGCGTCCTCCTCTGGTCCAGCCGGACGGTTGGTGCATCTTAGCGCAGCGCGATCGAGTCGGCAGACGCTACTTCCCGCTCAGCAGCGCAGCCCTCTTGGCGATCTCGTCCCGCAGTTCTTCGAGGGTGACGCTGCCCGGCGCCTGTTTCTCGCGCACCATGCGGTCGACGTAGAGCGCCATCACCTCGTTCATCGGTGTCGCGACGCCGTACAAGCGCCCGAGCAGGACGGCCTCGCCGTTCAGGTAATCGGTCTCGCTGCTTCCGGTCCCACGCATGATGCCTGCCAGGTCGAGCTGCCGCGCCAGCCGCCGGTTCCCACGCCACCAACGCTGGCGCTCATGCCCTTGGCGCGCTGCATCATCACCGCCGTCGCGTCGGACTCGATGCCAGCCGCCTCGAAGCAGGCCGTGGTCTCTGCTCGCAGACTCTCCAGGATGTCGGTCGTGTCTGTTTCAGGCGGCAGCAGGGCATGCACGGCGTTGATCATGTTCTCGCGCAGCTTCGCGTACTTGACGCGCATGACGTCAGCGTCTGGAGACGAGAGGAAGTCGGCCTTTTCAGGTCGGCGGCGATGGCCTCGGCAGTGGCGTCCGAGCCGCGCGGATAACGGCCGAGGTCGAGCACGCCGGTCACCGGCCACGCCGTCGTCTCGACGCTGCCCGGCTCGGTGAAGCTGGCGGGCATGATCACCAGCATGCCGTAGACGTTCGCGAAGCGCCGTAGCGCCAGGCGCTCGTTCTCGACGCCGCTCTGCGCGCTGACGACGACGACCTGGTCGCCCGCCGCGTAGCGCAGCTCATCGAGCGCCGGTGCGGTGTCCTGTGACTTCATCGTCAGCCGGACGACGTCGTCCGGCCCAAACTCCATCTGATTGGGATGTGCCACCGCGGTTATCGGCAGGCATTCCGTCGCCTCCGGGTTGGGATGCTTGAGCTGCAGCCCGTCGCGCTGGATCGCCGCCAGGTGTTCGCCCCGCGCGATGAGTACCACGTCGAAGCCTGCCATGAACAGCTTCGCGCCGATGATGCTGCCGACGCCTCCGGCGCCGTAGATGACATATCCCAAAGAAGATCCAGGCCCTTCTAGCAGGAGTGCACGCCACAGAGTACATCCGTATAGTTATGGCGCCCTATCTTTCTGGCATACCCGATTAGAAGCAAGGAGCTTTCTCATGGACCTCAAGCTCGAAGGCAAGCGAGCGATCGTTACCGGCGGCAGCCGCGGCATCGGCAAGGCGATCGCACGGCAGCTCGCGCTCGAAGGCTGTGACGTGGCGCTGGGCGCGCGCAGCGAGGGACCTCTCAAAGATGCCGCCGACGAGCTCGCCAAAGAGACCGGGCGCAAAGTCGTGCCGCTAACGCTGGACACGATGAGCGTGGACTCGATCAAGTCATTCATGAAGTCGGCAGCCGACACGCTGGGCGGCGTCGAAATCGTCATCAACTCCGCGGCCCGCGTTGGCGGCGCCCAGGGCGACATCGAAACGCTGGACGAGACCGAGATCCTGCACGACTTCGAGGAGAAGGCGATCGGTTACCTGCGCGTGGCGCGCGAGGCGATCCCGCACATGAAGCAGGCGGGCTGGGGTCGCGTCATCAACATCAGCGGCCTGGCAGGCCGCTCACCCGGCACCGGCATGAGCGGTGGCGCGCGCAACGCCGCGACCGTAGTGCTGACGAAGGCGTGGGCCAACGCGCTGGGCAAATACAACATCACCGTCAACGCGATCTATCCCGGCCAGACCGTGACAGAGCGAACCTACGAAAACCTTGAAGAGCAGGCGAAGGCGGAGAACAAGACGGTCGACGAGCTAAAGCGGGCGATGGATGAGCGCTCGCTGCTCAAACACGTGACAACCGCGGAGGACATCGCCTACTTCGCGGCGTTCCTCTGCTCACCGCTGGCGATCGGCATGACCGGCGAAGCCATCGCGGTCTCCGGCGGCCAGAGCACAGACGTCCACTACTAGGCCTCGAAGCGGTGGCTATTCGGCGTCGGTCGCGTAGTGCTCCACGAACGGCATGCGGTTCTCCTTGCTTTCAAGCGGCAGGATCTGGACGCTACCTAAGACGCAGCTCCACGGAGCCGATGCGGTCGAAGTCGGCCCGGAAGTGGCCGCCGGGCTTGGCGTCCACCGCGGCTACCAGCGATCCGGGCATTACGACCTGGCCGGCCTGCAGGTAGTGCCCGTACGGCGCCAGCGTGTTGGCCAGCCACGCCACGGCCTCGGCCGGGTTGCCGATGACCACGGCAGAGGTCGCGGTGCTCACCAGCTCACCGTCCACGTAGTAGTTCATGCCGATCAACTTCACGTCCAGCCCTTCGACCGGCGTGCGCTGCCGGCCCAGGACGAAGCGCGAGCAGGACGCGTTATCCGCGATCGTGTCGCAGAGCTTGATCTTCCAGTCCTTGATACGACTGTCGATGACCTCCAGCGACGGGATCAGAAACTCGGTCGCCTCGATGACTTGCCCCGCGGTTACGCCGGGCCCTCGCAGGTCGGCCCTGAGCTGAAACGCCACCTCGGGCTCGACGCGGGGCCAGATCATCTCGGCGCAGTCGATCTCAGCGCCCTCATCGACACGCATACCGTCCAGCAAGTGACCGCAGTCAGGCTGAGCCACGTTGAACATCTGCTGCATCGCTTTGCTCGTGAGGCCCACCTTCCAGCCGACGATCCGGCCGCCGTGCGCCTCAAGGCGCTGCCGCACACCTTTCAGCTGGATCGTATAAGCGTCTGCGATATCGATATCGGGATACTGGCCGGTCAGCGGAGCGATGGGCTCCCTGGTGTGCTCGGCGCGGTGCAGCGCGCTTGCCAGCTCTTTGACCTGCTCCGGTGTCAGTGTCACGTCTCTACCCTGCCTGGCGTCATCGTAATCGACGCTCCTCTGGCCGCAACGCTAGGTTTCTTGAGCCGGAACCAGTAGTCGTACAAGGCCCTGAAGCCCAGCTTCTCGTACAGCTGCAGCGCCGGCTCGTTGTCCGCGACGACTGAGAGCCACACCCTCTCGGCGCCGTTCTGACGCGCAAGTTGCATCAGGTCGACGCAGGTCGCTCGGCCAATGCCCCTGCGCCTGTGGGCCGCAGCGGTCGCAACGTCGAAGATGCCCGCGTCACTGTCCTCGATCTTGATCAATCCGCAACCGACAGCCTGGTTCCCGTCCCAAGCGACCACCGCGAAGCCAGGCCGACTGCTCGACACCAGGCGCTTGTGCTCGGCGCGCTGCTTCTCCTGCGTCAAGCCTCGCATCTCAGAGACGAGTTCAAGCCAACGCTCGGCCGGCAACAGCTCGAAGTGCAGGTCGCTTCGGGTCTCAAATGGCAGATCATCCAGCGCTACCGACATGCTGATGCTGCGCTCGAAGCGCTCGTAGCCACGCGCGCTGAGCGCGTCGTCTATCGACGCGGGTTGGCTGAATCGTGAGATGCGAAACAGCGGCGGCAAGCCGTGCTGCTCGTAGACGTGTTCGCAATGCGCGATCTTGTCGTCCAGCGGTAGGGAAGAGCCGTAGATCGGGTTGATCGAGCTGGCCCGCTTGACGTCGTGCGGAGCCAGCCGTAGCAGCCAGCCGTCATACTCCAGTTGCTCGGCCGGCCGCGTCGAGTTGAGCAGCAACTCTTCTAGGCGACGCGCCTCGGCTTCGTCCTGGGTCAAGGCAAGCTGCGTGCGGTGGATGGCGACACGTGTGGCCCTTCAGGCACCAGGCACGTAGAGGATTCCGAATCGGTTCGAAGAAGTAAGGCCGCGAACCGGTGGACTTCGCTCATAATCCACGTCACGCTGGCGTGGTGATGTCAGCCGGTGTTTCGAGCTTCGTTTCGTGCAGCTTGCGGTTTGTTTCGATCGACGACAGGAAGTGCTGCTGAGTGATCATCAGCCGCGATACGTCCTCCTCGTCGCCTTCATCGAGGAACTCCGAGATCGCCGTCATGGCGGCCCGGCGGACCGTCGCCTCGATGTCCGAGCCCACGAAGCCTTCAGTAATAGCCGCCAACTTGGCGAGGTCAACGTCCTCGGCGAGGGGCTTGGTCGCCGTGTGCACGCCGAAGATCGCCTCTCGGTCGGGTTCCGTCGGCGTCGGCAGCTCGAGTCGAACCTCGAAACGCCCGGCCCGCAGCAATGATGGGTCCAGCAGGTCCGGCCGGCTCGTCGCGGCGAGGATGACGACGCCGCGTAGCTCTTCGATGCCGTCCATCTCCGTCAGCATCTGGCTGATGACGCGTTCAGTCACGTTGCTGTCCTGACCGCCGCCGCGCCGTCCGGCGATAGCCTCCAGCTCATCGAAGAAGATGATGCAAGGGCTGGAGAGGCGTGCGATCTTGAAGACATCGCGGACGCGCGCCTCGGAGTCACCAACCCACTTCGAGAGCAGCTCCGGCCCCTTGATCGAAATGAAGTTGACGCCGCATTCGTGCGCTACGGCCTTGGCGAGCAGCGTCTTGCCGGTGCCGCTGGGTCCGGTCAGCAGGATGCCCTTGGGCGGCGCAGTGTCCGCGCGCTCGAACAGGTCGGCGTACTGCAGCGGCCATTCGATGATCTGCTTCAGCGTCGACTTGGCCTCTTCCAGGCCGCCGACGTCATCCCAGCGCACGTCGGGCACCTCCGTGAACACCTCGCGCAGGGCTGAGGGCTCGACCTCGGTAAGCGCCTCCAGGAAGTCGTCCATTGCAACTTCCAGCCGCGCCAGGAGCTCGTACGGTATGAACTCAGCCTCGATCGGAATGTCCTCTGAGATACGCCGCAGGGTGACCATCGCTGCCTCTCGGCACAGCGCAGCGAGGTCGGCGCCGACGAATCCGTGCGTGATCTCGGCCAGCTTGTCGACCGACACATCCTCGGCCAGCGGCATACCTCGCGTGTGCACTTCCAGCACCTCGTGCCGTCCGTTACGCTCCGGCACGCCGACGTTGATCTCGCGGTCGAAGCGCCCGGGGCGACGCAGCGCCGGGTCTAGCAGCCCTGGCGCGTTGGTCGCGCCGATGATGGCGACCTGGCCTCGGGCGCGCAGGCCGTCCATCAGCGAAAGGAGCTGCGCCACGACGCGCTTTTCCACCTGCTGTTGGCTGCCCAGCTCCTCGCGCTTGGGTGCCACGGCGTCGATCTCATCGATGAAAATGATCGCGGGGGCGTGTTCCTGCGCCTCCTCGAAGATCTTGCGGAGACGCTCTTCAGACTCGCCGTAGTACTTGCCCATGACCTCGGGCCCGCCGATGTGCGTGAAGTAGGCAGAGGTCTCGTTCGCCAGCGCCTTGGCGATCAGCGTCTTGCCGGTGCCGGGTGGGCCGTAGAGCAGGACCCCTTTCGGCGGCTCGATGCCTAGACGGTCGAAGAGCTCCGGGAAGCGCAACGGCAGCTCGATCATCTCCCGGATGCGTTGAACCTGCTTGCGCAGGCCGCCGATGTCCTCGTACGTAACGCCCGTGGCCTCATGGCCCGGCTTCGAGACGCTTTCACCCTTGATCTTGACGCTTGTACCGGCATTGATCGTGACCGGACCGCGCGGGTTCGATTCGACGACCGAGAATTCGCGGTAAATGCCGCCCATGAACGTGGAGCGGACCTTGTCGCCCTTTGAGACCGTTAGTCCATCGAGTACGCTCGTCATGTGCCGCTGGTCCGAGCCGATGCCGCCGCCCTCCCCCATCGGTGCGAGCACTACGCTTCGCGCGATCGGGCAGACAATTTTCTGAAGCTGGATCCTGTCACCGAGCCCCGCCTGAGCGTTCTCGCGCAGGATGCCGTCCATCTGCACCTGGCCCTGGCCGCGGTCCTCTGCGTAGGCAGGCAACGCTTTCGCGACGGTAGCCCGCTTGCCGGTGAGCTGGACTGTTTCGCCGGTCTGCAAGGCCATCGTGGTCATATCGTCAGGGTCGAGGCGGACGAGTCCGCGGCCGACATCGCGGGTTAGAGCTTCAACGACGCGTAAGTTAACAGATTCCATATCGCTGCAAGTATAGCGCCGCGACGGGCCGCCCTGTCCTAATTACCGGCGAGATTGACGGCCTCGCCGTCGTCTTTGTAGGGCTGCCACCAGATGTGGTCCAGTGCGGAGGCGGCTTTGTCGGCCTCGCCCTCCATCTGCCAGTCCAGCGCCAGGGCCAGATAGGCGATGTTCAGCTGAGCCAACCGTAGCGTCTCGGTTGTCTTGCGCTCTTGAAGGTGACGCTTGCACCACAAGATGGCCTGCGTCGCATCGTCGAGGCCTCGCGTGATTTCAGAGGTGATCTGGTCGAGGGAGTCGCCGCCCTGAGGGTTGGCCATGATTGCTCCTTTAGTCCGCGAGACCGACGTCCGGCCGTCATTATCGCCGAATGGGCGGGGGCGAGGTCAAAGGCCACAAGGTTCTAAACCGTATCGGCCGATATAATGCCGCCATGGGCCCGCACGAAGGCGATTCACAGCCTCCGCCCACGCTGGAAGTGCCTCCGAGAAGGACTCGTCCTTCGACGACTCCCGAAACTCCCGGTCGTGTCGGCATCCTAAGCCCCGGCCCGAGCTTTCGTGGCGCCATCGCCTCTCGCGATTTCTCGCTCCTCTGGGTTGGCCAGTTCGGCTCCGAGGCCGGTAATGGCCTGGTTCAGCTTGCGCTGCCCTTCCTCGTCTTTGAGATAACCGGCTCAGCGTTCCAGCTTGCCGGCGCCTACGTCGTGCAGTTCATGCCGTGGTTGCTGTTCGGTCTCATCGGCGGTGTGCTCGTCGACCGCTGGGATCGCCGTATGACGATCGTGGTCGTCGAGGTGGTTCGAGCCGCTGCCTTTCTCAGCGTCGGGCTCGCCTTCGCGCTGGATTCAAGCCTGCTCTCAGTGGAGATCATCTACGGGCTGATCTTTCTCGAGTCGTCGCTGCAGAACTTCTTCAACCCGGCGCGGCTTGCGCTGATGCCGAACCTGGTCAAAGAGGATGACCTTCGCGCCGCCAACTCACTGATGGAGGTGTCGCGGCACATCGGCTTCCTGGTCGCGCCTTCGGCCGGCCTCATCCTCGCCGACCTGGTGGGCTCAAGCACGATTATTCTCGCGGACGGGGTGACCTTCCTAATCTCGGGCATCACGGTCTTCTTCATCCAGTGGCGACAGCCGAAACGAGAGCTGGTGCAGGCCGACGGCTGGCGGGACCAGTTGCGACAGGTCCTCGCCGAGACCAAGGAGGGCATCGGTGTCATTCGCGGGGTCCGGCTGCTGCAGGTGACGATGCTTCTCGGTTTCAGCCTCAACCTCGTCGTCGCGCCGATCCAGACCCTGCTGCCGCTATTCGTCCTCGAGATCAAGGAGCAGACGCAGGCTTACTTCGGGCTGCTTGCCGCCGGCTTCATCACCGGCCTAATCGGCGGCTCGCTGGTGGCCCCGGCAGTTTCACGGCGTGTCGGCCTGGGCCGTATGACGATCAGCTCGATCTTCGTGCTAGGGACGACGATCGCCGTCGCAGCCTATCTTCCGACGGTTTGGGTGCCGTTGGTCGCGCTGGTGATTGCCGGCACCGCCATCGGCTCGCTTAACGTGGCGCAGATCAACATGCTTCAGACCTCGACCACCGACGAGGAGCGCGGTCGAGTCTCGGCCGCTTTCTACTCCGCCACGCTGGGCGTGCGGACGCTGGGCTACTTCCTGGCGGGAGCGCTGGTCGCGCCGATCGGGATCCAGCCGTTGTTCGTGGTATTCGGAGTCATGGTCCTGGCTGTCGGCTTCTTCATCTGGCGCATTCCCGAGGTTCGCGAGCACCACTAGCCGGTTGCCTGCCGGCATTCTGTCTGGACTAACGCTCACGCAAACGGCAGAATTAGTCATCGAAGCTGGAATCACAGGCCCAGATGACGAATGACACCTCGGCTCAGCCTTCGCGCCGCAACCGCTTCGGTGACAGCGCGCGAATGCTCTCGGCTCTGAAGTACCCGCAGTTCCGGCGCTTCTGGTTCGGCAACCTCGCAGCCGTTGGTGGCCAGCAGATCATGTGGCTGGCGCAGGGTTGGCTGGTATTCGACCTGACGGGACAGGCCATCTACATCGGCTACGTCGGCCTCGCCACCGCTGCGCCCGCGATCCTGCTCAATCTCGCCGGCGGCGTAGTCGCCGATCGTATCGATCAGCGTCGCATCATTCTCATGACGCAGATGGTCACCGCCGCCTCGGTCGGCGTCCTGGCGCTCCTCGTCGCGATGGATCAGGTGACCGTCTGGTACGTGGTTGGCGTGGCCTTCGTCGCGGGTTGCATGCAGGCATTCGGCAACCCGGCGCGACAATCGATCTTTCCCGGTCTGGTCGAGCGCAAGGACCTGATGAACGCCGTGGCCCTCAACTCCATCGTTTGGCAGGGGACGCGCATCGTGGCGCCGTCGATAGGGGGACTCGTGCTCGCCCTCGCAGGTGTCGCCGCGACGTTCCTGCTGGTGTGCGTCGCATTCCTGGTCCTCGGCCTCGCAGTTATTGGTCTGCAGACTCCCGCGAGGACGAGGAGCAAGCCAACCTCACCGATCGCCGACCTGAAGGAAGGCGTCAGGTTTATCGCCGCGAACTTCCTGTTCTCCTTCCTGATCATCATGAGCTTCTTCAACAGCTTCTTCGGATTCTCAACGCAGCAGCTAATGCCGGTCTTCACCGAGGACATCCTGCACGTCAACGAGTTCTGGCTGGGCATCCTGCTCGGGGTCGGCGGCGTGGGCTCGATCATCGGCATCACCGCGCTTGGCTACGCCGGCGACGTCAAGCGCAAGGGCCTCCTGATCATCGGTGGGGCAGTCGCTTTCGGAGTGTTCATTATTCTCTTCGCGCTTTCGACCTATTACCCGCTGTCGTTGCTCTTCATGGGTCTCATGGGCGCATTCGGCTCGATCTACATGATCACGGTGCAGACGACTCTGCAGCTGCGGGTACCGGACGAGTTAAGAGGGCGCGTCATGGGCATCTACGGCATCACGCATAACGTTGGACCGCTGGGTGCGCTGCAGGCCGGCATCATCGCCGACGCCGTCTCGCCGCCGGCGGCGCTGATCGTGGGCGGGACGGCGATTATCGTCTTCGCGCTCGGCATCGCCTATTCCAACCGCTCGGTTCGTACCCTGCAGAGCGTGCCGGCCGCGGCGTAGTTCGGTCAAAGCAGGCCGGTTGATATACTCGAACCAACGACTACAAGAATTTCCGTCGTCCGACGGCAAGCTTTGAGGAGAGCAACGGAATGGCGACCAAGGATCCGCGCGAGCCTTTCACCCGCGTTTCGGTGACCGAGGCGAAAGAGAAGATCGACAGCGGCGACGTGCAGATCGTCGACGTGCGTACGCCGGGCGAGTACGCCGGCGGTCACGTCCCCGGCGCGATTAACATCCCGCACATGTCGGTCGTCTCACGCAAGGACGAGCTCGAGGCCGGCAAGGAGCTGGTGATGATCTGCCAGATGGGCCAACGCAGCGCCCTGGCCTGCGAGTTTGCCGCCTCGATGGGCTTCAAGGAGCTGTTCAACGTGGAAGGCGGCACCGAGGCCTGGATCAAGGCCGGCTACCAGGTCGAGTAGGCGGTCACATGTCCCGCCCCAACAACCGGCGTCTCTACCTCTTCGACATCGACGGCACGCTGCTCAGCACCCGTGGCGCCACCAGCCATGCCATGGGCCTGGCCTTCGAGCACGTCTTCGGCGTGGCTGACGGCTTTCGCGACGTCACCTTCACCGGTCGTAGCGACCTCGCGATCCTGCAAGATGCTCTCGCCAATGCTGGTCTCGCGAACGGAGACGTTCAGGGGCTGGCGCGCCGCTTCAAGGCCACCTACATGCGTATCCTGCCGCGCGTGCTGATCGACAGGGCGGAGGCGGGTGTCCTGCACGATGGGGTTGCTCTGCTGGTGCAGCGGCTCAACGCCGATCCCGATGCGACCGTCAGCCTCGGCACCGGCAACTTCCGACGCTCGGCCCAGCTCAAACTGCAGCACTACGGCATCGCCGAGCACTTCCGCTTCGGCGGCTTCGGCGACCGCACGACCGTACGCGCCGAGATCATCGAGCAAGGCATTCGGGCCGCCGACCGGACCGTTGGCAAGCACGGCACCGTCTTCGTCATCGGCGATACGGTTCATGACGTCGCGGCCGCGAAGGCTAACGGAGCGGTCGCAGTCGCGGTGGCGACCGGTTCGCCGACACGGCAAGAGCTGGCCGCTTCTGCTCCCGACATCCTGCTCGACACGCTCGAGGGCGCCGAGAAGCACCTCGCTGGCTGATCAAAGACATCAGACGCTGCTATAATCGAACCCGCAGCTGATTCTTCCTCGGGGGAACAGCCAGCTAACGGGGACCGAAGAGACATGACTGCTCGGATCGTCTGGCGACCGAGACAGCCCATAGACAAGTCGAAGCGTCGACCCTCTATGCCCTCTCGGTTGCCGAGAAGGGCATTTTTATTGCCCGGGAGCGAATGTGATGGCACGAGTCAGCATCAAAGACGTGCAAGCAATGAAGCAAAAGGGCGAAAAGATCGTCATGCTCACGGCGTACGACTATCCATCGGCCCGCATCGCTGAGGCAGCCGGCGTCGACATGATCCTGGTCGGGGATTCGCTCGGCATGGTCGTCCTCGGTTACGAGGACACGATCAAGGTAACGCTGGACGACATGCTGCATCACTCGAAGGCTGTGGCCCGCGGCAGCGCGCGCGCGATGGTCGTCACTGACCTGCCGTTCATGACCTACCAGACCTCGGTCGAAGACGCGATGCGCAGCGCCGGGCGCTTGCTGCAAGAAGGTGACGCCCAGGCGGTCAAGCTCGAGGGCGGCGTGCACATGGCTGAAACCGTGCGCCGGCTGGTGCAGGTCGGCATCCCGGTCGTGGGGCACGTCGGCCTGACACCGCAGTCGATCAACCAGCTGGGTGGCTACAAGGTGCAGGGCCGCACGCCGGAGGCCGCGGAGCGTCTGCTGGATGACGCGGTCGCGCTGCAGCAGGCCGGCGCCTTCTGCATTGTGGTCGAGACCGTACCGGCGCCGCTCGCGGAGCTGATCACGCAGCGTCTCGCGGTCCCGGTCATCGGGATCGGCGCGGGAGCCGCCTGCGACGGTCAGGTTCTGGTCTGGCACGACCTGCTGGCCTATCACACCTCCTTCCTGACGCGTCATATCCCGCGCCACGTCAAGGAGTACGCCCACGTCGGCGACGACATACGTAAGGCGATCGAGCAGTACGCTGCGGAAGTGCGCGATGGCAGCTTCCCGACGCCGGAGCAGAGCTTTGAGATGAGCAAAGAAGCGCTGGCCGACCTGACCGAAGCCAGGTCCTAGACGACGCGCCGGTGCAGATACTGACCACGATCGCGGAGGCACGCGCCGCTTGCCGCGGCGCTGCGGGCAGCCTCGGCCTGGTGCCGACCATGGGCGCGCTGCATGACGGTCACCTTGCGCTGGTGAAGCAGGCTCGCGCCGCCAATGACCGCGTCTGCGTCAGCATCTTCGTCAACCCGACCCAGTTCACCCCGGACGAGGACCTTTCGACTTACCCTCGAAACACGGAACACGATCTCGACCTGCTGACGTCCGAGGGCGTCGATTTCGTCTTCATGCCGGCGGCAGAGGAGATCTACCCTGAGGGTTTCGCTACGGCCGTCCACCTGGGGCCGATGACCGAGCGCCTCGAAGGTGAGGCGCGGCCGGGCCATTTTCTCGGCGTCGCGACCGTCGTGCTGAAGCTGTTCAACATCACGCAGCCGGCATGCGCCTACTTCGGCAGGAAGGACGCCCAGCAGCTCGTCTTGATCGGCAAAATGGTGCGTGACCTCGACCTCGACATCGAAATCGTGGCGGTCGAGACCGTCCGCGAGCCGGACGGGCTGGCGATGAGCAGCCGCAACGCCTATCTCAGCGCAACCGAGCGAGCGGCGGCGCCGGTGCTCTGGAACGCGCTGACGCTTGTGCGCGAAATGTGGAATCGCGGCGCCCGCGATGCCGATGCGTTCCGCACTCGCGTGCGAGAGCTCATCGAGAGCGAGGAGCTAGCTCGGCTTGACTACGTCTCCGTGGCGGACCCGGCGACCCTGCAGGAGATCGAGCGTATTCAGGGCCCGACCCTCGTGTCGCTCGCGGTCCGCATCGGCCGCTCGCGCCTGATCGACAACGTCACGTTGGGCGAATAGGCATCGGCGCCCCTCTGATCGCCGCGAGCGGCCGATGCTAGAATGCCTTTCGATCACACTCACAGGAGAACGCTTACCCGCCATGGCCGGACACTCAAAATGGAAGCAGATCAAGCACCAGAAGGCCGTCGTTGACGCCAAGCGCGGCGCGCTGTTCACGAAGCTGGGACGCGACATCACGATGGCGGCCCGGGCCGGCGGCGGCGACCCCAACGGAAATGCCAGCCTGCGTCTTGCCCTGATCAAGGCAAAAGACAGCAACATGCCTGCCGACATCATCGACCGCGCTATCGCCAAGGCGGTCGGCGACGCGGACGCCAACCAGCTGGACGAGATCGTCTACGAAGGCTACGGACCCGGCGGCACCGCCGTGATGATCGAGGCCGTCACCGACAATCGTAACCGTACCGTGGCCGAGATTCGCAACGTGTTCACTCGCGGCGGCGGCAACCTCGGCGAGTCGGGCTCGGTGGCGTGGCAGTTCGCCAAGCGGGGCGTCCTTTCGCTCGACTTGTCGGCCAACGCCGACGGTGAGGAGGTCGCGCTGGTGGCCATCGACGCCGGCGCCGAGGACTTCAGCGTCGACGATGACAGCGTCGCTATCTATACGAAGCCGGAAGACCTGATGGCGGTGCGCCAGTCGCTCGTCGAGGCCGGCCACGAGCCCGCCGGCGCCGACATCGAGCGCATTCCCACCGCTACGATCTCGCTGGAGGAAAAGGAGGCGCTGCAGGCGCTGCGGCTGCTCGACCGCCTCGAGGACCTCGACGACGTGCAGCGCGTCTACTCCAACGCCGACTTCCCGGACGAAGTGCTCGCCTCGTACTCGGAGTGACCTGAGTGCCCGACGCCCCTCCTTCGACCGGGCTCAGGACAGGCGCCAGCGCCGAGCCCGTGGTCCTCGGTATCGACCCCGGCATGCGGGTCTGCGGCTGGGGCATCGTGCGCGGCGCGGCGTGGCCCGTCTTTGAGGCTTGCGGCGTGATCAAGCCAAGGCCGAAGGACCGCTTCGAGCAACGGCTGCTCGTGATCCACGAAGAGATAACGCGCATCATCGAGACCTACTCGCCCACCGAGGTCGCGATCGAGGACCCCTTCGTCGGGGCGCTTCAGCCGGCCTCGGCGTTGGCGATCGGCCAGGCACGCGCGGCTGCGATGCTGGCGGCGGCGTCCGCCGGACTGGAGGTGGAGCTGTATGCGCCGACGGCGGTCAAGGCGGCGGTCTCCGGCTACGGCCAGGGCGACAAGCGCCAGGTGCAGTCCATGGTGCGCATCCTGCTGGCGCTGGAGGCTGACCCGGAGCCGGTCGACGCCTCGGACGCGCTAGCGGTCGCGATCTGCCACCTCAGCTCGCGGCGAGCGCGCATGCTGGAGGCGGGGCGACGGTGATCGTCGAGCCGTACAACGCCGAGTGGCCGCATAGGTTCCACCAGCTGCGGACGTTTCTCTATCGCAACCTGGCCGGCACCTACCACGCCGTCGAGCACGTCGGCAGCACAGCGGTGCCGGGCATGGCGGCCAAGCCGATCATCGACGTCGACGTCGTCATGCGCGACGGCAAGTTCGACCAGGTCAAGGACCGTCTGATCGCCGCCGGCTACGAATATCGCGGCGACCAGGGCGTCCCCGGCCGCGAGTCGTTTCGCATGACGGACGTGGGGCTGAACCAGGCGCTGGAGCCGCACCACCTCTACGTCCTCGCCGCCGACGCCGAGGAGCTGCGAAGACATCGTGCCTTTCGCGACTACCTGATCGCGCACTCGGAGTGGGCCGAGAAGCTGAGCGCCCACAAGCTACAGCTCGCCGCCCGGTTGGGCGATGACCGCGACGCCTACCAGGCGGCCAAGGCGCCCATGGTGCTCGAAATCCTGGCTCTGGCGCTGCAACCGGCCCTGAGTCGCGCCGAAGGGGAGGCACCGGCGTGATTTCGCACCTGCGGGGCCGCCTGGCCCGCAAGAACGAGCGCTCCTCCACGGTCGAGATCGATGTGGGCGGCGTCTGGTACGCCGTCGAGCTGCCGGTTTTCGTCTGGCGTGCCCTCGAAGAACGCGACCTCGGCGAGGAGGTGGAGCTCGAGACGTTCTACTTCGTGACCCAGAACGCGCCGATCCCGCGGTTGATCGGCTTCTTGCGTGGGGTTGAACGCGGTTTCTTCGAGAAGCTGGTCACCGTCCCGAACGTCGGGCCGACGACGGCGACGAAGGCACTGGTGTTCAGCGTTTCGACCATCGCTCGCTGGATCGAGTCGGGGGACACGGCGCAGCTCGGCAAGCTGCCGTCGATCGGCAAGCGCAGCGCCGAGACGATCGTCGCACAGCTGCGCGGCAAGGTGACGGAGGAGGCGCTGCTGGCGGACGAGGGCTTCGACCAGCCGCAACCGAAGCACGAAGCCGCCGCCAGCGAGGTGGCGCGCGACGCCACGGACGCGCTCGTGGCGCTCGGCTACAACCGCAGCGAGGCGGAGCGCCTCGTAGCGCAGGTCGACGAGGCGTCAGCGCCGGAGACGGTGGAAGACACGATCCGCGCCGTCTTCCGGAAGCTGAACCCAGGGTAGAGGGGAGTCTTCAGTCGTCGTATTCAGGCTTTTGGGGTGGAGGATATGAAAACATTGAAAACTAACCGCCTACTGCTCGCTAGGCTCACCCTCGTCCCCTGCAGCCTGTTCGCCGCTCGCTTTCGGCATTCCATGAGTCCAAGTCGTTGACCTGAATTCGCCCCTGTCGGTCACCATAATCAATGCGAAAGAAAAGGACCCCTACAGTCTCATTGGGACCGCAAACATGAAAGGCTGAATCAGGTTCCTCGATACCTGGGAGGCCTCGAATTTCGTTGGCGCTAGCTTGACCTCCTCATCAAGATCGTCTCTATCTATGGCGAGGAAAACTTCTCGTACTCGGATAGGCGCGTCGACGTAGATAGCGGCCTCCACTGTGAAGTCCTTGTGCCTTCTAACTTGGCCTATGGACTGCATGATTGCTGAAAGGCTGTCCTCCGACGAAAAGCCATCAATGATCTGAATTGAAGGTAGGTTTTCCGGCACGAGCATCCCGCCTGCGTCTTCAATGTCGGGTTCAGGATTCGGACTGGCGATCACTGCCTCCGTTGGAAGGTCGATGTGCCCAGTATGCCGAAGAGATTCATCCTTAGGCGAGTCGGGAGCTTCCACCAGTGGTTGGGAACGGTACGTCCGCAGAGTCATAACCCAGCTAATCAGACCCAATCCTAGGAGCGGCACGGCAGCAATGAGAGGCCACCATACTTCGATGATTCCTAATAGGACGCCAATCAAGAGACTCACAGTGACCCCTGGATAAACGAAAAAGATGACAAGGAGGACGAGTTTGATTCCCAAGCTGGCGAAGGAACGGGCGTCCTCGATATCGCCCCACCGTTTGCGCCAAGGATCGAGTTGACGCCAAACAGCCCGGACGCGCTCAAGCATCGGTGAAGTCTAGCGTCCTTTCGGTTGGTAACAAATCCCGTTTGAGTACTGATTGGGCTCGCAGGACTGAGGCCAGTATCTAGGGCGTCGAGGACTCATGTCTGGCGGCAGAGCGCAGCTTATGCGCTCCGCGTTCCTGCCGTTAGTCCTGAGGGGGCCACTTCGAAGACTTAGTACGACCGGGTTGCGCGGTTGCTACCCCCGCTGGTTTATCGAGAGGATCATTTCAAGGGCATATGGTGTCTCGCATAGAGGGCCACGCAACATGATCTGGCTTGGATGCTGGAACGGCGTTTGGTTGGGCCCCTACAGCGTCGGCTTGTTGCGCCTTGCCCAGGCGACCGTCTCTTTGATCGAGTCGCGCAGGATCTCGACGATCTGTTCGATCTGCTCCGGTGTCGTCACCAGCGGCGGCGCCAGCAGGTAGTTGTCCGCCAGGTTGCGGCTGATCAGGCCACGCTCCTTGGCCTCGGCCACCAGGTGCGGCCCAACGTTTAGTTCGACACCGAAGGGCTTCATCGTCTCCTTGTCCTCGACGATCTGGACGGCGCCCATGAAGCCGAGACCGCGCACGTTGCCGACGCCGTCCTCGTCCAGGAGGGTGCGCAGGCCGCTCTGCAGGTGCTCGCCCAGCGCGGCGGCGTTCTCGACCAGGTTTTCCTCGTCGAAGATCTGCAGGTTGCGCAGACCCACGGCGCAGGCCGCCGGGTGAGCCGAGTTGGTGAAGCCGTGCATGAAGCGGTCGGTCTCCGGGGCGAGGATCGCCTCGTGAATCTGCTTCGAGACGATGGCGCCGGACAGCGGCACGTAGGCGCTGGTCACCGCCTTGGCGAACGTGACGATGTCGGGCTCGACGTTGAAGTGGCGCAGCGCAAACCAGCGGCCGGTGCGGCCGAAGCCGGTGATCACCTCGTCGGCGATCAGCAGGACGTCGTGCCTGTCGCAGACCTCGCGCAGCTTGGGGAAGTAGTCGGCGCCGGGAGGGATGACGCCGCCGGCGCCCTGCACCGGCTCGGCGATGATCGCGGCCACCGTGTCGGCGCCCTCGGCCAGGATCGCGGCTTCGAAGGCCTCGGCGCAGTCAGCCGTGCACGACGTGAACGGGTGGTTGCAGGGCGTGCGGAGGAAGGTCGGGTCCAGCGGGCCGAAACCGCGCCAGAACGGCGGAAGGCCGGTGGCTGCGGTGGTCGCCAGGGTGCCGCCGTGGTAGGCCTGGCGGCGGGCGAAGATCTTGACCTTCTCCATGCTGCCCTTCAGGTACCAGTAGAAGCGTGCCAGCTTGAACGCCACTTCGTTGGCTTCCGAGCCCGAGTTGGCGAAGAACACGGCGTCCATGCTCGGGTAGCTCAGGTCGCAGAGGCGTTCCGCCAGCTCGATGGCCGGCACGTTGGAGAAGCCGCTGTAGCCGTTGGCGAAGGCGAGCGTCCCCATTTGATGCGCCGCGGCGTCAGCCAGCTCCTTGCGTCCGTGACCTACCGCGACGTTCCAGAGGCAAGACAGGCCGTCGATGTAATCCCGGCCGCGGACGTCGGTGAGGATCGATCCCTCGCCCTTGGCGAAGATGATGGCGCTGCGCTGATCGCCCTGTAGAAACTGCGGGTGCAGCATGTGCGCCACGTCGCGGTCGACGAGTTCTCGATACTCGGTGTCATTCATGATGGTCGAACCCCCTGACAATCGATCTTAGAACTTCGCCGGAACAAGGAACAAGAAAGTGCGCTGGTCGGGCGTTGGGTACTCGCTTTCGGCCCCCCTGGTTGCGGCTCGATTCTATAATTGGGCCGGTGACTCGTTACCTGTCACTTTCAATCGACTAACCGAGGCAGGAGGCCGGCTTATCCTTCCCTTTCTTCCATTCCTCATAACCTTCGACGACCAGCTCCGCGACGACGCCATCGAGGCGGCAATTCGCGTCGGCCTGATCGTCCTCGTTGCCTTCGTTGGCCTCTGGCTGCTGCAGCGTCTCATCAACCCGCTGATTCGCGTCGGCGTCCGGGAACAGATGAAGGGCGAGCCGCCGGACGAGATCGAACAGCGCATCGAGACGCTGTCGCACGTCCTTTACCGGACCGCCGTGCTCGTGATCGTGGCGTTGACCGGCATCATCCTGATGACCGAGGCGGGAATCAACGTCGCGCCGCTGATCGCCGGACTGGGCCTCATCGGCCTGGCGGTTGGCTTCGGCGCCCAGAGCCTGGTCAAGGACATGATCAACGGCATCTTCATCCTGATGGACAACGAGTACGGCAGAGGCGACGTGGTGACCATCGCCGGTATCACGGGCATCGTCGAGGACCTGAACCTGCGGCGCACCGTCCTGCGTGACCTCGACGGCACGGTGCACTTCATCCCGCATAGCAGCATTGAGGTGTCGAGCAACTGGACCAAGGACTACTCGCGCATCAACCTCACGATCGGCGTGGCCTACGAATCGAACCTCGACCACGTCATCTCGGTGATCAACCGCGTCGGCCTGGCCTTCGCCGAGGAGCCCGAGTTCGCGCCCAAGATCAAGTCAGCGCCGCAGGTGCTGCGGGTCGACAACTTTGGTGACTCGTCAATTGACATAAAGGTCCTGGGCGAGACGGTCCCGCTGGAGCAGTGGGCCCTGACGGGACACCTGCGGCTGCGGCTCAAGAGGGCATTCGACGAAGAGGGCATCGTGATCCCGTACCCGCAGCGGACGCTGCACCTCGATACGACGGCGGCGCTGATGGGCGTAGCCGACGTTAGGACCGCCGTGCCCAGCGTCACGCCCAGGGATTACTCAGAGCCGGACACGGAAGCGCGCACTCTGGAGGAGAGCCCGGGCCCGGAGTAGGCCGACCAGGGCAATGCTGTCCACGCTCCTCGCGGCGTCGTAGAATAGCGCCCTCAATTGCCGGCGGGCTTTCGACCCGCGACGCGTAGCAAAAGGGGTGCGAGCATGAAGCAGGTTGCAGTCGAATCCACCGCCGAGGCGTACGTCGAGCTTCTCGCGGCGCGCGGCGTCGATTACTTTTTCGGCAACGGCGGCACCGACTTCGGCCCGATCGTCGAGGCCTTCGCCAAGCGGTTAGAGCAGGAGCTGCCGGTCCCGAAGCCCGTGACGGTGCCGCACGAGATCACCGCGATGGCGATGGCGGCGGGCTACGCGATGGTGACGCGCAAACCGCAGGTCGTCATGGTACACACGCTGCCGGGCACGGCCAACGCGACAGGCGGGCTGATCAACGCGCGGGCCAGCAACGTGCCGATGCTGTTCTCGGCCGGCCGCACACCGCTGACGGAGAGCGGCATGAAGGGCTCGCGCAACGGCGGCATCCACTGGGCCCAGGAGTCCCGCGACCAGGGCAGCATGGTGCGTGAGTGGGTGAAGTGGGACTACGAGCTGCGCCCCGGCGTCGACCTGGAAGGCGTCGTCGACCGGGCGCTGGCGATTACGCAGTCTGAGCCGCAGGGCCCCGTCTATCTCAGCCTGCCGCGCGAGGTCCTGGCCACCGAGGTCGAGACGTTCGAGTACTCGGAGCGGCCTCGCATGCAGCCCAACGTCGGCATGGCTTCGCCGGAGTCGATCCATGAGGTCGCACGCCTGCTGGCCGGCGCGAAGAACCCGATCGCGTTGACCTCCATGCTGGGGCGAGACCCTGAAGCAGTGCCTCAGCTGGTCAAGCTGGCCGAAATGTTGAACATGGCGGTTTACAGCGGCGGCTCCTACATGAACTTCCCGGTGACGCACCCGCTGCACCAGGGCGGCATGGCCGGCCCAGCGCTGAGCCAGGCCGACGTCGTGCTGGTGTTCGAGCAGGACGTGCCGTGGACGCCATCGTCCGGCGCCGGCCCAAACGAGAACGCGACCGTGGTTGGGATGGGCGTCGACCCGCTGTTCACGAACTTCCCGCTACGCAGCTTCCCGGTACACGTCAACCTGACCGGCATGCCGCGCTACACGATCGAAGCGCTGATCGGGGCGGTAAAGAAGCAGAAGCTGGACAAGGCGACGATCGCGGCGCGCGGCGAAAGGCTGGCGGAGAATCACCAGAAGGTCCGCGACGGTGCTCGCCAGCGCGCGCTGGCCGGCAAGGACGAGCGGCCGATCAGCAAGGCGTGGGCTTCCTACTGCTTCGAGCAGCTGCGCGACGAAAACACCACCGTGATCAGCGAGCTGGGCCTTGACCCATCGCAGTTCGAGTTCACCAGCCCGAACCAGTTCTACGGCGTCTCGTCTGCCGGGGTCCTGGGTTGGGGCGTCGGCGCCGCCCTGGGCTGCAAGCTCGCCGCGCCGGAGCGCACCGTCGTCGCCACGATCGGCGACGGCTCGTACATGTTCGGCGTGCCGGAGGCGGGGCACTGGGTGTCGCGCCGGATGAACCTGCCGGTGTTGTACGTGATCTGGAACAACTCGCGCTGGAACGCCGTGCAGTCCGCAACAAGGTCTGTCTACCCGGACGGTTGGCAGGAGACGACGGACAAGCGACCCTTCAGCGACCTCTCGCCGTCGATGGACTTCGAGATGGTCTGCCAGGCCGCAGGCGGCTACGGCGAGCGCGTCGAGGACCCGGCGGAGCTGCCGGGCGCCTTCGAGCGGGCGCTGCACGCCGTCAAGGTCGAGAAGCGCCAGGCGCTGCTCAGCATCATCGGCTCCTAGGCGGGCTTCCGACTCGCCAGGGTGTGCTTGCGTTCCGCGGTGAAAGCCCACCAAGGCAGCTTCGGGCCGCCCTCGACGTAGCGCACGGCGGCGATAAACGTGTAGAGCAGGCAAGGATCGTGGCGCATGCCGGTGCGGGCGCACAGCGTGTCGTAGAGCTCGTACGGATTCCTGCCAGCGAGGTCTGACGGCGCTTCGATGCCGAGGTAGCGCAAGTCGGCTGCGATCGCTTTGCCGACGTTCGGGACGTCCTCAAGACGCTTGAGGTTTCTGTCAGTCGCCGGCATAACTCACCTCTCGCGCTCAGGATAGCGTGGTCCTCCTGACAGGCCGGGTGTCAGGAATTTAAGCTCCGCGAGCGTCCTCTTCCGTAGAATACACTTTGTGAGCAAGATGTCGCGCCGCAACATGATCCTGGCGGTGCTGGCAATCGCCCTCGTGATCGGCGGCGCCTACGTGTCGGCCCAACAGGAAGACCGCTTCAACAACGCGGCAGAAACCGACGCTTTGCTGCCCGAAGGGACGCTGGTCGCGATCCAGGACTGCCCTTACGGCGAGGCGAGCTGCATCCTGGGCCAGGGTATCGAGCGTGCGTTGCAGCGTGGCTTCGTGGACGCCGTGATGTCTTTCGGCGCGCCCAGCTTCTACATCCGTCCCGGGCCGGGGCACCCGGACGCGCCGTCGCCACTATGCGACCGCGTCGCGACGGACGAGGGTCTGTCGGGATACCCGATCGCGCGCCGCTACAGCGATGCGTCAGTTGTACGGCCCGAGTTGGTGCGCGCCAAGTTGCAGTCCTTCACTGAGGCGATTCAGCCGGATGCCGAGGACGAGGTCGGCTCCGGCGAACTGACCCTGTACGCGTTCAGCTGCACCCAGAAAGCCTTCCCAGCCCAGAACCTGTCTTGCGCCAAGGAGGGCATCATTCTCAGCGCCATCGTCGACCGCGGAGCAGGGCTGCAGCGAGAGCTCCTCGTGTTCTGGGTACAGGGCGCCTTCGCGGGCCGCACTTTGCCATTCACGGAGCTCTGGGACGGTGTCGTCCTCGATCAGGAGCTCGCCGTGCTATTCCAGACGGGCGGACGCCTGGATGACCTCGGCGAGGTTCACGTGATCGACCAGTCTTTGCCCCGCTAGGCAGGCAGCAGCGAGTAACACGCGAGGCCAAGATCCCTGCGATTTCAGCCCCGAATAGATGTGCGGGCGCAGATGCCCTCCAGCTGCTGAAGCTAGGCGAAGCGGGTGTTGACCGGGGTTGTCGAATCAAGTTTTCGACAAGTGTGGTCTTGGGCTTCCCAGCAGTGATAGACTACGCCCGCCAAGGTTTAGCCAGGCTGTCCGGCCAACCCCGGGATGATTTCCTCGTCCACAGTTTTCCCCCGCAGCTTCCTTACGTTAGAGGCCGCATAGGCCAATGGAGAAAGGAAAGAAGCGTGTATAACGGCGAGAAAGTATATTGTGTGCACGGGCACGTCACGGCGCCTGACGCCTACAGAGCAGGCGCGACAGGTCTGCTGGCGTCGAACACCCCATCAGCACAGAGCGTGTTGATGCAGCCGAACGACCGCCGGCCAGGGCCGCTGCAGGATGAGAACTTCAAGCAGACCGTCCTCAAGGGTCACGTCGAGTACATGGACGCGCGCAACATCGACGTCCAGATCATTGGGCCGCGCCCGTTCATGATGATGGGCTGGATGCCAATGGACCTCCTCAAGGCCTGGACTCGGCTGACCAACGACGCCATCGGCAAGCAGGTCTCCTTCTTCCCAGAGCGCTTCCTCACCTCCATGCAGCTGCCGCAGGATCCCAACCAGGAAGACACGACGCACGTCCTGGATGAGATCGAGCGTTGCCAGAAGGAATGGGGCGCCATGTCCGTCTACGTCGGCCCCGACCCCGAGGGTCTGCGCCGCACGCCCGGCATGGACAAGCCGTACTGGAACGCGCTTTACGAGAAGTGCCAGCGTGACAGCCTGCCGATCATCGTCCACGGAACAAACAGCCAGGACCCTCGGCTTTCGATCATCAACCAGAACTACCAGGTCGGCTTCCTGGTTGAGCAGTTCATCGCTACGCAGCTGCTCGGCTTCAGCGACGTATTCGATCGCTACCCCGAGCTCAAGGTCATCGTCTGCCACTGTGGCGGAGCGCTGAGCCGGTTCGCGCCCACGGACAACCACAACTTCCAGCGCGACACGAGCAAGAACCTGTTCTTCGACACCTGTGCCTATGAGCCGACCTTCCTGCAGGCCGCCATCGCGCAGAAGGGTGTCTCCCAGATGGTCTTCGGCACCGAGGCTCCGGGCTCCGGTCGCCACGTCGACCCGCGCACGGGCCGCAGCGGCGACGACGTCATCCCGACGCTTCAGGAAGCTGCTTACCTGACGGACAGCGACCGCATGGACATCATCCACAACACCCCGGCCAAGGTCGTTCCGGCCTTCGCGAAGGTCAAGTAACACAGACCGGGTAGCAGGCACTCAAAAGGGGGTGGGCCGGAAGGCTCGCCCTCTTTTCTATTGGCAGCGCACCGCACGGCCCTCAAGGTCGCGAAGGCGGAGCCGAGGAGACGGCTACTTGATTAATTATTGATTGTTATAAAGGGCAGGCCCCCACAGCCTCGACCAGATCACAGAAACCGCGCCTTAACCCCAGGGGGATCCACCTTGCTCTTGAGACTTGCAATTCTCGCCGCGTTTGTCCTGATCGCGGTCCAAACGATCGGCGGCGCTCACAACGTGGCTGCTGAGGCAGAAGCTACCAACCTCGCGGTCGAAGGCCAAACCTGCACGGCGGGCTTTACGGTGCAGGTGGTACTGAGTTGGACTCCTTCCGGCGCCGGCCAGCAATGGGTCGACATTTCGCTGAAAAACGATGGCTTCTCGACGCCTTACATCCACGGTGGTCCCTTCAGCTTCGCAGTCAGAAGCGACGGTAAACAACCTGGAGCCGCAGCGTAACTACTACGTCCGCGTCAGTACCTCGAACGGCTCCGAGTGGGTGCGCAGCGAACTCTTTGCCTTCATCACCGAATGCTTGCCGTACGAGGCAACCGGCCCGACTCACGTCGCGGGCTCTTCTATATCGGACACCTCGGTGCGCGTGTCCTGGCAGCCCGGCAACGGCAACCGCTGGTACTGCCTCGACTACGCCACGTCGCCGGAAGACCTCTTGAATCAGACCGGGTCCTGGCGCAACTCCGGCTGCCGCATGACGACAACCACACACGTCGTGGAGGACATGCACTGCAGCCAAATATACTTTGTCCGAGTCTGGTCCTGGACTACACAGGGTGGCCGTCACAGCGCCCAGGTCAAAGTCACCACGCAGCCTTGCGCCACCAGCATCACGGCGCCAACCGAGCTGCGGCCGTTGTTCGCCGCACCACATCTAACACGCCTGGCCTGGACGCCTGGCAGGGACAGCATCTGGTACTGCGTCGACTTGGCCTCAGACCTGACAAATCTGCTCTCCTTCGGCGAGACCTGGGAGAACCACTGCGGCCTGACGGAACCGGAGCTCGAACTTGATAGGTTGGACTGCGATACGTTCTACGTCTGGCGGGTCTACACCTGGAACTACCACGCCAACGCCCACAGCGATGCAAAGAATTTCGTAACGGCGGACTGTGATCTCGATGAGCAGTTGGCTCGCGTCGACGACGTCGACGTGTACAAGTCGGAGGACGGTACTTATCGTGCCGAAGTCGTCGTCTACCGGCCGAACGGCTGTCATCAGCCGGGGCAGTATCAGATCGAACGCGACGGGGACAGGATCGAGGTCACCGTTGAGAACCTGGTCGAGACTCCACTGACGACGTGCTCTAATTCCACCGGTACGCACCTCTGGAGCATCGGTCTCGGGAGCGACTTCAGCGAAGGCGTGACCTATGAGGTTGAGGTCAACGGCCAGCGGAGCGACTTCTTCACGGCGAGCTAAATCAAGCGCGAGTGAGGTCCTCGTCCGAGGCGAGTACAAGGTGGGTCTCGCCGAACTGGTCGGCGTCTTCCAGGCCCCAGGGTTGGCCGGACTCGGCTGGACGCAGGCGCAGGCCCCAATTGCTGCCGTAAATCAGATAAGCCGCGCCGGCGCTGGAATCCTCGATGTGCACCGCGTAGGCTTCCACCGCTGTGCCCCCATTGCTGCTGGACCAACCGGCAACGTTGTGCAGCTTTCCCTGTGGTTTGCCCTCGTAGATCCGGACCTGTCGGACCCGAAACGGCAGGCCGAGGTTCTTGTAAACCTGCTGCGCCATCATCGGCGTGTTGTCGTTGGCCTCGACGTCGACATGGGTGTAGCCGGACGGCCGAATGATCTCCACGCGAGCATGCTACTCACATGCGTTTGGGAGCGGCAATCCAGGAATGCGATAATGGGTCGTCCCGCGTCAAGTTTAGCGAAGGAAGCCATATGACCCTGACCGCGCTGCGAGAGTCGATCCGCGCCACCCGCGACGTCATCTACATGAACACGGGCTTCACCGGCCCGTCTCCCGAGCCCGTCTTGAGCCGCATGCGCGAGGTCTTCGAAAACGAGGCTGCCGTCGGTCCGGCCAGCGTCGAGGGCCTGGCCCAGACACGCGCGATCACTGAGGAGGCGCGTCAGGTCGTGGCGTCGCTGCTCAACGCCAGTGTCGACGAGGTCGCCGTGACGCACGGCACGACAGAGGGCATCAACCTCGCGATCTACGGCCTCGACTGGCAGCCCGGCGACGAGTTCGTCACGTGCAACCTTGAGCACCCGGCCCTGGCAACGCCGGCCAACGTCCTGGAGGAGCGCGGCGTTGACGTGAAGCGCGTCGAGGTGTCGGCCAACGCCAGCTCCGGTGAAGCGCTGGAGCTGATCGCCAGCGCGATCACACCGAAAACGAAGCTGGTGGGGCTGAGTCACGTGCAGTACTCCTGCGGCCTCAAGCTGCCGGCGAAACAGCTGGCCGAAGCGGCACACCGATCGGGCGCGCTGCTGGCGCTGGACGGCGCCCAGACGGGCGGGCAGCTCGCCATCGACGTCAAAGCGCTCGGCGTGGACGTGTACTCGATATCGGGGCAGAAGTGGATGCTGGGCCCGAACGCGACCGGCGCTGTTTACATAAGCGAAGAAGCTCAGCGACGCATCTCGCCGCTGTTCACCACCCACGCGGTAGCCGACGCCCGCGCCATGCCGGCGGATGGCCCAGTTGGGGCTAACTCTATGATGCGCTTTCGTATCGCCTCGCAGAGCCCGGCGCTGACGGCCGGATTCGTCACGGCGATCAAGCTGCTTCAGGACATCGGACTGGAGGAGGTCGAGACCCACTGCGACGCGCTGGCCGATCAGCTGCGCCAGGGTGTTGCCGCGATACCGGGCTGTGGTGTCACCGGGCCTATTAGCGGCGACGCGACGTGTGGTTTGACCGCGGTCACCGTAGAGAACTGGGAACCACGACAGCTGGTCGACGCGCTTTGGCAGCGCTGGCGCATCGCCGTACGGGCGGTCAACTTCCCGCCGGCGATCCGATTCAGCACCGCGCCGTTCAACACCACGGAAGAAGTAGGCCAGGCACTGGAGGCGCTGCGGACGCTGGCGTCCGAGACTCCTCCACGCGAGACGGAGGGTGGGGCGCACTGAAGCGTATCGAGGCGTCGGACCGCTGATCCCGCTCTGGGCTATGGCGGTACAATGCATCCCAAGTCGGGGAACACCGGCTCCATCGGGTGAGACACGTTTCCGGTGGCCCTTTAGTGGAGGTATGGAGATGCTCTCCATCTTCAAAATCGAAGGGGATTGGCATGACTACGGCGACACAGACCAAGTATGACGTCGGCGGGGTGATGCTCGACCGACCCTTCAAGATCCGGCGGCTGGGTCACTTCGGCTTCAACGTCGTCAACATGGGGGACTGCAAGCACTTCTACGTCGACCTGCTGGGCTTCAAGGTGTCGGACGTGGCGGACATGGCGTCGCGGCTCAGCGACGAGCAGAAGGCGGGTCTGACCGACCTGACACCGGGCGTCTTTACACGACATAACACAGATCACCACACCTTCGTCCTGTTCAACAAGCAGGTCATGGACGCGATGCGCGGCGAGGAGTCGAAGGTCACGATCAACCAGATCACCTGGCAGGTCGGCAGCCTCGTGGAGGTCGGCGACGCGGCCAGGTTCTTCACCGAGCGCGGCGCCAGGTTGCATCGCGTCGGTCGCGACATGCCCGGCTCCAACTGGCACTCCTACGTCTATGACCCGGACGGGCACATCAATGAGCTGTACTACGGCATTGAGCAGGTCGGCTGGGACGGCTACAGCAAACCGCGCAGCATGTACCACCGCGGCTTCCGTGAGGCGCCCGAGCTGCCTCAGATCAACGAATTCCGCGAGGTTCAGGACGCGATGGCGGCCGGAGACGACCTGCACGGCTATCGCCACGTCGATGAGAACGAAGCGAAATACGACGTGCAGGGCGTGCTGCTGGCGCGCCCGTTCAAGATTACGCGCATCGGGCCGGTCAGCATCTTCGTCGAGGACCTCGCGGCTACCGAGGCCTACTACCGCGACATCCTCGGGTTCACCACGAGCGAAGAGACGCAGATCGACGGACAGCGCATCGTCTTCATGCGCAGCAACACAGAGCATCACTCTCTGGCGCTGTACCCGATCTCGCTGCGTGAGAAGCTCGGCATGAGCCTGAAGACGACGTCGATGTCGTTCGGGGTGCAGGTGGCCAACTACCGACAGCTCAAGGACGCCTGCGATTTCCTGGAGCAGAACGGCGTCAAGGTCGATCGCAACCCGCCGGCCGCGACTCGCCCCGGCATGGACCACGTGGCCCACGCTTTTGACCCGGACGGGCACTGCATCCAGATCTATCACTACATGGAGCAGGTCGGTTGGGACGGCGAGGTCAAGCCGGAGAATCAGCGCCGGCGCGTCGAGGCGAAGTGGCCCAAAACGCTGCAAGCGCTACCCGATAGCTTCCAGGGCGAGCCCTATCTCGGCCCCTGGGGTTAGGGACAAGGAGAGCTGACAGCAAGAGCGACCCCGCCGGGGTCGCTCTTGCTTTGCCTGGTCGACTCGACACCCGCTTCGGTTAAGATCAGACATCCCCGGCGAATCGAGTGCTGGCAGAGACCGGCCTGTGCCGACGAATCAAGGGGCAATAGCAGCAGGTCCGAGCCTATCGGGCGAGTTCCGCGACAGACGTAAATGAGCGTGATGACCTAGGTGAAGCGCCCACACACCCCGAGGTTACGAGTCCCTGGGACAGTCGCTTTGCGCTATCGCGACTACAAACTGTTCTGGGTGGGCAACGTGCTGGCTGTTTCTGGTCAGCAAATGCAATGGGTAGCCCAGGGCTGGCTGATCTATGAGCTCACGGGTTCAGCGATTCTGCTCGGTGTTGGCGGCCTGGCGAGGGCGATCCCGGCGACGCTCTTTAGTCTGATCGGCGGCGCCTTGGCCGACAAGTGGGACCAAAAGCGCCTGCTAGTGAGCGTCCAGCTCTGTCAGATGGCGGTACTGGTCCTGCTGGCTTCGTTGACCCTCACCGAGGTCATCGAAGTGTGGCAGGTCTTCTTGCTGATTTCTGCCGCGAGCGGCCTCCAGTCCTTCGAGAATCCCGCACGTCAGGCGATCTTTCCTCGCCTGGTCCCGCGTGACGCTTTGATGGATGCGGTCTCCCTGAATGCAACGGTCCATCCTGGATCTCGGTTCCTCGGCCCTGTGCTGGGCGGACTCTTGATGGCGGTGGTCAGTCAGACTGCTGGATTGCCCCTCGCCGGCGCCGCCGCGCTCTTCTACCTGACAGCATTTGGTCATCTGCTGAACCTCAGATTCCTGAGCTGGATCCAGCTGCCGCCGGTTCAACGCACGAGTTCCGAAGAGTCGATCTACAGGGACCTCGTCTCGGGAGTCAGGGTGGTGGCGACGACGCCTATATTCGCGACCCTGATCGGCATGACCTACTGGAACCAGTTCTTCGGCTGGTCCTTCCAGGCGCTGTTTCCTATTTTCGCCAAGGATGTATTCGGTGGCGGAGAGGTGGAGCTGGGCCTGATGTACTCAGCCGTGGGTGGCGGCAGCCTGCTGGGTACGTTCATCGCCACGAATCTCGCCGCCGTCAGCCGGCGAGGGTTGGTCATCCTGACCGGCTTCATCTTCGGCGGTGCGTTGCTCGTTCTGGCCAGCGCTTCTCCGGTGTTCGAGCTGGCTCTGGTGTTGCTGCTAACCGTGGGTGGCGCCCAGGCGATCTTCAACGTTTCAGCCCAGAGCACGATGCATCAACTGGTGCCGCCCGAGTTTCGTGGTCGAGTCATGGGTATCTGGAGCATGACCCACACCACGGTTCAGCCTCTCGGTCAGCTTCAAATGGGGGTGGTCGCCAGCCTGGCCTCGGCACCGCTTGCCGGCGTGATCGGCGGCTTCGCGCTCTTGGGCTGCGGCCTGCTTTTAAGCCTCAACTTGGCCTCCCTGCGCCGCCTTGGCGTGCAAACCGATGCGGCCCACGAAGACGCCGAGGCTGCCAGTGCCGGACATGGCTGATATCCAAAGACATACGACTTCGACGTCCGCCGCCCACTCGATGATTGCGGACCGAAGCGTGCGTGTCATCTTGCGATGCTCCACTCGCTCATTAGAGCGTAGAAGAGCGCTGAATGCGTGGAATTCCGGTGATGGAGCCCGTCTCTCGCCAATCTCTGGTTTGACAGCCTGCTTGCCTCAGCAACAAGATCGCGGCACATAGGTGCGCTGGCATCTGTAGACGATGAGCTCTGACCGGTCGCGAACTCGAATTCGTGCTCATCGCTAAACTGAACGCTACTTTTTAGGAGGCAGAACGATGCCGCGCACAGCCAGCTGGGAAGAGGAGCTCCTCGGTGAGGGCATCTCCAAAAGAACGCGGCGCGTCGGTGGCGCTTATACGGGACCAGGCTCTGGTTTCGACTCCCCGCAGCCAGCGCGGGGTGAAGTGATACCTATCGGATTCATGGGTGGTGTTCCCGCCCCCGAGTGTTTCCCGGTGGAAGGTCTCAGGGCCGCCGCCGCTCGAGTGCTGCGCGAGCAAGGCGACGCTGCGCTGGCTTACGGCGGAGATCAGGGCTTCAAGGCCCTTCGCGAATGGCTGGCTGCCCACTGGTCCGTCCTCGACAACCTGGAGCTTACGCCCGACAACTTCGCACTCACCAACGGCAGCGGCGGCGCCCTGAACAACATCTGCGAGACGTTTCTCGATGAGGGCGACCTCGTCCTCATGGAGTCCCCGACCTTCCCTGGCTCTATTCGAGTCATTCGCTCTCTCGGCACGCGGATCGAGTCGGTGGAGGTCGATGATGACGGCCTGAATGTAGATTCGCTCGCGGACAAGCTGGCCGACCTGGAGCGACGGGGCGAGCACGCGAAGCTCCTCTACACGATCCCCAACTACCACAACCCGACGGGTTCCTGCCTCACACTCGAGCGGCGCTACAGGCTGCTCGAGCTGACCGAGCAATACGACGTCCTAGTGGTCGAGGATGATGCTTACGGCGAGCTTGGATACGACGGGAAAGCGCCGCCGTCGCTCTCCTCCATATCCGGTGGACGTGGTGTAATCAAGGCCGGGAGCTTCAGTAAGATCGTCGCGCCCGGCTTACGGGTCGGTTGGTGTCAGGCTGCGCCGGCCGTTATCCAGACGCTGCTCGCTGCCCGCTTCGACATGGGCGGCTCCCCCTTTGTTCACCGTACCATCGCTGAGTACGCGAAAGCCGGTGAGTTGGAGCGGCATATCGAAGAGATCAAGCAGATTTACAAGAACAAGCGCGACCTCATGCTCAACGAGCTGCGAGAACGCTGCACGAACTTCGCGAGCTGGCGAGACCCGCTGGGTGGCTTCTTCGTCTGGCTCGAGCTCAGCGACAACGTCGATCCGATTCGGCTGCATGCGGCCGCGGAGGAAGAGGGTATCTTCTACATGGCGGGGCAGCGCTTCCTCCCCGACCTCGTGCTCGCCGAGACGCCGATGCGCAGCATGGCTGGCATGAGCGTCGCCGAGATCCACCGGGCAGCGCGTAGCAACTCGCCCTTCGTAAGGCTGGCATTTAGCCAGAACGCGGAAGCAGAGATACCCGAAGGGATCCGGCGCCTTGGTCGAGCCATGGCCAGGTCTACAGTCTGAAAAGGGAGCCGGACTGCGACTAGGCAGGGCTTGGGCATCGACGGCCGCTGACGGCGCAGACGACCCGGCTTCCCGGCCACTCGTAACAAGCTCGGCTAGCCGTATGCTTCGGAGTAGTAGCGCCATTCCGAGCTCGGTGGCCGGCGCCCCTCCCCAGGCTGCCGAACGTCGGCAGGCAAGCGGTCCAGAAGGTCCCGCAGGTCTTCTTCTGCGATCGGCACCGCACCACCCAGTAGGTCAGCCTTGAAGTGCAGCTCGGCCAGGTCATTGAGGTGGATCGCGTTCAGCGTCGCCTCCTCGACCGAGGCACCCGAGCTGGTGATGCCATGCGCCCTCATCAGGCAGACACGAGCCGTCGCCATAGCGTCAGCCAGGTCTCGGCCACGCTCCGGGCTGTTGATCAAGACGCTTCTGGGATAAGTCGGAATTCCGTTGTCCACCATGCGTAACGCGCTCGGGTTGTAGGCGCCGACGATCGGCAGGATCGGCTTGCCGGCGATCGTGTAGGCCACGACGTTGGCGGGATGGATGTGGATCACGCTGTTAAGCTCGGGTCGCGGGCGAAGCACCTCGGTATGAATGAACACCTCGGCAGGCGCCGCCAGGCCGTCACGGCCCTCGACCAGGTTGCCAGCCATATCAATCACGGCCAGATCGTCCACCGTCGTGTAACTCAGCGGCGCCTCGAGAGGCCCCCGCCCTTTGATCAGCACGAGCTCCGATCCCGGAATACGTACGCTGACATGACCGTTTGGCTCCCTCGTCAGGTGGAGGCGTCCGATGATCCGGCAAGCCTTCGCCACTTCTTCCTTAAGGTCATCGATCTCGGCCATACGTCACCTCCTGGTCGTCGGACATACCCACTGCGCAGAACTTAGCAGTTAGGCGTCCATCTTGTCCGCCTAGACTAAGGTGAGCGACGTACGGCTGCTTCTGGGGCTGCTATCCGAACTTGGTTTCGCAGACCGAGCTAGGTTTCTGACCTGCCCGTGAGCGAAGGACGGCTCTAAACTGGCTCGACAGAGGACTAAATATCTGGGTCAGCCAGCGCTGGCGGGAGGGATCGAATTGAAGGATAGCTCTGAGCGGATCATCTGCACCCATGCGGGTGCACTGCCTCGGCCCGATGCCCTCACGCCGATGATCATGGCCCGCGCCGGCGGCCGGGCCTACGACAAGGCCGCGCTGGAAAAGCTGCTCGCTGACTCGGTGCAGGAAGTCGTCGACATGTAGGTGTCCTGCGGGATCGACAGCGTCAACGACGGCGAGCTCGGCAAAACGAACTTCACGAACTACGTACGCGAGCGCCTCGGCGGCTTCGTGACTCGCGAGGTCCAGCCCGGCCGCAGGTCGTTCGAGATGAACATCTCGGCCCGGGACATACAGGACTTCCCGGAGTACTTCGACAAGCACGACTTCTTCGGACGGCCGCGTACGCCGGGCGCACTGCTGCCCGGTGGCGTTATCGCGGGGGCAACGACGGAGTCGGTCTGCGTCGAGCCGCTGAAATACGTGGGACAGGACTACATACAGGAGGACATCCGTAACTTCAGAGCTGCCCTGGCAAAGCACCCGGCCGTCGAGGGATTCCTGCCGACCAACTCACCCGGCACGATCGAGCACTGGCTACGCAACGACCACTATAGGAGCGACGAAGAGTTAGTCTTCGCCATCGCCGAAGCGATGCGCGAGGAGTACAAGGCGATCATCGACGCGGGCTTGATCCTGCAGATCGACGACCCGGACTTGCCGGACGGCTGGCAGATTTTCCCCGACATGAGCGTGGCCGACTACCGCAAATACGCCCAGATGCGCGTCGATGCGCTGAACCACGCGGTGCGCGACTTGCCAGAAGATCAAATTCGGCTGCACGTCTGCTGGGGCAGCGGCCACGGCCCGCACACGCACGACATCCCGCTGAAAGACATCGTCGCTATCATCTTCAGCGTCCACGCCGGGAGCTATTCGATCGAGGCCTCCAACGCCGTGCACGAGTGGGAGTGGGCCGTATTCGCGGACTTCAAGCTGCCGCAAGGCAAGACGCTGGTGCCCGGCGTCGTCGGTCACTCCAGCCACTTCGTCGAGCATCCCGAGCTCGTGGCGCAGCGTCTCGTCCGCTACGCCAACCGGTGGGGCGCGAGAACGTCCTGGCCGGTACGGACTGTGGCCTCGGAGGCCGTGTGGCGGACCCCAAAATCGCCTGGGCCAAGTTCCGTTCGATGTCGGACGGCGCTGCCATCGCGTCGAAGAGGCTGTGGAGTTAGAGGGGGCGTCCTATGACCGGCTTCAACTACGTGAGGCTGTATACGCGCGACGATGGGTTGTCGCTTTTCGTACACCTGCTTGCCTAACGACGGTCCCCGTCTAGCGTGGAGGCTCCTCAGGCTCAGCTCCCCAAGGTAGTTCGAAAGCCCCTGTGGTATTACTAAGTCGTCCGGTAACGATGCCACCACCCAGAGCACCGCTCACGTACCAGAAGAGATTACAGCCCTCCCTTACAAGACTGAGCGTATTCGCCACCGCCGCAGGAAATCTCTGGTCGAAGGCGGAAAGAGCGGTGGAAGGCCCCAACTGCAGGTCGTGAATGTCAAATGCGATGTCGTCATAATTGATGGAACCGTCTAACGTCGTGACTTCAAACTTTGTCTTCGTTGAGTCGCTGAGCGGTGGTGTGAATACGTACGTCATATAGCGGCCAGTTGGGTTATCCGTGAACAGGAAGTTCCAGCGTTGAAGGTCGCCACTTATATTCACTTGACGAACACCACGTCAGGTCGATCTCGCTCGGCAGCCATCGAAGCCTCAGCAGAAAGGCTTATCAGAGTAGCGACATCCTCATCGCTCGTTGGCGTTACTGACGGGCAAGGTACGATCGCGCTGGGTTCGATTTGCGTGGATTCGATGTCGACGGAGGAGGTCCTAGAACTCCCGGCAACAACGCCAAACGTCATGGCTCCGACCACCGCGACAAACAGGCCTAGAAGAGAAAGTGGGAGCGCCTTGCTTTTCATCCTTTGAAGCTGCCTCTCACCAGATTACGGTACTGCTAGTGAGCCCATCAATGGCCGCCCAAGCTCCATTAGTTGCACATTCCATATGAGGAAGCCTTCTTATTAGACGGTTTCTTTCTAATTCGAGCATTGACATCAGAACGGGTGTGCTTATACTGCAACCGAACATGCTTGCTAAAGTCTACACAGCCGCCGTCGTCGGGCTCGAAGGGCAGTTGATCGAGGTCGAAGTCGATCTGCTGCCCGGCCTACCGGCGGTCAACGTCGTAGGTCTGCCGGACACGGCGGTGCAAGAGGCGCGCGAACGGGTACGCTCCGCTGTACGCAACTCCGGTTGCGTTTTCCCGAATCGCCGCATCACCGTCAGCCTCGCCCCGGCGGACATCCGCAAAGAGGGCCCCAGCTTCGACCTGCCGATCGCCGTCGGCATCGTGATCGCCTCGGAGCAGGTCGTGGCGGATACGTCGTGCAGTCTGTTATCGGTGAGCTTTCGCTGGACGGGCGCTTGAGATCGACCCAGGGCGTCCTGCCTATGGTGAGCCTGGCGCGTGAGTCGGGGTTAACGCCGTCTTCGTGCCGGCCTGTGACGCCGCTGAGGCGGCGCTGGTCGAAGGCATCGAGGTCTACCCGGTCGAAACCTTCTCGAACCTCATAAGCCATCTCGCAGGCGCAAACCCGATCGAACCCTTCGCGCGCGGCGGCCAGCCGTTAGCCGAGGCAGTGCCGTACGAAGGGACCGACTTCGCCGAAGTTCGAGGTCAGGAGCACGTCAAGCGTGCGCTGGAAGTCGCTGCCGCCAGCGGCCACAACCTCCTGATGGTGGGACCGGCAGGCGCCGGCAAGACGCTGCTGGCTCGGGCGATTCCTTCCGTGCTGCCCTCGATGGCGCCAGATGAGGCACTGACGGTCACGCGGATCTATAGCGTGGCAGGCCTCCTGGCACGCGACGTCCCGCTGATTACGCAACGCCCCTTCCGCGCGCCACACCACACCGTGTCGCAGGCCGGCCTCGTCGGCGGCGGACGCCAGCCGCGGCCCGGCGAGATCAGCCTGTCTCACCGCGGGGTGCTCTTCCTCGACGAGTTGCCGGAGTTCGGTCAGCAGACGCTGGAAGTCCTGCGTCAGCCGCTGGAGGACCGCATGGTCACGATCAGCAGGGCTCAGGGTTCGGTGACCTTTCCCGCCAACTTCATGCTCGTGGCGGCGATGAACCCCTGCCCCTGCGGGAACTATGGCGACCCGGTGAAGCCCTGCACTTGCTCCGAATCGACGGTTACGCGATACCAGCGACGCATCTCAGGCCCGCTGATGGACCGCATCGATATCTTCGTCGAGGTACCGCGGATCGATTACGAGAAGCTGGCCTCTCTTGAGCCCGCGGAGTCATCCCAAAAAGTGCGTGGACGGGTCGATGCGGCGCGCGAGCTGCAGCGGGCTCGCTTTGGGCAAAGGGCCGCCCAGTGCAATTCAGAGATGTCACCGGCGGACGTGCGCGATTTCTGTCAGTTCGATCTGACCGAAGACGTCCGTTCCTTCCTCAAGCTTGCGACGACGCAACTGTCGCTGTCAGCGCGGGCGTTTCATCGCATCCTCAAAGTGGCCCGGACGATCGCCGATATCTCAAATTGTCGCGAGATCACAACCGCACACGTCGCGGAAGCGGTACAGTATCGCCAGCGTTCACGCGCTGTCTGAGTAAGCAGGAGTCCCCGCCTAATGAGAAGCGTATACTTCGCTGCCCGCTATTCACGCCAGGAAGAATTGAAAAGCTATCGAGCCGAGTTGGAAGCGCTCGGCATCGAGGTGACATCACGCTGGCTGGAGATGGAGCCGCGCCGGCGTTCCGCCTATAGCGACGAAGACTGGCGCGATCTGGGACAGGCCGATCAGGCAGACGTCCTTGCCGCGGATTCGCTGGTGTGCTTCACGGAGGCAGACGGTGAAGGCGGGAACGGCGGGCGGCACGTCGAGCTGGGAATGGCCCTCGCTTTGGGCCTCAGGGTCATCGTAGTCGGGCGACGGGAGCACGTCTTCCACTACCTGCCGGAGGCCGAACTTGTCGCGAACTGGCCTGAGGCGCTACGACTGCTGGCTCAAAGCTTCGACGCGGCCATCGCGTTGTAGAGTGAACCGTTCTTGCCGGAAATTGCCTTTAATGGCCGACCTCTGAAAGTCGAGGCACCGTTTCGGCCGGCGCGCTTCACTTTGTACAGGGCGTGGTCGGCTTCATCGAATATTTGCTTCCAGCTCAAGGTGCGCCGGCGATTAGGTTGAATCGCACTGAGACCGTAACTGAGGGTCAGCACTCCAAAGGGACTTACGGAATGCTCGATCTGAAGCTCGCTGAGGCCTTGTTGGAGGCGCTCTACGGTGTCACATGCACTCTCGAGCGGCGTCGACGGAAACAACAGCAGCAATTCGTCGCCGCCGTAGCGATATATGCGGTCTGACTTGCGGATCTGGCTACGAAGGAAGTCAACGAGCTGTCGCAGCACCTCGTCGCCGGCTCGATGACCGTCCGTGTCGTTGTATTGCTTGAAGAAATCGACGTCGCAGACGGCTACCGCGTAAGGTGTCGAGTAGCGCAGCGCGGCTTCGTGCGTGTACTCCAGGTCGACCTCCATGGCGCGGCGATTACCGATGCCGAGCAGAGAGTCCTCGAGAGCCAGCGCCTGCAAGTGCTCGTTCACGGCAATCAGCTCGTCCGGGTTGGCGGCAGGATCCTGAAGGCGGGCTCGTTCTATTTCGATCGAAGCCAGATGAGCGGAGGCCAGGTCGGACTGTGTCAGCAGGCCAGTCAGGCGTCCCTGACGGTCGACGACGGGAAGATGATGCACACTTCGCGATCGGCAGAAGACGACGGCGTCGAAGACGGGGTGATTCTCATTGATCGTCATCACCGGCTCGGACATGAACTCCGATACGGGCAAGTCACCGTGGCGTTCGCCCTTGAGCATCTCATCGAGGACTCCAACGACGTCGCGTTCGGTCACGAGACCCACCGGTCGATCTTTCTCGGTGATCACGATGCAGGAGTAGGTGTGTTCGTGCATTAGGGCCACTAGTTCGCTGACGGTGGCGTCCGGCGGCGCACAAAGTACCTCTCGTGACATGAGCTGACTTACGAGTTGTTCCGGCAAATTCCCCTCCGAACTTCAAGAACCGCGTGTATCTCGTAAGTGTTCTCGACTGGAAGGGGAACTCCAGGAGTGTCGACAGCCCGATTGCTGGTGAAATGTGTAACAAACGAATTCGGATCGAGTTCCATCTAATACAAAATCGCGAGAGGTGACTGTTTGATTTGCATGGAAGCGAATAGCTGAGATGGCCGAGGCCCGAAGCGCGCGGCATGGTTATCATCGCGCTTCTGGTCCTAGTTCTCATGTGGAAGGGAGGCCCCCTAGCCGGCGCGTACTCGGAAGCCAATCGACACCAGGACATCGCGCAACCCACGCTCATAATGCTGCAACAGAGCTGGTCGGTATCAGCCACCGCTAGCTCCTGGATCAGGGCCCTTTCACCCCGCCTGCCGAGCCAGGCCCGCGTGCTGCGGAACCGCAACCTGAGCAAAACCTGGTGCCTTCGACGCCGATCATCCGGGGTTGGGCGACCCACTACGGCGTGTCCTACCAGGGCGGCGTGTTGGGCTGCGGCACGGGACACTACGATACTGATAACCCGGACATCATCGCTGTAGGATCCTCGCGCTACGCGGAGTGGCCTTGCGGCACGAAGCTACGAATCTGCGGGCCGGCGGGCTGCATCACCGCCACCCGGCATGATGCCTGCCCTGGCTGCTCGCCCAACGTCCTTGATCTTTCGGAATCAGGCAACAAGCTGGTCTGTGGTGTCCCGCCGCATACTTGCCGTGTCACGCTGCAGGTGGTCGAGGTCCCGTCTGCGAACTTGGGAACAGACAGCTCGGCTCACAGTCAGACGCCCTAGTTCTCGACGAGGGTTTCTTCCTGGGAGCCTGCTTCGGCGGGCGCGCTCGTGGTTAACCAGAGGAAGACGAAGCCGGCGATACCGGCCGCCAACGACGCAGTCAGGACGCCAAGCTTCGCCTCGTCGACTAGTAGCTCGTTATCGAAGGCCAGGTCGGTAATCAGCAAGGCGACCGTGAAACCGATGCCAGCCAGCATGCCAACGCTGAGCACTTGAGGCCAGGTCGCGCCCTGGGGAATCTCACAGAGACCCAGCTTCACCGCCAGCCAGGTGACGAGGAAGATGCCTAGCGGCTTACCGACGAGCAGGCCCAGGATGACGCCCTGGGAGATCGGGCTGCTGAGCGCCGCGTCGGCCGTTTCGTTGGAGACGTGGACGCCGGCGTTCGCGAGAGCAAACAGCGGCACGATGCCGAAGCTGACCCAGCTATGCAACGCCCGCTCCAGGCGGTCCAGCGGCGCTTCCGTACCCTGAGTCAGGTCCTCCATCTGCGCAAGGATGCCCGCCTGAACCTCGTCGCTCTCGGTCTCCTCCGCCAACTTGAAGCGGCTAAGCAGGTCCTGCGCTGCCTCGACGAAGGTCTTTGGGTTATAGAAGTAGCTGGCCGGAGCCATGAGCCCCAAAATGACGCCGGCAATCGTCGCGTGCACCCCGGACTGCTCTACCAATAACCAGAACAAGGCGCCGGCCGCGACGTAGATGTTGATCGTCTGGACGCCGGAACGGTTCATCACGGCGATGCCCAGCAGCGCCAGGCCTGCCAGTCCGAGCGCCAGGAAGTTCATGTCGCTGGTGTAGAAGACTGCAATGACGAGAATGGCGCCGATATCGTCGGCGATGGCGAGTGCCAGCAGGAAGACCTTGAGGCTGAAAGGCACTCGCCGGCTCAGCAGCGAAAGGACGCCGATGGCGAACGCGATGTCCGTGGCCATCGGAATGCCCCATCCGCGGGCGCCTTCCCCGCCGACGTTTAGGACGAGGTACAGCAGGGCTGGTACGACCATGCCGCCGAGCGCGCCCGCCGCCGGTAGCAGGGCCCGGCGAGGGTTGGAGAGCTCCCCGTGTACCAGTTCGCGCTTGATCTCGAGCCCAACGACGAAGAAAAAGATCGTCATCAAGGCGTCGTTGACCCATTCGCGCAGGTCGAGGTGGAGATCGAATAGCTCGGCCTCTACCAGCACCTCCGTGTGCCAGAATTCGAAGTAGGAGTCCCACCAGGGTGAGTTGGCCCAGATCAGCGCGGCGATGGCGGCGAAGAGCAGGACAATACCGCTCGCCGCCTCGACCCGTATAAACACCTGGGCTGTTAGGAAGACGCGGCGGTAGACAAAATCCCGCGGTCGTGCGAAGAGCACGTGCGAGAAGGGGGAATCCGAGTTCAATGCGATATCGCCCGGCCAGACGTCGGCATTACGCGACGGTATGCGGGACGACTGCGCCGGTCAAGTGAGCTTGTGACGCCTGGGGATAGCTGGCTAGAATGAGGCCAAGCCCCCGTAGCTCAGTGGATAGAGCACCGGCCTCCGGAGCCGGGTGCACAGGTTCGAGTCCTGTCGGGGGTACCATCGTTCTTCCCGGGCTCTCTTCTAGTCCACTGATGGGCAGCAGCAGCCCGAGGTATGGATGCTCGCGCAAGCCCTCCCAACTTGCGATCGGGACCGTCAGAAGAGTCAGGCTGCGTTGCCGCAATGGCCCACGGCTCGCGAAACAGGCGCCGAGTCCCTACTCGCCGAGGCAAGCCTTCGCGGTGTCCTCGCAGGTCAAGCCCACGCGCACGTTGACCTCACCGACATGACGGAATGGGCCCGCCAGGTTCTCGACCGTCTCCGCATCCGCGGCCTCGACGATGAAGACAACCTGGTGTTCGGGCTCCGATGCCCAGTCGCCGAGGATCTTGATCCCCATCTTCGCGGCGCTTTCGTCCGATACGTGGTCTCGCAGCATGCGAACCATGTTGGGGTCTCGTGTCGGGCAGGTCTCGGCGGTGTGGCTGTGCTCGATAAGAAATAGTGGCACGGTCCGCTCCTGTTGAATGAGGCAGAGGTTAGCAATCATTGTTTCTTTCAGCGATTGCAAAGGTCAACAGGTCTGGAAGGGATTGCCGATTGCGCTAACATCGGTAACAAGCGGATGAACCCCGCGTTGTAAGAAGCACAGGGAGTATTCACTACCCAGGGATGGGACGTTGCCGGAAGGCATTGATCCGTCATCCCAATTTGGTCGCCTGGATGACGGGGAGCCTAGTGGCGAAACCGACCGGCTTGTCTCGCGAGAAAGCGTGACAAGCCTTTTTTGTTGGGGATCGAACGCATTGCCTGAGCAGACGAGTAAACATGAAGGGTTGGGCTTCGCAGAGGCTCTGGCCGTGGCACTTGCGTTGTCAGCCGCGGTGGCGACTGGCATCGGCTACTGGCTGGAGATGCTAGTGCTCGCGCCGATCCCAGTCCTCTGTCAGGTTATCTTCGGTTTCGCCGGCGTGCTCGGCACCCGCGTCGCCCGTAGGCGTGCCAGCGAGGTCTCTGACCTCGTCTACGACGACGAACTGACCGGCCTGCCAAACCGGCGTTTCTTCGTCGAACGCCTCTGGGCCCAGCTCAGCGAGTATCGCCGCGGCCAACCACGGCCTGCACTGCTGTTGCTCGACCTCGATCGCTTCAAGGTAGTCAACGACACCATGGGTCATCCTGCCGGTGACAGACTTCTCAAGGAGGTGGCAGGCAGGCTTCATGCCGACAAGCGCGGCGACGACGTTCTGGCGCGACTCGGAGGCGATGAGTTTGCCCTGCTGGCGCGCGTGGAGAGCAGCGCGGAAGCGGAAGAGCTGGCAAAGACGCTGCTCGGCAGCCTGAACCACCCGGTTTATCTCCGCGGCCAGACAATCTGGCCCAACGCGAGCATCGGGATCGCTCTGCCCGGACCGATGCGGCCCTCGCCGGAGGACCTGATGAGCATGGCTGATGTTGCCCTGTATCAGGCCAAGGCCAACGGTAAGGGACAGTGCTTCCTTTACGAGCCACACGCCCCATTACCTTCGACGTATCGTCTTTCCCTGGAGTCGGACCTTCGCATGGCGGTCGAGCGGACCAGTTCGAGATGGCCTATCAGCCGCTCGTCAATCTCGACACCATGAGAATCGAGGGTATCGAGGCGCTTCTGCGCTGGAACCACCCCACCCTGGGGGAACTTCGTCCCGATAGCTTCTTGCCGCTGGCGGATGAAACAGGCCTCTGGCGCGGCATCAACAAGTGGGTCCTCACGGAGACCTGTGCCCAGGCCAGCACCTGGCACGGCCTCTTCGGGCAAGGCTTTAGCGTCGGCATCAATCTCTCGGCGCGCCAATTTCGCGACATGAATTTCATCACGGAGCTCAACCAGGTACTCAAGAAGACGGGAGCCGCCAGCGATTTCATTCACTTCGAAATCACGGAATCGGCGTTGATGGAGGACGAAGAGGACACGCTACGAAACCTGGCCGGTTTGCGGGAGCTCGGCTTTCAGGTGGCGATCGATGATTTCGGTGTTGGCTACTCTTCGCTGAACTACCTCCGCCGATTTGAGGTGGACATCGTCAAAGTTGACCAGTCATTCGTGCGCGACCACAATCCGGAACGCACCCTGCCGATCGTGCGTACTGTGGTACAGCTGGCGAATTCGCTTGGCATGAAAACCACGGCGGAGGGCATCGAAACCGAGGAGCAGCTGCAGCTCATACGTGAGGCGGGCTGCAACCTGGGCCAAGGCTTCTTGCTCTCGACGCCCCTGCCCGCCGTTCAGGTCACCGAAATTCTGGCCGGTGGCCCAGGCCCGCTCCTGGAACTCGCCATGAAACGGGAAGAAGCCAGCGACCGCCGCGATCGCTCTCTGCTCCGGATCGCCCGCTAGCTAGGTTCAGCCGCTCGCGGCTGGAACAGCTGTAGGAAAGAAAAAACGCCCAGGATTATCGAACCTGCGAGCGGGATGATGATGCTCTCGAAGCTGAACGTATCGATCGCCCATTGATAAACCACGCTTGTGCCGATTGCGGCCTGCTGGATGATAGCGAGCCAGAAAACGGATCGATAATGCTGTGGGTCGCGCCAGCAGTAGAGGTAGAGCAGCGCCAGCGGTATCGCCTGGAAGCTCAGCGCGAAGCCCCCCATCGCGCCGTCGAGTTCGACGTCGTGGACGTCGAGAAATAGGCCGCTGTTTACGAAGATCTGGGTCCCAACCGCCAAAACCGACCAGGCCGCAAGCAACGCCAGCAAGATGCGCGGCCGCTTGCCGAGGTGAATGAGCCTGGTCAGGAGCGAGACGCTCGTCTGGGCCGGCTGAGATCGGGCTGATTCCTGGGTCATCTGTGCCTCCGTGCAGGAAAGATACGCCCAAGTGTCAATTCGTACGCGTATACTCGAAGCATGGCCTCGGTCACGATCGCGGAGCTAGTGCGCAACGGCACCATGAGCGCGGAGATGGCTGCCGTGTTGTGGGCCGCCGCCGACGAACAGCAGTCGTTCTTGACGGCGGCGATCCCGCGCTTGGCCGGCAAGACGACCACATCCAACGCCGTCCTGGCGCTTTGCGCGCCGGAGGTGGCGGTGACACCTGTCGCGGGCGAGCCGGAGATCATGCTGCGTCTGGCAGAGGAACGGCGCGGTGGCTACCTCGTAGTCGCCGAGTTCGCCCAGTCTTCGATGCCTGACTATATCTGGGGTGAGCCGGTGCAACGCGTCTTCGAGACGGTGCACCAGGCCGGCTATGCGCTGCAAGCCTCGCTGCACGCCCCCAGCGTAGACGCGGCGGTGCAACAGGTAACACAGGGCAACGGTATCGACGACGCCCACGCGTCCGTATTGAAATTCGTCATATACATCGAGCGGTTCGGCTCCAGCGAGGATGATTACTGGCGGCGCGTCACCGACCTCTACGAGATCGAGCGTGTCGAGAACGGGCGGCCCGTGGGATGCTCCCTGTTCCAGTGGCGCGAGGCCGGCGACCGCTTTGAGCAACTTGCCGAGCCAACGCAGTGGGGCCGAAACTCGGCCGATCTGACGCGGCGGGCCGCCGTGGTCGGCCGCCTGGCGGAGAACGGCCAGACAAGCGCGGCGGAAGTCACAGCCGCAGTAGCCCAGTATCGTTCCAGCCGCAGCTAACCCCGATTTGGTACATGCCAGCCGTTTGGGCTACACTGCGCGCGGACAATGAATGACCCCGCTAACAGTTCCGATGAGGAGCTGGCTGACTCGCTGTCCAACTCCGACGACCGGCCCGTCGCGTTACTGGCTGACCGTTACGCGCGCTCCCTCTACGACTTCGCCCTACGTCTAACGCTCGATACCGACGCCGCGGCCGAGGTAGTACGCGCGACATTCGAACACCTGCAAACTCAGGCTGCCCAACGACCGGTCGGAACCACCGTGCGTGCGTTGCTGTTCAACTTCGCGTTGGGACAAGGCCTGGAGATCGTGGACAACCGAGCCCGGCCGGCTACCGGCAGGCTAACCACGGGAGACCGTCGTTTCACGCAGATCGATGCCGGCGTCGATAGGGAAGCGGCGTTGTGGGCCTGGCAAGCCGCGCGCAGCCTGCGTCCTCGCGACTACGCGATCCTCGACTTCACGATTCGCCGCGGCCTGGACCCGAGCGAACTGAGCGGCCCGGTCACGCAGGGCCGTGGCGGCATCGAGACGATTCTGAACCGGGCGCGCGGCGCTTTCGTCGAAGCCTACGCTGCGACGGCGCTTTACTTCCGGGGCCGCGACGCCTGCAACGACTTGTCTGAGCTGGTGGGAGGCAGCGGCGCGGCGATGCGTGTCGGCATCAGGCGCCAGATCGTTTCACACGCCGAGGACTGCGAGACTTGCTGGGCGACGCTTGAGACCCTGCCCAACGCCTCCGACGTCTTCGCGGCGTTGCAAGAAGTCGATCTGCCGGACGATCTGCCGCAACAGCTCGTCGCCAACAGCGCTGTAATAGCGGCGGCCGCCGCGGCCCAGCTCAGCCTCGAAGACGTGGCGGCAACGGACGACGCGGAGCCGGTCGACGGCCACGAGCCTGCCGAGGCCCAAGATACGGTCGCGGTCGAAGAACCGGACGAGCCGATGGCAGAACCGGAGGCTGGACAGGATGAGGCTCCCGAGGCGCAACCGGACGAAGGCGAACCGTCGCCTGAGGGTGAGACTGTCGAGCAGCCGGCTTCCGAGGAGGAGTTGTGGGCGCCACCCGAGCTTGAGGCGGGCCTCGCCGGCGTAGCCTCGACGGACCTGCCGGAGGCAGTCTGGGACATCGAGCAGCGCCTCGGTGTCGAGCCGTTCACGCCGCCGTATCGCCCCACGGAGGTCTACGAGCAATACGAGTCGGAGTACGCTGCGGAGCAACCCTACTACGACGGCTATGAGCCGGCTCCGCTGACCCTCAGAGATCGGCTCAGCATCTGGTTCGAGCCCACCTACGACAACAGGTTCGCCTGGAGCTACGCGCTACTTGGCGTCGCGACGTCCGCTGCGATCCTGCTCGGCATCCTGGTAGCCGCGTCGCTAGCCGGCGGCGGCGACGATTCGCCCCTGGTCAGCCCGGAGGTCGTGCGGGAGATCGCCTGCGAGACCGGCCCGATGAGCCTGGAATCGGGCGGGACCAGGACCTTTGAGTTCGACCCAGACACGTTGGATGGATTCGAACTGGAGGAGGTTGTTGTTGCCATGCGGCCCGCGGCGGCGGACGCGGAAACGCTGGTCGTAAACGTCGGCGGAGCGACCGCGTTGACTGCGAACGCAGCGCCCATCCTGTCTCCAACGGCTCGCAGCGACGCCTACGGTCTGCAGATTCTCTGGCGCCGCGGCTCCGAGGACGCGGTGACCGACTGCCCGCTCACCGTCAATGTGCCGCCCTCCGCGGCGCCTGCATCGGAAACACCCAGCGCGGACGAAACGCCTGCGGCTGAGGAGACGCCCGAACCGACGCCCTAGATCAGGCCCTGCTCGTTCAGCACACGCTGCGTCGTGACGCCGACCTCGGCGGGCGAGTCGCAGATCGTCGCGCCGGCGGCCGCCAGCGCTTCCTTCTTCGAATCCGCGGTGCCCGTATTGCCGGCGATGATCGCGCCGGCGTGGCCCATCCGGCGCCCCGGCGGCGCCGTGCTGCCGGCGATGAACGCGATGACGGGCTTCTTGACGCTGGCCTTGATGTAATCGGCGGCTTCTTGCTCGGCCGTGCCACCGATCTCACCGATCATCACGATCGCATCGGTCTCCGGGTCGTTGTTGAACATCTCGAGGACCTGGCGCTGAGTCGTACCGATGATCGGGTCACCGCCCACGCCGACGCAGGTCGACTGACCGATGCCGAGGCGCGTGAGTTGGTCCACACCTTCGTAGACCAGCGTGCCGCTGCGGGAGACGACACCGACGCGGCCTCTGGCGAAGACGCTGCCGGGCATGATGCCGACGCGGCACTCCTCGGGAGTGATAACACCGGGGCAGTTCGGACCGATCAGCGTCAGGTTGCTGTCACGCAACGCCCGCCTGACCCGCATCATGTCGATGGTCGGGATGCCCTCCGTGATGCAGATGATGACCTTGATCTGGGACGCCGCGGCCTCCAGGATGGCGTCCGCAGCGCCTGGGGCAGGCACGAAGATCAAGGAGCACTCGATGGGCCCCTGCTGGTCTACCGCCTCGGCTACCGTGTTGAAGACAGGCACCCCGTAGGCGGTCTCGCCGCCGCGGCCTGGCGTACAGCCGGCCACGACCTTCGTGCCGTACTCGATGCAACGTTCTGTCTGGAATCCGCCCTCCCGTCCTGTGATGCCCTGCACCAGGACGCGCGTGTCTTTGTTGACCAGGATGCTCATGTGGTTACCTCGTGAGCTAGAGAAAGGCCTTCGACCTCTGCGGCTGCGGCGAGTTCTTTGTCCCATGTAGAGACGAAGACTTTATCGAGCACCCGTTCCTGGAGTGCTAAGGCCGTCGCGAGATGAACTGCATCGTAGGCCTTAAGAAGGTGTGCTCTCGCAAGAAGACCGGCGGCGCTGACGAGCTCGTCAGTGACCGGAATCTTCACATAGTTGAACCAGTCCGCCTGAAATGCCGTGACTACCCTTTCATATCCCGGACCGGTCAACCGTCTTGGGTTGACAGAGCATCGGGCTCTTGCCAGAGCAGCGCGGACTTCCACAGAGCCCAGCACCGAGCAGAGGGTGGGCTCGAATTCGATCTCATGCTGAACGACCTGCTGACGTCCTACTTCCCGAAGGTAGACGCTAATGATCGCGCTGCTTTCGCAGTACAGAGTCACCTACGATCTTGAATGAGGTAATCGCTTACGGGCGGTCCGGGTGTGATTTTGATGGGGTTCTTGCTGCCTTCGGGTTTGCCTCCCGACCACGAAGCGAAGCCGGATTTGACCAAATTCCAAAGAGAGGCATCCAGAATCTGACGACGGCGAATCAGCACTTGCTCCTTCTGAAGTCCGCTGTCCCCAAGCTCGCGTAGGACTGCATCAATGTCCTCCAGGGCTAGACCCAACTCGCCAACCTGAAGTAGTGACCAACTCCGATTGAATCGGGCAGCCAAGTTTTGAGGCTCGATGTCTAAGGAACGGTTAAAGTCGAGGATAGCCTCGTGATGATTGTCAATGTGGGCGCGAACGCTCCCCCTGTTGTTGTAACCCTCAGCATTTTCTCGAATCGACAAGGACCTGTTCAGATCCCTCTCTGCATTCTTATAGTCATTGAGCGTCGTTCTGACTAATGCTCTATTGAAGAGAATTTTAGCGTCATTTGGATCGAGACAGAGTGCCCGATTTAGGTCCTGTAGAGCTTCATCTAACCGCTCAAGATAACCGAGGGCAGCCGCTCGGTTATTGAGAACGGCGGAAAAGCGAGGGTAGAGTTCTAGCGCGGTGTCGAACTCTCTTACGGCGTCGTCGTAGGCTCTCTTGGCGACAAGTTCATTCCCCTTCAGGGCGTGCAGGATAGCTTCTCGAGGAATTTCTATGGAAGTCGTGGGAACCGGGGAAATCTCCGGAGCGGCTGCGCCTGCTAGAACCATGACTTCAGTCTAAGCCTTCGCTGCCGCGACTGCCTTGTTCGCTGCCTCGCCCAGGTTCTCGGCGCGCTCGTGGCGCACGGAGGAGGCCTCGAGCATGCGGACGCCTTCCTCGAGGTTCGTCCCGGCGAGGCGGGCCACGATGGGCACGCTGAGCTTGAGGTCCTGATTTGCCTTGATGATGCCCTCGGCGATGACGTCGACGCGGGCCATGCCGCCGAAGATGTTGATCAGGATCGCCTTGACGTTGGGGTCAGACGTGATGATGCCGAGCGCATTGACGACACGCTGCGGGTCGTTGGCGGTGGCGATGTCGAGGAAGTTAGCCGGTTCGCCGCCGGCGAGCTTGATCGCGTCCATCGTCGCCATGGCCAGGCCGGCGCCGTTGACGACGCAGCCGATGTTGCCGTCTAACTTCACATAATTACTGATGCCTTCCTCTTGGGCGCGTACCTCCAGAGGGTCCTCTTCGTCCTTGTCGCGCAGCGCCAAAATGTCGGCGTGACGGAAGGCGGCGTTGTCGTCGAAGTTGAGCTTGGCGTCTAGCGCCAGAATCCGGTTGTCCTGCGTGACGACGAGCGGGTTGATCTCGGCCAGCGAGCAGTCCTTCTCGACGAAGAATCGATAGAGGTCTGCCATCAGCGCGACGGCCGGCCGTAGCAAATCGCCGGTCAGACCGAGCGCGAACGCGAGCTGGCGACCCTCGAAAGGCTGGAAGCCGGCCGCCGGGTCGACCGGGACCCGATGTATCGCCTCGGGGTTGGCGGCGGCGACCTCTTCGATCTCCATGCCACCGGCCGAGGACCCCATGAGGATAGGGAAGCCGGATGATCCGTCGATCAGGATCGCCAGGTAGAGCTCTCGCTCAATCGGAGTCTGTTCTTCAACCAGCACGTGGCGTACCAGGCGGCCCTCTGGGCCGGTCTGCGGCGTGACCAGCGTCATACCGATGATCTGCTTGGCTGCGGCCTCTGCCTCGTCGGCGTTGGCTGCCAGCTTGATGCCGCCGCCCTTGCCGCGGCCGCCGGCGTGGATCTGCGCCTTGATGACCGACGGTGCGCCTAGCTCCAACGCGACCTCGCGCGCCTCTTGCGGTGTCGTCGCGACGCGGCCGTTGGGGACTGGCACGCCGTAGGCGGCGAAAAGCTCCTTTGCCTGATACTCGTGTACCTTCACCGCGTCTCCTGGCAAATCAAATCGAATCTGAGGATGCGAGGTCGAGTGTAGCATCCGGCGGGCCTAGAAACGAAAAGCGCCATGCCACGCGCTCGCGCCCGTTAGCCGGTGCCCTAGCAAGGGTAACTAGACGAATCACTGCCTGGCGTCAGCGCCATCGCTGGATCGTCCCGGTCTCGGCGACGCTACCAGGCTAGGGCTCGTAGGCCTCCGCGCCGGCGCGGGCGATGGCCTCATCTTCATCGCTCGTCGCGCCGGACACGCCGATGGCGCCGACGACTTCCTCGTCCTGACGGATGACGACGCCCCCCTGGGCGGGTACGAAGCGGCCGTCGTATCGCATCATCATCGAGTTGATTATCAGCGGCAGGCTCTGGGCCATGGCCTCCAGACGCCCCGAGTCCCGGCCCATGACCGCGCTCGCCACCGCCTTGCCCTCCGCGACCATGACCGTGGCAGAAGGCGCGTCACCGAGGCGCTCCAGCGACATCAGGGAGCCTCCAGCGTCGACGATCGCGATGCTGACCGGCTTGCCGACCTCCGCTGCCTTCTGGCTGGCGGCGTCCATTATCTGGCTGGCGGCGTGGCTCCTCATCCTGGCTCCTTGCTAACGGAAGCGGTACCCGAGACGCGTTTGTGAGGCGGATTATACGTGCGTGCCGTGCATAAGCCGTAACGCAAACCGCTCGCCGACGTTCAAGTTTGTGACTACTGGCAGGAGTGCCGCGTCAAGGACGACTGTAGAAGGGGACGGATCCACTTGCTTCAGGGATTCTTGCGCTTGCTGCGTCCCCAGAATACCCAGAGCACGCTTCGCTGGATGAGCCAAAGCCTGGCTATTGGCCTGCCCGCTCCGATGGATGGATGGCGAGCAGTACGCGCCCGTGGCGTTCGCGCCGTGGTCGACCTGAACCAGGAGTGCAACTCCGTTGGCGGCATGGTACGAGAGCATGGCATGCGTTACCTGCGCTTGCCTGTCAACGGCAGCGGCGTACCGCAGGCCGAAGAACTGCACATCGTGGCAAGCTGGGTACAACAGCGCATTCGAGACGATGGCGCTGTACTCGTGCACGACGGTTCGGTCCGCGGCAACGATGCCGTGGTTGCCTGCGCCGTGCTGATCAAGGAAGGTCGCTCCGTTGACTGGGCGCTTTCCAAGCTGCGTGGCATCTCTGAGATCCCGCTTTCCCAGTCCCAGGTAGGACTGCTGCACCAGTTCGTGGCGCAACGTGTCGTATCGGCAAACGGGTTTTAGATATCGGGGGCCACAGGCTCCCCAGCCCGCCACATGTACCATGAGCCAACCGACCTGAACGGCGCCCACGGTGCGCCGATTTCGATCGCCTGCTTGGGCGTCGGCGCCTCCGGCAGCCCGTAGGTGGTCCGCATGCCGCTTCGCACGCCGAGATCACCGATGGGCAAGACGTCGGGACGGCCGAGATGGAACATGAGAAACATGTGCGCTGACCACTCTCCAAGGCCCTTGACGGCCGTGATCCGCTGAGTTACCTCTGCATCGCTCAGGGCAGGCAGCTCGTCGAGCTGCAGGCGCCCATCGGCGACGTGGGCAGCCAGGTCGCGTAGATAGCCCGTCTTCTGGCGAGAGAGGCCTGCGCTGCGAAACTGCTCGTCTGTCGTCTGCAGCAGCTCCTCGGGCGTGGGCGGCTGGTCGTCCCGGCCGTGGAGGGCGAAGAGGCGCTTCTGGATCGCGTTCGCCGCAGCTCCGGCCAGTTGCTGGAACAGGATCGCGCGCACCAGAGCGGCGTAGGGGTCCGCGCGCCGCGGCGCGTCGTAGGCGCCGACGCGGTCGATGACCGCGGCAAGTTTGGCGTCAGCGCTGCGCAGATGTGCCAGCGCCTCGTCGACTGAAAACGAGCGGCCGTCTGTCATTCTGGCGCGCTACTTCATCGGAGAGTAGTCGGTCGGACGCATGATCTTGTTCTCGACTCGGGCGACGAGCGGGCCGTTTTTCTCGGTTTTCGCGAAGGCCTTCAAGCGCTCGGCGTCGGCCGCGAAGGAAGCCCAGGCTGTCTCGCGGTGCGCCAGGTCATCGAAAGCGACGATATAGGTCAGACGTCCACTGATTCCAACCACGTCGGTCCAGTAGCCGACCTGCTTGATACCGTGCTTCTCGAAGTAGCCGCCGGTGATGTTAGCGAAGCGGTCGTTCAGCGCCGGTAACTTGCCGGGCATGGCGTCATAGATGCGCAGCTCGTAGATCATGTCTAGACTCCTGTTGACTGCGGACCCGAGGGATCGAGTCGCTGGGGTGTCCGGGTCAGGGGACTCGCGATGTTTCTATCCTAGCATCACGGTGGTCAGACCGAGGCTTGAAGGAGAATCCATGACTCGCATTGCCGTGCTGGACGACTATCAGGGCGTCGCGCTTTCGATCGGCGGCTGGGAACGGCTGCCGGCGGATTCTTCGATCGAGGCGTTTCGCGACCACCTGAGCGACGAAGATGCCCTCGTTCAGCGGTTGGAGTCGTTCGAAGTCATCGTCGCGATGCGGGAGCGTACACCGTTCCCTCGCAGCCTGCTGAACCGTCTGCCCAACCTCAAGCTGCTGGTCACGACCGGTGCGCGCAACGCGTCGATCGACGTTGGCGCGGCGAAAGACCTGGGCATAACTGTGTGTGGCACGGGCGGCATGCCGACCCCGACGGCCGAGCTTACCTGGGGCCTGATCATCGGCAGCCTGCGTCACATCGCGGAGGAAGACAAGGCAACACGCGCCGGCCGCTGGCAGACGACGATCGGCCCGTCACTGCACGGCGCGACGCTTGGCTGTGTCGGCCTCGGCAACCTGGGGTCACAGGTCGCCAGGGTCGGGCTGGCCTTCGGCATGAACGTGATCGCCTGGAGCCAGAACCTGACACGGGAACGAGCGGAGCAAGTCGGCGCCAAGCTGGTCAGCAAAGAGGAGCTATTTACGCAGGCGGACATCGTCAGCATCCACCTGGTGCTCAGCGATCGCACCCGTGGACTGGTCTCTCAGATGGAGCTATCACTGATGAAGCCGACGGCGTACCTGATAAACACGTCCCGCGGCCCGATCGTCGACGAGAGGGCCCTCGTCAGCGCGCTTCGGGAACGCCGTATCGCCGGTGCGGGTCTCGATGTCTTCGACCAGGAGCCGCTGCCGGCTGGCCATCCGTTTCTGGAACTAGACAACACCTTGATCACGCCGCACCTCGGCTACGTAACGACCGAGACCTATACGCGCTTCTACGGCGAGGCTGTGGAGGACATCGTAGGCTACCTGAACGGCGCTCCGCAGAGGGTCATCGAAGCCGGCTAGGCGTTCCCGCGGCAGGGCCGAATCCCATATACAGCCCTCACCCGAGCATGACGATAATTGCAAAGTATGAGCACACTAAGTGGCGCTTCGCGCGCGTTGTCGCCACATTCACTGTTGCGGCTCTACCTGGTCGTGGTCATCGGGACTGCCGCCCTGCGATCGGCGCCGTGATGTGGACAACGTCGATCGTGGACTCGCGCAAGCGGGAGGCCGCCTCGATGGGCCAACACGGCGGTCGCGGTCTCGCAAGTGCAGGCGGGCTTACGCGAGCCGCTGACGCCACTACTGCTCAATGCTGGCGGATTCATTCTGTCCGCCGAGGGTCTCGGCCAGCTCTCCGACGCCGAGCGAGCTCGTGTGATGGAAGTGATCTCCTCTGGCTTCACGGCCACGGAGCTTCCGCCGGGCAACTTGCCTGACGTCTCGATCCCAATGGCTGACAGCGAGGCAATTACGCTTGATCGCAGCATCCATCTGTACTCGGCGCAGATCGACGAACTGGTCGCGGGCACTGATCGTGTCGATTTCACGCGCGTCTTGCAGACGAGGGAGCGCCTCAGGGCCGCGGCGGACGCTTACTTCGCCGATGATTCCGCTACCAACTTCGCGGCCATGTTCGGCGGCGTTCTGTCCCTTGGCGAAGAGCTGGACGCTGCTCAGGATCAACTTTCCCTCGCCGTAACGACGGCGCAGAACAGACTGACCGTAGCGACGTCGCAAGCACGTATTGTCATGCTGGTCGCGCTGGTTTTTCTGACCGCAATGATGGGCCTGGCCACCATCCTGATTGGTCGCCAGATCAGCCGCGCCTTCCGGTCTAGCGAAATTGAACGCGAGGTGCTTCGCGCAACCAGCGACACCCTGGGTTATCGCAACAGCCAACTAAACGCCCTCTATAACGTCTTCTTAGAGATCACGGACACGCTCAGCATGCCCTACGTGATCGATGCAACGCTACGCGAAACGCTTCGAGTCATGAACGGGGCCATGGTGGTACTGCGCCTGCTGCAGGGTGGTGAACTTGTCCCGGTCGGAGCCTGACCTCCGACGGCAGAGAGCCAACCCACTTGCCGCGCGTGCCTCTGGGACAAGGCCCAACCGGACGGGCGGCGCGGCGTGGCCGCAGCGTACGCATCGACCAGGCCGCCATGGATCAATTTGGTCGCACGCCGTCTCCCGATGACCCGGACTTCGGTATCGAGTCCGGAATCATCGTGCCACTCATCGTAGGCGCCCGTGTCATCGGGACGCTCGGCGTCTGGTCCCGCCAGATCAACGCATTCACGGAGGAGGATGAGCACGTCCTGGAGATGATGGCTTCGCAAGTTGCCACGGCGGTGGTCGCGGTCGAAAACGCGGAGAGCAGCGAACGCAGAGCGTTGCACGACCCGCTCACCGGCCTGCCTAATCGGCGACAGCTGTCGGAGGATATCGCCAAGCACCGGTAAGGCCTCGACGGCAGCGGTTTAGCGGCTGTCGCGATGGTGGACGTCGACAGGTTCAAGAGCGTAAACGACGAGCTCGGCCATCGCGCTGGTGACGTTTCGCTGCGCAAGATCGCGTCCGTGCTCCGGTCGGCCATGCGTGACGGAGATATGATCTATCGCTACGGCGGCGAAGAGTTCGTTGCCATCTTCAAAGGCGTCTCCGGGCAGGATGCTCTGACGGCCGCAGAGCGGCTGCGCAGGGACGTGGAGGCGGCGCCAATCGCCGAAACCATCCCACTGACTGTCTCGATAGGCGTGGCGCTGATGCCTGATCACGGTACGAATATCAGCCAACTCATCGAGAAGGCGGACCGCGCGATGTACACGGCGAAGGACATGGGTCGCAATCGCGTGCAAGTCTGGGAGGAAGAGCCTCCGAGTATCGGCGCCCTTTCGGCAAGTGCCTAGCTTTCCGGTTCGCGTGGTGCTGGTCTGAGGAGGCCGCCACCGCCGCTGACCCGGAGGCGGCCTGACAACCGCCGCAAGCCCCTCGCTGTGGTATAGTCCCTCCCGTCGAGGCGATGCCCTCAGCTGCGGGGTTACCAATGGCTTACAACGCAATGATCGCTGAAAACATCACGCTTCCCGGCGACGGTGGCGACGAGGTCGAGTGCTACTACGCACGGCCGCTGGGTCCGGGGCCTTTCCCGGGCGTGGTGGTCATTCACCACGCGCCGGGCTGGGATGAATGGACGTTCGAAGTCGTCCGCAAGCTGGCCCATCACGGCTACGCCGCGATCTCACCCCACCTCTACCACCGTTTCAACACGACGGATAGCTACGACGACGCCGCTGCGCGCGCCCGCGCCGAAGGCGGCATGACCGACTCGCAGGTCGTGGGCGACGTCGCGGCGTGCATGACTTACTTGCGCAACCAGGTCTACGCCAACGCTAAGGTCGGCATCATCGGCTTCTGCTCCGGCGGACGCCACGTCGTGCTGGCGGCCTCTCAGATCGAAGCCGTCGACGCCGCGGTCGACTGCTGGGGTGGCGGTGTCATCCCGAATGAGCGTTTCGGCATCAGCCCTCAGCGGCCGGTTGCGCCGATCGACCTCACGGAGCAGCTCAACGCGCCGCTGCTGGGCATCTTCGGCAACGACGACGCGGGTCCGCCGCCGGAGGACGTCGACAGGCACGAAGAGGTGCTCAAGCGCCTCGGCAAGACCTACGAGTTCCACCGCTACGACGGCGCCGGCCATGCCTTCTTTGCCTGGTACCGGCCGTTCTACAGACAAGAACAGGCAACTGACGCCTGGGACAAGATCTTCGCATTCTATGATCGGTACCTGAGCACCGCGGACGTGACCGAAGGCGCGTCTGTCAGCTAAGGGAGGCAACCATGTGCACATACGTGACGGAAAAGGCTGAAATGTTCGGCAGCGGGAAAGGGCCGCAAGGCTGGTTCAAAGTGGACATGGCCAACGTGTACTTCGACCACCCCGTCCACGCGCCCCTGGATCACAGCCTCAACATCGACTTCGTGAACGAGGCCGCCGGCTCGCCGACCCGCGTCGCGGTGGAGCTCAGCGCCGAGTCCGCCCGACGGCTGATCGAGAAGATCGAGGCGGCGCTGGCGGCTGGAGAGGCCTCGCACTCGATCCCGCCGGAGCCCGTCAAAGCGTAACCAGAGCAACTTCGAGATCGCAGAAGCCGGGCTCAGCCCGGCTTCTTCACGCCTGCGCGGTAACATCCGGCTATGACCACCGAGATGTGGATCGTCGCCCTCGCGCGCATCGCCGGCTCGTTGCCAGTGCTGCGCTGGCCTTTCTACGGCGCCATCCTCGCCATCCTCGTCGATCAGAGCGACCTGTTCATGATCAACCTGCTCGACCTGGGCGGTGTCAACGATTACCAGAGCTTCGACAAGTACCTCGACCAGGTCTATATCGGCGCCTTTCTGGTCGTCGCGCTGCGCTGGCAGGGCGTCGACCGCGCCGTGGCGGTCGGTCTGTTCGCGTACCGGCTGATCGGGTTTATCGTGTTCGAAGCGATGCAATCGCGAGACGTCCTGCTGCTCTTCCCCAACCTGTTTGAGTTCTGGTTCCTGCTCGTCGCCGCCAAGCTTCAGTTCGGCTGGCAGGAAGCGCTGCGCGGGCGGCGTCTCGCCGTCGTGCTGGTTGCGCTCGTCACCCTCAAGCTATTCCAGGAGTACGCTATCCACTACCAGCGTTGGCTGGACGATTTCACCGCCGTTGAAGCTGTAGAAGCCATCTGGGACTTCCTCGTCCCGTTTTGATGAACCTGCGTACTGGGCTCCTGAAACGCCTCCTGGGCGCCCGCCTGCCGCAGACTCGCGGCACGCTGATCCTGCCCGGCCCGCACGCCCCGGTCACGATCCGCCGCGACCGTTACGGTATCCCTTATATAGAGGCGCAGGACGACCACGATGCCTGGTTCGGCCTTGGATTCTGCCAGGCGCAGGACCGTGCGTTTCAGCTCGAGCTGCGCCTGCGCACCCAGCGCGGCACGCTTTCCGAGCTGTTCGGCGAGGCGACGCTGGCCGTCGACCGGCTGTCGCGACGAATCGGCTTCGTCGATTCGTCGCGACGCCAATTCGCGGTGCTCGATGCCGAGGCGAAACAGCAAGTCGAGGCGTTCACTGAGGGGATCAATGCCGGGCTGACGGCGGGCGCGCAAAGGCCGGCGCCGGAGTTCGTGCTGTTGCGCTCCCAGCCCACGCTGTGGCAGCCGGAGGACGTGCTGGGCCAGGCCAAGCTCGTCTCGTTCCTGCTCATGGGCAACTGGGACGTTGAGCTCTCGCGCTACAAGATCCTGACCACGGACGGCCCGCAAGCGCTGCGTGACCTCGACCCGACGCCATACCCGGAGGACCAGCCGGTGGCGCTGGACGGCGCCGCGGCGGGCCTGGCCATCGACCGCCTCAGCCAGGACCTCGACGCGTTCAGGGCGTTTGCCGGCGCCGGTGGCGGCTCCAACGCCTGGGTTGTCTCGGGCGCGCATACGGCGTCCGGCCGGCCGATTCTCGCCAACGACCCCCACCTCGAGGCCACGATACCGCCGCACTGGTACCTGTCGCAGATGCGCACGCCACACTGGGCCGTCGCGGGGGCATCGATGATTGGCACCCCGGGGGTAGGCGTCGGGCACAACGGCTACGCGGCGTGGGGTGTGACTGCGGGGTTGGCGGACACCGTCGACCTGTTCGTCGAGGAAGTCACGCAGGACGGACGCAGCGTCCGGCGCGACGACGGCTTCGAGCCCTGCGAGCTACGACGCGAGCTGATCAAGGTGCGTGGCCGTTCGGCCGTAACGGAGGACGTGCTGGTGACGCCGCGCGGCCCGATCATCGGCCCGGCGCTGCGCGGCGACGTGGGCGCGATCTCGATGCGCGCCGTCTGGCTCGACGTCAGACCGGCGCGGGGCTTCACGCGCCTGCACAAGGTGCGCTCGTTCGAGGCCCTTCGAGCCGAATTCACGGAGTGGCCGCTTCTGAGCCAGAACGTCGTCTACGCCGACGAAGCCGGCCACATCGGCTGGCAGCTTGTGGGAGAGGTGCCGCTGCGTCGCAAAGGATGGGGCACGCTGCCATTCGCCGGCTCAGACCCAGAGACGGGCTGGTTCGACGAAGGCGTGCCGTTCGAGGCGATGCCGCACGCTGCCGACCCGGAGTCGGGCTACTTCGTTACGGCCAACAACAAGCCGGCGCAAGACGCCGCCGCGGCGCCCTTTCTCGGCGTCGATTGGCTGGACGGCTATCGCGCGGCGCGGATCGATGCGGCTTTGGGTCACCGCGACGACTGGGATCTGGAGTCGACGCTACGGCTGCAAATGGACGAGGTCTCGCTGCCCTGGCGGGAAATACGAGACATAATCCTTGGACTGCAAGCGACCGATGAGGACGGGCGGCTGGCGCTGCGCATGCTGGCGAAATGGGACGGAGTCGTATCGGCGGACGCCTCCGGCGCGGCGATCCACGAGCGCTTTCTCGGCAACATGGCGCGGCGTATCGCGCGGGCAAGGGCGCCCGGCGCGGCCGAGTGGGCGCTCGGGCGCGGTTTCGCCGACCTGGCGCCGGTGTCTACTTTCGCCGCCGGACGCTCCAGCCGGGTGCTGCGGCGACTCAAAGAGCAACCGGCTGGCTGGTTCGACTCGTGGCGGGAAGAGATGCTGGCGGCGCTGGCAGACGTGGTACGCGAGCTGCGTCAGAGCCACGGGCCACGGCCTGAGCAGTGGGCCTGGGGCAAAGTCAGGCCGCTGACCCTACCGAACCCCCTGGGACGGGCCAAGGCCCTGGCGCCGGTGTTCAACCGCGGCCCGTTTGCCTGGGGCGGCGACGGCAACACCGTGTCGCAGGCCAGCGGCAACGATCAGGCCGTGATCGCGTCGCTGCGCTTCGTGGTCGAGGCCGGCGATTGGGAAAATGCGCGCTTCGTGCTACCGGGTGGTCAGTCCGGCAACCCGTTCTCGCCGCACTACGACGACATGCTGCCGCTGTGGCGGCGCGGCGAGGGCGTCCCCATCGCCTGGTCGCCGGAGGCCGTGTACGACGCCTCGGTGGAGGCGCTACGCCTGGAGCCGATGCAGCCCCGCTAGGGCGGCTTCGCGGCAACTCGCTTGTACGGTTCTATTCGTTGCGAAAGCTATCTTTAGCGGGGTCCGGGGTGTCCCCGGCTTTCGAAGTCAACGCCGGCCTTTGAACATCCCTCTCATCTTGCCCCACAACGACGATCCGCCGCTGCCGTTGCCGCGCAGGCCATCCAGGAAGCCGTCCCAGGCTGCCTCAGCGCCGGCCGACCGCTGCAGGCCCTTGATGCGCTCCTCGACGATGTCGCGCACCCGGCCGCCCTCGCCCGCATCGAGCCAGACGCCGTGCTCGTCCTCGCAGGTGTCCATCTCCAGGTTGTAGGCGCGGTAGTTGAAAGCGATCATCGGTTTGTCGCAGATGGGGCACTTGAGCTCGCTGTCACGACGGGCGTACTGGATCGTCGCGACGCGCTGCTCCTCGGTCGATGGCACGGTCGCTTCCAGGTGGTCGAGCTCGTGGTGGTCCAGCCAGCGGCCGTTGCAGGTCGGACAGTGGTCGACCTCGATGCCGTGATGGTGCTCGATGATCAGGTCGATGTCGTCGCGGGGGCATTTCATGTCGGGCCTCTCGGTCTAGCTCTGGTTGACTGGTATCGCGGTGCCGCACTCGGAACAGAATCGGGCGCTGGCGTCGGCCACGGTGCCGCAGGCGGGACAGGCGACCTGCTCCGGCGCCGAGCTGGCGTTGCTCTGCAAGGCGTCGATCAAGAAACCGAAGGGCCCGCGCACCCGCATGCGTGCGCCTCTCACGGCGGCGCGTTTGATCTCGTCCTCGTGGTCCTGGGCGTAACGCCAGGCGTCTTTGGCGGCTTTCTCGGCCTGTGGTCTGACCTTGTTAACCGCGTCTTTGACCTGAGGACGCGCCTGGTTCAGCGCCTCTTCGACTTGAGGTCTGCCGCGACGCAGTAAGCGTGCCGCTCTGCGCCCCAATTCCTCGGCCTTGCGGTCCGTCCTGGCTTTCGCCGCTTGTCGGTCGCCCTGATTGGAAGCCATCTAGATTCGATCTTACCGGACTTGACGTCGCTTCGCAGCCGTAACGAACGCCGGCAGCTTCAACAAGAGACGGATACTACGGTTCGGGCGTCGGTGCTGGCGTTTCCACGGCCTCCGTGTTGGTGCCGCCATCCAGCGGTGGCAGCTGCGTGGGGTCGATCGTCGGCGTCGGTTCTGGCAAGTTGATGCAGTTGACGAGGAAGAACTCACGCTCCGTGGCGGAGCGATACTGCGTACCGCGGATGGCGTCGCAGTCGGTCCGGTCCGGCAGCGGTGTCTGGGTTGCCGTGGGCTCGGCTGTGGGGGCCGCCGGCACGATGAGCGGGGCATCCTGCGAAGCGGCCGAGCCGCCGTCAGCGCGGCTATCGAGGACGGAAAGCGCGATATAGCCGTTGAGCAGGACACCGAGGACAAACGCGACGAGCGCGATCAGTGCGACGTTATCGCCGACAAGCGAGGATGCCTCTTGGCGATACGCGGGCTCCGGGGATGGCGGCAATTCGGCAGTCACAATTCACCTTCGCCGTACCGGCGCTGTAGGGGATTGTAACGCCGGGGCTGGCAGGTTCCAGAGGTCCTAGCCCAGGAGCTTGCCCAGCAAGAAGCCGATGACGCCGACCATGAGCAGCGAACGAATCGGGTGCTGGCGCACCTGGCTGGCAACGTCTCCTGCGACCTCATTCGTCTGGTGGCTGTGCAGGTAGCTGGCCGCGTTCTCCAGGCCTTGCGCGACGCGGCGCTCCGCCTGGAAGCGCAGGTTATCGCCCTCCTCGGCGTGGTGCAGCAGGCCCGAGGCTACGTCATCGACCCGGCTGGCGATGCGCTCGCGCTGGCCTTCGACCTCTTCCTGCGCGCGCTCACGTGCCTTTTCGCCCAGCTGGCGCGCACGCTCGCTCGCCTGGCCGCGGGCGGCCTCGCGGATCTCGCGGACCTTCTCGCCGGCCCTAGTCTTCAGGTCGTTACCGTTTCCGTGTTCTTCCGCCTGAGAGTTTTCCATTGCTGTGCTCCATTTACATTCGTTTGGCCCATTATCGCGCTCAGGGCCTGAGCCCTCAACCCGGCGCGGTTTCCCGAGATAGACGGCTGTCAGGCGAGCAGATCGAAGGCGATGGCGCGCTCGTCCCAGACGATGGGTCCGTCCGCGAAGACCATCGTCGGTTCCGTCGACTTGCCGGCGAGGAGGACCGTGTCGCCGGGCTCAGCCTGCTCTAACGCGTACTGGATCGCGCTGCGCCTGTCGGGCACCTTTACGAAGTCGCTGCCCTCGACACGTCTCGCCTCGCGTAGAGCGGCGGCGATCGCCTCGATGATGGCGTCCGGATCCTCATCGCGCGGGTCCTCGTTGGTCAGGACGCATCGGTCGGCCAGCCGAGCCGCAACGCCTCCCAGGCCGCCGCGTCTCGTGACGTCACGGCCGCCGCCGGCGCCGAAAACGACCCAGAGGCGGCCCGACGTGGCGGGACGCAGCGCGTTGAGCACGCCCTCCAGCGCGGCGGGTGTCGAGGCGATATCGACGAAGACGCCGAAACGCTGACCGCGCTCGATCCGTTCGAGGCGGCCCGGGATGCCTGGAAACGACGCCAGCGCCCCGACCGCGTCGGGCAGCTCGACGCCCTGCGAGACGGCGACCGCCAGCGCGGCGAGCGAATTGTAGACATTGAAACGTCCCAGCAGCGGGACGATCGCTGGAAGCGCCTTGCCTTCGTAATGGACCTCAAATCGAAGCGTGAAGTCTTCGCTATCGACGTCCGTGCCGCGTATGTCAGCCTGGCTCAGGCCGTACGTCAGCACGGTCGCCCGCGTCAGGCCCCGCAGATAGCCCGAAGACGTCTCGTCGGCGTTGAGGATTGCGCAACGAGGAAAGCGCTTTTGCGTCGGACGCTCGAGCATCTCGAACAGCCGGCCTTTGGCGGCGAGGTACTCGTCCATCGTGCCGTGGAAGTCGAGATGGTCCCGCGTCAGGTTGGTGAACATCGCGATGTCGAAATCGCAGCCCTCGAGCCGGCCCTGCGCCAGGCCCTCAGAAGACGCCTCGACTACTATCGACTGCCTTCCCCCGCGGATCGCTTCTGCCAGCATCGATTGGATCGACGTGGCCTCCAGCGTCGTCATGTGCGTCGCGTTCAGTTCGAATCCGCCGCCGCAGTCGAATCCCACGCTGCTGAGGTAGCCGCCGGCGAGCCCGCATCGATCCAGGACGTGGCCGATGAGGTGCGCCGTGGTCGTCTTGCCGTCGGTACCCGTCACCCCGATCAGGCGCAGCTTCGACGAAGGCTTACCGTAAACTGCGGCGGCCAGCGTCCCTAGCGCGGCACGAACCTCTGGCACGACGACCAGCGGCAGCCGCATCTTGAAGCCGGACCACTTCGACTCTCGATCTGCCTGTACGACGGCCGTGGCGGCGCCGGCGGCCTGTGCGGCAGCGAGGAAGTCGTGGCCGTCGGCGTGGCGGCCGGGGACGGCGGCGAACGCGAAGCCCGGTTTGACGGCTCGTGAATCGTGCGTGATGCCCGGCACTTCGGGCACGTCGCCGTGAGTCTGCGCCGAATCTACGCTCTGCCACCACAGCATGGCGTCATCTTAGCCCCAAGCAGGGGTCGAGTCAGGGTAATCCCTAATCGACGCCAGTCCGCGGATCCGCGATACCTACATCAGGCCAGACCTCCTGGCCCCTTTTTATGACGCAAATCGAACCACAGCAAGGAAACTTGGGAGCACGTCCCATTGGTGACCGCGGGCCGCTATCACTCTGGAAACGGAGCGAGCGGGCCTTTCAGCGTTACCTGCTGATCGCCACAGGCGTCTCCTCGATGGCGCTGGGGCTGGCCCTGATCGTTTCTGTCTTCGCCGCGGCCTCTGGTCCTCCTGGCGACGGGCTGGCTGCTGGCGGCGTCGACGTGAGTCAACTCGAAGGCCGTTTCATGGCAACTGCCCTTGATAGCACGCTGCCCGTCGTTTCGCCCGAGTCTGAGCCCTTTACCGCGATCTTCCCCACCGCACCTCCGGCGCCGCCGCTGGACGTCGAACGCGCAAAGGCTGAACCAACGCCAGTGCTGTTCTTTGGGGCATTTCCCCCGTCACCACCGGCAAGTGAAATTGATGCCACACCAACGTCTGAGCCGTTGGCCGCGGCGCTCCCGGCGCTCCCGGGGCTCACAGCGCCGCTTCTGGCTCAGACGCCGACGGCTCAAGAACCGGCGCCGAGCCCGACCCCGCCGTCCGGCGCCGGCCAGATTCAAGGCGTCAACATCACGTTCTACGACTGCCTGGAGCAGGGCTTCTGCGGCGCCATGTACAACGGCGAACCGGTCTACGAAGGCGCCGCCGCCTGCAGCTGGGACCTGCCCTTGGGTACCCGCTTCGTAATTGAGAACGACCCGACGCAGCGTGTCTACGTCTGCGCCGACCGCGGTTTGCTGGCGAATACCTGGGTCGACATCTTCTTCTACAGCCCGGACGCCGGCTGGGCCTGGCAGCAGGAGGTCGGCCGCTACGCGACGATCCATATCTTCTCGGCGCCACCCTTCGAGCCGGCTTCCTAGTCGTCTGGCGGCGCAACGTGCTGGCCCTTTAGTTAGGGGGCCTGGGGGAGTCCACCAGCTTCAAAATCAGAACGGGCGTCCCTCCGGAGAGAGACGCCCGTCTAGCCAGCAGGACTGTAAGCCGAGTTTTGTAGTCGCTAAGCGACTGGCGGCCATCCATCTGGGACGCCGATTACTCGACGCCTCTTGCGACCAACCCGAGGGCGGGCACGGGCCCCTGTAGCCCTCCTATTTGGTCTTGCTCCGGGTGGGGTTTACCCAGCCGGCCGGTCACCCGGCGCGCTGGTGCGCTCTTACCGCACCGTTTCACCCTTACCCGGGGCCTTGTTGCCGATGGCCGCCTCAGGAGCCCCTCTAGCGGGGTTCCGGGGGTGTCCCCCGGTTTCAAGAGCCCCGGGCGGTCTGTCTCTGTGGCACTAGCCGTCGCGTCGCCGCGCCTGGACGTTATCCAGCACCCTTCCCGGTAGAGCTCGGACTTTCCTCCCCCCGATGAATCGGAAGGCGGCCGCCCGTCCTCCTGACTTCTCCTATTGTATCGGCGGACAGGTTGGGCCCGCCATCCTCGGCTCCATGGTCTCAACTCGTGTTGACAAGACAGAGCCCAGGGGTAGACTCGTCCACGATACTTGCGAGGAGGAAGAGATATGGCTGAAACAAAGGTCCTACTTTCAATCGATGGCGGCGGGCTGCGGGGAATTTTGCCGGTTTGCATGCTGGTGGAGCTGGAGAAACAGACCGGTAAGAAAGCGAAGGAAGTCGTCTCGTTCGTTGCCGGCACCTCCACTGGCTCGGTCATCGCATCCGGGATCGCCGCAGGTTTACCGGCAGTGGAAATGCAGAGGCTCTACCTGGAGCGCGCCCGCGATGTCTTCTATTGGCACCCCCTGGACCCCGTTTGGCGCTGGGCAAGGCGCTTGCTCAAGGGGCACTTCTTTAGCTCGCGGCCTTTGCACCGAGTTCTGAGCGAGGAAGCAGGAGTGGCGAAGGATTGGAAGATCAATGACTCGCCGATCGATCTGATGATCACGGCGAAGCGAGTCGACGATGGTATGCCCTGGTACTTCGTCAAGGACAAACCGGAAAACCGGGGGCGTACCGGCAAGCTGCCCATAGTCGACTGCGTCACCGCTTCCTGCGTCGTCCCGACCTACCATGATCCGTGGACGGTGCCGGAGGAAAATCCACCGCCGGGCCATCGCCCGGTCGGACGCTTGGTCGACGGCGGAGTCGGAGTGGCCGGCAACCCTGTCTATCAGGCTTGCGTGGAGGCGTTTCACTATACGAATGAGTACACGCCGGCTGAGACGATCGTTATTTCGCTGGGTACTGGCCATCACGTGTCTAACGACAAGAACCCCAACTCGATTCTCGACTGGCTCGGCTGGACGCTAGGCGAGCTGATGGACAGCGCCGGGGAGCAACAGACCCAGCTCGTACAGCGCCACTACCCCCAAACGCGCCACTATCGCCTGCAACCCGCGCTACCACGTCCAATTGGCGGTGACTCGGTCAAGGGCGTAAAGGAGCTATTCGAGATCGGGCAGCGATTTGCTGCCGGGATCGACTGGGCACCGATTCTGGCGGGTGCGGAAAGCCCGTTCCTGGTTGGAAAGCGTAAGACCCTGGCGCGTGACTACTCCGTGGACGTGTCCGGACCCGTCGTTGCGGTCGATTAGGCATCTGGCGCTGATGCCACGCCCGCGTCCAGGTTGAGCCATGGTCTCCTTCACGGCGGCAGAACCACACGCGCGTCGCGGCCGGCGAGATCACCGTGACGTGGCGGCTCTGGAAGTACGCTCACGTCAAGGCAGGCAGGGTCTACGCTATCGGCTTCGGTGGCGCCGTCGAGATCGAGGACGTGCGCGGTGTGCGGGTCGCCGACGTGACGGACGCGGATGCCCGGCAGGCAGGCTTGCCGAAAGCAGCCGCGCTGGTCGACCTGGCGCGCAGCCATACAGGTCGCGAGGTCTCGGACGACACGCTTCTCTATCGAGTGCAGTTCCGTTACCTGCCTCAGGCGCCGGAAAAACCGCGATTGAGCCTCGAGGAGGTCGAGCGGCGCCTCGACCGGCTGACACCGCCTCGAGGCACGGGCCGTGGACTCGCCCCGTGCTACATCTGCTAGAAGACGGCCCCGGTGTCGCGGCGCGCCACCTGGCGCCGGAGGTCGGCCAACCGCTGGCCGACTTCAAGGTCAACGTCCGCAAGCTCAAGGCGCTGGGCCGACGCTGAGCCTCGAGACCGGCTACGAGCTCTCGGAGCTGGGTCAGAGCTACCTCGATTCCTTGCAGGAATGAAGCGTCGCGAATGCGCCTTCCGGAGCCGTTTGCGCCGCCCAAGAACCCGTGAATTAGCTTCGCGGCAGCCCCTCGTCGGCGCGCAGCGCCCGCCTTGTTCCTGTATACCCTCGGTGCTATAGTCACAGCGTTAGGGACGTAATTCACAAGTGGGTGCGGGCGTGCTCAACGAATACGGCTACATAGCCATTCTGCTGGCCTTCGCGATCCTCTTCCCCTCGCTGCCGCTGATGATCTCGTTCCTGCTTCGCAAGCTCAACATCCGGCCCGAAGCGCCCGACCCCGTGAAGTTGGACACCTATGAGTGCGGTGTCGAGACCGAGGGCGACACCTGGGTTCAGTTCAACTTCCGCTACTATCTCGTCGCGCTGCTGTTCGTCGTGTTCGACGTCGAAGCGATCTTCCTCTACGCCTGGGCCGTAGCGTACGAGGGCGACCTTCTCGTACCGAGCTTCGCGGCGATAATGCTCTTCCTGGCGATACTCGTCCTCGGCTTCGTCTATGACTGGCGCAAGGGCGGCCTGGAGTGGCGATGACGACAGCCGCCATCCCTGGCGCTGACGTCGCAAATCGGATCAACGCGGCCTTCCCGAACAGCGTAATCGAAACTTCAGAAGCGTCCGTGACCGTGCCCGCCGAACGCGTTTTCGAAGTCTCGCGCTTCCTGCGCGACGACGCCGAGCTCGACTGCAAGTACCTCAACTGCATCACTGGCATCGACTGGCTGGAGCACTTCGACGTCGTCTACGTCCTGACCTCGATGGCGAAGAACCACACGCTGACGCTGCGAGCCCGAACCTCGCACGACAACCCCAGCGTGCCCTCCGTGAGCGACGTATGGCAGGGCGCCGTGCTGCAGGAACGCGAGATCTATGACTTGATGGGCATCGCATTCAGCGGTCACCCGGACCTCAAGCGCATCTTTCTTTGGGAGGGGTTTCCCGGGCACCCGCTACGCAAGGACTTCCTGGCCATGCAGGGAGGCTACAAGCCCGGTCTGCAGCGTTTTCCGTATGAGTTCCCGGAAGGCCAGCGCGACTACCCGAACCTGAACCAGCCGGATGGCCCGCAGGCGCCGTCGGTGCCGCGACTGGTGCAGCCACTGCCGGGCCAGGCAGAGGCGCAGGAGTCGTCGGGCGGCCAGCTCGGCGTACGAGGCGGCGGCTCAACCGAGATCCGAGCGCCGCAGCAGGACGTCGAACTCCCCTCCGAGGCGCCGCAAGTCGAGGCGTCCCAGGAGGAAACTCCGGCCGAAGCGACCGACGAGGAGCCGCAGGCGTGACCGAACTGCACACGCCTCCCTACGTCGTCAACATCGGGCCGCAGCACCCTTCAACCCACGGCGTCTTCCGCCTCAAGGTGACGCTGGACGGCGAGCGCATCGTCGACGCCGAGATGGTGCTGGGCTACCTGCACCGCAGCATGGAGAAGCTGGCAGAGGAGCGCACTTACACGCAGAACATCCCGTTCACCGACCGCATGGACTATCTGGCAGCGATGACGGGCAACCTGGGCTACTGCCTGGCGGTCGAGAAGCTGGCCGGAGTCGAGGTGCCGGAGCGAGCGTCGTATCTGCGCGTCATCTTTGCCGAGTTGCAGCGCATCGCCTCGCACTGCATGGCCAACGGCACCTTCGTCAACGACTGCGGCGCCTGGCAGACACCGCTGATGTACATGTTCCGCGAGCGCGAGAAAATCCTCGACCTCTTCGAGATGACCTGCGGCGCCCGCCTGACGACCAACTACATGCGCATCGGCGGCGTCGCCTTCGACGTGCCCGACGAGTGGTACCCGGCGATCAACGACCTCGTAGCCGAAATGCCGGACCGCATCTCCGAGTACGAGGAGATGCTGCTGGATAACGAGATCATCCTGGCCCGCTCCCGCGATATTGGCGTCCTGACGCCGGAGAAGGCGATTAACGCGTCGGCTAGCGGCCCCTTGCTGCGCGGCACCGGTATCGCCTGGGACGTGCGCAAGGCGGATCCGTACTGCGTCTACAATCGCTTCGACTTCGACATCCCGGTCGGCCACAACGGCGACTGCTTCGACCGCTTCATCGTCCGGTTGGCGGAAATGCGCCAGAGCGTCAGCATCGTCCGGCAGGCGCTACAGCAGGTGCCCGGCGGGCCGGTGAACACGCCGGTGCCACTGGCGCTCAGCCCGGAACCCGGCGAAGCGTATGTCCGCATCGAGTCACCCAAGGGCGAGCTCGGCTTCTACCTCGTCAGCGACGGCGGTCCGGCGCCTTACCGTTGGCACGTGCGTTCGCCCTCGTTCATCAACCTCAGCGTGCTCAAAGACCTCAGTGTCGGCCTCTCCCTGGCGGACGCCATCGTCATCCTCGGCAGCCTCGACATCAACGTCGGCGAGATCGACCGCTGATGCTCATTCGTCACTGCGAACGAAGCGAAGCAGTCTCGCGTCCGCCAAAGTGTCTCTATTGCTGTGAGATCGCGTCGATCTGGGTCCTGGCGATGACCGACGAAAGGCAGCGCTGATGCTGCCGCTGCTCAACTGGTACGACTTCGACCCGATCAGCGATCTCTACGACTGGGTCGGCGACAACACCGCCGACGAGGTCGTTTACGTCCTGGCGGCGATCGTCGGCGCGACCGGTATCCTCGTCTTCGTCGGTCTCGGCGCGCTGGCCAACGTCTGGCTGGAGCGACGCATCATCGGCCGTATGCAGGTGCGCCGCGGACCGAACCGCGTCGGGCCGTTTGGTCTGCTACAGCCGGTGGCCGATGCGATCAAGCTGATCCAGAAGGAAGTCCTGCAGCCGCGCGCCAGCGACCGCGCTCTGTTCAACCTGCCGCCGATCCTCGTGTTTATCCCGGCGATGCTGACGTTCTCGGTCTTCGCCTGGGCGCCCGACCTCGTGTACGCCGATCTCAACGTAGGCGTGCTGTTCCTGCTGGCGATCTCCTCGATCACGTCGCTGGCGATTTTCGTGGCCGGCTGGTCGTCCAACAACAAGTACGCGTTGCTTGGTGCGATGCGCGTCATCGCGATGGCGATCAGCTACGAGATACCACTGGTGCTGGCGCTGCTGACGCCGGTGATCTTCGCCGGGACGATGTCCCTGGCAGGCATCGTCGACTTCCAGCGCGACGTCGACGTATGGCTCGCCTTTTTGCTGCCGATGTCGCTGTTCATCTACGCCACCGCTGCGACTGCTGAGCTCAACCGCACGCCGGCCGACATTGCCGAGGCCGAGTCCGAGATCATCGCCGGTTTCCACACGGAGTACTCGGGCATGAAATTTGGCCTGTTCTACGCCGTCGAGTTGATCAACTCGCTCGCGGTGTCGGGCATCGTGGCCAGCCTGTTTTTCGGCGGCTACTCCTTGTACGGCGTCGAGGAGTACATCCCGCCGTGGCTCATCTTCGTCGGCAAGATCTACTTCTTCTACTTTGGACTGATCTGGCTGCGCGGCACGTGGCCACGGCTGCGCATCGACCAGCTAATGGCGTTCGCCTGGAAGATGCTGATCCCGATGGCGCTGATCAACATCATGGTCGTGGCGACTGAAGTGCTGCTCTGGCGTGAGCTGGAGTGGGATAACTGGGTGCTGGCGGTTTTTGCCGTCATCAACATCGTGCTCATGGTCCTGATGATCCGGTTCTTCTTCCGCCTGATCACGCGCAACTACTACCGCCTGCCGCGGCGCGTCAGGCTGGTCCACGACATCTCGGTGCCGTCGTTGCCGGCGCCGGGCCCGGCCGCGGGTTCGTAGCCGGCTAGACGCAGGAGGCGCATGGAAGACACCGCGGTAGTCGTCGCGTTCTACGTCCTGGCCGTAGTCACGCTGGGCAGCGCGCTCATGGTCGCCACCGTGCGAGACCTGGTGCACGCGGTGCTGTTCCTGGTGCTGTCCTTCGTCGGCGTCGCAGGACTCTACATAACGCTTTCGGCCGACTTCGTTGCCGTGGTGCAGGTCTTGATCTACGTCGGCGCCATCTCCGTGCTCATGCTGTTCGCGATCCTGCTGACGCCGCGTACCGGTCGCGACAACGCTTCCGTGCCGTTCGCGGCGCCGATCGGCGCGCTGGCTGGGCTGGTCGGTGCGGTGATCATCTTCGTCGCGATCCAGACCGACTGGACCAAGGCGGAAGGCGGCAACAGCTTCGAGACCACAGCGGCCGAGATCGGCAGGGCGTTGCTCGACCCGTTCGTAATCCCCTTCGAGGTCGCCTCGGTGCTGCTCGTCGTCGCGATGCTGGGCGCCATCCTCCTGGTGCGGCCGGGCAGCGGAGACGATGCCGGATGATCGACCTCGAGCACGTCCTGGTTGTCGCCGCTCTGCTATTCAGCATCGGGCTCTTCGTCGCCCTCTCGAAACGCAACGCCGTCGGCATCCTCATGGGCATCGAGCTGATGCTCAACGCGGTGAATCTCAACCTGATCGGCTTCGCGCGCTTCGTCGAATCGCCGCGGCCGATCGACGGCCAGGTCTTCAGCGTCTTCGTGATTACCGTCGCGGCGGCGGAGGCGGCCGTGGCGCTGGCGCTCGCGGTGGCGGTCTACCGGCTACGCCAGTCGATCGATGTCGACCGGCTGAACATCCTGAAATGGTAGCCATGAACGAACACGGAGCACCGAACGAGGGAAAAGAGAGCATCCTACTGCCTCCTGTTCTCTGTTTTCTGTCCTCTGGTGCCGGGGTGGAGTTTAGGGGCGGCGCTGATGTGGTCTAGGCTCATGACCGTCAAGAACGGCCACGTGGCGCGAATCTGGAAGTCGCTCTACGACTCCGAGGGCGTCGCCTGCCGCGTCGTGCCGCCCCTGACCGCGTCTCATTCGTTCGACGAGCCGCGCGAGATCTGGGTGCCCGATTCGAAGACCCACGTCGCGGTCGAGATCATGAGGAAGATCTAGATGTTTGACACGGTGTCCGAGAGCGCCGTCTGGGCCATCTTCTTCCTGCCGCTGGCCTCGCTGGCGATGATCATGTTCCTGCCCCGTTCCGCGTCCAGAATCGCGGGCTACGTCACGGTGCTGGCCATCGGCGCGGCCTTCGTCCTGTCGCTCTGGGTCCTCGATAGCGCGATCGACGCCGAGCGTCACCGGCTAGCGATGTCCAGCACTGAGTGGCTGCGCGTCGGCGAGCTCGAGGTCAACGTCGGCCTCAACGTCGACGGCCTGACCGCCGTGATGCTCGTCGTGGTTACCGGCGTGTCGTTCCTGGTTCAGGTGTATTCGCAGGGCTACATGGCGGGCGACGGCGGCTACTACCGCTACTTCGCCTACATGTCGCTGTTCACGGCCTCGATGCTGGGCCTGATCCTGTTCGACAGCATCCTGCTGGTCTACGTCTTCTGGGAGATGGTCGGCGTCTCTTCCTACCTGCTGATCGGCTTCTGGTTCGACCGCCCGGCGGCTGCCGCCGCCGCAAAGAAGGCGTTTCTCGTCACGCGGCTGGGCGACCTCGGCTTCCTGGGCGCCATCCTGCTGATCTACGCGCACACCGGCACCTTCGACATCGGCGAGATCCACGAGCTGGCGCTGGCAGGCGCGATCGGCAGCGCCGCGCTGACCTTCTTCGCGCTGGGCGTCTTCGCCGGCGCGGCGGGCAAGAGCGCGCAGGTGCCGTTCCAGGTGTGGTTGCCGGACGCCATGGAGGGTCCGACGCCGGTCAGCGCCTTAGTTCACTCGGCGACGATGGTCGCGGCGGGCGTGTACCTAGTCGCGCGCATGTTCCCGGTGTTCCACGAGTCGTCAGACGCGATGCTGGTCGTCGGCGCCATCGGCGGCATCACGGCGCTGAGCGCTGCGCTGCTCGCAGTTGTGATGACCGACATCAAGCGCGTCCTGGCCTATTCGACGATCAGCCAGCTCGGCTACATGATGCTGGCGCTCGGCATCGGCGCTTACGTGGCGGCGATCTTCCACCTGTTCGCGCACGCCTTCTTCAAGGCGCTGCTCTTCCTCGGCGCGGGCTCGGTCAACCACGCCACGAACACGTTCGATATGCGCCTCATGGGCGGCCTGCGCAAGACGATGCCGATCACATTCGCGACGTTCCTTATCGGCAGCCTGAGCCTGGCCGGCATCGTCCCGCTGGCCGGCTTCTGGTCCAAGGACGAGATCCTGGGCGACGCCTGGGCCCACGAACGCTACCTGTTCTGGATCGGGCTCGCCGCCGCCGGGCTGACGGCGCTCTACATGACGCGCGTCATCTGCCTCACCTTCCTCGGTGAGTATCGCGGCGGCGGTGAACCGGAGCCCGGCGTCGAGCACCACGCCGCACCGCACGAATCGCCGCGGGTCATGACGCTGCCCCTAATCGCCCTCGCGGTGATGGCCGTGATCGGTGGCGTATTCAATCTGCCGTGGAGGTTCATCGGCCTCGACCACGAGATCGAGCACCTGCTGGTCGGAGCGCTGCCCGACGCGGACCTGTTCGAAGCGTCGAAGTTCCGCTTCGGGGTTGCCGCCGCCTCGACCGCCGTGGCGTTGGGCGGCATCGGGCTGGCCTGGGCTGTCTACGGCGCCAAGGTCGTCCCTGCTGCCCTGGTTTCCCGAATCTTGAGGCCGCTGCACGTGTTGCTCGAGAACAAGTACTACGCCGACGTCCTGTACGAGCGCGTCATCGTCGACTTCCTGCTCTATCGGGTCGGCGGCGGCCTGCTGGCGCTGTTCGACCGTATCGCCGTCGATGGCGCTGTCAACGGCGTCGGCTACACAGTGCGTCGCGGCGCCTCTGTAGCGCGCTACGTCCAGTCGGGCCAGTTCCAGGCCTACGGCGCAGTCGCCTTCAGCGGTTTCGTCTTTATGGCCATCGTCGTGCTAGTGGTGAACCCGCTGTGAGGAGGATGAGTTGCTCTCGCTGCTGATCTTCCTGCCCGCCTTGGCCGCCGTGGCGTTGTTCCTGATGCCGCGCCGGCAGGAGCACAACGCGAAGTACGTCGCGGCGCTGTTTGCCGCCCTGAACCTGGCGCTGGCTCTGGCGATGTACATCGGCTTCGACAGCCTGAACATGGCGTTGCAGTACACCGAGCGCATCGAGTGGATCGACGCGTCGAGCTTTACGGTGCAGTACTTCGTCGGCGTCGACGGCCTCAGCGCCACGATGATGCTGCTGACCGGCCTCCTCTTCCTCGTCGCCGTGCTGATCTCGTGGCGCATCGAGCTGCGGCCGCGCGAGTACTTCGCCTGGCTGATGGCGCTGCAGACGGCTGTGATGGGCGTCTTCGCGGCCCAGGACCTGATCCTGTTCTTCCTGTTCTGGGAACTGGAGCTGGTGCCGATGTTCCTGCTGATCTCGATCTGGGGCACCGGACGCAAGGAGTACAGCGCGATGAAGTTCGTGCTGTACACGCTGTCGGGCTCGGCGCTGATGCTGGTCGGCTTCCTGGTGCTGGGCTTCGCGGCCGGCACCTTCGATATGGAGCAGCTGGCGCAGAGCGACATCACGGACCCGGCGATCTCGCTCAACGCGGTGTTCTTCCTCATCCTGGCCGCCTTCGCGGTCAAGCTGCCGGTGATCCCGCTGCACACCTGGCTGCCGGACGCCCACACCGATGCGCCGACGGCGGTCAGCGTGATCCTGGCCGGCGTGCTGCTGAAGATGGGCGGCTACGGCCTGATCCGCATCCTGGTCGGTATCCTGCCGGAGCAGTTCGCGGAGTACGACGTCTATCTCGCGTCGCTAGCGGCCGCCAGCGTGATCTACGGCGCGATCCTGACCATGCGTCAGACCGACCTCAAGCGTCTGATCGCTTACTCCAGCGTCAGCCACATGGGCTACGTGCTGCTCGGCGTCGCCGCACTGGGCGAGGTGGGCCTGACCGGCGCGGCGTTGCAGATGTTCACGCACGGCACGATCACGGCGCTCCTCTTTGTCATGGTCGGCCTGATTTACGACCGCTCCCACACGCGCCAGATCTCCGACATGTCCGGCCTGGCCCACGTCATGCCGATCGCGGCGATGGTCTTCGTTATCGCCGGCCTTGCGTCCCTGGGCCTGCCAACGATGTCCGGCTTCGTGGCCGAGCTGCTCGTCTTCCTGGGCAGCGTCGAGGCGTTCGAGGCGCCGACGATCATCGCGGTGATCGGCATCCTGCTCTCGGCGGGCTACATCCTTTGGACCGTGCAGCGTGTCTTCTTCGGCCCGCGCGACGAGAAGTGGGACCACCTGCCCGACACGACGGCTTGGTGGGAGCAGGTCAGCATGGCGGCGCTGGTCGGCGTCATCTTCGGCGTCGGCATCTACCCGGCGACGGTCGTCGACGTGCTGGAGAGCGGCGTGCGACGCACGCTGGGGTTGGGCTAGACGATGGCTGACGACCTCGACCGCATCGGACCGATCCTGGCCATGGCCGGCGTGGCGGCGCTGATCCTGATCTGGGACTTCCTGCCGCGCGGCAAGCCGCTGCCCGCCGCCCGGGGCAAGGCGTTGCTGATCTTCGCGCTGATCGGCCCGGCGCTGGCGGCCGCCTGGGCTTTCTCGCTGCTGACCCGGGACGAAACCGGCTTCTCGTTCGAGAACTCGGTCGTCCTGGACGACTTCAGCCTCTACTTCTGGTTCCTCTTCTGCGGTATCGCGGCCGCGATCATCCTCGCCTCGCAGGAATACGCCAAGCGATTCGGCGAATACGAAGCCGAGTTCTACGCCCTGGTCCTGTTCGCGACCGCCGCGATGCTGCTGCTCGCCGCCAGCCGCGACCTGATCGTGATCTTCGTCGCGCTGGAGACGACGAGCATCGCGCAGTACATCATGGCCTCACTGCAGCGCGACGAGCGCTCGACCGAGGCCGGCATGAAGTATCTCCTGATGGGCGCGGTCGCCAGCGCGGTCATCCTCTACGGCATGGCGTACCTCTTCGGACTCACCGGCACGACGCGGTTGATCGCTCCCGACGGCGAGATAAGCATCGCCACCGTGATTGCCGACCGCGGCGACGACATGCGCGCCGGGCTCCTGCTGGCCAGCGTCATGTTGATCGCCGGGCTCGCATTCAAGATGGCCGTGGTGCCGTTCCAGATGTGGGTGCCGGACGTCTATCAGGGCGCGCCGGCGCCGGTTGGGGCCTTCCTCAGCGTCGCCAGCAAGGCGGCGGCCTTCGCGGTGGTGCTGCGCATCTTCTACGAGGGAATGCAGAGCGAAGTGATCTCCGACAGCTGGTCGGAGATCTTCGCGATCGTCGCCGCGGTGTCGATGACGGCGGGCAACCTGCTAGCGATGGTGCAGACCAACGTCAAACGCCTGCTGGGCTACAGCTCGATCGCGCAGGCGGGCTACATCCTCGTCGGTGTGGCCGCAATCTCGGCCGCCGATGGGGGACTCAGCAACGGCGCCAGCAGCGTCTTGTTCTTCATCGGTGCTTACGCGCTGACCAACCTCGCCGCGTTCATCGTCGTGATCGCGATCTCGGCCCGTACCGGCAGCGACGAGATCGCCGATTACGCCGGGCTGGGCGGTCGCTCACCCTGGCTGGCTGGCGCGTTGGCCCTGGCGTTGGTCTCATTGACCGGCATCCCACCCACGGCGGGATTCGTCGCCAAGATCTACATCTTCGACGCCGCAATACAGAGCGACCTCGTCTGGCTCGTTGTTATCGCGGTGCTCAACAGCGTCGCGTCGGCGTTCTACTACCTGCGCATCGCCGGGCTCATGTTCACGGCCGAGCCGAAGAGCCGCGACTCAGTGCCGACGACCAACGCGCTGAAGCTCGCCCTGATGGTCGCGGTGGCCGGCATCCTCTTCGTCGGCATCGTGCCGTCGCCGCTGCTCGAAGCCGCCCAGGACGCCGCGGCCGTCTTCTCGCAGTAGAGGAGTCTACCCTTCGTCTTCCTCGACGGCCGTCTCTACTTTCGGCCGATCCCACTCGTTGTAGCCGTAGCCCAGGAGCAGCGCCGTGCCGATCGCGGTGACTCCTGCGAAGGCAACGTTGCGTTCGGCGCCGCTGTCCAGCGTGACCTGAAAGTAGAGAGACGAGAAACCTGCTGTGCTATCCGCCACGGCCATCATCGTCAGGACTATCGCGCCGAGCATCACGCCCGGGGCAATGGTAGGAAAGGAGCGTGATTGGTGCAGACCTCCAAGTAGCAGGAGCATTCCCGCTCCGACGATTATCGTCACGCGTTCCTTTAACAAGCCCGGAAGCTCGTTAGCATCCAGGCCCGTTTCAAAAGCGCCCGCGAGATAGTCCGGCGTCGGGACGATAATCGTGGCGAGCGCACCAACCAGCAGCACGACAGCAACCCCGAGGCCGACCTGGAAGGATCGACGTCTTAGCTCCTCTGGTGAACCAAGACGGTCTGCGAACAACACGGCGACGACGAGCGCAGCAATTGCGAAGGCTCCCATTCAACACCACCTTTCGTCGGCCAGAATGGGGCTACTAGTTCGCAAACGCAACGTCCTTGTCGGTGAATCGGCTGTAGGGCACGATGTCTTCATGCCTCGCAAGGTTCACGTCCAGCTGACACAAGGTTCGCGCGGCGTAATCACGGCCGCTGAGCTGCGGCGTGTGACGCGCGGCGTGCTCGACGCCGAGGACGTGGCGCCGGCGGTGGAGGTCGAGGTGGCGCTGGCCGACGAGGCGACGGTGCGTGACCTCAATCGCCTGTATCGCGGCCGCGACGAGCCGGCGGACGTGCTGTCCTTCGCCGCGCTGGAGGGCGAGGCGTTTCTCAACGCGCCCGACGAGGCGCCCTCGCTGGGCGAGATCGTGATCTGCCTGCCCGTGGCGCAGGCGCAGGCATCCGAAGCGGGACGCGGCGTGGCCGGCGAGCTGGCGCATCTGCTGACGCACGGCCTGCTGCACCTGCTGGGCTACGACCACGAGGAAGACGAAGCCGAATCGCAACGTATGAAGGCGCGCGAGGACGAGCTGCTGGCGGCGTTAGGCTACGCCGGTCAGTACGCCCACGGCCACTAGGCCTCCAGCTTTGCCTTGATGCGCTCCAGGTCGACGAGGAGCCCCTTCTTCGTCTGCTTCGCGATCATCGGCCCCATGAAGCGCGCCATCAGCGAGGGTTTCGTGATCTCCATCGATTTGGTCACCTGCGTGCCGCCATCGGCGGCAGTCAGATCGAAGGCGTGGCGCACCGTGCCGATCGAGCCCTTTGCCTCGAAAGCGAACTGGGAGCCCGGCGCGTAGTCGACCACGGCTTGCGTGTCGGGCTGCGTGCCGAACTGATGACCCACGCTGGAGTACGTCGCGCCGACCCCAACCTCACCCTCGGGGGTGCGCGTCACCTGCAGGTCGTGTTGGGCCCATTCGGAGTGTCGCGGTAGGTCCGAAACGTACTCGAAGACCGCCTCCGGCGACGCGTTGATAACGATTTCTCATGCGATGCGAGCCAAGTTAGACCCTCCTTGTGGCTGAGTTGCCAAAGTGTAAGCTAAGCCTTCCGTTTAGGAAAGGCACGAAGAATAAGGCTGCCTAAGGGCTACGAGCAGTCTTCCGATGTACCCGGCTTGCAGTCTAGTGCTTTGTCTAAAGACAGTCACCGCCGAAGACGCGCGCTCCCCGGAGATGCAGACCGGTCTCCACCCGACTACAATTTCGCTAGCTACGCAGGTCAGACCGCCGGTTCGGAAGAGGTGGAGATGCTTAGCGACTCCGAGAACAAGCTGATGATGCAGGTCGGCCCGGCACGCCGATGGGCGACCTGCTGCGCCATTACTGGATGCCGATCGCCGCCGTTGCGGAGCTCGAGGACAACCCGACCAAGCCGGTTCGCCTCCTCGGCGAAGACCTGACGCTGTACCGCGACCGCAGCGGCACCTTCGGCCTGATCGACCTCCACTGCGCCCACCGCCGCGCCGACCTGTCATACGGCATGGTCGAGGACTGCGGCCTGCGCTGCAACTATCACGGCTGGCTCTACGACGAGACCGGCAAGTGCCTCGACCAGCCGTTCGAGGAGGTGGCGCATCCGGAGGCCAACTACAAGGACCGCATCACCATCAAGTCGTACCCGGTCGAGGCGAAGGCAGGGCTGATCTGGGCCTACCTCGGCCCGTCGCCGGCGCCCCTTTGCCCGACCTGGGAGCCGTTTACGTGGCAGAACGGCTTCGTCCAGATCGTCTTCTCGAAGGTGCCGTGCAACTGGCTGCAGTGCCAGGAAAACAGCATCGACCCGGTGCACTTCGAGTGCTGCACTCCAACTGGGGCCTGGCGCTGCGCGGCGTCCGTGAGGGCAACAAACCGCCGACTCACCTCCAGATCGGCTTCGACGAGTTTGATTACGGCTTCGTCTATCGCCGCGTCATGGAGGGCAGCTCGGAGCAGGACGAGCTCTGGAGCGTCGGCCGTACCTGCCTCTGGCCCAACTGTCTGTTTACGGGCGATCACTTCGAGTGGCGCGTGCCAATCGATGACGAAAACACCCTCAGCGTTGGCTGGTTCTACAACGGCGTGCCGCAGGAGCGGCGCCCCTTCCAGCAGGAACGCATCCCTTACTGGTACTCGCCGATCAAGGACGAGGCCACCGGCCGTTGGATTACCAGCCACGTCATGAACCAGGACTTCGTCGCCTGGGTAGGTCAGGATATCGTCGCCGACCGTACCCAGGAGCACCTCGACGAGAGCGATCGCGGCGTCATCATGATGCGCCGCCGGCTGATGGACGAGGTCAAGCTGGTCGCCGACGGCGGCGAGCCCAAGGCGTTGGTGCGCGATGAGGAGCTGAACCGCTGCGTGCCGCTGCCGATCATCGCCCGCGCCGGCTTCATCGATGGCACGCCGCCCGGCCTAACCCTGGGGCCGGGACAAAACGTCGGCGGCGACAGCAACTTCGTCTTCCTCTACGGCCAGCCGCCTGACGTGACGAGGGCCTATCGAGAGGCCATGGGCCTGCCCGCCGAAGCCTGAAACGCTACACTGGTGTCGTGAAGTCGTACGTTTTCAGGGTCGAGCTGGAGCAGGAGGACGGCGTTTGGAGCGCTGCTGTACCAGCCTTGCCAGGATGCGCCGTGGATGCTGGTTCGCCTCGGGAGGCGCTCGATACTATACAAGAGGCCGCGCAAGCCTACGTCGAAGTTCTAATCGAGGATGGGCGGTCGATTCCGCTAGAGGCGGTTGATTCTGGAGCCGAGGGCGCCGCAGTCGCAGTGGTCGCGTAGGCCGGTCAGTCACTATTCCTCGGTGAAGACGTGGCAGCTCTCTTGCGTTTGTAGAGCGCGCGCTGATTGGACGCGTTGCGACAGAATCTGTCGCAGTAGCGCTGCCGTGAGTCACGAGCGTCAAAGGGCCTCCCGCATCCTTTGCAGGCTGCGCGAACGAAACGACCTTGCAAAGCAGCATAGTAGGCCTGTAGCCACAGACCGGCAGACAGACTCGTGCAGGCGAAGTAGGGGGTTATCCCGTCACCGTTCGAAAAAGGGAATAGGATCACTTGGTTTGTGCCTGCAAGTCTGCGTCTTAGTAGCATTGCCACCACGGACCAAGCGCGTCGAGGCCATATGGCTTCCCCGCCATCGGGGAAGCCATCGACTATCTCTCTCAGACTCTCGAACTTGGTCAAATCACCGTCCGTTCGAGCGGCCATGATCGCGTCGAGGAAGAGGACGGAGAAATACATCTCGATCGCTTCCTCGCCGAGCTCGACGAGTTCACAGCGACGAGGCACGGTGGCTGGGACCTGCTCACCATCGGGCGAAACGTCAAGGAGTGGTCCCCGGGGCAGTCCGAACTGCTGGACGAACTTCACAAGAGCTTCTTGCCCGAGCCTCCAGTCCCTTCCCCACATTTCGCCGACTGATGCGAATTCCAGGAAGAGCCGCGGATGTTCCTCCAGTGGCGAATACTCAGTGGCATCTCCAGAAACCACCACGAAGAGTTCCCTCCCAGCGCTACTCTCTGAAAATGCTTTGGTCCTACGCCAGTCGTCCTCAGTTTGTCGTCCAAGACCCGGGATCGTTCTTGGATGAAACATCCTGGGTTCCAACTCAACCGTAACGATCTCGTGCTTCCTCCATGTGAGCTGTGGCAGGCCAAACGGACCGCCGGCATCTGCCGGTAACTCATCATCGGGAAATCTGAGAGCACCTAATAGCATTTATGGTTGTTTCCAATCACGCTTTGGTGTGAGTATAACTGCAACTCCCCTTAGAGGATAGTAGGACACCCAATTGCAGTCAGCGAACCTAGTCCACCTTCTACGCAACTGTTCTGTTCGTGACCTGGAGAGGGCTCTTCTGCGTGACGGCTTTCAACCGCGTCGCCAGACCCGCACAGGCGGCCGGTTCTATGCGCACGCCGATGGGCGTGCGACCGTCATTCACCCTCATCACGGCTCGGACAGACTCACGCGCAAGACGCTGAGCAGCGTCCTTACCGCGACTGGACAGACCGACGACGACGCCCGTCGCCTCGGTCTGCTCGCTTAAGGCTCTCGCTGTGCGAGAATTAGGCGCCATGGCGAACATCAACTGGGACGGCGTTGCCGCGGAAGCCGTGGACCTGCTGCAGCGCTATATCCGCATCAACACGACGAACCCGCCCGGCAACGAAGAGCTGGCCGCCGACTTCCTGGCCGGGCTGCTGGCCGCCGAAGGCATCGAATCGCGCAAGCTGATCTCGGCGCCGGGCCGTGCCAACCTGGTCGCAGACCTCCCTGCCCAGGGCGACCAGAAGCCGCTGATCCTGCTCAACCACACGGACGTGGTCCCGGTCGAGGCCGAGCAGTGGAGCGTCGACCCTTTCGCGGGCGAGATCAAAGACGGCTACGTCTGGGGCCGTGGCGCGCTCGACATGAAAGGCATGGGTGTCCTCGAGCTGCTGACCGTGCTGACGCTGAAGCGCCGCGACGCGCAATTACGGCGCCCGGTGCGCTTCCTCGCCGTCGCGGACGAGGAGGCCGGCTCCGACTACGGCGTCGAGTGGCTCGACCGGGAGCACCCGGACTTGCTGGACGCCAGCTTCGTGCTGAACGAGGGCGGCTACGGCGCTGAGACGTACCTGGGCTCAGAACGGCCGCTCTTCGGCGTCTCGATGGCCGAGAAGAGCCCGCTCTGGCTCACCCTGCGCGCCACCGGCAAGCCCGGCCACGGCTCCGCGCCGCACGATGACAACGTGCTGGACCGTATGGTGCGCGCCATGCATCGCGTGCAGGCCTGGCAGCGGCCTTACCTCATGACGGGGCCGGTCGCTGAATCGCTGCAGGTTGCCTTCGTCGAGGGCTACATAGACCAGGACCCCGCGGCGATGACCCCGGAGCAGATCGCCGGCCGCTATCGCACGCTGCGGACCGTGCTGAGCAACACGATCAGCGCCACGGGACTGCAGACCGGCGTCAAGCACAACGTCATCCCCGCTACGGCGTCTGCAACGCTGGACTGCCGCCTGGTTCCCGGCTACGAGCACGAGCGCTTTATCAAAGAGCTGCGCAAGGTCATCGACGACCCGCGGGTCGAAATCGAGCGGACTTTTGCCTCCGAGAGCCCAGCCTCGCCGCCCGACACCGAACTGCACGACGTGATCAAGCAGGTTTGCAGCGAGGTCATGCCGGAAGCCGCGTTGCTGCCGCGCGTCACCGCCGGTTTCACGGACTCGCGCGCTTTCCGCCGGCTCGGCGTGCCGGCCTACGGCTTCGTGCCGATGCTGCTGGCGCCGGAAGAGCAGGGCGGCATGCACGGCAACAACGAGCGCATATCGCTGGTCAACCTGCGTCGCGGCGTCGAGGTCATGTATCGCGTCGTCGAGCGCCTCTGCGTCGCCTGATCACGGCGAATGAGGGCCTGCTGGTACGAACGCGCCGGATCACCACACGACGTCCTCGAGTACGGCGAAATGCCGGCAATCGAGCCGGCGCCGGGTGAGGTAAGAATCCGAGTTCAGGTATCCGGCGTTAATCCGGGGGATGTTAAGAAACGGCAGAACACCTTCGCGCTGGGCTTGCCGTTTCCCCGCATCGTGCCGCATAGCGACGGTGCAGGCGTTGTTGATAAGGTCGGATCAGGCACCTCGACTGACTGGCTTGGAGCACGAGTCTGGTGCTTCGGAGCGCAGAGCTACCGGGCCTTCGGTACCGCCGCGGAGTACTGCAGCCTGTCGGTTGAGAACATAGTGCTCTTGCCGGATAACGTCACATTTGAACAGGGTGCCCTGCTCGGCATTCCCGGGATCACGGCCCATCGCGCCGTGCAAGCTGGTGCACCGCTGTCTGGTAAAGCTGTTCTGGTGCAGGGAGCCGCTGGAGCAGTGGGCTCGATTGCGGTCCTCCTGGCCAAGCGCGCCGGGGCGCGGGTCGTCGCGGTGGTTCGAAAGCCCCAGGATGTCGCCGTGGCCCGCGAGGCCGGGGCGGATCACGTTCTGCTTCCCGGTAGCGATTTGGTCGATCAAGTCTTGAGCATCGCGCCTGGAGGCGTAGACCACGTCGTCGAGGTTGCTTTCGGCGCCAATATCGAGCTCGATGAGAAAGTGCTGGGCCAGGCAGGCTCGATAGCCGTCTACGCCAGCGACACCGCGACACCTTCGATTCCCTTGTGGCCGCTCGTATTCAAGAACATAAGCCTCCACTTTCTCGGCAGCGACGACTTCCCGATCCACTCCAAGCGGGAGGCCGCGCATGTATTGACGGCGGCTGCCGAGCAGCGCTGGGTCGGGCTCCCGGTCGGGGCGACGTATGCGCTGAACGAGACAGCGGACGCCCACGCGCGAGTCGAGCGGGGCGGCGCCGGTCGGGTCATCGTCAAGATTCAATAGCAGGTGCCTTCCAGCGCCCACGGCGTGCCGGCCTACGGCTGATGGTGGTGACAAGATCTTTGCAGTACTAAGTTGTGGTAATACTTCGAAACATGTGAGAGGTAGCATAGTTTGCAGTAGCAATATTGGTAATGTACTTCAAACTATGCCTGATTTAGCATATAGTGCAGCATATGGTACAAGCGTCTATATAAAGTCGTCTCAGTGAAATCGCTGAAGATCAATGGGGCCTAATTACTCGTTCCCAAGCAAAAAAGGCAGGCATATCTCCCTCTACCCTGAATCATCTAATGGCAAGAGGCGGATTCCTTGAGCGGGTGTCTCATGGAGTTTATAGGCTTCACGGAACACCCAATCCTGACCATATCGAACTCCGGGCAGCTTGGATTCAGCTTGCTCCCCAGACCCCGGCCTGGGCTCGAACGCCAAAACAGGGCGTGATCTCACACCGGTCAGCTGCATCCGTATACGGCATCGGGGATTTCACGGCTGATCGCCACGAATTCACTCTTGAGAAGAAGACAGTCGAGACGCCGAGACGTACGCATTCATCAAAGAGCCATCAAAAACGAAGACTGCAGGAAGGTGAGCGGTCTTCTGATAACCAGGCCTTCGCGACTCGTATCCGATCTTCTTTACGATCAGGAGGAACCAGATGCTGTGGCTGAGGTAATCACTGATGCGATCAGAGGATCAATCGAGGAGCCCGCAGAATTCGTTCGCCCTCTAGCGTCGCACGCGTTGAGCCATGGTTTTCGCCGCAATAACGGACTGGCGGTGCTTCGATGGCTGCTAGAGCTTACGGAAAACAGTGATGGTCCCCATTGGCTCACCCAGGCCCGACAGGGAACTTCAGACGTGTCTTCAGTACCTGCAGAGGATGAAGCATAAGATTATGAAGGATTCATCGTCATATGCAACACTTGGCGCGTTTAGAAGAGCTCTAAGTGACAAGCTCAAGACAATAGCAGCAGAGGGCAAATGGACTTGGGAGCAACTCCATCGCCAGATCGCCTACGATCGTCTTCTCGAACGTCTTTACCTTATTGATGACGGCTGGCTCGTGAAGGGGGCTGTGGCTCTTTTGGCGCGCGACCTCAACCTCCGGGCGACAAAAACTTAGATCTTTATGGTGAAACACCCCTCGAGGTGGCGGAAGCTCAGTTAAGAGACGCCGCCAGCAGGGACATCGGGGATTGGTTTCAGTTTGAGCTTGGCCCAGCTGTGGACCTCGGCGATGATCGCTTACGTATCGCCGTCACCGCGATTGTTGGATCGAGTCCCTGGGTCCAATTTCATGTTGATCTCGTAGGCCAAAGCGTAGCAATGACGGGTGAGCCCGACGATGTACCCGCCCTTGCTCGGGTGGGAATGCCTGATGTAGAGCAGCACGGATATCGTGTCTATCCGCTAGTTGATCACATCGCCGACAAAGTGGCAGCGATGTACGAGAGGCATGGTTCGGGGGAGAATCCGTCCACTAGGTACAAGGATCTCGTCGACCTCGTGTGCATCATTCGTGGGGCATCCGTAGATGCGGTGGAGCAGGCTATGGTCCTCAATACCCAAGAGCAGAGGCGGGGGCTGAAGTTGCCCAAAACATTTGGCGTACCTGATCAGGAAATGTGGCAGCGAGGATACGCGGCTGAGGCATCACGGTCCTTTCTTCCCGACTTAGCGACCTTGGAAGAAGCTCTCGAATTCGTTCGCCCCTTCATTGATCCGCTTCTTTCGGGCTCTGCAAGAGGGACTTGGAGTCCGACTCAGCATGCTTGGACCTGATTCGCGTCACTCATTGGTCCGATTTCGATTCCATCAAGTTCTCTGGTCTGATGGCAACATCCAAGACCAAACCACGCTGTTTCTTGATTAGAACTCGAAATCACCAGATCCTTGATAAGCGGAGCTGGCACTGCCTTTACCCAACACATCCCGCTTCGTATAGTGGCCCCACGATGACCAGCTACTGGGGCGCCGTCCAGCCGACCGAGGCGATCCTCGAGGTACGGAGCCTTCTCGAGGGCCTGGCGCCGGGTGAAGGCGACATGCTGGAGGCCCTGCATCGCATCCAGCACCACAATGGCTACGTCCCGAGAGACGCCATCCCGGCAGTCGCGCAGCATCTGCGTCTCTCGCAGGCCCGCGTCTACGGCGCGCTGACCTTCTACTCCGAGTTCCGCGAGACGCCACCGGCCGAGACTACGATCTCCTGGTGCAGCGGCCCGGCCTGCTACATCAAGGGCGGCGAGAACGTCCGCACCGTGCTCGAGACGCTGACCGGTTGCGCCATGGGCGGCAACACGGGCGACAACCAGCTCGGCCTGCACATGGGCCAGTGCAACGGCACCTGCGACAACGCGCCCCAGGTCTGGGTGAACGGCGTTGTCGTCGGGCCGCTGACCGCCGCCGGCACGGTTGAGCTCGTGAAGCAGCTGCAGAACGGCGAGAAGCCCTGATGCCGACCTATCGCGAGCTGTTCGACGCGGCAGAAGAGGCCGGCAAGCGCATCGACGGCGACGCCAGGCCGCGCCTCGCCGTCTGTATCGACACGTCGAGCATCGCCGTGGGGGCTCAAGCGTCTCTGGACGCCCTTCGTGACGCTGTCAAGCAGGCGAATGCCGACGCCGACGTCGACCAGGTCGGCGGCAACGGCATGTCCTTCGCCAACCCGGTCGTCGTCGTCTCGAAGCCGGACCGTTCGGTCATCGTCTACGGTCCGGTCAAGGCCGAAGAAGCCGCTGAGTTCGTCGAGTCGGTCGTCGTCAAGGACGAGGCGGCCAACCGCTGGGCGATCGGCGCATTGGGCGGCTACCGCGACGACGTCGAGCCGATGCAGGACCACGCCTGGTGGGCGGTCCAGCGTCGCGGCCTCATGGCCGACATGGGCTTCGCCGACCCGGACCAGATCGACGACTTCATAGCGCGCGACGCTTACACCGGGCTCAGCCGATCCCTGGGCATGACGCCGGAAGAGGTCATCGCCGAGGTCTCCGGATCGAAGCTCAGCGGTCGCAGCGGCGGCTTCTTCCCGACGGGCCGCAAATGGGACTTCCTGCGCACCTCGCCCGCGACGCCGAAGACGATGGTCTGCAACGCGGACGAGGGCGACCCGGGCGCCTGGGTCAACCGCATGACGATGGAGAACGACCCCCACGCACTGATCGAGGGCATGATCATCGGCGGCTACGCCTGCGGCGCCCACCTCGGCTACGTCTACGTCCGCGAGGAGTACCCACTGGCCTTCGAGCGTATGCAGCGTGCCGTGGATCAGGCGCGCCAGCGTGGCGTGCTCGGCGAAAGCGTGCTCGGTAGCGACTTCGCGTTCGACCTCAAAGTCCTGCGCGGAGCCGGCAGCTACGTCTGCGGCGAGGAGTCCGGCCTGATCGCATCGGTGGAGGACGCCCGCGGCATGCCCAAGATCCGCCCTCCGTTCCCGGCCGCCTCCGGCGTCTTCGGCCAGGGCAGCAACGTCAACAACGTCCAGAGCTTCCACGGCGCCGCCCACTGCATGCGCGTCGGCGTCGAGAAGTTCGCCGAGGTAGGCACCGAGCGCAACCCGGGCACGATGATGTTCACCGTCTCCGGCCACGTCAACCGCGTTGGCTGCTTCGAGCTGCCCTTCGGCATCAGCGTGCGCGAAGCCTACGAGGTCTGCGCCGGCGGGCCTCAGCCGGGCCATCGCTTCAAGGCGCTGCAGCCGGGCGGTCCGCTGCTTGGCATCGTCAATGAGCGCGCGCTCGACTTCGGCATCGAGCCCGAGAGCTTCCGCGAGGGCAACGCCGTCGGCGTCGGCGGCGGCGGCTTCGTCTTCCTCGACGAGCGCGCCTGCATCATCGACCTCGCGACGCAGTTCGAGTGGTTCATCGAGGACGAATCGTGCGGGCGCTGCACCACCTGTCACGGCGGCACCCAGCGCATGGTCGAGATGCTGCGGCGCATCAAGAACGGCGGCGGTCGCGAGTCCGACATCCCGAAGTTCCGCCTTCTGGCCGAGACGCTGCGCTACTCCAACTGCTTCCACGGCCAGTTCGCGCCCTCGATCATCATGAACGCCATCGACTCATTCGCCGATGAGGTCAACGAGCACATCTTCGAGCGCCGCTGCCGCGCCAGGGTCTGCAAGGGCCTGACGCGCTACGAGGTCGACCGCGAAGCGGCGCAGCGCCCGGAGCACGCCTCGGCCGTGGCGCGTGCTACGGAGACCTGTCTCAACGCCGTCACCGGCGCCAGCGACGGCCCCTGCCTCGACTGCTTCGTCTGTCACGAGCTGCTGCCGGACGTGATCAAGGTGGTCGACCGCTTCCCGTCCGGCAGCGGCCCGGCGCCGGAGTTGATCTCGGTGCAACCCGCCGCCTACGACTAGGCCTTCCGCGCTGGCAGGCCCTGTTCTCTGGGGCTAAGATGTCCTCGTGAACCGCCCACCCCCCGTATGTCCGTATGCCCGGCAGATGGGCGAGGGGACGGGTCACGTGACCACGCCGATCCGCCGCCAGTATCTCGACGTCAAGCGCCGCTTTCCCAACGCGATCGTCTTCTTCCGGCTTGGCGACTTCTACGAGACCTTCGACGACGACGCCAAGCTAGTGGCGCACGAGCTCGAGATCACACTGACCTCCAAGCCGATGGGCAAGGACCTGCGCGTGCCGCTGGCCGGGGTGCCGCATCACGCGCTGCAGGCGCACCTCAAGAAGCTGGTCGGCCGCGGCTACAAAGTGGCGATCTGCGAGCAACTCGACCCGGCCGGCGGCAAACAGGGCACCGGCAAGGCCAAGCGTGCTGGCCGCGACCTCGTCTCACGCGAAGTGACGCGGGTCGTGACGCCGGGCACGGTGGTCGAGGAGGAGCTGCTTGGCGGTGCCGCGAACAACTACCTCGCCGCCGTGGCGCCCGCCCCTTCGGGCTCAGGGCGAGCCGACGTGCGGCACGGCCTGGCTTATATCGACATAACGACGGGCGAGTTCGCCGCGACCGAGCTGAGCGACGCCGACCTCGCGACCGAGCTGGCGCGCTTGGCGCCTGCCGAGTTGCTGCTGCCAGAAGGCGTAGACCTGCCGGCGCCCTACGAATCGCCGCGCACGCCGCTGGACACGCGCCTGTTTCATCCCGACGAGGCCGCAGGACGGCTTCAGGAGCACTTCGGAGTTGCGTCGTTGGAGGGATACGGGCTGCGCGGTATGGCGGGGGCGACGGCGGCTGCCGGTGCCGTCCTGGCCTACCTGGGCGACAACCAGAAGGCGGCGCTGGCCAACCTGCGCGACCTCCGCGTCTACAATCCGGCGCGCTACCTGGTGCTGGACGCTAGCGCGCGACGTCACCTCGAGCTGTTCGCCTCGACGCGTGAGGGCGGCCGGCGTGGCAGCTTAATCGAAGCGGTGGATGCGACGCGCACGGCGATGGGCTCACGCGCGCTGACGCGGTGGCTCGGCCAGCCACTGGTCGACGCGTCGGAGATCAATGCCCGGCTGGATCGAGTCGAGTCGTTCTTCAATGAGGCCCTGATCCGTGGCGCGGTGCGTGACCAGCTGCGCGACATGCCGGACCTCGAACGCATCCTGGGGCGCATCACCGCGGGCGCTGCGCTGCCGCGCGACCTGGCGGGGTTGCGTAAAGGGCTCGAAGCATATTCAGGGCTAATCGAAGCGTGTAAAAAGGGCTACGACGTGACTACAGAGGCGAGCGCGGGCGATGAGGCTTCAGCCTTGCTGCGCGCCGCACTGGCCGACGACCCAGCGCCGCTGGTCGGCGACGGCGGCGTCATCCGCGAGGGCTTTTCGCGCGAACTGGACGAGGCGCGCGAACTCACCGGCGACGCGCGCCGGGCCCTGGCCGAGCTCGAGGCGGCAGAACGCGAACGCAGCGGCATCCGTGGCTTGCGCGTCGCCTACAACCGCGTCTTCGGCTACTACCTCGAGGTCAGCAAGGCGAACCAGGCCCTGGTGCCGCAGGACTACCAGCGCAAGCAGACGCTGGTCAACGCCGAGCGCTACACGACACCGCGACTCAAGGAGCTGGAGGAGCGCATTCTGGGCGCGCGCGAAGCGATCGGTGAGCTTGAGGGCGCGCTGTTCCGGCAGGTCTGCGCCCAGATGGCGGCGTCTTCCGAGGTTCTGGGCTCGTTGGCCCGCAGCGTGGCCGAGATCGACGTCCACAGCGCTCTGGCCGAGACCGCGGCGCGCAACGGCTACGTGCGCCCTCAGATCGACGAGGGTGAGGTTATCGCTATCCGAAACGGCCGCCACCCGGTGGTGGAACGCAGCCTGGGCGAAGGCCGCTTCGTGCCCAACGATACACAGCTCGAGAGCGGCGGCGCGCAGGTCGTCGTGCTGACGGGTCCGAACATGGCCGGCAAGTCGACTTACCTGCGGCAGGTGGCGCTGATCGTGCTGCTGGCGCAGGCCGGCAGCTTCGTGCCGGCCTCGAGCGCGCGCATCGGCGTGGTCGACCGCATCTTCACCCGCATCGGCGCCCAGGACGACCTCTCGCGCGGCGAATCGACCTTCATGGTCGAGATGCTGGAGACGGCGGCGATCCTGCGCGGCGCGACGCGGCGCTCGCTGGTGCTGTTCGACGAGGTCGGCCGCGGCACCAGCACCTACGACGGCCTGGCCATCGCGCGGGCCGTAGTCGAGTACCTGCACGCACGGCCGCAGCGCGCCGCCAAGACGCTGTTCGCGACGCACTACCACGAGATGACGTCGCTGGCCGACTCGTTGCCGCGCGTCCGCAACCAGAGCGTCGCCGTCACGGAGCAAGACGGTACGGTGGTCTTCCTGCACCGCATCGTCGACGGCGGCGCCGACCGCAGCTACGGCATTCACGTGGCCGAGTTGGCGGGCATGCCAGCGCCGGTGATCGAGCGGGCGCGTGAGGTGCTGGCGGCGCTGGAGGAGACAGCCCACGAGGGCCCGTCGAAGCGCGGCGCTGCGGTGCCACAGCTGCCGCTGCTCGCGACCATGACGCCCTCCGAGGTGGAGGCGGCGCTGGCCGAGATCGATCTCGACGCGCTAACCCCGCTGCAGGCGCTGACGCGCCTCTACGAGCTCAAGGCAAAGCTGCGCGAGTAAGAACCGCACGTACTTCGACGCTCGAGGTTCGAATCTCTGGTCAGCGATTCTTTGACACTAGAAAGAGCCGTAGGGCGATTGAGGCAATCAACGCTGTAAATGAAATACCGGCAATCGCGTACTGCTGGTCCACCACCGCAATCGCACCAATCGCCGCTGTCATCGCCACCAGGGTTAAAGAGGCTGGATTGAGCAGCCACCAGAATTGACTCCTTGACCCGATTTCGGGCGCGTCATCCACTGGCCCCGGGCCGCGTCCTCTATATCTCACCAGGAAGAGAAAGAAGACGATAACAGCACTGACTACGATGCCTTCGGCTGACAAGCCCTACTCCTGGCCCTGGATAGATCCGTTACTCGTCTGGCCGAGCGCTGCCCTCCGTTAGCGGTTCCGAAGCTTCTACCCAGTTCTCGGCTAGCGCCAGGCGGCGTCGGCCGGCACGTCATTCTTGATGATGTGCTGCGTCGCCGGTCCGGAGAACATGTCTGCCGACTCCTCGGCGTATTTCTTGAAGTGCGGCGTCTCGCGATGCGCCGCGCGGGCTGCCTCGTCCTTGTAGACCTCGTAGTAGAAGAACTTGTGCGCGTCCTCGGTGTCCTGCAGCACGTCAAAGCGCAGGCAGCCCGGCTCGTCGCCCTCGGAGTGCTCGGCGTCGTACTTGATCAGCTCCAGGAAGGCGTCCAGACGCTCCGGCTTGACGTTGACCTCGACGAGAATGATCTCCATTTCGCACCTCAGCTGGCTACGCGCGGGGTTCACGACATTGTGCAACGCTCGGTAGCGCTGAGGCGAGTGGCGGCATCGCTGGTTGTCATCAGTTGTCATCCTGAGCCATCAGGCGAAGGATCAAGGCGGGACGCGAAAGCCGGTCGTTTCGTCTCGTCGAGGCGCAGCGCTTTGATCCTTCGGCTAGCGCCTCAGGATGACAGGGGAGTGATGATTGGCGCTTACTCGTCACGACGGCTTAGGATCGTCTCGAAACTAGAAGGAGTACCCCAATGGCAGACCTACCAAAACGAACCCTCGGCAAGACCGGCTTCGAAGCGACCATCCTCGGCTTCGGCGCGATGGAGCTACGCGGCGCCCCGCGCGGGCCCAAGGTGACCGACCAGCAGGCCGAGACGATCCTCAACGCGGTGCTGGACAACGGCATCAACTTCATCGACACGTCGATCGACTACGGCGGCAGCGAGGAGTTGATCGGCAAGTACATCTCACACCGCCGCGACGAGTATTTTCTCGCTTCGAAGTGCGGCTGCGTCGTCGGCGGGCAGCAGGGCGAGCACATCCACACGGCAGAGAACATCCGCAAGGGCGTCGAGAACAGCCTCAAGCGCCTCAACACGGACCACCTGGACCTGGTGCAGTTTCACCGCAGCCTGACCAGGGACGAGTTCGAGAAGGACGGCGCGCTGCAGGAAGCGCTGAAGCTGCGCGACGAGGGCAAGGTGCGCTTCGTCGGCGTCTCGGGCACGCTGCCCAACCTGGTCGAGCAGATCGACATGGGCGTCTTCGCGGCGTTCCAGATCCCTTACTCGGCGCTGCAGCGCGAGCACGAGGACGTGATCGCCAAGGCGGCTGAGACGGGCCACGGCACGATCATCCGTGGCGGCGTGGCGCGCGGTGCGCCGACCGCCTGGAACCGCACCAACTACATGGTGCCGGGCGAGACCATGAAGGACCGCTGGGAGGTCGCCAAGCTCGACGAGCTGCTGGACGGCACGTCGCGCATGGAGTTCACGCTGCGCTTCACGCTGTCGCACCCGGGACTGACCACGACCATCGTCGGCACGAAGAACCCGGACCACCTCAAGGACAACATCGAGGCGGCGACCAAAGGGCCGTTGCCGGAAGCCGTGTTGTCGGAGGCGAAGCGCCGGCTCGAGGCTGCCGGAGCGGTTTCCGAGCCGGTCTAGCGAGCAACACCTTGACGCGCATCATCGGGCGCTGATGGCGGTTCCGTGGTTGGTGAGCCCGGATGGAGGACTTCGACTGTGCCCGCGCTGCCGTCGATCCTGATTCGCGACCCGTCGACGATGACGGATGTGCCGTTGACCGTGTTGACAATTGCCGGTATAGCGAACTCGCGCGCCACGATCGCGGCGTGGCTGAGGACGCCACCCTTGTCGGTCACCACGCCCCCAAGCAACGGCAGCACAACGTTGTAGGCCGTGGTCGTGAACGACGCCACGAGAATGTCGCCCGATCGCAGCTTCGCGAAGTCGTCCGGGCCCTGCACGAGGCAAGCGCGCCCCTCGTAAGTGCCTCGACTGGCTGCCAGGCCAGCTATTGCTGCCTTCCCGTCCTCTCCGCTCGAATTCTCGGTCGGGGCCGGGTACTCAATCGACATGGCCATCATTAAGGCGCGATTGACTCGCGCTATCGCAGGAGGTAGCCAGTCATCCGGCGGCGGTGGCCCCTCGTCCTCACCGAGGCGAGACGGAGGCCGATTCGCGGCGCTGGCAACGCGCGCTTCCGCCCGGCTGGCGAGCTCTTCGCCGGAAACCTGGGGTCCCGTGGCTCCCAGCAACGCCTCTACCTCCGAGGGCGTCGCATCGAAGATGTGCTCCGGCTGCCTCAGATGGCCTCGCTGTGCCAGCCGCGCGCCGGCCTCCAGCAAGACGCGTCGTATCAGGCCTAGCGTCCAATGAGCACAGGGCCCGGCGTCATCGTCGCGAACTCCGTAGAGAATTCGGGCTGTCTCGAACAGCGCGTCATATTCGTCGATATGCGCCGCGGGCACCCTGGCCCGTAGCCACGCCGCGAAGGAGTCGTCGGCGACTCTGGCGTCGACCGGGTTCAGGAGTGCCGCCACGCTATCGAGGATGTTCTCAGGGACTTCGATGGTTGCTTTGTCGGCGATGTCGAAGCCGGTATAGATCCGCCAGCCGTGTTCATCAAGGTACGCGTCGAGGCTAGCAGCTACGGCCGGTGATGCGGCCCGTAGGGCCTCCAGGCGCTCCGGTGCGTCTCCCGCGCCGGTCAGCGCCTCGATCGCGGCCGGCGAGTCCTTGGCGGCCGCGGCAATCTTATTCAGGTATTTCAGGGCATCCACAGAGAAGGGCGATGCGCCTTCCAACGCGGTTAGGGCTTCTTCCGGGGGAACGCCGGTCCACTGCGTTGTGCTCGCGAGCCAATCGCCTACGCCGAGTGCGCCAGGGCGTCGCGAAAGTGGACCCGCACTCCATCGACCATTGCCGAAGTCAGATCGGCAAGATGATCGCGCAGTTGCTCATCGCTTAGCGGGGCAAGATCGACGGCTTGTAGCGCGCCTAATCGGGCCCGCATCGAGTCGCGGCCTTCGGTCAGCCACCACTCGGCGTCCTCACGCCAGCGCACCGCCGATACCGCAACCGCGGCGGCAACGGCCCCGGCTTCTCCGGAGCACCGACGATGCGAGGCCGCATGCACACCCAGCCATCGAGATCGCGAATATCAAAGCGCTCGATCAAGGTGCCGTATCTGAGACCGCCCTCTTCTATGCCCGTGCTGAAGTAGGTCTTGAATAGCTCGAGCATGTAGGTCGAAAACGGTGCCGACTGATGGGCCTCGTCGAACTCCCACATTCCCGGTCCGGGCGCTTCCCAGGTCTTGGCTACTGCTCACCATTGTCCCCGCCTCTCTGGTTGTTACTAGGTTCGCTCCTGCTGCTTCAGTTCCGCCAACAGGGTCCGGATCGCCCAGGTCACCGCCTGCCCGGCTTCCCGACCCGATAGTCCGGATTCATCCTTCATCGAACGCCAGGCCTCGCTGCTGGCGAGGTAATGAATCACCGAAGTCGCGCGACGGATTTCCGACGGCGCCAGGTTCGGAGCAGCCCGGCGCACAATCGACTCGATAGCAGGGCGGCGCCTTGACCGGCCGTGCGCTCGGATCGTTTGACCCAGCTCGGTTATCAGCTGAGCCCGAATCATCGTCTCGTGCTCGTCAAAGCTCGCGAAGGCTGCGCCGATGCCGTGCAGAAACTCCTCGCTGTCGGTGGCTTCGGTGACGGCTTCCACAGCCACACGTTCGTCGAGCCAGGTTGTCACGGCATCCAGGAGGTCGTCACGATTCGGGAAGTGGTGGTAGACCGTCCGCGTCGAGACTCCCGCCCGGCTTGCCACCCGTTCGATCGAGAAGTCTTTCAGTCCCCCGTCGACCAGCTGCTCCGCAAAGGCTTCGAGGATGCGCTCGCGGGTCTGGTTGGCCTGATCGACGCGCAAGGGACTGGCATAGCCACGTTTTTCTTTCTGAGTGTTTTCATTCATTGCAGACTACCCGCAATGAATGAAAGGACCCTGTCAAGAAACGAAAATGCGAAACCCTGACGTCGAAGGGGACTAAATCTCGGTTGAAGCGCCGATCAGCGAACCCAGCCCGAAGGTGATGCTGGCCGCGACGGCGCCGATCAGGAGCTGTCGTCCGCCGCTGAACAGGGTTCCCTTGCCGGTGAACAGCGACAGCAGCGCACCCACCCCGAACAGCGCCACGCCGCTGACCGCGATGCTGGCGATGACCAGGGACGTCGAAGCGCCGAAGAAGAACGGCAGCACCGGCAGGATGGCGCCCGCGGCGAAGGCGACGAAGGAGCCGGCCGACGCCGCCACGGGGTTGCCCAGCTCGTTTGGGTCGAGGCCCAGCTCCTCGCGCACCAGCGTGTCGAGCGCGACCTTGGGGTCCTCGGTCAGCCGCGCGGCCAGCTTCTCAGCCTCATCCTTGTTGAGGCCCTTGGCGCGATAGATCAGCGCCAGCTCCTCGACCTCTTCCGCCGGCGTCACCGCCAGCTCCGCGGCTTCGAGCTCGATCTGGCGCTCGAACAGCTCGCGCTGCGCCTTCATCGAAACGTATTCACCCGCCGCCATGGAGGACGCGCCGGCCAGCAGCCCCGAGAGGCCGGCCAGCAGCACGAACTTGGCGTCGGCGCTGGCGCCGGCGAAGCCCATGACCAGGCTGAGGTTGGAGACCAGGCCGTCGTTGACGCCGAAGACCGCCGCCCGAAGCGTCCCGCCGCCGGCGGTGCGGTGCCATCGCTCGCCCGTCGGCGCCCCTGCGTGCGAAAGCTCGCCGAGGGTGCGCGCGTGGCTGCGCTCCTCGCCGGCCAGCGCCGCAGTGCTTTTGTCCTGCGCCGCGTAGTCGGCGGTCCCCTCGATCTCGCTGCCGTGCAGCAGCGGGTAGACCAGGCGCGGCCCGCCGATGCCCGCCAGAAACTTCATCAGGCGTGTCTTGAAGCTGACGTGGAAGGCGGGCAGCCTGACGCCCTGCTGCTGCAGCCCGTTGCGCATCACCGCGGCGTGACGGGTCTCAGCCTCGGCCATCTCCAGCATCAGGCCAGCGCGCTGGCGGTCGGGCTCGCGGCGGGCAAGGTACGTGTAGAGGTCGGCGCTGTCCAGCTCGTTGCGCCAGTTCTCCAGGAGCAGCTCGGGCCTGGGCGCGACCTGCTCGACGCTGCCTTCGGTTTCGTTGGTCATGCCTCCATGCTAGGCAACCGGATCGGGAGTAGTCCAGAGTAAGAAGGCCCTGTCGCACGGGCTTACTCAGGCGTTAGGGCGCCGGGGCGGGTGCTCGACATAACTACTGCACGAAGACCGCTGTGACGCGGCTAAAATAGCTCAGCGTGTCGATCCGAATCCTCCCGCCGGAAGTCGCATCCCGCATCGCCGCGGGCGAAGTAGTCGAGCGCCCCGCTTCCATCGTCAAGGAGCTCGTCGAGAACGCGCTCGACGCCGGAGCCACGCGCGTCAGCGTCGAGGCCAATGAGGGCGGTGTGGCGCTGATCCGCGTCGTCGACGACGGTTGTGGTATCGAGCCCGACGAGCTGCCGCTGGCCTTCTCACGCCACGCCACGAGCAAGCTGCAGGACGACGCCGACCTCGGCGCGATCAAGACGCTGGGCTTCCGCGGCGAAGCGCTGCCCAGCATCGCGGCGGTTGCGGAGGTCGAGGCGGTTTCGCGGCAGCATGACTCGCCGCGGGCGGCGCGCGTGCGTTTCAGCTTCGGGGAAATGTCGCAGCAGGGCGCCGCTGGCGCCGCGCCGGGCACGGCTTTGAGCGTCAAGAGCCTGTTCCGGGAGCAGCCGGCTCGACTTAAGTTCCTGCGCACCGCGGCAGCCGAGGCTTCCCAGATCGGCGCCGTCGTCAGCCACTATGCGCTGGCCTATCCGGAGGTCGCCTTTACGCTTCGGTTAGATGGCAGGGATACGTTCATGACGGACGGCTCGGGCAGCCGGCGCGAAGCTGCTGCCGGCGTCTACGGGCGGGACGTGGCGGCGGCGATGCTCGAGGCCGCGGACGAGGCCGAGAATTGCCGGGTCGAAGCCCTGTTCACGCCGCCACCGATCACGCGCGCCAACCGCGGCTATATCACGTTGTTCATCAACCGCCGCTGGGTACGTAGCCGCTCCCTCGCCTACGCCGTCGAAGAGGCCTACAGCGGGCTGCTGCAAACGGGACGCTTCCCGATCACGCTGGTCGACCTGCGACTGCCGCCGGAGGAGGTCGACGTCAACGTGCATCCCGCCAAAGCCGAGGTCAGGCTGCGCAACGAGCGCGCCGTGTTTGCGCTGGTGCAACGGCCGATTCGCCGGTCGCTGTCCGGCCTGGCGTCGGCCGGCTCCGAATTGCCATTCGGATGGCCGCGCCCGGCGCCCTCTGGTACGAGCTTCGCCTTCACCGCACCGACCTTGCAGGATGGCCCGCTGCAGTCGCAGTTGCTGTCATCGCAGGCAACCTCCAGCTTGCAGCCGGCGGAAACGCCGCTCATGGCTGGCCTGCCGATCATGCGGCCGCTGGGCCAGGCAGGCACGACCTACGTCATCGCTGAGGGTCCGGCCGGCCTCTATCTCATCGACCAGCACGCGGCGCACGAGCGCGTCCTGTTCGAACGCTGCCTGGCTTCCCTGACCGGCTCCGTGGCAGCCTCCCAGCCACTACTGGCGCCAGTGATGTTGGAGCTGACGCCGTCGCAGACCTCGCTCGTGACCAGCCTGGCGCCGTCTTTGCAGGAGCACGGCTTCGAGGTCGAGCCCTTCGGGCCCGGCGGGTTCCTGCTGCGCGCCGCGCCGGCTGACCTGCGGCGCGACGACCCGGCGCGGGCCTTTGTCGAGCTGCTCGACCTGCTGACGCGGGAGGATTCGCCGGCCGACCCGCGGCGCCGCGTGGCGGCCTCGCTGGCCTGCCACGCCGCGGTGCGCGCCGGCCAGACGCTGGCGCCGGAGGAGATGCGCGACCTGCTGCAGCAGCTCGAGGCCTGCGACACGCCGCAGACCTGCCCCCACGGCCGGCCCACGATGCTCCACCTCAGCTCGGACGAGCTGGCACGCTGCTTCAGCCGCAAGTAGCATCCCCTAGTAGACGATCTCGATGCGCAGGCCGCGCTCATCGTGTTGCGCCCGTAGCGGCAGATGTACGGCGCTACCCGCGGCGACTCGCGCCGCGGTCCAGACCAGCACGCAGGCGTCGTAGAGGTCGTCCCGCGCGGCGCCTCGCGGCGGCCTCAGGTCGCGAATCGACGCCCCGTAGACGGTTTCAAGCAGCCGCAGGCGGGCTTCGAGGCCATCCGTACTGTGCTTCGAAAGCGGCAGCGGTTGGTTGCCGGCCAGCGCCCAGAAGCTGACTTCGGGGTGCGATTCCACGATGTAGTCCTGCATCGCCGGCTGCATGGCCGCGTCGGCCTCGCGAATCTTCGGCAAGATGTTGAAAGCCTGCTTCTGCAGGCCGCGCTGGAAGCGCGCCCGCGACGTCGAGTTTGCCGTCTGGTAGTCGCCAATGCCGAGCAGGAGCCGCGGCGGCGGCGGGAAGACGCTGCTGCGGCGAGGCCCAATGCGGCGGCGCGCCTCGTAATCCGCCTCGCGGGGTCCATCCCGGCTGAGGCCGATGGGGATGTCGACCGCCAGCGCGGCGCAGGCCCGCGTCCGGCTCAGCAGGGCGTCGAAATCGGGCACAACGAAGACGTCGACCAGGGCGAGATGCCCTTCTCGTCGTGGCTGGGCCGTGACGCAGACCCAGCACCCGCGGCAACCGTCCGCGCCCGCAACCAGGCTTTGCTGCGTATCCGCCATTCGATTCATCGCCTCTAAAGACTAGAGGACGGCCCCGGGCCACGAAAATCCGACCCCAGACGGACGGCCAAAGCCGTCAAGTCAGGGAAACTCCGGACGATTACTAATTAGAGGGAACCCTAACTCGCCTTAGAGAGAACCCTAACTCGCTGCCACGGACCGGCGGCTGACTCGCAACAATCCCCGGCTCGCCGCAAGGAAGAGGCCTCCAGGGAACCAGCGGAAACGCGGGACCAGGAGGGCCCGGATCAACCCCAAAGCCATCTCGATAGCCTTCGTTGCCGGCGGCTTCTTGACCATCGCGGTCGGCCTGACGGCGCTCGGCCTGGGCGGTGGCGAGAACGCGGTTGAGACGACCACCGCGGCAGATCGCGGCGGTGGCTCCGCGGCGTCGGCCACGGGCGCCCTGAATCCCCCGCCCGGCGCGCCTCTCGACCGCGACGCTGCAGCGGACCGTGCTGCGACCGATGCCGCGCAACCGATCCCCTCGCCGACCGCGGCCTCGACCAGCGCCGCGAACGCCTCATCCGAGGACCCGAAGCCGGCTTCCACGGACGAGCCCTCGTCGAGCACTGCCAACAGCGCCGCCGTCGAACCGACAGCTACAAAGCAACCCGCGACCGCCACCAGCCCGGCGGCCACGCCGACCAAGGGCCGCCCACGCCCGCTCCCAGCCCCACGGCGGCGGCGACGCAGGCGCCTACACAGCCGCCCGCGACTCCTACCGCGACTAGCCGCCCGCTCCGACCGCAACGCCGGTCCCGCCCACGGCGACACCAACTTCGCCGCCTCCGCCGCAATCGATTGCGCTGCACTCGATGGAAGCAGCCATGTTTGGCAGCCACAACCTGCAGCGCGCCAACAACGGCGTCGCTCCGCTGGCCATCGACGCTCAGCTGGTCGACCTGGCTCGGCAGCGCTCACAGACCATGGCGAACACGAACTGCTTCTCGCACACAGTCTGCGGGCCGACAGAGTTTGACCTGCTCGGCGGCATCGGCTACGTCTATCAGATCGCCGGTGAGAACATCGCCCGCAACAACTATCCCGACTCGGAAACAGTGACCGTGGCGATGAACGGCTTCATGAACAGCACCGGCCACCGCGCCAACATCCTCGAAACCAGCTACACCAGGGTGGGCATCGGTGTTGCCTTCGGCGCCAACGACATGAAGTACTTCACCGTAATCTTCACCGGGCCGTAAGGCCGCACGAGCAGCCAGTCTGACAAGGGCAGCTTTTGTAACGGAGCGTGCGCCACCCCTGGTGAACTCGGAGTCAGCTCGGCCAGCCGTCTCATAACTGCCGCGCATTCGCGCGATTCCTAAGGTGGGGGCGTCGTTTCGTTTGGGCTGACGCCCTTGTGGTTCGTCGTCGTCGCTTCGTCTGTAGCGTCCTATTGGAATTGCGAATTCAGCTCGCGGCTGCCTTCGCGTAGCTCAAAAAGAGGGGACGTCTTTACGGACGTCCCCTTCCTTGGCTTGCCACGCTGCGTCTTCAGCTTGCTTTCGCCACGTCTTCGTCAGACCCAGCGGCAAGTCGTGACCGGTTCTGCTCCTCGTACTCGGCACGGTCGTCGATGAAGTAGGAGGCGCACGCGAGGTCGATCAGTTCGCGCGAACACTCTGCCGGGCGCTTCTGGAAGCTGCTGATGTCCATCACCAGGTCGACGATGTCACGCGGATGCACGCCGCGTAGATGCCGGTTCTTCGGCTTGTAGTAGCGTTCAATGATGTAGTGGCCGGCCGCCTCCTCGTACGGGACGTTGTTGGCGCTGCAGACCAGCTGCATGATCTTGAGGAAGGACTCCTCGTCAGGGTCGCCCACCTCGATCTTGTGGCGGATGCGGCGGAAGAACGCCTCGTCACCTAGCTGCTGCGGCGGGATGTTAGTCGAAAATACCAGCAGCAGCTCGAACGGGATCTCGATTGTCTCACCGCTCAGCAGCGAGAGATGGTCGACGCGGGCTTCCATCGGCACGATCCAGCGGTTCAGCAGCTCTTTGGGCGCCACCAGCTGACGGCCGAGTCATCGATGACCAGGATGCTGCTGTTCGCCTTCATCTGCACCGGGGCGATGTAGAACTTGGAGGCGGGCGAGAACTTCAGCTCCAGGTCGGCCAGGGTCAGCTCGCCGCCGGTGATGATCAGGGGTCGTTTGGTGACGACCCAGCGGCTGTCACGCCGCCTTTCCGGCCGCTGCGACACATAACCGTTGACGTCGCGGCGGTCATCGTCTGTCTCCGCCTCGTCTTCTTCATCGTTAACCGGGAAGTGAACCCGTGGGTCGAAGACGCGGATCGTTTGTCCGCTGACGTCGATCGCGTGCGGTACCAGGACGCGGCCTTTCAGCATGCGGCCGATACCCTTGGCGATCGAAGACTTACCGTTTCCCGGGTCGCCGTACAGCAGCATAGAGCGTCCGGAGTTCACGGCAGGCCCGACCAGATCGCGCGTCGTCGCGTTCAGGATCAGATCGTGCAGCGCATTACCGACGACTTCGGCGTCGACGCGGGTCTGACGTACGGATTGCTCCATGGTGAGGTTGACGTAGTCCTCGAACGGAATCAGGGTTGGGCCAACGTAAGCATTACGCTCCAGCGCCTCGAGGGCACGCTCCGTACCTTTTCGCTCAGCGCGTACTGATACTCTTGCTCGCCGAGACCGCTAGATCCCACGACCTCGATGAACTGCTCGCGCTTGAAGAAACTGAGCCTTTGATCGACCACGTTAAAAGGCAGCGCCATGGCCTGGGAGATGTCGCGGGCTGAAGGCCGCCCGCTGTAGTAAATCGTCTTGCCGTGAGGTCCAGCAGCTGGCCGAAGCTGATACCGGTCTCCTCGGCGGAGTTGGGTTGAGGCCGAAACGGCGCGTCGAGGTCTTGTGCCGCCTGTCGCGCCGTGGGGTGGAGCTGAGGCAGTGATGTAGCCTCCATTGCTACTCCTTCCAATGCAGAAACTGCTTTACCTCTTAGATTGTCGACGCATCTACACATATCGTGCAGGCCCGCGACGTCTGCATTTGATCGGAAGTAGTAAACGTGAACTGGTTTAGGACGAAGATGGAGAAAAAGTACGGGTCCGGGCCGGAGGCTGCGGCCCAGGCCCCGCCTCCTGTGCCTCAAGCCTTCCGGTCCGGCCCCGACGCTCATGAGTCCTTCTGCTTGAGAAGGACGGTAGCAATCGCGCTAGCTCCTTGAGTCCCTCAAGGGGGTTGCTGGCTCAAGGACGACCGTTGTCTGCCGAATCTTCATTCAGGCCAACGGCCACTGTCTAAGGCTGCGCCATGGTGCCATAACATTTCGCGTTAAGTCAAGCCCTGCGCGCCGTAGTTTTTGTCGTACAGGGTGAAATCAATCTGAATTCAATGCGTTCCGAGTACGAAACATGCTAACCGAAGCGTCCAAGACGGCCCGGGCACTATCCAGGTGGCGGCTGCGGGCGGGAGTGTCTCACCACTCCCGCCGACAAGATAGTAGACCTTCCCTTAGTGAGAGAAGAACGAGTGAGAATGATTCTTAGACCCGCCGCTCTCCTCGCCACGATCGTCAGCCTGACGTTCGCTGGCGCCGTTTTCGCCGCCGACCCCGTCAACATCGAGATCATGTCTGTCGATGAAGAGCCCGGCCGTATGGTCCTCAGCGTCAGCGCCGTCGACGAGAACGGCCAGCCGTTCCGTCGTCTTGACCCCTCCAGCTTCAACGCCTGGATCAACGACACCGCGCTGATCGTACGAGAGCTCCACACCTCAACCGACCGCCAGCCCGCCTCGGTCCTTCTGCTGGTCGACGCCAGTGGCAGCATGGAGGGCGAACGGATCCAGCAGGCCCAGATCGCGATCAGCGAGTTCATCAATGTCCTGGAGCCGAACGACGAGGTCGCCGTGATGACGTTCTCGAGCGGCGTTAATCTGGTTCAGGACTTCACATCCGACCGCGAAGCACTCGCCTCGGCCGTTGCCAACCTCACCCTGACCAACGATACGGCGCTTTATGACGGCGTCACAGCCGCTGCTGCCAAGATGGCTGAGGTGCCGCGCAGCCGAAAGCTCATCGTTGTCCTCAGCGACGGACTGGCCAACGTCAATCTGGACGCGCGCGACGGCTCGATACAGTCGGCCGCCGAGTCCGGCGTCAGCTTCATCGCTGTAAGCCTTGGTGCCAACACGGACCGCGAGTACCTGGCCGAGCTGACCAGCGCCAGCGGCGGCGCTCTCATTGAGGCAGCCACGCCGGCCGAGCTGCGGCAGGCCTACACCAGCCTCGCTTTCGCGATTCGTAGCCAGTACACGCTGGTCACGGATGTTCCGCGCTTGATCGACCGTACCGTCGCCGGCACTCTGAAAGTCCATGTCATCCATCGCGCCGACAACGCCTTTGCTGAGCGGGCCCTGGGTCCGCTGGAGGGCGCCATTCCGCCGCCATTCACCATGTCGTTGGCGGGGATCAACCCCGGCGACAAGCACAACGGCGTAGTCGATCTGGTCCCCACGGTTCAAGATGGGATCGAGGTCGTCAAGGTCGAGTACATCCTCGACGGTGAGGTGGTCCACACCTCGGTAGGCGTCGGTAGCTACACGCTCGACGCGTCTTTGCTGGAAAACGGCAACCATGTGCTCAAGGTCGTCGCGACGGACATCGCAGGGCGCGAGGGTGAGGTTCAGGTACCGTTCCTGGTTCCTGTCCTGGTCGCGGCTTCCGGAGGCCCCAGTCTGCCGATTATTCCGATTCTCATCCTCGCAGTGCTTCTCATTTTGGCATTCTTCATTGTTAAGTTTGGCAGGAAGCGCTGGCTTAAGGCCACGACGCCAACCTACAGCCCAGTGGACACGTGGGCCTCCCTGCGGGTTTCCGGTGGAGGTCAGAAGGCGGAGGAATGGTCTGACGAAGAGTCTGAGCATCCATTGCATCGAGTCCCAGCAGAGGCGCCTCAGGCTGAAATCGTTCAGGGGCGAGTCGTGATCATGGACGAAGCCGCCGTTAAGGGTGGCGAGCTGGAGACGATCCGCGAATTTGACATAAAGTCGCTACCGCTCTCCTTCGGCAGTGGCGCTGAGGTCGACATGCGCGTGGGCGATGCCGGCGGTCTTATCGCCGCCGAGGAGGCCCGCGTCTGGGTCCAGCGCGGCCGCCTCGTTTATCACAAATTAACCACGCGAGCGCCATGGCTACGGAGGGTGTGACGGCCGGCTGGCAGTTCCTCGACGACGGCGATGAGATGCGCATCGGTCCATACCGCCTCATCTTCCAGTCGCATCAAGGAAAGGTGACCGGCGATCAAGCGACAGCGGTGCCGGACCGCCTGCCTCAGGAGCACGGCATGGCGCTGCGTCTCAGCTTTGGCCTGACCGAGGCAGATCGCAGCGTGGAGGACCAGGACGTCCCGGAACAGGCCGCGACGCCTGGCCATGACCCGGACGCAACGCCTGATCCATCACGCGCTGAGTCCGCTGACCCGTCGCTGGACGCTTCGGGCTGGGATCCGAGCGCCGGCTCCAGCGTCGCGGCCGCCGGCGGGAGCAGTGACATGCCTGAGAAGTCGTCGCCGTCCGACGACAGTGAGGAATCCAAGGAGCAGAACTGGGGTTGGGACAGCACGACGCCCGTTGCGCCGCCGATGGCGGCCCCACGCTGCTCGAACCGAAGTCTGCCGACTGGCTGGTGGAGCAGTCGCAGCCGATCGACGACGGTATCGGCCAGATCGTTCAGCCTGACGCCTGGGGCGGCTTTGTCACGGCTGACGATGAAGCCGGCTCGGCGACGCAGCAGAACGCTGTGCAGGACGACTCCGAAGAGGAGCCCGAGCAGCGCGCCCGGGGAGCCTAGATTCAGTCCGGACCCATCTGACACTTAAGGCGCCGAGTTAAATGCCGATCCTCCCTTAAGGGAGGATCGCTTTTGGCCGACGGATCACCCTCCACGAATACCGTCTCCAACGGCTCGAAGCCGGCCCAGGAGGACAAGCCAGACCGAGATGAGGAAAGGCGACTCGTAGTTCGTGCGACAGCGCGCGAGCAGGCGGCGTTTGCTGACCTCTACGACCGCCACGTTGTGCGGGTCTATCGTCACATTTACTACCTGGTCAACGACGCTCGCGAAGCCGAGGACCTTACGGCTCAGACCTTTCTGAAGGCTTGGGAGGCTATCGATCGCTACAAGGAGCGCGGCGCACCCTTCGTCGCCTGGCTGCTGCGCATCTCCCACAACCTGATGATCTCCTACCTGCGCTCCAAGCGGGACTACAGTGAGCTCGACGAAGGCTTCGTCGATAACAAACGGCGCGGCAATCCTGAGGAATCGCTGGAGCAGGCGAGCGACGAAAGCAGCGTGCGCGACGCCGTACTTCGCCTGCGTGACGAGCAACGGCAGGTCATCATGCTGCGCTTCGTCGAAGAACTCGACTACACGGAGGTCGCCGCAATGATCGGCAAAAGCGTACCCGCCGTTCGCGTGATCCAGCATCGAGCCCTGGGCAACCTCCGGAAACTGATGCAGCAGTAGGGCATCAGAAACCGGCGTGGCGGCCGAAACTATAAAGGAAATCTGGAAAGAGGACGTTCGTGATGGAGCACAAAACTAACCACCTGCGCCTGGTAGCGAATGACGAGGCAAAGAGCGAGCTCGAAGCCGTTGCGGCCTCGATCCACCCGCTACCGCAAGACGTGGAGCCTTCCAAGGAGTTCCTTGGCGAGCTTCGCCTGCGCCTGTTGAAATTGGAGCCTCGGAAGGGTGGCGGCGGCCACTCGCGCCGCGCGGCCTGAGCCCGCCAGCTTATCGACCGACGACATAATCCTTATTACATCCAAAGGTCCGCTTCGACATATGTCGGCGGACCGTTTTGTGTTTATCAGCCAGGCGATTAAGCCAGGCTCATATTGTGGGACGTGGGCTGGAATAACGATTCATAATCGCGAGTCAAATCAGCGCCGGAAAAATCAGGGAACGCCCCAAAAAACCTTCAGAGTTGGTTGAGCAGGCCGACTACTAGTGTAGGACTGAGAAACACCAAGCAAGGCCGAGGCGAAGGCCTGGTGAAGACGGAGGTGTCGCCTAGCAACTGAATCAGAGCCAAGCCATTCAGCCCGTGATGAGCGCACGCTGGATTTTGCGAATACCACGGGTCCGGTAAGCGTCTGGCCTGGAAGCCACCTAAGAGCCCCTGAGGGCCAAAATACTGAAAGCAGGAGAACTTACATTGCAGAAGATTAACGAGTTCATGAGCCGAATCCTGGTCAAGTTCCAGGAGATCAAAGAAGAGTCCGGCCAGACGCTGGTTGAGTACGGTCTAATCGTCGCTCTCCTCAGCATCGCTGCCATCGTCATCCTTACCACGCTTGGCCAGGACATCGTCAACGTGTTCACCAGCGTCTCGACGGAGCTGCAGAACGCCCAAACCCCGTAGTTACGTTTAGCGTAATTGAAAGCGCCGTCTGGTCCACCAGGCGGCGCTTTTCTTTTCGCTTCTTTTGGATCCTGAATCGACTTGAAATCGCAGAAGATCACCCCTCTTGAACCACTATCTACGTGTCGACTTTATAGCTGAAAGCAAGTGGAGGGAAAACATGTATCTAGAGCTGATTTCTACGGCTTTGCACCAGCTGAAGCGCGCTAACCAGTCCGGCCAGTCGTTGGTTGAATACGGTCTCATCATCGGGCTCATAGCGATCGCCGGTATCGCCGGCGTTTCCTTGGTGGCCACTCAGGTCGACTCGCTATGGAGTGGCATCACCACCGAGGCGGGCACCGCCATCAACGATGTCCTCGGGCTCTAAGCCCATCTCTCGAATCCCTCTCAAAGAGCCGTGTGGGCTGACCCTAATGGTCGCCGACGGATAGCCGACAAAGTACTTAGTACAGTCACACTCCACACTGTCTCCTGGAGGGAGCTTAGATGAGTCGTAATGCTGCTGCCATGAACCCCGGACACGGAAGCCGGCGCTTTATTCTTCTGGCCCTGGTGCTTGGCCTCATGGGCGCTGGCCTCGTCTACGTGGCGACTTCACGGAACTCCACGTCGGATTCCACAAGTTCGGGGGTCGCGGCCGACAGCGCAGTCCTTGTTGCCAAGGATGACATCGCGGCCCGCACCACCATCACCGCAGACATGGTCGAGGTTCGCCTCGTCGGCGAGGACGCCCGCAGCGTCCTGGCCTACACCAACGCGGGCCAGGTCGTTGGTCTGGTCACACGGTTCCCCATCGCCGCCAACGAGCAGGTGCTCTCCTCCAAGGTGGTTGACCTGTCCGGCGGCGGCTTGATCACGGATCGCACCCTGTCTTACATCATCCCGGAGGGTAAGCGAGCCTTCGCCATCAATGCCACAGAGATTCAAAACGTCGGTGGTCTGCTCCTGCCGGGCGATTACGTTGATGTCGTGGTGCTCTATGATGTCGAGTTCACCAACTTGGACGGCACCCTTGCTACGGAGGACGCCTTCCTAGCGCATACGCTGCTCCAGAACGTCGAGGTCCTTTCGGTCTCGCAGGTTGTGGCTGACATCGTCCCTGGCGCCGAGCCGACCGAGACTGGCCAGCGCGTCCGCAATAGCGAGGCCCGACCGGACCCTGAGGCTTCGACAGTTACGCTCGCCGTCACGCCGGAAGACGCGCAGCTGATGTATCTGGCAGAAGCCAACGGAGAAATCCGGCTTTCAATGCGGTCATTCGGCGATGCCGAAGAGCGCCCCATCGACTTTACGACTGAGCTTGAGCTGATTCCTGAGAACCTCCCGAATCCGTTCCTGCGCTAGCCAACCTGCCCCCTTCCAGGGAAGGACCGGAGGACATCTTGCCGAAGAATCTAGAAGTCGTAGTCATCGACCCCGACATTAACAGTCGGGCTGATACCAACCGCGCTTTGGTGATGGCCCACTTCGAGGTCTCCGGGGAGGCCGGCTACGGCATCGACGCCGTCACGATGGCGCGTGAGAAGAATCCGGACATCATTGTGCTGGCGATGGAAGAGCCGGTAGCGCGCGCCTCCCAGACCATGAGCTCGCTCTCGGACGCTCTTCCTGAGACGCCGATTATCGTCTACTCCTCGCTCTCCGATGCGGCCTCCGTCCGCCGGGCAATGGTTTCCGGCGCCCGCGACTACCTCGTGAAGCCGCCCCGGCCGGAAGAGCTGGCTCGCGCCATCTACTCCGTCCTCGAGCAAGAGGAACGGCGCCGCACCCGTATGACCGGGGTCACCGCGTCTTCGGCAGCACGGGGCACGGTCATCACGATCTTCGGCGCCACGGGCGGCATCGGCAAGACGACGATTTCGACCAACCTGGCGACGTCCCTTTGCAAGAACACGAATAGCGCCATCGCCATCATCGACATGGACACCCGCTTCGGCGACGTCGCCATCATGATGGACGTCGTCGTTGAGTACAGCATCGCAGACGTTGGACGTGCCATCGACTCGGTAGACCGCGACTCGATCCGCGAGTACCTGGTTCAGCACAGCAGCGGCGTGCAGATCCTGCCGGCGCCGCTTCATCCCACGGAGTGGGGCGCACTGCACCGTCACCACATCGCTCGCGTTATCGAGCTGCTGGCGCAGACGCACGACTACGTGGTCGTCGACACGCCCGGAGCGTTCAACGAGCTGGTTGCGACGGCGCTCGAGTGCGCCGACATCATCCTGCTCGTCACCAGCATGGACATCGCCAGCATCAAGGACACAGCCCTGGCGCTGGAGATGTTGCGCGCGGCCGCCGTCTCCGAGGACAAGGTCAAGCTGGTGATCAACCATTCGACTTCAGCCAACAGCTTGCGCGCCGACGACGTTGAGCGCGTCCTCGAGTACGACGTGTACTGGCGCATCCCGCACGATGTGGCCGTGAGCAATAGCAACCAGCTGGGCCAGCCGATCGTGCTTGCCAAGCCGTACGCTCGCGCTTCGCGCTCGATTACCGACATGAGCTACAACCTGGCAGGCCTGCGTCGCGACAGGAAGGGTTTCCTGGACCGAGTCCTGGGCCGCTAGTACCCGAGGCAGACAGGGGAGGACACCTCAGTGAACGAACAAGGTCAGAGAAGGCAGGTCGGCAACCAGCCTCCAGGCGTATCCGGCGGTACGCGCGGCCAGGCAAACCGTAATCCGCTATTGCAGTCCAGCGAAGCCTTCAACGAGCTCAAATTCCGCCTGCACCAGCGCCTCATTGAGGAACTGGACGCATCCAAGGTCGAGAACCCGGACAGCCCGAAGGCACGCGAGGTTGTCGAGAACGCCGCCAAGGAGCTTATCCAGACGGAAATGCCCGGTGTCGTCGGTTTCAGCCGCGACGAGCTCATCGCCGCGGTCTGCGACGAAATCCTGGGCTACGGCCCGATCCAGCCGTTGCTGAGGACCCATCGATATCAGAAGTCATGGTCAACAACCCCGAGACGGTTTACTTCGAAAAGGATGGCCGCCTCTACCTGAGCCCGATCCGCTTCCGCGACAACCAGCACATCATGCGCGTCATCGAACGCGTGCTGGCGCCTCTGGGCCGGCGTGTCGACGAATCTTCGCCGATGGTAGACGCCCGCCTTCCGGACGGCTCCCGTGTCAACATCATCATCCCGCCGGTGGCTCCCAAAGCCCCGGCGATGACCATCCGAAAGTTCCGCGCCGACAAGATGACTATGGACGACCTGATCAACGTCGGCGCCATGACCCACGAGCTGGCCGAGTTCCTGCGCGCCTGCGTCCAGGGCAAGCTGAACACGATCATCTCTGGAGGCACCGGTTCCGGTAAGACGACGATGCTCAACGCCCTGTCCGGCTTCATCCCCGACACCGAACGCATCGTCACTATCGAGGACCCGACCGAGCTCCGGTTGCAGCAAGTCCACGTCGTCACGCTGGAGGCGCGACCCGCCAGCCTCGAAGGGCGCGGTGAGGTGAGCCAGAGAGACCTGGTGCGCAACTCACTGCGTATGCGCCCGGACCGCATCATCGTCGGTGAGGTTCGTGGCCCCGAGGCCTTCGACATGATGCAGGCAATGAACACGGGCCACGAAGGATCGGTCAGCACCGTCCACGCCAATACACCGCGTGACGCACTCGCTCGCCTCGAGAACATGATCCTCATGGCGAACCTCGACCTGCCCTCCCGGGCGATCCGTGAGCAGATCGCCTCGGCGGTCCACGTCATCCTGCAGGTCAGCCGTTTCTCGGATGGTAGCCGCAAGATGACACACATCAGCGAGGTGTCCGGAATGGAAGGCTAGGTGGTCACCATGCAGGACATCTTCCGCTATGAGCAGACCGGTATCGATACCGAGGGCCGCGTACGCGGCGCCTTCCGGTCGACGGGCATTCGCCCGCGGTTTGCCGAGCGCTTCGAGAGCCTCGGCATCCAGCTCGCTCCGAACCTCTTCGCTGGGGTGGCTGCTTAGATGGACCCTATCGCGCTACTCGCTGCGCTGGCGGTGCTCGGCGCCATCGTTACGGCCATGCTTGCCATGTACAACGCGGCAGCAAGCCCGCGCGGTAACCTCGAGCGCCGGCTCGGCTCCCTCATGGGAGAAGACTCCGGTTACCAGGTAATCCCCGCCAGCGTTTCTGGCCTTCGCCGCAGCCGTACCGGGACCACCCCGATCATCTCGGCCTTGCTGGCCAACAGGTCGGGTACAGACGACCTGGGAATCCAGCTTGAACGCGCGGACATGAAGCTAACCGTGTCGGAGTACGTCGCGGCACGTATCTTCTCCGGCCTGTTCGGGGCTGGTCTACCAATACTCCTCCTGGGAACGGGGCCCAAGGGCGTCGCGGCCACCGTGATCGCCGGGCTCTTCGGCTACATGCTGCCCCGGTTCTACATGATGCGAGCGCGGTCGAAGCGTCTCACAAAGCTGAACGAGCAGCTACCGGATATGCTCACCATGCTGGCCAACGCGCTCAAGTCTGGATTCGGCCTGATGCAGAGCATGGATCTTGTCGGCAAGGAGCTTGAGCACCCGATAGCCACGGACATCCTTCGCATGCTGCAGGAGATCAACGTGGGCTCGTCCACCGAAGATGCTCTGCAGAACCTGGCCGAGCGCAGCGGCAGCGCCGACCTCGACATCGTCGTAACGGCCATGCTGATTCAGCAGTCGACCGGCGGTAACCTGGCCGAGATCCTCGACACCGTCGGCCACACCATGCGCGAGCGTATCCGAATTCGCGGCGAGATCAAGACGCTGACCACACAGCAAGTCATGACCGGCCTCCTTCCGGTGTTCATCGGGCTGGCGATCACTGTGCTGAACCCCGAATACATCAACTTGCTCTTCACCCGCACCGTGGGTCAGGTCATGCTGGCCGGCGGCGTCATGATGGAGCTCATCGGCATGTTCATTATCAAAAAGATCCTTGAGATCGAGGTGTAGCTCGTGGACCTGATCGTTATCCTGGCAATTGCGTCGATCTTCGGAGCGATCTTCCTGCTGGTTGTGGTAACCAGGCAGCGACGGAGCCGTTCAAGACCCGCCTGCTGGGCCCTATGGCCTCGCAGCTCGGCGGTTCACTGCAGAAGCTACTGCCGACCAACTGGGTTAAGGGTATCGAAAAGCAGCTCCTGATGGCCGGCGAGCCCACGACCGTGTCTGGCTTCCTGATGGGAACAGCCGTGGCGGAAGGCGTCCTTGTCCTCTTCGGCCTGACCATCATCTCCTCAGGCGGCGGGTTCGGCGGGACCAACACGCTGATCCTCGGCGGCCTCGGCGTCATCGGAGCGATCGGGCCTAAGGTTTGGCTGAGCAACCGCGTTCGATTCCGCCAGAAGCTGATCCTCAAGTCGCTACCGGATGCCTTCGACCTGGTTACGACCTGCGTCGAGGCCGGTCTTGGCCTCGAGGCGGCGCTGGCTCGCGTTGCGGAGAAAGTCGAAGGCCCCTTTGGCGAAGAGCTCACCGTCATGCTGCAAGAGGTCTCCCTCGGACGGCTTCGCCGCGAAGCCATGAAAGACCTCGGCGATCGCGTCGGTCTGGCGGACCTGAGCGCGTTCATCAACGCCGTCATCCAGGCCGAAAGCATGGGTACCAGCATCGCGGCCGTGCTGCGAGTGCAGGCGGACCAGATGCGCGTCAAGCGCCGCCAGCGCGCCGAACAGCAGGCTCAGGCGGCGCCGATCAAGATGATGTTCCCGCTGGTGCTTTGCATCTTCCCAACCATGTTCCTCGTCATCCTTGGGCCCGCCGGCATTCAGATCTACGAACAATTCGTTAACCGGACCTAGCCGTCGTGATCGTCAGGAATACGTCTCGCGACACGGTTGTAGGAGAGACCATTGAGGTCGCGGAGACCGCGTCGCAGCAGGTCAAAGGACTGCCGGGGCGTGATCGCCTCGAAGACGGGCAGGGACTGCTGTTCAAGGGCGCCGGCTCTCTACACACGTTGTTCATGCGTTTCCCGATCGACGTCATCTACGCGACCAAGCAAGGCAAGGTCGCCAAGGTCGCCAAAGCGGTGCGTCCTTTCAAACTCGTCGCTGCGCCGCTGCGATGTCACTACGCGATCGAACTGCCCGCTGGCGCGATCACGGCCTCGAACACGCAGGTTGGGGACTACCTTGACTTCGAGGACGGGCCGGACCTGATCGACGCGGCCAGCTAGTCGCGCGACCGCCAGCTGATGACGCCCAGACGCCGAGTTTTATCGCTCAGCGCGTAGCCGCCTTCGACCCTCACGGCGAGTTCCGTGACCGCCGCTTCCAGCCTCGAGTCCTGCTCGCTATCCGGCAGCACCCAGAGCGGCCGTCGCGCCGCGGCGTGCAGCGACTCCACATCCGCGTAGGACCGCGGTGGCAGGTCGAGGAAGTGAACCTCCGGCGCATTGTCGCGCGCCAAGAGCAGCGTCATCATCTCGCCCGCCGCGGGCAGGAGATGCCGCTCCTCGCCGTGTACGGCGCGCCAGAACGGCGCCCACTCGGTAATCGGAGCTTCAGTAAACATAACGCTGACGCAGAGACGGCTCGCGTGCGCGTCCATCATGGCGAGGAAGGCGCCGAACTCGGCGATGTCGTAGCCGACCTGGCTGATGAACGCGACGTCGGCCACTGGCACATGGCTTTCGCCCGGCCATCGCTCATCGTGAACCTCGAGATTCTCGATGCCGTGCTCCTGCGCCGCCTCCGCAAGCGCGATACGCATGCCCGCTGAAGGCTCGACGGCGTAGACGCGGCGTGCCAGCAGGGCGATCGGCAGCGTGTAGCGCCCGCCGCCGGCGCCGATGTCGATCCAGGTCTCATCCGGACGCACCAGGCTGCGAAGAGCGTCTAGCAGCGGTTCGTCGGTGCGATGTGGGTCCGCCTTGAATCGTTCCGCCACAGGGGCATAGAAGTCCTCGGGACGGGGCCGGTTGGGCAGGCGCTCGACCTGCTCGCGTTCGGCCACCACGAGACGACGCCAAGCCTCCGCGGCATCCTCGCTCGTCGGTCGCAGCAGGTTCACGCTTCGATCCTAGACCGGCGTGTGATCAGGGAATAGTCAGTTGCTGGCCGGTGAAGATGTAGTCGAGGTTGCCCAGGTTGTTGGCGCTGGCGATCGCGCTGATCGAGGTTCCGAAGCGGGCCGCGATGCCGGACAACGTGTCGCCCGCCGTCACCACGTAAGTAGTGCCCGATGTCGCCGGCGCGCCGCCGCCGGGCGGTGGCGGATTGAGGAGGCTCGCCGTCGGCAGATTGAGCGACGCCGCGCTGCCCGGAATCACGAGCTCCTGGCCGATGAATACGTAGTTCGGGTCGCTGAGCTGGTTGGTCTGGACGATGACGTCGATCGAGGTGTTGTAAATGGAAGCGATCAACCCCACGGTCTGGCCCGGCTCGACGACGTGGATGATGCTTGGGCCGGATAAGACGCCTGGCACAGGCTGCCTGGGCGGCCTGCTCGCCACCACGTCGAGCACGTCAAGGTCCGTGACGCCATAGCGCCAGACCGAGAGGAAATCGGCGTTCAGCGCGTACGCCCCATCCATAAAACGGCCCCACTCGCCAGGGTCGTCGGTTGAGCCCTGGCCGGTGTGGTGCAAGGTCAAAGGCACGTCGCTGTAGACAGTATGCGTGGTCGCGAGAAGAAACTCCGGCGTTATGCCTCCCGGCGGCACCGGGAAGCCGGCCCGGCTGTACTTGTCGTAGTTCGCCTGCGTGTCGAAGGTGTGCCAGTAGTGCTGCGGCGCGATGGAGTTGGCGAAGGACACGAACTCCTGCAGCGGGATCGCGTCCTTGAGCCAGGGCCGGGCATCGATCGACAGGACAACTTTGCCATTGGGTACCAGTCGCCGCAGCTCTCGGCCGAACGCCACGGCGTCGGCGGGTGTGCCGCGCCAGAAGCCGGCGTGCGGCTCGACGTCGAGGAAGATGCTTCGCGCGCCGGAAAGCAGGACTGCCGCCGCGAGGCGAGCTTCCTCGATCGGGTCGGTGCCGTGCACGACGCACCAGGCGTGAAATGGCACGCCGTTGCCCTCGAAGTAATCCGACAGCGTCTGCACCTGGGGGTGACCGGAAACGGCGTACTGCGACGTGTCGAACTCCGACATCCACTCGACGCCGTCGTGCGTTTTGACGATGACGCCTAGGCCGTGATCGCGCAGTCGCGCCGCGATGCTGTTCGGCTCAGAGTCGGTGGAGAACTGCCATACCCAGACGAGGTGGAAGTTGCCGTTAGGGGCCGCGCGCGCCGGCTGCGCCCTGCTACTCAGGAGCGCGTTGGCGGCGAGCCCGGCGGCGATCGAGCCGCCGATGAGCTGGCGTCGCGTGAGTTTGCGAGGTGCGGGGAACTGAGGCATTGCCCAGCGAGGATAACATAATCATTGGCCTAACCAGAGAATTATGTTTCAGTAGTTCAGTAAAATCTTTATCTCAGTCGTTGTCCTCAGCCGATTCCGATCGGATCTAGCAAGGCAGGTGGTTAAGCAAGAGCGGCGCCACTCGGCTTCCTGGCCTCGATGAGATAAAGGCCCTCCGTGAGGACTATTCCGTCCGAAGTCGACAAGCTTTCTCCATCTCGAGAAGGGCTTGAAGATGACTACCTAACGGGTCGCACCTTGGAATCGTCCAGGACGCGACACAAAGCATGAAGACAAAGTCTCCTAGTCCGCGGTAGGCTGCCGGGACCGCGTTCCTCTGGGCACGCTCGATTTCTAGCCCATGTGCCCTTAGCCGGTCCTGATAGAATTCGAACTTGTCCTCACCAGCCGGTTCGCCAGCCGAAGTGGCTCGACTGAAGAAGTCAGGAACCTCTTTCCAGTGGTCCGAGGAAATCTGTTCGGTATAGAAACTCCCTCCCGCGCGCAGGATTTGAGATATCTGGCGAGGGTCGAAGGCTGCGTGGCTATTCAAGATCGCGTCGAAGCTTTCGTCAGCGAAAGGAAGGCGATGATCCTCGCAGTGGAAAACGTGGGCTCCAGAAGGCCCAAGGCGCGTCGCCGCAATCGGGACGTTGGGCGGCCATGCTTCAGTTGCAATTGCGGTGCATCGCAGGTTTGCGAGGACTTTCTCGAACCGCTCCCCGCCACCGGTGCCTATGTCGAGAACGCGACCCGCGCGCTTGACGAGTCCCCTGGCGCGACTAACGTAGTTCCAGGGTACGCGCGGGCCTAGCCGCCGGGCTGACCCGATCCGCGAGAAGTCCCAGCCGACGTTCTCCCTTGCGGCGTCGACGTAAGGACCGAGGCGTTCACGTTCTAACGAGAGGCGCCGTTCATCGTTCGGACCCGTGCTCATCGCCCATGTCCTGCTGCTCTAAAGCTCAGCGTGTCAATACTTGCTCTACGCCAAGCCTGACATCGGTCGTCCGTGCCGACTCCGCCTTGCAGGCCTTCCTCGGCGGTCGGCTATGCGCTCTTCTTGCGGCCGCGGCCGCGCGGGGCGGCTTCCTCAGCCTCGGCGTCCGCGGCGGTGCCCTTGCGCTTGCGCACCTGCTCGACGCTGGCCCGCAGCGCCTCCGTGAGGTCGGTGATCTTGGCTGGAGCCGCCGCCGGCGCCTCGATCACCTGTCCCTCCGCCTTTTTGCCGATGATCTCGAGCAGGCCCTCGCGGTATTCGTCCTTGTACTGGGCCAGGTCGAAGTCCTGCTCTGCCAGCATGTCCACCAGCGAGCGCGCCATGGTCAGGTCGCGGTCCGTCACGTCGATATCCTCGCCGGGTACGCTGAGTTCTTCCGTCGTCCGGACCTCGTCGGCGTAAAACATGGTCTCGAGCGCGATCGTGTTGCCGTAAAGGCGCAGGGAGCACAGCTGCTCTTTCTGACGGAACGTCACCTTCGCGATAGCGACTCTGTTCGTCTCTCGCAGCGCCGCCATCAATAGGGCGAACGGCTTCTGGCCGATCTCCTCGGGCTCGAGGTAATAGGTCTTCTGGTACAGGATCGGATCGATGGCTTCCAGGTTGACGAAGCTCTTGATGTCGATCGTGTGGGTGGACTCGACGTTGACCTTCTGGAAGTCCTCGTCATCCATGATCACGTAGTTGCCAGGGGTAACCTCGTAGCCCTTGACCACGTCCGCCTGTCGGTCGATCTCGACGTCTTCTTCGGCGCAGAACAACTTCTGCTTGACGCGCGAGTTGTCGGCGCCGTGCAGCATGTTGAAGCGCACGTCTTTTTCTTCGGTAGCGGAGTAGACCTTGATCGGTATGCTGACCATCCCGAAGCTGATGGCGCCCTTCCAAAGTGGCCTTGGCATGACGAGTACCTCCCGGCGGCCCGAATAGCGCCGCGGCGTCTGATCGGGAAACGCCATTGTAAGGCACGGATTACTAACACGCACTGAGGGTTTCTCCCGATGCCGGGGGACTCGGCTAAGACGTCGAGTCGTGCCGGCTCAGCAGCTCGCCGATGCCGTCTACCTCTCCAGGCTGCCGGTCGTAACGGCTCGGGCTTTCGTCTCTGATCGCGCTAGTGTAGGTGGCCGCGCCTGCTGCGAGCATGCTATTGATCAGAAGTGACACTCCGAACGAGACGGCGAGGAAGCTGGCTGCCGAGATTTCGGTGCCGGAGGTCCCTCCCTTCAGCCGGTCGTACGTGTCGGCGTCGGTGACGCTAACGGCGACGATCGCTTCCGTGGCGATGGCGATCGGCATCACAAACACACCAAAGACAAGGAGTCCAGGTGTGAGGCCAAACGAGGCGGCCGTCTTGGTCCGGACCTGCTTGAAGCAGCGGTCGGCGATAAAAAAGCCGGGAAGGCCAAATACAAGCGCGCTCGCAGGTGGCATCCAGGCTGACAACCCCGCGTCGTCGCCGGCGCCCCACGCGAAGGGGGCAATGATGATGGTCGCGAGGCTCGTCAGGCCCAGGCTGAAGGGCAACGCCATAAGTAACAGGCGAAGAAATAGCTGCTTCATTACATAATTGTATCGCTTCGAGCTGTGAATCGCCGCCCAGGCCTCCGCTACAATTCAGTCCATCCGCAACCGGCCGTCGTAATCTGAGATGAGGTGAACGCCATGAAAGTCTTCTGCTTCGACCTCCTGCCCTACGGCGAGGAGCTCGATCACCTCAAGGAGGAGGGGAGCAAAGAGCTGCCCTGGCCGCTGCTGAAGCGACACTTCAAGCCGGAAGTCGCCGCGCGCACCTACGAGGAGCACCTGCAGGTCTGGGAGGAGATGGACCGCCTGGGCTACGACGGCGTCGGCTTCAACGAGCACCACACGTCGCCCTATGGCCTGATGAACTCGCCCAACCTGATGGCCGCCGCCGCCCAACGCACCAAGAACCTCAAGCTGTTGATCTACGGCAACCTGCTGCCCGTCCACGATCCGCTGCGTCTGGCCGAAGAGCTCTCGATGCTCGACTGCATGTCCAACGGACGGCTGATCAGCGGCTTTGCCCGCGGCATCCCGCGCGAACTCGAAGTCTACGGCGTGCCCCATACGGAATCGCGCGACCGCTTCGAGGAGGCCTGGGAAATCATCGAGCGCGCCTGGACCGAGGAGGTCTTCTCCTTCGAGGGGCGCTTCTGGTCCTACAACGACGTTGCTCTCTGGCCGCGGCCGATTCAGCAGCCGCGGCCACCGGTCTGGATCCCGATAACCAGCAGCAAGGAGTCGATCGAGTGGACTGGAGCGCACGACATGCCGATTACGCCCGGCGCCGGCAGCCGCGGCCTGCGGGAAGACGTCATCCGCTATTACGCCAAGTGCCTCGCCGCGGCAGGCCACCAGATCACGCCCGACCACCTCATCCGTGCAGGCGCAAGTCTACGTCGCCGACACCAAAGCCCAAGCCCTGGCCGAAGCCGGCCGCCATGCCCTTTACTTCAACCGCACCCTGTTCAGCCACGGCAACATCACCGAGGCCAACCTGCAGCGCGACACGGGTTACCTCAGCTCCTCGTCCTTCGACTACGTCAAGCCGGAGACCTCCCGGCCGTCGCCCGCGCTCGCGAGGACTACCGCGACCTCACGATTGAGCAACTCGCCAAGCAGGTCGAGACCCAGCCCTGGGGCCCCGGAGAAGAGGTCACCGAGCGCATCATCGAATCCGCCGAACACGCCGGCTCGAATATCGTTCTCGTCATTCTCAACCGCGGCGTCATGCCGTACGAAATGTTCCTCAATCAGGTGCAGCGCTTCGCGCGGGAGGTCCTGCCCTCGTTGCAGGCGCACGAGGTCAAGGAAGTGCCGCTAGGGTAAGTCCCGGTTGGCGGTCTGCCGCTTAACAATGCAGCGAATTGACACCCTCGGTCCCTGACGACATGATCGCTGCACCGTGACGAGTGAGCGCTTACAGCGGCAGATCGACCAGCATCTTGATGCAGCTGAGACGGCATCCCTAAAGCTGGACTGGCAAGCAGTCGTCGACCATGCCCAGGCCGTTCTCGACCTCGAACCAGGAAACAAGGATGCCCCAGCCATGCTGGCCGCGGCCAACCGGGCGCTCACTCGTGCCAGAGAGCGCCGTGGTTGAGGTCAGGACGAAGAGGCGTCGAGGCCTGCTGAAGGCATAAGACCGATCCGGCGGCAGCGTCCAGCCGTCATGCAATGACCTGCTAGGCATAGGAGCGGCCCGGCGTGCGGCGGCAGCGTCCAGCCGTCATGCAATGACCTGCCGAAGGCACAGGTCTGCCAGTCAGGCCGGGGCTTAGCCCTGTTGGATGTTGCGGTATGCGTTGGAGCCTGTAACCATCGCCGGCAGACCACCCATCAGGTAGGCCACACCCAACGCCTCCGTGACCTCCGCCTCGGAGGCGCCAAGGGCACGAGCGCGATTGGCCAGGTTGGTCACGCCGCTCTCATGGTTTAGCAGCGCGTCGCAGATCATCATCATCAGCGTCTTCACCTTGGTGGAGAGCGCGCCCTCGTCCATGATCGAGCCGCGGGCGTTGGCCACAACGGCCGCCAGGTCGGGAGCGTGTTCGTCGATTAATTGCTGAAATCCTACCGGTTGGGCCTGAGTCATGGCGTTGCCTCCATAGATAAGAGAGTAGTAGCACAGAAGGGTAACAAAGCGAGTCGGAGGCGTCCAGAAGGCCAATGCGGTGGCCTTGGCGCGTCTGCGGTCCAGTCACGGGCCCTTCACCCGTGCAATGCGCCACGGCGGTGCGGCTAACACGGGACAAGTGGACGGCCTGAATCGCCCGCTTCCGAGCGTGCCGCATTTCAATCGACAAGTGAGAGCGCCTAAGCTTTCCTGAATGCGAAGTTACCGGCGTTCCGCATCCGACGGCGAAGGGCGTCGTCCACAGCGACCAGCTTGGCCGACATTCCGCCGCGCCGTTGCTCTTCTGGCGCCTCACAAGTTGCTGCTGGCTGGATTCCTGTCGGCTCTCGCCATCGCTTCGTTGGTCGGGCTCGTACCGCCGCTCTTGATCCGTCAGATCATCGACTGTGCCATACCGAACGACGATGGCTCTGAGCTGAACCTGCTGGCCGCCGCTATGGCAGCGGTCATCGTCCTCGGCGCGCTCAATACGGTGCTCCAGTCCTGGCTCAGCAACTCGATCAGCCAGAGCGTCATGTTGGACCTGCGAACCCGATTGTTCCGGCACCTCTCGTCGCTCTCGCTGGGCTGGTTCACCGCGAACCGTAGCGGCGACACGCTCTCGCGGGTTAACAACGACGTCGGCTCGCTTCAGTTCGTCATCAGCACCACCCTCGGAGAGGTCGTCGGCAACCTGATTACTTTGACCAGCACCTTCGTCCTGATGCTGGCGTTGGATTGGCAGATGGCGCTGTTCCCCATCGTGTTCATTCCCCTCTTCGTCATTCCGGCGCGTCGTGTCGGCAACATTCAACGCTCCCTACAGGGCCAGACCCAGACCGAACTTGCGGCGATGACCTCGCAGATGCAGGAGACGCTATCGATCAGCGGCGTACTTCTGATGAAAACCTTTGGACGGCGTGAGGACGAGTCTCGGCGCTTCGAGGACGTCGCGGCACGCGTGCGTAGCCTGAGCATTCGCCGCGTCATGGCCGGTCGCTGGTTCGCGATGGCGATGGGCATGTTCGGCGCTCTCGCTCCCGCAGTCGTCTTCTGGTACGGCGGTCATCGCGTCCTCAGCGGCGATGTCAGTCTTGGTACCGTGGTGGCCCTAGCCGCCCTGCTGCCACGTATCTTCGGGTCGGCTGCCGCGCTCCTGAATGTAAACGTCTCGATGCTCAGCTCACTCGCCCTGTTCGAGCGCATTTTCGATTACCTGGACCTGGAGCCGGAGATCGCCGACCGGCCTGAGGCAAGCCAGCTACGGGACGTGCAGGGTAGAGTCGCCTTTCGCAACGTCGACTTCTCCTACGTTCCGGGTCAGGAAGTCCTGCACGACGTTAGCTTCGAAGTCCCGCCGGGTCATTTCGCAGCCTTCGTCGGCACAACGGGAGCCGGTAAGACGACGATCGCTTACCTCGTGCCACGTCTCTACGACGTCAATCGAGGTCAGGTGCTGATCGACGGGTGCGATGTTCGCGACGTGACACTGGAGTCGCTCACCTCGAACATTGCGATGGTGAACCAGGAGCCCTTCCTGTTCCATGCGTCGATTCGCGAGAACCTGCGCTACGCCCGGCCGGATGCCTCCGATTCGGAGATCGAGGCGGCCTGCCGTGCCGCCAACATTCATGCCTTCATCTCGAATCTGCAGGACGGCTACGACACCGTTGTCGGTGAGCGCGGCTATCGGCTCTCAGGCGGCGAAAAGCAACGTGTGGCGATCGCCCGGGCGCTGCTCAAAGACCCCGCGGTGCTTGTCCTGGATGAGGCAACGTCTGCCGTGGACAGCGTCACCGAGAGGGCGATTCAGGACGCGTTGGAGAACCTCAGGGACGGCCGGACAGTGCTCGCCATAGCACATCGCCTTTCGACCGTGATTCGGGCCGACGTCGTCTTTGTCATCGAGGACGGCCGAGTAGTCGAGCAGGGCAGCCATGCAGAGCTACTGGCCAATAACCAGCGCTACGCTCGCCTCTACGAACATCAACTCCTCGCCTCGAAGAACTCCTAGTTCTAAGTCGGGTCGGCACCTCAAGCTTCGCGAATTGACTGCCTCGACGATTGAAAGCTACTGTCGTCGCCATGGAAACCGGCTCGTGAGGCTCCTGCGCGCATCCGGTGCTGCGCTGCTCCTGCTTTGGCCTGGGCCTCCTCGCATCGTGTGGTGGAGGCTCCAACGACGGCACCAGTGTCACGGTCAGTGCTCCGGCGGGCGGTAGCGTCTCCAGCGATGACGGCCTGCTGACGCTCGACGTGCCGCCCGGAGCGCTCGAGGCAGATACGCAGATCTCAATACGAACAGTTTCGAGCGATGACTTGCCAGACGGGCTGGCCGAGGGCGTAGAGGGCTCGGTTGCTTACCGGCTGGAGCCCGACGGCCTCACGTTCAGCAAGCCCGTGATCGCCACTTTGCGACTCGACCAGGAGGGCTTGGCGTCGCCCGATCAAGAAGGTGCCTTCGAGGTGCCGCTGCTCTTTATCCAGGCGGAAGGGGCCGACCCGGAACTGCTCGGGAATCTCGATTTCGCCCTCTCACTGGATGAAGGACCGGCGAGCATTAGCGGTGAGCTAGAGCATTTTAGCTGGATCAAACAAGGCAAGGGACCCGTTTTCGTCAACTTGGAGTATCCCGATGATCCGAAACCGATCGGACTGCCCTTCAAAGTGCGGTTTAACTACTTCGTTAGTGTGGTCGAAATAGGTTTTGACGAATGCAAGGATTGCCAGCCAACATCCACCGTCGAATTGAGAGCCGTCGAGAAGGTCACTGTTATCTCGATTAACGGTAGGCCAGGAACCTCTGCTCCTCCAGTCGCGGCACCAGGAGCAGGTGGCGAAAACCAGACCGCGGAGTTGGTCTGCGTGAGTCCTGGAACAGGTTCTTACAATCTCTACATTGTCTATGACCACCATATTGACTGGACGATGTCCTTCACCGGCACCGTGAAGTGTGTCTTTACCACCCCCACACCGACTCCCACCCCCACACCGACTACCATCGTGCTCGTCGACCCAACGACGACTCTCCCGACTCCGACCGCGACGCCTACGAACATCGTCTTAATCGACCCAACGACGACGCTGCCAACTCCCGGTCCAACCGTCACGCCTGGGCCTGCCGAGTCCTCAGGCTGCGACATTCGCGTCGATACGAGCCGGCAGGGCTATGTGAGTACCGCCGAAGGCGACCGTATGAACGTCCAGATGGACCTCAGCCACGGTTCGGGCGGCCCGGCCGGGGGCATTTCCGCCACGGTGGAGATCGACAAAGCCGGCAACATGTCTCATGCCGGCGCAACTACCAACAACCTGGGACAGATTAACTTCCTGGTGCTGGACGGGCCGCCGGGGCCACACTCCCTGGAGCTCGTCGATCTGCGAGACCAGACCGGCACGCAATGCACCCTCTTGCCCGGCAGCACAACCTCGGCGGCCTGGAGCGTGGCACCTGGGGGGCCAGGGGAGATGTTTTTCGACTGCGTGCACTTCGACGGCTACAGCGAGATCATCATCACCGGCGTCGGCTTTAGTCCCAACCAAATATTGTTCGGCGAGGTCTTCGGCCCGGTTGTATTCGGCGACGGATCGCTGGAAGTACAGGCCGGTCCCGACGGCAGCTTCATTCTCGTGATTGAAATTGGCGAAACGGGCGACTACTTCATCGCCCTGGGACCCGAGGAGACGATATTTACCTGCGACTGACAGGCCGCGCCAGGCAAGCCGGAACGTCCCTTGTTCGCCGCCTCCAACCACTATCGAGCACCTCGGCTTCGCCATCGCCGAGTTCCTGGACATGAAGCCTGTCCTGAGCCCGCGGAAGGGATGCAGCCTGCGCTGGAGCGGGCACTGGGACGGAGGGGGTTGCTGAAGGCGTAGTGCGCTTCGTCTGCGGCCCCGCACGCAACACAACACCACGTCTCCATACAGCACAGCACTAAAGCCCATTCATATATCGCACCAGGTCACTACTAACCGTGCCACCGTGGTGCGGAGTACTCAGTTAGCGTCGTCGTGGCAGGAAATCTGACTCGGCAGCGAAAAGGCGGCGCTATAGCGCCGCCTTTCTTCGGAGGAATCAGGCCAGATCTAGTGGAGCTGCATTACGGCGATTGCAGCCGGCATAGACCGCGTTAGGTCGAGGATGGCGCCGACGGGCGTCTGAATCTCGAACGTGAAGCGATAGCTCGCGCTCAGCTGTGCGCCGGTCAGATCGGTGACGGAGACGCTCATGACGAACAGTTCGCCGGACTCCAGCAGAAGGTCGCCGTCACCGACGATCTCGGTGGCCGTGTAGGTGATGTCGTCCAGGAGCAACGCTGGATCGCGGTAGGCAACGACCGTGCGGTTGCTGGTGGCAGCCGGGTCGAGTGGAATCGCTTCGCCGCCGGCGGTTGTGGCCACTGACCACTGCACGGTTCCCGTAGCGATGAACTCCGGACAGCCATCGTCAACGACGGTGTCTGAGTCGTCGTCGATGCCGTCACAGACATTTTCAGCCGCTCCGGTGACCGCAATAGCCGCCGTAGTGGTCAGTGAGTTGACAACGCCGCCGCCGCGGACTTCCATGGTGCCTCGTGCCTTCTGGAGGCCGGCGAACACCGTCTCCTTGCCGCGCTCGGCGCTGAAGATACCTGTGGTCAAGACGACGAAGGCGAAGACGGTGGCGACAACCACGAAGGCGATCAGGATGATCGCGGTTTCGAGACCGGTGATACCCCGCTCGTTCCTCAGCAGACGCCTTGCCCTACCGATCATATCCATTGGTTCCCTCCGTTAGGATATTGGTGGACATTTGCCCACGCAGGCTTTTCGACCTCTCTGCCTTGAGCACTAAATAGGGATAACCCCTCGACTTCCAAGGGACCGCAGCGGCATCGACACGACCCCGATGAGCGCGACGCCGCCATCGAGCACCTCGACTTCGCCATCGCTGAGTTCCAGGCCATGAAGCCTGTCCTGAGCACACCGAAGGGATGCAGCCCACGCTGAAGCCGCGCCTATGCGTCATGCAATGACCTGCTGAAGGCGTAAGATCGGCCCGGGCGTCGCGCGGCAGCGTCTGCCGTCAAGCAATGACCGTCCTGCCGTCATGCAATGACCGCTGAGGAGGAAGCAATGGCAGCTCGCAGCTTATGCATTTCCGCCGATTCCCATGTCGTTGAGGCGGCGGAGGTCTTCGCCGGTCTAGCGGACCGCTTCGGTAGCGACGCGCCGCAGATCGTGCGGCATCCCGACGGCGGCGACATCCTGCAAATCGAAGGCCAGGTCAGGAGCAGTCACTTCGGTGTCGCTCGCTACGGCATTGCTGGTCACTACGCCAATGACCCCGCAACCATTGAGGTAATCAAGAAAGGTTACGACGGCCTGCGTCCGGGCGTCCTCGATCCGTTAGAGCGGCTCAGGAACCAGAACCTGGATGGTGTTGACGCGGAGGTTCTCTACCCCAGCCTGATGTTCGGCATCTATCGGATGGAGAACCGCGAGATCATCACCGCGACGTTCCGCAATTACAACGATTGGCTGGCCAACTACTGTGGGCAGGCGCCACACCGTCTCTTCCCGCTAGCCTGCATTCCCTTGTACGACATCGACCTGGCGATCGCTGAGCTGGAGCGAGCTGCCACGATGGGCCATCGCGGCGGCTGCATTCCCTGCGTCCCGCCGACGGATAAGCCGTACTCGGATCGCGACTACGACAGGTTCTGGGCTGCGGCTCAGGAGCTATGCATGCCGCTGGCGCTGCACATCTTCACGACGGCCAGCTCCAACCACGGGCTGCCGAACTGGGGCCCGATCATGAACTACGCGTTGGCCTACGCGGGCGTGGCGCAGGTCATGGGCGATCTGATCTGCAGCGGTGTCTGCGCTCGGTTTCCCGATCTGCGCTTCGTGCCGACCGAGTGGGAGACCGGCTGGGTCGGCCACTATCTCCAGCGTCTCGACTGGGCGCTACTGCGTGAGCCGGCCGCGGCGGCCTCGGAAGTGCAGGAAAAGCCCAGCGACTACTTCGGGCGTAACTTCCTGATGACCTTTGAGGACGACCGCATTGGCATCATGACCAGGAACGAAATCGGCGTCGGCAACCTGATGTGGGGCAACGACTATCCACATCACGATTCCATCTTCCCGAAGTCACAGGAAGTCCTGGACGACATCTTCGAGAACGTCCCCGAGGAAGATCGCCACCGCATAACGGCCGCCAATTGCTGCGAGCTCTACGGCCTGCCCTTCGAGTACTAGGTGCCGCACAGGCCGCTTATTACAGGCTTCGCTCACCTGGCATCTTGAGGCCTAAGAGACAAGTGAAGGACGACGCCTCCAGTAGTGGAGCCTTGGTTCGGCGTAACATAAGGACATTCCCAAACCGGAGGGTCCGATGGCAAGCGGTGACGAGCTCGATACGCTGCTGGAGAACATGGTCGAAGACTACCTGGCGTCGAATATGGCGGCGCGTACACTTCGCGACATGGTGGAGGACGCCGGAGTCGGTTTCTGGCCGGTCATCGACCACCTCACGATCCGTACCAATGACATCGATAAGCGTGCCGAGCCGTTTATCGCGCTCGGATACGAGTACAGCGAGACGCGAGTTCAAGGACTGGTACGCAAAGGTGTATCGCAAGCAAGGCTACCCCGCCCTGTTTATCGACCAGGCCTATCCCGGCGAGCGAGGCGCAAGCAGCATCATTCCCCGCTGGGTCGAGACCTTTGGACACGATATTTTTCACCACATCGCCGCCAGGGTTGAGGATATCGAGAAGTCGATCACGGTCCTGAAGGCGCACGAGGTCGATTTCGCGGGCGGGATCATTGGCGAGCGTGACGGCGACCTGCGTCAGATCTTCTCTTCCGCGGAGGTCGCTGGAGGATCGCCCTTCACAGTCCTCGAGCTCACGGAGCGACATCGCGGCTACATGGGGTTCGCCGCCACAGGCCGATGCGCTCATGGAGGCCAGCGCTATCGCCAAGCCTGAAATCGCGCCCTAGTCGAGTCCCAGGCCACGAGAGTTGCAGCCTCCGCAGGAGTCGGCGTGGGTCGTCGTGGGCTGTTGAGGGCCTAGCCAGTCAGTACTGCTAGCTCCTTTGACAGCCCCGATCGAGGAATGTAGCCTTTGGGCCTCATTACGCAGGCGCGTTGTTCGCGCCAGAGGCGGTTGACATGGGGATTGTCGGCTGAGTGGCACGGCTGGAGGTTTGAACCATGCCCTACACCATAGACGAGCAGAAGAACCTTGATCGCCAGAGGCTGCTGGGGCAGATCTACACGACGCATACCGATCAACTGCTGGATTCCCTTGACCTTCCGTCAGAGGCTCGATGTTTGGACCTGGGCTGTGGCATCGGAGAGACAACTCAACAGCTAGCTAACAGGCTTGGTGGTTCGGGCGAGGTCGTCGGTCTGGACATAGACTCCTCCCTTCTAGAGGTAGCCAAACAGACACCATCTGCTAGCGACGCCAAAATCGCCTACCAGGAGGGAGATGCCCATGATCTGAAATTTGAAGATGCCAGCTTCGATTTCGTATTAGCCCGCTTTTTGCTGCAGCACCTCTCAGAGCCGGAGGTCGTCGTGCGGGAAATGCTGCGTGTATGCAGGCCTGGCGGCATTGTTGCCGTTCAGGAACCCGACCTTAGCAAGCTCTACTGCTTTCCGCCCAGCTGGGCTATGACAAGATGCTCAGATCTGTATTGCAGACTTGTGGCCAGTCCCACCATAGGTCTGAGGCTCTGTGCTCTCTTCGATGAGCTTGGTTACTCCTCAGTCAATTACAACTTCGAGCTTGGCGGTTTGTATGAGGGCGAGGCATTGAAGCGAATTATTCGCCTGTCGCATGAGGCCACGGTCGCAGCGCTTATAGAGCAAGGTCTCTCCGATACGAATGAGTACGAGGCAATGCTCGAAGAGTTCAAGCGCATAGAGGAGGATGACAACACCCTGTTACTGGGTTTTCCTGTTTTCTATGGGTGGGTCGTCCGCCAGTAGATAATTACGAGTCGAAGCCTTTGACCAGTTGCGCCAGCTGCTACAGGGCGTCGTCCGCCTCCGTATTTCAGCCTCCTGACTAAGGAGGCTGAGCAGGCTCTAGAAAGCGCACCGCAACCTCCCTGATGCTCTTTAGGTGCCCGCGACCTTGGGATGCAGCCTGCGCTCGAGCCGGTGCTGGGACGCCCCGGGCTGCTGAAGGTGTCTAACTTTGCGGACGGATGCACGGGCGGCCATGATGCGGGGAGATAGCGAGCCGACCTGCGGGTAGCTTAGCGATGATTGACTTCGAAGCCTGTCGCAACTTTCGTGATCTGGGCGGCTACGCGACAGCCGCCGGCGCTCGCGTTCGTTCGGGGCGGCTCTTCCGCAGTATGACGCCGGAGTTCATGACCGCGAGCGACCTGGACCGCGCCCGGAACGACCTCGGCATTCTCCTCGTGATGGACCTTCGCGACGCCCCGAACCGGGATTCCGGCCCGCTAGGTTTGGCCCCGATTCGGCGTCACGTGCTCCAGTTTGTCGAGATGGCGAACTTTGACGATCTGCGAGGACTGCCTCCCGAAACGGCTCTGCCGCTGCATCTGGAGCTGTCTTCGGCAGGGATCGCGGAAGCGGTAAGCATCCTCGCCGAGGCGGGAGAAGGCGCGGCGCTCTTTCACTGCCAGACCGGCAAGGATCGGACCGGAGTCTTGGCAGCCGTCCTACTGCGACTACTCGGCGTCAGCGAGGAAGACATGATGGCTGACTACATGCTCGGCGCCGGCGAGGCTGAGGCGGTGATGGCGCTACTGGCAACTTACGGCCGGCCCATGTCTGACCGGGCGCCGCTGCACGCGAGGCAGCCTCCCATGGAGGAGGCGATGAGGGCATTCCTCGACCGTCTGGAAGCCGAGTTCGGCGGCGCGCGTTCCTACGCCCTGGCCCTGGGCGTGCCGGATGAAGCGATCGAAAGGTTCGTCGCCAGCGCGATCGAGTAGCGCGCCCGCAGGCTTAGCCGAGTCCAGTCCATGCGCGAAGCGCCGCCAGCTATCATGAGCCGGGAGGCGAACAGCATGAAGCTCAGCACAGACCGGATCCTCACTACTCACGTCGGTAGTCTGGCGCGGCCACACGGCCTGTTGGACCACCTGAATGCAAAGGCCGGCTCCGGCGCGTTCGATCGCAAGGCTTACGCCGCTGTCTTGGCGACCACAGTCTCCCAGCTCATCCGCCAGCAGGCCGAGTGCGGTATCGATATCGTCAGCGACGGCGAGATGTCGAAGCCGAACTTCATGACCTATGCCCAGCAGCGCATGACGGGCCTGGAGATCACCACACCGCCGCCCGGGCCTCCAGCGGCGCGCGGCAGCCGGCTGGAGCGCGATATGTTCCCCGAGTACTACGAGATGTACGAAAAAGCGCGCAGGGAAAGAGGCTACGCTGTGCCGTTCCCAGAACCGCCACTGGCCTGTACCGGTCCAATCGAGTACGTGCCTGACGCGGTGATGGTCGACATTGACAACGTCCGCGCCGCGCTCGCCGGTGTCGAAGTCGAGGAGGTCTTCATGCCCGCCGCCACGCCGCGAAACGCGATAAAGAACCAGTACTACAGCACCCAGGTGGACTTCCTGCACGCCTACGCTGACGCCATGCGCGAGGAGTACAGGACGATCATCGATGCTGGCTTCATATGTCAGATCGACGACTCACCGTTCGCCACGCAGTTCGGCGAGGACCCGGACGTGCCCGAGGTGCAGCGGCTGGCTGTGGCCGAGCAGGCTGTGGAGCTATTCAACTACGCGATCAAGGGCCTGCCGCCGGAGAAGCTGCGCTTTCACACCTGCTACGGCATCAATATCGCACCGCGCGTCTTCGAGGCTCCGCTTAAAGACATCATCGATTTGCTACTAAAGATCGATGTCGGCGCCTACTCCTTCGAGGCTTCCAACCCCAGGCACACCCACGGACTGGCACGTCTGGGAGACGCGCAAGCTGCCCGACGGCAAGGTGCTCATCCCGGGCTTCATCAGCCATAGCACCACCCTTGTGGAGCATCCGGAGTGGATCGCGGACAACATCGTCAACTACGCCGACCTGGTGGGGAAGGAAAACCTGATCGCCGGCGCCGACTGCGGGTTCTCCTCGCTGGCCATGTATTCGCCGGAGATCATGCCGAGCGTCGTCTGGGCCAAGTTCAGGGCGCTGAACGAAGGCGCGGCCATCGCTACGCAGCGTCTGTGGCGCAACTAATCACGGGCTTCGTTTCTCCTCTTGCCGGCGCCAGAGTGCTTTACGGCATCCCGCAGGATGTCGCGCCTTGCAGCGGTCGCGTCCCGTTTCCACGCTCTAGCCGATGCTGATACGCCGAGGGGCTGAGCACGGACGCCGCTAAGGCCGATGGCCCGCGCTACGCCTTACTCCTGGCCACCGCGTCCCTGGGCATCATCCTCGTTCCCCTCAACTCGACCATGCTGGCCGTGGCCCTGCCGGACATCCGGGCGGAGTTTTCCGTGGGCCATAACCAGGTCGCCTGGCTCTTCTCGGCTTACCTGATTGCGATGGCTGTCGCCCAACCCTTGGGCGGCCGCATCGGCGATCAGATAGGCCAAACGAGAGCTTTGCAGATCGGCTTCCTGGCGTTCCTGGCCATCTCGCTGACCGCTGCCGCCGCGCCCAACCTTCCATTACTGATCGCGGCCCGCACGGGACAGGCAGTCATGGGCGCCCTGATCGCACCCAACGTCCTGGCGATCATCCGCGCTAACGTCCCCTCGCAAATGCTGGGAAGAGCAACCGGGGCTATGACAACCATGATCGGTTTCTCGGCTGCGGCTGGACCGCTTCTGGGTGCCGTCCTCCTGGAAGTAGGTTCCTGGCGATTGCTGTTTCTCGTGAACGCGCCCATCGTCTTGGGCGCATGGCTGGGTCTCAGCGCTCTGCGCAACCTGGCATCCATGCCCCGCTCACCGGTGGAGGTCGATCTATTAGGAGCCGGCTACCTGACCGGCCTGCTGGTTACGCTGACGCTCCTGTTCGACGCCGGTGGCAACGGCACAGCCCTGACGATCGTGCTCACCGGCCTGGCATTTCTGACCCTCACCGGACTCTTCATCCATCGGCAGTTCAGGAGTCCGCGACCCGTCGCCGAGTGGGCCTTGTTTCGCCGCCGCTCTTATACGGCGGCCACCACCTACGTGTTGATGGGCAACATGGTCATGTACACCGCGCTGCTAAGCGTGCCATTCCTGATCGTGGAGATTCAGGGCAAGAGCGCCGGCCTGGCTGGCGCGCTAATCGGAGTCATGGCGGTGCAGTTGGCGACCTCGCTGCTCCAGCCGGCTGGCTGGCGGACATGCGAGGACGCCGGCTGCCGGCCCTGTTGGGGGCGGCAGCCCTGGTGATCGCCGCAGGGATGTTGCTCGTCAGCGCCGACGCCGATACATCCGTCGTCGTTCTTGCGGTCAGCCTGGGCATCCTCGGCTTCGGCATCGGCATAGGCTCCGGGCCGGCGATGACCGCTGCCCTGGAAGCCGCGCCGAGGGAGCAGGCCGGCGTCGCGGCCGGCACCGTGTCGATGATGCGCTACTTCGGCAGCATCATCGGAGCCGGCCTGCTGGGTAGCGTCCTGGCCACCGACAAGGCCGTGCCCGACGTCGATCTATTCCGGGTGATCTTCGCCGTTCTCCTGGTCGCTGCCTGCTTGACCCTGGTCTCGGCGAACTTCATCCACAAACTGCCGCAGCCCACGAGCGCTCGTTAGCGCTTTAACCACTGGCAGCGCGTGCTAAGGCAGGACGATAGATCGAGCCGTCCGCTTCAACTGCATGTAGGGCCAACGGGCGTTTGAGGGTATATTCCGCATACTGAAAATTGCGCCGGCCGAATAGCCACCCGGCGGGACTCACTCAAACACCTGAGAGAGGTAAGAATGACGGCATCGAATCCAACCGACTTCCCGATACCAGCCGATATAGATTTTGCAATCTGGGACAAGATGCACTGCCCGCGAGTGATGTCGCCCATGAGCGAGGACATCTTCGGCGATGGTCTATCGGCGGGCTTTACCAAGGGTATGGATGAGTTCGCCTGCCCGATCGGCCTTCGCTATCGCTCCGTCAACTACTACAGCTATGCCTTGGTACAGCTCCAGGAGGCGATTGAGTCCGGCAGGGAGACCTTCGAGAATCGTCTCGCGCGCTACGGCGAGACGTTGCAGACGACGGTGCCTCAGATCGGCAGGCTGTGGCGCGAGGAGTGGCTACCGGCGATCCTGCCAGGCATCGAAAAGACCCGGACGCAGAACTACGCGGCGATGACTGATGACGAACTGCTGGACGCCTTTGGCGAGGCGTACGAAAGATTCGTGGAGCGCTACGTCGTACACGGCAAGATCAACTTCATGTTGATTCCAGCCAGCCGCTTCGCTGATTTTTACAAGGAGAACTTCAACCCGGAGGATGAGACCGAGCCCTACGAGGTCCTGCAAGGCTTCCCGACCAAGTCGCTGGAAGCAGGCGAGGGACTTTGGCGCCTCGCCAGAATCGTCAGTTCCAGCCCGGGACTGATGAAAATCTTCGAATCGACCGAGACACGCGACCTGCAAGACAGGCTCGAAAAAGATGATGAGGGGCGCAGTTTCTTACGCGAGTTCGCTGCATACTCGATGAGTTCGGCTGGCGCGCCGACGCTTTCGAGTTGATGGACGCTTCCTGGCGAGAAAACCCGGTAATACCCCTGAATGCCCTTCAGGGCTATATCTACCTGGGTGAAGAAGATAACCCGGAGACTCGGTTCGGCGAAGCGGTGGCGAGACGCGAACACCTGCTTGCCGAAGCCCGGTCGAAGCTCACGAACGACAGCGGTAAGCTCGAGGAGTTCAACCGCCTTTACGAAGAGGCCAAGGACTACCTGAACGTTACCGAGGACCATAACTACTATATCGATCAAGTCGGCAACACCGTCATGCGACTTCCGCTGCTGGAAATAGCGCGCCGCCTGATGGCCAAGGGACTGATCGGTGAGCAGGATGACGTCTTCCGGCTCCACATTCCTGAGCTCCGCGAGGCGCTCAGCCAAGGTACGGACTTCAAGGCTGTCACCGCCCAACGCAAGGCGGAGATGGCGCAGTGGGCCAAGATCGTGCCGCCGCCGGCGCTCGGCACGCCGCCACCGCCAAGCGACGACCCGTTCATGGACGGCATGTTCCGGATGTTAGGCATGCCCCCGGAGCCCAGCACGGACCCCATGGTGATCAAGGGAATCGCCGCCTCACCGGGCACGATTCAGGGTCGAGCCAAAGTGGTGAAGACGTTAACCGAGGCGAGCAAGCTGGAAAAGGGTGACGTTATGGTATGCGAGATGACCATGCCGCCCTGGACGCCGTTGTTCTCGACCGCGGCAGCAGTGGTGGCGGACACTGGGGGTGTCCTGAGTCACTGCGCCATCGTGTCGTGTGAATACCGCATGCCTTGTGTTGTCGGCACGCTAATCGGAACTGCCGTGCTCAAGGACGGCATGATGGTCACCGTAGACGGCGCCAAAGGTATCGTCCTTATCGCCAGCATCTGACTGGTCGCGGTCGGTTCGGGTAGCGGGGACGCTTTGGGCCGGCGTAGCCTTCTCGTCGTAGATGCCCGCTGACGCCGCAAGCGACCGGCCATCCTGACGCGGGTGCTGATCCAGGCTGGGGTCACGATCGCCGGACATTATTGAAGGTACTTCACACGAAGTACCCCTTCTGCCCCTACAAGCCCACGAGCTCAAAGAAGGGTCTAAGGTAATGGACGTACGTCGGCGGCCTGAAGCAAGTTCTTGGCCACGGAAACACACGCCTCGTCGTATCAGTGCGTCGTCGACGCGTGGTGCTAGAGTTGCAGAGTAACGCTAGCTTCGAGGGATAGATGAGTCTTGCCCCGCACCAGGTCGACAGCGAGAGCTCTCCGCCGCCTCCGATAAAGACCTTCGATTCTCTGAGTAACCCGGCCTTCCGTTGGTACTTCTTCTCGATGTCCGGCTGGTTCGCCTCCATGAACATGCAAATGATAGCGCGTGCCTGGCTGGCTTTCGAGCTGACCGGCTCCTACGCCGCGCTGGGATTGGTTTCACTGGCCAACGCGATCCCGGGCATGGTCCTGGGCCTTGTCGGCGGCGTCGTCGCCGACAAGGTAATGAAGAAGAAGATCATCCAGGTGGGACAGATCTGCAATATGACGGTGGCTATCGTCCTTGCGGGCCTGATGCTGTCGGACTTGATCCAGTTATGGCACCTCCTTGCTGGAGCCATCGGGCACGGAGCGGTCAACGCCATGCTCATGCCGTCGCGTCAGTCGATGATCCCTGAGATCGTCGACGATCGGCATCTGATGAACGCCGTGGCGCTGAACACCGCGGCGCAGAACGTCATGAGGCTTACCGCCCCGGCATTCGCGGGCCTGGTGATCGCGCTGGCCGGGCCGGGCTGGGTCTATTCTTTGATCGCCGCGTTGTACCTCTGGGGTGCGCTGAGTATGGCACGGGTACCCGGCATACGTCCCGCCGACCGGGGCATTCCGACCATTCGAAGCGCTGCTCGCGAGGGCCTCAACGACCTGGTGTTGGGGTTTAGCTATATGAAGCGCGAGCGCGTGGTCCGGCTTATACTCGCGCTCAATCTGGGGATTGTCTTCTTTTCGCAGCCTTATCAGCAGCTTCTACCCGGCTTCGCCTCTGACGTCTTGGACGCCGACGCCGGCCGCCTGGGTCTCCTCATGAGCGTGACTGGCATCGGAGCATTGATCGGCTCGCTGGTGATCGCCAGCATGCCGGCGCGTAACCGCGGCATGATCCTGCTGGTCAGCGCTCTGATCATGGGCGTTGCGCTGATCGCCTTCTCGATATCGACTTGGTACTGGGTCACTGTGCCGATCATGCTAGTGGTCGGGTTCGGGCTGGCCGGGCGTATGTCACTGGGCAACGTCCTGCTGCAAACCTATACGGAGGCGTCATATCGCGGGCGGGTTACCAGCATTTATATGCTCGAATTCAGCGTCACGGCCTTCATGGTGTTCCTGCTCGGTGCTCTGGCCACTGTGGTCGGGATTCAGCTGGCGCTTGGCGCCAGCTTCACCATTATGGTCGTAATCGTCGTGACAACGCTGCTCTTCTCACCTCGCGCCCGCAACCTGCAGTAGGAGAGACGGCCCCGAGCGCGCTGTTGCGGCGTCGGCCTGAAACACGCCGCCAATCAGACCTACTAGCAGCACTACTGCTCTGCGAATATGAAGCTGCGGAGGTTCACGCTCGCAAGCCATGCAGAGGTATGAATGGCCGTTGAATCAGGCCTGCCGGCGGGTCGTTCAGGCCGCTACGGGTTCATTATCTTGCTGACGTCGTTCGGGTTGATCAGGTCCGGCACCGTCCAGCCGTTGAGGTCGTACTCCGCCATGCACTCCTCGGCGAAGCCTTTATAGCGCGCGGCCGCGCCTGAGCCCTCGGCCGCGTGCAGCGTCTGGAACCGGATCACCTCGTGGTCGCCGAAGTAGTTGCGTTCGTAGAGTTCGTGCCGCCCGCCGAACTCGCTGCCTACCGCGTCCCAGAGCAGCTTCATCAGCTTCACCCGCTCTTCCGCCGTGTAGTCGTTGGAGCCGCGCACGTACTGGTCGATATACGGCCTGATCTCCGGCGAGTTGAAATCCAGCGCGCTGGACGGCATGTAGACCAGGGCGCTGGCCATGATGTTCTCGATGATCTCCTTGATCTTCGGGTACGCGATGCTCGCCATGACGCGGTAAGCCAGCCCGTACTCCAGGTTGGGCAGGACGTAGCCGTTGGTCCACGGCGTTGGTGTGCGCGCCATCGCGTCGGTCAGTCCCCAGAACAGGTTGCGCCAGGCCAGCACCTCGCCGACGTTGGCCTGTACGCCACGAAACTCTTTCGTGCCTGTCGCTTCGACGCCTTTGAGCAGCAGCCCGGCGATGAAGTCGAGCTTCACAGCGAGGCGCGTGCAGCCGTGGAACATGAATAACGGCAGGAAACCCGAACCCGGGAAGAAGTTGTTCACCTTGTCCGGGTCGCCGTAGGCGAAGACGTTCTCCCACGGCACGAAGACCTTGTCGAAAATAAGAATCGAATCGTTCTCGTCGACGCGGCTTGAGAGCGGGTAATCGAACGGGGTCCCCATGGTGGCGGCCGTCATTTCGTAGGAAGGACGGCAGAGGAACTTCACCCCCGGCGCCGCCGTCGGCACGATGCAGACCAGCGCGAACGGGCGCGTCTTGATCGGCAGCGCGCCGTTGTGGCCGATGAAGTTGTACTGCGTCAGCGTTGAGGTCGTGGCGACGACCTTGGCGCCGCTGACGATGAGACCGTCGTCGCGCTCTTCCTCGACATGCATGTAGACGTCGCCGACCTCGTCCAGCGGCCTGTTGCGGTCGGTCGGCGGGTTGACGATGGCGTGGTTGACGAAGGTCACCTCTTCCTGCGTCTTCTTGTACCAGTACCTCGCGTTCTCCTGATACGGCTCGTAAAACTCCGTGTTGGCTCCCAGCGTGGCGAGGAACGCCGCCTTGTAGTCCGGGCTGCGGCCGATCCAGCCGTACGACAGCTTGGACCAGGCCGCGATCGCGTCGCGTGCTGCCACCAACTCGTCGGCGTTCTTCCAGGGCTTGTAGAAGCGGTGCGTGAAGCTGCCGTTACCGGTGTCGGTCGGCGTCGTGATCGTCTTCTGCTTCTCGGGGTCGTGCAGCGCGTCGTAAAGCCGCGCGATCATGCGGGCGGTGTTGCGGAACGCTGGATGCGTCGTCACATCCTCGACCCGCTGCCCGTAGATCCACACCTCGCGGTCGTCGCGCAGGCTCTCCAGGTATTCGTCGCCGGTGAAAGGTCGGCTTCGAGTGGTCGCTTCAGGCATGCGTTCGCCTCCACGTGGAATCGCCCCGCCGATTCTACGTCAGCGGTCCCTTCTGGAGCAGGCCTGCGGCCCGTAACTAGCCCTTGAGCTCTTTGCGAATCGTGGCGTGCCCTCAATCAGGGCGTGCAGCTTGGCGCGCGCCACCGCGCCCGGTAGGTTGCGCAGCCCGCAGTCGTTCTAGCCGGCATCCGAAGACCTTGGGCGACTCTCTCGTGGGCCCTATACTAGAGCCGGTGCAATATCTCTCAGCGGTCGATTCTCCGTACCGCAACAAATCAGATGGCGCGTTGTGAGTATGCACAAGAGGCCAGGCCAATGCCGCGGGTAAGCAAGACACGCAGGACGGCTCCAAAGGACGCGGCCGACGCGTTCGGCTCCCGCGTCCTGGTCTGCGATGGCGCGATGGGCACCATGCTGCAGGCAGCCGGCGTGTCGCTGGATCTGTCACTGCCGGAGCTGAGCGTCTCCCGGCCCGAGCTGGTCAAGGCGATCCACGGCGCCTACATCGCGGCCAGCGCCGACGTGATCGAAACAAACACATTCGGCGCGTGCAGGACGCGACTGGCTCGCTTTGGACTCGAGGATCGCGTCGCCGAAATCAGCGCGGTTTCTGTGCGAGTAGCACGCGAGGCAGTGGCGGCGGCCGATCGTCCGGCGCTTATCGCCGGCGCCGTGAGCCCCGCAACCCCGGCCCATTCTCGTGGCCGCATCTCTCTTACCGTCCTTCACGACGCCTTTTTCGAGCAGATAACTGCCCTGGCCGAAGCCGGTGTCGACGTCATCCTGCTCGAGACTTTCGGCAACACGAATGAGCTAATCGAAGTCGTAAAGGCAGCCCAGGAGGCGGCACCCGAAACCCCGATCGTGGCCCAGATGACCTTCATGGACGACGGCCGTACGTTGGCTGGCGAAACGCCGGCAGAGGTCGCGCAACGCGTCGAAGGGCTTGGATTGGCCGGGCTCGGCGTCAACTGTACCCACGGCCCGCAAGGCCTGCTCGAGATCCTTGCCGAGCTCAGCGCGCACACGTCGCTGCCCCTGGCTGCGCAACCCAACGCAGGCTCGCCCACCTTCGTAGACGGGCGCTTTCAATACACCTCCGACCCGGCCTATCTGGCCCGCTGCGCCGGACGCTACGTCCAGGCCGGCGCGGTGCTGGTGGGTGGCTGCTGCGGCACAACCCCCGCCCACGTCGAGGCGATGGCGGCTGCCGTCAGAGGCCTTGAACCGACCGCGGCACACAAACTCCCCAGAGAGGCGTCCGCGGCGCGCGTTCGCACGGCAGGCGCCAGCCAGATCTCCCCCAGCCGGCTCATGCAGCGCCTCTCGGCGAAGGAATTCGTCGTCATCGGTGAACTCGGCGCGCCCACCGGCGGCGGCGCCGACGAGGTCGTCCAGGACGCCGGACGTCTCAAGCAGGAGGGCGCCACAGCGGTGCTGATTCCGCCGCCAAGCAGCCCGCGCGCCCAGGTCAGCCCTACGAGTCTCGCTGTGCTGTTGCAGCAGCGCGTCGAGGACCTCGAAGCCGTCCTGACGGTTGCGACCTGGGAGAAGAGCGTCATGTCGCTGCAGGCCGACCTGCTCGGCGCCTACGCCTTCGGCGTCCGTCATCTGATCTGCCGCACCGGCACGTCACCGCTGCTGGGCGAGGTGCCGGGCGTGTCCCTGCCGGACCAGATGTTGGAGCGTATGTGGAAGGCACGCGAGGACGCGCCGGCCATCGGCCGTGAGATCGCGCGAGAGCTCATAGCTGGGGCGCGCAAAGGCGGCAGGCTTGGCGGCGTCTTCATCTATCCCGCCAGCAGCGGGATAGATGAAATGAAGGACCTCGTGCAGGAGGCGGCGTCATAGCCGTCCACCGGACAGCGGATGAAAATGCCACCCCGCGGCGGCCTCGACCCGCCGCGCCGAAAAAGCCGGTAGCGGCGGCCTTGACGATGGAAGGCGCCCGCAGCTCGCTACAGCGCGAAAACGAGACGCTGCGGCTGCTGGTCGCGATCCATACAGGCTTGGCGCCCTGGTCTTGCAGGGCGGCGACGCCACGGTAATCACGGTCGCCCTGTCCGACCTCGTTGGACGGCCCGTGATCCTTCTCGACGGGCTGCTGCGGCCCGTCACCCAGCAGGTGGGGATGCATCTGCAGTGGGAGCCGACCGAGGCCTACGTCGGGCGTGTACTGCAGACAATGGCCGCAGAGCGGCGTTCGATGCGTCTGCCGCCGCTGCCGGCGTGGGGAGTGAACTACGGTTGCGTCCTGGCGCCCGTCGTTGCCAGCGAGTCGACGCTTGGCTATCTCGTAATCTTGGAGCCCGAGACGCCGGACGGGGCCGAGCTCCCACCGGAAGAGGCTGACCTGCTGGCAGCCCAGCACGCCGCGAGCGTCTACGCGCTGGCGCTGATGCGCGAACGGCTGGCCGCCGAGGTCACAACCGAGCTGCGCGACGAGTTGGTGGAAGGCCTGCTCGACGGTCAGGTGACGGATGACCAGGCGATTCGTGAGCGAGCACGCGGTCTGGGCTATGACGAGAGTTGTACATACCGGGTGCTGGCCCTACTGCCGCCGACGGAGGCTGGTCTTCCGGCTGGCGCCGGCGAGTCCTGGAAGGCGTGGCCCAGCTGGTGCGTGACCGCGTCCCCGCGGCTATCGCGGCGCGACGGCGCGAGGAGCTGGTCATCCTGCTGCCCGGTGATTCGGCGCCGGCGCCGGAGGATCTCGGCAAGACGATAACGCAGTCCGCCGCCTCGATGTACCCCGCGTGGCCGCTCACGGCGGGCATCGGCAGCGTCTGCAACGCTCCCAGCGACATCGCCAACTCATACGTGCACGCACGCCGTGCCGCCGAGGTCGCGCTGCGCTTCGGCAGGCGTGGCGAGGTGGTCACGTTCGATGACTTGGGGTTCTATCGCCTGCTGTTTCAAGTCGGCGATCGGGCCGAACTGCGCGCCTTCGTAGACCAGGTTCTGGGCCCGCTCCTGGCCTACGACCAGAAGCATAAGACGGACCTCGTCCAGACAATCGCGACCTATCTCGCCCAGAACAATAGTCTGCAGGCGACGGCGAAAGAGCTCTACGTCCACGTCAACACGGCGGCCTATCGCCTGCAACGAATCGAGACGATCATCGGCCTCGACCTCTCAAAGACGGAGGACTGCCTGCTCGCCCGAGTCTCCTTGATGATCCTGGAAGACGAGGTCATCGGCACTCCCGTCCCCTGAGATCTTCCTGCAGCAACGCGGCGGCTCGCGCCTGGAGCCTGGCGTCGGACCTATAATTCCTTGCACACTCCCCCTCTCTCGAGCCATCGGACGAGGGTAGTGCGAGTTGTTTGAGACGGGAGCAAGGGTAGCGGGGGCGCAGCCCATGCGCGGGGGGCTGGGGGTGTCCCCCAGTCAACCTTTTACCGGAAGCGGAGCAGACAAGTCCTTCGACTGAAGGACGCAGGATGCGAAGCGTCCAACCTGCGAATCTACCAAGTCGGAAACTAGAGGAGACTCCCTATGAAGATAAAGGCCGCCGTCTGCTACGAGTCGCACGCGCCGCTGGTAGTCGAGGAGCTGGACCTGGACGAGCCGAAGGAAGGCGAGGTGCTGGTACGGATCGCCTCCGCCGGTGTTTGCCACTCCGACTACCACGTGATGAAGGGCGAGTGGAACCCGCCCCTGCCGATGGTCCTGGGCCACGAGGGCGCCGGCGTCGTCGAGAAGGTCGGCCCCGGCGTGACGCTCTCCCAACCCGGCGACCACGTCATCCTCAACTTCCGGCCCAACTGCGGCTGGTGCAAGTTCTGCACCGGCGGCCGGCCCGTCCTCTGCAACGGTGCGGCCACACCGCGCTGGTTCATGTTCGATGGCACGGTGCGCCTGCACCGCGGCAGCGCCGATATCAACCACTTCGCGCGCGTGGCCTGCTTCGCCGAATACGCCGTAGTGCCCCAGTCGGGGGCGGTACCGGTGCGCAAGGACATGCCGTTGGACAAGGCCTGCCTCGTCGGCTGCTCCGTGATGACCGGCGTCGGCGCCGCGATCAATACGGCGAAGGTGACACCCGGTAGCAGCGTGCTGGTCATCGGCTGCGGCGGCGTCGGCCTCAACATCATCCAGGGCGCGGCCCTGGCCGGCGCGGAGCGCATCATCGCCGTCGACATGCTTGAGAACAAGCTCGCCTTCGCGCGCGAGTTCGGCGCCACGGACGTTATCGACGCTTCTAGTGGCGATACGGTGGAAAAGGTCGTCGACATGACGGACGGCGGCGTCGACTTCGCCTTCGAGGCGATTGGCTTCTCGAAGACTATCGAGCAGGCGTATTCCGCCACCGGCCTCGGCGGCACGATGACGGTCGTCGGCATGGCGCCGGAAAACGACAACCTCTCCTTGAGCGCGCTGGACATCCCGCGCACCGAGAAGACGATCAAAGGCTCCTGGTACGGCTCGGCGCGGCCCTGGCTCGACCTGCCCAAGATGGTCGACCTCTACATGGACGGCAAGCTGTTGATCGACCCCATGGTCAGCCGCTACTATCCGCTGGACGAGATCAACGCTGCCTACGACGCCCTTGCCAACGGTGAGGTAGCCCGCAGCATCCTCCAGATGAACTAGGGCTCAGCGGATCGAGCCAAAGCGTCTACCAGCGTTCGTAGGGGACCTGGGTCGGCAGTCACTAATGCCTCGTTGGGGTGTTGTTCTCCTTGCGGAACACGTCTGAGACTCGTGCGGCAACCTGGACGCGGAAAGACCGCTAGCGAACGGAACTGGCCCAGGCGCTCAGATACGCGGCAGTTGCGCCTGGAAGGGTTCGACGGATCGACGGATAAAAAGGAGCCTGGATGCTGCTCCGAATGCGGAATTGCCTCACCGCATCTGTTATTCAACGAGGTAGTGGGTCAGTTTGACCCATTACCGATTAATTGGACAATTGATCTTTCTTGCCAAGATTTCTCGAGATGATCCAAGGTGGAGCGCTTTGACGCGCGCATAGAGAATTGCGCTCCCTAACGCGCCGTTACAAAGGCTCTCGGTCTCCATCATGCGAGGACTACACCGCCGGCTAGCTGAGAGTCGACGGTTCTAAATGGCTCCCTAAGGCACAGTGACGTCGTCACTCTCTATCCACAGATGATGCTCCACACCATCCGCGGAGAGCCCTCGAATCGTGTAGACGTAAGTCATACCTGACTCGACGTCATGATCTTCATAGGTATGCCACCTTGGCTGATTGTCAGTCTCTGGCACCTCGGAAACGCGAACTTCAGATTCCTCCAGGGTGGCACGTCTAGAGATCACGTATGTAGCCGCGATGAAGGGACCACCCCATCTCCAGCTAAGAAGCACAACGTTGTTCTCAGCCTCGACTTCGACCTGGTCACCTGGATCGAATAGCTCTGCCGCCTCCGTGGCATTTATGCCAATTTCAAGGCTATCGGCAGAGTTTGAGCACCCCAGACCAAGGACAGAGGCAGTCACTGCCAGCAGGCCAACAATCCACATGGACACAGACAACTTGCGCCACGTCTCCATCATCAATACCATCGGCTCCGCCCCACAACCTCTTTAGTTCCACCGCCTCTCTTGTAGTACGAGCACCAGATGCTACGAGTTTGCAGATCTGATCTCGATGCGTCGGCAACTGATGTTGGTGACGTGGGGCTTACCTCAATGGCTCACGGCAGAATGACCTCCAAGGGCACCGTGCTAATGCTCCCAGCAGTTCCATTTCCAAGCTGGCCACAGCAGTTCCAGCCCCCGACCCACATCGAACCATTGGCAAGCAGCGCAACAGCGATGCGCAGCGAACGCGGCGCTGACTCAAGCGCGCCTCGGTACTCTAAGGCGGTATGCTGCAAGCGGAATAAGAAACTGAGTGAGGTTCCAATGAGCGACCGCGTACGCAACTACATCGACGGGAAGTGGGCCGATTCGAAGTCGAGTGAGTGGCAGGACGTCGTCAACCCGGCGACCGGCGAGGTGCTGGCCTCCGTGCCGCTCAACGGCGGGCAGGACGTCGACGCCGCGGCGAATGCGGCACACGCCGCCTTCCTCGAATGGCGCAACACGCCGCCCGGGGACCGCATTCAGTACCTCTTCAAGCTCAAGCAGGCGCTGGAGGACAACTTCGAGGACCTCGCTCGTGTGCTCACGATGGAAAACGGCAAGCCCCTGGCCGACGCGCGCAGCGAGCTGCGGCGCGGTATCGAGAACGTCGAGGTAGCGTGCGGCATTCCGACGATGATGCAGGGTCAGACGCTGGAGAACATCGCGCGTGGCATCGATGAGCTCATGATCCGCCAGCCTGTGGGCGTCGTCGCCGCCATCACTCCGTTCAACTTCCCCGGTATGATCCCGCTCTGGTTCCTGCCCTACGCCATCGCCTGCGGCAACGCCATGATCGTCAAGCCCTCGGAGCGCGTGCCGCTGACCATGCAGCGCTTCTTCGAGATCGTCGACGGCATCGGCCTGCCGGCGGGCGTGCTGAGCCTGGTCAACGGCGGCAAACAGACCGTCGACGCGATACTGGAGCACCCGTCGATCAAGGGCGTCAGCTTCGTCGGCTCGACGCCTGTGGCTCGCTACATCTACGCCACGGCGGCCGCCAACGGCAAGCGGGTGCAGTGTCAGGCCGGCGCCAAGAACCACGTCGTTATCCTGCCCGACGCCGACATCGAGATGACGTCGCGTATGGTGTCGGACGCGGCCTTTGGCTGCTCTGGGCAGCGCTGCCTCGCGGCGTCGGTCGCCGTCACGGTCGGCGATGCGCACGAGAAGTTTCGCGACGCGATGGTCGAGATGACCCGCTCGCTGCGCGTTGGCTATGGTCTCGATGAGGGTGTCCAGATGGGCCCGGTGATCACGAAGCAGAGCCAGCAGCGCATCGAGAGCAGCATCGCGCAGGGCGTCAGTCAGGGCGCCACGGCCGTTCTCGACGGGCGCAACGCGCGCATCTCCGGCTACGAAGCCGGCAACTTCGTCAACCCAACCATCCTCGACGGCCTGCCGTCCACCAGCGAGCTCATGACGACCGAGATTTTCGGGCCCGTGCTGACGCTGAACCACGTCTCGCAGCTGGACCAGGCGATCGAGGTCATCAACAGCAACCCGTACGGCAACGCCTCCTCGATTTTCACGACCAGCGGCGTCGCGGCGCGGCAGTTCCGCAATCAGGTCAACACGGGTAACGTCGGCGTCAACATCGGCGTCGCCGCGCCGATGGCCTACTTCCCCTTCAGCGGCTGGAAGGACAGCTTCCTCGGCGTGCTGCACGGCCAGGGCTCGGACGCCATCGACTTCTACACGGACAAGAAGGTCGTAGTGGAGCGCTGGCCCGCCGAGTGGTCCCGCCGCTTCTAGCCCTCCCGCCTGTCATTGCGAAGAGCGGAGGTCGCCCGAGCGACTGTAGCGACGCGGCGATCTTTGGCGCTTCGCCCGTGGGCACCTACGTCTCGTCCCATGACCACGAACTTCCCTCTCCTTCCAGGAGCTTGTCCTGAGGCCAGGCGAACAGAGGGTTAGCGTGAAGTAGACGTCTGACCAACCACCAGTCAGGTCATTGCGAGCCAGCCGGCAGGCGGTGCGGCAATCCGGGGTGGGGAGGCGACCTCCCTTCGGGTCTGCCCGCGCCGTCCCAATGACCACGAACTTTCCTTTCCTTCCAGCAGCTTACCTTGAGCCTGGCCGAAGGGAGAGTAGGGTGAGGTGGACGTCTGACCAGCATCCAGGCGGCGCCTTAGAGGCCGCTATGCACCGACCAGCGAATCAGCAGGTGGCCGGACGTGGCGTTCCAGGTGAACTCGGGAGGCTGGTCGCCCGCCGCGTCTTTCGCCACGACGGTTTCCGCCTTCGTCTCCACGTCGAAGATGACGACGTCGTAGGTCGGCAGGTCGAGGGCTCCGCCGCCAGGAAACTCCGCCAGGTAAGTGAGCCCGTGACCCTCGCCAGGGCGACCTTCGAGCCGTCCGGTGAGATCACCGCGCCTACAGCATCAGAGACGCAACCCACGCGGTTGCTATCGACGTAGACGGTCGTACCGTCGCAACCGTTCGCCTGCTCCAGGGCCGCAATGAAGCCCTCACCCCTGCCGGCAACCGGCTCGAGATAACGCCACAGGTTTAGCCCGGGAGAAGCCCCGCTAAGCATCGCAACTGCCGCGCCCGTATCGCTCCAGGCCACGACCGTCTCGAGACTGTCCGGTGACTTCTCAGGATGAGGGTCACTGAATGCCGGCGAGTAGATGTATGCGCCTGAGGCGTCGAAGCGCGCCGGCCACTCCAGGTGACCCAGCTCGCTTCGCGTCCCCGCCACGAAGTCCTCGCGGATTACGCTGCCTGATTCGGACGCAAGCAAAAGCACGTCCTCAATTGGAGACCATTGTGGTGCTTCGCCAATCTGATTTCCCACGCTAATCTGACGCGTCTCCCTCGTCACGAAGTCAGTCAGGAAGACCCGGCCGCCTACTTGCCGGTCCGTCTCCGGAAAAACTACGTACCGGCCTGACGGAGACCAGCGCTGCCCAAATACCGCGTCGCAGCCGCCGCAATCGTTCATGCCCTCCACCAGCAAGAATCGCTCGCCGGTCTCGCTGTTTTCGCCCCAGGTGGCGTACTCCAGCTCTCCTCTGTTCTCTCGCGTGAGGAACCAGCTTCCGCCCGGCGGTCCCTGCCCTCGGGAGAAGCAGCCTATTCGCTCGAACGACTGCGCCGCGAAGTTGGAGTCATCCACGAGCGCCGCACAAAACGCCTCCTTCGTCGCTCGCATCTGCTCCGAGCCGTCCAGCCCGAATTGAATCGTCGCTTGGTTCGCATCCTTGTGGTCGATAACGTAGGCCAGGCCGCCGTGATCGCTGAAATACGCCGACCAGAAGGAGTTCTCGAAGTCCTCCACCAGTGTCGCGGTTTGTCCCGTCGTCGCGTCCGCCAGCCAGACCGTGAAAGCCACGCGTTCTGCCTGCGGCAGCGTTGGCGAAGGCGTCGCTACCGGTGGCCGTACCACCTCGGTAGGCTGGACGGCCGCCGCCGGCGCCCAAGTTGGCGTGCTCGAAGGCTTATCGCCTGAGCATCCCAGACAAACCGCTGTGACAATGAACGTAAGTAACAGGAGTGCTTTCGTCGCTACGTAGCCTCTCGATCGTGCGGCGCAGTCCGCGTCCTCAAGTCTGAACTTCTCCTCTGCTGCTACGCCGGCGTGACGTAAGCGATGGTCACCCGGTGGCGTAGTTACGCGCCGTCTCCATCGCCCCGATTCAATCCGTCCGGTTCGGAAGCATGGTCGACGCCGGGCGGGTCCAACGCGGCCTGCAGCTCATTATCTTTCTTGCCAGGCATCGTAGAGACCCGTCCTTCGTCCCGAGCGGTGGTTACTAAATAGCAAGAGCCGTGTGAGTCCCGAGCGGGACTCACACGGCCATCGTGCGTTGCAAATATCCTAGCTGGCCGGACCGGCTGTTTTGCTGCGTGCTTTCTCCGCCTGTCCGGTGATATCCCACCGGTCCTGGGGCAGTTTCACACCCTTTTCTTTGGCCAGCTCGGCTGCGTGCATCCTCGCCTGCAAGGCGCGCTCGGCCGTCTGGTCTGATACTTGCAGACCGAGACCGTCTACGACGCGGACGCGGAAGTTGAAGTAGGCGCAGACCTGGACGATGTCGAGGATGTCGCGATCGTCCCAGCCCACTGCCCGCAGAGCGTTGATGTTGTCTTCGGTCATCGACGCTGGAGCGATCGTAAGCGCCTCGGCGTATTCGAGCATGGCTCGCTCGGCCTCGCTGAGGTCGGCTTTGCGCCAATCGTTCTGAATGAATTCGGCAGTAAGGTCGTCGCCACCAGCTGAACGCAGGGCCCCTGCGTGAGCTACCGTTCAATAACGGCAGTCGGTGGTGATCGAGGTGACGGTCGCGATCATCTCCCGTTGGGCGGGGGTCAACTTCGAAGGACCGCGCATGACCGTCATCATCAGTTCGCGGCCATGCAGCATGGCCATCGGGTTGAGGCTGGCGAGCATCGGTGGCGTGACGGTTCCGCCCATACGACTCGGGTCGAGGGGCCGTTCGTTGGGCCACATCGCCTCGTAGGACTGGTTGACCTCGCGCATCTTGTCATAGGCTTCTTTGAGCTCGCCTTCGGATTCGCTTTCGTGGATTACCTTAATCCAGGGCATTACGGACCTCTCTCTCAACTGATCCCAATACTGCGCGCATTATAGGCGAAACGGGAAAGCTGGCGTGCTGGTTACCCAAGAGGTGCTTTCGTGCCGTCGAGCCCTCGATGACCTGCGAGCCGGGCGCGAGGCTGGTCTGGACCCATGCCCCACCAAAACAAAGAAGGCGGCCCACTGGCCGCCCTCTCTGTCTATTGCTCTTACGAATTAGGCCAGAGGCGCCTTCGTGTCGTCGAGCCAGATCTGGTAGTACTTCCACGAGGAAGGCGTGACCTGCCAGACGCGGAAGTTCTGGACGGCGGGCCAGGCGGCGTAGATTCCGTTGGAGCCGCCCGATTCAATCATGGACCACATGGCCTTGCCCAGGTAGCGCTGCGCTTCGTGGATCAGCGACTTTGCGGTATCCACGCCGCCTCAGTCCGGGCCTTGGTCAGGATCTCATTCAGCGCCGGGTCGCCGGTCCCGGCGGTGCCGCCGCCGGCGGAGTAACCGTGGAAGGTGACGCCGGAGAGCGGCAGGTGCTCTGCCACCATGGCGCTGACCGGGCTGACCACGCTCGGCACACTGCCGGTGACGGAGTGATAGCCGATTCCCTCATAGGCGCCCGAAGCGTCGCGGTTGTTAGGAATGTAGTCCTGCGTGTAGTCGGTCTGGCCGTTCTGGTCGACCGTGAGACCGAGCTCCTGCAGGTAGAAGAAGTACGGCTCCACAACGTTGGCGCGGTCGAAGGCCGCCGTGTTGGGGTAGCGGAAGCCCACCTCGAAGCCGTCGGGGAAGCCGGCCGCTGCCAGCAGCTTCTTCGCCTCGGGCACGTTGTACTGGAAGAACTTGGCGTTCTCGCCGAACTCGCTGCTCTGCGGGTCGAGCCACCAGCCGCCGCCGACGTTGCCGTCGCGCGCTGCGAGGTGGGAGTTCCAGAACTTGGTGATCGGGATACCGGCCTCTTCGAACTCGTCGATGTTGTTGCGAAGGTTGATGTCGAGGTCGCGGTCAAAGGCCATGGAGAAGGCCTGGCGGACACGCTCGTCCTCGAAGTTATTGGTTCCCTGGACACCGAAGGTGAACACCGAACTGGCCAGGTTGGTGGGGCCTGCGTAGAGCAGGATCTTCGGCTGATCATTCTTCAGGGTCAGGACGTCGGTCGCTCGCAGCCCCTGGGTGTAGTTCCAGGCCTGGTAGATCGCGCCGGCCTGGAACTGCGCCAGCCGCTGCACATACTCCGGCACAATCGGCTGGTGGATCTCGCCCAGCAGATAGTTGTCGGCGTCCCAGTGTTCCTCGTTCTTCGTGTATTCGAACGCCACGGACGGTTCGTGCCTCGAGAGGTAGTACGGTCCCGTGCCGACCATGTCCGTGCGGACGTCGAGCGTGCCGTCGTTGGCCTCTCTCGGGGTCTGGAGCTGGGTGGCCGTGATGCCGCCGTAAGGCGCGAAGTAGTTGATCATATACGAGACCGGGGCATTCAACTTTAAGACCACGGTGCTGGCATCTGGCGCGGTCGGCGTGAGCACGGGACCGCCTGCACCGGCCGAGTCGTAGATCAGCGTTGATAAGGGGCCAATCTCGGCGTAGCGCTCGAGCGCAGCCAGCACGTCCGAGGAGTCGAAGGCACGGCCGTTGACCGGCGGCAGGTCGTGCCACTTGACGCCCTGCCGCAGCTTCAACGTGTTCGTCAGGCCATCCGGGGAAGTTTCCCAGGACTCGGCCAGCCGGCCGGTCAGCACGTAACCCTCTGGCGCCAGCAACCCCGGCTTCTCGTCCAGGAGCGACTCATAGACCATCTCGGTGTTGTCGTTCAGCGCGGCCTGGGCCGAAATCGGGTCCAGGTTGCGCGGCTCGGCGCGGGCCCAAGTCCTGAAGATGCCGCCCTTTTTCGCCTCGGACGGTGGGCGGTGGACGGGTTGGGTTAGAAGACCGCTTGTGTCGCCGCCGCCTCCACTGGGTGTAGTCCCGCCGCCCGTGGTGCCGCCGCTGACTGCGGTAGGACTGGTTTCACCGGTGGTGGTTCCAGCATCATCATCGTCGCTGCCGCAGGCTGCCAGGAACGCCGCCGCCGCGGCAACGCCTCCTGTGGCGGCCAGTGCTCGCCGACGTCCAACACGCGTGTTCCTGAACTTTGACCAGTAGTTGTCCTGCATGAGTTGGTTCCTCCCTTGTTCCTCTTAGCGAGCGAACTTCTTAGCGAGCGAACTTCCCGTTACTCTTCAAAACAAACTTTTATTCTTCAAAACAAAACCTTGCGTCTGCGGAAGAATATCTTGACTCAGAGGATTGTCAATACCTTTTCTACGAAGAGCTCGGGCTTGCCGGAGCGATAAGGATCGGTATCTAAACCGGCGCTTCGTGCGAATCGTAGAGGGCCGCGACAGAGTTGGTTGGCGCGTACGAGACAGAGAGGCTCCCCCCATATTCCTGTTCCTGCGAACACCATCCCCAGGGGCCATCTTTGGCCGAAGAATATAGCGACACCCTGGTTTGTCAATACTTTTTCTATCCAAGGAGCGTTAGTGCAGATTGCGGAAGCGACATGGTGAATCTATGGGCCCGGGAATCACCCCCGAATTGCACTCGCCGATTTGTCATGCTAATCGACCCTTCCCGACGTGTCCGCAGCCAGCGCGAACCCGAACGGCCCAGGCTCCACGACGAGATCAGACGCCCGTTTTGACGCACCCGGTTTGGTCCTGCGTTGCCATCATGTCGACCTCAGAGATAGACTTTCAGTCGTATGGGACACGCGGAGAGCCCAAACAACACCTGAGCCAGAGGAGTGCGCATATGCCGCTACCAGATACTTCCAAGGCCCTGCGGCCAAGCCGGCGCAATAACAGTCAGATCAACGCCGACAGGCCGGAGCGCCGCATGGCCGGAGGCGGTCCCTGGGACTCAGGCAAGGAAGGCAGGGCCCTGGGCGGCTCAGAGACCAATGAGCAGGTATGGGACCGCCAGTACCCGGAACAGGCCCGGCGATACGGCTGGCTGCAAAACAAGGTGCTCTTCCCTCAACGCTCAGTAGAGGCGAACCCAAACAAGTACGAGATCGACGATCCAGAGGCGATCACTCAGCAGATCAAGGACTACGCGTTGTCGCTGGGCGCCAGCGACGTCGGCGTCGCCGACTACGACCCGTCCTTCACCTTCGCCGATCACGAGATCATGCCGCACACGCGCGTTATCGCCTTCGCGATGGCGATGGAATACGACCTGATGATGGACATCGGCCCGACCTCTCAGGAGGAGGTGCACCATGTCTACTTCAAGATGCTGGACGTTGGTGTGCGGCTGGCTCAGTTCATCGGCAGTTTCGGCTACGCGGCGACAGCACACCCCAACGGCGGCGAATTGGCCCACATCCCGTACTCCTATCTGGCAGGCTTGGGTGAGCTGGGCAAGCACGGTTCGCTGATCAGCCCGAAGCTGGGCTCGTCACTGCGGTTGTCGCTCGTCTCGACCGACATGCCGCTGGTGGTGGACGGACCGCAGGACTACGGCATCGACGACATCTGCAGCCACTGCAACATCTGTACGCGCTACTGCCCGTCCGACGCGATCTCGCCCGACAAGCAGACAGTCGCAGGCGTTACCCGCTGGTACATCGACACGCCGGCCTGCTTCCCGATCTTCCAGCAGCTCTGGGGCTGCAAGATCTGCTTGGCGGTGTGTCCGTTCAACGGCCGCAACGTGCTGAACAAGGAGTCGTACAAAGACCTGGCGAAAGTGATGAACAAGGAGAAAACCAAGGAAGGGTTGCTGACCTACCTGGCGCAGAGCACGCCGCAGGCCAAGGACAACCCGATCCTGTCGCAGTTCCTGCCCGGTGGCGCCCATGCCAAGGATGCCCTGCCCGTGGTCTAGCCGGACTCCCTTAGCCCGCGCATGCCCTCGGCGCGATCCGGACTTCGGCCCGGTTCTTATGCCGCTCGTCCTGAGTCGGACGCTGGCTAAGCTAACAGGTCGAACTCCGCAGCGAAGTGGGCGGTGCCGGAAACGTGCGTCAGAGCGCCCGGTGCGAGTTCCAGCGCCATGAAGGCGTCTGGATCGTCCATATAGTGCACGTCGAACTCGCGGGCCGGCCTGAATCCAAAGCGCGGATAGAACTCAGTGTGGCCGACCAGGAAGACCGGCGTACTGACCAGCCTGCTCAATTCAGCCAGGGCTGTCTCAACTAGCCGTGTGCCGATGCCCTGATTCTGATACGACGGCGCGATCGCCATCGGTCCGAGGCAGATAGCGACGTTGGTATCCGTCTCGGTACCAACCGTCATGGGGCTGAACAAGATGTGGCCGACGATCTGGCCTTCGAGCTCGGCCACTAGCGATAGCAGTACGTGGTCGGCGTCGTGCAGGGCCTCGACGAGCCGGGCTTCGTTGTCCTGCCCGAACGCGGCCACTTCGATCTCGTACACGAACTCGCGGTCAGACGCCGTCTCGTGTCGAATCGTGAACGCGTCGTCTTTCACTGCATTTCCTCGCGATTACAGACTAACGCAGAGCCGCCGCGTGATCAGCTAACCAGCGTCTGCCGTCAAGTTGAAGAGGTGTAAAATGGGCGCATCAGAATCAGGAGGCGCTTAATGCTCAGCAAAGAAGATAACGACATCCTCTGCCGAGTCGGCCCGGGCACGCCAATGGGCGACCTGATGAGGCAGTATTGGCTCCCCGCGCTGCTCTCCTCCGAGCTTCCGGCCCCGGATTGCCCTCCGACCCGATTGCGCCTGCTCGGCGAAGACCTCATCGGCTTCCGTACGACTTCCGACAAAGTCGGCGTCGTGGTCAATGCATGCCCACACCGCGGGGCGTCGATTTTCTTTGGCCGCAACGAAGAGGAAGGCCTGCGCTGCGTCTACCACGGCTGGAAATTCGATGTGACCGGCGCGTGCGTGGACATGCCTTCCGAGCCCGCCGAGAGCAACTTCAAGAGCAAGGTCAGAACAACGGCGTATCCTTGCCAGGAACGGGGCGGCGTGATCTGGACCTACATGGGCAGCCGCGAGACACCGCCGCCTCTTCCCGACATCGAGCCGAACATGCTTCCCGAGGGCGAGTACGCGCTCGAGAAGACGATGCGTGAATGCAACTACATGCAGTCGCTCGAGGGCGACATCGACACGGCGCATCTCAGCTTCTTGCACACCGGCGCGCTCAAGCTGGAAGACCTCCGGCCGGGCAGCTACTCCTACTATGCGATGAAGGACCGTTCGCCGCGCTACGACGTCATCGACACCGAATATGGCACCTCGTATGGCACCTATCGCCCGGCGGAAGCTGACACGACTTACTGGCGAATCGGCCACTTCCTCATGCCCTTCTACTCGATGATCCCCACGGGGGTGCTGGGCATGCAGGTCTATGCGCGCGCCTGGGTCCCGCTGGATGACGAGCACTCGATGTTGTGGAGCTTCGTGTCTCGCGGTGCACCCCCCGGCGCCGGCGAGAATAGCGGTGGTGGTCCGCGGCAGAGTCAGACGCACCCCGGCAATTACCGGCGACTCGCTGTAGATGCCATGCTTAGCGGTCGAACGAGCTTCTCCAGCTTCGGCGACATGAAGCCCGACACGTCCGACTTTCTCGGCAAGTTCCGGCCGGTGGCCGACCGCAGCAACGACTATCTGATCGACCGTGACAAGCAGGCGCGCAACGAGAGCTTCACGGGAATCCCGACGCCTCCGGCTCAGGACCAGGCAGTAACCGAGAGCATGGGCCCGATCTACACCCGTTCGAATGAGCACCTCGGCAGCACCGACTCGATGGTGATTCGCACACGTCGTCGATTGATCAACGCAGCCAAGGCGCTACGTGACGCGGGCGCCACTCCGTCCGGCGTCGACAATCCGGAGTTCTACGGTCGGCGCTCAGGCGGGATCATCCTGCACAACGCTGTCGACTGGCGAACTGCCACCAGCGAGCTGCAGAAGGCGTTCGTGACCCACGACGGCCTGTCCGAAGACCCGTACGTGGTAACGGTCGGATCGGAAAAGCAATAGGGAGTCGTAAGCGCTGATCTCCGGAGCCTCGTAGCTCCCAGCTGTTCGGATCCCACGACCCTTCATGTGATCGCCGGGGGTTAAGGCGCTTCGAATAGGTCCTGTCTGACCGCTGTACACGTTCAGCCCGTGTGGCTCAGTGCGTCCCCATGCCGATGGCAGCGAGCCCAGCCTGGCAGCACAGCAAGTCGATTTGAGGGCTCGGCGAACCGGCCACGCCGACCGCACCCACAACGGCATCGCCCTGAAATGCCGGATAGCCGCCGCCTACTTCGACAAGTCTCTCGTGTTGGAAGCCCGGCGGCTCTTGAAACGAAGGCGTCGCCGCACCGCGCCCAAGTTGATGGGTGGCCACCTGCAGCTTGGCCGCTGAATAGGCTTATTGAGGGCGAGCGCTGCGAGGTCCGTCGCCGCTCCGGCCATCGCACTCGACTCGATATGTTCTCCCGCGCCGTCAACCACAGCGACAGCGATGGCGTACCCCGCGTCCTCGGCATAGCGGACCACCGCCGAGACTATCGCCTTTGCCTGGTCCGTCGTTAACGGTTCCGCCGCCGGCTTGTTGTCCTCGAAGAATCGCGCGTTTATCTCCAGGTAGTGCTCCAGGTGTGAGGGCAGGTCATCGTCGAGGAAAATCGCGTTGACTGGACAGACCAGTTCGCACTGCTCGCAGGCTATGCAGACGTCCGGGTCGATGTAGTACGGCGCCATGGGCGTCGTATGGATACAGGCAGCGGGGCATACATCGACGCATGTCGCGTCTTTCACGCCGATGCACGCCTCGGTTATGACGTAGGTTTTGCCCACTCGTAGCTCTCTGTGGTCCCGGGGCTCAACGGCAGGTCGGTCCGAATGCCGTCGGGGATGTGGAGCTTGCGGCCGAATTCGCGAGTCTCGAGGCGTCCTGCCTGATCGAGCTGACCGAGTCCGGCGCAGGCCGCCAGCCGATGGCCGTCGGCTTGGCCCGAGCGGGTCGCCCGGAAGCCGAACTCGCGAATGGCGGCCGCCAGGTTGAAGCTGACGTATTCACCGGTAAGGGCGGCCGCCTGACCGCCGATGCCTTGTGAAGTCCTGGGGTCGTCTTCAGTCCTGATCATGATGACGATGGCAAAGGAATATTCCGTATCGCCGCCAGGACCCAGCTGGGCAATGCCAACCTGATCGGCGCCGAAGAACCGGCCCAGATCTTTGATGTGCTCCGACATGATGCTCGGGGCGTGTACTTCCGACTTGACGGGAACACCTGACCTTCCGCGGCAGCGCGGATCGACGGCGGCACGAGGTTGTTCGTGTCGACAGGCGCCCGGTTGATGAAGCCATCCCAGTAGGGATCGGCCGGCCTCCAGGGCCACGGCAACGAAGCGAGACGCATGGGCTAGTTCCGTCCCTTGGCAAAGCGATTGGTGTTTTCCTTCATCGGATAGTAGTAACCGATTTCGTCTAGCGGGATGTCCACTTTGTGACCCGTTTCCCCGTGCGGCGAGGTGCAGCCCTTGATCGTGCAGGCGGCCTCGCCCGGCTTGACGCCGGTGTCGTAGCCGAGCCAGCGCACGCGCTTGCGAGGCACAACTCCCCAGAATCGGTCATCGAGCCACTTCAGCGCGTGGGCGGTCCCTGACCGCAGCGGCCTTGGGGTCAGACGCAAGGACCTGACCGCCAGCGCATGCCACCACGTATTGGGCTTCGTGTAGGGGCAGACAGTTACGCAGGTCCGGCAGTTGCCCCAGTGCTCGACGACATAAGGACGCAGCTTGTAGCAGGTCTCCCAGTTGATCTTGTACTTCTCGACGCCGTTGTAAACCTGCTTGCCCTCGAAGCCGATTCTGTTGGTCGGGCACGAGGTGGCGCACTTGCGGCAGACCTTGCAAAAGTCCTCGACGCCAATGTCGATCCGGCCGTCCGCCACGAGGGGCAGGTCGGTCATGATCGCGTCACTGGCGTGAATCCGCGCGCCGTACTTCTCAGAGATGATCATGCCGTTACGTCCGACTTCGCCGATGCCGGCCGCCAACGCGGCCGCCTGTCCGTTCACGAGGCCTCGAACCGCGTTGTACCCGAGTTCTTTGATGTAGCCCTCGATCGCACGCAGCACAAGCGCAGTGCTCTGTCCAGGGAAGTCGTAAGCGGCATCTCCGACGTGGTGCCGGTGGGCCTAGTCAGCTCGTAGTCCCAGGCCAGCGTGCCGACGATCAGGAACGGCAGGCGCGCAGTCAACTCCTCGGGTCCTTCGACGTCCTCGGTCGCCGCGCCCTGCACGGGGTCGACGGCCTTCCGGCGAACAGGAAGGACGGATGGGACTGCCCGATCCCCACGATGTCCATGCCGAAGTGTCGGGCTACGCGTTTGATATGCCGGCTCATCACGGCCGGGTCCTTGACCTCTGTCCGGTCGCGGTTTACGGCCCCTTTGGGAAAGCGTCGCATAACGGTGTTGATCACGTGATTGCGGTCGGCAGAGTGGTTGTCGAAGGCGATACGGACCAGCGGATCGTTGGAAATCGTGTTGTGACGCCAGTTGTATAGCGCCTTGCCCAGCTCGCCTCGCTGATTCATGGGATGAGGCAACGTCTGGGGGTCGACGTTTACCACCGGGCCGACGACGTGCACCGTGCGGCCGAGGTCGGGCGCGGGGAAGGCGCTGTGCTCCGGATCCCATACGTGTTCCGCTGTTTGCTTCTCGTCTGCTGTTGTCATAATGGCTCCGCTTCGCTCGACGTACCCGGCCGCACGACTCGGATTATAACGCGAACCGCATCCGCCGCTTCATCGAAGCCCTTTGCCGCACCTCGTATGTGCTTGACGCGCAAGCGGGGCGGTCCTACCCTTGCGCCACTGAACCGATCACCAAAGGAGGCTAACGATGGAACTGAACCATCTCCTGGTGCCGTGTCACGACAAGGTGAAGTCCGCTGATTACTTCGCGCGGCTCATGGGCCTTTCGACGCAACCGGTAGGGCACTTCGCGCCCGTGAAGATCACGGACGGCCTCGTCCTGGACTTCGCCGAGATCGACGACGTCTCGCTGTGGGTAGACGAGAAGAGCCATTTCGCGCGGCAGCACTACGCTTTCAAGGTCAGTGAGGCTGAATTCGAGGGCATCTTCGGCCGGGTCACGGCCGAGGGCCTCAAGTACGGCAGCGGCCCCGGGCTCGAACACCTCTACGACATGCAGGTCGACCATCGTCGCGGCGGCAACCGGGTCTACTTCGACGAGATGAACGGTCACAGCATCGAAATCTTCACTGCCTGATGGCAGCGTTGGGCGCGTGCGGAATTTACGACGGGACTCGGCCGCGCTGACCGAGGGCTCCAGGACGTGGCCTTAGCAAGTTCCGGCTGCAGCCTGTAGTAGTACCTGGGAGCGAACGGCGGTCCGTTAGCCCTCGACCTTCAGCTGGACGAGTTCCTGCTCCAGGTAGCCGAGCGGCTCCAACTCCCAGGCGATCAGCAGTCCGCCGTCGGCGTCACGAAGCTGCTTGGTTTCATCGAGCCAGTCCACACCAGCCGGCAGGACCACGCTGGCGTGCCGCACCCGATCGAGGCTGACGTCGTCCACGTTTCTCGGCACGGAGCCAGAGTCACTGAGTGATTTAGCTGCGCGTAGCAATTGTCTGCGAACGGCGATGCACATGACGTCCAGCGACCCAAGATGCTCCCTGGTTCGGTTGCCGATCACCTCACCGTCCTCGTTCGACATGAGCTCGGTCATCGCCCTGTCCTGGAGGTTGCCGATGGGCGGCACTCTGGTCACGCGTAGCGTCTTTTCCACCTCGTAATCACGCAGGTAGTCGTTGTGCTTGTTCGCCTTCGTATAGAAGTAGCTGCGTGGGTCGCTAGTGCGCTCGACATAACCGACCGGCGCCTCCATGGGGTGTGGTAGCGAGTCACTCGGGTCGTAGAGTTGCTGGGTCAGGCTGCCGCGCTGCGTGATCATCATCGCCCACTCGTCATCCATGGGGACGAAGGAACGTAGGACCACAACGTCGCCACCGATGATCACCATGGTGTGAAACGGGAAGATGAACTGGTTGATGCGATGCCATTCATAAGTTGTGTCATCGCCCGACCTGCGCACGCCGAACTCGTCGTCCCACTTTCGCTTCGCCGAGTAGTAGGAGCCGTAATCGGTCAGCCGCACGTCTAGGCGCGGCATCTTGTCGCTCCAGATCATCTGAAACGCACCAGTGAGTGAGCCCTCGGCCGGCTTCTCATCAAACAGCCGCCAGCGCATGAAGTCGAGACGGGAATGCAGGTAGTCCAGGTAGTTTGAGTCGAGGTCGCCTTCCAGGTTCTGGAACCAGTTGGCTTCTTCCATCATGATCATCGGCGGCGCGATGTTCTCCGGCGGCAGCGTATTGATCTCGAACGCCGGGAAGGGCGGCGGCACTTCGCGTGGGCCCATGTAGACCCAGACCATGTGGTTGACGTCGTTGCAGGGGTAGGCACGGACGCGGACCTTGCCCTTGAAGTTCGACTCGGCCGGCTCCGAGGGCATGTCGACGCAGGCGCCGCTGACGTCGAACTTCCAGCCGTGGTAAACGCAGCGCAGGCCGGCCTCCTCGTTGCGGCCGAAGAACAGGGAGGCGCCGCGATGCGGGCAGGACTCGACGAAGCAGCCCATCTTGCCCTCACTGTCGCGGAACATGACGAGGTTTTCGCCCAGGAGGCGCATGCGCTTGGGCGGGGAGTCGGGCTCCGCAAACTCGGCAGACGGTAACGCCGGTACCCAGTACTGGCGCATCAGGTCACCCATGGCCGTGCCGGGCCCTACCCGGCATAGAAGATCGTTGTCCTCTTTGCTTAGCAAGCGTGGACTCCTCCGAAGAGCCTATCTCTGGGACACACTAGCTAGCTGCTCGCCACCTCGTGACCGGCGCGCGTCTTCGGTCGCTTCTACCCAGTCCGCGTCCGGCGGCAAGATGATACCCGCTGGCCTTACGCGGTCCAGCGCCACGTTATCGACGTTGGCCGGGACCGCTCCCTCATCTCTCAGCGCTTTTGCCGCTGCGATAAGAAGTCGCCGCACGAAGATGACCATGCTGTCGGTGGTCCCAAGATGCTCCTTGGAGCGGTCGTAGATTGGCTCCGAGCCATCTTCGCCGGTCATTAGCTCGGTCATGGCGCGGTCCTGCAGGTTACCGCCTGGCGGCACGCCCGAGAAGCGGAGCGTGCGCTGGACTTCGTAATCAATGAAGTAGTCGTTGCTCTTGTTCGCGGCAGTGAAGTAACGCGTACGCGGGTCGCTGGTCGCTGGCAGGTAACCGCCCGACTTCTCGTACATGTCGAGCATGAATCGATTCTCGTCATCGGTGATCGGCCGCGAGAGGTTGCCGCGCTGGTAGATCAGCATTGAGTGGTGATCATCCAGAGGAATATGGGAACGAAGCGTCACCCTGTCGGGGTCAGCCGATTCGACCATGGAGTGAAACGGCAAAATGAACTGCGTAATGCGATGCCACAGGTTGCCCTCGTCGTCCCAGCGGCGTTGGCCGGAATAGAACGCACCGTAGTCGGTGGGGACGACAAGGATTCGCGGAGCGCGGTCGCGGTTGAAGAAGCCGCCAGCGCTGCTATCGGCGTGCAGCCGCGAATGCAGATAGTCGATGTGAGAGGAATCGACGTCCCCCTCGAGGTTCTGGAACCAGTTGGCTTCCTCCATCATGACGCTGGGCTGGGAGACCTGGTCCGGCGGCAGCGTGTTGACTTCGAAGGCCGGGAAGGGTGGCGGCACCTCGCGCGGCCCCATGTAGACCCAGATCAGGTGATTCACTTCGTGGCAGGGATAAGCGCGGGCGCGCACCTTGTTCTTGAAGTTCGACTCGGCCGGCTCCGATGGCATGTCGACGCAGGCGCCCGTCGTGTCGAACTTCCAGCCGTGGTAGACGCAGCGCAGGCCGCCCTCTTCGTTGCGGCCGAAGAACAGCGAAGCGCCGCGGTGCGGGCAGGACTGGGCCACCATACCGGGACGACCACTGCTATCGCGAAAGACGACCAGGTCTTCGCCCAAAAGGCGCGCTCTCTTGGGCGGACAGTCTGGCCACGGCAACTCGAAGGAAGGGATGGCCGGGAACCAGTACTCACGCAGCAGGCTGCCCATGGGCGTGCCCGGCCCGACACGGCAAAGTAGCTCGTTTTCATCCTTTGGCAGCATCGTTAGGTTCCCTTTCGAATCGCCTGGCACTCGATGGCGCTTAAACCACGGGCAGGGCATCCTTGGCATGGGCGCCACCGGGCAGGAACTGCGACAGGATCGGGTTGTCCTTGGCCTGCGGCGTGCTCTGCGCCAGGTAGGTCAGCAACCCTTCCTTGGTTTTCTCCTTGTTCATCACTTTCGCCAGGTCTTTGTACGACTCCTTGTTCAGCACGTTGCGGCCGTTGAACGGACACACCGCCAAGCAGATCTTGCAGCCCCAGAGCTGCTGGAAGATCGGGAAGCAGGCCGGCGTGTCGATGTACCAGCGGGTAACGCCTGCGACTGTCTGCTTGTCGGGCGAGATCGCGTCGGACGGGCAGTAGCGCGTACAGATGTTGCAGTGGCTGCAGATGTCGTCGATGCCGTAGTCCTGCGGTCCGTCCACCACCAGCGGCATGTCGGTCGAGACGAGCGACAACCGCAGTGACGAGCCCAGCTTCGGGCTGATCAGCGAACCGTGCTTGCCCAGCTCACCCAAGCCTGCCAGATAGGAGTACGGGATGTGGGCCAATTCGCCGCCGTTGGGGTGTGCTGTCGCCGCGTAGCCGAAACTGCCGATGAACTGAGCCAGCCGCACACCAACGTCCAGCATCTTGAAGTAGACATGGTGCACCTCCTCCTGAGAGGTCGGGCCGATGTCCATCATCAGGTCGTATTCCATCGCCATCGCGAAGGCGATAACGCGCGTGTGCGGCATGATCTCGCAATCGGCGAAGGTAAAGCTCGGATCGTACTCCGCGATCCCTACGTCATTCGCTCCCAGTGACAGTGCGTAGTCCTTGATCTGCTGAGTGATCGCCTCCGGGTCATCGATCTCGGCCTGTGCCGGGTTGGCCTCGACTTCCCGCTGGGGAAACAGGATCGCGCTCTGGAGCCAGCTGTAGCGCGTCGCCATTTCCGGGAACTGGCGCGCCCAAACCTGGGCGGTGGTCTCGGAGCCGCCCAGCGCCACGCCTTCCTTGCCGGAGTCCCAGGGACCGCCTCCGGCCATGCGGCGCTCGGGCCGGTCGGCGTTCATCAGGCGCGTATCGCGTCGATCTGGTCGTAGCGCCTTGGAGGTTTCTGGTAGTGGCATGCTAAAAGCTCCCTTCGTGCACTTCAGTAGCCTAACGCGCGGCGAAGATCTTCCCAAGTCGCCTGCTGCCGGAATTCCGTCCCTCGAATATCAATGCACGCCCAGTTCGACGGCCAGCTGCGTTTCTGGCAGCGGTTTCATTTCGTTAGCGATCGGCAGGCCCGAATCGGCATCTCGCATCCGCGCCGTCGTCTGGACCCAGTCGTCGCCTCTTGGAAGGACGAGGGTCGCCTGCCGCACACGGTCCAACTGCACGTTGTCGACATTTGCGGGCAGCACGCCTTCGTCGCGTAGCAGCTTTGCTGCCCGCAAGAGCTGCCGACGTGCCGTGATCACCATCGTGTCTAACGTGCCCAGGTGCTCGTGACTGCGGTCGTAGATGACCTCGCCTTTCTCGTTGGACATCAGCTCGGTCATGGCTCGATCCTGCAGGTTACCGACCAGCGGCACGCCGCAAACCAGGGTGGTGCGCTCCATCTCGTAGTCCCGGGCATAATCGTTGTGCTTGTTCGCCGTCGTGTAGAAGTAACTGTGCGGATCGCTGGTGCGCTGGACGTAGCCGCCGGAGGGGCCGAACGGGTCGGCGTAACGCGGCTCGTTCCGCTCCGCCTGCGATATTGGCCCCGTCAGGCTGCCGAACTGCGAGATCAGCATTGCCCACTCGTCGTCCAGCGGCACGAAGGAGCGCAGGTTAACGCCGCCGGCGCCGGTGATCATCGTGTGAAACGGAAAGATCAACTGGTTGATGCGATGCCATTCGTAGTTGTCGTCGTCGAACCAATCTCGCTTCGCCGAGTAGTAGGAGCCATAGTCAGTGAGCTGGATGTCCAGCCGTGGGGATCGATCACGATTCCAGTTACCGGCCCGCGCCATCGTCTCGGGTTTTGGAGCGTCATCAAACAGCCGCCAGCGCATGAAGTCGAGACGGGAATGCAGGTAGTCCAGGTGGTTTGAGTCGAGGTCGCCTTCCAGGTTCTGGAACCAGTTGGCTTCTTCCATCATGATCATCGGCGGCGCGATGTTCTCCGGCGGCAGCGTATTGATCTCGAACGCCGGGAAGGGCGGCGGCACTTCGCGTGGGCCCATGTAGACCCAGACCATGTGGTTGACGTCGTTGCAGGGGTAGGCACGGACGCGGACCTTGCCCTTGAAGTTCGACTCGGCCGGCTCCGAGGGCATGTCGACGCAGGCGCCGCTGACGTCGAACTTCCAGCCGTGGTAAACGCAGCGCAGGCCGGCCTCCTCGTTGCGGCCGAAGAACAGGGAGGCGCCGCGATGCGGGCAGGACTCGACGAAGCAGCCCATCTTGCCCTCACTGTCGCGGAACATGACGAGGTTTTCGCCCAGGAGGCGCATGCGCTTGGGCGGGGAGTCGGGCTCCGCAAACTCGGCAGACGGTAACGCCGGTACCCAGTACTGGCGCATCAGGTCACCCATGGCCGTGCCGGGCCCTACCCGGCATAGAAGATCGTTGTCCTCTTGACTCAGCATCGCAGCCTCCCTTTAAAAGTCACTGTTTGGTACATTAAAACTTAGTGTAGCAAAACATTTGCCTTGCGACAGTATAAGCAGCCTTGGCCTGATAGCCAGCCCGTAGAACCCCTAGCCTGGACAAGACGTTGCCGGTGGCGCCGGCGACCAGAGGAAGACTGGACGGCACATGACGAACCTACCAACCAGGCAGCTGGGCAGGACTGGCTTTCAGGTCAGCAGGCTTGGCTACGGCGCGTGGGAATTACGCGGTCCTGCCAAAGGCAGAGACCTCGCCGACGCTGCGGCTGAACGGATCCTCAATTCTGTCTTGGATGCTGGCATCAACTTCATCGACACATCGATCGCTTACGGGCTCGCCGAGGAACGCATCGGCAAGTTCATCTCACATCGACGGTCCGAATACTTCCTCGCCACCAAGTGTGGCTGCCTCAGCGGTGAGCTGGAGCGCAATCCGCCCGATTCGGTCAAAGGCGACCGCTTTCCTCATATCTTCACGCCGCAGAACATAATCAACGGCCTGGAGCAAAGCCTGCGCCGGATGAACACGGACTACGTCGACCTGTTGCGGTTAACCAATGACATAGGAGTCTGCCGGATGCTACGGCGCTACGACAGCCGGACTCTCTCGTTTAGGGCTCTCAGGACCTGGACCCGGTGGAGACACCGTATAGATGCGCCCAACCACAGTCACACCATAGATATAGCTGATCCCGCTGACAGCGGTCTCATCCAAGTAGGTTTGATCCTCTTTATTGTTCTTGCTCGGTTTGACATCTCCAAGGTAGGCCCAGGACACCTCGGATGCCGTCCTCCGGTAAACGTTGTACTGAAATGCATCCCAGCCAGTTCCCGCCCATTCGACAATGATGCCGACGCTTGCCGGAGTCGCGATGACGGTAGCTGGCGACCAGGGCTGGATCAACGCGTCCAATTCTGCGGTTATTCCGCTCACGGACTCGCCACGACAAGCGAGAGCCCCAATGGCCAAAGCAAGGCTAGCGGCGATGGCGATCATCAAGCTTTGAAGGGTCCGACTCCGCGGGTTCATTGCCAGCCTCTCGACTTGTAGTTCGGTCAGGCTACGAAATCTTTCTCTTATAGCGGCGCATCTCCCCAGATCGCGTAGATCTAACCTCAGACAAGATGGGCAGTTCTTACTTAGCCCTGACGCACAGAACCGCGACCGAGACTCCTCAAGCCCTCTGACGATGGAAGAATGGTGTCCGGCTCTGGGCCCGGTTTGTTACATCACGAATACTCGCGGAAGGTCGCCTGATGGATTGAATGGGTGCCACAGATCGAACCCGCCTGATAGCCTACGCCGGTGGTGTGAAGCAGTACGTGGGCTCCGCCTCAATGGCTTCTGTGAGGATGATCCTGCCTGCAACCATGACCCGAAGCTGGTACTGATATCGCGTAGTGCACGGCAGCGTCGTGCTCATCGGGGTAGTGGTCGAGGAGGGGCTTGGCGAGGGAGAGACGTATGAGGGCTGTCAAAACTGCTGTCACTAGACGTAGAGGAGGAGCGAGAATAGGTCATACGCCGAGTCCTCGTTCAGCCGAGCGCCACGCGATTCGGATTTCATGCTCATCTAACAGAGGCGTCGGGCCCCGCGGCCACCAGAATGAATGTTATAGTCGCTCATAACAGTGGAATTGGTCGACATCTCAGTGCTGCTCTGAAGGAGGCTATACAAATGGCTAAGATTGTTGGAGGCTTTGCATCATCGCACAGCCCACTCATGAGCATGGAAGGCGAGCAATGGGTTCGCCGAGGCGAGGCTGACCAGCGCAATCGGGAGCTCGTCAAGATGCCCGAAGGCAAGCGGGTGACCTATGACGAGTTGCTAGCATCTGCCGACCCGGAGATTGCCAAGCACATCAACGTAGAGACTTTCATCCAGAAGGAAGATAGCATCCAGAAGGGTCTCGACGAGCTCGAAAAGCGGTTCGATCAGACCAACCCTGACGTAGTCGTCATGTTCGGCGATGACCAGGGGGAGTTCTTCTTCGACGACAACATGCCGTCTATCAATGTCTATTGGGGCAAGTTGATCCATGTCCTGCCGCGTGGTGAGTCTGGCCCTTTGCGCTCCTACCTTACCGAGGAGCAGGACTGGCCCGTCGCATCGGACTTGGGCCTCCACATTATCGAGTCCTTGATGGAGCGCGACTTTGATGTGTCGCACTCCCAGTACCAGCGGGAGACTTACGGGGGCAAGATCGGACCCGCAACCTGGTACCTGGACATGGAGCGAGAGAGAGAACCCCGGCCCCTGGGTATACCGCACGCCTTCGGCTTCGCTATGGGGCGTTGGTTCGCCGGCAAGAAGCTGCCCATCGTGCCCATCTCGATCAACACCTGCTACCCGCCCAACTGGATCAGCCCGCGGCGGTCTTACGCGCTCGGTCGCGCAGTCCGCGAAGCCATCAACAGCTGGGACCCTGGCCTCAGGGTTGCGTTAGCCACCAGCGGCGGTCTCAGCCACTTCGTGGTCGACGAGGAGATGGACCGCCTGGCGCTGAAGGGCCTTAACGAGGCCAATGGCGATATTCTCAGTTCACTGCCGCGGCACCGTATGCAGTCGGCTACCACTGAGACTTTGAACTGGGTTGCAACCGCCGGGGCGATGGGCGATGTCCCGATGGAGGTACTAACCTACGAGCCCGGTTACCGCAGCCTCGCGGGCACGGGTTGTGGATGTGCTGTGGGCCACTGGGAGGCCAACGGCAAGTAGATTTCGTCTGAAAAAGAGGGGAGCCACAGGCAGGTGGCTCCCCTCTTTTTTTCTCACACATCGCTTCTTCAGACGTAGAGGTTCTGGAATGAGAGCAATTCGTACTCGGGTCGGCACAAGTTGATCGGAAACGGCCCTATCCAGATTTCCTCGCGTCTTGTAGCGCCTAGGGCGGAGTGACGGTGGAGCAGCCATGAAGCACAGTGAGCTGAACTGTGTCCTCACCGCCTCACTCCACGTTTGGGGCCGTCGTCCCTGAGTGACATTCACGAGAGCGGACGCTAGGTGTGCGTTCCGCCCTCTTCCCCCGGAGCTGCCAAACATCCCTCCTCCTTGCCCTTGCCATTCTCAGAGGTATAGCAATCTCGGAATGAGCATTGGGGGCTCTTGGTCTGTTTTGACGATGGAGCTGCAGTCAACCGCGAAGCGATTGGCATGAAGAGGGCCTGTTCGACCGCAATCGCCGCTCAATTAGGGGCAGCGGAATCGCTCCGCCCTGACTTGGCGCTCGCCTCGTCACCGCTTTCGTAGTGGAGGAGCTTTGGCATTCGCCAGCCGATCAACGCGGCGGAGGCGATGGCGCCCACGTCACCACTGACCACCGCAAACGTCGCGCTGGTTGCGGCGGCGACAAAGCTAGATTCGATTGCGCCTCCCTGATTGGACGCACCGAGGAACACCTGGTACACGGCACTGACACGGCCGCGAAGCTCGTCGGGTGTAGACATCTGAATGATTTGCTGCCGCATCACGACACTGATCTGGTCGAAGGCCCCAAGCACGCTGTAGAAGGCAGCGGCCAAGAGGAACTCGCGCGACAGGCCGAAGCCAATCGTGGCGAGTCCGTAAATGATAACGCTGTAGACCAACACTCGACCCGTGTGCCTAACGGCCGGATGCAGAACGAGCAGCAGGGATGGCAGGAAGCCGCCTGCCTGCATCGACGAGGCCAAAATGCCGTAGCCGGAGGGCCCGACTTCGAGGATGTCTGTCGCGTAGATAGGGAGGAGAGCGGCGGCGCCACCGAAGACCACAGCAAACATGTCTAGAGACATCGCGCCGAGGACTGCCTGGTGACGACGGACGAACTGGAGGCCCTCGAGAGCCATCCGGATGCCGGGTGCCTGCCTTGAGGTCTGTGGACACTGGTAGCGAAGTAGTAGCAAGGGAACGGCTGAAATCCGCCAGTGTGCCGCAGAAGACCGCGTAGGCTGTCGCGATGCCCGTGGCATCGATGACGAAGCCGCCGAGCGTAGGACCAGAGATGCTGCCCAGCCGCTGGACCATGTTGCTGACCGAGACGGCGTTTGCAAAGGTCTCCGGTCGGACGATTGCCGGCAGTAGAGCCTGCCGGGCCGGACCCTCGAAGGAAGAAGCAAACCCGATGAGGATGACCAGGCCGAAAATGAGCTCTAGCTGGACCCAACCGCCCGCCGTCGCCAGTGCGAGCACGAGTGCGCAGGTTAACGGAACGACCTTGGCCGACGCCATCACAAGACGCCGGTCAAACGTGTCGGCAACAACGCCGCCGATCAAGCTGGTTGCGAGTGCTGCACCGAATCGGGCGAGGGCGAGATAGCCCAGATCCAGGACTGAGCCCGAGATGGCGTAAACCTGCCAGGCCATGACCGCGGTAAGCATCGAGCTGCCAATGGCAGCGAAACTGCGGTTCAGGCTGTACAGCGCGAAGTTGGGTTGTTGCAGCGCGGCAAGCGGATCGTGTTTAGGGCGCTCCGCCACCGTCGTCCCCTACGCCCTCAGCAGCCCTCGTCGCCGGCGCTCGCTGCAGCCTCATGTCCTCGAACTCGGCGATGCGAGAAGGACGTTAAACCGAAGGCTCATGGCTTAGGGTCGCTTTCTTAGCTATCAGGCAGTTAGTATTCGCTACAAGCCAAAGCGTGCTTTCGGTCTGCGATCCGGGCGGTCATACCAAATCGTCCACACTAAGCATGTAGAGTAATGCCTAAGGAGAAGCTGATGTACCTGATAAACGAGATCCTCGTCTTCACTCCCGGCAGGCGACAAGAGGGGCTTGACCGGCTGGGGTGGATCCACAGTCTCATGGCGCCGCAACCCGGCTTCATTCACGCGTTTGTTGGCAGGTACCAGGGAGACAGCACGAGACACACTGTGCTACGCCTATGGGAAAGCGCCGATGCCTTCCAGCGGTTCCGCGAAACGCCAGACGGCAACTACGGCCAGAATCGCCCTGAAGGTCTCTATTGGAATGAACAAGTAGTGCCCCGCTGGGAAAGCTTTGCCGAGGCAAGTGGCAATGCAAAGGGCAACTTTCTCCTGAAAGTTCAGAGTGAAGTACCCGAAGGAGCATGGGATGCCTTTCTGACCTTCCAGAAAGAGCTGGCCGAGGCGGCGCTTGCACCTGGGGGCGTGGAGTCTCTTCATCAATTCCGAGTTGCCGACCCTAGCCAAGCGCTGACTGTTGCTCGACTCGAGAGTCGGGACGTTTACGAAGCTCTCCTTGATAATGCGGACTTCAGCAAGCTCATGCTGAGCACGCCGGAGAGCGTCAAAATGGTCCGAACCGAGTGCTTCGAAGTGGTGAGTGACGTAGGGCCTAAGAAGTAGCGTGCGGCCCGCTGCGGATCCAGTTGCGCCCGATGCCGGGAGCCTTCTGCCCCCTACGCCTTCAGCAGCCTCCTGCTCCCCAGCGCGTCCACGCTTGGTTCGCTAGGTGAGACCGACCACCTTTTCGAGCATAGCCCTCGCGTTCGGCGCTTCGTTTCCTGCCCACGCAACGAACTGGTCAGGGCGGATCAGAACCAACTTCGATTCGTAGGCTTCTCGTCCCTCGGCGGCGGTGTCACGCAACACCTTCAGCGGTACGTTTAGTTCCTTCGCAGCCTGTTCCATATCCGCGGCACCCTGTTCGGCACCGTCGAGCGCAAGCAGCGTGAAGCCTGGTCCCATCTCCTCGTAAATGTTGCGACCACTGGACAGAGGTCTTGGCGACAGGTGGTGTCCTCCACGCGCTAGGAAGGAAGGTGCCGCGAAGATACCCGTCTCATCTCCCGGCGCGCCGACAACCACCGGCGAACCTCCATAGTGTGGTTCAAAGTTCTCGCGCTGCGGCCCCCGGGCTGCCAACTCCCCCCAGGCCTTCTCAAAGTCGGCCTTGTCGCGGTCTGGGTTGTGGCGCTCTAGCCACTCTCGGTCGCGTTCGATGCCTTCGGCAATCATCTGCTGCCCAATCTGCTGGAAGACTGTGCGCCGTTCTTCGGTGTAGGAATCGAGAAGTTCATCGCCGCCCCAACCTTGAAGGCGCGCGGCCAACTTCCAACCGAGGTTCACGGCGTCCTCTAGGCCGTTGTTCAACCCCTGACCGCCGTAAGGCGGATGCTGGTGGGCCGCATCACCGGCGATGAACATCCGGTCCTTGCGGTATGTATCCGCCACCATGACACGCAATTCCCAGAAGCCGACGTGGTCGAACTCCGCCTTGAACTTAAATCCAGCCGCGTCTTCCAGCAGAGCCTGAAAGTCGTAGTTGTCGGTCTTTGTGCCGGATGGAACAGGCGCATGGAAGAAGAAGCCCTCGCCCACGTCTATCCTTCCAAAAAACTGCCAGTAGCCCTGAAGCTCTGGCTTCATCGCCCGATAGGTAGTGCCCTCAGGAAAGCGCTTCAACCCTTCATGCAGCTCCTTCGAACGGATGACAGCGAGGACCATGCGCTGCTCGAAGTTGGTGCCGGAACGGCTCGCGCCCATCGTCTCACGCAGAAGGGACCGGCCCCCATCGCAGCCGACGACGTAGTCCGCGGTCAGGGTTCGCTCCGCCGAGGCCGCGGGGTCGATGGCTCTGTTGCTCTGCTGTGCCGTGTCGGCGCTCCAGCTGTAGAACTCGTCCCCGCTTGCCGGCGAAATAGAAACACGAACGCCGCTTTCATCCTGCTCGACACGGTCGGCCTGCCAGCCCATCATCGTGGTGACAGCCGGCAGTTCATTTAGCCGGTTGCGCAGCACTTCTTCCGTGCGGTACTGCGGGAGCCGCTCGTTAAGCTGGAAGTAGTGCTCGTTCAAGGTGCGGCCACGTACGGGCTGGCCGGTTTGAACGCGACTGCTATGCCAATAATCGCTCATCAGGTTGCGATAAGCCGTGACACCGCCAATCGGGTAATCAGAGGGCATGGCCCGAGCCGCGCGCAACTCCTCGACGCAGCTCCAGAAGTAGAAGTGCTCAAGGGTTCTGTTAGTAAGGGACTGCCCCTTAGGTATCTCCTGCAGCGCTGTGAGCCGCTCCACCACGGCAGTGGATACGCCGCGCTGTCCCAGTTCTACCGCCAAACCGACCCCGACAGGGCCCCCGCCCACAATTACGACCTGATATTCGTTTGCCATGTGCTGCCTCGAATCTTGTTAGGTATCCCGAAGGATCGCACAACCGCGTCCGAGTGTCTTCTCGATTCGCGTCTAGGCTGCTCGGGCGAAGTCTAACCGCCTTACGCTTTCAGCAGTCCCCCGTCGCCACAACGCCCGCTCCAGCGCAGGCTGCATCTTCATGTCCTGGAACTCTGCTATGGCGACGCTGGCAGCTATTTCAAATGCGCCTCAACATCGTGCCCGAAACCAGCCGCAACTAGCAGATCGCGCCAGTCGATCTGTGCGAGCTTGACCGCTTCCTCCAATTTCTCCAATCGGCCTTCACTGACCTTGAGGGCAGCGATCCGTATCCGTTCCAATCCTTCGGCATCTGAATGTTCCGAGAATGGCAAATTGTTGCCGCATTCTTCGCGCAGCAATAGGTCGGCAAGATCTCGTGTCTCTGTTGGAAACAGAAGCTCCAAACGACGAAGCGTTTCAGCGCTCAGCTCCACAGAACCGGAAGCCTCCAAATTCAACCCAGGCTCGCTACTTTCAGCAGCCCCCGACGCCCCAGCGCCCGCTCCAGCGCAGGCTGCATCTTCATGTCTAACCTTCGATGACCACCGTGCCCTTGGACCCGTCAACGGTAATCATCGCACCATCGGGGATGGTGCTGGTCGAGACTTGAGTAGCGACGACGCAAGGTATTGCGGCCTCGCGAGCACAGATGGCGGTGTGTGAGAGCACCCCGCCCGTGTCCGTCACCACCCCACCAGCTATCGAGAAAAGCGGTGTCCAGGGTGGAGAGGTCAGCTGACAGACAAGGATGTCGCCAATTTCCAGGAGGTCTGAGTCGTCCAGGTTACGGAGGATACGTGCCCGACCTCGTACCACTCCTGCGCTGGCAGCTTGCCCCTCAATCGTCTGTCCCTCCACGGAGGCCGCGCCAACTCCGAGGAACAGCCGGCTCAGTGCTGCCATTTCCGCCGAACGCTCCGGTGGTGGAGCGCCCAGGTACGCGGGAGGCGTCAGTTTCTCCCAGCGCCGTAAGTTCGCGCTGCGCTCTGCGACGAGACCTGCGATGCTCTGGCCTGAGCCAGTGGCAGCCGCCTGCACCTCATCCAGCGTGAGGTGCCAAATGTCATTCCCCTCCTGGATTGTTCCCAGGTCGACCAGTCTTCTTCCCATCGCCAGTGCAGGAGTTCGTAAGCTACCAAGCAGCGTAAGCTGCCAGTAAGCGCGACTCTCGCTGATTGCGACATGGTCCTGAGCCTTAGCGACCAATGCTCGTAGTTGCTCCCGCTTCTCATAGGTCAAGCGCGACTCGATTTCAGCTGTCGCCTGCTCCCGCTGTTCTGCTGCCCGCTCCGCTCCATTCGAACTGGGAACTGTTGAAAGCCTGGCAATGAGGCGCAGGGCCCGTTCCGGTTCCTCATACCATGTCGGCTGGTGCAGAAGCCCCCAATTCTCAAGGCGCCAACCATACTCGTCCAGGTATTCCCCGAGCAGCTTCAGAAACTCGGGGCCACCGTCCAGCCACTCCAAGCCGACAAAACTACCCTCTCCGAGAGCGTCCTCAAGCTCGGGATGCAAAGCTGCAAAATCAGCTAAGTCGGCGAGACCTGCAGCCGCAGAGGTCGACCTGTTTGAGAAGCCTTGGAGAAGAACCGCAGTTAGACCTGGATCCGCTTGGCCCAGCTCATGCTCACAAAAACGGACCAGCTCATAAGTCGGCGCGTTCATGCCTGCGACGACCCGCATCGTGTATAGGAATCCTTTAGCTGTTTCCTCACACAGGTTGGAAAGTTCAATCGCTAGGTCCTCGGTGGGCAGCGAGTCGTATTGACGACTGCGATGGTCTTCGGCCATGTCGCGGATGCGAACTTGGTAGTCGTTGAACCAAACATCGCCGACTGCCTTTGTCCTGACCTCTTCGGGCAGGGTTGGCATTGCCGATTCATCCCGCGAGAAGGCGTATCCGTTCGCCCAGGTTAGTCGACCGCCTAGAGGGCCGAAGCTTTTGTCCCAGACCAGCGTCAAGACCTCTTGGTTCAGATATGGCAACGCGGTGGGGAAGCGATTGACTAAGCTCCGCCAGTGTTCCTTAGCGTCCTCAGGGTTTGTCCAGGTGACCTCGAAACTGTCGTTGTAGCTAAGTACCACTAAGCCCCCTTTATGCTTTCAGTAGACCCCGGCGGCCCAGGCCTGCTCCAGCGATGGGCTGCCATTACCGTTTAGGGAGTTAACACACGACAAACGTGCTTTCTTCGGGGACATTATAGCCGTGTGCGCGGCTCCCACGGCTCGATGCCCTGCTACGAGCGGCGCAGCGCTCCAGCAGCGTGTAACGCGATTATTCTGCAGACTGTGGCAGCACCCCGATAGGCTCTCGTCCGGAGTCAGACGACTCGCATGCATGCCAACCAGCGGTTGCTTAGTCGTCTGCTAGAGTAGCGAAACACGGCAGAGAGCAGGGGGAATCGAATGGGGCGTGCAATCTACCAGGTCCGGCTCAAGATCAAACCGGAAGACGAACGGGACTTCAACGAGTGGTACGAGGGAACCTATATCCCGAAGCTGATGCAAGAGGTGCCACATTTCACGGCCGTCCGGCGCTACGTTGGCGAGATCGTCAGATCCTGGACGCCAGGGGATGCTTCAGCGCCCACTCCCGATGGCGAGCAGATCTTCGTGACCGATTACGAAACTACGACGGAGGACATGGCACTCGCGATCGCTGAGATGCGTCTCCCGGAGCGCGCGGAGATCAATGCGGAGTTCTACCGCAGGCGGGACCAATCAATCACTCTCCACGAGTCGATTCAGCTACATGAGGAGCTGCACATCCCCTGAGGCGAGTTGCCAACCCCAATTAGACTTCGCTAATCGAGCGACCCGCAAGAAATGACTGGAGGCAGCGGTGGAGACCGAGCTGACGGCCGGAAAGGGCATCGAGGCGCGATTGCAGCGACTCGAGGACCGCTTTGCAATCATGGATCTGGTAGCCGAGTACTGTGCCGGAATCGACGATCGTGACCTCGAGCGATTCGTTGCTTGCTACACACGGGACGCCGTGCTGCGCCACGACGATGGCGTGATGCGACTCGACGGCCGCGCGGCCATCTTGGACTACTATAGGCAACGCTTTCGGGACTACGGCCTGACCTTTCACTACCCGCACAGCCACGCCGTGACTATCGATGGTCCAGACAACGCTCACGGGGTCGTAACCGCCCATGCTGAGATGGGCCTCGGGGACGAGGGTTGGATCACCGCCGTCCGTTACTCCGACAAATACCGTCGCGAGGACGGCCGCTGGCGATTTGCCGAACGTGTCCTCGCGTTCTGGTACTATATGCCGCTAGCCGAGCTCCCGAAGGGCATGGCTAGCGACCTGCGCAAGCACTACCGCGGCCAGAAGATCTCAGCGGGTCTGCCAGAATCACTAGAAACCTTTCAGGCTTGGCGTTAGTACGACACGTATGATTCGCAGCCAAAACCCGTTGTCTCGTTTCTTCAACGCACCGACTACGCCTTCCAGCAGCCCCGTCCCAGCGCCAGCTTCATGAAGAGTAGGCAGCCGATTCCCAGAAGTCGAGCGTCGCAAACGTTGTTCATCGTGGCAGGAGGAACCAAGTAATGCTCTCCAAATTAGAAAACGAAGTACTTTGCCGCGTTGGCCCCGGTTCGTACATGGGCGACCTGTATCGCCAGTACTGGTTCCCGGGAATGCCGTCCTACGAGCTGCCAGCGCCCGACAGTCCGCCGAAGCGCGTCCGCTTCCTGGGCGAGGACCTGGTGGCGTTCCGTGATAGCAACGGCGACGTCGGCCTCGTCGCCCAATCGTGCCCGCACCGGGGCGCCAGCCTGTTCTTCGGCCGTAACGAGGAAGCGGGCCTGCGTTGCGTCTATCACGGCTGGAAGTTTGACGTCAGCGGCGCCTGCATCGACATGCCATCGGAGCCCGTTGAGTCCAACTTCAAGAGCAAGGTGAGAGCCAGGGCCTACTCCACCCACGAGGTCAACAAGATGATCTGGATCTACATGGGTCCGCGTGAGGTGCCGCCGCCTTTCCCCAAGTTTGAGCTCACGACTCTGCCCGAGGACCATGTCCTGGAACCAAGGCTCTACATGGAGGAGGCCAACTGGTTTCAGAATCTGGAAGGGGACATCGACTCGGTGCACATCGACTACCTGCACTCACAGGTGCGCTTCGACTCGATCGTATCCGGGAACATCGATGGCAAATTCGTGCGCGACCGAGCCTCCAGCCTCGACGTCGTCCCGACCGAGTACGGCGCGTTCTATTCGGCCAAGCGTCGTTGGAATGAAGCGGGCGACATCTGGCATCGCATAACCCAGTACATCTTTCCTGCTCACACGATGATCGCCGCTGCCGCCAGCGGCACGGTCAACCTTCGTAGTCACGTGCCGCTGGACGACCACTACTCGATGATGATCTCGCAGACCGCGAACCTCGAGCGCCCGGTTACCGACGAGGAGAACGCGGCCGCACGAGACGCCTACACCAGCATCGGAGGTTATCTGCCGCGGACTAGCGACCCACGGACGCGCTACGCAACGGTAGAGAATAAGCACAACGACTACTTCCTCGACCGCGACCTCGAAAAGAGCAAACTGTTCATCGGTGTAGATTCGGCGGGCAATCTCCAAGACCGCGCGATGACCGAATCGATGACCAACGAAGACGGCATTGAGCCCATCTATGACCGGTCCAAGGAGCACCTCGCCACCACGGACAGCATGGTCATCATGGCCCGACGCATGATCATCAAAGCAGCCAGGGCCCTTCGGGAACAGGGCGTAGCTCCGGCCAACGTGGATAACGTCAACCTGAACGCAGTACGGTCCACATCAATTGTTCTGCCGCCAGACGCGGACTGGATAAAGGAGACTGAGCTAGGTAGGCGGGCCAAAGTCGGCACGGAAGTGGTCTACGTCGCGCCGCCCTGAGGTCATATCCGGAGCCTCGTGATACTCAGATCAGCGAGCGTTGCACATCCACTGACGGACGGAGTGTACCTTTGAATAGCGACGCAACCTCCACGACCAACCTTGCAGAGCGACTGCAGCGTCTCGAAGACCGGTTCGCGATCATGGACTTGGTTGCCGAGTACTGTGCTGGCATTGATAGTCGTGACCTGGATCGCTTCGTCGGCTGTTTCACTTCGGACGCGGTCATGCGCTCCAAAGATGGCGTCTTCCATCTCCGGGGTCGTGAGGCCATCCACGAGTACTACACGCGGCGCTTCAAGGACTACGGTATGACGTTCCATTATCCCCACAGCCACACGGTCGTCATCGATGCCGCCGATAGTGCCCACGGCGTCGTGACCGGGCACGCCGAGATGGCCCTCGGTGATGACGGCTGGCTCGCCGCCTTCCGTTACACCGACCGCTACCGTCGCGAAAATGACCGCTGGCTGTTCGCTGGACGAGAACATGCCTACTGGTACTACATGCGCCTGGCTGACCTGCCCAAAGGCATGGCGGGCGACCTGCGCAAGCACTATCGCGGTGAGCTCATGCCGGCAGAGCTGCCAGAATCCCTCGAAAGCTTCCAGGCCTGGCGCTAGTCCATCGGCGGCTCCGGCATGCAGCTTTCGGGCACTCAAGAGCAGTTGCTGACGTTCACCGTCCGATGGAGCCGGGAACTCAGTCGCTCACTACGGCTTCTCCTGCGGATGAAGGTGCAGCCGGCAGTGCGGCAAGACGTTCTTCGTAGACTCGGCTGTACTCTTCGGCAATCTCTGTCGGCTGCCCAGCCCAAAGAGTCCCAGCCGTTCCTCGCCGTACCGGGCCATTTCGTCGGCCGGCTTGCTGTTGGCGTCTTTCCTCAATCTGTTTTTTCACGAGTTCCACATCGCTGCCGGGGACGAACCTTGGGCCACCCTCCACATCCTCGCCGAAGGCTGCTCTGCCTGGCCGGATTTCTACTGCGTGGTTACGAACGGGGTCACGCAGGATTCCCTTAGGGTCGCCACCGTCTTCGACCACCTTGATGTCATCAGCAAAACGCTTACGCAGCGTGATGATGCCTCGGTCACTCTCGCCAAGGTGCTCGTTCTGGCGGTCGCTCTGGGCGCCCTGGCCGACCCAGGCGATGATGTCCTGGTTAACCGTGTTGCTGTTAACCCAGCGGCCTGTCTCAGGCTCGTACAGCGGTGACCACCAATACGGGATCGTCTTCTGCTCGAAGGGCTCATCACCAGGCAGCGGATCGTTGACCCACCCCAGGCTCAAAGTGTTGTGGTCATCCACAGGCACGCGGAACTCGAAGTGACTGTTGCCCGGCATGAAGCAGTTGGGCCAAATAGCAACTCGATAGATGTACCACTTATCGTCACCCTCCATTACGCGGGTGTAATAGTAGCCCCACTCGAACTCTTTGATGTCGATCTGGAGGTGGGTCGGGTTCGGCCTGTTCTTGGGATCTCTGAGACCGCGGATGTCCTGGCCCCAGGTTTGGTGTAGCCATTCGACATGCACCGGGTCGAGATTGTTCTCTGCGCATTGCAGCCAGTTGCATGGCACGTGAGTAAGGATGACCTGCTTGTAACCGGGTCGATGGTATACGTCCCAGTACCAGAGCTCCGGCGCCGGGTCCGGCCCCATGTAAGCCCAGAGCATCCCGGCCTTGGCTTCGACTTTGTATGCCTTGATGTGGATGCGGTCCTTGAAGTTGGCTTCTGGATGCGCCGTCTCCTCAAACGGCTGGTCGATGCAACGCCCCGTCTCGTCGTACTGCCAGCCGTGGTAGTTGCAACGCAGTCCGCATTCCTCGACCATCCCGTAAGAAAGGTCGGCGCGGCGATGGGCGCAGTGCAGGTCGATCAGGCCGTAGGTACCGCTCTTGTCCTTGTAGGCAACAAGGTCTTCTCCCATGAGGCGCACCGCTTTGGTCGGGTTCTCATCCAGTTCCGACACGGCGGCGAAAGGCATCCAATAGCGGCGCAGCAGCTCACCCATGGGTGTGCCTGGCCCCACCTGCATCAGCTGCTGGTTCTCTTCGATGGTCAGCATTGCAATCCTCCAGCGCTCGATTACTAACGATTCTAACTTGGATCCGGGCTCTCGTGAGATCCCGCTACGCCTTTAGCGGCCCGCGCCGTCCCGGCGCCCTCTCCAAAGCGGTCTGCATTCTCATGTCTTGGGACTCAGCGATGGACTTATGTACCACTGCCGCCGGAGCTGATCAGAACACGTAAAGCAACCGGCGTATACTCCTGACGTTTCTCAGCTTGGAGGATGCGATGAAGCGGAGCACCGAAGGAATCATCACCACCCACATTGGTAGCTTGCCGATGCCGGCAGCGCTGCGAGAGATGCATGACGCGCGGCGTGATAACCAACCGTATGATCGCGAGGCGTTCGAAACCACACTCAAAGACTCGGTCGATGACCTGGTGACGCAGCAGATCGATGTCGGCCTTGACGTGGTCAACGATGGTGAGCAGGCCAAGACAAGCTGGTCCGGATACATCCGAGACCGTCTGTCGGGCTTCGAGATGAAACCGCTCCGACAGGCAACAGACCGAAACTACCCAGAGTTTCGTGACTATTACCGAGACCGTCAGCGGCGCGACCCAGAGACAGAGACAATATCGATGGTCTGCGTCGGTCCAATCAGCTATGCCGGACAAGCGGATGTTCAGAGGGATATTGACAACCTGCAGGCTGGGCTAGCTCACGCGGCTGGTGCCGGGAGGCAGCCGAAGGAAACATTCATGGCTGCCGTTGGTCCAGATAACGTTGGTTATCAACCCGGGCAGAACCAGTACTACCGCACTGAGGAGGACTATGTGGACGCTTGTGCTGCTGCGCTGCGTTCGGAGTACAAAGCCATTGCTGACGCCGGCTTCCTTCTCCAGATCGACACCCCGGTCCGAAAGTTTAACGCCCTGTCACTGGACTTGGCGGACTTCCGCCGGCGCTTTGGCCGTCTGGTTGAGTTGCTCAACGAGACGCTAAAGGATGTGCCAGAGGAGCAGATCCGCCTTCACATCTGCTACGGCGGCGGCAAGGAGCCTCACACTGGCGACGCCCAACTCAAAGACTTCGCCGACTTATTGGTCAATGTGCGTACGTCCGGGATCTCGTTGGACCAGAACGTACGCCATGAGCACGACTGGAAAGTTTGGAAGGACGTTAAACTGCCTGACGGAGTGGCCCTGATACCAGGCGTTGTTGCCCACACGACGGATGTTATCGAGCATCCAGAACTGATCTCTGATCGGATCGTGCGGCTGGCGGGCATAGTCGGGCGTGAGAATGTCATCGCCGGCACCGACTGTGGCCTCGGCGGTCGAACGCATGCTGATATTGCCTGGGCGAAGTTCCGCTCGATGGTGGAGGGTGCACGGCTCGCCACGGCGGAGTTGTGGGGATAGAAACATTACCTCAGCCGTGCCGCGTTGGACGACAAAGAGAATACCTTGCTCGGCCGAACGTCCTGCTACGCCTTCAGCAGCCCCGGTCGCCTCAGCGCCCGCTCCAGTGCCGGCTGCATCTTCATGTATTCAGAAGCGCGGGCAATTGCCAAAGCGCACTTATGGCGAGCGTACCGTCCGTCTCCGGTTGGACTTCTGTCGGCCTGCCTTCTCCGATGAGCACCGCTTGAGCACCCGCCTTGCGCGCCCAGGTTACACAATTCGGCGAATCATCGACGACCAGGACGGTTCCAGGGTCGACGTTTGCATCCTCAAAGATGCGCTCGTAGTAGCGCGTACCTGTCTTGGGCCAGTTGACGAGGTCAGGGCCGTAAAGACGCTGAAAGAAGCTGCCCGCAGTCTTGTCCATGCTTGCGAGATGAAGGGCTAGGTCGCTTGAACGGCCCTGAGAAGCCGTGTAGAGCGCGTTCTTTGAGGACAAGTCTCTAATCGCATCCAACGCGCCCGGAAAAGCAGCCCGAACCCTGGGCATGATGAAGCTAGTCGCCTCCTGAGTGAGCGCCAGGTAGTCCTCGTCTGAGTGTGGCGCTTCAACGCCAACTTCCTTGCACATGGAGCGCAACCAGTCGATGTCGTAGGTTCTCAACTCCTGCGCGTAGTCTCTCGCCTCGTGCCAGGTGTCGAGTCGAGTAAAAAACCGTTCGTCCACCGGCCTAAGCGTGTGCCAGTTTGCTTCGCTCCAGGCCGTCGCATCCCCGCCCAGGCGAGATGGAAAGAACTCACCAACGAGCTGACGCCACTGCGGCCCTCGCAGCCGGTTGTCGTTCATGACCCCACCGTCATCGAGGAAGATGTGGTTGATGAGGGTAACGTCCAGCAGCTTTTGCCATCGATCCTCGGGCGGCATCCAGCGTACGTGAAAGCTAGCGTCCATTTGCCAGCCAACGTGACCGGCGAAACCGATGCATTGGCTTCCGTCCTCAAATATGTAATCGCACTGCGTCGTCATCGTCTCGCTCTACTAGCGTGGGGCCAGCCTGTGCAGACGCTTGGTCTCAAGCCCCCTACGCCTTCAGCACCCGCTTGAGCCGGCTGCATCTTCACGTCCTGGAACTCGGCGATGGCGAGGTCGAGGTGCCAACTCTCACTGAGCCGTGGTGCGGAGAAGTCGCGTAGTGCTGACGCAGCAGGTCCTTCCCATAGTCGTTGCCATTGGGCGTACGGACGATGGTGTGGATGTGGTTTCGCGTCGGCACGTCAGCTTCCAGGGCGACACCGCGCTGGTGGTCAAATTCGATCAGCACGACCGGGCTGTGGATTCGGTAGTAGAAAACCGCGTCATCGTCACAGGCGCCAATCCAGCCGAAGTATGTCCGCTGTAGCTGTGATTCGATCTCGCGCATCCAGACCTGATCGTGGCCGTCGCGAGCACGCATGATGTAAGTCTCGACGATTTGACGCAGCAGTCCTTGCTGGGCCGAGGTCATTTCAGCGTACGGTGCGCCGGCTGGGGCCATGACGTGGTTGTCATTGAAAGCGCCGGCGTACATCTCACCCGGCAAGCCTTCCTTGAGCATCGCCTCCTCGTGCTGTGAGTCACTCAGCGACTGCATCAACGCCAAGCCCTGAGCCTCTTGTGCCTCGCAAACACGGATCCCCTCGAACTTGCCCCAGGGAGCCAGCACAGGTTCGGAGCCATCGAAGAAGGGAGTGAACACCATCTGGTCGCCGAGTAGGAAAATGCTGACGTTCAGGTGGTGTCCGTCTATCTGCCATCCCCAGGGGCTATTCTCAGTAGGCTCACCGAAGATGCTGACCCAGTACAGCCACTCACCGTATTCGTCGTATTCGGGTCCTAGGCGGTCGGTAACCTCCCCGATCGTGTAGTTGAGACGCATCACGTCACGCGCTTCCTTGTAACCGGCTGCGCTGAAGGATGCCTCCATCAGCTGAAACGCTGCCTCACGGGAAGCCGGCGCCACATAGTCGAGACACAGGCCGTGACGCATCAAGAAGGGATGCACGTTGCTCCACGATCGCCATTCCTGCGCTTCAATGTCGAAACTAACCCTCGCACGTTCCTCCGCCGACAAGGTTGCCAGTAGAGCTTTCGCGGCCAGGAGTACCGGCGTGGTGGAGACACCGGTTGGTGCGACCTTGTACAGCCCCTGCTCGATCTTGCCCTCGGCGGATACGCCCTTGAACGGTTGAGCGAGGCCCTTCAGCGCATTCTCGAGCATGGCGCGACGCGGGCCGGTCGAGGTGCCTTCGGCGATCTTGGGATCCAGCGCTCGCGCCGATGCGATCGGCCGGTTGCGCTTTGGGGTGTAGTCCAGGTCGGTTGTGGTCATCACTCACCTCTTTTGGGCCCGCGAGACAGCAGGCCCAAACAGTGTGCATCGGCATCACGGCGGTTTCAATCATGGTCTGAACGACTGGAAGATGCTCGTGGCTCATGGAATAGCCACTTGCTTGGTCGATTCCGCACTTATACGAGCCAGGGTGTGGTCCTGCGGTCAGGCCTGCTACCCCAAAGCGCCACCTAAACGGAGAGCAGGGCTATTTCCGTCGCTTAAGCGAAGCCGGAGCGCGACTGGTTGGGGAGGTGAATGCCCAGGACAAACAACGCACCGAGCGCATTAACGGCCGCCAGTAAGATGAAGGCAGACTGGTAGCTTCCAGAAGTGTCATACGTCCAGCCGGCGAGAATCGGGCTCAGAATGACGCTAACGCTGCTGATCGGGTCCATCAAGCCTGCCAGGCGCGAGAAGTTCTCCCTACCAAAGACATCGCCGCGTAGCACGGTTATCAACGTTCCCCGAGCACCGAAACCGAGACCAAACACAACGGCAAAAATGACGGCATGCTCGATGTTGGATGCGAATGCCAAGATGACGACGCCGCTCGCCTGAGCGAAGTAGGCAAGGATCAAGATCTTGCGGCGACCGATGATGTCGCCAAGGAAACCGCCGATGAGGCGACCGCCACCGGCAACAATCAACGTTACGGCCAGAATCGTTGCGCCTAACTGCTCGGACAATCCGATGTCCGTCAGCGCTGGAATTAAGTGGACTTGTAGGGCACCCCAGGCTGCAAGTGAGGCAGAGTGAGCTAGTCCAAGAAACCAGAAATTCCGACTGTGAAGCGCCTGACGAACCGTAAGACCTGGTTCCTTATTCGTCAGGCCACTAATCGCTTCAGCGGACGCTCCGCCTCCGTCTCCATCGGCTCCGTTCGCGGGCTCGTCGCCGTCTGGTAGATAGCCCATTTCTTCGGGCCGCGACTTCATCATCGCCGCCAGAGGAATGCCGATGATGATAACGATTACACCGATGACAATCATCGTCGGCCGCCAGCCCGCGTTTATCACAAACCAGGCCAGCACGGGGATCAGCATCGCGCCGAAGCTATTACCCAGTTGATAGATCGCGATGGCACGGCCGCGAAGCCGGTCGAACCAGTTCACCAGGACCGTAACTATCGGTAGAAAGCCAGCGACGCTTTGGCCTAATGTCACCAACAGGAACGAAGCGTAGAAATGGTAAATGTTCTGGGAGAGCCCAACCCCTATGAAACCCAGGCCGAAGATCAGCCAGCCGGCCATCATGTAGCGTCGCGGGCCGAACCAGTGGATGAGGTAACCCTCGAGAGGACCTGTTAAACCCCCTTCCAGCCGCCGCAACGAGAAAGCAACGCTGATGGCGGCGCGTGTCGTGCCAAATTCCCGCAAGAGAGGCAGCACAAGCGTCTGGGCGCCGGCGTTGAATACAGCTGTTTGAATCGTGCTTGCCAGCGTGGCGTACCCGACAATCCGCCAGCCGTAGAAGATCTTGTGGCGTCGCTGGGAGCGAGGCTCGGTTGGACTACTCATCCACGGCTACTGGTCCGCAGCTTTGGCCTAACAAGGACACCGCTGGGCAGCATGCTCTTCACGTTCCGATAAGTCCGGGAGATTGTCTCGTGTTCACTGGCTCGGCGTATGCCGGATCTCCTTGGTTATTCAGCCGGAAGTGGATCGGCCCCCGGTGCGGATTCCAGTTCGAAGGCGTTAAGCAGGGTGGCCGTACCTTGGTAGTGGCCGATGAGCAGCGTCAACTCCACCAGCCATTGGTTGCCGAACTTAGCGTGCAGGTGGTCAAACGTCGACTGCTCGGCACGTGTTCCGCTGGTGAGCTGGCGCGCGTAACGGATGATGGCTGCATCGTCGGCGTCGATAGACTCTATCTCCTCTTCCTCGGTGATGTTTCCCGGCGTCGGAAGCGTTGCCAGCAGCGGCACGTCGTCAAGGGCGTCCAAGTAGGGGTCCACCACCAGTGTGTTGGCGGTCTGGAGTTGCTCCAGCGCCGCCGTGGCCAGATCGCCATCGGTGCTGGAGTCGGTGTCTTCGGGACGCACTACCAAGAGCGCCGTGTCCACGGACTGAGTCCAGAATTCTGCCAGGGCATCGAACTCCGCCAGCGAAATCTGCGGCAGCAGCTCCTGATACAACTCCCACTCAGCCTCAATACCGGGCGCGGGCGTTCCGTTGAGGAAGTGGTCGATGTACTCGTCGATGAAGCTCTGTGAGGGAATCTGGTCCCTTTGCTTGTACAAGCTCTCTACCGAGCGCAACAAGTTGCTCTTCTCCCGGGTCAGTTCGCTGTCGGTAAAGCCGTGCTGTCGGATGCGCTGCAATTCCTCCAGCACCGCCGCCAAACCGCGCTCGACGCCGTCCGGCTCCACCCATGCTGAGAACGTAACGATGTCCAGGGGCTCCACATACGTCGAATGTCCAGCTCCAGCAGAGAGGTAGGGGGGATCGGCGATCTGGCCTCGCTCGAAAAGTCGCGCGTTCAGCATCATGAATGCAAGCCTTTCCACCACTATGCGCCGAAATGACGCCAGGTCTTGACCGATGTCAGGGGCAAGCTTTCGAACGAGGACGAACTGGGTACCAGGCGACTCAGTATCAGTGAACACTTCGATGCGCGGTACCCCATGGCCCGGAATGTCGAAACGCGGCTTATCTGTGGAGGGTGCGGCAGCGGAGCGCTCTTGGCTGGCCTCGCCCTCGGGTGGCGGCGCAAAGTGTTGCTTCACCTTGGCCTCGATCAACTCAGTATCGAAGCCACCCACAGCGACGACGGCCATCAGGTCAGGCCTGTACCAACGCTCGTAGAACTCCCTGAGGAGCTCTACAGGGGCGCTCTCGATGACCTCAGGCAGGCCAATTGGACTCCGGTCGGCGTAGCGCGAAGAGCCGAAAATCAGTTGGAACAGGTTGTCTTCAAGACGCGAGTAGAACCCCTGTGACAGGCGCCACTCCTCCAGGACCACGGCACGCTCCAGATCAACCTCAACCGGGTCGAAGCTCACTGCGTAGGCCCAGTCACTGAGAATTTGGAACGCGGTCTCGGTAATTTCAGGATCGTCGGTCGGAATCTCCAGCCAATACAGGGTGTAATCGAAGCCGGTTTGGGCGTTCAGGTCGGCGCCAAAGGTACTTCCGATGGACTCAAGGTATTCGACTATCTCCTGCTTGGCGAAACGCTCGGTCCCATTGAACGCCATGTGCTCTGCAAGGTGCGCCAGACCTAGCTGGTCCTCCTCTTCAAGTATCGAGCCAGCCTTTACCACCAGCGCTATCTGGGCCCGGTTGCGCGGCTCCTCATTGTGCTTGATGTAATAGCTTAGGCCGTTGGAAAGGGTGCCGCGACTAACAGACGGGTCAAAGGCTAGAGCTTCGGTGAGTTCTGGGGTTGCAGTCGCAGAAGGCCCCGTACTTAGCGTAGCAGTGGTTGTAGGTTCAGGAACTGGAGCGGGCGTGGGTTCGGAACTGCACCCTATTAACGCCACCAGCATCAGCGTGATAGAGAAAAAGGCCAACGCTGACCTGTCGTTCGCGCTCATCAATCTCATTCCCATATGGTTGCTCTAGTGTCCCCGGAAAGGTCTCGGCAATGGATGGTGTAATCGGCAGAGGTAGAGTGGGTCTGAGTGGACGATAGAGAGAACCATCTTCGAGATGTGGCTGACGGCTCTGTGAACCTACCGAGGCCCTTGACTGAACTATTGTGGCGTGACGGGGCCGAGGAACGCAAGGAACGTCATGGTAACCCGGCCTCTGCTCTTCAGCTCCGCCACGCATGCTCTTGTTTCTGCGTCTCCCCCTTTTGCCATGCGGTAGCCGACGCGTGGCTCGGCGAGGATGTAAGTGGGGCTGTCCGCATCGTCGGCCAGTTTACATAGAAGGTTCTTCACGCCGGTGCGGGGCATCGGCCTCGAGTCGCCGTTGCCCCGCACCCCCAAGACGCTTTGAAGCAGATGATCGTAAGTCAACGCCCGACCGGCATTCGCCGAAAGCTCGGGAGCAGGCGGTGCTCGATCGCGGTCAACCCGACCTCGCAACAGCTCGAAACCCCTCAACAGCAGGAACAGCTCGAGGCACCTAGGGAGGAATCAGATGACAGCTGAAGCAACCGAGTTCATTTATACGCGCCCGCCACTTTACGCCGAGCAGGAGGCGGCCATCTTCAGCCCGGCCCGCTACAGCGTAATCGAGGCCAGCACCAAGTCCGGCAAGACCCACGGCTGCCTGGCCTGGCTCTTCGAACAGGCCGCGGTCCAGGGCGGCTCCGGCCGTCACTACTGGTGGGTGGCACCCGTCCTGGGCCAGGCCAGGATCGCCTACCGCAGGATGAAGGACGGCCTGCCCCGGGGCCTGGCTCGGGCGAGCGAAACCGACTCCTCCATCCTCCTGCCCAACGGGGCGACCATCTGGTTTCGGAGCGGCGAACACCCGGACTCGCTCTACGGCGAGGACGTCTGGGCCGCCGTCATCGACGAGGCCACCCGCGTCAAGCCGGAAGCCTGGCACGCCCTGCGCTCCACCCTGACGACGACACAAGGTCCGGTGCGGATCATCGGCAACGTCTCGGGCCGCCGCAACTGGGCCTATCTGCTGGCCCGCCGGGCCGAAGCCGGTGAACCCGGCATGCACTACGCCAAGATCACCGCTTACGATGCAATCAAAGCCGGCGTCCTGGCCCAAGAGGAGGTCGAGGATGCACGCCGCAACCTCTCAGAGCGCGTCTTCCGCGAGCTCTACCTCGCAGAGCCGGCCGATTCCCTCAGCCTCATCTACTCCCCATTCGGCCCCGAGAACGTCACCGAGGCGGCCGCCTACGTCAGAGACACGGGGCGAATCTACGTTGGCTACGACTGGGGCTTCACCGACCCCACCCACATCGGGCTCTATCAGTACCGCGACGCAGCTCTCTACCAGTTCGACGAGCTGGTGGGCTCCGGCCGCTCGGAGGCAAGCTGGGTCGAGGAGATCGTGGCCAGGATAGCTGCCCTGCCCGGCTATGATGGGCCCACCCTCGATGGGTGGCGCAAGGTCTGGGCCAAACAACAACCTTGTCCCCGTCCCTGGCCGGACACCTGGCCTGATGCCGCCGGCGACCCCTCCGCCGTCCAGTTCCGCTCCGACCTCAAGGGACGGGGTATAGGCGCCCGAGCGCCTGAAAATGTGCGCCATGCCGGCACCTCAGGCCAGGACGTGCTGAGAACCCTCATCCTGTCTGGTGAAGACAGACGGCGCTTTTTCATCCATCCCAGATGCACCCTTACGGTGGCGGCCTTTAAGAACTACCGCGCCACCGAGCTGGCAGAGGGAATCTACGACCCGAGGCCTGATCCACACCCCTCCAACCACACATTTAGTCACGGCACCGACCAGGCGCGCTACCTCTGCTGGTATCTGAGGATGATGTTTGGCCTGGCCGGTCATGAGGGGTAATCTCTAGCTCGCCCCCCCTTCAGCTGCATCGCCGGGCTGAAGGCAGCGTGCGCCTTTGCCGCCTGCTCTGAGTCGTAGGTTGCCGTACTGCACGCCTAGTTCCCGGGGCGCGTGGACTCCAATCCGTCCCAGTAGAAGGGGGCCCGGCTTCTAAGCAAGCAAAGATCGACAGACGGCCCTCATTCAAAGAAAGGTGAATACTCGGCAGATGAGATGTAGGTCTACCTCCCCTACAGCTGCATCGCCGGACTGAAGGCAGCGTGCGCCTTTGCCGCCTGCTCTGAGTCGTAGGTCGCGGAGTAACGACGGACCATCATCGGGCTTGAGTGACCAAGGAGGTACTGGACATCGAGCTCGCGGGGCATTGACCCGAATCGCCCAGGTAGCGAAGGTGTGGCGGAAGCGGTGGGGGTTGACTTGGCTGATGCCCGCCTTCCGGCCGTGGCGAGTGAACATCACGTTCATGTGGTGGTTCCGCAAGGGCCGTCCGTCCACCGTCTGGAACAGAGGCCCGTCTGACCAACCTCGGAATCCGTCCAGATATCCTCGAAGGGCTTCCAGCGCCACATCGCTGATCGCCGTCCAGCGCTGCTTCCTGCCCTTGCCCTGCAGGACCCGAACCCGATGCTGGTCCAGGAGGACGTCGTCGAGGTGAATCGAGACCAGCTCGCTCGAACGCACGCCGGTATCTAATAGGAAGAACACCATCGCCTTCATCCGGCTGCCGACGTAGCTGGTCGGGTTGCAGGCCCCGAGGATGGCGGTGATGTCCTCTTCCGCAAAGGGCTGGATGACCTTCTGCTCCCGCCTCACCATCGGCACGCGCATGAAGGGATTCTCCTTTACGTAGCCCATGCGGCGGCACCAGGAGAAGAAAGCTTTGACCTCGCGCTGTCTCCGGTGCTGAGTACCGGCGCTCACGCCTCAGTCGCGGACCCAGCCCAAGAAGAGATAGACGTGGGCCGGCCTGAAGGCTGCCACATCCTCCGGCAGGCCAAGCTCGCGCCCAGCCCGCCGGAACTGGCGCAGCGTCTCTGCATACGACTGGACCGTGCGGTCCGTCTTGCCTCTACTGTGCAGCCTGTGAGATACAGAGGGATGAGCTGGTCGAGTGCCGGCATGTGCAACCTCCATTAATCCGGTGGTCACACATCACTCCCTCTTGTCGGGGATGAAGTCAAGCCAAAGACCGGCCGGTCTCTCAGATGTCGAAGAGTTGCTAGCGGACGGCGAAGCCTAGCGCTCTGGCCCTGACGGCGGCAATGTGCAAGGGAGGCGTTATCCCAAACCCCGCACGCCGGCCGTGAGGTGTGAACATCACCTTCATGTACTCTTCAGGGGGCGGCGTACGCTAGCGGTAAAGGGGAAAGCCGAGGAGGCATCGATGGAGCGACAGACGCTTGTATTTGTCACGGAGCGGGAGACGAAGAACACCGTCCGGTTTCAGGAAGAGGCAAGCGGCAAGCCACCGGTTATCGGCACACTGTATGTGCAGCGCTGGGCGCTCGGAGAACCCTTGCCGCAGCGGCTGACCGTGACGATTGAGGCCGCGAGCGCGTAAGTGACGCCCTGAACGACCGCAGGCTTGCAGAACCGGCGGATCGGCTAGACCGATTCCAGCTCACTATGACCGGCCCTGCGTGTGCCTCCAGGAACTCGGATCACCGACCATTCCCGGCCAGGAAGCGTACAGCGTACGCTCCCAGCTCGAGCCGCTCGATTCGTCGAGGTAGGCGATGGTGTTGGGCATGTACGTGACTCCCTTTGCCGCAAGGTCACGCTATGCAGCCATCGTGTCGGGTCAGAGTCAACTGGCTGCCGGGACTGCCGCGAGGAAGAGGTACTCGAGAACGGTTCCGGACTTTACCTAAGTATATGAACACAAGCGCTCGGACGTTCCCAGTGGGTGCGCTCCCAGATTCATAACGGCACCGGCGGTGGCCGACAACGTCTGCCTGCTCGAGACACTGGCGCCGACGCTGACGCCGCTGCGGGAGGGGCTGGGGACGTACCTGAAAGTAGGGGGAGGGTTGGCGACGATCAATCGCCGGGCTGAAGATAGCGTGCGCCGCGCTGCCTGCCTGAGTCGTGGGGCGCGGAGTAACGATGGACCATCATCGGGCAATCACGACTCTTGGCAAGGGTGCTTTTGCCACGAGACTCACGGGTCCGTTAGGTGGTCGAGAACGCCTCGTCGGTCCGCTCGGACGGCTCCCGCTACTTGGCTTCTAGCAAAATAACCGGCGGATTAGTCTGTTAGTGCAGCGATGGCCTCTGCCTGGGAATCGTGAACCCGGATAATCTGAGAGAAGCCACTGACCTCGAAGACCTCGCGGACCGGACCAGAGAGTGAGCACACTGCTAGGGTCGCCTTTTGCTCTTGTAAGGTTTTACCGACCACCAACATGACACGGAGCCCCGCACTGCTGATGTAGGTGAGTCGGCTTAGATCGAGGATCAGTGCACGATCGGATGCGCTGATCTCAGCCTGCAGGGCTTCTTGGAAGTCGCGGGCGTTGAGGCCGTCGACTCGGTCCCCCGTTGTTACGATCAGCACATCGCCCTCTCTGCGCTCAGCCTCAACCTCCATATGTTCCGTCTCCTTGCTCTACAACGCAGCAGCCCGCTGTATATAATGCCCTTAGATGATGCGTGGCGATATTCACTGGGGGAGGAGCTATTGAAATTCTTATCACTAAGGCTAGTCCATAGTTTTTGAATTGTCCAGGTGGATCAAGCCCATCTTGGATCATGGCATTTGGGTTGCACGCGTCGTTGCTACGAAAAGGCGGGAACAAAAGAGTCCCAAACTACCAGTGCTATTGACATAACAAACACGCTCGGTGGTCTCTGACCTCCGGTACGGCGACGGGTGGTGGCTACCGCTGACGTATCGGACAAGGACGCGGCCACAGCGCTCTTCACGATATTGAAGCGTACCCTACACAAGGGCTCAGCCATTGCCGGCAGACCCGGCGCAGCCTTGGAAGGCTGCTGGCAGAGCATCTCGCCAACACAAGCAGTGTCAACGCCGAACGCGTCTTGGGCACACTTGGCAAGAGATCCTGCCGAGATTTTTCAAGGTTATGCCGCGCGACTATAGACGATTCTGATGGAGCGCAAGAGGTTAGAGGAAGGTCTCAGTTTAGCTGCCCGACTGGGGACCGCGCGCAAGCTGCCGCCACATCGTTCGGCTCAAGACGGCATCCGAAATTACACCGAGTTCGTTTGACCATTGAGAATCAAGGCACATAGTCACTCCGTGACCTTGGGTCTCGGAGGACCTCCTTGCATGGCAGCGCGTGGCTCCGTGTTATTCTTGTCCCATATCTAGACCAATCTGGACAACACACGGCTGCGCAGTCTGATCGCCCGCCGAACTCCTCCGAGAATACTCGAAATCGGTGGTTTCTGCCGGACCGGTCCAAGCCACATTTCTCGGGACGAGGTGATCGCCGTCTTCACCGGTCGAATGGAGGAGCAAGCGTGACTAATGGGCTATTTAAGATATTGGTAGTCGACGACGAGCCAGACATGGAATCCCTGATTTTGCAACGCATGCGACGGTCTATACGGGCCGGCCGTTATCAGTTTGTATTTGCCCAAAACGGGGAGGAGGCTCTTGAACGCCTCAGTCAGAATGAGGACGTTGATATGATCTTATCAGACATCAACATGCCAAAGATGGACGGGCTGGCCCTGTTACAGCAGATTCCGAAGGTCGACCCCAACCTTCGGTGCGTGATCATTTCTGCCTACGGAGACATGAAAAACATCCGCACTGCAATGAACCGAGGCGCCTTCGACTTCGTCACCAAACCCGTCGACTTCGAGGATCTGGAGATCACCATAGAGCGAACGCTGAGTCACCTAGCGGAGTGGCGCGAGGCTCTTGCCTCCCGCGACCAACTAGTGGCGTTGCAAAATGAACTCGGTATTGCCAACAAAATACAACAATCCATCCTCCCTACTCATTTCCCCGCGGCTCCTGGCTATCAGCTTCATGGCAGCATGGAACCTGCACGCACCGTAGGCGGCGATTTCTTCGATGTCATGTCCCTGGACAACGGAAACATCGGTCTGGCCATCGCTGACGTGTCGGACAAGGGCGTGCCCGCAGCCCTTTTCATGATGTCCTGCCGTACCCTACTCAAGGGCTCGGCCATTGGCCGGTCAAACCCCGGCGCAGTGTTGCATGAGATAAACGACCTGCTTTACGAAGATAATGAAACCCTAATGTTCGTAACCGTCCTGTACGCCGTATACGAACCGGCGACGGGACAATTAACCTATGCCAATGGCGGGCACGACCCGCCGTTAATCGTTCACCCCGACGGGAGCTCAACAGTCCTTCCGTCGACTGGCGGGATTGCCCTCGGAGTGATGCAGGATGCCAATTATCAAGAGAATAGCGTGATATGCGCGCCTGGGGATTCCTTTGTCTGTTATACGGACGGCATAACTGATGCGGTGAACACACGTGGTGAAGCGTTCGGGCTTGAGCGCCTGCGGCAGGTCTTCTTGGCGTCGCCAACAGATCCCGAGACGATGGATCGAGCGATTTTCGAAGCGGTGAAGGCCTTCGCCGGCGACGCTCCTCAGTTCGACGACATGACCTGTCTCACGCTTCATCACAACGAGGTGATTCCTTGAGCGCCCGGGTATTCCTGAGAATTGGATCCAACGTCGACGAGTTGGAGCAGGTCACCGACGCCGTCGAGGAGATGGGTCGTCAAGAAGCCTGGCCCTCGGATCTGATGTTTCAGATCAATCTCGTTCTCGAAGAGCTAGGGATAAACATTGTTAACCACGGGGGCATGGTCACTGAGATAGAGGTTTCGCTGTCTTCAGAAGTGGAGGCCATCACGATCGAAATATCCGACGACGGTGGTCCCTTCAATCCGATCAATGATGCTGCCGAGCCGGATCTTGTCTCTCCACTAGAGAAACGCCAAGTCGGCGGGCTTGGCCTGTACCTTGTGCGTACCATGATGGACGAGTTGCACTATCGACGGGAGCAGGGCAAGAATTATTTGTCCCTGACCAAAAGAAGGGATGGATGAAACAAAGACACCGCTTGCCGGCAGTGGTGCTGTTGGTGATCGGGAGCGCGATCGCTGGCCTGGCTGGTTGTGATCAGGACGATCAACCCGCCGTCCCTCCGGCAATACCCGCCACGACGCCTACATCTTCATCCGAAGTGGAGCCCGGTATTTTCGATGATCGGATCCTCTTCGGGCAGTCCGCCGCTTTCAGCGGCCCGGCTCAGCAACTAGGCTCCGGAATGAGGCTGGGCATAGAGGCTGCCTTTTACGAAGTAAACCAGCGCGGTGGCGTCCACGGCCGACAGCTCGACCTCTTGTCATTGGACGATGCTTATGAGCCGGAGGCGGCCATCGCTAACACCGCCGCTTTGATCGACCAGCACGCGGTTTTTGCCTTGATCGGTGCGGTGGGCACGCCAACGTCGCGCTCGGTGACCCCCCTCGCTGCTGCTGCGGGCGTGCCCTACATTGCTCCATTCACGGGAGCGGCCTTCCTGCGGGAGGCAGAGTGGGATAACGTGGTCAACCTTCGGGCTTCCTATAATCAGGAGACCGAAGAGATGGTCTCCCGTTTGACAGGAGACCTAAAGCTAAACCGCATCGGGGTAATGTATCAGGACGATTCCTTTGGCCGGGCTGGTTACCAGGGCGTGCGGGAGGCCTTGGACCGCCGCGGCATGCGAGCGGTTTCGGTCGGAGTGTACCCGCGGAATACTACGTCAGTTAAGAGAGGGCTGCTCGATCTTTGGCAAGGCTCTCCCGAAGCAGTGATCCTGATCGGGACATATCGGCCGGTGTCAGACTCAGTCTCCTGGGCTCGACACTTGGGTATGGACCCGGTGTTCATGACCACTTCTTTCGTGGGCAGCAACGCCCTGGCCGCCGAACTTGGGCCTGCGGGAGAGGGCGTCTACGTAACACAAGTGGTTCCCTTCCCCACCGACGACTCACTACCCATCGTTGCTGATTACCTGGATGCCATCTCTGCCTATACTTCTGATGCGGTACCCGGCTTCGTGTCGCTTGAGGGCTATCTGGCCGGGCGACTGGCCATCGCCGGTCTTGAAAGCTGTGGTCGACAAGTAGACCGGACATGCTTTCTCGACAGTTTACTCCAGTCGGAATCAATTGACCTTGATGGGTTTCAACTTCAGTACGGAGAGCAGGACAATCAAGGTTCCAATGCCATTTTTCTCACTGTGATCGGCCGAGATGGCAGTTATTACCCCGTCGACGCTCTCCAAGACCTGGCGCCATGACTGACCGCCTGAAGCGCCTTCTCGAATATCGGTTCCGTATCTCCACCCAACTTTACATCGGGATCGGTGGAGCGGTAGTCCTAACCATAGCGGCCAGCCTGGTCGGGTGGTTCTCCTTCAACAGGGTGGACGACGCTCAGAGCCGGGTGAACGAGCGCAGCGTGCCCGAGATCGCGGCCGCGTTCGGCGTGGCGCGCTATGGTGGGAACTTGGTGGCTGCTGCGCCGGGCTTGACCGCGGCTAAGACGTTCGATGAATTCGCCAGTGTCTCAGCCAGCATTGCCGATTCTTACCGCGAGTTTAAGAACCAACTGGCGCTTCTGGAAGGGAACCGAGAAGACGAACGGTTCAAGCGCATCCGTTCTGGGGCTGATACGTTGATTTGGAACATCGAGTCCATCGAGCAAGGGATGCTGGAGCGTTTCGAGCTGGCAGAGCGTTCTGACGCCCTTCGTATGGAACTTGCTGATCTACGCCTTCAACTGGACGCCATTGTGATCCCGGCCATTGATGATCAGCTTTTCTACACGCTTACCGGCTATCACGAACTCGGAGCGCCTTCGGTGCCTCGTGATGTCCATTTCTCAGAAACGGAGGTGGTCCGCTTTCGTTACCTAGCCGAGCTCCAAGCCACCGCCAACCTCGCGATACAGTTGCTGGCCAGCCTGTTCAGCCTGTCCGAAGTCTCCCTTATCGAACCTTTGCAGGAACGGTTCGAGTCCGCTGCCGCTCATATCGAAAGGAACTTGGCGTTCCTGGAGGAATCCTCGCTACACGCAGAACTGGCCCCGGTCTTTGGACGGCTGTTGGAGTTGGGTTCTCGTGAGCAAAACGGCTTCGACCTGATTTTCCTTGAGTTGACGCTCGCCGAGCTTCAGCTGGAGCTGCTCTCTAACAACCGCCGCATCGCCGTCGATCTCGTTGGCCTAGTCGATGAGCTCGTGGCTGAGGCCCAAATGAGCGCGCAGGAAGCTACATACGCCTCCGACCAAGCGGTCCTTACGGGCCGCACCCTGTTGTTGACGATCAGCGCCATCAGCATCGTCGGCGCGTTGCTCATCGCCTGGCTGTTCGTTGGTCGTGTAGTGTTGCGCCGTCTGGAAATGTTGTCCAGCTGGATGCGCCGCATGGCCGGAGGAGACTTGGAAGCCCAGGTAAAGATCAGTGGGCGGGACGAGGTAGCCGACATGGCAGCCGCTCTCGAAGTGTTTCGCCGCCATGCCCTAGAGGTCCAGCGCCTGAACTTGGTGGAGAAGATGGCCGAAGAGTTGCAGGGTAAGAACAACGAGCTTGAAAGTGTATTGGCTGAGCTGCGCACAGCCCAAGACCAGATTGTTATGCAGGGGAAATTAGCAGCGCTGGGCGAGTTAACCGCGGGCGTGGCCCATGAGATCCGGAACCCGCTGAACTTCGTCAAGAATTTTTCGGAGGCCTCTGAAGAACTCCTCACGGAGTTGCAGGAGACACTTGAGGAAAGCGATGGGGAATTGACCCAGGAGCAGCGGAGCCTAGTTCAGGAGATCTCCAAAGAACTGACTGGTAATCTGGATCGCATCAGGTCTCACGGCGACCGCGCCAACCGGATCGTGCACGACATGCTTTCTATGAACCGGGGGGCAGGGGCGCCTGAACCCACCAACATCAATAGGCTCCTGGATGAATACACGCGTTTGGCTTACCACAGTGCCCGCGCGACAGATTCAGAATTCCAACTCGATATTCAATTGGACTTGGACCCGGAGATGGGCGAACTCGATGTGATTCCACAGGAACTGGGCCGGGTATTCCTTAACCTCGTGAGCAACGCCTGTTACGCCACTGAGGAAAAGCGGCGTACCCTCGCCGACGCAGGCCAATCCAATGGCTATACACCGACCCTGTGGTTGGCCACGCGGCGCAAAGATGGCCGTGCCAAGATTAGTATCAGGGACAACGGGGACGGCATACCGCCCGATGTCGTCGACAAGATATTCAACCCATTCTTTACCACCAAGCCCACTGACAAGGGCACCGGGTTGGGTCTAGCTATAAGCAACGACATCATGCGTCAGCACGGTGGCACCATCCAAGTGGACTCAGAGCTCGGCCAATTCACCGAGATGGTCTTAGAGTTACCCGACCTGCCTGGAGCACCCACAAGTGGGGAATGAGCCGGATTTTGGCAAGTCAATCCGGGGCCACGACTGGAGACCTCTGCGCGCTAGGTCTATGTCAATCACTTTAACTGACAGAACGCGGGGTTTGGTGATGCTGACGGTACCTTCGGTCGAGCAGGCCGACGTTTGTAATCTTCAGCGCTCACAAGGCGACCACGAGTTCAAGAGTAGTGGCGGGCCTAAAAGACCGCAAACCACACGAAATCGAGGCGGGGCTCACCTCTGCCAGTGTTCCCGGAACCTCTAGAGGGTCCGGGAACAGATGTATTAACTGGTACGGGATGACGGCTAGCGACGAATTAGTAGCCGTGGGATACTAACGCGGCCGCGATCGAAATTTGGATGTCTTGGATCGCTTTGGACATGGTTTGACCGATGAGGTCTAGCTTGCGCACCTCCTCTATGCGGGCGGATGCCTTAGCCAGTTCTCGACCGGAAAACATTTCTTTGAAGATGCCGCATGCGTCGGCAAGACAGATGATAACCACATCGCGCGGGTGCGGGATATCATCGCTGAACAGCACTCCCATGATACGCAGCTTCACTTCGCGCTCGGCCTCACCGTCTATAGTCGGGTAGCGTCTGGACTGAAACACCCAAAGGAAGCGATTCTCCTTACGTTCCAGGATACTGAGCGCAATCAACCGGGACAGCGCTTCATCACGGATCGCCTCGGCGTGCCGTGCTGTACGTTCCAGCCAGAAGCGAGCGTTATGTTCGCCGCCCGTCTTGATTTCGTCCAGCGTCGGGTCGAGCAGGCTGTCGCCGACCGGCGTGGCGTCGACCAAAATCAGCCTTTCCAGATCGGTGTCGATGCGGTCTTCCATCGCTAGGTCCATCAGCACGCCGCCGGCTAGGGCATACTCCAGTGAGTAGTTGGGCACACGCACGAATCCTCCATTGTCGTCGTTCAGCAGGAGGAGGATGATTTCCTCAGCAAATCTCAGCATAGCATAATGCCCGTCGTCCTCTGTTTACTCAACCATCCGACACCGCTAACACCCGAGTCAGGTCGTCATCTTGCCGAGGATGTGGGTATTGATAGCAGCCCACTTATAAGAATATGTATTAGGTAGCACGACGATACTGGATGAAGGTTCTACGATCAAGGCCCCTTCCACAATAGAGTAGTGTCCTAATTTGAAAAGGGATAATTCATGAGACGCGCTCAATGAGATCGCGCACTGTCCAGGGGTAGCGTGTTAGGCCAGCCGCCATCGCTGGTGTCATCTTCAAGGTTTGGTGGCGGCGCACGAAGTTATACCAAACGAAGTGAAGTACCGTGGCTGAGTTTAGGTTTTCTAGCTTCTTACTGAGAGCGTTGGTGAGCCGTGTGAACCGACGCATCTGCATACGCATCGTGAGGTTCTGGCGCTCGACATAGCTGGTTGAAATCAGTCGCGGGTTGGGCCTTGCCGACGATCCGCTTCTTATCCGCTGAGACGACCTTCGGTGGGCTATACCTACCCTCACCAATTGGCCCGGCTTATACGACTTTACGATTGTCGCATAGTCCACGTTGGCTCCGAACCTTACCTCGACCGCCTCAGCATAGAGTCGCAAATCCGTCCGGCTTTCGCCAAAGCTCTGCGGCAGCTATGCCGTGGCGCTAGCACGACCTGTAGGCCTCAGAAATCGCTTCGTCGCTCACGTTGGGACCATGGCTGCGCAAGAACGGGAGCAGCAGGTCGCGTAGGTCGTGGGCGACAGGAAAGATCACGCCCATCGCATCGAGCGCAACGGCTTTTAGGGTCACGGCAAGTTAGATCGGCAGCCCTTCATACCGCGCAAAGTGGAGACCTCTCCCAAATGGCTGAGGATGTGGTTGCTTACCACCACTCTCAACATAGCTGAAGGAGTCAGCGCGGCCGCGGGAGGCGTGATCGACTCCGGCAACGCTTATGACGAGCGTGTCGAACCCTGCTACCATCCACAGCAGAATGCTCATGGCTGTGATCTTCGACTTCGATGGCCTCATTCTCGACACCGAGTCGCCGGACTTTCAAAGCTAGTGTGAGATTTACGAGTCATACTGACAGGTCCTTGCTCTCGAGACTTGGGCTTCGGCAATTGGGACTAGGGGTGGTTTCGATCCCGTATCGAACCTCGAGGACTTGCTTGCAGAGCCTGTTGACCGAGATGCTCTTAGGGCGAAGCAGCGAGCACGCGAGCACCAGCTCCCAGAGACTCTTCCACTCCCCCCGGCTTTGAGCTGTGCATGAAAGAAGCCCGCATGTCTTCATTCCAGAGGGTTGCTCCGAAAGTAAGCTCGCTCTGACCGCTCCAGCTTGTGGTCCCTGAAGGCACCTACATCCAGGCCACAGTGACGGGCTTCTTCCAGCTAGCGGAGATTACCCGAATCGAGACGCTCGTGGTCCCCCAGCACAGGTGCCCCACCAGACGCCTCAGCCGCGTCGGGCAGGCGTTTGGCGGCGGCGCGTACATCGTCACTGCCAAATTCCTCAAGGAGCTCATCACGGTTCAGCTTCCGGCATCCTCCGGGGACTTCCACTCCTTCCTTGTGCTTGTGGCCTACGTCCTGATCCTTGGGGGACTGTCCTTCTACCTCTTCAACCGCCGCAATATACGAGGCGCCAGACCGGGATAACAGTCAGTTCGGGCAACCGACGGCCGGGGAGGTCACGCATACTCTTCCTTGCATCTGTGGATCGGCCCCTCTAAGCGGTGCAGGAACTCGGCCAGGACGGGATGACCCTGGTGTTTCCCACCGTCAGGGCCTTGCGCTGACGTGCCGGGTACGGCCCTAGCGGTTTCTTCATCGCCTGGGTTCGCCGCCCCGATCCCTCGTTGATGACCTCCGTGTATTGAACGTTGAACTTCGAATCCCGACTGCCCATCGCAACGTTGTGCCTCAACGTTTGTGGATGCCAGGGCGATCATCCACCCTCTCACCGGAGACTGGCATCCTGTGTCGGCTCCTCCCAGCCTTCCAGCAGGACACGTAGTTCTATCGCAAAAGCAGGGTCACGTAACCGCGTCTTCCTCGCGGTGACGTCTTCGCTGCTCCGGCCCACCGAGACGGACGCCGGTGCGGCGCGGGCGTGGGCTGTGTGTCGACTGTCCGGCCGGTCGCAGTCGGCCTCGTATCCAGTTGCTAGAATGATACATGGGGTTGCGTCAGCCTGAGCCTGCACTGCTTGCTCACCTGGATGCCGAGTTCGGCGTTCACGGTGGCCGAGCAATCAGCTTCCTGTTGACCGCCCAGGAATTGCTTTGTTCCGAGCTGCAATCAGCTCCTCGCCTTGGCGAAGCGATCGCCTACTGCCTCCGTGAGGCGATGCAGGCGATCCTAACTTCCGCAGATGGCCGAGGCGATGACGGGGGCAGGTGGCGGAAAGTATCTCGTGAGGTCGTTGATTCAGCGACTCAATATAAGCTGGCGGACAGCTTCCCAGGCAATGATGGCAAAGGGGCACTTGATGATCTGCTTGGGAGGGTCGATGACCTCGAGCGTTTTCACACCCAGGAGGAGCGCATCCACGAGCGGCGCCTGATTGCCGTCATCCTCAATAGGACAGGCCTACAACTCTCGGCAGGGACGGCACCGGTTCGGGAATACCAGCTCCTCCTCGATGAACTCAACAATGGGCTCCATGGAAACCTCTCTGTCGCAGATGCGTACGAGCTGTGGCCGCGGTGTCTCGACATCCTCCGAAAGCTCTTCCTGCCACCAGAGATGAGACACGCGGAGCTCGAGGCGCTAGCGCGGGTCGGCTCACCGTCACCCAACGACGTTGAAGCGGTGGTTCAGCTTTTGGTGACCCCGAAGCACCTCCAGTACTTTCTCTCCAAGGTGACGAGTCCGGGATGGCTGGATATGTTGTTGAGTAGACTTGGCACGCTAGATCCACCTGAAACCGCACAAGCGTGGCCGGTATTGTATGGGAGGAACGGGACATGGAACTTGACGCCTTTTCGATTAGCCTGGCCGCAGAGAACCTTGAAGCTTCGGAGGTGATCCTTTGGAGAGCTGGCAGATTCTCGGGAACGGCGTTTGCACCATAGGCATCTTCCAGGGAATGTTTGAGAAGAACATACTGACCTTCAATCCAGGTTGGGATGGCAAAGGTGAGACGCTTGATACCTTTACAGACGTGCGTGAACTGCAACGAGAGCTGAAGGCGAAAGGCGTAGGCCTGGTTAGTGAAGCAGACGAGAACAGCACACGGCCGGCCAGCTTTGTGGCTTTGGACCCGGACGGCAATCCAATCCTGGTGGACCAGCACGTCTGATCACAAGGGCCATAGCCCGCCCATGGACACAATCGATGGGACGCAGGCATGGGGCTTTCACCTTCCCCGCTCCCTGGAAGCCAGAGTCTCGGCCGCCGTCCGGCCGCTTCGGACTGCCCCTTCCATTGTACCGGGCCAGCCGGTGTCGACCCACTCGCCGGCCAAGAAGAGGTTGGAGATGGGCGTCGCGCTGGGCAACCGGTGGGAACCAACGCCGGGAAGGGAGCGAAAGGTGGCGCGGGGCTGCTTCACAATCAGCAGGCGCACCACCTGGGCGTCTCGAGCCTGGGGGAAGAGGCGTCTCATCTCGTCCAGGAACAGTTCCCTTATCTCCTGTTTGGGCGTATCCACGTACTCCCAGGCACCGCTAAGCGAGATGCACACGTACTGACCGGAGGCCCCCTCCTCACCCTGCATCCGGGTCTTGTTGAACACCCACTGTACGGGGCTATCCACAAAGCCGGAGAAGGCCTCATCCATCACCGGGCGGTCGTACCAGATGTGCACGTCGACGATAGGTGAGTAGGACAATCCCTTGGCCCGGGAGAAGAAATCTCCGTCTGCCAGGGGCGGCGGCAGCGTGGCAAGGAAGTCGTAGGAGGGCAGGGCGGAGACGTACCAGTCGCCCTTTACGGTCCCATTCGACGTCTGGACACCGGATACCCTGTCGCCGTCCACCGTGATCTCCCTGGCCCCAGTACCCAGCAGCACCTCTCCTCCCCTGGAAGAGATGTAGGAGATGGCGGCCTCGGAGACCAGCTCGGAGAGGCCCACCTTGGCGTAGCCAATGCCGGCGCTCTCCTTGGACCTCAGCACCCCCTCCTGAAATACCATAAGCCCCATATCCGCGCTCACTTCGGATATGTCGTCGTTGAGGGTGGGCAGGATGATGAGATTCCAGAACCTGGCTATGGCTGGACCGGTCTGATGATGGCGTTTCAGCCAGACGGAGAAGGTCTCTTCGTTCAGCCTTCCCGAGTCTCTCTGGCGCCTCGTCAAATAGGTACAAAGGCCTCCGTAGAGGACCCGAAGCTTCTCCCCCCATGACAGGTACGGGTAGCTCAGTAGAGAGGGCACCAGGTGAAAGGGTGCGGGCAGATTGGCGCTGCGAAGTACCCCTTTCTTTCCGGAATAGCCGAGGATGGGGACATCCAGCTCTGAGGGGATATGGATGTTGTGGAGGGCTCCCAGCTTCTCCAGGAAGCCGACGTACGCCGTACAGCAGCGCAGGAAGACGTGCTGGCCGTTATCTATCTCCTGGCCCGTGTCGGGTTCCGGAAAGGAGAACGCCCTCCCGCCCAGGAAGGGCCGCTTCTCCATCAGGAGCACCGGATGGCCGCGGTCGGCCAGCTGGCAGGCGGCCGCCATCCCAGCCAGCCCGCCGCCGACAACGACTACTTTCCCGCGGCCCTTGCCGCCATTCCGTTCACCCATAGCCTTGCCATCAGTACAAGCTTTTCCCTGGTGCTAAGACTTATCCTTCGGCCGAACACATTGTAACCCGAAGCCTCTATGCGGTCCAGAAGGCGGCTGTATGTCCCGTGGAGCACCGCCGGGCAGGCCCTGGAACGAGCCGACAGCAGGGGCAGCAGCCTCTCGCCCCTCGTGAAATAGTCCCGGGCGCGCTCGACCTGAAACCTCATGAGGCCTCTGAAGCTGTCGTTGATCCTTTTCAGGAAGATGTCCTCCTCAGAGCAGCCGAATCGGTCCAGGTCTTCCTGCGGTATGTACACCCTGCCTCGCCCGATGTCCTCCTCCACATCCCGGAGGATATTGGTCAACTGCATAGCCAGACCCAAGTCCACTGCGTAGTCCCTGGCTCTGGGGTCCTCGTACCCGAATATCTCGATGCAGATGAGGCCTACCGAGGAGGCCACCCGATAGCAGTACTCCCTCAGCTCCTCAAAGGTGGAGTACCGCGTCTTGGAGATGTCCATCTCAACACCGTTGATCACCTCCTCCAGGTACTCCAGGGGAATGTTATAGGTGTTGATGGCGTCCTCCATGGCAAGGAACACCTGTCCCTCAGGCGCGCCGACGTAGGTCTTGGCAAGTCCTTCACGCTGCTCGGCGACCAGCCGCAGCTTCTCCTCGGCGTCCGTGAAGTCGTCCGTAGCGTCGTCGCACAGACGGCAGAAGGCGTAGGCGGCGTATATGGCCCTGCGCTTTCTGGTGGGCAGGGTCACGAAGGCGTAGTAGAAGTTCTTGGCTCGCTCCTTGGTGAGTCTACGACAGTACTCGTACGCCTGGTCCAACTCCCTGGCCATGAAGGTCTCCCGACGCTAGTGGTGGGATGTTCAGATTCTTCTCTTCAGCTTCAGCCTGGCCGCTGTGCTCACGAGGAGCCGCGCCTTGGCAGCCTTAGAAAGGGTTGGGCGGCTGCGGAGAACGTCGTATCCCCGGCGCTCGATAGCCTTCAGGATGTGCAGCCCCCCCATGGTAAAGAGGGCGATGTCCAACCGGGCAGCCCCATCCACCATATCCACCAGCCTTGCGCCTTGGTCGAAGAGAGCCCTGGCGCGGTCCACCTGGAATCGCATCAGGTCCCGGAAGGCCTCGTCCGCCACACCGGCCTGCAGCCGCTCCTCCGGGTATCCGAAGCGCTCCATGTCCTCCTGGGGGATGTAGACGCGACCCATTTCCAGGTCTCGACGCACATCCTGCCAGAAGTTGGTGAGCTGGAGCGCAGTGCAGGTGGCATCGGCCAGGCGCTGTCTCTCCTCATCCCTGTATCCAAACAGATAGAGGAACAGGCGCCCGACCGGATTGGCGGAGTGGTCGCAGTAGTGCAACAGGTCCCCATGGGTCCGGTGGCGATGGGCCCTCTGGTCGATGCGGTTAGCCTCTATGAGCTTCAGGAACGGCTCCCGGGGGATATGGAAACGGCGAATCGTCTCCCCAAGGGCCACGGTGATGGGATGGTCCGGGCGGGAGTCGTAGGAGCTGAGCAGCTCCTCCTCCCACGAGGCCAAGAGGCTCAGGCGGTCCCCCTGGGGCTCGTCTCCCAGGTCATCCACAAAGCGGCAGAAGGCGTAGACGGCGTAGACGTGACGCTGTTTCTCCTTGGGAAGGAACCATGAGCCGACGGTGAAGTTCTCGTAGTGAGACTTGGCAAGATTTCGGCAGTACTCGTACGATTCCTCGACGCTCCACCGGCCGCTGGCGGCCCTGCAAGAGAGTCCATGTCGCCCTCCCATCATTCGCCGATGACCTGAACCAGAACCTCCCTGGGCCGGGGCATGTCCAACTCTATGTGAGCCGACGGGTCTAGCACAGCTCGCGCGGGAGGGCGAATTTCACATCCTCTTGGACGCTCTGGACGTGCGTGACCTCGTCCGGCCGGAGCAGTTCGAGGAGCCTGTCAACAAGAATCTCGGGGGTCGACGCACCCGAGGTTATTCCCACCGACTCGACGCCCGCCAGCCAACTGGGATCCAGCTCCTCCGGGCCGCCTATCAGGTAGGCAGGTCTACCCTGGGTCTTGGCAACTTCGCGGAGTGCCGCGCAATTCGAGCTGTTCGGGGCGCCGACCACGAGCACGATCTCAGCCAACTCGCAAAGCTCTTTCACCGCGGCCTGACGGTTTGTGGTGGCATAGCAGAGATCATTACGGAGGATGACTTTGGAGAAGCGTTCCTGGATAGACTCGACCGACCGGCGCGCGTCATCGACCGAAAGGGTGGTCTGAGTGAGAATGGTCACCTCGGTGGACTCGCCCCAGTCGGGCAGATCCAGAGGTTCCCGGTCGTCCACGAGAGCCATGGACACCTGACCCGTGGTACCTTTGACCTCCTGGTGGTCGCGGTGTCCCACCAGAATAATCTTGCGGCCCTCCAGGCTATGTTTCCGGGCCTCATTGTGCACCTTGGTGACGAGCGGGCATGTCGCGTCGATCACGTTGAGCTTCCTGTCTCGCGCCGCTTTGAAGTCGTCTGGCGGCGAGCCGTGGGCCGAGAAGACTACGGTGGCCCCTTCCGGGATGTCCCGGACGTCTTCGACGGTCACTGCCCCACGCGCCTCCAAAGAGTCGACCACATATTGGCTGTGCACGATCTGGTGTTTCACGTACACTGGGGGCCCGAAACGCTCAAGGGCGGCCTCGACCACCTCAACCGCTCTATCTACGCCGGCGCAGAAGCCGCGTGGCGCAGCGAGGTAGACCTTCATGACTTCCTCCCCTTTGACCGACGTCGAGCAAAATCTATCACGGTCCCTGGAGGTTACGCAACAGGAGTGCAAGCAGGGTCAGGCGGCGACCTCCTCAGCCGTTGACTCAATGACGCTTCCATCCACACACTGTGCGCCGAGATAGACGCCCCCCATCAGCTCAGGGGCCTTCAGGCGCCTGAAACGCTGTTCGTCAACCATCAACACGTCTTCCAGACCTGCTACGGTCTGGTCGACCCGCTTGCAGCGCTTGGCACCTCGGACCGAGGTCCAAGGGCAGCGAAGGGCGACTCTACCGGTCCGTCGTGCGGAGGTGACGCCAGTGCTTCCTGGGGAGGTCGTAGAAGGTGGAAAGACAGAAGAGTTTGTGGGATGCTGTGCGTCGCGTCGCCTATCCGGCCGCAGCCTCCCGGCTGGCCTGGGTCCGATTCCCCTGCGGAGACGCTTCGGGGAAGAAGGCATTCAAAACCTGCTGGGCGATGCCCTCTGCGTCCAGCTCCAGCCGGCGCCTCTGGGCGTCTGCGGTGCTGTGCTCGATGAAAGAGTCCGGGAAGCCGATGCGGTGGACCGAAACGTCATCCAATCCGGCCTCGACGATGGCTTCGAGTACGGCAGAGCCGAACCCTCCGGCCAGCACGTTTTCTTCGACGGTGACGATACGGTGGGTGCTGCGCGCTACGTCTATGAGCAGAGCGGTATCGAGTGGCTTCACGAAGCGCGGGTTCACGACGCCGCATCCAATGCCATACTCGGCGAGCAGTGCTGCTGCGTCGACGGCTGCGTTGGCCGCCTTGCCCAGACCCAGGATTACGATGTCGCGGCCCTCCCGGACCACGGAGCCCCGGCCGAGCGGTAGCTCCCTGAGGTCCTTGTCGAGCGGCACGCCGGCGGCGGCGCCCCTGGGGATGCGGATAGCGAAGGGGCCCGGATGTTTGTAGGCGGTGTAGACGAGATGCTGCAGGTCGTTTTCGTCCATTGGCGCCGCAACGACGACGTTGGGGATACACCGCAGGTATGAGATGTCGAACGCGCCGTGGTGGGTCTTGCCGTCCTCACCCACGATGCCCGCACGATCAGCAATCAGCGTTACGGGCAGGTTCTGCAGACAGACGTCATAGACCACCTGATCGAAGGCCCGCTGGAGGAAGGTAGAGTAGATGGAGACGAAAGGATTGAGGCCGGCGGAGGCCATGCCCGCCCCCATGCTGACAGCGTGCTGCTCCGCGATGCCGACGTCGAAGACTCTGTCGGGGAACTCGCTCCGCACCTCCTCCAGCCCGGTGCCTTCGAGCATCGCAGCGGAAATACCGATGACGAACTCGTCCTGGTGCATGAGGCGTTTGAGGGTCTGGGCAAATACTTTCGAGTAGGTGGGCGCTCCTGATGAGGCCCCAAGAGGCGAGCTTGGCTGATGGAACTTGACCGGGTCGTCCTCGGCAGGCTCGTAGCCGTGCCCCTTGTGCGTCACCACGTGGACCAGAGGGACTGCGCCGGTGGGTATTCTGGCTTGCCAGAGGGCCTCTTCGAGCTGCTTGAAGTCGTGGCCGTCCACGGGGCCGAGGTATTGGAATCCCACCTCGGTCCAGAACGTGGTGGGCACGATAATGCTATCGAGCCCGCCACCGAACCTCTTGACGAGCCGGTAGACCATGTCGCCGGTGGGCGCTCTCTTCGAAAGCGCCTTCATGCGCCCAATCATCGCCTGGTATTCCGGATGGGTGAGCACTCGCTTGCGCCAGTTGGTGAGGAAGCCGATGTTCTCAGAGATGGACATCCCGTTGTCGTTGAGAACGACGACTAGCTTTTCCGGGTTGAGGTGCACGATGTTGTTGAGCGCTTCGAAGCTCGATCCGGAGGTCATTGCCCCGTCCCCGGCTACCGCGATGGTCCATGAGTTTGCCCGGCGACGCTTCGCCGCTCCTTGCGCTATGCCCAGGGCGATAGAAAGTCCTGTGCCGGCGTGGCCCGCGCAGAGGGTGTCGTGCGGGCTTTCGCTAGGCTCCCCGAAGCCGGACGGTCCACCCTCCGAGCGGATATCCTTGAACTCGTCGCGCCGCCCCGTCACCAGCTTGTGCGTGTAGGTCTGGTTGGTGGTGTCCCAGACTATCCTGTCCGTGGGACTGTCGAAAACGCGGTGCAGGGCGAGGGTAAGCTCAACGACGCCCAGGTTCGAGGCCAAGTGGCCGCCGCGCTCGGTTATCACGGAGATGATGGTATTACGGACCTCTTGCGCAACCTGGCCCAGCTCTTCTCGGGTCAAGGACTTCAGGTCGCTCGGCGCATCGATCTGGTCCAAGAGACGGTTTACCATGTGAGCACCTCCTTACGGAGTCCCGACTGCGGCCCTAGAGGCCCGCACCTGGCAGGCTTCATGCCTCGTGCGCTGGAGCCCTGCGTGCATCACCACTTGGTGGACTCTTCCGCGTAAACGCGGTCGGGCAACGTGTAGCGGATTCCCTCCTCGTCGAACAAGGAGGTATCGAGCAAGGACGTGAAGCTGGTGAAGTTGCTGTTTTGGCGACGGCCCGGGAGCAGCTTATCCAGGATGTGACCATAACGCTGCTGCATCTTGAACCACCAGATAGCTCCAAATGCGGAAAGTGGCGGATACCACAGTGACTCGGCAACATCTCTTCCGATGAGCCCGCGGGAAACACGGTATATATACTCCGCCAAAGTCCGGCGGGCGGCCGGATCGGTCTTCCCAGCGATCAACGGAGCCGAGTTGACCAGGGAGTGCGCCATCACGACCGATTCAATTGGGGAATCGGGCTCGCACACTTGGCCGATGCCATACAGTTTCAGGGCCTCATCGGCATCACGGAACAGGATGGTCTCAGGAATGCCCATCAGGTGACCGGAGTAGCGCCAAACGGCCATGAAGCTCGCGTACTCTTCGTCGGTGTACTTGGCACCCAAGGTTTTCGCGTGCCTCAGCAGCCTTGCCGAGAAAGCGGAAATGGCATAACCCAAATGGGCAGCGCTAATCGGCACACCCCAGGCTTCGGTGTCCCAGTCCTCCGAGTTGTTCAAGAGGCGTCTCATCCGTGCGTGAACGAGTCTAATACGGACCGAAAGCTTCCAGCCGTCTCCGTACCTGTACATGCCGTTGGGAAGGAATATCTCCATCATGTGACGGTTATTCTGCCCCAAACGCCTGACGCCCTGGTCACGCACCCGCCCGGTGATGAAGAAGGACTTTGCTATGTTCGTTGTAAAGCCTTCTATCAGGACGCCTGCGACGAATGCCCCCAGGATAACCTGCGAGTTTCTGTGAAACATGCGGACGCCCGGAGCGAATGCTGCATAGTCGAGCCACTCCGGCGGAGTTTCCGCGTCTCTGAAGAATTCTCGCAGCGAGGCCGGCGCGTTCCTCAGAGCCTCCTCGCCTTCCTGATTCATAGCTGCTTGGATGAGCCGCTCTGACTCTTGGGGAGTAAACTCCGCGAGGTCTTCCATCATCGCTTCGCCCAGCGGGTCTCCAATGAATGTGTGCGCGATGTATTTGTCCGCGATGTCGGGCGCGACCGCGCGGGCCTTTTCGTAGCCTATGGTGTAGTCAGTAGGCATTTTCATTGACATTTACACCCTCGTACCATCTCTGCTCTAGACACTATGCCCTTCATGTTCTTGCGGTTCTACTCGCAGATCCGGAAGCCGACTTAACCATGACGGCAGGTACCAGTTGCGTTTGCCGAGCACCTCCATGCTGGCCGGGACCAGGACAGAGCGCACTAGCGTCGCGTCCAGAAGCACAGCCACGGCCAGCCCAAACCCGACCTGCTGGTTAATGATGGTCTTGCCCGTGGCGAAAGCGCCGAACACAGCGACCATTATAAGGGCGGCGCCGGTGATCAGGCCTGCGGTGGACCGCAGGCCGTAGGCCACCGCCTCGGTGTTGTTCCCAGTCTGATCGTACCGCTCGCGGATGCGGCTCAGGAGGAAGACGTGGTAGTCCATGGACAGCCCAAAGAGGACGGAGAAGAGGAAGAGGGGGATCCAGACGTCTATGATCTCCGCGTGCTGGAAGCCGAACAGGGCCGTGGCCACGCCCTTCTGGAACACCAGAACCATCAGCCCGTAGGCGGTGCCCACGGAGAGCAGGTTCATGAAGACTGCCTTGATCGGAATGACTATGGACCGGAAGACGAGCATGAGCACCAGGAAGCTGAAACCGAGCACGAAGGCGAAGACGATGGGCGTGTACTTTTGGACGATGGAGAATACGTCTGTAGCTTCCGCGGTCACGCCGCCGACGAAGGCCTCTGCGTCGACTCCGTCGAATGCGGCGGGAACGTACCGGCCGCGGATGGTCTCCACTACGTCGACAGCGGCCTGGCTGCGGGGCTCTCCGGGGATGGTCACGGTGACGATGGCGAGGTCTCGGGCGTCGTTGACGGTCAGGACGGGGAGGACTTGCAGGCCCTGGTGTGCCGCGAGGGAGGCTTGGAGCTTTTCTATGCCCTGCTGCACCTGGGGAGTGTCGATATCGCCGTCGATCACGATCTCGGTGGGATTGACGAGGCCGAAGGAGAAGTGCTCTTCCATGACGAAGAAGGCCTCCCTGGTCTGGGTGCCTTCGGGGAAGGCGTCCACGCCGTTTATGCCGGTCTGGATCTGAAAATAGAAGACGGTGACGGCGACCATGGGCGCTCCGACGACGATGATGCTGATGACCGGGAACCGGGTGACGACGCGGGTGATAAGCTCCCAGAACCCCTGCCCGGAGGAGTCGGAGGGTGTGATTCTTGCCTTGCCGAAGAAGGGGATGGGCAGGTGGTTGATTCTCGGGCCGAGGAGCGCAAGGGTGGCCGGCAGAAGGGTGAGGGTGGCCGCCAAGGAAACCAATACGACCAGTATCGCGCCAATGGCGAGGGACTGGAAGAAGGAGAAGGGAACGATGAGGATGCCGCAGAGGGCGATGACGACGGTGATGCCGCTGAAGAGCACTGTGCGGCCCGCGGTTGCGCCGGCGCGCTCTATAGCCGCGTTCTTGTCCAGGCCGCGGGCCAGCTCGCTCCGGTAGCGGGATATTATGACGAGGGAGTAGTCGATTCCCACGGCCAACCCGATCATGATGATCATCAGCGTGACGAAGAAATTCAGCTCGAAGACCTGACCTATGAGTGCCGCCAAGCCCAACGCGGCGATGATGCAGATGATGGACAACCCTATGGGCACCAGGGCGGCGGCGATGGTGCCGAAGAGGACCACGAGGATGACGAGGGCGACCGGGATGCCGAAGCGTTCTCCCCGCCTCAGGTCATTTTCCGCCAGCTCGTTGTTGTCGTGGGCGGTGCTGGCGTCCCCTACCATGAGTACGCGGAAGCCGTCCTTGCCGTCCGCTTCCACGACAACGCGAAGGACGTCCTCGACGTTTTTCGTGGCCTCCTTGAGGTCGCCGATCATGACAAAGGGCATTATCGTGGCCTTGCGGTCGGCGGACACCAGAGACGGGTCGTTCTCCTGATAATAGCTCCGTCCCCCTGTCACTGTGCCGCTCCCCAGCAAGACGATCGCGTCATAGACTGATCCGGCCCTTTCCTGAAATGTAGGATCATCCACCGTACGGGTGTCCGATTGAACGATAACGATTTCGGTTATTGCTTCGGGACCCCGAAGCCTATCTTCCAGTAGGGCGTCCGCTCGTTGGGACTCGAAGTTGCTACCCAGGCGGAACTCGGTGGTCGTGGCCGAGCCAAGCAGGGTCGCGTTGAGTATGACCGCAACCGCCACCAGCACCACCCACAGGGCAATAGCCACCAATGGCCTTTGCGCACTGACACGGGCCAACAGCTCAGTCAAGGGGAAGTCTCTCTTTTAAGGGACTGCAGGAAGGACAGAGAGGACTGGATCTTCCAGGCATTCGTCTCACGTATGCTTTACCCAGGCCGCCCTGCTGGTTAAAGGGGGCGTGCTGGAAGTCGCTCATCTCCATGCTAACGCTGCCGTGCCACGTATCCACGGTAGCCTCAGTGGATCATCTTGACAATCCAGCGATGTTAACGGAGGGACTATAATCTGTCACACCTGACGAAGAGGCGCTCATATAAGCGAGGATGGCGTCCTTGATGGTCTTCCTGCCCTTCCCTAGCTTCTGCTTCCTGGCCATCCGCCTGTTCGGGGTGGGAGGCTTCGAAGTCATCAGACTGCAACAATCGATCTGTGTCGAGTGCCCATCACCCATCAGAGGACGGATAACCATGCGAGCGGCAGTATAACTGCTCACCGGAAACGTGATCGCAGCCTGACGATCCGTGGACGGCTGGCCAAGCGAGTCCACTTAGACTCTGGTTTCCGGCACTGGCAGCGCTGACCCGCTACGCACCAATCCAGCGACCCGCCCTCGGCAAACAGACACTCACCGCTTGCCGACCAGAACCGCGCTTGCGGCCCGTAAAATGGGTCCCCGGCTCCTGCCTGGTGGCAGCAAGTTGCGGATTACCTACTCCCAAGGTGCTTTCTCGAGGTTCAGATGAGTCACGAGCGAACAGATGGCAGCAGTCCACCAGAGCGCGGCTTCTGTCTGAGGTGCGCGGAACGCCGCAACTCAACCTCGCCGTGGACCTGCTGCAGAAGCTGATCAGGGCGAACTCTCCACCCAGAGGCAGAGGAATGTTGTGCAGGCGCGCTCGTTCGCCGAGATGCTGGAGCAGACCCTTCGCCGTTACCAGAACCGGTCGATAGAGGCGGCACAAGGTGATCGAGAAGCTGATCCAGCTTGCGAAAGACATGCAAGAAGCCAACGCCAGAGGCGAAAGCTTGGGCCTCTCAGAGGACGAGTTAGCTTTCCAAGACGCGCTGGAGACCAACGACAGCGCGGTGCAAGTCCTGGGTGATGAGACGCTACGGACGATCGCTCAGGAGCTGGTCGAGACCGTTCGTAGCAACGTCACCATTGATTGGCCGCTGCCGGAGAACGTGCGAGCGGGGCTGAGGGTGGCGGTCAGGCGCATCCTGAACCGCCACGGCTATCCACCGGACAAGCAGGAGAAGGCCACGTTGACGGTGCTGGAGCAGGCCGAGGTCCTGTCGGCGGAGTGGACGGTTAGCTGAGAATATTGACGGCTAGGACGGGCTAAGAACTAACTGCCTTCGAGGGGTGATCGCCTTGTCTTCACCTAAGCCCGGCAGGCCCCGCTGGACAGGCTGACTGTCGATCTTCGGAGTCTGGGCCGCCTCCAGAACTGTCGATCTTTGCTTAGTTTCCCCTTGCTCTTGCTCTGCCCTGCCATCTCGCTATCACCTCCTTCACTCTCTTGTTGATGGCTGATGATCAGCCATCTTAGGCGTAAAGGTGGGACTCGAACCCACACAAGGTGTTAGCCTGCCGGCCGCAGTGGACCTACTTCACCAATTCTTCGCCTCCCAGATAAACTCACTCCACACGGAAGCACCCCTTGGGAATCCACTGGGCGGCTCAGGTCCGTCGTAGAACCACTGGTCTGGAGGAGCGTTTGCGCTTCCTATGCCGAAGTACCATCCAGATATGGTGCGGCGCGATGCATACCACGACTGACCATCCTGAGATACGTCGATACCGATGCCATGCGGTTGGGTCAATCCACCCTCTTCGAACCTAGAACTCAAGATCTCTGCGAGATCGGTCCGATATCGCCCGCCGCGATTCCGGTACCAGCCCATTTGCGCACTTCCTAGGAGCTCAAGGGCCTTCTTGGTCGCATTGAACTCGCGCTGGTCAAGTCTGCGACCGTCGGCGTCGGTGCCTGAGGCGCCTACGAACCTCTCTAGTCGATCAATCGCGGCTTTCGCCTCTGCTGCTATGGATCGCTGGTCTTCCCTGAACTCTGCCATCCTCCGTTGAGCCTCCCGGAACGATGATGCGGTGCCGGTCTTACGAAGCCACCTCCAGTCCACCGACTCCAGTTCCGCAAGCCGCCCATGGAAACTGACGAGCATCGCGAAACGTACTGGCCAGGACGGGGATTGTTCCCCCAATGCCAAGCCCATACGTTTTAGCCTGCCCTGGTAGGCCGATAGCAAAGCAAAGAAACATATGAACGGGAGGATACCGAGCGTCAGCCAAACAGGAAGCAGCAGGCCCCGGAACGTTTCCAAGGGATCGACTTCGCCCCACTCCTGAGCAAGACGCATCGCTGTGAAGGCGAGCATGCCGCTTCCTACAAGAGCGAGTCCCCATTCACCCACTCGTTTCGCTGAGGGGTTTGGGAATTGTAGGCACCCACAACGAAGACGAGGAGCAGCGGTTGAATGACAAGCTCTACCCATAGGTTGAAGACGAAGAGGTTGGCGATGAATGCAATAAGCGCCGTGATCTTTAAGGTCCGCGCGACCGCCTCCCTAAAGAATCTAGGATCGCCGGCCTCATCCATTCGGAAGAGCAGGGCAATGCCCACGCCGAAGAACCAGAAGACGGTGTCCGTCGCAAGTGCAGGATTCCACAGATCGATGTACGTGCCGACGACTCAGAGAGTACCTACCGTTGCAACAAAAACAGGATAATCCCGCGATTTGCGGGTCGGTGAGCGACCTCGCAGCGTCACCCAATCCACGGCGCGAATCGGACCGCCAGAGTACGAAAGCAGCAAGGACACACAGCCAAAGCAGGATCGCCGCTGACGACTATCTGGCATACATCACGCTTATCAGCTCCGAGGATCCAAGGGCCGACTCTATGCGAAACGTGCAAACGAGCGCCCAGACGGGCGTCCATATGCAAGTCATAGGCGGGCTAGACAAGCACAGCGTCTTGAAGGGCAGGACGAGGCAAAGGGCAAGGACCTGCGGACCGCCATCCGTGCCACGAACGGGCAGATCGACACTCTGACCGCCGGGCTGAGGCAGTGACGCGAAGACCTGAAGCGGCGGAGGGTGACTTCGGTGGAAGCGCCGCACGCCGTTGGCGTGGCCACCGTCGCGCGCGGCCCAGTCCCCAGGGTGGCCGAGCAGAGGCAGCGCGGTGGCGCCAACACAGCCGACGAGACCGCGACGTACGGGTGGCGAAAGAGTACGGCCGCGGTCTCGTCGACAATGAAACTTGTTGGATGCAACCGCTTGAACTCGGTAAAGGCTTCTCACTTCCTTACCACCAAAACCCTTTCTTTTGGCTTGAAGCACCCTCACAACAACGAGGCCCAGAGAGGACGGCACCAAGCTCCATTCGCCGTGATTGTCATTGTCGCGTTCGCCTCGGTCTTCGTTGAGGTCCGCTCCCAATCGCTTCAGTCGTTCGGGTCCGGAGTAGAACCTGTAGGCATCATCAATGAACGCACCACGTAGGGCAGGAAGATCGGATAGGGTGTATTCCCTTTGACGAGATTGGCCCCTGTCAGTCCGCTTGCTTCCCCGAACATCGTAGTGGCCTCAGCGTAGTACCTCGAATCTATGTGTACAGTGCTTCTGGCAGCAGGCGCTAGCTGCAATGAGCGTCACGGCCGTGCTGGAGTTCACCCGCCAGCGCGGCGAAGTCCGCCGTTACGTCGTATTGGGAGGAGGTTATCCTGGCGTCGATGCTGAGGCCGTAGCTGAGGAGACGGTGACGACCCCAATGGTGCCCGGGCCGGTATGGACGCCGAGCACCGGCCCGAGGGTACCAGTTACAAGCGAGGCATCGGGCGCCAAGCCACGCAGGCGGCCGGCCACGTAATCGAGGTCCTCGGGTGTCGTTGCATGCATCACGACGATTTGTTCGATGGGACGAAGGGCAGCAGCGCGCTCGATCAAGTTCTCGATCGCCTTGGCGCGCGTGCGCACGCGGCCGACTGGCACGACGCCGCCGCCCTCAATCGTGAGGATCGGCTTGAGCTTCAAGGCTGAGCCAACCATCTCTGCGGCACGGCCGATGCGCCCCCCTCGTCGAAGGTACTCCAGTGTCTCGAGCGCCACGAAGAGCCTGCTGCGGCTGAACTGGTCCTTGATTCGTGTACGTACCTCGTCGATGCCGGCCCCATTGGCTGCCATCTCTGCAGCCGACACCGCGCCAAGACCGAGCACCGCCGATATGCCGCCGCTATCCACAATCTCGATATGTGCGTCGAGCCCCTCCGCCGCCTGGCTGGCGGAGGCGTAGGTGCCGCTCAGGCTGGCGGGTAGGTGCAGCGAGAGAATTTCGCTTGCGCCCGCCGCGATCAGTCGCTTGTACGTCTCGCGGAACGCCGCAGGAGTCGGCTGCGAGGTCGTCGGCAAAACCGTCCCGCTGCTGAGGCGCGCGAAAAACTGCTCCGAGGTCATATCCACGCGGTCAAGGAACTGCTCGTCGCCGAATAGGATGCTCAGCGGGACTACCGTGACGCCGTGCATCATCGCGAACTCTGGTTCGAGGTCTGAGGTGGAGTCTGTGACGATGCGGAGGGTCCCAGACGACATTTTATTCGATGCCGACGATGTACGGGTAGTGAGGTTGCCCACCCTCGATCGTCTCCACGTTCAGGTCGGGATACCATTCGCCGATCAGCCTCTCCGCCTCTAGCCGGTCGCCGTTTTCGCCAACGAAAAGCGTGATCAGTTCCGCACCCTCTACTACGCGTGAGAGCCCTGCGAGGAGCGCCCCTTCGAGTGTCCCTGCGGCAGCCACAAGTGTGCCATCGACCAGTGCAATCGCGTCACCCGCAGAGACGGCGACGCCGTCCGCGCTCGTATCACGCGTCGAGCGCGTTACCTCCACGCTGTGTGTGGTGCTCACCGCCTCGATCATGCGAGCGGCGATTTCGCACGGTTCGCCGTCTGGCACGAACGCGACCGCCGCACTGAATGCAGTCGCGATCGAGTTCGTCGGGATTACGGTGAGGAAACCGGGTGCGGCGGCTGCGGCCGCCTCACCGGTCAGGATGACGTTGCCATCGTTCGGCAGCAAAAATACATGCTCGCTCGCTGCCCGGCGCGATGCGTCCAACAGTTGCTCGACGCTTGGATTAGCACTGGGTCCGCCGTCCACCACGAGCCGCACGCCGATGTCGCGCAACGTTTGCGTTATCCCCGCTCCTCGGGCGACCGCGATGAGGCCAAAGCGTGGCAACCGACCCGCCGCCGCGTGCTCCGTCGTCCAGCGTTCGTGTTGGGCCTGCATGTCGTCGACCTTCACAGAGGCGAGTGACCCGGCCGCAGCGCCCACGGAGAGCGCCGGTCCCGGATCGGCCAAATGCACATGAACACGCAGCATCTCCGACTCCCCCACGACCATCAACGACGCCCCCCCGGCGTCAAGCAGCGCGCGCTCTACCTCCTCGCGGATGAGCTCCGCGCCGGCTATGACGAACTCGATGCAGTAGCCGTGCCCTTCGTGCTCGACACCGGACATATCGATCTCCCCGGCCTGCAGCGAAGGCGGCGCGGGCAAAGGCTCGCCGCGTGAGCCGTAGCGCAGCCCGTGCAATACGACGGCCATCCCGGCGGCCCCCGCATCCACGACTCCTGCCTCCCGCAGGCGCGGCAAGAGCTCCGGCGTGCGTTCGACGCTGGCATCGGCTTCGCGGACCGTCTTGTCGAGAACGGAGGCGAGCGTCGAAGCAGGCTCGTTAGCTGCTTCGCGCGCGGCTGCCGCCGCATCGCGGATTGCGGTCAGCATCGTGCCCTCGACGGGCTCCGTGACTGCATCGTCGGCAACTCGGGAGGCTGTAGTCAGCGCGTGTGCCAGTCCGGCACCGTCCAGGGAATCGCAGCCGTGGAGCCCCTCCGCGAAGCCGCGCAGGATCTGCGAGAGGATGACGCCGCTGTTGCCGCGGGCACCTAGCAGTGCTCCGCGCGAGACCTGCTGTAGGTACGCACCAACCGTGGCGTTGTCGCTGATCGGCGCACCTGCCAGTGCAGCCCGTAGTGTGAACAGCATGTTGGTTCCCGTGTCGCCGTCCGGGACTGGATACACGTTGATTGCGTTCAGCGCTTCTTGGTTCGCCGATAACCACTGCTCCGTCACGCCGAGTGCGGCTTGCAATGCGCCTGCATCGAGTTGATCCTGTTTTTTCATGTGGCCTCTCAGTGCCCGCGCTCAATAGCACAGCGACGCAGCGTTTACGCCGATCCCATGCTTGTTCACAAAAGTCTACCGCAACTATTGGGCCAACGGTGAAGAAGCGGGGAAAGACGGAGAGAAGGCCACTTTACGGCCAAAACGCGCGCAAATTTGGGCGCTCAGGAGCAGCAGACGACCCACGCCCCGCGCCTCTGGGGACCACGGCGACGGCCTTCATCACTACCATCCTGAAGCCGTGCCGGGTGAGGATGTCATCCATCCGCCCGGTGGTCTCCCGCATGCCCGTGTGGGTGATGTAGACCAGCACCCGGCGGCCCTCCATGCGCTCCGCCGCCAACTAGGTCCCACAACACCCGGAGGCTGGTCCCAACCGGCGGCGCAATGAAGGCTAGCCGGACCACCACGCCGCCAACCAGCACCGGCAAGGATAGCCTTTGCGCTAAGAGGTACGATGCTCACCGTAGCCGACGCCGTGCGTGGTATCCCCTGCCCATGCCAGCCCATGGCATGCGGAGCGCCAGTCCCTGGTCGTTACTCCGCGAATCGCGACTCAGAGCAGGCGGCGGCGCCCGCTACCTTCAGCCCGGTGATGTGGGGTCCTAGCCAGTAGACATACGCCAGCGGCGAGGAGCGACCATCGCCTGTAGGCAGTAGTTTTCGGCGTGGGCGTAGTGGTCGGGCTTGCCGTGCTCGAGTTTCACCAGCTCCAAGCTGTCAGGAGCGACGACCGCGACCGCAGATGCTCACGTAGCCAGGCGTCGCGTTCTGCCTCGTAGTGCCCTTCACTGATCCGGGTTCCTGGAGGCACACGCAGGGCCGGTCATAGTGAGCTGGAATCGGGGCCTGCCCGATCCGCCGGTTCTGCAAGCGTGCGGTCGTTCAGGGCGTCACGTACGCGCTTGCGGCCTCAATCGTCACCGTCAACCGCTGCGGCAAGGGTTCTCCGAGCGCCCAGCGCTGCACATACAGCGTTCCGATAACCGGTGGCTTGCCGCTCGCCTCTTCCTGAAACCGGACGGTGTTCTTCGTCTCCCGCTCTGTGGCAAATACCAACGTCTGTCGCTCCATCGATGCCTCCTCGACCTTCCCCTATATCCGCTAGCGTACGCCGCCCCCTGAAGAGTACATGAAGGTGATGTTCACGCGTCACGGCCCGGCGTGCGGGGGTTCGGGTTAACACCCCCTCTCTCCACATTGTCGCCATCTGGACCAGAGCGGTGGCCTTCGCCGTCCGCTAGCGACTCTTCCGCATCTGAGAGACCGGCCGGTCTTTTAGCTTGACTTCATCCCCGACAAGAGGGAGTGATGTGTGACCACCGGACTTAAGGAGGTTGCACATGGAAAGATTCGAAGAGGCCGTCCCCCTCTACCTCAAGGCCTGCGAGGTGGAGGGCAAGACGGAGCGCACGGTCCAGTCCTACGCCGAGACGCTGCGCCAGTTCCGGCGCGCTGTGCGCGAGCTTGGACTGCCGGAGAATATAGAGGCCTTCGGGCCTGCGCATGTCTACCTCTTCATGGGCTGGGTGCGCGACCGCGGCGTGAGCGCCGGTACTCAGCACCGCCGCCAGCGTGAGGTCAAGGCGTTCTTCTCCTGGTGCCGACGCCTGGACTACGTCGAGGAGAACCCCTTCATGCGGGTGCCGATGGTCCGGCGCGAGCAGAAGGTCGTCCAGCCGTTTACTAAAGACGACGTAACGACCTTGCTTGCTGCCTGCAATCCCAAGACCTAGGTGGGCTCTCGCATGAGGGCGATGATCCTCTTCCTCCTAGATACCGGCGTGCGCTCAAGCGAGCTCGTCTCGCTTGAGCTTTGCGATGTCCTCTTCGACGAGGGCCGTGTCCGCGTCCTTCAAGGCAAGGGACGGAAGCAGCGCTGGACGGCGATAAGCGAAGTAGCCCTCGCTGCCCTCAGAACCTACCTGGACGACTTTCGCGGCTGGAGCGAAGGCCACCTCTTCCAGACCGTAGACGGCCAACCGCTTCGTAATCACCATATGAACGTTATGTTCACTCGTCACGGCCTGAGGGCTGGGGTGAGACAGGTCAACCCCCACCGCTTCCGCCACACCTTCGCTACCTGGGCGATTCGGGTCAATGCCCGCGAGCTCGATGTCCAGTACCTCTTGGTCACTCAAGCCCGATGATGGTCCGTCGTTACTCCGCGACATACGACTCAGAACAAGCGGCAAAGGCGCACACTACCTTCAGCCCGGCGATGCAGCTGTAGAGGGATCGGGGAAGGGTGAGCGTCACGAGTACCCAGCGCCTTGGATCGCCGGGCGTGATCTGCTCCCCGTCGAGTAGCTCGGGGTGGTCGGCGATCAGCGCTTGAAGCTCATCCTCCGTCGAGGTAGACTGCGACCCTAGCCCCTACTCCAGAGTAGGTGTCAAGTTCTGCTGCCAGCACATGGCCCAGCCCACGAGCACATGCCACAGCACCACCAACTTCCCCGCCCCCAAATCGCTCGCTCCCATGCAATTCCGACGTGGCAGCGACCCCCCTCCGAAACGCTCACTGGCTCAGGCGTAGGTTCGGGCGTAGGCTCCGGCGCAGGGGCCGCCGGTGTGTAGGCCCGTACCCAGCTGGAGATCTCGCTCAACCCATCGGCGTTGATGGCCTTGATGCGGTACACGTATTGCTTATCGGGCTCTGCCGTAACGTCGGTGTAGGTCGTCTCCGCCGAGGCGGTGTCGGGGGCGACGGTCTCAAACGTTCCCTCTTCGTGGATGGCCTTGTCGCGCCGCAGGACCTGGTAGCCGGTGATGCTTCGTCTCCGGGATCGTCCCAGGTGAGGGTCACCGAGTCGTGGGAGATCTCGGCGGTGAGTCCCGTGGGGCGGGCGGGGGCGGAGCCCTCCTGCGTCCCGGTCTCGGGACCCGGGCCGATCACGATGTGCGCCGTCCCGTTGGACAGGGCTCGCCCGTCCGATGTGCAGACCGCGCCATACGCCTCGCAATCCGCCGCCGGTGGCAGATTGATCGACATGGTCTCGCGGGTGTCCGGCGTGACCGTGATCGACCACACGCCGCTCTCCCCGTCGACGCGGGCGGCGCCGGTCACCGCGCTGCCGTCCGCCGTCAGGACGCGCGTGCGCATGGCCTCGGGCGTGACCGAGACCGTCTCGCTGAACACGATGCGGAAGGTGAACGCGGTCTCGCCGTCGTGCCGCGCCGGCACCCCCTCGCACGTCGCCGTCAACGGCTCGACCGTGCGGCCGGGGGCGTTCTCCAGCACCCGCACCGTCACCGTCGGGATCGGCCGGTCATACGCCACCGCGACGGACGTGTGGGTCAGCGTTGCCGTCGCGCCGGCCGCCATGCCGTGGCGGACACCGTCACCGTCTGGCGCCGGAACCAGTTCTCCTTGGTGAACTGCAGCGTCGTCGGGCTCGCGGTCACCCCGGCCGTGTCCGAACTCACCGTCAACGTCGGCAGGTTTGCCGTCTCGACGTAGGCCGGCCTGTGCGTCAGGCGCACCTGATACGTCGTCGTGCCCCCCGCCGCAACCTCCAGGGTCACGTCGCCCTCGCCGCCCGCCACCTGGTACCCTCTGCGGTCCTCCGGGTCCACCAGCAGTTCCGTCAGAGTCGGCAGTGCCTCGAACTCGTCGTAGGCCAGCGAGTTCAGCTCGTTCCTGTGTAGTTCCAGTGTCTTCAGATTGAGCAGGTCAGAGAACACCCCGGCCGGCAGCGAGCTAAGCCCGGTCTCCCTCAGGTACAGCCGCTCGAGGTTCACCAGCCCCTCGAAGTCGTGGCTCCGCAGGTTCATCCTGAACGCCCCAAATCAGTGTTGACCTTGAAGGGGCAGGCGCTCCTCTTTATCATCGGCGATATGTCCTCTCACCATCCCTTGATATCAATCCGATAGACTCGGGGTGCTCGAAGCCCGGCGGGCCCGACACCGACGGTTGACCGCCCTGACCCTGAACATTGAGAGGCCAACACACGAGCTATAAGAAGCAGGGAGTCCGGTCGCGGCGGATTGACCTGTACAGTTGCAGGACAAAGTGAGTCTCCATGTCTCCTGACAGGCCTGTCCTGCTATCCAAGTCACGGTTTCTGGCTGGGCTCCAATGCCTGAAACGGCTTTATCTCGATTGCCATCACCGTGAACTTGCTGATCCGGTGGATGCCACCCACCAGGCTGTCTTCGACAGCGGGCACGCCGTGGGCGCGCTGGCTCGCCAGCGGTTCCGAGGTGGCGCGCTTGTCGAGGAGCAGTACTTCGAGCATGCGCAGGCCGAGTATAGGACCCAAGCGCTGTTGCGCGACCCATCTGTGCCGGCATTGTACGAACCCGCCTTCTCTTTCGCGGACATCAGAACTAGGGTGGATGTGCTCCTGCGTACCTCAGGCAGGGCATTCGACCTGATTGAAGTGAAGTCCACTGCCAGTTGCCAAGGACGAGCATATCCCGGATGTCGCCATCCAGATGCATGTCGTGGAGGGATGCGGAATTCCGGTCGGAAGAGCCTACCTGATGCACCTCAATACCGCGTACGTGTATTGTGGTGGAGATCACGATCTGACGCAGCTGTTCTCCCTGAGGGACGTGACCGACGAGGTCAGGGAGTACGCTGCTGAGGCGATGCCCGATGAATTGTTTCAGATGTGGGAGGCGTTACGCCGAGCCGACACGCTGAATATTGAGACGGGCAGGCATTGCGTCCGGCCATATGTTTGCCCTTTCTTCGGACATTGTCACCGGGACGAGCCGGCACACCCAGTCGGGGAGTTGCCGGGCCTGATGCCTTGGGCTGAAGAGCGACTGCGGGCCTCCGGAATAAGAGTGGTGGCTGAGATACCGCCCGACTCCTCCGGTCTTTCATGGTTGCAGCGTCGCGTCCGCGAGAGCGCGGTCACGGGAAAGCCCTTTATAGACGAGGGACTCAGAGGCAGGTTGGGAGAAATCGTTTCCCCTGCGAGCTTCCTCGACTTCGAAGCGCTCAACCTACCCATCCCGGTCTACGTCGGGACACGTCCTTTCCAGATAGTGCCTTTCCAGTGGTCGCTGCATGTGAGAGAGTCGGACGGCTGCTTGAGACATCAAGGGTTCCTAGCGGAGGGCGCCGGCGACCCCCGGCAGGAGTTGATAGCCAGCCTGCTGCAAGCTGTCCCAGACCAGGGCACGATAGTCGCCTACTCCAACTATGAGCGAACGGTACTAAGGGGTCTCGCCCTGGCTTTCCCACAGTATGAGGACCGCCTGTTGGAGCTATGTGACCGCATAGTCGACCTGCACAGATTAGTCAGAGGGTATTACTACCACCCAGAGATGCACGGCAGCTTCTCCATTAAGGCGGTGCTTCCAGCGGTGGCTCCCGACCTGAGCTATGGGGACCTTGAGATAGTTGAGGGCAGGGCTGCGGCGGCAGCCTTTTCGCGCAGCATCGCACCCGACACCCCAGATGATGAGCGCATTAGGATCAGGGGATCACTTCTGTCCTACTGCAAGCGGGACACGGAGGCTATGGTGCGGGTGTATGACGCGCTAGTGGCGGAGGCAAGTGGAGTAGAGGCCAATACAAATTGAAAAGTAGAGGTATTCGCAAGGTTCGAACCCAGGAGTTTCATTCCAGCGACCTTCGAAGGCGCCGTTCGCCAACTTACAAGTAAAGCAGGGCCCCGAAGGCGGTGCAGCCAGCTGAATCGCTCAAGGTTGGCAAGTGCCTCGTCATCAGGTTGTTGGCTGGCCGCGAATAATTGGGAGTTGGTAGAGAGTTGATGCACCGCCACGTAGTCACCGGGAAACGGGAGAAGTTGGTAGTCGTGGAGCTACTCAGGTCAATAAATGATCTCAATGGAGGTATGTAGTGATAGCTGGTCTGATCGAACTACTAGAGTCCTTTAATCGGAAAGAGCGCTTCTTCCTTGTCAGCCAAGCCGTGGGCGAGTTCCAGCTAAATGAGGATTTCAGAAGAGAGTAAGGCAAGGCCATCAATATCGATGTACCTCACGATGCGTTCACGGCAATGGATTACCATCTGGCTTGGCTGACTGCTGCGCTATACGCCTACGAGTGCGGCGATGAGGACAGAATCTTTGACAACCCACTGCAACAGGTAATCAAAGGCAACCAGGAAGATACCGACCTGCTGGTGGCATTTGAAGGCAGCGGGGATTGGCACGTGGTGTTGATCGAAGCCAAGGGAGCTACTGGATGGACGAATGCACAGATGCAGTCGAAAGCGTCTCGGCTAAGGCAGATCTTTGGTTCTGAAGGCGACCGCCATCCGGGGGTCGTCCCGCATTTTTGTCTGATGTCGCCACGTCCTCCAAAGCAGCTAAGAGCCAGCGAATGGCCCAGATGGATGTGTAACAATGACGGGTCGTACATCTGGCTCCCATTGAAGTTCCCTGAACACAGAAAAACGGTCACCCGTTGCGATGCTGCTGGTAAGCGGTCCGCTGAGGGGAGCCACTTCCGCATAGTCCTAGCATGAGAACCGGTTCTTGAATAAAGTCAGCAGAATGAGAGGAGGAATCCCCAGTCACCCATCCCCTCTTCTCCCGGTTGCGGAAGGTTTCTCAAACAAGCGAGTTGGGGACGGGGCTTTGTGCCAGCATGGCTTCGCGACAATGGTGATGTTCGCAAGGGCCTATTAGTAGTCTGATAGCAGGATCGGGGGAGTCCACACGCGACTGATGCCCTTCAGCCTCCACCACACTGGACAAAATCAAGAACCTTCGTGTTGAGGTCATCTAACAGCGCCCCCACGAAACTGCCCCAAGGCCGGCCGGGGTGGATTGAGCCTACGCCACTCAGCGAGTCCGCGCGCTACATTCAGCTCATCAGCACGGCAAATCTAGCCACTCAAAGCATACTCAAACTTCGACACACCGAGATGGGGCTCATGTGCGGTAGAACGGCGCGTAGCGAGTGCGGCGCCGTCCTAGTACAGGATCATGCTTGTGGGGACCAGCCGCTGAGCCTCCGGGTCCACCGCCAGGGCCAGGCCCTCCAGGGTGTATGCCCCCAGCAGCGGAGGGGCCTCGTCCTCCCCGAAGACCACGATGGTCGTCACACTCTCGCCGTTGATGGTTGCACGGGCCTCCCCGTAGTCCATATCGACCCGCCGCCCATCCGCCAGCAGGAACCCGCGCTTGCCCGTGGCCTCGATCCCCAGCTCCCGCAGAAGGCCGGAGGGCAGCGTGGTGAACGACGCGCCGGTGTCCACCGTAGCCTCGATGTCCCGGATCTGTTGGCTGTCCATGCTGGAGATGCGCAGCGGCCACTTGAAAGTCCCCATAGGGAAGCCTCCACATCGCAGTTTCTGCCACCGTATTTTACCCCAAATCCCTGGCACGACATCATTTATGGTAGAGGTAAATGCAGGGCTTGCGCCCGAACCAGGCTGGTACGCGGCATCAATTTGCCAACGACGCCGGACACCCTCGTTAAGGAACCACTCTTGCGCCGCTGTCTCAAAATCCCTACCCACATCGGCGTTCGAGATTGCGTCGGGCCTCTGGAAGTTGTTAACCATTACTCTTGTCATCGCTGACCTGCTCCCCGAAAACCGGTCCATTGATAATTGGAGTCCTTCCGGGAGAAAGCAGGAGGACCGCATGCGTGGAAGCAGGTTTACGGACGAGCAGATCATCGGGGTGCTGCGAGAGGCAGACGCAGGAGCTTCAACGGGCGATCTGTGCCGTCGCCATGGGATCTCACCCGCGACCTTCTACAACTGGAAGGCGCGATTGGGCGGGATGGGCGTGAGTGAGGCACGGCGGCTGCGCCAGCTGGATGAGGAGAACCGCAAGCTGAAGCAACTGCTGGCGGAGGCGACCCTCGACAACCACGTTCTGAGGGAGCTGCTCCGAAAAAATGCCTGAGGCCTGCTGGCCGACGCGAAGCCGTGCACCATGTCCAGGAGCGGTGGGGCTTCAGCGAGCGTCGCGCCTGCAGGCTGATAGGCATTCAGCGATCGGTCGCACGCTACCGGCGGGTCGGAGACGACACGCCGGAGCTACGGGAGCGGCTCTGCTCCCTGGCAGCGGAGCGGCGGCGCTTTGGCTATCGCCGGTTAGAGGCAGCCTGGGGAGGCCAACGTAAGGACGATTGTCCGGCGCCAGCGCCGACAATCGTCCTCTACACGACCGTCAAGGTTGTTGGTCCGACGTCTGTCAAGGGTCTGACCCTGAGGCTGTCACCCGCAATCTGCCCCCCCCCCCCCCCCCCAACAAATCAAGGCGAGCAAGAAACAGGCGCCCGGCAGCCTGGCGTGCCATCTGTCATTGCTCTCTCGGGCTAAGCGCTCAGGGCCAGGGTTAGCTCGAATGGCACGTATGCGACTTGGCCGCCATTGAACATAGATGCCGATGTTCGTCCAGTGGTGAGTAAAGGTATACCGTTTAGGATAGAAATTGTGTTGTCACGGGGTGGTGAGTCAGTTTGACTAAGGCGAAATCTTGCGCTCGACCAGCAGGCTCAGGACTTCGCGTAGATGCCAGAAGGTGATCGGCAACGCCAGCCGGCTAGGCGGGAGAGAGCATCAGTCGCGGCGTGGCCTCGGCGAGGTGCCGAGGCATGCCCGCGCTGTGGTGGCCAGGTCATCTATCATCCTCTCGACGATGACGAGGCGGGGTGTTTCCAGTGTGGCGATCGGCCTAGTGTCGAGCCGCTGCCTCTAGTAAGCACAGGGTTGCGGTGATCTAGGTTATGCCAGGTAGTACGCGTGGCGGCTTCTAGATCATCGCGAGCCAGCGCGAATCCTGTAGTTCGATTACGCCTTGTGCGCTATCCATCTATCCATCCATCTCCGCCAGCAGGTCGGCGAGATCGTTGGCGTGCTCCTCCTCTTTGGCGAGGAGCTCTTCCATCAAGCGTCGGGTCGTAATGTCGGCGTCGCCGAACCAGCGACTGATCTCGGCATACCACATGACCACGACCCGTTCTGCCACGAGGTCCTCTTTGATCATTTCGATCAGTGTGTTGCCGGCCTTGTACTCGGCGATGCTACGGGTGAGCAGGCCATTCGGGTCAAAGTTTGGTTCGCCGCCGAGCTGAGTGATGCGCAACGCCACCTGGTCGGCGTGTAGCTGCTCATCGTTGGCGTGCTGAAGAAACTCCTGGGCAATCGGCTCCGCCTGGATGCCCTGCGCCATGAAGAAGTGCCGCTTGTAGCGCAGGACACAGACGATCTCGGAGGCCAGTACTTGATTGAGGATATGGATTGCCTGAGGCAAGTCCCGTCCATACGTCGATGTGACGGCGCCTTTACTCATGTCTTCCCGTGCGCGCCGGCGCAGCTCTTCGATGTCGCTGAGGAAGGGTTTGTAGTTTTGCTGAGTCAAATCTAAGCCTCCAGTATGACTTACATCCTATCGCATCGAGTGCCATCCAACACAGGTTCGGGTATTCAGCGAAGCAGTCGTAAGCGTTTTCCCCGATATGCAGAAGGGACGTTCAGCGCTGCGGATGATGTACATAGAATGAGACTGAGAGCTACCCTACTCTACATCATCACTCACCCCTACTCCTCCTACAAGCCTCCGGCGCCGAGTAGCTGGGCGATGTGTCCAGCGCATTCGACCGACAGGCCGACTGTCGATCTTCGGAGTCTGGGCCCCCTCCTGTTCCCCGTCAGCGAAATCCGGACACAGAGTTAGCAATTGTTAATGGATGACTGAGGTTGCTCTGGCTCCTGTAGTGGCGGTAGGTTACCGCCGGCAGAAGGAGCGAGACATGCCGAGGATGGGCAGGATTCCAGCCGCTGAGGCGATGCCGGTCGAGGACGAGACGCGGCAATTCATCCAGCAAGTGCGTCGGACGACTCGGCGCAAGTTCACGGCGGAGGAGAAGGTCCGCGTCGTGCTGGAGGGCTTCCGGCGCGAGACCAGGGTGTCAGACCTCTGCCGCCGGGAGGGCATCAACCCCAACGTCTACTACGCCTGGCTCAAGGAGTTCATGGAGGCTGGCAAGACGAGGCTTGCAGCCGAGACGGTGCGCGACGCCACGCAGCTGGAGGTGGCGAGCCTCAAGCGCGACAACGAGCGCCTGCAGCAGCTGGTGGCAGAGCCGTCGCTGGAGGTGCTGGTCCTCAAAAAAACCGCCATCCCCGAGTTCCGCTAAGGCCGAGGCACGCTCGCATGAACCCGGGAGAGAAGGCATCTCTCGTCGCCCTGGTGCGTCAGCGCCAGCAGAAAAGCGCTGCCGCCTAAGATGGCGGTCCGGCGGGCCGTGCCCAGTGGCGTGTAGCGGGCCAAACCCCATCCCACCGCCAGCGCGGGCAGATTAGCTACCAGAAGCAGGCGCACGTCCAGCCCCATCCGATCCAGGCTATACGGCAAGAAGGTGAAGGCCGCGGCGGCGGCGGCGGTTGCGATTGCGACTTGTTTCATGACGCCGCGGCCGGTGATTCCCCATGCCATCCCCATCAGGACCGTAAACAGCAGCAAGACGGCCTGCGGTCTCCAAAAGCAGTTGGAGCCAGGGCAGGCGGACTCGGCGTTGTACTGGCCGATAATAAATCGACCGCCCAAGGTGCTGATTAGGGTCCAGTCAGCCGCCAGGAATATCCAGCGCAGGCCGAACCATAGAGCCGCTGCCAGGGCGGCGCCGAAGGCGACGGTTAGTATGCTGTTGAACCGGCTGCTGAAGCCATCTTTGAAAGCAAAGACCCGACGAAGCTGCACCGCAACCACAGGTACGCCCTCTGGGAGATGGCCGAGTCGACAGGCTCGAAGCCAGAGTTGTAGACAAGCCGGTGCCCCGCCGGGCGGCGGGCAGGGCAGGAGCACGTAAGGAGACGGAAGACATGATCTGGCTCTCAAGGATCATTGTGAGCAGGCTTGAGATCGCCGCGTTGGTGAACGCCTGCCTGGTAGCGGCGACCTCGTTTGGGATGTCGGTGAGTGAGCCGCAGCAGCTTGCCATCATTGGTGTTGTCAACGGCTTCATGGTCGTTGGCTACCGACTCATGACCGGCCCGCCCCCAGAGCCCGCGTCGTGACCATCTGGGTCTACGCTGCCTTAGCCCCCGCCCTCGGGGAGGCATGCGAGGTTCATAGTGCCGCCCTTGGGATTATATCAGTCCTGCCGAAATCCGACGAATCAGCGTTCCCCTTATTCGGGAGAGTCGCGTTCTGCCGATGAGTGAAGGTGCCAGGGAGTTCGGCTTTCTCCACGCCAGCTTCGGTGAGCTTTTCGACAAAGCTGCTGAGAGCGACCTGGGTTTCTCCCCAGGACTTGGCGATCAACTCGACGTCGAGGCTTTGCTCGCCGCGGGCGGCTGCCAGAGCCGCGGTCCGGAGAAAGTCACCGACATCCGTGCCCCGCGCCTTGGCCGCGTCTGAAACGATCTTGTACTCGGTGTCGGACATTCGCACGGTCCGGACCATCTTCGGGTCTTTGGCGACGCGAGCCCTTACACGAGTCAGGCCAACCAACTCCTTGCCGGTGTCCTTGACACTCTCGGCTTCACGGACCAGCTCATCTTCAGTCTTCATCTTCCGCACCTCTATTCCTGTTGCTTCAGTATCTCGCGGGCTTCCCGGCTCTCCCACGCTGTGACGACTCGCCAGCGGCCCTCCGTGGCTGTCGGCCTGATCGAGACGTAGAGTGCCCGACCTCGGTCGGGGTAACGTCGTGAGCGGCTACGTGGTCGGTGTTTTCCGTGTCCCACTCAAGCCCCTGAACGTTGATGTCTTCCGATTCCCTGACCATATTCGTACTGTATCACGTATCGTAATACGTGTCAAGGGTTTGGAGGAGAAATCTTCAGCCCGCGTCTCCCCAGCGCTGCTGATCCGCTTCGCTTCAAGCTCGGCCTGCAGCGCCCGGTCCTGCTCAGCCATCTGCACCTGAAACTGACGATTCAGCTCGTTCTGCCGTGAGGTGAAGTCGTTGTTAATGCCCTGAATGTCACGCTCAAGCTCGGCTTGGCGCTTGTCCAGCTCCAACATGATCGCGTGCTCGCGCTCCTGCAGGTCGTACTGGAAGCCCGGATTGACCTGGAGCGTGCCCGCGAGTCCGGACCCATCTTGGAGCCCTGCGCCGCCCGTGAAGGAAGGAGGCTTGATCGTGCCGGTGCCGCCTGTATCGTTCGCGTGGCCATCAGGCCAGGACAGCGTATCGGTCGCAGGGTCATAGACGGCACCTTGAGAGAGATACTGCTGCGCGGCCGCCGCGTTTGTCTGCAACCACTGAGACGCGTTCTGAGCGATTACCGTGGCCATCTATAACCCCTCAATGCTTCCGTCGACGCCACCCGCGTCTCTAAGGAAGCGCCGCGCCAGCTCACGTTCAAGCTCGCCTGGGCGCTGCCCCCCGCTGCTGGCGGTGGGCACGTTGCTGGCTTGCTGGTCGAACTGCAACGCCGACTGAAAGAGATTGGTCGGCCTGCCGACGCCTACGGCTGACGTCTGCACTTGGGACAAGTCCGGTGACCGGTTAACGACGCTCAAGGCTGCCTCGAAAGGGTTGTAAAACTCACCCGAAGCTGGGCGCGGACTGAGGCCGGCCTGCGATTCGTAGAAGCCTCCTGGCTCGCGTCCGGGGACATAGAGCGCGTTCTTCGGCACGGCGTAGCCCAGGAGGTTCTGAAACTGCGCGCCTCCCTCTCGGAAGGCCGTGAAGCGGCGGTCGAATTCGCGCGACGCCTTGTCGAGGTTGAGGCGGCCGGCTTCAACCTCGAGGCTGATTCCCGCGATCACGTCGTCAAGGTGTTGCGACAGGTCGGCGGTCTGCGTCTTGGACAATTCGCGGTAGCCGGCCAACGCGTTGTAATAGGCGGCGTAGTCGTACTCGCCGGACCAGATGAGTTCGCCCGTGTCGGGGTCGGGGTCAGGGTCGGTGCGGTACGAGTCGATCGACGGCGGCGGCAGCTCGCCGGGCTTGATCGAGCTCACGGCCCCCACGCCCCCAACACGGACTTGAGGTACTTCTGCGTTTCCTCTGGAATCTTGTCGTACCAGTTGTCTCGATGGAAGACGTAAGCCGCGCGTAAGTTGATGATGTTGCCCGGCCCGAAGTTGTACGCCGCGACACCGGCCCGCAAGTCATCGTCGAACATATCGATCAACTGGCGTAGGTAACGCGCTGAGGCGTCGATCGCCGCTTCCGGGTCGAACGGGTCCACGCCGAGTTCACGGGCCGTGTCGGGCATGAACTGAGCGATGCCTAGCGCACCGCTGACGGCGTTGATCGCCTCCGGGTTGAACTTGCTCTCGGTCGCGATCATCGCGACTAGGACGTGCTCGGGGATGCCGTAGCGCCGTGCGGCGGCGCGGACCTTCGGTGCGTAGACTTCGCGGTTCGGGCCTTCGGGCAAGGGCTTTAGACCTCTTCTGGCAGCGGCTGCGCTCCTACCTTTCTGCCCCAAGGCTTCCATTCGCGCGACATAAGTGTCAATCGCAGACTGCACACGGTCTCGTGAGTCGGGGAAGCCGCGGAAGCGCTGCTCAAGAGACAGGATGAACTCGCGCCAGTCCTCCGGCCGCATTTCTCGATAGCGCTGGTATTGCTCCGTCGTGCTGAGCTTTGTCGAACCGTAGGGATAGCCCTCTTCGAGCGCGTCCATGAGGGCTTCCAGCTCGCGGTAGTACCAGTCGGTCAGGTCGGTGACCATCGAGTCCAGGTCGGGACCGGTTACGAACGGCCTGGCCTAGGCGTGCCTGCAGTCCGAGCTTTGTTCCGAGACGGAGCGCAGAACGTAGCCGGCCCCGCTGTCAGCCGTACCCTTGAGACTCAGCGGGACGACGGTTTCCGCGCGGCCGCGCGCTGATTCGAAGTCATCGGCGATGACGTCGATGTTCGTCACGTCCTCGAATTGGCCGGTCTCTATCTCGCGTCGATAGCACCAGAAAAGCCAGTGCAGGTGCGTCTCTTCCATGAGTCCTCCTTAGTTGGGCGGGAAGGTTCCCGGATTGAACGGCGGCTGGCGCTCGACGCCCTGACGGGAGCTACCGGGCGGCAGCGACGAGCCGTTTTGACGCTCGGCGCTCAAGACCTGTTGCGCTCCACCCGGGCCACGTTGATTGCGCGAGCTCAGCGGGTTTCCGCTGGCGTCTACGAGGCCGTTGCCTGCGGCCTCTTCCTCTTCGACAGGCGGGGTCGGCGGCAGGATGCCGGTACGTTGGCATCGCGTCTTCGATCATGACCTCGGTCAGCGCCTTCTGTGCACGTTCGAGGATGCGGCCGCGAATCAGGTTCTCGGGCTGCTCTTCCTGGAAGCCCTTTTCGTACACCCAATCCTCGGTGCCGAAGCCGTTGCGGTGGGCGTCCATGTAGAGCTGAGCGTTGGAGATCAGGTTCTGTGGCAGCGCCGGGTCCATCTTGGCTTCGTACTTGATCGAATAGTCCTCAATGTCCTGCGGTCGCAGCCGTAGGCCCGCCTCCCATACCTCTTCGCCCAGCCGGACAATCTCTATCTCCTGCCATTCGATGTAGTCGACGAGGCAGCGCTGCACGGAGTCGATGAGGTACTTGAACTGCGCCTGGGCCATCAGGTAAAGGCTGTTATCGCGGTAGCCAGAGCCAAGTCGCGAGACTATCTCGGCGATCGAGAACGACCAGATTCAGACGCCAAGCGTCGAAGTGGCCAAACGGCTCACGAGAGTACTCGGCCTGTCGATGCTCGACATCGTCAACGCTATGGGGTACGAGGTCTCTTTCGAGGGAATCCAGGACGAGGAGGAGGTTGCTCTGCTGGAGGCGTATCGACGATCTCAGCCTGACCTGCAGCAAGCTGCGAAAGCAGTACTCGGCCTACCGGGGCCTTGGCAGACCGTCGAAGCACCAGACGAGTTACGTCGCTTAGCGGAAACGGATTCTCAGGATCGTCGGGATACTCAATGAGTAAGGAACCCACGGCGGCCGCCCCTCATGCTACCTACCCTCGGCCAAGTCAGCGAGTACACCGAGGCCGACTAGAACATGCGCCCTCGTCTCTCACGTACGCGTGAGGTTTCAAGGAGGCGGTGGCGTAGATAGGCAGAAGCGACTGGCGGTCAGATCAGCTGACCGCGAAGAGGAGGGCCGCGCCTGTTGCCATCCGGACGAGCGAGCAGCCGAATATAGTGCCGTCATTCGTTACCAACAGCCATGCTCGCCGCAAGATGGCGCTACGCAAGGTGCCGCTAGAAGCTGTCGAGTGGGCTCTAGGGCACTACGATGATCGGAGGGATGCTAAGCCTCTTCCTAAGACGAAGCCTGCCGAGATTTACTTTGGCGAGTACAATGGACGGCGCCTGAAGGTCTACGTCGAAATCGGAACAGACCCCTTGAAAGTAAAGACGACGACCTGGGAGGACTAGTGATGGCGTTCAATACAATCGAGTATGACAAGGAGAACGACGTTCTCTATGTCCAATTCTCGGAACAGGGCGTGGAACGCACGGCCCCACTAGGTGATCTACGTCTCGTTGACTACGCTGCCGACCAATCAGTAGTCGGCGTCGAATTCCTTGCCGCCAGCGAAGGGCTCGACTTGGCCGACGTGCCGGACCGCGAGTCTATCCCTAAACTACTGGCGGCGGCCGGTGTCGATCTCCCAATCCTCATATAGGCATGACAGACGAGGAGCTCGCCCGATACTACGAGGAGCGCAAGGACGACGGCTCACAGTGGGAGCCGTCGCGCGCGATGCAAGCGTCAAATCAACCGTGCGTAGAGCGGATGACCTTGTGCTTGTTTGATTAGGGAGTCAGATTCAAAATCGGGCTGATTGCTTGGGCGAGGCGAATTAGACTGCCAGTCAAACGCTCTCCCAATTGAGCTACAGCCCCATTGGTTCGAAGCGTAGCAGATTGGTTTGGGCTGTCTCAAGACGCGTTCGTCGAAGGCATCGCACCGCTTGGGCACGACGCTGAAGCAGGTCTCGATGAGTCCGGCTCGAGGACGCTCGGCGCTTACGCGGGTCAGGCGGCGAAGTTGAAGAGGTCGCCGGTGATGCTGGTAATGGCGTTATAGAGGAATATGCCGGGCGCATGCGGCTCGACACTGCTGGCGCTGGCGGAGGCGAGTAGCGTGAGCGCGGCTGACCATACGAAGAAGCCAGCAAGGTTGGCAACCAGAACGCGGGCCGGATCGGCAGTGGTGACGCTGCTGATCGCGATATTGGTGAGGCCGAAAGCGAGAACCAGCGAGGCGAGCCCGATGGATAGCGAAAGGCCGGGAATGAACATGAACACCATGAAGCCCAGAGGCGCCGATGCCAGGCCCATTACCCTGAGTAGCTGCTCGACGTAAGCGCGCTCGCGAAAGATCTGGGTCAGCATGAAGTAGACGACGCCAAGCCAGCCGATGCCCCAAAGGGCGACTGCCAGGAGAGACCCGATGAGCGCGGAGTTGACGAGTACGTCCTCTGAGCGGGGATAGTCCTGCACGACCCACCAGAGCCAGCCTCCGACGCCGGAGAGAAAAATCGCGACAGTGGCTACGAGGACTCCCGGTATGGTGGCTGTTGGGTTGGTGCGGACCTCATCGAAGACTCGGGTATCGAGGTTGGCGAGACGTCGCAGCCAGGCGACCACCTCCTGTATGTCGACGATGTTGACCACCTCCGTGTGCAGGGCCCCGACCGGATACAAAAGCGACGTCCCTAGGTGCAGGACGTCGCAGGGGCAAGAAGGATTCTAGCATGCACAGCTAACCTGGAGACCGGACCAGAGCTTAAACGAACCACAGCTTATAGGGGTCGTTTGGACGGAATGCCCGGCCTGCGAGGAAAGCGCTGGGGCGTAGGACCGAACTTTTCGATGACAAAGACCGTCTGCGGGTTGCCCCGTGGCGCCTGGAATTCGAGCGCGCTTTCGAGGCGGCCGTCAAGCTCGCCAAGGGCCGCTTGGGATGCGTCGATCTCCTCGGGAGCGGCACTGCCTTTGACCGCGGCGAGGCGGCTGCCAACGCGCAGGAAAGGCAAAGCGTATTCGATCAAGACTGGTAGCGGCGCGACCGCGCGGGCCAGGACGAGATCGTATTGCTCGCGGTAGACGGGATCGCGGCCCCAGGTCTCAGCCCGCCCTTCGAGGACGGAGACCTCGCCGAGCTTGAAATCGCGAACAAGCGCTTCGAGAAAGCGACACTTCTTACCGACAGATTCGAGCAATGTCAGGGCGAAACGCGGCCAGGCGATGCGGATCGGGATGCCCGGCAGGCCACCGCCCGCGCCGAGGTCGAGCACGCGAGCCTTATCGGCAAGCAGGCCGTGATCGTCAAGCAGGCGACCCAGGGCGAGCGCTTCAGCGACATGGCGGGCCTCGACCTGATGGCGGTCGCGAGCCGAGATGAGGTTGTGAGCCGACGTGCTGAGACGCTCGGAGTAGGCGGCGAGTTGGTCGAGTTGGACTCGAGATGGCTCAAGTCCGAGGGCACCGGTTATCGAGGCGAGGTCTGCAGACATAGTCAGGGAGAACAGCAATCGTTCTGCGGGACATCGTATCTGAATTTGACACAGATTCGCGCGGGTTCCTAGAATCGAGCGTAGTGACCAACGATAACAATACGATAAGCGACGCGGCCAGGCTTTTCGGCCAGTCGCTCCCGCCAGAGAAACACCCGGATAGTCAGGAAGCCTTGCGGTTTGCGCGCTGGTTCGGTGAAGAGCGCCCGGCGGTCGAGATCAAGCCATCCGATCTTGAGGCCTATGTCGAGTCGTTCGGCAGCCACGCCCCGAATGCTTCGCAGCGGGCCGACTCGCTCAAGGGATTTCTGAGCTACGCGCACAAGCAGAAGATCCTACCGGAGCGGCTGGTGAGTCACGTGCGCGTGCGGCGCACGGTCTCGAGGGCGCGGGGCAACACCTTGGCAGACATGACGGTTCAGCTGACGGCGGAAGGCAAGCTGGCGCTGGAGAAGGAACTGGAAGATCTGATCGCGCAACGGCCCCATATGGCGGAAGAGCTACACGACGCCCGTGCGGATGGAGACGTGCGGGAGAACGCGCCGCTGGAGGCAGCCCGCGAAGCACAGGGGCAGCTGGAGGCTCGTATCCGGGAGCTAGAGGGTACGCTACGCCGGGCCGTGGTGGTCGAGGAGGAGCACGGCGGTGCTGTCGACCGAGCGCACATCGGGTCGAACGTGGTCATCAGTAACATCCAGACTGGCACGAAGATGTCGTATCAGTTGGTGGCTGCGGCGGAAGCACGCCCCGGAACCGGCCGGCTTTCAGTTGAGTCCCCGGTGGGCCGAGCAGTGCTGGGCAAACGAGCTGGGGACGAGGTGCAGGTGACAGCGCCGAGCGGGATGGTGCGGTTCCGGGTGGACGACATCGAGACCTGAGCAAAGCCTGGACGGTAATCGGTTCAGCGAGCGCTCCCAAGATTGGGAGCTTTTTGTTGACGGATGCTGAGATGTGCTCTGATGTGAACGATCGCCCCGGTGGTTGGTGAGGATTATGGCCCTCGAAGCCTGAGATCCTCAAGAGCCAGGACGGGTGAATAGGACAGGCCCTCGTCACACGAGGGCCTGTCCTGGTTTGGTTAGCAAGCCAGGCTAGCGCTGGTCCAACGGGACGAAGGCGACGTCCTTGGGGCCTACGTACTGCAGCAGGGGCCGGATCAGCATGTTGTTGTCGTACTGCTCCAGGATCTCGATGCACCAGCCGGGGATGCGACCGATGGCAAAGATGGGGACGAAGAGGTCCTCGGGCAGGCCCAGCAGGGCGTAGACCGAGCCTGCGTAGAAATCGACGTTAACGAAGATCCCGCGCGACTGGTACGGTGCCATGTCCTTTTCGACCTGGGTGAGGATCTGGTACCACTCGCTGTGGCCGAGCTTCTCGCCCAGTACACGAGACTTCTCGCGCATGTGACGGGCTCGAGGGTCCTCGGCGCGATAGACTCGGTGTCCGAAGCCCATGATGCGCTCTTTGGCCTCGAGCTTCTGCTTGATATAGGCCTCCGCGTTGGCGGGATCGCCGATCTCGGAGGTCATCTTCTGCACCGCTTCGGCGGCACCGCCGTGCAGCGGACCCTTGAGGGTGCCGATGGCCGTGACGATCGATGAATGCATGTCGGACAGCGTGGAAGCGGTGACGCGAGCGGCGAAGGCCGAGGCGTTGGCGCCATGCTCGGCGTGCAGCAGGAAGTCGAGGTCCATCGCCTGTACGGCTTCCGGGCTCGGGTCCTTACCTTCCAGCATGTAGAGGAAGTTGGCGGCGTGGGATAGGTCGTCACGCGGCGGCACGGGGTCGAATCCAGCCCGAATGCGGTGGTGGGCGGCAACGATCGCCGGGAATTGCGCGGTGAGACGTTCTGACTTGCGAAGGTTGGCCTCCCGCGAGTTGTCCTCCTTGTCGGGATCGAAGGCAGAGAGAGCCGACGTAGCGGTCCGCAGGACGTCCATGGGATGGGAGTCCTTGACGAGCCGAATGACCTCGATTACCTCGGGAGCGAGGGCGCGCTGCGAGATCAAGCGCTGCAAGAAGGCGTCGAGCTGCGCTTTCGTCGGCAGCGCGCCATGCAGCAGCAGATAACAAACCTCTTCAAAGTTAGAGTTCTGTGCCAGATCGTGAATCGAGTACCCACGATAGAGCAGTATGCCTACTTCACCGTCGATAAAGCTGGATTCGGTGGTGTCCAGGACTACGTCTTTGAGACCCCGGGCCAGGCTTGCCTCCATAGCCGGTGTCCTCCCCTCTGATGCAAAGCCCTTGATCCGACCAAGGGTCTCAGGCGCGGATTCGAGTTCTGCACCCTGCTGCTATAGCATCGCTTTCCCTCGTTCTTATCGCAAGTAGTTGAGCCGTCTATTTACCGGCATGATAGTTGGTGGACTCAGGGATTCCCTTTAATCCTGAGGAAAAGCAGCGGTGCGGGCTGCATTTCGCTGCAAGCCTGCCGAGACTCTCAGTTGAACGTCTTCTCGTTCTCAGCCGGTGGAGGGACAATGGCGACTGAGGTGATCAACAACTTTGTGGCGGACGTAAAGTGCTACTTCTGCGGGCACGTCAGCGGTCAGATCGTTGGAAAACGAAATGCACCGATGAAGTTACGGACTTCGTACCGCGATTCGGATACAAAGGACCAGAGGTGAGACAAGGAACGCGCCTGCGCTGCGAGCGCTGCCAGGGACCTGTCTTCCTGGAGGATGCGACGGGCACGATTCCGGTACGGAAGCCCACGTCGCGTAAGGCGGTATCGAGCAGCAAGGCTGCCGATCGGCGAGGCCGCCAGGCGGCCTGAGCCGGTTCTTACTGGACGACGAACGCTCCGGTCATGGTGTCGGGGTGAACATCGCAGCGGAAAAAGTACGTGGCGGGTACTGACGGCGCTGTGAACGTGTTTTCCTGGACCGCCGGGCCCGTAAAGATCTCGCTGCCGAAGATGCGCTGGCTAGTGCTGCGGTCGGTGAAAAAGGCGATATTGTGGAACACCCCGGCATCCCGGTTGTCCACGGAGACGCTGAACTCGGAGCCGGCGTTTGCGGTGAGGGTCGAGAGGTCGAAGAGAGTGCTCTCGGCAACGATGGTCACCGTGACCGGGCCGGGCCCGACGACGCCTCCTTGACCATCGCTATCGGCTGATGCCTCGTCCTGTTTGACGAGCTGAGCGCCGCCGAACAGCGCGAACCACGAGACGACGAACGCGATTACAAGCAGCGGGACGCCGAGCTTGAGATTGATACCGGGCTTGAGCATCGCTGTCTCCTATTGATAAAGCCGGGGCTCGCCCCGAGACCCCACTGAAGGCGGCGCCTGAGGCGTCCGCGTGGCTCCGCCGGCTCGGCCGAGGCTTCGATTGTTGAAGCCGGGGCTTCGCCCCGAGAGCCCACTGAAGGCGGTGCCTAACGCGTCTGCGTGGCTCAAACAAAGAGTAACCAAGTTGGATGCTAGGCGGAAGGCGTTTGAATGCCTGGCCGGGTAACAGATACAGCGTTCACGGTTTTCGATGAGATGACTTGGCTACCTTACAGAATGAGACGATCGGCCACCATGGCGATGAAGAGGGCGGCGAGATAGTAGAGCGAGAAGTGGAAGAGGCGCATAGCGGCAGCGACGGTGGCGAGCTGGATCTGGCGCCAGGCGAGCCAGAGGAATGCGGCGCCGGTGATTGAAGCGACACCCAGGTAGACGAGGCCGACGGTCCCGGTCTCGTAGAGGAGCAGTGAGGCTACGACCGTGATCGCGGTGTAGATCAGACTGCGCTTACGAGCCTCGACCGCGCCGTGGGTAACGGGGAGCATCGGGATGCCGGCCGCGGCGTATTCGTCCTGGAATCGAATAGCGAGGGCCCAGAAGTGGGGCGGTGTCCAGAGGAACACAATCGCGAACATGAGGAGCGGTGCGGCGTCCAGGCTGTTGGTGATGGCGGTCCAGCCGCAAAGCGGCGGCACAGCCCCGGCGGCGCCGCCGATGACGATGTTCTCGACGGTCGAGCGTTTGAGCCAGAGCGTATAGATGAAAACGTAGAAGAGGATGCCGCTGACGGCGAGGGCGGCGGTGGGAAGGTTGACGGTCAGCGTCAGGAACACGAAGGAAACTACGCTGAGTCCGATGCCGAAGATAAGGGCTCGTTCCGGGCTGATCAGGCCTGCGGGAAGCGGACGGCCATGGGTACGGCCCATGATCGCGTCGATATCGCGATCGAGGTAGCAATTGATCGTGTTGGCACCGCCGGCAGCCAGCGAACCGCCGAACAGCGTGGCGGCAACAAGCCAGAGGCTGGGAATGCCGTCGGCTGCAACGACCATGGCGGGGAAGGTGGTGACGAGGAGCAGCTCGATGATGCGTGGCTTGGTCAGCGCGATGTAAGCGCCAACCGTGCGGCGAAAGCCGAGATCGCTGCGAGCCCCGAAGAGCGTGGAGGCAGCGCTCACGATGTCACCCCGGGCGCGAGATCGCGCGCCGCCGCTTGCCCAGAAGAATCCGGCAGCAACTCATAGAGGCCGTGGATGCGGATGGTGAGGATCGTCAGCGCCAGCCACAGCAGGCTGCCGAAGGCAAGGTGCGCCGCGGACACCTCATCGGCGACCTGGGTCCAGATATTGGCCGCGCCGATCATGACCTGCGTGCCGTACAGGCCGAGGGCTGTCATGGAGAGCGCGAAGGCGAGTGGCGCTTCGCGGCGCTGACGCCAGGTCAGCAAGGCCAGCGCCACGATGACGAGTCCGAGGACTCCGGCAAGCATTCGGTGATGATAGTTAACCTGGATCGACGTGGCGCTGGAACCGGGGAAGACATCGCCGTTGCAGAGCGGCCAACCGCTGCACGCTAGTGCATAGTCGGCGACGGCGACGTAAGCGCCAAGTACCATTATCGACAGGACTCCCAAGGACGCGATGACGGCGACACGGCCGGCGCCCTTTGTCACGCGCGGGCGTTTCAGCGGGCTATCGCGGTCGATTGCGGTCGTGGTGATCAAGGCCAGCAGCGCGAGGATCAGCAGCGCGGTGCCGAGATGGACCATGACGATCTCGGCGGCGAGGTCGTTGAGGACGGCGGCGCCACCAAGCCCGGCCTGGAACAGGACGAGAAGGAAGGTCAGGACGGCCGGGTAGAAGACGCGCGGTACGTTGCGGTAGGCGCGCCAGGACCAGATCAGGATGGCGAGGACCAGCCCGCCGGCGACGGATGCCGTGGCGCGGTGGGAGTATTCGATCAAGGTGTGCTTGTCGGTCTCGGGGATGAGCTTGCCGTGACAGAGGGGCCAATCGGGGCAGCCGTCGCCTGAGTCGGTCGCGCGCACAACGCCGCCGAGTACGATGAGGCCGAAGATGACCACACAGGTAACGATGCAAAGCTGCTGAAAGCCGGTTAGTCCTGCCACCACGCTGTTTCGAGACTATGGGCGGGGAGTTTCTGAGTCAAGGCGAGAGCGGCCTTGGCGGAGCACCACGGGCATAGCAGGATTCAAGCAGGCCGTCGTCTGCGTTCGGGTGACCTCGAAGGCGTTGGCGTTCGCCCACCTCACCCTAGCCCTCTCCTGGAAGGAGAGGGGATCAGATGCTGCCCGGCTAGGTGAGCGGACCTCATGGCGCCGAGGTGAAGACCTCACGGCTGCATCACAGTGGCTTTCGTGACGGTCAGGCGCTAGTTGCGGTAGCGGTTGGTGATGGGGAGGCGGCGGTCGCGGCCGAAGGCGCGGGTCGTGATCTTGATGCCGGGAGGCGCCTGGCGGCGCTTGTACTCGTTGCGGTCGACGAGGTTGACGATGCGCCGGACCGTGGCCTCGTCGTAGCCGTAGGAGACGATCTCGTCGACGCCACGGTCGTCCTCGACGTAGGCCTCGAGGATGGGGTCGAGAACGTCATACGGCGGCAGGGAGTCGGTGTCGAGCTGATCGGGACGCAGCTCGGCGGACGGCGGCTTGTCGATGACGTTCTGCGGGATGACCTCGCGTCCGGCGGCGACGTTGCGGTACTCGGCCAGCTTGTAGCAGAGCGACTTCGGCACGTCCTGGATCACGGCGAAGCCGCCGGCCATGTCGCCGTAGAGAGTGGCGTAGCCGGTGGCCATTTCACTCTTGTTGCCGCACGTGAGCACGGGCTGCCAGCCGAACTTGTTGGAGAGCGCCATCCAGATGTTGCCGCGGATGCGGGACTGGATGTTTTCCTCGGCGGTGCCGGGCTCAGTGTCGCGGAAAGCTTCGTCCAGCGTGTCGAGGTAGGCGGCGTGGGCCTCCTCGATAGGGATGATCATGAGCTTGATGCCGAGGTTGTCGGCGAGCTGCTTGGCGTCGGCGATGGAGCCCTCGGAGGAGTAGCGCGAGGGGTTGGAGACGCCGACGACGTGGTCTGAGCCGAGCGCGTCGGTGGCTATCGTGGCGACGAGCGAGGAGTCGATACCGCCGGACATGCCGACGATGACGGTCTCGAAGCCGTTCTTGTGGACGTAGTCGCGCGTGCCGGTGACGAGCGCCTTGTAAACCTCGGCCTCGTGGTCGAGGCGGTCGACATTGGTGGCAGGCGGGATCGTGGGCTTGGCTGCGCCTGACGTCTCAGACACGAAGACCTCATCGACGGGGCGGGCGTACTGCTGCAGGCCGGGATAACGGCGCAGCGGCACGTGCAGGCGGCCGAGTCGTAGCGACTCGAGGTCGAGGTCGATGACGAGGAGGTGCTCCTCGAAGGTGGGGGCGTGGGCGATCAGCTCGCCCTCGTGGTCGAAGACCATGCTGTTGCCGTCGAAGACGAGCTCGTCTTGACCGCCGACAAGGTTGCAGTGGGCGACGATGACGGCGTTGTCCGAGGCGCGCGTGGCGAACATGCGCTGGCGGAAGTGACGCTTGCCGTGGTGGTAGGGCGAGCCGCTGAGGTTGAGGACGACGTCGGCGCCGGCGAGGCCGAGCGACTGTGCCGTGCCTTCGGCGTACCAGAGGTCCTCGCAGATCGAGAGGCCCACCTTGGCGCCGGCGATGGTGAACATCGTGGCGCGCTGGCCTTCGAGGAAGTAGCGGCGCTCGTCGAAGACGCCGTAGTTAGGCAAGTACTGCTTGTGGTAGACGCCGGCGACATCGCCCTCGTGGAGGATGGCGGCGGCGTTGTAGAGGTCGGCGTCGGCGTCCGCGAAGCCGACGGCGGCGGTGATGCCGTGGACCTGCGAGGCGACGTGCTTCAGCGCCTTGAGGTTGTCGTCGACGAAGCGGGAGCGCATGAGCAGGTCTTCGGGCGGGTAGCCCGGCAGCGTGAGTTCGGGAAAGGCGACGACGTCGGCGCCCTGGTCGCGAGCCTGCGCGACGTAGTCGAGGACCTTGTTGGCGTTGCCTTCAAGGTCACCGACCGTGGTGTTGATCTGGGCGAGGGCTACTCTAAGTGTCTTCATGTTTTTGGTGGCGCCGTGACTTAGTGTCATCGTAACACTAAGTAGGCTCCAGGTGATTATCGGCTGAGGTAGCGGGGAGGGTCAATGCGGATCAGAAAAGGGCCTCAGATCTCCTCCCTGGCTCCAGGCTCGATGTGTTCCAGCGCTGCCAGGATGTCCCGGTCCGTGCGAGTACAGTCTCGACGCGACTGTCGTGTAATCGAAGGGTGATGAGTGTTAGAGACGCCGGGATGCCCTGCTGATGTTGTATCGAGCGATCAAGCGTTAAGAAGACCTCGAACTCCTGCGCCGCGTGCCGTAGTAAAGCACCGTTTCGCAGCCCAGACCAACGCATGCGAGGAACCGTCCTGACTTCGTGGCCGATAATGGTCCCAACGAGCGCAGCGGGAACACATTCGTCAAGCAGGATTCGCACTTGAGACGAGTGCTTCGCGGGACATCTCCAGGGCCCTTACGGCCTGGGAGCGCTTAACTGACGGGAAGTTCTCGAGGAGCTCATCCAGAGGATCGCCGGCTTCGAGGTAGTCGAACAGGGCCTTGACGTGAACACGTGTCCCGACGAAGACGGGCGTGCCTCCGAGGATCTCGGGGTCGCAATGGATAACGGGCTTTCGTTTAGCCATGGTCGCCTGATTGTAGCGCGGGACACCTCACCCGCGCTGCCGCGCGCCCCTCTCCGTGCGCGAAGAGGGGCTGGGAGAAGATGATCGACGACAGAATCGGCCCATCGGTTTGGCCTTGCTGATCGCGGGTTCACGAAGGCCTCAGGATCCCGCGGTGGCAGCTTTGTCAGTGCACCGAAGCCAGGGATACGCGCTGTGGGTATGCTACGGAGCGCAGCAGTGCGGTGTGAGTAACGAGCGAGGAGGCGACGATGATTTCGATGTTTGTGAAGGTGCGGATCAAGTCCGAGGCGCGGCAGCAGTTCCTCGAGGCGATCGAGGTGGACGCGCTGGGGTCGGAGCGGGACGAGCCGGGCTGTCTGCGCTTCAACGTGCTGCAGGACGCGTCGGACGAGAACGTCTATTACTTCTACGAGGTCTACAAGGACGAGGCGGCGCTTGAGGAGCATCGCAAGATGCCGCACTACGCGGTGTGGCGCGCAGCGGCGGAGGTGGCGCTGGACGGGCCGACGGAGGCGACGCGCTGCGTACCGGTGTTCCCGGCGGAGCCAGGTTACTGGGTCACTGCGTGACGGTCATTGCATGACGGCATGAGGCTGCCGCGCATGCCTACGGGACGCTGTCTGAGTGTATTGACGCACTGAGGGCTGCGCGTCCCTTCGACGTTGCTCGAGACGGGCCTGCGCCCTTCCGCTGGTCAGGTGTGCTCTCCGCCATCTATTGAACCTTGAACCTGGAGGGACACCCCTCTGATTTTCCGCGCTTGGTCCTTCGACCAGGCTCAGGATGCGATTGCGGCCCCGGTACTCCTAGTTTCCTATCTCGATCGGTGCGCGTCAGTAAGCGGGTTATCATGGCGCCCGTGGCTATCGAGACGGAAAACTCGATGCGAATACGGCCGATGCGGCTGCACGAGATCGAGGCGCTGGCGCGGGTGATCCCGGAGACGAGTGCGGCACAGCTAGCGAACCGCTGGCGGGAGCAGGGCCTGGGCTATCGCCAACTGCTGGCGGCGGAGCGAGACGGTGAGGTCGTGGGCACTGTAAGCATCGCAGAGTCGATGCGGCCGGTGCGCGGCGTGCACCTGTTCGCGCTGGAGGTGGCGGAGGCGGCGCGAAACCAGGGCGTTGGGGCCGAGATCGTGCGGTGGGTTGAGGACGAAGCGCGCCGCCGGGCCCAGCGCCGGGTGTATCTGGAAGTGCGTATCGATAACCCGGCGCGACGCCTGTACCACCGGTTGGGCTACCGGCGGGTGGGCGAGTCATTCACCAACGCGTGGTGGCGCTTCGAGGACGACGGGACGCAGGAGCGCGTGCAAGAGGAGTCGGTGCGGATGGTGCGCCGGATCTAGCCAGCGGGCTGTATGATTCCGTGCTGAATCAAAGCCTTCTGAACAACAGCGCCCAGCTCGGTCGGAATCGTCAAAGGAAGGCGCCGGCTCCATTCCTCGCGGGCCTGCATATAAAGGCTGACGCTTGCCCAGGGTTCTTGGCTTCGTTTCGACGCCGAGGGGCTGGAGGAGATGCACGGAGAGCGTGGAGAGGTGGCTACTCACCAGCTCAAGCTGGCCCCTTAGCTGCTTGCCGCCGAGCCAAAGGGTCCAGTCCCAGAAGTGCCGATCTATTGCTGGGAGCGTCTCGGCTGACGCGTACCAGGCTGCCTCGATCTCGTGCGCGTCCTCGAAGAGGAGGTCGAGCTTTATGGCGCCAGGCAGAATCACAGCGACCACGACATGGCACGCGAGTGGATCGGGCACGAACGCGAGCGGCTTGAGCGCCGCCAGAAGCAGCGGTAAGTCGATTGCGACAGCGCCGCCGCTGTCGCAATCGATGGCGAAATCCCAGTCTGACAGCGGCCCGGGCTTGCCGTCGGCTCGCGAACCCACAAGCCGGATGTTGTGCACGGCCGGATGGGCTTCGAGAAGCTCGGGCACGGTCCGAGCCAGCTCGGTGGTCACGGCGGCGCTCACTTTGGTGAGGCGCTGAGCCCGTCCACGTCGCGGAGGAAGTCGAGGACGACGCGGTTGAACTCGTCCGGCTTCTCCCAATAGACGGAATGACCGCTGTCGCGCGCGACGTGGTAGCGCGCCTGGCCGGGCAGCAGTCTGTGGCACATGGCGATCAGGTCGGCGGGCGTGATCATGTCGTGCTCGCCAACTACGTACAGGACGGGGACGCCGATGGCGTGCAGGCGCTGATGCATGGGGATGCGCGGCGGGTCGCTCGGTTGCGGCGGAGGCGGGTTGGGAGCGCCGAGGAAGTCCCCGGGACGAGGCGGGTTGAGGCGCGAGATCTGACGCAGCAGAAAGTAGCCGTCGGGGTCGCGGTCCTTGTAGGGCGGGTAGACGGAGAAGGCGCCGAGGCCCTTGCCGTCGCGGGCGGCTTCCGCCTCGTCACGGCGCCGGCGCACATCGGCGTCGGCGACCGCCCCGGTGGTGCCAGAGAGAATGAGGGCGCGGACGCGGTTCTTCGGGTCGCGTGTGGCCAGCGCGGTGGCCGGCCGGCCGCCCATCGAGTGGGCGACGACGCGTACGTCCTCGATGCCGAGGTGGTCGAGCAAGGCGATTGCGTCTTTGCCGAAGGCGCGGCGGCCGCGCTTATCGATGTCGTAGCTGAGGCCGAAGGCGCGAGCGTCGTAGGTGATGCAGGTGTAGTGCTCGGCGAAGGCAGGAACCTGGCGCCACCAGGAGAGGTGGTTACCGCCCTGGCCGTGCGCGAAGAGGACGTGCGGGCCGGAGCCGTGCACTTCGTAGTACAGGTTGATGCCGTTGATCGGCGCCAGAGGCATGTACCAAGTCTAACAAGGCGTGCCAAGGTGTCTTGTGAAGGCGAGAGAGCGTGCCTGGAATCCAGGCACCCCAAAACCCAAACGCGCCTGTCGAAGCGGTGAGGAGCGTGGGTGCCGACCAGGAGTTGCTAATCATGGCCACCGAAGACACTTGGCGAAAGTCGACCTGTTGATGACGGCGCTGGCGCGACGGATCCGCAGCGTGAACGAGGCATCGGTCAGGCATTAGGGGTCCCGGGGCGAAGCCCGGGACCCCTACTAAAGGGGCGCCGAGAGGGTCGGCCAGGGACGGGCTAACCGCGCTTCGGGCTGAAGAAGTGGATAGCTTCGCCGGAGGTTGCCAGGGCGGCTTCCTTGAGGGCCTCAGAGAGCGTCGGGTGGGCGTGGACGGCGTAGCCGAGATCGCTGGGCGTTGTCTCGAGGACGGCGCCGAGTGTGGCCTCGCCGAGGAGCTCCGTAACGCCGTGGCCAATCATGTTGTAGCCGAGGACCTGGCGGGTCTCACGGTCGACGACGAGCTTGATGAAGCCGTCCGTGTCGCTCATCGCCATCGCTTTGCCTGAGGCGCGGAAGGGGAACCGGCCGGTCAGCACCTCGCGGCCGCCTTCTTTGGCCTGTGCTTCGGTCAGGCCGAGCCCGGCAACCTGCGGCTGGCAGTAGACGGCGCGGGGCATGTTCGCGTAATTCAGCGGCTGGGGGTCGAGGCCGGCGATCCTTTCGACAGCGGTGACCCCCTGATGCGAGGCGACGTGGGCGAGCAGCAGCTTGCCGGTGACGTCGCCGATGGCCCAGACGCCGGGGACGTTGGTCTGACAGTAGTCGTCGACTTTGATCCAACCGCGATCCATTTCGACGCCGGCCCCGCCGAGGCCAAGTGAGTCCGAGTTGGCGCCGAATCCGACGCCGATCAGAACCTTGTCGGCGCGCAGCTCTTGAGAGGCGCCGTCTTTCTGGACAATGACAGAGACGGAGTCAGCCGACGCAAAGACGGACTCGACCGCGGTGCCCGTGAAGATTGAGATGCCCATGGTCGTAAATGAACGCTCCAGCTGACGCGAGACGTCCTGGTCCTCGTTGGGCAGCAGGTGGGGCAGGAGCTCAACGATGGTGACCTCGGCGCCGTAGGAGCTGTAGAGGTAGCCGAACTCGACGCCGGTTGGGCCGCCGCCGACGATGACGATGGATCCAGGGATGTCGCGCAGCTCCAGGGCCTCACGGCTCGTGATAACGCGATCGCCATCGATTGGTACGTTGGGCAGAGAGCGCGTGACGCCGCCGGTCGCGATGAGGACGTTCGTTGCCTCAACCAGGTCGCCGGAGGGCTCGACGCGGACACGGCCGGGGGCTTCGAGGTGGGCGGCGCCGCGTATGAGGTCGACCTTGTTCTGCTTCAGAAGGGCTTCGACGCCGGCGACGAATTTCGCGACGATGTCACGCGAGCGGTCGACGGAGACGGCGAGGTCGCCGGTGACTTCGCCGGTAGTGATGCCGAATTCTGGACCGCGGCGGTACAGGTTGAGCAGCTCGGCGCTGTAGAGCAGGGCCTTGCTGGGGATGCAGCCCCAGTTGAGGCAGGTGCCGCCGACAGCGTCCTTCTCGATGACAGCAGCTTTGAGGCCGAGCTGGGCGGCGCGGATAGCGGCGACGTAGCCGCCGGGGCCGGCGCCGATGACGGCGACGTCGTAGGGGTCAGGCATCAGGCTCGGACTCGAAGAAGGTTACCGGAGATGTCGACGGGGTTTCCGACGTCATAAGTGGCGGCTCCCTGAAGTTGAAGTCTGCCGTGTTACCGGCGGCGCGAGCTTGCTCGCCGGCGTGATAGGAGCTGCGGACCAAGGGGCCGGCTTCGACATGGGTGAAGCCGAGACGCCGGCCGATCGCCTTGATCTCGGCGTACTCGTCAGGGCTCCAGAACCGCTCGACGGGGAGATGGCGGGCGTCGGGCTGGAGATACTGGCCGACCGTGAGGAGATCGACGTCGTGGTCGCGAAGGTCAGACATCGTCTGCGCGACCTCATCCAGCGTCTCGCCTAGGCCGACCATGATGCCGGACTTCGTGGTCATCGACGGGTCGAACTCCTTGATCTTTCTCAGCAGCTTGAGAGAGCGGTCGTAGCGTGCCTTGGGCCGAACGTGGGCGTAGAGGCGCGGGACGGTCTCGATGTTGTGGTTGTAGACGACTGGTCTGGCCTCAACAACGGTTCGCAGGGCCTCCCAGTCGCCCGCGAAGTCCGGCGTGAGGATCTCGACCTGGCACCGCGGGCGGCGATGCCGGATGGCGCGGATGCAGGCGGCCCAGATCGCGGCGCCACCGTCAGGCAGGTCGTCACGGTTGACGGAGGTGATCACGGCGTAGTCGAGGCCGAGGATGTCGACGGTGCGGGCGAGGCGCAGAGGTTCCATGTGATCGACGGCTTCGGGCTTGCCGGAGGTGACGGAGCAGAAACCGCAGGAACGGGTGCAGATGTCGCCCAGGATCATGAAGGTGGCCTCGCCGGCGTTGAAGCACTCGCCGATGTTGGGGCACCTGGCTTCTTCGCAGACGGTGTGCAGGTCGTGGGAGCGCAGCAGGGATTTGATCTCGGTGTAGCGCTCGCCGGCGGGGAAGCGGACCTTGAGCCAGTCGGGCTTGGGTTGGCGCCGGCGCGGTGGGTTAGCGACCATCGCGCACCGCTTTCGCGCTGGTGGTGAATGGAGTGTTCGACCTCACCCCCGCTGCCGCGCGCCCCTCTCCGAGTATCGGAGAGAGGCTGTGGACGACGCGTCCTGTTGCGACTTGAGCTGAAGTTCGGGTTCGTAGCTGACAGGCGAAGAGGGATTCGAAAGCGCGAATCAGGGCGTCTTCAGCGGCTTCAAGACTCGGGGCGAAGCCGAGCTCGCGTTCGAGGGAGGTGACGGTGACGCCGGCGAGGCCGCAGGGGACGATGGCGTCGAAGCGGGAGAGGTCGGGAGAGACGTTGAGGGCGAGTCCGTGATTCGTGACGCCGCGCTGGACGCGGACGCCGACGGCGCCGAGCTTCGTGTCGTTGACCCAGACACCGGGGCGTCCGGCAACGTGCTGCGCCTCTACGCCGAACGCAGCCGCGGTGCGGATCATGACCGCTTCGAGGCGACGGACGTAATCGGCCGGGCCGAGGCTGCGGCGCCGCAAGTTGAGGATCGGGTAGGCGACGAGCTGACCGGGGCCGTGGTAGGTGACGTCGCCGCCGCGGTCGGATTCGACGACTTCGGCGTCAACGGGCGGCACGAGGAGGTTTTCGCGGTGCAAACGACGCCCGAAGGTGTAGACGTGCGGATGCTGCAACAGCGCCAGGGTCTCCGGTCCGCCCTCGCGAACTCCGTTTGCGGTCCGATGTTGCCAGTCCCAGGCGTCCTGGTAGGCCAGCAAGCCGAGGCGATGAAGCTGCAGGGTTGTTGGCATGGTCCCGAGTCTAGCAGACGTGTATCAGCAGTCGTGGGTGAGCGTGGTCACAATGGCGGACCGGGCGCGCAAGACACGGTGGACCGAACAGCGGCCAGCGATCTGCTCGAGGCGAGCGCGCTGCGTGTCGTCGAGGTCGCCCTTGATCGTGACGTGTGAGCGGATCAGCGGGAGCTTGCCGCTGGATCCGGCTTCACCGATCTCGTCAGCCGTGAACTCGGGCTCGGTTGGCGTGACGTCTTCAAGAGCGACATGAACCGAGACGTCTTCGAGAGCCATTCGTGGCGCTCGGCGTACATGCGGAGCGTGATCGCTACGCACCCGCCCAGGGAGGCGATCAGGAGCTCCTGGGGCGTGGGGCCGAGGTCTTCACCGCCGCTATCGGGCGGTTCGTCCGAAACAAAGACGTGACCACGGGTGTTGTCGACTTCGACGGCGTAAGCGTGATCGTTGAGGGCTCGGACGGTGACCTGTCGCATGTCATCCAGCGTAGCACTGGAGTCACCCAACCGGGTGTCTTCAGATGCCCAGTAGGCCCGGCAGGGCCGTCACGTTTTCGAGGATGGCTGCGGTGGTGAAGAAGGCGAAGTCTTCGCGCGTGGTGGGGCCGGTGAGCACGGCGACGAAACGCAGGCCGGCGTTAGCTGCAGCCTCGGCGTCGATCGTGGTGTCGCCGACGTAGATCGCGTCCCCGGCGGGGACATTGAGGCGTTGGAGGGCGAGGAGTAGGCCCGAGGGGTCGGGTTTGAAGGCGGGGACGTCTTCGGCGCCGAGGACGCAGGCGAAGGCGCCGAGCAGATCTTCGCGCCGCAGCACCTCTTCGACGCGGTAGCGCAGCTTCTGGCTGACGATAGCGGCCGGGATGGCTGCGTCGTTGAGGCGCGCGAGGGTTTCAGGCGTGCTCGGCAGAATCAGCGTAAGCGGGCCCATGACCTCGTCTGCGTGGGCCTGATAGACCTCGATGTACTCGTCGACGCGGCCGTCGATCGCCGGGCCGTAGAGCAGCGGCACGGCGAGTGGCAGAGGCGTGCCGATGGTGCGGCGAGTGGCTTCCAGGGATGGAGGCGGGACGCCGACGCGCTCGGCAGCGTAGCAGTGGCTGGCCTCGAAGCCGGGCGACGAATCAACCAGCGTGAGGTCGAAGTCGAAGATGACGGCGCGGGGAGCTTCGATCACGGTGCGATGCCGGGCTTTGCGTTGAAGGTTAGCGCTGCCTCGACCCAGGCCGCGGCGCTCAGAAGGGTGGTCTCTGCGAGCGGGCCCGCCATGAGCTGGACGGCGAGCGGCAGGCCGTCATCCGCGATTCCGCTGGGGAGGCTGATCGCGGGCAGGCCGGCGAAGCTGGCCGGGGCGCAGAAGATGCCGTTGCCGGTGGTCTCCAGGCTGACAGGCGCTGTCGAGGGGGCGACGGGGAAGATCAGTGCGTCGAAGCGGGCGAGCGTCTCGATGATGCCTGCGCGAAGGCGGGCTACGGCTTCGCGGGCGGCTGCGTAGTCGTCCTGGCTGATGGTGCGACCGTCTTCGATGAGCGCCTTGATGCCGGGCCGGTATAGCTTGCCGTGGGCCTCGAAGAGCGCTTCATGGGTCTGGGCGGCCTCGTACTTCATGATCGGGTCGCCGGCGGCGCGAATCACCGCGGCATCGGCGGGCATCTCGGTGTTTTCGACCGTCGCACCGGCCATGCGCAGGATATGGACGACGGCGTCGAGGTGGTGGTTGAGCTCCTCGCCGGCGTGACCCTGGTAGTAGGAGCGGATGAGGCCGAGCCGGGGCGGCGATGGCGAGGCGGCCGCTGCGGTGTAGTCGTCCCCCGGGGCCTCGATGGAGTTGGTGTCGAAGCGGTCCTTGCCGGCCACGACGCCTAGGGCGAGGGCGGCGTCTGCCACACAGTCCGTGATGACGCCGAGGTGATCGAAGCTGGAAGCGAGGTTGGCGGTGCCAGCGTAGCTGATCAGGCCATACGTCGGCTTCAGGCCGACGCAAGCGCAGTAGGCGGCGGGACGCAGGACGCTGCCTACGGTTTGCGAGCCGATGGCGAGGGAGATGGTGCGAGCTCCGACGGCCGCGGCGGAGCCAGAGGAGGAGCCGCCCGGGGTGTGGTCGCGGTTCCAGGGATTGAGGGTCGGCGCCGGGTCGAGGTAGGCGAACTCGGTGGTGTGCGTCTTGCCGAGGATGATCGCGCCTGCGGCGCGCAGTCGGGCTACAACGGTGGCATCGCGGTTTGGCGTGTAATGGGCGAAGGAAGCAGCGCCGAGGCGGGTTGGCAGGCCGGCGACGTCGACGATGTCCTTGATGCCGACGGGGACACCGGCGAGCGGAAGGCTGAAAGGGTCGAACTGCGCTAGGCCCTGGGCCTGACCCAGGGCGCCTTCGCGGTCGAGCTCGACCCAGGCGTGTATTCGCGGCTCGACGGCGTCGATTCGGTCGAGTGCCTGTTGGACGGCGTCGACGGCTGAGAGTGCGCCGCTCCGGATGGCCTGGGCGATGTCGCTCGCGGTCTGCATGGGGCGAGTGTACGTGACTGGCGGGCAGGCGCTCCAGCGCGGTCAGGGGAGGGACTGAGCGGCCGCGACGATCGTGTCGGCGGTAAATTCGGTGGCGAGCCGGTCAGTGTTGATCGTGAGGTCGTACTGGGTGGAGTCGAGCCAGTCGAAGGCGTAAAGGCGCTTGAGGAGGTCGCGGCGGTCTTTATCCGATTGCTTGACCAGCGCTTCGGCCTTGACGAAGTCGATGCTCTGCTCCAGAGCGAGTCGCTGCGAGCGGCTGCCGAGTGAGCCGGTCACGAAGACGCGGAGCACGTCGGAGCGGTCGCGGAGGATGTGCTGGCTAGCATGACCGACGATGACGGCATTGCCCTGGTTGCCGAGCTCTTCGACGACCTGCTCGATGACCTGGCGATAGGCGTCCGAGTTAAGGCTCTGGAGCGCGATGTCCCAGACCGCGGGCGATGGATCGGCAAAGCCCGCGCCGCCCTCCACGGTTATGGCGGAAACCGCGCCGAGGCGCCCCATCATACGCTCGAAGAAGCCGGGAGCACGCTCCGCGGCAATGACGTCAGACGGGGTAACCCCGGCCCGGTTGGCGGCTTCAGAGGTGATCTCCCAGTCGTAATAGCGCAGGCCCATTCGCTCGGCTACCTGATGGGCGATGGAGTAACCGCCGGAGCCGTTGAGCACGCTGAGGGTGATGACGTTTGCAGGCATGGCGCTCCTTTGCGGTGTAAAGGGTACACACTTGAAGCGGCTGAGTGGAACAGTAGGCGAGGGCGAATATATGAAGCCGAATGACGATGTCCTGCCGCTCGCTCAGAGGCCTCGGAAGGCAACACTGCGAGGCGGCGATTACTTCTGGCCCGGGTCGGCGGCGACAAGGATCGCCATGTTGCCGTTGGGGTGCTTGTTCTCGCGCAGAAGCTGGTGGGCCTGGCCGACTTCGTCGAAGGCGAAGGTGCGCGTCAGGCAGGGGTCGATCTTGCCTTCCGCGACGAGCTGGTTGACGGCGCGGGCCTCCTTATCGGTGGCGAAGTGGGAGCCCTGGAAGCGCTTCTGGCGCGTCCAGAGGTAGCGCAGGTCGACATCGGCATTGAAGCCGGTTGTGCCGGCGCAGACAACGACCATGCCGCCGGTGTCACAGACAAAAAGGGAGGTCGGGATGGTGTCCTGGCCTGGGTGCTCGAAGACGATGCGAGGGCCACGGCGCTCGCCGAGGATGTCCCAGATCGCCTTGCCGAAGGCGTGAAAGCCAAGGACGGCCTTCGTCATGGCCTTATCGTCGTGCCAGTCTGGCAGACGACCCCAGTGGTTGAACCTGGTGCGATCGATGTAGCCGACGGCGCCTAGCTGTTTGCAGTACTCGCCGCGCTCGTCGTTGGAGACGACGGCGATGGGGACGCCGCCGAGCGCTTTCGTGACCTGGATACCCATGGAGCCGAGGCCGCCAGAGCCTCCCCAGACGAGGACGACGTCACCCTGCCTGACGGTATGGGGCTCCCAGTAGGCGAGCATCCGGTATGCGGTCGCCGCCTCCAGTGTGTAAGCAGCGGCCTCCTCCCAGGTCAGGCGTGACGGCTTGGGCAGGCATTGATGTGCCTGGACACGGGTGAACTGAGCAAAGCTGCCCCAGTTGGAGTCATAACCCCAGATTTTGAAGGAGTTGCTGAAGGCTGGGTCGCCGCCGGCGGCAATCAACGGGTCGTTCTCGTCCCACATGCCGCAGTGGATGACGACTTCATCGCCGGGTTTTACGTGGGTAACGGCTTCACCGACGGCCTGGACGATACCCGAGGCATCGCTACCGCCGAGATGGAAGCCTTCCTCGTCGCCGGCGTCGCCGGATTGGCGATGCGTGCGAACGACGTCGACCGGGACGCCGAGTGCGGCCCAGACGTTGTTGTAATTGATCCCGGCGGCCATAACGTGGACGAGGACGTGGTTCGGCTCGAGTTCCGGTACTGGGATGACCTCGTGCTGGAAGGCGTCGACGGGCTCACCAAAGCGCGCCTGGCGTAGGACCTGGGCGTGCATTTGCCGCGGGACCTCGCCCAGAGGTGGGCGTTCCCCGAGGTCGTAGAGCTCTCGAACGGCCGCCATGAGACAGGTGGAGCATAGCCAAGCAGTGAATGAGGAGCAAACCCACCGAGGTGTGGGTAAAGGACACTGCGGGTCTTACGAGAGCGCTCAATCGGGGGCGTCCGAGGACACAGATACCGGATCCTGCAAAAAATGTGCTTGGGGAACTCGGAAAATATCTCAGGAATTGAGCCAGGATGGCCGAGAACTATAGAGACGAAATCGCCGAGGAAGCATAGGCCGCAATGTCTGAATTCCATCCGAATACCAGGGCCGCGTCTGTGGATTTCCAACTTGAATCGCTGATCGCGGACTTGGAGTCCAAGTTCATCGCTGCCGAGGACGCCCTGTCTGAGCTGCGCCATGCTGTCCGGGGGCTCAAGTCGTATCGGCCGCCAGCGGTGCCAGAAGCAGCCTCGCAAATCGCGCCCGCCGCTCCGCCTGCCTTCGCGGCGGACCCGGAGCCGACCCGGAATCAGGTTACGTCCGCGGCAGTAGAAGCGCCGCCGATGGCCGGCCCAAAGCTGGAGGATGAAACGGTCGGTGTGCCGTTTTGGCCCGGTCCCAAAACGACGGAGCCGGAGCCAGACCTGAATCCAAGACGCCATAACTACGAGATGGATTCGACCAGCGAGGGCTCGTGGCCGATCGCGCGGCCTGCCGCCGTGGCTGAGCCGATGAGCGATGAACCTCCAGAGATCATGAGCGCCGAAGGGGAGCAGGTCACCGCGGTTGACGCTGGCGATGAAGACGAAGAGGCCGGCCGTGAAGCGGTTTCGAACAGCGTCGCGCAGATCCAGGATAGCCGCGATTCGCAAGAGTCGTGGAGCGAGGTTGAATCAGCTCAAGAACCTGACGACGAGGCAACTCGCCGCGACGTGGCCAAGATGGTGTCGGAGCTACGCGATAGTGTCGAAGAGGAGCCCGAAGGGCATGAGGAGGTGGTCTCGACGCCGGATGAGGACGAGGATGAGACGCCGCGGCAGGAGGTCGCGCGGATGGCCGCGGAGATGCGCACCACAGACCTCGAGACGAGCGAGCCGGAAGAGGCAATCGAGGATGGCAGTGACGACGAGGCGCGGCGGCAGGAGGTCGCACGGATGGTCGCGGAGATGCGCACTGCAGACCTAGAGGCGAGCGAATCGGAAGCTGCAATTGAGGATGGCAGTGACGACGACGAGGCACGGCGGCAGGAAGTGGCGCGAACCGTCGCAGAGATGCAACACGGACTTCTCGATGTTCCCGAAGAGCCCGCTGAGTCCGGGGATAGCAATGGTGACGAAACTAAACGAGAAGACGTGGCGGGCATGGTGGCGCAGATGCGCGCTGAGTTGGACGCCGGCGTCGCCGATGAGGATGACGAGGCTATAGCAACTGTGGACTCCGACCAGGATGTGCGCGACGAGGTGCAGCGAGCAGTAGACGCGGCACGCGCTGAGATGGCCTCTGGGTACAACGAAGCGGAAGGGGTAAGCCCTGTATCGGACGCCGGAAGCACGTTTTCTTTCTCTGACTGGCAGTCGACCCGTTTGGAGCCGTCCGGCCCACCGGTCATCGTGATCAAGGACTCCGAGGGTAGAGTGAGCTGGCGCGCGTTTACGAGACGCTGAGTCGAGTCAACTGTGATGAGAACGCCGCGCTGCTGAATTACACGCCGCATAGCGTGACGGTGGGTCTGAACGTGAAGGCGGCGATTCCCGAGACCGAGGTGCTTGCGGAGGCAGTGAAGGCCGTGTTCGGCCGCGCCTGCGAGGTGGACTCTGACGGAGTCCGGCTGAATGTGCAGATCGGCAAAGATCTGAAAGGCAAGGACAGCGCGGCATGAAGCTGTTCTCGAAGTCTTCCAAGCGCGCAGGTCTTAACTCAGAACGCCTGAGACAGTCGACGCGATCGGAAGGCTCCGGCAACCAGGCGTTGAGCCGGGAAAAAGCGATTGGGCAGGCAGACCGGTTGCATGAGCTGACAGTGCTCAGCCTGTTCTTGCACAGCGCGGGTACGCTGGAGGAAATGCTTTCGTTGTTCTTGGAGCGCGCGCCGCGGGTTACGGGCGCGATCGTCACTTACCCATTGCTGCTCGATCGTCGACGCGAGGTCTTGACTGCGGCACAGCTTGCCTCGATCGATGACGCAGGGCTGGAACAGGCTTCGATTGCGGCGAACGAGAACGTGGCGGACCTCGAGTTCCCGATGCCGGTGCGCAGCAACCTGCGCGACATCATGGACAGCGGTGAGGTCACCGTAACGTCGAACCTGTTCGATTTTCGGAAGTGTTCTGCCCAAGGAGGCCTGCGACAAGATCCGGCAGGGTCTTCGCGTTGGAAAGGCGGCTGTTGCTCCTCTGGTGATGGAGGGGGAATCGTTCGGCCTGTGTGTCTTTTTGTTCTCGGAAAGCGAACCCGACATCGAAGTGCTTGAGCTGGCGGCAGGGCACTGCACGCTGGCGTTCAAGGCGCTCTTGGCCGGCGAGGAGACCACGCGGTTTGGCGGCATTGACCCTGTAACGTGGGCGCACAGCCGTGGCTATTTCCTGGAAACCCGGGAGGGCGAGGTCGTGCGCGCGCGACGATTCGGCCGCAGGCTATCGGCCATCTTCCTTGACCTGGACGATTTCGGCGACTGCAACGAAAACTTCGGACACACGATGGGTGATCGCGTCCTGCGCTCGGTCGGTATGACGTTGGCGAGCACGGTTGCGCTGCCTGAAATCGTGGCGCGCTACGGCGGCGACGAGTTCGCGATCCAGCTGCCGGAGTCGCACCGGGCGATGGCCGCGGAGCTGACGAGTGAGCTGGTCGACAGGCTGGAGGCACTCTCGGTGTTCGAGACGGACGAGGGCGGTAAGAGCGGCGTCTCGGCGTCATTCGCGATCGTGTCGTATCCGGAGGACGGGAGCAGCCGAGAGGAGCTCCTGGCGGCGGCAGAGATGTCGCTGGAGCAGTCGAAACAAGAGCGCCGCGCGATGCGGATGCCGAAGCGACAGCTGACGGCTGTGCAACAGCTGCGTATGTCAGGGCGGCGCCGCAGCGCGTAACCGTCCAGCCCCACAAGCCCACAGATCGCCGCCTGCTTGCCGATTGTTCAGATAGGCGGGAGTGAATGCGATACGCATTCGGTAATTCAACGATCTCCGAAGAGGCGCTGTGCGAGATTCTGGCGCGTCTCTGGCAGATCAAGCTGAGCAGCATCGACCTGATTGATCGTTGGTATCGGACCTCGAGCGATACAGGCATTCGGGCCGGACTCAGCGTCCAGCTGGCCGACGAACGGCGGCACCACCGGCTGCTTTCGGAGGAACTCCGGCGCCGCACTGGACGGCCGCCCACAACCGTGGACTATGTTGTGACGAAAGCGTTCGCGCTGGTGCAGGCCCAGCCGACGGAAGCGATGAAGGTCTGCGCCTTCTACCGCGGCATCAAGGCCTCGACGAATCAGCGCTACTACAGGTTGTTGTGGTCGGCAGATGCGAACCTGCTTGGTGTGCTGGAGCAGATCATCCAGGACGACGAGCGAGGCGTGCGCTGGGCCGAAATCCGCCTCAACGGGATGAGTCACGAGGATATGCGGCGCTGTACGTTACTGCTTACGCGGATGTCGCAGATGATGCGCGCTGTTTGGTTGAGGCCCTGGCGCAATCTACCGCCATCGCTACTCTCCTACCTGGCTGGCTAGGACTCTCTAGTAGTCGCGTTCGAGGACAAAGGACATGAGGTCGTCGAAGGAACGGCGGGCGTCAGGTGATATAGGAGTGCGGGAGAGCACTCCCATGGCGCGAGAGCGATGGTCTTCGGCAAGGCCCTGGGCAAAGTAGCGGCAGTTCCAGCGCTGCAGGATCGACAGGACCTCGTTGATGTCGTTGTCGTCCATCTGAGGCTTGGAGTAAGCCTCGGTGAGGACCTCGTGGTCGGGCCCGACGACCTGCTGGAAGGCGTGTACGACCGGCAGCGATTTCTTCTTGCGGGCAATATCGGCGCCGACGGGCTTGCCGGTGGCGCTGCCTTCACCCCAGATACCGAGGATGTCATCACGAATCTGGAAAGCGATGCCAAGCTCGCGGCCGAAGGTGTAAAAGCGCTCCTGTTCCTCATCGTCGCAGCCGGCGACGAGCGCCCCGAGCCTGAGCGAGGCGCCGAGCAGCGCGCCGGACTTGCGGCCGATCATGCCGATGTATTCGGTCAGGGTGACGTCGTCGCGCTCTTCAAAGCTGATGTCCTGATGCTGACCTTCGATCATCTCGATGCAGGCGTCATTGAGGACGCGTTGTGCCTGCAGGACGCGCTCCGGCGGGAGGCCGGCGTCCAGGGCGCGGTCGAGGGTCTGGTTGGCGATCGACCAGAGCGCGACGCCGGCGAAGACGGCGGGCTGGCGGCCGTAGGCGTGCCACAGCGTGGGTCGGTGATGGCGGATGACGTCTCCGTCCTCAATGTCGTCGTGAATCAAAGAGAAGTTGTGCACGAGCTCAACCGCGGCTGCGACGGGCAGCGCCTGATTAGCGTCGCCACCCAGCGCCTCGCACGCCGTGAGGCAGAGCGAAGGCCGCAGACACTTCGCGAGCGATGGGAGGCCATCGGCGGTCCAGCCGAGATAGGAGCGCAGCATCTCGTCGATCGGTGAGCCCGTAGCGGCCAACGAGCGGCCAACCTCACGTTCGATGGCGTCGCGATGGCGGTTGAGGATGTCGGGGCCGGTCACAGAGGGATCGTACGCCGGCGCTTCCCGGTGTCAATTATTAAAGCCGGGGCTTTGCCCCGAGACCCCTACTGAAGAGCTGGCCGTGGCGTCTGGGTTAGCTTGCGCCGGGCCGGCAGAGCCCCGCTAAAGGGACCGACCGTGCGCCCTCGGTGCCTAGCGCTTTGAAGTTACGTCCGGGAGCAACTCCCAGCGCGGACCTCGATTGCGGAGTGACACCGCATGGTTTGGTATGAGAACAGACGTCCTATACTGAGGGACATCAAGCCGAAACGAGGTGGCGGTGCAGTGGCTGGAGACGCTGGTCCTGGTGGAAGCAAGCGCCGGATTGATCCTGGCATCGATGAACTGCCAGCGACTGGTTGGCTACGCGCGAGGCGCACACTTGGCCGGTCGCAGGGTCGGCGCATCTGCGCTGGCGCTGCTCAGCGGCGCCGTAGCGTTGGAGGCTTTGACGTTTCTGGCTTCTCCGGTAGTCGAGGCGTCTCCCGAGTCGCGGGACGCGAGTGTGGTCGCGGTCCGCAGCGTGTTGCTGATTGATTCAGCGACCATCAGCGCCCTCTTGCTGCGCAACGGTCGCTCACGGGGATAGGCGGGTTGACGTGACGCCGTTGTCAATCGCTGTGGAGCGGCAGGAATGGCAGTCGGTGGCGCTGTACCTGCTGCTGGGCGTGGCGGACGCGGCGTCGGCGCTGCCGCTTGCTGCGCAACGGTCGTTCACGGGGATAGGCGGGTTGACGTGACGCCGTTGTCAATCGCTGTGGAGCGGCAGGAATGGCAGTCGGTGGCGCTGTACCTGCTGCTGGGCGTGGCGGACGCGGCGTCGGCGCTGCCGCCGGAGTCACTGGAGGCGCTGCTGGACTTGCTAGGCGGCACGCAGAAGACGGAGCGAAACGGTGACGAGGGCGCGATCGGCAGATAGGGCGAAACGATTCTATGAGAAGGCGCTGACGAAGGCCGAAAAGGACGACTTCCCGGTAGCGCTGGAGGTCGAAGGAGTCGACCAGGAGATTGCCCTGCTGCGTCTGCGGCTACGGACGGCGCTGAGAAGCAACCCGAGGACCTGCAGTTGATGCTTCGAGGCGTCGTGATGCTGGTGCAGGCGCTGGCGGCGAAGTACCGGCTGCCGAAGGCGGACCAGGACGCGATCGCGGAGGCGATGGCAGCAGAGATCGAAGGGGAGGTCTGGCCGAGGGACGGTTCGCTTGAAAAACGTGGCTGAGGAGTCGGAAAACGGGCGGACGCGCCGAGTTAGCGAGGCCGCGGCCTTCGGGCGCGGGTCGATGAGCGGCTGCGTGGCCTGGAAGCTGAGGTCGCCGAGCTGAAATCGCGGATCAACGGGCTTCTGTTCTTCAGCGCCGGGACGGTTATGGCGCAGGCGCTCCTGAGGGTCTTTGCATGACGGCCCATCGAGTCTTCCCGCCGCTGCGGCCGTATCAGCGCGAGGTCGCTGCGGCTGTACTGGACAGCGTGCGGCGGCGGCAGGGGTTGTCGTTCTCGGTCGAGATCGCGCGACAGGGCGGCAAGAACGAGGTATCGGTGCGCATTGAGCTGGACGTGCTGGCGCGCTGCCGCCGTACCCGCGGTGACCTCAATCAAGGCGGCGCCGACATTCGAGCCGCAGGCGCGGATCAGCCTGGAGCGGCTGTGGGAGCGAGTGACGCAGGCGGGCCTGGTTGGCCTGGCGTCAAGGGATGGCGGGAACTGCGTGCGTCTGGGCCGGGCGCGGCAACTCTTCCTGTCGGCCGAGCCGTCGAGCAACGTCGTGGGGCACACGGCGGACCTGCTGCTGGAGGTGGACGAGGCGCAGGACGTGGACATCGACAAGTTCGACAAGGAGCTGCAGCCGATGGCGGCGGCATCCGGCGCGACCACGGTTTTCTATGGCACGGCGTGGGATGACGGCAGCTTGTTGGAGCGTGCGCGCCTAGCGCACCTGGCGGCGGAGCGTCGCGACGGCATCCGGCGCCACTTCGAGTACGACTGGACGATAGTCGCGCAGAGCAATGCACGCTACGCAGGCTTCGTGCGGCAGGAAGAGGAACGGCTGGGCGCGGAGCACCCGATGTTCCTGACGCAGTACTGCCTGCGGACGCTGTCGGGCGCCGGACGCTTGCTGGGCCCGAACCAGCTGACGCTGCTGCGAGGCGCGCACGCAGCGCTAGACGGTCCGGTTGCGGGTGAAACGTACTTGGCGGGGCTGGACGTGGCCGGGGAGGAGTCGGAGAGTGGCGGCGGTCACGACTCCACGGTGCTGACGATCGGCAGGCTGATCGCGCCCTCGGAACCGAGGGCTGAGAGCGGCGTCGAGGTGGTGAAGCACTACGCCTGGACCGGTGTACCGCACGCCTCGCTGCACCGGACGTTGGTGGCGCTGCTCAGTGAGTGGCGCGTAGCGCGCATCGTAATCGACGCGACGGGCATCGGGGAGCCGGTGGCGGCGTTCCAGGCGCGAGCGCTGGGGCCGTCACGGGTGGAGCCGGTGAAGCTGACCGCGGATTCGAAGTCGAGGCTCGGTTACGGCCTGCTGGCGGCGGTGAACGGCGGGCGCCTGCGCCTGTACGGCCGCGACGCGGCGGAGCTGCGCGAGTGCCGGCGGCAGCTGGAGCTGTGCCGGGCGAGTTACAGGCCGAACCAGCTGATGCGCTTCCACGTCGACGAGCGGGATGGGCATGACGACTACGTGGTGAGCCTGGCGCTGACGGCGGCCGCTGCGGCTGACGCCGGGCCGAGGCCGGCGCGTGGACGAGTGCGCGGCGAGTAGGCAGAGACCCCTGGAGGGTTCGGATGGTCGCGGTCGGAAGGCGTGGCGACAGGCTTGAAGTTATCGAGAAGCGAGCTCGTAGCGATGCACTGCCCGAGCACACGGGCTTCGAAGATGGGGGACACCCAAATATCCCCGCTGAAGGGCCCATGCGGGACGCGCTCGCGATCGAGCGGCGAGCTCGCAGCGATGCATTACCGGAAAACACGCGGTATGTGGATACAGGGTGCGACGTGCATGCGACCTGTCTGTCCTGCCTCCTGGTGCGCTGCCGCTACGACGAGCCGGGCGGTACGCGGCGGCTATTCAGCCAGGGCCGCGACCGGTCGATCGTGGCGTTGCGCCTGGCAGGAGAAGAGGTTGAGGAGATAGCGAATCGGTTCGGCGTTTCGCGGCGCACCGTGTTCCGGGCGCTGGCGCGAACCAAGCGAGGCAGGAGGTAGGCGATGGTGACGTTTGTAGAGAACAACCGAGCGCTGGTGGAGCAACTGCCGCGTATGGACGCGGCGCGGATGCGGGGATACCGCGAAAACCTGGCGTTCTACCAGGGCCAGCAGTGGCCCGGCAATTCGCGACGGCGCGAGCGGGGGCTGGTTTTCAACTACGCGAAAACGCTGGTCGACAAGGCGGCGTCGTACCTGATGGGCGGCGTCAGCTTCGTGGTCGACGAGGATGACTCGAGCGAGGAGGCCAAGCAACGGGCGCGACAGGTGGAAAAGGCGCTGCGTGACGTCTACGAGTCGAACGGGCTGGCGCAGATCGACTTTGACAGTGAGGTCGACGCGTCGGTGCTGGGTGACGGCGTCTACAAGGTGACCTGGGACGCGGACGGGCGCCGCGTGCGCGTCTCGGCGCCGGACGTGCAGGGCATCCAGGCCTGGTGGTTGGGCGACGACGTGTCGCGCGTCTGGCGGGTGGCGAGTCGCTACCGACTATCGGATGAGGAGGTGCCGCTGCTCTACCCCTCGACAGGCTCAGGGCACGACGGAACCTCGGTAGCGAAGGACGTATTGCAAGGGCAGACGGTTCGCAAGCAGCACGCCGTGACGGAGCTGTGGGCGGCGGAGCGATTCGAGCTATGGCTAGACGGGGCGCTAGTCGAGGCGAAGGCCAACCCGTACGGCTTCATCCCGTTCGTGCTCTATCCCAACCTGCGTGAGCCGAAGCAGTTCTGGGGTGTGAGCGACATCGCGCCGGTGATGGAGCCGGTTCGGGAGCTGAACCGGGCGTTGTCGCAGCTGTCGATGATCCTGGAGCTGTCGGGCAACCCAATCGCCGTGCTCGAGAACGTCACGGAGTCGCACGACATCGCGGTGCAGCCGGGCGCTGTGTGGGAGCTGCCGGAGCGGGTACGGGCGTACCTACTCGATCTCCTGCAAGGAGGTGATGTGCGGCTGCACGCCGACTACGTTGAGCTGGTGTACCGCACGCTGCACGATCTGGGCGAGACACCGCGGACGGCGTTTGGGGGTGGCAGCGCGGCGCTGTCCGGCGTGGCGCTGAACATCGAGCTGGACCCGTTGCTGAAGAAGGTGCAGCGCAAGCGACTGCTGCGCGAGTCGCGTTCAAGCGGCGCAACGAGATGATCCCGCGCTTGCTGGAGCAGTACACGGGCGTTAACTATGCGCCCTACCGTTCGCGGGTCGTCTGGGGTGAACTGCTGCCGGTGGACCGCAGCCGGCTGGTGGCCGACGAGACGCGGCTGGTGGCGGCGGGGATCCACTCGCGGCGGCGGGCGGCGAACGAGTTGGGCGTGGCCGACCCGGACTCTGAGTTCGAGCGGTGGCGAGAAGAGGCCCAGTCGGTCGAAGGAAGCTAGAACGTGACGGTCGGGCGGCTGATTTGGCAGCGAGTCAAGCTATAGAATCTCCGGCCAGCCGCCGTTGATGGCGCCGTAGACAACCAACCCCAGGAAGCAGACCGCGTAGGAACCCGTGAAGAAGACGACGTACTCGTCGCGGTGTCGAACGGCGATCCTGGTTCCGATCAAGGCCAGCGCCAACGAAGCTGGTAGCACGAGAGGCACAGTCTGGCCTTCTATGGCGTCAGCCGCCGAGAGCGATCCGTAGCCGGCGATAGCGAGGGCCAATAACGGGAGCTCGGGGAGAGTAAGCGGCGAGGGGCGGCCGTACCAGGCGAGGGGCGGCGGTACCAAATGAAGAGCCACGCCAGGCTGATCAGTGAGAGCTGCAGCTCGTAGTGGCCGACGTTCTCGTCGAGAAAATAGGCAGGCTCCCAGGCCGCGTCAGCGGTTCCCAGGCTGTGTGATATGGCGTTCGCGGCGAGGTGGATGGCGCGGCCCTGCACAAACAGGAGAAGCGCCAGGAGGACGCTGACGCGTAGACCGGTTGCGCGCCCGAGGTTGGCGTCGAGGGCCATGCGGAATAACAGAGCGACCGGCAGTATGACGATTGGCGCATCGACGATGTCGCCCCAGGTGAGGCCTTTGAAGGTGTCCGCCTCAGACAAGGCGACGGGTAGCAGGATGAACAAGGCGAAGCCCAGAGCGTAAGCGAGGATCAGACGTGAAGTAGTGAGTCTGGCCGGGCCGATTCTGACCGAAGTGGTCACGTCACCTTGCCTCTCCAGCCGAGGCGAGCCAACGGGCGTAGTCGAACTCGTAGCTCGGGGCGATGAGGCCGCGGGCTACCTTGCGCAGGCGGTCCTGGGCAGCGGGGCGTCGTTGAGCTCGACGCGGACGATGCGCTTGTAAGCCGCGAGGCGCTGGCCGTGGCGTTCGATCTCCTCGCGGACCAGGCGCTGCAGGGATTCCTCATTGCTTGCGCCGGAGGCCAGGGCGGCTTCGACCGCCGCGTAGACGACCGCGGTGACCTGCATCCGGTTGCGGCCGTCCTGTGACCCTCTTCCCACAACGCAGAGGTCCTCGATCAGGGCCGAGGCCGCGAGGTTTTCTTCCAGTTCGTCAGGGATCACCTTCTCACCGGAGTCGAGGACGATGACGTATTTGCTGCGGCCCGTGAGGTAGATGTTGCCCTCGGAGTCGATGCGGGCGAGGTCGCCGGTGTGCAGCCAGCCGTCCTGCAGCGCCTCCGCGGTCTCCTGCGGCGCGTCCCAGTAGCCCAGGAATACATTGTCGCCGCGTACCAGCACTTCGCCTTCGCCGGCCTCAGCGACGCTGATGCCCTTCTCCGGTACGTCGACGAGGCGGACCTCGACGCCAGGCAGCGCCGGCCCAACGCTGCCGACGTGCGATTCGTAGTAGCGAGTGCGGCGGAAGCGGCGCCCGTCGAAGCGCTGCAGGGCGACGGCGGGTGAGGCCTCCGACATACCCCAGCCTTGCAACAGAGGCAGGCCGAGGCTGAAGAAGGCGCCGGCGGTACGCGGGCTGAGCGCGGCCCCGCCGCTGAAGAGGAACCGGAGGCGGCCGCCCAGGGCGCGGTGGACCTGCTTGAAGACGAGGTGACCGATGTTGAAGCCCGTGAGCTTCTTGACCCGGACGACAAGCTTCTGCAGCGCCAGGAAGAGCCTGAGACGGCCCTCGGCCTCGGCGCGCGCGAGGACGTTGCGATAGACGACCTCGAAAAGCGCCGGGACGCCGAAGAGGATGGTCGGGCGGTGCTCCTGCAGGCGGTCGCGAATGCGTCGCAGGTCGTTCTCGATCACGAAGGAGCCACCGACGGAGCATGGCAGCACGATGGTGGCGATGAACGGCATGGCGTGATGCATAGGCAGGACGAGTAGCGCGGAGTCGTCGCCCGTAACTTCGAGCGTCTCGAGGATGGCGCCGCAGTTGGACATGAGGTTGCGGTGGGAGAGCATGACGCCCTTGGCGCCGCCGGTGGTACCGGAGGTGTAGATGATGGCCGCGAGGTCGTCCGGTGAGGGTGCAAGGGCCGGTAGGTCAGGCTGCCCTGAAGCGCCCTGGGCCGCGAGGTCTTCAAGGGCACTGCCGTCGCCGATCGACACGACGTGTTGGACGCAAGCCGGCGGGGCGATCTTGTCGAGGACGGATTGGGATGCGAGGAGCAGGCGGCAGCCGGGCGCCTTATCTGCTCTTCGATCTCGGCGGGTGCCAGTTCGAAGTAGACGAGGGCTGCCGCAGCGCCCGCTTGCGCGACGGTGTGGTAGGCGACGATCCAGTCGATGCTGTTTTCGGCACAGATCTCGGCGCGGTCGCCTTTCTGCAAGCCAAGCGTGACGAGGCCAGCGGCGGTCTCGCGGGCGAGGGCGTCCAACTCGGACCAGGTGACGCGTCTCTCGCCCTCGACGTAGGCGAGGTGGTCGGCGAAGCGCTCGGCGGCGAGGGCAAGGTTGTCGGGAATGGTCTGAGGCAAGACGGCTGCGGACGACATGTCGGGCGGAGTATAGCGGCTGAGATGAGCAGAGGCGTCGAGCGATTCGAGTTGAGCCATGATGCGGGCGAAATCCTGCAAGTCGGACGGAGGTCGTTATGGGCGCGAAGGTAACTGGGCTGGGCCACGTTGGCATCTACGTCGACGACGTCCAGAAGATGATCGACTTCTACACCGGCGTGCTAGGCATGACGCTGACGAACCGCGGCGGCCCGGAGCGCGGTATCTTCCTCAGCGCGCGTCCGGAGCAAGAGCACCACGAGTTCGTTTTCGCCAAGGCACGGGAGGGCGAGAAGACGTTGGCGCAGCAAATCTCGTTCACGGTGGGCTCGTTGGCGGACCTGAAGGAGCTGCACGGTCGCATCGTCGATGCCGGGTGCCAGATTGACCGAATCGTCAACCACGGCATCGCGTTCGGGTGCTACTTTCGCGACCCTGAGGACAATCGCCTCGAGGTGTACTGGCCGACGGGCAAGGACTACCCGCAGCCGCACGGCGACCCGTTCGACATCACGCGGGCGGAGACGGAGTTGCTCGAGGCCCTGCAGAACATGCCGCCGAAGCAGGCGTCGAAGCCGCACATGTACGGAGAGGACGTGGGGAAGCGGCTGCCGGCGGCGAATTAAGGGTAGCTTTGGATGTGAGACGGTGCGTTATACGACGGGCCGTTTTCGTTTGATGGGCTAACTCACTTCGACGGACTCGGTCCAGGCTGATGCCTCAGGCAGGTCTTCGCCTTCCTCTTTCAGTCCGTTCAAATGCAGCGAGATTGCTTCGCGGATGTTGCGCTCGACGTCGCTGCGTGACTTTCCTGTGGCGATGCATCCCGGGAGGTCGGGTACGTAGGCGGCATAATTGCGCTCGCTTTTCTCAAAAACTACTGCGTACTTCACCGTGGTTCGTCCTCCCGAAGATTGGCTTGTTTCAGGATACTATTCCACGTGCCCTGCGGAAGGTCGTGGCTGGAATTCCCTGCGATCGTCACGAGGCCGGCCTTCAACGGATGTTTGAATTGCCAATGGCTTCCCCTGGTTCTAACGAGCAGCCATCCGTCTCGTTCGATCAGTCTGGTAGCATCGCGAACCCTGGGCACGTTTGTTTACTTCGCGACTTTGGCCTTTGGGGCGCGCTTCGCCTTCGCGGCAGACGCTTTGGTCTTCTTCGCGGCGGTGGCGTTCGGGGCGCTGGTGATGCCGCGGCGGGCGAAGGCTTCGCGCAGGTGATGGCCGGTGAGGCTGCTGGGGTGCGACGCAATTTGCTCCGGGGTGCCCTCCGCGAGCAGTTCGCCGCCGCGGTGACCGCCTTGCGGGCCGAGGTCGATGATGTGGTCGGCGTTGAGCACGACGTCCATGTGGTGCTCGATGACGATGACGGTGTTGCCGCCATCGGCGAGACGCTGCAAGACGCTGAGCAGGTTCTTGACGTCCTCGAAGCTGAGGCCGGTCGTGGGTTCGTCGAGGATGTAGAGGGTGCGGCCGGTGGAACGGCGCGAGAGTTCAGTCGAGAGCTTGACGCGCTGCGCCTCGCCGCCTGAGACCGTGGTGGCGGGCTGGCCGAGCTTGATGTAGCCGAGTCCGACATCGGCCAGCGTCTGCAGCTTGACGCGGACCTTGGGGAAGGCGGTGAAGAACTCGAGGGCCTGGTCGACGGTCATGTCGAGGACCTCGGCGATGTTCTTGCCGCGGAAGAGGATCTCCAGCGCCTCGCGGTTGTAGCGCTCGCCCTTGCAGACCTCGCAAGGCACGGTGACGTCGGGCAGGAACTGCATCTCGATCTCGATGTAGCCATCGCCTTGGCAGGCTTCGCAGCGTCCGCCCTTGACGTTGAAGCTGAAGCGTCCCGGCTGGTAGCCGCGCAGGCGCGCCTCAGGCACCGAGGCGAAGAGTTCGCGGATCGGCGTGAAGAGGCCGGTGTAGGTGGCTGGGTTGGAGCGCGGCGTCCGGCCGATCGGCGACTGGTCGACGTTGATCACCTTGTCGAGGTGCTCGAGGCCGAGCAGCGCCTTGTGCTGGCCGGGACGGTCGCGAGCCTGGTACAGCGCCTGGGCGGCGCGCTTGTAGAGGATCTCGGAGATCAGGGTGCTCTTGCCGGAACCTGAGACACCGGTGATGCAGATGAACTTGCCGAGCGGGAATGTCACGTTGAGGTTCTTGAGGTTGTTCTCTCGCGCGCCTTCAATCCGCACATAATCGCCGGAGCCGGTGCGGCGGCCGGGCGGCATCGGGATGCGCTTGGTGCCGGAAAGGTAGGCGCCCGTCATCGACTTCTTGTCGCGCATGACCTGCGCCGGTGTGCCCGTTGACACGACCTCGCCGCCGTGTGCGCCGGCGCCAGGGCCCATGTCGATCAGGTGGTCGGCGGCGCGCATCATCGACTCGTCGTGCTCGACGATGATGACGGTGTTGCCGAGGTCGCGCAGGCGCGCCAGGGTGCGAATCAACCGAGCATCGTCTGCAGGGTGCAATCCAATGGTTGGCTCGTCGCAGACGTAGAGGACGCCCATAAGCCCGGAGCCGATCTGGGTCGCCAGGCGGATGCGCTGGGCCTCGCCGCCGGAGAGCGTCGCCGTGGCGCGGTCGAGCGTCAGGTAGTCGAGCCCGACTTCGACGAGAAAGTCGAGGCGGGCCTGAATCTCCTTGAGGACCTGATAGGCGATGGTCTGTTCGCGAAAGTTGAGCGGCGTATCTTCGCTGCCAAGACGGGCGAACCATTGCTGAGCGTCGATGATGCTAAGCGCGGTGGTCGCGGTGATGTTGCGATCACCGACCTTGACGGCGCGAGATTCCGGCTTGAGTCGGGCGCCCTTGCAGGTAGGACAGGGCACCGTCGCCATGTAGCGCTCGAATTCCTGGCGCATGTAGTCGGAGTCGGTTTCCTTGTGGCGACGCGAGAGATTGGTGATCACGCCCTCGTAGCGCGTCTCCCACCGGTTGGTGTGTCCGTGAGAGCTGTTGTACGTGACCGTGACCTTGTTGGGGTCGCCGTAGAGGACGACGTCGAGTTGCTCCTTAGTCAGCTCACGCACGGGGACGTCGGTGCGGAAGCCGTGCTTGGCCGCTGCGCCCTCCAGGATGCGGAAGTACCAGGTGCCGGTCATCGAGTTGCGGGACCACGGGATGACGGCGCCTTCCTGCAGCGTCAGGTTCTTGTTGGGAATGACGAGGTCGGGGTCGATCTCCATCTTGACGCCGAGGCCGGTGCAGTCGGGGCAGGCGCCGTGCGGGCTGTTGAAGCTGAAGTTACGCGGCGCCAGCTCACCGAAGGAGAGGCCGCAGTGGACGCAGGCGAGGTGTTCAGAGTACAGGCGCTCTTCCTCGTCCTCGATGGAGACTCGAATGACGCCGCCGGCGAGCTTGAGGGCCGTCTCGACGGAATCGGCGAGCCGGGAGGTAGATGAGGCTGTCGAGGGGTTGGCCTCCGTATCTGGCCCTGAGTGTGAGGAACCGTTGGCGGAAGCGCCGCCTTCTGTGATCAGGCGGTCGACGACGACCTCGATGGTGTGGTTCTTGTAGCGGTCGAGCACGATCTCGTCCTCGAGGTCGTGGACCTCGCCGTTGACGCGGACGCGGACGAAGCCGGCGCGGCGCGTGTCTTCCAGAACGCCGAGGTGTTCGCCCTTGCGGTCGGTGATCACGGGGGCGAGGATCATCAGCCGCTTGCCCTGAGGTAGATCGAGGATCGAGTCGACGATCTGCTGCACCGTCTGCTGCTCGATGGGCCGGCCGCAGTTGGGGCAGTGCGGCCGCCCGGCGCGGGCGAAGAGCAGGCGCAGGTAGTCGTAGATCTCGGTGACGGTGCCGACGGTCGAGCGTGGGTTGCGCGAGGCACCCTTCTGGTCGATTGAGATGGCGGGCGAGAGCCCTTCGATCAGGTCGACGTCGGGCTTCTCCATCTGACCGAGGAACTGGCGGGCGTAGGCTGAGAGCGACTCGACATAACGCCGCTGGCCCTCGGCGTAGATCGTGTCGAAGGCGAGCGAGGACTTGCCCGAGCCGGAGAGTCCGGTGATCACGACCAGCTTGTCGCGCGGGATCGTGACGTCGATGTTCTTGAGGTTGTGTTCTCGGGCGCCGCGGACGACGATGGCGTCTAGAGGCAAATCGATACTCGGGTACTAGCTCTAAGGTCTAGGCAGGATTGATTCAGGCGGCTATTGTATCGCTTAAAGGGTATGCGAACAAGAGTGCTGTTATGGCAACCGTACTATTAGCGATAGGCGATCAGCCGCTGCGCCGCTTGTGCGAGCAGGCGCTGACTGGCGTGGGACACGCGACCGTGGAGATCAGTCGTGCGCTGGAGTTGCTCGACCTGGGGTCGCGACCGCAAGGCGACGCGTTGCTGGTCGACGGCTCGGAGCTCGGCCGCGACGTGCTGCGTGTCGGCCACCCCGACTACGCCGGGCGCTTGATCGGCCTCGGCGTGACGTCGCGAGAGCTTGCCGCGACGGTCGAGATGCCGCTGACCACACGAGGCATCAGGGACGCGGTCATGCAGGTGTCGACGGTTATGCCGCAGGAGGGTGTCGCTGACGCTGGAGCCGGGGCTGCGCGTGGCGCGAGCCAACAAGCGCGAGGTGGGGCTGTCGCGCACCGAGTACCAACTCCTGGACGCGCTGCTGAGCCGGCGCGGCGGTGTCGTGTCGCTGGACGAGGCGATGGAGTCGCTGTGGGGCGCCGGTGACTGGTCGCGCAATCTTTCGCTGCTGCGGGCGCACATGCGCAACCTGAGGTTGAAACTGGCCCAGGTGGGACTGGTGAACGCGGTGCAGTCGCGACGAGGCAAAGGTTACGCGCTGGCGCTGTAAGGCCCGAGTGTGACGGCGATCGACAGGGGTGGCACGCTGGCCGAGATCGCGTACAGGCTCAAGCCGCCCCTGACGAATGCAGAGCTCAACGTGCTGTTCAGCGTCGGCTGCCTTCGTGGCAGACGGCGCCGGACTCCAGTGACTGGCAGCTGGTGCTGGCAAAAAGCCTGGTCTACATCGGCGCGTATGCGGCCGGCGTGCTGATCGGCTTTGTCAACGTGGCCTGGGACGGCCGCGACCATGCGTTTCTGCTCGATCCGCGAGTGCATCCCGAGTACAGGAATCGCGGTATCGGCGGGGAGCTGGTGCGGCGGGCCGCCGAGGCGTCGGCGACCGCAGCGTGCCAGTGGCTGCACGTCGACTACACGCCCGAGCTGGCGCGTTTCTACGCGGCCTGTGGCTTCGAGCCGACGCAAGCCGGGTTGATCAGACTGGAGGAGAGGTCAGGAGGCGGTGGCAGCGACTGAGGAGGCCGCAGCTGTCGTGCGGCCACTGCCGCTCGATGCTTTCTCGGCCTTCTTCTTCGCTTCGGCCTTCTTTCTGGCCTTGCGATGCTTTTGCCAGGCTACGCGTTTGCGTTTGTTCATCGAAGCCTGATGGTAGCGAGTGTCGACGTGAGGGTCAATTCTAAAGCCGGCGCTCCGCCCCGAGACCCAGGATAAGCAAAACCAGGGCTCCGCCCCGTGACCCAGGGTAAGCAAAACCGGAGCTTTGCCCCGAGACCCCACTAAAGGGGCGCATGATGTGCGATTGAGTTAGAGCCGGCGGGAGTAGCGCGTGACCGGCGCTCCCGAGTGGTGATAATCGTCGACGTCGTCACAAGTCCAGCCGTGATCCTCGTAGAAGCCGCGGCGGTTCTGGTTCCGGCTCAGGGTCCAGACCACGGCGCTGCCGAAGCCGGTTTCGGCGAGATGCAACTCGGCGGCGTCTAGGAGTGCGGCGTCGATGCCCTGCTCCCAGCTGTCGGGATCGACGTAGAGGCCGTAAACCTCGGCGACGTCAAAGCCGAGCTCGTTGCGGTTGATCCCGAAGTCGATGAGGCCGACGAGTCGTCCATCTTCCTCCGCGACGAGCGTGTCGGCGTGGATCGGGCTGGCCAGGCTGCGCAGCCACTGCATCGTGACTTCGCGGGCCGTAAGCGATTCGAGATAAGCGGCGTCGATGTAGTCGGCCATGCCGGTGCGCCAGTAGAGGACGTGGACCTCACCGATGCGCTGGGCGTCTGCAGTGATTGCCTGTCGTATGTCCATAATTAAACGGGGGCTCCGCCCCGAAACCCCACTAAAGGGGCGGCCATGACGTCTGCGTCGCGACGCCGTTGCGGCCGGACTTCGCCCCGAGACCCAGGATAATTAAAGCCGGGGCTCCGCCCCGGGACCCCACTAAAGGGGCGGCCATGATGTCTGCTTCACTCCGCAGTGTGGCTAAGGCTCTGCCCTCGCGATCCTAACAAAGTGCGCCTGACCCCGCGCCCAAACTCTCTGTCCACGTCACGCCGGGCCGGCCGGGCTGCGTCGACGTGTCTGTGAAAGACTGAGGCCGGCTTGTGGGCCGGCCCTCAGGTTTGCGTTAGTTGCCCCAGGCGAGGCCCGGCCGCGGCTGCCCGCGTGGCTGGTCCTCGTCGGGACGGGCCTCGGGCTCGGCGGGTGGCGTGCTGGGCGGTGGCGACGCGGGCTCCTCGGCGGCGGCGGGCTCCTCGCCGCCAAGCAGCGCGATCAGCTGCTCACCCTCGAGGGTCTCGATTTCGATCAGCTTTTCGGCCAGTATCGTGAGCTTGTCCTTGTTGTCGCGCAGGATCTGGCGCGCCAGATCCTGCGCCTCATCGATGATGTGCCGCACCTCGTCGTCGATCTCCTCGGCGACCTTCTCCGAGTAGTCGCGCTGCTCGGAGATCTCGCGGCCGAGAAAGACGAGCTCTTCCTTCTGGCCGAAGGTACGTGGACCCAGGCGCTCGCTCATACCGTAGCGGGTGACCATCGAGCGCGCCAGCTTGGTGACCTTGCTGATGTCGTCGCTGGGACCGGTGGACATCTCGCCGAAGACCAGCTCCTCGGCGGCGTGCCCGCCCAGTGCCATGGCGAGGCGCTTGTCCAGATACGCCTTGGTGTTGATGTGACGGTCTTCGTCCGGCAGGGCCAGAGTGTAGCCGCCCGCCATGCCGCGCGAAACGATGGTGATCTTGTAGAGCGGGTCGAAGTCTTCAAGCATGAAGGCGACGATGGCGTGGCCGGCCTCGTGGTAGGCGACCATCTCGTTCTCGCGGGCGCTACGGACGCGGCTCTTGCGCTCCGGGCCCATCATCACTCGGTCGATCGCTTCCTCGAACTCGTGCATCGTGACGCGCTTGCGGTTGACTCGCGCGGCGAGGATCGCGGCCTCATTGACCAGGTTGGCGAGGTCGGCGCCGGAGAAGCCGGGGGTGCGCCTGGCCAGGTTGTCCAGCGCGACTTCCTTGTCCAGCGGCTTGCCCTTGCTGTGCACCTCGAGGATGGCGACGCGGCCCTTGACGTCGGGGGCGTCGATGACGACCTGGCGGTCGAAGCGGCCGGGCCGCAGCAGCGCCGGGTCGAGGATGTCTGGACGGTTGGTGGCGGCGACGACGATTACGTTGGTATTCGTGTCGAAGCCATCCATCTCGACCAGTATCTGGTTCAGGGTCTGCTCGCGCTCGTCGTGGCTGCCGCCGAGGCCGGCGCCGCGCTGGCGGCCGACCGCGTCGATCTCGTCGATGAAGACGATGCAGGGGGCGTTGCGCTTGGCCTGCTCGAACAGGTCGCGCACGCGAGAAGCGCCGACGCCGACGAACATCTCGACGAACTCGGAGCCTGAGATCGAGAAGAAGGGGACGCCGGCTTCACCCGCGACGGCGCGAGCGAGCAGCGTCTTGCCAGTTCCGGGCGGGCCGACCAGCAGTACGCCGCGCGGAATGCGCGCGCCGAGCGCTACGAATTTCTCGGGGTATTTGAGGAACTCGACGACTTCCTCGAGCTCTTCCTTGGCCTCGTCCACGCCGGCCACGTCCATGAAAGTGACCGAGGGCTTGTTGGCGGTGAACATGCGGGCCTTGCTCTTGCCGAAGCTCATGGCTTGCGAGTTGGAACCTTGCGCCTGCCGCAGCAGGAAGAAGATCAGGCCGATGAAGATCAGCAGCGGTAGGAAGTTGAGCAACAGGCCAAGCCAATCGCCGAGGCCACCTTCGTCTTTGATCTCGATGTCGACAGCGCCTTCGGCCACGCCGGCGGCGGCCAGCAGCTCGAAGATGCTGGACCCGTCCTCTTTGCGGGACTTCAGCGTTGCGTTTTGCTGGCCGCTCTCAGTGATTTCGAGGCTGTTGCCCTTGACGACAATCTTCGCGATCTGTCCGCTTCTTGCGTCTGCTATGACCTCACTTAGAGGGACGTCCTCGGTGGAGTCCGAGGACGGACGGAAGAAGAGGACCACGATGGCAATGACCCCTACCAGGATCGCCATGTAGACAAAGCTGTTACGCATCCAGCGTGAACCCATCACACCCCTCTATGGAAAACGCACCTCACCGCGCTGAATAACAGACAGAGGAGATGTTGTTTCAACATCAAGTGGCTTCCTTCACAACCAAGTATAGCATTCAGGCTCGTCCCAAGATGAGCAGAAACGCTTCAATTACGTCTCGGATGAAAGCACGCCAGCTTGAGCCCAATCGCCTTTCTTCACGTCGTCGAAGATGACGATCGTGGCTTCAGCTGGTGTCTTCGCGATTTTTACCATCGCGTCTGTTATCGCCTTCGCGAGCTCTTTCTTTTGGGCATGGGTGCGGCCGGGCCACATCTCGATATGGATTACTGGCACGTTATTTCCCCTTTGAGGCCTACCGAGAACTGGAGAGTACTCGTTGAATAGTACAGATTACTGGCGCAGGGTGTCAGTCTGAGACCGACCGGCATACGCAGGAAGGCATTACCGAATGGCGCGCTATGCAGGCTGCGTGGTCGGCTGTTAACATGCCGCCAGCATGACGGCTGGAACCCGCCCTTCCCCGTCCACCCGCTTCGAGGAGGCCTTTTGGGCCTGCGGTGAGAACCTCGTCGCCGGCGTCGACGAGGTGGGCCGGGGGCCGCTGGCCGGTCCCGTCTATGCAGCAGCGGTCATTCTCGACTGCAAAGCACGGCCTGTTTGGCTCAGCGAAGTGCGAGACAGTAAGGTGTTGCCGGCCGCCGAGCGCGAACGCCTTGCGCCGGCGATAAGGGCCGAATCGATGGCGTACGGTATCGGCTGGGCGACAGTGTCTGAAATCGACGCGTGGGGAATCAGCGTGGCGAATCGCATGGCGATGGTACGCGCGCTTCAAGGGCTGGGGACGCTGCCGCACCGCGTGCTCATCGACGGGCCGCAACTGCTGCCTGGCTTTGCCGCGCCGCAGAAGGCGATCGTGGACGGCGACGCTTTGTGCTGCAGCATTGCAGCGGCGTCGATCGTGGCAAAGGTGGCCCGCGACGAGGTGATGTGCCGGATGGATGCGCTGTTCCCGGTATATGGATTCGCATCGCATAAGGGCTACGCCACGAAGAGCCACCTCGATGCCTTGCAGCAACACGGTCCGTGTGCACAGCACCGCCGCAGCTGGGCGGCGGTTCAACGACGGAGCGTGACGGTCGATGCTGAGGCATAATCGTAGAAAGCTAGCTTTGAAGGATGGGGGACATCCCCATTCCTTCGTCGAAGGGCCACAAGGTGCCTAGAGATAATCGCAGGCGGAATCGAAACTTTGGCAACTTCGGTGAGCGCGTCGCCGCGTCTCACCTCGAGTCCAAAGGGTACGAGATCCTGGAGCGCAACTGGAGCGTGCGGGAAGGGGAGATAGACCTCATCGCCCAACGCGCCGATGAGCTTGTCTTCGTCGAAGTGCGAAGCCGTCGAGGGCGCGGCATGGGGACGCCTGAGGAATCAATTACGGGGCGCAAGGCGACGCATGTGCGGGCTGCCGCGGCGCTGTACGTTCAGGAACACCCGGAGGCGCCGCCTAATCAGCGCATCGACGTCATCGCGCTGGAGCTGGACGCCAAGGGGCGCGTGCTTCGTGTCGAGCAGATCGAGAACGCGATCGAAGACGCCTAGGTTTTCGCAACCGACTGACGCCGTGGATTCATCAGGCTGCTTGTCAGCCTGGCGTTTATACTGCGGGCATGCCTGTCTACGAGTTTACTGGCAACCCATGCAGGGCGACCGCTCTCAGCATTTACGTGGTCGATCAGCGCCGACCATGGCAACACGGCGACGACGATTTCTAGCATGCGAGAACTGATACCGGACATCGAGGCACTGGCGGAGACCGCGAGCCAGGAGCTGGCGGCAAAAAACGCGGCGCGCGAGGCTGGCTTGAGTCGCTGCCGCGACGCGATCCGCAATTCGGCGAACTCGATACGCGCCGTCCACCGCGGCGATTTCGAGACCGCGAATACGCTGGCCGACCAGGCGGGATCGCTGCTGGCGGAGGCCAAGCAAGCGCTTCTCGACCACCCCGACATCAAGCACGCGGGCTTCGTGCATGACTCCGAGAAGGAGTACGCCGAGGCGAGAATCACGCACGCCTTCATCGCCGGCGGCACGAAGCTTCCGACTCGCGATGAGCTCGACGTGGGGCTGGCAGCGTACCTCAACGGTCTGGCGGAGGCGGTGGGGGAGCTGCGGCGCTATCTGCTGGACATCCTGCGCGCCGGCCATGTGGAACGCTGCGAGGAGTGCCTCGCGGTGATGGACGAGGTGTACGGCATCCTGGTCACGTTCGATTACCCGGATGCCATGACAGGCGGCCTGAGGCGAATGACCGACAACGTGCGAGGCATTTTGGAGCGTACTCGCGGCGACCTCTCGCTGGCAGTGCGGCAGCGCGACCTGGAGAAGCGGTTGTCGGAGTTTGAAGGCAAGCTCGGCTAGCGCCAGCGGTTTCGCACTTCGATAGGCAGTCTTCGGTTACCGGTTGTCATCCTGAGCCAACAGGCGAAGGATCTGGACGCTTCGTGCTCAAGGGCTGCCGACGCGGCGAGGACGTTGACAAGTTGGATGATGAGACGGAGCCTCAGCTGTGCTACGCGGCGTTTTGATCCTTCGTCCCTGGCGGTCCTCAGGATGACAAAGGACTCTGGTAGACCGGGAGAACACCCTGTCTAACCTAGCATAGCGCCTCAGCGTCCTTTACGTCCCGGGGCCGTTTAGGCCACGAAGAGCGGTCCGAAGACCACGGCGACGATCGACATCAGCTTGAGCAGGATGTTGAGCGCTGGGCCTGAGGTGTCCTTGAAGGGGTCGCCCACGGTGTCACCGACCACGGCGGCTTTGTGGGGCTCGGAGCCCTTGCCGCCGAGATTGCCGGCCTCGATGTATTTCTTGGCGTTGTCCCAGGCGCCGCCGGCGTTGGCCATCATCAGCGCCATGAGCGCTCCGGCGATGATCGAGCCGACCAGTAGACCACCCAACGCCTCGGCGCCGATGATCGCGCCGACCGCGATCGGCACCGAAATGGCGAGGACACCGGGCAGGATCATCGCTTTGAGCGCGCCTTCGGTAGCGATCGCGACCGCCCTGGCGTGATCCGGCTGGCCGGTGCCTTCCATGATGCCGGGGATCTCGCGGAACTGACGCCGCACCTCGTTGACCATCGACATGGCGGCACGGCCGACGGCGGCCATGGTCAGTGCGCTGAAGACGAACGGCATGAGGCCACCGATCAGCGCGCCGATCAAGACGTCAACGACGAGGAGGTCGAGCGAGGAGATGCCGACGACCTGCGAGTACACAACCATGAGGGCGAGGGCGGTCAGCACGGCGGAGCCGATGGCGAAGCCCTTGCCGGTGGCGGCGGTGGTGTTGCCAAGGCTGTCGAGAGCGTCGGTGCGCTCACGGACCTCGGCGGGGAGATGGGCCTGCTCGGCGATGCCGCCGGCGTTGTCGGCGACCGGACCGTAGGCGTCCGAGGCGAGCGTCACACCGAGCGTCGAGAGCATGCCGACGGCGGCGAGTCCGATGCCGTAGAGGCCGGCGAGCTCAAACGTGATGTAGATAGCGGCGACGATGACCAGCAGCGGGATCGCCGTTGAAAGCATGCCGAGGCTGAGGCCGCCGATGATGATCGTGGCCGGGCCTGTCTCAGCCGTCTGGGCGAGCTGCTTGGTCGGCGAGTACTCGTAAGCCGTGTAGTACTCGGTCACCGTGCCGATGAGCTGACCGGCCACAAGGCCGATGAGGACGGCGAAGAAGAGCTCGGCCTCGAGGCCCATGACCGCGATGGCGACGCCGGTACCGATGAGCACGAGCCCGCCCGCGGAAAAGATTCCGATGCGCAGTGCCCAGAGTAGACGGCCCATGTCGGCCTGCTCGCCGGTACGCACGAGGAACGTACCGAGGATGGCGGAGCCGATGCCGATGGCCATGATCAGCAGCGGCAGGATGAAGGCGTCGGAGTCGAAGTCGGCTACTGCGGAGACATCGAAGCGGGCGTGCTCGCCGGCGCCAATAACGGCGATCGTGGCGAGCGCCATGGTGGCAACGATCGCGCCGGTGTAGGACTCGAACAGGTCGGCGCCCATGCCAGCGACGTCGCCGACGTTATCGCCGACGTTGTCGGCGATAACGGCCGGGTTGCGTGGGTCGTCCTCGGGAATGCCGGCTTCGACCTTGCCGACGAGGTCGGCGCCGACGTCAGCGGCCTTGGTGTAGATGCCACCGCCGACGCGGGCAAAGAGCGCGATTGAAGAAGCGCCGAAGGCGAAGCCGGTCAGCGGTTGAACGTTCTCAAAGATGATGTAGAGGACGGAGAGGCAGAGGAGGCTGATACCGACGACGCCCATGCCCATGACCGTGCCCGATGAAAAGGCGACGCGCAGCGCAGGATTGAGGCCTTCGCGGGCCTTGGCCGCGGTACGGACGTTGGCTTGCACAGCGATTTTCATACCAATGAGGCCGGCGAGCGCCGAGGCGATGGCGCCGACTAAGTAGGCAACGCCGGTGCGCGGCGCGTCGGTGAGGTTGCCAGCCTGGTCGCCAAAGCGGTCGAGGACGTCGTAGTCGATGAAGACGACCAGCACGACGAAAACGACGACGACGAACATCGCCAGGTAGGTGTACTCGCGGCGCAAGAAGGCGTCGGCGCCGTCCTGGATGGAGGCGGCGATGCCGTGCATCGTTTCGTCACCCTGGTCCTCGGCGAGGACGCGCTGAGCGGTGAAGAGCGCGAAAAGCAGCGCCGCCGCGGCTGCGATGATGGCGATGACTATGGGCAGCATGACAACCTCTCCTGTGGTCGCTGGGTCATGTCCGGCACGCCCAGGCCAGCGCTGACGCTACAAAACGGCCGAGTTTCAAGCAAGGACTGATAGGTCGGTCTCCGACTAGACGAGGATCGGAGCATTCGGGAGACCGAGGCGAGTATACCCCTTCGCCTCCTGCCTCGGCGTCTCGATTCAGGTGCCGATCCTTCGGTTCGAATCCAGGTGCGGCGTGCGAGTCAATCCGAGCCGCCTACCTGCCGATATATAAGACAAGTCCTGCATCGACACGGACCTGCCACGTAGAGGTAGGAATGATTTGAACGAAGTCCGCGGGCAAAACACCCTTCTCAATACCGGCGCGCTAGAACGCGGTCAGACGCGCCGGCTGCAGCAGCACACCATCAGTGGTTTGCTGATTCCTCTTAGCCAGGCTCTGGACCTGGCGGAAGGTCGCGATCCCGGGCATGCCATGCGAGTGGCTTACATCGCTACGTCGCTGGCGGCGACGCTGGAGCTTGAGAAGGAAGACCAGCTGGCGACGCTATACGCAGCACTGCTGCACGATATCGGTACGATCTCAGCGGGCGCCGACCTCGCGGGAGACACCCGGGGCGACGAGCGGCTGGTCTTTGCTTCCTTGCCCCTGCTGACGCCGCACGAGGCCGTCGTCGGGGCCTCCGACTCGCCAGAGACGATCGTCGACCGCGTGGCAGAGCACGTGTCCCACGGCGCACGGGCAGTAGGAGAGCTGGACCTGCCCGATTCGGTGGCGAAGGCGGTGGCGACCCACCATGAGCGCTGGAATGGCGCCGGCTACCCGCGCGGTCTGAGCGGAGACCAGGTTCCGCAGGTCGGACGCATCATCGGTCTGGCTGACATCGTCGAGTCGCTGATCGATCAGACGACGCCGCTGCTGGCGCGGCGCAACTTCGCGTACTGGCTGAGCGGTTTCAGCGATAAAGAATGCGACTCGGAAACCGTCGAGGCGCTGCGGGTGCTCGGCGCTGGCGACTCGTTCTGGTTGGGTCTTTTCAGCAGCGAAATCGAGACGGAGCGCAACGTACACGGCGCCCGGCTGCGAGAACCGAAGGCGATGCGAGTGATTCCGTTCACAGAGAGCTTTGCGCGGCTTGTAGACTCGCGGTTTGCGTTCACGGTCGGCGTTTCAGCGCGGGTGAGCCGTTACGCCGAAAGCCTCGGTCGGGTCGCCGGCCTGGCAGACGTGCGACTGAAGCAGCTGCAGATCGCCGCGCTGCTGCACGACGTGGGGCAGCTTTCGATGTCGGAGCGCGTGCTATCGAAGCCCGGCATCCTCAGCGTTGAGGAGCTCGGCGCGCTGCACCTGCATCCGATCTATTCGCGCGACGTGGTCGCCGGCATCGGCGGGCTTGAAGAAGTAGCCGAGTGGGTCGAGTCGCACCACGAGCGCATCGACGGGCGGGGCTACCCGGAGGGTCGCAGCGGTGATGAGATCCCGCTGGAGTCGCGCATCCTCGCCATCGCCGACGCTTATGTGGCTATGACCTCAGACCGCCCGCACCGGCCGAAGGCAGAAGGTGATCAGGCGCGGCAGCGGCTGGAGCATGCCGCGGGCACGCAACTGGACGCCGGCCTGGTCGAAGCCTTCTTGCGGCAGGTCATCTAGACAGTCGGAATGCGGCCAGAGAAGCTCAACGCTACGTCGGTCTCTCATCCTCTTCAGGCATATGCTGCTTGATGTAGGTCGTCACGGTGAAGCCGAGCGTGATGCCAAACAGCAGCCCCAGTAGGAATCGCATCGATATCTCCTAGGCGCCGGCCTTGTAAGAGGCGAGCGCCTGCTTAAGTGCGCCGATTACCAGCGCCGCGGAGTGCAGTTTGCTGGCCGGCAGGCCGCCTACGGCGTCGTCGATATCTTCGTGCGTCAGCTCGTCCGCTTCCTGCAGCGTCAGGCCCGCGATCAGCTCCGTGAGGATGCTGCTGGCGGCGACTGACGCGGTGCAGCCCTCCGTCATGAACCGCGCCTCGGCGACGCGCTCGCCCTCGATGCGCAGCATGAGAGAGAGGACGTCGCCGCAGACAGGGTTCATCTGGTAGCCGCGCGCGTTCGCGTCCTCCAGGACGCCCTGGTTGCGGGGGTTCGCTGCGTGGTCCAGGACGGTCTCGGAATACTGCTCGCTCACGGATTCAGGATAGCAGGGATAACTGGATGCCGGAGTTATCTGAAACCCTCCTAAAGGTGCTCTGGGAACGTGTCAAGGCGCCTGGGAACCGTCCTTGATCTGCGTCAGCACGCGGATGCGGCCGAGGCCGGCGACGTCGGTGAGCTCCGTGACGGCGCGTCGCAGAGCTGTGTAGGCCTCGAGCTGGTCGGCAGCCGGCGTCTGAGCCAGCGCTTCGCCGATGCCGAGGCCGGCCAGGAACTCGGACTGGGTCGTGAACTCGAGCGAACGCAGGCCGGCGGCTTCACCGGCACGCGTGACGCTGGTGAAGTCGACGCTGGCGGTGATGTCCTGGTGGCCGACTCGGACGTAGGGGTCATCTCCCGACGTGTGGCGATAGAAGGTGAGCAGTGTGCCGCGCTTGCGCCAAAGGGCGTAGAGGTCTGGCGCCTCGTAACCGTAATCCAGCGTAAGGACGTAGCCGCGACGCAGCGCGCCGGCGGCGCGCGTCAGCCATGCCGGAGCGACGAGGTTGACCTCGGCGTCGCAGCTCTCGGCGGGAAGCAGCCCGAGCGCGTCGAAGTGGGCCGCGATGTCGGGCCGCGGCGCCGACTCGACGTCATAGAACGCGCCATGGTCGAAGCCGACCAGAAGCTCGTGGAGCTCACCGTCGCGGCGCCGGATGCGATGGAAGGGCAGGGCATCGAGCAGCTCATTGCTGAGGATGCAGCCCTCGATTTGCGGTGTAACGGGCAGCGACGCCGCGACCTCCACTTTGTCGGGGTCGATACCCAGGTCGACGAGCCGGTCGGCTGCGGACTCGACGGTCAGGGTGACGTCCTGCATGACATAATGCAAGGACTGATAGAGCTGCGGCTCCGCGCTGCGCAGATAGCGAAGCACGTCCGCGGCCAGACGTCCCGTGGCGGCGCCGGCCTCGAAGACGTCGAATCGCTGCGGGCTCCCGAGGTCGCGCCAGAAGGCGGCGAGCCGGCGCGCGATCGCGGCGCCGAAGACGGAATGCACGTTGGGGCTGGATTGGAAATCGCGCGCTGGGTCGGACGTGAAATAGTAGCCGAGGCGAGGGTGGTAAAGGGCGGTCTCATAGAACTCGGCGAAGGAAATCGGACCGGAGTCGCGGATCCGCGCGGCCAGAAGGTCGAACAGCGCTGGGTTATGCGTCGCGTCGAGGTTGGCGAGGTTCATCTCTCGTGCTTGGCCCGGTTACGGAATCGCGCGGCGCCTGGCGCGGGACGGCAGCTAGCAGCCGACGACGGTGACGAGGACCTGACGCAGCCTGGGCTGATCGAGCTCGATGAGGAAGATGCTCTGGTAGGTGCCGAGCTGAGGCCTACCGTCGATGACCGGGATCGACTCGCTGGTCGAGAGGAAGAGGTGTTGGCAGTGGGAGTGGCCGTTGGCAGGCTCGTCGGCGTGCATATTGACCGTGCGGCGGCCGAAGTCGTTGTGCTCGTAGTAGGCGTCAGAGGGCGCGATCTGGCGCAGGGTGCGCGCCATGTCGCGAAGGAGTAACGGCTCGTGCTCGTTGATCCGGACGGCGGCTGTGGTGTGGAGAGAGTAAACGGTGACGTGACCGAAGCTGACGCCAGACTCCGACACGATGGCGCTGACTGCGGCGGTGATGTCGTGAAAGCTCGGCGCGGCCGTGGTCTCAAGCTCGAGCTCTTCGACTATAACGAGCGCGGTCTCTTCGCGGCGAACCTTGGGCGTCCGCTGTACTCGACTTGGTCGCGTGGTCTGTTTCAGCATTTAGAGCTGCTCCTTCGCCGGCGCCTCACCGGAACACCCGCGATCGATTTCGGGCGAGGGTGCGAGGACAGTTTAGCAGGTGGGCGTCAAAGCGAAAGCGAGGTTTGTTCGAGGCGGCTGGGCACGCCTATAATCTGGACGATATGCCAAGAAAAAGGCGACCGACCCGCCGCGCTCCTCGACGACCTGAATTCGCAGCAGGGCCGGAGCAACCGCAAGCACAGCCTAATCAACGTACCGATCTTGATGGCAACCCGATCTTCGCCGACGATGGATCGACGCCGTCCGCGGCGGGCGCGCTGGGCAACGCGACCGGCCCTGTCGAGACACGTCCCGAGTGGATCGGCAGGACGGCTCCCGGGGAGACGCGGCGTCAGCCGGGACGGCGCGCGGCGCAGCTACGGCAGCGTGGCACCTCGGAGGGTGCGGCTCGGATCATGGCGGGCCAGCTGCCTACGTTCGAACGCTCCTTTATCGCCGATGAACTGCGGCGCATCGCGATTATCTCGGGCTCCCTGTTTGCGCTGGTCGTCGTACTGGCGATCGTGATGCGCTAGCCGCCCGAAGCGGCACCACGCATCGTTAGTAAATCCCTAATCTAGGCATAAAACTAGCCGGCTTTGAGCCGGACTGCGGCGTAGATGGCGCCAACGATGAGCAGGATCAGGTCGCCTTCGCGGACGACGCTGCGTGCGAAAACGAAGGTGTCCTCGGCGATGAAGTCCTGAATCAGGAAGGCGAGCGCAACGCCCGCAACGGCAGAGACTTGCAGCCCGAGGCCTCGCTTGCGATTGGTGGCCCGGCTAACGGCCTCGCTGACGGCCCAACCCGCGGCGAAGCCGAGCAGTATGGCGAACAGGAAACCAAAGCCCAGCGGCCCTTTGAGGCCGCCCCAGACGCCGCCCACGACGGCTCCGGCGACCATGGCAGCGACGAAACCGCGCGCGAAGAAGACCGGCGTGATGTCGAAGGTGGGCAGGCGACTGATGTGCGCGCAGTCGGGGCAGCGGGCGCCGACGGGCGTTTGGACCAGGCAGTGCGGACAGATCGGCGTGCCACAACGGCTGCAGTGCAGGTAAGTCTCGACGTCGGAATGACGGGCGCAGAAGGTCGCGCCCTCCGACTCGTCTAGCCGAGGGCTCCGGCCGGTACCCATGGCAGCTCTTTCTCGAGGAAGTCTTTAGCCACGCTGTCAGGTAGCGGGATGTCACCCGGCTCGCGCTCGCCGGGGTTGTTCAACGCGTGGTAGTCGCTGCCGCCGAGGGGCAGCAAGCCGAACTTCGCGGCCTTACCGGCCAGCGATTGCACCGTCTCCGGGTCGTAGTTCTTGTAGTAGACCTCCATGCCCGCGAGACCGGCCTGAACCAGCTCCGGAACGATGTCATCAAAGCTCTTCGTGAAGCTGGGGTGGGCGAAGACGGCTGACGCGCCGTAGCGGTGCAGCGTCTCAATTGCCTGCTTTGGAGTCATCTTCTCACGTTCGGCGTAGGCGGGGCCATCGCGGCCGATGTAGAGGTCGAAGGCTTCCGTAATGGTGGCGACGTGGCCGGCCTCAACCAGGGCTTGAGCGACGTGCGGGCGGCCCACGGAGGCGTCGCCGGCGATCTCGAGGACGCGTTCCCATTCGATCGGATTGCCGATGGCAGCCAGCTTCTCGGTCATGAGACGGCCCCGTTCGAAGCGGCCGGCGCGGAACTCCGTCAGCTCGGCCTGCAGGTCGGCGTTCTGCAGCATCTCGAAGGTGAAGTAGCCGAGCATGTGGACCTCGTCGCCCTCGATGTCGGTGCTGAGCTCGACGCCGGGGATCAGGAAGAAGCCCTCGTGCTTTGCCGCCGCAGTGCGCGCTTCGGCGATGCCCTCGGTGGAGTCGTGGTCGGTGAGGGCGAATATCTTGACGCCGCGGGAAGCCGCGAGGTCGATGAGCTGGGTCGGGGTTAGCTTGCCGTCTGAGGCCGTGCTGTGGTTGTGAAAGTCAGCCTTCGCCATTGTCTTGCGGGGTTCAGTCCGCCGTGTCTCCTTTTTCCTCCGTGTCTGCGAAGGTGTGCTCACGGTCGATGCGCTGGATGCTGAGAGCTCGGTCGGTCTTGTCATCGATGTCGACCAGGACGCTGTTCATGACCACGATGCGGCATTTTTCGGCCACGGGCAGGCGCGTCGGCATCGCCGTCAGGAAGAGGCGGTGCGAGGCCGCCACTTCGAAGCCGAGGACGCTGTCGCGGGCGCCGCTGAAGCCCGCGTCCGTGACGTAGGCGGTACCGCGGGGCAATACGCGCGTATCCGCTGTTGGGACGTGTGTGTGGCTGCCCAGCACGGCGGCGACGCGGCCATCGAGGTACCAGCCCATGGCCTGCTTCTCGCTGGTCGCCTCGGCGTGCATATCGACCACGATGGGACCCTCCGGGCCGTCCGCCAGCAGGGCGTCGGCGGTGCGGAAGGGACAGTCGATGTTGGCCATGAACGTGCGGCCCTGCAGATTGAGGACGGTGAGGCCCTTGGCGCGAAGCATGCCGCGCCCCGGTGTGCCCGAGGGATAGTTGGCAGGTCGCAGGATCGGGCGATCGCTGTCCAGCTCTTCGATGATCTCGCGCTGGTCCCAGATGTGGTTGCCGGAAGAGATGATGTCGACGCCGGCCTTGAACATCTCCTTGACCGTGCGCAGCGTAAGGCCGCGCCCGTTGGCGGCGTTTTCGCCGTTGGCTATGACGACGTCTAGCTCGAGCTCCCGGCGCACGTCAGGCAGGATGGCGGCGAGGCCACGGCGGCCCGGCCGGCCTACGACATCGCCGATAAAGAGAACTCGCACCTGTCAATCTTACCGCGCGACGTCCGTGGCGCGTGTTTCGCGCACCACGGTGACCTTGATCTGTCCCGGATACTCCATGGACTCTTCGATCTTTTTGCTGACGTCGCGTGCCAGGCGCATGGCGCCAAGGTCGTCCACCGTTTCAGGCTTGACGAGGATGCGCACTTCACGGCCCGCCTGGATGGCGAAGGACTTGTCGACGCCGTTGAAGCTGTTGGCGATACCTTCCAGCTCCTCCAGGCGCTTGATGTACGACTCCAGCGCCTCCATGCGGGCGCCGGGGCGTCCGCCGCTGACCGCGTCGGCGATCTGCGTCAGCAGCGCTTCGATGCTGCTCGGCGTGACTTCCTCATGGTGCGCTTCGATGCAGTGGGCGATCGGGTCGGAGATGCTGTAACGGCGCGCCAGTTCGGCGCCGAGGATGGCGTGCGTGCCTTCCAGCTCGCGGTCGATCGCCTTGCCGATGTCGTGTAGCAGGGCGCCGCGACGCATCACGTTGACATCGGCGCCGATTTCGCGAGCCAGCAACGCGCCAATCTTGGAGGACTCCACGGCGTGCATCAGCTGATTCTGGCCGTAACTGGTGCGGTACTTGAGACGGCCCAGGGTGCGCACGATCTCGGGATGCAGCCCGGGGCAGTTCGCCTCCAACATGGCCTCTTCGCCTGCCTCTTTGAGCTCGTTCTCGACGTCCCCACGCGCCTTCTCGACGATCTCCTCGATGCGCGTCGGGTGGATGCGGCCGTCCGACATGAGGCGTGTCAGGGAAACCCGCGCGACCTCGCGGCGGACCCCGTCGAAGGACGACAGCATGACCGCGTCCGGTGTGTCGTCGATGATCAGGTCGACGCCGGTGGCGTGCTCGAGGGCGCGGATGTTGCGGCCCTCGCGACCGATGATGCGCCCCTTCATGTCCTCGGACGGGATCGGGACGACCGAGACGGTAGATTCGGAGACGGTCTCCGTGGCGATGCGTTGCAGGGTCGCGGTGAGGATCTCGCGAGCCTTGGGGCCGGCGTTCTCCTTGACCTCCTCTTCGATCTGTCGTACGAGGCGGTTCGCCTCCTCGTGCACCTCTGCCTCCATATCGGTCATGAGGAGAGTGCGGGCCTCGGTCTGAGTCAGGTGTGAGACACGCTCGAGCTCGGCGAGGCGCTGGCCCTGCAGCTCTTCGATGACCTGTCGTGCTTCGTCTAGCTTGCCTTCGCGTTCTGAGAGCGCAGAATCGCGCCGGTCGATCGATTCCTGTTTGCGGTCGATGTTCTCTTCGCGCTGGGAGACACGTTGCTCCAGACGCAGGACTTCCTGCCGCATATCCTTGGCCTCGTTTTCGGCCTGATTACGGATACGGATGGACTCTTCTTTGGCTTCGAGGAGGAGCTCTTTTTCTTTTGTCTGCGCTTCGGAGAGCAGGCGATCGGCGTTGGCTTCAGCGCCTGCCAGTTTTGATTGTTCCCTTCTTCGATAAAGCGCCAGTCCGATGAGAGCCCCTACCGGCAGCGTGATCCCGATGATCAGGACCACGACAATCGCCGTGGACATTACGAAGTTCCTTTCCAATCACGAGAGACAGATGCATGCGTAAAACCTGCAAGAGGTTATTTATCGATTCTTACTCTGATATTAGGAGCGGCTTTCGGGCGGTGTCAACGCGAGGTGCGCTGCGACCAAGGCTATTTCGAAGCCATAAATCCAGGCGCCGCGGGGCAGTCCGGACGCAGCGGGCAAGCGGCGCAATCTGGAGAACGAGCGCTGCAGCAATGGCGGCCGTGGCGAATCAGAAGGATGTGAAAACCGAAGTGGTCTTCTGGTGGGACGAGGGCCTCAAGGTAGGTTTGCGCCTTCTCCGGCCCCATCTTCTCCTCGATGAGGCCGAGGCGTGTGGCGACGCGGAAGACGTGCGTGTCGACCGGCAGGCCGGGCATGCCGAGGCCAAAGAGTAGTACGCAGGCGGCCGTCTTGGGACCGACTGCAGGCAGCGTGCGCAACCATTCGCGTGCCTCCTCGACCGGCATATCGGCCAGGAAGCGCAGGTCGAAGCCACCGGTGCGCGACTTGACCTCGGTGAGCATCGCCTGCAGCCGCGGCGCCTTGGTCGGCGCGAGGCCGCCGGGACGGATCGCGTCCTCGACCTCAAAAAGAGGCGCCTCGATGACGGACTGCCAGTCGGGGAAGCGCTGCAGCAGGCGCGAGAAGGCGCGCCCCGAGTTGGAGTCCGACGTGTTCTGCGAGAGCAGAGTCAGCACGAGTTCAGCGGTGGCGTCGTGGTGAGGGCGCCACTGCGGCTCACCATAGAGGGCGCGCAGTCGGTCGATGACCTCGTCCGGGGTAAGGAGCTTAGGCTTCGTTTTGGTCCGCGGCATCGTCACATCGCGCGGAGCAGCTTGATGCGCTCTTCGATCGGCGGGTGACTGGAGAACATGTTGTTGAGGGCGCTCTTGTGCGGCGTCAACGGGTTGACGAAGTACATGTGCTCCGTGGCCTTGGTGGCCTGGTCGAGCGGGTCGGTGTCGCCGCTGATCTTCTCGAGGGCAGAGGCGAGCCCCTCCGGATAGCGCGTCAGTAGTGCGCCGGAGGCGTCGGCGAGGTACTCGCGCTGACGTGAGACGGCCATGGCAATGATGCGGGCGATGATCGGCGAGAGGATGACGAAGATCAGCGCCACGATGACGATGAGGCCGGCGCCCTTGCTGTTGTTGCCGCCGTAGCTGCGTCGTCTACCGGCGCCGAACCAGGTCAGACGCAGACCGATATCGGCCAGCAGAGCGAGGAGGCCGATCAGCACGACCACGGTGCCCATGACCAGTGTGTCGCGATTGCCGATGTGCGACAGCTCGTGGGCCAGGACGCCCTCCATTTCGCGACGCTCCAGCTTGCCCATCAGTCCGCGCGTCACGGCGATCGACGCGTGGTCGGGGTCGCGGCCCGTGGCGAAGGCGTTCATCGAGCCATCCTCGATGACGTAGACCTTCGGCAGCGGCAGGCCGGAGCCGATGCAGAGGTTCTCGACGAGCCGATAGAGGTCGCGTTCGTCCTCTTCGCCGACCTGATGCGCGCCGGCGACACGGAGGGCGACGCTGTCGGAGCCAAAGTAGCTGAAAACGACGAAAGCGGCGACGAAGACGATGACAATGGGCGAGAGGCCCGGCGGCAGCCCGGCGACGATGCCAACGGCCGTGGCGGCGACGGCGACGACGATGAAGAAGATCGCCATGAGCAGGTAGGTGCGCCAGCGGTTGGAGGCGATGCGGTCGTAGATCAGGACCTGTTCTTGCATCGACATCAGCGCAGAACGGCCTGATCGGGCTGCATGAAACGCCTCACCGTCTCCCTAAACGCGGCTGGAGCCCGAAGCGACACTTTGCGCCTGTCAGCCGTTCGCCGCGGGCGGCGCGAAGCTGACGGTCACGTCCTCGCGGGAGGCCTCGTCGGTCTCGAAGAAGTCCTCCGGCCGGAAGCCGAACATGCCGGCGATCATCGCCGTGGGCACCGTGTGGACCTTGCCGTTGTAGGCGAGGACGTTGCGGTTGTAGAACTGCCGCGCGTAGGCGATCTTGTCCTCGGTGTCGGAGAGTTCGGACTGCAGCTGCAGGAAGTTGGTGTTCGCCTTGAGGTCGGGGTAGGCCTCGGCGACGGCGAAGAGGGAGCGCAGCGCCTGGGTCAGGATGTTATTGGCCTGGGCCGCCTGCGGCGCCGTGCCGGCGTTGTCGAGCTGAGCACGGGCGCGGGTGACGCTGTCCAGCGTGTCGCGCTCGTGCGCTGCGTAGCCGCGCACCGTTTCGACCAAGTTCGGGATCAGGCTGGAGCGCCGCTTGAGCTGGATATCGATGCTGGACCAGGCCTCGCGGACCCTGAGACGGGAGCGGACGAGCCCGTTGTACATGCCGACCAGCAGGACGCCGAGCAAGACGACCAGGGCGATAACGACGATCAGGACAATCTCCACACAGGGCCTCCATTCGATCTAGTTAATTTTAGCACCGCAGTGACGTGCGGTCGTTCAGTCGTCGAGGTTTTCGATGGCGATCAGCGCGGCGCCGATGGCCGGGGCTTCGTCGCCCAGTTCGGCTTCGACGATGCGGACGTCGGCGCGGTGTTGGGCGAATGCATCGCGGTCTAGGACTTCGATGGCGCTACGGACGTAGATCTGGCTCTTGCGCACGCTGCCGCCGATGACGATGATGTCGGGGTTGAGCAGGTTGGTCAGGTTGGTCAGTCCGGCGCCGAGGTAGCCCCCGGCGCGAGTCAGCGCGGCGATGGCCGCGGGATCGCCGTCGGCGGCGGCCAGGTCGAGCATGCGGGCGTTGGGCTCCTCAGCCTCGCTGCGGGCGATGCGAGCGAGCACACCCTCGGGTTCGGCAGCGGCGATCTCCCGGGCGGCGGCGTCGAGGGTTCGCCCGGCGGCGACGGCTTCGAGGCAACCGACGCGGCCGCAGCCGCAGATCGCCCCGCCCGGATCGACGGTCATGTGGCCGACTTCGCCGGCGCCACCGCTGGCGCCGTGATAGAGGTTGCCGTTGAGGATCAGGCCGCCGCCCACACCGGTGCCGACGGCGACGAGCACCATGTGATTAGAACCGCGTCCGGCGCCGACCCTCTGCTCGGCTACGGCGCCGGCGTTGGCATCGTTCTCGATCCAGGCGGGCAGTCCTGAGGTCTCACGGATGCGTTGCTGCAGCGGGATATTGATCCAGCCGGGGAGGTTTGGCGCCTCGGTGACGATGCCTCGGCCGATGTCGAGCGGGCCGGGCGCGGAGACGCCGATGGCGCGCAGCTCGCGGCCGTCCGCGGCGGCGCGCGCCGATTCCACCATTCGGGCGATCACGGCGTCGGGACCATCCTCGGCCCCCGTCTCCCGATAGTCCCGGCCGACGACGCTGAGCGACGGGTCGAGGCAGACGCTGAGGATCTTAGTGCCGCCGAGGTCGAGGCCGACGACGAAGCTGGCGTTTTCAGAACTCATGCGCACTAATTGTACGGGGAACATTGCCTCAGGTCGCGTCTAATCAACGACTGCAAAGCGAGGAGGCTCCCGCTAGCGGGAGCCTCCGTGTTGATACGGGGTCTTGCTTGCTTATTCGCGGTTCTCGGTGAACCAGGCGTCGAGGTTGTCGGAAGCCTGTTCCAGCTCTGGTGTGTCGAAGGACTCGAGTGCAGCCTGGAACGGAGCCAGCTGGCCGGCGTCCAAAGCAGCGAAGGAAGCCGGGTTGGAAAAGTCTATGCCGAGGTCTTGGAGCGCGTTGTTGTAGCTCGTGAAGGCATCTGCTAGGACCTGCATGTCGGCCTGGATCTCCGAAGGCGCGTTGTTGGCCGCGTTCTGAAAAATGTCTGCCACCGTCTCGAGGTCGTCGCCAGCGTTGCCCGAACTGGGGTTGGCAAAGGCCCCCGCCGTGAAGGCGCCAAACATGCTCAGCAGCTCGGGGCAGTTACCGAGGATCGTAGCGGCGTCGGTGCTGCCACCGCCGCCACCCGTGCCGCCGCCAGAGCTGGTGCCGCCGGAGCCAGCCGAGCTGGCATCACTGGCGGTGGGCTGATCGCTATTGCGTTATCGCCATCGTCGTCACCGCCGCCGCAGGCGACGAGGAATACGAGTAGTGGAAGCAGAACAAGGGCTAAGAGTGTGCGGGTTTTCGGCATTTATCCTCCAGAGGTTGGCGTGAATTTATCCGCGAGCCGGACTGCGTCAGGATACCCGGTGATGGCGTTGTGAGCAGCATCGGCATTGTGGGATGCCCGCGATCGAAGAAGACCTGCCATTTGGCAGGTCTTCTGATGATTCGTTGAGTCGGACGCGGAGGGAGCGCGCTAAGCCGTTTCGTCTTCGCCCTCATCGTCTTCCTGCGGCGGCCAGAGCGTGAGGCAGTGCTCGCCCTTGAGCAGCGCGAAGGTTGTCTCGCGGTCGAGGTTGTGTAGCTGCTTGATCGCGAGGTCGCACTGGACGGAGACCTCGGTGTCGTACTCGGCGCCGACGGTGCGGCGGATGCGGTCCCAAATGCCGGATTGCACCATGAAGTCGGGTGAATGAGGCCAGGCGAAGAAGCTGAAGCCCTCCGGGGCGCCAAGCGAGGGACGGCGGCGGCTGAGCCAGACCATGCGGTCGCGGGCGGAGCGTGCCGGCTCGACGACCTGGATCATCGGCGCCTCGCGTTCGTTGGAGCGCGTGTCGACGATGAGACGCTCCGGGAAGGAGGCGAAGCCAACGGCGAAGACGTCAGCGGTGGTGAGGAGTTTGCTGATCTCGTCGAAATCAACCAGGACGCCGTTTTCGCTGTACATGTTTGCCTCCCACTTTTGATTATCCGTCTTCGGAGCGGAAGGTGCTACCGGAGTCAGGAAAATGAAGCAGGGAAGTGTGGGTTTACCACACCTCCCCGCGATGTTGCCTTCGGCGGCCTTTAGTAGCCCGGGGCTCCGCCGCCCTTGTTGTCGGGCAGGTCTGTGACCAGGCAGTTGGTGGTCAGGACCATACCGGCGATGCTGACGGCGTTCTCAAGCGCCGAGCGTGTGACCTTGAGTGGGTCGATGATGCCGCGCTCGAGCATGTTGCTAAAGTCGTCACGAGCGGCGTCGTAACCCTGACCGGCGGGCAGGGTGCGGACCTCCTGGACGATGACCGAGCCGTCCTGGCCCGCGTTGACCGCGATGCGGCGCAGTGGCTCTTCCAGGGCGCGGCGTAGGATGACCACGCCGGTGCGCTCGTCGCCGTCGAGCACGAGGTTGTCGAGGATGTCCTGGGCGTTTATCAGCGCGACGCCACCGCCGGGCACGATGCCCTCTTCGATGGCAGCACGGGTGGCGCTGAGGGCGTCCTCAACGCGGTGCTTGCGCTCACGCAACTCGACTTCGGTCGCGGCGCCGACCTTGATGACGGCGACGGAGCCGGCCAGCTTGCCGAGGCGCTCCTGGAGCTTCTCACTGTCCCAGTCAGAGGTCGTGTTTTCAAGTGCGCCCCTGATCTGGACGATGCGGCCATCGATGTCTTCGCGGTTGCCGTGGCCTTCGACGATCGTGGTTTCGTCCTTGGCGATGACTATGCGCCTGGCGCGGCCGAGGTCCTCAACCTCGACTGAGTCGAGGCGGCGGCCGAGGTCGTCGCTGATCACCTTGGCGCCGGTCAGGGCGGCGATGTCACCGAGGTTTTCCTTGCGGCGGTCGCCGAAGCCAGGCGCCTTGACGGCGACGACGTTCATCGTGCCGCGTAGCTTGTTGACAGCCAGGGTGGCGAGCGCTTCGCCGTCGCAGTCCTCGCAGATGATCAGGAGTTCCTTGGTGACCTTGAGCACCTTCTCTAGCATCGGGAGGATATCGGCGATGGCGGTGATCTTCTTGTCCGTGACGAGGATGTAGGGCTCTTCGAGCTCTGCTTCCATCTTGTCGGAGTTGGTCACGAAGTAGGGCGAAATGTAGCCGCGGTCGAACTGCATACCTTCGACGTACTCGACCTCGGTGTGGATGCTCTTCGACTCTTCGACAGTGACGACGCCGTCTTTGCCGACCTTCTCGATGCACTCGCCGATGAGATCGCCGACTGCTTCGTCGTTGTTGGCGGAGATCGAGGCGACCTGCGCCATCTGCTCGCGCTCGGTAACCGGCGTGGCGAGCTCGCGCAGGCGCGCGACGACCTGTTCGGTGCCCTTCTCGACGCCGCGCTTGAGGGCCATCGGGTTGGCGCCGGCGGTGACGTTCTTGAGGCCTTCGGCGACAATCGACTGGCCGAGCACGGTCGCGGTCGTGGTGCCGTCACCGGCGATGTCGTTGGTCTTGGAGGCGATCTCTTTGGCCAGCTGGGCGCCGATGTTGGGGAACGGGTCAACGAGCTCGATTTCCTTGGCGATCGTGACGCCGTCGTTGGTGATCGTGGGTGCGCCGAAGCGCTTGTCGAGGACGACGTTGCGTCCCTTGGGGCCAAGGGTAATCTTGACGGCCTCTGCCAGGGCGTCGATGCCCTCCTTCATGGCAGCTCGGGCGTCCTGGTCGAAGAGCAGCTGCTTTGCCATGCCGGACCTCCTGGATGGTTAGCTGATTTTATGTATCGGGGTTAGCACTCAACCGAGGCGAGTGCTAAGGGCATTTTGGGGCAAAGCGCAGGCGAAGTGCAAGGGGGTCACGCGAGGAGATTTCGGCTCGTTGACATGATCCGATGCATCGGAAATGATAAACCGCTCCGCAAAACTCAGGAGGCCGCTGCGTTTCGCGTTGACCCTGAAACGAACTTGGAGGTAAGAGATGTCCGTTGAAGAGGACAACATGGCCCTGGTGCGCCGGATCTTCCATGAGGGGACTAGCGTCCCCAATCCGCCTTCCGTAGCGATAGAGATCTTCGTCGTGGATTTCGTCTGTCACGGTCCACCTGGCGTGAATCACGCCCACGGCAGCGGCAGGGTTGGCCCGGAATACTGCATTCTGCAGGAAGCCTTTACAGATGTCGCCTTCAGCATCGAGGACCTAAATGCCGATGGCGACCACGTCAAATGTCGCTTCATCGCTCAAGCCGTGCAAGTGGCCGAGTTTCAGGGTGTAAAGCCTTCGGGCGCCGCCGTTTCCGTCAGCGGTATAACCACGTTCCGGATCGAAGACAACAAGATCACGGAAGGCTGGGGAGTGCTTTCCTGGAGCTGAATTTGTCCTTGCTGGCGAACTCCTGACCGTTGAAGTTGTTGGTCTTGTGGGTGCCGTCGCAGAACGGCTTGGACTTCGAGCCTCCACAGCGGCACTTGAAGTAGACGCCAGTCGCGGCGATGGGCTTGCCTTCGTGGTCGCCTATCGAAGTGCCTTCCTCCACCATGTACGGCCCGCCGTCGGTCACGGTGACCTTCTTTAGCGTCTCATCTAGATCGCGTGACCTCCCTGGGCTCTGGAGCAGCGGGTGTGGGCTGACCGCGAGGGGCCATTGTAGCCACGGACGCTTGCCGGTCACAATCGCCCATTTACGCCGGCGTGTGAGCTTCTGGCTTTGCACGGAACGATAAACGATGCTGGCCTCAACTAAGTAGTTAGCATCCTGCGCTGGAAACGGGCACAGAGGCCTGCTAAAGCGTAGAGATAGCACAGTGTTCCGAGTACATCTCCCGGTTCACTCCGGTGTAAGCTCAGAATGTGCCGTTCGGCCTGATGCCATCTGCTCACATCAGGCAGATGCTTGTGGTACTGCTTTGGGTGAAAGAGGGAACGGGTTGCGTTGCCTCTTAGAAAGCGACGCGGGAAATCATTCACAAGGAGAAGTAAGAAATGACCACCGAGAAGAGGTATGTGGCTGACTGCCGGCAGTTCCCGAGCGATATCAATTGCTCGCTGACGATTTCCGGACAAGAAGACGAAGTCCTCGACGCTGCCGTGGATCATGCCGTGAGCGCTCACAGCCATGAGAGGACGCCAGCGCTACGAGAACAAGTTCGACAGATGCTCAAGCAGGAAGCCAGCAAGCTTTCCGGCGCCTTTCGCGTGTTAAAGACGTAGCCGGGAGCTTGACACGTGATTGGTGCGGGGACTGGAGTCCGACATGAAGCGACTGCTGGTGATTGCCCTGGTAGTCCTCATGGCAATGAAGCTCGCTCGCCGGATACCTGAGCGGTCGCCGAGGTTGATGGAGCACATGATGGAGCATGTCATGCCGAAAATGATGGACTCGTGCTTCGTACAGATGGGTCCCGAGCGACGCAGGTTCATGCTGCGCCACTGCCGGAGCATGCTCGACAACATGCAAGAGAAATACGTCACTGCCGAGGCGGGAGCCGAGGAGAAAACCGCTACCTGACGCCGGTCGCTCTAACGACCCAGTGAGCGTCGTCTCCTGTAGACTTTGCCATCGGCGGGTTTCAGGATGTAGATGCTGCCTTCACTGAGCAGTGCGCCTGGACGCGGCGGCCGTAGGTGGATCGATGGCCGATCGAGCGCGACGGGATGGTTGGTGCGATGGTGCTCCAGCCTGCCAGTGACGGAGCATAAAGAGGTGACGCATGTTCAGAGTTAGTAACGTCAGCCACATCACGTATCCAGTCACGGACTTCGACAAGAGCCTGGACTTTCTTACCAACACAATGGGCTTTTATCTGCAGCAGCGCGGCACGACGACCTACGCCGGCATCGGCGATACGTTGTTCGAGCTGTCCCGGCACGAGGCGATGCCCATTGATGCCGAGCGCCCAACTGCTTACTTGCTGGGCGTCGTCGTCAACGACCTCGACGCCGCCATCGCCGATCTCACGGCCAAGGGCATCGAGGTCACGCGACCGATCTGGAAGGCGCGCACCTTCTACGGCAGGCAGGCCGTGATCCAGGATCCCGGCGGCCCGCAGCTTGCCCTGCGAGAGTACCGTGAGCCCGATGGCCCTCACTTCACGGGCTGGCAGCCGGAAGAGTAGCGGGTGCGGCTGGGCGCTCATTGACGCATTACTGGGGCAGAGGCGGCGGTAACGGCACCAGCAAGGTTGGGACTGAACCCGCTCAATCGCTCACTATGGCGAAAGCCTCAATCTGGATGTCGAAAGTTGAGCGTCTCAATGACGCTCTGCTGACGAGCGGGGCGGTTGCGTTCATCGGGAAACATATCGATCCAGGCTGGATTGATCGCCCCACGGTTATCGTCGCTCTTGATGAAGACCGTCACCTTCAGTACGTCGGAGGGCTTGGCGCCTGCCTTGGGCGAGCACGTACTCGAGGTTGCGTAGACAGTTGCGCGCTGGGTCCTCGACGGAGGGCGGGAGGTCACCGGTCTCCATGCTGCGTCCAGGAATCCAGGACGTGTTGACGCAATTGCCAACCTTGGCCGCCATCGGTATAGGAGCCTCGTGCCGGACGTTGGGGATGTCATAGCTCTCTCGCCAGGCCATTCTGGTACCTCCTGCTTGGCTATCACGAATTCGCTTGACGCAGAATAGTCTGAGTGGCGAGGTAAAGCGCCTCACACCGGGGCAAGGAGGGGGTCATGACGTTTCAGGACAAGCTGGCCGTCGTTACGGGCGCCGGTTCGGGCATAGGTCGCGCTGTCGCGCTGGCGCTCAGCAGGCAGGGGGCGAGTGTTGCGGCGGTCGACATCAACGCAGGTTCGGCGCAGGAAACGATCGACTTGATCACCGATAAGGGCGTAACGGCCAGTGCGTTCCAGGCCGATACGAGCAGTGCCGCCGACATCGACCGAGCGGTGGCCGGAGCGGTCGAGGACCTGGGTCCGCTCGAGATCTGGAAATGAGCGACGAGCGCCTGCGACAGATCGTGCCAGCGCAGCGTTGGGGCAGTCCGGAGGAAGTCGCTTCGACGGTCTGCTACCTTGCTTCGAAGGAGGCCTCCTACGTTACCGGACTCGCCATGGTGGTTGATGGCGGCTTTAGGGCTCGTTAGGGCCGCTGGCGAAGCTGTCGTCACCTCGAAGTCGCCCGAGTTAGATCCGGACCGGTTGTAACACCGGTTCGGTCCCTGGCCAAGCTTATGGACCTCCCCGATTGTCCTCGATCTGCGATGGTATAGTCAGCGGAACGATGACCCCAGCGGAGGCTTACGGTGACTACTCTCCACACGCCGCGGCTGTCTGACTTCTCCGATGACGACCTCGCCATTCTGGAGCGAATCGCCAAGCGTATGGGTATGTCCGCCGAGCAGATGCTCAATCCATCGATCTTTGGCGTGCAGACGCATTGGCCAGCGTGGTTGGAAGCCAACCACGTGGAGGCCAGCCAGTCTTATCGCTTCCAGGGAAAGCTACCGCAGCTTGCCAAGGAGGCAATGCACGTAGCGGTCTCGATGACCAACAGTTGTGAATATTGACTCACGATGCATTCGGCCGCGGTGCTGCGGCTGACGGGTAGCGAGCGTGCGGTCGCCGAGGTCGCGGCCATTGCGGAGCACATGGCCAGCCTGACGGCGGGCGCTGCGGCGTTCCAGCTGGCGCCCGACCTTCCCGAGGAGCCGGCCGCGCCGGCCGCGGCATCCGTCGAGTTGCTGGACGAGACCTCGGCGCCCGAAGCGGCGGCCAGGTTGGGCGAGATACGAACCTGGGCCCGATCGGTCTTGAACGTGGACAGGGTGCCGAACGTGTGGCGCGCCTTCGCGCATCACCCGCGTCTGCTCGACGCCGTGTGGCAAAAGAACCGGCTGATCCTCGGCGATGGCGTCCTCGACGAGATGGCGAAGGGTTGCGCGGCCTTCGCAATTGCCGTGTTCCGGCAGAGCCCATACTGGATCGCCTACCAGACCCAGTTCCTGCGACATTCCTGCGGTCTGGATGACCGGGCGATCGTAGAAGCCACGGCAATGACCATGCATGCGCTCGCCTTCAACACGGTTGCACACGGCATGCGGCTGGAGGCGCCTTACGAGAACCTCAGCGTCGGCGACTTCGCTGAGGGCGGACGCCTGGAGCACTCGCACGGCCCCGGCGCACCGGCCCCGGCCAGCGCGCCTAGCTAGGCTCCAGGGCCGAGCAATGTCCATCGGCATCGTTGGCTGCGGTTCAATCGGGAGGGCAATCCTTCGTGCCGCCGACAACGCGGTTCTTCATACGCCGGTCACCGGCGTGACCAGCAGAAGCGCCGGCCCCGCGTTCGAGTTCCTCGCATCGCTACGGCAGCCTCCGTGGCTGCTCGAGCTGCCGGACCTCATCGACCGCTGCGACCTCGTCGTCGAGGCCGCCGGAGGGCACATCGTGCCGGACCTCGCGCGACGGACGTTCGAGGCCGGCAAAGACCTCATGGTGATCAGCGTCGGCGGCCTGCTGGACGATGCCGATCTGTTCGAACTGGCGAGTACGAAGGGGTGCCGTCTGATTATTCCGTCGGGCGCTATCGCGGGCCTGGATGGCGTCAAGGCCGCTTGCGCGGGCCGTGTCGACTACGTCCGGTTGGTCAGCCGGAAGCCACCGGCGGCGTTGCAGAACGCGCCGTTTCTGATCGAGAACCAGATCTCGCTTGACGGCCTTTCTCAGCCACGCCTGCTGTTCACCGGGCCGGCGAGAGAGGCGGTGCGCGGCTTCCCGGAGAACCTCAACGTCTCGGCCGCGCTCAGCCTGGCGGGAATCGGCCCCGACCTCACCGAGGTCAGCATCTCGGCCGACCCGGGCGTCGAGCGCAACTGTCACGACATCGAGGTTAGGGGCGAGTTCGGGCTCCTGACCGTCCACATCGAGAACATTCCCAGCGAGAATCCCAAGACCGGCCGCTTGACCGCACTCTCGATCATCCGGGCGATCAACGATCACGTGGATGCGGTCCGCATCGGGACCTAGGCCGGGCGAGGTCGATGCGGCGGCCCAGTTTGCATGCGCCGGAATGTAGAAGACTATGGAGCGTGTTGATATGAAGCGGTTGAAGCGTGTTCTCCTGGCTGTGCTCCTGATGGGCGGAGCGTTGCTCTCCGCCGGTTTCAGTTTACGGAAGCGCTTCCGGTCTCAGCAGGTAGGGCCGGACGAAATCAACGCCGTGGCCATCATGGGCGGAACGGAGCAAAGGTTCAGCAACCAGACGTTCAAGGGCGGCTACGGCAGGGCGATCATGGGTGGCGTGGAACTGGACCTCCGCGACACAACGGGAGCATCGGAATCAGCGGTGCTAGAAGTCACTGTCGTTATGGGTGGGGTTCGAGTCCTGGTGCCACAGGACTGGAGCGTCGACCTCCGGGTACAACCAATGATGGGCGGAGTAGCCGACCTGAGGAGCCGGGCCGAGGCCTCGACGGGCTCCTTAGGTCAACTGATCATCGGCGGGCAAGTGATAATGGGCGGCCTTGCGATCGCGGAATCAAGAGAATACGCGCCCGAATAGGCCAAGTGGCTCAAACGTCCACGCCGCCCATATGTCTGAACATAAATGTAGCCGGCGCTCATCACCTCAGAGGCGTATCAACCGTCACCTGAGTTAGAGGCATCGAGTTTCGCCAGGTCTTGGCACTCGGTACGGGCGCTGAGTTGATCCGAGCCTGCTCGGGGCCTTCCAGCTCGAACGGCAGGTCGTAGAGTTCGACGACGTTCTTGACCGTCATCTTCCAGCGCTCCTCCGGCGTGCAGTCGGACAGGATCTCGCCGAGAACACGCTGCGAGTGCGGGAAGATCGAGTCCCCGTGGGGATAGTCGTTGCCCCACATCATCGTGTCGGTGCCGATAAAGTCCCGCGTCATGATGCCGAGCGGGTCATCTTCGAACGTCACGGCGAAGTTTCGGCGCCAGTACTGGCTTGGCAGCATCGGCAAACCGAAGGCCCTCTCGCCGCCGGCGCGCACGTAGGCCCAGTCGAGTCGCTTCAGCACGTGGGCAACCCAGCCCGTCTCGAATTCGGTGACCACGAATCGGATGTCGGGGAAGCGCTCGCAAACGCCGGACTGTATCAGGTCGGCGATCGTCATCGCGGCGTCCGCGAAAGACATGGGACCGTTGGCGCGGCTGCCGGCCTGTCGCGGCGCTAGGCCATGCTCCGGGGTAGCACCGGTGAAGATGTGCATATTCAGCGGCATGCGCAGGTCTTGGGCCGCGGCCCAGAACTTGTCATACCAGGGATCGGAGTAGAGGTGATCAGGCGGGGCAGTCGCTGGGATGCAGATTCCAACGGCCTCGAGCTGCTTGACGCGCGTCATCTCCGCGATCACCTCGTCAAGGTCGAAGAGCTGCACGGTGCCCAGGGAGAATAGTCTGTCAGGTTGCTCGTTGCAATAGCTGGTCACCCAGTCGTTGTAGAGCCGGAAGGTTGCCTTGACGATGTCGAGATCTTCGATCTGATAGACGTTGAACAGCACGCTGGGATAAACGACCTCGGCGTCGACGCCGTCCATGTTTTGGCCTACAGCCGTTCAGCCGTGTCGTAAGTTCCCGGCCGAGCCAGCTCATATCCCAGACGCAGGGTCTCCCGGCCTTCCGGTGACGTGAAGTCAACGTTCTGCTGCAGGAGGCCGGATATCGAAAGGCCAAGCTTGCCGTTGCCCAGGTCCAGCTTGGGCCCAAGCGCCGGGTCCGGCGTTACGACGCGCGGCGCCCGATCGCCGAACAACTTTGCCAGCGGCTCGAAGAACTCGGCTGACTCCACTACGTGTGAATCGGCGGAGATGCAAAGCTGCTTGTTCATTAGGTTCACCTCAGCATGTTTTCAGGCGCGTCGGCGAGGGGTATAGGCTGCCGGTCCGGCTACGGCGTCAGTATCGCGTTGTCGTCATTAGAGCATCTTGGTGGGCCAGATGATCGTGCGCCACATATGAGCCACCGGGCTGCCGTCGAAGCCTAACCCCTCCTTCGGCTGCTTGAAATGGCGGCCGATGACGTCTTCGAAGTCCTCGAGATGGACGACGATGTTGGGGTCGAAGGAATAGAGGTCGTTGAGGGTGATGAGCCGCGCGGTCATGTACCACTTGTGCTTCTTGGCGCGTTCGTATTCTTCGGCGATGTAGGGTTCCGGCTGGTAGTCCTCGCCAAACCAGGCCATGTAGCTCTTCGGATACTCGTAGCCCACGGAGGGGTCGGGGTAGAAGCGCAGCACCTGATGCATCCGGATCGCCCAGGCGACCTCTTCATCCACGTAGGGTTCGATGAGCTGGGCGCCCCAGTAGCCGTGATCGGAGCGGAGGAAGCCCGCAACGCCGATGTCGTGCAGCAGGCAGGCGAGGACGACCTTCTCATCGACGCCCGCGTTGCGTGCGAGATTGGCGCTTTGCGTGAGGTGCATCACTGCGCCGCCGGTGCCCCAGCGGTAGCGGAAGAAATCCATCAGCGTCGGCCGTTCCGGCATCTTCTGGAGCCGCGGGTCGTCGCCCATGAGCCTGCGCTGGTTGGTGGAGCTCGGCTGGTATGGCGCCTGGCCCTCCAGGTCGGGTCGGGACGGGTCCCGTTCCCCCAGCGTGTACAGGAACGCCTTCGAGGGGAGAGGCGTCATGGCGTCCATGAGGCGCTCTTCGAGGGCGTCAGCCCGCTGGGAGAGCGTCTGGTTCGCGTCTGGTTCCGACGTCGCCATGATTTTCTCGGCTGCGTCGGGGACGTCCTGTGTACTCATCTCGACCGCCTTTCCGCTGTTCTCGCCCAGTCCAAGCTAGCGCGACGCCGCGGCTTTGACAATTGCCGAGCGCCCCCCAATGTCCGTGAACTCTGCAAGAGACAGCCGAGTGATAAGCTTCATTGCCGTGGGAGCAATTTTCATCATCGAAGGTGTGCCCGGGTCCGGCAAGGACACCCTGGTGGGGCAACTGATTTCTCATCTCAACCCCAAAGAACGGCACATCCAGGTCTTTCCCGAGGAGGCAACGCTCTCGTCCTGGGTGCATTATTTCGTGCCCGGTGTCCATGAGACCCGTATCGACCTTCTGGAAAAGCTGATCGAGTATGTCGGCGAGTCCCTGGCACGGGACCCGGCCATGTTTTTCATATTCAACCGCTTCCACGTTTCGCACGCTGTTTGGCGGCGAGAATTCTCCGCACCGCCACGCCTCGAAGCTCGCCACGCCAAGATCGCCGATAGCCTGAGGGGGTTGCCCACCACGATCCTGCACGCGCTCCTGGAGGCGCAGGACACCGAGGCGCGCGTAAGCCACGTGGAGCGCGAGGATGTTGCCTGGCGCACCTTCTTGCAGCGCCGCGTTCAGGAGCAGCAAAACGCCGGCTCCGTGTTTGTCGACCAGCAGGCAGCGATGTCGAAGGTAATCGAAGCCGATCAGGTGCCGTCCAGGAGCTTCAGAGTCGTACCGGGAAAACCGGTCGACCTGGCTTCCCTGTTCTAGGTGGGCTGTTACTAAGCAGGACGACACGGTCGCTGACGGCGTCGGTTAAGGAGTGCGGAACCAACGTCTAAAAGGATGCAGCTGCTGAGCTAGACGCCAGCGACAGGGATGGACGGAGGAGCTTTGCTTCAAATCATCGAGATGGACCATATCGTTCTCAACGTTAGCGACGTGGAGCGCTCCGTAGCGTTCTATACGGAGGTGCTCGGGCTACAGGGGGAGCGCCTCGAAGCGTTCAGGAGGGCGAGGTGGGCTTTCCGTCGGTCCGGATCAATGGCGACACGGTGATCGATCTGATGACGCGCCCAGCCGACTCAGCCGAGGGCGTTAGCCAGAACCTCAATCACTACTGCATGGTGACCCAGCCTGTCGACCTGGCTGAGCTGGCCGAGAGCCTCGGCGCTCAGGGGGTTACGGTCCTAAGGGGGCCGGTTTCGAGATGGGGCGCCAGGGGCCAGGCCACGTCGATCTACATCCTCGACCCGGACGAAAACGAGATCGAGATTCGCTGCTACTAGCCGTCCGGGAGCGGTTCGGCGCTGGACTACTGCCTTCTGCCGGATGACGCCTCCTGTTTACGTGACGCGTCGTCCGGCAACGCGGCCAGCCGCTCCTCGTAGATGCGGCTGTACTCGTCCGCGATGTCGTCAGGCTGGCCGAACCAGAGCGTGGCGGCTGTGCCCCTGCGCACGCGCGTCCGCGATTGCCGGCGTTCGGCCAACCGCTCCTGCATGCCCCCGATATCGCGATCGGGGAGGTACCGTGCTCCTCCCTCCACGGGTACGCCAGCGAACTGCTCTGGGCCGGGCTTGAGAGACAGCGCGTGGTTGCGGCTGGGGTCGCGCAGGATGCCCTTGGGGTCACCGCCGTCCTCGACGACCTTGATGTCGTCCATGAGCCGCTTGCGCAGCATGATCACGCCGCGGTCGCTCTCGCCGAGGTGCTCGTTCTGTCGGTCGCTCTGGGTTCCCTGTCCCACCCAGGCGATGATGTCCTGGTTGACCGTGTTGCTGTTGATCCAACGGCCGGTCTCAGGGTCGGTGATCGGCGACCACCAGTAAGGGATGCGCCCTTGTTCGAACGGCTCGTCACCAGGTAGCGTGTCGTTGACCCAGCCGAAGCTCAGCGTGTTGAAGTCATCAACCGGCACACGCCACTCGAAGTGGTTGCCGCCGGGCATCAGGCAGTTGGGCCAGAGCGCGACACGTCCCGTGGTCCACTGCTCGTCGCCTTCCAGCACGCGCCTGTAGAAGTAACCCCACTCGAACTCATCGAAGCCGATCTCGAGGTGGGTCGGTTCCGGCTTGTTCTGTGGGTCTCTGACGCCGCGGATGTCCTGAGCCCAGTTGGAGTGTAGCCATTCGAAGTGCACCGGGTCGATATCGTTCTCGGCACACTGCAGCCAATTGCAGGCGATATGCGAGAAGATGACCTGCTTGTAACCGATGCGGTGGTAAATCTCCCAGTCCCAGAGCTCCGGAACCGGGTCGGGGCCCATGTACGCCCAGAGCATCCCGGCCTTGGGCTGGACCTTGTAGGCCTTGATGGTGATGCGTTCCTTGTACTTGGCCTCCGGGTGCGCCGTCTCTTCGAACGGTTGGTCGATGCAGGCACCCGATTCGTCGTAGGCCCAGCCGTGGTAGTTGCAGCGCAGGCCGCAGTCCTCGACCATGCCGTAGGACAGGTCGGCGCGGCGGTGCGAGCAGTGCAGGTCAATCAGGCCGTAGGTGCCGCTCTTGTCCTTGTAGAGCACCAGGTCCTCGCCCATGAGCCGCACCTGCTTCGTGGGCTGGTCGTCGAGCTCCGCCACGGCGGCGATAGGCATCCAGTAGCGGCGCAGTAGCTCGCCCATCGGCGTACCCGGGCCTACCTGCATAAGTCGCTGGTTGTCTTCTATAGTCAGCATCGGCCCGCTACCTCTCTTGCATCGTTGAATCGACGGATGTATCGCGCGAGATTCTAGCTATCGCACTCATTCTTGTCCAAACGGCGGGCAGATGTCCGAAGGATGCCACTGGCTCAACGCTAGCTTGATCTTGTGCCATTTGCTTCGATTGTCGACGAGACATGTGCACCTTAATGGTTAGTTTTCTAAAGTAATATACACCGAACAACGACGATGGGAGAACCAGTGGCGCAAGACTTCATAAGGGTGGCCGAGGAAAAGGACCTGCCTCCGGGTGCGCTGCTGCACGCGAAGGCAGGTGACGCAGTACTGTGCCTGGCCAACGTAAACGGCCAGATCTTCGCTGTGGGCGACCGTTGTCCTCACGCCAACTGGTCGCTTGGCTACGGTAGCCTGGAGGGCGAAGACATAGTCTGCCCCGGGCACGGAATGCTATTCAACGTCGCAACTGCACCCTGGATGCCTACCAGGTAGCTCCCGACAGGGCCTTCCGGGTCCAGGTCAAGGTCGAGGACGGCGGCATCTGGGTCGGCGGCAGGCAATAGCACCTCGTCGGGCTGCCGCTATGCCGGCTACCGCGCTCATCTATTCACGGTCGCAGCGCTTCCTGCTCAATCGTCGCGGAGCTAATCCACGGTTACTTCGGCCCGCGCTTCCGCGGCGGGCGTCCGCTGGGTAAGGCGCGTCGCCGGCATTTCGGAACGATAATTCCGAATCGCCGGGAATCGGGCCAGGATGAAGACCACCGTGACCATTCCACAGCTACCGGCGATGAACATCGCCGTGGCGACGCCGTAGATCTCGGCGATTGCGCCAAAGATCAGCGTGCCCAATGGTGTCAGCCCGTGGTCGGTCATTTGCAGTCCCATCACACGGCCGCGGTACTCATCCGGCGTGATCGTTTGGATCAGCGTGTGGTTCATCGTCTGGTAGGTCATAAAGCAGCATGTACCGAACGCCAGGAATGGTATCGCCACGAGGAATATCGTGATCTGCGAATAGAGCGTGATCGTGATCGTCAGCGCCGTGGCGGCGACCGACAGAAGCAGCCCTTTGCGGGCGAAGTTACCCATCGAGGCGATCACGAGCGTGCCGATCACGGCGCCGACGCCCTGAGCTGAATACAGAATGCCCAGGCCTTGTGAGTCAACTTCGAGGACGTCCTTGGCGAACACCGGCAGCAGACCGAGGTTGATCGGCGTGGTGAAGAGCGTCGGCACCAGCGCGATCAGCATCAAGCCGAGCAGCGTTGGCTGGCGCCTGACGTAGTTGACTCCACTGACGAAGCTGTCCAGAAAGGGTTCGTGCTTGCGATCGCGAGCCAGCGTGCTGAACGGCGTATGCAACGGGATTAGCAGCAGGAATGTGATGACGAAGGCTGAGCTCTGGATCGCGAAGTTAAGCGCGGGCCCCGACAGCGCGATGAGAATACCGGCTACCGCAGGGCCGACGACGCGCATCGCGGTTTGCGCCAGCTGGTTCAGCGCTATCGCGTTCATCAGGTCTTCGTGCGGCACGGTATTGGCGACCAGAGCCTGCCTTACCGGCTGGACCATCGCCTGGCCGGTGCCCTGGAGCAGGGTGAAAGCGATCAGGTGCCAGGCCTGGACATCCCCAACGCTGAGCAGCAGTGCGAATCCCATGGCCAGCAGGGCCATGTAGCCGGAGTTGACCATCAGCACGCTCTTGCGGTCGAAGCGATCGCCGAGGACGCCGCCGAGCGGTCCGATAAGCAGCTGCGGCAGCGAGCGCACACCGAAGACGATGGCCGCCGTGAGCGCCGAGCCCGTGAGATCGTAAGCCAGCCAACCCAGGGTCACCTGCTGCAGCCAGTTGGAGCCGGCGTTGACCAGGGATGTAAACCAGAGGAGGCGGAAGTCAGCGTGCCTCAGCGACGTAAAGGTTGGCGGCAAGCGCAATCGACGGCGTCTTCGGAAGGGCTCTGCTTCGTTTACCGGTCCTCGCAAGATCCCCAAACCTCAGCCGGACGTTGCGAAGCGACGTTTACGTTCACGTAAAACATAGATGAGGGCATTCTAGCCTTGTTCGACCCTAAGGCGCAGGCCGTAGGCGGACGGGCCTGCCGGCGTCGAGCGATTCGCAGTCTGGCGTGCAGCTCAGCAGCAGCGTCCTCGGATATTCTCAGCACGTGAAGCGGGCCCGGTGAGCGATCCATGAAACAATCCGGAACGTAGCTGATGCAGGTAACGGGGGGCACGATTCGCCCGACCAATGCAAGGAGCCGTGGACTTGAAAAACCATCTGACTAACGGGTCGAGATTCGCCGCACTCGTCGCGATCCTGCTGCTCGTTGCCTGTGGCGATGACGGCGACCCGAAGATCAGCGACCAGCCTGCCGCTGACCAGCCGACAACCGCGGCGCCGGCCTCGCCTGCCGCTGAGCCACTCAGCTGCGAACTGATCGACGTGTGGGGTGACGATCCCTCGGAGCCGGAGTTCATGGGCCCCAACCACATGGCATTCGGCCCGGATGGCAACCTTTACCTTACGGAGTTTCGCGGCGGCCGGCTGTTCAAGCTCGCGCCTGATGGCAGCGTGCTGGCGCAGTGGGCCGGTGACGGCGAGGCGCCCGGCCAACTTGGCGCCCCGACGGGCATCTACGTAGCCTCGGACGGCTTCATCTACGTCGGCGAATCTCGTAACAGCCGGGTGCAGAAATTCTCCCCGCAGGGAGAGTCCGTAATCGTTTGGGGCGAGCGAGGCCGTGAGACGGGGCAGTTCCTATCGGCGATGGGCACACTAGTCATAGATCAGCGGGTCTACTCAGCGGACTTCGGTAACAACCGGGTCCAGGTGTTTACGACCGACGGCGAGTACCTCTTCTCCTTCGGCGAGTCAGGGCGCGAGGATGGTCAATTTACGTCGCCAATTGGCGTCGACCGCGATGTCGACGGCAACGTCTACGTCGTCGACGCGGGCAACTTCCGGGTTCAGAAGTTCTCAGCGGACGGAGAGCACATCGCCTCATTTAACACCGGTGTACCGGGCAGCGATGTGGCGCCGCAGGTCATATCGTTGGATCCTCAGGGCGTTTTCTATCTCAGCCACCCCGGTAACGGCCTGGTCCTCGCCTTTGACCTGGAAGGGACGCGCCTGGCCACGCTGCCGCTGGCTGGATTGCGGGGCACGCATGACACGGCGATCTCGCCGGATGGTGAGAGGCTGTATGTCGCCGACACCGGCAACAATCTCGTAAAGGTTTACAAGGTAACCCGGAACTGATCCCGACGGTCCTCATTAGGGCTCATGATTTGACGCCCCCTGCAGCGGGCGACAGAATCACCTCGACCAGGCGATGCCGCTGGCAGGGCGGGGAGGTTCGGCCATCCTAGCTGACGGACCCGGTAGGAAGCGAGCCGACGCCCCAATCGGGCTGTACGAGCGTCGGCAGACAGCAACTGCCTTCGAGGAGGGGGACATGCCGGGAGAACCACCACGCGAAACGGTGCACCAGGTTCAGCACCTGCTGCTGGACGGTCTCAGAATTCTGCGCAACCGCACGCCGGCGGAAGCACTGGACGAGGAGACTGCCGCCGCCCTCGACGCAGCGATCGCGGAGCTGATGCCGATGGAGGGCTTCCCGATCGAGCCCGTGGAGGCGCGGCTGTACGGCCTGGCGCATGGCCTTCGCACCATCGTCGAGGACGTCAGTCCGTATGTCGCCGGCGGGCCCGTGAACCCATCCGGATTTCCCGGCGCGCTGAAGCTAGTCGAGGAAGCCCTGCTGCGCGAGAGGAATAAGAAGGGGCCGCCCAAAAACTAAGGCCCGTTCGAATCGGGGCTTCCGGGTCGTAGAATTACGTCCGCTTTCCCCACCCGGGTTAACCGGTGGGGCGCGAGGAGGAATGGCGTGGCAGATAAGCAGAAGGTACTGATTACCGGCGCGGCGGGCCGCATCGCGCAGATGGTGCGCGAAGCACTTCAGGACGAGTACGAGCTCAGCGCGATCGATCTGCGCCCGGCGGAGGGCTTCGAGGACTGCCTGGTCGCCGATATGACGGATCTCGAAGCGATACAGCACGCCTTCGACGGCATTGATATCGTGGTCGACTTCGCCAACAACCCGGCGGGAAACCTCTCCTGGGAGGATGCCTACGCGAACAACATCCACGCCACGTTCAACTCGATGCGCGCGGCACAGGAAGCGGGCGTGAAGCGCTATATCTACACGAGCTCCAACCGGGCCACGGAGGAGTATCAGCAGGACTACCCGTACTCGGCCATCTGCAAGGGCGATTACGAGGGGCTGGACCCGGCGACCATGCCGCTGATCGATTCACGCATGCCGGTACGTCCAAACGGGCCGTACGGGATCGGCAAGGCAGCGGCTGAGGCCGCGGGCCGCTACTTCAGCGACAAGTTCGGCATGTCGGTGATCTGCCTGCGCCTGGGAACCATGGGGCGAGAAGGGGCCGGGCCGCGCGATCAGCGTCAGTTCGCGACCTTGCTGACGCCCCGCGATCTAAAACACCTCTACCGGTGCGCGGTCGCGGCATCGGATGACGTGAAGTTCGCCATCTACTACGGGGTGTCCAACAACAAGTGGCGCTTCTGGGACATCAGCGACGTGGCCGAGCAGATCGGCTATCAGCCGCTGGACAACATGGAGACCTGGCGCGGCGCCAACTGAGTAGGTCACCCTGCGGGCGCAAAATCGTGCCGTACGTGCTGGCCCGGCATGCGTGTCGATCGACCGGTTGACAACCAATCCGGGAGTGGTACTTTGAGGGCAGAACTCTGGAGTTCTGAAATCACCCCAAAACTCACGAACAGGAGGGTGAAATGACGGACAGGATACGCTGGGGGTCTGGCAAGTCGACTACTAATGTCTCGTCGGGCCGACAGGGCACAGCGGACACCGGAGTCTGCATCAAACGGGAGTTGAGAAGGTACGACGAAGTTCGACCTCATCACGGGTATTAACCTGGACGCAGAAACGGATAACATCGACCCAAGCCGGAGGCCAATCAGGCCTCCGGCGCTTTTATGAGTAAATGACGCTTTCTCAGGACAGCAATCTATGGCTCGCGGAGTTGCTCTGGCGCCTCGGCGCGGTGCAGTTCGGTGAGTTCACGCTGGGGCGTACGGCGGTGCGCTCGCCGATCTATCTCAACCCGAGGAAGCTGATCGGTCACCCGAGCGCCATGCGACGCGCGGCCAGCGTCATTCACGCCGAAATCAAGGCGCTGCAGGCGATGCGCAACCCGCAGGTGGCTCCGTTCGACCTGACCGCCGGGGTGCCGCTGGGCGGCCTTCATCTCGCGACGGCGTATTCTCTGGAGACGGACTTGCCGATGGTCTATCTACACCCAGGTCGAGAAGAGGTCGTCGTGGAGGGCGTTTACGAGCCGGGGCAAACAGCGCTGATCATGGACGATCTGGTGACGGGTGGTGGCAGCATCGCGGAGACGGCCGAGAAGCTGCGCGAGGCTGGGCTGCTGGTCCGAGACGCCTTCGTCCTGATCGACCGGCAGCAGGGTGCGAAGGAGCGGCTGCGGGCCGAAGGCATCAACATGCGTTCGGCGTTGAACCTGCAGGTAATCCTCAACCACCTGAGGTCGAACGATTTTATCGAGGAGGCCTGGTTCCGGCGCTCGATGGCGTATCTTGAAGCCGAGCAGTCCTAGACGGTACGTAAGGGACGCCCCGCGTCCGATAAATACATTCGGAGGTCCTGATGAGAAAGCTAGGCCGAATCCTTACACCCCTCGCGGCGGGTTTGCTACTGCTGGCCGTGGCCTGCAGCGACAGCGCCGGCTCGGCCTTAGGTAGCGGCGGCTCTGTGAGCCGCGAGTTGAACCTATCGCAGGCCGCGACGCAGCTATTAGAGCTGCGCAGCTTCAGATTCGACCTGTCGTTCAACCTCGAAATCGACCTTGAAGGCCTGGGTGACGCTGCGACTCCGCAGGATGGCGACGCGTTTGGCGCCGCCTTCGCCGCCGCGTTCCTGGCGCTATTCTCGGACATCTCGATGCAAGGCGCTTACGTGGCGCCTGACAGCTTCGACATGCAGCTGAGCATCGCCGGTGAGGACGTTCACTTCGTCCAGATCGGTAACGAGGCCTAGGTCAATGACGGCTCGGGCTGGATAACGACCGAGCCTGACGGCGGCGACTTGTCTTTCCTGGGGAACCCGACGACGTTCGCGACCGATTTCCTGCCCGACGCCGTCCTGCAGAACGCGCAGATCAGCGAGGACGAAGTCGGTGGCAGGCCTGCCACGCGCTATCACTTCGACAAGGCGTCGCTGGAGGCCGTAGCGGCGGACCTCGGCGAAGACACGGCCGATTTCGCGGAGATCGACGAAATGGAGCTGGACGTCTGGCTTATCGAGGGCAACATCCCCGTGAAGTTCCAGATCAAGGTGTCTGGGACGGACCAGGACGGCCTGGACATGGGTCTGGAAGCCAGCTTCGAGATCACGGACATCAACGCCGACATCGACATCGAGCGACCGATTCCGTAGCAGAAGCTAACGGCGCAAGTTAGAGCAGGCGGCGCAGAGGCTTGCGGCCGGGACGCGGGTCGTAGTTGGCCTTGAACATCTCGAGCTTGTCGCGCTCGATCAGGTACTTGCCGGCGAAGATCACGGCGGGTACTTTCTTCTGCTTGATCAGGCGACGCAGGCTTTGAGGGTGGATGCCCAAGATACGGGCAGCCTCCACCAGGTCCATGTAGTTGTCGAAGGGATCGCTGACCATCGTGTCCTTCCCGGAAGGATCCCGCCTTTTCGAAGTCGAACCAGCCGTCCCCTGGAGAGGATGACGCCTCGACTATAGCATGACTGGTCAAAAGCTTAAACCGTTACCCCTTTAAGGCTTATGCGGACGGTCTGTGCGGGCTACTGCTGCTTGCGGGTCCTGAGGCGCTTGAGGATTGCGTCGCGGTAGACGCGCTTGATCGATGCACCGTGCTTGGCCTGGCGCTGACGCTCCGCCTGTCGACGGCGCTGACGGCGCTGCCAGCGGCCGCTACGGCCACGGCCATCGTTTTCGCTCACCCGTCGATCGTAGCGTGACTCGCCATATGCCGCGCCGTTTGCATAGAATCGCCTCAATCTGGGGAGGCTGCTATTTCGCACACTACGTTTCCGCTGTCAGGTATTAAGGTCGTCGCCTTCGAGCAGGCGGTGGCGGCGCCGCTGTGCACGCGACACCTTTCAGACCTCGGCGCCGACGTGGTCAAGATCGAGCGCATCGGCGAAGGCGACTTCGCGCGCGATTACGACAGCGCCGTCAAGGGCACCGCGACGTGGTTCGCGTGGCTGAACCGGCGCAAGCGCAGCCTGACGCTGGACGTGAAGCAGCCGCAAGGCCGCGAGATCGCTGAAAAACTGGTGGCCGGTGCTGATGTCGTGGTACAGAACTTCGCGCCGGGAGCGTTCGACCGCCTCGGTCTCGGCGTGGGTCAGCTGCACGAGCGCTATCCGGCGCAGATCGCGGTGTCGATCACCGGCTATGGGGAGGACGGACCGTATCGCGACCGGCGTGCCTACGATCTGCTTGTGCAGGGCGAGGCGGGCGTCGTCTCGATAACGGGGACACCGGAGGAGCCGGCGCGCGCCGGCGTTTCCGTGGCCGATATCGCTGGCGGCATGTATGCCCTCAGCTCCGTCCTGGCCTCGTTGTACCGCCGCAAGGAGACCGGCGAGGGCTCCGCGATCCGAGTCAGCCTGTTCGATTCGTTGATGGAATGGATGAGCCCATTCAGCCTGATGGCGACGCACGGACCGCATCCCAAGCGGGCCGGCGCCCGGCACACCAGCATCGTGCCCTACGGACCGTTCCCAGTGGCGGGCGGCAAGCAGATCATGCTGGCCGTACAGAATGAGCGTGAGTGGGAACGCCTCTGCCGTCAGGTACTCGAGCGGCCCGACCTGGCTACCGATGCGCGCTTCAGCGGCAACCAGAACCGCCTGACCAACCGCCTCGAGTTGGAGCCAGAGATCGAAGCGGCGCTAGCCCGCCTCAGTCTCGAAGAGGCGGAAGCGCGTCTGGAGGTGGCGCAGGTGCCGTATGGCCGCATGAACGACGTCGCGGACGTACTACAGCATCCGCAGGTCCTGTCTCGCGGCCGCTTGCTGGAGACCGACCTGCCGGGTGGACAGCACGCCGACTTGCTACGCATGCCGTTCAACATTGATGGCCTGGAAGAGACGGCGTCCGAGGTGCCGGAGGTGGGGCAGCACACGGGCGCGGTGCTGGCGGAGTTGGGCTACACGGCAGCCGAGATCGCGTCGCTGCGAGAGGCGGGCGCGGTGTAAAGAAGCCGAGGGGCGGTGCCGAACGCCGGAGTGGAGCGATAGGAAGCAAGGCATAGCCGTCGATTCTCGAAGCGTTAACTAATCAGTGAAATCAATGGAACGGTGCGGTCGTCGGCTATTCTCCTAGGCTATCATGGGCTAGAGGACGGCTTCTGACAGGAGGGCTGGATGTCGCTCGACAGTCCGGCGAACAAACCGCTAAGAATCCGCAGCCTGCCATTCAGCGTAGAAATGAAAGGTGGGAGGCGTGGAGCGTCGCGAGACGACCGCATCGTCGACTACAAGGTTGCGACCGACGAACGTCTGGTCGAGGCCCTGGATAGCCGGGACGAGCGAGCACTCGAGGCCCTCTACGACCGCCACGGTGATTACGTCTATTCGGTCTGTCTCCGCATGGTCGCGGACGTCCAATTGGCGGAAGACCTCTCTCAGGAGGTCTTCTTGCGTCTCTGGCGCAGACCGGACCTCTTCGACGTAAGCCGCGGTCGCTTCCTGACCTGGCTGCTCAGTGTGGCGCGCAATCGGGCCATCGACGAACGCCGCAGCCGCGGCCGGCGCTTCCGTTTCGAGACGCCGCCCAGCGCCAATACGGAGGAGATGCTGGCGCTGACGCCGACGGACGAAACGCGGGACGTTGCGGTGGTCAGCGAAGAGCGGGTCACGATTCAGAAGGCGCTGGCGGCGCTGCCACCGGAGCAACGATTGGCGATCGAGCTGGCCTACTTCGGGGGCTACACTCAGCAAGAGATCGCCCAGGGGTTGCACCAGCCGCTGGGGACGGTGAAGACGAGGATACGGCTAGGGCTGCAGAAACTACGCGCGCTGCTGCTGGAGCAGCATGGAGGAAACGGCACGCTTTGACCTGCGAAGAGCTTCGCGAAGACCTGGAAGCGTACGCGCTCGGCGCGCTGAGCACGGCCGGCGCACGCAGAGTTGAGACGCACATCGCCGAGTGCCGCGAGTGCTCGGGAGTCGTGCGCGACTATCAGCACGCCATCTCGCATCTCTCCCTGAGCGTGCCGCTGTTCAAGGCGTCGCCTCGGTTGAAAACGCGAGTCATGGGTGCCATTTCTATGAATACGGTGGCGATACCGCGACTAATACGCAGTGGTTGGGTGATGGCGGCGGCTGCGGTTGTCCTGATCGGCGTCGCCATTGGCGCCGCGGTCTGGGCGAGCATCGTTTCCTCGGAATTTAGTGAGCTCAGGCAGCAGAACGAACGGCTGATCGCGATTTCCGAGCTCGACGCAGGCCAGCGCGCCGCGATTCTCCAGGTGCAGAGTCAACTGAACTCAGCTCGCTCTGAGCAGGAGCGCCTGTCGACGACGCTCGATGAGTACGCCACGCTGGTCCAGATCGCGCTCGATCCGGACCTGGTGCCGACGCAGCTTCAGGGCACGCCCCTGGCGAGCGCCGCCTCGTGCAGCTACGTCTGGAGCGTCAAGCAGTCGATCGGCGCGCTAACCTGCAAGAACCTGCCGTCGACGAGCTTCGTCAACAGCTACGAGTTGTGGGCCCAGAAGGGCAACAACACACTGGCGCTGGGTAGTTTCGCGCCGCAAAATGACGGCAGCGCCAGCCTGCTGGTGACGTTCCCGGGTTGGGCGAGCGGACCGATGACCAACCTGTGGGTGACGCTGGAGCTGGAGGGCGGACAGCGCGGCGAACCGAGCCAGCAGGTGGTCCTGCAGCCGGCCCCGCCGTTACAAGCTCAGCGCTAACCCCCGGCCAGGTTGTAGTAAGATGCCGTCGTGACAGCGAGCCGCCTTTTCGACGCGAAGCTGGCTCTGGATGAGGATTCTGAGTATTGTCCCGTCCGCGCCACGCTTGCTTTGCTTGGCCTCAAGTGGGTCCCGCGCATCATCTACGAACTGATGGACGGCAAGCGACGCTTCAATGAGCTGGCCGGCGCCGTCGGCGGTTGCAACTCCCGCACCTTACGAGACCGGCTCAAGGGCCTCGAGGACCACGGCATCATCGAGCGACAGGTCGTCGCCGTCATGCCGCCGTGGGTTGAGTACGGCTTGACGGCGAAGGGCCATGAGTTGGCCTCGGCGCTGCTCAAGCTCGAGGAGTGGGGCCGCTCCCACATGTCCGAGCCGATCACCTAGCGTGGCGGTCACCCTCACCGAACTCTCCGGCGGACACGAATTCGAAGCGATCAGCCTGGTGCTCGACGCAGCGCGTTCGCGCGCCTATCGCGGCGCCACGGGTGACACGCTAACGGTTTACCAGACGCAGGGCGCCGTGCCACCGCTTGCGGTTGCGGCGTTTGCGCTCGGCGCGCTGCTGGAGAGCGTTGGACTGCCGCCGGGCACGCTGCACGCGAACGAGTACGTCCGGGCCCACCAAGCGGTGCCCGAGGGCGCGACGGTCGAATGCCGGGCGCGGGTGGCCCAGCGGTCGCTACGAGCCGGCCGCGTGTTCATTGTGCTCGAGTCCGAGATCACGCTGGACGGCGCACCCGCGGTGACGACGCGGGCGACGGTGCTCTTCGAAGCGGAGGCGTCGTGACCGGGCCGGACGTAGCGGCGGTGACGCGTCAACTCACGCAGGCGATGCTCAACGACTACGCCGAAGCCAGCGGCGACCATAATCCAATCCATATCGACGAGACGTTTGCGAAGGCGACGCCGATGGGCGGCACGATTGCGCACGGCATGCTGGTGCTGTCGTTCATCTCGGAGATGATGGCGGGCGCGTTCGGCGAGCGCTGGCTGGCCTCGGGATCGCTGGACGTGCGCTTTCGGGCGCCGGCGCGTCCCGGCGACGCGGTGACGGCGCGCGCGACGCAGCAGGAGCCAAAGGACGACCGGCTCCGCTACGCCGTCGAGTGCGTCTCGCAAAGCGGTGAGGCGCTGATCACGGGCACGGCCGAAGTCGACGCGTAGCGCATCAGCTCTGCAGGATGAATCCTGCAGCCTGGGTAAACGCTTTACGTTCTATACCGTCAGGGCATCCTGCCCTATGCTCTAGCCCATGACGAATGAAGACAACGGCGGGCGTCCCTGGGCGCGCGATACGGACCTGGCGCGATACTGCTACGCCTGCGGTGACCTTAACCCGCTCGGCCTGCATCTCGAGTTCAAGATGGACGGCGAGTGGGCGGAAGCGCAGTTCGTGCCGCTGCAGGAGCACCAGGGCTACCCCGGCTACGTCCACGGCGGCATCGTGTCGTCCCTCCTGGACGAGGCGATGGGCTGGGCGACCTACGGGCGCAGTATCTGGGCCGTGACAGGCCGGCTGGAGACGCGCTTTCGCGACATCGTACCGACGCATGAGCTGCTGACCGTTCGTGGCAAGATCGAAAACGACCGCGGACGCACGCTGGAGGTCATCGCGGAGCTGCGCGACAACGCTGGCAAGCTGCTGGCAGAGTCGAAGGGCCTGATGTTCCGCGCCACCGGCGAGCAAGCACGGCTGATCGAAGAGGCGGCGCGCGGCCTGGCGGAGCGAGGCTTTCAGGCGCAGGGCTGATGCCCATCGAGCTTCCGAAACAGGATCCTTGCGTCATGTGCGAGGGCCTCGCCGGCCGCCTCAATGACTGGGTGCCGATCGAGGAAAGCGACCTCACTTTTAGCCTGATCCCAGAAATTCAGTTCGAAGTTGGCCAGTCAGTAGTGATCCCAAAGCGCCATGTCGCGTTGCTTACCGACCTTACTGAAGAAGAAGGTCTGGCGGTCATGACGGCGTCACGTCGTCTGATGCTGGCCATAGTGGCCGCCTTCGATCCGCTTGGTGTCCTGATCTACCAGAACAACGGCGTGTACAGCGGCCAAATGACGCCTCACTATCACCAGCACGTCGTGCCCAGACAGCCAGGCAGCGACTGGGTTGTAGGCCCTCCACATTTGGCCCGCTTCGACGCCGCCGGGCGCTCGCCAGAGGCGGCTCATGACGCTTCAGAAGATGCTGGCCACCTGAGGGGAGGACTTGCTTCCCTGGAGGCCCGGCGAGCGACGGCAGCGCGCATCAGATCGCATCTGCCCTGACTCCGATCGAAGCGGTTCGTGGGCCGTTACGTGCTTGTAGACGCTGCGGATGTTTGTCGCACTACACGGCGGCGCCGGTGACGAAGAGCAGGCCGCGGCCTAAGGCTTCGCCGGCGAGGATGGCGCCGACGGCGATGTAGAGCAGGCCGGTGGCGGACATCATCGAGCGCTCTTTGCTGGACGTGTAGGCCATGTAGGCCAGCGCGATCGGGAATATCAGCCCGACGCCGACGCGTAGCCAGAAGCCGGGGTTCTCGGCCAGCGAAATGGCCAGGATCGCGTCGGACTCGATTGCCGTGCCGACCGGGATTATCGCGTTGACCGCCGTGATCACGAGCTGCACGCCTAGGGCAGCGATCGCGATCAGGGCCAGCTCGTTGAGCGGCTGCTCGTCGAGGTTGGGTTTGACCAGGTACCAGTGGCCCCAGATCATCGCCACCATGAACGCGCCCAGGGTCACGGAGCCCGCGAATAGCGTCAGCAGCGGTCCGGCGATGCTCCAGGTCGGCAGGCGCACCAGCGTGGCGAGAAAGACCAGCATGACAGCGCCGAGGCCGACCAAGGTGGCGCCCGTGGCGTTGGCGAGAAAGGTCTCGTCATCGCGGCGCAGATAGAACCAGTGCACGACGGCGAACAGGACCAGCGCCATCGACGTGGCGCGAATCGGGTCGAAGACCTCGGTGTCCAGCGCGAAGCCGCCGGCGTCCGTAGTCGGGTCGATGCCCAGCGCGGCGATCATCAGCATCACGGCGCCGCTCAGGGTCATCCAGCTGCAAACGCGAATGAAGGCGATCTCGTAGGTGCCGCGCATCTGCGTGTAGACGACGAGCAGCGATACGCCGGCTGTGAACTGGGCCAGCAGAAGGAGCAGCGTATAGGGGAGGGACTCGACGCTCAAGTGTCCTCAATCATCCCATCGCGGGAGCGTAGGCGCCACCGAGAGCGCCTCGAAGGTGAGAACGCACTGGTGGCCCCGCTATTTCGGAGGGCTAGCTCCGCCGGGCAACGGTGATGATCTCCGGGCTCGTATCCGTCAGGGTGCTCCGATCCCAGTCACCGTACTGCGCTTCGATGGTGAGGCAACCCAGATTTCGTCATACAACTCGGCGAGGTGAGGCTCAGAGAACAATCGATCGACCACGGCCCCAGTATTGCAGACCATTGACGTCTAATCTGGTCGTTTCGGGTGTACGTGAGCAGAGATAAACGACACTGGTAGCATGGCTGCGTGATCGACACCGTTTCGCTCGATGCGCTGATCGAGGACGTGCAGGCGTGCTTTGCCTGCGACTCGATGGCGCATTGCCACACGCTGGGAGAGTCGAACGGGCCGCCGCTGGCTCGCGTGCTCTTCGTCGGCGAAGCGCCGGGCCGCTACGGCGCCGGCCGCAGCGGCGTGCCGTTTCAGGGTGACGAGTCGGGTCGGCGGTTCGAGTCGCTTCTGGCGATCGCGGACCTGAGCCGGGAGCAGGTGTTCGTGACCAACGCCGTGCTGTGCAACCCGCTCGACGCCTCGGGCCGTAACCGGCGCCCCAAGGCGTCCGAGGTGACCAACTGCGGCACGCTTCTGCGGCGGCAGATCGAAGTTGTCCAGCCCCAGATCGTGGTGGCGCTGGGGGTCGTAGCGCTGGAGGCGCTGGGGCGCATCGAGGCGCACGGTGTGACGCTGCGCCAAGACTGCGGCCTGCCCGTCGAATGGTTAGGCCGTCGACTGGTGGCGCTGTATCACCCCGGGCGCCGAGCCCTGGTGCACCGCGACGATGCCACGCAGCGCGAGGACTGGCGAAGGCTCGGCGTCCTGGTTCAGGCCGCCGAGTCGATGGCGGGGCTGAGGTCGAATTCCAGGCCGATGCCGTTTTCCGGCGAAGCGGGTGTGATGCAGGCGACGAAGTAGCTGCCGGGCTCCGGGACGGAGAAGGGGAAGTGCAACGTCTCTCGGAGGACATCGTCGCCGGGGGATGGAGCCGTAGAGGCCGGCAGATCGCGCTCGCCGATCAGCGTGGCGCGCTCCTGGAACGCGACTCTCTTGTCATCTTCGCTGAGATCGTCGGGTTCTTCGTAGTAGCAAGCGACGCGGACGGGCACCGAGTAGGCCTGATTGACCTCGATCGCCAGTAGCAGCGGCCGGTTCGCGAAGAGGTCGCCCTCGATATCGAGGTCCTTGAACAGCTCGGTAACCTCGAGTGAGTCGCCAAACCGCACCCCGCAAGCCGGCAGCAGCAAGAACACGCCGATGATCAGAAGACGTCGAAGGGTTGATCGAGGGAGCAAGCTAGAATCGATGATAGCATCCCGGGCTTGCTAAACTAGTAGCCAGCAATCTGAAAGGCAGTCACCCGTGAACGAACGCCTCGCCGCCCTCACTGCACGAATCTCCGACGCCCTGGTGCGCCTTTGACGTCCCGAACCTAGAAGCCGAAGCCTCACGCATCGAAGCGGAGACTCAGAAGCCTGACTTCTGGTCCGACAACGTCGCCGCGCAGACCGCGATGCGGCGCCTGGCGCAGCTCAACGAGACCGCGTCGACCTGGAGAGTTCTCGAGCGGCGCGTGCATGAGGCGGTTGAGATGGCGCAGCTCGCCGAAGCGGAGCCGGACGCGGAGATCAGCGCACACGTCGAAGAAGAGACGCTGGCGCTTGAGAGCGACCTCGACAGGCTGGAGTTTCAGCTTGCCTTTGGTGGCCCGTACGACGTGCGCAACGCCATCGTGGCGATTCACGCCGGGGCCGGTGGGACCGAGTCGCAGGACTGGGCCGAAATGCTACTGCGCATGTACCTGCGCTGGTGTGAGAACCGCGGTTTCGCGACGGAGGTGCTGGACTCGACGCTGGGTGAAGAGGCGGGTGTCAAGAGCGTGACGCTGGAGGTGCACGGCGGCAACGCCTACGGATATCTGCGCAGCGAGCGCGGCGTGCACCGGCTGGTTCGCCTTTCCCCGTTCGACGGGGCGCACGCGCGGCATACGTCATTCGCGCTGGTGGAGGTGATGCCCGAGGTGGAGGCCGCCGCAGAAGTCGACATAAGAGAGGAGGACCTGCGCATCGACATCTACCACTCGGCGGGGCACGGGGGCCAGAACGTGCAGAAGGTGGCCACTGCGGTCCGGATCACACACATCCCCACGGGGATCGTCGTAACCTGTCAGAACGAGCGATCGCAGGGACGCAACAAGGAGTCCGCGCTGCGCGTGCTGGAGGCGAGGCTGCTGGAGAAGGAGCTGGAGGCGAGGGCGGAGGAGCAGGCTCGGCTCAAGGGCGAGCACATCGATGCGGGCTGGGGTAATCAGATCCGCAGCTACGTCCTGCATCCCTACAAGATGGTCAAAGACCACCGTACCGATCACGAGACGTCGAACGCGACCGCGGTGTTGGATGGCGATCTGGACGAGTTCATTCAGGCGTATCTAAAGACGACGATGGGAAGCAACGAATGAAGCTAAAGATCGCGTTTCTGATGACGTTGGCCCTGATCGCGGCTAGCGGTCTGCCGGCCGGCGCGCCAACGGCCTCGGCCGAGATCGAGATCCGGTCGGAGGCGGCACGGAACCAGTTTCCCGACGGCATTCGCTTCTCGTTGTTCATGTTCAGCGACGCCGAGATCACCGAAGTGCGCCTGCGATATCGCATCCTGCCGGGGGGTGTAAACGCGTCCGTGATCCCGAACTGCACTGGAGGGACGTCCTGCAACGCGCTGATTGGCAGCACGCGCGACAGCTATATGGTGCCCGGGGCAGAGGTTGTCTATTCGTGGGAACTCAACGACTCATCGGGAGCGCAACTGACAACGGAAGACCAGACGGTGACGTACGAGGACACGCGTTTCGATTGGCTGGAGCTGACCGAGGGCGGCCTGACCGTCTACTACTACTTCGGTGACGAGGATACGCAGCGCATCGTGCTGCGGGTGGCGCAGGAGACGATCGAGCGCTTCGAACAGCTGGAGCGCACGATGATCGACTTCCCGATCAAGGTCTGGGTCTACCGCACCGCGGCCGACATGGCGCCGGCCATTGCGAGCCGCCGGGGCTCCGGGCCGGACAACAGCGTGCGTACGCTGGGCGAGGTGGGAGCGGACGATACGGCTCTGGTCTCCCGGGACACGGATTTCTTGAACATCGTGCGGCACGAGCTGGCGCACGTGGTGACGAACCGGGCGACCCAGCATCATCTGGCTGATGTGCCGACCTGGCTCAACGAAGGACTGTCAGGCTACGCGCAGAACGACCTGCTGCCCAGTGAGGCTCGGGCCCTGGACCTGGCGATTCGGCGCAACACCGTGCTGCCGATCACCAGCCTGGGCGCCGCGGCGCGCGGCAACGCCGGCGACGTGTCGATCTTCTACGCGCAGTCGGGGTCTATCGTGACGTTCATGGTCGAGGTTCTCGGCGAGCAGCGATTCGGTGACTTCCTCGACGCACTGGCCTTCGACACGATTGACGGGGCACTGATGGATGTCTATGGCTTCGACCGGCTGGGGCTGGAAAACGAGTGGCGCAAGGCGGTGGGACTGCCCGAGATAGAGACGGGATCCAGCAGCAGCTCAGGGTCGGAGCCGAGGCCAACCCTGGTGCCGTTTGGCGCGGGCCAGAGCTCGGCGCCGCAGGACACGCCGGAGGCTGATGACACATCGCCCGCCACGACGGCGGAGGAAGGCGACGATGGTGCGTCCGGTAACGCGTTGCCGATCCTGCTAAGCGTGCTCGTCTTATTCGTCCTCGGCGTCGGCGCGGTCTATCTGCGACAGACGCGCGGCTAGCGGTCCGTCTCGCCCGTCCCCTCGGCGATAGACGGCGCGGTCTGATCGAGCGCGATGAACCTCGCGCCCAGGATGGCCGGACGGTAGTCGTAGAGGGCCACAGTGCTACTGGCTGCATCCGGCACCATGAACATGCTGTAACCCTGGCTTCGTAATGCTTGGAACGTCTCGTGGGTCAGCAGCCAAACGTAGTGAACGTCGCGTTCGCCATCGACCGCCTCACCACGGTCCGAGAGCATGCTTATCGCGTCGTAATCGCGATGAAGGATGCGCGTGTCGAGGTCATCGCGTTCCCGTACGGCGAGCTGGGGGAAGATGAAACCTGTCATGACCCGGAGCCGTCAGGCACGTCCGCGTCAACGATCTCTTCGACGAAGTTGCGCTGGGCTGACATCGTATCGGCGTTCGAGAGCACGAGGCCTTTGCCGATCGTTGCGGAGCTGAATCCGAGGCCCCGGTCCGGAGTCGTGACGTCAACGGTGCCTGCCAGTAGGATGGCGCCGAGGGCGAGTGCAAGCGCCGGGCGCGTGAAATAGCGCCCCATGAGTAAGAAGGCGAAGGCGAACACGGGGATCAGATAGGCGATTTCGTGCGGCAGCTGCAGAAAGGAGACGAAGTAGATCGCGATGAACAGCAGCCAGGCGCCCACAGCAGGATCGAACCGTAGGTCATCGGGCAGGCTGCGCAAGCGCGGTAGCGAGATCGCCAGGCCGGCGAGTACACCGAGGCCGCCAATCACGCCGAGCGCCTCTTTGCCGAGCAGCCGTAGGACATCCTGGTAACCAACCGAAGCGTCGAAGTAGTTGAGGAAATCGAGCCCGTAGACGACGAGGACGGGTGCATAGGCGAGCAGCGTGACCCCCGCCGCCGCGGCGGTCATCGGGGCGAGGTCAGCCTTGCGGTCCTGACGCCAGGCCAGGAAGGCCAGCAGCAACCAGATGGCAGCGCCCTGGAGGCGAAAGCCCGCCGTGACGCCGATCAGGACGCCGGCCCAGATCGGACGACCGGTCTGGACGCAGTAGTAGGCGCCCAGGATCGCCGTCAGGGCCCACATGTAGTCCATGGTCGCGATGCTGTTGATCAGGAGCAGCGGCGTGAAGGCGAAGCCGGCGACGAGTATCGCCGAGTCTGGCAGGCCGTGCAGACGGACGATGCGGCCGAAAAGATAGACCCCGGCTAGCGAGACGACGGCGGTGGCGAGGTTGGTCGCGATCCAACCGCCGGGAATGAAGATCGTCGTGACCAACTCGTGCAGCGGGTTGCCGGGTAGCCGGGAGGGAAAATAATCCCCGGTATCGAGCAGATGATGCGCGGTGAGCGCGACGCGCCAGGCGTCGGGATCGGTGCCGTGGCCGAGGCCGATCCAGGGCAGACGCAGCGCGAAGAAGACGATGGCGAGGATGACGAAAGGCAGGGGTCGCGTGAGGTCGGCCGCGGCGAGCCTGCGGTAGGTGTCACGCATCTGCTTAACGCGGCAGGATGAGGCCGCCCGGCGTGCGACGCGGGCCGGGCGGCTCCTGGCGCCGCTGCGGCCTGGCCAGACTCGTTACGGTATTGGGGCGCGACTTGACGCTGACGTCCTCGCCCTCGGCGGCTTGCAAGATGGCCTGCGCCATTTCCGATTCGCCGAGCACGCCCGGTGTCGCGTACTCGTCGTTGACCACGGTCAACGGCACCGCGGGAACGCCGACGCGTTGCAGCAACACCGGAAACTCGGTCACGTCGATGACATCGACCTTGACGCGTGCGCTCTGTAAGCCGAAGCGAAGGGCGTTGAACGCCATGGCAGGTGAGTAGGCGCAATCGGGAGTGACGAGGACCCGGACGCTGACGTCGCTGCGCAACTTGCGCAGGAGGCGCACCGTCTCTGCCTCGAGTCCGGCGTCTCCGGAAGATACCGCGGCCAGTGTCTCGATCAGGACGGGGAACTGCTTCTGCGAAGGGCTGCCGAAGTAGCGCAAGGAGCGGTTGGTCTGGCCGCGGATGACGATGGCGGGGATCTTGTCCACGCTCAGCTTGTTCGCCAGTTCGGCGTCCGCTTCGACATCGTGGACCGTCAGCGCGATGCGCGTGCTGACCGACGCAAGGTCCTCGAGTACGGCCTGAATATCGTCGCAGTGGGCGCACTCGCGGCCGGCTACCGCCAGTTCACCCTGCTTGGTCAACGTAAAGAAGTCGATTCGCACGCGGCTCGTCAGCCGGCCGAAGCGAGTACGGATGCGGTTGAGTTCGCCGACCGGGATCACTGCGTGCCGCCCCCAGCATCGGCTTCGCGCAGGCGCTGATAGGTCACGAAGAGACGTTGCAGCGTCGTGAGCACTGTCATCACGGCGAGGACCCAAAGCACGATGAGGACCTCGCCGACGAGCAGGCCCGTGGCGAGCACGATGACGCGCACCGCACGCGTGAAAAGGCCGTCGTAGAGCTGGATGCGCTCTACTTCGGCGCGGGCGCGGACGTAGCTGACGCTGAGTGAGCCGACCGCCGCGACGAAGACGAGCATGCTCTCGTCTCGCTGGCCGAGCTCGAGGTAGTACCACAGCAGGCCGCCGAACACCACGGCCTCGAAGAGGCGGTCGACGGTGGAGTCGAACACGCCGCCGAAACGCGTGACGCGCCCCGTGGTGCGGGCAAGCGTGCCGTCGAAGGCGTCGAGCGCGGCGGCCGCAAGGATGGCGACGCCACCCCATACCAGCTCTCCCTCGGCGATGAGGACAGCGGCGCCGATGCCGCCGAACAGCTGCGCAGTAGTAAGCATATTCGGGGTCACGCCGAGACGCGCGAGGACCGCGACGACAGGCCCGGTGACCTGCGACGGCAACGCGCGCGGCATCGTGAACAGGGCTACGCCTCCACCGGATCTGGCGTGGTCACTGGGTGGACCGCCTTTTCGAAGACGAGCCGTTCATAGTAGCTGAGGACGCGCTGCGAGACGCGGTCCCAACTGAAGTGCTGCGATCGCTCGGCGGCCCTTGCGCCCATATCTCGCCGCAGCTCTGGGTCCTGAACCAGGTCGAGCAAGGCTTCCGCCAGCGCGTCGTCGTCCTTCGGTCGCACAAGCAGCCCTTCGACGCCGTGCGTAATGACGCCTGCGAAGCCTGCGATGTTGGACGCGACCACTGGCCGTCCCGCCGCCATCGCCTCCAGCAGGATGATGCCCTGGCTCTCGTTGCCGGTGTTCGGCGCGCAGAAGATGTGCGACGACTGCTGGTAGCGCGGCAGCATCTCGTTGGATACGTAGCCGACGAACTCGACGTCGCGCAGGCCGGCTTCGCTGACCCAGTTCTCGTAGCCGCGGCGCTGGCGCTCATCGTAGCCACCGGCGACGACGAGGCGGGTGTCAGGGCGCTTCGCCTTGACGCGCGCGAAGGCGCGGAGCAGATAGCGCAGCCCCTTGCGCTTCTCGAGGCGGCCGACGAAGAGGATGTTGGTCATGCCGTCGTCCAGCTCCGGAATCGGCGGCTGTGGCGCTACGAAACGTTCGACTTCGACGCCGTTGGGGATGATGTTGTAGTAACCCGGGAAGTTCTTCTGGATCAGGCTGGCGGCGGCCTGGGATACCGCGATCTTGCCATCGAGACGGCGGAAGCCGGGCATGAGCAGGCGCTTGGTGTAGGCGTAGAGGCGGGCGCCACCTTCGCGGGCGGCGTGGAAGGTGCCGACGTTTATCGCGTCGGAGAAGCGCAAGAAGGCTATCGGCAGGAAGGAGACCAGGGGCTCGTGGACGTGTACGACGTCGAAGGCCTCTTCTTTCAGGATGCGGCGCACCGGCGCCGCTAGGCGTGGCGAAAGCGACATGCGCGCCACGGAGCCGCCGGCCGGGACCGAGCGTGGCGTGCCGAGCACGATGGCGTTGGGGTTGATCCCGGTCAGACGCGAAGACGGAGCAATGATTCGCACGTCGTGGCCCAAGGCGATGAAGTGCTCCGTCAGGTGTTCGACGTGGTTGTTCACGCCACCCGGCGCCGCGAGGTCGTAAGGCGAGACGAGCCCGATTTTCATACGTATCGACTCACAAAGCTCCAGGCCGTGCGCCGCCAACCGAGACGTCGCGGAGTGGCGGCGAGCCCGGCGATGGGAATGGCGAGAGCGCGGCGCAAGCCGACGTCCCGCAGTCTAGGAAACCGGCTCGCGTGACCTTCGATAGCACCCCGGCTGAGGGCGATCCGTAGATCCTTCGCTGAACGGCCGCTGAATCGCGTGTGGGCGCTGCCGATAGCCTCGGTGAAGTGGGCGTCAGAGGCGCCGATTACCGGCAGGTGGTAGGTCTCGTCGTTGAGACGGCGCGCCTTGTCTAAGTAGAGGCGCGTCGTCGGACTGGCGGAGGCGAGCTCGATGGCGTCGAAGCTGAGGCCGGCTTCGGCCACGCGCTTGAAGCTGCCGGGACCGATGCTTCGTGTGAGCCAGCTCATCGGGTGCGGCACGAAGCAGACGCCGCCCTGGCGCCGCACCGCTTCTATCGTCTCCTCGACCGGGCGCAAGCTCGGCAGGGGCTCCTCGACGTAGAGCGCGACGACGTGACCCTCCAGCGTCGTGACCTCGACGCCGGGCACGAAATCGAAACCGTGACCGCTACGAGCCCAGATCTCGCGGGCGTCGAGCGCGGTCTCGAGGCTGTCGTGCTCGGTGATCGCAATGACGTCGAGGTCGGTTCGCGCCTCCACGTGTTCGAAGATACGCTCTATCGAATCGAGACCGTCGCCGTGCCGCGTATGAATGTGGAGGTCAGCTTTGCCCATCAGCTCAGGTCATCTTAGCCTGCCGACGACGCGGCGACCGATTCGGGCCGCGCTGTCGGGCTTACCGGCCAGATGGCTTCGAGGGGCATCCACTGGCCGGGGTCGGCCGCGATCCAGGATTCAGCGCGCTCCAGCAACCGCTTCGTGTCGGTGAGGGCGTCTTGCTTGGCGTGGCCGGTGTCGGTCAGCTCCAGGGGTTCCTCGAAGTAGATATCGAAGCCGCCGTCCTCGGCGCGGCGGCAGTAGCCCGGCATCAGGGCTGCGCCGGTGCGAGCAGCGATCTCGGCGGCGCCCGTCGGCATGCGTGTCTCGACGCCAAAGAACTCGATCCGCTCTCCGTTGTGCTGGATGTCGCGGTCGCAGGCGATAGCCAGCATCCCGCCGCGGCGCAGGTGGCGGATCGAGTTCATGATCGTGGTGAAGCCGACATCCTCGTAGCGCGGGCCGAAGGTAGAGCGCAGGCGGCGCATCAGGTCGGCGAAGGCGGGCGGCTGCAGCGGTTCGGCGAGCACCAGGCTGTCGATTCCCAGGATGGCGCCGACCTGTACCGCGAGCTCTATGCTGCCGAAGTGGGCCGTGGCGACGACGACTCCTTGGCCGGAATCGAGGCGCGATTTGAGGCGTTCGAAGCCATGCAGGCGGATCTCTTTGCCGATCATGCGGTCGAGATTCATGCGCGGGAAGCGTATGAGGTCGACGTAGTAGCGGCCGACATTGCGAAACACCTCGCGCGCCGCGGCTTCGACGGACGCCTGCGAGGCTTCGCGGCCCATGACGTGGCGCATGTTGTCCTGGACGGCGGTTCGCGCTTCGTGACGGTAGCGATAAGCGAGGTCCGCCCCGAAGCGTGCGACCGCGTATGCGGCCTGTCGGGGCAGGATGTTGGCAAGCCAGATACCGGCTTTGAGCGCCCAGATCCGCCAATCGCCCCCGGTGGGCGCCTCCGTGGCGACGGTACGGTCACCGGAGGCACGGAAGGCGAACCACTGGTCGGGGAACTGGCGGACGTAGCCCTCCAGCGAGTTGGCGATGAGCTGCGTCAGGGCCTGGACGTCGGCTTCTTCGGCGCCGGTGGGTTCGAACTGCAGGCCGAAGTCGATCTTGGGCAGCAGCTTCATGCGGTCGTGTGGGGTTCGGGCGACTACGCCTGGCATGACGCGGGCGCCGGTGCGTATGGCGATGCGGGCCGGCGCGCTGGAGAACTCGACGGGGGCGCCGCAGAAGTCGACGGCGACGCCTTCGCCGGGCTGAATCACGTCGATCATCATGCAGAGCGCCTCGCCGCGGTTGAGACAGCGCAGGATGCCCTTCGTGGCCTTGTTCGCCGGGATGACGTTCATGCCGAGATCGCGGCGCAGGCCCTGGATGAACCGGTTCATCGGCGGGTAGTCGAAGGTCTCGGCGATGGCGTTGGGGGCGTGGCCGTAGGCGGCGAGGGCACCGGCGCCGAGCTCGGCCTGGCCGAGGTGGAGGGTGATGAAGAGCCCGCCGGCGCCGGGCTGCAGCGCCTCGTTGAGGTGACGCCAGTCGTGAAACTCGATGCGGTTGCAGAGGTCGTCTTTGCTCAGGGACGGCAGCTGATAGAAGTCGATGACGTAGCGGGCGAAGTTGCGGAAAACGCGTCGCGCCGTGGCAGGCGCCTCTTCCGGGCCGACGATGCGCTGCAGGTTCTCTTGCACGACGCGGCGGCGGCGGCGCATTAAAACGTAACAGAGGTCCGCGATGGGGTCGGCGAGGACGTACCAGAACGGAGCGGGGATAAATCGGCCTAAGAAGGCGCCGGTCCTGGAGATCCAGTACGCCACGAACCAGCGCGCGTTACGCCAGGGAAGGCTCATTGCGGATAAGTATGCCGTGTTTGGCGGTTATGCGCTGCGGGTAGGGCGTACTCGAACGAGGTGCCGGAGGAATCCTGCGATCGGTCGTATTTCTTTCTTGTGGCCGCTACATTGGTCAGGTGACCCTTCGTGCGCTCCTTACTACCGTTCTTTTCTTCGCCCTCGGCTGCAGCTCAGACGGCCCTACTCCCACGCCTATCCCAAGCTCGACGCCTGCCTCAGCAGCCACCAGCGCAACTGACAGCGCAGTCTCGACGCTCGCTGCCCAGCCCACGCCCACGGCCACGCCGCCGTCGGGTGACCCGCCGCGTACCGTCTGGCTCCTCAACGTGGCCACCGGTGAAATAACAACGCTTCTTCAGGACTATGACGAGGACGCGTGGAGCGCTGGCTTTAGCGAGGACGGCGACCGGGCAGCGGTCTGGTCGGTCCGCGGTGATAGCCAGATTGTATTTGACCTCCGGGGCAACGCGCTCGATAGCGGCCCGGCCCCTGAACGGCCCGCCGCCTGCGAGGCTCAGGCGCCCGTCATCGTCAACGGTCGTGAGCACCCCTCGCTCCAGTGCATCGACTTCGAGGGCCTACCGCTCTACGTCTCAGCCGGTGAGCCCGTACAGTACATCGTGCCGTTTGGGGTATCGCCCGATGGCCGCTGGCACGTCTACCAGGCCCCCAGCGGCGAGGCAACGCAGACACCCCACTCCGGGCCCCAGCTACGCGCTCTGGGCTCAGGACCTGGTGACAGGCGAACGCTGGCAGCTCCACGAGCAGCTCTGGCGATGTGGCGGATGTGATGGCCCATCCGGCTCCGCATGGTCTGCCAGCGGCCGCTATTACGTGCACATCGAAAGAGGGCCCCGGAAACGCGCGACACTGATCGACTTCACAAGCAGGACTGTGAGTGACCTAACGTGGTCCTCAGAGTGCGGCCCTGCCATCGAATGGTCACCGGTTGCCGACATCCTCTTTCGCAACGCCGGCCCGGATGCCATCGCCATCACGAACCTTGAAACCGGCGTCGAGCACATTATTCCGGGCCTACAGCCGCCCGGCGAATTCGACGCCACAGGTCGCTTCGTCTACGCCACCAGCGGCTCCGGAAGGGGTCAGGGTCTAGCTTGGTGGAGGTTCGCACTGGCGAAGTCGTTCAGTCGTTCAGACCTTCGATGGCGTCCCACACCGGCTCGGCGCAAACCTCTTCGGCCACCCGCGGCCCATCGTAGCAACTGATCAAGGCCTCGTCGCCGTAACGCGCGGGCATGACGAAGCCTGTGAGGGCACCATCGTCCATCGAAACGACGTCAACTGGCCTGCATCGAGGGCGGTGAGTACCCAAACCCTTCGTTCGACGGCAGCAAGATCGTTCTGATCCGGGCGACCGCAGGCCCTTCGCCAGCCAACCCCGGCCGGGAACCCGAGTATGAAGTCGTCCTCTACGACATCGCCACGGACATCGAAACCGTGCTCGCCCAGGGCGCCCGTGGCCAAGACGCTCCCATCACCCGATGGAACGTCGGCTCCACCCACGTCCTCGTAGAATGGCCCGCCTACCGCGGCCTCTAACCCGGCAATACACGGGCTTTCTTGTCGGCCAAAGCCGTCGACCTAGACGAGCGAGATCTGGGACTCGCCGCGGATGAAGGCTTCGAGGTTCTCGTGCCCCTGCTCGTCCGTGAACTGCCTTGGTGGCGACTTCATGAACGTGGCCGACGGCTCGGCGATGGGGCCCTTGAGGCCGCGGTCGAGGGCGAGCTTGGCGCAGCGGATAGCGTCGATGACCACGCCCGCCGAGTTGGGGCTATCCCAGACCTCGAGCTTGAGCTCCACGTTGAGCGGCACGTCGCCGAAGCTGGTGCCTTCGAGGCGGATGTAGGCCCACTTGCGGTCGCCGAGCCAGGGCACGTGGTCGCTGGGGCCGATGTGGATGTCGTCAGACATCATCGGGTAGTCGATCTGGGAAGTGACGGACTGCGTCTTCGAGATTTTCTTGGAGATGAGGCGGGTGCGCTCCAGCATGTTGAGGAAGTCGGTGTTGCCGCCGAAGTTGAGCTGGTACGTGTGATCGATTTTGACGCCGCGGTTCATGAATAGGTGCGCGAGGGCGCGGTGCACGATGGTGGCGCCGACCTGCGACTTGATATCGTCGCCGACGATCGGGACGCCGGCGTCGAGCAGGCGCTGCGGCCAGTAGCCGGTGGGGTCCGAGGCGATGAAGACGGGCATGCAGTTGATGATGGCGCAGCCGGCCTGCATCGCCTGCTCGACGTACCACTTCGTTGCCTCTTCGCTCCCGACGGGCAGGTAGTTGATCAGGACCTGGGCGTTGGACTCCTTGAGGACCTTGACCACGTCGGCGGAGGGTGGGTCTGCCTTCTCGATGACCTGGTTGAGGTAGAGCCCGAGGCCGTCCAGGGTGCGGCCGCGGTGGACCATGACGCCGGTCTCTTTCGGCACGTCGGCGAACTTATAGGTGTTGTTCTGGCCGGAGAAGATCGCGGTGCCGAGGTCCTTGCCGACCTTCTCCTTGTCGACGTCGAAGGCGGCGACGAAGTTGATGTCGCGAATGTGGTAGCCGCCGAGGTTGACGTGCATGAGGCCGGGAATCTCGGCCTCCTCGTCGGCGTCCTTGTAGTAGTGCACGCCTTGCACGAGGGACGAGGCGCAGTTGCCGACGCCGACAATGGCTACGTTGATGGGCTCCATGCGCGAATCTCCTTTGGCTGTGCCGTGCGTGGCAGTCTGGCGCTCAGCGCCGATGGGAGACGCGCCGGGCTCATCGTCGTAGAAGAGGTCTGATTGCGGCAAGCCAACGATCTCGCTGGCGAGCGCCATGAAGCGCTGCGACGGGGCCTTGCTGCCGGCCTTGATCTGGGAAAGGTAGCTTTCGCTAAGCTCGTAGCCGCGGCGGGCGAGCTCGGTCAGCAGCCAGCGTTGTTTCTGGCCACGCTGGTCGAGTACGTCGAAGAGCCGGGTATTGAGCATAGGTAAAGCTTTCTTGACAGTTATTATCGGCCGCTGGCGTATTATCCGTCAAGGTTAAGTTCGATTAACCAGGGCAGGATCCGGCCTAGAGGGTGTCAGAAGTGTATGATCCGCGTATGGGACTCTTCCGCGAGACGCTGCGAGTACTCGACAGGTCAGGTCGTACCGTGAACGAACTCGAGGCGTGGGTGGATACGGGTTCGACATACACCTGGCTTCCGCGGTCAGTCTTTGACGCACTCGGCATTGCGGCTGAGGAAGAACGAGAGTTCATCCTGGCGAATGGTGCACGAGAGACCAGAGCCGTTGCCCAGATTCGCATTTCGCTGGGCGGTCCAGCCTTTATACCTATTGCGCCGTGGTTGAAGAAGGCGAGGAACTGCTCCTAGGCGCCGTAGCGCTCGAAGAAGCGGGCCTTGCCCTTGATTCGGTTAATAGACGTCTCGTCCCGGCCGCAGGCTACGCGCTAACAGCGTTAGCCGAGTAACCAGCGCGGCAGCCTCCCGGTGCAGGGAACCTGCCTAGATAAGCGTGATCTCTTCGCCGCCGTCTACGCCGAGGACGTTGCCGGTGAGCCACTGCAGGCGCTCGTCCGAGAGCACCGCGATCGTCTGGGCGATGTCTTGCGGCGTCGTGGCACGGCCCATCGGGTGACTCTTCTGTACACGTTCAAGCAGCGTGATGCCCTCCGGGATGCGGCGCAGCGCCGGCGTGTCGGTGACGCCGGCGCGGATCGCGTTGGCGGTGGCGCCGATCGGCGCGAGCTCGATGGCGAGCTGTCGCAGGTTGGACTCCAGCGCGGCCTTGGCGGCGGAGATGGCGCCGTAGCTCTTCATGACGCGGGTCGAGCCCGAGCTGGTCATGGCGAAGACCCGGCTGCCCCTACGCAGCAGGTTGGCGGCGACGAGGTCCTGCACCCAGTAGAGGAGGCTGTTGGCCATGACGTCGAGCGTCATTTCGAGCTGGCGCTGGCTGAGAGACGACTTGGCGTCTTCGCCGATGACGGGCTGCAGGGCGCCGAAGGCGAGCGAGTGCAGCACGACGCGCACGAAGGAGCCGTCCTTCGACGTCTCCTCGATGACCTTTTGCATCACGTCGGCGCGCTTGGCGGCGTCGGCGGCGTTGACGTTGAAGAAGAAGGCGCGTCTGCCGGCGGCCTCGATGTCTTTCTGGATCGCCTCGGCGTTGGGCAGCGTGGCGCGCATGTCGAGGTGGACACCGAAAACGTCGAAGCCGTTTTTAGCCAGCTCGCGTGCCGTAGCGCCACCGAAACCGCTGGAGGCGCCGAGGATCAGCGCCCAGCCTTTGCTTTCTGAGCTCATTGGTTTCTCCTAGTCGCTGGCGAATGATTCCGCGGTGGCTGGTTCGGCTTCCGGTTCAGGCTCGGGCGGCGTGAAGACGCCTTCGGTCTCGACCAGGCGGCGGAGAAATGACTTGGCGTCGCCTTTGCCCTCGATCTTGTCGCGCACGGCGTCGAAGAGGTCGGTCGCGGTGATCACGCAGTAGCGCATGCTTTCGGCGGCAATGCGCAAGGGGTCGGTGTACTGCCGTTCGCGTTCCGAAGGGGCGACTTGGCTGTGGCCGTTGACCACGATGAGACCGAACGCGCGTCGCTTGTCGGTGGCGATGCGGCTCTCAATGCGCTCGCGCAGGCGGTAGTGCGGCTCCATGCCGACCTCGCCGAGGCTGGACTCGGCTTCGACCATGACGGTCGCGGAGCCCATGTTGAAGATGGCGGGCTCGTCCGGTTGGCTGTAGCCCGTGGCTCCGAGCAGGGTGAACGCGTCGCGTACCGGCAACTCGAAGCCGTACTTGCCCTGCTGCCAGAGGATGCGGCGGTAGCGGTCGAGACCGCGGTACTCGTTGCGCGCGGCGTCGAGGTCCGCTTCGAGCTCGTCCAGCTTCGCTTCGGCGTCCTCCATCCGGGTGCGCGCGTCTTCGATGCCGGGCAGCGAGACCTCCTCGATCCACTCCGGCGCCGAGCCCTCGGCTTCGGTGAGCAGCGTGTTGCGGATGGCGGCTGCGAGGGAGCCGGCGATCTGCGAACGCTGCTGAGCGGCCAGGTTCAGGGCAAGCGCCGGTATGAAGATGACGCGTCCTGCGCCGACGGGCACGTCGACGGCGACGGCGGCGCCGCCCGAGCTGCGGGCGATCACCCTGGCGCCGGGGAAGCCCGCCGCGCCCTCGGCGATCGAGGCGCGGTAGAGGAAGGCGGTCGTGCTATCGAGGAAGTTCGCGAAAGGATGCTCCCAGTCGAGGACCTTGACGGAGCGTCCACTGGCGGGCTTTAGGTACGCCGGTCCGTAGTCGGCGCCCTCCGGCGCGGGTAGCCAGTGATAGCGGTGGAATCCTGTGAAGCCGAGGACGCGGGTGTGCGCCACGTCCGGGTAGGCGAAGCAGACGACGAGGCCGCCGCGGGCCAGGAAGCGCTCCGTCTCATCGCGGCGGCGGCGCAGGATATCGACCACGCCGACGGCGTCCGCATTGGTGAAGCCCTCGGAGATGGGGAGCTCGTCGTACGTCTCGTACTCGCCCTCGCCACGCGCGACGTCCTCGACGAACTTCGAGACGCCGAGCATGGGTTCGATAAGCAGCGCGTCGAAGTCAAAGAAAGAGAGGGCGCTGGCCCAGTTGTAGTTGTCAATCGCCGCGTCCGGCATGCCCTGGCCGATCGAGAGGATACGCATCAGGCTTCGCCGTCCAGGTCGAGGCCACGCAGGTATTTCAGCAGGTCGGGGCCAACGTCGGGCCGGCGCAACGCCAGCGAAATCGAGGCGCGCAGGAAGGCTATCGGCCGGCCGGTGTCCAGCCATTCGCCTTCCAGGCGGCAAGCGTACATACCCTCCTCCGTCGCCAGCATCTGCAGCGCGTCCGTGATCTGCAGCTCACCGCCAAATCCCGGTTCGGTTCGATCGATGGCGCTCCAGACCGCCGGGGTCAGCACGTAACGGCCAACGATGGCGAGCCGGCTCGGGGTGTTCTCGACGGAGGGCTTTTCGACCATGTGCGAGAGTTTCGTGACGCGGTCGTTGATCGCCTCGCCGGCGACGATGCCGTAGCTCGACACCTCGGCTTCCGGTACCTCGCAGACCGCTACGACGCTGCCGCGATATTGCTCGAAGCAATCGAGGATCTGCCGCGTCGCGGGTGTTTCAGCGGCGACGATGTCGTCCGGCAGCACGAGGACGAAGGGCTCGTCGCCGACCTGAGCGCGAGCGGTGTTGACCGCGTCGGCGAGGCCGCGGGCCTGGGGCTGACGCACGTAGGAAATGTCGGCCATTTTCGAGACCAGGCGGACCTGCTCGAGACGTTCCACATCGCCCTTCTGCTGCAAGAGGTCTTCGATATCGCGCGAGCGGTCGAAGTAGTCCTCGATGGCGCCCTTGCCGGCCGCCGTGACGATGATCACCTGCTCGATGTCGGAGTTGGCGAGCTCTTCGACTGCGTAATGGATCACGGGCCGGTCGACCAGCGCGAGCATCTCTTTGGGGAGCGCCTTGGTGGCTGGAAGCATGCGCGTGCCGTAGCCGGCGGCCAGGATGACTGCCTTGCGGACTGGATGCAGGGCGCACCTCGTTGAGTCTAGATTCGGCTCGGATTGTAGCACGGTAGTCTTTCTGAACTGCTCCGTTTGGACTCAGCCTAGCCTGGATCTTCGGCATGTCTGTCGCATCGGGAGGTCGTGCGCTATGATCCGGGCGTCGCCCTTTGGGGCATCCCCGCTTTCGTTTAGCGATAGATTTCAGGAGGAAGTATGAATCGTTTCGCCAGCCCACTGGTCCGGCTGATCGACCGCGTTTCGCCGCCGGAGACGGTCTCGGCACACTGCGACATTCCTTGCGGCATCTATGACCCGCACTCGGCGCAGATCGCGGCGCTCACGGTGCTGCGCATGAACCAGCTGATCGACGCGCTGGAGCGGCCCCCGCAAGCAGAGCCGGCGGCGGCCAAGGCCGGCCTGAACTCGATGTCGCGCTACGTCAAGGCGAAGGAAGAGCACGCCGAGATCTGCAAGAAGGAAATCGACATCCTCTGGCACGACTACTTCCGGCCCGAGCACGTTGAGAAATACCCCGACCTGCACACCAAGGTCTGGAACATCAACAAGCTGGCTTCGCGCAACAAGCAGACAAACGACACGGCGGCAGCGGAAGAGTTGCTGGCGGCGGTGCGTGATATCGCGCAGATCTTCTGGGAGACCAAGGGCGTGGCGACGCGTGTTGCCGGCTCCAACCAGGCGGTCGGCGGCGAGCTCGTCTACGTCAACTAGCGACCGTAACTTAGAGACGAAGGAAGCCGGGTCATTTGGCCCGGCTTCTGTCTGGGCGCCGGATCGACGCAGGCGCCGGGGCTAGGGGTGCATGAAGAAGCTTCTGGCGACGATGCTGGGAACCGGGCTGGTCGTAACCGGCCTGCTCTCGGGTCGCTTGGTGCGACGATACGTCGTCGAGGGGCGCAGCATGTTGCGGGCCTTCGCGCCGGGGGACAGGCTGGTCGTCGAGGGCTGCAGCTACCGGTTTCGTGCGCCGTGTATCGGCGAGGTGGTCGTGGTGCGTCAGACGGCGACGGAGGGTCGATTGGACCTCAAGCGCATCGCGGCGGGGCAGGGCGCTGAGGTGACCGTGCGTGGCGAGCCAGACTTCCTGGGCAAGGACGAGTGGTACGTGCTGGGCGACAACCTGGACGAAAGCACCGACAGCCGCGAGCTAGGGCCCGTGAAGACGTCTGATATCGCAGGGCGGGTTTGGTTTCGCTACTAGCGCGACTGGGTGAGGCTGACGACGTTGCCATCGAAGTCTGAATAACGAGCCGTGCGGCCCCAGGGCTCCTGACGCGGCTCATGGATGAGTAGCGCGCCGGCAGTCAATGCCTGGATGTGCGCTGCATCGAGGTCATCCGTCAGAAACCCGACTTGGGTCATGGCGCTCGCCTGGCCTGTCTTGGCCTGGTAGAGCGCGAAGTGCAGGTATGCCCCTTCTCGCCACGAGATTTCTGCATGGGGGCCGCTGATCCAGCGATCTTCGCCCGCGACGTTGTCGACGCCTTGATGTAGGTCAACACCGAAGCCGTCACGGTATAGCGCTGTCGATTTATCCAGATCGGTCACTTCAAGGACTACCAATGTCAAACGGTTCGCTTCGCTCATCGGCGCCTCGTTTCGGTACGTTCCTAGGATCGGAAGTAGCAGCGGCCGTCAGGGCGTTCGTTGAGCGGCGTGGGGCAGTTCCAGGCCGGATCGCCGAGCTGCTCCGCGTTGAACGTGCGGTGGCAATAGGCGCACTCGAGCTGGCGATGCTGGGCCGGGCCGGTGAAGGGCGGGAACAGCGATTCGAGCTCCAGACGGATCGGGTCGTCCGGCGGCAGGAACTGCGAGTAGTCGCCAACCGGCTCGCTCCGCGTCAGTCCGCCACCGTGTCCTTTACGGATCTTCTCCTGCAGCATCATCAGCCCGGTTAGCAGCGACTCCGGTCGCGGCGGACAGCCGGGCACGTAGACGTCGACCGGCAGGATCAGGTTGACGCCGGGTAGCGTGCTGTATCCGAAGGCGAAGGGTCCACCCATGGTGGCGCAGCCGCCGAAGGCGATGACCCACTTCGGCTCCGGCATTTGGAGGTAGACGCGGCGCACGGCCGGGGCCATCTTCCAGGTCACGGTGCCCGCGACGATCATGAGATCGGCCTGACGCGGCGAGGCGCGAAACACCTCGGCGCCGAAACGGGCGATGTCGTACCGCGAGGTGGCCGTCGCGATCATCTCGATGGCGCAGCAGGCCAGGCCGAACATCGCCGGCCACAGCGAGGAGCTGCGGGCCCAGTTCAACAGGCTCTCGACGGAGCCGAGCATGAGGTTCTGCTCGAGATCCTGCTCGACCGTCGTTGCCTGCGGCTGGTACATCGGAATGCTGAGGTCGTGTTCGGCCATACCCAGCGATCATAGAAGCGTTTCGCGGGTTGGGACAACTACGCCAGGGACTGGCTGACCCCTGACCTAACCTCACCGGCACGACGATTGCCATGGGACTGGGCCTATCTGCTGGACCCAACCGCCGCCCGCTGGATGGGGTCACATCCGGCGAAACGGCCCTTGAACCCTGCATTCTGGGCGGTACGATGTGCGAAGCGAGGCCAAACATGCTCTCGTCGCCTATCGGAATAGTCGTCACGTTGGTCGTCGTCGCCGTTGTCGGCGTAGTAGTCGTCGCGATCGCTAGCGTTGGACTCGCGATTAGCGGCGGGCCCGGCGCCTGCACGCCGGGCGGCGGGCCGATCTCCGTTACCTCCGCCAATGCTCAGGCCTTCCAGCAAAAGTGGGACGCCTTCGATCAGCTGCTGGAGTCAGGTTCACCGTCAGCTGTGACCTTCACCGAGAGCGAGGTCTCATCTCGCGCTGATCAGTTCGTCAAGGAGGAGACGGACGTGGATGTCGACGATCTGCGAGTTTGCTTCCATGACGGGTTTGCCGAGGTTTCGGGCAAGCTGAATAGCGGAATCGGCGTCGGCGCGGAGATCCGCATGAAAGGCTCCGTAGACCTCAGCAGCGATCCAGCCAAGGCCAGCGTCGATAAGGTTGAAGTTGGATCCGTACCGGGGTTCCTGGTCGACGTGGCGGAAACCATCGGCCTGGACGCGAACGATGGGCTGGACGAAGTGCTGGGCAAACTGGACCTTCAGCACAGCTACCAGGTCGTTTTCAAAGAAGGGACCGTCGAAGTTACCGGCAGCCCTAAGTCGTCTGTAACGTAGAGTTCCACTTCGGGAAGGAAACGTCCCCCGAATCAGAAATTAGACGGTGGCCTGTGGAGCCAGAGCGCGCAGCTTCTCGACTGCGCGCGGCAGCGTGGCGAGCAGGCGGTCGACGTCTTCCCCAGTATTCTCGTGACCCAGCGTGATGCGCAGACTGGCGCGCGCGAGGTCGGTAGGCACCCCCATCGCGGTCAGGACGTGCGAGGGTTCCAGCGAGCCGGTGGTGCAGGCTGAGCCGCTGCTGGCACTGATGCCGTTGAGGTCGAGCTGGATCAAGACGGCTTCGCCCTCGACGCCTTCGAGGCAGCAGCTGAAGCTGTTTGGCAGGCGCTTTGCCGGGTCCACGGGGCCCGTGAGGCGGACGCCCGGCATGCGTCGCGGCAGTTCGGCGGCGAGGTGGTCGCCCAGGCCGCGCAGGTGGGCCACGTTGGCCTCGCGCTCGGCTTCGGCCAATTGCAGCGCTCTTGCAAAGCCGACGGCGCCGGCCACGTCTTCGGTGCCGGCCCTGCGGTTGCGCTCCTGGGCGCCGCCGAGGAGCTGGCCGATGAACGGCATGCGGGGGCGGACGTAAAGCGCGCCGACGCCCTTGGGCCCGTAGAACTTGTGCGACGCTAACGAAAGCATGTCGACGCCAAGCGCCTCGACGTTGAGGTCGAGGGCTCCCGCCGCCTGCACCGCATCGGTGTGGAAGACGATGTGACGGTCGAAATCCTTGACGGCACGAACAAGGTCCGCGATCGGCTCAACGCTGCCGACCTCGTTGTTGGCGTACATGATCGAGACGACCGTGGTGTCGGGACGTAGGGCGGCGCGCAGCTCGTCCGCGCTGACGAAGCCCTCGCCGTCGACCGGCAGGTAGGTCGCGCTGAAGCCCTCGCGCTCGAGCTGCTCGACCGTGTGCAGCACAGCGTGATGCTCGATGGCGGAGGTAACGATGTGCTTGCCGCGTCGCGCGGAGGCGAACGCGGCACCGCGTATCGCAGTGTTGTCGGACTCGCTGCCGCCGCCGGTGAAGACGATGTCGTTGGGCCGCGCGCCGATCACCTCGGCGACGTCACGACGGGCCGCGTCCAGGACGCGGCGGGCCTCGCGCCCCTCGGCGTAAATGCTAGACGGGTTGCCCCAGGTGGACTCGAGGACGGGACGCATGGCGTCGATCACACGCGGGTCGAGCGGCGTGGTCGCCGCGTGGTCGAGGTAGACGCGTCGCTGATTTGGCATCAGGCTTCGAGGTTAACACGCATGGCGAGTCGCAGGGATTCTGATACCTTGTTTCATGATGGACGGCACACGGGCAGGCATCGTCGAGCTGCTGCAGCACCGTAACGGCCTGACAGTCGAAGCGCTAACCGAGTCGCTGGGGCTTGCGGCCGCGACTGTGCGGCGCCACCTTGACGTATTGCAGCGCGACGGCCACGTCGAGCGCGAAGCGGTGCGCCGGTCGACAGGCCGGCCACACTACGTATTCAAACTGACGCAAGCAGGACGTGACCTGGCGCCGGGACACTACGCCGGTGTGGTGGAGCTTGTGATGTCGCAACTCCTGGCCTTGACGGCCGCCGACACGCACGGCAAGGACGGCGCGGCGGTGGCCTTGCTGGCGTTCGAGCGCATGAATCGGGCGCTACTGCAGGCCTGTGAGGGTCGCGTGACCGCGCCGAGCCTGGCGGGCCGGCTACAGCAGGCGGTAGAGGCGCTTTCGGCCGGCGGCCTGATGCTGGACACGGCGGCTCAGCCGGACGGCTTTCAGATCACGGTTCGAGATTGTCCTTGCCGCTGCGCGGGATCGGCGCAGGAGGCCGTATGCCGTCGCTCAGAAGCGATGCTTGGCAAGCTCCTGCGGGCTGATCTGCAGAAGGACCTCGAGACAGAGGAAGCGTGCAGCTACCTGGTCAAGGTCTAGGGCCGAACAGCCCAGGGTATTGTCAAAAGGCGGCAATCCGACGATACTTATGAAGTTATTGCTACTGCGCCCCTGAAGGAGCAAACATGGTAACTGGCAACGCAATCGTCACCGTCACCGATAAGGCCGCCGAGAAGGCCAAGGGCATCCTGGCAGAGCGCGGCGTCGAGGACGGCGCTCTGCGTGTATTCGTGGTTTCCGGTGGCTGCTCGGGCTACCAGTACGGCATGGCCATCGCCCGCAACCGCGAGGAAGATGACATCGCTATCGAAGCATCCGGCATCACCCTTCTGGTCGACGCCGAGAGCGCGCCACTACTGGAAGGCGCCGAGGTCGATTACGTTGACGACCTGATGAAGAGCGGTTTCACGATCTTCAACCCGAACGCAACGCACAGCTGTGCCTGCGGCTCCAGCTTCCAGACAAGCGACGGCTCCGGCCAGGCGAAGTCCTGCTGCTAAGCCGCCGCGACTAAGAATCAAGCGCCCTTCGGTTGGAGGGCGTTTTTCTTTGAAGCCGGGGCTTCGCCCCGAGACCCCACTAAAGGGGCGCATGAGGCTGGTTTCTGGCTGGACCAGTTCCCCGCGGTAGATAACTTCAGGAGGCAAGATATGACTTACTGGATCGTCGTTGGCTCGCCGGAGAACTACGAGATCGCGCGCGAGCGTGGATTCGACATGTTCGGCTTCAAGAGCACCCGCCGTCGCGAGTCAGCCGAGATGAAGCCCGGCGACAAGCTGATCTTCTACCTCACGGGAGTGATGCGGTTTGGCGGCATCGCCAAGGTTGAGTCGGAGGTCTTCGAGGACCATACGCCGGTATTCAAGACGGAGAAGAAGCCCGGCGAGGACTACCCCTTCCGTGTCAAGACGTCGCCCGATACGCTGCTGGTCGATGGCCAGTGGCTGGACGTGAAGGAATACGCGACGCGCCTGGAGATGACGCGTCGCCGCAGTGAGCACTGGCGTCTGGCCTTTCAGGGCAACCTGCACAGGATCAGCGACGAGGACTACAAAACGATCGCCGATGACGTGGCGGAGGCCGCGAAGAAGGTGGCCGTCTAACCAGGCTTTAGCTAGAAAGAACCGAAATGGAAGTATTCGAGGCGGTACGGACCGTGCTGGCGGTACGCGCCTATCAGGACAAGCCCGTCCCCGCGGACGTGATCCGGCGTATTGTCGATGCAGCGCACCTGACTGCCAGCAGCAAGAACGGCCAGCCGTGGCACTTCATCGTGATCGAGGACAAGGAGACGCTGCGTCGCATCACGCCGCTAGCGAGAACGGGCGCTTATATCGAACGGGCGCCGCTGGCGATCGTCGTCGGATACGAGAAGGAATCGCTGTTCGGGCTGTCCGACACCAGCCGCGCCATCCAGTCGATGGTGCTGACAGCGTGGTCAGAAGGAGTCGGCTCGAATTGGGTCGGCTTCGATGGCATGATCAACGAAGTCGGTGTGGAGCTAGGTCTGCCCGAGGGCGTTCAGTTGGTCGGCGTGCTGCCCTTCGGTTACCCGCAAAAGAAACTCGGCAAAGGCAAGAAGAACCGCAAGCCGTTCGGCGAGGTGGTGCACAAGGGACGCTTCGGGACGCCGTTTGGGTAAGTAAAGTCGGGGCCTTGATAACTGAAGCCGGGCTCGGCCCGGGACCCCGACTAAAGGGGCATCCGGGGCGCTTTAGTAGCTGACGCCGAGTGCCAGCCGAGGGCCTTTCGAGCCTGGACCCAAAGACTACTCCTGGTAGAGGCGCCAGTTCGTCGTGTGGTTGACGATGGCGAACCAGAAGCTGTTGTGCCCCGGCAGCCGCGCGAGCTCGGCGCCATCGGAAGCGGTCAGCGCGTCTTCAGTGATGCTCCACTCGCGACCGTCGGAGCTAGCTAACGCATCCCCATTTGAGACCAGCGATGTGAAGCTGACGTCGCTACTCTCGTAGGCGCGGCCGCCTTTGCCGTCTTCGCTGGCGACGACGATAACGTTGGTTCCCGCGACCTCGTCGTGGATCAGGCCTCGCTCAGCCAGCAAATCGATCGGATAGGCGACGGTCTCGCCGTCGAGCCGGATCGTGTAGACGACGTCTTTGAGGGCGAGAGGGCCTTGAGCGTCGGGCGCTGGAAAGCGTAGGTCGGAGCTGGCCCAGTAGTCGGCGTAGGCTACGCCGGAGTCGTAGTTGCGGCGGAACCCGGTCTCGATGTCGAGAACGCTGGTGTCGGGGTGGTCGGCAAGCCATTCGGCCCAGGTGACGTGGACCACCGGCAGCACTTCGAGGCGCACGCCGGAACCGACGAGCTCGCCCCAGACCGGTTCGCCAGTGTATTGCTCCCAGAGCGTACGCGTAGTGGTGTCGTACATCAGCTTGTTGGATCGGTAGAGCAGGCCACTGGTGCCGAAGCGAAGCACTTCGTCGCCGGCGCGGCCGTCGTAGAGGATGGCGGAGCCGCACAGCGTGCAGTAGGCGAGCGAGACCGGCACGCCGCCGACGGTGTCGTTGACCATCTCGTGCCAGTCGATGATGCGGCGCGGATAGGCCCGAGCGTCGCCGTTGATCTCAGCGCCGATGATCAGGTCGGAGGGCAGGATCCAGTCGGCGGCTTCCTCGGCCGAGACGAAAGCGGGCTCGTGGAGCGGCGGGATTCCGTCGACCGGGACTCCACCCCAGATGACCTCCTGAGCCGAGATCAGTCGGTCAGCCTCAGGGTCGAGGAATCCTTCGAAACCGGAATCGATCGAGCCGAGCAGCCGCGATTTGAAGTCGACATAAGATGACAGGTCATCCTCCGGCGTGGCGGAGCCGAGGTCGCCGAAGAGGGCCAGGACGGCGCTGCTGGAGAACTCCTCACCGGTGTCGAGCGCATCCCAAGCCTGGTCGCGGTAAGGCGATGGATAGAGCGCAAGGTCGATGAGGAAGGCGCGGTAAGCATCGTCGTCCTGGGCCGCGGCGCCGATCGCTGCAAGCGCGGCTTCGTGGCGGGCGCCGGGGCCGCCGAGGTTATCGAAGAGGTTGTCCCAGTAGACGAGGTCGGCGGGAAGAACTTCGGCAATGCCAAGCGTGGGGACGGCCGTGGCGGCGCCCCCAGACGAAGCGGAGCCGGGCGTGTCCTGGCCACCGCAGGCTACCAGCAACGCCACGGCGGGCAGAACGGCAAAGCGCAGCAACTTCATGAACTCAGGATAGTGGATCGTTCTTACGAGGTGCTTAAGGACGCGTTAAGGAAGTCCTATGAAGCGGCGGCGAGGAATACCAGCAAAAGCGCCTCAGGCCTTGACTGCAACGATCTCCAGCCAGGTGCGCGGCAGGTACTTCATCTGCAGGTCGTGGAAGGTCTGACGTACCGTAGCCTGAAGCGATCCGGCGGCCTGCTCAGCGTCTTCCTCGGTTGCGTGCAGAGCGCCCATCGCGAAGTCCTTGTAGGAGCTGATGGCACGCACCGCGGCCTGGCTTAGCATGACGCGGCGCTCGCGCGATTCGACGATCTCGAAGCCGGCTTCGTTGACCAGGTCGCGATAGTTGTCGGCCGTGAGGAACTCCATAGCTTGAACCTTCTCGCTCTTATCGCGGCCCGGAAGACGTTGGTTGATCTCGACGATCGAGCGACGGATCCAGCGGCCGTAGAAGGGCTTGCTCTCCTCCGGGTAGGCGCCGTCGTAAAACGTGGTGTTCATGGCGAAAAGCCCGCCGGGTTTGAGTACGCGGTTGCTTTCCTTGAGCGCATCTCGTTTGGCCTCAGCGTCCAGCAAGTGCAGACCGTTGGCGAAGAACACCGCGTCGTAGCCTTGCTCGCCGAAGGGGAGCGCGTAGGCGGAGCCGTAGACATAGTTCGCGTTGTCTTCGTCGACCTCGATCTTGGCCTGATAAAGGGCAGGCAGGTCGAGATCGAGGAGCGTGGCGACGAGCTTGACGCCGGTCTCCCGGGCTCGCTTGTACATCAGCGCCGTGGGCAGGCCGGTGCCCGCGGCCACCTCAAGCAGCCGGATGGTCCTGGCGCCCGCGAGGTGCTTCATCACGCGGTCAATGAGCCGTTCATTGACGCGGATGTACGCCGGCTCCTTGGCGAAGGGATCGAAGGTATGGATGTCACTCACGGACGGCGGAGTCGCTTTCGTTGGCTTGCCGGAGCGAAGCAGCTAGACCCGATGGCAGGCTACCCGGTGGCCTGGCTGTACTTCACGCCACTCCGGTATGACTTCACGACATTCATCGATGGCGATCGGGCAACGGGTGTGGAAGACGCAGCCGCGCGGCGGACGCAGGGAGCTGGGAACGTCACCGGTAAGAATGATCCGTTCACGCTTGCGCTCCATAACCGGGTCGGGAATCGGCACGGCTGAGAGAAGTGCCTTGGTGTAGGGGTGCAGCGGGTTGTCGTAGATCTCGTTGCGGTCTGACAACTCCATCAGCTTACCGAGATACATCACCGCGACGCGGTCGCTGATGTGGCGAACGACAGCAAGATCGTGGGCTATGAAGAGATACGTCAGGCCGAACTGCTCCTGCAGTTCCTCCAGCAGGTTGATGATCTGAGCCTGAATCGATACATCGAGAGCAGACACGGGCTCGTCACAGACGATGAAGTCAGGCGAGACGGCCAGTGCTCGGGCGATGCCGATGCGCTGTCGCTGGCCGCCAGAGAACTCGTGCGGGAAGCGCGTCGCGTAGTACGGGTTGAGGCCGACGATGCGCATCAACTCGGCGACCCGTTCGCGTCGCTCGGCAGAGGTGCCGAGTTTGTGAATCATCAGCGGCTCACCAACGATGTCGCGAATCGACATGCGAGGATTCAAGGAAGCGTAGGGGTCCTGAAAAATCATCTGCATTCGGCGGCGAGTCCGCCGCAGCTCTTCACCATGCAGTTCAGCCATGTCCCTGCCGTCGAAGAGGACGCGGCCGCTGGTAGGCTTATAGAGCTGAAGGATCGCGCGACCGGTGGTTGACTTGCCGCAGCCACTTTCGCCGACAAGGCCGACGGTCTCGCCGCGCTTGACGTTGAACGTGATTCCGTCCACCGCTTTGTTCTCCGCGACTCTGCGCGAAACGATGAAGCCGGCCATGACCGGGAAGTGGACCTGCAGGTCCTGTAAGTCGAGTAGGAGATCCTCTGAAGCCTGCGTCCCGCCGCCCGGTGCTCCTGCCGTCTCAGTTACCATTCTCGGCCCCCTTCTGCTCCGTCACGTCCACCCAGCAGGCGGCATAATGATTCTCAGCGACAAGCACCAGCGGCGGATACTCCTCGCGGCACTTATCGATGCGGAAGGTGCAGCGCGGATAGAAGGTGCAGCCTTCCGGCAGATGCCCCAGATCCGGTGGCAGACCTTCGATTGGGATTAGTTTCTCGCCCATTCCCTGGTCGAGGCGCGGTACGGAGCGCAGCAATCCCAGGGTGTAGGGATGTCGCGGGTCACCGTAGACGTTCTCGGCGGTGGAGGTCTCGATGATCCTGCCCGCGTACATGACGTTGACGCGGTCGGCGTAACGGGCGACGACGCCGAGGTTGTGGGTGATGATGATGACCGCCGTGCCGAACTCGTGGCTAAGACGCGCCATGACTTCGAGGACCTGCGCCTGAATCGTGACGTCGAGCGCCGTCGTGGGCTCGTCGGCGATGAGAAGCCTCGGGTTGCATGCCATGGCCATGGCGATCATGACCCGCTGTCGCATGCCGCCGGAGAATTGGTGCGGATAGTCCGTGATGCGACGCCCGGCCTCGGCGACCCCGACCATCTCGAGCAGCTGGACGGCACGTGCGTTCGCCGCCTTACGGTCCAGCTTGAGGTGCAGCTCAAGCGCTTCGGTCATTTGCTTGCCGATGGTGAGGACCGGGTTCAGTGAAGTCATCGGCTCCTGGAACACCATCGAAATGCGGTTGCCGCGGATCTTGCGGATCTGGGATTCGTCGAGCTTGAGGAGGTCGTCGCCTTCGAAGAGGACCTCGCCAGAAACGATGCGGCCGGGCGGGACCGGGATCAGCTTGAGCAGAGAGAGGGCGCTGATGCTCTTGCCGCAACCGCTCTCGCCGACCAGGCCGAGGGTTTCGCCTTCCTGGACGTCATACGTGACTCCATCTACGGCCTTGACCAGACCTTCTTCGGTGTAGAAGTAGGTCCTTAAGTCCTTAACCTGCAGCAGTGGCGGCATTACTCCCCCTTCATCCCGTTAAGGAGTTTCGTACGCGCCGCAGGCTGAGTAGCTCCCGCGGCCCCTAAGCCGACTGAATGCGAGGTGGTGGGGAAGAGGAGACTCGAACTCCTACGCCTCGCGGCACATGATCCTAAGTCATGCTCGTCTACCAATTCCGACACTTCCCCTCGCCGGCATATTTCACCGGCTTGTTGCTAGTCTTGGTGAGCCGCCCCGGACTCGAACCGGGAACCGGGTGATTAAGAGTCACCTGCTCTTCCATTTGAGCTAGCGGCCCATGAACACCAACGAGTAGGCGTCGCCAGCAATCCCAACATCCATAATACAGCGAATCCCCCGAAGGGGCCGCCAGCGGCGGCAACGTAGCATAGGGCATAAGTGGTGTCAACAAGCCCCGGATTCGGGTAGTGGGTCATTTTGACGCCGCCAACTTTTCCCGCTGAACCTGGGCAAGCAAGATAGACGGGACATGGCATCGGCTATACCGCTAATGGCAGCTTGGGTCTACGGCCTTCAAAGTAGTCTTCCACGGTGTAAATCTGGACTACTGGCGCATCCATGAATAAACCAGTGTTGCGCATTCCCGTGGTCACGCGGCCTTCAAAGCAGGTGAACACTCCCAGGTCCGCTCCGGCTTGTTGCCGCGCCCCGTTGAACGCCTGGACGTGTCCCGGGCTGGTCGTTCCACCCTTGACTTGTGAGACCACGTCTATGAACTCACCCGTCTTCACCGGAATGCGCCCCCAGCCGTCTATCCCGCTGTCCCCCCCGTTGCTTCTTGTTGGCCTCCATGCCGTCCACAAGGGAGGCTGCCCAGCGCTCAAAGCGGAACGGGTTGCTGGAAGCCATAAACTGAGCATCGTCGCGGGTCTTGGGCAGTCCTACGAATTCCACCTCAGACCACAGGCTGTCAAAGTGGCCCTTAATGCGTTCTTCGATAACCTTGCAGGCGTTGACGCAAATGTCTATTCCGATCCAGTGTCGGTCAAGGTTCTGTGCCGCGTGAATCGCTGTCCCGCATCCGCAAAACGGGTCAAGGACTACATCGCCAGGGTTGGAGCTTGCTTGGATGATCCGCTCTAATAGAGATATGGGCTTTTGTGTGGGGTATAACTGTTGAACAGGTGGCACTCGATTGATGTCCCATACGTCGTCTTGGTGTACCCCTTCAGATTCTTTATCTTCAACTTGAGAAGGTAATCGTTGGCCCATTTCATCGTAGCCAGATACGATTTTGGCCTTGCCAAAACGTTTGAGAGTTGATTCTGCCCGAGGCATAAACTGCTGATTAAAGACACGCTCACGAGTTGAGGTTTTTGTGTAGAACAGAATAACGTCATGGTTCCGCTGGAATGTGTACTTACCTGCTGACCACTTGCGATAATGCCAGACAACCTCATTAGTGAAGTTACGACGCTCAAACAGCCCGTCCATAACGGCCTTGAGGTAGTGGCTCATTGTCGGATCGCAATGCAGGTAGATAGACTCGGTTGGCTTGAGTACCCGGCGACACTCAAGCAGGCGGTTAGCCATGTAGGACAGATAGGCTAACTGCGGTCCTTCTCCCAGCATCGACCGCAATCCTTCCATGAGGCCAGCATAGCTAGGTAGCCTTGCAACCTCGTGAAAATCGTCCACGGCCTCATGCCAACGCCAGGTGTCGTCAAAAGCTACCCACTGCGCTCCACCTATAAAGGCGTTGTAGAGCCGCTTGGAGTTGAATGGTGGGTCTAGATAGATAAGGTCCACGGACTCACTGGGGAGATTCTCCCGCATCACGTCGAGGCAGTCGCCAAAGTAGAGTCGGTTAGCCGTGCTCATGTTTCCTTCTCCATGTGCAAGGTTTGACTAGGGGGAGTATAGGTACTAACGACAACGCTACACAACTCAAACACCCGTCCTAATGGCATTAAGGGTATGATGCCTACTCCTAGCAAGCAGCAGAAGCCGAAGCCCTCCAGCCTCAAACTGACCCACTACCCGGATTCGCCTGAGAGTTGTACGAAATCAGCGGTCAGATAGACGTGCCTTATTCGATGAAAGATCGGGAGCAAGACGTGGCGTATCCGTCGATCTTACTGGTACACGGCGGCATCACCGCAGCCTGGATCTGGGACCTCTGGCGGGAGCACCTGGGCACCCTTGGCTGGGAAGTCAACGTGCTCGATTTGCGCGGTCACGGCCACAGTTTACCGGTCGATTTCTCTATCATCACGATGCAGGATTACGTCGCGGACGTCGAATCGGTGGCAGACCAGATCGCCCAGGCGCGGGGGCGCCAGCCGATCGTCGGCGGTTGGGCTATGGGCGGCCTGGTGGCGATGATGTACGGCGCAAACCAACCAGAGGTTCCAGGACTGCTGCTCTTCGCGCCGAGCCCACCCGCCGAGGTGACTGGTCGCGCTGACCCCGAGGTTGTACGGTCGACGCCCTCCGGGCCGTTCGGCCCGGAGGTGTACGGACTGCATCCGGACGACCCTGCCGCCTCACGTCAAGCTTTGCACGATCTCAGCGAGGACGAAGCTCACGGTGTGCTCGAGCGGGTGCGCGGCACCGAGGAGAGCGGCATGGCCCGAAGGCAGCGGCGACGCGGCGTGTCCTTGGAGCCCGGAGCCGTGAAGGCGCCATCGTTGGTCGTGTTCGGGGAACAGGACGCGAACTTCGCGCCTGAGTACCATCGAAGCCTGGCGATATACCTGGCAGGCGACGCGTTGGCCGTGCCACAGACGGGCCATTGGGGTATCGTTTGTCACGGCGCAGCCGTGGCCGCCACGGCTCCCCGAGTCGACGATTGGCTACGGGCCAATGTGGCCCCAGGGTAGGGAGGCGAGGTTGCTGGCTGCCAGACGGATCCTGGTTATCGTGTCATTGCTATTCCTGCTGGGCGTGGTGCTGCAGTTCTTCTTCGCCGGCCTGGCGTTGCTGGGGGGTGAAGATTGGGAGCTGCATCGGGGATTCGGCTGGGCCGCGTTGCACGCCACGCCCGTCTTGATCCTGATCGTTGCCTACCTGGCCAAGGTGGGGCGCGTGACGTTGTTCCTGGCCTTGGCGTTGGCGATCCTGTCGCTGGTTCAGCCTTTCTGGGTTACCGAGTTCGAGGATGAGTTCCTCGGGTCCATGCACGTCCTGGGTGCGCTGCTGATCTTCACGCTTGGCCACCACGTCGCGCTGCGCGCGATGCGCGAACTACGCAGCACAGGTCAGTCGTAGCGTTTCCGCAACGCCGATTCCTTGACCCAGGCAGACGTGCTTGTGATAGGATTCGCACGGTCGTGCTAGACGGGGAGCTAGCGGTGCCCTGTACCCGCAACCCGCTATAGCGGGGTCGAATTCCCGCTCGAGGTCTGGCTAACGGGGACTGCCAAAACTACGCGGTGTTGATGGCTTGGCCCTACGCGGCGAGGAACTGCTGAACCCCGTCAGATCCGGAAGGAAGCAGCGGTAAGTAGACATCTTCGGGCGCCGTAGGAAAACCTGGCCTGAGCTGTCGAGCGGCGGCAAGCCAGTGAACCGGATCGACAGCGGGTGCACGACCAACTCAGGGCGAGACGCTCTGAGACCGGGACCAAGTCCAAGGAGGGAGCGTTTGGCGTACTGGCTACCAAGCTTGCGCCTGCGTGCCGGGGCTCGTCCTCTATCTCGTTTTCCCAACGTCGAAGTCCGGCACCTCAATACGACACGCGCCCGTCTCCGCCTGGCCTTGATAGCCACGCTGGCCATTGCCGGAATGCTGGCGTTTCTGGTCTTTCCACCCCGCGAACTGCTGGTGCAGGCGGACGGCAGGGCAATAACGGTGGTGAGCCGGCAGCAGGACATCGCGACGCTACTGGGTTCGGCGGGCGTCGATCGCGACCCGGGCGATGTATTTGTGGTCTCCAGCAACGGGATCACGGTCGAACGCGCCATCCCGGTCGTCGTCGAGTTCGATGGGGTGACGATGGCTTGGCGCACGCGCGCGATTAGCGTCGAAGGTCTTCTGCGCGAGCTCCGAATCGATGTCAGTCCGCACGACGCGATTTACTACAACGGCCTGCGCGTCGCGGTTACCGATCCCATCTACCCGACGCCGATCAACACCTCATCTCTAGGCAGCTTTGGTATCTACAACGAGACCCCGGGGGACGTGCAGGGCATCATCATTGACATCAAGCGCGCCGTGCCTGTGACCCTGGTCGAGGACGGCCGTCCCGTGACGCTACAGACCAGCGTCGAGACCGTAAAAGACGTCCTGATCGAGGTTGGAATTAGCCTGGGTCCCGCCGACAAGGTGTTCCCGCCGGAAGCCACGGGACTGAACGCAGGCATGCAGATCGAGGTCAGCCATGCCAAGGCGATCCACTTGCGCTTGGGTGAGCAATCACAGGTCATCTACTCCCAGGCAGAGACGCTGGAAGCAGCCTTGCTCGAAGCCGGCTACAGGTTCGGACCGGACGACCGCGTAGAACCGGCGCTGAGTGTCGCCGTGACCAACGATATGGTCGCGAGGATTGTGCGCGTGACGGGTCAGGCGTTCTTCGAACGCGAGGACGTGATCCACATAACAGTATTCAGCCCTGACGATTCGCTGACCGGTCCTCAGACTCGCCGCATCGAGGGTCACGACGGCGTGCGTATCATGGAGTACGAGATCGTTATCGAGGACGGTGTCGAAATCGAGCGCGTATTTGTCGCCGAGTCCTTCGATCCCGAGCCGGTTAATACCGTGATCTACTACTCGGCTTCGGCGGTCAATTCGACCGACGCAGCGGACAATCTGAAGGTTGCGAGCACGATGCGCATGTACGCGACGTGGTACAACGCTGCCAGTTCAGGTAAGCCGGCCACACACCCCGCGTACGGCATCACTCGATCTGGCGTTCCGCTGACCAAGGGCATCGTGGCGGTGGACCCGAACGTGATCCCTCTGGGCACGCGCCTCTACGTTCCTGGCTACGGCTTCGCTGTGGCGGGAGACACGGGCGGTGGCATCATCGGCGACAGGATCGACATGGGCTATCCGGACGGCGTCGCCGTCGACTGGCACACGGGTTGGGTTGACGTTTTCATCCTGGAGTAGCGCTCCTTTCGCCGGGCTTCGCGCTCGCAGCCGTTCATCTCGACCCAGTAGACCGCGCGAGGTCAGAGCTGCCGGCGTCAGGCCCGCGAAATCGCTGGGGCAGCATTTCTTGCGCGACTACGGCGTGGTCGGTCGTATCGTGGCAGCAAGCGACTGCGGGCCGGACGATACCGTCATCGAAATCGGACCGGGGCTCGGTGTGCTTACTGAGCGGATCGTCGAGACCGCGGGACGCCTCATCGCGGTCGAGATCGACGCCAACCTAGCGCAGCGCCTGAGGCAGCGCTTCTTAGCGCAGGACAACGTAACGGTGCTCGAGCACGACGTGCTCAGGCTGACGCCGGGGTCGATCCTGACTGAGGTGGGGTTACAGGATGAGACGCCTTACTCCGTGGTAGGAAACCTACCGTACAACGCTGGAGCCGCGATCCTACGGCACTTTCTCGAAGCCGAATCGCCGCCACGCAGTATCGTCGCCATGCTGCAGCGAGAGGTGGCAGACTCGATCGCGGCGGCGCCTGGGAGGATGAGTCTGCTAGGTGTCTCCGTGCAGGTCTACGCCAGGGCGCGAAAGCTGTTTAACGTGCCGCCGCGCGCCTTCTACCCACCACCCCGCGTCACGTCGAGTGTGATCCGGCTCGATGCGCTCGAGGAGCCGTTGATCGCGCCGGAGCAGCGTGAGCAGTTCTTCCGGACGGTCCGCGCCGGGTTCAGGGCGCCGAGGAAGCAGCTGCGCAACACGCTCTCGCAGGGTCTCGGCATCCCGGCTGCGGAGGCCACCGAGCTGATCGAGGCGGCAGGCCTGGAACCGACGTTGCGTCCGCAGGACGTGCCGCTGGAGGGTTGGCTGCGGCTTGCAGCCGAGTATGCCGGGACGGAATCACGCTGATGCTGGAGCTGATCGCACCCGCGAAGCTGAATTTCGTGCTCGAAGTGACGGGGCAGCGCGTGGACGGATACCACGACATCGCTTCCGTCATGCAGACTATCGACCTGGCGGATACGGTGCGTCTGGAGCCGGCCTCGTCGATCGAGATAGACGTATCAGGTGAGGCGCGCAGCGGTGTGCCGCTGGAAGGCCCACGCAACCTGGCGTTCGGCGCGGCGCACGCGCTGGCCGAGGCGGCCGGAAATCCCAGCCTGGGCGTACGCATCGAGCTGGAGAAGCAGATCCCGGCTGGCATGGGGCTGGGCGGCGGCAGCACTGATGCGGCGGCCGTCCTGCGCGGTTTGAATCGGCTTTGGAACCTGGACCTGGCGCCAGAAGCGCTGGGTGAGGTAGCGGCGGCAGTAGGCTCGGACGTGACGTTTTTCTTGCACGGCGGCACAGCGGTCGCCGGCGGGCGAGGTGAACTGATTGAGCCGCTGCCGGACGTCGAGGCACTGGACCTGACGCTATTCATGACCAGCATGCAGCTGGAGGACAAGACGCGGCAGATGTACGGCATGCTGAGCCCGGCTGATTTCACGGATGGCCGCAAGGCGCGGCTGGCGGCCGAGAGCCTGCGCCGCAGCCTGCCGCTGAGGCAGCACGACCTGTACAACGCCTTCGACCGGCACGTCGGTGAGCTGGCGCCGCAGGTAGCTTCGGCGATGGCGCTGTGTCGCGAGCAGAACCTCGCAGTGTTCGCCGCAGGCAGCGGTCCCGGATTCTTCACACCGGCCGCCGTCGGTGCCCTGCCGCCGCCGCTGCTACAGGAGCTCGAGCGCGACTGGAGCGTGCGGGCGGTCGCCTGCCGCACGTTGGGCCGCAGGGCTTCTGTCGCCATGCTGGAGCGCTAGCGTGGCCGAGGTGTTCGCGGGTTTCGTGACCGGCTACGCCATGGCCGTGATTACGACGCCGCTGCTGTCGGTCTGGCTGGTCAGGCTGCGGATGGAGAGCGCTTTGATGGCGCGACTCTTGCCCGAGGGTGCCAGCGCGGTCTCGATGAGCCTGATCCTGCACGGCGCGCTGGCGCTGTTCTGGACCGGCGTGGGGTTGCTCCTCGGACTCGTCCTGCTGGGAATGCGGGGCGCCGGCGAGGCACTGGGGAGCCTCAACGCACAGTACACGTTGTTCGTCGCCGGGATGTTCGTGGCGCTGGGGGCGCCGCTGGTCGTGCTGCTGCCGTCGCTAAGACGCGTCACTCTGCCTGGCATCCTGCTGGCGATCCTGGTCTTCGGCTGGCTCACGCCGTACCTGGCGCAATGGAGCTCGTTCGACTCCTAGCGACTCGGGTTCCTTGTCCGTGCTGACCGGTTCCTGTACGATCCGCGCATCTGTTCGACACCCCCGGAGGCACGGTGACAACCCGCTACGTCGCCATCGACACCGAGACCACAGGGCTTGACCCGGAGAGCGACGAGATCATCGAGGTCGCGGCGATCGCCTTCGACTGCCAAGGCGTGCTCGATGAGTACCGCACGCTGGTCCAGCCGGTCCACCCGCCGCCGTACCGCGTGGAGCGATTGACTGGCATTCAGGCCGCCGAGTTGACGCACGCGTCGCACTTCGCTGCTGTGGCGTCCGAGATTGCAGCGTTTGTCGGCGACAGCCCTGTCGTGGGCCAGAATATCGAGTTTGATACGACGTTCCTGGCGCGCGCCGGCGTCTGGGTACCCGGCGCGCAGTACGACACGCACGACCTGGCTCAACTGCTGCTCGCAGGTCTGCACGATTACAGCTTGCGCGGCATCGCGGAGCATCTCGAAGTCGACTTCCCGGTGCGGCATCGCGCTTATGCAGACGCCGACGCGACCCGTTCCGTGTTTCTGGCCCTGCGCCGCCGACTCGCCGAGCTTCCTACCTGGCTGCTTGACGAAGTACAACGGCTCGCGACAGCCGCTGAGTGGCCGCTGGCTTCGCTGGCGGCCGAAGTCCTGGAGGAACGGCCCGCGGGCATCGAGGCGGAATCGGGATTGGTATCCCAGCTGCTGACCATGCCCGAGGAGCCCGGCAAGCCGCTCAGCGGTGGCGGCAGCGGCGCGGTGCAGGAAGCTGAGGTCATCGAGTTGCTGCGGCAGGCCGGGGGGCTTTCGCGGCACTTCGCAGACTTCGAGCAGCGGCCGGAGCAGGAGAAGATGGCCGTAGCGGTAAACCGGGCGCTGACCCAGGGCAACCACCTGCTCGTGGAGGCAGGGACGGGCACCGGCAAATCGCTGGCGTATCTGCTGCCCGCCGCGCTACAGGCAATCCGAAGCGGTGAACGCGTCGTCATTTCCACCGATACTATCGGGCTGCAGGAGCAATTGATCGAAAAGGATCTGCCGGCGGTCAAGGAGCTGCTCGCGGGCGTCGAATCGGAGCCGCTTCGCGTCGCGTCGCTAAAGGGACGGCGCAACTACCTCTGTTTGCAGCGCTGGTCGGCGCTGCGACACGCCGCCCCCGCCGACAAGGACGAGGCGCGGCTCATGGCGCGGCTGCTGGTCTGGCTGCAACGGACCCAAACGGGCGACCGGGCAGAGCTGAACCTGCATTCCAACCTGGACGGCGCCTGGTCGCGAATGACGGCTGAGAACACGGCCTGCCTGCAGACGGCCTGCCCGTTCGTGAAGAACGGGACCTGCTTCCTGTATCGCGCACGCAAGCGGGCCGACGCCGCTCACGTGCTCGTGGTTAACCACGCGCTGCTTCTTTCGGACATCGCGACCAGCGGGCACGTGATACCGCCCTATCAGCGCCTGATCATCGACGAAGCACACAATCTGGAGGACGAAGCGACCTCGCGACTCGCCTTCTCGGCCACGGAGGCCGACTTCAACGACTTCCTGGACCGCATCGGACGCCGGACCGGCGAGAGGGCGTCAGGCCTGGCCGGCTCGATCAACGAGGCGTCGCGTGGCGGCGCCGGGGACCTGCTGGCGCCGGGGGCGTACATGGCGGGCGTCTCCGCCTCGCTTGTGACCGCGACGGCACGAGTGCGCGCCAGGCTGAGCGAGCCGTACGGCTTGCTGGGACGGGTGCTGGCCGAATGCGGCCCGGACGATCGTGATGCGGGCGACGGGCGCTTGCTCGTGACTCGATCGACGCGGGTGCAACGGGTCTGGTCGGACCTCGAGATATCGGCTGAGAACCTGGACGCGGCGATGACCGACCTGATGGCGTTGCTGCAGGACGTGCGCGGCATGCTCGAGCTGGGCGATCAAGGCCTGCTGGAACAGGACGCAATCGCGTCGGAAACGGCAGACCTCTGCCAGATGGGAGCTGAGCTGCAGTTTGGTTGGTCGCACGCCTTGCTGGAGGAAGACGCTTCGCTGATCTGCTGGCTGGAACGTGAGCGGCGCTCTGGTGACGTAGCGCTGCACACGGCGCCGCTGGAGGTGGCCGAGGTTCTGCGGCGAGAGCTTTTCGAGACGAAGGACAGCGTGATCCTGACCAGCGCCACGCTGAGCACCGACGACCGCTTCGATTTCTTGCGCGAGCGCGTCGGCATCGACGACGCGGATGAACTGCTGCTCGGCTCGCCCTTCGATTTCGAGGCGTCGACGATGATCGCGCTGCCCGCCGACCTGCCGGACCCGAACCACGGTGAATTCGTCGCCAGCGTCGGTGAGCTTCTGATCGAGACCTTTCGCGCCAGCCAGGGACGGGCGCTGGTGCTGTTCACGTCTTACGGGGCGCTGAACGGTGTCTACGAGGCGATCAAGGCGCCGTTGGAAGCCGAAGGAATCCTGGTGCTCGGCCACGGCATCGATGGATCGCCGCGGCAGATGCTGACTGCTTTGCGCGAGAACCCGCGCACCGTGTTGCTGGGCACGGCCTCGTTCTGGGAAGGCGTGGACGTGATCGGCGAAGCGTTGTCCTTGCTGGTCATCGCCCGTCTGCCGTTCGCAGTGCCGTCCGACCCAATCTACCAGGCCCGGTCGGCGCTGTACGACGAGCCCTTCGAGCAGTACGCGGTACCGAACGCAATCCTGCGCTTCCGCCAGGGCTTCGGCCGGCTAATCCGCAGTAAGACCGACCGTGGCGTCCTGCTGGTGCTCGACCGGCGTTTGCGGGCGCGGGCCTACGGCGACACCTTCCTGCGTTCGCTGCCGCGCTGCACCCTGAGAGACCTGGCTTCGCGCGAGGTCGCGGGAGCGGTCGAAGCATGGCTGACGCAGCATGGTTCGACAGGCTCACCATGAACGGGTTCGACAGGCTCACCATGAACGGGTTCAGGCGACGAGTCGCTCTGCCTGCCGTTCGTCCTGAGCTTGTCGAAGGGCGCGAATCATGACAGGGAGCCTCCCCGCAGGCAACACGATTGAAGCGTCAAGGGTACGCCTCGGCCCGCTGACCGAAGGCGAGCTCACAGGCATGCCGTGGCTCGAGACGGCGCTCGCGTCGGAGTGGTCGCCATTCGACGTCGAAGCCGCGGTGGCGGGCGGAAACGGGGTGCTGATCAGCGACTCGCAAGGCATCGCGATCGGCGTGGCCGTCGTCCTGCGGGACGTGCCCAGCGCGCATAGCGCCACCGTACCCTTTCTGGCCATCGAGCCTAAGAGGCGGTTCCGCGGTCTTGGCGGCGAGGCTGGACTGGCGCTGGACGCCGAGCTCAGGAGCGAGGGTGTCTCGAAGGTGTACGCACCGGTACCCGATGGCCGCGGGCTGGCGGTGTATTTCTGGCTGCGCCTGGGCTTCCGGCCGCTGACGACGCCGAATTCGCCCGGCGCGCTCGTCGGGCTTTCGCCTGAGCCGGTGCGGGGCATCTGGATGCTGCGAGATAGCGAGTAAGGTAGGCGACAAGCACCGATGTGTCTGCCATGATGCCTGCGTGAGCCTCGAGGACGTTTTTCGCTACATAGACGACAACCTGGAACGCGCGCTGGAGGACGTGGTCGAGTACTGCAAGCTGCCGACCGTCAGCGCCCACGGCAGTGCTATCGAGGAGACGGCGCAGCACACGGTGCGTCTGCTTGAAGCGGAAGGGCTCACCGCCCAGGTACTGCCGAAGCAGGACGGTGCGTTCCCGGTGGTCTACGCCGAGCACGCCGGCAAGAGCCCGCGGCGCTTGTTGTTCTACAACCACTACGACGTCCAGCCGCCTGATCCGCTGGACGAGTGGACCTCCGCTCCGTTCGAGCCGCAGCGCCGCGGCGACGAGCTCTATGGGCGCGGCGTCTCGGACGACAAGGGCAACATCGTCTCGCGCATGCTGGCGATCCGGGCGCTGAAGCAGGTCTTCGGCGAGCTGCCGTGCCAGATCAAGTTCTGCATCGAGGGTGACGAGGAGATCGGCAGCCCCCAGATCGCGCCGTTCGTGCATCGGCACCGCGACTTGCTGGCGGCAGACGCCTGCGTTTGGGAGTGGGGCTACGCGCTGTGGGACGGCAGCCCGACGCTGATGCTGGGCGCCAAGGGTCTGCTCTGCGTCGACCTCAGCGTCGGCGGCGCGAACCGCGACGTGCATTCGTCCTTCGGCACCGTCGTGCCCAACCCGGCGTGGCGCCTGGCGTGGGCACTGGCGGGGATCAAGGCGCCGGACGAGCGCATTTTGATCGACGGCTTCTACGACGACGTAAAGGACCCGACCGAGGAAGAGCTGGCGACGCTGCGTATCCTGCCGGACGAGGGCACGGAGTTCCTTGCCAGCCTCGGGCTGCACGCCGCAGTGCTCGGCGTGAAAGACGTCGACTACCGACGGCGGCACATCTTCGAGCCGACGGCGACGATCAACGGCCTGACCTCGGGCTACCAGGGCGAGGGCACGAAGACGGTGTTGCCGGCGCGCGCCTCGGCGAAACTCGACTTTCGGCTCGTGGATCAGCAGGACCCGGAGGACATCATCGCCAAGCTACGGACGCACCTCGATCGGCTCGGTTTCGAGGACGTGCAGATCCAGCGCTCGTCGATGGAGAAGCCGGCCCGCAGCGCCATGGACGATCCGTTCGTCGACATAGCGCAGACGGCGGCCCGCGACGTCTACGGGCGTGAGGCGTACATCGTGCCGAGTATGGCGGCCACGGGTCCGATGTATCACTTCGTGCACGACCTCAACCTGCCGACGGTGATGGCGGGGATCAACTACGTCGGCGGCCGTGACCACGCGCCGGACGAGCATATACGCATCGAGGACTTCCGCCGCGGCACGAAGCACATCGCGGCGATCCTGTACCGGTTCAGCGTGCACGCAACATAACCATTCGAGATAAACGTACGAGATAGACCTTAGGATGTATCTTTCGGTAGACTGTCGCCTCAGCATGCATTACGTCCCTTTTGCGGGTTCGATCGCAGCTGGCGCAATCGTAGGTACCGTCGCGCTTGCCGTCTCATTCAGCCTCACCCGAGGGCTGGTGGTAAACAACACCCTATCACTGCGAAGGAGGCCAGAGGACTGCTCGGTATCACATTCGGGACCTTGATTGGTGGGGGTGTGATAGCTAGCTTCGTTCTTGGGACAGACCAGAACTTCGGAGGGTTCCTAATTGGCGAGGCATTCGTATTCGTGGTAGGCACATGCGTGCTAATCTGGTTGTATGCGGGGCGGGATGGTTGACATGTCGGAAACAAACTGGAAGGCGTTATTTAGTGTTTGATGAAAAGGGGCGCTTCAAGAGCCGCCATCTTCTCTCAGCAGTCATAGCTAACAAGCTAGCGGACGCGGGTGATTTAGTGAGGTTAACGGCAAGGCCAGTCTCCTTCGCCCTTATTCCAACTCGCTGGATACTTCTAGCCGTTTCAGCGTTGGTAATGATGGGGATTGCGATCCTCGTCCCAGCGCTACTCAGTTGGGGCGCCTATATTCTTGTCCTCGGAAAAGGGGCACCAGGAGGAAGCACTGGGGACATAGTTCTCACGCTATTAACTCTTCCGCCAATAATCGCGTTGTTTTTCGTGAGCCTACTTTTCTGGGTGGAAAGTTTGGAGCGCGTTGCAATTGCCGCGTTCGAAGTGATTAGGCGCCTGCCCTCAATGGACTTTTTCGAGTTAAATGACGAGTTGGATCAAGACGATAAGACAAAAGGATCCAGACGGCTCCGACTTCATTAGCGGCGGCGGCGGTGACGACGCCGTGAGGCCTGCTCGTTGCCCAACGAGGCGGCTTCGCGGTTGGCGAGGGCGCGCCGTTCCTGCTCATCCTCGTTTTCGCGCCGCTGACGGCGATCGAGCCGGCCGCGCAACATCCAGCGCCCGAGCAGGTGCGTCAAACCCCAGGAGACGCCGAGAGTCGAGACGAGCAGCACGACAGGCCAGACGAACAGCGAGAGCACGATTGCGATCAGTGAGCCGATTGCGATAGCGAACCAGACCTCGTAACGGAAGAAGTCGAAGTCGCGCGGTGGCTCCTTGTCCCGGCGCTTCCTAGTCGGCATGGGTTACACCTCTAGCGGGAAGCGCGGCGCGGACGAGCTCGATTTCCTGGTCTCTTGTCATGCCGTTCACCTGTAGCTGCGCCCTGTGCAGTTGTTTCAGCATCTCGCCCACCGCGACGCCTGGCGTCACACCCAGCGCCAGCAGGTCGTCGCCGTCGAGCAGCGGACGCACGTGACGCCAGCGCGAGAGGTACTCGCGGCAGACGTCACCGGCCTTGCCGCCGTCCAGGATCGAGAAGGCCCAGATAGCGGACGGCGTGTGGTGCTCCAGCAGCTCGACCGCGGCGGCGGGTGATGCCGCTGCCTCCGTCAGCTTAGACGACAGCTCGCGCAGACGCACGAGATGATTCAGGGCGCGTTCGACGCGGCCCGCAAGGTGGAGCCACTTCGTTACAGAGGCCGCGGTGCCCTCGTCGCGAGGATCGGCGGTAACGCAGAAGCCGGTCTCGTCCAGCGGGGCTTCGTGGCGCCCGCGCAGCGCGTCGGCCCAACGCCGGGCCACGTCTTCGCGCAGGCCGAGTGCCGGATGAATCGCCTCGAGGATGCCGAGGCGCTGCGCCAGCCGGACGCTTTCGACGGCGTCCGGCTCTTGAAACAGGAGCGCCAGGTCACGGCGCAGTCGGGGGCCGCTGACGCGTCTGAGATACGGCAGGTCGCGGCGCAGCAGCGCCTCGGTGTCGCGCTGCAGCTTGAAACCGAAGCGTGTCGCGTAACGGACGCCCCGCAGCATCCGCGTCGCGTCATCCTGGAAGCTGCGCTCGTGCAGGACTCGGATCAGACCGCCGCGCAGATCGTCGACGGCCCGGAAGGGGTCGATGACGTCTCCCGGCTCCGGCGCGAGTTGCATGGCGAAGGCGTTAATCGCGAAGTCGCGGCGGGTCAGATCCTGGGCCAGCGTTGCCGGCTGAACCTGGGGCAAGGAACCGGGGTGGGGGTAGGTCTCGCGGCGGGTGCCGGCGATATCAAACTGGAGGTCACGGCTGGAGAGCTTGGCAGTGCCGAAGCGCCGGTGTAGCACGACGTGGCCGTCGATCTGGTTGCCGACGCGTTGAGCTATGGACGGGGCGTCTGCACCCTCGACAGCGAGGTCGACGTCGAGTGGTTCGCGCTGCAGCACCAGATCGCGCAGCGTGCCGCACACCAGATAGAGGCGGGCGCCCTCGTCCACGCAGGCCTGCTCGATTGCGGTGAGTGCGTCGCGCGCCGCAGGCTTGAGTTGCCGGTGCAGCCGGGAAAGGAGCTCAGCGCCTTGCGCGGACTCGGCCATTTATTGCTATACCGCCTACTCGTTTTACTATGATTATCTTGACACTCTATTGGCGCCACGCCTATCATCGAGGCTGTTTTGGGCCTGGCGGGCGCTTCCCTGCCGATGGGCGGGGCTTTATGCCCCTCAGGCTACCACCGATGTCGGAGAGGTGCCCCTCCCTTGTTTGGAGGAAATCGGGTGACCAGCACCCCCAGAAAACTCCCCCAAATGCATCTCCGGAAGTCCATCATGGCCTGCCGTGAAACTGCCTCGTTCTCGGGCCGGAGCGCCGGCCGATGATCGACTTCGTCCAGGAGGTGGAGCAGCGCATCGGCGTCAAGTTCAAGAAGCCGCAAACACTGCACCAGGCCTTCGTGCATCGCTCGTACCTCAACGAGAACCCTTCACCGGACATAGAATCAAACGAACGCTTGGAGTTTTTCGGCGACGCCGTGCTCAGCTACGTGGTCGCGGAGCGACTGTTTCGCGACTGTCCGGAGTGTCAAGAAGGCGACCTCACCGAATGGCGTGGCTACCTGGTACGCCGTGACAGCTTGGCGCAGTTCGCACGGGTTAAGGGCCTCGGTGACTTCCTGCTGCTGGGACACGGAGAAGAGGGTGCGGGAGGACGCGAGCGGGCCCAAAACCTCGCGAGTCTGTTCGAGGCCGTCGTCGGCGCGATTGCGATTGACCGCGGCCTGACCGAGTCGCGGCGCTTCATCTTCGACGCGATCGGCGATGAGATCAACCTGGAAGGACGCCCAACACCCGTCGATCCGAAGTCGAGGCTGCAAGAGATGGTGCAGGCCAAGTGGCAGCGGGCACCGAGCTATCGCACCGTGTTCGAAGAGGGGCCGGAGCACCGCAAAGTGTTCACGGTCGAGGTTCAAGTTCAGGGAAACGCGCTGGCGCAGGGCACCGGGCACAGCAAGCAGGAAGCAGAACGAGAGGCGGCACAAAACGCACTTGTCGACCTGGAGGCCTCGGAGGATTCGACGCTGAAAGGCGTCGGTTAAGGACGTGTACCTCAAGCGACTCGAGCTGCAAGGCTTCAAGAGCTTTGCGACCAAGACGCTGTTCGAGTTCGGGCCCGGCCTCACGTCCGTCGTGGGGCCCAACGGCTCGGGCAAAAGCAACGTTGCCGAGTCGCTGCGCTGGGTGCTGGGTGAGCAGCAGTCGCGCAACGTTCGCGCGCGCCGCCTGGAGGACGTGATCTTCTCCGGTTCGAGCCAGAAGGCTGCCCTAGGCATGGCCGAGGTTTCGATCACGCTGGACAACTCGGAGGGCTGGCTACCCGTTGACTACGGCGAGGTTGTCGTCTCGCGTCGCGCCTATCGCAATGGCGAGAGCGAGTACTTGATCAACAAGAACAAGGTGCGTCTGCGCGACGTCGTTGACCTCTTCATGCGCGCTCGAGTGGGCCAGAACAGCTACGCCTTCATGGGCCAGGGGCTGGTCGAAGAAGTGCTGGTGATGCGGCCGGAAGAGCGCCGCCGCTTGCTGGAAGAAGCTGCCGACGTGCGCCTGCTGCGTCAACGCTTAGACGAGGCGCGCGATCGTTTGGCGGCGACGCGCGAGAACCTCGAGCGCGTCAACCTGCTGCTGGAGGAGATCGGGCCCCGTCTGAGACAGCTGGAGCGCCAGGCCGACCGCGCCGCCGAGCATGGCCGCCTGGCCGCCGAATTGCAGGAGACGCTGCGGGAGTTGTACGGCCGGCTCTGGCAAGAGGCGCAGGAAAAGCTGACGTCCTCGCAGGCCGCGCTGGACCAGAAGCAGCAAGAGATGGTCGTTACGCAGGACGAAGTGAAGGCCTGCGGCGAGGGCCTCGTGGCGCTGAGCGTAGCGGTCGAGGAACGCGAGAAGGAGCTGACCGACCGCCGCACGCGGCAGCGCGACGTGGCGGACCAGGTGCACTCCCTGGAGCAGCGCCAGGCTTTCGATGGTGAGCGGCTGGAGAGTCAGACGCGGCGGCGCGTCGAAATTGAGACGGAACTGCAGTCCCTACGCGACGAGCGCTCCGATCTGCAGGCTTCGCTGACGCAGGCGCAGGAACGCGGCGCATCGATCCTGCCCGAGATCGATGCGGCCAAGGCGCTGATCGAAACGCGGCGTCAGGAGATGAACGAACTGGAGCAGGAGTACTCGGCGCTGCGCCGGCGCATCGCCGAGAGCGAGGACCGCATTGAGCGTGCGCAGCGCGGCGTGGCGGAAACCGAAGCGTCCTTGGCGCGCCTCGCGGAGGACGAGGAGCGGTCGCAAGGCCAGCTTTCTCAGCAAGGCATGAATCAGGAGCAACTCGCGGCCGACATCGAGAGCCTGGAAGAGGCTGCAGGCGAGCACCAGGCCCGCATAACCCGGCTGGACGAAGAAATCGCCGAGGCGGAAGACGAGCGCAACGGCCTGCTCAGCGCGATGGAGAGCGCGCGAGAGGCGGTCCTGCGCCTCGAGCGTGAGGCGATGCAGCTCGACGGGCAGCTCGGCCAGCTGAGTGCAAGAGAGGCAATGTTGCGCGGCCTGCAGAGCGCGCAGGACGGGGCGGATTCGGGCGCGCGGTTCCTGCTGAGCGAAGCGGGAGAGGAGGACAACCAGCACGCCATCGAAGGCCTGGTGGGGCTGGTTCAGGACATCGTCCGCGTGCCGCCCGGATTGGAGCGCGCCATTGAGGCCGCGCTGGCCGAGAACGTGCAGGCGCTCGTGTTCGAGAACCTGCCACTGGCATTGCAGGCGATCGATGCGCTAAAGCAGCGTGAGGCGGGCCGGGCAATCATCTACCCGCTGGACACGATCCGCACGTCACCGCCGCTGAACTTGATGCGCGAAAAAGGCGTCATCGGGGTGGCGGCCGCGCTCGTACGGTGTGACAACCGCTTCCGGCCGTTGGTCGATTTGCTGCTCGGGCGCGTCATAGTGGTGGAGACGGTATCGTTGGCGCAGCAAGTGCTGCGTCGCGGCCTAGGCTCCGTAGTTTCGATGGACGGCGTCATGCTGCGGCCGAACGGATCGCTGTCCGGTGGCGTGACACGGACCGCAGGCCAGTCGTTCAGCCGTCAGCACGAACTCGAGGAGATTCCCGGCGAGATGGCGCGGGCCGGGGAGCGCAAAGCCGACCTCGTGGTTGCGCTGCGTCGCGAGCAGGAACGGCTGACGAGCACGAGCGAAGCGCTGAAGCGTATCGAGCCTCACCTCTACGAGCTGCGCGAAGACCGTTCGTGGCAGCAAACCGAGATGCTGGAAGGCCGCGGCCAGCTGGTGCTGCTACGCAGCCAAGCGGAGGCGTTGCAGGCCCAGCTGGCCCGCGGCGACGATCAGAGGGACTGGGCTGGCCGCCGGGTGCGACTGACCGAGGAGATAGAGCGCTACCGCGCCGAGGTGCGGCAGTTCGAGAAGTCGATCGCCGTGGAGCGCGAGGCGCTTGCGCAGCTAACGCCACGCCGCAGCGCCTGTATCGACTCGGTAACCGAGGCCGCGGCGGCGCACGCCGACCTGGAGGGCGAGGCACGTTCACTGACGCGACAGCTCGAACTGGTCAACGCAGGCGTTTCGCGAGCCGAGCAGCGGATTGGCGGCCGGGAAGAGTCACTGCGGGCACTCGACGCGGAGATCGCGGAGCTGACACAGAGCAGCGGCGGCAGCCAGGAGCTGACGACGGTCCGCGAGGAGTTAGCAGGCTTGCAAGGCGAGATGGAGCCCGCGGAGGGCGAGTTGCAGCACCTCGCCGGCCGCGAGCACGCCATGCGAGAGCAACTCGACGCGGCGCGGGCGCGGCTGCTGGACGCGGAGCGGGCGCAGCTGGAGACCGAAGCCGCGGTGAAGCTGCATTCGGACGAAATCGAAGCGTTGAGGGAGACAATCGAAGGCGAGGGCTTCCGGACCGACGGCGACCGCGTCCTGCTGGCCGAGGGCAGCACGATCGTCGAGCAGCAGGGCCGTATGCCGCCGATCAGAGGCGCCGCAGAGGTCGATACCGACACGCTGCGGACACGCGTGGGCACACTGCGAGCCTCGATTCGCGGCATGGGTCCCGTGAACGAAGAGGCGGCGGAGGACTACAACGAGAGCAAGGAGCGCTTTGACTTCCTGCAAGGCCAGGTCGAAGATCTGCAGGGCTCGGAGCAGACGCTGCTCGAAGCGATCGACGAGCTGGAAATGAACATCCGTGAACGCCTGAAAACGACCTTCGAGGTGGTGGATAGGGAGTTTCAGCGCTACTTCGAGGCGTTTTTCGACGGCGGCAGGGCGCATCTCAGCCTGACGCAGCCGGACGACTTCTCGAACACGGGCGTCGAGATCGTGGCGCAGCCGCCCGGCAAGCGGGTGCACATGTTGGCGATGCTCTCCGGCGGCGAGCGGGCGCTGACTTCGCTGGCGCTGCTGCTGTCGCTGCTAGAGGCGCACCCGTCGCCGATCTGCGTGCTGGACGAGGTGGACGCGGCGCTGGACGAGACGAACGTCGGGCGCTTCGTCGACGCGCTGCGGGCGTTGGAGCAGAAGACGCAGTTCATCGTGATCACGCACAACCCGCGCACGATCGAGGCGGCGGATTCGATCTACGGCGTCTCGATGGGCGCGGACAGCACGTCGCGCATCCTCTCCCTGCGCCTGGATGACCTGAACAACTAGCTTCGGTGCACCGTCGCCGACTGCTAAGATCGATTCAGCCCATTAGCTAGCCAGGAGCCCCGCTTGCCGCTGTTCAGACACGCCGCACCCCAGGAGCAGGTCGAAGAGAAGACCGAGGTGGCGCTGACCCGCACGCGGCGCAGCTGGTTCGGGCGCATCGGCGGCATCCTCGACCGCGGCAAGATCGACGACGAGTTGTGGGACGAGCTGGAAGAGGTGCTGCTGGGCGCCGACGTCGGCTTGCAGACCGCTGAGAAGATCCTCGAGGCCGTCAAAGGCCGCGTCGAAACGGAACACATCCGCGAAGCGCAAGGCGTGCGCGACATTCTGAAGGATGAGCTGATCGCGCTGCTGGAGCGTGTGCCGCTGAGGGGTGCGCTGTGGGGCGAAGACGTAGCTACACCCCCACGGCCCGGCGTCATCCTGGTCGTCGGCGTCAACGGTACCGGCAAAACGACCAGCATCGGCAAGCTGGCGCACCTCTACGTCAGCGAGGGCGATAGCGTCGTTGTCGGTGCCGGCGATACGTTCCGCGCCGCGGCAATCGAGCAGCTGACCAGTTGGGCCGACCAGGTCGGGGCGCAGGTCGTGGCGCACAAGGAGGGCGCCGACCCCAGCGCCGTCGCCTTCGACACGATCGGCGCTGCACAGAGCCGCGGCGCCGCGGCCGCGATTATCGACACGGCGGGCCGACTGCACACCAAATTCAACCTGATGGAGGAGCTGCGCAAGGTGCGGCGCGTCATCGAGCGCCGCGACGCCAGCGCGCCGCACGAGGTGCTGCTGGTCCTGGACGCCACGACGGGACAGAACGCGCTGATCCAGGCAAAGGCCTTCGCTGAGGCGGTGGATGTGACTGCGATCGCCCTGACGAAGCTGGACGGAACTTCCAAGGGCGGCATCGTCTTCGCAATCAGCGACGAGTTGGGCTTGCCTGTGCGCTTCGTCGGCACCGGTGAAGGGGAGGACGACCTCAACCCCTTCGACCCGCGCGCCTTCGTGGAAGCGCTGTTCGAGTAGCGAGATGGCGGGCTTGGCAACGATAGCCTGATGATCGTCGAGACCTTTGCCTGGTGGCTGGTCCTCGGAGCGTTTGGGCTGGTTGCCCTACCGATCGCGTTCGTCCTGTTCCGTCGCCTGCCCGGCGCCGGGTACGCCTTCGCGAAACCGCTGGGGCTGCTGCTCACGGGCTACCTGTTCTGGCTCGCCCTCACCGCACACATCCTGCCCAACCGCCCCGGCAGTATCGTCTGGGTTCTTTTGCTGCTCGTCGCGATCGATATTTTGATCTGGCGAAGACGCGGCACGGAGATTCGCGATGCCTTCAAGTCACGTTTCGGACTGATCCTGGCGGTTGAGGCAGTGTTCCTCGTGGCACTGTTCGCGGGCACCCACATTCGCTCCTACATACCGGAGATCGCCGGCACCGAGAAACCGATGGATTTCCTGTACCTCAACGCCGTCGATCGCAGCCGCTTCTATCCGCCGGAAGACCCATGGCTGGCCGGCTTCGACGTCAGCTATTACTACTTCGGCTTCCTGATCCAGGCGATGGTCGGCAACCTGGCTGCGGTCAAGACTTCGGTGACCTTCAATCTGGGACTAGTGAGCACGGCGGCGCTGGCCGCCACAGCGGCGTTCGGGCTGGGATACGACCTCGCATTGCTGCTGCGTCGCGTCGCGCTGCGCACGGCGCTCGGCGTCGGAATTGCCGCGGCCGTTTTCGTGACGTTGCTGGGCAACCTGGAGGGAGCGCTCGAGTTTGGCGTCGCCAACGGGGCGCTGAACGCCTCGACGGTCAACAGCGTCGACATCGCCAACCTGGATGCAGCGCAGGAGAGCGATTCTTGCCTGCTGCCGGTCGCCTGCATCAAGTACCCCGACGAGCAGTCGAGCTTCTGGTGGTGGTGGCGGGCTACGCGCATCTCGCCGGACGCGAACAGCATCACCGAGTTCCCGTTCTTCAGCTTCATCCTAGGCGACCTGCACCCGCACGTGATGGCGATACCGTACGTGCTGACAGTATTCGCACTTGGCCTCTCGTTCTGGCGGTCGGAAACACCGCTTCGCTTCGATACGTGGCGCAGACGGCCGCTTTTGTTATTGCTGAGCGCGATCCTGGTTGGAGGCCTGGCGTTTCTCAACGCCTGGGACCTGCCGACCTTCGGTTTCCTGGTCGCGCTGCTGGTACTGCTCCGCAACCTGACCGGTCGTGACCTGAGGCGCGGACTGTCCGATACAGCCGGATTCGTGGCGCCGCTGGCCATACTCTCCGTGGCGCTCTACGCACCGTTCTACCTGGGCTTCGGGTCGCAAGCGGACGGCCTGGCCGCAGTAAGCGACGGCGCGACGCGGCCCTTGCACAGTGCGTTGTTTTGGGGCCCGCTGATCGCCGTGGCTCTGCCTTTGCCGCTGCTCCGCGTCGTGATTGACCCGTCGGCGAGGACGACGCGGCGCATTATGGCCTGCGTGGCGCCGTTGCTGGGACTGCTTCTGCTCTGGGCGTTGCTGCTCGCGATCGATGACCGATCGCTGTGGGATGCGGTGGCTGCACGGGGCTGGAACTGGGGCACGGCACTGTTCTTTGTGTCCGCGCTCGTGGTTAGCGTGCTGGCGCTGTGGCGCAGCCTGGAGTCCCTGGACGAGGATAATTCAGCGCTGACCCCGGCACTGGCGGCGACCAGCGTCGGGTTGCTATTGGTGCTGGGCGCTGAATTCTTCTTCGTGCGGGACCTCTTTGGCACGCGGTTGAACAGCGTGTTCAAGCTGTATTACCAGGCTTGGCTGTTGCTGGCGGTGTCGGGAGGGTTCAGCGCCTGGTGGCTGCTGCGGCAGGTCTCGCTACCATCTACGGGTCTTCAGGTGACACGCGGCGCCGCCGTTGGCCTGGCGACGTTGTGCATCACGGCCGGGCTGCTGTATCCGCTGGGCGCGACGTTGTCGCGAACCGGAGGGCTGGGCAGTCAGGCTCGCAGCCTGGACGGACTTCGTTTCACTCTGGCCGAAACAGGCGACGACTACCAGGGCATCGAGTACCTGCGCAGCCGGGCGGGGCTGGGCGAGCGTGTCATCGAGGCGGCGGGCAACCCGTATTCAGCCGCCGGCCGCGTGTCGGCGCGGACGGGCATTCCGACCGTGCTGGGCTGGGCCGGCCACGAGGTGCAGTGGGGCCGTGACGGGGACCTGTTAGCGCAACGCAGGGCCGACGTTAACCGAGTGTACGAGACGGCCTCGCTGGAAGAAGCGCTGGCGATTCTGCAACAATATGACGTGACTTATGTCTTTATAGGCCGGCAGGAGCGGGAACAGTACCCGTCGGAAGGGCTGCTCAAGTTCGAGTCGGCGCTGTCCACCGTGTTTCGCTCCGGCGAAACAGTGATCTACCGGACACCGGTCAGCGAACCGATAGAAACGTCGAGATGAGTATGAACGGACCCCGTCGCGATGGCTGAGACTGCGCTAGGCAACCGGCTCTACGCGCCGCTGCGCCTCGAAAGCGCCCTCGATTGGGTGGTGGTGCACAAGGAGCTCATCGCGATCGCAGCACTCATGCTGCTGGCAGCGGTCCTGCGCTTCTGGGACCTTGGCGCGCAGGCGCTGCACCACGACGAGAGCCTGCACGCGCGTTATACCTGGCTCCTGTTCGACGGCCAGGGCTATCAGCACAACCCCTTGATGCACGGCCCGTTCCTGTTTCACTCCGGGGCGCTCGGCTTCTTTTTCTTCGGTGACTCCGACGCGACTTCGCGATTGATTCCGGCGATCTTCGGCGCTGCTCTGGTGGGCATGCCGTACCTGCTGCGCAAGCAGATCGGCATGCCGGCGGTGATCATCGCCGCGGTGCTGCTGACGTTCTCGCCGACGCTGCTCTACTTCAGCCGCTTCTTCCGTAACGACATCTACATGGCCGTATGGAGCCTGGCACTCGTGGTCTGCATTTGGCGTTACTTCGACGAGAAAAAGGAGCGCTATCTCTACATCATGGCCGCTGTGCTGGCGTTCAGCTTCGCCACCAAGGAAGTCACTTTCATCACGGTGGCGATCTTCCTGCTCTTCCTCGACCTGATGATGGCGATCGAGTTCGGCAAGCGCCGTGAAGGCGAACAGGTCTCGAAGGTAGATGTTGTGTTGCGGACGCTACTGATCGCACCGGTGGCGTGGATTATGGCGGCACTCGTGCCCGTATTTCCCAATCGGATCCGTGGATTTGCCAAGCTACCACCTGTCGGCGACGTGCTGATGCTGATGGGACTTCTGGCCCTGCCGCAGTTCGCCGCGGCGGTCCAGCTGCTGCCTTTCGTGACAAACCACGGCATCGCGGCCGGTGGCGAAAGCACGCTGCAGGTCGTTACGGTAGTGGCTCTGCTGGTGGTGATGGCCTACGGCGGGCTGTTGTGGCGCCCGAAGCTATTCCTGATCGCGGAGGCGTGCTTCTTCGTGCCATACGTGCTTCTCTACACAACGTTCTTCACGAACCAGCCTGGACCGTGGACCGGCGCCTTCTGGAACGGCGAAGGTGGGTTCTTCGGCGGGATCTGGGGCTCGCTGGATTACTGGCTCGACCAGCAGGACGTCAGGCGCGGCAACCAACCGGGCTACTACTACGCCCTGGTGACGCCGCTGTACGAATTCCTGCCCATGCTTCTCGCATTCGGTGGCGGGGCCTGGCTGCTGCTGCGCGGCGATTCGCTACGGCGCTGGTTGCTATTCTGGCTGGGCGGCATGTTCCTGGGCCTGACGCTGGCCGGCGAGAAGATGCCGTGGCTGGAAACCCACATCGCGCTGCCGATGGCGCTGATCGGCGCACTGGCGCTGGCCAAGGCAATCGAAGCGCTGGAGCTGAGAGGCCGTCACTGGCTCATGGCAGCTGGCGCGGCGGCGACAACCGCGGTGGCCGCCATCCTGGTTATTGAGGGCGATGGCGCGGTGCAGCTTGCCGGTGTCGCGGTGTTCGCCGGCCTGGGCGTCTGGCTGGTAGCCAGCCTCGTGCGGGAGTTGCCCGTGGGCCTCCTCAAAACGCTGCCGCGGGCGCTGGCGGCAAACGAGCTGCTGCTGACGGCGGTTATCGGCGCCGGTGCCGCCGTGTTGCTGGCCCTGCTAGCGCTCAGCGGGAAGTTCGGCGTCGATCAGTTCGCCGCGGTCTGGGCTGCCGCCGTATTGCCCGTCGGGCTGCTGGGCTACGTCGTGGCTCACCTCATGACGTCGAGCAAGGCATTCGGGCGCGGACTGCTCGTGGTCGCGGTGGCTGTCCTGATGACGCTGACGATCCGCACCGGTTTCAACGCGTCGTTCAACAACGAGGACACTCCGGTCGAGCTGCTGGTGTACACTCAGACGTCGCCCGACGTGCCGCAGATCCGAGATCGCATCGACTCCCTGGCGGAGGTTAGCGGGCTCGGCAACAACCTGCCCATCGTGGTGGACACCGCCGACAGCTTCGCGTGGCCCTGGGCCTGGTACCTGCGCGACTACCATGAGGTCGCGTTTATCACGGTTGACGGCGGCTACCAACCGCCTCCGGGAGCCGTACTTCTGGTGAACCGCAGCAACACGTCGCTGATCGATGAGGCGATGTATTCCTTCGCCCCGTACAAGCACCGCTGGTGGTTCAACGAGACGTATCGCGATCTCTCCTTCGAGGACGCCTCGGAGAGAGTGACGGATTGGGATGGCGCGGAGGCGCTGGGGCAGTTTTTCCTGAACCGACGGCCCGTGGCCAACAATACCGGGTCCGTCGATGGCGTGGCGTATTTCCCGCTGACACTCTCGGCGTTCGATCGCGCGGCCGGGCCACTCACGGAGCCACAGCCACCGGTGACGCTCGCTGACGGGCGCATCGTTATCAGCGGCGGCGGTCAGGCGGGCAGCGCGCCGGGCGAGTTCCGGCAGCCGGCGGACCTGTTTGCCGATGCCCAGGGCAACCTCTGGGTGGCTGATGGGCTCAACAACCGCATACAGAAATTCGATGCTGAGGGCAACTTCCTGGCGCAGATCCGCAGCGCAGGCGCGGCGCCCGGCGGCATCAACGAGCCGTGGTCCGTAGCGGTCGACGCGGAGGGATTTGTCTATGTCGCCGACACGTGGCAGCATCGCATTCAGAAGTTCACGCCGGACCTCACGCTGGTGCGAACCTGGGGCGAACCTGGGATCTCCGTGGACGACCCGTTGATCCTCTTCGGCCCGCGCGACATCGCGATCGCGCCGGACGGGACGCTCTGGGTGACTGACACCGGCAACAACCGTCTGCTGCACTTCAGGCCAGATGGGGAACCACTGGGAATAGTCAACAGCCCAGGGGCGCAAGCGGCGTTCAGCGAGCCGGTGGGTGTGACACTGACGGCTGACGGCAGCCTGCTCGTGGCGGATGCCTGGAGCGGCGACATCTTGCGATTCGGCCCGGACGCGGCCTACATCGGCGAGATCAGGGCAGGCTGGACGAGCCGCGACGTCCTGGACAAACCGTACGTCGCGGTGCTAACCGACGGCCGCATCCTCGTGTCCTACCCGGAGGTTGGGCGCCTGGTGCTGTTCACAGACGCTGGGGATCAGATCGGCACGTGGCAGCCGCTGCAGTCTTCGGCCCCCGTCGGCGTGGTCGCCACGCAAGACGGTGGATTCGCCTTCAGCGACGTTGAACTAAACCACGTGCAAATCATTCCGGCGGCGCTGGTCGATAGCCTGTTCGAATAAAAGACACGCGGTGACCGCGGGAGCGCGGCAGCGCGTTGACCCAGTTCGGTCACGCCCCGATAATGCCCCTACTCTTAGACTGCTGCACGGAGCATCCATGGCCGACGCTGACGCCATTCGTACTCGCGCTCTCTCAGATCTCTCGGCCGTCGCGACGGAGGAAGATCTGGCCGCCTGGCGTGGCGCCTACATGGGCCGCCAGGGAGTCGTGACGGCTTTGCTGCGCGGCTTGAGCGAGCTGACGCCGGAGCTTCGTCGCGAAGCCGGTGCGGCCGCCAACGCGCTGCGTGGCGAACTTGAGACGGCGTTGGAGACACGTCGCGACGAGCTACAGCGCAGCGCGATCGAGGTTCTCGAAGCGGGCTCGATCGACGTCTCGTTGCCGGGGCGTCGCGGCCTTGTCGGGAGACTGCATCCGATTACGCAGACGGTCCGCGACCTGCTCGCGTCGCTGGGCGAGATGGGGTTCCAGGTCGTTGAGGGGCCGGAAGTCGAGTGGGAGCACTACAACTTCGACGCGCTGCGCATTCCCGAACACCATCCGTCGCGCGACACTCAGGACACGTTCTGGGTCGACCACCCGTCCGACCAGGGCCGCATCCTTCTGCGGACGCACACTTCGCCAAATCAGATTCGCTTCATGGAGGAGCACGATCCGCCGATTCGCATCGCGGTACCCGGTCGCGTCTATCGCTACGAGGCGACGGACGCGACGCACGAGTGGATGTTTTCTCAGATCGAGCTGCTGGCCGTGGACGATGGCATCAACATGGCGCATATGAAGGGCACGCTGACCCAGATGGCCCAGACGATCTTTGGGCGCGACCGCGCCGTGCGCTTCCGCTGTCACTACTTCCCCTTCACGGAACCGAGCGCGGAGGTGGATATCCAGTGTGATCTCTGCGGCGGTGAGGGTTGCCGGTCCTGCGGGAACGACGGCTGGCTCGAGATCGGCGGGGCAGGCATGGTGCACCGCGAGATTATCGAGAACGTCGGTTACGACGCCGACCGCTACACCGGCTTCGCGGCCGGCTTCGGCGTCGAACGTATCGCCATGCTGCGGCACGGTATCGATGACATCCGGCACTTCTACGCAAACGACCTGCGCTTCCTGCGCCAGTTCTAGGAGAGGAGACCTGCGCCCAAGGCGTCATTGATGGCGCCGGCAGGCGAAAAGGCATGCTCGTTTCGCTGAAATGGCTGTCCGACTACGTACCGCTGACTCTACCGGTCAAGGAACTGGCGGAGCGCCTCAGCATCTGCGGCGTCAAGGTAGAGCGCGTCATCTCGCAGCGCGATCAGTGGGAAGGGGTTCGCGTGGCGCAGGTGCTGGAGGTCAACCCGCATCCCAACGCGGACCGCCTGCGCCTGGTCACGGTGGATGTGGCAGAGGACGCAAAGCCCACGGTGGTTTGTGGCGCCCCGAACGTAGTGGTCGGACTCAAGGTGGCGTTTGCGCAGGCCGGAACACGGCTACGCGACGGCCACACCGGAGAGTGGTCCGTACTCAAGGCGTCGAAGATTCGCGGTGTCGAGTCGGCGGGCATGGTGCTTTCGGAGAAGGAGCTGGGCATCTCGGAAAGCCACGAGGGCATCCTGGAGCTGCCGGACGACGCCCCCATCGGGGAAGCGCTGCAGGACTACTACGGCGATACGATCTTCGAGATTGAGGTGACGCCGAACCGCCCGGATCACATGTCGATGCTGGGCGTGGCGTGGGAAGTCGCGGCACAGACGCATGTCAAGGTACGGGACCCGGAGTGCGTTTATGCCGAGGCCGGCAGCAATGTCGCGACGTCACGCACCACGGCGACGATCGAAGATCGGGACCTTTGCGCCCGTTATCTCGGTGGCATCATCGAACGGGTCAAGCTGGGTCCGTCCCCGGAGTGGATGCAGGAACGCCTGACAGCGGCCGGAATGCGTCCGATCAACAACGTTGTGGACATAACTAACTTCGTCATGCTGGAAACTGGTCAGCCGCTGCACGCCTTCGACCTGTGCAAGTTGGGTGGGAACAAGATCATCGTGCGGCGCGCCGTAGAAGGCGAACGGATCAGGACGATCGACAACGTGGAGCGTGAGCTGACTGCCGAGATGCCCGTCATCGCCGACGCTAACAAGCCGGTGGCGATAGCCGGCGTCATGGGCGGCGCCGAGAGCGAAGTAGGCGAGGGGACGACGACGATCCTGCTGGAGTCGGCTAACTTCGATGCCGTCAACGTGCGACGCACCAGCGGTGCCCTGAACCTGCGCACGGAGGCCTCAATCCGGTTTGAGAAGGGACTGCATCCAGAGCTGGCCTCGACCGCGATTCGTCGCGCCATGAAGCTCTTGGTCGATCACACGGGAGGCCGCGCAGCCAAAGGCATCGTGGACGCCTACCCAGCGAAGCGCGCCGATACGCGGGTCGTGGTTACGCGGGAGCGCATCGAACGGGTCCTCGGCGTCGATCTGAGCACGACGCAGGTGCGCACGGCGCTCACCGATCTCGGATTCGGTTGCCGCTGGGTGCCGCCGGACCGCTACATCGTGCGCGCGCCGTACTGGCGCACGGATGTGACCCAGGCGGACGACGTGGCCGAGGAGTTGGCTCGCGTCGTCGGCTATGACCGCCTGGAATCGCTCTCGCTTGCCGGATCAATCCCTGAACCCTACGTCGACCCGATTCGAGACCTGCGCGAACGGCTGCGCGACGCGGCCGTAGCCGCCGGGTTGCAAGAAGTGATTACCTATCCGTTGACCTCTCAGGATGTGCTGCTGTGGGTTCAATCCGCGGACGCCCTGGAGGTTCATCCACCGCTGAGAGTCCAGAATCCGCTGAACGTGGAGCAGTCCGTCATGCGGACCTCGCTGCGGGCGAGCGTGCTGCAGGCGGTCGCGGCTAACCTACGCCGCGAGCGCGGCACGGTGGCGATCTTCGAGGCGGCGCGAGCCTACATGACGCTACAAGGCGACCTGCCGCAGGAGCGGGAGTTGATCGTTGGCGCGATCGCGGGAATGCGGCAGGGCCGCTGGGGCGAGCCGACAACGGATGAGATCGACTTCTACGACACAAAGGGCCTGCTGGAGGACACAGTGGAGCGAATCGGCGCCGCGGTCAGCTTCGAGGCTGCCGAGGAGTACGGCCTGCTGCGTGGCCGTACGGCGGCGATCACCTCAAACGGCGAACCAGCCGGTGTCCTGGGACAGGTGCACCCCCAAGTGGCGGCCCAGTTCGAGATCAGCGGACCGGTATACCTGTTCGAGCTGGACGTCGAGAAGTTGTTGCCGGCGGTGAAAGACATGGTGCGTCACCAGGCAACGTCACGCTTCCCGGCAGTGATCCAGGACCTGGCGTTGCTGGTCGACTCGTCGGTGCCGGCGGCGAAGGTGACCCAGGCGATCGCGTCAAGCGCGCAAGTCGCGCAGGTCAAGCTGTTCGACGTCTATGAGGGTCCGCCGCTACCGGAAGGCAAGCGCTCGTTGGCTTACGCGGTGCACTTTCAGTCGCTTGAGAAGACGCTGACCGATCAAGAGGTCGCGGACGCACGCGGACGCATCGTCCGGCGCCTGCAGCACGAAGTTGGCGCTGAGCTGCGTGGGGGTTAGCCACCGACGAGCCGAGCGCTGACGACAGGCGTGAATCCCGTCGGAATCGGGGTGCACTTCGGAGGCAGCTTCACTGCCGGGTCGAGCGGCAAGCTGGACGTGGGTACGCGTTTCCTGGAGGACAGCGTAGGCGGATGCCAGAACTCGTTGCCGTACTCGTCGCTATGCCAAGCCTTGGGCGATGCGGCTGTAGCGGAGGCAACGATCTTCGTGCACGACCACGGGCCGGCAGAGACATTAATGGCCCGATCGTCGCCGCTTACGCCGAGACCGGGTACGAGTGCTTCAGCCCGCAATCAGTTCATCTGCCGTAACCTGACGGGCGCAGAAAACAAAGAGGCCGGGCTGAGCCCGGCTTCTCGGTTCTCGCAGAGTGTTTAAGCGAGGGCGGCTTTTGCTCTGGTGGCGAGTGCGCCAAAGGCGACATCATCTCGCACCGCGAGGTCTGCCATGACCTTCCGATCGACGCTGACGCCGGCGAGGTTGAGGCCGTGGATGAACTGGCTGTAGGACAGGCCATGCGGCCGGATCGCGGCGTTGATCCGCATGATCCAGAGACGGCGAAAGTCGCCCTTGCGGTCGTAGCGGTCACGCGTCGAGTAATCCATCGCGTGCAGGACAGACTCGTTGGCGCGACGGAACAGCCGATGGCGCTGTCCTTTATGACCCCTGGCCAGCTCGATGATCTTCTTGTGGCGTCGGCGGGCGGTGACGCCCCTCTTTACGCGGCTCATTGGTGGCTCCTCAGCGCCTCATTGCGGCGAGGCCTTTAGCGTATCAGCGAAGGCCGTAAGGCAAAAGCCGGTGCACGCGCTTCTGCATCGGGTCGGCAGCCATGACGTACTTGTCGATCTGCCGGCGAGCGTGCCTCGACTTGCGCTCCCGGAGATGGCTGATGCGACCCTTGCGGTGCATTACTCTGCCGGTACCGGTGATGTGAAAGCGGCGCTTGGCGCCCTTGTGGGTCTTGAGCTTAGGCATTCGTTGTTTCCTGTTCGGCGAGCTGTGGTGTAGGGGCCTCGTCCCTGGCCGTCTTGGTGTGACCCGGGGCCAGGATGGCGGAGAGGAACCTTCCTTCCATGTTCGGCGGCTTCTCGATGACCGAGACTTCCTTGAGTTGCTCGGCGACCCTTTCGAGGATGGCGCGCCCGATCTCGGGATGGACCATCTCGCGGCCCCGGAACATGACTGTGACCTTCACCTTGTCGCCGCTCTTGAGGAACTTCTCCGCGTTACGGGCCTTCATCTGCAGGTCGTGTGTATCGATTTTGGGGCGCATGCGGATCTCACGCAGCACGGACGCGTGTTGCAGCTTGCGCGACTCGCGGTCCTTCTTTGCTTGTTCGTACTTGAACTTGCCGTAGTCGAGCATGCGGCAGACCGGCGGCACGGCCGTCGGGGCTACTTCCACAAGGTCGAGGTCGGCTTCTTGCGCCATTTCAAGCGCCTGCGTCAGAGGCATAATGCCTTGCCGCTCGCCGGTCCCGTCTATGACGAGGACTTCTCGGGCTCGGATGCGGTCGTTGACTCTGAGTTCTCGGGCTATGGCAAGCAGCCTCGATCGACAAACCTAGATTGACGCTGAATATAGCATTCAGCGTCGTGGCGGGTCAATTCGGAAGAGTCCTTACTACGCCTAGTTGTAGGTGCCGCCGCCACCTCCGCTGGGCCTGCCGACGCGCTCGAAGCATTCGCGGCAGTATACCGGCCGGTCGCCGCGCGGCTGGAAGGGGACCTTGGTCTGCTGGCCGCAACTGCTGCAGACAACGTCGAACAACTCACGTTCGACGCGTGGGCCTCGCGAGAAGCCGCCTCCACCGCCCATCTCGCCTTCGCGCCCGTTGCGGCGCTGCGCGCGACAGGAGCGGCAGCGTTTGGGATCGCTGAAGCCGCGCGTCGAGTAGAACTCCTGATCGTCCGCGCCGAAGGTGAACTCCTGTCCGCAGTCTGCGCACACCAATGTCTTGTCTGTGAACGGCACCTCGAAAGCCTCCTGTTAGTGTTCCTAGTCGGAGTCGGCCTTGGGTTGCCGGGGGCGCGGCTCAACTATGGTTGCGCCGGAAAGGATAGCACAATTCCCAGGCGTGCCTGTCCAGTGCCGCGTTGTGTTTTGCTAGGCAGATCGAGCTTGCTTGACCAGGTTGCCGGCCGTCTCACCGGCACGAATTACGAGGACCGGCGTTGGACCGTGCAGCAGCCGATCGGTGACACTGCCCAGGGCCGCGCGCCGGACCCCGGAGCGTCCGTGGGAGGTCATGACCACGAGGTCCACCGGCCGCTCTTCGAGATGCTGGTAGAGCACCTCTCCTGGACTACCGACGCGCATCGACGTCGTAACTTTCTTGCCCTCGAGCCGGGTATTGATCTCCGCGAGATAGGCCTGCACCGCCTCCTCCATGGAATCGATCAAGTCCGCGGAATAGACCCCCGTGCCGGGGTCGTAGGCAACCGGTGTCAGCGAGAGGGAGCGCACCACGTCGATCTCCGCGCCCGTGAGTCCGGCGATCCAGGTCGCCACCGGCAGGGCCTCCTCCCCTTCGGCAGAACCGTCGAGCGGCAGGAGGATGCGCTTGACCGCCGGCGACAGATCCTGGCTCACGTTGGGCCCGATGACAACCACCGGGCAGCCAGCCTCCCGAATTACGAGGTCGGCAACGCTGCCGAGCCACCAACGCGCAACGCCGGTGCGTCCATGGGTCGCGATCAGGACGAGGTCGATGTTGGCGCAGGCAGCCAGGACCTCATCTGAAGCGCGGCCGACGCGTACCTCATGTTCGACCCTGAAGCCGCCCTTGGTGACCTGCTCAGCCTGTTGCGCAAGGTACGCCTGCAGATAGGCCCGGCCCTTCTCCGTTGCTTCTCCAAACGCTTGCTTCTTGCCATCCGATTCAGTTTCTTCCCACGCGCTTTCCCAGACGCTGACCAGTCGAATGTCTTCCACGCCGAGCGTCTTGAGCAAGGGCAGCAGCTCGTAGGCGGTTTCAGAGAGTTTGGTCCCGTCCAGCGGAATGAGAGCCTTTAGACCGGCCATAGTGACCCCCAGATTCAGAAGGGAGGGCTACTCGGGCCCCCGCAGCTTCGAACAGACATTAGGTCACGTGGGACGGTAGGTCTAGGTGCGTACGGACCTATCGCATCGCGATCGCTCAGAGACCAAGCTTCTCGGGGTTGAGAATTCCCTGCGGGTCCACCGCTGCTTTGATGCGGCGTAGCACGTCGAAGGCCTCGGCGTGCTCGCGCGGCATGAGGTGGGCCAGCCTGCCGCCCGGCGCCGTGGACGTACTCCATAGACCCACCGAGGTCCTGGCAGGTTCGTAAAAGCGTATCCATGACGACACCGAGGCGTTCCTGTCCGCCACCTTCGACGGGGAGGGCAAAGACGGCGGAGAAGAAGTCGGGCGCGGTCCACAGTCCGCACTCCAGTAGCGCCACTCCGGCACTCGCGGTCTCGGCGTGGCAGCGTTCGCGGAACGCCAGAACCCGCGATGGCGGTACGGCAACGTGCAAATAGTCGTACGCCACGTCCGGGCTGCGCCGGTCGCGGTCACGCGGCTCACCACGAGCGAATCGCTGCGCCACGACGTGGCGGCGTTGCCAGAAGGACTGCGCCCGCTCGCGAGGCAGCTCGCGCCCACTGTTCGCTTCGACTAACGCCAACGCACGGCGCATCGAAAAGTCGACCTCTTCGCCAAGGCCTTCGAAGCCGAGGTAGAGCAGCGGCGGTTCATCCTGACGCGGCGCAAGGTCAGGCCAGGGAGATGCGTGCTCCTCGCCGTAGTCGAGCAACGAGGGCCGCAGTCCCATAGCCGCGATCTCGTCGATGGCCTTGAAGCCCTGCTCGAAGCTGTCGAAGTTGAAGGCGCGCAGGTCCTGTGCCTCCGGAACGCGGTGCGCCTGTAGGGCGGCGGCGGTGATCACGCCCAGCGTACCTTCGGCGCCGATGAAGAGTCACGCCAGGTTGGGTCCGGCGGAGTGGCGGCGCACCGCACGGGTGCGGAACAGGGTACCGTCCGCGAGCACGACCTCGAGCGCGAGGGCCTGATCGCCGATGCCGCCGTAGCGGCCACCCTTGTAGCCGAGGCCATTGGTGCTGAGCGTGCCGCCGACCGTCGCGACCGGGAAGGTCCACGGATCGTGGCCGAGGCAGAGGCCGTGAGGCGCGAGCGCGGCGTCGACATCCTGCAGGACAGCGCCGGCGCCGGCCCAGATCAGCCTGTCCGCCGGTTGCGGCTCGATGGAGGCCAGCCTCACCGTGTCGAGTAAGATGCCGGGCCGATAGCTGCGCGCCCCGCCCATCAATCCCGTGCCGGCGCCGTAAGGGACCACCGGCACGCCGCTATCGCTGGCGAACCTCAGGAGCGCCGCAGTCTCGGCGGCCGTTGCAGGGCGGGCGACGGCCAGCGGCGTTGCCGCCGCGTCACCGCTGCCGCGACCACGCAGAGCGTCCTCGGCGAAGTGACGCAGCTCGTCCAGCCCAGCCTCGACGCCTTCCGGCCCAAGCAGCGCCCGGAGCTGTTCGATGACGGTGCCTTGCCTGTCCTTTGGTCGCATTGCCTAGAGGATAGGCCATGACGACTCGTCTTATACTTGGACGGTGTCCGAGTCCGAAGACAAGGTGGCAAGCTACAGAGAAGCCTACGAGACGTGGCAGCGTCACCTCGGCGCGCTGCACGGTTTCTTCCTGGAGAAGCAGCGCATTCCTCCGCCCCAACTGAAGGGGCTCCTTAATCGGGAAGCGCGCGCGAAGTACAAGTATGATGAGGCGCGCCGGCGCCTGCTCGGTATCGAGGAAGATACGTCGCTGTTCGATGACGAAACGGAAGATGAGGACGTGTAGCGATTCAGAGGGCTGTCGCGATGAATCGGCCTGGCCTAGAATGAGAACTCGTGGAAGACGATCTTGGCGTAGACCTTAGCGAGATCCTCAACGTGGTTAACTCCTCTGAGGTTTTCGTGGTCATGTTTCACCTCTTTGAACGGCGGCTACTGGTCGATGCGCGCACCTCCGAACACGATCTACCGCTGATCCGGATCGTCGACCGTGTGCGCAGCTCGGACGAGCGCTTCCGCGAGCTGATGCGGCTGCGGCCGAAGCTGACTTCGCCGGAGAAGATCATCGCGTTCCAGTGGCCGCGCACCGTGCGCACGCTGGTCGAGTCCGGCGTATGGCAGGCGATCTCGGATCGTCTAACCTCGTCTGGCGTTGCCGACAGTGCCCTGCTGGCGGTGTTGCATGAGTTGCAATGGGAGGAACGCCGCGAGGAGATCAAGGCGGTTCGCGGCGAAGAGCCGTACCGCACCCTGAGAGGCTCGCAGCTGAGTTGACTACTCCAGCTCGCACCATAGATCTGCGATCCGACACGGTGACTCACCCGACGCCCGCGATGCGTGAGGCGATGGCCAACGCCGAGGTTGGCGACGACGCGCTCGGTGACGATCCGACGGTTCAGCGTCTGGAGGCGATAGCCGCGGAGCGCATGGGCAAAGAGGCCGCGCTCTACGTCGCCAGCGGCACGATGGGCAACCTGGTGTCGCTGCTGACGCACTGCCAGCGCGGCGACGAGGCAATCGCCGGCGACCTTGCCCACATGGTACAGGCGGAGCTGGGCAGCGCGGCTGGACTGGCCAGCGTCAACCTGCGCCAGGTGAGTAACGACGCCCAGGGCCTGATGGACCTCGACGAGGTCAAGTCGAAGATCCGGCCGCCGGGCGGGGCCGGGCCGCGTACGGCGCTGATCTGCCTGGAAAACACGCACAACTTCTGCAACGGCTCCGCGATTCCTGCCAGCTACACGTCGGAAATCGCGGCGATCGCGCACGACGCGGGCGCGTCGTTGCACCTCGACGGCGCGCGTCTCTTCAACGCGGCGATCGCGTTGGAGACGACGCCTAAAGAGCTGGTGCGTGGGGCCGAATCGGTGACGTTTTGCCTGTCGAAAGGCCTTTCGGCGCCGGTGGGCTCGGTTCTCTGCGGCAGCGCCGACTTCATCGCGCGGTCGCGACGCAACCGGCGCATGGTCGGCGGTGGCATGCGGCAGGCCGGCGTGATCGCGGCGGCGGGTATCGTGGCGCTGAACGAGATGGTGGAGCGCCTGGCGGACGACCACGCCAACGCGAGGCACCTGGCCGAAGGCCTGGCGCAAATACCGGGCGTCACGGTCGACCCGTCTCTGGTGCAGACGAACATCCTGTTCTGGAACCACCAGACCATTGATACGACGACGCTGGCGGGACGCTTGCGCGAAAGAGGCGTGCTCTGCAGCATGGTTCGCGGTCGCGTGCGAATGCTGACCCACTACGGTATCGAGCGGGATGACATCGATCACGCACTCGGATCGATTCGTGAGGTGACGGCGTCGCTAAGTTAGTGCGCCTTTCGGCGACATTTCCCGCATTTCTCCTGTTGATAACCATCCTGGCCTGTTCGAGCGGCGAGGCAGGCCCGCCCACCTCTGACGTGGCCGGCACTGCGCCGTGGACGGACGGCGAGAGCTACACCTACGTGCTGGTCAATGACGACGGCCGCGAACTGGGGCAGGCGGCGCTCAGCGTCGAGATTGACGGCGATCGCACGACGTTGTCGCAGCAGTTCGAGAGCGCGACCGCGGAGGACACGACCACGGTGACCGTGGACAGCGTCACGTTGAAACCGATCGCCTCCGAACGGGAGATACGCGAACCCGACGGCGACGAGGAACGCATCGAGGTCGAGTACACGGAAGACGGGGCGCTGATCCGACAGGGCGATGACAAGCAGAGCGGACTCAGCGTTCCGGAGCATTCCTACGACAACGACACGTCGTTGTTCCTCTGGCGCACGCTGCCGTTCACGGAGGGCTACGAGGGCAGCTACACCACAATCATCACTAACCACCGCACGCGGCAAAAGGTCAATCTGCGCGTCGAGGGTCTGGAGCGCGTGACGGTGCCGGCCGGCAGCTTCGAGGCCTGGCGGCTCGTGATTACTACTAGCAACGCGCGTCAGGTGGCGTGGTACGCCAACACGCCGCAGCGCCAGCTCGTGCGCTACGACAACGACCGCGACCTGATATTCGAGCTGAAGTAGCCTGCTCGATGGACTTACGGCGCCCAGAGGCAGCCGCGTCCAGCGGCGCGGGCCTCAGCTTCCAGCGCTACGATCTGGTCGCGATAGCGCCCGTCGCTGGTCCATGCTTCACCGAAGCCCTCGGCGACCAGCGTGGCGTCTATGGACGTTCCGTCAGGCAGGAAGATGTAGCGCAGCAGCCGCCCAAAGTCGTCCTCGGTGCGCGCGTCGGGTAGGAGCAGGACCGTGTCGCCGATTAGCATCTCGTTGCGGTCGGTCGCTTCGCGGTAGCAGGCGCGGCCGCGCTCCGGCGTGTCGACGCCGAAGTAACGGATCCGGGTTTCGATGCCGTCGAGGCGCACGTCGATCGTGTCGCCGTCGATCACCTCTTCGACCTCGACCTCGCGCAGGCTTTCGAGCGTCATGCCGTCCGGAAGCATAAGAGGCGTGAGCTGCGGTTCGAGCGGCGGGCGTTGCGCGTCGTCGCTGGCGACCAGGTAGGGAATGCCGGCCACGGTGCTAACGATCGCGAGCAGCACCAGGACCACGAGCCAACCGCGCCGCGAGCGTGTCAAGCCAGGGTCCTGGCCGTACCCACAACCAGCGTCGAGCGAAACCGGGAGGCGTCCGGCCTGGCGACAGAAACCGGGGCGGCCGTGAATGCGAGCCCGGCGCCACGGTAGAGCTGCTTCTCCCCCACGGCGAGGCCGGCAACGCTGGTGGCGCCGGCTGCGGAATCACACCACGTCTCTAGCGCTTCGCGCACCTCCCAGTCGTAGGTTTCGTCCGGCGCCATCAGCGCGAAGCAGGCGGCGTGAACGCCACCGGCGACGAAATCGGTCTCGAGGCGAACGTCGGCGCCGGTGAAGCCCTTGAGGCGCGGCGCTACTTCGCCTTGCAGGAACCCCGCGTAGCGTGAGTCGGTGCCGAATGGCTCCAGTGCGCTGAAATCGGGAAGCAGGAAGTAGAAGACCAGATCGAAGTCGGACTCAGATTCCGGATCGGCATCGATCGCGCCAAGTGACAGCACCTGAGGCAACGCCGCCAGCCGCGAAGCCGCCTCAAGGAGGTGCTCACGATCCTGCGCGCCCGCTTCCTGGTTAAGAGACACGAAGTCGAGATGAAGGACCTGCTGACTCACAAGGGTTCACAGGGCGACGGAGGCGGCGTGTATGGCGCGCGCCGTTCCTGCGGCGCTGGACGGCGCCAACCTCGCCGTACGGCTTCCCCACCAGCGTCGTCGGCCTCGGGTTGGTCCGCGCCGGCGGGCCTACGAGCATCTGCGCCTGCCGGAGGTTGCCAAGGCACCGCGACGGCCTCTTTGCGGTCGCGTTCGAAGTAAGTCGGCCCGGTTTGCAGCTCCCCGTCCGCAAGCTCGATGACGCGGTGCGCCTTCTCCATGACGATGCGGTCGTGCGTCGTCGTGATGACGGTGACGCCTTCCTGGTCGATGACGTCGAGCAAGAGCTGGAAGATTTGCGTGGCCGTGGTGGAGTCCAGCTCGCCGGTCGGTTCGTCGGCCAGGATCAGCGGCGGTCGGTTGGCGAGGGCGCGGGCGATCGCGACGCGCTGTTGCTCGCCGCCGGAGAGCTCGTAAGGCCGGTGGTGTGAACGCCTTTCGAGCCCCACCAGGTCGAGCAGCTCGCGGACGCGGCGTCCACGCTCGCGAATCGGCGCGCCGGCGATCCGCAGGGCGACTTCGACGTTCTCGTAGGCAGAGAGCAACGGCAGCAGGCCAAAAGACTGGAAGACGAAGCCCAGCTGATGACGCCGCAGCTTGGTGAGCTGCGAATCCGTCATGGTTGAGACGTCCTCTCCAGCAATGTAAACGTGTCCGCTGGACGGGTGATCGAGGCCGGCGATAACGTTGAGCAGGGTCGTTTTTCCCGAACCAGAGCGGCCGATCACCGCAACGAACTCGCCGGCTGAGACGTCGAACGTCACGTCTTTCAACGCGTTGATCGTCTGGCTGCCGACCTCGAAGGTGCGGCTGAGGCTTTCGACGCGGACCAGCGGCTCGCTGCTGCCGCTGGCCGTCATGTTTCCTCCCCTGGAGCGTCTTCAGGCAAGACCTCGACCATGCCCTCGGCGAGCTCGAGGCGCGCTCGCTCCTTGATATCGAGGCGCTCGAGATACTCCTTTGGGATCTGCAGGCGGCCGGAGCGGTCCACGACGGCGTATTCGTCGTGGTAGACGTAGGATTCGCGGCCCTGGAACGAGACGCGGCGGAAGCTCTCGGTGCTGATGCGGCCGTCCCGAATCGCGACGACGCGGTCGATCTGGTTCGCGATGGCCGGGTCGTGCGTGACGACGACGATGGTGACGCCAAGTTCTGCGTTGAGGCCGCGGAACACATCGAATACCTCAGTGGCGGTCTGGGAATCGAGCTCGCCTGTGGGTTCGTCGGCCAGCAGCAGAGGCGGGTCGTTGGCCAGCGCCACCGAGATGGCGACGCGCTGCTGCTCGCCGCCGGAGAGGCGGTCCGGCGCCACGTCGCTACGATCGCTGAGGCCGACCATCTCGAGCAGTTCGTGGGCGCGGCTGCGCGAAGGGCCGGGTTCACCGCCCTCGAGAATCATCGGCAGCTCAACGTTCTGGACTGCCGTCAGGTAAGGCAGAAGATTACGGGATGTCTGCTGCCAGACGAAGCCGACCTCGTTGCGGCGATAGGTAACCAGATCGCCGGGCGTCATGGTCAGCAGGTTACGTCCGCCAGCCAGGCAACGGCCGGCGCTTGGCACAGCGAGTCCAGCGAGGATGTTGAGCAGGGTCGACTTGCCGGAACCGGACGCGCCGACGATCGCCATGAGCTCGCCGCGCTGCACCTTGAGATCGAGGCCACGCAGCGCGACGACTTCAAGGTCTTCCAGCTTGTAAATCTTGAAGAGGTCTTCGCAGAGGATGTAGGGCTCGGAGCCGCCGGTGAGCGGCTCGTCAATATTCCTTGTCACGGTCTATGTCTCGCCGATTCGGAGTACGCGATGCAGAGCAAGGCGTGAGTAGAGTAAGACGACGGCGCCGATCGTGACAAGGAACACAAGGCCGAGGACCAGCCATGCCATGCCAACCGTGAACCAACTGATCTCGAGCAGCATCGGTGGTAAGACTTCCTCACCGGTCTCCGTGATCCCCATGTAACGGATCATGAGGCTGCCGAGGCGCATGCCCAGCAGCGTGCCGGCGATCATCCCGAGTCCGATGACAAAAATCTGCTCGAAGCCGACGAGGGCCGCGATCTGCGGCTTCGAGAACCCCATCGTGCGCAGCACCGCGAACTCCAACGTTCGACGCTGCGCCGTCAGGTAGGAGTAGATCAAGAAGCCGATGGCGCTGAGGAGCAGAATTGCGGCGAAGCTGATGAAGAGGATTCCCTCCCAGCCGGCCGCGACGAGCGGATCGCTTTGTTGCGCCGCCTGGAGCTCATCAAAGCTGCTAATGCCGCCCAGCAGCGCGCCTTCCTCGCTCAGCCCGCGGATCGCCTCCAGAGTCGCGTCGCCGCCTTGCAGCCAGATTTCGTCCGGGTACCTAAGGGGCCCGGACGGATTCGCGTTGAGGGAGGCCGCGAGCGTGGGTCCGTCGCCGATCAGAGAGGGCTGCTCTCGGGAATCGCCCAGCGTGGGGAAGAGGTCATAGGCGCCCGCTATGACGACGTCGAGGTAGAGGCTGCTGCTGAACACGGTCGTGGTGTCTCCGACCTGGAGGCCGCTGTTCCTGAGGAACCCCTCGCTGGCGAGCACGGGGATGGTGTCAAGCGTGCCGGCGAACTGGAGTCCGTGCGCTGTAATTTGACCCGGTTGCGGCTCCCAGCTCAGTTCGATACCGGCGTGGCTGTCGCGCGCCACCGTCCGGATTTCGTCGTTGAGCGGGTTGGCCAGCAGGCCGTCCAGCGGGACCCAGTCAGCCACGCCGTCGAAATCCACGAGATGTACGGCGTCGGGCAACCCCCCGATGGCGCGTTGCGGGTCGAAGAGGCGCTTCGCCTGCATGAGGTCCGGGTCGAGCTGCGCGGCGCTGCTCGCGTGCAGATCGTCGAACACGATGGTGCCGGCGGGCGCCGCGAAGCGGGTCGGGGAGCGCAGGGTTATCGATGTGATGGTGATCGGCATCTGAGGCTCGAGCACAGGGAAGGGACCGTTATTGAGTCTCAGGCTCCCGCCGCGGAAGCGGCGTTCGCCGAAAAAGACGCCGGGACGTTGGAGGTCCGAAACGAGCAGATGCCAACCTGGCGGCATCTCCTCGACGAAGTCCGGGCCGAGCAGATAGCTGAAGTAACGCCCTGTGGCGTCGATCGCCTCGAAGCGAAGGCTGAACTCACTCGGCATGTCGACCGGGTCGATCCAGATCCCGAGCCAGCGCGCGTCGGCCGGCAACGTTACGCCGAGCGTCGAGGGCCGTCCGTGGCTGATCTTGTCCATGAGCTCTGGGAGCGTTTGATCCGCGAAGTCCTCACGGAAGTAGGCGATCTCGGCGAAGGTTTCGCTATCCACGCCGAGGAATTCGACGGTCTGACGCGACGTGAGTGGGCCCTGGCTGCCTTGCAACCGGTAAACCGCGGTGCCCTGACTGGCGCCTGTGAGGCCGGCCACGGTTTGCGCCGTGTCGAAAGGCCCGGGCCCTGGCACTATGCGGACGTCGGTCAGGCTCAGCTGCGAACCGGACTCGAAGCGGGCGCGGTCGGTGTAGCTGGTGTCAAGCGAGGCGCCGAAGCTGGCGGCGAACATGCCTACGGCGGTCGCCAGCATCAACAGCAGGACCAAGCGTGAGTAGTGTACTGGGTTCCGCACCAACTGCCACATGCCGATGATGACGGCGGCGCCCTGGGCCCGCGCGACGGCCCAGGTGAGCAGGCGCAGCACGAGCGGGAACGTGCGCAGGAAGACGATCCCCACGGTCAGGATGAAGAACGCGGGCGCCAGCAGCAGGACCGGGTCGACGGAGCGGTCGCCGAAGAAGCCTTCCGTGACCAGGCTGCCACGCCGGTCGAGCTGGTAGAGCAGCACGCCACCCGCCGCGGCGAGTCCGAGGTCGAGGTAGTAGCGCATGAAGAACGGCTGCCGGGTAGGCCGGGAGCTGCCGGCTCGCTGATTGACGATGGTATTCCGGGTCGCCACGTACGCCGGCAGCAGCAGCGTCACGAAGGCGAGCAGCGCGCCGGCGGCGGCCCAGAGGTAGGCGCCGGCAGACAGCGTGACCCGCAAGTTGGAACCGCCCGTCAGGTCCGTAAATGGCGGCGTCTGGCCCAGGAAGCTGATGACAGTCGCGGCCAACGGCGGGCCCGCCAGGATGGCAATGCCGGATATCGCCAGGCCCTCGATAACGTAGATCTTCATGACTTGGGCGGTGGTGGCGCCGCGGCTCTTGAGCAGCGCGATCTCTCCCCCTTGGCGCTCGATGAGCATGGTTGAGACCATGAAGAGGTAGTACAGGACAATGGCGGCGATCTGCAGCACGAGGACGAGCAACGGTATGCGCGTGAAGAAAAGCTTCTCGTCGTACGTCGCGAGGACGTCCGGTAGCTCAGATTCGACCGCGGTCCGGACGACGTTGTTACGGATCGTGCTGTCGAACCGCCGCAGAGCGATCGAGACCGTGTCGGCGTTGCCCGCGTTAATCGCGCCGGTGTCGACGTAGATCAGCGTCTTGTAGTCGTTGACCATGTTCGGCAGGTAAGCCGACAGGGCGGCGAAGAAGGTGTCCTTCGAGATCAGCATCGGGATTGTGTCCCATGACGCCGTATGGACGCTGAAGACGTCGTCCTCGTTGACCCAGAACTCCGCCTCGGGGTCGCTGGCCCGGACGATACCTACGACAGTGACGTACACGGGCTCGACGTCGTCGCGCCAGAAGGGGTGCAGGTCGTATTCGGCCCCAAGCGCGATACCGAGGCGCGCTGCAGTCTCAGCGCCGATGGCTACTTCCAGCTCAGGCGCGCCCGAGATGGCGGAGACCGTGTCCGGCAGCCTGCCGTCGACAAGCTCGATCTGTTCCTCGGCGCCTGTGACAAAGGTGAAGTGGGCTCGCGGCCTGCCGTCATTCTCCGATACCGTGCCTCCAGGCAGAGTCGGGAAAAACGTGGCGCTCCTGCCGATCGACGTCGGCTCGCCGTTGGCCAAAGGGCCGAGGAAAGCGTCGGTGGCTTCCTTGATGAACGCCTGGTTCTGCTCGAAGACCTCCGGGATAGAGCTCTGTGAAGTGCTACCGAGGCGGTAGTTGATCGCGTCCTGGCCGCGGTCGCCGAGGGCGAACTTGAGACCAAGATCGCGGATAGCGTCGGTGTAGATCGACGTGGTCGACAGAAGCGCCGCGGCGAGCACCGCGCCGATGACGACCGCGAAGAGCAAGCGGACGTTAGCCCTGACGCGCCTGACGACTATCGGGATGACGCTGAGGAAGCCACCCATGCGTATAAGCCATTGTAGGCCACGCCGCAGTGGCTCGGGGCACGAGTTGAGGATTAGCTCAAGCAGGCCGGCACAGGTCGCGACAGGTATAATCCGGAGGTGGCAGACGCAGATCGCAAGCCCCTCCTCGCCATCCTCGACGGGCACGGCATCATTCACCGCGCCTACTACGCGCTGAAGGACGCGCCGCTGGTCGCGAAGCGCACCGGCGAGAACACGAGCGCCGTTTTCGGCTTCACCAACACGCTGCTCGCCGTGATCGACGACTTGAAGCCGACCCATCTGGTCGTCGCGGTTGACCTGCCAGGTCCAACGTTTCGTCACGCCCGCGACGCCAGCTACAAGGCGACTCGTTTCGAGAACGTCAAGGCGCAGGTCGCCAACGCGCTCGCCACCGTCCCGGACCTGGATGAGAAGGTGCTCTCCGGCATCGCGAAGGCTGTCACTGTGGCAGAGAGCCGTGATCAGATCAAAGAGGGCGTTTACGGCACGGCGGAGGCCGCGGGAATCGACGCCGACACACGCCTCGCGATCGAGCGCGCCCTGTCGCCGGTCGAGTCCAGTTGGGACCTGGGGCGGCAGATCGGACGCTGCCTGGAGATGATGGAGGCGTTCAACATCCCGGTGTTCAGCGCCGAGGGCTACGAAGCCGACGACGTGATCGGCACGCTGGCAGTACAGGCCGTGACCCAAGGGATCGATACGTACATCGTCACGCTGGATTCCGACCTGGTGCAGCTGATCCAGCCCGACGTGACGCTGTACATGATGCGTCCCTATCAGCGCGACCACGTGGTCTACACGCGGGAGTCGTCCATCGAGCGCTACGGCTTCGAACCGGAGCGTATGACGGACTACAAGGCGCTACGCGGTGATAGCTCTGACAACATCCTGGGCGTCCCCGGCGTCGGCGACGGCACGGCGACGAAGCTGCTGGCTCAGTTCGACGGCGTCGACGAGATTTACGCGCACATCGAGGACGTGAAGCCGGACAAGCTGCGCGAGAACCTGCGTGCGCACGAGGACCAGGTGCGCAACGCGCTCGACATGGCGACGATCCGTCTCGACGTGCCCGATGTCGCGCTGGATATGGAAGAGGCGGTGGTCGGGCGCTACGACCGACAGCGCGTGCTCGACCTGCTCCGCGACCTCGAGTTCCGAACCTTGGTGCCGCGCCTGCCCTCGGTCGAAGAAGGCTTCGCGCAGTCACCAGACGGGGCGGCTGCGACGCCACCGTCCGAGAAGAACTACCGCCTGATTTCAGACGAAGCGGAGCTTGGCGCGCTGGTGCAACGGGCGCAGGAGGCAAAGCGCTTCGCGTTCGACCTCGAAGCGGTAGGTACAAGCCCGTATCACTGCCTGCTCGTAGGCGTTGAGGTCGCGACCGGTCCCGGCGACGCGGCTTACATCCCGATCGGCCATCAGCCGACGCTGGACGGACCGCCGCAGCTGGCGCCGGACGTGGTGCTCGGTAAGCTGGCGCCGCTGTTCGCCGACGAGGGCATCGAGAAGGTGGCACACAGCGGTAAGTTCGACATCGCTCACCTCGAGAGCAAGGGATATCTGGTGCGCGGCGTGGCATTCGATACGCTGCTCGCCGCCTACGTGCTGGGCGACGGCGCCCTGAGCGACGTCTTTCGCGCCGGAGCCGGCTCGCTGAGCCTGAAGTGGCTGGTCTCGCGCCGCCTCGGCTTCGAAATGCAGGAGGTCGTCGACCTCGTCGGCAAGCCGGGCGTCAAGCAGCAGGCCGTCGATCAGGCACGCATCGAGGACTTCCTGCCCTACGCCTGCGAGAACGTCGACTACGCGCTGCGATTGAGTGAGCCGATGGAGAAGGAACTGCGCGACCTCGAGATGTGGGGCCTCTTCGCGGATGTCGAGATGCCGCTGGTGCCTGTGCTGGCGCGCATGGAGGCGGTTGGCATCGCGCTGGACACGTCGGTGCTGCGGGAGATGTCACAGGGGTTGAACGAGCAGGTCGATTACCTGGAGTCGCAGGCGTACCAGTCTGTCGGGCACGATTTCAACCTCGGGTCGCCACCGCAGCTATCGCAGGTGCTGTTCGAAGAGCTGAGCCTGCCAAAAACGCGCAGGACGAAGCAGGGTTACTCGACGGACGCGCAGGCGATCGAAGGGCTGCGCGGCGTGCACGACATCATCGACATCATCCTGCGCTGGCGCGAGCTGACGAAGCTGCGCTCGACCTACATCGAGACGCTGCCCGGCGCTGTCGACCCGCGCGACGGTCGCATCCACACGACGTTCGACCAGGCCGTCGCGGCGACGGGCCGTCTCTCGTCCAACAACCCGAATCTGCAGAACATCCCGGTGCGCAGTGAGCTCGGCGGTCAGGTACGCCGCGCCTTCACCGCGCGCGACATCGGCAAGCAGCCCGTCCTGCTCTCGGCGGACTACTCGCAGGTCGAACTGCGCATCCTGGCGCATATGTGCAAAGACGCTAGCCTCCTGGAGTCGTTCCGCAATGACGAGGACATTCACGCGGCGACGGCGGCACAGGTCTTCGGCTTGCCACTGGGCGAGGTGACGCGCGTGCAGCGCAACCGCGCCAAGGTGTTCAACTTCGGCGTGCTCTACGGCCTGACGGACTTCGGCCTGGCGCAGCGCGAGGGCATCAGCCGCGAGGAGGCCGGCGCCTTCATCAAGCGCTACTTCGAGAAGTACGAGGCCGTAAAGGCGTGGCGCGACGAGATTGTGGCCCAGACGCGTCAGAATGGCTACGCCGAGACGATGATCGGGCGGCGGCGCTACATCCCGGACATCCACTCGGCCAACTTCAACGTGCGCATGGGCGCCGAGCGCATCGCGATCAATATGCCGATCCAGGGCACAGCGTCCGACATCATCAAGATCGCCATGATCCGCATCGATAAGGAGCTGACGGAGCAGGGCTTCGAGACGCGCATGCTGCTGCAGGTGCACGACGAACTGATCTTCGAGGGACCGTCTTCGGAGGAGGACGCCCTGCGGGAGCTCGTGCTGCGCGTCATGCCGGCGTCGCTGGAGCTGGACGTGCCGCTGAAGGTGGACGTCAAGGCCGGATCGAACTGGGCGGATATGGAGTAGGGCGTGAAGCCTGTCGAGTTTCCGCCTCATGTGCTGGCGCGCCTACAACCTCGAGGTACCAATAGGGCCGAAATCGAATCAGCGATTCAAGAGATAGCCTGGCAGTCGGCCCGTTCAGGACGGCTTGAATGTCGGAAGGACTTCACCTTCGAGGCAGCTTGGAATGGGCGCCACCACCTGACGAAGCAGGTGCGGCCAATTTTCGTCGAGGAGCCGGATCGGATAGTCGTGGTAACGGTCTATGTATACTTCTTCTAAACTGGTGGACACATGAAAATAACCTACGATCCGTCTGTTGACGCGCTCTACATCTCCTTCAAAGAAGCGACGGTCACAACTGAACACTGGACGGAAAACATAGCGGCCGATTTTGACGTTGACGGCCAGTTGACAGGCGTTGAAGTTCTCGACGCCTCCAAAGTGTTCGGAAACTTGGAGACGCTGAAAAGCCTGGAGTTCGAAGAGCTTCCTTCCTCAACTAGGCGTCGCGACTAGGCTTTGCGATCCACTCACTCATCATCGGCGTTTCGCGCCGGCCCGCTGACATCACGCGCCTGCTTCTAGTACGCGACTTCGTGTCTCCCGTCAGCTGCGACTGGAAACCGCCGGCGTTGGCGTTTACGCGAAAGGCCTCTTCAAGTAGCAGCTAGCGAAAGATCGCCTCCGGCAGCAGCGCCGCGACGGTGACGTTGGGCAGGTCGACGAGGTTGCTGATGCGCAGATCGACGGCGACGCTGCAGATAACGTAGGCCTGCGCCTTGCTCCAGCCGCGGTCCTGCAGCAGATCGATCATGTCGAGCAGGGCGTTTCGAGCCGCCAGGTTGACATCGCCGCCCTCCTGCGTGCCGTCCGGATGGAGAGGCATGCCAGTGGTCGCGATGCAATCGCGCGGCGCGGCCCACTCGGGAGGCGCGAAGTAATCCGGATGGACGATGCGCGGCCAGCGGATGTTCTTGCGCTCGGCTTCGCCCTGATGGACCTGGAACCGGACCGTGGCGGTGGCGGCCATTTCGATCGCGGTGAGGCAGACCTCGCCGTCGCCCTGCGCGAAGTGCGCGTAGCCGGCGGAGTAGAGCGCGCCTGGCACGAAGACAGGGACGAGCAGCTTCGAGCCCTTGGTCAGCTGCTTGGCGTCGATGTTGCCGCAGTTCTCGCGTGGCGGCGCTGTTCGCGCGGCCGAGGCCGCGATCGCCTCGTCTGACGGTACCGCGTCCTCGATCTGCGGCGGGATTGCTTGTCCGCCGCGCGCCGCGAGGTCAGACTCGCGCTTGTTCCAGGCGGCCAGCAGTTCGTGCGATGGAGCCACGCCTGCGGTGCCCATGAAACAGCCGTCCGGGATGCGCACACCGGGCATCTGCTCCGAAATGGCCCAACCGTCCTTGAGCTGCCAGAACGCCGTGAAGGGCTCGTCCACGATGTCGGGCAGGAAGCCGAGGCCCGGGCCGCAACGGGTCCAGCCCACCGGCTGAGGCGCGATTTCCAGGTATTCGATTTCGAGCAGGTCACCGGGCTGCGCGCCGTTGACGTAGACGGGGCCGGTCAACGGGTGGATTCTGCCACGGCCGCCTCGGAACGCCCGCCGGGAACGGTCTGGTTATCCGAAGCGTCACGCGTTTCGAGGACGACCTCTTCGCCCGGGTCGGCGGCGACCACCGGCGGGATGTCCGGATGCCAGCGGTTGTGACCCTTCTCCGGTTCCTCGATGAGTGCCTACGTCCGGTCGATCTCAATGCTCTTCATTGCCGGCCTACTTCCGTGATGTCTAAGGCGCGATGCGGTGCCCTACTCAACGTCGGCCGTGCCTCCAGAGTCACAGCCGGTCTTCGATGACGCTTCTTGCCACCAACCGAGGCGTAGCACTGGATACACTGCTAGGCAGGATAGATGCGCCGTGCGAGCGTAGCCTACACAAAGGCAGGACGCCTGTCCCGCGACCGGCATCGATAGTCACCATGAGCTTGCGATACGTGAACTGGCCAATTGCGCAGCGATGGGAGTGAATCGCGAGGTTCCTGGCCACGTCACCCGGACGCAAGAGGAAAATGCCTTGTCGGCGTGCTTTCACGATCAAGCAACCGCGACGTCGGTAGAGGGCTGGCGGTGGGACCGGCGCTTCGGCGCGTTCTCGGGCCCGACGCGGCCGTTCAGGACGTAGAGCGGGATGGCGCCAACGGTGACGCGCTGTCCCGTCAGGAAGCGCAGGGCCACTACGTTGGTGTCATTGGCGGGGCGGAACCCGTACGACTTCCGCCTTCAAGCTGTGGGAGTCATCACCGGCCTGAATCGTCAGGTCGATCTGCTGTCCGCGTTTCAGACCCGCTACGGTGGACTCGATGCGAGCGCCGGTGAGGGAAACGTCGCGAATTATGCATGCCTGGTCATCTAGCCGGCCCCGCAAGAAGACCTCGAAGCGGAAGCCGTTGCGCCGATTACCGGCGTACTGGGCGGCGCGGATGCGCTTGACCGCGATCATGATGAGCCAGAAGTTGACGCAGGCGAAGATGAACGAACCGATGACCGCGGGGGCGTTGGCCCCGTAACTGGTCGGCGTGTACCCGAACATCGTGGTCAGGAACCAGACGATGGACAGTGTGCTGATCGCCATGAGCGCCACGAGGAGCTGTGGCGGGTTTATTTTGTCGCGGTCGTCGTGGGCGGCCTTCGACGTGCCCTTGAAGACGCGACGCTTGTTCGGGTTGAACACCGCCAGCGTGGCGGGCAACACAGCCGGCAGTCGCAACATCTCGAAGATGAGCGACAGGACAGGCGGGTAGTAACCGCGAGCCAGCAAGCGCAAAGCGAGGAACTGGCTGAAGAACGCCAGCAGGAACGCGGGAGCATAGACGTAAGCCGGGGCGTTGATCGGCGAGGCACCGGTGAAGATGACGGCTGCTGGCAGCAGGACGAACGTCAGCGTGCGCCAGGAATCGAACCACGCAAGGATCGTGGTTATGAAGCTGAGGCGCTGGCCAAAACTCAAGCCGTGGGAGAACAGGGGATTCTCCGCGCGCAGCACCTGCATAGCGCCGACGGCCCAGTGGTTGCGCTGCACCATGTACTGAATCGCATCAGCCGGGGCGAGGCCGCAGGCCAGTACCTCGTTGTGGTAGACAGCCTTCCAGCCCTTGCGGTTCATGCGGATCGTCGTGTGTAGGTCCTCGGTGACGGATTCAGTGGCCACGCCGCCGATATCCTGGAGCGCCGTAGAACGGATCAGCGAGCAGGTGCCACACCAGAAGGCGCCCTCCCAAAAATTCTTGCCGGGCGAGATGACCCGGTAGACGAGGGCTTCCTCGTGGAAGATGCCCTCGTCGTTGCGTTGCTGATGTTCGAAGGAGTTCGTGTTGTAGAAGTCCTGCGGCGTCTGGACCACGGCGACCTTCGGGTCGTCGAAGTAGCCCAACGTGTGGTGCAAGAAGTTGGGGCCCGCGACGTGGTCGGCGTCGAAGACGGCGAAGATGTCTGCCTCGATGAATTCAATGGCGTGGTTGAGGTTGCCGGCCTTGTAGTGCTTGTTGTCCGGCCGCGTCAGGTACTGCGCGCCCAGCTCCATCGTCAGCCTGTGCACCTCGGGACGGCGGCCGTCGTCCAGCACCCAGGTCTCGTGCGACGGCTGCATCGCTAGCGCTGCGACGATGGTTGGCAGCAGGACCTCCTCCGGCTCGTTCAACGTTGGAATCAGGACGGCGACTTTGAGCTTCGTCTTGTCTACGGCGTGCCAGGGTGGCGAACGGTCGACGTCCCATAGAGCCAGCGTAAAGAGGCCGAGTCCGATGACGTTGTGGGTTTCGGCGAGAATCAGAGACAGTGCAACCCATCAGTAGTCTAGGTCGATCGTGAAGATCCAGCGCCACACGAGGTATGCGATGCCGATGACCACGGCAGTGGTGGCGAAGACGTGGATTCGCGCCAGGTCGGCGCGTCCTTCCGGCTTCGGCCTACCGCCATGCCCAAAGGACGGGAGGACGTCGTTCGCCGCCTCCGTTTTGGAGGCGGCAAGGACCTGCCGGCTGGCAAACATGGTCTTGGACATGTAAGAGCCGCCTCTAATCGAGTTCTCTTAGTAGTATTTTCGGCAGCTCTGCGGGTAATTGCTGGATTGCAGGTACGTGTCGTGCATTCTCAACATAGGCATCACCGATCGCTGAGCGCCGCGTTGGCGACCAGCAGCGTGCCCGGCCCCAGCTGCGCCTCCGTTTCCTTGACGACTCGCTCCCAGTCAGCCTGTGAGTTCACATCGGCGGCCAGCCGTAGCGCGATCGCCTGGCCGAACCCACGGCGCCCGCCCGTGACGATCGCGACCTGTCCCTTTAGCTCATCTGCCATGTTGAACCCTCCTTCGTGGTTTCGGTTCGAGTATCTAGCACCCGGCTGCTCGTGTCAGCGAACGCAGCGACAAGGACCTCGACGCCTGTCGAGGCGCTGACGCGGGATATCGAGCAAATTCGAGAAAGGCTGCGACATTGCACTGATCCTTCACGGCTTCGTTTTTCGCGATTCGATGCTGTCGGCGCGGACCCTTACCGTCGATGTCTGCGACGACTCTATGGCTGTCCTGAGGGCGATAGACTAGAGCAGCAGTGGGCGGCGTTCTTCCGGTAGGTGCTTCACTGGGGCCCCGCATCGACTCGAGGAGGAGAGCTGGCAAGCCTAACGTCCGAGGAAGAGCAGTTCCTGCGCGAGAACAGCTTCTGTGTCGTATCGACAAACAAAAAGGACGGTTCTCCTCAGTCCACGCCGGTCTACTACTTCTACGAGGATGGCAAGCTCTACATCTCCGTCACGGCGACCGGGTCAAGACCAGGAACGTGCTTCGCGATCCCCGCGTTTCCGTCGTCGTGCTGAATACCGAACGTCCCTTCCCTTACATGCAGGTCTCTGGTACAGCCGCCATTACCGAGGACGACCTCGAGGCTCGTTCTCGGCGCATCTTCTCGATCTTCTTGCCCAGCCTGCCCGACAACTTTGCCGACATGCTGAAGGAGCAAGAGCGACGCATGATGGTGGTGACCCCCGAGCGCGTGATCCTGAACCTGAACGTGCGAAGAGCCGTCCCGCGCGACAGCTGAACCCGGCATGACGGCCAGCATGGCGCGTTAGTTGACTCGTGCGCTTGTGCCTGAGATTTGGCCGGCTTCGGATGTTAAAGACGTATCGAATCATTGGAGGGCGCCGTGACTAATCAGGACCCGACTCAACTCTCGCTGACAAAGCTCGCCGAGCTAATCTCGACGCGGCGGGTCTCTCCCGTGGAGTTGACGGAAGCCTGTATCGAACGCTGTGAGAGGCTCGATCCCAGGCTGCACGCCTTCATTACGCTCACATTTGAGACGGCTCGCCGGGAAGCCACCGCCGCCGCGGAGGCGATCGCCGCGGGCCGCTATCTCGGCCCGTTGCACGGGATTCCGTTTGGGCTCAAAGACCTTTACGACACGGCGGGCGTGTTGACGACGGCTGGATCGCCGCTGAGGGAGGCGTACCTGCCGGCCGAGGACGCGCACGTCGTGAAGCTGCTCAAGCAGGCGGGCATGGTCCTGCTCGGCAAGTTGACGATGCACGAGCTGGCCCTCGGCGGCACCAGCATCAATCAGTTCTTCCCGACGCCGCGCAATCCCTGGAACCTCGATCACATCGCCGGCGGTTCGAGTGGCGGCTCCGCGACAGCCGTGAGCGCCGGCCTCTGCATCGGCGCGTTGGGCAGCGACACCCGCGGCTCGATCCGGATGCCTGCTGCGATGTGCGGCATCACGGGCCTGAAGCCGACCTACGGCCGCGTCAGCCTGCGAGGGGTCGTGCCGTTGAACTGGTCTCTTGACCACGCCGGTCCCATGGCCCGGACGGCCAGTGACTGTGCCCTCATCCTGCAGGCGATCGCCGGCTACGACGATGATGACCCGACGAGCGAGGATCGGCCGGTGCCCGACTACACGGCTCACCTCGACGAGGGTGTGAAGGGGCTCCGCATCGGCGTGCCGGAGAACTACTTCTTCGACGAGGACGCCGTGGCTCCCGAGATCATCGCTTCGGTTTGCGACGCAACGGCCGTCTTTGCATCGCTGGGAGCGGAGTTGAAACCAGTCGTCTTCCCGGGACCCGAGCTGTTCGGCTCCAACGATTCATTCCTGGCTGACGCGGCCGGTTACCACGAGGTCCACCTCAACGATCGTCCGGAGGCCTTCAGCGATGGCATTCGAGGACGTTTGAGCAACGCGCTGAGCTTCCGGGCCGTTGATTACTCCCGGGCGCGCTACGAACAGCTGGCGTTCAAGCAGGCCCTCCGCAGGCTGTTCCGAGAGATCGATTTGCTCATCGTGCCGACGCTGCCGATGGTCGCGCCAAGCTTCGCGGATGCGGCGTCGCTGTCACCTTCGCTGCTGCCGCGAAATACAGGCCCCTTCAGCGTCGCCGGCGTCCCCGTGATCTCGCTGCCGTGCGGCTTCGACGGTGTCGGTCTCCCGATCAGCCTCTCGCTGGCCGGCAGAGCATGGGAGGAGGAAACCGTCCTCCGAGCCGCGCACGCCTATCAGCAGGCCACGGACTGGCACCAGCGCCGTCCGCCGATCGGCTGACTCAGAAACGTCAAGGCTGATGCGATTCCAGCTCATGTCGAGCAAGGCTTTGCGGGAAGTTGGTCGTAAACGGGCGCAGCCGCAGGCTGCCGAGGACGTAGCCGGTGCGTGTTGTTGCGGTAGCGTCCTGCCGTCATGTAATGACTGGTGCCCCCAAGGGGATTCGAACCCCTGTTTTAGCCTTGAAAGGGCCACGTCCTAGTCCCCTAGACGATGGGGGCCTTTTGCTCTGCGCGAACCGTCACCATAGTTGGACCGCTAGTAATGACCACGCCCTGGAGCCTGCCTAGCGTATCATCCTGGATTCTTTAGATGGAGATGTCATGCGTCCGCCTCGACATATGAGGGACAGAAGGGGATTTACTTGATATAATATCGCCGGTTCGGCCCAGGTGTGGCGGTCTCGGTCGAACGGTGTATATGGCAAGAACTGAGGCTCGCGCCCGCTCCGGCGGACGTCCGTCCCGCTCCCGCAGCGGCTGGCAGGCAGTTGGCCGCAAGCGCCAGGGCCCTTCACCAGTAACTCTCGCGGTAGCATGGTTAACCCGGCTCGAAACCGGCGGGCTGTGGCTGCTCGCGGTCACGCTGACGTTGTCGGTGTGGCTGACGGCGGGCCGTAGCGCCGGCCCGATCGACGCGGCGGTCGATGCCTTCGGGCTGTTGATTTACGTCTTCGCTGCGCTGCTCGGCGTCGTCGGCGTGCTGATTTGGCGCCGCGACCTTGGCATGCTCCTGCGCTACCCGAGACCGCTACTTCTGGCGGCGCCGATCTTCCTGTTCGTAGCCGGAATCCTCGGCCTGTTCACGCCGACGCTCGAACTGGGCGGGTCGTCGCTAGCCGAGATCACCGCAGGTGGCGACTTCGGCCTTTTCCTGACGGATAGCGTGCTCGGTGTATTGGTCTGGGTCGCGTCGGGCTGCGCGATCATCGTTTTCATCTGGCCCGAAGGCACGCGTAGCGCGCTGGAGGGTACGCCCGCGCCATGGCGACCGTCTGGAGCTGGCACATCCCTCACCGCATCTGGTACGGCATCGCGATGATCGTCGATTTCGCCTTCCCGACGAAGCCGCCGCCGGACGAGGCGGCGGAAGGCGTCCCGGCCTGGCTCCCCGAGGCCGAAGCGTACGAGGAAGACATCCCGCAGCCGTTGCCCGTAGCCGTTCTGGCAGAACGGGAACCGGAGATCCCGGACGAACGCCTTTCCCAGGCGGAGTTGCCGGTCAACTGGTGGGCACCGGACGAAGAAGCGGACGATGAGGAGGAGCAGCAAACCGTATCCGCCGGGCCGGCATGGAAGATGCCTCCGCTGGACCTGCTGGCCGGGACAGCTCCCGCCGACGAGTCGGCACGGCCGGACAACAACCTGCGCGCCAAGCTGATCGTGGATACGCTGGCCAGCTTCGGCGTCGATGCGACCGTCGCAACCTTCCACGAGGGTCCCGTCGTGACCCAGTTCGACGTCGAACCGGGCTGGGAGGTCAAGTACAAGCAAGTCCAGGAGCGCGACAAGGACGGCAAGGCGATCCTGGACAAGGACGGCAGGCCCAGGGTGCGACAGGAAGAGGTCTCGCGAACCCGAGTTCGGGTCAATCAGATCACGAACCTTGCCAACGACCTGGCGCTGGCGCTGGCGGCCCCTTCGCTGCGTATCGAAGCGCCGGTGCCGGGACGCTCCGTGGTCGGCATCGAGGTGCCGAACAGCTCCGCCTCGGTTGTGACGCTGCGTAGCGTGATCGAGACACCGGAGTTCCAGCGATTGGCCTCACGCAGCAAAGTGGCGCTGCCTCTGGGTAAGAGTGTCTCCGGCGAACCGGTGGTGGCGGACCTGACGAAGATGCCCCACCTGCTGATCGCGGGCGCTACGGGCTCAGGCAAGAGCGTCGCGATCAATTCGATCATCGCCAGCATCCTGATGCAGTCGGAACCGGAGGACGTGCGCTTCGTCATGATCGACCCGAAACGGGTCGAGCTGGCCGGATTCTCGATGATCCCGCACCTGGCCTTTTCCAACATCGTCGTTGACGTCGAGAAAGTCGTGGGCACGCTGGGCGCCGTGCTGCACGAGATGGAGGCGCGCTACAAGCACTTCGCGATGCTGGCGGTGCGCAACATCGACTCCTACAACAAGTACCCCAGGGTGACGCAGAAACTGCCGTACTGGGTCGTAATCATCGACGAGCTGGCGGACCTGATGATGGCCGCGCCGTTCGAGGTTGAGCGGCAGATCTGTCGTCTCGCGCAGCTGGCCCGCGCCACCGGTATCCACCTCGTCGTCGCAACCCAGCGCCCCTCGGTGGACGTGGTTACCGGCCTGATCAAGGCCAACTTCCCGACGCGCATTGCCTTCGCGATGACCTCGCAAGTCGACTCGCGCACCATCCTCGACATGGCGGGCGCCGAGCGCCTTCTGGGCCGCGGCGACATGCTCTACATGCCGACCGACTCCTCCAAGCCGAAGCGCGTGCAAGGCGTCTACCTCTCGGACCAGGAGATTGACCGCCTCGTGTCGTTCTGGTCCCAACAGCGCACGAAGCGCTCGACGCTGGTGTACGACCATCTGCTGGACCAGGCGATGACCGAGATCGAGGAGGCCGAGGACGCCGACCCGATGTACGAGAAGGCGAAGGCGCTGGCAGAAGAGCACAGCCGCCTTTCGACCTCGCTGCTACAGCGCCGGCTACGCATCGGCTATCCACGAGCCGCGCGCATCATGGACCGTCTCGAAGAGGAAGGTATCGTGGGCGGCGGGTCCGGCGGCTCACGCGAGGTGGTCGTCATGGACCGCGGCGTCGAAGGCAGCGACCCACCGGACGACGACCAGCCGGGCTTTCGACCGCCGAAACACAGCCCTTGGGAAGACGTCTAGGCCTACATGATGCCGGGCAAGATGGGCCTAATTTTCGGCCTGGTAGCTGCAGGCGCAGCCCTTGCCGGTATCGCCACAGCGTTCCTGATCAAGGGCATCTAAAACCGACCGTCGGGCCGTTTATGAAGCTCAATGACGAGTCGGGCGGTGTTAGCCCGCGATGCGGTCGGCGAAGAACTTCGTCGGCGGCATGAGCACGTTGACACGCTTGCCGGTTGGCGGCTGTCGCGGTGGGGCGTTCGGAGACCGGCGTGGGGCGGCGCGAGGGGGGAAGCGCTCCTGCAGCTTGGCCATCGCGGCCTCGTCTTCGATCAACTCGGCGGTGCCGTAGACGAGCAGAAAGCCGCTGTCCGCCGGCACGAGCAGCGAGCAACCGGGGTTGCGGCGCAGGTTCTTCATTTTGAAGGACGACGCTTGGCCGCCGAGCAAGAACTGCTTGCCGTCGTACTGATAGCCGATGTAGGACTGCTGCGGCGAGCCATCTTTGCGTCCCGTAGCGAAGGCGCAGAGGCGGTGGCTCTGCAGAAACTGCGTGATCTCTGGTGTCGATTCAGCCATTTCCGGTCTCCTATTCCAGGTTCGGTGGGAAGAAGCTACGCGGCGTCATAAGCAAGACGACGCGATCCTCCCGCTTGAGGCGCTCCGCAAGCTCCTTGTCGGTCTCCTTCTCGCAGCGCAATTTGACGGATGCGCTCGCGGTGCAGGCGCAGCACCTCGGCCTCGTCACGGACGACGTTAGCCTGGCCGCAGACGATGAGCTGCTTCTGGCCGTCGATGATCGCCAGCGAACTCTCCGGGCGCACGCTGATGTTCTTCGCTTTTTGAGTCGGAGCACGCGTGCTGATCGCCAGGTCCGTCCTGTCGAAGTGGTAGGCGATCAGGGTTAGCTGCGGCGCGCCGCTCTTCTTCTGCGTGGCCAGCACGCCGGTGCGGTGGCCCTGCAGGTAGGCCGTGATCGCCGGGGTCATCTCGTTCATGGGCCGCCTTCCTGATGCGGCGCCCAGTCTACGCCCTGGAGTGCCAGGTTGCGAGGCAGGGCAAGCCCTATGGCTGGCCGAGCGCTAGCGGCGGTAGCGGGCGCCGCGACGGCCCGGTTTGTACTGCACGCCCCGCGCACGCCGCCCGCCCGCGACGCCGCTGTCGGAGAACGGCAGCACGCCGTCCTGGCCCGCGACGGACGCAAGCTCCTTGAGCGCGTCGGTGTCCGAGACGAGCGCTTTGCGCAGCTCGATGACCTGGTCGCGTAGGCCCGCAGCCTTCTCGAACTCGAGCGACTTGGCCGCCTGCTTCATCTGCTTCTCAAGCTCGATGACCATGCGCGTCAACTCGTCGCGCGGCAGGCTGCCGTCGACGCTGTACTCGGCGCTCTCCTCCGCCACCTTGCGCACCTGGTCCGTGATGTCGCGGATCGCCTTCTGAATGCCGACCGGGGAGATGCCTTTCGACTCGTTGTAGGCCGTCTGAATCGTGCGACGGCGCTCCGTCTCATCCAGCGCCTTGCGCATCGAGTCGGTAATCGTGTCGGCGTACATGATGACGCGTCCGTTGACGTGGCGAGAGGCGCGGCCGATGGTCTGGATCAACGAACCGCCGGACCGCAGGTAGCCCTCCTTGTCAGCGTCGAGGATGGCGACCAGGCTGACTTCGGGCAGGTCAAGCCCCTCGCGCAGCAGGTTGATGCCGACGACGACGTCGTAAACGCCGAGGCGCAGGTCGCGTAGGATCTCGACACGCTCCAGCGTGTCGATTTCGGAGTGCAGGTAGTGGGTTCGGACGCCCATCTCCAGCAGGTAGTCAGCCAGGTCCTCGGCCATCTTCTTGGTCAGCGTCGTCACCAGGGTGCGCTCGTTGCGGTCGACGCGCTGGCGTACCTCGTCGAGGAGGTCGTCGATCTGCCCTTTGGTGGGTTTGACTTCGACCTCGGGGTCGATCAGGCCGGTCGGGCGGATGATCTGCTCCACTGTCTGTTCGGCGTGCTCCTGTTCGTACGGCCCGGGTGTCGCCGATACGTAAATCACCCGGTTGAGGTGCTCCTCGAACTCGCCGAAATTGAGCGGGCGGTTGTCTTTGGCCGAGGGCAAACGGAAGCCGTAGTCGACCAACGTCTGCTTGCGGGAGATGTCACCGAAGTACATGCCGCGCACCTGCGGCAGGGCGATATGCGACTCATCGACGAAGAGAAGCCAGTCATCCGGGAGGTAGTCGAGCAGCGTCCAGGGCGTTGAGCCCGGTCCGCGGCGCGCCAGGTGTCGCGAGTAGTTCTCGATGCCGGCGCAATAGCCCGCCTCACGCAGGCTCTCGAGGTCGTAGCGTGTGCGCTCCTCGAGACGGGAGGCTTCCAGCAGCCGTCCGGCTTGCTTCATCTCCGCCAGGCACTCCTCGAGCTCGGCTTCGATGTCGTCGATCGCCTGCTCCAGCTTGTCCTTCGACGTGACGAAATGCTTGGCCGGGTAGATATCAAGCGAATCGCGTTCCGCCAGTAGCTCCCCGGTCATGGGGTCGATCTCGATGATGCGTTCGACCTCGTCACCGAAGAAGTCGACGCGCACGGCGAGCTCCTCGTACGCGGGGAGCAACGTCAGGCTGTCGCCGCGCAGGCGGAACTTGCCGCGCACGAGGTTGGTGTCGTTGCGCTCGTACTGCATGTCGACGAGCCGCCGCATCGTCCGCGATCGCGGCGCCGGCTGGTTCTTCTCGAAGTGCAGCACGAAGCTCTTGTACTCCTCCGGCTCGCCGAGACCGTAGATGCACGACACGGAGGCGACGATGATTACGTCCTTGCGCTGGAACAACGCGCGGGTAGCAGCGTGGCGCATCTTGTCGATCTCTTCGTTGACGTCGGCGTCTTTGGCTATGTAAGTGTCGGTGCGCGGGATGTACGCCTCGGGCTGATAGTAATCGTAGTAGGAGACGAAGTACTCGACCGCGTTTTCGGGAAAGAACTCCTTGAACTCGGTGCAGAGCTGCGCAGCCAGGGTGCGGTTGGGCGCCAGGACGAGCGTCGGGCGCTGCCAGCGCTCGATGATGTTGGCCATCGTGAAAGTCTTGCCGGAGCCCGTGACGCCGAGCAGCGTCTGCTTGCGCATCGAGGACTCGAGGCCGCGGACCAGGCTTTCGATCGCCTCCGGTTGGTCACCGGTGGGGCGGAAGTCAGAAACGATCTTGAAATCAGGCATCGTACATGTACTTGCGGAACTCCTCCGATATCTTCCGGCTTCGATCAGCTACAGCTCATTAGGAGCGCCCTTTTAGGCACGAGCTTTTTCTCGACAACATCGATGTCTAGCAGGAATGCCTCAAGTATATGCGCACCGATGAGTGCGGGCGCGTCGTCGGAGCCGAATAGCACGAGAAGCGGGCGGCGCACGCCGTCGATTTCAGCCTGGGCTTCGCCAAGCGACCACTGGGTCAGCTCGCCGTTAGCAAACTGTACCGGCACTTCTCCGGTGGGCTGAACCCCGAGTCTCGCGAGAACGGAAGTCGGGATCACGGTGAAGTGCGCACCGGTGTCTACCATGCCATCCAGGGTCTCGCCGGCGCCGGTATCGCCAATCAGTGTTAGCCGCTGAGAAAACGTTCCCACCGATGCATTATCCCATGCCTGGCGCCTGCGTGCGGTTGAAATGTAAGGGCTCCTGACAGTATCGATCAGGAGATTCAGCAGATTGACGGCCTCAATCTGAGCCGCTAGTATCGCTGGCAGGAAAGGAGGTGATGCGGATGGACCATCAACGTTGTAAGGCTGATCGCTTGGCCATCCGTCTAGTAACTTATGCATAGAGGTGTCTCTGCCTAGTTATTAGGCGAGCGTCAGGCCATCGGCCTGGCAACCGATCCTTCTTTTGAAGGAATTAGGCCGCCCCGGACGTGTTCCGGGGCGGTCAACTTATAATCCGACCGGAGACATCGCGCTTGTCCGAATCTTTCTTCGAACGCTTCCGCCGGCAGATGGACCTCATGGAGTTCGAGACGCTGCCGCTGTTCTCGAAGCCGTTGCTGTCCTGGAACCTGCACACCGACTACGTCGGCCGGCGCTTCATCTATCGCCCCAGTACCGAATCCACGATGGACGACGCGCGCCACATGCTCGAACGCTGGAATGTGCAGCACGGGGCCGTCCTGCTAGCTGAGACGCAAACCGCGGCGCGGGGACGGGCCGGACGGGCCTGGGTCGCAGCGCCTGACGTCAACCTACATTTCACGCTGCTGCTTCGCATCGGCGACCACGACCCGCGGTTGTTGAGCTACGTCACGCCGCTCGCCATTGCCGGGGCGATCGAGGACGTCGCGGCGAAGCACGGCGCGTCGCTGAAGGTCGACCTGAAGTGGCCGAATGACGCCCAGATCGACGGCCGCAAGGTCGCCGGCGTGCTAATCGAAACGGCGGAGGGCCAGGAAGGCGAGCCGGTGGCGCTGGTCGGCGTCGGGATCAACGTCAACATGGATGTTGAAGCTCACCCCGAGATCGCGGACATCGCCACGAGCGTCAAGCAGGCGCTGGGCTTCGAGCTGCCCCGCGAGCTGGTGCTCGCCGCGTTTTGCGACCACGTCGAGCGTCTGTACGAGGAGGCGGCGTCGGGCAGCCGCCGGCCCTTCGAGGCGTGGAAGCAGCGCCTCGTCACGCTGGGACGCGAGGTCACCGCGTCTGGCGCCGGTCAGCCGCTGCGGGGCATGGCGGTCGACGTTACGGACGACGGGGCGTTGGTGATCGAGACGCCGGACGGCGCACGGCAAAGCGTCGTGGCCGGCGACGTAACGCTGAACGGAGGCACGTCATGATCAGGACGGAGGGACTAACCCACATCCACCTCGCCGTGCGCGACCTTGACCGCACCGTCGCCTTCTACACAGACCTTTTCGGTATGGAGATAGACGAATCGCGCAGCGATGAGACGATGGCCTTCCTGCGCACGCCCGGCGCCCGAGACACGCTGACGCTGCGTCAGGCCACACCCGATGAAGCGGTTGGCGCAGGCGGCGGTGTCGATCACTTTGGCTTTCGCCTGCAGGAGCGTGGGGACTTGGACGAGGCGATTCTGCAAATCGAGGCTGCGGGTGGCAGGCTAATCGAGCGCGGCGAGCACGCGCCGGGCCTGCCGTACGCATATGTCGCCGACCTCGACGGATACGTTCTCGAATTCTAGCTAGGTTCGCTGCGCGAAGAGGCGCTCGAGCTCAATGGAGTAGACATAGCCGCTCCAGCGCTGGTCGATAAGGCTGCGCATCAGGTTGCTCGCCTGCGGGCCGATGCGCTCCATCTCAAAAGCCCGGCCTGCGAGTTGCGCCGTGCCTCGGCCCACTACATTGTCGGCGACTGTGAATCCGACGTACGGCTCCCGGCGGAGATTGCCGAGCATCGCGGACTTGGGGGACGCCCCGAAGTAGAACGTACCGTCGACGCACGCGGCGATGACCACGCCGGCGTGTGGTCTGCCGTCTTTGCCGACAGTCGCAATGGTCATTCTGCCGCCCTCGTTGGCGAAGTCCTGCATCTGTTGCGCGGACCATTGATTGTTCTCGAAGACGCTGCGAGTTAGGGAGCTAGCGCCCGCAATCGAGGCGTCGATCGTGCGCTGCAGGTCGTCTAGTGACATCTAACCCTCCTCCGCCAAACGGCGTACGTTGTCCAGCGAGCGCCCAAAGACGCGCTTGAGGTGCGGTCCGAGGGCAGCGGCGAAGCCGATCTCGCCCAGCGGGCCGAGCGGCGGCTTGAAGTCCTCGATCCAGGTGAAGATGCTGCCGCCGGTCGCTGCCTCGATGGTAAACGAGCCGGTGCCGCTGAACCGGCCGATGTGCTCCACGTCGAAGCGATGCGGCGGCTGCCAGTCCGTTATGCGCATCGTGTCCTTGACCAGCGGTTGGCCGGAGAGCTCGCTCGTCACCTCGATCACCGTGCCGACGCCGCTGCGCTGCTGGCTCGTCACCTCGAGACGGCGCACGTCGACCATCCACGACGCCTGGGCCGGGATGTCGCTGATGACTTGCCAGACGCGCTCGGGCGTGGCGCGGATGAAGACGCGGACGTCGAGATGTGCCACGAACTCAGGTTAGCGCAGTTGTAGGGAGGAAACTCGCGTCAACCCTGCGGTTTGGTGCTAACGGCGCCCTCCTCGGTTGGCGGCATGTCGCCGGGCGGCAGCAGCGGGATCGACGCAGGGTCTCGCTTGACGAAGAGGTGGAAGCCGCGCGCGCCGGTGACGACAATCGGTGTCTCGTCCGGCAGCGGCGGGTCCTCCGCCGTGGCGTCCCAGCGCTCGCCTTTGACCCAGACGTGGCCGCCCGGGTTGAGTCTGTCCTTCGTGATGCCCGTCGAACCGACCAGCGATTCTCGCCCGTAGTTCGAGGCGATCTTGCGGGAGCGGAAGAGGATGCCGAAGAAGCCCATGATCAGCGCGCCAAGCGTCCCCACCGTGATGAAGATCAGCCAGCGCGACACCTGGAAGCCGGTCTCGCTGCTGCCGGTGAGGATGATGCCACCGAAAGCGATCGCAAGGATCCCTCCGATGCCCAGGACCCCGAATCCCGCGACGAAGATCTCCCCGACCAAAAGCGCGAAGCCGAAGGTGATCAGGCCGACGCCGGCCCAGTTCGTCGGCAGGGAGCCGAGCGAGAAGAAGGCGAGGACGAGCGCGATGACGCCGAAGATGCCGGTGACGCCGTTGGTGGTGAAGATCTCGGCGACGAGCGCCAGCCCGCCCAGCGAGATCAGCAGGAACGCGATGTTCGGGTCGGCGATGACGTAGAGCAAGTCCTCGAAGAAGTTGGTGTCGTTCTCGAGCACGGGAGCGTCGGCAACGGCCAGCGTCATCTCTCCAATGGCGCCGGTCTCGTCCGGCATCTCGACGATGCGCCCCTCCGATTGCGCCAGCAGGTCGCTGAGGCTGTCGGCGATGAAGTCAACCACGTTGAGCTCGACGGCCTCGGTCTGGTTGACGGCGACGGCTTCGCGCACCGCGTCCTCGGCCCAGTCCGCGTTGCGGCCGCGCTGCTCGGCGATGCTGCGGATGTAGGCGACGGCGTCGTTCTCGATCTTCTTGCCCAGCGTGCCGTCGATGTCGCTGCCATCGGAGTTGATCGCCGCGGCGGCGCCGATCGTCGTGTTGGGCGCCATGGCGGCGACCTGGGCCGCCATCGTGATGAAGGTGCCGGCGGAGGCGGCGCGTCCGCCGGACGGCGCGACCCAAACGAGGATCGGGACGGTGGACGACTGCATGCGCTGGATGACGTCGCGCATCGATGAGTCGAGGCCGCCCGGCGTGTCGAGGCGAATGACGACGGCGACCGCGTCGGAGCGCTCCGCCGTGTTGAGGCCGCGGTCGATGTAACGCTCCATGACCGGGTTGACGATGCCGTCCCAGGTCAGCACGTGCACCTGCCCGGCCGCCTTGGTGGAGCCGCCACCGCAGGCCGCCGCGATGGCCCCCAGCAACATCAGTGCGAGGCCGAGCGCCAAGCGTCGGGGATGTTTTATGTAGCGCATACCTAGATTATACGTTCGTCGACGAGCTGCTGCAGGATAAACGGGAGAGCAGCCAGCCAACTTACGCTGTTACTCTGACTCCGCGAGCTGCAGGCGGACGAGAAAGCTACGGCACGACTTTGGGTGAGCTACCTGCACCGATTGAGTGGCATCGTCAAACCGTCTCCACGGAGTGCTACGAGGTCGTGGAGGAGGGCTTGCCTTAGTCTCAGAAAGGAGACGCTGACATGAAAGCGATTCGAGTACACGCCGCTGGCGGTCCAGAGGCCCTGGTCTATGAAGAGGTCGATGACCCAAGAGCGGCAGCCGGTCAGGCCGTTGTCAAAGTCGAAGCCATCGGGCTGAACTTCGCGGAGATCAACGCGCGGCGAAACGCCAACACCACCCAGGGCCCGGTAGGCATCGGCGGTGAGGCGGCGGGGACCATTGTGGAAGTTGGCGCCGATATTCAAGACTTCAAGCCGGGCGACCGCGTGGCGTTCAACGGCGTGCCCGGCTGTTATGCCGAACTGGTCTCAGCGCCGGCGGAGCGTCTGATCGCTATACCGGCGAACCTGACGACCAAGCAGGCTGCGGCCGTGTTGCTCCAGGGCATGACCGCGCACTACCTGGCCTGCACGACGTACCCACTTGCCTCCGGCGACACTTGTTTAGTGCACGCTGCGGCCGGCGGTGTCGGCTTGCTGCTGTGTCAGATCGCGAGCAATCGCGGCGCCAGGGTCATCGGCACCGTATCCACAGACGAGAAAGCGAAGGTAGCCAAAACCTTGGGCGCCCACGATGTAGTGCTTTACGCCGACTTCGATTTCGAGGAGGAAGTCAAGCGCCTGACTGACGGGAGCGGCGTCAACGTCGTTTACGACAGCGTCGGAAAGTCGACCTTCCTTAAAGGTTTCAACTGCCTGCGCCCTCGCGGAATGATGGTTCTATACGGCCAGGCCAGTGGCCCGATCGACCCCTTCGATGCATCGGTGCTGCAGAGGGGTTCACTCGTCTTTACGCGGGCTGGCCTGGCGAATTACACAGCCACACGAGACGAGTTGTTGCAGCGCGCGGGTGACGTCTTCGATTGGGTAAGCAGCGGCCAGCTGAAGGTGCACATCCACGCCGAGTATCCTCTCAAAGAGGCGTCGAAGGTTCAGAAAGCGCTGGAGAGCCGTTCGACTATCGGAAAGGTCCTACTCATACCCTAGAGGCGTAGACCCGAGGCCCTGCCGCAAAAGGCCGAACCATCGGCTGCACGCACCGTGTGTCTAAGGTTCGGCTTCAATCAGGGACTCCAGCCGGCGACCAACCGCTCTGGAGATTGCCTGAAGCTGACCGAAGTCGAGCTCAGCTTCGACAGTACGTAGCGCTTCATCCTGTGTGGCTGGCTCCAGGGCTGGCTCAACCTCTTGAGGTGGAGCCAGCCTGTTGCCTCGTTCTTGATAGCTCCGCGCCGCCGCCGTGGCCCTTGGCCTCAGGGTGCGAAGCACCCCTTGAAGGAGAGCCTTGTCAGCCGATTGCTGAAAAAGGCGATGGCTCCGGCTATTTCGTCGTCCCGCGTCATGGCTGTGTACTCTAAGGCAGTACAAGCGATACCGTCATAGTGTCTATGGTGTCGACCGCAGCCTGCCTTTGCTTGCCTTAGAATACGGACGAAAAACGACAAGGAGGCCATCCGCTTCATGACCATGCAGAGCCCGCTCGAGGCAGGTGAGTGGTTCAACTTTCGTCACGTCCAGTCGGTCGACATCCTCGGCCACACCAACAACATCGTCCGGCTTCGCTACGACGACGCAACCGAGGAAGTGGTGAGACTGGCGAATAGCGGCCAGCTTCGAACCCTGCACGGGATCCTCGAAACGAGGCGCCACCCGGAGCCGCCGGAGAGCAGCGAGTCGGGCCGGAAGGCCGGCTCCTGGGTCAACCTCCGAGGAGTCGTCAGCTGCAAGGAAGGCCCACCGGCTGGGGGCGACGACGGCCGTCTTTTGTTTCTGAGCTACGACGACGGCGCGACGGACGACGGCGTGATCTTCAGCGACGACCAGGCCCAGGACGTGGCAGCGCAGCATCCTCCGGCGAGCTAGACCGCGTAGGGGATCCGTCTATAGGCCTCGCGTCTGAGTCTGTGCTAAGGTTTATGCCGTGAACCTTACGCCTTTCTGTCCGTACCATCGCCATTAGCGGCGCACAGGCGCGTCCCTTACGGATTGCGCCGTCCTTTCTTCTCGGATCGTGACATGACAACAACGCAGGCCCCTGGCACCGTACGCCGGGCCTCCGATGTGTCGCCCCTAAAGGAACCTGACATGACAGAACGCAAGGCACTCAGACTCGCTATCCCCAACGGCAACCTGCAGCAAGCCACCGTCGACCTGTTCTGCAAGGCTGGCTACAACATGGTCGTGCGGGATCGCTCCTACTTCCCCAGCGTCGACGACGACGAGATCGAATGCATGCTGATCCGGCCGCAGGAGCAGCCGCGCTACGTGCAGGACGGCATCATCGACGCGGGCATCACCGGCTACGACTGGATCAAGGAGACCGGCGCGAACGTCACCGAGGTCGCCGAGATGACCTACTCCAAGGTCTCGCGACGCCCGACGCGCTGGGTCTTCGTCGTGCCGGACGACTCGCCGGTGCGCACGATCAAGGACCTCGAAGGCAAGCGCATCGCCACGGAGCTGACCAACCTGACGCGCGACTTCCTGGAGAAGAACGGTGTGCAGGCACTGGTCGAATACTCGTTCGGCGCCACGGAGGTCAAGGCGGGGCTGCTGGCCGACGCCATCGTGGAGGCGACCGAGACGGGCACGTCGCTGCGCGCCAACAACCTGCGCATCCTCGACACGTTGATCGAGAGCACGCCACGGTTGATCGCCAGCCCTCAGGCGTGGGGAGACCCATGGAAGCGCCAGAAAATCGAGGACATCGCGCTGATGCTCAACGCCGTCATGGCGGCCGAGGGCAAGGTCTGGCTCTCGATGAATTGCAAGAAGGACGACCTCGACACCGTGGTCGAGAACCTGCCGGCGCTCAATACACCCACGGTCAACTCGCTTACCGACCCAGCCTGGTGCGAAGTGACGACGATCGTCGATGAGGACGTCGTGCGCGTCATCGTGCCGCGGCTCAAGAAAGCGGGCGCGCACGGCATCGTCGAGTACCCGCTGAACAAGATCATCGAATAGCGTCGCGGGGCATACGGGCATACATGCATGAGTGGCTCAGAGGACTTCACACGCTTGGTGCTATGGCAGAAGTCGCAGCAGCTTGCGGCGGATGTTGCCACGCTCGTGGCCGGTTTGCCGCGCAATCGGGCAGCCGACGTCATCGGGAATCAGGTCATGCGATCAGTAGGCTCCGTCCCCGCGAACATCGCGGAGGGATACGGGCGCTTTTCGCAGCCCGCCTACAGAAACCACCTTTCGATTGCGAGAGGCTCTCTCTTCGAGACCGAATCCTGGATCGACCTGCTGCATAGGTGTGAATTCCTAGAGCAGGGCTCGAAGGAGCTGCTGGTAGAAGCCTGTCACGAGGTTGGTAAGTTGTTGACTCTCCGCATGAAGGCGCTCTCCAAAGGTACCCAGTCGTACGCGCGGGAGGAGGCAGAAACCTATCGTGATGAGAACTAGGCCGTCCTGCCCGTATGCTCGTATGCTGTGTGCTTGCGGGCGAGGTTCGAGGTTCATGAAGATCGTTGAAGGCGCTGAAGCGGCGCGAGGAAGTATTCTCAAGCGAGGCCCCACCAGCGAGACCGAAGCGTCGGCGGCCCAGGCCGTGCATCGCATCATCGAAGACGTGCGCGCCGAGGGCGATGCAGCGGTCAGGCGGCACACGGAGGCGTTCGACGGGGCCATTGCCTACGACTCCCTCGAAGTGCCGCAGGCCGACCTGCAGGCCGCGCTCGACCGCATCGAGCCGGAACTGCGTGCGGCGCTGGAGCTGGCCGCGGCTCGTATTCGGAGCTACCACGAAAAACAGCTCAAGCGCTGTCTAACGTCCTACGTGGACGACGACGGGCTCGGCGTGCAGGTGCGCGCCATCGAGACCGTGGGCTTCTACGCGCCCGGCACACAGCCGGCGTATCCGTCCTCCGTGCTACACACAATCGTCCCGGCGACGGTTGCGGGCGTCGAGAACGTCGTCGTTGTCAGCCCGGCGGCGCCGGACGGCCGCATCCCGGACGTCAAGCTGGCGGCGGCGGCGATCGCGGGCGCGGATCGCGTCTTCTGCGCCAGCGGGGCGCAGGCGGTCGCGGCACTGGCCTATGGTACGCAGACGATACCGCGCGTCGATAAGATCTGCGGGCCGGGCAACCTGTTCGTGACGCTGGCCAAGCGCGCCGTTTACGGCGACGTTGGTATCGATTCGATCTACGGCCCGACCGAGACCGTCATCGTGGCCGACGAAACCGCCGACGCCGTGATTTGCGCCGTCGACTTGATCGCGCAGGCAGAGCACGACGAGCTCGCGGCGCCGATCTTCATCACGAACTCAAGGCCACTGGCCGAGCAGGTCGTTGCCGAGGTCGAGGAGCGTCTCGTGTCGCTACCGCGTGGTGCGGTCGCTGGTGCGTCGCTCAACGGACGCGGCGGCGCGGTCGTGGCCGCGAGCATCGAAGAGGCGGTGCAGCTGGCGTCGGAGTACGCTCCGGAGCACCTCTGCATCCTGGCGCAAGACGCTCGGCGCCTCAGCGCGCTGGTCAAGAACGCCGGCGGCGTCTTCATCGGCGAGGGATCGCCGGAGGCGATCGGTGACTACACGGCCGGGCCGAGTCACGTCATGCCGACCGGCGGCGCGGCCCGTTTCGCGTCGCCGCTCAGTGTGCAAGACTTCCTGAAGTTCAGCACTGTGATCGACCTGTCGGACGACAGCGTCTTCGACCTCGGTCCCGCCGGCGCGATCATCGCCCGCGCTGAAGGCCTCGTGGGTCACGCCCGCGCTATCGAGGAGAGACTGCCGAAGTGAGTAATCCGGACCCCTCCAACGTAATGAACTCGATTCAGCCGCACCTTCTGGCGACGCCGCCCTACGTACCGGTAGTGCCGCCCGACGAGGTCGCGCAGCGCATCGGCATAGCGCCTGAGCGCATCGTGAAGCTGGACGCCAACGAGAACCCTTACGGACCGTCGCCAAAGGTGAGTCAGGCGCTGGCCAAGGCGCAGACGTATCATGTCTATCCCGACCCGGAGCAGCACAAGATTCGCTCGGCGCTGGGACGCTACGTGGGCTTCGATCCCGAGTGGATCATGGCCGGCGCCGGCTCCGACGAGCTGCTGAACATGATGATCCGGATGTTCATACCACCGGGTGAGTCGCTCCTCGACTGCCCGCCTTCGTTCAACTACTACTCCTTCCTGGTGACGCTACAAGGGGGATCTGTCACTGACCTTCCGCGCCGCGAGGCCGATTACGCAATCAATGTCGGGGCCGCCTTGGAGGAGATGATGGGTGCGCGCTTGATGGTGGTCGCATCGCCGAACAACCCCACCGGCACCTTTTTCCCCAACGAAGATGTCGAGACGCTAGCGCGAACGGGCCGGCCGCTGATGATCGACGAAGCGTACGCGGAGTTCGCCGGTGAGAGCTGCGTCGAATTGGTGCGTAAGTATCCCAATCTCGTAGTGATGCGGACGCTGAGCAAGTGGGCCGGCTTGGCCGGCCTGCGCATTGGCTACATGGTGGCGCACCCGGCGCTTATCGATGTCGTTTTGCGCTTGAAGGACCCCTACAGTGTCAACGCCGCCGCCGAGGTTGCTCTGCTGGCCACGATGCAAGACCTGCCGTACCTGCAGACGAAGGTCGAGGCGATCATGGTGGAGAAGCGGCGCATGGAAGTGGAGCTGGCGAAGCTGCCAGGCTTCGAAGTGTCGCCGTCGTGGGCTAACTTCCTGCTCTGCAAGCTGAACGACGTCAGCGCCAAAGACGTACACGCCAAGCTGCTCGAACGCGGCATCCTGGTGCGTTACTTCGACACGCCCCTGCTGCAGAACTGCCTGCGCATCAGCGCCGGGCGGCCGGAACACACCGATGCGCTCCTAGAGGCGCTGCGCGAGGTGCTGGCGGCAGCGGAGCCAGCCGAGAAAGACGCCGCGCCATGAAGGCGCTGCCGATTGCCCTGACGTGCCTCGGTGAGCAACCATTGATGTCATGAGCGATCGTATCGGGACCTACAAACGCGAGACGAAGGAGACCGTAGTCGAGGTCTCCTGGAACCTGGATGGGACAGGGCAGGCCGACGTGTCTACCGGCATCGGCATGCTGGACCACCTGGTTTCGCAGATCGGGCGTCACGGCATATTTGACATAACGCTCAAGGCGAAGGGCGACCTCGAGATCGACTCGCATCACACGGTCGAGGACGTCGGAATCGCCCTCGGACGGGCGCTCGCCGAGGCCCTGGGCGACTCGAGCGGCATCGTCCGCATGGGCGACGCGCTGGTGCCGCTTGACGAGGCCCTGGCGCAGGTGGCGGTCGACCTGTCGGGCCGGGCGTACAGCGCGATCAGCGTCTCGTGGACCGACTCACGCATCGGCGAGCTGCCGTGCGACCTCGTGGAACACTTCGTACAGTCGATGGCGCACGAAGGCCGGTTTAACCTGCACGCGCGCGTCCTCGCCGGCGTCAACGACCATCACAAGGCGGAGTGCATGATGAAGGCGCTTGGACGCGCGTTGTGTGCCGCCACGCGCGTCGACCCACGTCGCGCCGGCCAGACGCCGAGTACGAAAGAGACGCTGGGCTAGACGGCCTGCCCCGCGGCGTATCCCGACGCCCAGGCCCACTGAAAGTTGTAGCCGCCGAGCCAACCCGTCACGTCGACGCACTCGCCGATGAAATACATGCCGGGTACCTTGCGCGCCTCCATCGTCTTCGAGGACAGCTCGCGCGTGTCGACGCCGCCGACCATGACCTCGGCCTTCTCGAAGCCTTCCGTGCCGTCCGGCCAGAGCTGCCAGGCGTTGAGGCCCCGCGCGATCTGGCGCCGCTGGCGCTCCGAAAGCCGGTCCAGCGGCAGGCTCGAGCCGTAACGATTGCACCACGCCTGCGCGAAGCGGCGCGGCAAGCGCTCGGCCAGCAGGACGGGCAGCGCCCGCGTGTCGTCCTTCGCAGCTTCGAGCAGCTCCTCGGCAGACTCGCCGGGCAGCAGGTCGATCTCGATCGGCTGGCCTTCGAGCCAGTAGCTGGAGGCCTGCAAGATGGCCGGCCCGCTGAGGCCGCGGTGCGTGAACAGGACGTTCTCGCGAAACGAGATGCGGCCAATGCGCACCTCCGCGTCGATCGAGACGCCGCTGAGCGCGGCGCAGAAGTCGCGCTCCTCCTCTGGAAACGTCAGTGGGACGAGGCCGGGGCGCATGTCGGTCAAGGCGAGTCCGTACTGCGCGGCGATGCGCAACGAGAAACCGGTGGCGCCGATCTTCGGGATCGAGCGACCGCCCGTGGCGAGCACGAACGAGTCGCACTCGAACTCGCCGTGGTCCGTATCGAGCCTGAAACCGCCATCATCCGCCGTCGCGACGTCCCAGGCCTCGCATTCCGTGACTATCTCGACGCCCGCGTCAACGCACTCGCGCTCCAGCATATCGACGACCTCCTGCGCCTTGCCATCGCAGAAGAGCTGACCGAGCTTCTTTTCGTGGTAGGCGATGCCGTGCTTCTCGATCAGTGCGATGACGTCACCGGGCGTGTAGCCGGACAACGCCGAGCGGCAGAAGTTCGGGTTGCCCGAGATGAAGTTCTCCGGCGTGGCGTAAAGGTTGGTGAAGTTGCAGCGTCCGCCGCCGGAAATAAGGATCTTGCGCCCGATGCGGTCGTTACGCTCGATAACGAGCACGCGCCGGCCGCGCTTGCCGGCCTCGATGGCGCAGAGCAGCCCGGCCGCGCCGCCGCCCATAACGATGACCTCGTAGTGCATGTACCGTGAAGGCTAACAGGCTACTCAGGCTTGATGGCCTCGATGATGAAGCTGCCATCCGTTAAAACCAGCCCGTCGGGCGTTGTCAGAGCGGCCTCAAGTTCCAGCAGGGCTTCCAGGTCGCGGCCCAGCGGCTCGAACTCGGGAACTTCCCAGGGTGCGATGCAGAGCATGTATACGAAGTCGCCGAGATTCTCGTAGGCGGCCGGCCACTCGGCGGCCCTCGCGTCGAGAATCTCCAGCCCCGCTGTGTGGCAGCCGTCTCGGTATCGTTCAAACAGATCGGCGAGGAAGACTCGGCGCGGGATAAAGCGGTTGAGCTCCTTCCAGATCATCCAAGTCTGCTGGGTCAGCACTTTTCCGCCTTGCTTGAGAACGCGCGCAACGTCAACCGGATGAAGTTCCTCATGCCGGTTGAGGATCAGGTCAAGGCTCTCGCCAGCGATCGGCATCTGGGTCGATCGGCAATACACGGTGTCCGCACCAAGGGGGCGTAGGTGGGCAGCTGCGATCGGTGCGTTGACATGCCACTCTTCGGTTGCAATCGCCCTGCCCTGGTAGCCATCGAGCAACTGACCGAATCGCTCGCCACCGCCGGTGCCCATGTCTAGTACGGTGGACGCTGTCGACATCAGCTCATGGGCGCGGGCCATGTAATCCCACGGATATCCAGTACCAAGTCGCCGATATGGACATATGCCATCCAGCCCGTGAAGGTCTTGGCGCGCTCGACGTAGGGGCGCAAGCGTTCGCGGGCCTGGTCCAGCGTTTCGGACGTCACCTCAGGCCTCGACGAGCTCCTCGACGTCGAAGCGGTAGCTCTCGATGACCGGGTTGGCGAGCAACTTGTCACACATCGAGTCGACCTGCTGCCCGGCCTCGGCTGAGTTTGCCGCGGCGAGACGGATCTCGATGTACTTCCCGGCGCGTGCGCTCTCGACGCCGTCGAAGCCTAGCGCACGCAGGCCGTCGGCGATCGTCAGGCCCTGCGGGTCGTTCACGGTTGGCTTCAGCGATACGTAAACCTTCGCCAGAAACGCCGCCATTGTTTTGCCCTCTACTCCTCGTTGTGCCTGGCCGATCTCGCGAGGTCTTAGAACTGCATCAACTCCCGGCCCGTGAGGCGACGGTACGCCTCGTGGTAGCGCTGACTGGTCTTCTCGATGATGTCTTCCGGCAGGCTGGGAGCGGGAGGCTCCTTGTTCCAGCCCGACTGCGTGAGCCAGTCACGCACGAACTGCTTGTCGAAGCTGGGCTGCGACTGGCCCGTTTTGTACTCATCGGCGGGCCAGAAGCGCGACGAGTCCGGCGTCAGCATCTCGTCGATGAGGATCGGTTCGCCGTCGACGATGCCGAACTCGAGCTTGGTGTCGGCGATGATGATGCCGCGTTCGGCGGCGTATTGCGCCGCGTACTGATAGATCGCCAGCGTGCGCAGCTTGATCGCGTTGGCAACCTCGGCGCCGACTTGGTCGACCAGCTCCTGGTAGCTCATGTTCTCGTCGTGGCCGACTTCTGCCTTCGTAGTCGGTGTGAACAGAGGCTCCGGGAACTGCTCCGACTCGGCCATGCCGGCGGGCACCGGCAGGCCGCAGACGGTGCCTGTCTTCTGATACTCGGACCAGGCCGAGCCGGTCAGGTAGCCACGTGCGATGCACTCTACGTCGAGGCGTTGCGCCTTCTTGACGATGGTGCTGCGCCCGAGGAGTTCGCTCGGCAGCGAGAACGGTAACTCGTCCGCAGGAGAGCCGTCGGCCAGCCGCAGGAGGTGGTTCGGCACCACCGCATCGGTGAGCTGGAACCAGTAAGCGGCCATCTGCGTCAAGACGGCGCCCTTGTCCGGGATGCCGTCCGGCAGCACGATGTCGAAGGCGCTGAGACGGTCCGTCGCCACGATCAGCAGGCGCCCGTCGTTGAGGTCGTACGTATCGCGGACCTTGCCGCGGTGCGTGCGGTTAGGGAGCGGTGAATCGATCAGGACTGATGTTGTCATGGCGGGCCTTTCGAGCTCGTAATTGCAGGTCTTGAGACCTGCGTGAGAGCGTTACGCGGGCCTGAGCCTCGATACGTTGAGAGTGAATCGGCGAGCCCGGCCTTGACAGGATTCTCCCAGATGTAGGCGGCAATGTCGAGAAGATTCTCGTCGCTACGAAGGATGTGATCGTAATAGCTCGTTTGCCAGCCGAACGCGCCGAGCGCCTGCTTGAGCCTGTAGCTGGACAGCTGCTTGAAGAGCCGGGCGAACTTCTTGAGAGAGGCGCCTTCTCCGATCTCAACCGGGAGATGCATGTGGCGGGCATGACGCAGTACGCGTGAATTACGGCATCGTGTTTGGCTCGAGCATCCTCAAGTGCGGCAAGGCAAGTATCGAGGGGTCCGTGGGAAGCGAAAATTGGTTTTCGAGCCAGCGTGACGAAGGTGAGGTGGGCGGCGAGCGGCCCCAGATAGTCGCAATCCTTCAATCGGGGCGACTTGCGGAGGTAGGTTGGTTTCACCACGTTTCACTTCTCGGTCGCGGCATAGGCTTTAAGCAGGTCTGAAGAACCTGCAGCTACGCTTCCATTAATCCCAGGCGCGCGAAGCTCTTGTCCACCTCACGCGTGTAGTAGGCGTAGTCAAAAATGGCGTCGAGCTCGTCAGGCGCCAGATGTTGCGTGACGCCAGGCTGCTCGGCGATCGTCTCGCGGAAGGGCCGGCGGTCGTCCAGCGCGATGTGGCCTGCCGCCTGGACCAGCGGGTACGCCTCCTGACGTGACATCCCCTTCTCCACCATCGCCAGCAGGACGCGCTGCGAGAACACGACGCCGAAGGTCAGCCCCATGTTGCGCTTCATGCGCTCGGGATAGACGATCATGCCGCTGACGATGTCGGTGAACAGCGCCAGGATGTAGTCCAGCGCCATGCAGGAGTCGGGCAGGATGACGCGCTCGACGCTGGAGTTGCTGATGTCGCGCTCGTGCCATAGCGCCACGTTCTCGAGCGCGGCGATCGAGTTGGCACGCAGAATGCGGGCGAGGCCGCAGACGCGCTCGCTCTTCTCCGGATTGCGTTTGTGCGGCATCGAGCTCGATCCTTGTTGGCCCTTTTGGAACGGCTCCTCCGCCTCGCCGACCTCGCTACGCTGCAAGTGACGCACCTCTGTGGCGAATCGCTCCAGAGACGCTCCAATCAGCGCCAGCGTCTGGACGAAGTGGGCGTGGCGGTCGCGCGACACCACCTGGGTGCTGACGGCGTCGACGCCGAGGCCGAGGCGGGCGCAGACGCGGTCCTCCAGCTCCGGCGGCACGGTGGCGTGGCTGCCCACCGGGCCGCTCAGCTTGCCGACGGCAATGTCTGCCTTCGCGGCTTCGAGGCGCACGACGTCGCGGCGCACCTCGTCGAGCCAGTTCAACAGCTTGAGGCCGAAGGTAATCGGCTCGGCGTGCATGCCGTGGCTGCGGCCCATCATCAGCGTGTCTTTGTGCTCCAGGGCGCGCTTAGCGATCGCAGCGTCGAGCAGACGCAGGTCTTCGAGTAGGATGTCGACAGCCTCGACGAGGCGCAGCGCCGTCGCCGGGTCCTCCGTGTCGTACGAGGTGAGGCCGAGGTGCACCCAGCGCGACTCCTCGCCGAGGCTGTCGCTGACGGAGCGCAAGAATGAGTTCAGGTCGTGGTGCATCTCGCGCTCGTAGCGGTCGACGTCCTCGATGCGGAAGGCGGCGTTACGCGCGATGAGGTCGGCGTCTGCGCGCGGCACGGCACCCATGTCGGCCCAGGCCTGCACGGCGGCGACCTCGACCCGGAGCCAGGCGGTGAACTTGTTCTCCTCCGACCAGACGCGGGCCATTTCAGGGCGGGAGTATCTCGGTATCACGGTTTAGTCTAAACCGTGTCGCGGGGCGCGAACAACGGGTATCAGGGGCTATTGCCAAGGAAGCGTACGGATATGCCGAGGTCTTCGGCCGCGTATCGTATACCGCGGTCCAGCGTGACGATTTCGGCTTCCACTAGCTCAGCTACGGCCAAGTATTGCATGTCGTATGCCTTGCGATGACCGAAGCGCAGGGCAAGGTTAAAAGCTCTCAGAAACTGGGAGGAGGAATCCACGAGTTGGAGCGGGAGTCTTAGCATCCTCTCCAGGAGACGCTCGCCGTCATCGCGGGTGACTCTCTGGTCAAAAACCTGAGCACGAATCACGGAAGTGCACTCCGGAATCAGAACCTGTGCAGCGAACAGCTCATCGCCCGCGTTCAATTGACTGAAGAATGCCCGCGTATTAGGCCCGGCGCCGGGAAGCAGCCGACTAAGGAGGGCGCTGGCATCGAGTGCGTAGCGGGTCAGGTTCGGCCCTCCTCACGCACACGCTGCACCATTTCCACGGGGTCGAATACATATCCAGGGTTCCGCTCGGCGATTCTTCGCCCGATTTCGTCGATCTCAGCCATTAGTTCACGCGAAATCAGAGGCTCCTTGGTGGCCTGCCGGCGCTCGATGGCGCTCTCGTCGACGAACCACTGGTTGCCGACGCGCTGTCCTTTTAGCTTGCCTTCGCGCAGCTTGCGTCGTACCTGTTCGAGGGAAAGCTGAAGCCGCTTCGCCGCGTCGGCGGCCGTAATCATGCCGTCGGTGTCGATCATGTTTTCAATCCTAGAGGATGTTGTCGTCCTCAACAACACCAACGCCTGGCGCCAGAATGGATTAGCGGGCCGCTACTCCCACTCGATGGTGCCGGGCGGCTTCGAGGTGATGTCGTAGACCACGCGGTTGACGTCGCGCACCTCATTGACGATGCGGCTGGAGATGCGGCCCAGCAGGTCGTAAGGCAGACGGGCCCAGTCGGCGGTCATCGCGTCATTGGCGGTGACGGCGCGCAGCGCGACGGCGTAGCCGTAGGTGCGGTAGTCGCCTTGCACGCCGACGGTGCGCGTATCCGTCAGCACCGCGAACGACTGCCACAGCTCGTTGTAGAGACCCGCGGCCTCGATCTCGTGCATGACGATGGCGTCCGCTGCCTGCAACGTTGCGACCTTCTCCGGCGTGACCTTGCCGATGATACGGATCGCCAGCCCGGGACCGGGGAAGGGCTGGCGATCGACCATCTCGGCGGGTAAGCCGACCTGACGGCCGACCTCGCGAACCTCGTCCTTGAACAGGTAGCGCAGCGGCTCTACGACGGCGAGCGCCATGTCCTCGGGCAGGCCGCCTACGTTGTGGTGCGTCTTGATCACCTTGGCCTCGGAGCCCTTGGATGCGGTCTGGCCGCTCTCGATAACATCCGGGTAGGTCGTGCCCTGCACCATGACGTCGATGTGGCCGAACTCGGCGGCGGTCTCCTCGAAGACGCGGATGAACGTCTCGCCGATACGCTTGCGCTTTACTTCTGGTTCGGTGACGCCGCTGAGCTGCTCGAGGAAGCGGTCGGAAGCGTCGACGTAGTGCAGCTTGATGCCGAGGTGCTTGCGAAACGTCTCCTGCACCTGCTCCGGCTCACCCCGGCGCATGACGCCGTTGTTGACGAAGACGCAGGTCAGTTTGTCGCCGATCGCCGCGTAGGTGACGGCAGCCGCGACGGCGGAATCGACGCCACCTGAGAGGGCGCAGATCGCCCTGCCGTCGCCGATCTGCCGGCGCACGTCCTCAACCGCGCGATCGAGGATCGATTGCGCCGTCCAGCCGCCCTGGCAGCGACAGACGTTGAACAGGAAGTTGCGCAGGACCTCTATGCCTTGAGGTGTGTGGACGACCTCGGGATGGAACTGGATGCCGAAGCGCGTCCGGCCGTCCGAGATTACGGCGTGTGGTGAATTGGACGAGTGGCCGAGTGTACGAAATCCCGGCGGCGCCTCCGAGATGCGGTCGCCGTGGCTCATCCAGACCTGCAGTGAAGATGGCAGGCCCTCGAACAGGGTGCACGGCTCGTCGATCTCGATCACGGCTTGGCCGTACTCGCGCTGGTGCGACGGGTCGACGGTGCCGCCGAGTTGGTGCGCCATGAGCTGCATGCCGTAGCAGATGCCGAGGATCGGCAGATCGGACTCGAAGACGTAGGCAGGCGCCATCGGCGCGCCGTCCTCGTATACGCCGGCGGGCCCACCGGAGAGGATGAAGCCCCTGGGGTTGAGGTCGGCCACGGTGTCCAGCGGTGCGTCATGCGGAAGAAGCTCGCAGTAGACGCCGCATTCGCGGACCCGCCTCGCGATCAGTAGGCTGTACTGCGAACCGAAATCGAGGATGACGACGGATTCTTTGACTCGGCTGCGGTCCGCGGCTCTGCGGGCGGCGGCGGCGGCGCGCCAGCTGTCTTCGCCGGGATCAGGTCGCGTGTCTTCTCGGGTGGCTGCGCTCTCGCTCAATCGCTTAAGCTCTTGGCTCTATGTCCGGCCATACGCCATGCTACTATACGGCGGAAGACGAGGCGACTCTTTTGATCACAGTCCCTGCCGCGCTTGACCAGGTCGAGAGGGTGGTGAGCGTCCTCCGGAATGGTGGCGTTATCTCGATGCCAACGGACACATTGTATGCGCTGACCGCCGCGGCGGACGATGCCTCGGCGGTGCGTCGCGTATTCGAAATCAAGGGGCGTCAGGAAGGCAGGCCGCTGCCGCTCTTCGTCAGCAACCTCGAAATGGCCGGTCGGATCGCCGAGCTGAACCAGAGCGCTACCAGGCTGGCGTCACGATTCTGGCCGGGGCAGCTAACAATCGTCGTACCGAAGCAACAAACGTACGAATCGGAAGCACTCGCCGGCAGCACGACTGTGGGGCTAAGACTGCCGGCAAACGAGATCGTGCGAGCCGTCGTCGAGGCACTGGATACGCCCGTGACGGGCACCAGCGCCAACCGCAGCGGCGGGCCCGACCCCGTGACCGCGGACGACGTGCGCAGCCAGCTCAACGGCAGCGTTGACTTGATCCTCGACGGGGGGCCTTGCCCGCACGGCGTCGGCTCAACGATCGTCGATTGCAGCGGCGACGAGCCGGTTATCCTGCGGGCGGGCGCCATATCCAGCGACAGCGTCTTCGCGGCGCTGCGGGACTAGAGAGGGACGGGGTTGCGCATCGCCATCGGCTCGGACCACGCCGGGTTTCAGTGCAAGGCACTCCTGATCGACCTCATGCAGGGCTTTGGGCACGAGATCAAGGATTTCGGCACGTATTCTGAAGAGTCGGTAGACTACCCCGACTACATACGCCCGGTTGCTGAGGCGGTGGCGCGCGGCGAATTCGAACGCGGCGTCGTCCTCGGTGGCTCCGGCAACGGTGAGGCGATCGTCGCGAACAAGGTGAAGGGTGTCCGTTGCGCGTTGTGCTGGGACGTCACCACGGCGCGATTGGCGCGGCAGCACAATGACGCCAATATGGTTTCGCTGGGACAGCGCGTCGTCTCGTTGGAGGCGGCCAAGGACCTCGTGGCCGTCTTCCTGACGACAGAGTTCGAGGGCGGACGCCATGTCCGGCGCATCGAGAAGATCGCGGAGCATGACTGCACACCCTGACATCCCGGTCGAGGACCTGCGCCAGATCATTGTGGATGGGCTACAGCGCGCCGTGGATGGTCTCGCTGGGGGATATGCGGCACCGCTACGGCGCCAGCTGAGAGCCGAAGGCGACGTTTATAGCGTGGCGGTTCTCTGCCTCGGCTTCGGCCGCATCGGCGGCGAGGAGATGAAGACGCTACCGTGCGCCCTGACGCTGGGGCTGCTGGAGGAGATGGGCCGCATTTTCCTCGGGCTCGAAGACGGGTCCAGCGTTGTCGAGGCCTGGGGTATGCCACGTACGCTCATCGCCGCCGACGGCCTATATACACTCGGCCGCCGAATCCTGCTCACGGACGAAGCGTTGGACTCGGATTCTCGATTGGACGCGTTGACGATCTACACGGCCACGGCGCGAGATTTCAGCGAGGCGCTGCACGCCCGCGCGCCGGAAGGCGACGGAGCTTTGCAGAAGGCGGCGCGTTCTCTGCGCCCTGGCGCCGCTGCCTTCGCGGCGCTGTGCTGCGGGCTCAGCGATGATTCCAAAGCCCAGTTCGAGGCCGCCGCCGAAGCGAAGACGCTAGAGGCAGCGTTTGCTAAAGCTGCCGCTTTGCCCTTGCGCAAGCCTTAAGGCGTCGTCTTAGATAGCGGGGGAGCGTAAGAATGAAGCAATCCGTCCGCGACATCGACGTCGCCGGCAAGCGCGTGCTCATGCGGGTCGATTTCAATGTACCGTTCGGCCGCGACGGCAAGATCGCGGACGACAGCAAGATCGCGGACGACAGCAGGATCGCCGCGGCGCTGCCGACCGTCAACTACCTTCTGGAGCACGGCGCGGCCGTGATCCTCTGCAGCCACCTGGGACGGCCCGACGGCACAGTCGTGGAGTCGATGCGGTTGACGCCCGTGGCGGAGCGCCTGGCGAAGCTGCTGAACCAGGACGTGCAGACGGCGCCTGACTGCGTCGGGCCGCAGGCAGAGGCGGCGTCGAGTGCGCTGGCGCACGGCGAGGTGCTCCTGCTCGAGAACCTGCGCTTCCATGCCGAGGAAGAGAAGAACGACGCGGCCTTCGCGGCGTCGCTGGCTTCGCTGGCGGACGTCTATGTCAACGACGCCTTTGGTACGGCGCACCGCGCCCACGCCTCGACGGCGGGCGTCGCTGCCTATCTGCCCGCCGTGGCTGGCTTCCTCATGCTCAAGGAGGTCGAGGAGCTCGGTAACGTCTTGGGCAAGCCGGAGCGGCCGGTGGCGGCGATCATCGGCGGCGCGAAGATCAGCTCGAAGCTGGGCGTGGTAAAAAACCTGCTGCAGCGCGTCGATTGCCTGATGCTCGGCGGGGGCATGGCGTCGACCTTCATTAAGGCGCGCGGCATGGAGGTCGGCGATTCGCTGGTCGAGGAAGACATGCTGACGACGGCACGTGACCTGATGTACGAGGCCGAGCGTCGCGGGGTGCCGTTGTTGTTACCGACCGACGCCGTCATCTCGGACGCCTTCGACGCCAACGCCGCGTACCAGACGGTGCCGGTCAGCTCGATTCCGATCGGCTGGCGCGTCATGGACGTCGGTCCGGACTCGGTCGTGACCTTCCGTGACGCGCTGGAAGACTGCATGACCGTCTTCTGGAACGGGCCGCTCGGCGTGACCGAGTTTCCTGCGTTCGCCAAGGGGTCGGAAGCCATGGCTCAAGCGCTGGCGGACCTCAACGCACGCGTCGTGATCGGCGGCGGCGAGACGGCGGCGTTGGTGGAACAGATGGGCCTGCACGATCGCTACACGCACGTTTCGACCGGCGGCGGCGCCTCGCTCGAGTTCATTGAAGGCAAGACGCTGCCCGGGGTTGAGGCGCTGCTCGACAAATAGGCAGATCGCCTCTGGAGCGCCGCGTCTCACAGGTCTAGAATCGGGTCATGGACACCGAACTTCTACGACAACTCGCCACGCCGGGCGACACGAAGATCGTCCTGAGCGTCGTCGATGGACTCGGCGGCCTGCCCGACGCGCGGACCCACCGCAGCGAGCTCGAGACGGCCAACACCCCGCACCTCGACCATCTGGCCGCCGATTCGCTTTGCGGCCTGACGATCCCGGTCGACTACGGGGTGACGCCGGGCTCCGGTCCCGGCCACATGGCGCTGTTTGGCTATGACCCACTGCAGCACGAGGTGGGACGCGGCGTCCTCGAAGCGCTGGGCATCGATTTCGATCTGCAGAGCAGCGACGTCGCGGCGCGCGGCAACTTCTGCACCCTGGACGCACAGGGCAAGATCACCGACCGGCGCGCCGGCCGCATCCCGACGACGCTGACGGTTGAGCTGTGCGAGCGGCTGAGTCAAATCAAGCTGCCCGGCGTCGAGCTGCTTACCGAGCCGGTGCGCGAGTATCGCTTCGTCCTGGTGCTGCGCGGGGAAGGCCTGGAGGATGGCCTGGCGCAAACGGATCCCGAGCGCGAGGGCGTCGAGCCGTTGCTAGTGCGGCCAACGTCGAAAAAGTCGAAAGCGACCGCCGATCTGGCCAACGAATTCGTCAAGCAGGCCCGCGAGGTGCTTTCGGACCAGGAGCAGGCCAACGCTGTCCTTCTGCGCGGCTTCGCCAAATACCCAGACCTGCCCTCGATGCCCGAGGTGACGCAAATGCGCGCCGGAGCCTTCGCTGTGTATCCCATGTACCGCGGCCTCGCGAAGCTGGCGGGCATGACGGTATCACCGGGCGGCGGCACCCAGGAGTCCCAACTCGAAGCGCTGAAGTCGCGCTGGGATGACTTCGATTTCTTCTTCTACCACTTCAAGCGCGCCGACGCCGCCGGCGAGGACGGCGACTTCCATGCCAAGGTCCTGGCGTTGGAGGAGTACGACAAGCTGATTCCAAAGCTGCGCGAGCTCGGCGCCGACGTGCTGATGGTCGCGGGGGACCACTCGACGCCGTCGCAGTTCGCGGCGCACAGCTGGCACCCGGTTCCGTTCTTGCTGTACTCGAAGCACGGCACGATCGACCGCGTCGAGCAACTCAACGAGGAGGCCTGCCGAGCAGGGGCACTGGGTACGTTTCCGGCGCGTCACGCGCTGTCGCTGGCGATGGCGAACGCGGGCCGCCTGATGAAGTACGGAGCCTGAGACATGCCGAGAACGCCGATCATCGCCGGAAACTGGAAGATGAACACCGACGCCACCGCGGCGCGCGAGCTGGTAGAGGGCATCAAGGCAGCCGGCGCTAGCGACGCTAAGGGCGTCGAGAAGGTGCTCTGCCCTCCGTTCCTCTATCTTCCACTGGTTGCCGACCTGGCCAGGGGCACGACGCTTGAGATCGGCGCGCAAGACTTGCATTGGGAGGAAAAGGGCGCCTTCACGGGTGAGGTCAGCGCCGCGATGCTGAAGGACTTCGTGACGCACGTCATCATCGGCCACTCAGAGCGGCGACAGTACTTCGGTGAGACGGACGAGAGCGTCAACAAGAAGCTGCGCGCTGCCCTGGAGCAAGGCCTGACGCCGATCGTCTGCGTCGGTGAGACGGGGCCGGAGCGTAACGCCGGCAAGATGCAGGACGTCTTGCGGACGCAGGTAAAGGATGCCCTTGCTGACATAACGTTACCGCAGAGCGCGGTGATCGCCTACGAACCCGTCTGGGCCATCGGCACCGGTGTCGCGGCGACAGCTCAGGACGCCACCGACGCGATCGGCTTCATCCGCGGCGAAGTTGCCGCGTCGCAGGGCGACACGACGGCGCAGGCGGTGCGTATTCTCTACGGCGGCAGCGTCACGCCTGCGAACGTGGCCGAGCTGATCGGCCAGTCTGAGGTGGACGGCGGGCTCGTCGGCGGCGCTTCGTTGGTCGCGGAGTCGTTTGCACAGATGGTGCAGGCTGTCGCCAGCTAGATTCGCTATGGTTGCGAGATACGACGACCAAGGTGTAATCACAAATGCGGAGAATCTTACTGTCGCAGATGCCGCCATGCAGAGAGTTTGGTGTCCCGCGTGTCATGAGAAGGTGTTTCGAAAGTGGCAGGTGGATGGGATGGCCACGCTGGGTGGAAATGCACCGGTTTGACTGACTTGACCTACGCGTCTCCCGAGGGGCGAAAGCGGGAATTCAAGCGGCGATTCTGGTTTCTCTTTAGATAGCAACTTGAGCTCAACTGCAAGCGCACGCCCTCTGATCGCGATCGTCGGTGCCACGGCGACCGGCAAGTCGGATGCCGCTGTCGCGCTGGCGGAGGCCCTCCGCGGCGAAGTCGTCAGCGCCGATGCGTATCAGGTTTACCGCGGCCTCGACATCGGCACCGCCAAGGCAGGACCCGAGCTGCGCGCCCGCGCACCGCATCACCTCCTCGACATCGTAGAGCCCGAGGATCAGCTGACGTTGGCGCGCTTCCTCGACGCGGCACACGCGGAGCTGGACGACGTCTGGTCGCGCGATCGCCTGCCGGTTCTGGCCGGCGGCAGCGGGCAGTACGTCTGGGCCCTGCTGGAGGGGTGGAGCGTGCCACGCGTGAAGCCAGATCAAGCGCTGCGCTCCGAGCTGGAGCAGCTGGCGGCACGCCAGGGCAACGCCGCGCTCGTAGCACGCCTGGCCGAGGTCGACTCCGAGGCAGCGGCACGACTCGATCCGGAGAACCCGCGCCGGCTCGTGAGGGCGATCGAGGTCGTGACGCGCGAGGGGCGTCCTTTGGCTGCGTGCCAGACCCGAAGCCCGATCGAGGCCGACGTCTTGATCCTGGGCCTTCGCCTGCCGCGCGATGAGCTATACGCGCGCCTGGATGCCCGCACCGAGGCGATGTACGCCGCAGGCTTCCTCGATGAAGTGCGCCGCTTGCGCGACGAAGGTCGCGGTGAGACGTCGCCGGTTCGCGGCGGTGTCGGCTACAAGGAAGCTTCACAGCACCTGGACGGCGAGTTCGACCTGGAAGAGGCGATCCGGCGGCACAAGAACGCCAACCACCGCCTCGTCAGGCGTCAGCATGCGTGGTTCAAGGAGACGGACCCGCGCGTCGCGTGGGTGGGCGCCGGACCGGATGCCGGCGAGCGCTGCGTCGAGTTAGCGCGCGCCTGGTTATCGAGCCGAAATGGATAAGGCTGGACTGCCAACGCCAGCGTCGACATAATTGGTTCGGAGGCTGCATTGCGTTTCGCGAAGTACCACGGGGCAGGCAACGACTGGATCCTGGTCGACGGCAACGGCCTCGATAGGGACTGGGGCGCGCTGGCGCTGGCGATTTGCGAGCGCAACCTCGGGGCCGGTGCGGACGGCCTGCTCATCGCCCTGCCGTCGGACAACGAAGCCCAGGTCCGCATGCGATTGTTCAATTCGGACGGGTCTGAGGCAGAGATGAGCGGCAACGGCGTGCGCTGTTTCGCCAAGTACGTCGTCGATACAGGGCTGGCAAAGCCTGATGTCGACGAACTGCGCGTCGATACGGGCGCGGGCGCGATCATCGTCAAGCTTGAACGTAACGGCGGTAAGGTAACCGGAGCGACGGTCGACATGGGCCCGCCGCGTTTCAAGCCTGACGAGGTTCCGGTGGCCGTCGAACAGTCGCCGCCGCTGCTCGACCTGCCCGTGCGGGTCAGCGGCAAGGACTACGCGGTGAGCTGCGTATCGATGGGTAACCCTCACGCGGTGCATTTCGTCGACTCCTCCGTCGCCGGCTTCCCGTTGCGCGACGTGGGGCCGAAGATGGAGCACCACGAGCTATTCCCGGCGCGTGTTAACTTTGAAGTGGCGCAGGTCGTAGATCGAAGCCACATCGTTTCGCGTACCTGGGAACGGGGTGTCGGCGAGACGCGGGCCTGCGGTACGGGAGCATGCGCGATCATAGTCTCGGCGCGGCTGCACGGCTGGGTCGACGACGTGGTTGAGGTCAACGAGCCAGGCGGCGTGCTGACGCTGCGATGGAATGGCTCCGGCAACGTTCTTCTTACAGGCCCGGCGGCCTTTGTCTACAACGGCGAATGGCCTGACTAAACAGATTCGAGGCAGTCGAACATGGTGCAGTATCGTAGATTAGACCCCCTGGCCAACGCCGGTCCGTGGCAGCGTCACCTCAAGCGGGCCATCAAAACGTTCACGCTGACCGAAGCGCAATACGATCGCATCGAAGAGAAGCGGCCAGAGCTGATCATCATGGAGTACGACCGCGTCGTGGTGGGTCAGCCGCTGCGTGACTTTCTCGTCATGCATTACGCCTTTCCCGAGATCGGCGAGTTCAGCGACCACTTCAAGCAGATGTTCGACCGCTGCACCTTCGCTTCCAGTCAACAGGAGGCGCCGCGCGGTGTCATCCTAAGCTTCAGGGACCGTCCCAATCGGGCTCGCGCCGAGACGATCTTCTGGGAGTGCGTCCTGATCGAAGACGGTCACTGGGTCGAAATGGACCATCTCTCAGTGCCGGAACAAGACGAGCCCGGCGACGCCATCGAGGGAGGCTTTCAGGTATGCGATGCCACCGACGCGGACCGTGACACGGTCTCGAGGCTCGATGCGGAAGTCTGCGGCCTGCCCGCGTTAACGCCGGCAGGGGTCGAATCGCTGTACGAGAACTCGGACTGGATCAAGCTGGTGACCACGGCGTCCGGCGTACCGGTGGGCTGCCTCATCCTGCGTCGTGAACCGGGCGGTTGGGGGATTATCGACCAGGTTTTCCTGCTGCAAGCCGTTCGCGATCAGCTACACGAGCAGCTCCTGCGCTGGACGGTAGCCTTCCTACGCAATAACGGTGGCCGACGGCAGCGGCGTCGCGTCTATCTCGACCAGAACGAGGACGTCGCACTGATGCGCGGCCTTGAGTTCATCCCGGGCGAAAGCGGTGTCGACTATACCCGTCCGGTCGACCGCGCCGAGATCGAGCGACAGATCGAAGAGCGCAAGCAGCACGGGACACTCATCAAGTTCGGCAGCTGGCGCTAGGACATACAGGAGGACTGCCGGTCATCCTGAAAGTGATCACCTGACGCGGACAACTCCCCGCATGCCGTAGGCCTCGTGGCCCGGCAGGTGGCAGATGAAGGCATAGTCGCCGGGCTGATCGAAGGTAACGACCGTTGTCTTTGCTTCGAAAGGACGCAGCGTTACCTCGGTCGGTACTTCGTCGTGGTAGGGCTCCGTGCCGAGGCGGTGCGCCTCGTGCACCAATTCGTCACCGACGATCCACTCGTGCTCAATCGGGTCCTCATTACGCAATTCAAAGCTGACCGGCACGCCGGCCGTCACGGTGACGATCACGGGCTCGAAGCGCGAGAAGTGAATCGAGATCGCCTGCCGGTCGCCGGGGCGGTCCGGCGAACCGGACCACCCAAGTGTCAGCCCTGCGACGATCGCAATCAAAGGGAGCTTCAGAAGGCCAAGAAGCCAGGTCTTCACGGCCGGCCTCTGCTCACTGCGCCGATCAAGAGGCTGAAGACGAGCATCACCGCAGCGAAACCCGCGAGCGCCCACTCAGTTGCCAGACCTGCGTCTTCGCTGACAACCTCAAGGCCCGCAGCGCGGCGTGACGGTTCGCCTTGACCGCTGGCGTCGACAGCAAGGTCGTAGGTCAGGTCAGCCGCCGCGGCATCGATGCTCAGCTTCGTCAACCAGGCGGTCTGCGGCACCCAGTCCATGCCGTCGTCGGAGCGCAGGTCGTCCAAAAGACTGTCAGTCGCGGGCTTGCTGTGGGTTAGAAACATCGAGTCGTTCGGCGCCGGGAGCAAGCTGGGCTGTCGATCGGTCAGCAGGTACACGTCGGCGTCGATGCGCTCCTCTGCCTGCTTGCCGAGACCAAGGATGCGCAAGGGCACCCACGGGTTCGTGGTCGGGATGGTTACGTGCACGGGCGTGCCGTCGCCGATCTGCTGGCCGCGTTCGATCTTCCTCGCCGTCGAAGATCGCGGCGAAGAAGATCGGACTGCGCTGTGCGTAGAAGTCGAGCACTTCCGGCGCGTCGGGTGAGAGCCGGAAGCCGTGCTCGGTGGCCCAGGCCGCCACGCTCTCGGCCCCGCCTTTGAGCACCGTGATGTCGAGTGCGTCGATTCGCACCTCCAGCAGGACCTCGGCGTCTTCAGCCGAGGTGCCGGCCAGGGCTGCCCTCTGGGAAAAGTTCGAATGGCGGTTGCGTCTCCAGGGCCAGCCGCTGCAGCGTCCAAGCGCCGCCGCGTTCGACGTCCGACGGTACCGGGCAACGGGATCAGCGTGCCGAACTCACCGCCACCGCCGAGGAATTCGAATGACGTGACGTAGTGTTCGACGCCGTCGTGATAAGCCGCCAGCGTCGTCGTCCGTCCCAGGTTGACCGCCCCGCTGGAGCCGATCAGCCCGGCGCAGGCGTCCACCAGCTTCGGCGTACCGAACGTCACGAGCAGGACCGCCAGCGTCGTCACCATGAATCTTCGCATCGCAATACCTCCCATCGGATCTCCCGGTTACGAGGCAAGACGACGGCGGCGATGGTTTGGTTCCACACTCATCAAATGACAATCGTGGAGTAGTGCCACGGTTAAAGTCGACGGCGTAATCCGGTGAGATGAGCCCGCGTTGACCTTGCGACTCAGCGACTCGATAATGCCGCCACTCGTCGCAGGAGGTACTGAATGTCGCTGGACCCTGCCGTTTTTTCGGCTCGAGGCTATCGATGACGAATCGAAGCGGCTAATCGAGCAGCTTCGAGCCCAGGCCGAGGCAACGCCGGCATACACACGCTGCGGCCGGCCGAAGTGCGAGCGGCACGAGCGAAGTCCGGACGAGGCATGGGTGGACTGCCGGTCGTTCTCTCCGAGAACGCGGTTCTACGTAGTATTCCCAGCAGGTCAGGCGAGATCGAATTGCGCTGCTTCATACCACCGAAGATCGATGGGGCCTACCTCTACATCTGCGGCGAGGTCGCCCTGCGCGGCTTCGATGACCCCGTGAGTCTCTACGGGCTGCGCTGGGAATAGCCTCCAACCTGGCATAGCGATGACCGTTACGCCTGGTTGACTTAGGATGAGCCCCTAACCCCGTCGATCTGCCCGGGAGTATCCATGCGCCTATCCAAGCGAATCGCCAACATCCCGCCGTACCCGTTCGTCGAGATCTCTCGCAAGATCAACCAGAAGCGCTCCGAAGGCGTCGACGTCATCACCTTCGCGATCGGCGATCCGGACACCCCGACGCCAGAGCACATCATGCGCTCGATGCACGAGGCGGCAGACGAGCCCGCGAACCACCGCTACCCAGAATCGGACGGGCTGCCGGAGTTGCGAAAATCGATCGCCGGGTGGTACCAGCGGCGATTCGGCGTCAGCCTCGATTCGGACAAAGAGGTGCTGCCCCTCATCGGTTCGAAGGAGGGCATCGCGAACATCGCGTACTGCCTCGTCGACCCGGGTGACGTCGGCCTCGTGCCGGACCCCGGGTATCCCGTCTACAGCATGGGGACGATGTTCGCCGGCGGCGAAACCCACTACATGCCCCTGAAGGAAGAAAACGACTTCCTGCCGGACTTCGCCGCCATACCACAGGACGTTGCGCGCAGGGCCAAGATCCTGTGGTTGAACTACCCGAACGCGCCGACCGCGGCTGTCGCGGACGTAGGGTTCTTCGAAGAGGCGGTTCGCTTCGCGAAGCAGTACGACATCGCTATCTGCCACGACGCGCCGTACACCGAGATCGCCTACGACGGCTACAAGCCGATCAGCTTCATGCAGGCGGAAGGCGCTCGCGACGTCGGCATCGAGTTCCACTCGCTCTCGAAGAGCTTCAACATGACGGGCTGGCGAGTCGGCATGGCGGTGGGTAACCCTACGCTGATCGACGCGCTGTTCCGCATTAAAAGCAACGTCGATTCGGGCATAAACCAGGCCGTTCAGCGTATGGCGATCACCGCGCTAGACGGTCCCCAAGACTGCATAGAAGAACACAACCGCATCTATCAGCATCGCCGCGACGTCCTGGTCGAAGCGCTCAGGGCCTGCGGCCTTACCGTCAACCAGCCCATGGCCAGCCTCTACTTGTGGGCCAGAGTCCCCTCCGGTCTCACCGCGGCCGGGTTTGCGGCGCGACTGATCGACGATATCGGCGTGGTGGTGACGCCTGGCAATGCCTTCGGACCGTCCGGCGAAGGCTTCATCCGGCTCTCGATCACGACGCCGACGACGCGGGTCGAAGAGGGCGCCCGCCGCATGCTCGAATGGGCAGAACAGAACACCTAGCTCATTGATTCAGCTGATCTGGGTCTCGTGCGCCGGCTCGGATGATTCCAGCATCCTGCGCACGTTCGTTAGATACGACGCGTCACCGCTGCCTTGTTTAGCGCCTTAGCGGAGCTATCTCAGTGAACCCGCCCCGCGACGCCGAGTCGCCGGCGGGACGGCTGGCTACGCGACTGCCGTTCTTCTACGGCTGGGTCATCGTCTACATCTGCTTCGCCAGCGTCTTCATGATGGGTGCTACAACTTTTTGGGGCATCCCGGTCTTCGTGGTGCCGATGAGCGACGATACGGGTTGGTCTCATGGCAGCATCCTCGGCGGCCTGGGCGTTCGCATGGTCGTCGGCGCAGCTGCTGGCCTGCTGCTGGGTCATTTCGCAGACCGTCGCTGGGGGGCGGCGAAGCTTCTGCTGATCGGCGTCTCGATCGATTCTCTGGCGCTCTTCTCGCTGCGATGGGTTGAGAGTCCACTGCAGTTCATCCTCGTATACGGCGTGATCGGTGGCATCGGTAACACGGGAATACGCCTCGTACAACCAACGTTGATCCCGAAGTGGTTCGTCAGCCGCCGCGGTACCGCGGTGGGATTCGCCACAAATGGCGGCGGTCTTTCTGCCCTGGTTATGGTCCCGGTCACTGCCCTGCTGATCGACCAGCTCGGCTGGCGCGACGCCTGGGGAGCGCTGGGCGGGATCATGGCGCTTTCGCTGCTGCCGTTGGTGCCCCTGGCGCTGCGGGCGCCGGAGGACGTGGGGTTATTGCCGGAGAACGGAGCACAACCACCGCGTAGCCGCGGCGTGTCAGCGTCAGACGAGCGCAGCTACCGCCTCTCAGAGGTGCTGAATACGTGGCAGTTCTGGTTGCTGATGCTCGCGTCGCTGTTCGGCATGTACTCGCTCCAGACGCACACGATCGTGATGGTGCCGTACTTCGGGGAGATCGGCTTCTCGTCCGGCCAGGCTGCGGCAAGCCTGTCGGTCTATGGTGCGTTCTCGATCTTGCTGCGTTTCGTCTGGGGTTGGGCAGCCGATCGGTACAGCGTCCGAAAGGCCATCATGGTTTAGGCCGTGCTCACCGGGATCGGGGCGTTGATTTTGCTGCAAGTCGGCGGTCTAACCAGTCTCTACATCGCTACGGCGTATCAGGGCATGATGCTGAGTGGCTATCCGGCGCTACAGGTCCTACTGTGGCCGGAGTTCTTTGGACGTACTCACATCGGCAGCATCGTCGGCGTGACTCAGTTTTTCCTAACGCTGGCGGGAGCGGTCGGACCTGTGGTAGCCGGCGTGGTGTTCGACCAAACCGGCAGCTACGAGTCGACCTTATGGCTGCTGTTGGCGACATGGCTGGTCGTGCATGGTTGATGTTCATCGTGCGTCCGGCGCGCGATGCCTCGCAAAAAGCTCCGGAGCCGGCTTGACGCGGTACAATTGACGCGGATGCCGAGACATAGGTCGCACCGATACACCAACGGCCACCAGAGTGAGGGCCTGCGCTCCACCGCCCCGGTCCAAGAACGTGCATTCCTCGTAGCAGTCCAGCGGCGCAGCCAAAAGGACGGCCTCAGCGCGGAGGCTTCACTGGAGGAGCTGGCGCTGCTGGCGCACACCGCCGGCGCAGAGGTGGTCGGCCGTGCCGTGCAGCGTCTTGAATCGCCGCATCCGGCGCTTTACATCGGCAAAGGCAAGCTGGCAGAGATCATGGAGCAGCGCGATGAGCGCGGCTACAGCATGGTCGTTTTCGATGATGAGCTGAGCCCATCGCAGCAGCGCAACCTCGAGAACATGCTGGAGTGCAAAGTGCTGGATCGCACGGCGCTGATCATCGACATCTTCGCGCGGCGAGCGCAGACCAAGGAAGCACGCCTTCAGGTGGAGCTGGCGCAGACCGAGTATCTGCTGCCGCGACTTGCGGGGCAGTGGAGCCACCTCGAACGGCTCGAGGGCCGCATCGGCACGCGAGGCCCCGGTGAGACGCAGATCGTGACCGACCGCCGCCTCGTCAGGTCTCGGATTACGCGTCTGCGCCAGGAGATCGACGAGGTTCGGCAACAGCGCGCGCTGCACCGCCGTCGACGTGCCAGGCAGGGGATGCACGTTATGGCGTTGGTGGGATACACCAACGCCGGTAAAAGCACCTTGCTGAAAGCGCTGTCCGGCGCGGAGGTGTTCACGGAGAGCCTGCTTTTTGCCACGCTGGACCCGGTCACCCGTCGAGTGCGTCTGCCCTCCGGCCACGAGGCGCTGATGACCGACACGGTCGGGTTCATTCAGAAGCTGCCCACGCAGCTAGTCGCGGCGTTTCGGGCAACGCTGGAGGAGCTGGCCGACGCCGATGTCCTGGTACATCTAGTCGACATAACACATGCTGACGCCGAAGAACAGTACGCCACGGTCGAGCGCACGCTGGAAGAACTAGGGCTGAGTGGCAAACCGCGCATCGTGGCGTTCAACAAACTCGATATGGTGGTGGACGCCGAGAGTGAGCGCGACGCCATAGACGACATCGAGGGAGCGCTGCGACAGGATCGCCCCGAAGCGGTCCTTATCTCGGCGAGCAAGGGCTGGAATCTCGACTCGTTGCTCAAGGCAACCGAGTTGCAACTGGCTACGATCGGCGCTCTCAACCCGGCTTCGGCTTAACAACGGCCACGTGGGTCGCGTGCTAGACACCTCGAATCGATGAACAGCTTCCTTAGTGTCGGGCCGCTGATGTGGCAACGCCTGGTTGCTAATTGGCGGCTTCTTCTTGTCCTGGCGATTGGCATCCTGATCGCGGCGACACTGATGGCGGTATCGCCCGTTTACACGCGCGTTATGAACGACCTCGGCTTGCAAGAGTCCCTGGACGACCGGCTCCAGGGCGCCAGCCGCAACGGCTTCGTGATCGTACCGACGCCGCTTGGCGATGCCGACGCGATCCGGCAGCAGCAGGAGCTTGCCCGCGCGATGTCCCTGGAGATCGGCTGGTTTAGCCAGGATGAGGTGCGGTTCGGCGCGCTACCCAGCCTGAGCCTGGCGCGGCTAGGGCAGAGAGTTCCCGCCCCTGATGAGCCCGTGCTCGTCCGATTCATGGGCATCTCGGACTTAGAGGATCACGTCCGGTTCGTGGAAGGTCGCGCGGCCAACCCAACGGAAAACCCAAGCCAACTCGAGGTTGTGGTACCGGCGGAGACGGCGGCGTTCCTCAACGCATCGATCGGTGACGAGGTCGAATTGGTTTTCGTCTTTGACGACTGCAATCGCCCGCTATCCACGGATGACCCGGAGCAGGCGCGGGAAAACCGGCGCTTCGCCTGTATTCCGCAGACCTTCGTCGACGTGAGTCTCACCGCCACGATCGTAGGCATCGTAGAGCGCATCGACCGGACAGAGCCGTACTGGACGACGAGCTCGATCAGGTTCGACCGGCCCCTGGTGACCGAGGATGCACCTCCGACCATAACGGTGATCATGCCGGAGGAAACGTTCTTCAAGGCTCTGCCAAAGATGCTGCCGGGGTTCCCTTCTGAGTTTCGCCTCTACGGATTGATCGACGCTACACGGCTCGACTCCAGCAACCTCGATGAAGCACGCGATTCGCTGGCGCGCCTGCGGGACCGAATCCAATCCACGGGCGCCATCGCGGACCTCCAGACCGCGAACCCGCTGAGCAGCTTTCAAAATCGCGCGTCGTTCAACCAGGTGACGGTGGTCCTACTGCTGATCCAGGTCGTCGGAATCGCCGTGTACTACGTAACGCTGGTCTCGACGCTGCTGACGGAACGCCGCGCCGAGGAGATCGCGATGCTGCGCAGCCGTGGCGCGACCACCGGCCAGCTTGTCGTCATGTCCGCCGCAGAAGCGCTCTTGTTGGGCCTCATGGCGGCGCTTATCGCCCCTTTCATCGCGAGCGGCGCTATCGCGGCGTTGGGCAAGACCGGCACCTTCGAGCCGATCTCTGGCGGCGACTTCCTGCCGTTCACGGTCGTGCCGATGGCGTTCGTTTTCGCGCTGGGCGGCGCGGCGATCGCTGCCGTAGCAGTCGTTGTGCCGTCCTTTTTCGCCGCTCGGCGCGGGATGGTGTCGTTTCTAAGGTCCTCGGCGCGGCCGGCGCAACCTCTGTTGCAGCGCTACTACCTCGACTTCGCTGTCGTAGGTCTGGCGGCGTTTGCGCTGTGGCAGCTCAACCAGCGTGGAAGCGTCTTCGACCCTGGGAGCGTCGGTGGCTGGTCGGCGGACCCATTGCTGTTGCTCTCGCCGATGCTCCTGATCCTGGCGATTGGCGCGATGATGTTCCGCTTCCTGCCATTGATCTTGAGCCTCGTGACCAGGCTGCTGGGGAGTACGTCCGGCCCCGGCGTGATGCTTGGCCTATGGCAACTGACGCGTAGTCCTGGGCGTTATACCCAGCTGGCGTTGCTCGTGGTAATGGCGGCCGCCGTCGGTACCTTCGCGGCCACGTATGGCGAGACGACGGACCGCAGTCAGGAGGAGCGAGCACTGTACGCCGTAGGTTCGGACGCACGGCTGACCGACCTGGGAGTCCTTGAAAGAGACTCCAGCGCCGACGTGACCCGCCGTCTCGAGACGGTTGAAGGCGTCGAGCGGGCAGTTACGGCGACACGGCAGAGAATGTCGATCGGCCTGTCCGCCACTTTCAGCGCCCTCGTTGACGTCCTGGGCATCGACCCGGAAGGGGCACCTGAAGTCATGTGGTGGCGGGAGGATTTTGCGCCAAAACCTCTCGATCAGATGCTCCTGCAGCTACGGGGCTCATCACTGCAGGGGCACGGAATCCCGCTGCCCGGCGAACCCGAGAGCGTGTCGATCTGGGTCAATCCGATCGGTGCGCGGCCCGAGACGACCCTATGGATTCGCACCGTGGACGCAGCCGGTACGTTCCGCAGCCACCGATTCGGCGCGCTGGATTTCCGGGGCTACACAGAACTCACGGTGCCCTTCGAGGCAGTGCTTCGTGGTATCGAATACCCGCTCTCGGTCGTCGCGATCATCATGACGCAGCCACTTTCCCTTAACGATCCGACGCACAACCTGTTCATCGACGACCTGACCGTCCGCTCGACCTCGGGTGAGCAGGCCGTTATCGAGGACTTCGAAGACGCCTTTCCCTGGCAAGTCGTACGCACCGCGACTCGCGAGCAGGATGAGGTCGAACAGTCGAGGCTCGGTGCGCACTCTGGCGATTCCGCCGCGCATTTCACGTTGCGCAGCGGCTCCGGGTCGGAGATTCGCGGCATGACGGTCACCGATCCAGGCATCCCGCTGGCCGCGCTGGCAAGCCGCCACTTCATGGAGCAGACAGGACTTGAGGTGGGCGGAGAGATCGAGCTCGGGTTCGGCAGGCTATTGGTCCCGTTGACCATTCAGGGCGTCGTCGAATTCTTCCCGACTATGTACGAAAGCGGTGCCGGATTCGTCGTCGTCAATCAGGATGACCTCTTCTACTACGCGGGCGCCACCCTCGACTTCGCGGGCATAGGACCGACAGAGGCGTGGCTGCGTCTGACTCCGGACGAGGCGAGCCGAGAGGCGGCCAAATCGTCCTTCCCTCGCCAATTTGGTATACCGCATGGTGCGATTATCGATAGCGCGACTATTCTGACGGAGGTGCGCTCCGATCCCGTTGTGCTTGCAGGCGGCAGCGGAATCCTTCTCGTATCCCTGGTGGCGGCTTTCACGATCCTGGTGCTGGGATTTGCGCTGACGCTCTACCTTGGCGGTCAGGCGCGCGTGGTTGAAGTTTCCGTCATGCGAGCCGTTGGCATCTCGCCGCGGCAACTCCTGGCCATGATCAGCCTGGAGTACCTGCTGATCGTCGTCGTCGGCCTTGTTATCGGCACCGTGGCGGGCCTGCGCATCTCAGAGACGATGCTGTCTTTTCTCAACGTTACGGAGACCGGCGGACGCGTGGTACCCGAGTTCGACCTGGTGACGCGCTGGGATACTCTCGCGATTGCGTTCGCCGCCGTTGGGGTCGCGCTCGTCATCGGCGTGCTGACGCTGGCGGCCTACTTCTGGCGCCTGCCGGTGAGCCGCGTCATCCGCCTGACTCGTTAGGGCAGCGAGAGCACGAGGACTGCGGCGGCGGTGCCTTCGATTTCACCGAGCCTGACCATGACCGACGCACCGGGCACCAGCAAATCGCGCCCGGCTGATTCGAGTCGCTCGATCCTGGCGGCATCCAACAAGCGCAACCGAGTCTGGACGCCCGCCGGCGTTTCCAGCGTCATGCCTGCGGTGGTCAACTCGACGATCTGGCCTCCCAGCACGGTTCGTGACCCACCCGCAACCAGGTCTTCGAAACCTGTAAATCCGCCGGGGCTCATGGCTGAAAGCTCTTCTGGGTCGCTACCGAAGGCTGGGGCTGCGAGGTCGAAGACGTAGGGTGGCGCCTCATCTGGTTTCAGCGTGCCTCCGGCCAGGAACGCTACGATTGCCACGACGATAGCCATGCCAGTCCAGAGACCAAACCTCGCCTGTCGAGTCAGCCTCATGGGGTTTGGATCACCGGGTCAGATATCAGTACCAGGCCGACCAGCGCCAGGACGCTCTCCGGATGCGGAATCGCGCCGCCGTTAATCCAGTCGCCGACCGTGAGATCGTCGCGACCGATGCCTACCAGGCGTTCGACCGTCGATTCACCGGGCAGGTCGAAGCTCAACGTCTCACCAGCCGACGAGACGATGGTCAGTCGATCGTTGGAGAAGCTCTGCACGGTGCCCTGAATGCCGGTTGCACGCTCTTCCGCCGGCGGCAGTGGTGGAATCGCCGTAGACGCTTCGCCGCGTGTGAGGTAGCCGGCCAGGCCGGCAAGAAGCGCGATGACGACGAGAGGCAGGCCGGCCGCGATGATGCGGGGCAGCAGGTTGGTTCGGGCCACGTCAGGCTTCGTAGGTATCAGTCGCCCAGCGTTGTCGTGTAGCCGAGGTCGACGACCTCTTCGACGTACTGCGAGCGCCACTCCGGCTCCGGAATGGACAGCCGGTGCTCGCGGAACCAGCGGTGGTAGTTGAGGTACTCCTCCTCGAGCCGAGCTCGCCAGGTGGTCTCCTCCTCGAATACGTCCGGCGCAACGTCCTCGAGGCGGGAATGCGTTTCCTCCGGAGGCAAGTCGAGGTCCTCTTGCCAGTACTCGGCGAGATAGTCGAGGCACTCTTCTAGATCTTTGCGGCAGTCCTGTATCAGGAGCGTCATCATCTCTCGCTGGTCCACGGGGTGAGCCCGGAGTCGCAGCTCACGCGCGCAGGCGGCGCAGAGGAAGATCAGTTTGCGAGATTCGCAGTCTTCCTTGTTGGTGCAGTTTTGGCAGCGCGGCGCATACTCGGCGCCCCAGGGCGCGCGTGAGTAACCGGCAAGAAGCTGAGGCGTAAATACGCCGCAACGAGGGCAGGTGACTTCGTTCTCGAAGATGTCCTCAATCGTCTTTGCCCAGTCAATCTGCATCTCTGTTCTCCCTAGGGAATTATCGTCATGATATCTCGCGCCGTTTCGAGGTTCAAACGCGACTGATGAGGATCGTGTGACGCGATGTGCCGCTGGAGGCCTTGTCGTGACCAGCGGCGCGGCTATGATGTCTTCGATTTGCTCAGGCGCATCGACCCTGCTATCGCCTACTACATCCTGAAGTGCGGATACGCCTTCCTTTACACCCTCGTCGTGAGCGTGAGCCTGATCTGACAGGCCACTGAGTTGGTCTCTCCGCGCTGCAACTGCGAATGGTTGCCGCGGGGCTGCAGGGTGCGATTCTGGTCAGTGAAATGCCGACCGGCGTCATCGCGGATACCTACGGTAGAAAACGCTCCGTCCTCATTGGGCTTTTGCTGCTCGCGGTTGGGATGAGTCTCAGCGGCGCGGTCGCCGACTTCTGGCCTATCCTCCTCGGTCATTTGATCTGGGGTTTTGGGTTCACTTTCATCAGTGGCGCCGGCGAAGCCTGGATCGCCGACGAAGTCGGCGTCGAGCGCTCCAATAAAGTGTATCTTCGGACGGCCCAAATCACGAAGGTCTTCTGGCTCGTAAGCATCCCAATTAGCATCGGCATCGCAACATACGATCTCAACTTACCGATCCTGATCGGCGGAGCCGGGTTCGCCCTTCTGGCGATTCTCTTGACAGTCGTCATGCCGGAGGAGGGGTTCAGACGCCCCGGCGGGCCTGAGGCGCGTCAGAATTGGTGGGACCTGGGAGAGACGCTGGGCCAAAGCAGGCGCCTCATGCGTTCGACGCCGCTTCTCGGGACGACCCTGCTGATTATGGCGTTCTACGGTATGGCTGGGCAGGGAGTCGTGACGTTGTGGGTTGCGCACCTCGATCGCAACCTGACTTTCCCCAGCATTTGGAGTGTGGAGCCCGTGATCTGGTTTGGTGCGATACGAATGCTAGGCGCGATTGGCAGCCTGCTCCTCATCGAAGTCATCCGCCGTTGGCGTACGGAGAGCCTGGCCAGCCACACAGTGGTGTCTCGCACACTTTTCTGGATCAACACGTTCCAGATGCTCGCTGTGCTGGTCCTTGCCACGACAGGCAACTTCGCCATCGCTGCAGCGTGCATCTGCGTGGCCATCGCATTGTCGGAAGCGTACGACCCGCTCTTCCTCGCGTGGTTGAACCAGAGTGTAGAATCCCGCGTCCGCGCGACGATGATATCCATGAGCTCGCAAATGGAGGCGTTTGGCAAGACCAGCAGCGGACCGATCCTCGGCGGAATTGCCAGCGTGCTGTCACTGCGAAGTGCCATCGCCGTAGCGGGACTCGCAATCTTCCCCGCGTTGCTGTTTTACTTCAGGGCTTTCGGGCAAGGCCGGTCCAAGAGTCTCAGATCCGAAGACGCCAAGACCTAGCTTGCCAGCGATTTAACGCGCCCGAGTCCTCAAGCACTTGAAGCCACGATTTTGACATTACGTCAAAGAGACGGCAGCATAATCGCGGATCGCTGGCATGAAGCCGGCGTCTGGCTGTGAGTTGCATGGATGCGCACAGCAAGGCTCCAGGAGGAGCACTATGACCGAATTCGGTTGGTACTAATCTCGAGCCGATAAGGCCCCTCTCAGGAGGGGCCTTATCACGTCTGATTGCTACGCTACTTTGAGCTCCTCGTCACGGAGCTCTTCCCTTTCCCCAAACCATGTCTCATAGATGTCGAGGAACGCCTCGACAACTGTCGGATCGAACTGCGTCGCTGAGCAGTTCATGATTTCACTCATCGCTTCCAGGGTTGAGAGTGCCTTACGATAAGGACGGCCGACGTCATCGAGTCGAAGGTGTCCACAACCGTGAAGATGCGCGCCCCCAGCAGAATCTCGTCCTCGTGGAGGCCCTTCGGGTAACCACGGCCGTCCCAACGTTCGTGATGGGCGAGGATAATTTCCGCTGGGCCTTGGAGAAACTGAACCTGCCTCAGCATTTGATAACCGATCTCGGGATGCTTGTGCATCAGTCCCCATTCGTCATCGGTTAGCTTGCCGGGCTTCAGCAAGATCGAGTCACTAACGCCGATCTTGCCTACGTCATGAAGCAGTGAGCCGCGCTGCATGGTCACCCACTCCTCGGTGCCCTCGACAACGCCCATCGCGCGGGCGATGTCCATCATGTAGCGTGATACCCGAAGTGAGTGGCCTTTCGTCTCTTGGTCTCGAGCATCAAGTGCATTGACCAGCGCCTCTAGCGTGCCGTCGTAGCTTGAACGCAGCTCCTCGCTCACACGTCGAATTTCGATGTTCGCCGTCCGCAGCGCGTCGGTTTGTGTCTCCAGCTTCGAGACGTTCTCCCTGGTCTTGTCGACGTATTGCTTCATCGATAGGCGCATCATCAACGCTGGCGCAACGAAGGCGAGGATGCCGGCGACGCCGAGGGCCATGTAAGCCGCGGCGAGCGCTAGGCCTACCAAGAAAAGGGAGACGTAGTTGGGTGCCAGCCAGGCGTGCTTCCACCAGAACTCCGCTAGAGGCAGGCCGCTACGCAGATTTCTATCAATGCTAATTAGAAGCGCATTGGCCCCGAACGCCACGATGCCGGCCAGTGCAGTGGCAGGCACCATCTGCCATGCAAAGCTCGCAGCGTTCGTCTCGGCGAGAAGTGCATACATCGACGCCGCGGAGCTGTATATGATCGCGTACATGGCAGTCATGTGGAGCCGCTGACCGATCGGGCGCTTGGCGTGACTAGCTTCGACCCTGGCTTCGACGGCGGCGACCACGAGGGCGCCGGGGATGCCAAAGAGGATAATAATCGCCATCACCAGGACGAAGCCAACGGAAATGTCACTGTTGCCATAGATGTTGATGGGCTGGAGTGCGGCGAGCACGTTTAGTGCGAGAAGGATGAGCAGGACTTCCGGATTGCCTTCGAAAAGTGGCAAGAAGAACGCGTAGAGGCCGACCGCAACGACCACTTCCAGGGCATAGAAGACGTAGACCAACGTGGAACGGCGGGCGCGGTCCGACTCTGGTGCGGCCTCTTTCTGTGAGGCTGCGCCAGGCTTATTCAGCCTAATCGGAAAGCCAATGGCCAAGCCTTGCCCTCGCAGTTGTGATGCTTTCCTACTTATCGACAGGTTCAGACCTCTTACGCAGCCACTTCCATGTCCTTCTTGAGCCGCTTGTTGAGGCTGCTGAGAATTCTCTTGTGAAGCTGGCAGACCCTCGACTCGGACAGGTTCATTTTTTCGCCGATCTCATGGAACGGCATCGCCTTGAAGTAGCGCATCTGTACGATCTCTTTGTCACGACTCGAGAGTGAATTCAAGGCTGAGCCCAGCAACTGGATTGCAGCCTTGCGATCAACGGCCAGCGCTGAGTCTGGGAACTCGTCGGGATCCGCGATCTCCCACGGACGCGCGCCTTCTTCCGGGTCGCCAAGCATCTTCTCCAGGGAGACCACGCGCGCCGCTGTGCCCGGTGATGGACCTCACCTGGTCGAGCGACATGCCGACCTTTAGTGAGAGCTCCTTCGGTGTTGGCCAGCGGCCGAGCATCGTCGCGAGCTCGACATTGGCCTTCTCGAGCTCCCTGGTGCTCTTGCGCAGCGAGCGCGGCAGCAGGTCCATGCGCCTGATCGCATCAAGGACAGAGCCTCGAATACGCATGATCGCGAAGCTCGCAAACGTTGTCCCGCGCGCAGGGTCGTAATTACCGACCGCCTGAATCAAGCCTTCAGTGCCATAGGCGATAGCGTCCTCCCGGTCGATAGGGGAAGCGCCGGTTTCGTCCGCCATCTTGTTCACCACGAAGGTGACAAGGGGCATGTTCTGGACGATCATCTCCTCGCGATTGCTACTAACTGCCATGATCCCCGCCTTACGGTGCGAGATCATGCGCGAGCGCGAGGGCCGACGGATGCGATTCCTGACCCTTAGCCAGCCAGCCAGGCACGTGGCCCAACTGCATGTCTCGCATCCGTGCTCAAATCAGCCCCAATCCCATTGAGGGCTTACGACGTCAAACGCGGCGGTAGTCGATGTGTTACAGCCTATGTTGGATTTTCTGCAACGCTACTGAAATGCTGCTGTGATATGAGGCATGTCTTGACGCGTGGGATTCGTCGAGGTTAACCTATATTGACGTTCGCGTAAGGGTTGGTCTGTTCAATCTGAATCTATACCGTGAGTAACCAAGCCGTCCTCCTAGCCTCGCGACAATCGACCGCAGATCGATTGCGTTCGGTGCTGACTTCACGCTACGCCCGCGAACCTGTCATCCTTTTCTCGGCGTACCTTTTCTATTACTTGGGCCGCAGCCTGGCTACGGACGCGCGTCCCGCGTTTGAAAACGCCCGCTACTTGATGCGCCTGGAATCGCAGCTGGGGATTTTCAAGGAGATATCGCTGCAGAGCGCCACGATTTCGTACGACTTGGTAGTGCACGCCTTCAACCTGATTTACTTCTACGCTCATTGGCCCGCGATCGTCGCCATCGGCATCTATCTTTTCGTAACCAGACCGCAGGTCTATACGGTCACGCGAAATGCCTTTCTAATCTCTGGCGCGATCGCGCTGGTTTTCTTTGTTCTGTTTCCGGTCGCACCGCCCAGGCTCGCGACGGTTGGAATCGTCGACACGCTGGGAATGACCGTGCCGCTCGACTACGACAACTCGCCGTTGGTAAACCCGTACGCCGCGCTGCCCAGCATGCACGTTGGCTGGGCTCTAGTCCTGAGCCTCGGCCTGTATCTCTCGACGCAGCGCCGATTCGTGCGCCTGTTGGCGTTGTCTATTACGCCGGCCATGTGGATCGCCACGGTGATCACAGGCAATCACTTCATTATTGATGGCCTCTTTGGCACGATCCTCGCAGGAATCTGCTTTGCCTGCGCCCTTTGGCTCAGCCACAACTGGCCCTACGTACAAGCCGAGCTACGCCACAATCTGCATCGCCTCAAACGCCTTCCTGAAGCCGCCTGAACCTCAGAGCATTGCTGGCTTCCCGCTGCCCGCGGTACGGCGAGGGGCGCATTTTCGATGCCCCTGGCGGGCCGTGTCGGCTTCATGGTGGAATCGTGTCCGGTCTGTGTCTGCGGTTTTTGCGAGAGGCGAGCTATTCCCTTGGCGCCATGTATATCAGTTACAGTCTTGGCGTAGCGACGATCCTGCCGGTGGCGGCGCTGCTCGCCGTCGTCGCGGAGTGGCATCTCGCGATCGTTCTGCTCATTGCGTTGCTGCAGACGCTGGTCAGCATGCCGCCCTTCTTCAGGTACTCACGGGTACTCTGGCTGTACGCGGACCAGCTCCTTGAGCCGCGCTGAGGGATGCTTTTCTCCTGACGCTGTCCGCCCTGTATAATCTGAGACTCCAACGACAGAAAAAGTACAGCAAAGGGGAAAGTAAATGACGCAGCAGCAAGCGCCCGAGCCGCTGACCGAGCTGAAGCTGACAGATGAGCTCAAAGAGTTGGTCAACACGTCCTTCACGAGCGGCAAGCCGATAATCCTCGCGTATACGGATCTAGACGGCGCTCCCAGCCTCTCCTACCGCGGCAGCGCGATCGCTTACAGCGACACTCAGCTGGCGATCTGGGCCCGCAACCCGGAAGGCGGCCTGCAGAAGGCACTGGCGGCCAATTCGCATCTCACCATGCTTTACCGCAACCCCGGGCCTGACGGCCGCGCCATGCTTCAGTTCCGCGGCGTAGCTCACATTCAGAACGATGACGCGACGCGCGAGAAGGTGTACAACAGCATTCCCGAGGCGGAGCAGAACTCCGATCGTGAGAAAAAGGGCGGGCCCGTGATTTTCGACATCGAGCGCGTCGATGGCTTCATGCCAGGCGCCCGAGTCGCGATGCGCAAGTAGCTGACGGTTCGTTCAGGGGAAGGGGCCGGTTCTCGAGAGCCGGCCCCTTTGTGTTTTGTGTTGGGCCTCGACTTGGCTAATTCACGCGCACCGCGTGCACGAGACGGCGCAGATAGTAGCGGCCGAAGCTTTGATCGAAGCGGCCGTTGCAGGTGACCGGGATCAGCTCATCAGGACCTCGGTTGATCAGGAAAGAGTTAAGAGGCTGGTCGAAGCTAATGTCCCTGATCCAGTCGACCGCGTACTTGACGACCACGCCGTCAGCGCGATGGTACTGAATCGTCTGCCCGGGTTGAGCCGACCGCAGCGGAGCAAAGATCGCCGCTCCGACCGAATAGAAGTCGACGTGGCCACCGATTATCGTTACGCCACCATCGCCCGGGTAGCCCCGCAGCGTGGGCAAGCCCACGAAGTTGTAACGCACCACGTCAAAGGCGCCTTGCGGGTTGCCCAGGCAGCCGCTGAAGCCCACGTCACGAACGTTGACCGGAGCGTCGATGCCCAGGCTGGTCGAGACCAGGCGATCTGGCGAGGTGTACAGCACTGAGTTCACAGTCTGGGCGGTGCAATCGGGCACAAAGGATGCGATCTCGGTCGTGACGCGTCTCCCGTCGAAACCCTCCCAGGCGACGCGAAAATAGGTGCGCTCGTCGAGTTTGAAGCCACCGCGCCGGTAATCATGAGCCGCAGCTGCCAGCGGGCCGATGCTAGTGACGCCGTTGCTAAAGTCAACGTCGCTGCTGATCTCGATGTATTGATAGCCAAGCTCCTCGGCAGGCGGGGCCCAGTTGAAGTTCACCGCGGCGAGCGTCGAAGACTGGCAGATCGTCGGGCCCCATAGCAGCTGAGGCCCGCCACACGGCACGAACTGGCCCAGCACCGATGCGACCCAGCCGTCGGCCGTCTTGGAGTTGATCCGCCAATAGTGCGGCGAATCCGAGTTGAGCGCGCTCGTGGTCAGCGTGTCGAGTCCCGGCGTGAGCTTGAACGGCTTATAAGTGCCGAGCGCGAAGCGATTGTCGTTAAGCGAGAGATCCAGCCACTGCTCGCTCGCGCCGGCGATCGGGTGCCAGTTGAACGTGATCTGCGCGAACCCGCCGCTGCAGTCACTAGAGGGGAAGCTCAGCAGCGCTCCGGCCGCCGCTGCCGAGTGAAGTGTGGGTGGCACGCCGGGCACCCGCCGCGGCGGCTGCACCTACCAGCATGATCAAAGCGATTCGCAGCATGGGGATCCCGCGTCCCTTTAGCATGAGTCCCTCATCTCGGGGGAGTTCGTTCTTCGTTACGAGCCTCGCGGGTCAGGCTCGGGCGGCTTAGGCTATTGATCATGATATGCAGGCATCCTTCGAACGTACAAGGCTTCATCCCTTGATCGGCCCCTTCCACCTAAAAAGGCTTGTCCGGCGGACAGTAGTTGCGGGAGGTTCCGACGACGTTCTGGCAGAAGTGCTCCTCCATGCGATTGCGTTCCTCGGACGTGCCGTAACCGACGAATACCCGCAGGAGCTCCTGGTCACTGAGGGATTTGGTGCGGATCTCGCGCACTGTCGCGATCAGCGCGTCGATGCCGTTCATCTCGTAGACTTGGTTCATGAATAGAAAGCCTTGCATGCGTTCGGCCAGGTAGCCCTCGAAGCTCGGATCGCGGCAGAACCCAACGTAAAGCGCGGCGTCGAATCCGAGAAACTCCAGGTCCTCGTGGTTTCGAGCGACGCCATCCTCTAGCGTCTCTGTCATGTAAAACTCGCCGAAGTGGGCGAAGCCCTCCTCAAACCAGATTGGGAACGACCCGTACATCGTCGAATGGGTCAACTCGTGCACAATCGTTTCGTCGTCCACGTATTCCGGACTGATCGCGATGAACTCGTCATAAGACAAGCCGGCGTAAAGCTCGCCGACATCGGTGATCATCAGGTGCAGGAACGAATACGGGTAGGCGTCGACGGGCGCTTCGATTTGCGGTAGCCACGCAATCGACTTTTCGATCACGGTCCGTCCGACCTCCGGGTCATCGGCGGAGACGACGACGACCAATTCGCCCGCTTCGAGCTCGATCGCTTCGAAGAGGCCGAATTCGAGGGTTGTGGCGAGGACGGGGCCTATGGTGGGGCCGTATCTGTTGGTCAGAGACTTCTCGTAGGCCTGGAAAGCGCCGCGCAGCCCGCGCGCCTCGCCGGAGTCAAGACCGTCGCCGTACCAAGCCTGCTCCGAGGCAAAGGACAGCATGTCGAAGACGCTGTCCGCTTCGCCCTTCGCCTTGGCGGCACGCTCGGTACCCAAGATCGCTGCTATCAGGTCAACGTGATCCTGATTTAGATCTTCAAACCAAGCCTGCGATCGAACCAGCTCGTTCAACTCGTCCGACATGTGGGCCAGGTATTGCCCTTCTGCTACGTCGATCAGCTGCCTCGCAGTCTGCGTGGCGTTGGCTGTCGGCGCCAGAGGGGCGTCGGGTGGGACGGTTGGCGCAACCGGCTCCCCGCCGCCGCCGCCGCATGCGGCAAACAGCAGGCCGGCTATGGTGGAAGCCGTGGCGGCGTCGAGCAGGCGCCGTAGTGAGAATCGGCTCATATCGTTACCTCTTAACCTGATTCTCGGCACACGGTCGTTAGCGCTTGAACGCTTTGGGGCGCCCCTTCTGTAAAATCACACGGAGGTCAGGTGATGATGCAGTTCGAGACGATGGCGCTCCCTTCAGAGGCAGACGTCTTGGCGCCGGACGGCTCGCAGGTGCGGAGCTTGTTGGGCCTCAGGGGCGGCAGCATCGCGCATTTTCAGATCGAGCCCGGCCAGACCTCGATAGCCGTGGCGCATCACGGTGTTGAGGAGCTTTGGTACGTCGTCTCCGGCCGTGGTGAGATGTGGCGCAGCCAGGCGGACCTTGAGGAAACGGTCCAACTGGCTGCCGGCGTCTGTCTCAGCATTCCGGCGGGAACGGCGTTTCAGTTCCGTTGCGTCGGAGGACAGCCGCTGTGTGCTGTCGCCGTGATGATGCCGCCGTGGCCTGGGGAAGACGAGGCGTACCGCGTCGAGGGTTGCTGGGCCCCTGAGATAGGTCCGTGATGGACGACTTTCGCGCCCTGACCGGGAGGTGCCGGATTTCCCTCAGCCCGGCGTCCTCTTTCGCGACGTCACGCCGCTGCTCAAGGATGCTGCCGCCTTCAACGCGGCTCTGGATGCGATGCAGCAGTACGTCACCTTGCGCGGCGCAGACGCCATCGTCGGAATCGAATCGCGCGGTTTCCTGTTCGGGGCGCCACTGGCGGCTCGCCTGGGGCTGCCATTCGTGCCGGTGCGCAAACCCGGCAAGCTTCCCGCGGCCCACATGTCGATTGAGTACGCGCTCGAGTACGGCGAAGGACAGCTCGACATCCATAGTGACGCGCTATCGGCGGGTGAATCCGTGGTCATAGTGGACGACTTGCTCGCGACCGGCGGGACGGCGGTCGGGGCGGCGAAACTCGTCGAGCTGCTGGGCGCACGTGTCGCAGGCCTTGCCTTCCTCATCGAGTTGACCACGCTCGGGGGACGCGAACGGCTGCAGGGATGCGACGTCTTCGCGCTGCTCGACTACGCTTGAGCTGCCATTGTCAGGTCCGGCGGGTCACTGCGGCAGATTGCCGTAGAATCATGTCGCCCACATCATCCAGGACCAAGCCCCAGGCTAGAAAGAGCACTCTCATGGCAGTCGTAACGTTAGATGGCCGTCTCAACGACCTCGTCGATCCAAGCGTTGAAGTCGAGCAGATCGCAACCGGGTTCGTCTTTACCGAGGGCCCGCTGTGGAACAACCGCGACAAGACGTTGCACTTCAGTGACGTCAGGACCGGGATCCTGCGCGTCTGGTCGGAGGGCGATGGCAGCGTCAAAGTCGTGCGCGAGGGCGAGGCCAACGGGATCAGCAACGGCAATACGTGGGACAAAGATGGCAACCTGCTGACCTGCGAGCACGCGGGCCGGCGAGTCAGCCGTACGCTTCCCGACGGCACAGTGGCTAGCCTGGTCGATCGCTGGGAGGGTTCGCGCCTCAACAGCCCCAACGACGTCATCACAGCGCTCAACGGAGACGTGGTGTTCACCGACCCCGCGTACGGCCTGAGGCAGCCCGACGGTTCCTTCGTTGGCGAGGAGTACGCCTTCCGGGGCGTATTTCGATGCTCCGTCGAAACGGGAACGTTGCAGACGCTGGCCCGAGACTTCGAGGCGCCCAATGGCCTGGCGCTGACGGACGACGACTCGACGATGTACGTCTGCGACACGCAGCACGGGCTGATCCGTGCCTTCGACGTCGCGGCGGACGGCAACCTCGCGAATGGCCGCAACTTCTGCGAAGTCCAGTATGGCGAAACGCGGGGCCGGCCAGACGGCATGAAGCTCGACTCGCAGGGCAACGTCTATGTCGCGGCCAACACGGCCGAAGGCATCTGGGTCTTTGACCCGCAAGGCAAACTGCTCGGATTCATCGGCATCGGCGAGAGCCCCGCCAACCTCGCGTGGGGCGGCGACGACTGGCGGACGATGTACGTGACGGCGCAAACGTCGATCTACCGCCTGCGCATGAAGGTCCCGGGCCAGCCTGTTCGCTTCACGCCAAGATAGGCTCGAAGCCGCCCCTTTAGCCGCGCGCCCTCGCTCGGCCTCGCCGTGAATCTCGTCGCGCAGGCACTCCGAGCTGACGGCTCTATCCACGATCCTGGCGTCTTACGAACCTCGGGCAGCCTGGGTCTGTCGGGCGAGCTTCCACGTAGTTGACTATATGAATAGGCATTGACCTCATGGATTACACTTATCGCATCATGATTTCGCCGGGAGGGTTGCTTCATGCAGTACGCCGGTAGAGTCACTTGCCCAAGGTGCGAAACGCCGCTCGTTCATGAGTACGACTGCTCCGGCGACTGCCTGCCGCTGGACGCGCTGGCGCAGTCGGAGCAGCGCCTCGTCTGCCCCCGGTGCGGCTACAGCAGGCACGTCGCCTACATAGTCCCCAGGCAAGCCGGCAAGCCGGAGTCTTCCAGACGGCTCAAGTCGTAGCGTCGCTCCCATTCGAGACCTGGCAGTATTCCGAGCGAAACGCTTCCGGCGTCATGCCGGCGGCTTCGGCCAGGCGCTGAGTCTGAGCCGAGTCACTAAAGTCATCCGGCGTGAGACGAATCATGTACTCGTGGGCGACTCGATAGTGCTCCGATGCCACATCGACGAGACGGACCTTCGTGCGCCCGGTGGCCGGGTCCCGCAGGTCCGCGAAAGGCAGCGTGCGCAGGTTAACGCCGTCCAATGTCACGAAGCCGCCGCGCTCCAACTGGCTGTCCGAGGGCTCCTCCAGAAGATAGCGCACTGCGCCCCAACCCAGGGTCCGCGTGTAATCGATGTCGAAGGGAAGTGGCGGGGCGCAGCGAAGCTCATAACCCAGCGTTACGTCCGTGACTTGCATCTTCTCGCCGCGCTCAGCGAAGCGCCGGATCAGGCGCTGTTTGATCATCGAAGCCAACGGGATGTCGGCCAGCGCAATATGGCCGTGCGAGTCGTAGGAAACGTCGATTCCGGCCCCGCTGCGCAGCTCCTCTGGGTCCATCCGCTCGCCAACGCCCTCGCCGACGATTGCGACGCCGTAGCCCTGCGCCGTCAGCCGTCGCTTCAAGATCGAGCCTTCAATCACCCGAGCCACGTCATCCAGCGTGATGCGCTCGGGGAACTCCTCCGGGATCACGGTTAGCGTCGCTCCCGCAGCTTTGCCGACACCGAGCGCCAGGTGGCCCGCCTTGCGTCCCATGAGGACCACGACAAACCAGCGGTTTACCGTACGAGATTCCTCCATGAGCGTTAGCACGAGCTCCGTTCCAACGTGACGCGCCGTCTCATAACCGAAGGTCGGCATGCCGCTCGGCATCGGCAGGTCGTTATCGATCGTCTTGGGCACGTGAGCGACGCGCAGGGCACCGTTGGCGTGCTCCGTTACGGACGCGGCCGAGAAAGCCGTGTCATCGCCGCCGATCGTCACCAAGTGAGTGATTCCGAGCTTGCGGAGCGTCTGTACCACGGTCTCCAGTGATTCGGTGCTCTTCGCGGGATTCGCACGCGAGGTTCCCAGAATTGACCCGCCCTGCGAGTGAATGCGCGAGACATCCTCGATCGAGAGCCCGCGAGTATGCGAAGCGTCGCCGGCGATGAGGTGCTCAAAGCCTTCCTGGATGCCGATGACGCCCATTCCCGAGTTTCGTGCTTCGATCGTCGCGGAGCTGATGACGCTGTTGATCCCAGGTGCGGGACCGCCGCCCACCAGAATCCCGAGCGTGTCGCGGCTGCTGCCATTGGTCATGATTGGACTCCTCATCCACACGCCAGCCACCGAGCTGTACGAGCGGGCGCATACCGGCTGGAGGCGGACGGTACCCGACCAGCCCGAAGCGTCCACTTTCCGCGTCTAGTGTAGCGATCCTGAGGCGGTCCTAACGATGTTCGATCGAGACTCAATCCATCGCTTACGGCTGAAGCACGGAAGGCGACGCTCCGCGTACCGTACAAGGATCGCCGTGGGGCTCAGCCCGCGTCAGGTCCAGCATGTCGGCGGTGCGGTCTTCTAAGGCGATTTCGGCCAGGGTCGCAAACAGATCGAGTGGGCCAAATGCCGCGTCCCGGCGGCCGGAAGGAGTCTCACAAGCCAGCGTAAATGCTTCCACGTTGGCCTGACAGACGCCGCGGCCGACGCCACAGGTCAGCCGCAGGCCTTCCTCCGACAGGTCTACGTGGTTCGGCCCGCAGCCGGGGCAGCCGTCCGTACATGCCGGGCCAGCCTCCTTCGTCGACGTTGGCTGTGTCGTCAGTTGGCTCCCTCCTGGCTTCGAGGCTGCGTCCGGGGCGCATTATAGCTACCAGGCCGCTCGCGATCGGCTCAGACGCCCTGAAACCAACACAAGGTGCTGCCATGCCAAGGCGGGTTCTCGACCGCCATGTGACACATCTGCGATGTTGGTCCGTTATTGGAAGTGCAGGAAGTGAGCCCGTAACGCGGCAGGGAGAGTCGAAATGCATGACGAAAATGGCCAGACCACGACCGAATACGGACTGATTTTGATGATCTTGTCCATCGCAGTCATCGGCATCCTGGCCTTGGCCGCCGGTAGCCTGAACGGCCTTTATCAGGACGCGGCGACCGCCGTGCACGCCGTCGCCGAATCCGTTAGCGCCTGACCAGCAGTCAGCGTACCCAGAGTCGTCAATGGTCCGAGGACCGCGCGGGTTGCGCCTCCCGTCGCGAAACGGCGCTGGCTTTATGCGAGGCCGGCAGATCGTTTAAGGACGGCGGCAGCGTCACCGGGTGCGTCATCGCCGGCCCACGCCACATACTGGTCGGGCCGTAAGAGCACCAACCGCGCGCCGTAATCTGAGCGCTCGTCCTCCTGTGAGTCCCGCAACGTCTTCAGCGGCAGACGCAACGAAGACGCCGCACCCTCGAATTTCGCGACGTCCGAGTCTGAGGCGCCAAGGATCAGTAGCGTAAAGTCCGACCCCAGTGCCTCAAAGCTGCTTATACCCAAGGAAAGCATCCGCAGCCCCAGGTGAGGCCCCGCACGCGCCTCGAAGGAGTGTTTTCCGTGAATGCCGCTGGCGGCTCCCGGGGTGGACCGAACACCACGGAGGAACCCCCGTAGTTTGGCTCGTAGACCTCACGCCGCCGCACGGTCGCGTCGATCAATTCCTGCCACGCTTGCTCGAACTCGGCGCGATTGCGCGCCGGGTTCGAGCGGTCCCTCGTGTCTGCCCTGTTGCAAGATGCCTCCAGGCAGGTTCACATGTTTGCAAGTGCAACGTGCACATAGGGCCGCGCGATGTCACCTGCCGGCGCTGGCCCGCTCGAACCCAGCTAGAACGGCAGCGTCTCGCCGCCGCTGACCGAGATCACCTCTCCCGTAACGTAGGAGGCGTCTTCTGACGCCAGGAAGGCGATCGTGGCGGCCTGTTCTGCTGCGGTGCTATCGCGTTCCAGGTGTTCCCTCAGGGGCTGCACCGACCGTCGTTCGCATTCGCGATAGTGGCGTTGCAGCTCCATCTCCTCCTCCGGCAATTCGTTCCTTTCAGGCTCCACGTTGTGGTTGCGCGGCGTCACACGATCGGAGGCGCTGACGGCCGAGGGGGAGATGCTGTTGATCCGAATACCGTATCTGCCTAGCTCCTTTGACAGAGACGTCGTCAGTCCGACGACGCCACCCTTCGCGGCGGCGTACGGGGCGCGAAACTTGCCCACGAGGGCCTGGGACGCCATGGTCACGATGCTGCCGGACTGCTGTTCGATCATGTACGGCAGGGCGGCGCGTACACACCAGATCGCCGGCCAGAGAGACTTGTCGATCTCGGCGGCAATCTGCTCCGGCGTGTAGTGCTGTAACGACTGGAAAAAGATCGTCCCACCGACTATGACGACGAGCACGTCGATTCTGCCGAACTGCTGGTTGGCGCTGGTCATCAGCTCGTCGCAGGCTTCCCAGGTCGAGTAGTTTCCTGTGTGAGTAATGACGCTGCTGCCGAATTCGCGAACCTCCGCAGCGACTTTCTGCGCCGAAGCCTCAACCCAGTCGCCAAGGACGAGCGTGGCGCCTTCCTGCGCCAGCCGGCGCGCCGTGGCGCTGCCGATGCCCTGACCAGCGCCGGCGATGACGCAGACCTTGTCCTGAAACCGCCTTGCGCCCGCCGCGCGCGAGTCCAGCTCTCGAGAGTTAGTCATGGCGCTTCTCCTTACTAATCACGCAGCCACTAGGTCAGGCCATCGAGCAGTAGGCGAAGCCTGCACCAATGGGGGATGCATAAACGGGCACGTAGTCTAGGATCGTAAACGGAGTACCGTCCGCTGCCGCGGCGGCGGCGATCCAGTTACAGATCTGCCGAGTGCCACCTTGCGGTCCGCTCGATACCGGCATCCCGGTCGCAGTCGCGCCTGCCTTCTGGCTGACATCCTCCGAGGACACCGAGTAGGCATCGAAGTAGTTGGCCATGCCCTTGACGTCCCCGGCCTCCAGGTGAGCCAGGAGTTGTCTGTCGAAGTCCTCGTCCAGGTAGGCTTCCGGCGCGCCCGGCGTGTGCCAGAGGCCGCCCGTCCCGACCACCGCAACTCTTAAATCGCTCTCGTCCTCCTCGATGGCCTCTCGCAGCGCCCGGCCGGCTTCGTAGCTTCGGATCGCGGTGATCTGCGGTGCGTAGTGGCAGTTGAGCAGGAGCGGCACCGTGGGCGTGGTAACCCCGGTCATCGATTCAGCCTTCCAAATCAAGCCGTGTGCCAGGCCGCGCTCCGGGTTCGGCATGTCCATGCAGAAGGCGGGATCGAGCCCGTGCCGCATCAGTCCGAGAAGAAGCCGGCTGCCGAACTCGGGGTGCCCTTTGAGCTTCGTCCTGATCGGCGCCCCCGTGCTACCACCGGCGGCGTTCTGGGATGAACGCCCCTCAAACTCCTCACCCAGATAGACGGCGATTCTCGGGAAGTTGCGGAAGTCGAACGACTCGATCTGATCGCTGGCTACGACGACGACAACGTCCGGCTCTGCCGCCGCGATCGTCGACCGCAGCGTCTCGAGGGCGGCGTTCAGACGAGCCGCTTTTCTGCGGTTCTCATCCAGGTCATCAAGAGGGACGTCACCTCGGAGATTGCGAGCCGCGCGCATTTCTTGCCAGAGCTCCGGCGCGGCGAAGCAAAAGGGTGTGTGCGAGGCGTTGAATACGCCGAGAAACTTTGCCATGGCCTGCCTCCTCAGACTGAGCGTTCGTCAGCCGTAATGCGATACGCGAGGACTACCCTCGCTGTGTCGATTGTCCGGCATAAACGCTAGCCGGCGGTGCAACGAGAGGATGCTAGCTTAAGGTCGGTTCGCTAGCGAATGCCAGTGTCGTAACTGATATCAAGGGTCGGCCACTCACCAGCGTTGATAAGAACCGTCAGGTCGGCTGCAAATGGAAGGATGTTGTCGGGCGGCGTCTGAGGCACGACTCTGTAGGTCCCCGGCGGCAAGATCTGACTGTAGCGGCCGTCCTGGCCCGACATAACTCGGGCCACCTCTTTGCCATCGGTGTCCGTTATGAGAATGAGCGCTGCATAGGGCCGGTCTGAACACGGCTGGTCTTGTCGAGCCACGGGGCACAACGGACCGAGCGTCACCAAACCCTGAATCCCGGCGCGACCCTGTGACGGCACCCGTTCCACGATGACACTGGCTACGTAGTCCTCTGGAGCGATCGGCGTGGAGGTCCTGGGCTGAGGCGAGACGGCGACCAGCGTCAACGCAAACGAATCGAAGGAGACCGTGGCGTCCGTATTCGGGCCCAGCGTCACCTCGATGTGGGCCTGAGTTGCGTCGTCCCTCAGGACAGCGAACACCGCCGTGACCTCACCCGCCCATACGCAGGTCACGTCTTCCGGGCAGCGTGAATCGGCCGTGACGCCTTCCAGGCTGAGCGACCGGCCGGTGCTCTCGAGTCGAATCGTTTCGGCGACCCCGAGTTCGAACTGAGCGCCAAGCGGTCGCGTTGCCACGATTGTAGGCGTCAATGTTGCTGTCGACGTCGGGGTGGCTTCGGCTATCGGTGTCACGGTTGCGGTCGCCTGAGGGGTCGGAGTGGACGCAGTGTCGCCGGCTGGACCCGTGCAGGCGACGGCCAGACCTGCCGCCAGCAACACCAGACCAACGCTCAACAAACCAAGGCTAAATGACGAACCCTGAACTGCCATCTCTCATGAATGACGTTCCAGATAGCCCGGCAGTTCCCGTCGGGTTAACGGAGCCCGACCGCGCTTCCTTGCCTCAAACCTCGTCGGGTCTGCTCAAAACGGTGGGGCAACCACAGCCTATAGTTGGGTCAGTCCGGTCAAGGAGGCAAGCAATGCTGGAAGGACGCGTCATCACGGAGCCGGGACCGCTGCCGATTGCGTACGAGCTGCAACTCTGCGAGCCAGCGGACCTCTGTCTCCAGCCCTGCCCGTGAGGCTCTACGTCCTTAACGCACCGCAGCCGATTCCCTTAACGTCACCTGACCGCTGGGTAGTGGGTCAGTTTGAACGGCCTACGAGACAAGCGAGTAGATAACCGCGAACACGATTGCGGCACCGACGATACTACCGCCAAGGAGCAGGAGGTGTCCGTAGCGAAAATCCGACCAGCGTTATCCCCGTCGGTCAAGCGCGGACCTCTAGCCGCGCCGTCGAGCAGGAGGCGAGGGAGATAGCAACTGCCCTCGACTCTCATGAGGAAGGACCCGGATGAGACGGAACGTAGGTCTACTGACGCTTCTGACTGTGATCGCTCTCGGACTCTTCGCCGCTCAGGACGTGGCCGCCCATGCCATAACGGGGGCCATCTGGACCAGCGAGGACGACGGCGTTCAGGTAAACGGCAATCTCTACGACGCCAAAGCGGACGTCTACCTCAACGGCGGCCCCATCCACGAAGGGGCGGCGGGCCTGCCGCCAGCCGACAAGGGTCCACCACCAGACTTCGACACCTATTACGTCTTCCAGGTCACCGACCCCAGCGGCATGGTGCTGCTGTCGCAGGACGAGGCCAGGTGCCGAGTCTTCACGGTGGGAGGGAACGCCGCATTGACGGTGTCGTCGATAGCATGACGCTTCCCGGGAACGGTCCTGACTGTTCTCACGCCACGGGAATGGACCTTGTCACGGGCGGTACCACCATACAATTGGTGCCCTACGCCAACACGCCGAACCCCGGCGGTGAGTACAAGGTCTGGATCACCCGCCTGGACGACTTTGCGGCGGCTTGCGGCACCACCATCGCCGTCGCGTTGAACCTGAACGTCAACGGCCCCAACGGGCTCAGCTCCTGCAGTGGTTCTTACGGCTTTGACACCGGCCACACCAAGACCGACAACTACAAGGTCAAGGACCCGGGACAGCTGAGTAGCATCGCCGGCATCAAGTACTACGACTCCAACCCCAACAACGGCACCTTCGACGCCGGCGAGGTCGGTATCGAGGGCTGGCCGATCAAGATCTGCCGCCTGACCAGTACCAACGGTGGTCCTCCAGGTGATATCGCCGTCGGCGAATGCGCTGAGACCTTCACCAGCGCCCTTGGCGGCTACGGCTTCGTAAACCTGGGTAAGGGTGATTACTGCCTGCGTGAAGCCCTGGCGGTGGACACGGCCACGATCGACTCGAAGCAGACCGAACCGATCAAGCACGACACGGACTTGGTCTACGCAGACGGCTGCTCCCACGACGACTAGGGGTTCGACGAAGACTTGATGAACGGTATCCACATCGTTACCGTCAACTCTGACGACCACACGGACCGCAACTTCGGCAACGTGGCCTTCGAGCTGGTACCCGTGGGCAGCGGCCGGACCTGGGGCTACTGGAAGACCCACACGGGTACGGACGCGACGCCGCCGGAGGCGCCTCAGGATCTGGTTTACTTGTTCGCTCTGGAAATCGATCTCGGGCTGACGGGCGGCACGCACCTTGACGTCCAAACGCCGTACCACGCGGACACCGTGTTCGCGGTCGACGGCAGCGGCCCCGGCGACGAGCCACCCTGGCTCAGCCTTCTGGAGATCAGCGATCTTTGTAGCGTATTTGGCGACTGCCGCAACGACGACTTCTCACATCCTGCGGACTGTGAAGGCGACTGCCACGAGCAGGCCCTGGTGCAGTTCCTGGCCGTTGAGCTTAACGTCGCGTCCGGGGAGTTCACCGGCGACGAGCTCTACGTCAACGCAGGCTGTGGAGGCGCCTACAACGCAGCACGGTGAACGAGATCATCGCGGCCGCCGACACGGCGTCACCGCATGGTTCGATGGAGGAAGCTTCGACTTCCACGACCTCCAGTGCGTGCTGGACGCCATCAACAACAACAGCGGCGGCGTGCTGTTCGGCCTGGTGCTTCTACCAACCCCGCCGTTGCGGTATTCTTCGTCTGATTCCCCTGCCCTTAGCCAGCAGGCGAATCCTTCCAGCGGCGGAGGCCCCCACAATTCGGGGGCCTCCGCCGCTTAGCAGCCAAAGTCTTGCTCGGGACCAGCGTGTTACCACGACCGTGTGGCTCTGGTCGGCATACGGCAGAGCCGAGGCCGGGACGTTTGCGTCCCTTGGCCCGACCCGCCGGCGAATGAGCGAAAATGTGGTCTTTGAGCTGTCGACGTCCACGCTGAGTCATCCAGGCGCATGCGCCAGCCTGGAAGCTATCTTCGTAAGGCCGCCCTCTTGGCGTTTGGCGTCAGATCCGGCGCTGAAAGGCCGAATCGTATTTGAGACTTGGTGGAGACGGGGGAGAATCGAACTCCCCGTCCAGAAGAAGTACGTCCGGGATCTACTACAAGCTTAGCCGGGCATTTAATCTCGCCGCGGACGCCCGCCGCTCCGGCAGGCTGACGTCCGGCACCGCCGGTTATCTTGAGCTCCGCCTACCGACCGTCAGCAGAACAGCACCCCGACATTTCGTCGCTGAACTCCCCACCCATCGGGGTGAGATGGGGTCAACGTACACTGCTAGTTAGGCAGCGTAGGCGAGTTGTCGATCGCCAATTAAGGTTTGCCACCTGATTAACGAGGGCGATGGCGCCTCGGCTTGCAATCCAGGTCCGGCATTCCCTGTCGAATCCTGTCGTCCCCTTAGCTTCTCTATTATATCGGCTGTGAACCTCGAAGTCGTCCGGATCACCACCTCCCGTGAAATGCGACAAGCGCTTGCGATACGCCGGCACGTCTTTATCGAGGAGCAGTGCGTCCCGGAAGAACTCGAGATTGACGAGCACGACGACGACCCGGCAGCCGACACTGCGGCCGTTCACGTCCTCGCAAGACTCGACGGGCGACCCGTCGCCACCGGCCGTCTGCTGCTACACCAACCCGATGGCCGCAGCCACATCGGGCGCGTCGCGGTGCTGGCGGAGCAGCGCCGCAGCGGTCTCGGACGGGCCGTCATGCTGGCGCTTCACGATCTGGCCCGCGAGCACAACGCTACGTCGATCACGCTCGCGGCGCAGCTGCACGCCATCGGCTTCTACGAGCGCCTTGGCTACTCGGCGTACGGCGACGTCTTCCTCGATGCCGGGATCGAGCATCGCTGGATGGACGTGAACCTATGAGCGTACGGCAGCCCGCCAGTTCGCCGCCGTCTGCTAAGATGACGACTCGTATGGATACTCGGGCGGCGCTGCCGCTGTGGCATCTCGGTCAGGTCCCCGGAGACCCGGCTTGAACCAACCTCCCTCCGAACCGCTTCAACCCAAGCACGACCCCTTTCAGGCGCTGCGCCAGCCGCGCTTCGTGCTCTACACCTCCAGCCGCATTGCATCTGCGGTTGGCAACACGATGCTGCAGGCCATCCTCCTATGGCACGTTTGGCAACTGACGGACAGCGCCCTCAGTCTTGGCATTCTGGGTATGGCGCGGTTCTTGCCGGCGCTGGGCGTCTCGATGCTCGGAGGGGCGGTCGCCGACAGATATAACCGTCGCAACATCATCCTGGCGGCACAGACGATACCGCTGGCCTGCGGCATCACCCTTTCGATAGCTACCCTCAACGGTTGGGTGAGCGCGCAGTTGATCTATGGACTGGTTCTGCTCGTCGGATTCGCCTCGTCATTCGAGAACCCAGCACGACTGGCGCTGCTACCCGGTATCGTGCGGCGCGAGACGTTCGCGAACGCAGTCTCGACGAGTTCCGGCCTGCAACAGGTCGGCATGATGTCAGGTGGGTTCATCGGTGGGGTTCTCGTGGGCTTCGACATCTCAGTGGCCTACATCGTGTACACCTGCGCGATCGGGGCCGCGTTCCTGCTGATGGCATTGCTGCGTTACCAACAGCCGCGTGATGTCAATGTCCGCGACGTCAGCATCGCTGCGATCAAGGAAGGCATCCTATTCGTCAAGCGCAGCCCTGTTATCTTCGGGGCCATCTCACTCGACATGTTCGCCGTGATCTTTGGCGGTGCAAAGGGCCTTTTACCAATCTATGCGACTGATATCTTGCACGTCGGCGGCTTTGGATACGGGTTGCTCCTTGCCTCTCTTGAGATAGGCGCTGTTTTAATGTCTGGCATTCTGATCATGCGTCCACCGATTTTCCACTCTGGCCGGGCCCTAATTTATTCGGTTGCTGTGTTCGGCATCCTGACCATGGTATTTGGCTTTTCCAAGAACATTTACATCTCAATCCCGGTCTATATGGCGATCGGAGCCGCGGATTACGTCAGCGTGGTCATGCGGCAGGTGATAATCCAGCTCACCACGCCGGACGAGCTGCGGGGCCGGGTTAGCTCCGTGGGGCAGGTCTTTATCCAGGCGTCGAACCAGCTAGGGGCGGTAGAATCCGGCCTCGTCGCGGCCGCGTTGGGCGCGACGTTCGCGGTCGTCAGCGGCGGGGCTGCGGCCGTTGCCATTTCGAGTACGATTGGGTGGCGAGTCAAGACGCTGTTTTCCTACACCACACCCCCGTCTCTCGCGCAAGCAACGGACGCCGGGCCAGGAGCCGCAACCGAGGAGGCGGCCGGTGGCGCCGGCGGATCGGGGTGATCGATCCCTAAGAGGGTGCATCACGCGCGCAGCGCTGACGCCTTGCTTGATCAGAACCATCTGGACGAGACCGTCCGAAATCTAAGCCACGTATTCAGTTGCCAGCCAGTAGTCCGGCAGGCGGCGCCGGTTCAGCCCGAAACGGTCCCCGGCCACTTGCTTCACGATGCCGAGGCGCTTGCCATCGCCGCTTACGACCCTCGCTCCCGTTTCCAGGCGAGCTGTCACCATTTCGCTACTCTCCTTGCTTGACCCGTAGCGAAATACACCACGCTCAGGGTAGACAGGGCAACGAAACGTCGACATCAAACGCCAAACGCACCATCGTTTCGTTTACGTTACAAGAGGACAGTCTTCCCTAGCGGGCGGCTAGAATGCCTCTCATGCAGCGATACCTCATTGCCGGATCGCTCCTGATGGCGTTCGCGATCGTCGCCTGCGGCGATTCCGATGAAGAGCGCGTCGAATCTGTCCTTCGCATGTACATCGACCACTACGTCGACATGCAGCCAACCGAGATGTATGCGTTGCTGGACTCGGACAGTCAGGAGCGCTGCAGCGAGCAGAGCTTCGTCGCCTTCATCTCGGCCGCCCGCGAAGCGCTAGCAGACCGCGAATTCGTGATCACCGAGGTGCGCAACCTCATCGTCGACGGCGACTCTGCCTCGGCAACGGTCGTGTCGACCGTTGCCGGAGCGCAGGCGGACCCGACGCAGAACACGCTGGTCAAGGAAGACGGGGAGTGGCGACTGGAGCTGCCGTCGGGCGGCTGCTGAAGTCAAGGCGTGATAGCTTGGTGCGGATCGGACCCGCGGCGTTAATGGCTAACTCACGGATGTTTGAAACCACCCGGTATTTTCGTGAGCAAGTGCTAGCAGTGCGCCCCTATATCTCGTTCGAGATGTGCATCGGCGTCATCGAGGATCCTTTGAGACGGGAAGCACAGGCAGACGGACGGATTCGTTACTGGGGTATAGTCCCGAGCTTGGGCAATCGTGCCCTCAGAGTTGTTACACTGAGTGAGGGAATGACCATCCACAATGCGTTTCTGGCTCGTCGCTTTCGAAGCTGAGGCTGGCAATGAAGCTGCATTACTACTCGGAAACGGACACGCTCTACATATCGCTATGCGATGAGCCAAGCGTTGAATCGGACGAGATTGCCGTAGATATAGTCGTGGACTACGGGCGAGACGGCCGCGCTGTAGGCATCGAAATTGAGCACGCGTCCACAACCATCGACCTGACCAAACTAGAGGCTTCCTCGCTCCCAATCGCCGGATAGCGCCTACTGCATGACGCCGACGCGGACGTTGCGAAAGCGCGAGGCGCTGGCGCCGTGGCCGGTGTGCGCCACCTGCTCTGGCTGGCCCTTGCCGCAGTTCGGCGTTCCCCAGACTACCCAGCCGTCGCGGTTGACGATGGCGTCACAGGAGCCCCAGAACTGCGGCGTGATGCCGGTATAGGTGGCGTTCTTGACTAGGTCGCCCAGCTTGCCGTTCTTGATCTCGCGCGCCAGCTCGGTGCCGAACTGGAAGTTGAGCCGCTTGTCGTCGATGCTCCAGCTGCGGTTCGTCTCCATGTAGATGCCTTCGTCCGTGTCGGCGATCATGTCGTCCAGCGTCCAGTCGCCGGGCTCCAGGCTGACGTTGGTCATGCGGATCAACGGCAGGTGGCTCCAGCTGTCGGCTCGCATCGCGCCGCCCGATAGGCCGGGCACGAGCGCGCCGGCCGACAGGTCGGGGCGCATCGCTCGGACCTGCTGCGCCGTCTCTCGCGACGTCAGGTAGCCCTGGAACATGCCGTTGCGCACCACGGGGACGTGCTGCGCCGGCACGCCCTCGTCGTCGAAGCCGAAACTGCCGAGCCCGCCCGGGATCGTCGCGTCGGCCGTCAGATTCACGACGTCCGAGCCGTATCGGAAGTCGCCCAGCTTCTCCGTGGTCAGGAAGCTGGTCCCGGCGAACGCCGCCTCGGTGCCGAGGACTCGGTCCAGCTCGATGGCGTGGCCGCAGCTCTCGTGGATCTGCAACGCCACCTGCGAGGCGTCCAGGATCACCGTCGTCACGCCGGGCGCCTGCGACTTCGCGGTGAGCAGCGCCGCCGCCTCTTCCGCCACGCGGCTAGCGTTACCGGCCAGGTCCCAGCCTTCGACGAACTCCCAGCCCTGCGTCGCCTGGTGCCGGCCGACGCTGTTGGGGTAGGAGCGGTTCTGTACCTCGTCCTCGGCGGTCGCTGTCGCCTCGATGCCGCAGCCCGTCTCGTAGAGCTCCTGTTCGATGAACGCGCCCTCGCTGGAAGCGAACGTCTTGTGCTCGCGCTGACAGTAGAGGCTGGACTCCGCGGCGATGATTTGCGGCACGGCAGCCATCGTGCGGTTGACCTTGAGCAGCAATGCGATCTTGTCGTCCAGCGAGACGGCAAAGGGATCTTTCTCGATCGGCGTGACGTAGGTGGCTACGTGGCGAACCGGCGGACCGATGTTCGCTCGTGGCCCGCCCGCCAGAGACGATGCCTTCGCGATCCTGACCGCTTCGGCCGCGACGCGGTCGGCCTCGGCGGTGGTCATCTTGTTCGACGCGGCGAATCCCCAGTAGCCGTCGACGATGACCCGGACGCCGAAGCCCAGCGATTCGTCCACCACCAGCCCTTCCACGGCATCGTTGCGCGCCGTGACGGACTCGGATTTGAACTCGACGATCCGCGCGTCGGCGTAAGAGGCGCCGCGCGTCCGTGCCGTATCGAGGGCTCTAAGGGCTACGTCACGCATCGGTTTCGGTTTCCCTCCTGTTCTGGCGCATCTCAAGATGTGTCCATCCGCGGCGACTCAGGGCTGAGTAGTAGTCCCACCTAACGATAGCTCGTCGGTCATTCTCTCTGCTGAGCAAGTTGGTGAGATGAAGAAACCAGTCGTGGAAGACGTCGGAGCCATCACCTGACGGCTTCTTACCAAGCTTACCGGGGAGGTTGAGCAATCCTCGCTGAAGGACCAGAGCTCGGTCGATGCTATCAGTCGAACACCCTAGCGTTTCAGCAACCTCTTGGAACCTGCGCCATTCATGTTCCATCCAATGTTCTTTAGCCAAGTTGGTTTCGTAGGCAACGACAGAGTAGAAGGCTCTAGGCAGTTGAGCGTCCTCTGACGCCGACATCCAGCGCTCCCCGAAGGGACGAAGCTCGCAAGTTTCGCAGAGGCTTCGTAGCAAGACTTGATTTGATCGATGTCGAGTCGTGACTTGACCTCGATTGCGGCTAAGAGCGCTTCCGCAGCAAGCAAGATTCCGTCACCTCCTTCTCGCTCAAGTAGAGGGCGATTGCGCACCTTGTCATAAATGATAATGTCGAGTTCGCCGCTTCGAGTGCCTAAGAAATCAACGCATTCTCCTTTTGCTAGGCCATAAGTCTCTGGCAAATGAGCCTTTAAGAAGTCTCTTAAGGCGGCTGACCGTTCGTCACCCTTAGGCCAGGGTGGTTGAAGGACTGGCTTGACCGCCATTGATTCCATAACGCTGATTCAGCGTCTCTTAGTACCGCTGCCAAAGCAGGCGGAGTGCGAGAACGACGCGCTTTCCTGAAGAATTTGGCTTCTATCTTGCTGATTCTTCGCGGCATGAAATCCTCGTTCATGCTTCAAGCTCGTCCTGAATCCTACAATAGCGACGATGAAGATCGAAGGCTACTTCGCCGTCGAAGGCGACGAGCGCGAGGCATTCCTGGAGGCGCAGACGCCGGAGGCGCTGCTACAGCTCGGCATCGACCTGTATAACGCGGGGCACTACTGGAATGCGCATGAGGCCTGGGAGCAGGTCTGGCTCGATTCGGACCGCGAGCTACGCGGCTTTTACCAGGGGTTGATCCAGATCACGGCAGCATTCGTCCATGTGACGCGCCACGAGTTTCCCGGCAGCATCAGCCTGCTCGACGCGGGCATCGAGAAGCTGGAGCGCTACCCTGTTACGTTCGCGGGCCTGCATCTGGGACCTCTGGTTACCGGCGCAAAGACGGCCCGCTCCCGCCTCTGGAGCCTGGGAGAAAAGCGCATCGCCGAGTTCGACACCGGCTTCATCCCACGTATTGAAATCGCATAGACCGTGACCCGAGCGTCATCTATTGGCCCAGCGGCCGCGCCTTGCGGCTATGCGAACGCGCCGCCTATACTCATGGGCAGCGGGCATCAAGCCGACCGGAGATTCACTTTGGCCTACAAGATCATCGAGACCTGCATCGGTTGCACCGCCTGCACCAAGCGCTGCCCCACGGAAGCCATCACCGGCACCCGTAACGTCATCCACCAGATCGACCCTGATCTCTGCATCGATTGCGGAGCCTGCGGCGTCGTCTGCCCTCCTGAGGCGATCCTCGACGAGGTAGGCGACGTAGCCCGCACCTTCCCGCGCAAGGAGTGGCCCAAAGCGATAGTTATCGAGGACAACTGCATCGGCTCGGGGTGCGAGCTTTGTATTCAGGTCTGTCCCTTCGATGCGCTTGACCTCGACCTCTCGGGCGGCAAGGTCGGGGACTTCTTCGGCGTCGCCAACGTCATCGAGCGCCGCTGCACCGGCTGCCGCCTCTGCGAGGAGTCCTGCGGCTGGAGCGCCATCTACATCGACCCGCCGCGCGAGATGCAGAAGAAGCTCGTCTGGCCCGAGGAAGAGCCAGCTGAGCCAGAAGAGGCCGAACCGGCGACAGCCGACGCCTAAACGACGGTGCAGGCTCCACCAGAGCTCACAGCGCGCCGACGAGTAAAGCGATGATCCAGCCGACTCCGTATATCAAGCCAACCGCGGTAGGATTGGAATCGATCAAGTCGCGCACTCTCTGAAGGCGGCGCGTCCTAGGAGCAGATTCTATCTGCTGTGAGGGCTTCCCATATGGTTGGGCCCCGGCCATGATGTCTAGAATGTACAGCGCACAAAATGCCTGCCCGCGCCGCAACCGAACAGTCCTTTTCCCGAGGTTGAAGACGGTCACCAATAAGCGTCCATCGTAGCCAGGGTCGACTTTGGACGACGTGTTCGAGATTCCCTGTTGAAGCAGACGGACCTTCGGAACGATATGACCGAATCGACATGTCGGCATGTGGAAGTGCTCTTCGGTCTGTACAATTACCGCTCCGCTCGGATATAGAACAAGCTCGTCGCCATCCTCCAGACCGGTTCCACCGTCGTTGCGATGGTCGCGATATTGCCCGCCGACTTGCAAGTCATAGGACACGTTAGCATCGGCACTGTCGACGAATTGCGCCTTGTCGAGACCCAAAACCAGAATTGATGGTCCGTCGAGGGAAAAATCCTGGACGTTCCCAACTATGGTCCGATCCGGGCCATCAAATATCCAAGGTACCACTGACACCTAGCGCCTCCGAATTAGTACGTCTACGCGAGTTTATCAGGCAAGGCTCTAGAGACCACTGCTACTCTAGGGAGGTGGCAGATTTGCGTCTTTCAGTGATTGAGTTACCAGTCTTAGATATCGAGCGCGCAAAACGCTTCTGGGGCACTGCTTTGGGCTTGCCACTCTCCGTCGAGACTGGTCCCGCCTCGCCTGAAGGTTCGGCACTCTACAACTTCGCGAACGGACCCGGCCTACAGCTAAGGGTCGTGACTATGTATGCGGATCATCACCGCACGCAGGCACTGGTGGTTATCGAAGTCGGTGCTGGGAATAATGTCGCGAAGCTGCTCCGTCATATTGAGCAGGCTGGCGGGACCATTGCGTCACGGAAGTCCACGGGTCAGGATTGGCTATCGGTGCTCGCCTACGATCCAGATGGCAACGGCCTCGAGCTCCTGATTCCTCGCTAGGCCTCACTGCGTGGCACTCGAAACTGCCGGCCAAGTGCGATTGCCTGATTCTGGTACGAGGAACCGACCGCAGTCCCATAGACTTTGGAGGATGGCTCCAGTAGCGACTCAAAGACGAGCCTACCAATGTGCTGGCCATCTCTTAACAAGAATGGCGTTTCGTGCGAACGTACTTCTAATACCGCGCGCGTGCCGTGGAGGTCACCCCGACTGTAACCGAAGCCCGGGTCAAAGAAACCGGCGTAGTGGACACGAAACTCTCCCACGGTCGGATCATAAGGAACCATTTCCGCTGCCATTTCTGCCGGGATCCGCACCCTTTCTTTCGAGCAGAGCAGGTAGAACTCCCCGGGGTTCAAGATCATCTGGGGCTTCGACGGGAGGGGAACGGGCTGCCAGTAATCCATTGGGTCAAGTTCGTGAGTAGCGTCTATGTCGACGACCGGTGCGTTTGGGGCTGCTTGCCAGCCGATTACTCCATCGAACGTGGGCTCACTAAGGTCGACGGTTAGCCATAACCCGTTAGCCACTTGCGCTTTCCGTGGTTCGCCATTCCTGTAGACCAACGATTCCCGCTTGTGAAGACGCTGGAGCTTACTGTCGGACTGTGCAGGTAGACCCTTCAGAAGCCGGATCTGATTAAGTTTAGTCCCCTGCTTCACGCGGATACTGAAGCTCCGCGGGCTGATTTCCAGGTATAGCTGACCTCTATATCCTTTGCCGACGCGGTCAAACTGTTCACCGTAATCCGTGATCAGACGGGCGAAAACGTCGAGTCTGCCGGTGGAGCTCTTGGGATTGGCCTTCCCGATGATGTCGCGGGGAAGTGCCAGGTGTTCCAGAAGAGGCACGATGTAGACACACCCCTTCTGGAGGATAGCTGAATCTGCCAAGTCTAGCTTTCCCACTTCGAGCAAGTTAATACCTGCTGCGACCGTTGCTCCCGAACCCGGTAAGAAACTCGCGCGTACTTGGTGTGCCACTTCACCCAAACGGAGGTCCAAGCTTGCCGGCTGGACTTGTGACTCCTGGAACGCTTCATCAGCCGTGATGAGGTCTGAGGCAATCATGGACTCCAGCTGCTGCGACGGCAGGACACCGGAGCGCTGGAGCCGAAGAATATCCTCCTGAAGCTCGGGAAAGAGAGAGAGAGCAGTACGTTCAGACATTCCCGACAATCATACCTTTCGCACACCCTCAAAAGAACCATCCAACTCGCGCCGAATGGACAACCTATGATTTCCTTGGCAGCAGAATCTGACGGCGGCTTCGGGTCGACGGGACGTTAACCGCGAGACCCAGTCGAGGCGAGCCTTCTTAGAGACAAGCGAACGCCCGCCCCGAAGTTCGAGGCGGGCGTTTGCTTGTGCTACCGATACGGGAGCTAGCTGTCGTTCTTGTTGGGTGTCAGGAAGAGCATATAGTAGCTCAGTGCCGCGGCCGCAGCGCCCAGCAGCGGGCCGATGTAGTAAATCCACGCGTCATCCCAGCGACCGGCAACGCCGTCAGCGGCTCCAGGCAGGCCCAACGCCGGACCGAAGGTGCGCGCCGGGTTGATGCCGGAACCGGTTAACGGGATCAAGAAGAAGTGAACTACGCCGACCGCCAGGCCGATGTACAGGGGTGCGGCGTTGCCACTGCCGAGCCGCGGGTTCACCGCGACGGCGAAGATCGTCCAGACAAGGACGAAGGTGCCGAGTGCCTCGAGGAGCATGCCGTGCCAGGCTTCGCTGACGGCCGGCCCCAATGCGTGTCCACCACCGCCACCAATCGACTCGAGGACCGCGTCCAGGATGAAGGCCCGCAGCAGAAGGGCGCCAATGACCGCACCGATTAGCTGCGCCACGATGTACACGGCGCCCTTGGCCACACTCATCTGGCCCGTGATGATCATGGCGAAGGTGACGGCTGGGTTTATGTGACCGCCGGAGATGCCGGCGATACCAGCTGCCAGCAAGGCGATCGTGAATCCGTGTGCCAGCGCCACGTTCGGCAGCGGATCGCTGTCGTTCGCCACGACCGCCGCGATTGAGCCCACACCGACCATGATGAAGAGCATCGTCGCGATCAGCTCTGCCATCGCCGCCTTCAAAGTTTCGGGCGAGGTCAGCTCCTCCATCCCCATGTTCATACTTGGCTGAGTGGCCATAAGTAGCGCCTCCTTGCTTTACTAGGCATATCGTTCAGATCGGCCACAGTTTAACGCGAAATGCGGCGTCGTCAACATTAATGGCAGAATCGTTAAGACTGTTTAGCTGTTTCCGGCTCGGACGAGCAACACCCGGGAGACGCCCCGGAAGTCGGCTCGCACCTGACAGCTCACCGTAGGCGGCAGGGCATCCTTGACGAAGGCCCGCAGCACTTCGGCCTGTCCATCGCCGACCTCGAGCAGAACGCTGCCATCGCCTCGTAGATCTCGGAGCGATTGCGACAGAAGCTGCCGGATCAACCTCAGGCCGTCGCTGCCACCGTCTAGCGCCAGACGCGGCTCGTGCTCCCGCACCTCCGGCTCCAATTGCGACCAGTCGGCAGTGGTCACGTAGGGCAGGTTGGCGACGATCAAGTCGACATAATCATGCGAAGGCGTCAACAGATCGCCGGCGCGAAACGCGATGCGTCCTGCGACGTCGTGCCGGCTCGCGTTCTCCGCCGCGATATCCAGGGCCGGGCGCGAAACGTCGGTGGCGTACACCTCGGCGCGTGGCAGCGCCTTCGCCAACGCCACCGCGATCGCTCCCGAACCGGTACCGACGTCGGCAATGCGCAGCCGGGGCCGCCGTACGTAAGCCTGCGCCAGCCCGATGGCGCTCTCGACCAGCAGCTCCGTCTCGGGGCGCGGAATCAGCACGTCCGCGGTGACGCGGAAATCGAGCCCGTAGAACTCGCGATGTCCAGTGATGTATGCGGTGGGTTCACGTGCCAGTCGCCGCGCCAGCAAGGCATCGAAGCGTTGGGAGACGGCCGGCTCTATCTGGTCCTCGAAGCGGGCATAGAGGTAGGATTTCGACACCTCCCGGACCGGGTCCATGGCGTGTCGCAGCAGGACTTCAGCTTCGATCTCCGCCTCGATCTCGTCCTCCGCCACCCCGGCCGCGAGCAGACGATCGCGCGCAGCCCGGGCGGCCACACGCAGCGTCGTCAAACCAGGGATTCCTCCAGGCGTTCGGCCTGTACGGCCGTTGCCACCGCATCGACCAGATCGTCGATGTCGCCGTCCATGAACTGGGGCAGGCTATGGCGCGTGTAGCCGACGCGATGATCGGTGACGCGATCCTGGGGGAAGTTGTAGGTGCGGATACGGTCCGACCTGTCGCCGCTGCCGACCTGCGACTTGCGGGTGGAGGCGATCTCGGATGCCTGCGCTTCTTCCTTCATCGCAAGCAGCCGAGCCCGCAACACGTTGCGCGCCTTGACCTTGTTCTTCAGCTGCGAGCGCTCGTCCTGGCACTGCACCACGATGCCGGTGGGGACGTGCGTGATGCGCACCGCGGTCGCGACTTTGTTGACGTTCTGGCCGCCGGACCCGCCGGCGTGGAAAATCTCCTCCCGGATCTCCTTCTCGTCCAGCTCGACCTCGATCTCGTCGGCCTCCGGCAGCACCGCGACGGTCGCCATGCTGGTGTGCAGACGGCCCTGCGCCTCGGTCTCCGGCACGCGCTGGACGCGATGACCGCCGCTCTCGTATTTGAATCGGGAGTAAGCGCCGCTGCCGTGAACCTCGAAGACGATCTCTTTGAAGCCGCCCTTCTCCGTGTCGCTGGACGAGACCACTTCGACCGGCCATCGCTTCGTCTCGGCGTAGCGTGAGTACATGCGGAAGAGGTCAGCCGCGAACAGAGCCGACTCCTCGCCGCCGGCGCCGCCGCGGATCTCGATGATGACGTTGCGGTCGTCGTGCGGGTCGGATGGCAGCAACGCCAACTTGAGGTCGTTTTCCAGCTGCGCCTGCCGAGCCTCCAGCTCCGATAGCTCTTCCTGAGCCAGTGTCGCCATGTCTCGATCGCTGCCACCGGAGAGGCCGTGCGCCTCCTCGATCTGCGCCTCCACCTCGCCGAGCTCGCGGTAGATCGAGACGACCTTCTCCAGCCCGGCGCGTTCTTTCGCCAGGGTCTGCAGCTTCTGGTAGTCGGCGACGACTTCCGGCTGGCCCATCTCTTCGGTGATGGCCTCGAAGCGCGCTTCGATTGCTCTCAACTTGTCTTGCATCTCGATATCCACGCAAAAGGCCCCGTTGCTGGGGCCCCGCGATCCGATTATACCAGCGACCTAGCCCTTGATGCGCCGTAGCACGTCCGTCGCCGGCAAGCTCTCCTGAGACTGCGCCGCCAGGTCGCGTACCGACACGCTGCCGTCGGCGAGTTCCTTCTCGCCCAGCACGAGCGCGAAACGAGCGCCCAGCGCGTTCGCCTGGCGCATCTGCGACTTCATGCTGCGCCCGGCCGTACCAGCGATGACGCTCGCACCGCCCAGTCGCAGCTCGCGTGCCAGCATCATCGCCCGCGATCCGGCCGACGCGTCGGCGATCGCGAGATACGCATCCGGTAGCGCGGCGGTCGGCGGCTCCACACCCTGGGCCTTCAGGTTGAGGATGATGCGCTCGATGCCGGTGCCGAAGCCAATCCCGGGCGTCGGCCGGCCGCCGAGCTGCCCGATCAGTCCGTCGTAGCGGCCGCCGCCGCCGATCGTCGTCTGAGAGCCCTCGACCTTCGGCTGGAACTCGAAGGCCGTGCGGGTGTAGTAGTCGATGCCGCGCACCAGCGCATGGTCGATCTCGTACTCGATGCCAAGACCGTCGAGCAGCCCGCGCAGCGCCGTGAAGTGCGCTGCGCAGGCCTCGCAAAGGTTGTCGACGCTCTTCGGCGCGCCGGGCTTGAACGGCTGGCACGGCTCGTTCTTGCAGTCCAGCAGGCGCAGCGGGTTGATGTGATAGCGGCGCTTGCAGTCGCCACACAGCTGGTCGAGTTTGTCGGCGTAGTAGGCGCCTAGCTTATCGAGATATGCAGGCTGGCAGACGTTGTCGCCGATCGAGTTCAGCAGCAGGTGCACCTCGCCCAGGCCCAGGGCCTCGTAGAACGTGCGCAGGAGGTCGATGACCTCGGCGTCGACGTCGGGTGAGCCGTCACCGATCGCCTCGACACCGAACTGATGGTGAACGCGATAGCGTCCCGCCTGCGGCCTGTCGTAGCGGAACACCGACGCGACGTAGAACAACCGCACGGGCTGCGACCACGATGCCATGCCGTGCTCCACATAGGCGCGCGCCACGCCGTGCGTCCCGTCGATGCGCAGCGCGAGTTGGTCGCCGCCGCGGTCCTGGAAGGCGTAGATTTCCTTGTCGGCGAGGTCGGTGCCCTCCGAGCCCGGGCGCAAGAAGACGCCAACGTGCTCGAACACCGGCGTCTGGATCTCACCGTAGCCGTAAGACTCGGCGACGCGTACCGCGGTATAGCGCAGCCAGCGCCAGTAAGGCTGGTCCGTCGGCAGGATGTCGTTGGCGCCGCGTGGCGACCGAAAGCTCTCCGGCATGGGAAATGAGCATAGCAGTGGATATCCCGATTGCGAAACGCTGTTACGATAAGGACAGCCGTGCTAAACGAAATTCGTGCTCTTCTGGCCGCTTATCAACCGAGGACGTTCGCTCCGACGGACGCACCGCGTGCCGCCGTCATCGTGCCGCTCTACACGCACCGTGACGCGCTGCACGTGGTCTTCACCAAGCGTCCCGATGGTATGCGGCGCCATAGCGGCGAGATATCCTTTCCCGGCGGGGCCATGGACCCGGCAGACGAGGACTTGATCGCCACGGCACTGCGTGAGGCTCATGAAGAGATCGGCGTCGACCCGAGCCATATCGAGGTCATCGGTCAGCTCGACGACATCGTCACGATCAGCAGCTTCCACGTCAGCGTCTACGTCGGCGAGATCGATGCGACGCTTTCACCCTATCCCTGGCGACCGCAGGAGTCAGAGGTCGCCGAGGTGCTCGAGGTGCCGCTGCCACACCTGCTGGACGAGTCGAACCTTGTTGAGGTGCCACGACAGCGCGGAAGCGAGGTCGTGGTCATGGAGGGCTTCAAGTTCGAGGAGCACGTCATCTGGGGCGCGACGGGCCGCATGCTGCGCAACTTCCTCGACGTGGCCACGGCTACCGACACGCTGTCCACGAACCGCCCCGGCGTCGTACCCCAGGATTGGCGCGACGCCAACCCTTCGGAACCGGCTGCTTCATGAAGCTGATCCTCGTCCGCCACGGCGAGTCCGTCGGCAACTTCGAAAACCGCCTCCAGGGGCAGGAAGACTACCCTTTGACGGAGCAGGGACGCCGTCAAGCAGTGCTCACGGGACAGCACCTCGCAACGCTCGGCGCCACGGCGGTCTATTCCAGCCACCTCTTGCGAGCGCGCGAGACCGCCTTCGCCATCGGCGAGTGCCTCGGCATCGAGCCGACGATCGACGAAGACCTCTCGGAGTACCACTTCGGTGAGATGTCCGGCATGACCTACGCTGAGGTGCGCGAGCGCTTCGGCGCCGTCGCCAATCCGGCTGAGCGCACCTATCCCGGCGAGGAGGGGCGCGACAACTTCTTCGACCGCGTCACGTCCACGCTATGGGGCATCGCGCAGGCGCATCCGGCGGAAACTGTGGCCGTGGTGTCGCACGGGGGGCCGATCGCGTTGTTCTGCCAGTCTGTGCTCGCAATGCCCTACAAGCGCCCGATGCCGTTTTCGATCGACAACTGCTCACTGAACATAATTGACGCTTCGGTTACTTCCTCAGATACGCGACAAGCGGTCCTCTTGCACCTCAACGACATTTGCCATCTCGCGGAGTGATATGGATTCAGCAGTCCCCCGTTCCATTTCGTGAGGCATCGGTCAACATGTTATGTCTTGACGGGGGCCTCGTTTGCGAGTAGGATGGGAGTCCGTCACGACGGGGAGACGGACGACATCCGGCGGGGCGCCGAGCCAAAACAAGCTTTTCAAAACACAAACTATGGCTTGGGCGGATGCTGCCGGTTGTCAACCAGGATAGGAGGTCCGAAGTTGAGCTTCTTCGGCAACAGCAACAGGCCAGATCTCAAGGTGAGCAACGACTTGGGCGAACGCGGCGTGTCTGACACGCGCTACCTCGGTGAGGTGAGTGCGCAGGACAACGACCTCGGGACGCCGGCGTTCGCGAGCGATCGCGGGCAGCCTAATTCCGCGCCGACGCCGCCCGAGCGCTGCACCAACGTCGTCGCGACAGGCGCGAAGTGGAAGGGCACACTCAGGGTCGACGACAGCGTCCGCATCGATGGCACATTCAGCGGCGAGGTCGACACCAAGGGCACCGTGCACGTCTCCGAGGGAGCGGAGGTGGACGCCAAAATCCACGCCACGTTCGTCGTCGTAGCCGGCAACTTCAAGGGTGAAATCCGCTGCGATCAGCGCGTCGAGATGATGCCGCGCGGTAAGGTCACCGGCGAGATTGCGACCAAGACGCTCAGCATCCACGAGGGCGCCATGCTGGACGGCAGCGTCCAGATGACCGAGTCCGGTTCAACCAAGATCAGCGGCTCTCGCAGCAGCCGCGCTAGCGCTACCAACGGCACGACCGGCACAAACGGTACTGATGAAACCACCGAGGAAGCGGCCACCGAGAAGCGTAACGGCCGTACCGTCGAGGCGACCACCGGCGAATAGTCTCAAATCCGGCGCGAACATACAGAGACGAGGTTTTGTGACCTCGTCTCTTGCTATCGCGTCCGATTCGGACCGCTAACGACCCGTGGCGGGCGCGTTGCCCATGATCTCATCGACCTCCGCGAACTCCTCGTCGGTCAGCTTCCAGTCGGCGGCTTTCGCGTTCTGCGTCACCTGCTCCGGCTTCGTCGCTCCGGCGATGACGCTGCTCACGAACGGCTTGCTCGCCAGCCAGCTAAACGCCAGCTCGATCATCGTGTGACCGCGGTCCTCGGCGAACTTCTCGAGCTTGACCAGCATGTCGAAGTTGCCCTCGTTCAGGACGCGTGCCGCGAACGGGCTGTTCGGGTTGGCCAGGCGCGTACCCTCCGGCGGAGCCTCGTTGGGACGGTACTTGCCGGTCAGGAAGCCGCTGGCCAGCGGGAAGAAGGGCAGCAGGCCCAGGCCGTACTTGAGGCAAGCCGGGGCCAGCTCCGGCTCGATCTTGCGCTGGAGCAGGCTGTACTCGTTCTGGGCGCCGACGAAGCGCGTCAGGTGCTCCGTACGGGCGACCCAGTCGGCTTCGACGACCTGCCAGGCGGCGAAGTTGCTGTTTCCGATGTAGCGCACCTTGCCGGATTTCACGATGTCGTCTAGGGCGCTCAGCGTCTCTTCGATCGGCGTCTTGGCGTCCGGGAAGTGGACTTGGAACAGGTCGATGTAGTCCGTGTCCAGCCGCCGCAAGCTCGCGTCGACGGCCTCCATGAGGTATTTGCGGGAGGCGCCGCGCCAGTACGGCCCTTCGCCCATCGAACCGGCGGCCTTCGTCGCGATGACGACGTCACGGCGGTGCGGCTTCAGCGCCGGCCCCATGAACTCCTCGGACTTGCCGCCGCCGTAGATGTCCGCCGTATCGAAGAACGTGATGCCGTCCTCGACACACTGGTCGATGACCGCCTTCGTGCCGGCTTGATCGACCCGTCCGCCGAAGTTGTTGCAACCGAGACCGACAACCGATACCTGCAGGCCGGAGTTGCCGAGATTCCTGTACTCCACTGGTTAGTCAGCCTTTCTAGCGAGCCCCAAAGGGGGCCATTTGACCTGAATCGCGCTGAATATAAAATGCGGGATCTCCAGGCCGAGGTGGCACCATGCACTGTAAGAAAACAAGCGCATTATAGCCGGGCCTTGTGTCAATCGAGGCAGTCGCGTGGCCGGCCTGGTGGGTTGGTGGTCTGGGTTCGAACTGGCTACGCGATCTCCCGCACCGTGGAGTCCGTCTCTCGCGCCACGCCGAAGACGCCCTGGATGCTCTCGATGCGGGCGAATAAGCGGTAGAGCTGCTCGACGCCAGTCGTCTCGAAGGTGACCGAGACGGTCACGGTGCGGTCGTCATGTGGCGCCGTGCCCAGGGTGCCGATATTGACGCGTTCTTCGGCGATCAGCGTGCTGAGGTCTCGGATCAAGCCGACACGGTCCCTCGCTTCGATCTTGATCGCCACTGGGAACATGCGCCCGCGCTCTCCCCACTCCACGTCGACCAGCCGTTCCCTCTCCCGGTTGTGGACGACGTTGGGGCAGTCTGTGCGGTGCACCGTGACGCCGCGCGCCCGCGTCACGTAACCGATGATCGTGTCACCAGGCACTGGACCGCAGCAGCGCGCCATCTGCGTCAGGACGTCGCCGGTGCCCAGCACCCGGATCGTCCTATCCGGGACGTCCGTCGCGGTAGGAGGTGACGTCGCCGTTTCGGAAGCTACGTCGTCCCGGCGCAGGTGTAGCGCCAGCCGGCCGGCGACCTGGCTCATGCTGATCCCGCCGAAGCCCACCGAGGCGTAGAGGTCGTCCGGGGTTTCGGCTCGGAACCACTTCTGCATCTCCGGCAGCAGCTCCGATGCGCTGGCGCCCAGGCGTTTCAGCTCTCGTTCCACCATCTCTTTCCCGCGCAGCACATTCTCGTCGCGTTCCTGACGCTTGAACCACTGGCGCACCTTGGAACGTGCGTTGCCAGTCTTTACATAACCGGCATTCAGGTTGAGCCAGTCACGGGAAGGACCGCGCGACGAGCGGCTGGTCACGATTTCGACCACGTCGCCGTTTTGCAGCTTGTAGGTCAGCGGGACCAGGCGTCCGTTTACCCTGGCTCCAACAGCGTGATAGCCGATGTCGGAGTGAATGCGAAACGCGAAGTCGACCGGCGTCGCGTCGGACGGTAGCTCTTTCACCTCACCCTTGGGGGAGAAGACAAACACCTGGTCGCGGAACAGGTCCGACTTGATGTACTCGACGAACTCTTCCGCCTCGGTTGCCTCGCGCTGCCAGTCAAGCAGCTGCCTTAGCCACGTAATCCGCTCCTCGAACGTCTTGTCCCGCGGCCCTCCTTGCTTGTAGCGCCAGTGCGCCGCCACGCCGTACTCCGCCGTGCGATGCATCTCGTAGGTGCGAATCTGCACCTCCAGAGGCCTCGCGCCCGGTCCCATCACCGTCGTGTGCAGCGATTGGTAGATGTTCTCGCGTGGGTTGGCGATGTAATCGTCGAACAAGCCGGGCAACGGCCGCCACATACCGTGGACGATGCCCAGGGCGTGGTAGCAATCGGCCAACGTGTGAACCAGGACTCGGATCGCCAGCAAGTCATAGATATCGTTGAACGATTTGCCCATCTCCGTGTACTTCTGCATCTTCTGATGGATGCTGTACGTAGCCTTGGCCCGACCGGAGAGCTCGGCGACGATATCGGCGCGGCTCAATTCGTAGCGCAGCAGCTTCTCGACCTGCGCGACGTAGCGCTCGCGCGACTGCTGGCTGGCGGTCAGCAGGCCTGAGATGCGCCTGAAGTTGTCCGGCTCCAGGTATTCGAACGACAGGTCTTCCAGCTCGTGCGCGATCTGGCCCAAACCGAGGCGGTTCGCGAGCGGCGCATAAATATCCATCGTCTCACGCGCAATTCGCGCCTGCCTCCCGCGGTCGAGGCCGTACAGGGTGCGCATGTTGTGCAGCCGGTCCGCCAGCTTGATCACGATCACACGAATGTCCTCGGCCATGGCCAGGAACATTTTGCGCAGGTTGTCGGCCTGCACTTCGTCGTCCCAGGCGGCATCCTCAGGGCGCAGCAGATTGAGACGGCTCAGCTTGGTGACGCCCTCAACCAGGCGAGCAACGTCGGCGCCAAATCGCTTCGAGATCTCCTCGTTGCTGACACCGCAGTCTTCGACCACGTCATGCAGCAGCGCCGCGGCGATCGTGGTCCCATCCAGGTTGAGGTCGGCGACGGTCATCGCGGCGTTGATCGGATGGACGATGTACGGCTCACCCGTGGCGCGGTTCTGTCCCTCGTGAGCCTCATGCGCGAAATCGTAGGCTTCCTCGATCAGGCGCGCCCGCTCCGGTGAAATCGAGTCGCCCGCGGTGGCGACGAGGTCGGCAGCGGTAGGTACGGCGGTATCTATCATCGGCTTATTGTCATCTTACCACCGGTTTATGAGGCGGCCTCGTCTGTAAGAGGTCGGCGAATCCTGAGTTGATCTTATAAGCCCTGCTGCCGAAAAACGCGGGGGCAGCTCCGCCGGAGACAAGGATCGGTCTCTTGATTCACGTCATTATCGTGGCCCTGCTGTTCACCTTCGCGCTGGTGGTGTGGAACCTGGTGCACTTTTCACCACGCAGCCTTGCGATGCTTATCCCGGACCGCGTCAGCCTCATCCTGGGGCTGGTCTTGCTGCCGCTCGGGGCGTTCAGCGCGCTCGCAGCCGGCTACGGCGAGCGGAACGTCGAGGGTTTCATCGGCTCCGTGGTCATCGCGTTAGTCGGGCTCTGGTTCCTGCTGATCAGGTCGTCAGCCAGAGACATTACCGGCGACGCGGAGCAGCTGATTCGCCGCGTTTTCCTCATGCTGGCGCTGCTCATGGTGGCCTTCGTCGCCGCGTTCTACCTCGGTGAAAGCAAGCTCGTCGGCGTCGCGAATCTGCTGCTGCTTGCCGGCGGCTTCTGGCTGACGACCAACTATCTGCGAGGCCTCGACCGCGGTCGCTGACGTCGCCGCCGGTTGCATCGATGGGTCCGAACGCTGACGGCATAAGTAATCGCTTGCTTCAAATCTTGGTGCCGAATGGTACGTATCAGGTTACGTTCGCATCAGTTAGCTTTGGCTACGTAGAATGACGGCGATTACCGGGGGTATTCGACCCTATGGCTTCGCCTGCGAGGCCTGGAGGCTCAATTGAAAGTTAGCAAAACCGTGGCGGTGCTTGTGGCATCAGGCCTTCTGCTTTTCGCGGCCGCCTGCGGCGGAGATGACGACGATCCCTCATCGGCGGGCGCGCCGGCATCGTCCGGCGGTGGCGACGCCGCGCCGACCGCGACCGCGGCAGACGGCGTCAGCCCGACAACTTCCTCCGGTGCCGGATCCACGTCCTCTGGCAGTGACTCCATCGGGTCGGTCACGATTGGCGATGAGACCTGGATGATCGTGGCGAGCGTCCAGTGCGACTTCACGACGGTTCCGGATTCACCGATAACGGTCGTGGCCATCGCCGGTCACGCCGAGGGCGACGAATCGATCGAGATAAGCATCGACTTCGATCCAAGAGACACCGGCCTCGTGCTCACGGTGCGGGGTGCCGGCGGCGACCCAGGTTGGGCGGCGGACAATTCGAGCTTCACGGTCAGTGTGGGCGCGACGTCCATCCGAGGAGATGGGTCGTTTGACAGCATGAGCAGCCCGGGCACATCCGAAGCGGGCTCATTCGACGCGAGGTGCTGAGGACTTCAGTAAAGAGGCCTTGTTAGCCTCGAATCGGACCCCCGCGCGAGCTTGATTGGCCAGATTCGACCCGGGCCGGGTTCATTGACAACCCGTTAACAGGCGTGGTACATGCTAGTGGACTCAAGGTAATCACCGGGACCCATGGCCCTTTGCTGGAAGGACCCGCCTGGACCGGGAAAGGACTGCTCAGCTGGCCTCAGAGACCAGACCCCTGGTAGACGAATCCCTCCCGGAAGCAGTCTCCGTAGATGCACTGTCTGCGGATCTATACGACGACCCCACGACGCGGGATGTCTTTCACAAAGCCAGGGCGTTCCCGCTGGTCAAGCTGGCCAAGGCATTCAATTACTATCCGTTCTTCAAAGCCCTAGAGAGCAACGAGGGGCCTGAGGCGATCATTGATGGCCAGCGCGTCCTCATGCTCGGCTCAAACAACTACCTGGGACTGACGCGCCACCCGCGCGTCGTCAAGGCTGCCCGCGATGCCGTCGAGCGCTACGGCACCTCGATGACCGGTTCGCGCCTGCTCAACGGTTCGACCAAGCTGCATGAGCGGCTCGAAGAACTCCTGGCGGATTTCTTCGGCAAAGAAGCCTGTCTCACCTTCACGACGGGCTATCAGGCCAACATCGGAGCTATCGCCGCGCTCGCGACGAAGAACACTGCGGTCCTGGTCGACAAAGCAGATCACGCCAGCATCTACGACGGCTGCAAGCTGTCCGACGGCGAGATGATCCGCTTCCTGCACAACGATATGACATCGCTGGATCAGGCCCTCGCCAAGGCGGTGCAGGAGAAGGCCTGCCTCGTCGCTGTGGATGGTGTTTACAGCATGGGCGGCGACCTCGCGCCGTTGCCGCAGATCATCGAAGTCGCGCGGCGTCATGAAGCCCGGGTCATGGTCGATGACGCACACGGCGTCGGCGTACTCGGGCCCGGCGGCCGCGGTACGGCGCACCACTTCGGCGTCGAGGATCAGACCGACCTGATCGTCGGTACGTTTTCGAAGTCGTTGGCCTCGATCGGTGGTTTCGTGGCCGCCGATGACGATGTCATCGAATGGGTTCGCCACTTCGCGCGGCCCGGGCTGTTCAGCGCCAGCCTGCCGCCCGCCTCGGCCGTCGCGGCCACGACCGCGCTCGAGGTCCTCATAGAGGAACCCGAGCTGCTCGACCGGCTCAACGAGAACTCAAAAGTCTACCGTGACGGCTTGGTGAAAGCCGGCTTCGACATCGGCGATACCGTCACGCCCATCGTCCCCATCGTGGTGGGTGACGAGCGCAAGATGGTCGGCTTCTGGAAGGAACTGCTGGCCAACGGCATTTACACCAACGCCGTGATCATGCCGGCTGTGCCGCGCGGTCAGGCGATCCTGCGCACCAGCTGCATGGCCACGCACACGCCGGAGCAGCTACGACACGCCGTAGAGGTCATGGCCGAGCTCGGCCGCCGTCACGGGCTGATCCCTGACGCCTCGGTCCCGCAAGCCGGCTAGACTCGCCCAACCCGTGATTGGCGCCGCAATTGGCTCCGTCTGGGGAGTGTCGTCCCGGTGACGGTTGAATTTACACCGGTCACAACCAAACGCCAGCGGGAAGCCTGGCTGCGCCTACCCTGGCGCCTCTACAAGGACCGGTCTAGTTGGGTACCCAACCTCCTCATGCTGCAGCGCGAGGTCATCGACCCGAAAAGGAACCCTTTCTTCCAGCACGGCGAGGCTCAGCTCTTTCTCGCCACGCGCGATGGTGAGCCCGTGGGCCGCATCAGCGCAGCGATCGACCGCGATCACAACGAGCAGCACGGCGAACGTACCGGCTTCTTCGGCTTCTTCGAGGCGGAGGACGACGCTGAAACCGTCACCGGATTGCTAGCCGCCACGGAGTCCTGGTTGAGTGAACGCGGCATGGCCTCCGCCCGTGGACCGCTCAGCTTCAGCATCAACGAGGAGGTTGGCTTGCAGATCGACGGCTTCGACGAGCCCGCCATGATCGCGATGCCGCAGGCGTTGCCTTACTACGGCGCGCTGATCGAGGCTCAGGGCTACGCCAAGGCGATGGACATGCTGGCCTACCGGTGGGACCTCCAGCCAATGCCGGACCGCATAATGGCGGCCGTCGAGAAGACGCGCGCCGTCCCAGGCCTTTCGGTCCGCCGCATTCGCATGAACAAGCTGCGCCAGGAGGTCGACATCCTGCTCGACATTTATAACGACACCTGGAGCGAGAACTGGGGTTACGTCCGCGTCACCCGGACGGAGGCCGCGAAGATGGTGGCAGATCTCCGCTTGATCGCCGACAAGCGCGTCGTCCTCATCGCCGAAGTCAACGGCACACCGGCCGGCATGGTCGTGGGCCTACCTAACCTCTACGAATCGATCCGTGATTTCAAGGGCTTCATCGACCCCTGGAAGGCGTTGAAGCTGCTCTGGCGGCTCAAGGTGCGAGGCACCCGATCAGGCCGCGTCCTGCTTTTCGGCGTCAAGAAGCAGTTCCGCACGCGAGAGTTGCACGGCCTGCCCTTCCTGCTCTTGCAGGAGCTCTACGAGGTCGCCAGCAGGGGCCGCTATGAATGGTGTGAAGAGAGCTGGGTGTTGGAGAACAACGCGCGTCTCAACGCCATCATGCCGTACTGGGGGGCGTACGTTTACAAGCGCTACCGGGTCTTCGAGAAGCCACTCTAGCCCGCGTTGCCGTATTCTCCGTAGCAATGAAAGTCCTGATCACCGGCGCCAACGGCTTCGTTGGATCGCATGTCACCGAACGCCTCACGGCATACGACGGCGTCGAGCTGCGCCTCCTGCTGCGCCGCCGCAGCCGTCTTGCCTTTCTCGAGGGCGTTGACTACGACCGCGTCGATGGAGACCTACGCGATCAAGCGTCCCTGACTGAGGCCGCACGAGGTGTGGACACCGTCATCCACGTCGCCGGACTCGTCTCGGCGCTGACCGAGCCGCGCTATCACGAGGTCAACGCACGCGGCACCGAGGCCCTCGTGCTCGCGGCGAAGGCCGCCGGCGTCAAGCGGTTCGTCTACGTCTCTAGCCTCGCCGCCCTCGGTCCAAGTCGAGATGGCGTCACGCTGCCGTCCACGCCGAACCCGGTCAGCGGCTACGGACGCTCGAAGTTAGCCGGCGAGCACGCCGCGCTGGCGGAAAAGGACGCAATGAGCGTCGCCGTGGTCCGTCCGCCCGCCGTGTATGGCGAGCGCGACCGCGGCCTGTTGCCTTTCTATCGCATCGCCAGGCTCGGCTTCGTGCCGGTATACGGCGACGGCTTGCGTCTGCTGAGCATCATCCACGCCCACGACGCCGCCGACGCGATCATCGCGGCGGCGCTGGCTGACGGCCCCTCGGGGGCGGTATACACGCTGTTCGACGGCCGGATCCATACCTGGCGGTCGGTGATCGAGGCTTACGGTAAGGCGGCCGGCCGAAGGCTGCGCATTTTGCCTGTGCCGACGCCGCTATTTGCTCTCGGCGGTTATGCGAGCGGGCTAGTTCAGGCCATCATTCGCAAGCCTTTACCGCTAAGCCCGGAGGAGATCTTGCATATGGACCCTCCCGGATGGCTGGCAGACAACGAAGCCATCAACCGCGATCTGGGCTGGCAGCCCCGCATCGACATCGAGCAGGGTTTCGCGCAGGCGTACCGCTGGTATCGCCAGCAAGGATGGCTTTAGGTGCTTCGGTTTGCTCAGCCCTGATACGGCGCCAGAGTACTTCGGAGCGAGGAGAAGCCTACGCTTCCTCGGCCCGGTAGGCCCGGTCCAGCAACTCGACAACGTGCAGCACCTCCTGCGAGCCGCCGTTTAGCCGTACGCCGAGGTCGAGCTGAAGCATGCAACCGGGGTTGGCGGTGCAGACCACGTCGCTGTTAGTGGACATAACGTCCTGCATCTTGTCGTCAAGCACCCGGCGCGACATCTCGGTTTGCGTCAGGTTGTAGATCCCGGCGCTGCCGCAACAGCGGTCCGGCGTCTCCATCTCGGTCAACTCGAGGCCTGGAATCGAGCGCAGCAGCTGGCGCGGCGCGTCTTTGATGCGCTGCGCGTGCAGCAGATGACACGAGTCCTGGTAGGTGACACGTCCCTCGATGCGGCCCGTAGGCGCGACGAAGCCGATCTCAACTAGCAGCTCGTTGACGTCGCGTACGCCTTCAACGAAGCGTAAAGCTTTCGATGCGTAGGCCCTGTCGTGCTCGAAGAGCTCGGCGTACTCCTTCATCGCACTACCGCACCCCGCTGAGTTGACGACGAAGTAGTCGGCGCCGGTGGCCAGGAAGGCGTCGATGTTGCGGTGCGCCAGCTGCCTCGCCGCGTCCGGGTCGCCGTTGTGCACGTGCAGCGCGCCGCAGCAGCCCTGCGCTGCCGGTACCAGCACGCGGCAGCCGTTGCGGGCCAGGACGCGCAGCGTTGCCTCGTGTGTCTGAGGATGAGTCATCGGCATGATGCAGCCGCTGAGCAGCGCCACGGTCGCCTGGACCTCGCCGGCGGGCTGCGCCGCTACGACCGGCGGGTCGAAGAAGCGCTGCGGCAGGCGCGGCAGCATCGCCTCCATTTGCTTCAAACGGCCCGGCAGCACGTAGTGCATCCACTTCTCGAGCGGCGAGCGCTGATACGCCCGCAGTGCCGAGAACGCAGCCTTCAAGCGCCAGCGGCTCGCGAACAACAGGCGCAGCGCGGTCGAGCGCAGCCGCCACGACGTCGGCCGATCGGGGCGGTTCTGCACCAGCGCCCGCGCGCCTTCGATGATGCGGCCGTAGGGTACGCCGGATGGGCAGGCCGTCTCACAGGCCCGGCACTGCAGGCAGAGGTCGAAGTGCTGCACCACGTTCGGCGTCACCTCGATCGTCCCTTGCGCCAGCGCTCGCGCTAGCGCGATGCGGCCGCGCGGCGACTCGGTCTCGAGACTCGTGATCACGTATGTCGGGCAGGCCTGCAAGCAGAAGCCGCAATGCACGCAGCGCGACAGGTCTTCCTCGCGCGGGCCGTCAGCGAATACGTGGACGTGGTCGTGGGTCGCCGTCACAGGCTCAGCCTAGCACGCTTCAGATTCCACCGAGGAATCGCCCGGGATTCAGCGTGCCGGCCGGGTCGAGCTGCTCCTTGAGACGCCGCATTAGCGCGAAGTCGGCGCGCGGTTCGCCCCAGACGCCGGCAGCGCGCTTCAGCTCTATGGGAGCGCGCTCGATGACCAGCGCTCCGCCGGCCTGGACGGCTCGTCGTCGCAACGACGCGATCGTCCCTGCATCTACGGCTGCGTCGTCCGCCCAGCTGCCGTGCGCCGATCCCAGCGTCGGCTCCGAGACCACCGACGCCCCGGCGTCCGTCAGGTACTGGGCTATCGCGGCTGTCTGCGCCGTCGGCGTGATGGCTCGCACGAGAACCGGGTCGTTCTGCACCGCAGCGTAGGCACGCGAAACGGCGTCCAGCGGCGCGTTCTCCTCCGAATCGTCGGCGATCGCTCTGAACTCACGCTGCGAGCGCTCTACAGCCGCCTCACTGCCCGCGAAGCCGACGCTGAGCCGCCAGGCGCCCTTGGACGCCTCTCGTGTCAGCGAGGCGCTTCGCAGCGCCAGGCGCGCCTCCAGCAGGGCTTGCAGCGCTTTCTCCAGAGCCTCGCGGTCGCCGAGCACTACTCCGCTGGCGCTCGCCGCGGGCTCCGGCACGACCTTGAAGCTCGCCTGCAGGATGACGCCCAGCGTGCCGAGCGCGCCGATGTGCAGCTTGGCCATGTCGTAGCCGGCGACGTTCTTGACGACTCGTCCACCCGACTTGACGATCTCACCACCCGAGAGCGCCACCGTCATGCCGATACAGAGGTCACGTGCCGCGCCGTACATGTGGTGAAAGCCCGGCGAGTGCAGGTTCGTAGCCAGCACGCCGCCGATCGTCGTACGCGGGTCGCGGAAGGTCCCCAGGGGCAGCATCTGGCCGTGCTCGCGCAAGATCGACGCGAGGCGGTCGAGCTCCATGCCGGCCTCGACCGTCACCGTGAGGTCTGCGGGTTCGTACTCGACCCGCGCGTCGAGCCGGTTCAGGTCCAGCGCGACGTCGTAGCGAGCCGGTGGCATGCCGAGCATCATCAGCGTGCCGCCGCCGTGCGGCACGACGGCCGCCCCGGCTTCGCTCGCGACCTTGAGCACCGTCGCCACGTCAGCTTGCGACGCGGGTCGCACGACGAGCCTCGGCATTAACCCGTCGACGGCGTATGCGTCACCCGGTTCGAGGTCCAGCGCCGCGGCGGGAAGCAGAGGCCGCAGCTTCTCGGTCAGATGCGTCAGGTCGGGGGCGTTCGCCATACGGCAAGCATAGCGGCCTCGTGTCGTTGGGAGCCATCAGGCTTCTAGGTGTGATTTACGGTCTCTGCAGGATGAATCCTGCAGCTGCGTTATTCATGGCGTAGGGGGCGGTCTGATTGGGTCCTGATGTAGGCAGCGACAGTCCAAACTTGATCCGCGGGTACAGGTCTTGCGCCGTAGCTCTTTTGCCAGAACGAGTTGCTACCCATATCGAGTCCGAGTTCGGGGTACCTGCGACGAACCTCCCGGGCGCTGGCGCCCTTCAGCTGATGCATGACACCGGCCAACGCCTTACCGTCGGGCAGCTCGATAAGAAGGTGCACTTGGTCTTCGATCGCCTCAACTTCTAGCAGCCGAACACCGGCCTTCGCAGCATTCGTGCCCAGGAGAGCCAGAACCGCCTCGCGTATCTCCTCCACGAGGACCGGCTTTCGTCCCTTTGTACTGAACCAAACATGGAAACACCGCGAAGCTGCAGGATGAATCCTGCAGGGTTTCCATCACAACGACACGAGCCGTAGAAATCAGCGCCAACGTGACACGAATGGTTGGTATGTCTACGAACTCTGCAGGTTGCAACCTGCAGCTACTGTCGCTCGTGGCGGAACGTATCAGACGTAGGCGTCCGGGCCGAACGCCTGCAGCGCCTTGGAATGAACCTCGCCGCAGCCCTTCGTGGTCGGGAAGGCCTTACAGGGGTTGAACGACTCGCCAGCGCCAAACGCCGCCTTGAGTCGCGACATCGCCTCGAGGTCGGCCTCGTTGAATATCCACGGCATGAAATCGCGCTTCTCGAGGCCGATACCGTGCTCGCCGGTCACTGAGCCGCCAGCGTCGACGCAGAGGCGCATGATCGTTTCGCCCGCGTCGAGGACGCGCGTCGTCTCGCCCTCGTTGCGCTCGTCGAAGAGGATGCAGGGGTGCAGGTTGCCGTCGCCGGCGTGGAACACGTTGGCGATCGCGAAGCCGGTCTCGCGGCTCACGTCCATGACGCCCTGCATCACCTGCGGCAGCTTCGTGCGTGGCACCACGCCGTCGAGGATGTAGTAGTTCGGCGCCAGCAGGCCCAGCGCGCCGATCGCGCCCTTGCGGCCGGCCCAAAGCTGCTCGCGCTCCGCCGCCTCCGACGCCTCACGCACCTGGGTGGCGCCGCATTCGCCGCAGATGCGCCGCGCCGTGGCGGCGTCCTCGGCGCACGACTCCTCCAGCCCCTCGACCTCGATCAGCAGCACGGCGCCGGCGTCCTGCGGGTAGCCGACGTGCAGCGCTGGCTCCACCGCCTTGATCGTTTCACGGTCGAGCATCTCCATCGCGGCCGGCACCAGGCCGCCGCCGATGATACTCGAGACCGCCGTGCTCGCCGCTTCGACCGACTCGAACGCCGCCAGCATCGTGCGCGCCGACTCCGGCAGTCGCAGCAGGCGCACCAGCGCCTTGGTGACGATGCACAGCGTGCCCTCGGAGCCGACGACGATGCCCGGCAGGTCGTAGCCCGGCAGGTCGGGCGCCGCGCCGCCGGTCCAGACGATCTCGCCGTCCGCCATGACGACCTCGAGGCCGAGGACGTGGTTCGTCGTTACACCGTAGGCGAGGCAGTGCGGCCCGCCGGCGTTCTCCGCCACGTTGCCGCCGATCGTGCAGGCGCGCTGGCTGCTGGGGTCCGGCGCGTAGTACAGCCCGTGCTGCGCCACGGCCTGGCTGAGGTGCAGGTTGACAACGCCGGGCTCGACCAGCGCCGTGCAGTTGTCTACGTCCACTTCCAAAATGTGGTGCATGCGCGTCATCGCGATCAGCACGCCGCCGACCGCCGCCACGGCGCCGCCCGAAAGCCCCGTCCCGGCGCCGCGCGGGACGACCGGCAGGTCAAACTGCCGCGCGATGCGCACACAGGCCGATACCTCGGCGGTGCTGTCGGGGAAGACGACGACCTGCGGCTCGCCCTTCTCGATCGTGCCGTCGTACTCGAAGACGAGCAGGTCCTCCGGCGTGTGCAGCACGCGGTCCGGGCTCAGCGCCCGTTTCAGCGCCTCGACAGCCTGCGGCGGTACGCGGTTCACAGGGACGATGGTAGCAGACGCGATTGGAGTGGCGGGACGCGACCCAAGGGCTCAATCGGGTCGGCCTACGTGACGATCGGGATTGACGACCGGTAGACGTCGACAGGTTGGCAGTCCAAAGCTTCCAGCGCGAAACGGAGTCCTTCCTCTGCGCGCCGATCCTTAACATTCGGGCCAATCGTTATCCGCTGCAAGGGAGGCCTATCACCCCATTTTGACGGATTCATCGTGGCCGTACCCATTATGGGGACATAGGGAACTAAGATGCCTTCAGAAATGCGAAGAGCTGACCAGCCAAGAGCTTCCTGGCGAGTGGCATGAATGAGCAGCCTCCATTCCCGCTCTTCTGCGACTCCTGCGTGCTTGAATGAGAGTAGCCAAATGAAGAGGTGTGGCACTGCGAGCTGCAGAGCCCGATCCAACTCGACCGCCTCGTCGCCACCGTTGTCCACTCGCTCGCGCAACCGGGCGAGAGTTAGCCTTAAAATCGTTCGAGTCTGCCTCTGCAGGAAAGAACCGCTGTACGAGACGCGCATGAATAGATCCGTAAGGCTGACACTTGGATCACCCGAAGGGTAATAAATCGAGTTCATCGGCGCGGTCAATCCTGAACGTCAGCGCGACACGTTCAAAGAAGTACAGGACGAGTCTATCCCGCTGCCAGCCTGAACTCGGCGATGGCGAAGTCGAGGTGCTCGATGGCGGTGTCGTGCTAGCGAGCCTGTGGGAAAACGGTGCTCTCTAAGAACGAGGTGGCCTAGCGCCTCGCCTTCTCTATGGCGCGGGCGAGGCGACGGATGCCCTCAGGAATCTGATCCTCGGCGGTGTGGCTGAAAGCGAGGCGGATGAAGGGAGTGTCGCTGCGCGAGGAGCGATGCATCTGGGCGGCGCTTAGGCCTCCCATGCTGGGCGGTGGTGCATCGGCCGAGGCCAGCTCGGGGAAGAAGCGGCGGCCGCCAATGTAAAAGACGCCCTCTTCCTCCGCGGCGACGTGTACGGCCAACGGGTCGATGTCCTCGTTCAGCCGGAGCCAGACGAAGAATCCGCCGGAGGGGTCACGCCAGGAGGCGAGGTCAGCGCAGCTCTCCCGCAGCTCGTTGAGCATTAGATCGCGCTTGCCCTTGTAGACCTCCTTGATTTCCTCGATGTGGCTATCGAGCTCTCCGCTGACGGCGTACTCATGTATCGTCCGCTGGAGGAGGGGAGAGCCGCCCATGTCGAAGCGAGTCGAGAGCAGAGTCTGGACGATGGGCGGCGTCGCCTGGCACCAGCCCATGCGCAGGCCGGGAGCGATGATCTTGCTGAAGCTGCCAGCCTTGATCACTCCACGACCGCCGGAGACAGCGGAGAGCGAGGGCGGCGTGTCATCTTCGTAACCGAGCTCGCCGTAGGCGTCGTCCTCGACGACAAGGACGTCGTAGCGCTCGCAGAGTTCGATAAGGCGGTGGCGCCTCTCGAGGCTGAGGCAGGTGCCCGTGGGGTTCTGGTAGCTCGGGATCACGTAGAGGAACTTCGCTCGCTGACCACGACGCTCGATCTCCCGTAGCTTCTCAGCCAGCGCATCGATGTCGAGGCCCTCGTCGTCGAGAGGAGTGGTCTCGATCGTGCAGCCGAGGGAGCCGAGGACGCGGATCGAGCCGGAGAAAGTTGGTGACTCTACCAAGGCGACGTCTCCCTCGTTTAGGAAGGTCTCGCAGACATTGGCGAGGGCGCCACCGCTGCCGTTAGTGAGGCAGAAGTTATCGGCCGTCAGCTTGCTACCACGTCCTGACCAGTGCTCTGCGAGCCACTCTCGCAGCCCGAGGAAGCCCTGATCGCCGCCGTACTGCAGCGCCGCCTGACCCTGCGTACGGAGAACGCGCTCCGAGGCGGCGAGGAGCGCATCCGCCGGCAGGCAGTTCGGCGCGGGAATACCTCCCATGAACCCGATCGGCGGTGGTCCTGGGGCGCCTGCTTCAGGAGCGTCGCGACCGGAGCCGGGACCGGTATATGCGCCACCGGTGCGGCGCGTCCTCATTGAGACGCCGTTGGCGATGATGTCCTTTTCCCAGTTCGCCGCTCGTGCTGGCATTTTCGCCTCCAGTTGAGCTCTATTTCCCCGGGCCATTTTCTAATGGGCCATCTGACGTCGCAACCTCGTGATTGACTCCCGCACTCTACGTCGTTGACGCCCCGTTAGCATCCCTTGGCCACCGACATGATAGGTTCGACGTTTCTCGACGACGCGATCGAGTAACGCTTGGGATGCGCCACTCTTTCCGCTAAAGTAACCAAAGAGCTAGCACTGGAGGAAATAATGCTATCCAAAGAGGACAACGAACTCGTTACCGATACGAACCCTGGCACACCCATGGGCGCCCTCTTCCGCCGCTTTTGGATGCCAGTAGCGCTGGCGGAAGAGCTGCCCGGCCCAGACTGCGAGCCGCTGCGCATCAAGGTGCTGAATGAGGATCTTATAGCCTTCCGCGACAGCAACGGCGACGTTGGCGTAGTCGACGCATACTGCCCTCACCGCGGTGCGCCCCTGTTCTTCGGCCGCAACGAGGAGAACGGGTTGCGTTGCATCTACCACGGCTGGAAGTTCGACGTTAACGGCCAGTGCATTGACATCCCCAACGCCCCCGAAGGCGAGGCCTTCAAGGGAAAGATTAAGATCAAGCGCTATCCAATCGTCGAAGCGGGCAAACTGATCTTTGCCTATATGGGCCCGGCTGAGAAGCAGCCGCCCTTCCCCGAGTTCGAGTGGACAAAGCTCCCGAAGGACCATGTTTACGTATCTAAGTTCATCGAGCGGTGCAACTACCTGCAGGCGATGGAAGGCGACTACGACCCGGGGCACGGTCCCTTTCTCCACACGACGCTAGAAGACGTGCGCATTCCCAATCCGCTCCTCCCTCCAGACCCAGGTGCGAGTGCCGGTCAATTAGCCTACGGTGGAGCCATTGACCCAAGCGAGCCTTTCCCGCGTGCGGTGGGTAACCGGAGGCAGACTGAGGCCAGTAAGCAAGCCTGGGGAACGATCGAGGATAGTGATTCAGGCATGCTCTTCGTCATGTCGGGAGAGCGACCTGACGGCACCAAGGTTGCTAACGTCGCCCCCTGGATGATGCCTATTTTCTGCACAGCCGGCATCGCCGGTCCAAATACTTACTCCACTAATATGCGCATCCCGATCGACAACGAGAGCTTGCTGTTTTACCGATTGCGCTGGAGCTACGACCCGATTCCAGAGCGGGACGTCAAGGAATATAAAAACGGCAGCTTCTATTACCCGCACGTCATCCCTGGCACTTGGATGCCCGAGGACAACGTCGACAACAACTACAACATCGACAGGGCAGTGCAGAAGAACTTTACTTACTCGGGAATCAAGACCTTCCCGTTGCAGGACATCTCCATGATCGAAGATCAGTGGGGCCCGCTCGCTGACCGGAGGCTCGAACACCTGACGAGCTCCGACTTCCAGATCATCTATGTGCGGCGGCGCCTCCTCCAGACCGCGAAGGCACTGGCCCAAGGCGTCGAACCGAAGGAACCGTGGCGACCGGAGGCCTATGCCTATCACACCGCGAGGGTCGTCCTCGAGTCCGGCAGCTTGCAGGAAGCGGTCGACCAAGCAAAGGCTGAGGCGAAGGAGCAACGCTTGGCCCAGAAGATCGCTCTGGAAATCACCGCGCAGTGAGGCATCCAGCCTGGTACTTATTTCCGCCAGTTCGTGGACGTAAGATCCGTGAGGTGATTTCACTGGGCCTATAACCCTGCGGGGCAGTCGGGTCGGTGCCAGCTCGGCGCTACCGGCGGCGTATTGAGGTGCCGGCCGATGATCGCTACGGAGGCGATGCCGAGCTCTCAAGTCCTTCATAGATCCACGTCGCGTAGTAATACTACCTGCCACTGCGGATTCGGTAACCCGCTGTACGTTTTATAAATGAGGTGAGGATATGTCACTTTCTGGTCTAGTGGTGCTGGTTACGGGAGCAGCTCGCGGTATGGGTCGCGAGTACGTGCGTGGCTTCCTTGAGGAGGGCGCCAAGATCATTGCTACTGACAGTTCCTGGTCGCCAACGGGCGTCTCCAATGACGATTACCGCTTTCTGGATGAGATCAAAGACGACCCCAACGTTCTGGCCGAGGTCATGGACATCACTATCGATTCACACATCAAGCGCGTGTTCGAGGCGGCCATGGCCAGGTTCGGCACGGTCGACGTGATGATCAACAACGCCGGCTTGCGAGCCCGGGACCTCTATCCGCCGATCGGCAACAGACCGATCTTCGAAACCGAGCTCGGCGACTGGTGGCGCATGTTCGACACGCATGTCTTCGGTACGTTCCGAGTGGTCAAGACCTTTGTGCAGCCCATGATCGCTCAGCGCCGTGGCAGCATCATCAACGTCTGCTCCGGTGGTGGCAACGGCGCCAGCCTCGAGGGCCCGTACCAGCCAGCGAAAGCGGCGCAGGTCATGATGACCATCTTCCTGGCCAACGAGCTGAGACAGTACAACATCGCCGCAAACGTCCTGTTGCCGGCCGGCACCCGCACAACCGGTTCCGATGAGCAGACAGCCGCCCGTGCTGAGGTGCGAGCGCGGCGGGAGCCCGGCAAACCGTACCTGACGCGGCGCTTGCAGGCCGAATCTGTGGTGCCGCTGGGACTCTACCTGGCAGGACAGGACGGCAATGGGGTTAGTGGCGAGACCTTCGAGGTCTTACGCTGGAATCAAGAGAACGAACTCGGCGGCTTCGAAACCTGGGGCTACGGCCCTGACGTAGAGGCGGCGCGCTCAGCCGGCACCCTCTAGGGTGGCGGCCCCACTATTTCCTCTGTAACTGAATCAGCGACAGGCTCTGGGGAACTGCTGGATAAGGGCGCCAATCTCGTGTCACGAGCCCAGTACGTTGACACGCTGACTAAATTTGGCATGATCTCGCGATAATGGCGCCCGTCCTAAAGGAGCAAACAAATGACAGCCGTGACAGACCTTGAAGTCAGGTGGGAAGCCCAGGGGTCAGTACCTCACTACCGTGTCGATCACATTCAGCCGCTCCTGCAGGGGCGCGTGAGTATCGAGGGTGTTGAGCTGATCCGCGATGACCCGATGGCCAACGCGGGCTTTTACGAGCAGGAGAGATTCAAGGACGGCGATTTCGGCCTGCTGGACCTGATGTGGGGCGACTCAGTCCCGGCAATTGGTGCGGGCTGGGACGTGGTGCTCTTGCCCGTGATCACGAAACGCAAGCCCGTCTACGACTATCTCTGGGTACGCGCCGATCGAGGCATCGAATCTCCCAAGGATCTGGAGGGGAAGACGATTGCGACCACCGGCTTGGGGAGCGCGATAACGATTAACACCAGGGGCTTCCTGCAACACTTCCATGACGTGGATGTGTCGAAGATCGGCTGGCTCTCTACCGGTCCGGCTCGATTCGAGATTCACAAGGAGGTTGAGGTTGAGTACGCCTCAGGGCCGCGAAAAAGCCCCGTACAACGGCTGCTAGACGGTGAGGTCGACGGCTGCACCGGCGACATAACCGATGGCAAGATATGGGCAGCCCTGGATGCGAGCCCAGATGTGAAGCTGCTCTTCCCCGACTTTCCCGAGCGCAATCGGCGTCTGTTTCAGGAGCTGGGAATCGTCACGCCTGTCCACGTCATGGCGGTGGGTGGCAGGCTAGATCGGGAACGCCCCGAACTGGCCCGCAAGATTTATGATGCCTTTGAACTATCGCGCCAGATGTCCTATGACGACGCTCTGGGAGACGGCACCGCGTACTCGCTGACGGTTCACCACCGTCTGGCCTTCCTCCAGCAGATGCGGGAGTGGGGGGACGTTTGGAAGCACGGCATGAGTGCAAACAAGAACACGATAGAGACCTTTCTCGACTACAACTTCGAGCAGGGCCTGACCAAGACGCGTCTATCTCCAGAACAAGTCTTTGCCGCAGGCACGCTCGATACGTAGACCAAACCGCGCAAGCGGTCCCTGCTCGACGAGGACAAATGATTCGTCATTTTGGCAAAGAACCACGGAGCCTCGGAACATGCGTAGCTACGCCTGGACTGACCTTGCACGGAATCAGGACGCTGGCCCACCTAGCGGCGGCGAACAACTGCCTCACGATGGTCGGCTGCCAGCAGCGGCACGTGCCGGCGATGACCGAGCTCAGGCGCGAGTCGAAGAGCGCGGACCGATCCACTCGGTGTCAGTCGCCAACCTGAAGGTCGACGCGGAACCTGACTCGGCGGGAGGAGCGGCTTGCTGGACCAGCTGACGAGCGACGGCACGCACGCGGTGGACAACCTGCGCTGGCTTTGTGGCGGCGCGGTCGTAAGAGTCGCGAGTCACGTGCGGACGCGCTACGCACCCGGGCCGGGAGCCAACTCCGTAATGGCGCAGGTGGAGTTCTCCAATGATACTGTCGGTCAGCTGCACTACGGCCTCGTGACGGGAGGGTCGCCTCTCGGTGAGGGGGCGACGGCGCCCAGCATCTTCCGGGCCGGGATTCACGGCCATAACATCAGCGCCTACGTGGACGCCGACCGACAAAGCTACATCGTCGCCGACAGCGGCGAGCCCGAGGTCTTCGAGTCGAAAAGCCTCGCCCATCCGTCGGGGGACAATCCGAACCACTGGCTTGGCTTCTGGCATGAAGCCCGTTATTTCATTGATTGCGTCAAGGAGGGTAGAGAACCGTCGAGCAACTTTGCCGACGCCGTCAAGACCTGGGAGCTGATAGACCGCATCTACGAGGCATCGACGACTCCGGAGTCCTAATGGGCGCAGCAGCAATGGCCGAGCACCGTGCAAATTGACGTCTCAACTGTCCATAACCAACGACACGATACCGACATAGTGTCGGCTTGGCGATGGCCCCGGCTAGTCCGAACTGCCGTTAAGTAGCGGACCCAGAGGAACCGATGAGTCGAGTGGGTTCTTCTTTCGTGCGGCGTCGAGGAACCGGTCAGCGTCTTCATCGAGCAGCAACCGCTTCTTGAGCAGGCCTTCGACAACCTTGGTTACTGCCGAAACATACGCCTCGTGGCTGACATAGCGCTCCTCGACGGACGGTCGTGGGTCGCCGCTAACCTCTCTTTGGGCCTTTGTGCGGGCAAGGGGGATGAAGCTACCGGAGTTCGACAACGTATCAGGTCCACCGAAGCCTTGCTTGCGGACAGCCCAACCAGTGTAGGTTCCCAGCGGAACCTCGATGTCCGGATAGCGCAGTCCCGAGAGGTCGTTGCCGTCTGCGTCGATATCAGGTACTTGTATGGGATAGCTCTGGCCCGGAACCGCCTCGGGAGGTAGAACCGTTAGAAGGCCGCGGTCAAAGGCGGCACCATGTTATAGTAAGGCATCTGGCTGGCATCAGCAGGCAGGCGGAGGCCGGGTATCTCGGGGAAGCGCTTCAGCACCTCTGAGGGCGACCCGAGTGTGCTGGCAGTTTGACTGGGTAGGAGGTTCCCCGCTGGCACGAGGCCGTCCGTAGCCCAGCGATCCATCGAAACCAGGCAAGCTCGCAGCATCGGACCTGGCGATATGCTGTTGGGCGCGGCCTCGCCGATCCAGCGCGGATTCATCGTCGCGGGGCCATGCGGCGCTCCCGCGAGCCAGTACATGCGGGTTGAATCCGGGAGCTCCACGTCGCCGCCGTCCCGGCAGTCCGTATGGTTCAGTGAGCCATGGCGCTGCCAATACTCGGTACTGGTGTGAGTGTGCATGATCAACGGGTCGCTACTGGGCCTCTTCAGCATGGCATCAACCTTCTCGGTGAACGGGTCTGGAATCGCCACGAAAGTGAAGGGATAGCGCTCAGCCGCCCATGAGTGCTCCTCGTGCTGGCGCGGGTAGCGACCCACTTGGGCGAAGCGATGGTTCATGAACAGGCGGCCGCTACCCGTATGGGTCTGTACGGCGTCAAAGACTCGTCGCTCTTGAGCATCCTCGTTCCAGCCCTCGTAAATGAATTCGCGGATGACGCGACCGCTAAGCGACGAACCGTACGCATATGCCTTGTCGAAGGAGTCGGCCAGTGGGTTTCGAGTGCCAAAGGAGTCGTCTGCAGCATGGTGCAAGAAAGAGATAAGTTCACGCACGCCCAAGAAACCGAGGTTCATGACACGAGAGCCTTGGGTTTCGTAGATCAGTTCGTAGATCCAGCCAGGCTTGAAGCCGCCCCTGATGTAGAGGTCGGTGTTTGAGCCCGTGAGCTCGACGCTACCATTCTTGCGCTCCGCCCGCGCCAACTCCCACTCCGCATCTGGCACTGCTATGCGGGGGTTGCGCTCGAGTTCACGCTGGGTAAGCGTTGCGTTTGCTCGATCAAGGACTGGGTAACATTCAATGCTAGCTGCGCCACTGACCGGCATCGATAGGACGCCGTCGGTGTCTACAATGAATTCTTGGCGTATGCGACCGCACATAGGCCGGCCATTCTCGCGCGCTTCCGGAAGGTAGGCAACGATGTTGCTGCCATTCGAAATCAAGTCGCCTTGCCAGCCAGACCAAACAACCGTGTACCCCTGGCGCATGAGAAAGCCGTTGCCGGCCCAGGCGGCGCTAGTCATGTCACCTGCGCCGCCGTCGTTGCAGCGCATGGCACCGCGGCCGCCGCGATGGAGAACTCATACAGCATGCGACCGTTACCCTTGGTCAAATCGACTGGCTTGAGGATGTCAAGGTCTGCGGCGAACTCGACGAGGCCATCCGCGTTGCGTGGGGCAAGCTCGAGGTCGGCGATGAACGGCAGTCCTTCCTCGTCCGGGTCGATGGCGAAGTACACCTTGCCTACTAAGCGCTCGTAGGGCCCAACGCCTCCGAACGACGTATCCTCCGCGAAGCCGACCTGGCGATCGATGACAAGCTGGATCTGGTTACGTGACATGATCGCTGTCTCCTAATGGTCTGACCGTTCTAAATCTAATCGTCTCTACAAGGCAGCCTGCACACTCAAGCCCGGCCTACGCTAGGGACCCTCTAGGTGCTTTTCGTAAAAGGCAAATACTCTCTGCCAACCGTCCGCCGCCTGCTGTGGTCGGTAGCCTGGGCGCTCTACAGCGAAAAATCCATGCCCCGCACCGTCATAACGGTAGAATTCGTAGGTCTTTCCCAGGCTTTTCAGGCGCTCCTCCGTCCGATTGACTTGGTCAGGATCGGAATTCGAGTCCTCGCCAGCGATGAAGACCACGCTGGCGCTAGGATGCTTTGCTTGCGGTTGCCTCAAGCTTCCGCGCCAGCCTTGGATATACCTTCCTGGCGTTGCCTTCGAAGATCTTCTCGCCATCACTTGCCGAGAGCTCGGTAATCGCGTCGATGTACCGTTTCGTGTCGTCGAAATAGTGCCCGCTCTCCGGGTCGATGCCCTGTACCGCTCCAATCATCTCCGAAGCGAAGATGATGTTATCGGCGCCCACGACCCGGATGATGTACTCCATTCCGGCGTAGCTGTAGACGCAGCTGTCGAAGTAGACGTTGTTCATTAGGTGTTCCTGCAGCGGCGGCTTGTTCTGCCTGAGGGTGATGCCGCGATAACGCCCCCAGTGAAAGGGCACAGCGCCGCCACCGTGGGGGATAACAAACTTGAGCGTGGGGAAGTCCTTGAACAAATCAGCCAGGATGAGCTGCATGAACGCCGATGTGTCTCCGTTGATGTAGTGGGCGCCGGTGCCGTGGAAGTTAGGGTTGCAGGACATGCTGACGTGGATCATGGCCGGCACCTCTAACTCGACCAGCTTCTCGTACAACGGGTACCAGGAGCGATCGGTTATTGGCGGCCCTGTCCAATAGCCGTCCGACGGGTCCGGGTTGATGTTGCAAGCGACGAATCCGTACTCGTTTATGCAACGCTCAAGCTCCGGTATGCAGTTAGCAGGCGGGACGCCGGGTGATTGCGGCAGCTGGCAGACGCCGATAAAGCTCTCGGGGAAAAGAGTGCAAACGCGCTGGATCAGGTCGTTGACGGTCCTGGTCCACTGCTTGCTCGTTTCCTCGTCGCCGTAGTGATGGGCCATGCCCCCTGCTGTCGGTGAGAAGAGGGCGAGGTCGGTGCCTCGATCCTGCTGTAGTTTGAGCTGGCCGTTGACGATCGTCTCCCGGATTTCGTCGTCCGTCATCACCAGCTTTTCGGTGAAGGGAGTGCCGGCGCTGTCGATCTGGCGCTCCCGCCAGCCTCGCAGTTGTCGTGGTGCAGTCGTGTAGTGCCCGTGTACGTCGATGATCATTTCTGCCTCAGACCTAGTTACTCGCTGGCTTGAACGGCCAGGTTCCGATGTTAGGCGTGCCCTTCAAGGACTCGCGCCGCGCGGCGTTTGCCTTGGGGTCGTTCAGCACTTCCGGGTCCCAGCTTCGCGCTGCGCCACAGCCCCGTAAGACGCGGCTGGAGAGTCAATCGGAGATGATGCCCTCAAGAAGGAGCTGGGGAGCCCCGCTGGGTGGTTGTCGACCACGCCGGAGATATCGAGCACGCCGTCCTCCTGGACCAAGCAGGGTCGGTAGTCGTCGTAGAAGCCTATCTTCATCGAATCGCCTTCCTTTCACTCTGAACAGCGCGACTGAATTCGAGATGCTACCAACAGGAACAGCCATTGAGCACGGTCGGCTCCACTATCAGATTTAGGGGTGGACTCGTAGCTACCCGGCCAATACTAGTACAGCACGATAACGGATGGCTCTTTTCTCGATCGAGGAGCCCCTCGCGCTGAGGCGACTGGAGAAGCATTCTCCATCGCCGAGTTCCAGGACATGAAGATGCAGCCAGCGCTGGAGCGACGACGGGGGCTGCTGAAGGCGTAGCTATCCCGCGTAATAACCGCCGGCGGCTAGGCCAGCGAGGCGATTTCGACCCAGTTGGGGCCCATCCCCATCGGGATTTCGGACAGAAGCTTGAGCTCGCCTGTCGAAGCGTCGATGGCATATGACGCCAGGGTATTCGAGCTTTCCCCTACTGCGATGAGATAACGTCCGGTGGAGTCAATGGCGAAGCTACGCGGCGTTGGCGTCACTGGGAAGACGCCGCTCCGGGCGAGCTGCCCAGTCGCACTCTGTACTCTGAAGCAGGCGATAGTGCTAGAGCCGCGCACAGAGGCATAGAGGAGATCCCCAGTAGGGGTGAGGTGCAGGTCCGCGGCGGCGCGAGGCTCGCCTTCAAAACGGTCCGGCAGCGCGCTGACGACTTGCACCTCGCGTAGAGAGCCGCTTGAGCTGTCGTAGGCAAAAGCATAAACCGAGGCGTCGAGCTCACAGATCAGGTAGACGAAGCGGCCATTAGGGTGGAAGCAGAAGTGACGCGGTCCAGCTCCTGCTCTCACGCCCACAGACGTAGGGGTATTCGGCGACAACTCGCTCCGGTCAACGTCGAAGCGGTTTGAAATCAGGACGTCGCCGCCTAGGCTGGTGTTGAGGACGAAGCGGTTCGACGGATCTGGCTGTATACAGTGAGCGTTTGGCGGCGTTTCCATCACCTGGCTTGGCGAAGCGGCAAGTCCAAGCTCGTCGATCGGGCTAACGCTGATCAGGTTGCCAGCATATGACGCTCCGAGCAGATAGCGCCCGGTGTGGTCGGTCGAGATATAGGCCATCCTCTGAGGCAGCGCCGCCTCACCGATTCGAGTCAGCTTGCCAGTCGAGCGGTCGATGGCAAAGCTGGTGATGGCGAAAGGCTCGGCTCGCAGCGCGGCATAGAGGAAGTGTCGGTCAGGACTCAGCGCGAGCGGGCAGGCGCCCGCAGCCGAACCTGGACTGAGCAGACTCACAGTTTCGATCAGGGTCAATTCGCCACCATCGACGTCTAGTTGCAAAACGAAAAGCTCGCCACTGTCGGAGCTGACGACATAAACGAAGGTGCGCGAGCTAGACGGTGCGGTCATTTCGCTTGCCTCGTACTTCTAGGGGAACTCGCGTTCCGGGATCCAGAAATCGAGCACCCTGGTGAATGTTAACAGGCAGAGCGAGGGCTACTGTAGGCGTGAGCCAAGGCAACGGGGTGATAGGATCCGTCCCGACGCTCTTTCTGAGAAAGGGCTAACTCATGAAGTTACGTCTACGTCCCCTACTGCCTCTAGGCACGATGCTCCTGGTGCTGGGCAGCATCGGTATGGCCTGTGGTGGCGACGACCGACTCACCCTCGAGGAGTACTTCGAGCGGTTTGAAGCCATCGACGCTGAACTTGATGCGAAGCTTGAAGCCCTGTTCGAGGCTTTCCCCGAGTAAGGGGGACCTTTTCTCGAACGAGGAGAATCTTCCGTTGCTCAAGAACATCGCCACTGAATTCCCCGTCAACATTACAGACGCCCTCGATCAGCTAGAGGAACTGAATCCGCCGTCAGAGGCGGAGGACGCCCATGATGAGGTTCTTGCGGGGGGAGAGAGCTGGTCTCTGTAATGGAAGACGCCTCTGGCCGGATCGAAGCGGTCGAATCGATCTCAGAGGGCGCGCGAATTTTAGAAGAAGTGGACACCGCCCACACGAGGCTCGGGTGCGTTTTGATGCCGCGGCTTGAACCTCGCGGACAGTGGAAAAGCAAGCGGCATCCACGTAGACGTGTCGTGCCTGGAATAGCCGTTCCCGGGACGATTCTCCAGCGCGAATGATTACTCTCGCCCGCACGCCTGGCCTGGTGCAGCCAGCGCTGCAGCGGGCGCTGGGGCGACGATGGGGGCTGCTGAAGGCGTAGTTGTCGAGGATGGAGTCGGAGATTCCGTCTCGCTGTGACCTGCTTATGACATTGGCTGATCACGCTGTTAGCTGTGGCGCGGGGCGGCGTTGGGGCGAGCGTGCCATGATGACGGTGACCGCAGCCACGAACCAGCAGGCGGCCACGACCCAGAAAGCTAGCTGATAATCTCCTCGAAGATCGTGAAATGCAGCCACAAGCAGCGGGCTGCCAGCGGTTCCTATTGTTAGGAATGGCCTTATGATCCCGTTGATCGCGCCGAGATGGGCGCGACCGAAGTATGCGGCGATGATCATCGGTCGCATGACGAAAATCCCTCCCGCGGCCAGACCATTCGAGGCTGTTGCCAGGATCAATGTCAACTCGCTATGGATGTTAAAGAAAAGCAAAACGCTGAGCCCTGTGAGAAGCGCCTGAAGCCCCATCATGTAACGAACAGGGAAGCGCTCCGCCAGCCAGCCCCAAATGATACGTGTGCTAACTGAGCAGATCCCGTAGGCGGTTGCGGCTAGTGAGGCCTGAGTAGCGCTGAAGCCGATGTCCTGGAAGTAAGGCAGCCAATTGGCCTGAAAACCGACGAAACCCAGCATGGCGAGGCTGATTGCCAGGACCAAGAGCCAGAAGCACTGCATCCGCACGACCTGACGAGCCGTAAAGCTGGTTTCTGTGCCAGTCTTGGGAACGACGGGCTCGCTGACGATTGAGGTGGAATCATCTGAGAGAGAGTCACCGTCCGGGAGCAATCCCATGTCCTCAGGCCGCGAACGAACAAGAAGCGACATTGGCCCGAGGATAGCCAGCGTCAGCAAGCCGAGCACTGCCCAGGCATCGCGCCACTCGAACAGCGTCAGAAGAAAAGCCACGATGAAGGGGAAGAACAGAGGCCCCATCGCCGTGCCCATAGAGTCGATGCCGATGGCGCTGCCACGACGGCGAACAAACCAACGTGGCAGAACTACTGAAAGCATCATCTCGGTACTACCAAACGTGGTGAAAGCACTGAGGACGCCGAACACCACGTAGAACAGCAGGAGGTCGTTGATCCACTGCATCGCGATCAAGGAACCTACCAACGTCAATGTAGTGGTGACTGCAAAGAAGCGCGGGCCGAGGCGGCTGTCTTGCAACGGACCCACAAACGGGGCCAGAGCGCCCGCCACAAGGGCTCGAACCGCCATCGCGCCGAAGATCTCGGTTCGGGACCAGCCAAGCTCTTCGCTCATGGGTTTAACGAAAACGGCAAAGGCCCAGAAACCGGCGCCAGCGGTGAAAGCGCCGGCAGTCAGCGTGATCGCCACTTGAACCCACCCGTAGAAGAAGCGCGGGCGATTCAGTTTTTTGAGGCCTTAGGCTCGCCGCCCAATGCAGACCAACCTGAGCCGGGGCGGAACAGCGGGCCCAAGGGAACCGACGGGTCGAGTCGCGCCATGTCATGTCTTCCACTGCATGCAAACTGGCTGGGGACTAAGTCCCTTCGATCGAACTGAGCGACTTTATTTCGGGGACGGTTGAGTTGAACTTCGACCGCAGTCGCTGATAGGCAAGGTAGAAGTCCTCACTGCGTGGCAAAATCATCTCGCCCGACCGCTGCCTGTATACCGCCGATTGCTCTGCCCCGACCGGAACCGTGCCGTCTCGCTCGAGTGCCTTGGCCATTTGGATAAGTCGACGGCGCACTCGAATGATGAATTGGTCCGTGGCGCCGAGGTGCTCGTGATCACGCTGGTAAATGACACCCATGGTTTCCCGTCACTGCGCAGTCCTGAATACGGCCGCCAGCGATGCCGGTATAGCTCTGCCAAGAACGCTGGGCTTCCCTGTCGATTAGGTAGTCGTTTGCCAGGTTCTGATCGCTGCGGAAGCGGCAGAACCAGTCGCTCGTATTGGGTAAGCGGCGAGTGCCAAGCGGCACACTTAGGTCACCAGAGGTAGGCAATCCACGCATAGCGCCCGTAGCACCGCGCTGGCCGGTAAGCGGCTGGCCGGGGTACAGCGTACCGATCTCCCAATGCAGGTGGTGCTCATCGTCCATTGGCACGTAAGCGCCGATCTTGATCCCTTCGCCCATCGTCCCACCCGGGATCATGTGATAGAAGGGGAACAGGATCTGGGTGACACGCCAGTAGTACGTGTCAGGTTCCGCTGGCCGATAGGCGCCATTAATCTCGCCGTACTCCGTGTCAACCGTCGCAAACTTAGCTGAGCGATCTCGGTAGTGGTAGTAGGTGAACGAGCCTGGCTCCTGGTCCTCGAGACGATTGGCGCCGCCATGCAGGAAGGCCGCGTGGACCGTGTCCATCTCACCTTCCAGGCCCTGCATCCAATTGCACTCGCGGAGCAGCACCGAGATTTGGTGGGGGCCCTCGGCAAGGATGTTTGCCTCGATGTCCGGCAGCGGCGGTGGTGTCTCGCGCGGGCCCATGTAGGCCCAAATGATGCCCTTACGCTCCTGAGTCGGGTAGGCCGTCGCCTTAACCTTAGAACGGAAGTTACTCTCGGCAGGCTCGGAAGGCATGTCGACGCACGCGCCGGTAACATCGAACTTCCAGCCGTGATAGACGCAGCGCAGGCCCTCTTCTTCGTTACGGCCGAAGAACAGCGAGGCTCCCCGGTGGTGGCAGGCACTCTGGATTAAGCCGGCTTCGCCTGAGGTGGTTCGGTAGCCGATCAGGTTCTCCCCCAGTAAACGGATGCGCACCGGCGGACAGTCCGGCGACGGTAGCTCGTCCGAGCGGATCGCTGGCATCCAGTACTGACTCATGAGGTTACCCATTGGTGTCCCGGGGCCAACCCGACACAGCAGCTCGTTATCGACATCGCTAAGCATGTTGCTCCTAAAGAGTCCAGTCCATCAGCTGACGGCTGAGTACACACTATTGTGACTTCGTAGCTATATTTTTGCCAGGATCGCAGCCAGCTGCGAGTAAACGTGCAGGCACCGCGGACGAAATGATCGTCGGCCTCGCCGTCGCCCTTCATCAACGTGTCGAAGGCGCCAGCTGCGGATGGAGTCATCCTATACGGGTCCGACTGTGCCCGGTTATTCAAGTGTCCCCCCGGCGATTCTGCTGATGCTACGCGCCGCCATGTAGCTCCAGCCGAGTTCCAGGACACAAGATGCAGCCAGCGCTGGAGCGGGCGCTGGGCCAAGAGGGCTGCTGAAGACGTAGACCGGCGAACTGGCCACATGCTCCGATAGGCGAGCCTCGTGAGTTTAGCCAGAACGCAGTAGCTCCGGGGCCAGCGCTTCGTCAACTAAACTCTCCAACTCGACCTAACTGTTCGGGACGCTCAAAATCAAGGCGCAGTTGCGTTAGATCTGCTTGGAGAGTATGAGTGCGTGAGTCGCCGCTCCATGAAACTCCGTGGTTGGCTCGTCTGCCCTTCTATTACGGCTGGGTAATCGTGGGCGTAGTCTTCATGCGCTCCGTTACGACCGCGGGCGCCATTTGGGCCACAGGCGTCCTGTCGGTGCCCATGCATGACGACCTGGGCTGGAGCCGCTCCGTCATTTTCGCAGGTATCACGCTGCGTACCCTGGGAGCGGCGGCAGGCGGGCTGCTGTTTGGCAAGTACCTCGACAGGACTGGTGGTGCTCCCCGGCTCGCCTTCGCAAGTGCTGTTGTTTCCGCGGCGGGACTCTTCTTGATCGCTGTGGTCCAAGAAGCTTGGCAATATCTACTTATATTCGGTGTGCTTGGCGGACTTCTAGGTGCGGGACCGGCGGCGTTGCTCATGGGAGCTACGGTCCCGAAGTGGTTCATCCGTAAGCGGGGCCGCGCCGTTGCGACCGCTACCATGGGCAGCGGCTTCGCCGCTTTCACACTGCCAGTGCTGATTACGCTGGTTAGCGAAGGTTTCGGCTGGCGGTACGCTTGGGTGTTCCTAGGCAGCATGGCAATCCTATTCGCCGTGCTGCCCGCTCTGCTGCTAAGAACACGACCGGAAGACATGGGTCTGCACCCGGATGGCGACACGGACGAGCCGACCCAGAACGGACAGCCCCAGCGCCGCCGCACCGAAGAGGCTAGCTTCACCCGGGGCGAGGCTATGCGCACGACGACTCTCTGGATGATCGTGGCCATGGCGATGTTCGCGAGCGTTTCGCCGGGGGCTTATCCCGCCAATCTGGTCCCGGCCTTCGTCGAAAAGGGCTTCTCTCCGTCCACCGCGGCAATCGGCTTTAGCGCCTACGGCCTGCTTAGCTTTGGCGGCCGCTTCTTCTGGGGTCCGCTAGCTGACCGCATGCATGTGCGCAAGGTTCTTTTGATCGTTGCTACCTACACTGGGATGACGGTTCCGCTCCTGTTCATCTTGCCGGGTGATATCGCACTGATCTCCGGCGCAGTGGCCGGGCTGGGCATCGGTGGCTGGGTTGGGCTAAACCAGGTGGTCTGGGCCGCCTATTTCGGGCGGGACAACCTGGGAGCCATAACAGGTTCCGTGCGGCCATTCGTTACGTTATCGGGCGCGACCGGTCCGCTGTACGCAGCAGCCCTAGCTGACCTGACCGGCAACTATACCTTGAGCTACAGCCTGATGGCCTTATCTTGGTGGGTCTGCGCTCTTATCCTGCTGCCGCTGCGACCGGCTAGGCTGCCTGAGCGTTTGCGAGTCCAGGTGTCCGACAACACGGTGTCGTAGGATTGCCATGGAGCACCTCGACTTCGCCATCGCCGAGTTCCAGGACGTGAAGATGCAACCTGCGCTGGAGCGGGCGCTAGGGCGCAGAGGGCTACTGAAGGCATGAAGGCTACCTGCGGAACGTCGAAACCCCTCGGTAAAAGCCTGGAGAATGCCACTTTTGCCCTGCGTGGTGGAGAGATTTCGGCCCGGTTCATGCACCAAGGGTCAGGCCGCCACACTTCTCATAAAGCCTGATCCTCACCCTCACGAGCCGGTTCACGTCGGGTACTTCCCATCGACCCGCTTCATGATGAACTCGCTGGCTGCGTCGCCTTTCTTGTAATCCATTGCCTTCACTAGAAGTGCGAGAGCCAGCCCCTCCGAAGGCTTCATCTTCGGCGGTGGCCAGCGATACGGCGATCGCCTTCCAGCGGTCGGTGGACGGTCGAGAGCTGACGTTCCGGCCGTCCTCCAGCAACCCAGCCCTGCTGGAGGACGAGGAGACCGGCAGCGTTTGGACCGCCTTCTCCGGTGAGGCGATAAGTGGGCCGCTGGAGGGCACCAGCCTGCGGCAAAACGCCGCTACGTACGCGTTCTGGTTCGCCTGGAGCGACTTCTACACCCAGACCGAGGTATACTCGCCTGACTAAGCGGCGTTTATTTACACGCCGGGAACCACGCCGCGTCTCAACGGCTATAATCGCCGCGGGCGAGGGTAGCTCAGTTGGTAGAGCCCCTGCCTTCCAAGCAGGTTGTCGCGGGTTCGAGTCCCGTCCCTCGCTCCAAAAACCCTCTTCTAGTCGTGCTTCAGCCCTGGCCGCCAGGCTCCGGGCATTGCAACGCGGTGGTCTGCGGCCAGCAATCGCGCGGGCATTCACTCCAGCTCGATCAGCAGCGCTGCCTGGTCGCTGAGCTGATCGCGCCTTGGTGATTCGCCATTCGCGGGTACGCCCCACTTGTAGTGAACGTCCCTCAACCTGGGTTGGAGGCTGCGGTTGAGAAAGGCTTGGTCCAGGCGAAAACCGTTACCGCCGTTGGGTGAGAACCAGGTATGAAGCGCCGATCCGGCCACCGCAGCCGAAAGCCATCACGCCAGCCGAACGATGTCAGCGAGTCCAACCACTGCTCGGTTGCCCGGTTGAACACCGGCCTCTCCTCATCGATACCGGGCCAACCACAGTTGGTATCGCCCATGAAGACCGCGGGACCGCGGCGCCAGGACCTGGCTACCCGCTCAATCGCCCGGAGGTAGTCCCCCTTGCGCCCGGTCACCATGTTCGGAGCGTGCATAACCGCCAGCGTCAACGGCTGGTTTGCCAGAACTTCCGCCGTGAGCCAACGGCCCGGCTCGCCTGGCGCTCCTCTTAGCTTGATAGGCCGTAAGGGCCACCTGGAGGCGAGGAGCAGAGAATTGCGCCCCGACGCCGCGGATCGGTCGTGGTTGCCTGGTATTCCAGTCCAGCCTGCTGTAAGGCTTGAGCCAGCTGCACGCTTGGTGCGGTGCCGTGAAATTCGCTCAACCCGACCACGTCCGCACCCCAGCGCTCCAGCTGAGCAGCGATTTCGATGGACCTTCTGCCGCCACCAGCGCGGATGTTCCAGGCCACGAGTCGCATCGCCCGATTGTAGCCGGGCAGGTCGGTTCGAATCGGACGAGGAACGAACCGCACGCAGTGGCCGGGACTGAGAATGGTCTCACGCTTGGTCCGAGCGTCCGTGGAGCTGGAGCCGGGATCGTAGATGGCGTCAGTGGGCCACCTACGACGCGATCACTCGAGGGACTCGATGACGACGTACAGGATCGCAGACCTGCTGATTCAGGCGCTTCGAGACGGGAGCACCGATGGCTTCGACCGGCTGGCCGAGGTCTTTTCGTCGGACGTTGAGTTCGCCTCTTCGCAAGCGAGCCCTTCGTCCGGCCTCGAGGCCGTGGTATCTCAGCTCCAAGGCCTCCAGTCGGCAGGCAGGTTCGCCAAGACGCTCGAATGGGACGAACCTCGGGCAGAGAACGGTGGGATTCGGGTGCGAGCCTCGCAACCCGCGAGTTCTCAGTACTCAGCCTACGTCTGGGACCTGACGCTCGATGGGCAGGCAAGGGTGGAGCGGATTCTCCAGACCGGCCTGGGCCAGACGGAGCCGCTGCCGACATCTTCGATCGTGCTCAACGACGACATAGCCAGGGGCGCTGAAGCACGCTCACGAGACGAATAATCCACTGATCGTGGCGTACGTCAATGACAAGGGTCAGCCCTCACAATCGCCACGGGGAACGGTTCAGATTTTCACGGAGACCCAACTCGCAATGTGGATCTGGAGCCGCACCGGTGGGCTGGTCAACGCGATCGATCTCAACCCGAACGTCTCGATCCATTACTGGGGTGGGATCGGCACGGCATATGGCGGATCGCTACTGCTTCAAGGCGTGGCGCATATGGATGACACCCCGGAAACGCGCGACTTCGTCTACGAGAACGCTCCACCGTCGGAGCAGCGCCAGGACCCGGATCGAGCCGGCCGAGCGCTAGTCGTCGACCTGTATCGCGTGTCAGGTTTCGTCGCCGGCTTCCGATACAACATGGCCGAGGAGCTCGACTAGCGCGTCACCCTTCCACGGTCCAGCCTGATTCTCCATGTCTTGCGAAGCCGCCGCCGGTGGTGTGCTCAGTCACGGCGTTACTGAGCCGGCGGCCAGACTCGCGTTTCAGGATGAAAGGCCGCCCAGGCGAACCAGAAGTGACTGCCGTTGACCACGGGTTGGAGGGAGCTTCCCTGCAAGCTGCCGGAGACGGCGCGACCGAGGATGTCCCAGCGTGAGCCGGTCTGGTCGTCGACAAACAGTTCGCCAGCAACGCGGAAGCTGAGCCGCATGCCGTCGACGAAGGGCAAGAAGGCCGCGGCGGCGCCCACGTCGCGCGAGTCCTCAATGCTTTTCCCGTCAAGGGCCGAGGCCGTCCCGGCTTTGAAGAAGACAACGATCTCGGTGCCGGCGATCTCGTCCGCCACTACCGGGGTCTCCTCCAGGGCGCTGAACGCGTAGGCCACGCTCTCGCCGTCCAGTTCTACCGCCACCACGCGTTCCTTGGCCGGTAGGCGGGGGTCCCAGGGCCCGATGGCATGCGTTGGTGCCGAGTCGATCTCGTCGTAGCGGTAGTAGGGGTTGAGGCCGTAGTCATACGCGAAGCCGGTCTCGTTAGAAAGCACAAGGCCGCTCGGGAACGCGGTCTTGAAGTCGGCCCAGGCGACGATTGACGACGGCAGAATCTCCAGCCTCTCGCCCGTGTGATCGCCGACGATCGCCTCGCCGGTCAGCTGCTGCCACCAGGACTCTGTGTCGCGATCGAACATGATCAAGTCGCTGTTACTGAGGAAGCCCGAGACGCCGAATTCGAGGACTCGGCCATCGACGACACGGTCGAAGACGATGGCGGAGTTGCACAAGGGACAGTAGCTGATCAGCAGAGGCCGACCAGCTAACGTGTCGTTGACAACCTCGTGCGAGCGCAGGATCTGCAGCGGGTAAGCATGCGCCACGCCGTCCGACTCCAGCGCGAGCACAGGCTCAACGCCGGCCAGGAAATCGGCCTCTGCGACCGCTACGAGGAGCGGGTCGGTCAGGGAGGGGATAGCGTCCTTATCCGCGGCGCGCGAGATCGAGTCCGGAGAAATCGACGCCTTGGCGAAATTGGTGCGCCAGCCGCCGGCCAGCGTCTGGGCCGTATTTTCCCAGGCGCCTGAAACAACCGGACCATCGGCCTCGGGCGAGGACGCTTGACTCCCGCCGCAGGCGACGGCGAGGAGTAGCCCAATCGGCGCCAGCCACCGCAATCTCCATCCACGCATCGTTCTTCTAGCGTCTGCCAGAATGTGGAAAAGCACCCGTGATTGAGGTCACATAGCCTGAGCGGCAATGTGCGGGCGGACAAAGCGCGGGGTGCTCCCGACACTGCCAAGGACGGTCAAGGCCGGGCATGCGAATGCCAGCGCTCACCTGACAGCCAGCGCTGGCATCAGAGGACTACCGCCTTGAGGTGTTTAGGTCTTAACCCCTGCCTTTTCGCCCGCGAGAATGTACGCCGAGCCGATGTTTACGCTGGTCTCCGACTCGCCCTTGAAGTTGACCTTGTACTCGACCAGGCGACCGGCGTCCCAGACCTCGATTATTTCCGCAGAGCCGTTCGGACCCTCAACAACTGCAACCGAAGATTCTTCTGCCATCTGATCCTCTCCTAACTCGCTGCATCACTGATGCGACCGATGTGGACGCTCGGCTTTTGCAACTCTAACCTACAGCGATTATGGATCCCTCGGCAACGGCGTGCCGTTCCAACTATCCCCCTGGCTCCTTCGCTGCTCACTTTGATTCGCCGTCCGCGGGGCGATTAGGGCCAAATGGCCCGGCTCTCGGCCATGAGTTGCGTTCGCTGCCTTCACCAGCGTTCTGCCTTCGTTATGCCTCGAAGCTATAATCGCGGAAGTGACAGCGGAGGTAATCGATTGAAGTATCGGCCACTGGGAACCACAGGTCTTGAAGTCAGCCGGCTCGGCGTCGGCCTGGCCGAGATCGGTGAGACGCCTACCGAGGCCGCGCAAGTCGATCGACTCCTCAATACAGCGCTCGACAACGGGATCAACTTCCTCGATACGGCGGCGTGCTATGGCAACAGCGAAGAGCTAATCGGCCTGACGGTCTCGAGCCGTCGCGATGAGTTCATCCTGGCCACGAAGTGCGGTCATGTTGCGGGCGGCTACCAGGGAGAGGAATGGACGGCTCAGACGATCAGGGACAGCATCGATCGCAGCCTGGCGCTTCTCAAGACGGACCACGTTGACCTGCTTCAGCTCCACTCTTGCGACCTCGCTGTCCTCGAACGGGGCGAGGTGATCGAAGCACTGGCCGATGCGCGTGCCGCCGGCAAGACGCGGTTCATCGGCTACAGCGGAGACAACGAGGATGCGCACTGGGCGGTCGAGAGCGGCCGCTTCGATACGCTGCAAACCAGCTTCAGCGTCGTCGACCAACACGCCCGGACGACGCTGCTCGACGCTGCCGAGGCCAAAGGGATGGGCGTCATCGTGAAGCGGCCGATCGCCAACGATGTCTGGGGGCGCAGCGAAGCGCCTGACTCCTACAGCCGCAATTACTACGAGCGAGCCAAGGAGATGGCCGCGCTAGGTCCGATTGAGGGCGCGCCGGCGAGCGTTGTCGAAATGGCGCTTCAATTCGTCATGGCCCACGAGCCGGTCGATACGGCCATCGTAGGGACGCGCAACCCGGAGCACCTGCTGAACAACATCGAGATGCTGGACCACGCTGCTCCGCTGGCTCAAAGGACGATCGCCGAGTTGTACCGTCGCTTCGACGCGCTAGATAAAGGCTGGGTCCAGCTCCGCTGACGCGTAAAGGCGCCTTCCGACCTTCGCTTCAAGAAACCGGGCCATCGATCCGAGTTGCCTAACGGCCAGGCGTTCCTCGGGAAGGTCAGACGGCCCGTTGCTCTAGGCGTTCATCACGATCTTGAGCGAGTTCTCCAGCTTGGCGCTGTAAGTCTCATACGCCCGGCCGACTTCCTCCCAGCCCATGCGGTGCGTCAGCAGGTGGTCTAGCGACAGCCGACCCTGCGTCACGAGGTCGACCGTCGCCGAAACCGTGTCCGGCATGTCGCCTGAGCGAGCGCTATTGGTCACGATTATGCGGGGCAGCTTGGTGGTCATCGCGTTCCAGTCGAACTCGAAGACGTCCTCGTCGTGAGCGATGCCGAAGATGACCACTGTGCCCTGCATGCGCAGTGACTCGAACACCTGGTGGCAGGTCTCCGGCCGGCCGCAAGCTTCGATCGCGATATCAGCCAGCTCGCCGCCCGTGATCTCCTTCACCGCTTCGATAACATTGTCACGAGTCGGATTTAGCGTGTGTGTCGCGCCCAGGCTGCGCGCGACATCGAGCCGATAGTCGTACAGGTCAGCGACGATGACCTGTCGCGCGCCGCCGCGCGCCAGGAAGTCGGTGAACGACAAGCCGATCGGTCCCTGCCCCAGAATGACGACGCGTTTGCCGAGGATGGTGCCGATCTGCTGCGTTGCGTAGAGCACCGTACCCACCGGCTGGCACAGCACCCATTTCGCCGGGTCCGTGCCGTCCGGGACCGGCACGGCGTTGCGTGCCGGCACCGCGGCGTACTCCAGCAGCCCACCGGCCTGCAGCGCAATGACGCGTTGACCAGCCTGCAGACGATCGGCGCGGCTCTCTTGAACGATGCCGACGCATTCGTGGCAAGGGGCGCCGGGTTGCAGCGGGTACGCTTCCTCCGGGAGCACGCGGTCGTAGGTTCGCAGGTCGCTGCCACAGACGGAGAAGTACTCCATCTTGACCAGCACTTCGCCCTGCTGCAGCGACGGCATCGGTGCGTCTTCAAACTCAAACCGCCGGGGGCCGACCAACCGCGCTGCCTTCATGCATATCTCCTGTGAACTTCGCGCCAGACCTAGCGGCGTGATTCTAGCGCCTCACAGCGCAATGAGGTAATGCGCATCGTCTTCTCAAGCAGCGTCCTGGCCGGCGAGCTGTTATTGCCCATTTCTGCCAGTAGCGTCGATAGGTAAACTAGAGCACTCTAACGCGTTCCCATACAGGATGGAGCAGCACGGCGGCCATTGATTCGCTCGCTTCCCACGTCGAGACCGCATCGCCCTCCCGGCGGCGCCTGCGTCGCATTCTGGCGCTGTACGTAATTGGGCTCGTCCTCCTGTACGCGCTAGTACTTGTCGCCAGGAACGTCACGATATTGGTCGACCTCCAGTGGACACGCTTCGACGGCACCGTGGCGCAGGGCCAGTTCGAGGATCACGTTGCGTTTTACTCGGCTGGCAAACTGGTGCTGGACGGCAACGGCTCCGACATCTATGACATCGATGTGCTCGCCGCGACGGAGCAAGAGGTCATGGGGCGGCCGGTCGGGGGCACCGGCAGCCTTGGATTCTTCAACCCTCCTTTCGTGGCCGCCGTATTCGCGCCGCTCACTCTGCTGTCGGTCGAAATGGCCGGCGTCGTCCTGTTTGCGATCAACGTCGGCCTCGTCCTCGGAGTCACGACAGTCTTGCGGCGAATGCTGAACCTACGTGGCATAGTTCCCGGCATCTTTGCAATGGTTGTCGCACTCTCGCTGAACTCCGTCTTTTGGCTAATGGTGGCACGGGCAGCTCTCAATGCTGTTGGTGCTTGGATTCCTCGGCTTCTTCTGGTTCCAGCGACAAGGCAAGCCCATGCACTCCGGCCTGGCCCTGGCGTTGCTTCTAATCAAGCCGCAGATGGCCGTTTTGCCGGTCCTTGTGCTGCTTTGGCGGCGGGACTGGCCTGCGCTGACGTCCTTCTCTTCAGTCGCCGCCGCGCTGGTCGTGGTTTCGATTGCGGTATCTGGACCTTCGGCCCTGTGGGAATATCCGAGCTTTGCCCTGAGCAGCACCGGCTGGGACATGGAGCACGGCATCAACGTGGAACGCATGTATGGCTGGAATGGGCTATTCGCGGTCTTCCTGCCCAATCACAGCCTGCCCCATCTTGCGCTAACCACCATCGCGACGCTGGTGACGGTAGGCCTGGTCCTGCGGGCCTTCAGTAACGTTGGACCGGCATCGAGTCAGTTCGCGCTTGCCTTCGGGGCGATGATCGCGGGGTCGATTCTGATCAACCGCATATCTACCTGCAGGACTTGGTCCTCATGGTCCTGATTCTCGTCGCCGGTTACCTGGGAACTCGAGAACCTGGCTGGTCCGCGTCCGCTTAGGCCGGCGTTGCGGCTCTGGTCTGGTTTGTCCAGGAAAGCACGGACCGAATCTTCAACGCCGTATCCCTGAACGCGCCTTCGCTGCTTCTGATCGGTTTCTTGCTGATGCTGGTATGGACCAGCGTTGCCACCGCGCGCAGGGACTCGTTAGCGGCTACCTACGGGCTTCGGCGACCGCGGCAGCTTGAAGAAGATCGAGAAGCAGGCTAGCCGGACTCAAGTCACCGCCACCTGGCGTTGAACTGCGACAGTCGCAAGACGCCTCGGTCACACGTCGCGATGGCCAGCCTAGAAATCGCGAGGATGGCCACGCTTCATCCTTCGCATTTACGTCCCGCCAGACAGCTGCCCTTCTCCACGCTCCAGCTTCAGTCGCACGACATCTGGACGATAAAGATTAGAGGGGACAGTCGCGATATCTCGGTGGGATTTTCGCGGCTTGCTGTCTTAGACCGCCCGGAGGGCGTGGTGGCAAGGATAGGAGCTGTGCGTGACGAGCGCTGACGGACTTCAGAGCGAGCTTGTGCAATCCGCCACGCAGATCACCGTCGTGGCGCAGGAACCGTCCGAATCCTGGTTGGACGTCGCGCGGCGCACGAAGTCGATCTCCATCGTGATGCCGTGTCTCAACGAGGAAGAGACGGTGGCCACCTGCGTTCGCAAGGCGCTGGGCTGGCTGCACGACCGCGACCTGAGAGGTGAGGTCGTCGTCGTCGACAACGGTTCAGCTGACGACTCTATTCGCCTCGCCCTCGAAGCCGGCGCCCGGGTGATTCAGGAGCCCTGTCGTGGTTACGGAGCCGCTCTGAGGCGCGGCTTCCAAGTTCTGCTGGTTGGCGCCTTCGCCCGGCGCAGCTCAGCCACGCTTCTGGCGCTCGGTTATGTTTTCGCGTTCCTCTTGTTCGCCCAGTTGAGCACCGTAGCCGACGAGACGGCGATACCAACTTCATTCGAATACGCGATCCAGCTTGAGCGAGTCCTTTTTGCTGGAGTCCTGCCTTCAGCCTGGCTTCAAGAGACGTTCTACGTTCCAGGCCGAATAGCCATACATGACTACGTCTTGATGGCGACTTACATCAGCTACTTCGTCGTGCCGCATATTGCCGCGGTCGTCGTTTGGCGCAGCCGTCGTGACCTCTTCCCCAGAGTGATTGCCGCGATCTCGCTGACCTTCTTGATTGGCCTCGTGTTCTACTTTTTGATCCCGACCGCCCCACCCTGGCTTGCCAGCGAAAACGGCGTCATTGCAGAAGACATCCATCGCATAGTGCCAGAGCTGTCCGCGCAGGTTGCCGGCAATGTCTACGACGAGACCTCAGCAGCTGTTGGCCAAAATGACGTCGCCGCGATGCCGTCGCTGCATACGGCGCTCACGTGCACCGTGGCGCTGATCATGGCCAGCTACGGCCGGCGTTGGCGCTGGGTTGGTATTACCTATGTCGCGTTGATGGCGACCGCGCTGGTATATCTCGGCGAGCACTACGTCATCGACGAAATCGCCGGCATAGCGCTGGCAGTCGGCGTCTGGCAACTCGTCTCACACCACAGGATGTTCGCGGGCCTTTCGACGCGCGCGGAAGCAGAAGACGCCACGTCGGCCACCGCCGAAGACCCGGCCGCCTAGACCTCGTCCACGTGCACAAAGATCGATAGACGCTCCGGTGTCAGCGCCTTGCTGATATGCCCTTTGCCCGTCGTGTCGTCCGCCAGCATGATGCTTCCCGGACCGAGCTGGCGCGTCTCGCCGCCGCTGGCGACGATCTCGACGATGCCTGTCAGGTTGAAGATGAACTGCCGCCGCGGCGCCGGGTGGTAGTCGAGCTGGTAATCGGCCGTGTTGCGACGCATGATCATGCCCTTAGCCTGGAACAGCTTCGACAGCTGCGTCCCGGGGCCCTGCTCCGACATCGGCTCGTCGACGTCCCTGAAGTAAGACAGGCCGTCATCGCCGGTGTAAAGGTGTGCGTAGTGCACGATGTGCTCCTTTGGCTGTAGTGCGGCGTGCAGGTGCATAGTACATAGCAGCACGTCGTGATTCTGCTTAAGAGCTTGCTTCTGGACACAAGGACAGCCCGAGACTACAAATAGCCTTGATATGGCAGAGGCAACACGCAAACCACGGCTGGATGGAATGGTCGCGATCGTCACCGGCGCGGGCTCTCGCGGGCCGGGCGTCGGCAACGGCAAGGCCGCAGCCGTGCTTTTCGCCCGCGAGGGCGCCAAGGTCGCGCTGATCGATAGCGTGCTGGCCCGCGCCGAGGAAACGCAGGCGATGATTCACGGCGAGGGCGGCGAATGCTACGCCATGGGCCAACGTTGCATCCGGGGAGGATTGCAAGGCGATTGTCGACGAGACGGTGCGCCGCTACGGACGCCTCGACATCCTGCACAACAATGTCGGCATCGACCCCGGCATCCTGAGCGTCGTCGAGGTTGACGAGCCGACCTGGGACGAGACGATGGACGTCAACGTCAAGAGCATGATGCTGATGTCGAAGCATGCGATACCAGTCATGGCGGCGGGCGGCGGCGGCGCGATCACCAACATCTCGTCGATCTCAACCCTACGTCCGCGAGGCCTGACGCCGTACTCCGTCTCAAAGGGCGCCGTCATTGCCCTCACCCAAGCGATGGCTGTCGACCACGCCTTGCAGCTAATACGCGTCAACTGCATTGCGCCCGGGCCCGTCTACACGCCGATGGTCGCCGAAAACATGACGCCGGAGCGCCGCGCCCAGCGCGCCAAGGCCTCGCCACTCGGTATCGAGGGCAACGCCTGGGACATCGGCTACGCGGCGTTGTTCCTGGCCAGCCCGGAAGCGCGCTGGATAACTGGCCAGGTGCTCCCGGTCGACGGCGGTGCGACACTCCAGGGCCCGGCCCGTTGACCCGCCGACGGGAGTGGCTGAACTAGACTCGCAGCATTGCCTGACTTAGCCTTACCCCATCCCCGCGGTTAGCTAGAGAGGTTTCAGCATGGCTGACAAGATCCGCGTCGGCATCGTCGGCGCCACCGTGACCCAGGGCGGCAGCGGTTGGGGCGCCAATGCCCACGTCCCCGCCATCGGCATCCTGCCCGACTACGAGCTAAAGGCGGTTTGCACCACGCGCGAGGAAACCGCGCAGGCCTCGAAGCAGAAGTTCGGCGCCGAGCTGGCGTTTACCGACATCAACCAGATGGCTGCTCACCCCGAGGTCGACCTCGTCGCCGTTTGCGTGCGGGTGCCGGGCCATTACGACCTCGTTATGGCGGGCCTCCATGCCAACAAGGCCGTCTTCTGCGAATGGCCCCTGGGAGCCAACCTCAAAGAAGCGCAGCAGATGAACGACCTGGCGAAGAAGAACAGCCTCAACACGGTCGTCGGCCTGCAGGCCCGCAGCGACCCGACTCTGATGTACGCTCGCGACCTGGTGGCGCAGGGCTACATCGGCGACGTCCTGGCCGCCAACATGACCGTGATCTCTCACGCAGTCGTGGAGCGTGGAGAGGGCCGCATATATCAGGGCGTACGCAAGAACGGCGCCAACACCATGACGATCTCCGGCGGACACAGCATCGACGCGCTCTGCTACGTCCTTGGCGAGTTCAGCGAGGTGTCGGCGCGCGTCAACACGCTGATCAAAGAGTGGAAGCACGAAGATACAGGCGAGATGATGAAGGTCGATTCGCCAGACTGCGTCAGCGTTGCGGGCGTACTGCAGAACGGAGCCGAGGTCTCCTATCAGGTCGCAGCGGTGCCGCACAACCCGAGCGGTAACCGTTTCGAAATCTACGGTAGCGAAGGGACGCTGGTGATCAACGGTTCAGCCAACATCGGCCCCAACGTGCTGCACGGCTCGAAGGTAAAGGAGCCGCTGACCGAGATGCCGCCGCCGGACGAGTACAGCCTGGCGCCGGAAGGTACGCCACAGGGACCGCCGCGCAACGTGACGCAGGCCTACGTGCGCTACGCCGACTCGCTGTCGAAGGGCGAGCCGGTAGCACCCGACTTCAGCGATGCGGTGGTGCGCCACCGCCTGCTCGACGCGATCGAGCGCTCGGCCGCGGAAGGTAAGTCCATCAAGCTGTAGCCCAATCGGGCGTTCGTCGACATAAGGCGAGACGCTCATGGCAGGCAGCTACCGTGCGGAGCAAGTCGGCGCCTCAGCGACCCGCGGCAACCCGGTGACGCCGGGAGAGCAGCGTAAGAAGCTCGAACTGGTGGTCGAGGTAGCCTGCAAAGTCTGGGGGTAACAAAGTCGCCCCGAACTCGGGCTATCTGAAGCGGCATACCGCACCGCGGTCTCTTTGAGTCCCGAAACCTTACGCTTTCATTAACCACGCCTGCGGTGGAGCCTTGGTACCATGATCGCAGGGAGCTATGAATCGAACTGCCCTCCTCGCCGACTTCTGGCCGCCGCTCGTAGGCGGCCTGGTTGCTATCGCGGGCGCTCTGCTCGTGCGCACGCTCATCGGCACCCGCCTCCTGGCTGAAATCGCGCTCGACGCCATGGTGTCCGTCATGCCGGGGGAGGACTTTTCGTCCCTGCTCGGCGTTTTCGGTCCTTACGGCAAGGCGTTGTTCTTCCTCTCCGTCCTGGTTGCCCAACTGGCTGCCTACGTCATCGTCTTGATGCGCGTGCGGCGCTACGCAGGCGCGAAGACTGAGACGACGCGGGTCGCGCTGGGTGCCGGCCTCGCTGCCACGGTCATCTTCCTGGCCGCCGGCGTGATCCTGATTTCGTTTACTACCGCGACGCTCGGCCGCGATACCGGCTGGCTGGACTTTTCCTTGGTCACCGCCCTGCTCAGCGGCATCTATGTGAGCGTCGCCGGTCTGTAGTCAATCGGCGCCCTTAGCAACGCGGAAGGTGCCGAGAGCGACGCTCGCCGGCGTTTGCTCCAGCTCATCCCCGGAGTCGCCCTCGGGGGGCTCGCGATTCTCGTCATCGGCCGTGCCATCAACGACGCGTCCGGAGGCGGCGTGCAGCGCTCTCGCAGCGGGGAGCCATCGTCTGAGGTGACTCCCACAGACGAGTTCTACGTCATCTCGAAGAACCTGATCGACCCTCGACCCGACGGCTCCACGTGGCGCCTGCGAGTTGGCGGAGCCACCGAGCGCACGCTAACGCTGAACTACAAAGACATGCTGGCGATGCCGTCGCAGGAGCAGTACACCACCATGCAGTGCATCAGCAACGAGGTCGGCGGCGACCTGATTGGCAACGCGCTGTGGCGCGGCGTGCCGCTCAGCAGCGTGATCGAGCAGGCTGGCCCGCTGCCGACGGCGCATCACGTCTTCCTGCGCTGCGTCGACGACTACACCGACTCTATCCCAATCGATTTCGCCATGCGGCCGCAGACGCTGCTCGCCTACCAAATGAACGGCGAGCCGCTGACAGCCAAGCACGGCTTCCCGCTGCGCCTGCTCAGGCCGGGCAAGTACGGCATGAAGCACCCGAAGTGGATCATCGAGATCGAGCTGATGGAGGATGAGCAGCTCGGTTTCTGGCAGCGGCGCGGTTGGAGCCAGGAAGCGCCGATGAACACCACGGTCCGCATCGACGTGCCCGGAGGCGGCAAAACGCTGGGGCCCGGCGGCGTGCTGTTGCAGGGCGTCGCCTTCTCCGGCGACCGCAGCATCAGCAAGGTCGAGGTCTCGACCGACGAGGGCGCTAGCTGGAACGAAGCGACGCTGAAGGCGCCGCTTTCGCCCTACACCTGGCTGCTCTGGCAGTACGAGTGGCCCGACCCGCCGGAGGGCGAAAGCGTCCTGCTCGCGCGCGCCACCGATGGCACGGGGCAGCTACAGATGGCGGACGCCTACGATCCCTTCCCGGACGGGGCAGCGGCCTATCACGACGTCAAGTTCAGAATCGAATCCGGCTCAGCCTGACCAGCCCTACCGCTCGAAGTGGGGCTTCATCCTGAGGCCGCGCCAGCCGACGGGACCTGGCACGAGCGCTACTTCCATATCCTCGATCCCCGACGGCCATGAGCTAAGCTTCGCGATGCCTATATCGCGCCAGGAGGGCAGCCATGATTGAGAGACTCAGCTTCGGACGCACCGGCCACGAGAGCTCACGCACCATCTTTGGCGCAGCCGCCTTGCGCGTCAGCCAGGAGATCGCTGATGCCACGCTGCCACTGCTCCTCGAACATGGCATCAACCACATCGACGTCGCCGCCAGCTACGGCGACGCGGAGCTGCGCCTCGGGCCATGGATGGAGCACCATCGCGACGACTTCTTCCTAGCGACCAAGACCGGCGAACGCACCTACGAAGCCGCGCGAGACCAGATCCGCCGCTCCCTCGAGCGCCTGCGCGTCGACCACGTCGACCTGATTCAGATGCACAACCTCATCGACCCGGACGAATGGCTGACGGCGACATCAGATGGCGGCGCGCTGCAGGCGGTGATCGAGGCGAAGGAACAAGGCCTTGCACGCTTCATTGGCGTCACCGGCCACGGCGTTCTGGCGCCGCAGATGCACATGCGCAGCCTCGAACGCTACGACTTCGACTCGGTGCTGCTGCCGTACAACTTCACGATGATGCAGAATCCGGACTACGCCCGTGACTTCGAGGCGCTGCTCGCGATGTGTCAGGAGCGCGACGTGGCGGTGCAGACGATCAAGGGCATCACGATGGCGCCGTGGGGCGAGAAGGAGCACACAACGTCCACCTGGTACGAGCCGCTGCAGGAGCAGGAAGACATCAACCTCGCGGTGAATTACGTGCTGGGCCGCCCTGGCGTCTACCTCAACACGGCCAGCGACGTTGCCTTGCTGCCCAAGATCCTCGACGCGGCTGAGCGCGCCTCCGGCGCACCGGACGACGCCACGATGCAGGCCCTGGTGCAGCGCCGGCACATGGCGCCGCTGTTTGTCTAGGAGACCGGCAGTCTGACGGTAAACGTCGCGCCCCGGCCCGGCGCTGAGGTGCACTCGACGCGACCGCCGTGGGCTTCGACGAAGCCACGCACGATCGAGAGGCCCAGACCGGCGCCGTCGCCGGAGCCTTTACGCCCGCGCGACTTGTCGCCACGGTAGAAGCGATTCCACACCTGCTGTGCCTGCGATGCGTCGAAGCCCTCGCCGTTGTCCTTGACGTCGAGGGCCAGCCAGCCGTCCTCCAGCCGCACCTGGGCGCGAATCTCGCCACCCTTGGGCGTGTGCTGCAGCGTGTTGCGTACCAGGTTCGAGACGGCGCGCTCGAAGCGGTCGCCGTCCAGTTCAACGTCTGGCAGCGGCTCCGATTCCGCCTCGAAGCGCAGATCGATGCCGCTGCGTTCTGCCTGCGGCCGCATTCCTTCGACCACCTCAGCGACGATCTCCTGCAGCGGCAAACTCCGCTTCTCGAGTCGCAGCGCCCCGGCATCGATCTGCGCCAGGTCGAACAGGTCACCGATCATGCGGTCCAGCCGCTCGATTTCACGCTGGATCAGCGCGTAGTAACGCGCGCGCTCCGAGTCCTCCTCAACGACTCCATCGGCCAGCGCCTCGGCCATCGCGCGAACGCTGGCCAGCGGTGTCCTCAGGTCATGAGAGATCGCCGCGGTAAGCTCCACGCGCTCCTTATCGAGCTGAGCCCGTTCGCGCGCTGCCGCAGAGAGCATGTCCGACAGCCGTTCCACGTCGCCAGCCAGGCGGGTCACTTCGTCCGATTCGGAGAGCGACAGGTCGGGTGTGGCTTGTCCGTCCGCCAGCGCGCGCACCGCGTCCGAGATCAGCGTCACGCGTTGCGCGACAGAAGACGCCACGGCGATGCTGAAGGCTGCCATCAGCACCACGCCAAAGCCAATCGCCGTCGCAACAACCCACAGGTCATGCCCGGTTGAAATGAACATCAGCCGCGCGATGAGCAGGACGTTGAGCAGTCCCATCACACCGCCGATCAGGGATCCGAGGAACGCCTTGCCGCGAAGTCCCAGAGCCTTCGACCAGACGCTGTTCAAGGCGAGCCAACCGATCAGCCCAGCCCCGGTGCCAGAAGCCGCCAGGTAGGCCGCCAGCGAAACCATTTCGCTGCGCGGAGGAGCCATCGTGAGGTGCGCGACGATCAAGGCGGCGGCGATCGCGAGGCACAGCATCGCCAGACCCGCCAGAGGCACGCGCCAATGCGAATCGAGTCGCAGAGGTGAGGACAGACTACGGTTCAAATTTGTACCCAACGCCCCAGACCGTCTTAAGGTATCGAGGCCGAGCCGGGTCCTCCTCAATCTTCTCGCGTAAGCGGCGCATGTGGACCGTCACGGTGCCTGCGTCTCCCGCAAAATCATAATCCCATACGGCGTCCAGCAATTGATCGCGGCTGAACACCTGGCCGGCGTTGCGGGCCAGATAGAGCAGTAGATCGAACTCACGCGCCGTGAGCCGCAAATCCACGCCGTCATTGTCGACTACGCGCGTCCGGGCATTGATCCGCAGCGCTCCGAATCGCAGCACTTCGGCGTCGGCTCCCGGTAGCGCCTTTGCCCGCCGTAAAACGGCCTGCACTCGCGCGGCCAGCTCGCGCGGACTGAACGGCTTGGTGACGTAGTCGTCAGCGCCCAGCCCCAGGCCCAGCACCTTGTCGGTCTCCTCGCCGCGGGCCGTGAGCATGATGATCGGCGTCGCCCCCCGGGACCGCACCTGCCGGCACACCTCCAGGCCATCGACCTCCGGCAGCATAACGTCCAGAACAATGAGGTCCGGGATAAAGACGCCCAGCGCGTTGAGCGCCTCGCGTCCGTCGCCGACCACCATGGTTTCGTAGCCTTCGCGGCGCAGAAAACGCTCGACGACCTCAGCGACGATTATTTCGTCTTCGACCACGAGAATCCGGTCGCTCATTTCGATCAAGAATAACGCTCTGGCATTACGAAATGCTTACAGCCCGAGTCGCGCCTCTGCCAGCCCCAGCCAGATCCCTTCGAGGCCGGTGGCCTAGAGGCGCAGCGCGTAAGGCAGCAAGAGGCCCAACAAGACGATCGCCGATACCGTTAGAAGCAACCAGCGCTGCAGAAACCACGGCTTCTGATACGGCTCGTCGAGGTCGTAGGGAGCTGAATTCGACAGGTCGTAGTCGGGATGTGAAGGATTGTTCGGGTCGTCGTCTTCGTAGTCGGGTGGGTTCAAGCCGCCACCGTCAGACCGGGCGCTCGCCCTTGATCGTCACGCGGTACCCAGAACGCGTCTGCGGCCAGTAGTCCCAGATCGCCTGGTGCTGCACGCAACGGTTGTCCCAGAAAGCCATCGAGTTCTTCTGCCATCGGAAGCGGCACTGGAATTGCGGCTGCGCAACGCACTCGAACAAGAAGCCAAGGATGGCGTCGCGCTCCTTCTTTTGCAGTCCGACGATGTGCGTCGTGAACATCGAATTGACGTAGAGCGCCTTGCGTCCGCACGATCGGGTGCTCAGCGTGCGGGTACTCGCGCCCGTTCTCCGCCCGGCCGACACGCAGGTTGACGCTCCGATAGTAGGGCGCGCCGTCGTGCACGGCGGTCATGCTTTCCAGAAAGCGCTTCATCGGTTCCGAGAGCGCTTCGTAGGCCGTGTACATGCTGGCGAAGAGCGTGTCGCCGCCGGATTCCGGCAGCGTGTGGATGCGCAAGATGGAGCCCATGGGCGGCTCAACCTCGCAGGAAACATCGGAGTGCCAGCTTTCTCCCGCGACACGCTTCGACGTCTCGTCGGCGTGGATCATCATGACCTCGGGATGACCCTCGAGGCCCGGATCGTTGGGGTGGGCTACCAGCTCTCCAAAGTGGGCACCCAGCGCCATCTGCGCTTCGACCGAAATATCCTGGTCGCGGAAAAAGAGCACCTGGCACTCGGTCAGCGCGTCTTCGAGCTGTCGGAATGTCGCATCGTCCGGTGGCTCGCTGAGGTCAAGTCCGTCTACTTCGCCGCCGAGAACCGGCGTAATCGCCGAGACGCTGAATCCTGCTGTCATGCCCGAACAATAACGCACGCCGCGACCAGTTTCTAGCGCCGGTATCGACCTGCGTCGCGGCGCCAGCTACCAGCCCGTGGTGTTTGCTGGCTTGGAAGCGACGTCCGGCGACTTGCCTGCGAGGCGTGACACATCGCAGCAGAGGGGCACATAAGTGTGTCAGCTAAAAGAGCCGCGGAGCCGCCTTTCGCGTACGAATGTCTTTAATGATTGACTCTAAAGCGCTATGGGCGGAACATTCTAAAGACCTGTCCCAGATGCTTCTACGGTCCTATTGGGGCTGCTTTGTCGGCGAGGACTCCCCATGCAACAAACCGAGACTGAAATCGAAGCGGCCTTGACCGCGAAGGGCGTCACCAACGACGCCGTCAAGGCCTTCGTCAAGCACTGGACCGCTCATCTCGAGCCCGCTGCCATCGAGATCGTCAGCTCAGCGGATGACGAGAGGCTCCTGAGAGAAGCGCTGGCGGCTGGTGAGATCTTCGAGGTCAGCGGCGGCCGTTATTTTGCCCGCTCCTATTCCAAGGACACCGCTCGCTCCGAAGAGCGCACATTCGTTGCCACCGGCAAACCGGAGGACAGGGGCACCTACAACAACTGGGCCGACAGCAGCGTGCTAAAACCCGAGGTCGAAGCGCTGATGGCCGGCGCATCGAAAGGCAAGACGATGTACGTCCTACCTTACCTCATGGCGCCACCCGGCGGACCGCTGGACCAGTGGGCGGCAGGCGTCGAGCTCACGGACAGCCGCGTCGTCGTGCTGCACATGATTCGCATGGCCCGGGTCGGCGTCGACTATCTCAACCGCCTTCCGGACCAGGCCAACTTTGTCCGCGGCGTCCACGTCACGGGCAACCTCGACGACCTCGATCAAGGCACGCCGAACGATAAGCGCCACTTCGCCACCGTGGCCGACGAGAGATTGCTGCTGCACTACGGCTCTTCGTACGGCGGCAATGCGTTGCTGGGCAAGATCGCGCACGGCCTGCGCCAGGCCTGCTACGACGGCTACACCTCCGGCCGCTTCCTCGCCGAGCAGTTCATGCTCATCGGGATACGAGACAAGCAAACTGGTCGCACCTACCACATTTGTGGCGGCTTCCCCAGCGCATCTGGCAAGACCAACCTCGCGATGATGAAGCCGCCCGCCTCTCTAGCAGGCCGCTACGAAGTGCACTTCTTCGGCGATGACATCGCCTGGATCTACGTCAACCCCAGCGATGGCCGTCTCTACGCCTTCAACCCCGAGTTCGGCGTCTTCGGGGTCGCGAAGGACACCAATGAAGGCACCAACCCGTACGCCGTCGCGTCGGTTGATGCCGGCTCCAACGCGCTGTTTACCAACGTCGCATATAACCCGGAGACGAAAGACGTCTGGTGGGAAGGCAAAACACCGCAGCCGCCCGCAGACGTTTCCGGCTGGCTGGATTGGCGCGGCGACCTTATCAGCAGCCGCCCAGTCGAGCGCCAGCGTTCCGATGCCAATGGCCACGAATGGGCCCACCCGAACAGCCGCTTCACGACGACGCTGGCAAACGTGCCCAACCTCAGCCCGGAAGCCGGCGCGGGCGCCGGCGTGCCGATCGACGCCGTCATCTTCGGCGGCCGCGTACGCGAGCGCGAGCCGTTGATCCGCGCCATTCGCGGTATCGCTGCAGGCGTCTACGACGGCCTCACGCTCGGGGCCGAGGCCACGTTCGCGGCGGAAGGCAAGCAGGGCGTCCTCCGCTACGACCCAATGTCGATGCGACCGTTCATGTCCTACTCAGAGGCCGCCTACGCCAGGCACTGGCTCGATATTCTCGGCCGGGCCAGCCAGCAGCCGATTTTCGCCCACGTCAACTGGTTCCAGCGCGACGATAACGGCCGCTACGTCTGGCCCGGCTACAGTGAAAATCTGCGCGCGCTGCTCTGGCTCATGGACCTCGCCGAGGGACGGGCCACGGGAGAACAGTCACCTGTCGGTATCCTGCCGCGGCGCGAAGAGTTCAACCTTCAAGGCCTCGACATCGCCGACTCGGATCTCAACCGGCTGCTTAGCATCGACCGAGAACAATGGCAGCAGGAAATGATCAGTCGCGAAGAGCACATCGCGCAGTTCGACGGTCTGCCGGACGAGATATGGCAAGCGCACAACGCCATGAAGGCTGCCTTCTAGGCAGTCATCGATTTGCGCCGGTTAGGCTAATTAGTAGCAAACGCCCCTAACCGGGCAGTAACGACGAGAGGTCGCTCTTGTGGTTCAGCACGTCGCGCCAGAGGTCTCCCTGCTGCGCGACACGCTGTGGCACTGTCAGCAAGTTGAGGCTCGTCGGGTCCAGCCGCAGTAGCTCGGCCCACGTTATCGGGGCCGACACGCCGGCCCAGGGCGTGGGCCGTGGTGAATACTGCGCCGCGAGCGTCTTGCCGCGGGTGTTCTGGTTCGCGTCGAAGAAAACCTTACCCTCGCGCTTGGAGGTGTCCCTTTCCATCGTGACGTCCTTCGGGTGTTGTTGCGTTAGGAAACGGCCGATCGCCTGCGTCGCGGCGCGGATTTCGTCGTAATCGTAGCGCCGCAGGACCGGAGTGTAGACGTGGAGTCCGGTCTTGCCGCTGGTTTTGACGAACGAAGACAGGCTGAGCTGATCAAGCAGCGCCTTAAGACTCAGCGCGATCTCAACGGTCTTTTCCCAGCCACGCTTGTTGTATGCCGGCTCTTCGCCTTTGCCTTCCCTACCGGAGTAGATGTATGGGTCCAGGTCGAAGACCATGAAGTCCGGATAGTTCAGGGAAGACGCATCCAGCGTCTCCTCGGAAGTCGCGAAATCGAGCCCGCGGCCGTGCGCGTCCGGTTCAGGGTCCGTCCGCGACATCCAGGCGTGCATCTCGAGGTCCGCCAGCTGACCCAGCCAGACCAGCGTCGTCAGGTTATTGCAGAGAACGTAGGCGTCCGACCGCTGGTTGCTGCCGGACCAGATGTGCGCCGTCTCGACGAACGGTGGTAGTGGCTGCTCGTAATGCTTCTGGTAGAACGGTTTCGCGTCGATTCCATTGGGATAGCGCGTCAGCGTCAGCGGCCGGTCTCGCAGATGGGGTAGCAACACAGGCGCCAACTTGACGTAATAACGAATCAGATCTCGCTTTGATAGCGTCGCGCTTTTGCCGTGCGGCGGCCAGAACGGCTTATCGAGGTTCGTCAGCTTCAGCGGTTGGCCGTCGACCTTCAGCATGAGGTTCGCCTTCGGCGTGTCCATCTGCGCTAATAGCCCCGCCTGGACGGCTATGATGTCCTCTTGCGGCAGAGGGGCTTCTTCAACCAGGTTCGCGGCGGTCGTTGAGGTTGCGTTCAAGGCGGTCGACGCCTTGAACGCAACCTCTCGCCGGACGTTGCGTGGTTCGATGTCGTCCCGCAGGCCGAGAAACACCGGCGCCCGCAACCGGCCGTCCTTGGTCCACTCGGCGAACTTCACCTCGACCACCATCGCCGGTCTGGTGAAGGTCACGCCCTCAATGTCCTCGGAAAACGGCGATTCGTTCGTCCCCAGGGGCTTCAGCGCCTTGCGGACCGCCGTCAGCTCCGCGTCGTCGAAACCCGAGCCGACGTCTCCGGCATAGCGCAATTCGCCATCGTCGTAGTAGCCGACCGCCAACGCGCCGAAAGTGCTCTTACGGCCACCTTCGCCGACCGTGTAGCCACCCACGACGAACTCTTGCTGCTGGACGTTTTTGACCTTGACCCAGGCTGCGCCGCGCTGGCCCGATTCGTAGCGAGAGTCCGCGCGCTTGCCGACGATGCCCTCGAAGCCCAAGGCCTCAGCCCCAGCGGCAATGTCGGCGCCGTCGCCCTCGAACCAGGTCATCAGGCGCAGGTAATCACTGGTGTGGAGCTTTGCGGCGAGCAGCTCCTTGCGTTCACGCAGCGGCACAGCGCGCAAATCGAAGCCGTCGAGATAAAGCAGGTCGAAAGCGAACAACACGACGGGATTCTCGGCGTCGACGTTGCTGTTGTCACCGCGCTGCAGGTTTATGCGAGGCTGCAGCAGTTGGAATCGCGGCACGCCATTGGCGTCCAGCGCACAAACCTCCCCGTCCAGGACCAGGGAACGCGCCGGCAGGCGCTGCAGGGCCGCGACCAGCGCCGGGTATTGCTTCGTGATGTCGACACTGCGACGGCTGCGCAGCTCCACCGTGCCTTCACGCAAGTAGGCCAGGACGCGGATGCCGTCCAGCTTCGGCTCCCACAGCCAGCCCTCGCGGTTAAACGGCTTGTCAACCAGGCTGGCGAGCATCGGTCGCTCTTTCTTCGAGTCCGGAAACGCGGCGACGCGCGCGTTGGCGTGCGATTCGACGCCGCTGGTGGCGGGGTTGGGCAGACGACCTTCCTTGAGGTTCTTGATCGTCAGGCCGGAGCGAACCGAGCGGTCATCCAGCGTCATGTCGCGCTCGGAGACATGCTCATCGCGGTGCTTGATCAGGAGCCAGTTCTTACCCTCGTCCTTCTTGCCCTTGCCGTACTTCGTGCGCACCAGCGCGAAGCTGCCGTGTAGCTTGTGGCCCTGCAGCGTGAACGAAAGCTTGCCCTTCTCGAGGCCCTCAAGCATCCGCCGCGAGCCCGCTTCTTTGTCGTTCCAGGAGAAAACGCCGTCCTCGTCCGGCGTGTAGATGCCCTCGTCCCAAACGATGACCTGGCCGTCGCCGTACTCGCCCTTCGGGATCACGCCCTCGAAGCTGCGGTAGTCGTAGGGATGGTCCTCGGTCATCACCGCGAGGCGTTTGACTTTAGGGTCAAGCGAGGGGCCATTTGGAAGGGGCCACGACTTCAGGACGCCTTCGACCTCGAGTCGAAAGTCCCAGTGCATACGCGTCGCGGCGTGCTGCTGCACGACGAAGACGAGGTTGCGCTGCGACGCATCGGGGTCGCCCTCCGGTGGCGCTTCAACGGACGGAGGAGACGGCTCCGGCGTCTTGGCAAAGTCGCGCTTCTTGCGGTACTCGACGAGCTTCGGCTTGGCTGTCGGCTTCGGCACGACATAATCGTAAGTCGCGCCTTTGGCGATGTAAACGAACCTACAGCAGCGCCGGGTACGTGACGCGCTCCCCTTCGATGCGAGCAGCCGCCGTGAAGGAATGCTCGCGCTGCCGGCCGCCGATGATATGCATCACCTTCATGCCGCACGCCGTCAGCGCGTCTGAGATCAAGGAGCGGTGGCAGCGCCAGGGCACCGATTCGGCGCACATGATCGCCGTTTGCGTCTGGCTTGCGGCTTCGGTTAGCTCCGTCAGCGCGGATTCGAACTCAGGCGTCTGCATGTAGTCGGCGAAGCCACGAAACTCCTGTCGCGCAGCCCCAGGTTGATCGATTCGGCGACCGGCCGGCGGCGGCCGCCCAGTGACAGCATATGGCGGTACTCGATGTTCGCTTCGACCAGCGTTTGTGTTAACTGGTCGCGGTTGAACTGCGGGTTTCGCCGCGATTGCGGGTACATGCGCACGTCGAAGAGCAGCCGTACGTCTGCCGAACGCAGCGCGTCAAGCAGCGCAGCGTACGGCACGTTGGAGTGCCCGACGGTCCATATCGTCGCCGTATCGCGCGGAGGTGAAGCACCGCTCATCTTGGGAGCTTACAACCGGCTTCTAGACCGCCCGCAGCTCTTTTGCGAACGTCAGGTAGCCGACTGCCAGGACGCAAACTAGCGAACCAAGAAGCAAGATGGTGGATGGCGCCCCGATCACCGTGGCCAATACACCGCCGATAAGTCCGCCTAGAGGCATCATGCCGAAGCTCAGCATGTAGATGCCCATGGCGCGGCCGCGCAGCTCGTCAGGGACGGTAAGCTGCAAGAGCGTCTGATTGGTCGTCAGGTAGACCATTTGCGCCGCACCGATGACTGCGAGGAAGAACAGCCCAAGTTCGAAAGACTGCGTTTGGGAAAAGGCTACCAGGGCGATACCCAAGGCGAGAATGGCGCTGAGGAGCAACAGACCGCGGCGCTCGACATTGGTCAACGTAGCAATCGTCAGTGTCCCAATAACGGCGCCGACACCTACAGCCGACCCCGTGAGTCCGAACGCGCCTGCCTCACGACCGTAGACGTCGGTCGCGAAGACTGGCATCAAGGCTATATAGGGAAAGGCGAGCAGTGGCGGTATGAAGGCCAGCGAGAACTGCGTGCGGAGCGTGCGGTGAGACAACACGTAGCGGAGGCCCTCGCTAAGGCTCTCACGAACCGTTCCTGGATTGGCCCTCGTGACCACCGGCACGACCATTGGCAGCACCATGAGGAAGACGCCCACGTAAGCCAGGGTCTGCAGCCCGAAGTTCTCCGCCGCCCCGAGATAGGCAAGGACGACGCCGGCGATGGCAGGACCCAGGATGCGAGAGAAGTTGAATCCGGCCGATTGCAGCGCTAGGGCGTTCATCAGGTCGTGCCGCGGTACCAGGTTCGGAGCGATCGATTGGCGCACCGGGTTGTTGAAGGACCAGATCACGCCTGTGATGAACATGAACGTGAAGAGGTGCCAGACCTCGAGCACGTCCGCCAGAATGATCGCGACCATCGCGGCAGAGAAGAAAAAGAGCGCTACAGCGGTCCCTTGCAGCAGCCACTCGCGGTCGACACGGTCAGCGGCCACGCCACCGAGAGGTGCTATCAGCATCGGCAAGGCCCGTACGCCGTTAACCGATCCGAGCAAGAACTCGTTGCCGGTCATCTCCCAGACCAGCCAGCTGACCGTGATCTGCTGGAACCACTGGCCGGCGCTGATGAACAGCGTGCTGATCCAGAGCAGTCGGAAGTCGCGGTACCTTAGGGAGCGGAACGTGCCGCCGGTGGGCCTTGGCTCAGCCCGCTCTTCCGCGATGGCTGTCGCGTCGGAGGTGGGTTCTTCGGCTGCAGCCTCGGTCAAGAAGGGTGCTCAATCTAACGCTTACGGAAAGGTACGGCTAGCAGCATAGCAGAACCGTCTCAAAGGCGCGAAAAGGGGGCCGCGTTCAGCCATCGCGTATTAGTATGGCCTCGGCTGCACTTCGAAAAAGGAGCAATAGCAATGACGGTAGAACCCCTCGTCCTCGCCGTCGACGATGAGGCCGGCATCCTCCGCCTCATCCGTCTGGAACTCTCGGAGCAGAACTTCCGCGTCGTCGTAGCGAGCGACGGTGATGGCGCGATCCGGACTTTCGAACAGCAGCGGCCCGACGTCGTTGTGCTGGATATCATGCTGCCCGACATGAGCGGACTGGAAGTAATGCGGCGTCGGCGCGAACGCTCCAACACGCCGATCATCTTGCTCACTGCCCGCGACCATGACGAAGACAAGGTCCACGGTCTGGAGCTCGGAGCCGACGACTATGTCGTCAAACCCTTCAACCCTCAGGAGCTCACGGCCCGCGTCCGCGCCGTCATGCGCCGTGCGGTCCGTGAGTCCATCGGCGACAGCATCGTCGTCGCCGGTGACGTCGAGATCGACCTCGACAAACGACTCGTGACGAAAGCCGGCGAACCTGTCTCCGTGACACGGACGGAATGGATGTTGCTGCAACACCTCGCGAGCAACGCCGGCCGGGTCATGCTCAACACGGAGCTCCTCAGCAAGGTCTGGGGCCCCGAGTACATCGACGACCTGCAGTACCTGCGCGTCTGGATCTCGCGCCTGCGCAGCAAGCTCGAGACCGACCATGCTCAACCCAGCGTGATAAAGACCCTAACAGGGCATCGGCTACCTCCTCGATGTCGAGGGCCGCTTGTCTGAGGAGACTTCGGCGCAGTCGTCCACCGCCGGCTAGCTTCCGTCGGCGCATGGTGTTCTCCCGGAAGGTCTGACCCAGAGTTAGGCCGTCGTCCAGGGCTTGAGAGGTACTTCGACTGCCCCGGTTAATGACCAGACGGCGATTGCGATACGAGGAATCAGACTCTGTCCTGATTACTTGCCCACAAGGGCATCTGGCACTAACGTGCCCTTTGCAACGTCTCGGGTCGCCCGCCAGGTCGCGTCTGCTGTGATTGCAACACAACGCGGCGCGGACAACTTCGTCAGGCAACCCGATGACCAGAGGTGCGGCTCGGGGCACAATATCGCAGGTCCCGCACCCTGACTCATCCACTCCCTCTCGCCACCGTGCGAATTTGAAAGGAACGCTTCTAGATGACGACGACCTTCCAGAGCAGTCCGAAATTCCTCTGGACCAGCGAATGCGTGACCGAGGGCCACCCAGACAAGGTCTGCGACCAGATCTCTGACGCGGTCCTCGACTGGAGTCTCAGCCAGACGCCGGCAGCCCGAGTTGCTTGCGAATCCAGCATCAAGTCAGACGAGGAGGATGACTTCGTCTGGGTCTACGGCGAGGTCACACCGCTGCCGCCGCCCGGAGTCGTCGAGCAGCTCGTGCGTCAGGTGCTGACCGACATCGGCTACACGGACCGGGCCTACGGCACCAGCGCCGAAACCGCGAAGGTCAACGTCCACCTCAGCGGCCAGTCCGCCGACATCGCGCTCGGTGTCGACAAAGCGCTCGAAGCCAAGGCTGGGTCACTTGAAGACGACCTCGACACCGGGGCCGGCGACCAGGGCATGATGGTCGGCTTTGCCTGTGATGAGACGCCCGAGTTCATGCCGGCCGCCATCGCCTACGCTCACCGCCTGACGCGCCGACTCGCCGAGGTTCGCAAGAACGGCACGCTGCCCTGGCTACGGCCCGACGGCAAGAGCCAGGTCACCGTCGAGTACCACCAGGGCAAGTTGGCCCGAATCGACGCGGTGGTCATCTCAACCCAGCACGCGTCGGAGGTCAGCCAGGAAGAAATCGCGGCCGAGGTCCGCAAGCACGTCATCGACCCGGTGATCCCGGCTGCGCTGATGGATGCCAACACCAAGTTCTACGTCAACCCCACAGGCCGTTTCGTCATCGGTGGCCCCTTGGGCGACTCCGGCCTCACCGGGCGCAAGATCATCGTCGACACTTACGGCGGCTTCGCTCGCCACGGTGGCGGCGCATTCAGCGGTAAGGACCCGACGAAGGTGGACCGCTCTGCCGCCTACGGCGCCCGCTGGGTCGCCAAGAACGTCGTCGCCGCGGGGCTCGCCAGCCAGTGCGAAGTCCAGCTCGCGTACGCCATCGGCGTCGCGAGCCCGGTCAGCGTCACGGTCGAGTGCTTCGGCACTGAGAAGGTCCCGACGGATCAGATCGAGGCCGCGGTCGGCAAGGTATTCGACCTGCGACCCGCTGCAATCATTCGCGACCTCGATCTGCGACGGCCGATCTTCCGCCAGACGGCGGCCTACGGTCACTTCGGCCGCACCGACCTCGACGTCTCGTGGGAGCAAACCGACCGCATCGCGGAGCTTAAAGCGGCCGTCGGTTAAGTCCTCGGCGCAGGTCTGGAGATGTCCTTTAACTTCCGCTAAAATAGCGAGGCTGAGGAGCGCTGCGGTCCTCTTCGTGACGGATCAGGCTCAGCTAGACAAAACGGCGCTCGCACCGGACCGGTGCGGGCGCCGTTTTTTGCCCGTCAAGCTTCGCCTGCGTGGCGAGTCAAGGAAGAGGAGCAACCCATAATGCCAGTAGCCAAGGAACATCGCGTCGCGGACCTCGGTCTAGCCGATTTCGGACGCAAAGAAATCGCCATCGCCGAAGTCGAGATGCCGGCCCTGATGGCGATCCGCGAAGAGTACGCCAAGACCCAGCCGCTCAAGGGCGCCCGAATCGCCGGCTCTCTGCACATGACGATTCAAACCGCCGTTTTGATCGAGACCCTGGTCGCGCTCGGCGCCGACGTACGCTGGGCCTCCTGCAATATTTACTCGACGCAGGACCACGCCGCTGCCGCCATCGCCAGCACCGGCACCCCCGTCTTCGCCTATAAGGGTGAATCAATGGAGGATTACTGGGAGTTCACCCACCGCATCTTCGACTTCGACGGCCAGGGCCCCAACCTGATCCTGGACGATGGCGGCGACGCCACGTTGCTGGTTCACCTCGGCTCCGACGCCGAAAAGGACCCTTCCGTCCTCGCCAACCCGAAGAGTGAGGAAGAGACCGCGCTCTTCGCCGCGATCAAGCAGCGCCTAGTGGAGCAGCCGGACTGGTACTCCAAGATAGGCGCCGGCATCAAGGGCGTCAGCGAAGAGACCACGACCGGCGTGCACCGCCTTTACCAGATGGCTCGAGAAGAGCGCCTCCAGTTCCCCGCTATCAACGTCAACGACTCCGTAACGAAGTCCAAATTCGACAACATCTACGGCATTCGGGAGTCGCTGATGGACGGCATCAAGCGCGGCACGGACGTCATGATCGCCGGCAAGATCGCACTCGTCGCCGGCTTCGGCGATGTCGGCAAGGGCTCTGCCCAGGCGATGCGCTCGCTGCAGGCCCAGGTCTGGGTCACGGAAATCGACCCGATCTGCGCCCTCCAGGCCGCGATGGACGGCTACCGTGTCGTAACCATGGAATACGCCGCGGACAAGGCCGACATTTTCGTTACGACCACGGGTAACTTCAACGTCATCCGCCATGAGCACATGGCGAAGATGAAGAACAACGCCATCGTCTGCAACATCGGCCACTTCGACAACGAAATCGACGTTGCCAGCCTGAAGCAATACGAATGGGAGAACATCAAGCCCCAGGTCGACCACATCATCTTCCCGGACGGAAAGCGCATCATCCTGCTGTCGGAGGGCCGTCTCGTGAACCTCGGCAACGCGACGGGCCACCCGTCCTTCGTGATGAGCTCGTCTTTCGCCAACCAGGTGCTGGCGCAGATCGAGCTCTTTACCAAGACTAAGGACTACCCGACGGGCGTCTACGTGCTTCCGAAAGAGCTGGATGAGAAGGTCGCGCGGCTGCAGCTATCGAAACTCGATGTCGAGCTAACGCAGCTGACGCCGGAGCAGGCCAGCTACATCGGCGTTCCCAAAGAGGGTCCTTACAAGACAGATCAGTACCGCTACTAGTACCACCGGTAAAGCCTCAGCTCGATAGCGTGATAGAACTGACGCGCACCAAGTTCTGGGGAGGTCATGATGGGCTTCAAGTATCGCGCCGACCACGTTGGCAGCTTTCTGCGCCCGCGGGAGATCCTCGATGCACGCGCCGCCGGTGCGTCCGCTAGCGACCTTCGGTCGCTCGAGGAGAAGCACATCCGGCGCTTCCTCGACAAGCAGCGGGACCTCGGCTGCAAGATCTTCACCGACGGTGAGGTCTCTCGCCGCACCTTCATGTCTGACTTCAACGAGGCGACGTCCGGCTGGGACGAGGAGCAGGGCATCAACCGCATGTGGGCCGGCGGCAGTGCCTCCCACGCCTCCAGCATGCACGTCTCCGGCATCATCCAGGAGCGGATCAAGCAAACCAAGCGCCTGACCAAACATGAGGTCGACTTCATGAAGGCGCACAGCCCAGGCGACATCAAAATCACGCTGCCGACGCCGAACCAGTTCCCGGCGATCGCCTGGAAGCAGGAAGTCTCCGGCCAGGTCTATCCGACGTACTCCGACTTCCTCTGGGACTGCGTGCCGATCGTCCGTTCCGAGATCCAGGCGCTGTGCGACGAAGGCGTCAAGTACATCCAGATCGATGCACCGCGCTACTCCTACTACATCGACCCGAAGTGGCGCGACTACGTCAAGAACGAAATGGGCAAGGACCCCGAGGATGCACTCGATGAGGCCATCGCCGTCGATAACGCCATCCTGGAAGGCGCGAAGCGCGACGGCGTCGTGATCTGCATTCACCTCTGCCGCGGCAACAACCGCAGCGAGTGGTACGCCGAGGGTGGCTACGACCCGATCGCCGAGAAGCTGTTCAACCAGCTCAACGTCGACGCCTTCTCACTCGAATACGAGAGCGAGCGCGCCGGTACGTTCGAGCCGTTACGCTTCGTACCGCACGACAAGGTCGTCATCCTCGGCCTGATCAGTAGCAAGCTGGCCGAGCTCGAATCCGAGGACGTCCTACTGCGGCGCGTCGAGGAGGCCAGCAAGTACGTGCCTCTGGACAACCTGGCGCTGGAGCCACAGTGCGGCTTCGCGTCCGTGATGGAGGGCAACCTGCTCACGGAAGAGGAACAATGGGCCAAGCTGAAGCTGGTCGTCGACGCGGCGAAGAAGGTCTGGCAAGACGCCTAGATTTGCCGAGCGTCTCAGGCTCCTAGCTCCTCGCAAGGGACTCGACACTAAGTGTTGAAAGACCGTTGATGAGATCGTGGCATTGATTCGTAGCTAATTGAGACGTCAACACCCCTCAACAGATCAAGCGGACTGCCGATAACCTCCCTTAAGGGAACACCATGACTGGGGAGGAGTGGTAGTCCATGCAGCTCGTCCTTCCGCAGATCGACCCGCGAGAGGCATATCACCGCCTCGCGACGCTCTACACGATCGTGTTCGCCGCCGCTGCCGCTTCTTTCTATCTCACGCTACTTCAGGGCAGCTCCGATCTTAACCTTGCCTTGTTCGCGTCGGTCGCGGCCGAGCTGCACTATGGACTGCTACGCCTCGCGGGCGCAACCGCCGTTGAGGCGACGCCGCAGGCTCGCCGCTTCACGCCGAGCTCAGTCCTGTCTCGCGCGGACCTGATGACTCGACTCGATCAACTGCGTCATGAGTCCCGAAGATCGCACGATGAGATCGGGCTCATGTTGATCACGCTGGATGACAGCGGCAGCGGAGGAGAAGCGCCATCTATCGAAATCGTCAAGCTGGTGCCCGGCGAGCTCTTCCGAGCCGCGGACTCGCGTATCTTTCAGGTGGATGAGCGTACGCTAGCCGTGGCTGAGGCGCAGCCTGACGTGGTCCTCCACTTTGACAAGATCGCGCTGGAGCTGCAACGTCAGCTGCGGGCGACTCAGCCACGTTTAGCAGAGTCGGCGCCGCGCGCTACCGTCGGCGTCGCGTTCGCCTCAGGCGGGCGCGGCAGCGCCGGCGAGCTGATGGACGGCGCGCGAGCCGCCGTCCACCTGGCTCAGGCCACCACCGGGACAGGTTCTTCCGGCGCGTCAGGTAGGTGGTCCGCTCAGCAGCCAACGCAGCCGCGTCCCTGTCGCCTTTGATGTGGCGTGTCATGGGATGCGAGACCGAGTTGTGCGCCCGGCTTCGACCGGCCCCTAGCCCCTCGTTTCGAAGGCGAGCGTGGCGTAGCGCATGAAGATCACGCCGCGCGGCAGCGCCATCGGTCCGTTGGCCGCCAGACACGCGATCACTTGCTTGGCGCCCGGGACGGCGCTGGGACTGACGACGACCCGCTGTTGCGCGTTGAAGCCCACCACCGTGCCGCTCACCACGTCGATTTCGCCGTCCACCCAGATCTCGCCGTAGTTATCAATGTTGGTCTCGAACAACAGGTTCGACCCTGCGATCGGTTGGCCGTCGATCTCCTCGGGCAGTTCGACCGTGATGCGCCACCAGCCAAACGTAGAGCCCGTCGAGACGAGGTCGCGCACGTTGTCCGTGACCTCCCAGCTTGAGTCGTCGTAGTCGGCCAGACGCGCCGGGCTCGACTCGAGCTCCGCGACCAGCCCCTGGTTCGGCTCGCCCGGTACCAGTCCCAGGGCGCGCCGCCAGATCCCGTTGACCTTTTGCCTGTCGGTTTCCTGGTTCAGATCCAGCGCTATTCTCGGCATGGCGTCTCCTTGTTTGCTGGCGATTTAGCCTTACGCATAATGCGTTGCGATTGCGGGACGGGAGCCCGGTTTGACACCCCGGGTACGCCGGGACAGAATCGCTCCGCTTTGAGCAGCGAACGAGTCCAAGAAGCCGCGCGGAGGGCCGTCCGTTGATTAGCAGGGTGCCCCGCGTATGAACGAGCAGCGTTTCGCCCTTTCAACCCTCGCCGTCGTCGTCGTTCTGACGATGACTACCTGGTTCTCCGCCACCGCGGTCATCCCTCAAGTTAGCGAGGACTGGAGCCTTTCGCGGGGCGAGAAATCACTCCTCACGATCGCGGTCCAAATCGGCTTCGTCTGCGGTGCCCTGTTGTCGGCAGCGTTCAACCTGGCTGACGTGTTGCCCGCGCGGATCGTCCTCTTCTGGTCCACCGTCGGCGCGGCCGCCGCCAACGTTTTCTTGATCTTGGCGAACGGCCCGGAAACGGCGGTGCCGCTGAGGTTCCTTACCGGCTTGTTCCTGGCCGGCGTCTACCCGGTCTCGCTCAAGCTGATCGCAACCTGGTTCCAAGAGAGCAGGGGTATGGCGCTTGGCGTCATGGTGGGGCGCTGACGCTGGGTTCGGCGACGCCACACCTGGTAAACGGCCTCGGCGGCATCGGCTGGGAGGTCGTTATTCTGGCCACCTCTCTGCTCACACTTGGCGGCGCAGTCATCACCGCCGGCGTGATTCGAGAAGGTCCGTTTCCATTCCCCAAGGCGGTTTTCGACCCTCGCCAGATGGGCAGGGTCTTCGCCAATCGCGGCGTCCGCCTGGCTTCATTGGGTTACTTCGGACACATGTGGGAGCTCTACGCCATGTGGGCCTGGTTTCTCGCCTTCTTCTCGGACCACCTGGTGGAATCCGGCGTCAATAACAGCGACCAGCTGGCTGCCCTGGCGACATTCGCCGTCATCGGCATCGGCGCCGTGGGTTGCTGGGGCGCGGGGCTGCTGGGCGATTGGTGGGGCCGAACCAAGACGACCTCGGCCGCCATGGCGATCTCCGGCGCATGCTCGATATTGATCGGCTTCTTGTTCGAGGCCGAACCGCTGCTGGTGCTGGCGGTCGGCCTGATCTGGGGAGTGGCCGTGGTAGCCGACTCCGCCCAGTTCTCAACCATCGTCAGCGAGGTCGCCGACCAATCATATGTCGGAACAGCGCTCACCTTGCAGCTCGCGATCGGTTTTTCGCTTACGGTCGTCACGATCTGGCTCGTGCCCATCTTCGAGTCGAGCATCGGCTGGGAATTGACCTTTGCACTGCTTGCGCCCGGACCTGCCCTGGGCATACTGGCGATGCTCGCGTTGCTGAGATCTCCGGACCGAGCGCTGATTGCTGGCGGGGAGTCCCGCGGTCGCCGTTTATCGCTGCGAACGACATAGAACCACCGGGGGAGGCAAAAGCTTCGCCACCCCCGGATTGCGAGTCGACCGAGAGTAGGCTAGATTCGCTTCCAAGCCCCGTCGTCTAAAGCGATGCGGCGGCCCGTACGACGAGAGACGACTCCGCCTCTTCCGCATCGAGCAAGGTAGTTGCGGGGGAGGAACTCGTGGCCTACGACTACATCACGACCGAAGACATCTCCTTCGAGAGCGGCGAGACCGTCTTGACTGGTTTCATGGCGCGCCCGGTGAAAGACGATTCTGCGGTTCGTCCCTTCGTCGACCTCTCATATCAGGTGCCGCGATACAGCAGCCAGAAGACACCGGCGCTGGTCGTTATCTTCGAGATGTACGGCCTCGCCAACCACATCAAGGACGTGACCCTGCGGCTGGCGCGGCTGGGACACATCGCGCTCGCCGTGGACCTGTACAGCACCGACCCCGACTGGCAGGACCTCGACACGTGGGACGTCGAGCGCGGCCGCGCCGCGAGCCGATCTGGCAAGGACGAGGAGACCGAGGCTTCGATCGCGACCCTGGCGACGGAGCAGCAGAGGGGCGCGCGCCGCGCCCTTCCCTGGATCGGCAACCTCGGGGCCAAAGATCACATACCCAACCTCGGTGCGGCATTCGCTTACCTCAAGGCGAGGCCCGACGTCGACCCGGAGCGAGTTGGTGTCGTCGGTTTCTGCATGGGTGAAGGCCTCGCGGCTCGGGTCGCCGTAACGCGGCCCGATGTTGCGGCCGCGGTCGTATATTACGGGCCGATGCCCGCGCCGGATCAGGCCGCGAGTCTTGCCTGCCCGCTGCTGGGCCACTTCGGGAGCCTCGATCCGCTGGCGGAGCGGGCGCGTCCTTTCCAAGCAGCGATGCAGGCAGGCGGCAAGACGGGCGAGATTCACTACTACGACGGATCTCCGCACCGATTCTTCAACGACACGCGTCCGTTCTATCAAGCGGCTCCAGCCGAGCTGTCATGGCAGCGCACAGTGGAGTTTCTCCGCCAGAATCTGGGGAGCAGCGAAAGCTAGGCGCGCCCCGCGAAGACGAAGGGCTGACGTCGGCAGGCAAGGGCACCTTATCGTAGGCAGGTTGGGATTAGTCAGAGGGAGCATGGTTTGGTTACAGAAGTACGGCTATACACGGTTCATCGCGGCATGATGGACTCATGGCTCAGCGTCTTCAAGGAGAAGATCATGCCGACCAGCGCGCAGTACGGTATTCGCATCCATGCGGGGTGGGTAAACCGCCCCCAGAACGAGTTCGTCTGGGTCAGGTCATACGAGAGCGCCGAGAAGCTCAACGCGTACAACACGTTGCCGGAGCGCGCGGCTTATAGCGATCTGACGGGTTCCCACCTCGCGAAGATCGAGGTTCGCGAGGTTGAGAGCGCTATCGGCGGCGAGCTTCCAGTCGCGAACCAGTAACGATCAATTGACATAAAGGCGCAACACTCCGAGCGTATGGCGGTTCGGGCCCAACGCAAGCTGGTTGACAAGGAGACGAGGATGCTGGGCGAAAAGGTTGGGTAAAGAGCACGGACAGGTGACGACGCGCCCCGTTTTGCCTGGCGGCGATCCTCGTTACATTCGCATGGAGATCACATTCGAGGCGGCCGCCACGATCCTGGGCAAACAAGGCCAAAACATCGGCACGTATGAGATCTTTGAGCGCGTTCCCGGCCAGATCTACGGCGAAGGTCAAGGCATCGTGATGTTCAGCGATGGCAGCAGCGCGATCTGGAATGGACACGCCGTCGGCCGCGCTTCAGAGGATGGCGGCATTTCGTTCGCGGCGTCCGTCGCGTTCCAGGCCAGCGGCGAAGGCCTATCGAGGCTCAACGAGGTCCTCACCGTGGTCGAGCACCACGCTCACGGGGACGGCACGGCTCATTCGACCCTATACGAGTGGAGCGCCCCCAGCCATTGAGCCCACGCTGACCCTCCGCCGGCTCAACTCGCCGTAGGTGAGCCAGTCCTGGCCTTTGCAGAACGTCGTCAGGAACCGCCAGGATGGCGTTGCTATCGGTAAGCCCAATTGACAGCCGAATTGGTCGGCAATAGTCTGCAACCAGTTCGTCACCTGGAGGGAGTACGCAATGCTTTCGGTTGAAGACAACAAACTGATCACCGACACCAACCCCGGGACGGCCATGGGTGACCTCTTCCGGCGCTTCTGGCTGCCTGTAGCGCTGGCGGAAGAGTTGCCGGGCCCGGATTGCATCCCAATCCGTGTCAAGGCGCTCGGCGAGGACCTCATCGCCTTTCGCGATTCGGAAGGCAGAGTAGGCCTTCTCGACGCGTACTGTACGCATCGCGGTGCACCCCTCTTCTTCGCGCGAAACGAAGAAAACGGTCTGCGCTGCGTCTACCACGGCTGGAAGTACGACGTGAACGGCTACTGCGTCGACATGCCAAACACCGTTGAGGGGCCGGCCTTCAGGGAAAAAATCCGTGCCGACGCCTACCCCGTCGTGGAAGCTGGCGACCTGATCTGGGCCTACATGGGTCCGGAGGAAAAGCAGCCGCCGTTCCCGGACTTTCCCTGGACAAAGCTGCCAAAGAGCCACCGTTACGTCACGAAATTCCGCCTCGAATGCAACTACCTGCAGGCGATGGAGGGCGACTACGACCCCTCGCACGCGCGGTTCCTGCATAGCACGTTCGTGCCGGCGAACGAGACCGCGAACATGGCCAACGGCACCTACTTCCGTTCACCGAATAACCGTGGATGGAACAACAGCAACCCCGAGGAAGCCTTCCCGAGAGCTGTTGGGGATCGGCGAATCACAGAAAACAACGCTCCGCTCACCCAATTGGAAGACCAGGATGCAGCGGTCCTCTCGATTCAGCAGCTCAACCAGTCAGACGGTAACGTGTCGGCCAGCGTCGGCGTCACATGGTGGATGCCGATCTTCTGCACCGCGGGCAACGCCATGCCGGGCCATCTCTCCAGCAACATGCGCATACCGATCGATAACGAGAGCCTGATGTTCTACCGCCTGCGCTGGAGCTGGGAGCCGATTTCAGAAGGCGATCTCTCCGAGTACAAGCACGGTGGCTGGACCCACCCGGATATGATCCCGGGCACCTGGAAGACGCGAGATAATGTATTCAACGACTACAACCTCGACCGCGTGGCCCAGCGCAACATGTCGTACACGGGCATTAAGACGTTCCCGCTGCAGGACATCGCGATGATGGAGAATCAGTGGGGCCCGATCGCCAAGCGGCACCGAGAGCACCTAGCCAGCTCTGACTCCGTCATCATTTACATCCGGCGCCGCCTCCTGAAGGCTGCCAACGATCTCGCTAATGGCGTCGAACCTGAGGAGCCCTGGCACCCCGAGGTCTACCGCATCCATCGCGAAACGGCTACGGCGGCAACCGCTGAGGAAGCGATCCAGCGCGCCAAGGAAACGGCCATGAGCGACCTTCTGGCCGAAAAACCCGAGCTGATTTCGGTGACGTAAGAGCCGATCCAGCGCGGACACGGGGCTGATCTGGACCGAGATTGGTCAATCAAGACGCAGAGCCGCGCCGGTGCTAATACCGACGCGGCTCTGTCTTTATAGAACGTTCTGAGCCTGTCAGCTCGAGCCGGGCGAGGCCTCCACGATCCTCTCACGGACGGCTTGTCCTGTGGTCGGATCGATCGCCTTGGGCCAGTTGCGCTTGTACGGGTCGACGATGTGGAAATCGAAGCCCCCGATCGCGTCGATCTCCATGTGACACGTCTCGCCGTCCTGCAGCGGCCCGAGCTGCTGATGATTCGTACCAACGAACAGCAGATCGCCCGGGTAGACGGTCATGATCTTGCTGAAATAGTCGAGGCACTCCGGAATCGCGTGGCCCATATCGCTCGTGTTGTAGTCCTGGCGCGGTTGCCCATCGACAGAGAGCCTCACGTTCAGCGCGTGCGGATTGGGAATCTCATCCGCCGTCACGATGCATGGCCCAAGTGGCTTGAAACCGTCGTAAGCCTTGCTGAGGTAGCCCCAGGCGCCTCGCGCCGAGACGTCGACGCCTGCCGTGTAGCCGAATACGTAGCTCATTGCGTCAGACTGGGAGATGTCCTTCCCCCTCTTTCCGATGATCGCCACGAGCTCGGCTTCGTGATGGCAGATGGTGAACTCGTACTTGGGCAGGACCGTTGTGCCACCCGGGTCGAGCACGGCGTCAGGGGACACCAGGAAGCCGCTGATCGGCAGTGGCGGCTTGTCGGTTCCCTCGCGGAAGTTGGCCGCCATGCACATGATCTTGCCGGGCTTTGGGATGGGCGCTCGCAACTGAACGCTGGACAACGGCATGCCATCGTTCGCAGCCACGAACGCTTCGATACGCGGCTTGAGCGCGGCCCAATCCTCGATGATGTTGACTAACGTCTCTTGGCCGGTGCGTCCCACAGGAACCTGACCCGAGATCCCGACGACCGCTTCGCCTTTTATCACACCCGGAAGGTAATCGTTGTACAACACTAGCTTCATTTTGTTGGAGTTCCTCTCATTGAATGCACTTCGGCCCCGGCCTATTGTGGGCATATTCTAGACGCACAACACGGTCGATGATCGTCGAGCGGGCCAGCTGAGACCGGCGCAGGTGTGCAGGTCGTCGCTTCCAGGAGCCCGCTGCCTGCGACTAGCGAAAGGCTACGGTTGAGCAATGCTGGACCAATTGAACAGCGACCAGAGCAATGCGTCGCCACCGCTCGCGAGAAGCTGAGGCCCGTCTTCGAGGAAGATCCAATCGTAGCGACGACCAGTGCCCGGACTGACGCTCACCGACCACCTGCCATCACCTTCAGCGACGGCCGACCAGGACGTGTCGCCAAGCGCCAGCCTGACAGCCCTTCTGGCAGCGGTCCCGTTGTCGTCCGGGCCGCATCCCAGATCGAAATCGAGATGCTCGCTTCTCGCCACCACGGCTAAGACGGTGCGCGCCTGAATGGTGGCGGTACCGCAGGTGTAGTCGTCTGGGTGTAGTAGCGGCCAGCCTTGAACTACGCCGATGACATCGGTCTCGTCGTACTGATCAGACCGGGAATCGCCGCCACCGAAGCAGCTCAAAGAAAGCATCGTGGCTGCCACAATCGCTGCGAGAAGCCGTGTGCGTATCTTGGTCACCTGGCTCCGCTCCTCTGATCGATGATTGACGGGTGAGTCCCATCGAACGAGCCGTTGATGGCGGCGGCGCTCATCGTCTTCGTAGATCCGCGAGGCATTGTAGGTCCCTGATACTACCTGAACCACAGGCAGCTCGCCTGACGCGTGACAACGTTGGTCGGGGCGAGACGAACTGAAGCTCCGACCTCTTGACCCCAGTCAAGTGCGCTAGTCTTCGGAGTCAGTGGAACCAGGCAGTACTTCTGGCGCTGAATCGCCAGCGGCTTCACTCACGCCTAGTCATACCTGAGGCCTGGCCGGCGAGGGCGCATCTGCCCAGCCGCGAGATGGCGACGGCGGGACTGCTGTAGCATCCGGCTTTGCATTGGCGTGAAACCGATTGCGCGCTGGCGATAGGCCGGCATTCCACTGCCAGTCAGGCCGGCGAAGGGCTGCGGTTCAGCTTGCCAACCGTGAAGCGGCCGAGACTGAGCGTTCGCGTCAGGCCCGCTCGAGTTGAAAACGGACTCCATGGCGGAGAACGCGATAACGACCAGTATGGGAAGCAATAGGAGGCCCGTCAGTACTAGCGCCGACGCTTCGCCAAGCGGTGAAATCGACGAGAGGACGGGGATGATGACGTACCAGCTGAAGTGGATGTCCTTAAGAACCGACCAGCATTTTGTAACCGCCCTGAGCGTCACAAAGACAAGCCGGTTGAGCTGAAGCGTCGTTTGAACTGCCGAAGCGGCGACGCCCCGATCAATCCAGGCATCGGGATGATGTGTTTCAATCTCTCGGCGTAGTGCTTCAGCATCAGGTGACGGGGCCACGCAATCTAGCTGTTCTGGGTTGGCGCCTATGCTAAGTGCCTCAGGACGACATAACCGCAACAGGTACGCAACGCCTGCCTTGCAAAAGAGTAGCGATCAATGGCGGCCAAAGAAGTCCATTGGCCTGCTTCAATAACTAGTTGAAGACGAGCAAAGGTCCACTGGCCGGGATCGAGGGCCAGCAGTCATAGAAGCTGCATGGTAAAACGAGGCCCCCGGCTGACAGGGGCCTTCATATCTAAGAATTGGTCGGGGCGAGAGGATTTGAACCTCCGACCTCTTGACCCCCAGTCAAGTGCGCTACCAGACTGCGCTACGCCCCGACCGGACGCCCGGCTAGTCTAACAAAGGCCCCGTCTCGCGGCGAGTCGCCGCGACGGCCACACTTCGCTACAATTGCCGCGTCGAAGGCTCAGCGAGGGAGAAACGACGTGAGCATCTGGTGCGCTGGCTCCAGCGAAAAGATTTACACCGCGGCGAAGTCAGCGATTTGCCCCAAGTGCGGCAAGCTGGTGGAGCTTACCCGTCAAAGCCACATCAAGCCGCATCTCGAAAGCAAGACCGCGACCCCGTCGAAGTAGAGCACTACCGAGGCACGGAAAAGCGATGACTCGGGGACGGAACGCAGAGCAGGCCTGAGATGCCGGACGCGTTGCTGCTTCACATACCCACACCGGAAGAGCTCTGGTGGATCCCGCGGCCGCCTGAGTCGCATCACGTCTTTGGCGCCGGCTTGCTGCTTGTCGCTGCCCTGATCGCGGCCGAGGCGCTTGCCGGCGAGGTCTGGCACCGCAGCATGGTACGTCGCATGACGTTCCCGGCTATCCTGATCTTCCTTGGCTGGGGGCTCGTGCTGGTTGCCTTCATTGAGCCCTACGCCCGTATCGTGCACGTCACCATGGGCCTGCCGATGATCGTCGGTGGATGGGCCGAGGCGCGTTACCGCCTTGGCGAGCTCGACCGCAAGTACGCCGACGCGCTGGTCGTCCCGGCCCTGGGACTCGCCGCCTTCGACACGATAGCGTTCCATACCACGGGAGAGCTCCCGGTCGTGATCAGCCACGTAGGCATCGGTCTGCTTGTGGTCGCGGTAGCGGGGCTACGTCTCTATCAAAGCGCCCAGCCACAGTCAGTGCCGCGAGCGCTGCTGATCAGCGCCGTGCTGGTTCTGCTTGCCGGCGATCTGTGGCTTGACGCCTTCTTCCAGTCGAACGTCTAACGGCTGGCGCGGTCGCGACGCAGGCGTTGCGTGGGGCGCTGCGGCTGCGTTGAGGGCTGCGGTTCGTACAGAGGAATCTCAACCTCAGATTCGGTAGCGCGGGCGACCTGCAGGGCCACGGGCAGGCAGACCAGTGACGCCAGGAATCCGACGACGATGAGGAGAACCGCGGGATCGTAAATCAAGTGCCTGGCGCTCAGCGCAGTGCTCCAGTGCACGACAAGCAGGTGCAGCGCTTCCCAGCTCAGTCCAATCGCCTGCAACGCTGGACCGAGTAGTGCAATGATGAGTGCCCGCCGATGCACTGACATTGTTAGCTGCCCGCCAGTGCGATAGTAAAAAGCCGATTAGCCTTTTGCAACCCTCAAACGGCCTTTCATAAGGCTGGCAGTCAAGGTCTGGTAAACTCACGGCAGTCCCGATTTTCCTGATTCGCTTCTCGAGGTCCATCGTGTCAAGCGCCGCGCAATGATCCGCAGGTACACATCGCGGGTCTTCTACGGATATTGGATGGTTGCCGCCGCGTTTGGCGTCCAGCTGATCACGGCTGGCCTGCTCTTCCAGTCCTACGGCGCCTACGTGGCCATACTCCAGGAGCAGAAATCCTGGAGCCGAACCGCGCTGTCTGGCGCCTTTTCGCTGACGCAGCTCATTAGCGGCGTTATCGGGCCGTTCCAGGGCGTTGTGATGGACCGCATCGGCCCACGCACCGTCATGCGCGTCGGCTTCGTCCTCTTCGGCGTTGGCTTCATGTTGCTCAGTCAGGTCAACTCGCTGACTGCCTACTACGCGGTTTTCATCCTGATCTCGCTGGGGTTTGCTCTGAGCGCGTTCTTCCCGCTCACCGTCGCCCTGGTGAACTGGTTCGAGCACTATCGCTCGCGGGTACTTTCGCTCATGTCCCTTGGTTTCGCCGTCGGCGGCCTCATCGTGCCGCTGGTGGCGCTCTCGCTCGAGGAGTTCGGTTGGCGCAACACGGCCTTCGCCTCCGGCGTGATCATGATCGTCGTGGGCATGCCCCTCGCCTCGGTCATGCGCCACCGTCCTGAGGACTACGGTGAGGTCGTTGACGGGATTCGCTCGAAACCCCAGGAAGAGCCCGATGCCGCGCCCGTGCCGACAGGGAGCGGGCAACGCGATTTCACAACCCGAGAGGCGCTTCGCACGCCGGCGTTCTGGCTGATCTCGCTCGGGCATGGCTCAGCCCTGCTCGTCGTCGGGGCGGTCAGCGTGCACGTCATATCGCACATGAAAGAGGACCTCGACTACTCCGTGGGTACCGCCTCGCTCGTCGTCACGCTGATGACCATGATGCAGGTCGTCGGGTTGGTCATCGGCGGCGCGATCGGCGACCGCTACGACAAGCGACTGATCGCCGCTACGTGCATGCTGATGCACATGGCGGGCCTGCTGCTTGTCACCTATGCCACCGGCTTCGCGATGATCGGCGCCTTCGCCGTCCTGCACGGTCTCGCCTGGGGCATTCGTGGGCCTCTGATGCAGGCGATGCGCGCCGACTACTTCGGCCGTAGCAACTTCGGCACGATCATGGGCATTTCGACGACGATCATCGTGCTGGGTCAGATTTTCGGCCCGCTGGTTGCGGGCATCATGGCCGACACGACCGGCGACTACGTGGCCGGCTTCACGATCCTGGCCGTCCTCTCCGGCCTGGGGTCCTTGTTCTTCGTCTTCGCCCGCCGGCCCAGTCTTCCACAGCCTCAACCGACCGTTGCGCGCGCCACGGATGCCGCCTGATCGCGACAAGATGGCGGCGCTAATGGCTTGAGCCATCCGCGCCGCCAAAGAAGCCGAGCGTGAATCAGCCTAGTCCGTAATGTCCCCAACGTTGCCAGTACTGGCGTTTATCCAAATGCCGTTCTTGGGCGTGTGATACATCCAACCCCACCAGTCGTACGGGAAGCTATAAGCGTCGAAGTAGATGTCAAGCCAATTGAACTGGCCGGGGCAGCTCGGATCGGCGTCGCATCCGTAGTCGTACTTGCCGAGATTGCTGTGGGGAGGCTGATCGGGCATGTCTTTCAGGCTGGCGCCGGTGATCGCGAGGCGATAGCCGCCATCCATCTTCCCGTTGATGCCTTCGCTGATGTCGTCCGCGTTACCGGGACTTTGGCCAGCGAGTGTGGTGAAGGAGCCGTGGTAAGAAGCGATCGCGCAAAACTCACTCTCTCCGACCTGCCACACCTGAATCTGGCGGTTGTAATCGTCCAGCGCTCAGTTGTTACCACCCGTACCCGAGTCGAAATCGTGCGTGACCTTGTGTGCCACGTTGATCACGAGCTCCCCATCGCAGTTGTCATCGTTGAGCTCGGCACCCCAATCGAGCCGCGGGCCATGCGCAGCGGCCAAGCCTATCGTAGAGATGAAAACCAGCACGCCAAGCACGAATCCGAACAGGCCGAGACGTTTCAATTCTTTCCACTCCTTACTTGAGTCACTAATTGGGCGAAATTATTATCACCCAAACGAAGCAAATGCAATCGAATGACATCTATGCATTCGGTGAGAGGATTCAGCGGCGATGCGACTGCGTCGGGAGCCGCGTCGCCGGCCCTGCGCGGAGGTCGTAGAGGTGTCAGGCCGCCAGCCCGTCCAGAGCGGCGTGGTTTTCGACGCCCCTTCGTCACACAGTGCGCCAGCGATGCCCTGACCGCGCTAAACTTGACTCGATGTCACGCACACCTCGGCTCGAGATCGAATACTGCACCCAGTGCCACTGGCTGATGCGCGCCAGCTGGACCGCGCAGGAGCTGCTCACCACCTTCGTCGATGAGCTGGCCGAAGTCGCCATCGTGCCGGGCAAAGGCGGCGTCTTCGACGTGCGGCTCGACGGGGAGACGATTTGGTCTCGGGCCGCCGAACGCCGCTTCCCGGAGATGGCGGAGCTGAAGCAGCGGCTGCGGGACCGCATCGCCCCGGAGCGCGATCTGGGCCACTCGGATAAACACGACGACGAATGACGAGGCTGGATGCCAGGCCGGCGCCAGTTCCAGGAGGTAACCGATGTTTCTGTTTCAGGAGACCTATTACGCGACACCCGGCCTGCAGGACCTGGTAGACACTCGGGTGCGCAGCCTGCATGAAAATCACTCGCTTAGCCCCGAGTTTGTGGCGGCGGACTGGATGAAGTTCACCGGTGACGAGACGACTTACCTGGCCTTCCGGCTGTGGAGCCAGCACGAGGCGACCTACGACGAATCGCAGCGCGAATGGATGGTGGAGTACAACCGCACGCGTCCGGCTGACCTTTTCATGCGGGGGCCGGACATCGAGTACTTCGACCAGGTACGGCAGGCGGGCGAGAGCGGCGGCGCCGGTTTTCTCGTTTACGCTAACCTGCTGATCGGCGGGCAGTCACCGGCGATGAGCCTGGAGGACGAGCTCGTGTCGCAGCTCAAGGGCGCCGGCGGTTTCCAGGAGTACCGGCTGTACGAGTCGCTGGGTCGCAGCGGTCACTATTTCCGGGCCGAGTTCTGGCGCAGCCGCGCCGATGCCGTCGGCTTCTGGCGGCACGAGGATCGCCGCGAATACATCGGACGCGTGCTCGAGAAGTCCGGCCGCGGCCTGCCGGACCAGCGCCACTACGAGGTGCTGCACCAGCTCGGCGACGCCAGCACGCGTTAGCACGCACACTTCCTACCAGAAGCTGGCCTCCGACACGGGATATTCAGCCCTTCGCCCCCTCGATCTAAGTAAGGTGAGCTGATTGCTGGCCGTCTTTGTCTCTTGCCTTCTACACTGACTGCATGACCGTCTCCTTCTCCACCATGTGGGCGCAGCAACCCCGCTTCGCCGACCTCGCGCGCTTCCGCGATGCTGCCGCAGCCTTCGGATACGACGCCATTGAGGTGTCCCACTCCACCGAGGAACCCGGCCTACGTGCGCTTCTGGACCAGGGACATCCCACGGTCTCCAGCCTGCACGCGCCGACACCGCGCCGCGACCTGCCGGACGGCCGCACTAACGGCGAAGCCAACCTGGCGTCCACGGACGAAGCGCAGCGCGCCCTCGCCATCGCCGAGACGCTGCGCAGCGTCGACTTCGCGGCCGACGCAGGCTTGCCCTACGTCGTGATCCATCTCGGCGGTGTCGGCGACCGCCGTAGCGATCTGGAACGCGAGCTCAGGCGGCTGCACGAGGCCGGTGAGACGGGCGAAGCCATCGAGGCCGCCCGTGCAGCCTTACGAACATGGCGAGAGCGCGCCGCTCCGCCGCATCTAGAGACAGCGCAACATGCTCTCGAAGCACTCGTCGAGTACGCCTCACGACGCGGCGTGGCGATCGGCATCGAGAGCCGTCTCAGCTACCACGAAATTCCGCTGCCGGACGAAGCGCTGCAGTTATTGCAGCCGTACGAGAACCAGGTAGCAGGCTTCGTCTACGACACCGGCCACTGCGAGGTGCAGGCCCGCCTCGGCATGATCGACCGCGTCGCCTGGTTTCCCGCCCTGACGCCGCGCACAATAGGCGCCCACCTGCACGACGTGTCCGGCCTCGACGACCACCGGGCGCCGGGCAACGGCACGCTGGATTGGGCTTACGTGGCCGCCGCGCTGCCGCCAGACGCCCTTCGCGTCCTCGAGATCAACCAGGAAGAACCGGACCACTTGGTCGCCGGCGCCATCGGGTTCCTGCGGGCTCGCAACGTCCTCCCTGCCTGAGCGCCGCCGACGCTGACGGGGCACTTCGCCGCAGGCCACGCTTGCTCTAGACTGCAACCACGATGCCGAGTTCGGTCCTTGCCAGCCAGAGCGAAGACTTCCCCCAGTGGTACCAGGACATCCTGGCCAAGGCGGAACTCGCCGACAACGGCCCGGTACGCGGGACGATGATCATCCGCCCCTACGGCTACGCGATCTGGGAGCGGATGCAGCGAGCGGTTGACGACCGCATCAAGCTTGCCGGCGCGCAAAACGTCTACCTGCCGCTCTTCATCCCGGAGAGCTATCTGAGCAAGGAAGCTGAGCACGTGGAGGGTTTCAGCCCGGAACTGGCAGTTGTCACGCACGCGGGAGGCAAAGAGCTCGACGAGCCGGTCGTCGTGCGTCCCACCAGCGAGACGCTGTTCGGCGAGGTCATGGCGAAGTGGATCCAGAGCTACCGCGACCTGCCGCTGCTGCTCAATCAGTGGGCCAACGTCGTCCGCTGGGAGCTCAGGCCTCGTGTCTTCCTTCGCACCACCGAGTTCCTGTGGCAAGAGGGTCACACGGCGCACGCCGACCAGAATGACGCTGCTGCCTATGCCCTTCGCATCCTCCATGAGGTGTATGAGGACTTCTTCCGGAGCGTCCTCGCGATCCCCGTCTACGTCGGACGCAAGACCAAGCGAGAGCGTTTTGCGGGGGCGGTTAACACGCTAGCGTGTGAAGGCATGATGCGCGACGGCAAAGCCCTGCAGCTGGCTACGAGCCACGAGCTCGGCCAGACCTTCGCGAAAGCCTTCGACATCCTGTATACGGGCGAGGGCGGAACCCAAGAGTACGCCTGGACGACTTCCTGGGGTTGTTCAACCCGCATGGTCGGCGGGCTGATCATGGCCCAGGGCGATGAGAACGGCTTACGCCTGCCGCCGGCTATCGCGCCGATCCAGGCCGTCGTCATCGTCGTACGCGACGACGCCGATGCGGCCGGCAAGGCACACCAGCTTTCGGACGCGCTCTCCGCCGCGGGTATTCGAGCCGAGCTGGACGCGGACGTCAGCACCGGCTACGGCCGGCGCGTGACAGACTGGGAGCTCAAGGGCGTACCGGTCCGCATCGAGGTCGGTCCGCGAGAGCTGGCGGCAGGCAACGTCACCCTCGTGCGCCGCGACACCGGTGAGAAGGCGCCCGTCGCGCTCGATAACTTGGTGCAGGCTGTATCAAGCACCCTGGAAGCGATTCAACGCGACATGCTGGTCGAGGCGACCGCGTGGCGCGACGCCAAGACAACGAGCGCTGAAACGCTCGATCAGGCCATCGAAGCCGCACAGGAAGGCTTCGCGCGGATACCTTTCGCTGCGGTCGGCGAAGACGGTGAGGACGAGCTGGCGAAGCACGGCATCACGATCCGCTGCATACAGCGTCCGGATGGAGAGGTCCCAGAAGCCGAGGATGAGCCCGATCTGGTCGCGATCGTGGCAAAAGCGTATTAGGTTCCCTATGCGCCTGCGCCGTATACGCGCTTGCGCTGCGGTGGTACGATGAGTAAGCCAAATAAGGCAACTTACGAGGTGGGCGCTGACCCACCTTTTTGTTAGCCCGTTTTCAAGGAGACTACCTTTGGCCACCGCAGTCCGGAGCGAAAGCACCGCTCTCAAAAACGACTTCCTCACGGCCATCACACAGCTGGCCGCGGAGAAAAACTTGCCCAAGGAGGTCGTCTTCGAAGCGGTGGAGGCCGCCCTGGCGTCCGCATACAAGAAGGATGACCTCTCCGAAGCCGAGCTCGCCGTCAAGATCGACGGCGCCAACGGTGGTATGCGCGTTTTCGCCCGCAAGACCGTGGTTGAGGTCGAAGAGGACGTTGCCGACGAGTCGCTAGAGATCCCGCTCAAGGCCGCCAAGGAGCACGCGCCGAATACCTACGTTGGCGACGTGATCGAGATCGAGGTCTTCCCTCAGAACGCCGGCCGCATCGCCGCGCAGACTGCCAAGCAGGTGGTCCTGCAGCGCTTGCGCGAAGCCGAGCGCGAGGTCGTGTTCGAGGAGTACTCCGGCAAGGAAGGCGACATCATCTCCGGAGTCGTTCATCGCCTGGAAGCCCGCCACGTCTACATCGACCTCGGCAAGACGGAAGCCGTCCTGCCGCCCAGCGAGCAGGTTCGAATCGAGCACTACCGTCCCGGCCAGCGCCTCAAGGTATATCTCCTCGAGGTTCAGAAGGCGAACCGCGGGCCCCAGGTTTCCGTCTCACGTACGCATAAGAACTTGCTGCGCCGCTTATTCGAGATGGAAGTACCGGAGATCTTCCGCGGCAGCGTCGAGATCAAGGCGATCGCCCGCGAACCGGGCTTCCGCAGCAAGGTAGCCGTCTACTCGCGCCAGGAGGGAATCGACCCAGTCGGCGCCTGCGTCGGCCTGCGCGGCATTCGGATCCAGAATGTAGTCAACGAACTCAATGGCGAGCGCATCGACGTTGTCCAGTGGGACCCCGACCCCTCGCAGTTCGTCTCCAACGCGCTCAGCCCGGCGCAGGTGCTGGAAGTGCGCATCCTGCCGGATGGCACCACGGCCGAGGTCATCGTCGGTGAGCGCCAGCTCTCGCTGGCCATCGGCAAAGAGGGTCAGAACGCCCGCCTTGCCGCAAAGCTGACCGGATTGCGCATCGATATCAAGAGCCAGACCGCAGAGGAGAGCGAGGAAGAGCCGTCGCTGCAGATCTCGGCAGAGCCCGACGTCAAGCGTGAAACGCCTATCTGGGAGGAGATCACGCAGGAAGAAGCGGCCGCTGCTGCAGCCGCCGAGGCAACAGCAGCAGCCATTATTCCATCTGCCACGCCGGAGGCCCCGGCCGAAGAGGCAGCGATCGCCGAGCCGGTTTCCGAGGCAGCGGCGCCCTCGGCCGAGCCGGTAGCGCCGCCGGCATCCGAGCGCGCTCCCGGCGCCGTCCGCTTCGCCGACGAGGTGCTGCCCCCAGCCCAGCCTGACGAGGCACGCGGTGCGCCGAAACGGCGCATCAGCAGCGGCGGCGCTCCTGCTGGTCCTCGAGGCCGTGCCGGGCGCGAGGAGGACGCCACTCGCCGCGGACGCGGCGCAGCCCGTACGCGAGGCGGCGCCGGCGCCGGCCGACGCTCGCTTGATGAGGAGATCGAGGAGGAACTCGAAGCCGCGCTGGAAGGCGAAGACTTCGATTTCTTTGGCATGAACGATGACGAGGAGGACGCATAACGAAGCCGGAGCGACGCCAGCCTCAGCGCACCTGCGTCGCCTGTCGCTCAACCGGCGACAAGCCCGGGCTGATCCGGATAGTCCGGTCGCCGGATGGCGTGGCGGTCGACCCTTCCGGGAAAATGCCGGGCCGCGGCGCTTATCTCTGTGCGGAGCTCTCCTGCTGGCAGGAAGCGCTGAAACGAAATCGCCTCGAACCCGCCCTCAAAACGAAGCTCACGGCCGACGATCGGCTGAAACTAAACGCACACGCCGCGACGCTTAATGCGGTTACGGCTTGATTGATTGGGAAGCGAGAAGAACGAGACCTTGGTAACGAGTAAGGAAGTCCAGCTGCCGCAGGCGCTAACGGTCAAAGAACTGGCTGATATGCTCGATGTATCCGCCGTGGACATCATCAAAGAGCTGATGAAGAACGGCGTCATGGCCAGCATCAACCAGGTGATCGACTACGACACCGCCGCTATCGTCGCCAGCGACTTCGGCTTCGAGGCTTCCGAGGCCGAGTCCGCTGACGTCGCGGACGTACCGTACGAGCGCCCGTCGCTGGACGAGGAGTCGATGGAGCCGGAAGACCCGGCATCCCTGGTCAAGCGACCGCCTGTAGTGACCATCCTCGGCCACGTCGACCATGGCAAGACCAGCATCCTCGATGCGATCCGCGAAACTCAGGTCACGGAATCCGAGGCTGGCGGCATCACGCAACACATCGGCGCCTATCAGGTCGAGGTCAACGACCAGAAAGTCACCTTCCTTGATACACCGGGCCACGAGGCATTCACCGCGATGCGGGCCCGCGGAGCGCAGGTGACCGACATCGCGGTCCTAGTGGTTGCCGCCGATGACGGCGTCATGCCCCAAACCATCGAGGCGCTCAACCACGCGCGTGCAGCCGGCGTGCCGATGATCGTTGCCGTCAACAAGATCGACCTCGAGGGCGCCGACCAGAACCGCGTCCTGCAGCAGCTAACCCAGTACGACGTGCTGGTCGAAGCGTTCGGCGGTGAAGTACCCGCTGTGCCGGTATCTGCCCGTACCCGTGAAGGTTTGGACACCCTGCTCGAAAACATCGTCCTGGTTTCAGAGATTCAAGACCTCAAGGCCAACCCCGATCGCGACGCTCGCGGCGCCATAGTCGAGGCCGAGCTGACGACTACTCGCGGGCCCGTCGCCACGTTGCTGGTGCAGCGCGGCACGCTGCGCACCGGTAACGTCGTCATTGCCGGCGACTCCAGCGGAAAAATCCGTGCCATGTTCGACGACCACGGCCAGACGGTGACCGAGGCGGGACCTTCGACCCCGGTCAAAGTGCTGGGCCTGCACGACGTGCCGCTAGCGGGGGACGTGTTTCGAGTCGTGGTTGATGAGAAGACGGCGCGAGCTGACGTGGAGGCGCGCCAGCGGGCCCGCGATGCCGCGCTCACGGCCGAAGCTCACCACGTCAACCTGGACACGCTGTTCGGTGAGATCCACAGTGGCGCCATTCAGGACCTCAACATCATCCTGAAGACCGACGTTCAGGGCTCGATCGACCCGATTCGCCACTCGCTCGAGCGCCTCAGCAACGATGAGGTGCGCGTCAAGATCATCCACTCCGGCTCGGGGATCATCACCGAGTCCGATATCATGCTGGCGATCGCCTCCAAGGGTCTGGTCATCGGCTTCAACAGCCGTCTCGACCCCGGCGCCAAGCGCATCGCTGAAACCGGGGGGGTTGAGATCCGGCAGTACGGGATCATCTACAACCTGATCGACGACGTCGAAAAGGCGATCAACGGCATGCTCGAGCCCGTTTATGGCGACTTCGTCGACGGGCACGCCGAGGTGCGACAGATTTTCCGGGTCAGCCGCCGCGGCAACATCGCTGGGTGCTTCGTTACAGACGGCACGCTGTTCCGTAACGGCCTCGTCAAGGTCATGAGAGGAGGCGAACAGCTCTCCAATGTCTCGTGCAGCGGCCTCAAGCGCTTCCAGGACGACGTCCGTGAGGTCCAGAACAACCTGGAGTGTGGCGTCTCTCTCGATGGCTTCGACGACTTCGAAGAGGGCGATATCCTCGAGTTCTACCACAAGGAGCGCACCAACTAGGCCCGGCCGGGAACGCACCATCTCCGGAAGCGCGCTGGTCCCGGCCCTGGCCGCGAGGCCGTCTCGTGTATCGAGGAGCACACCATGTCCCGTAGGACTGAACGAGTCAGCGAACTCATACGTCAGGAGATAAGCGACCTGCTTCTGAGGGAGATCCGCGACCCACGCCTCGACGGACTGATCTCAATTACGCGGGTGGAAGCCTCGCCGGACCTCTACAACGCCCGCATCTTCGTCAGCGTCATGAGCGAGACCGCGAGCCCCGACGATGCCCTGAAGGCACTCAATTCTGCCGCGGGCTTTCTTCACAAGGAGCTCGTGCACCGCCTGGAAATGCGCCGCGTCCCCTTCCTCACCTTTCACCTCGACACGTCGATCGAAGACGGCGCTGCGGTCCTGGCGCACCTCGATGAGGTCATCAAAGGCCAAGACCGCGAATCTCAATCAAGCTAACCGAAGCGCAAAGTGTCGCCTAGCTGCATTCTCAACCTGAACAAGCCGCCGGGCTGGACATCGTTCGACGTCGTACGCTTCATCCGCGGTCGCTGTGGCGAAAAGCGCGTCGGTCACGCCGGCACGCTCGATCCAGCCGCTTCCGGCGTGTTGCCCATCCTGATCGGTCGAGCGACACGCCTTACGGAGTATTTGGTCGACACGACGAAGGAATACGTCGCCGACATCCAGTTCGGCGTCGCCACCGACACGTACGACGCCGAGGGCGATATCGTCAGCCGTGCCGATGCCAGTGCAATCACGGAGGCGAGCGTGGGCTCGGCGCTCTCTGCTTTTCAAGGTGAAATCCTGCAGGCGCCACCGGTCTACAGCGCACTCAAGCGTGAAGGGGTGCCGCTCTACAAGCGCGCCCGGCGCGGCGAAGACATCCGCGCGGAGCCACGACCCGTCAGGATAGATGAACTCGACATAATAGAGTTCAAACCACCGCATCTGCGGCTGCGTATCGTTTGCGGCAAGGGCTTCTACGTTCGTTCCCTGGCACACGACCTCGGCGCCGCACTCGGTGTGGGCGGCATGCTCAGTGGTTTGGTGCGCAGCCGCGTCGGTGCGTTTCGCCTCGAAGACGCGGTCGACGTCGAGACGCTGCGACGAGAGTTCGAGGACGGCACCTGGCCGGAGCGCGTGATCGCGCCGGACGAGGTGCTACTGACCCGGCGAGCCGCCATTCTCCGTGACGAGGGCACACAGGACGTCTTGCACGGCCGCGAAACCACGCTAAGGGCCGTTTCAAGTCTCGTCGTAGCAGAGGGCGACCTTTGCCGCGCATACAGCGACTCGGGCGACTTCCTGGCCGTCTTGCGCTGTCGTGGGGTCGATCGATGGCGTCCCGAGAAGGTCTTCGCTTAACGGGCGGGCAAGGCATCGTACGCGTCGTAGGCAAGCGGACGTCAGTGAGCCGACGGCCCTTGCTATACTGGATTCAGATTCGATCGACGTAAGAGGTCCCATGTCATTAAGAGGCAATCAACCCCGCAATCGCCGTACTCGCCGCGACAACCGCGGCGGCGTGGCGCCAATTCACACATCCTCTCTGGACCTGCCCGGTCCGATCGCCTTCCTCGCCAACCCGAAGCTATTCGGCGTGATGGCGCTGGTAGCCGGCGGCAGCATGGTCTTCTTCCTCTTCGCGGGCGCCCTCGGCATTCAAGGTGGCGGCGGCCATAGCGGCGGCAGCGGCACGACTCAGGGGAACGAAGCTCCGGACGTGCCGCTTGTTAGCGGTACACCCGTAGAAGGCACGCCGGTCGCCGCGCCCGATACATCCACCTCCGACGCGCAGCCTGTGGTCAAGCGCTACACGGCGCCACCACCGCTGGAAATCGACCCGGCTAAGGCTTACACCGCAACGATCCAGACATCGAAGGGCGCCATTGAGATCGAGCTCTACGCGGCGGATGCTCCCGAAGCCGTCAACGCGTTTGTTTTCCTCGCCAACGACGGCTACTACGACGACACCCCTTTCATGGAGCTGACCAAGGACGCGGAAGGGGACAAGTTCTACGTTCAGGCCGGCGATCCCACAGGCACCGGCTTCGGCACCCCCGGCTTCTCCGTCCCCAAGGAGCTCACGGAGCATCCCTTCGCCCGCGGCTACGTCGGCATGGGTGGCAGCGCCGAGAACAGCAACGGCGGCCAGTTCTTCATCTCGTTTGGCGACTACCCTGCCCTCGATGGCAAGTACACGATCTTCGGCAGGATCACGTCCGGCCTCGACATCCTGGACCAGCTATCGCTGCTCGACCTCACGCCCGCCGGCTCAGGAACCATCGGCGACGAGATCCAGTCGGTCACGATCACCGAATCCTGACGCCGGCGGCCCCAAGCAACGAGCCAAGAAGCGAACCCCGAACCGCAGGGCCGGAATCGGCTACAGCCCTCCTCACGGCATGGCTCGCGTCGGCCAATACAACCGAAGGACACCTTGCAGGGGCAGCGGGGGCGCAGCCCATGCGCGGGAAGCCTGAGGGGTGTCCCCTCAGTGTTAGGGTTGAAAAGGAAGGCGGAGCGCACAAGCCCCGACCATCGGGAGGGCGTAGGACGCGCAGCCTTTGACACTCGTTGATTGATCAGGGACAGCCCGAGTGACAGACTGACATCACATGAACACGCACGAGATCCGCCAGCTCTGGACCCGTTTCTTCGCCGCTCGGGAACATCGGGCCATACCCTCGTCCTCCCTGATCCCGCCGCCGGATGAGCGCACCCTGCTGTTCACCAACGCCGGCATGAATCAGATGAAGCCGTTTTTCATGGGCCTTACCGACCCGCCCGCCCGCCGCCTGACCTCGATTCAGAAGTGCTTCCGCACCTCGGATATCGAGGAGGTGGGAGACAGCTCGCACTGCACCTTCTTCGAGATGCTGGGCAACTTCAGCGTCGGTGACTACTTCAAGGCCGAGGTCATCCCCTGGGCCTGGGAGCTGATCACGTCGCCCCAACCGGACGGCCTCGGCCTCGACCCTGACCGTATCTGGACCACGGTATTCGAGGATGACGACGAGGCCCTTGACCTCTGGCGAGGTGTCGGTATCCCAGCCGAACGCATCATTCGATTCGACGAGAGCGAAAATTACTGGTTCATGATCAAGGGCGGCGCCGGCCCCTGCGGTCCGAACTCTGAGATCTTTTACGACTTCGGCGCCGATCAGGGCTGCGGCGAGCCGGGCTGCACGCCGCCAACGCACGACTGCGGCCGTTTCCTTGAGATATGGAACCTCGTGTTCATGGCGCTGTATCAGGAAGAGGACGGCAAGACGCGCCGGCCACTGCCGATGCAAAACGTCGACACCGGCGCCGGCATCGAGCGCTGGGCCGTCGTCGACATGTACCAGCACGGACGCGACTGGCAGGGCGAGCCGAAGGTGTGGGGCGCGTCGCCCAGTATCTTCGATACTGACCTGTTCCGCGCGATCATCGCGAAGATCGAGGAGCTGACCGGACTCGAATACGAAACCGCGTCCGAGGAGCAGCGGCGCGCCATGCGCGTCGTGGCCGAGCACACGCGCGCAGCGACATTCCTGATTGCCGACGGCGTAACACCGGCCAACGATGGGCGAGGCTACGTGCTGCGCCGCCTGATCCGCCGCGGCGCGGCGTTCTCGAATCGCCTCATGCCCGGCATCCACGCTCTTCCAAGCGTCGCAAAGGCTGTTGTGCAGCTCATGGCACCAACCTATCCCGTGCTTAGCGAGCAGGAGTCGATTGTTGATGCATTGTTACGGTCTGAGGAAGAGTCCTTCAGACGCACGCTAGCGAGTGGAGCAACCTACATCCTATACCGAGGAGCTCTTAATCGCCGCGTGGCTGGTACTCAGCTGCCAGCCGACAAGGGCTTTCAGATCACACTACTCGGACGACACTTGAACGAGATTGCTGACGAAGGCTCTCTTCCACCCGCGACGTCGATGTCCTTCACAATCCTGAATCGATTTCGTGATCAGCTAGGTGAAATCGCCGAACAGCCCGATGTTATAAGCGGCAGGGATGCGTTCCTCCTGGCTGATACATACGGCTTCCCGGTCGAACTGACCAAGGAGCTCGGACAAGAGGTCGGTCTCAGCGTGGACGTGGAGATGTTCGAAACGCTGATGCAGGAGCAGCGCGACCGCTCACGCGCCGCCGCTCGCTTTGACGGCGGCGTTGACCGCGTGCAGACCTACGCCGAGCTCGCCCTGCAGCCGACGGAGTTCCTTGGCTACGAGACCATGGTTGCCATGGGGGACGTCCTCGCCATTCGGGTGGACGGCGCGCCTGTGCAGGAGATCACCGCGGCTCCCGAGGGAGGCATCGAAGTCGTCCTGACCCAGACGCCGTTCTACGCCGAGGGCGGTGGCCAGGTCGGCGACCGGGGCGAGCTCGTCTGGTCCGGCGGCCGCTTCATCGTCGAGGATACGAAGGCCGTCGGTGAAGGCGGCCTCACGGCTCACGTCGGCCGCCTCGAGTCCGGCACGCTGCGCGTCGGCGACTCCGTGGAGGGCCGGATCGATGAATCGCGCCGCGCCGACACGATGCGCAACCACACCGCCACGCATATCCTGCACGCGGCGCTGCGCCACGAGCTCGGCACGCACGTACGCCAGGCCGGCTCGCTCGTGACGCCGGACCGGCTGCGTTTCGACTTCACGCATCTCGAAGCCATGACGCCGCGGCAGGTCAGCGATGTCGAGGCCCTGACAAACCGTGTCGTGCGAGACAACCTGACGGTGCACGTAGAGCACATGTCTTACGAGAAGGCGCTGGAGGAGGGCGCGCTGGCCTTCTTCGGCGACAAGTACGCCGACACCGTGCGCGTCGTCGGCGTCTGCGACATCGAGCTGCACGACTGTTTCAGCCACGAGCTCTGCGGCGGCACCCACGTGCACAACGCCGGCGAAGTCGGCGCCATCATCATCACGGCCGAGACGTCGATCGGCGCCGGTATGCGCCGTATCGAGGCGGTCACAGGCCGGGCAGCCTGGGAGCGCGTCCGTGGCGACGAAGACGCCCTGTCCCGCCTCTCAGCGCGCCTTCGGGTGGCGAACGACGCCGTCGAGGAGCGAGTCGAAGCCGTCCTGACGGAGAACGAGCGCCTGCGACGCCAGGTTCAGACCCTGGAGCGTCAGGCCGCGCGACAATCGGCCGGCGGCAGCGCCGGAGCTGCCGGCGTGGACACGACGGCCGTACCGGATGTCGGTGGCGTCCCGGTCATCGTGCGTGCCGTGCCGGAGGCCAGCAGCACCGACTTCCTGCGCGACGTGGGCGATGCGCTCAAGCAGCGCCACAAGACCGCAGTCATTCTGCTCGGGGCCGTGATCGACGAAAAGCCAACGTTCGTAGCGATGTCCACGCTTGACGTCTCGAAGAAGTGTCCGGCAGGCGATGTCGTCCGTGTCGCGTCGCAGACCGCGGGCGGCAATGGCGGCGGACGCCCCGAATCCGCCCAGGGCGGCGGCACTGATCCCTCGAAGCTCGACGCTGCGCTCACCGCAGCCCGCAAGCTGATCGAGGAGAAGCTTGCCTGAGCAGGGCCGCATCCTCGGCATCGATGCGGGTGAGCGCCGCATCGGAGTCGCCATCTCAGACCCGGAGCGTAGCTTTGCGCTGCCGCTCAACTCAGTCCTGGCCGACGGCACCGAGCTCGATGCCATTCAGCGCCTCGTCGCGGCCGAAGAGGTCGCTGAGCTCGTGGTTGGCCTGCCGCTGTCACTCAGCGGGGAGGAGAGCGCCCAGACCGGCCGTGTCCGCGAATTCGCCGCCCAACTTGAGGCGCGTCTCCAGCTGCCGCTGCACCTCTGGGATGAACGGCTTTCGACGCATGAGGCGCAGTCACGCAGCGAGGACGCATCACGCGTCCGCAGCCGCCGTCGCAGCAGCCGGCGCACGCCGCCGGCGGACACGGACGCTCTGGCGGCTTCGATAATCCTGCAGGCATATCTCGACCGCCTGCGTTATCAGCGCTCCGAGTAGGCGGCCCGGCGGCCAGGAGCCGGGCACAAAAAGAGACGCCCCGAGGGCCGGTGGGCCTGGGACGCCATGACCGCGGAAGCCAAACCCGCTATCCTGAAACGCGTGCTCGAAGGCCGGCCCAGCTCTGCTAACTCGATCATCAACTCGGCGCTTATCGGAGCCGCGATCGCCGTCATAGCGGCCGCCGTTTGGGTCATCCAGGACTCCCCGAGCGCGATACCGCGCGCCGGGGTCGAAATCGACGCCGCGGAGCCAGGCGGTCCCATACTGATCACGGTTGAGGCCGGCGACAACGCGGCAGACATCGGCAGGCGGCTCGAGGCCTCCAGTATCATCGCCAACGGCGCCTCTTTCCAGCGCCTGGCCAAAATCATCGGCGCGGAGGGCAGCCTGGCGGCCGGCGAGTACGAGTTCCTCCCGGGTACCAGCGTGCTCGACGCGGTGGCTCGAATCCGCGACGGCCTCACAGCCGCACGTATCGTCGCGGTCCGCGAAGGCCTGCGTCTTGAGGAGGTCGCCGAACTGCTGCAAGCCAGAGGTGTAGCCAACGCCGACGAGTTTCTCGCCGCGGCGAACTCAATCGCCACGAGTGGCAGCGGCGTCGACGCGGACCTCTTGAGTAGCCGTCCCGCCGCCGCGACTCTGGAGGGCTATATCTATCCGGCGACGTACAGCTTCTCGTTCAGCGTAGACGCCTCAGAGGTCGTTTTGGAGATGATCGACGCGCTGGCGACCCGGTTCACGCCGGAGCTGCGGCAGGAGGCGCTCTCACGCGGCCTCAGCGTGCATCAGGTGCTCACGCTCGCCGCCATCGTAGAGCGGGAGGCCGTCTTGCCTGAGGAGCGGCCGCTGATCGCCAGCGTCTACCTCAACCGCCTGGCCATCGACATGCCGCTGCAGGCCGACCCCACCGTGCAATACGCCATCACCGCTCGTCCTGGCAGCGTGGTCGAGCACGGCTTCTGGAAGCGCGAGCTTTCACTGCAGGACCTGCAGTTCGACTCGGTTTACAACACGTACGTCGTCGCCGGCCTGCCGCCGGGCCCGATCGCCAGCCCCGGCATCGCATCGATCGAGGCTGTGGTCCGTCCCGCTGAGACTGAGTTCTACTTCTTCGTCGCCCGCCCTGACGGCAGTCACGCCTTCGCGGAAACCTTCGAAGCGCATCAACTCAACGTCGAGCTGTATCAGCCGTGACGAGCCCAACGATCGCCGCTATCATCGGCTACCCGCTCGGCCACTCGATGTCGCCGCCAATGCACAACGCGGGCTTCGCCGCGTTCGCTCTAGGCGTGCGTTATGAAGCCTGGCCGATCCCGATCGAGGAGCTGCCTGCCACGGTTGAACGTCTGCGGGGACCAAACGTGCTCGGGATCTCGGTCACCGTGCCCTATAAGCAAGCCGTCATGCCGCTCCTGGATGAGATCGACCCAGCTGCGGACGCGATCGGCGCGGTCAATACGCTGGTCAAGCGAGGGCGCAGGCTGATCGGTCACAACACCGACAAGGACGGCTTCATCCGCTCGCTGCGAGAGTCGGGCTGCGATCCCGCGGGCCGTCATGTTCTCGTGTTGGGCGTCGGCGGCACGGAACGAGCCGTCGCGTACGGGCTGGCCGAGGCCGGCGTCGCTTCGATCTGTCTCGCGGGCCGTAATCCCGAACGCGTGGCCGTTGCCGCGCAGCAGTTCGAAACCACCAGCCCGCGCCAGATCGCGGTGACGCGCATGGGATTCGATGACGCTTCGCTGATCGGCGCGGCTGCTGAAGCAGACCTCATCGTCAACACGACGCCCGTCGGCATGCGGCACACTGCCCAGGAGGGCGAATCACCGCTACCGGCAACGGCCCTGCGTCCCGGCCTCTGGGTAGCGGACGTCGTCTACAACCCGCTCGAGACCGTCCTCTTACGAGAGGCGCGCCAGGCAGGCGCTCACGCCATAGACGGCCTCGGTATGCTGGTCTACCAAGGCGTGGCGCAGCAGGTCCTGTGGACGGGCAAAGAGCCGCCAGGTGACATAATGAGAGAAGCTGCGCTGGCCGCAATGGCGGCGGGAGGGTAAGGCATGGAATGGGGCATTCTCATCATCATACTAGTGCTGCTCTTCACGGGCTTCGTCATCGTCCAGGAGACGGCGCGCCAGACGCACTGGCGTGGCCTGGTTGAGGGGGGCGACCTGGAGGCGATCCACACCCTGATCGAGGAGCAGGTCGAGATCTGGCACGAATCGCGCGTGCCGCGCGGCACGCCGGCGCTGCTCTGGCACGGCATGCAGACCGTCGAGCTTCTCGACGTTACCGCCACGGCGGCGCGCGCCAGTTGCAGCGCCGAGGGTGAATATGCGCTGGTCGGCGGACGCCACGTCGAGACGTCCACGCCACTCGTCCAGGGCATGAAGATCACGCAGCGGCTGGCCGAAATGCTGCTCTACGACGTGCCCAACGTGAAGCTCGACCGGGTCCAGATCGACGTATACACTTCGTTCCGTGATGAAAACGGACACGCGGAGTCGCGCTGCATCTTGAGCACCGCCGTAAAACGCAGCGCGGTCGAGCATATCGACTGGAAAGAGGCCGAGCCGGGTGATTTCATGGCGCTTACGGAAGCAAGGTTCTCAGGCGGTGATGACGGCATTCACGCGGTCGAGCCGATCGCCTGGGTGAGTTCGGAGACGGAGGCCAGCTGATGGGCGAGTTCCGCTTCATGACGGCCGGAGAATCGCACGGCAAAGGCTTGCTAATAATCGTGGAGGGTGTGCCTGCCGGCATGGTGCTCTCGGAGGATTACATCGCCACGCAGCTCGGACGTCGCCAGCGTGGTTACGGACGCGGCAAGCGACAGCAGATCGAGACCGACCGCGCGGAGATCGTCAGCGGCGTACGCCACGGCCTGACGATGGGCGGGCCCATCGGCATGAGCATCGTCAATCGCGACTTCGCCAACCAGAACTGGCAGGTCCGCATGGCGGTCGAGCCCGTCGAAGCCGAGGTCGAGCGCCTGACTTCGCTGCGGCCCGGCCACGCCGACCTCGCGGGCACCATCAAATACGGCCTGGACGACGTGCGGCCCGTTCTCGAACGCGCCAGCGCGCGCGAAACGACGGCTCGCGTCGCGGCTTCCGCGGTCGCCCGCCGCCTGCTCGAGGAGATCGGCGTCTCGGTTCACGGCCACGTTCTTGCCATCGGCGAAGTACGGGCCAACCCGCCCGAAGACCCCGACTGGGAAGCGGTAGAGGCTTCAGAGGTACGCTGCGCCGACGCTTCGGTGGAGGCTGCTCTCATCGCTCGCGTCGACCAGGCGCGCGACCAGCTAGACACCGTGGGCGGCGTCTTCGAGGTGCGCGCCACCGGCGTGCCTATCGGCCTCGGCAGCTTCGTGCACTGGGACCGCAAGCTGGACGGCCGCCTGGCGCAGGCCATCGTCAGCATCCAGGCCGTCAAAGGCGTCGAGATCGGCGGCGGCTTCACTATAGCGGCGTTGCCTGGCTCACAGGTGCAGGACGTCATCCTGCCGCGGCAGGAGTGGGGCGAGCGGCCCTGGCAGCATGCCACGAACCGAGCCGGCGGCCTCGAAGGCGGCGTGACCAACGGTGAGGACGTCGTCGTGCGCGGAGCCCTCAAACCGATTTCAACCTTGCCACGCCCGCTGCCCAGCGCCGACCTCGACACCGCCGAGTTGAAAGACGCCTTTTACGAGCGCGCCGACGTCTGCGTGGTGCCAGCCGCCGCCGTGATCGGCGAAGCCATGGTAGCACTCGTGCTGGCAGACGCCGTCCTGGAGAAATTCGGCGGCGACAACATCAAAGAGACCGTGCGTAACTACGAGGCCTATAAGCAGACGATTGGACCGCGGGGCGATTACGCCTGATGGCGGCACCGACTCGCATCACTCTTACCGGCGTCTTCGGGGTCGGAAAGACGACGGTCGCCAATCTGGTTGCGCAGCGCCTCGGCTGGGAAGCGGTGGACGCTGACGACGTGCTCGTCGGCATCGCCGGCAAGGAAGTCGCGGCGATCTTCGATGAGCAGGGCGAAGCCGCCTTCCGTCAGACAGAAGCAGAAGCCATCGTGCAGTTGGCGAGCCGCAAAAACGTCGTGGTAGCCGCGGGTGGCGGCGCCCCCGTGTACGAGCCTTCGCGTCGTAGCATGGCCGAAAGCGGCCTCGTGGTGTGCCTCAAAGCGACGCCCGAGACCGTCGTAGGACGCATGGCAGCCAGGGAGCAAGGCCGGCCGCGCCCGATGCTCGGCGGCAACGACGCTTTGGCCCGCGCCCGACGTCTGATCGATCAGCGTGCGGCCGTTTACGCCCTCGCCGACTTCACGGTCGAGACCGACAGCATGATGCCGGAGGAGATCGCGGACGAGGTCGTGCGCTTCTACCAGGCTCGCGGCGAGCGCGCCTTCAACCGCCCCGGACGCGTCGAACAACTGACGCGGACGCCCAGCGTCCTGCCGCCGATCATCGATGCTCCCAACGCCACGACGGTGATCAGGACCGCATCCGGCGAATATCCAGCCCACGTCGAGTGGGGGGCGCTGGAGCACCTTGGCGACATAACGAAACGGACTACTCGGGCCAAACGCGCCTTCCTGATCTCGGACGAAGCGGTTATGGGCCAGTGGGGCGAAACCGCCGTCTCCAGCCTTCGCGAAGCCGGCATCGAGATCGCCAGCCATACGATCCCGTCCGGAGACGCCTCCAAGAGCCTGCAGCAGGCCTCTGAAGTTTATGACTGGCTGGCCTCCCAGCGTGCCGAACGCAGGGACGCCATCGTCGCGCTCGGCGGCGGTATGGTGAACGACTTCGCGGGCTTCATCGCGGGGACTTACCTGCGCGGCATACCCGTGGTTCAGGCGCCAACCAGCCTGCTCGCGATGGTGGACGCTTCGATCGGCGGTAAGACCGCCGTAAACCACGCCGGCGCCAAGAACATCGTTGGGCTCTTCTATCAGCCCCGCGCCGTCGTGGCCGACGTCGCGACACTGAAGACGTTGCCGCGGCGCGCCCTCATCGAAGGCATGGGGGAAGTGATCAAGCACGCCTTGATCCGCGATCCCGAGCTGCTCCTGGTCCTCGAAGCCCGCCTCGACGACCTCATGGCGCTGGAACCGGAGCTGACCACGCAGGTGCTGGTCCGCAACGTCCAGATCAAGGGCTCCATCGTCAGCCAAGACGAGCGTGAGACCGGTGGCGTGCGCGAGCTGCTGAACTACGGCCATACCCTGGGTCACGCCTTCGAGGCGGCCGGCGGCTACGAAGCGCTGCTGCACGGAGAAGCGGTCGCGGTCGGCATGATCGCGGCGGCGGAAATCGGCCGTCGCGTCGGCGTCACGCCCGGGCCGCTGGTCGAACGCCAGCACGCGCTGATCGAACGGGCCGGCCTACCAACAACGCCGCCCGCCGGGATTGATCGCGACCGCGTCCACGCCGCGCTCGCCCTCGACAAGAAGATCGTCGCGGGTGGCCAGCGATGGGTCCTCCTCGAGGACGTGAGCCGTCCCATTGTCACTTCGGATGTCCCAAACGACGTCGTAGAGTCCGTACTGGATGACCTCCTCACCTGACCCGATCGTCGTCACCGGGCTTGCCTACGAGGCTCACGCGGGCGACTATACCGAGGCCCGCGGCGACCGCTCTCGCGTCCAGCCGTCGATTCTGCGCTTTGCTTCCCTGCTCCCGCCATCAGCTCGAGTCCTGGACTCAGGCTGCGGCCCCGGCTCGGACACCGGATCGCTGGCCGGGTGCGGTCTTCGCCCAATCGCGCTCGACATTGCGGCAGCGATGATTCGACTCGCGCGAGAGCACGCGCCAGGTTCAGTGGTTCAAGGCGACAGCCGCCATCTGCCCTTCGCATCCGCCAGCTTCGAAGGGGTTTGGGCCAACGTCTCCCTTCTGCACCTGCCCAAGAACCAGGTCGACGGCGCGATCTTGGAGATCGCGCGCGTCCTATGCTCGGGAGGCATCTTCTTCGCTGGCCTTCAGGCCGGCTCGGACGACGGCGTCGAGGCCGGGCGGCCCGGCTCCTCGATGTCCGCGCCGCGCTTCTACGCCCGCTACCACCCGGACGAGTGGAATGAACACCTGGCGAAAGCCGGGTTCGACGTCATCGAGGCCGAGACGTCTGGGTCCTGGCTCAGGACGTTCGCGAGGAAGCCGTGAGCCCGCCGGAAACACAGACGCTACGTGCCCTGATCCGCGGCCGAGTCCAGGGCGTCGGATTTCGGCAATTCGTCGAGGAGCAAGCGGGCGCGCTCGGCCTCAAGGGCTTCGTTCGCAATCTGAGCAACGGCACGACCGTCGAAGTGGTCGCCGAGGGGCCAATGTTTGAGCTGGAGACGCTGCTCGCCGCGCTCCGCCAGGGGCCGCCCATCGCCTACGTCGAGCGAGTCGACGTCTCGTGGGCTGCTGCCACCGGCGACCACACAGCCTTCGTTGTCCGCTAGCCCACGTATCGATCGAAAATGAGGACCTGAGCCCTACTGCACCGGTCCCAGCATCATGGCGTCGGCTTCGTCTCCGACCTCCAGCGCGGCCACGTCCTCGGGACACACGACCAGCGCGTTCGCCAGCGCCATGGAGGTCAGGATCCCGGAGCCTTGCGGCCCCGTCAGAGACGCGACGTAGCGTCCTTGCTCCTGCCGTACGATGCCCCGCGCCAGGAAGCGCCGTGCATCGGAGTTGACGATACGATCCTCCACCACGACGCGTAGCGTCGGGCGTTCCCAACCTTCACGCGCCGATTGCTTGTAGATCGCGGCCCTGCCGAACAGCTCGAACGTCACCATGGAGCTGACCGGGTTGCCCGGCAAACCGATGTGAGGCACGCGCCGGCCGTCCGGAGCCCGGAAGCTGCCGAACGCTAGTGGTTTTCCCGGCCGCATACGCACCGTCCAGAAGTCGACCTCGCCCTCGCGCAGCAGCACGTCCTTGACCACGTCGTAATCGCCTCGCGATACGCCCGCGGAGGTGATCAGCAGGTCACAGCTTGCTAACGCTTCCTGGATCCGGGCCGTCAGATCTGCCACCGTGTCGCGCGAGATGCCGAGCCGCAGTGGTATGCCGCCGGCCTCCCGCACCAAGGCGGCGATGCTGTAGCTGTTCGAGTCGTATATCTTGCCCGCTTCGTGCGGTTGCCCCATTTCGAGCAGCTCATCCCCGGTCGAGATAATCGCCACAACGGGACGCCGGTAGACGCGTACGGTGCGCCGGCCCAGCGACGCTAGCACGCCGATCTGGGCGGCGCCGAGCTTCGTACCGGCGCGCAATACCTCGGAGCCCTGCGTGACATCCTCGCCGGCGCTACGAACGTTGGCGCCCGGCTCCGCCGCCCTCAGCACGCCGACGCTTGCACGCCCCTTGGCGAATGAACCGAAGTTGCGTCCCTGCGGTTCGTCAGTCTCCTCGAACGGCACGATGGCGTCGGCGCCGCGCGGCATCGGCGCGCCGGTCATGATCCGCACCGCCGTGCCGGCAACGACCTCGCCCTCGAAGATGTAACCCGCCGCCACTTCACCGACGATGCTCAGGGTTACCGGTAACGCCGGGGATGCGCCGCTCGTGTCCGCGGCACGCACCGCGTAGCCGTCCATGCTCGTGTTGTCGAGAGGTGGGATCGTGACGGGTGAGACAACGTCCTCGGCCAGCACCTGACCCAGCGCGTCGGCCATCTCCTTATCCTCGGCTGGCAGCCGCTCGATGACGGCAAGGATGCGCTGTCGCGCCTCCTCTACGCTGATCATCACCTCAACGCTCATGGGATTACTCTATCAGGCCATCCTGACGGCTGGCTCGCTGACTCTTCGAAGCACGTCTGGCGCAACCAGGATTGATTCCGATGCTATCCCAGACGCACCGCCAGGCACGTGGTGGTCCGCTGCACGCCTTCGATGCGCTGCAGCCCCTCCGTGATCGCCGTGCCCAGCTTATCCAGGTCGTCTGCTTCCATCTGCACGATGACGTCGTAAGGGCCCGTCACGGTGTCCACCGCTGTAATCAGCGCATCCTGGTGTTGCAAAGCCAACACGGCTTCGCCAACGCCCTTCGCGTGACCAACCTCCGCCTCGATAAGCACATAACCGCGAAACGCCATGACGCAGCCCTCCTTGGAATCGGCTTGAGTCAGGTCATAATAGCCCTCGCTCCCGAGTCTGGACACCCCGCGCCGGGCGGCGTACGGTGGGTCACGTCCGGCCTGCCGGTATCTCCCTCTGCCACGCGCCGAGTGCTGCTCAGGAACGAGGGTATCCTTGGCAAAACCCCGCATCAAAATACGGTTCCCAGGCATTCCAGGGTACCGGCCGTGCTGAGACGCAAGCGATTCTGGCTCGGCGTTCTCATCGGCGCCATCTTCCTGGCGTTTTTCCTCGCCCGCACCGACTTTTCTGAGATTCTCGACGCCTTCTCCGACGCCGATTATCTGCTTGCCGCCGTAGCCGTGCCGCTCTATTTCATCGGTTACTGGCTGCGGGCCTGGCGCTGGCGTCTACTGCTGCGCCCCGTCGCCGACGTCGTCACCGTCCGACTCTTCCCGGTGGTCCTCATCGGCCTGATGTCGAACAACATCGCACCGATGCGCATCGGTGAGCTGGTTCGGGCCTTCCTCGTCGGTGAACGCGAGTCCATCAGGAGGCTCGCGGCCTTCGGCACCATCGCCGTTGACCGCACCTTCGACGGCCTCACGCTCGTCGCGGTCCTTGCTGTCGTCTCGACGCTTTCAGACACCGGCGCGGGAAGCCAGGGCCTTGGCATCGGCGCGGCGGTGCTCTTCATTATGGGCACGGCGGTATTGGTAGGGCTGGCACTGTCTCCATCACGTATACGGCCGTTGCTGCTTCGGCTTGCCACTTTTTTACCCGCAGGCCTTGCACGCAAGGCTGAAACCATGCTCGATTCCTTCCTCTCCGGGCTGGTCTCGATTCGAAGCCCACGCACCCTCAGCGTCGCGGCTTGCATCTCGCTCGCTTCATGGCTGGCGGAGGCTTCGATGTACTACGTGGTTGGAGAGGCATTCCATCTCGATGTCGGTTTCGAGGTCTACCTGATCATCGCCGCCGCAGCGAACCTGGCGCTCTCGATCTTCGCCTCGCCCGGCGGCGTCGGTCCTTTCGAGCTGGCGACACGCGAGGTGCTGGTCCTGCACAACGTCGGCAGCGCCTCGGCATCCGCTTACGCCATCGCGCTGCACGTGCTGCTACTCGCCCCGGTTATCGTCGTTGGCTTCGTGTTGCTCTGGTCGATGCACATATCACTGCGCCACCTCATGGGCATCCCGGACGAGCCGTCGAACCTGGTTGACGCTCAGGCCGCCGAATGAAGGCGATCGTCGTCGGTGGTGGTGTCGCCGGGCTAACCGCCGCCTACCGCCTGCTGCAAGCCGGTCACGACGTCACCGTCCTCGAAGCCGGCTCCGAGCTCGGCGGCCTCGTGCGTACTTTCGACGCCGGCGGAGAACCGCTCGAGTGCTTCTACCACCACATCTTCACGACCGACACCGAGATCATTGACCTGATCAAAGAGCTCGGCCTCGGCGACCGCCTGGTCTGGCATGACTCGAAGGTCGGCTTCTTCCACGGCGGCAAGATCTGGCCTTTCGTCACGCCGCTAGACCTGCTGCGCTTCGGGCCGCTACCTCTGATCGACCGCATCCGTCTCGGCCTCACGGGGCTGTATCTGCGCCGCCAGAAGAACTGGGAAGGATACGAGAAGGTCACCGCCTGGCGGTGGATCAGACGCTATGCCGGTCAGAAGGCACTCGACGTCGTGTGGGGCCCGCTACTGCGCGGTAAGTTCGCGGAGCAGGCCGAGGACGTCGCGATGGCGTGGTTATGGAGCAAGATCAGTTTGCGCTTTTCTTCGCGCAGGTCCGGCGCCGGCTCCAAGGAGCAGCTTGGCTACATGATGGGAAGCTTTGGTGTTTACATCCGTGAGCTGGAAAAGCGCATCCGTGCCGGCGCAACCGTCGAGACCTCTGCGCCGGTCGCGCAGATCACGGCTTCCGGCGGCAAGGCTGACGGCGTGGTGCTTGAGGACGGCCGTCGATTCGACGCCGACGCCGTCATCGCATGCGTCCCCTCGGAGCGTTTCCTGCCGATCGCGCCACCCCTCGGCGCCGAGTACGAACGGCGCGTCTCGGCGGCCGGCTGGCAGTGGGCCCTGTGCTACGTCATTGCACTCAGAGAATCGCTATCGCCGATCTACTGGCTCAACGTCGGCGACCCCGATACGCCGTTCATCGCGGTCATCGAGCACACAAACTTCATCGAAAAAGAGCGCTACGGCGGTCTTCACCTCGTCTATCTCTCCAACTACCTGACGCCGAACCACCCCTGGTTCTCGCTCAGCGACGAGGAGCTTGACGACCTCTACCTGCCGCATCTCAGCAAGCTCAATCCGGACTTCGAGCGCGACTGGATCGTCGACCGCTGGGTCTTCAAGGGGCCGAATGCCCAGCCGGTGATCCGTCGCAACTACCGCGACGACCTGCCGGACCACCGCACGCCGATCCCCGGCCTCTACCTCGCCAACATGCAGCAGGTATACCCCGAGGACCGCGGCCAGAACTACTCCATCCGTATGGGCGACCGGGTTGCCAGGATGGCCATACAAGATCACACGAGGCCCGACACCGCAGCAGCGAGCTAGCTCGACTGACTCCATGGCGGCCTGAGGAAGCCGTATCTTGGCATTCGAGGCAGTGTGTTCGCTCTTACGCGTCCGAGGGGCGTCTGCAGCCGCCCCGGAACGTTCCCGGACGGCCTAGCAGCAGTCCGGCAGGCACACCGGACCGCAATCGCAGTCGCAGCACGCCGCATCCTTCGTGTCGATCACGACGAGCAGGTCGCCATCTTCGATGTTCTGCAAGTTTCTCACCTCCCTTCGCCTGAATTCGAGATGTCGTCTTGGTTGCGGACCTCGATCAGTCCGCAGTAGCTACACTCCGACGCCATCAGCGCCGGGTCGCACCCCTCGCAACAATGCTCGATGTGCCTTTCGAGCCCCGACAGCTCTTCCTGCAACGCCGTAAGCTCCGCCAAACGCGATTTCACTTCCGCCTGTTGCCGGGCGATTACATTGCGCAGCTCGTCGCTGAACGCGGCGCAGTCCGCCGAGAGCGCTTTGTCCACCAGGTTGCGAATCGTCGGCAGGTTGAGCCCGAGGAGGCGAGCCCGGCTCACAAGGTGCAGCCGCATCACGTCCGCCTCCGAGTACAAGCGATACCCAGATGGGCTACGCGGCGGCGCCGGCACCAGGCCTTCGTCCTCGTAGAACCGGATCGTCTTTGTGCTGAGGCCGGTTTGCTTAGATACCGCGCCAATCGTCATGCCATTGCTCATGACAGCAGGTTAAACCTTCCAGAAACTGTAAGGTCAAGCGATATTCTGAGATCGATCAGTCAGTCGCTCACCAATCGTTGCCTAGAAGCGGTTGCCGGCTCGGGAAACCCGAATTTTCTTCATGCCACCAGGCGATCGTGTCCTCACCCAACCGCCAGCACAGCAGCACTACGCGACCTTCTCGCTCCGCCGGGAAGTCCACCAGACCCTCGTCGATTCCCTTGAGCAGCGCGCCCAACGAAGCCAGCTCCGCCATCAACGCATCCAGCTTCGTCGCGTGGAATTGCATGGCATCGCGGAAGCGAGCCACGTCCGCCGCGAGGTGCCCGTTGCCGCCCGTCAGCCCTTCCAATCGCTCAACCTCCGCCGAGGCCGCATCCAGTTCCTGCTTCTTGCCCTGAAGCTCGATAACCATCTGCCGCACCGTCGGCAGAAGCCCTAGAGCCTCCGCCAGGGTGAATCGGTAATCAGTTGACATAAATTATCTTCGATTTGATGCCGCTTCTGGGCGGGTCCAAGCGCTCAGCTCTGCGAATGCAAAGTTGGCGCGACGTGCTCGGCGAATAGACGCACCGATTTCGACACTAGCTCGCGTGGGATGGCGCCGCCGACATTCGGCTCCAGCAGGAACCCGCTAAGGCCAAGCTCGTCTCGCAGTGTGGCGAGGCGCTCGGCCACCGCATCCGGCGTGCCGTACGCCAGCCGTGTCCTGAGCAGCTCATCGTAGTCGGCGCCGGCAATGCGGCGCGCGAACTCGGCGCGTTCCTCTGTGCTGCCGGCGCCCTGCTGGGCCGAGGCATAGCCCTGGCCGCGCTGCTTGTAGTTGGTCGTCGTGCTCTCGCGAGGCTCTTCGTAGGCCGCCTCGGCTGTCTCAGCTACGTAGAGTGGCACGCGAAGGTACACGTCGCCGAAGCCGTCGTGCCCGGAATCCCGCCAGGCCTTGCGGTACACCGCCAGGTTCGTTGCATTCATCTCCAGGTCACTGCCGCGCAGGCCAATGAACAGCGGATAGCCCACCTCGCCCATCATCGGGAACGTCTCCGATGTCGTCGCAGCCACCCGGATCGGCGGATACGGCTTCTGCCGAGGCTTCGGGACGACACAAACGTCCTCGAAGCTGTAGTACTTGCCGCTGTAGGAGAACGATTCTTGGGTCCAGGCCATGAGCAGAATGTCCAGGCACTCCTGGAATCGCTCCCTGCTTTCCTCGTACGCGACGCCGTATCCTTTGTAGACATTCGCGAAGCCACTGCGTCCAACACCGAAGTCAAAGCGTCCACCGCTGATGTGGTCCAGGGTCGCGACTTCCTCCGCGAGCCGTATCGGGTTCGAGAGCGGCAAGACGCTGACGGCAATCCCGAAGCGCAGCCGCGACATCCTCGCGGCGAACGCGCTAGCAAGCAGCAACGGCGCCGACGCGATCGACGGGACGGCGCCGGAACCGACGCGTATCAACTCTTCCGTCGACGCAAAGTGGCGCTCAGCCAACCAGACCGCGTCCAGTCCGCCGTCTTCCGCCGCCTGGGCTAGTTCGAAGGCTTCGGCCAGCGCCCCCTCCTCGGTCACGCCCAACCGGTAATCGCACTCCATGAACAGGCCCAGATGCATCCCACACCTCCACTGCGGCGCGCCGATCATCGACCGCGGGCAGACGCACTGTCAAACCGATTCGATTCGATCCGATGAACGTCTCTCTGACGCCTCCGGCTCTGAACGGTGAAGTTAATGGGGAGTAACTAACCATAACGAGAGACGAGTACACTGCTACCCTTCGGGACGCTAATCCTTGGGTCAGTGAGTTCAGGCGTAATGACGGGGCTTTCCAGCTGCGCTTTCGAAACTATCCGCTTGACGGTGGCCGAGTGGCACACAGCATCCGTGAGCGATCTTGAGGGTCGCTCTCTAGCCGAAGTTGTCTCAGCTATGCTGACCGAGCCCGTGACTCGGTCCTTGCCGGAATCGTGGCAGGGCAGCTACTCGCTAGCGAGAGCAGGCCGCTGGATCGCAGAGCGGGACGATGAGGGGTGCGCGCTCCTGGCCGTGGAGAAGGCAACTGGTCAGCCAGCCGGGCTCGTCATTCTCTTCGAGTCTGAGTTGCCCGAGGCCGGAGGCAGCGAGCTGCGTGTCGGTTACCTGCTGGCGGAAACGTACTGGGGTATGGGCGTCGCCACCGAGCTTGTCGAGGGCCTCGTAGCCTGGTGTCGTGGGCAGGCTGAGATTTCGTCCCTCGCGGGCGGCGTAGAGCGTAGCAATCCGGCGTCCCGGCGCGTTCTCGAGAAGAACGGCTTTAGCCTCGCCGGTGACGATTCCGACAGAGCTGAGCAGCTATTTCGGCTGGAGCTCCGCTAGGAGCTCTAAGCACTCGCGCCGCCGTCTGGCCTCAATCTTCAGAAGACCTGTGGCCCCAGCGCCCGCTCCATCTTCATGTCGTGGAACTCGGCGATGACGAATGGAATCAGCCTGCTAGTTGCTGAAGTAGAGCCAAGATCCTTCGGTCCACCCTCCCGTGAGCCCTGTGGAGCGGATGACAGGCACGACGTGGGTTAGATGGAGACCCAGCCGCAGCATTTCACGGCAAACCTCCTCCATCTCAGTCGCCAGCCGTTGACGCCACGTCCTTTCGTTCTCCTCACCGATATCCAGGAACGCAATTCTGCGCGCCGACTTTCGGCCCCCTACATAGACCACACGGAAATCTGGCAGAGCGTCATTCGTAGTCATTGAACCCTCTCGTTGCTGAGCGGTGTGCAGCTCGCGCCGTGATTCTGTCGTCAGGGAGTCAAGGTGTCAACGCGTCTTTCTGCTCCCCGGCCTAGGGCGGCCCAGCACGCAGTGTGGGCAGTACGGTAGGCGCTCTGGCGAATCGGCCCGACGGAGGCAGGGGCTTTACCGTTGCTGTATGAAGTGATGGGCGTTTGGTCCGGTTATCTGTATAGGCGCTGGCCCCTTTTGGCCACGTTGGCGACACCCTCAGCGACGTTGGCCTGGTGTTAGGTTTCAGGCGATTGGCGCGCTGCCAAAGTGCCGGCCACACAGCATCACACAGAGTCACGCCGTTCTCGATGTCGACGAGCAATATGCTGTTTCTACGTCTGGGGCTGGTAGTTACCAAAGACCCACAGAGTGCCTTCCGGATCGCGGACTGAGTACATACGGGCGCCGTAGTCCGTGTCATAAGGCTCCTGCTCGATGACCGCACCCGCAGCCTTTGCGCGCTGGTAGTGGCCATCCACGTCTTCAACATAGACGGAAATGCCGAAGCGCGCCTCGTCGATCGCCTCGTGTCCTTTTTCTACGCCGATTTCGCCGATGTGGACCACGCCGGGCCCGAACTTCATCTCGCCGTGCACCAGGCGTCCAGCTGGGTCCTGGATCAACATGAGCTCCTCAAAGCCCATAGCTTTGAACCATTTGATGGCAACGCTGCCTTCTTTGTACCGAAGCGCGGGGAAAATGTTGGGCTTTTCACTTGGCGGTGCGGTCATTGTGCCCTCCCTCCGTATCAATTCACTGATGGGTGCCGTAGGAGCAATTTGGCTGCATTCTAATGCCAACTGACTCGAAGACGAGAGAGTCCGAATCGCTAATCTAAATCTAAAGCTGAGTCGCCCCCGTGAAATTCCAGCCCTTGACCTTCAGCGCCGGCACGCGACAGGCGCCGCCGATATGCGGCATCAGGCGTGACTCCCGTCCGATGGCCTCGACGTTGTTCATCGCCTCCAGGTAGCTCTGCGTGAAGCGCAGATTGTTGACCGGCGCCACGATCTTGCCGTCCTCGATCAGGAAGGTCCCGTCGCGCGTCATGCCCGTCAACACGACGTTCAAGGGGTGCACGGTGCGCGTGTACCAGAAGCGGCTGACCCAGATGCCTCGGCTGGTCGACGCCAGCATCTCTTCTTTGGTCGAATCGCCTGTCGCCATAAACATGTTGCAGGGGATGGCGCCGTAGGTTTCTCCCGCGGGTAGCGCGTGACCGGTCGAGGCCTCGCCCCCCATCGCGCCGTAGTACGTATCCCAGGCGACGCCCTTGGCGATGCCGTTCTCGATGAAATCGAGGCGTCGTCGCGGCACGCCCTCGGCGTCAAACGGCGCCGGCAGGCCATCCGGCGACAGGCCGTCGTCCCAGATCGAGACGTTGTTGCCCATGACCTGCTGCCCGACGCGACCCGACATGAAGCTTCGCTTCTCGAGATAGGCCTGCGACCCGAAGGACAACATCGCGAAGAAGTCCATCAGGTCGGCGACGGCGTATTCCTCCAGGATCACGTCGTATTCGCCCGGCTCCAGCGCCTGCGGGGTGGACCCGCGCCGCGCCTTGTCGATCGCCTCGCCGGCGATGGCGGCCCCGTCGATTTCCGCGACGTCGCGTGTCCAGGTCTCAGAGTAGCCGCTGGAGGTCTCGCCCATGATCACGGTGTTGATGTCGGCCGCCGCATCCGCGTGATAAGCCCAGACGCCCCGCGAGTTCATCACCGCGGTCTCGCTCTCGCCGGTTCGAAACGCGCCGGCCGCGACCAGCTTTGCCTTCTCGGCGGCCTCGCAGATCGCCGCCACGATGGCCGCGCGCTGCTCGGCGCTGCACTGCGCCGTCGCGGCGACCGGTCCCGGCGCCGCGGCTAGGGGCTGGGGGCCGGGCAGGGAAGTGAAGTGCGCGTTGTCCTGCTGAAGCCTCGCAAGCGACACAGCGCGCTCCGCGACCGCACGCAGCCCCTCCGGCGTCACCGCGTCCGTCGCCGCCACGCCGGTCTTCTTGCCCAGTACGGCGCGTACACGCACGTTGAGGTCGGTTTCCTGGACGTTCTGATGGATGTAGTTGTTGGCGAAGCGGGTCAGCGCTGACGTGCCGCCACAAATCAGCACCTCGGCCTGATCCGCGTCGACCGCGGCCAGCACCCCTTGCGCCATGCACTGCAGCTCTTGTTCACCGCGTAGCGCCATATGGCAGAACGTAAGTCAGGTCTCCGGCGGGGTCAAGCTGAAGCTCGGCTCAATCGCCCCTAATCCGCCGCAGCCCTAGAATTTGGTTGGGATGCCTGCAGACTCGTGACCGCCGATGCCGCAAGACCGCGATTCTTTCTCGGCTGGACGGTCGTCGCCTCGCACTCCTTGCCTCGTTCACCTCGGTAGCATTCTTCAACCCGACGCTGGGTGTGTTCATCCCCGAGTTCGAGCGTGAGTTCGGCTGGAGCCGCACGGAGATCTCACTCGGTGTCACGCTTGGTTCGCTGGTCGGCGCAGCATTTGCACCGCTCTTCGGGCCGCTGATCGACCGCTACGGCGGCAGACGATTCCTCGTCGGCGGTGCGGCGTTCATGGCCGTTTGCCTCATCCTCCTGTCGCAGATGCAGAGCGAATGGCAAGTTCTTCGTTGCCTACGCCCTGGGACGCGGGACAGCCTCTGGACTGATCGGCCTTGCCGCTGGCGTCACGGTTAGCAAATGGTTCGTCCGCCGTCGCGGCCTTGCCATCGGGGTCATGTCACTGGGAACGCGCATGGGATTCGCGCTGATGCCGATCGGCGCTCAGCTAATCATTCAGGTGTCCGACTGGCGCATGGCGGCGCTGGCGTTGGCGGCTACCGTCGCGGTCTTCGGCATCCTGCCATCGTTGCGCTGGCTGCATGCGCGGCCGGAGGCGCTGGGCCTGCTGCCGGACGGCGAGACGGCAGCCACGCGCCACTCTCCGAACCGAAGGCCGTACCGCGACGAATACAGCTGGTCGCGCCAGGACGCGCTGCGTACACGGGCATTCTGGCTCGTCACGTTTGCCGTCAGCCTCATGTCGTTGACCGGCGGCGCCGTCAATTTGCACCAGATACCCCATCTTGTGGACCGCGGCCTGTCCCCAGAAACAGCGGCCCTGGTCATCGGCCTTGTCGGCTCGGCCGCGGGCGTAACGATTCTCATCCTGGTCCACAGCCTGACGATGGCGCTGCTCTATGCAGCCGTTAACGGTCTCTTCTTCGGCATGCTGGTAGCCAGCAATCAGATCGTTTTCGCCGACTATTTCGGCCGCGACGCGATTGGCGCCATCCGCGGCTACTCGCAGCCGTTTCAACTCGGCACCAATGCGTTCGGCCCGATCCTCGCCGGCGCGGCTCATGATCTAACGGGCAGCTACGTAGCGGCATTCATCCCGTTCACGCTGGCTTACCTGATCTCGGCCCTGGCGCTGGTCATCGCCAAGAAGCCGGCCCCGCCGGAGGCTGCTCAGGCGGCGCCGCCGGCAGGGATGTAGTTGACATAATTGCAGTCGTAGAGAAATGCGACGCGTTGTCCCGTTTCCAGCTATCGGGAACGCTGGCGCAGCGCGCGCTCCATATCGCGGTCTGCCTCGCGCTTGGCGATCACCTGGCGCTTGTCGTACTGGCGCCGGCCACGCGCCAGGGCCAGCTGAATCTTGGCCAGCCCTCGCTTGTTGAGGTACAGCTTCAGAGGAATCAACGTCAGGCCACGGGCCTGCACCTCGCGCGTCAGCTCGGCGATCTGCGACTTGTGCAGCAACAAACGGCGCGCCCGGCGCGGTTCGTGGCCGTTGTACGACGCGGCGTCGTACTCGGCGATGTGCGCGCCTTGCAGCCAAACCTCGCCACGCTCCGGGCGAGCGTAGGCTTCCTGCAGACTTACCTTGCCCTGGCGTACGGATTTGATCTCGCTGCCGGTGAGGGACACGCCGGCCTCGATGCGCTCGATGATCTCGTAGTCATGTAGCGCGCGGCGGTTGACCGCCACGTCCTTCGACGTTGGAGCATCCTTGTTCTGCTTCTGCTTGGAGCCGTTTTTCTTCGCCATGTACTAACGAGCACAGGATACCGCGAACCGCACCCGGAACCCTGCGACGCCGTCGCGAGACAAGGCGTTAACTCGCCTTCATGCGGTCCGGGGTCCCCCGGCTTCGATTACGGCCCGCGAACCTGGGCCTGGAGCAAGTCGACGGCCTGAATCAGCTGCGGGTCGAGCCGTTGATCGATTTCTTCGTCGGTCGGGATGACCTCGATGTCCGGGAAGACGCCAACGTTGTTGATCAGGGTCCCGGAAGGCGTCAGCCACTCGGCGATGGTCACGTACAGCGCACCGCCGTCGCTGAGCTCGCGCGGGCTGTTCACCGTTCCTTTGCCGAAGCTGGTCTCGCCGATAATCGTAGCGCGGCCATTTTCGCTCAGCGCGGCGGCAAGGACTTCTGAGGCGCTGGCGCTGAATCGATTCTGCAGGACGACGATTGGTATACCCGGCGCCAGCTCGCCCGGGCGGGCCACGAAATCCGTCTCGCGGCCGTTAGCGTCCCGCTCAGTCAGGATGACCCCGCTGTCGAGGAACAGGTCTGCGAGGCTGACCGTCGTGTCGAGGAGGCCGCCGCCGTTGAAGCGAACGTCAAGGATAAGCGCCTGGATGCCTTGGTCCAGCTGCTCGTTGACCGCGTCTGCCATTTCCTGGGCCGTTCTTCGCGAGAACTCCTGGATCTGCACGTAGCCGATATCGTTGACTTCGTCGCCGCCGGAATTGCGCAGGACGCCGCCCGGCGGCACGGTCTGCACCGACTCCACCCGGACCGTGTCGCGGGTGATGGTGAAATCCTCAAGCGTCCCGTCGACGTGCTCAATAGTTAACGTAACGTTGGTGCCGCGCGGCCCTCGGATGCGCAAGACCGCCCGTTCAACCGTCCAGCCGGTCGTATCTTCACCGTCGACGCCACGGATGACGTCCCCGGGCATCAGCCCGGCGCGGTCTGCCGGCGTGTCCTTGATCGGCGCCAGGATGACGATGTCGTTGCCCTGGGCTGCAACGGTTGCGCCGATGCCTTCGAACGAACCGGTGAGCAACGTGCTGGTCTGATAGTCCTCGGGCGTGACATAAAACGTGCCGGTGTCGTTGAGAATGTCCAGCATGCCGTTGACCGCAGCTTCGAACAGCGACTGGTCGTCAAGGTTCTCGGGCCGCACGTAATACAGGTCAAGCAGTTCGCGTACTTCGTTCAGCACCGCGTAGTCGAACTCGCTGACCTCGGTCGCGACGATCGGCGGGCTACTCTCCACGGAGGCGTCTTCGCGGCCAAACAGGAAGGCGCCGACCGCGACGACCACCAGGACCAGCATGGCAGCTACCCCTGCGAGGACCTTGATCATCTTGTCGCCGCCGGGCTTGCCTGGCTGCTGTTCTTCTACCACCGCACTGAATCCCCGTGGTCTGTCTAAGAAAAGTCTAGCACGCATAGACTTGGCGCAACCACGATCCTGTTTTCGGCCGGCACCGGCGCTGGCACGGTTGCTATTCCTCATTACATAACTTATATAGTGCGAAGTGTCATTCTCAAGCTAAACGAGTCCTTCGCGCCCCCCGGATTGCCCGATCGCCCGACTGCCCTTTAGAGTCACCAGCGAATCGACTTCAAATCCCGGAGGCCAACATGATCCTCGTTATCGGCGGCATGGGATTCATCGGTGTGCACGTCGTCAGGAGCCTCCTCGACGTCGGCGAAGACGTCGTCGTCACCTGGAATCGCTCCTGGCGCGTGCCCGACTTCTGGGCTGACGAGCTCGACAAGCGCGTCATCGCCGAGAGGATCGACGTATCGAATCCCTACGAGACGACGGCCGTCGCCATGAAGCATAAGGTCAACGGCATCATCTTCTGCGCCGCGCCCGGCTTCGGGCAGAGCACACCGACGCAGGACTTCGCGGTCAACATGGTCGGCCTGGTCAACGCGATCGAGGCCGCCCGGGTCGCCGAGGTACGTCGCTTCACCTATCTCGGCTCGTCCACGGTCTACAACAACCTGTCGCGCGGCCCCTACCGCGAGGACGCGCTGCTGTCGCTGGAGTCCTCCAATGCAACCGAAGCGTATAAGAAGGCCGGCGAAACGGTGCTCATGCACTACGCCGACAGCATCGGCCTCTCCTTCGCGTCGATCCGGCCCCGCGCCGTGTACGGCCCGATGTATTACTCGATGGTGAATCTGCCAAGTCGGTTATGTCACGCAGCCGCCCACGGCGCACTACCCGACTACGGCCGCGCCGGCACACCCTTCGCTGGCGACACCAGCGATTTCACCAACGTGCGGGACGTTGCGGCGATAACGGCCATCGTGCACCAAGCCGAGAGCCTCAAACACCGCGTTTACAACATGGGCAACGGGCGCGCGGTGCAGATGCAGGAACTCGCCGAGGCTGTGATGGCCGCCGCGCCAGAGGCTCGAATCGAACTGCAGCCGGGTGAGAATCCCAAGGGTAATCCCTCCGACCACTACCTCGACCTGTCCCGCGTCAAGGACGAGTTTGGCTACGAGCCCGAGTACCCCATCGTTGAGAGAGGTGTCGCGGACTACATCGACTGGCTGCGCACCCACGAGCAGTAACTTGGCAACGCCTGGGGGTAGCTCGGCGGCCGGCGAAGCGATGACTCAGAACGCCCCGTCCCCGGATACGATCGCCCTCAAACTGCTGGCCTGGGGGGATAGGCACGGCCGCCGCGACCTGCCTTGGCAGATCGACCCGACGCCGTACCGCGTCTGGATCTCCGAGGTCATGCTTCAGCAAACTCAGGTTACGACCGTCCTGCCGTACTACGAGCGCTTCACCGGCCGTTTCCCTGATGTCGCCACGCTGGCCACCGCGACTTTGGACGAGGTTTTGCATACCTGGACGGGCCTCGGCTACTACGCCCGCGCCCGTAACCTGCATCGCGCTGCCCGCGCCGTCATGCAAGAGCACGACGGCCGCCTGCCAACCGACATCGACACGCTGCGCAGGCTGCCCGGCATCGGCCGCTCCACCGCTGGCGCGATCCTTGCGCTCTCCAGCGGCTGGCGACACCCGATCCTGGACGGCAACGCGCGCCGCGTCCTCGCCCGCGTCTTCGCCGTCGACGGCGACCCGGCAGGCTCGACAACCCAGAAGCGGCTCTGGGCCCTCGCGGACGCCTGCATGCCTTCGAACCGCGTATCCCAGTACACGCAGGCGATCATGGACCTGGGGGCCGGCGTCTGCACTCGAAACCAACCCCGTTGCGACGCCTGCCCGCTTGACACCATATGCCTGGCCCACCGCACCAGGCGTGAGCAGGAGCTGCCTTCACCGCGACGCCGGCGCGCTCGTCCGCGGCGCACCGCCTGCGCCCTCGTCATCCGCGACGTTACGGGCGCGCTCCTAGTGCAAAAGCGCGGCGAGGATGCGCTCTGGGGCGGCCTTTGGAGCCTTCCTCAGTTCGACTCCGAGCCGGAGGCACTCAACTGGCTGGCTGACCACTTCCCGACCGCGACCGGCGTCAACGCCCTCGGTTCTCAGCATCACGCTTTCACCCACTACCGCCTCGATCTGTCCCTAATCGCCGCCGATGTGGATGCACGGCCCATTTCGGCATGCATCTGGTACGACCCTCAACAAGCTCCCCTGTTAGGCGTCACGAAGGCCGTCACGCGCGTTGTTACTAATATTATGTAAAGTTGGTCAGGCACCCGGCCAACGTTAGAGATTGACCCGCGTCGATTGAGACCAGACGGCCTGCCACTTGCCGCCGCGCTTCTCATACAGCTCGGTTTGCCAGAAGCGCTGCAGCGGTTGAGATTCGCCCTTGACGGCTATCTCGACCTGGGCGCGGTAGTGAAGAATGGCGGCATCGCCGTACAGGCGAACCTGAACCTCAGACTCGGGTTCCCAGACCCTGTACTCGATGAATCCCGCGGCAATGCCACTCAGATAGTCATCGCGCGAAAGCTCCTGGCCCGCGGGGTTGATCAAATGGAAGTCCTCCGCGTGAAGGCTCCTCAACGTCTCCATGTCCTGGTTGACGAAGGCCGAGAGCCTCGTCCGCTCGAGGTCACGCAGCTCATCAGTTTGGTCCGGCATCGTCGCTCCTGTTCCTCTGCGCGAGTATACGCGCAGCCGTCTGCGCAGCTCGCGAGGTAGTCATGATTCGCCACGTACTAGCGCGGGTACGGCCTCTAAACTGACTGCGTGGAAGACGCCACTGAATTACTCGCTAAAGCTCAGGAGCTACATACGCAGGGCCGCATCGACGAGGCGCTCACGGCCGCCCATGCCGCGCTCGAGGCCAAGCCTCATTACGTCGAAGCCTGGATGTACACGGGTACCACCCTGATCACGCGCCGGCTCGCTTTTCTCGACGGCCTTGCGGCGCTTGAGCGTGCTTCAGCGCTGGCCCCGGACGACCCCGGCGTCGCCTACAGCCTGGGCTGGTGCTACGAATTCGTCGCCTATCGCCTGGAGAAGCAAGCCACGAAGCCTTATCGCGACCCTCTTGAGCTCTACCGCCTCGCCGCCGAGAGCCTGCGCCGCTGCATAGCCCTCGAGCCGGAGCAAGGCCTCAAAGAGGACGCGCAGGATCTGCTGGACAGCATCGAAGTCCGTTTGGATTAGCCACCGAGGATTTCGGTGCTCAGACGAGAGGCGACGGCCATCTTATCGAGGTCAAGGCCTGCCTATTTATCTGCGCCTGTGGCTCAAGTTGTGAGAAAGCGCGACAGGTGGAAGGCGCTCAAATCGACTTCTGAGGTGCGGCCCAGCATGAGCTCGGCGACCAGCATCGCGCTGTAGGGTCCCACCGTCAGGCCGGTCGGTCCGTGGCCGGTCACGAGGTACGTGCCGGCGGTGCCCGGCACGTCGCCCAGCACCGGCATGGTACCGGCGGTCAGTGGCCGCAGGCCGACGCGAATCTCACGTAGCTCGGCGTCTGCCAGCCCGGGAGCCACGCGCATGGCCTCGCTGAGCACCTCGCGAACTCCCGAGGCGCTGGTCCTGGGCAGGAACCCGGAGCCCGTCTCGCGGGTTGCCCCGACCACCACGCGGTTATCGGCCCACGGCACCATGTAGTGGCCGTGGAAGGCGCTAACGATCGGCCAGGCCGACGTGTCGGTGTCGAGGCCCAGGTGAATGATCTGGCCGCGCTGGGGAGCCACGGGAATATCGACGCCGAGCTGTGCGGCGAACGCCTCCGACCAGGCGCCGCCGGCGATCGCGACCGCGCCGGCCTGTTCCGTCTCGCCGTTTACGACTACACCGCTGGCTACGTGGTCCTGGATGACCAACCGCTCAGCGTTTGCCTGTCTGACCGTCAGGCCGCGTTTCTCGGCCGCGGTCCGCAAGGCAAGGTTCAACAAGCGGCCGTCGACGCGTGCTGCGCGACGATTGTGGACGGCGCCATAAACGGGGGCCAGGGGTGGGAAGAGCCCCTGGGCCTCCTCCGTGGAGACCTCGCTCAGGTCCTCCTGGGACGGCATGCCCAGGCGCTGCTGTCGGGCGAAAATACTCCGCCTCGCCGCCTCGAAGTCCTCTCGCTCGTCTTCTGAAGCAGCGACCAGCAGCGAGCCGCAAACTGCGTAGCCGGTCTCATGCTCCTGCTCGGCCTGAAGTTGCGGGATCAGCGTGGAATAGTAATCGACTGCCGCCGTTGCCAGGTTGAACCAGGCCTCCGGATCTCGGGTGTTCGTCTCCGGGGAGAGGATTCCGGCGCCGGCATCCGTGGCCCTGCCGACGTCGGTGCGGTCGATGAGCAGGGTCCTGGCACCGCTATGCACCAGGTGGTACGCGGTCGAGGTACCGACCAGGCCACCACCGATAACGATCGCGTCATAGCGTGCCATTACGCACCTACCTGGATTGAGCTGCGATCAGCGGGGCGTCGAAATGAAGCTGGTCCTTCTCAAGGGGGGCAGTGCCTGGCCGTCCTGCCACCGGGCTCAGGATTCGAACGCTAGCCGTGTAGCCTAAAGCTCAGGCATTCGTGTCGGGGAACGAAACCAGCGACGTGGTGCTCTGAATACCGGGGATGATCCGGATTTGGCTGCTCAGGATCGGCGGCACGTCCACCAGGTTGGGCACTTCAATTTCGGCGATGATGTCGTAGGGACCCATCACTTCGTGTATTTCCTTCACACCCGGCACGGCCACCAGCGCGTCGTAGACCCGCTTTGTCGCGCCCGGATCGGTCACCACCAGAATGTAGGCCTTGACAGCCATATACGCGTCTCCTTTAGCACCTGAATGCAATCTACAGTCAGCTTTGCCGCCGGTCAACGGACTCGGATCGCCCTTATAGTAGGGCTGATTCGGCCCTCACGTTCCTTCCGTCGCCGCGGTTGGTGTATGATCACAGGAACAGCTTCGATACGCATCGATTCAACGGGACACGAGGAGCAGTGGCTACCGAACCCCACACAGTAAGAGGGACGTTCGAAACCGACTCGATCAGCGCTTTGGGCCTGCCGCCTCCTGTCACCGTTCCCAGTACCGCAACTATCGGAGCCGCCCTCAAGGCTGTGCAAGACCACGGCAAGGGCTACGTCCTAATCGTCGAGGATGGCCGGCCGCGTGGGATCATGAGCCAACGCGACGTCCTCATGAACATCGTAGCTCGTGACGTTAAATATGATAGCAACGTTATGGACTTTTTTTCCAAAATACCGGTGACGCTGACCGGCACCGAGCGCATAGCCCGCGCCATCAAGGTCATGATCTCGGAGGGAGCGGACATCATCCCGATTGTTGATTCGGCCGGTCAAGCGACCGCCGTCCTGCTCTCTGTCGATGTGATCCATTTCCTTGCCGAGGCCTTCCCCGCGCAGCTGCTCAACTTGCCGCCTCAACCGCACCAGACATTGCCGAAACCGGAAGGTGGCTAGATGACCACGGTATCTGAACAGCAGGTCGAGCCCGACGTTCTCGACGTCGATCGCGTAACCATTCGGTTCGCCGGCGACTCCGGCGATGGAATGCAGCTGGCTGGCACTCAGTTCACCAAGACCTCCGCAGTCTTCGGCAACGACATCAGCACCGTTCCGGATATTCCCGCTGAGATCAGGGCTCCCCAGGGTTCTCTACCCGGCGTCAGCGCCTTCCAGGTTAGCTTCAGCAGCTTTGACATCTACACACCGGGCGATAGGCCGGACGTCCTCGTGGTCATGAATCCCGCCGCCCTCAAGGTCCACCTGGCCGACCTGCCCAAGGGCGGCATCCTCATCGCCAACACGGACGAGTTCAATGAGTCCAACCTCAAGAAGGCGGGATACGAGAAGAATCCCCTGCAGGACAACAGCCTCCAGGCTTACCGGGTCTTCGAGGTGCCTGTCGGTACGCTCAACTCCCGCGCCCTTAAGGACTTCGAGCTTTCGGCTCAGGAGGCGGACCGGTCGAAGAACATGTTCGCTCTCGGCCTCATGTTCTGGATGTACAGCCGCCCGTTGGACACGACGATCAACTTCATCCAGGACCGCTTTGGACGCCGCAATCCCAAGGTCGCCGAGGCCAACGTCGCGACGCTCAAGGCCGGCTACTACTACGGTGAGACCACCGAGGCTTTCGCCCAGCACTATCACGTGCCGAAGGCGAAGCTGGCGCCCGGCCTCTATCGCAACGTGACCGGTAACGAGGCCACGGCGCTCGGATTTCTGACGGCCAGCAAGCTCGCGGACCGGCCGCTCTTCTACGGTAGCTACCCGATCACGCCCGCGTCGGACGTCTTACACCAGCTCGCAGCGTTCAAGCGCTTCGGCGTCAAGACGTTCCAGGCCGAGGATGAAATCGCCGCCATCGGTTCGGCCATCGGCGCCTCTTTTGGCGGTTCCCTGGGCATGACCGGCACGTCGGGTCCCGGCATTGCGCTCAAAAGCGAAGCCATCGGCCTGGCAGTCATGGTCGAGCTGCCGCTCGTCGTCATCGACGTCCAGCGCTCCGGTCCCAGTACCGGCATTCCGACGAAGACGGAGCAGGGCGACTTGCTGCAGTGCATGTTCGGCCGTAACAGCGTGGCGCCCGTCGCCATCGTGGCGCCGTCCACATCCTCAGACTGCTTCGATATGGCGATCGAGGCCTGGCGCATCGCGATCAAATACCGCACGCCGGTGATCTTCCTCTCGGACCTTTATCTCGGCGTTGGCTCCGAGCCGTGGATGATACCGGACCCCGAGAAGCTGCCGAAAATGGACCCCAACTTCGCCACAGATCCGGCGACGTTCAAGGCCTATGAGCGCGACCCGGAGACCCTGGCCCGGCCCTGGGCCGTGCCGGGCACCCCCGGCCTCGAGCACCGCATCGGTGGCCTGGAAAAGGCCAACATCACCGGAAACGTCAACTACGAGGCGGAAAACCACGACCTCATGACGCGCCTCCGCTTCGAGAAAATCGAGCGGATCGCCAATGACATTCCTGAAGTCGAGGTCTTCGGCGACGAGGCCGGTGACGACCTTCTCGTGCTCGGCTGGGGCAGCACCTACGGCGTCAACCGCACCGCGGTGCAGCGTGCGCGCGCCGCAGGAAAGAGCGTCTCGCAGGCGCACCTCAAGCATCTCAACCCGTTCCCCAAAAACCTCGGGGACGTGCTCAGCCGGTTCAAGAAGGTGCTGATCCCGGAAAACAACATGGGCCAGCTCACGCTGCTGATTCGCGGCAAGTACCTGGTGGACGCCGAGGGCCTCCACCGGGTTACCGGCCGCCCCTTCACGATTCAAGAAGTCGAGGACAAGATCCTCGAGATGGTTAACTAACGAGGCGATCTATGGTGACCAAAGACGCAGGCGACTCCAACATCGAGGTCCTGACACGCAGGGATTTCATCTCCGACCAGGAGGTGCGATGGTGCCCTGGTTGCGGTGACTACTCCATCCTGGCGCAGACGCAGCGCGTCATGCCGGACCTTGGCATCCCGCGCGAAAATATCGTCTTCATCTCCGGCATCGGCTGCAGCAGCCGCCTGCCGTATTACATGAACACGTACGGCTTCCACAGCATCCACGGCCGCGCGCCCACGATTGCTACCGGACTGAAGGCCTCGCGGCCCGAGCTCAGCGTCTGGGTAATCACCGGCGATGGCGATGCGCTTAGCATCGGCGGCAACCACATCATGCACGTGATTCGCCGCAACGTGGACCTGCAGATCGTGCTGCACAACAACGAGATCTACGGCCTGACAAAGGGCCAGTACTCACCGACTTCGCCGCTTTCCAAGGTGACCTACTCGTCGCCGATGGGGTCGATCGACTGGCCCCTGCACCCGCTCGCGCTCGCACTGGGCGCCGAAGGCACGTTCGTCGCACGCTCGCTCGACGCCGACCCGCACCACATGGTCGACATGCTGGGGCGCGCCGGAGGTCACCGCGGCACCTCATTCGTCGAGATCTACCAGAACTGCAACATCTACAACGATGGCGCCTTCGAGGATTTCACGGCCAAGGAGGTCCGCGCCGACCGCATGCTCTTCCTCAAGCACGGTGAGCCGATGATCTTCGGCAAGGACAACGACAAGGGCATCCGCATTAGCGGCCTCAAGCCCGAGGTGGTCGAGCTCGGTAAGGACGGCATCACCGAGGCCGATATCCTGGTGCACGACGAGACCCTGGAAGACCCGACGATCGCCTTCATGCTGACTCGCATGGACTACCCCGACTTCCCCGTACCTGTCGGCGTGATCAGGGCCGTCCAGCGCCCTACCTACAACGACTTGCTGGAAGAGCAGATCACTACCGCAATCGAGACTCAGGGCGAAGCGGACCTCAACGCCCTTCTCCGCCAGGGCGACACCTGGGAGGTCGAGTAGCGGCCTTGAGGGCCCGGATACGACGATGAAGTGTCCTTCCTGCGGTCACGAGAACATCCTCGGTTCTGACGATTGCACCAACTGCGGCGCGTCGCTTTACGGACTCGACCAGCTCGACACTGAAGCTCCGGATTTCATCCACGACCCTTTGACGACCATCACGGTTCGGCCCGCCGTCAAGCTCGGCGCTGACGACCCGGTGAGCCTGGCGATCCGCGAGATGAAGCGGGCTGATACCAACGCGATCCTGGTTGTCGATAACGGCAAGCTCTCCGGCATCATCACGGGTTGGGACATCGTCCAGAGAGTCGCCAGCCCATCCCACGACCACAGCGCCGTCACCTGCGGAGAGATCATGACTCCGAATCCACTCGTCCTGCACCGCGAGGACAGCGTGGCCATGGCGCTCAACCTCATGGCCGCCCGCGGCATACGCCACGTTCCGATCGTCAGCGACGACGGCCCAGAGGGCGTTATCATCGCGGCGGACCTCTTCCGCCACATCTCGCCTCAACTGGTCTAGTCGGGCGCTGGCGGCCGAGCGCCACGCCTGCACGACGTAGCGAACCCCTGATCGGGACACTAGAGTGTGCCCATGACTGGTCAAGCGTTGGAGCTCCCCGCTACGCCCAGGGGCCTCACTTCTGCTGAGGCGGAAGCCCGCAAGCTCGCGGGCCAGTCGAACGCCGTCACGTGGACGACCAGCCGCAGCTTCGCTCGCATCGTCCTCGAAAACGCGGCAACACCGATTAACATCGTCCTCTTCAGCATCTCGGGTGGCCTTACTCGGCCTGCAGCTGTTTGGAGACGCCTTGCTCACCGGGGGCCTTGTCTTGGGCAACGTGCTGGTCGGCGTCTTTCAAGAGACGCGCGCCAAGCGCCAGCTCGACCGCATCGCGCTTCTGAATCGCCCCCTCACTGTCGTGATCCGGGACGGCGAGGAAAAGGAAATCGCGCCCGAGGACGTCGTCATCGGTGATTTGGTCGTCTTGCGACCCGGCGACCAGGTCATCGCCGATGGAAGGCTGATCTCGGTCAGTGGCCTCGGCATGGATGAGTCGCTGCTGTCGGGCGAGTCCGACATTCTCCCGAAGCGTACTGGAGACGAGGTCGTGTCGGGCACGCACGCCCTCACAGGCAGCGCTACTTACGAAACAGTACGCGTCGGAGCCGAAACCACGGCAAACGAGATCACGGTCCGCGCCCGCCAGAGCCGCATGCCTCGTACGCCCCTGCAACGAGAGGGCGGCTTCGTGCTTTGGGCCATGACAACCGTCGTGATCATCCTCGGCATCGTCGTCGCGCGCGCCCTTAGCGACGCTGGAGACGTCACGTTTACGGAGACGGTCAGGGCCGCCGCCGTAATTGTCACCCTCGTGCCCCAAGGACTCGCCGTCATGGTCACCGTCAGCTACGCCATGGCGGCCGTCCGCATGGCCGGGACCGGCGTCCTGCTGCAGCATATGAACGCCGTCGAGTCGATCAGCCACGTCGACGTGCTGTGTCTTGATAAGACCGGCACCCTGACGACCAATCGCCTCACTGTCGAGTGCCTCCGACCGTACGGTATCTCCGAGGTAGAACTTCAGGTGGCGCTCGGTACATTCGCCGCCAGCGCTTCGTTCCGCAATCGCACGGCCGATGCGATCCAGGAGTCCTTTGAGCAGCCCGCGAAGCGCTTTGTCGACGAAGTGGCCTTCGACTCCACGCGCAAATGGAGCGGCCTCGCCTTCGCAGACGATGGCCTGTCCGGCGTCTACGTAATCGGAGCCCCCGACATCATCGCGCCCAACCTCGCAGGAGGAGATTCCGTGCTCTCGGACGCCGAGGAGTGGACCGAACAGGGACTCCGCGTCCTCCTGCTGGCCCGCAATCCGGACGTGAAACGCTTTCCTGGCTCAGAAGAAGCGCCAGACCTCCCCCCAAACCTCAGCGCCCTTGGCCTCGTCGTTTTACGCGACGAAACCCGTCCGGACGTGGCCAGCGTGATCAACGAGTTCGCGGAGACCGGAATCGCGCTCAAGGTCATCTCGGGTGACCATCCCGAGACGGTCGCCGCGCTGGCCAGCCAGGCCGGGCTGCCTCTCTCTGGAGAGCCCGTCTACGGCCCCGATATCGACGATATGGAGGCCGAGATGCTGGCCGACGTGGCGCAGCAAGCCTCAGTTTTCGGCCGCGTTTCGCCACGCTCCAAGGAGCGCATCGTCGAGGCATTGAGGCGTAGCGGCAGCGGCATCACCCGCGACATCGCCGACATGGTGATGCTCAACGACGCCTTCTCCAACCTGCCGCGCGCCTTTCGCGAGGGTCAGCGCATCCGAAAGGGCATGGAAAGCATCTTCCGCGTCTTCCTGACGCGAACCATTTCCCTGACCCTGATGATCCTGGCGATCTCGCTGCTCAACGACCCGTTTCCGGTCACGCCAAAGCACACCGCACTGATCGCGCTGCTCACGGTTGGTATCCCGACGCTCTTCCTCGCCGTCTGGGCCAAACCCGGCCGCGTCGGACAGCTCGTGATCCTCTCAGGCACGCACTTCGTCCTGCCGGCCGCCATCAGCATCGCCGCGGTGGGCGTTGTCGTTTACGAGTTCTTCCTCTACTCCACGGGCGACATACCGACTGCACAGAGCGCGCTGACGTTCACGGCCATCCTGTGCGGTCTGCTGATCATCGTCTTCCGGGAGCCGCCGACGCCCGCGTGGGTAGCGGCCAACCCACTCAACGGCGACTGGCGATCGCCGGCGCTGGCTGTCGGGCTCTTCGCGCTCTTCGTCGCCTTTCTGGCCGTCCCCACCACAGGCAACTTTTACGAGCTCGAGCTTTTCAATGTCTGGGAGTTCGCCATGATCGGCCTCGTCGTCGTGGCCTGGGCCTTCAGCCTGCGCTCCCTGTGGCGCTTTGACCTACTGGCCCGCATCCAACGTCTGCTGCACCTCAAGCGAGAAGAGCCCGAAGCCGAGGAAGCTGTCTAGTTTGCGAACGCTTTCGTGGCCACGAAGCACCGTTGCGCCTGCCGCAGTAAAAATTGACAGCGTCCGCAGCCGAAGCTAAGTTGAACTCGTGAGGAACCCGGCGGCCCGTTCATGATCTACCTCGATTACGCCGCCACCTCGCCGCTCAACCCAAGCGCCTTCGAAGCCATGCTGCCCTACCTGCGGCAGGACTACGGCAATGCTTCCGCCGCGTACTCGATCGCGCGACAGGCCCAGAAAGCCATCGATGACGCGCGCCAGGCCGTCGGCCAGGTACTCGGCTGCCGCACCTCGGATATCGTGTTCACCAGCGGTGGCACCGAGTCGATCAACACGGCTCTCAAAGGTGTTGCCTTCGCGATGCGCAAGTCCGGCGCTGGCAACCACATCGTTACCACCGAAGTGGAGCACGACGCGGTCCTGCACACCTGCAACTATCTCGAGCAGTTTGGCTTCGAAGTGACGACGCTCCCGGTCGACCGTCTGGGACGGGTCGCGCCTGAGGCGGTCGCCAACGCGATCACGGACCACACGGTTCTCGTCTCGGTCATGCAGGCCAATAACGAGGTCGGGACGCTCCAACCCGTGGCCGAGATCGCGCGCCTCGCCGGCGAGCGCGCCCGCGCCTTGCGGAAGCGCATTCCGGTGCACTCCGACTCCGTACAGGCGCCCGGCGCCCTCCCCATCGACGTCGACAGCCTGGGCGTTGACCTCCTCAGCCTATCGGGGCACAAGTTCGGCGGACCCAAGGGCACCGGCGTGCTCTACATCCGCCGAGGCATCCCCTTCGTCTCTCAACTGACGGGTGGCGGCCAGGAGAGACAGCGCCGCGCCGGCACCGAGAACGTCGCCGGCATAGTCGGCCAGGCCGTCGCACTGACTTCCGCCGAGGAGCAGCGCCCTGCCTACGTTGAATCTACGACCCGTCTCCGCGATAAGTTAACCGAAGCGCTAATAGACCGCATCCCTGATGCACTCCTCGCCGGTGACACGGTCGACCGCCTCTCCAGCAACGTGAGCATCAGTTTTCGCGGCGTCCGGGGCGATGAACTGGTCCGCGCTCTGGACAAGGAAGGCATCGCGGCTTCTGCCGGGGCCGCTTGCGGCTCCTCCACCTGGGAGCCGTCTCACGTCCTGCTCGCGATGGGGCTTGGCATGCCAGATGTCGTCGGCGGCCTGCGACTCTCCCTCTCCCTGGAAACAACGGACGAGGAGGTCGATCACGTTATCGCCATCCTGCCCCGAGTCATTCAGCAACTTCGGCCCATAGCCGCCGCCGGCTAGGCGTAAAACTGCGCTCCGCAGCGGCTCTCTGTAGTATTACCGCGCATGACGTCCGACTTCTCAGCCCGCTCTCGCCAGTACCAGGACGCGCTCTACGAAGCGCTTGCCGGCGAGAGCACGACGGTCTCCGATGCAGAGCCGCTGAGTATGCTCAGCAGACTCCTCGAGCGATGCCGTCCCCTGGCGGCCGAAGGTCCCATCGCCGCCCAGGCGCTTGACGCCATCTCCTCATTCGCGGAGCGGCCCAGCCTCGAAGCGGCGCTGTCCGACGTCGCGATCCGATTCGAGTCACCGCAGCGCTTCCGCGAAGCGCTTTTCTTCGCACGCTGCCTCGAACGCGACGCCGAGTCCACACTCGCCCTGCTCGAAGCACGCGCCTACCTCGAGGCGGCCGGGATGCCCGCTTCCGCCAACCCGGAGCTCGCCGTCAACCAGGCAGCGCTGCTCGATGGCAACACCTTCGCCACGCTCTGGCGCGAGCCCGGCCGCAGCGCCTGGCTGGTCGACACGATCGACATCTGGAAGCAGGCCTACGCGCCGCTCTACGTTTCTCGTCATGCCGCCTATCACGCCGCCATCTCCGAGATCGCGCTTCGGATCGACGCAATACAGACGCAAGTCGCGGCCCTGGAACGCCTCAACACGCTGCAAAGACTCGGCGCTCCGCAGGCGCAGGCCGCACTGACGCAGTACCGCGAGCTGGAAGCGCTGTTTGCCTGCCCGGCCACGTCCGACGACCTCGCCACGACTCTACAAACCGAGCCGGTCTGCCCCTACTGTGCCTATCACATCGGCGAGGAGCCGCCGACAGCCGATGCTGAGCGAGTCACGCAGGCGATTCAGCGTGGCCTGCAAAGCCAGCAGGCGAGGCTCGCCCAGCGCGTGGTCAGCCGTTTGCTGGCGCGCTCAGGCCGCTCCGGCAGCGACCGTCTCGATCGCTTCATTGAGGTCGTGCAAGCCAGTGACCTTGCCGGCCTGGCAGCCGTTCTTGACGACGGCCTCGTCGCCTTCCTCCAGGACCTGCTGGAGTCGCCGCCGCCCACGCCGTCAATCTTCGAAAACCTGGCGCGGACCTTCCCCGAGGTCACAGCGGACAACCTCGAGGATGCGGTCGGCGAGTTCCGTCGTCTCCTGCAGGAAGAGTTGCAGAGCAACAACGGCGCAGTCGAGCTCCGGCGCGAGGACGACGACGCGTGACCGACTACCTGGTCGTCGGACTCGGCAACCCCGGCGCAAAATACACGGCGAGTCGCCACAACATCGGCTTCCGCGCCATCGACGCGCTGGCTAGGCGGCATGCCATCCGCCTCCAGGGCCCGCGCTTCTGGCAACGCAACCTTGCCGACGCCGGCCGCGGACGCATCTACGACGCCGACGTTATCGTGCTCAAGCCACAGACCTTCTACAACAGCAGCGGGCGTGCGGTACAGCGCTTCATGACCAAGGAGCGCGTGAGGCCGGCCGGGATCATCGTCATCTACGACGAGCTCGACCTGCCTGAGGGACGCATCCGCATGCGACCCAACGGCTCGCACGGCGGCAACAACGGCCTCAAATCGATCATTGACGTCGCGGGCAGTGAATTTGGACGCATCCGGATTGGAATTGGCCGTCCTTACGACAAGGGTCTGCCCTCCTGGGATCCGGACGTCGTGATCCGCCACGTTCTCGCGGCGCCTTCGGTTGAATCGCTCCTGGTTCTCGAATCCGCCATCGACCGCGCCTGCGACGCTGTCGAAGCCGTGATTCGCGACGACTGGGAGCGTGCTATGGAGGCTTACAATCGCTCATCAGACGGCGATGGAGGTACGAAGTGAAGGTCACGCGCATTTGCACCGGTGACGACGGCGAATCACACTTCGAGGAGCTGGACCTGCCCCTTGATACGGCTCAGCGACGAGCATACTCGGACTGGCTCCCGGCAACAGAAACTGCATTCGGCCTCTCGGACGCGCTCGAGCCGCAGGACTGGCACCACGCGCCGCGTCGCCAGCTGGTCGCGGTGCTCACCGGCGTTCTCGAAATCGAGGTAAGCGATGGCTCTAAGGCCCGATTCGGCCCTGGTGACACGTTTATCGCCGACGATCTCGCGGGCCGGGGTCACTTTACGCGAGACCTCGAAGGCCCGGTCCGCCTCCTCTACGTTCATCTCTCCGATCAATTGGACTTTGGTGGCTGGTCCGCCGGCTGAGTTGCTCGATTAACCGCCATCCCGCGCCGAGCGTTACACTGGGTTAGAGCCCTGCGCGGTGCAGGGAAAATCAGCCCCCACGTATCGTGAGGGGCCGTTTGGCGTGCGGTGGTAGACCTTTCTCGCATTCTTGAGCCAGTAGAGGCGTCTCTGCTCGGCGCCGCCCCCGGGAGCCGCATCGGCGTCGGCGACGCCGCGCGCCCCGCGGTCATCGCGGCCCTGGCGCGCGGCGCACCGGGCCCCGTACTCGTCATCGTGCCCAGGACCTCGCGCGCACAGGACCTGGCGGAGGAGCTCGGCGCATGGCTTGGGCCCGACGCGCAACGCCGCGTCCGCGTCTATCCCCAACGCGACGCCCTGCCCTATGAACGCGCCGCCGAGGACCCCTGGGATGTCCGAACCCGTATCGAGGCCCTGTCGGCCCTGGGTGCGGGCGAGAATGCGATCGTCGTCGCCAGCGTCGAGGCGGTTGCGCAGCGCACCCTATCGCCCGCGGCCGCCCGCGGCGCCGTGTCCCGCATCGCGATCGGCGATCGTGTTGACCCGGACGATCTGCTGCGCGGCCTTCAGGCGGCAGGGTTCGAAGTCGTCAGCCTCGTGGAAGCCCCCGGCCAGGCGGCGCGGCGCGGTGGCATCGTCGACGTGTTCCCGCCCCAGGCAGAAACCCCTTCTCGCATCGAGTTCTTCGGGGCCGAGGTCGAGAGCATCCGGGAGTTCGACGTCGACACCCAGCGTTCGCGCGAGCGGGTTGAAGCCATCGGCCTGGGCGCAGCGGCCGAGGTCAGTCCGAACGCCGGCCTGGCGGCCGAACTCACTCGCGAGCTCGATTTCTCGGCCTGCGCAGAAGAGGCCGAGGCACGCCTCCGCGAGGAGCTGGAGAATCTCGCCCGGGGGATCCTTCCGGTCAGTCCCGCCTTCCTGCCGGCGTTGCTCTCGCCGTACTCGCTCCTGGATCACCTGCCCGAGACCGCCACCGTCCTCCTCGACGAACCGATGGACCTGTCTCGCGCCCTGGACGAATACGTGGCAGAGACCGCGACGATGCGTATCGAGCGCGAGGCACGCGGCGAGCTGCCGATCGGCCTGCCGGCGGCACAAGCCAACTGGAGCGACCTTCAACCCGAGCTGGAACGTCACGGCGCTATAGAGTTGTCGCGCTTCGCCACGGCCGATGCGCCGATCGAGCTGCCGAATTCCTCTGTCAATACGCTGCGGCCGCCGCTGACACCCGCGCCCGGCTTTGGCGGCCGGGTCCGCGCCCTCGCCTCCGAACTCGCGGACCTCACGCGGCGCGGCGAGAGCATGGTCATCGTCTCGCAGCAGGCATCCCGCCTGAACACGCTTCTCGGCGATGAAGGTCTGCCCGTGAGCTTGGTGGAAGACACCCCCGAGTTGCGGCCCGGCGTCATTCAGCTGCTGCGTGGCGCTCTTCCCCACGGCTGGACGCTGCGGAGCCCTGTAGACCAACCCGCTCGTGGTGAGCCCCTCCAACCCGTTCGTGGTGAGCCTGTCGAACCAGGCGGGGCTCTACCCAGGCCCCTTCGATCCGGCCTCACGTTCCTCACCGACGCCGAGGTGTTCGGGTTCGTCAAGCAGCGCCGAGCCCTGCGGCAGGCAGGCCCGGACCGCTCGAACCTCGTCGCCGACCTCTCCCCCGGGGACTACGTCGTCCACCTCGAGCATGGCATCGCTCGCTTCGCGGGCATGGTCGTGCGCGAGGTCGAGGGCGTCGAGCGAGAGTTTCTCGAGCTGACTTACGCGCAAGGGGACCGGCTCTTCGTCCCCGTCGACCAGTATGACCGGGTTGCCCGCTACGTCGGCCCCGGAGACTACAGCCCTGGCCTCACGCGTCTCGGCTCCGGCGAGTGGTCACGCGCCCGGGAGCGCGTACGCCGCGCCGTGGCCGACGTGGCCCGTGACCTGCTCGACCTCTACGCGTCGCGTCAGGTGCTTGACGGTCACGCTTTCAGCGCCGATACGCCGTGGCAGCAGGAGCTGGAGGCGTCCTTCCCTTATGTCGAGACGCCCGACCAGGTCGCCGCCATCTCCTCCGTCAAAACCGACATGGAGCAGCCGCGCCCCATGGACCGCCTGATCTGCGGCGACGTCGGCTTCGGCAAGACGGAGGTCGCGGTCCGAGCCGCCTTCAAGGCCGTCATGGACGGCTACCAAGTCGCGGTGCTCGTACCGACTACGGTCCTGGCCCAGCAGCACTACAACACGTTCAAGGAGCGGCTCGCCTCGCTGCCCGCCCGCGTCGAGATGCTCTCCCGATTCCTCAGCGACAAGGAGGCTCACGAAGTCGTCCGCGAGGTCGCCGAAGGCAGCGTTGACATCCTCATCGGCACGCACCGCATTCTGCAGCGCGACGTCGAGTTCAAGAAGCTCGGCCTCATGGTCATCGACGAGGAGCAGCGCTTCGGCGTCGCCCATAAGGAGCGCCTCAAGCAGATGCGCAAGGAGGTCGACGTCTTGACGCTCTCGGCAACGCCGATCCCGCGCACGCTGCACATGTCGCTGGTCGGCATCCGCGACCTCTCGAACATGATGACGGCGCCGGAGGACCGCTCGCCGATCCGCACCTACGTCCTCGAATCCGACGACCAGATCGTCCGCGAAGCGATCCGCCGCGAGCTTGAGCGAGGCGGGCAGGTGTTCTTCGTCCACAACCGCGTCTACAACATCGAGCTCGTCACCGAGCGCCTGCGCAAGCTCGTGCCGGAGGCTGAAATCGGCATCGGGCACGGGCAGATGCCCGAGGACATACTCGAGCGCACCATGCTGGCCTTCGCGCGGGGCGAGATCGACGTCCTCGTCTGCACCACGATCATCGAGTCCGGCCTCGATATCCCCAACGCGAACACGATCGTGATCAACCAGTCCGACCGCCTCGGGCTGGCTCAGCTCTACCAGCTACGCGGCCGCGTCGGTCGCAGCACAGTCCGGGCCTACGCCTACCTGCTCTACGACCGCGGCCATGCGCTCTCTGAGGTCGCCCAACGCCGCCTGCAAGCCGTCTTCGAGGCCGCGGAGCTCGGCGCCGGCATGCAGATCGCGCTGCGAGACCTCGAGATCCGCGGTGCAGGCAACCTGCTGGGCTCCGAGCAGAGCGGCCACATGGCCGCCGTCGGCTTCGACCTCTACGTACGGCTGCTTGGAGAGGCGGTCGAGCGCCTGAAAGCTCTCGACCGCGGCGAGCCGCCGCCACCGCCGACCTCGTCGCGGCCCGCGGTCACGCTCGACTTGCCGTTGACGGCTTACCTGCCGACCGGGTACATCCCGGACCTCAACCTGCGCCTCGCCGTCTACCAGCGCCTGTCGCAGGCGGCGAGCGACGACGAAGCCGCTACGATCGAAAGCGAGCTGCGCGACCGCTTCGGCGAGCTGCCGGCCTCCGCGCGTAATCTGCTCTGGGTCCTGCGCTTGCGGCTCCTCGCCATGCAGGCCGGAGTCGGCACTATCCAGGTCCAGGGCGATGATATGGTAATCCGCCTGCTGCCGGGCCTCTCGCTGGACCGTGAGGCGGTCGAGCGGCGGGCGCCGCCGCACACCACTGTGCTAAGCCATCAGATGCGCCTCAACCGCGACTTCATCGGTGAGGGCTGGCGTGAGGCCGTCGTCCGCGCCCTTGCGGCGATCACGCCGGCGCAGGCCAACGTCGTTTAGCTTGCTCCCCCTGCCGACGCCTCGTTACAATTCCAGGGTCTTTGAGCGCCCCGTTTCGCATCCACTACGACAAATCTGCTCCAGGGGGCGCTGGTTCACGTATTGCAGTCTGAGAACGAACTCTGGTCAGACCCTGTAATCGATAACGCTTCGACGCTGTATGAAAGCGGGGCCAACCTTCCCGTGGCCGCCGCACCCTTCAGCTCGACGCGAATCCCGCTGCTCGTGGTCGTTTACGGCATCGGCCTGGCGCTCTTCCTCGCCGTCGAGCCGACCAGGCCCTGGATCCTGCTGATGGTTACGGGGCTTGTGGCGCTCGGTACGGATGGCATCCTGCGCACTCATCCCTCGGCAATCGAGCAGGACGACGTGGCCTGGACCGCGCCCTTGCTCTTCCTCCCGACGCTCCTGGCGTTGGCAACAGGCTTATTTCTCGAAGACGTGCTGACGGGTTACTGGGCGGCTCCCGGCGTCGTAATCGCCGGCAGCATCATGGGCGCCGTGCTGTACGCCGAGTACATCTCCGTCGAGACGTACAGCCCGAAGTACGCCGGCGCCCGATTCGTGCTCAACCTCGCCACGTTCCTCACCGCTTTCGGCTTCTACGCCGTCGTTTACTCTTTCGACGTCGACCTCGTACCCGCCGCCCTCACGGTTGGGCTTGTCAGTGTGCTGCTCGCCGTCGAGGTGCTGCGCGAATCGGAAGCCGACCCGGTACGCGCGGTCGTTTTCGCCGCCGCCGTGGGCATCGTCGCGGCGCAGGCTCGCTGGGCGCTGTATTTCCTACCTCTTGAGAGCTATCTCGCGGGCGTCTTCTTGCTCCTGGTCTTCTACCTCACATCCGGCCTGGTCCAGCATCACCTCAACAACGACCTCAAAGCGCCGGTCGTCGCCGAATTCAGCCTGATTAGCGTCGTCGGCGTCCTCATCGTCACCCTCGGCCGTATCTTCGAATCCAACTGACGCGCCTTGAGCCCTGCGACGCAGCTGATCAGGCGCCACACCAGCCTCTGGCACTGCGAGACGTAGTCTTTCACGCGATTGGTTGAGCAAGCCGCCGAACAACCCGCCGGCCGGCCTCGTGGTCGGACTCAACCAGGGAACCAGGGCGTTGCGGGGTGGGCCATTCGCGCCAACGGGGGCTCAGCGTTTCCGGTGCGGCGCGAAAGGCTGCGGGATTGTGTGCCGGCCGCTCTCCTTCGGCTGATGCATGACCTCCCTTGGCGGTGGGGGTCCTGCTCCGTGAGGCGGGTAATTTCGGTCAGGGCTCGACGCTTGAGAGCCATTACCTCACGGTAGAGCACTGCCTCTCGAGCGTTCAGGTCACGCGATGCCTTCGCAGTCGCGGCCGGCACTCCCAGATTTTCGTCGTCCCAGCCTGCCAGCGCCGTAACGGCCGCGCCGGTATCGATATAGATCCCATTCCAAAAGCAGCCGGCTCTCCCGCCAGACGGCGACAACGCAACGTGCGAGAGCCATCTCCGATAGTATTGAGGGCCACAAGCGTACCTGCTGTGAGCGGGACACCTATTACTGGCAATTGCCGGACGGAAAGCACAGCGATGGCTGAAAACGTCCTCGGACCTCTCGTCCTGGCCGGCTCCGGCGAGTACACACCGGCCATGGACATCGTCGACACCTTCCTGCTTAATCGAGCCGCCGGCCGTGAAGTCGTCCTTATCGCCACCTCCTGCGCGCGGGAGGGAGAAGACGTCATGACGAAGTGGGAGCAGATGGGCGTGGCCCATTTTCGCGGCCTTGGAGTCGAGGCCGTGCCGGTGCGGATCAAGGATCGCAACGACGCTGACGTCGCCGAGAAAGCCGAGCGCATCGCCGAGGCCGACATCGTCTGGTTCAGCGGTGGCAGCCCGGTTTATCTGGCCCAGGCCTTCCACGAAACCGCGGCCTGGCTGGCGCTCGAGGCTGCCAATCGTCGCGGAGCCGCTGTTGCCGGCGCCTCCGGTGGCCTCGGCGTGCTGAACGCCCACCTGCCGAGTGCTGACAACGAAGGGCCCACAGCCCTGGGGCTGGCCGCGCCAGTGCGTGCGCTGGCCCACTTCGATCGCGCCGCGCAGCGTCGACCCGAGTTCATCGAACGGGTCGTCGGCAGCCTGCAGCCTGGCCAGATAGCCATCGGTGTAGACGAGGACACCACCGTGGTTTGGACCGACAACGCCTGGCGCGTCATGGGCCGCCAGCGCGCCGTGCTCTTCAAGGACGGCGAGCGCATCGTCTACCGGCATGACGAGGTTATCGCCGACCTGCCACCCCCCGACCGCGCGTCAGCCCCATGACACTTGACCCAGCCCTGGGCGCCGAAACGTACGCGTACCTCATGACGACCGGCCGCGTCAGCGGCAAGCCTCACGAGATCGAGATCTGGTTCGCCCTCAACGACAACACCGCTTACCTGATGAACGGCGACTCCAAGGACGCCGCCGGCAACGCCGACTGGGTGCGCAACCTGCGCAAGCAGCCGGCCGTCAGACTGTGTATCGCCGGTCGGACCTTCGATGCTGTCGCCCGAATCGTCACGGAGGTACAGGAAGACGCCCTGGTGCGTCGTCTGCTGCTCTCGAAGTACGCCACAGCACAGGACCCACTCGATGTCTGGGGACGTGTCGCGGTCCCTGTGGCTATCGACCTGACGGTCTGACGCGCCTTCCGTCTGGATCAGGCCGGCACGCGGCGAATTGACAGACTCACCCCAGATTCGATAAGTTGTTAAAGCCCACTTCGTAAGGAGGCCACCTTGGACGCTGTCGTCCGTACCGGCGGAAAGCAATATCGCGTGCACGAAGGTAGCGTGCTGAACGTCGCTACGCTTGACGTCGAACCAGGCTCGCAGGTCGAGCTGAGCGACGTGCTTCTGGTCTCCGACAACGGGTCGGTTACCGTGGGCGAACCGACAGTCGACGGCGCGGTCGTCGTGGCGGACGTCGTCGAGCACGGCAAAGCCAAGAAGGTCATCAGCTTCAAGTACAAGGCGAAGGTGCGATACCGCCGCAAGCGGGGCCACCGTCAGCCCTTTACAACGCTCGAGGTGCGCGAAATTCGCATCGGTGGCGCGTCCCGCGCGACGGCCACGCCACGGCGCCGCACGCGCGCCGCGCCCGCCACAGAAGAGCCGGTGCCGGAGGCCATCGAGGAGCCGACGGCAGAAGCGTCCGAGGCACCGGCCCGAGGCACCGGCCTCTGAGGCGCCGGCCAAGACTCCGCGTCGCCGCACACGCGCTGCGCCGAAGACAGACGCACCGGCTACGGAAGGCGAAACGCCGGCGCCACGTCCCCGACGCCGCCGCACCAGCACCAGTGAAAACGAATCGCAGGACTAAGATATGGCTCACAAAAAAGCAGGCTCCAGCTCAAAGAACGGCCGCGATAGCAACGCCCAGCGCCTTGGCGTGAAGCGTTACGACGGCCAGCTAATCAAGCCTGGAACGATCATTGTGCGGCAGCGGGGAACCCGCATACACGCCGGTAACAACGTCGGCGTCGGCCGCGACCACACGCTCTTCGCCCTCGTCGACGGCAAGGTGAAGTTCGAACCCTACTCCAAGGGCCGTCGCAAGAAGGTCAGTGTTTACGCGGAGGCCGCAACATGAGAACAGGCATTCACCCCGAGTACGTCGAATCCACCGTGAGCTGCGCTTGCGGCAATTCGTGGACCACGCGCTCCACCAAGGGGACCGTCCACCTCGACGTCTGCAGCCGCTGTCACCCCTACTTCACCGGCGAGGCTCGCATCGTCGACACTGCCGGCCGTGTCGAGCGCTTCCGCAAGCGCTACGAGAAGACCAGACCCCGTAGCTGAGATCGGCAGATCAAGCGCCAAGAAGCCGTCCATCACTGGACGGCTTCTTTTGTTTGCCGTCGCAAGGAAGGCCCCGCCCCAAACCGGGTTCAGAGCGTCGCGCAACCCTCGGCTCACGGAGTTGTGTTGCCGCCCTTCCCCTTCGTCCGTCCAACCATCAGCCACGCAGCCGGCAGCACCAGCGCGGCCGCCATCAGCTTCATCAGGTCACCCACGATGAAGGGATAGAGACCGCCGCTGAGCGTCTTGTTCAACGTGCTCGAGCCCGATATCAGCTCGCCCAGGGCGACCTCGCCACCCGGCGGCGTCCAGTCGGTGCCGATCAGGTAGCCGAGCCACAGCAACCCGGGCAAGTAGACAAGCAGCGTGCCGCCGAACATCGCCAGCTGGACCCACGAGCCGCGGTCCCAGCCGCGCTCGCAGAGGTAACCGACGAATCCGGCAGCCAGGACGAAGCCTACGACGTAACCGCCACTGCTGATGTTCCAGAGATACGCCTCCGAGCCGGCCCAGGGCAGGATGAAGTGCATATCCCAGGTCCCAGACGTCGCTGCGCCGGCCGGCGTAAACACCGGTAGCAGGAACATCCCCACGAGCCCGTAGATCAGCATCGATCCGACGCCGCGGCTCATCCCGAGTGCGCCGCCCGCGACCAGCACCCCAAAGGTCTGGCCCGTAATCGGTACCGTGGTCCATGGCAGGCGTATCTGGATCTGCGCCACGAGTGCGACCAGCGCCGCGAACGCCAGCATCAGCGCCAGGTCGCGGGCCCAGACCGCGGCCCGGCTGTCGGAATCGATTCGCGGGAAGAGGGCGTCGGCCAGCGTTAGCCTGACGGGCGATACGGTGTACTGCACTGCGACCTCCTGCGGCTGTACGGGCAAGGTTCGCACCATCATGGCGCAGACACAGAGATAAGGGAAGTTTGCCGCGCGAGCAGAAGGTGCACGAGGTGAAGTGCGCGTTGTCTAGCTCCGACCTCATCAAAACCGTATGCTCTCGATATGGCTCAAGCATCCTATGGCGCCTGGCGCTCACCGATCACCGCTGACCTGATTGCTTCCGCCACCGTGCGGCTGGGCGCGCCACGCCTCGATGGCCACGACGTCTATTGGCTCGAGTCGAGGCCGCAGGAAGGCGGTCGTTATGTCATCGTGCGACGCTCGCCCGACGACGCTACGTCCGACGTCAACGCCGCGCCGCTCAACGCCCGCACTCGCGTGCACGAGTACGGTGGCGGCGACTACGTGACCTCGGAAGGTGTCGTCTATTTCGCCAACTTCGTGGACCAGCGCCTTTACGCATCGCGCGACAGCCACGAGCCGCAGCCACTGACGCACGCCGATGGCATGCGCTACGCCGACTTCGTGATCGACGCACCGCGAAATCGGCTGATCGCCGTGCGTGAGAACCATACAGAGCAAACCGAAGCGGTAAATACGATCTCAGCCATCGACCTCGCCAGCGGCGACGAGAGCGTCCTGATTGGAGGGCACGATTTCTTCTCCTCGCCGCGCGTCAGCCCGGACGGTTCGCTGCTGTGCTGGACCGCCTGGGACCACCCGAGCATGCCCTGGGATGGCTGCACGCTGTATGTCGCCGACCTCGACTCAACCGGCGGCACGAGCCACGTCTGGACGGTCGCTGGCGGAGCCGCCGAGTCGATCTGCCAGCCGCAGTGGTCGCCGGACGGCAGCCTCTACTTCATCTCGGACCGCTCCGGCTGGTGGAACCTCTATCGCTGGCTGCCGGCTTCGGGCGCCGTCGAAGCCCTGGCGCCGCGCGAGGCCGAGTTCGCGGGGCCGCACTGGCAGTTCGGCGCGTCCTACTACGCCTTCGAGTCCGCGGACCACCTGCTCTGCACCTACAGCGCCGAGGGCCTGACGCACCTCGCCGCGCTCGATACGACGACGGGCGCGATGTACGAGATCGAGACGCCGTTCAACGTCATCGGCGGGCTGCACGTCTCGGGCGGTCGCGCCGTGTTCGCCGCGGCGTCGGCCAGCGATTCGGGCGGGCTGTACACGCTCGACATCGCTTCGGGGCGTATCGAGCTGCTCAAGGCGTCGTCGGAGGTCAAGATCGACGCCGCGTACGTCTCGGAGGCGCAGCCCGTCGAGTTCCCGACGTCGGACGACCGCACGGCGCACGCTTTCTACTACGCGCCGGTCAGCAAGGATTATGAGGCGCCGGCGTCGGAGCTCCCACCGCTGATCGTCATGTCGCACGGCGGGCCGACGTCTGCCACCTCGCCGGCGTTCTCGCTGCGGGTGCAGTACTGGACGACGCGCGGCTTCGCCGTGCTGGACGTCAACTACGGCGGCTCCACGGGCTACGGCCGGCCCTATCGCGAGCGTCTCAACGGCAACTGGGGCATCGTCGACGTGGAGGACTGCGTCAACGGCGCGCGCTATCTCGTGGGGCAGGGGCTGGTGGATGGCGACCGGTTGGCGATCACAGGCGGCAGCGCCGGCGGCTACACGACGCTGGCGGCGCTGGCCTTCCACGACACGTTCAAGGCGGGCGCGAGCCACTACGGCGTGGCCGACCTGGGAGCGCTGGCCCGCGATACGCACAAGTTCGAGTCGCGCTACCTGGACGGCCTGATCGGCCCCTACCCGGAGCGCACCGACCTCTACACGGCGCGCTCGCCGATCGACCACGTGGAGGGGCTCAACTGCCCCGTGATCTTCTTCCAGGGCCTGGAGGACGAGATCGTGCCGCCGAACCAGGCCGAGACGATGGTGGAGGCGCTGCGGGCCAAGGGCGTGCCGGTGGCCTACCTGCCATTCGAGGGCGAGCAGCACGGCTTCCGGCGGGCCGAGAACATCAAGCGGTCGCTGGAGGCGGAGCTGTACTTTTACGGACGCATCTTCAACTTCACGCCGGCGGACGCCATCGATCCGGTGGAGATCGCAGGGCTGTAGGCGAACGAGGCGGGGGTTGAGGCTGTTCCAGATACGAGACGAGTCATAGACAGGACGCGTCCGGGACTGAGACGCGGCACGTCCGGGGCATAAACGCGTCGTGGACGAGTGCTGGACGATATGATCGCGGGACCGAGACGAGCCGTAAACGGGGCCAGGACAGGACGTCACGGGGGCGAGACGGGGCGGGGTTTGGGCGCGGGCCAGGCACGATTGGAGGCAGGCCGTATCACTCTGGGAGGACGCAGTGTGCGCGGTACACGCGACGTGGGATGAGGCGAACCGAGCGCTGACGCCGGTACTGCCGGGCCGGACGCTGGCGGGGGCGCTGGAGGCGGGTGAGCGAGGTGGGTCACGGCCCGGTAGGCTTGTCATGGCGGGAATGGGCGCAGGTGATGTGGAAGCCGGGTCCGATTCGAGGGCACCGGAGGGCCGTTTTAGGTGCGCGCGAGTGCCAGGAGGCGAAGGTTTTTTAGAAGCCTATTCCGATTGGGAAAGGCTTGTCGAAGCTCAAAATATTGACTACTCTATCTGAAGCGATGGATGATCACCGAATCGGCCTGCGCGCCCAAGATGTCCAAACCGGGCTTCGAGAGGTAAGCGCATTGGATGAAAGATGGAAGATTGACCGCTAGTACTCGCAACGATTTGGTTTACGAGGTTAATTTGGCTTGTCTTTTCAGTCACATTCTCAGGGGGGAAAATCAACCCAGCATTCCTAGACTCTCTGAATGCCTTGTGACAAGGCAAGATATCCAGCATTTCAAAGCTTGATCACGGTGGTGTTAGGCGCCCGTTTAGATCTGGCCCTACCATCCACGCCACGCCCCGAATTGCCCCCCTCGCGTCTTGCACGTGCCCTCTGTACGCTGCGTGGTGATGCTCGACGTTTCACTAAGGAGCCTGCGATGAACGGTCTGCCTGAGGGCGCCTTAAGCGGCGTCAAGATCCTCGACCTGACGTGGGTGCTGTCCGGGCCCTACGCCTCGATGGTGCTGTGCGACCTCGGCGCGGAGGTGATCAAGGTCGAGCGGCCGCCCTACGGCGACGTCGCGCGCACCACGGGGCCGTTCTTGTCGCACACGGCGGACCGCTCGGACGCCGAGAGCTCGTACTTCTTCAGCATCAATCGCGGCAAGAAGAGCACGCTGCTGGACCTGCGCCGGCCGGAGGGCAAGGAGCTGTTTCTGCGCCTCGTAGAGCAGGTCGACGTCGTGATGGAGAACTTCACGCCGGGGACGATGGACCGGCTGGGGCTGGGCTACGACGTGCTGTCGGCGCGCAACCCGCGCGTCATCTACTCGGCGACGTCGGGCTTCGGGCAGACGGGGCCGGACCGCGACAAGCCGGCGCTGGACGTCGTCGTGCAGGGCATGGGCGGCGTTATGTCGATTACGGGCGAGGAGGGCGGCGCGCCGGTGCGACCCGGGCTGTCGCTGGGCGACATCGCGGCGGGGCTGTTCACGGCGATCGGCATCCTGGCGGCGCTGCAGGAGCGCGAGCGCAGCGGCCGGGGGCAGATGATCGACATCTCGATGCTCGACTGCCAGGTCGCGATCCTGGAGAACGCCTTCGCGCGCTACTCGGCGACAGGGCAGGCGCCGAAGGCGATCGGCACGCGGCATCCGTTGTCGACGCCGTTCCAGGCCTTCCCGACGGCGGACGGGCACATCGTCATCGCGCTGGGCTTCGGGCTGGAGAACATCTGGGGCGTCTTCTGCGCCGTGATCGACCGCCCGGAGCTGATCGACGACGCGCGATTCCAGACGCCGGCCGAGCGGACGCGCAACCACCCGCTGCTGGAGCCGATCCTGATCGAGGCGATGCAGCTGCAGACGACGGCGCACTGGGTGCGTGAGTTCGAGGCGATCGACCTGCCGTGCGGGCCGTTGAACTCGATACCTGACGTGGCGACGTACCCGCAGGTCGAGGCGCGGGAGATGCTGCGGGAGGTCGAGAGTCCGCGCGGCAACAAACTGACGATCGCGAACTCGCCGCTGCGGCTGTCGCGAACGCCGGGGGGCATCCGGGGCGGGCCGCCGGCGCCGGGGCAGCACACGCGCGACGTGCTGGCGCAGCTGCTGGGGCTGGAGGAGTCGCAGATCGACGCGGCGTATGCATCGGGCGCGGCCGCGGAGCCGCGGGAGCTGCCGAGCGAGATCACGGAGGCGTGAGGGCGGCCCTTAAGCGTACCCCGGCCTGAAGGCCGGGGCATGTGGGAACAACGGTACAGGGCGTCGCGGACGGAACTAGTGCTTCGTCCCTACGGGGCGCTCCTGCGTCACGCAGCGATGTGTTGGCGCAGCTGTTGGGGCTAGACGAAGCGCAGATCGACGCGGCGTTCGCGTCGGGCGCGGCGGTGGAGCTGCGGGCGCTGTCGGCGGAGATCACGGGGGCGTAAGCCGCCTTTAGTGGGGTCCGGGGTACCCCCGGCTTCAGTTCTCGACGCGTTGACTACAAACGCGTCGAGAACCTAGAATCGAATCTGTACGGCCCGGTGGTGTAGCGGCCTAACATGCCACCCTGTCACGGTGGAGATCGGGGGTTCGAATCCCCTCCGGGTCGCCAGAAACTAACACGCTCGCTCCCGATCTAACGGGACGATCGAGCTGAAAGAGCGGCAGGAATGCCGCTTTTGGCTTTAAGGCAACCACGGATCCGGTCGACATGTCCACGTAAACGCCATCAAGCGACATCCGAAGCAGGTCCCTCCTTTCCTCTTTCGTCGCTAGCTTCCACGCCTCGACAAGACCCTCTATGTGGTCACCAGTTCGGACAGTCTCGCCTTCAGCGACTTCGCGGATCGCATCTAGGCGGGCCTGAGTGATCTCTCTTTCTCGGCGGTACTCGGTCTCCCCGATTTCGACCTCACGGTACTGACGAGACAGGCGGCGGATCTTCTCCTCTAATCTTGCCCGTTCTTTTGCTGCGGCTTCCCGTTCTGCGTCGGACTCCAGAAATTTGGCCACGAGGTCCCGCCATGAATCCGGCAGTTGGAGGTTTCCCATAATAGAAGAGACCTGATCGTCGATCACATCGGCATGCACGTAGCGCTTAGGATTTGGACAGGGTATGCCACGGAGGGCTGACTCCTCCCGGTAGTAGTCCGAACCTCGGATATGGTGAGCCCACAGTTTCTCGGCGCAAATGTGGCAACGAACTAGGCCGACGAGCATGTAGACGCGATACCTCTGGGATGCAGAACATGGTTGAGCATCGGCACGTAGGTCTATTGTTCTTGGTGCCAGGTATGAACGAGACGTTGCGAGTGAGCGGCACGGCAGAAATCGTGACAGATGCAGAATGGCTGGGGCCCCTGTCTGTGGGAAGCAAGCCTCCGATTTCGGGCTTGCAAGTCACAGTCGAAGAGACATTCTTGCATTGTGGCAGATCCTTGATCCGTTCCCGGCTTTGGGACCCTTCGGTTCAGATCGAGCGCTCTAGTTACCCTAGCTACGGTCAGGTGCTGGCGGACCAGATCCAGGAAGCGGATGCCGAGGAGATAGATGCCTCCGAGGACGAGGCCAATCGCCACCGGCTATATTAAAGCGGTCCTAACCCACGACGCCGGCGACCGGTTCCTCCGCACACGCGGGGATAGACCGATAGCTCGCGGCTTTATACGCTGGGCTCCACCGGCGAGGAGGTCGCTGTGGATTGACTGGAGCCGCGGCTCCTAAGCCGTGAGCATCTGCGCGGTACCAAATGGGTAATGCCACTTCGATGGTTAAATGCGCTGCCATGAGCAGATAGGCGGTAACGCTGAGAGTCTGAAGAAGGAGCGTGCCCTTTATGACACGCGTACGGGGCGTACCGGGACCTCACGGCCCCGATCTCATTGAGGCATTGACCTTTCGGACTGAAGAGCTGATCTCGCGAGAGCACCAGGTCTGGCATTCCACCCAACGCGAAGGCCACACGTCGACCGACTCGTAACAAGAGCACGAGAACCAGGGAGAATTCCCACGGTAGGGATGGTGCTGATCCTCCTCCTTTATGCTTATGCTGCTTATTCGGTTCATAAGGACGCACGAGTTAGGGAGAGCGAGATGGACCAGGCAACACGCGCAAGGCTGACGAAAGCTACGGCGAAGGCTACGAAGTGGTTGCGGCCGCGCTGGATGGTCTCACGGACCGCCAGCTCGACCGGCCGGACCCCGACGAGGGCTGGACGGCACGCCAGGTTACGCACCACCTGGCGGACAGCGAGATGACCGCGGCTATTCGCTTCCGTCTGCTGCTCTGCGAGGACAACCCGCAGATACATGGATACGACGAGGCGGACTTTGCTCGCCACCTCTTCTACGACCAGCGTTCTATCGCCCCAGCGTTGGCGGCGCTAAAGGCGGCTCGCGCGACACTACAGCGCAGATAATCGAGCACCTGAGTGACTCCGACTGGCAGCGGGCGGGCTACCACAGTGAGAGCGGCATCTACAGCCTCGAGACTGGCTGGAGATATACGCCTCCCACTGTCACGAGCATGCCGACCAGATACGGCGTGTTGTCGCCACTACCTAGGGCTTGTCTTGACATGGGGCGCGCCTAGCTGGAACAACACCCAGAGAGAAAGCGACTTGTCAGCCGAAGAGACGGGGCGCTTCCCACAAACAGGAGCGCCGCACTCTGCTACAACCGGTTGCTCCCCGATGACGAGCGCGGCAACGACCACGCCACCCATTAAGGGTTCTTGGCCATGTGGTTGTACAGGTAATGAGCCGCCCCACCACTGGGTACGCCGGGCACAATCGCGATGGCAAACGCGGCGACGCGATGGCAACCCGGAGCTTGCATGTCAACTTGGAGCCGGAAACCGGAGTAGTCAGCCTGCGGCCATTGCCGGACGTGGGGCAGAGCCCTCGTAGTAGTCCGGGGTCGGAAAGGCCGGCCACAGGGCGAAGGAGGGCAGTTAGATGAGTGCTGAACACAAGCTAACTGAGCCGGAGGATGGATGTACGCCCGGGGCGTGCCGGGGGGTAAAGCGATCCGCGGCTGCGTTGCGGTCTCGGCCAAACCTTGTACTATAGTAACGCTGGCGTGACCATAGCGGCATGATCGTAATCAGCGAATATGTCGATGATCGAGGCCGCAGTCCCTTCGGTCACTGGTTCGACGGTCTCGACGCCAGCGCAGCGGCCAGGGTCAGGACGGCCCTCGCCCGCATGGAGGCGGGAAACCTGTCCAGCGTCAGAGGCGTCGGGAGCGGCGTGCTGGAGTACCGCATAGATGCTGGCCCAGGCTACAGAGTCTATTTCGGCAGGGACGGAGACACCTTGATAGTCCTGCTTGGCGGAGGAACCAAGCGGCGCCAGCAGAAGGACATCGAGGATGCCCGTGACCTTTGGCAAGAGTACAGACGTCGCAAGCAACAGGAGGCATGAACATGGCGCTTACCCGTGACTTCAAGGAGACGGTACAGGCCCGCGCTCAGCGCGACCCGGCCTTTCGGGAGGGGTTGCTGAAAGAAGGGGTCGAGTGCCTGCTTGCCGGTGACGTCGATACTGGCAAGATCGTACTGCGTGACTATATCAACGCTACCATCGGGTTCGACGAGCTTGGCTTCCTCACGAACAAGCCGCCCAAGAGTCTTATGCGCATGTTCGGACCGGCTGGCAATCCCTACGCCCGCAATGTCTTCGAGGTCATCAGCCGGATGCAGCAGCACGAGGGCGTTCAGCTCGAAGTGAAGGCCGTTCGATAGTCGGATGGCGACGGGTCCAGAGGACCTCCGCAAGGTGGAGCGGCGTCGTGCCGCTACCTGGGCGATTCGGATCAATGCCCGTGAGCTCGATGTCCAGTATTTGCTTGGTCATTCAAGTCCGATGATGGTCCGTCGTTACTCCGCGACATACGACTCAGGGCAGGCGGCAAAGGCGCACGCTGCCTTCAGTCCGGCGATACAGCTGTAGGGGGGGCGTCGAACCCTAATCGTTCCTTGTGGTCTACCGCACGACCCAGCGTCGATAGCGTGTGAACAGATTCATTGGCTACGTTCCTCCAGGCTCCATCTTATCTAGCTAGCAATGCTCAAGGGCTGAGTTCGAGGAAGGCCTGCACTGCTGGATGTTGGCCGGGGCTCTGCTCATCGGGGCCGGTCGCCGATTCGATGCCAAGGCTGAACCAAGCCGCGAATACCATTACCAAGTTCTCGTTCCAATAAGCAAACCCGCTCGGCAGGCCGCATTTGGGCAGAAGCGACTGCGGCGCCTGTCCCGGTTCTGCCTGCCAATCGGCTTTGAGCGTCTCAGAGTTGGGATAGACCCAGAGCACCAGGATCGGCCCAGAGTCGCCGTCGGTGAGGTTGACAGACCAGAAGGCCCGCTCAGGCACCGACGTCTGGGGACAGATGGGCGCGATGTTCGTCAGTGGAGCGAAGGAGTATCCCGCCGTTTCGATTGCCTGACGCAAGTCGGCGGTCGAGAACGGGAAGCCGGTCAGGTCACGCGAGGTATCGGTTGGTCCGCCGGAGGGTGCCTGAGTCGGTGCTATCTCAGGAGTGCTGGTTGGCGCTGGGGTGGCCGGCGTCGCCTGAGTGCCAGCGGCCGCGTCGTCATCGCCGCCGGAGCAAGCTAGCGCGCCCAAGGTACAGATGGCAAGCAAGACCAACAGGACGCGATTCAGCTCGCGCCTCACGGCCACGAGGTAGAACCAAGTTGAGGAATACGAGGTGTTACGGTGGGCAGGCTGATCTTTGGCCAAGCTTTACAAAGCTTGGCGCCGGCGACGGGCGCTGGATCCCGAGTGTCGCCGATCCACTTCCCGCAAGCGCAGCACCGTAGGTCATGGACATCTCGCCCCGATGCAGAATAGATGCGGTGAGCGCCACAACGGGACACGCCCACTAACTCTTCGCGGGTCGTATCCGGTGTGATCACGAAGTCGCCAATGAACACGCCACCGCAGGGTGGACCTTCGTGAGAATCACAATGGAACCGTACGTCCGGTCCGCAGCCCACTCGCCACGTGGCTGTCTTGTCACAGCCATCGCGCCAATCATTTTGACAAGGGACTGAGGGCGGCGCGTCTACCGGTATTCGCTTTCTCCGAATCCGGTGGTGAGTCATAGCGGTTGCCATTTTATCGCGAGAGCGATCCCAACGCCATCGTTCCGGTCCATTCAGCGGCGTCCTCCCCGGTACGCGCTCTCTAGCATCCCGCGCTGCCCGGCTAGGCCTCCCGATGCTTCTCAAGGCTACGCGCCCGATCTATTCGAATCGCGCCTTGCGAGATGTCGTGGCTGGGTGAAGTCGGACGGGCGCCTTTACACTGAAGACGAACTGCTAGGCGAAGTGATGGCTGGTCTCGGTTTCGAGAAGCGGGGGCGTCGGATAGTGGAAGCCATCAACGCAGCGATCAAAGGAGAGAGGGCCGCTCCCTAGCTCGAACAGTGCCCTTGCTTCGCACTGCACAACTACGCTCCAGGCGGGCCTAAGCCCTTTTCGTCCATGTCCCATATCCCGTCAATCGCCAGTGGACGTGACGATGACGCCCGCGCTGCCGCCGTCTGTGATCCTCACCGTGGCCACCCCCACGGGCGGAGATTAGCGGGGATCGATCACTTGATCGAAGTGCAGCCAGATGGCACGGGAGTAGCGCACGAGTAAAGGCACGCTGACAAGCGTCTGAACGGTCGCGATGGTCAAGACGACCGCTAGTGGCATATCGAGCAGCACAACGAGCGCCATCGCCACCGGCAGCACGGTTAGAACGCCGAGGCCATAGCTAACGTACATCGCCCCGAGGAAGTAGCCTGCCTCCCGCAGATAAACGAGGCCGCAAACGGCGCAGGACTCGTTCATCAGGCCCAGTAAGCCGCGAAGGCCGTGGTTGAAGACCGCTCCCCGGCAGCAGCGTGGGCAGTAGCCGGCGAAGATCGCCTTCAGCCGCGGCGCACCAGCGCGCTCAGAGCCGGGGGGCACTATCGATCCCGTCCGCTGGCTCTGAGCCCGTGAGACGCAGCACCGTATGGCGCAAGCCCTCCCAGTGCACAGCCGTAGACTCTCTCCTATGCAACAAAATCACGTGGGGCGTCTTGTCGAGCATTGATACGTTGCTCGGAATTTTCGGCCTCATTCTGCTTCCCCTTCTTGTTGGTGCAGGCGGGCTCACAATGGCTTTCTTCGATTTGCCACCATTGATCCTGCTACTAGTTTTTACCGCATGCGGCACGTATGGCGGAATGCGCCGTCACTGACTTTTAATCCCTCGGTCCAGGGTCGAACCCCTCAGAGCCCACCAGACTGGACTGTGCTGCGAACTCGCCCGTTCAGGGCGACCTCTGCGGGGGTTTCCGCGCTCCACCTATGGGAGAGTCCTCCAGCGTGGGTGGAGTAGACAGTGGCGGCCTTGCCAGGCTTGACCTCGATCTCCTTAACGAAGGAGGGGACGAAGGCCCTGATCTCCATCAGCTCGCCTCGTCCAGCATCTTGCGGATCACCTGCTCAACCAGGGAGCCCCGTCCGGGATGAGCCTGCCCCTGCGGGGGGGGCGTCGCCCCTGAAGCCGGGACCGGGAGGAGGGCGAGAGTTCCGAAGCCCCTCGTCCACCGCACCACCGTCGCCGGGAGCTCGGGCGGCTTAGGCCAGCTTTCGGGGTCGCCTTCGTCCTCTCGTTGGTACAGGACGGCCAGGAGGACGGGGCGCAACACCTCGCGGCCAGCCGGATGGTCACCGCAGCGTAGGAGCAGCGCAACGCCCACTGCAAGGCCAGCAATGGCGCCGCAACGTCTCCAAGAACCCTGGGCGACGTCGGCAGTAACCCATTGCCCGGCGGCCTCAGGGATAGCAGCCGCTGGCAATTTGCCTATCAAGGCGCAGGAAAACACTTCTGCCGCTGGTACTTCCACAATGGTAGATTGCTTCGGTAGGTTGCTTCTGCACGGCTGAGAGTTGCCGCGGAGGTGAAGCGCAATGAAGCCACTAAAGTGGTTCGTAACCCGTCACCGCATCCTAGTCATCCTCGCCGCGACCGGCGTCGCAACCGTTCTGCTGATGCTCCTCCGCCCCGGCGTCGCGCACGCCATGGGCGTTGAGGAGGAGACCGGCTTCGTCTTCAACACCTTCTCCTTCCTGGTCTGGGGCGCCCTCGTCATGTGGATGTGCGCCGGGTTCACCATGCTTGAGGCTGGCTCCGTACGCACCAAGAACGCCGCCATGATCTGCATGAAGAACATCGGCCTCTACGCCATCGCCGGACTCGCCTACTTCGCCATCGGCTACAACCTCATGTACGTGGACGTGGGCCGAGACCTCACCCTGCTTGGCCTGAACTTCGGCGAGCTCATCGGCACCTTCAGGCTCACCTACGGCTCTTCTGCCGCTGAGGTTGCCCTGCTCGAAGCCGAAGCCGGCGCGTCCGCCGCGGGCGTCCTTGAGGAATCCGCCTACGCCTCGATGTCCGACTGGTTCTTCCAGATGGTCTTCGTCGCCACAACAGCCTCCATCATCTCCGGCGCGCTGGCCGAGCGCGTGAAGATGTGGTCCTTCTTCCTCTTCAGCCTCTTTCTCACGTCATTCACCTACCCGCTCATTGGTGCCTGGACCTGGGGCGGCGGCTGGCTGAGCGATCTCGGCTTCATCGACTTTGCCGGCTCCACCATCGTCCACAGCACCGGCGGCTGGGCAGCGCTCGCCGGTCTCGTCATCATTGGCCCGCGCCTCGGCAAGTTCAGACGCGACGGCAGCGTACGGCCGACGCCGCCCTCCAACATCCTCACCGTTACCCTTGGCGTCTTCATCCTCTGGTTCGGCTGGTTCGGCTTCAACGGCGGGTCGCAGCTCGCCCTCGGCAGCGTCGTCGACGTCGTCTGGATGAGCATTGTGCTGGTGAACACCAACCTGGCGGCGGCGGCGGGCGTCATGGTCGCCCTTCTGGTGTCGAAGCCCATGCTCGGACGCACCGACCTCCTCGCCGTCCTGAACAGCGCCATAGGGGGCCTCGTCTCCATCACTGCCGCGCCCAACTTCGTCGACCACTATTGGGCCATTGTCATCGGCGCCATTGGCGGCGCGCTCGTCATGGCCGGCATGCGATCGCTGGAACGCCTGAAGATCGACGACGTCGTCGGCGCGGTGCCCGCACACCTTTTCGCGGGCATCTGGGGAACGCTGGCGGCGAGCATCGCCGGGGGCGCGCAGCTCCACATCCAGTTCTTAGGCATTGTTGTCGTCGGCACGACCGTCTTCAGCATCTCGTGGGCTGCGTGGAAGGTCCTAGACATGACGCTTGGAGCGCGGGTGAGCAGACAAGTCGAACAGTTGGGGCAGGACGCCGGCGAGCTACATATGGAGTCTTACCCGGAGTTCGTCCTCATGCCGGACCCCGACTACTACGACGACCTCCCGAAAGGGGAAAGGACCGAAGACTAGGCAGGGAAATCTTGACGGCTAGCGGTAGAGCAGCCGCTCCGTCGAGGTGGCGGATACGCTGGACGAGCTGCACTACGCGCACGTGGCGGCGGACGCGGAGTTCATCGAGGGCGTCTAGGAACGGTGGAAGGCCATCGAGGCGCTGACCGACAAGTGCGCCCCGGAGCTGCTGGCCTGCGAGGACCCCGGGCCGGACAGCGTGACGGTGCCCTCGCATACGCGTCGTGAGGATCGTGAACGCTTCAATCCTCCTACCGTGCTTCTGCGCATGTAACCTGTGGGTGACGCCTAGTTCCGTGGCGTTATCAAGGGTAAGGCACACAGCACCGATCTCGACGGTTTACGTGTATTAGCGGACAAAGTAGCGCTGCCGAGAAAGGTCCGGCGCACCAATGGAATGCATACTAGGGCGGACCAGTCGAGAGTTCAGAAGTGTATGAGCAAGAATTGTTCGTATGTGACAACTGCTTCGAGGATCACGGTCTGATTGCATTCATTAGGAGTAAGGCCTCTGCCAATGAATGCTCGTTTTGTTCCGCGACAGACGATGTGCCGATAGCGGCGTCTATCGATGATGTCTCTGAGCACTTCATCGAGTGTCTGCTTCGAGAATACGCCCTCGCCGTGAATGAACTTGGCTGGACAGGTTCGGAAGGGGGTATTACGGCCAACATTGGGATGCTGAGAAGCTCGCGCTCGACGAACTCGAATTGGAGTTTCCCAGGATAATCTGGAGCTGCTATTGCCGCCGCTCTTTGGCGAGTACTATGACCAGGCGAAGAGTACATACAAGCTTGACTTCCCTCCCCGGCAGAGTGAGTTGTGTGTGACCACCGGACTTAAGGAGGTTGCACTTGCCAATACTCGAACAGCTTATCCCTTTCCGTAGTCGCCGCTTTGATGACCGGCCACCTTGTTAGTGAGGCCCGGATATACGTCGATAAGGGCGGCTTCGATCTGGTAAGCGACGTCTTGGCTTTCAATCTGGTGTCGATGTATGACGTGAATCGTGGTTAGTCCTGAGGCTCGGATTTCCTTGATGCGCTGGAGTTTCAGGTCTGTGGGGTCTGGGCGGTTTCCGTCGGAAATCATGGCGCGGAGATTGCGGAATGCCGCCAAATCGCGCCCTCCAGTTGTAGAAGGCCGCGGGTGAGAGATCCCATGGCGACGGCACAGATCGCCCGTTGACGCTCCTGTGCCTGCCTCTCGCAGCACCCCGATGATCTGCTCATCCGTAGACCTGCCTCCACGCATGCTGCCCTCGTGCTTGCTCCCGGAAGGACTCCAATCATCAATGGACCGGTTTCCGGGGGAGCAGGTCACTCATCACTCTCGGACAGCGAGAGGGCTTGCCGATACAGGCCAGGTGGTTCGTCGCACCGGTCCCACTCGCCATGTGGCGGTCTTGTCGCAGCCATCGCACCAATCATATTGACAAGGGGTGGGGGGGCAGCGTGCCCAATGGTATTTGCTTTCGCCGAATCCGGTAGTGAGGCATAGTAGTTTCCATTTTATCGTGAGAGCGCTCCCAATGCCATCGTTCCAATCCATTCAGCAGCGTTCCCTCGACCGACCTCTCTGAAGCGCAAAAGGGGCCCCAAACATGAACGAGCGAGGGGTGGGCGCTGTATTTCGTAGCCGTCCCAGAGCTAGGCCGGAGGCTTGTGGGGCCTATCCCGGAAATGAGACGCGGTCAAACCGGTCGTGTCGCTGCACCTCTTATGTCGTGACCTGCGTCATCAACAGAGGGTGGTAGGCTGGTCTGCCCTTCAAGGACGGGTACATCTCCTACTCCAGCTTCCTCAGTCTGTTCTCGTCCGCCACAAACAAAGGCGGCGGGCCGACTTGACTGGACCCACCGACCTGAGGGAGTGATGGCCAACCTCAAGAAAGGAGGTGGCCGGTGGCCATCGAAGATCGGAATCTCACAGTCTGGACTCGCCTCATGGCGAACTACAGAAAGCAGGCCCACGCCTGCATGGTTGAGAGGGCGGAGGAGGGCGAAGGCATCCTCTTCGTCCTCGAGGGCGCTAGGAAGTTCAAGAGCCCATCGTCGGCAGCGAGTGCGGTCATGGGCGGAAAGGCGGTCAACGGCTGGCGCTTCTGGTCCATCCAAGGCGCCCCTCCACCCACTTTCATGGGCCAAAGGACTCTCATCAATCGTGGTTCCGTTTCAGGGGGTCAGGTCGGCAACTTCGCGTTGGATGCGTGACACGTTGTCGCCGACCACTATTCCCTATTGAACCGTGGCAATGAGGAGTGTTATTCTGCGCCATCAGGCAGGCCTCCTCCCGAACGTTGCGTAGAAGGAGATGGTAGTATGGCTTCCCCTTGTACGGTCTGACTTGTACCCGTACGGCCTGATAGGTGACATGTCCTCTGCGGCGCTTGTGGGGACCGATGGTTCCGTAGATTGGTGCTGCTTTCCGCGCTTCGACTCTCCTAGTGTCTTCGCTGCCGTCCTCGACCATGAGGCCGGCGGGCACTTTCGCATCAGCCCAGCTGGTCCCAGGCTTAACGCCACGCAGGAGTACTTGCCAGACACCAACATTCTCCAGACCACTTTCAACACAGCCACCGGCCTAGTCTCCATCACCGACTTCATGCCCGCCACTGACGACGACAATCCGGAGACACCGTGGAATGCCCTCCATGAGATCCACCGCGTCGTTACCTGCCTCTCCGGAGAGGTTGAGTTGCTCTGCGATTTCCAGCCTAGGCACGATTATGCCCGAGCTCTCCCCGACTTCAGCTCGCTGCGAGGCGGGCCGGGCGCCGGGGCCGTTCGAGTTCGCGGAGGCTCCCAGACGCTGACCCTCTTGGCCAGCATCCCCCTCCCGTTTGACGACCGCGGGGTAACCTGTAGTTTCACCCTCACCCAAGGACAGTCCGAGACCTTCGTCGTTGCGTACGGCCATGGCCGCCCGTCTAGCATCGAACGGCTTCGCACCGCCGAAAAGCTCGACTATACGCGGCGCTATTGGCAAGGACTGGTGGCCAAGATGAACTACAGCGGGCTCTGGCGAGACGCCGTTGTTCGTTCCTTCCTGGCCCTTCATCTGATGATGTACCGGAATACCGGAGCCATCGTAGCGGCACCGACGACCAGCCTGCCTGAGACCCTGGGAGGTTCGCGCAACTGGGACTACCGCTTCTCATGGCTGCGGGACTCCAGCTTTACCGTGGATATTCTCTACCGCCTGGGTGATGCTTACGGGGCCAAGAGATATATAAACTGGCTGCTAGAACAGTGTAAGTTGAGCCGCCGTGAGATTCGCATCCTGTACGGCGTCAGCCCCAATTCATCGCTCAGCGAGTATACGCTCGACCATTTGAGCGGGTACGACGGGTCTCGCCCTGTCCGCATCGGCAACGCCGCCGTCCGCCATTTTCAAAGCGACGTTTTTGGAGGCGTCATCATTGCCATCCATTCGCTCCTTCTGCTCCATGGAGAGATACCGACGGAAGTCTGGAAACTAGTCCATCGCTTGGCTGAAACCGTCATGGCCACTTGGCAGCGGAAAGACCGCGGCATTTGGGAAGTGCGGGGCAAACAGCAACACTTTGTGTATTCCAAGGTGATGTGCTGGGCCGCTCTCGACCGCGCCAGCGGCATTGCCGCCACTATGGGGCACCGGGAATTACAGCTCCGTTGGTACCAGACCGCTGGCCGCATTAAGTCAGAGATCCTTGACTCGGGATGGAGTTCCGCTAAGCAGGCCTTCCGGCAGCGATATGGCCACGACGCGTTGGATGCTTCAAACTTAGCCATTCCCTTTTTAGGCTTGATCCCGCGTGATGACTACCGCGTCCGGCAAAACCTAGACGCCATCGAGCGAGAGTTGGCCGACGGCCCGATGGTTTGGCGGTACATCCCGGAAGACACAGACGACGGCCTGCAAGGCCAGCCGGAAGGGGCCTTCACCGTGCTTGGCTTTTGGCTAGTTGGAAACCTGATATACACCGGCCAGACCGACCGCGGGTTCGATTACTTTCACAGAATGATTACGGAGCAGGCTAACCACCTGGGCCTCTTCGCCGAAATGTTCGACTCAGTCTCGAACCGGCAACTAGGCAACTTTCCCCAAGCCTACTCCCATGTCGGCCTGATTCACACCGCCCTGAACCTCTCCAGCTTCATCGCCGACACCCCCACCAGGCGCACGAATCCCTCTAAGTAGCGGCTCAACGGTTGGGCGGGACGGCCAGGGCCGTTGACGGACCGTCTCTACTCGTTACGGGAGAAGAAGTCTACAGGAAGGCACCTCGTCTTCATCCTGGGGCCATACAGGCATGACGACGTTGCCGAGAGGGTGCTGCGACAGTTGGTCAAGGAGCCTTTGGCCGCAGATGTCGCGGTCGTCCTCAGCGCAGGCTACGAACCTCTACCGTCGCTCCGAGAAGAGGGACGCGCCCACGCCGCAGGCCGCAAAGCCAAAGAGGCTCGCCTACCGCGTCACGAACCAGAAGGGGATAGCGGAAGGTCAGAGCCGCTGGTTCTGTCGAGCCTGCATGAAGGGCTTCGTCATAGGCGGCGATAGGCAACCAGAGGCTTGCCCCGCAGGTCACCGTGGCGACGACCCGGAGCGGACCACGGCGGCGGGCCCAGCGAAAGAAGCAAGCGAGTAGGCACTGAAGGCCCCGAGACGAGGCCCCCAAAGGGGCCTCGTCTCGTAGACGGGATGTGATCAGCTCCTGGGCGCGACGAGGAGAAAGCTGGCGTTGAGGACGGCGACGACTGCGAATGAGATGGCCAGTAGCGTCTGGCCGGCGGCGACGAGGGCAAGAGCCGACAGACCGAACACTGCCATTTCGACCAGAAACCTGCCTGTGTCAGTCAGCCGCGACGCTGACTTCGGCGCGACCAGCTTCCACCAAACGAAGATGGCCGCGCCGGGAGCCAAGGCACCGATGACGATCCCTTCCGCCAGACTGTCGCCGGTGAGGATGCCCCAGTACATGAGGGCCAGCAGGGCGCACAGTTCGAGGAGGAACCGCACCGTCGAGTTCAGCGCAATCCAGGCCGTCATCGAAGTCTGCGACAGAGAATACCCCCTGCGAACTGACACTATAGCCGCGTACACGAGTACCAAAACGAGGTTCTCCGGATTGGCAGCAGCCATCGTAGCAGAAACCAGCCATGCCCATGTGGGAGTGGATTGAAGTACAAGCGATGTCACTTGGACGAAGTACAGGCGGTCGAGCGGCTCTGGTTAAATTTAGGGAACTATATACTTGACTCACGCTAGGTGAGTCAAGTATATAGTTCCCTAAATTATCGACCGGCCGGCAATGGGGAGCGACAGTGACATTGCCAACGCACCCCCGAAATGGGCATCGGGAGCAGTTTCTGAATCTAAAACTTACGCAAGTGTGGTTACGTGTTTTCCGGTGAAAAACGCCCGAAAAGGCACCACCCAACGAAAACCCCAGTCGGATTCTAGAAATCCTTGGACCTAATCCGGGAGGGGGGGCAGGTCACCAGCACGTCGGCATGGCGGCCCGGATGGTCGCTGAACGTTTGGGTGTTCTCAGAGCGGACATCGCAGCCCGGCATCATGCCCCGCAAAATGTCGCCTAAGGCATTGTTCGCGTTCGGTTCTGTCTGTCGCGGCATACTACTCTTCTATCAACGTGTTCAGTCTTTGGTCGGATGACAACGAACTAGACCTTGTGCCACAGCCAACGACCTAGCTTCTCTTGCCTGAAGGGATCTATTCCGGTATGTGTGCCGCCACCGCGTCCAGCCGTTGAGTCATGTTGTCCTCGGTCGACTCAAGGTCATACTGGCTCTGCAACCCCAGCCAGAACGCGGCGGAGTTTCCGAAAAAGCGCGAGAACAGCAGTGCCGTCTCCGCGGTGATCGACCGCTCCCCGTGAACGATAGAGTGAATCCGGCGTGGGTCTACGCCTATGGCCTTGGCAAGCCGATACTGGGTGACGTTCATCGGGAGCAGGAACTCTTCGTTGAGAATCTCCCCAGGGTGAATGGGAGGCAACCTCTCTTCGATGTCGTTTACATTCCTCATGGCCTCTCCTACTCAGTGATAGTCCACTATCTCGACCTGATAGGCGTTCCCTTCGCGCCACACGAAGCAGATGCGCCATTGGTCGTTGATGCGGATGCTGAGCTGACCTCTTCTATCTCCCGAGAGCGTCTCCAGGCGATTCCCCGGAGGCACTCTCAAGTCGTTGATGGTCCTGGCATTGTTCAGCATCATCAGCTTCCTTTGCGCTCGACGCTGAACATCGTAAGGGACCTTGCTGACACGGCGCCGCTCGGCGACAGCCTCGGTGTCTTTGTCCCGATAGCTCCTGATCACATCCTTATGATAGTGTACTATACTATTAGTGTCAATCGCCAATAACGTCGTGAAGGTAAGATGACTATGCCTCACAGAAAGCCTAGGTTTATGTTCATGCTCCAAGAAAGGTTCGAGTCTGCACTGTTGGTGCGGACGTAAGACTCCCACTACTCTTCTATCGGGTGACCGTTGATGCAGTTCACGCCAAGCCAAGCTGCTGAACATCTCAAGGAGTCCATAGCTAGCTATACCGAGTCGCAGTACAGGATGTGTCGGAAGGGGAAGGCTTCCCGCCGCCGCGCGCTGTCATACCGGTGATCGTCGGTGAGCAAGAATAAGGAACGCGCCCGGGCCTAAGCTCCATAAGGGCCGGATCAGGCAGATAGGGGGGCCGGCAGGTCCAAGTTAGTGATGAGGCTCGTGGTCAGCGCCGCGTTCTCGTTAGCGGCGCCTCTCGACGGCCCGGTGGTATACCTCAAGGCGGCGGAAACGACTGTGGTCACGAGTAGCGTCAGTTCCCTCACACCCTAGCGAAAGACGTTCTCCGCGTGCCACTCAAGCGCCCGCGAGCTTGGAATGAGCTGCGGGTTCAGGGGCACGTGCACACTGCGGCCAGCCATCTCGTAGTAGTGCTTCCCGTTCTTGAACTCGTCACGCAGTCGATGACTCACCTCCAGCCGCAGATCTGGCGTCACAGTCACATAGCCCGCGTCGTAGAGTCGATGGAGATCGGACCGAAGCATGATCCCGTTCTGAGGGTGGTTGGATGCCGGACCAAGATACGGCTGTATGTGGGCAGCCTCAAGAACCGGGACCGCGTGCTCTCCCGTGACCGCGCACTGGCCGTCATATGCCCGAAGCAGCCGCAGGCGGAACGTTCCTTGACCCGCTCGGTCCACGCGAACCGCGGCGGCGCGGCGGCGCGCATCCTCCTCCAGCGTCTCGAAGGTCGGCTGAAGATCGGGCACGGGGTCCGGATGGGTGCTGCGCAGGATCATGTCGAGAGCTCGGCCGACATCGGTGACGAGGTCATAGGTCTTGTAATTCACGATATTCGGGCTCCAGCCTTCCCTCAGTCCCCACGGGAGCCAATGGCTCTGCGGGAGAAACACCGCGTCCCGAAGGACGAGGCAACTTAACTGCGCATCCTCCGCGCTAGCGAACCTCTGTCGGTACTCGCGGATCCTCCGCTCGAAATCCGCCTGGGTGCGGGCGCCGTTCCCGTCAGCGAATATCTCCCAGGCGAGCCGGACCGGCATACGCGAGGAGATCGCGAAGAACCCGAACCCTGCGATTGCGTTATGTGGCGCCTTGAGCCGGAAGAAGAGTGGCTCGCCGGGACTGAGAGCACGAAACTCGCCCTGAGCCGCGGGGCGCCAGAAGTTGACCTCATCAAACTCGGCCAGCTTGTCGGTCCGCCTGAAGTGGGAGAACCAGCGCTCGTCAGTATTCGCGACGACAGTTGGTAGGGACTTCGCCATTTTGGTCAGAGTGTAGCGTTTCGCAACCCGCGGCGTAGCACCCCTCGGTCGACGCGTATCACAGCAATTCGCCTCGTGACCCGGCGCGAGCCACCTGCGAAGGACCATTCCCGCGTTACGTGGCTCGACAGGTGATCATGGTTATGCGGCCATATGTTCGCACGTCGAAGGGCCCCCGCGCGTATTGTGGCCGCCAGAGCCCGAACGGCAGCATCAGTAGCACATGTGTGCTCTTTTGGCCTGAGTTTCCCCCTTTTTTAGGTGTCGCCATATGTCGCCATTTTGTATCTAAAATGCCCGGGTAGGCGGCCTGAGATCTGCGTTTTTCCTACAGTTTCCTGCGGTTTTCGTGCGTTTTCCCGCTGTTTTGAAGCTTGAGCCACTGACTTTTAATCCGTCGGTCCAGGGTTCGAATCCCTGAGGGCCCACCAAACCTTCCAGACGTACAACCGGATCCGGCCGCAAGCTCCCTCGGCTATTGGCTTCCAGCTCCAGAGACCATCCTACCTAAAGGGTCCGTCCTCGCACTGGGCCGGACTAACATAGCAATTGGTATAAGGCATGGAGGCAGGTCGATACGGAATCGGAGGCGGCGACACGGGACATCGATAGTCCCAGTGACGAGCGTATACACCCAATAGCTGTAGAGGCCTACCACGTCTCTGAGCGTGCCCTGCCATGCGCCGTCGGCGTTGCGCAAGACACTGACCAATATGCCCTGTCCGTATAGCCGCAAGGGGTTCATACCCGGGGCCAGGCCGCTCCGGTTGGGAGCGACCCGATAGACGGGCCGCGCCTCCCGTCACGGCGGGCGACATCCCTCCGGCGCAGCGCGTCGTTCACCACCTGCCTGAGGGGTCTGCCGTGGAGGCCGGGCCTGCTCCTTCAGGAGGGTTCGCTACGTCGTCGTCCAAGGCAAGTGTGATCCTCATAAGGGCATCCCCTGCTATTGTCTCGCACCTGTAGGGGAGGGTTGATGGAGATCGCGCCCTCCCCGAATCAATCGTATGACATCGGCCCGTTGCGCCTTAGTTAACCCCTGCCTACCATGGCCCCAGCAACCTCCGGACTCACGAACGAAGACAGCGCCCCGGCGAGAATCGTGAGATTCAACCAGCCCATACCTATCACAGACGGAGTCTTCCAGGTCCGGGCTATCGGTGCCAGAGTAACTGTTCTGGTCGAAGGCGGCGACGTTCTACTGGTCGACGCGGGGCTCCGTGGGAGTTTGGGCGCGATAACGCGGGGGCTGGAGGCGCTCGGCCTCTCCCGCGACCAGATCGGACGGGTAGTCGTTACTCACGCCCATCCAGACCACTCGGGCGGCCTGGGCGAGCTGGTTGCGGGGAGGCGAATCGCGGTCGCCGTTCACCGGCTGGAAGCGGACATCGTCGCGGGCGCGGCGGTGGCCCCAAGTCCACTGCAAAATGGACTGCTCGCAACGATGACTCGGCCCGTCCTCGCTTGGCTCATGGGGAGCCCCGTCCCCGTTGACGACCGTCTCGATGACGGCGACATCATTCCCTTTGGGACCGAAGTCCGCGTGATCCACCTTCCCGGACATACCGAGGGCAGCATTGCCCTCCACCTGCCGGAGAAACGGATCGTCATCATCGGGGACGCGCTGCAGTACAAGTTCGCCCACCGGCTCAGTCCCCCGGCGCCTGGAGTCACTCAGCAGCCGAGGGAGGCGATGCGGTCGGTTGAGAAGCTCCTCGACTTGGACTTCGACGCCATATGCTTCAGCCACTTCCCTCCCATGCGAAGCGAGCCCCACGAAGCCCTCAGATGGCTCGTCCGGCGGCATGCCGGCTCTTGGGCCTGACCCCCATAATGCCTTCGACGCCTGCAACGGAGGCGCCCCAAGCTGTCAGCCTGCTCGCAGCGACACGGAGGTAGCTATGAAAAATGCTCGTATGTCTGGTCCGCCGGTGGGTGACACCCTTATAGACTTTCTCCGGCGAGTGGTCGAGAGGTACGGGCCCCGCGATGCTCTCCTGTTCAAGCCGGCCTTTCGATACCAGCGCTGGAGCTATTCACGGCTATGGAACGAGTCAGGCCAGGTTGCAACCCTCCTCCGGCGACGGGGCCTCACGAAAGGGGATCGAGCCATCCTGTGGGGCCCCAACTCTCCCCACTGGGTGCTCATCTTCTGCGGGTGTATCAGGGCGGGAGTCATATTGGTCCCCCTGGACCTTCGCAGCGCTCCCGACTACGTCGCAAAGGTCGTATCCAGGACAGACCCGAAATTGGCGTTCACGTCCCGGTCCACTCCCAAAGGGGAGGTTGACTTGGGGAGCCCTGAGATTACCTTCGAGGAGCTGGAAGCCGCCATCCAGGGCTTGCCCCAGCCGGAGGATGTGGACACCAAGCCCGACGATCTTGCCGAGATCATGTTCACCTCCGGCACGACGGGTGACCCAAAGGGCGTCATGCTTACTCACCGCAACCTGACGGCGAACATAGAAGGGGTATCCCAGTACATTACCTGAACCCCTCGAGCCGGCTTCTGTCCATCCTTCCCCTCAGTCACATGTACGAGCAGCTGGGCGGACTTTTCATCGTGTTGTACCACGGCGCCAGTGTCACATATCCGACCAGCCGCCAGCCGACCGTCCTGGCCCGGACGATGCGCGAGCGTGGAATAACGATCATGCTTCTCGTCCCGCAGGCGCTGGAGCTGCTGATGAACGGAATTGAGCGGGAGGTAAAACGCCAGGGAAGGGAAGCTCTCTGGGACCGGCTGCTCGGAATAGCCGAGGCCACCCCCTTTCCCTTGAGACGCCTTCTGTTCCGCCGAGTCCACAAGCAGTTCGGCGGCAAGCTCGACTTCATCGTGTCGGGAGGGGCGGCGCTGGACCAAGACCTGGGACGCAAGTGGGAGCTGCTCGGGGTCAAGATCGTACAGGGTTATGGGACCACCGAAGCATCCCCAGTCATCAGCAACCACAGCCTAAGAGAACGTCGCCTCGACTCCGCCGGCCGCCCGCTGCCCAACGTAGAGGTAAAGATCAGCAGCGATGGCGAGATCCTGGCGCGCGGGGACAACATCACTCCGGGTTACTGGCGTGCACCCGAAGAGACTGCAGCAGCCTTCGACGGAGACTGGTACAAGACGGGCGACCTGGGGTTCTTCGACCACAAGGGGTTCCTGCACGTCCAGGGGAGGAAAAAGGATATGATCGTCCTCCCCAACGGCCAAAATGTCTTTCCGGACGACATCCAGGCGGTACTGGCGAAGCACCCGAATGTTACAGATGCGACCGTGGTAGGGCTTACCAGGGGCTCGTCGGTTGAGGTGCACGCGGCCTTGATTCTGGACGACGCCGACACAGCTCAGGAGGTTGTCTCCTGGACCAACGGCCAACTGGCCGAACAGCAGAGGATACGGGGTTTCACTGTTTGGGCTGAAGAGGACTTTCCCCGCACCCACACCCTCAAAGTAAAGAAAGGGGTCGTAGTCGATACGATTCTCGGGAAGATACAGCCGGAGCCTCCGGCTGTATCACCGGCAGGCGGAAGCCCGGCGGGAGGGGCAAGGAGCCTGCTCCAGATCATCGGCGAGGTGAGCAAACGACGTGCCGGGGAGGTGCGGGACGATGCAACCCTCGACGGCGACCTGGGCCTGGACTCCCTTGGCCGCCTCGAGCTGCTGTTGGCAATAGAGGCGGAGCTCGGTGTCTACATGGATGACAGCCAGTTGGACCCAGAAATGACGGTGGGGGCCCTGGAGGCTCTCGTCGAAGAGGGGTCAAGGAACCCGCCGATGATGAGATTTCCAGGTTGGGGGATGCAATGGTGGTGCCGTATCCTTCGCGGATTCCTCCAACGGGCGGTCATTTTCCCGCTGGTCAGCCTTCCCTATGGGCTTAAGGTGGTAGGTCGCGAGAACTTGGAAGGCATCACCGGCCCCGTACTCTTCGCGTCCAACCACAACCTCGGCTTGGACAACCCGTTGATTATCAAGGCGGTCCCCCTCAAGTGGCGGCGGCGGCTGGCGGTCGCCGGGGCCGCCGACCTCTGGAAGAATCCGATATGGTGGACCATGAACCCCTTGTTGGGGAACGCCTTCCCTCTGGCCAGGGAGGGATCCGTCAGGCCCAGCCTCGAGAACATGGGGAAGATCATGGACAACGGCTGGTCTGTCCTGATATATCCGGAGGGCGAACTCACCTTCGGAGGGCCGATCAGGCCCTTCATGCATGGTACCGGCCTCGTCGCCGTCGAGGGGAGTATTCCCGTAGTGCCGCTGCGCCTATACATCCACAGGCTGGGCTTCCCTACACGATTCCCCATCCTCCAGCGGGGGAGGGTCGAGGTCCGGTTTGGAAAGCCGTTGACCTTCTCACCGGTAACGGACTATCAGGACGCAACTTCGGCCATCGAGGAAGCGGTCAGGTCTCTATGACGGGCGGCCAATACGCACAGAGAGCCGGTGGAGTCCTCAGTCCTTTCAAATGGACATAGCCAGAGGGTTGTTCGCCAGGGCGTCCTACGTCAAACCATGAATTAGTGTAGTCCGGCGGCCGCTCCCGGGTCGCCGCTGTCCCGTCCCTCGACCGACATTGGCTGAAACGCGAAAGGGGCCGCACACATGAACGAGCGGGCGCCGTATTGCGTAGCCGTCCCAAAACTAGGCCGGAGACTTATGGGGCCTATCCCGGAAATGAGACGCAGTCAAACCGGTCGTGTCCTTGCAAGTCTTATGTCGTGACCTGCGCTATCAAGATAGGGGGATAGTCCGGTCTGCCCTTCAAGCACGGTCACATCTCCTCTATCAGCTTCCTCAGTCTGTTCTAGCCCAACGCTCCAACCGGACGTTCAAGCGTCTGGTTCCGGCCTAGCCTTAATCCCAGTTCTTTGAATGCTCACCGCCGCCCCACTGGTCCCACTCCGATTCGACGGGGAAACCGTTCGGCTTCTCTGAATCGTCGAACAGCCATTGGTCGGTCGGTGGACCAGCTGCGCCAAGCGCGAACCAGTGTCCCGATACAGTCTGCCGTTCGGCATACCAACTCTGGCCGTCTGTGCTGACGTGTAACGCGATGCCATTGGGCTGGGATAGCCCGTCCTCCTCGAAATAGCGCTCAAATCGCCGCAAGAGATCCTCTTGATACCTCTTCCCCCTGTTCCGGTAGTGCCCCATCTGGGCGAGGGCCAGCCGACGCAATGTCGCTCGCGTCGCGGCGAATTCCCGCTGATCGAGCTGTTGTCCGAACTCGTCAACTCCAGCTACGCCTGCGTTCTCAATCAACCGGCGCTCAGCCGCAGCCTCGGCCTCGATCCGTTCACGTTCATCAAGCCTGATTTGCTCGACCTCGTTCCATGCCTCTCGGAATCCGTTTGTTCTGGCAAGCCGTGTTACTGCAGGGCCGCTGAGGAGTCGCAGGGCCGGAATCCATCCGCACGTCCTAAGCAGAATAGCGAGTCGTTGCCCTGCAAGCGGCTCCCCTATCTTCATTAAGCGCATCCTTTTGAAAAGAACCTGGTAGGAGCCGAGGACGGTAGCCACGTAGATGAAGACCAGCGCCCACGGCGTCAACAAGACCGGAAGTAAGAACTTTAGGAGGAGCGCTCCTTGGTCGGCGTCTGACCAATTGATCACCAAGTGCCAGCCCGCCCAAACGAGAGCCGACAGTCCAAACAAGGCGAGATAGGCTTCCGCTAGCTTGGCAGCCGCTTTCGTCTTCTCTGCCGCCACCACCACAAGAGCAAAGAGTGCCAGCAGTTGTGCTGGAATCTCGATCCACAGAGCAAACGATTGCAGGTTGACGAGAAACTCAACGATCACCAAGAAGCCCAAGGTGCGCGCAACCCTATGCCAGAAGAACCCCGGCTCCTGAATGACAGAGTTGATGTCGAAAATGAGCCCGAAGCCAGAAAGGATGAGCCAGAAAACCGCTGTCTTCCACAGGGCTGGCTCCCAGGGCTCGAGTCGAGATGCCAGGAGGACAGCCGCCAACACCCAGCCGACGTAAAGGAGTAAAGGAACCAGAACCGTCGGAGAGACGAGCAATGATAGCGGCGACCGAATGGAGGCGAGGAGCTTGGTTCGACTGGTCACCACCAGGATGACTGCGAAGAAGGCGAGGATGATCAGGGTCGCCAGCTCGCGGTTGGAAAGGAATGGTTCGTCCACGGCCCAATTGTAGGAGGTGTATCTGGTCGCTGAACGTTGTAGCCACGTCGGCTAGCCGGCGGTAACAGGCCGGCGTAGCGAGCGACAAGTAAACAAGGAGGCGGTCAATGCCGGGAACCGGAAAGACTACGGAGGTCGACGTAGGCGGAGCCGGACCGATCTGCGAAGAACTCGTAACACTATGGCCAGGGCCTGTTGCCGAACTCCCGGCAGGATCTGATCAATGATATGATCGATATGGGCGACCTTAGTTTGGAGGAGGGAGCCCATGATGGGCGAGCGAGAGTTCGGGACGAAGCTGTATTGTCAGTTGTCATTGGACGGTCTCGTACCCCAGGACCACCTACTGCGCCGCATTGCCAGAGCGGTTGATTTCGCCTTCGTCCGGCGCCTTTGCCGACCGTTCTACAGCCATACCGGCCAGCCATCGGTCGACCCTGTCGTCATTTTCAAGATGCTGCTCATCGGTTACCTCTACGGCATCACTGCGGAAAGGCGCCTGGCTCAGGAGGTGAGCTTGCATCTGGCTTACCGCTGGTTTCTGGGCTACGACTTCGATGTGTCAACGCCAGACCATAGCGTCCTCGCGTCCTCTCCAAGGCACGCACCCGGCTGGACAGCGAAGTGTTCGAGGAGTTCTCCTGCCAGTCGATTGAGCTCTGCCGGCAGGCTGGCCTTTTAGAGGAAGGCCCGGTCTAGGTGGATAGCACACTGATGCGAGCCAGCGCTTCGATGGATTCTCTGACGAAGCTGGAGGAGGTGGTCCGGCCGCCCCTGTCCATAGCGGAGTAACTTCCTGTGTCATTTACGTGGACCAGGAGGGTGCGCGCTCCCTCGGTGGGCCTCCTGCGAAGTATCTGGTAGCCCATAACGGAGTCATCGTCGGGGGCGTCCCAGCGGAGGGTCACCGTGCCATCCCAATTGGCGGTGCCCGTCAAGTTGCGAGGTTTCGCTGGCGGATCTGTGGGCACTTCAGCGGCCACTTCGGCAGTCGCCGGGCTGGTCAGCGTCTCCTCGTTGTCAGCGTCGTCGGTGAAAGTGACCTTGACTTTGATGGTCTTGCCCACGTAGGCAGATGCCAGGGTGTAGGTGGCGCCCATTTCCCCCTGGATATCGGCGTCCGTCGTCCCATCGTTAGAAATCCACTGGTAGCTGAACGTAGCGTTCTCCAGGCCGTCCTCGTCGGCAATGCGCTCATCTTGGGTGAGTTGAAGCGGGTGGGCGAGGGTTCAAGAGAGAAGGGCCCGACTGAGGACGTTCGTACCCGGCTGGAGGGGCTGGAGCAGCAGCGCACTCGCTTGCTCCGGCTCTATCAGTTGGGCGAGATAGACGACGAGTACCTGGAGAGGGAGTCTGCTCGCCTGAAGGCCGAGCGGGAGAGGCTTCTCTCACTCTTGCCGGACGCTGCGCCAAAACGGATGGCTATACCCAGTGAAGCCGACTTAGCTGAACTGTGTGACCGCGTGCGTACGTGGGTTGAGAGTCACGGACAGCAAGAGCTTCCTCTCATCGGGCGCGGCTTGCAGCTGTCGGTCTCTGCGTCCAAAGACCAAAGCGAGGTTACGGGTGTCATTCCCGAGTACGCACCGGATTGTAATCATGCCGATGTTCGTCCAGTGGTGAGTAAAGGCTATCCCTTTAAGCTGACCGTTGCTTTGCCGCGCTAGCTCGCGGTCGAGTGACTGGAACGGTATGCTCGGCTCTGGTCACTGCGGTGGCTTTAGATGGGTAACGCCATATCTTCGCCTAGACCAAAGCAGACCACACCTTGTACAGGCTGGCTGTCGATCTTTGGAGTCTGGGCTTCCCACGTGACCGCCGATCTTTGCTTAGTTGACGCCAGCGTCACCGTCAAGTGGCTTGTCGAGGAGAAATATTCCGGTGCCGCCGATCGCCTGCTCGAAGGGAAGCACGAGCTCTTTGCTCCTCGGCTGATGGCAGCGGAGGTCGGCAATGCGCTATGGCGAAAAGTCCGCATGGGAGAGATAGAGCGAAGCCCGGGCTGGCGAAGGACCTTTACCTGCTGGCCGAGGAGTGGTCTTCGGAAGGGAATAGGAGCCGCGAGCAATCACCGGCGCCACTCGGCAATATTCCACATCTCACTATCCCAACCGTTGATATGAACGCCTTGCAGGGTGTTCAGGTGTGCGGAGACAAAGCCCCGAACCACGAGCGGAATTTCGTAATAGCTCTGCACGAGGATGTCGTTCAGACGCCTAATCAGCGTCGCGCGCTCCGACCCGATCGGGGTTTGCGCAAGTTCGGCGAAGAGCTCATCGTACGCCGCATTGCACGAGCGGGCGTTGTTCTCGCCGGCCCAGTTGTTGTCCCGGGTCTGGACTTGATTACAGAGTTGACCGGACAGATACTGCTGCGGATCGATGCCGGGACCGGTGGCGTACATCTGTACGTCCGCGAAGAACCTGCGATACGACGCCTCCTTGTCGACGATGGGGTCGTCGCCGAAAAAGACGCTCGCGTCATGTTGCACCAGTTCGGTCTCAATTCCTATCTGACGCCACCAGTCGCGAATGAGGGCCTGGGTGTCCTGCCGGATAGAGTTGACCGAGGTCTGGAAGGTGATCCGCAGAGGAACGCCGTTGGATTCACGGATGCCGTCTCCGTCGGTGTCGAGGACGCCACTATTGTCCAGCAGTGTATTGGCGCCTTCAATATCCTGGGATAGGCACTCATCGTTTGCGGTCGAAACATACTGCGGAGGGCCCGCGACCAAATTACACATAGGCTTACCAGTAACCCCGTATAGCTGCTCCGATATGAGCATGCGATCGATGGCCATCGACATGGCTTTAGGAATCGGAGTGAAGGTCAGGAACCGGTGGGGATTTCGTCCAGCCAGGTACTCCGAGCGGTTATCGCCCAAATCGGAGTCCGGATTCGTCTGATTGACGACAATTCGTTCGACCAGGCTGGAGAACGCGGAGATCACTTTGCCCAGTCCAAACGCTTCCATTTGGGCAAGGGTCTCCGGCGCCACTTGCAAGTTCCAGGCGTAATCGGCTTCGCCCATCTCCAGAACGGAGCGGGCTGCCGAAATCGCTTCGCCACCGCCCTTCAGGACCACCCGGTCGAAGTAGGGCGCCTCGCCGCGGTAGAACGGGTTACGCTCGTAGACGGCCTCCTCGTTTGCCTTGAATCCGATAATGCGATAGGGGCCAGTGCCTAGTGGGGCCGTATTCTGTGCGTCGCAGGTCCGTGCGGCCGTCCCGACGCAGGCGCTGAACTGCGCTTTGCTGATGATTGGCGTACCAGCGCCAACGAAGGCGTTGTACGGGTACGACGTCGGTGCGTCGAATGTGATCTTGACGGTGACATCGTCGAGGGCACGCACGGAGCGGATGCCGGTAAATGCGTTGCTGCTCGTGCAGCCGGTGTCTGTATTTGTGCAGTACAGCCACGTGAACTCTACATCTTCGGCTGTCATGTCACTTCCGTCCGACCACTTCAGGCCCTCTCTCAGCTTCCACGTGATCGACATCAGATCCTGTGACAAACCGCCGTTCTCGAGCGTCGGGATCTCCACGGCAAGCTTTGGAACGAGGTTGCCATCGGGGCCGTAGTTGGCTAGTGGTTCGAGGGTAATTGCACCGGCGTCCACGTCTTTCACGCCGCCCGACAGGTACGGGCCCGGTAGGGATGGAGCCTGCCAGTAGAGAATCGTCAAGACCTTCTCATCAGTGGGCGGCTCCGGTTTGGATTCGCTACACCCCACGAACAAGAACAGCACGAAAAAGCCGAGAGCGAATTTCAAGCAAGCGTGCATGGTCCTATCCTTGTTCACCGCCTTTCTGAGAAAGGCCAGCATCCGCATGGCATCTTCAATCCGTCCGTTGCGGTTAACACCGGACGGAAGACTCTTACCGTATCTTTCGACCGCCTACCTTTACACGCAAATCGAGCCTCAGCTGACCCGAACGCAGGTGTGAGGGCGCTGCGCAGGTGCTTCTTATCCGACACTATGCCCCCTGGCCATCGGCACTTTCGTCGCCCACAACCTAGTAGCGCGACTCGCGCGCACTGTCCTCAGTGAGTTTTCGCCTTGGCCAGGCAAGCCCCGGCCGGAAGAGGGGACTGTCGATCTTCGGAGTCTGGGCCCCTCCAGTAATGTCGATCTTTGCTTAGTATACGAGCCTTTCGCTCCGCCTTGCGGCCATTCTTTCGGAGAGGTCGCTAGTATCAGCAATAACCCGCAGTGCACTCTGCGTTGCCGTCGAAATCATTTCCATCAGAATTGCTGCCCAAGGAATCCGCCTGCCTGCGAGCCACGGCTTTGATGACGTCCGTACAGTAGTACAGCGATTCCACGGAGTACACGTCAAAAGCAAATATGCTGTCCTGGACGAGCTCTCCGACCTCGTCTTCAGTACGGTCGTCTCTATCGATCAATCAGATTGCCTAAACGTGGTGAAATTCGTCGGAGCTGCGTAAGCCCCTGACCGCCCTGCAAGGCTCCATACAATGGCAGGTCAAGGCTGTTGGCCGTGCCCTCCACGAATAGGATTCTCCGCCTTGACCCCAAGAGAGCTCGCTTGAGATCTTCTGGCAAATGCTCGCCTGACTTCAGAAGTTTGGCGTCCCATGCTACAGGCCGGTTGCCTTGCCACTCACATGAATGCAGCATCATAACCCTAGGAGCGAGAGCAGCATAGCACGCCTGTTCTATTACCGTACCAACGGTTCACCAACAGCCGCAGGCCCTTGGGAGTGTCAATCTTGCATCTTCATCTCCTGGAACTCATTACGGCTGCTTGGCAGCACCGAGGCTTGGTCAGGCGTCGATTGGAGTGTTCCGCTCGCCAGACCATTGCCCGAAGGACCCAGCGTAGTTGCGTGCGTTTTCGTAGCCGAGGAGCTTCAGTACCAGCACGGCGACCGCCGAGCGTCCGCCGCCCTGTCAGTAGCAGTTAATCTCGCTTTCGGGCGTAATGCCGCGCCCGTTTAGCAGTGCCCGCAGCTCATCGGCCGGCTTGAAGGTCCGCGACTCCGCGTCTAGCAACTCCGTCCATTCGAGATGGACGGCACCGGCGATGTGCCCCGGTCGCGGATTGTTGCGAGCTTCGGTGCCAGGCCCTTGGCATACCATGCACTGGGACCAACGACCCAGCGTCGATAGCGTGTGAACAGATTCATTGGCTACGTTCCTCCAGGCTCCATCTTATCTAGCTAGCAATGCTCAAGGGCTGAGTTCGAGGAAGGCCTGCACTGCTGGATGTTGGCCGGGGCTCTGCTCATCGGGGCCGGTCGCCGATTCGATGCCAAGGCTGAACCAAGCCGCGAATACCATTACCAAGTTCTCGTTCCAATAAGCAAACCCGCTCGGCAGGCCGCATTTGGGCAGAAGCGACTGCGGCGCCTGTCCCGGTTCTGCCTGCCAATCGGCTTTGAGCGTCTCAGAGTTGGGATAGACCCAGAGCACCAGGATCGGCCCAGAGTCGCCGTCGGTGAGGTTGACAGACCAGAAGGCCCGCTCAGGCACCGACGTCTGGGGACAGATGGGCGCGATGTTCGTCAGTGGAGCGAAGGAGTATCCCGCCGTTTCGATTGCCTGACGCAAGTCGGCGGTCGAGAACGGGAAGCCGGTCAGGTCACGCGAGGTATCGGTTGGTCCGCCGGAGGGTGCCTGAGTCGGTGCTATCTCAGGAGTGCTGGTTGGCGCTGGGGTGGCCGGCGTCGCCTGAGTGCCAGCGGCCGCGTCGTCATCGCCGCCGGAGCAAGCTAGCGCGCCCAAGGTACAGATGGCAAGCAAGACCAACAGGACGCGGTTCAGCTCGCGCCTCACGGCCACGAGGTAGAACCAAGTTGAGGAATACGAGGTGTTACGGTGGGCAGGCTGATCTTTGGCCAAGCTTTACAAAGCTTGGCGCCGGCGACGGGCGCTGGCAATCGATCCGCATTCGCTCATCATGCTGGCGAGATGACGAGGACGGAACTAAGGACTAAGCAAAGATCGACTGTCACGTCGGTAGCCCAGACTCCCAAGATCGACAGTCAGCCCGTACAAGATGGTCTGCTTTGGTCTAGGCGAAGACATGGCGTTACCCATCGAAAGCCACCGCGGTGACCAGAGCCGAGCATACCGTTCCAGCCACTCCACCGCGAGCTAGCGCGGCAAAGCAACGGTCAGCATAAAGGGATAGCCCCTACTCACCACTGGACGAACATCGGCATCACTGTTCAATAGCGGCCAATCGCATACGTGCCATTCGAGCGAATCCTTGCCTTGAGCGCTTAGGTCGTGAGGTCGCACGCCAATCTACATGATTAGACCCGTCGCGCTGATTTCCCGTCTCATCGTCTGCAGGCTTCTTCCAGCGCCGGAGCCGGGCCCATGACCAGCGGGATGATGCCGTGCCAAAGGCAAAGGCGTCGGGCCGACGCGTCGTCTTCGCATAGCGCGAAGATCGGCATTGTCGGCCGGAGACTGGACAGTAACTGCGCCGTCCGGCCTGAGCGTGTCAGAGCGGCCAGACCGGATGCATTGATCTCTTCCGCGAGGTGCACAGCTGACGTGCAGAAGGCCAGTGACGGGGATTCACTCGTATCCTCTCCGTGCAGCCTCGACTCGATACGCAGCTCTGCCTCACGCGCAATGCGGTCCATCATTCGGACCGCTTCTTGAGGGTATTCGCCAACGGCTGTCTCGCCGCTCAGCATGACGGCGTCACTACCGTCGATCACCGCGTTCGCCACGTCTGACGCTTCGGCGCGAGTTGGCTGAGGACTGTGCGTCATCGATTCGAGCATCTGAGTGGCGGTGATCACGGGTTTCGCCATCGCGTTGGCCATGTTGATGATTTGCTTCTGAGCCGTAGGCACTTTCTCCGGTGGCATTTCGACACCAAGGTCCCCGCGAGCGACCATGACACCGTCAAAAGCCCTGAGGACACCGCCAATTCGCGCGGCCGCCTCCCGCTTCTCGATTTTGGCGATTAGCGGTACGTTCTTGCCCACTTCTCCCATGATTCGACGCGCCGGCTCAGCGTCGGCCGGCCGCCGGACAAAACTGAGCGCCACGAAGTCCACACCTCCACTCAGACCGAAACGAAGGTCTGACTCATCCTTCTCGGTTACCGCAGGTGTACTCAGTTCGGCACCCGGAAGATTGACGCCTTTTCCCGACAACAAGCGTCCACCATCGATAACGCTCGCCTCAACGATACCCGCCTTTGTCGATTCAACTCGCAGCTGCATCCCGCCATCATCGAGGAAGATAACGTCCCCAGGGCTGACTTCTGCAGCGAGCGTGGGATAAGTCACGGGGATCGTGCCGCTTGTTGTCCCAGCGGCAGAAAACCTTATCGATTCGCCCTCGCGCAACTCGATTCCGTCGGGCGGCAGTTGGCCGACTCGAATCTTGGGTCCCTGGAGGTCAAGGAGGATCCCCACGTGGCGCGAGGCTTCGATACTTACCCGGCGGATCGTCTCAATCTGGGCCGCTTTCTCTTCTTGAGTGCCATGCGACGAATTGAGGCGAAGCACGTCGACACCCGCGTCAATGAGGCCGCGCAGCGCCTCCCCGCTCGCCGTGGCCGGGCCTACCGTGGCGACGATTTTGGTTTGACGCTCACGTTCTATCACGGAGTCCAGCCTACAACGAGATGTAGGAGACTGGCTCGCAACTGTTTGCCAATACTTCGCCTAATATTGCCTCTTCGTTGAAGTCGAGCCGCCGCGCTGATAACTGTCAGGCTGCTTCGGCAGTAGCGATCTCGTACTCCTCGACGAGGATTTCGGGATGGTGCTTTGGCACGGCAACCCGGAACCAGATGAACGGGAGAATGGACTAGGCGACCAGTACTTCCACCCGAGGCTGCGAAAAGTCTCGTCCCCCACGCGCAGATTCATCCACACGTAGAGGAACTTGTAGAAACAAAGCCCTGGAATGAAGTTAATCCTGAATCCGTCGGTCTTCAGGTATTTGTCCCGAATGTAGAGGTTTCCTTCGAACGAAGTGATGCCCCACCCCAGCGGTGCTTCCGCAAGAAGGGTGTCGGTCGGTCGATGTGTTACTCGGACAAACTTCTTCGCCATGTGTTGACCTTAGGTCTTGCAGCCCAATGCCAGCGTGATCCACATCACGCCTGGTTCCCAATCTCTTAATCCTTTAATCTTACTAAGCCCAAGGTTGCACTTTCTATAAGTATCTGCTAATGTCTTAACTAAGTTAGTGCATAGAGATGGTCGCGAAATCCCGCCTGACGAGCCCTTCTCTGAATATCGGAGGCACAAATGGGCCGCAGGCGACGAACCCTATTCCTTCCGGCAGTAGCGGCCGCCCTGGCTGTCATCCTCACGGTTTGCGGCGGCGGCAGCGACGATGATTCCGGCGGCTCGTCCGGCTCCGGCGCCTCTGGAGAAATCACGGTGTACTCAGGGCGCTCTGGGTCACTGGTCGATCCCTTAATCCGCCAGTTTGAACGCGATACGGGCGTCAAAGTCCAGGTCCGTTACGCCGGCAGCGCCGAGCTGGCGGCCACAATCCAAGAGGAGGGTGAGGCAACCCCAGCCGACGTCTTTTGGAGCCAGGACCCGGGGCCACTAGGCGTGCTCAGTGACCAATTCGCGCCCCTCCCTGATGACATCCTCGACCGGGTCGACGATGGCTTCAAGTCAGACGAAGGCCGCTGGGTTGGCGTTTCCGGACGCGTGCGCGTTGTCGTGTACAACCCAGAACGCGTCGACGTCTCGGAGCTGCCCGAGTCCCTGGATGGCTTCACCGATCCAACCTGGAAAAACCGGGTTGGGTGGGCTCCGACCAACGGTTCATTCCAGATCATGGTGACCGCCTACAGGGTTCTGCAGGGCGAGGCCGAGGCCGAACAGTGGCTCGAAGCGATGAAGGATAACGGCGCGAAATCGTTCGGCAACAACACTTCCGTGCTCATGGCTGTTGCCGCAGGTGAGGTCGATGTTGGATTCGTCAATCACTATTACCTGCACGCTGCGCGGCGTTCCGACCCGGACATCAAGGCTGAGAACCACTACATGAACAACAGCGACGACTCAGGATCTCTGGTCATGGTCTCCGGCGTAGGCGTGCTGTCCAAGTCCGATAACGTAGAGGCCGCCGAGCGCTTCGTTAGCTATATGCTCTCGGACGCGGCTCAGCAGTACTTCGCCACGCAGACCGCCGAATATCCTGTCGTCGATGGTGTCATACCGGCGAATCTCCCTTCCTTCGAGGAAATCGATGGCCCGCGGGTTGATTTCTCCAAACTGGCAGACTTGCAAGGAACTCTCGAACTGCTGCGCCGCGCAGGCGTGGTGCAATGAAACTGAGGGGCTTCACTGCTTCGCCTAATACGGCTTGCGCCAGTGAGGCTCGCGACTGAGCATCAAAGCGGATGTAGTCGGCGCATCTGCAGAGATATCAGGCAGGCGCTCGACTTACAGGTGCCCGCCGATCGGCTTGCTCTTGCCTGCCCTCGTGATCGGTCTGTTTGCCGTTTCGCCGGTTATCTATCTCCTTCTGCACCTCTCCGAGGCGGGCAACGACGCGTTCGAGCTGATCTTCAACTCCCGAACCTTCGCGACCCTCGCACGTACCGTGAAGCTGGGCGCAGCGGTCTTCGTCTGCTCGACAGTAATCTCCGTCATCCTCGGCTGGCTCACCGTCAGGACGGACCTGCCCTGGCGGCGCTTTTGGTCCGTTGTCACGGTGCTGCCACTGGTGATTCCCAGCTACGTCGGCGCACTCATCGTCATTCAAGCCCTCGGCCCCAGAGGCATGCTCCAGCAATCCCTCGAGGGTCTTGGCGTCGACCGCTTGCCGGAGATATACGGCTTTCCCGGCGCCGTACTGACCTTGACGCTCCTGACATATCCCTACCTTCTGCTCAGCGTCAGGACCGCGCTCTGGGGCATGGACCCGGCCATGGAGGAATCCTCTCGCTTGCTCGGTCGAGGTCCATTCGCCACGTTCTTCCGAATCACACTGCCTCAGTTGAGGCCGGCGCTCGCAGCAGGCGGGCTACTCGTCGTGCTCTATACAATGTCGGACTTTGGCGCTGTATCACTGCTTCGCTATGACTCATTCACCAGCGTGATTTATGCCCAGTACCAGCTCGCGTTTGACCGCACCCTGGCCGCGGCAAGCTCGCTGGTCCTGGTGGTCCTGGCGTTCAGCCTGGTCGCTGCGGAGGCAGCCTCTCGTGGTCGCTCCAGGTACTACAAGAGCACCGCCGGAGCCTCCCGTAGGTCCGGCCTGATATCACTGGGGCGCTGGCGCTGGCCCGCATTGTCTTTCTGTTTGCTCATCGCGCTCCTGGCGCTGTTCATGCCGTTGGGAGTCCTGGTTTACTTGTTCCTTCAAGGCGTGTCTGCCGGCGAAAGCTTTCAGTCCATATGGGAGGGAGCCCGCAATTCGATCTACGCTTCAGGCCTTGCGGCCTTCGCCACGGTTCTCGCCGCAACGCCGATTGCTTTGCTAAGCGTGCGCTACGGTGGGCGCCTGCCCTGGATGATCGAGCGCGCCGTGTATTCCGGATTCGCCCTGCCGGGGATCGTAGTAGCGCTGGCGCTGGTCTTCTTCGGCATTCGTTACGCTCAGCCGCTCTATCAAAGCATGACGATGCTCGTCGTCGCCTATGTCGTGCTTTTCCTTCCTGTTGCCCTGGGCGGCCTCCGAACCGCCCTGCTTCAAGTTCATCCAAACCTGGAAGAGGCAGCGCGGACCCTGGGCAAGACATCGACTCGGGCATTTCTATCCGTCACGGTGCCTCTACTGAGGCCCGGCATCATCACTAGCCTGGCGCTGGTGTTCCTGGTCACAATGAAGGAGCTACCGGCAACCCTCATCCTCGGCCCAACCGGATTCAACACGCTGGCTACACAGACCTGGACCGACGCATCCGCCGCGTTGCTTTCGCGATCCGCTTTCGCAGCGCTAATCCTGGTGGCTGCCTCTGCAGTGCCTATGGCCGCTATGATTTACTGGGAGCGACGAGACGAATGGTGACAACCAACTACGCCGTACGCTGCCGAGGCGTTCGCAAGCGCTTTGACGATGTTCAAGCCGTAGACCAGTTTGAACTCGATGTAGCCCCCGGGCAGGTACTGGCGCTCCTTGGGCCAAGCGGCTGTGGTAAGACGACGGCGCTCAGAATCATCGCCGGGCTCGAGGCTCCCGACACGGGGACAGTCGAGATCGGCGGTAGACTTGTTAATGGCCCCGGCGTAAGGCTGCCGCCAGAAAAACGACGAGTCGCCATGGTGTTCCAGGACTTCGCGCTCTTCCCCCATCTCAATGTCGCGGCCAATGTCGCTTTCGGCCTACCAGCAGGTTCGGATAGGACATCGCGCGTGTCTGAGCTTCTCACGCTGGTCCGCCTCGAGACCTTCGGCAACCGCATGCCCCATGAACTGTCTGGAGGACAGCAGCAGCGGGTCGCGCTGGCCAGAGCGCTAGCCGCAGAACCCGACTTGATCCTCATGGACGAGCCGTTTTCCAACCTCGATCCGTCGGTGCGCGAAAGCGTGCGGGGCGAAGTACGTCTCCTGCTACGAGAGGTCGGCATCACCGCCATCATCGTCACGCACGACCAGGAAGAGGCGCTCAGCCTGGCAGGCGAAGTCGCCGTGATGATTGATGGAAGAGTACTTCAGGTTGGTACTCCATCCGACGTTTACGAGACGCCAGTCAGTCGTGAGGTCGGAGAATTCGTCGGCGCCGCCAATGTGGTCCCCGGCAGCGCCAATGGGTCGGAAGTCGAATGCGTCCTCGGACGCTTCGCTGCGCCTGAGGTCAGTGGGTCGGTCGACGTGATGTTCCGGGCCGAGACGCTAGCAGCCAGCCTGGACGGCGGCATCCCCGGTGAAGTCGTGGACATCGACTACTACGGCCACGATCAGATGGTCGTTGTCAGACTGACGAGTGGCGAGACGTTACGACTCCGCCTTCTCACCGACCCGGCCTTCGCGATCGGCCAACGCGTCGGTGTGGCCGCCCGCGGCGAACCCTTCGTGTTCCCGCGCTCCGGCTCCTAGTCGGTTCGCCGCGACTTTCGGAGCGGCAGTGATAGAGTTCCGCAGCTAAACTATTCGTCGAGTCCGGATTACAGGAGTCTAGGTGCCAAAGTTTGCCGCCAATCTCAGTCTGATGTTTCCCGAGCTTGAGCCGGCTCAGCGATTTCAGGCCGCACGCTCGGCAGGCTTCACCGCCGTCGAGTACCTACGGCCCTACGAATTCCCCCTCAAGGATGTTCGCCAATGGAGGGAAGACGCCGGTGTCGAGCTCATCCTGCTTAACTCACCAGCAGGCAACGCTCAGGCCGGCGAACGCGGACTTGGGGCGCTATCAGGCCGCCAAGCCGACTTTCGCGAGAGCCTCGAAATGACGCTCGATTACGCCAACGGCCTCGGAGCCAGGATGGTCCATCTCATGGCAGGCGTGGTTGCAGAAGGCCTTCGACGAGAAGAGTGCGAAGAGGTTTTCGTCGAGAACCTGCAGTACGCAGCACCGGTTGCAAAGAAACGGGGCGTCGCGCTTTTGCTCGAACCGCTAAATCAGCGTGACGTTCCCGGCTACCTGCACAGCACCACAAAGCAGACCCGTCATGTCATCGAAGCTGCTGCAACCGGCAACGTTTATCTCCAGTACGACCTCTATCACATGCAGATCATGGAAGGCGACGTCGTCGAGGGTATCCGTAGCAACCTCGATATCATCCGCCACATTCAGTTCTCCAGCGTTCCGGGGCGCCACGAGCCGCAGCACGGCGAGCTAAATCTGGGCTACGTCTTCGACCGCATCGATGAGATGGATTACAACGGCTGGCTGGGAGCCGAATATGCCCCGCTCGCAGGCACGTTAGAGGGCCTAACCTGGGCACATCGTTACGGTATCGCCGCTACTGAGGAATACTCTCTGCGCCGCGGTTCATCCAACGCTCATGGCCTGGACGGGGTCGCTGACGTCCGCCTTTGGTGGGCGCAAGAAGAACATCACGGTGGCGGCCAGTCCCGCTGAAACCGCAAAGCTACCGAATGCGATCGTATAGCTGCCGGCCTGGTCCGGCCTCGTGTCCCCGGACGCCACGACGCTGTACGTGCTCGTCGAGATAACGGGGGAACCGGCCGAGACCGAGTTTGCCGATGCTGTCGCCGCCATCCGGGACCGTGCCGGGTTGGCAGAGCTGCCCGGCGTTGAGGTCGCCGTCGGCGGTCCCGGCGGCCTCATCGTGGACCTGGTCCAGGTCTTCTCCAACATCGACTCCCTCCTCTTGATCGTCACCGTGCTCCTCGTCCTGGTCTTGCTGATCGCGATTTACCGGTCGCCGATCGTGGCCCTGATACCGCTACTGGCGGTCGGGCTCGTCTTCCAGGTCGCGGGGGCGGTCGGCGCCGCCGTCGCGCAGCAGTTCGACCTGCCGATCTCCGGCCAGACCACCGGCATCATGACCGTCGTCCTGTTCGGCACCGGGACCGACTACGTGCTCTTCGTGTCCGCGCGCTTCCGCGAGGAGCTGAGCCGTCACGCCGACAAGCACGAGGCGATGCGGCGCACGATGCGCGGCGTCGGCGGGGCGGTCGCCTCGGCCGACACGACGATCCTGATCGCCTCGGCCGTCCTTCTGCTCGCGACGCTCCGCTCCTACCAGTCGCTTGGCCCCGTGATCGCGATCGCGGTCGGGCTCATGATGCTGGCCGCGCTGACGCTGGTGCCGGCGCTGCTTACCATCGCCGGGCGGCGCGCCTATTGGCCCAGGCAACCGCGCCTTGACCCCGAGGGAGCCGCAGGCGGGGGCGAGGAGCAGGCCTGGAAGCGCAGCATCTACGGCCGCATCGGCGCCGTGGTGCTGCGCCGGCCTCGGGTCGCGCTGGCCGCCACCTCGGGCGTCCTCGCCCTCCTCATCCTCGGGTTGCCGGCCTTCCGCCCCACCTACGACCAGCTCGCGAGCCTGCCCTACAACACCGAGTCCGTCAGGAGCTTCGAGCTGCTGCGCGGCGGCTTCCCCGCCGGGGAGCTTTCGCCGATGCGGATCTACGTCTCGCTGCCAACGGGCGAGCGAGTGCTAAGTCCGGAGCGACTCGAGGCGTTCGACGCGCTCACCCTCAGCCTCGCCGAACACCCGGCCGTCGCCGATGTCTCAGGGCCGACCAGGCCCTTCGGCACGGATGGGCCCCAGGACGGACCGTCCGGCGCCGCGGCACGGTTCGTGTCGCCCGACGGAGGTGCGGCGCGGCTGGATGTCGTCCTGGTGGAGAACCCGTTCTCCGACGCGGCCCTCGACGTGGTGCCTGATCTGCGCGCACTGGCCCTTAAGCGTGCGATCGCGGCCGGCCTGGACCCGGCCGCCGTGCTGGTCGGCGGCGACACCGCCGAGGCGGCAGACACGCGAACCGCCGGCGACCGCGACTCAGTGGTCGTGCTGCCCCTGATCCTGCTGGCGATCGGTGTCGTGCTCGCACTCCTGCTCCGTTCCGCCATCGCGCCGATCTACCTGGTGGCGACGATCGCGTTCACCTACTTCGCGACGCTGGGACTTGCGGTGATCGTTTTCATCCTGGTGTTCGGTCACACGGGCATCGGGCCGTCCGTCCCGTTCTTCCTGTTCGTCTTCCTCAACGCGCTCAGCGTCGACTACTAAGCAAAGATCGACGGTCTCACAGGAAGTCAGATTCAGAAGATCGACAGTCAGCCCGTAGAACGTGGCCTGCTTTGGTCTAGGCGAAGATATGGCATTAGCCATCGAAAGCCACCGCGGTGACCAGAGCAGACCATTCTGTTCCAGTCACTCGACCGCGAGCTAGCGCGGCAAAGCAACGGTCAGCCTAAAGGGATAGCCTTTACTCACCACTGGACGAACATCGGCATCTATGTTCAACGTTGATAAACGACGCTCCGGCCGCTGGCCTCCCTTTCCACGTGACGTTTGCGCTTCCACACACTAAGGAGAGGCCAGCTGCTGAACACGCGTAGCAAGAGGAATCGCAGAGGCGGTCGATATGCCAGTCAGTGGGAGCGGGGTGGAGTCATGTGCCGTCAAAACGAGCAGGCTTCATTTCAGCGCACGATTTCGCCTTAGTAACCCTTCGAGAATCTCTCCGATCATGGCGCAGTCGAATGCCACGCGGCGGTGATCGTAGGGGGCTGAGGCTCACCGATGGCCGCGACCTCCGCCTGGCCAGCCTATTGCTCCAAGCCATGTGCACCGACAAAACCACCGACGGCAAGAAATTTCTCTCAGAGTTCAAGAGCCTCTACGAAAGCAAACACCGGCGCATCATCAAGGGTCTTGCTCATCACAAGCCGGATGGCCGCAATAGGCTTCCGCAGTCGCCGGCGCGATTAGCAGAAAGGCTGGGGCAGGTGTCGGCGCCCTTTGCGCAACGATACGGTCCGGACGACGAGAATCTTCTCTGCAGCTCGCGTCGCCTCCACCTCAATGACTACCGGGATGATGTCCGCCGCCTGTGCGTGGACTGGCGACTGGACGCCCGGTGGGCCGAGGCCTTCGTAGTCTCTTCTCACCTCAGACGCGAGCGTTCCGGCCAAGATGGATCTTTTGATCCTGGACGAGATGGATTTATCAGATGCGCGCGGGGATGTTGGGCTCTGCACCCGAGCGATTAACTCTCGGAGATTACCTCCAGAAGCGTTGGTTACCATTCAAAGAGACTCAACTAGGACAATCGATGGAGTGGAAGCCTGCTCAGAAGGATGGATAGAGTCTATGCCAATCCTTGATCAGAATGGGGTCGCATGAGGCACTGGTTATCACCGAGAGCACTTCTTGCAGTCGCCCTGTTTGTAGGGCTGGTGGTTGTTGGTGGGGTCATTTTGGCCTCTCGCGGAAGCCCCGAAGGAGGGAATGGGGCTCTCCTTCCGTCAGACGACGACGTGGTTCGCTATGCCTCGATTGAGGCAGCATCGCGAGAAGCGTCTTTCGTCTTTATGCTGCCATCCTTTCTGCCTGTCGGATACGACCAGCAAACCGTAGATGCCAGCAAAAGAGAGCTCAACGAGTTCGGCGCCGGCGTCCACAATGATTGGATTACGGTGATTTATCGGGATTCGAATGGCAATCGAATCGTCATCTCGCAGGGCTTTCCACCTACGCTGAGCGCGCGGCACGCGTTCCCGTCCCAGCGCGTTGAAAGCGGCTCCCTGGTGATTAGTGGACATGAGGCGATCTGGTCCGCGGCCGTTCCTCTCGTCTCTCCGTTCGATCCCGAGACGGATCTTGGACTTGTCCTTACCGTTTACGTTGGCCGGTTTGGACAGGGATGGGGGCAACCGGGGTCGTTGTTTTCTGGCAGTCCGATGGAGGTGAGTATCGGCTCTGATTCCTTGGATCTCGAAATGCTCGTAACTATGGTGAACTCCTTAACATTTCCCGAGATTCTCGATCCCGCCCCTGGTGTGACACCAGAAGCGTTCGACAAGTGACAACAAGCCAGAACGTCTAGGACCCAGCTGTCCCCGCGAGTCGTGCCCCTGTGGTGCCGGCTGACTCTCGCCGAGAAAAGACCGCCCTTTTAGGTCCCCGCCCAGTCGCCTTTGGGCCAGGCCTACTCAAGGCTCAACCGAAAAGACCTCAAGATCCTCGATCCCACCATCTTCCGTGAACCGCCAAACGCCGATATGCCCGCGCTCGAGATCGCCATTGGCGTCCCAGTCCAGCGTCGAGGCAGCACCCTCAAAATCGATCTCCTCGCCGGCACGGAGAAGGCGCAAGGCGCCGGCCACACCATCAGGCGTAGCGTGGACCTTCTGCCCTCGCGGGCCACCGATGGCGCGGAGCTGGTCCCGGATAGCATCGCCGTCGACGCTGCTGGCAGCCTGAGCCGCCAGCATGATAGCCAGCGCCGCGTCGTACGCCTCCCTCACGTACGGGACCGCCGACAATTCTCCGTACTCCGCAGCGAACGCCGCATCCCACGCGGTGCTAGCCGCACTGTCTGGCGCCGGTGCGCCTGCCGTGCCGTACATGCCCCCTAAATGCTCACCGCCGATGTCCTCGATCAGGCTCTGCCGTTTGCTGGCGTCGCCGAAGACGAACTGATTGTAAAGTCCCGCATCCAGCGCCTCGCGCACGATCAAACGCGTGTCCAATACGAAGTTGACCACCACCAACGCCTCGGCCCCCGCGCTCGTGGTCTCCCTAATCGCTGCCAGGAAGGACGGCTGCTCGGCGTTGACGACGGCGCTTATGATCGTTCCTTTCCAGGCGGACTCAAAGGCAGCCGCGAGTCCCCGCCCATACGGGTCGTCGCGGTACACGAGGCCTACGTTGCTGAACCCACGCTCCTCAGCGACGCGCGCAAGAATCGGGCCCTGGGCGGTGTCGGAAAGCGTGGTGCGGAAGAAGAAGTCATCGTCCTCAGCGTCGGTCAACTGCGGCGAGGTAGCCGACGGGCTGATCATGGGGATTGCCGCCGACCTGATTACCATCTCCGCAATGGGCAGCGATGCGGCGCTGGATGAGGGCCCGACGATGGCGTGAACTCCCTCGCCCAGTAGCCGCTCTGCCGACTCGATGGCGACGCTCACGTCGTGAGGCGCATCACCGGTGACGAACTCCACCGGCCGCCCCAGCACACCCCCCGCCTCGTTGACCTGCTTAATGGCAAGCTCAAATCCACGCGACCTATCAGCCGATACTTTGGGCGATCCGGAGAAGTCCAGCAACAGCCCCAACTTCAAAGGCACATCCGCCTGCCACGAGTCCTCCCCCTGCCGCCCAGCGATGGCGGCGGCGAACAGCAACCCGACCGCTAGTATCCCAACAACCCCTACCCTTACCGGCATCGCACTCTTCCGCCGTCATTTCTATGAGCCTATGCTATCTATTCACGCCGCCTGAGCCTACGCGTTCTGAGGTTGCCGAAGAGCATCACACTCGGCCCGAGTCGAACGGGAGGTGGGCGGGGGTTAGGCACTTTCCCCTCGGCCCCAGCCATCCCGCTAGGGGCACCACCATAGGGGGAACGCCGGATGTGGCCGCCAGCTCCGTGCCCACAGTGGGCAAGCGACATCTATCTGTTTGGCAACAATCGATGACATCTGGCCACCGGCGTGGAAACAACCCCACTGGAATCGGCAACCTTGTCGAAAACCAGCACTATCGCGAGGAAAACATGAACCTTCGTAGCTGGCAAGCTCGATCACCTTCCAACGCAAGAGGGAGACAACTCTTATGGACAAACTGTCGGCCAGGGTGTGGAAGAAGAGTTAACGCGATCGAGCGGGGCTCGCCAAGTGCTAAGCAGATTTTGAGTATACACGAGCCTAAGATTTTAGGAGGAGCAGTTATGTCGAGAGTTGATGTCAGCAAAGAATTAGGCTAGCATCGCCCTCTGCCGCAACTAGCTGAACCTTCGAACATCCGTAGAACTGGGCCTGCTCACTGCTCAATGATTGTCAGCAAGGTGTCATGCGCCCGCTACCTACTTCTGGCTGAAAGCTTATATGCACAGATTTCGGGCGCGGCGGGCTGTTGGCTTACGCTCATGGTTGCGTATCTGATAAATCGCTCTTACTCCAGCGCTCCAGGTAAGAAACCGCCACTAGAGAGCAATAGAGGTTATGACGATGACATATCAACGCTGGGACCGATCATTACGCTGTCTTGGCTTGCTTTCAGCTCTGGCGCTGGCAGCCGTCTCCTGCGGGGGCGGCGATTCCGACGCCGGCCCCTTCGGAAGCGCACCCGGCTGGAAAGCGTACCCTACTGCGCTCTGGTCGGTAGTAGAGGTTGCCTCCGGTGATGCGATCGAGGTACGGTCGCTGAACGTACTTACAAGTCTCGGTGACCTGGGCATTCCCAACCACCGCGGCGTGGAGCTGGCGGTGACGGACTACGGCCCGATCAAGGGGCACGGCGTCTCGCTTGGCGCCGGCCTCGACTCTCTCTGCACCGCGGAAGGTGGACGTGCCGCCGCCAATACGGTGACCGGCGATCCACGAGTCGTAGGCGTCATCGGCACGTCCTGCTCAGTCGCTGCCAGCGCCGCTTCGCCAATCCTCAGCGAGGCCGGATTGGTGATGATCGCACCCTCGACGACGGCCCCCTCGCTGACTTCCGACCTCCAAGGCAACGCCGGCTCCAACTACCACCCCGGCTACTACCGGACTTCCAACAACGACCTCTATCAGGCAGAGGCGGTCGCTCAGTTCGCCTACAACGAACTTGGTCTGCGCCGGATGGCTGCCATCCATGACGGCGACCCATATACCACCGGTCTAACCGGCGCCTTCACCACCGCGTTCGAAGAGCTTGGCGGCTCGGTCGCCCTCATCTCCATTAGCCGTGGCGACACCGACATGGCCCCCGTCATCACCCAGATTGCCGCCGGCAGTCCGGACGGCGTCTTCCTTCCGCTCTTCCAAGACGAAGGCGCAGCCATCGTGCGGCAGATCGGCCAAGTCCCTGCACTCGAGGACATAGCGCTGATTGGCGGTGCGGCCCTGCTGGTCCCCGAGTTCCTAGCCATCCCCGAGTCGGAGGGCATCTACTTGCCAGGTCCCGAGTTGAGCCTTGGCGACAATACCAACGCGGCGACCGGCAAGAGCGGCGACGCGCTCATCGCCGACTATCGAGAGCGGTATGGTGAAGCGCCCACGTCTGCCTACCTGGCCCATGCCTACGACGCGGCCACCATGCTTCTTCGAGCCGTCGAGGAGGTCGCGGTTGTCGACGGAGATACTCTTTACATCGACCGTGCCAAGCTGCGGGAGGCGCTGAGTGCCACCACCGGCTTTAGGGGCATCATCGGGGTTATCTCCTGTGACGAGTTCGGCGACTGCGGCACCGGCCGCGTTCACATATCGCACCACACCGATCCCAGTGTCACAGACATTGCAGAGCTACCCGTCATCTACCGCTTCGCGCCCTGATTGTCACCCTTCGCCTCGGGCTTTGAGAAGTCCAGAGAGGTGACGACTAAGCAAAGCTCGGCAGCCGCGCTGGGATGCAGATTCAGAAGAAAGACAGTACCTGAATGAGCCGCGGCACGTGAGAGTCGGGCACTTCGAGCATCTTATTGAGGTGCAGATGGCGGGCAGCCTGCGGTCTGAACTGACGCTGGCAGGCGTGGCGCCGGAGCCGCTGCGACCGATGAATCCTGACGGCTATCTTGAGCGGAGGTTGGGGACCACTAGCAAGGGATAATGAATATGAGTTGGGCCTTTAGCGAAAGACCTTGCGCCCCCCGGCAAAGCGATAACAAGGCTAAGGCGGCAGTGGCCTTGGCGGTGGTGCGGCCAACCCCGCCTCTGGAGTTGGCCGAGCTTTCGGATCGCCGCCACGGGTCATGGCTATCCTTGCCGGTGGCAAACTCCATTGTCGCGTGAGATTGCAAATGTGGCAGGCATGACTCGTGGACTGGTTCGTGAACTACTCGCTCGCAGGGTCCCCGTACCAGCCCGAGGCGAACAGCAGCCCGTCGTGTAGCACAATCCAGGTATGCTTCTGCGTTTCCTCACCCGTATCCGGGTTCAGGAAGATGTAAGCCACCCAGCGCCCTTCCTCGGTAGCCCCTAGCAACTCGTCGCCGTAGAAATAGCCGGTCGCATCCACGCGGAGGCTGGGGTCCCGGTTTCGAAAGTCGGGATTGTGGTGCGCTACGGTGAAGCCATCCTGGTCAATGATGAACACGTACCACTGGCCGTCGACGCTATCGGTAGAGTTGTAGTAATCGATCGTCGGCTGCCGACCGTCGCGCTCGTAGCGTTGGATGGCAGCCTGTACGAAGGCTTTGGTATATGCATCCGGCTCGTCTTTAGTCGGGGTGGACTCCCCCATAGTTATCACGAGGACCGCGACAATTATCGTCGCTATGGCCGCCCCGACAACTCCGAAAGTCATCCGAGGTGACATTGGGTTACCCTCCGACTATCAGCTGTGGTTACTGGATTGGCGTAGAAATCCATCTACTCTGAGAAACTGATCCGAAGGCTCACGAACCCATCTTGTGAAAGACATCGACTCACAGAATCACCGTTATGCGTGACGATCAGACCGCGGCACCAATATCAATCCCGAAGTTGCTTGACACCGGCGCGAGTCTCGTATAAATGGACAATCGCCCCGTGTTGAGTGGCCTCGGAAGAATAATAGGGTCGCGCCGGTGTCAAGCAACTTCTTGAGTGATGACTGGCGGGTTCATAAGGCCCGCCACACCGATCATCTCGTTCACTCTGAAACTCAGACTATAGAATCGCTGTCCACAAGCGCTTCCGCCTTGGCGCGATCGTCGGGGGACAGGACGACTGTCGTGTAGCCGGCGTGGCGGCCCAGTATGTGCAGGCTCTGTATGTTCACCTCTGCATGCTTGAACTTTTCCGATAACTTTGCAAGAGCGCCCGGCTCGTCGGGAAGTCTGATGACCAGTGCGTCGTCGATTATCGCGTTGAAGCCTGTGCTCGTCAGCACGTCCAAGGCGCGACCGTTCTCTTCGGTTGCCAGGATTACGGTGCCCTTGTCACCGGCACTCTCGGTGTCCATGGTCAATATGTTGATGTCCGCCTCGGCCAGCAACCCAGTTATATCCGCGATGACCCCGAGTTCGTTTTTTACCATAACGATGATTCTTTCCATCGCAATCCTCCTCAGTCCGCTTGCGCCTGCTCTTGTTTCACACAATCATACACAACCGCGTCTACCGTCTCACGCGTTACGTGCGGCATGGTGATGATGTGGGCGATGTCCTCAGACGGAGCAATCTGCCACTCGCGGAGAACCTCCTTCGATGGCCTCGGAAAGACAACCGTATTCGAGTTCTTGTTGCGCCACGCGGCAATGCCGCTGCTCTGGAAACGGGCGACGGCGTACTCGGCGACCTCTAACATATCAGTCACTACCTTCCCGATACCATCGAGTCCATAGCGCTCGAACGCGTACCACAAAATTAGCGGCGTCAGCCCGTTACGAGACCCCGTCAGCGTGGTGTCCAACACCCCCACCAACTCGATTGACCGTGCGATACGCGACGCGTAGTCACGCCTGGTCAGCACGACCCCACAAGGTAGCGGGGAGCCAATCAGCTTGTGCCCACTGATCGCCACGCTGTCGAAGCCGGCATCGAACCCGTACGGCTGCGGTTCCTTTACGAAAGGCAGAATCATGCCGCCCAGGGCAGCATCCGCATGAATGTAGGAGTCCGCAACCGCCAGGTCATCTAGGATGTCGCGCACCCGCCTTACGTCATCCACGGCGCCTTTCATCGTGGTGCCTATATTTGCCACAAAGACGACCGGCACGTCACGATTGATTCGTATAGTCTCGTAGAGGTCTTCGTAGTCTACTTCCCCGTTATCCTGGCTCTTTATCATGATGTTACGCGTCTTCAGCACTCGTAGAAGCTTGCGGACGCTATAGTGCGTGTCCTGAGAGAAGTAGACCACGCCGTCCGGGAAAAGCTCACGCCCCATGTACAAGCCGTACATGTTGCCCTCGGTCCCACCGGACGTGACGTAGCCCCAAGCCTGATCCCGCGCCAAGTGCATCAAGTCGGCGAATCGAGTAATGACCTCACGCTCCACCTCGTGGGTATTGCTGCGGAAGTTGCTGTCGTGAAAGGGATCGCCGACGTTGTTGAGGCTGTACCGCATGAAGGGCAGCAGCGCCGAGTAGTCAAAGGCCTGGTTGGCGGGGTAACCCACTTGCTGCTGGCTCAATGCCTCAAAATCGCGCAACATCGCATCGAGTCGTGCTTCGGTTTCCACACTCGGGTTGCTCATGGAACAACAAACCTCCAAACACCGGCATCCCGCTCCTTGAGCGCACGATGATCTGCTCCTCAGTGTACCGACGGCCGCTCATCTGTCGACCCTCGAAGATGCTTATCGTCCGAGCGACTTTCACTCTAGCTAGACCAGTTTTGGAGGGCAGATCAGATTGGTGGACCTTGCGTCCACTAACTACAGCCTCGGCAGTGGGCTAGCTGGGAGTTTACCTTACCGCTCGGAGCGGCACCATCGCTGGTGCGCGAGGCTAGCCGACACGGTCCCGCGCACGATGCCTAGCTAGCTCCTTGTAGGGGCGAGAGGCGCTCGAGCCGCAGCGGCGAGGAAGTTGATCGAGGAGATGTGATCGATCGTTATTGTCACGATTGCCTCGGCACGGGTTTTTTGCGTGAAACGCAGGCTTCAATAACGGCAATTCTCGCCCTCGCGCAAATCCCCAAGCCCGTACGGGAACCACGGCCCAACGATCATGCACACGCCGGGAGCCTCTGCTAGGCGACAAGCGACCAACGTCAGGTTAGGGCTGTGCCCGGGTAGGACCTATGAGTTGCTACGAGAAGAAAGCCAATGCTGTTACACTCTTGGCAGAATGTCATTCCCACTACTCGTTAACCAGACCAGAAGCGCACACTGGCAAGAAGATCATAGTTGCGCTCGGCTTCTGACGCTACTCGATCTGAAGCGCGGCTGCGCATAACACGCGTGGTGCCTAGACTTGCCCGGCGACCTGCCGCGCTTGATGCCGGTGCCTGCGCAACGAATCGATTAGGACTAGAGGGCTCACGCGACCACAGCGACTCGCGCTTGGAACTTTTGGTCCACCAACCGGTACCGCTTGCCTTCTTGCTTCGGTCTTGCGACTGTGGCAGGGCTTGCAGAAGAGAAGTCGCGCGTCAGCGGGATAACGTGGCAAAGACTCATGCGCGCTGTCTTCTAACGTATTTTCTCCAGGGCCCGCACGCCCTACTGTACAAGCCGACTATCGATCTTCGGAGTCTGGGGATCGCCCTGACTGTCGATCTTTGCTTAATATGCGATCGCCGCAGCGCGTAGTGGATCCGTTGAGTCTCTCGCTCCGGCGGCGCAGGGGCGAATGATCAACGCATACCGGTTTGCCGGACCCCAGGTCATTCCATGACGATGCTGTCCAGGGTAACCACCGTGTAACGGTGCTCCGTTTCCGCTAGCGCATTTACCAAACGGGCGTCTGCCGTTACCAGTGTCGCGCTTATCCGATATGCCAGGGCAAGATAGACACAGTCATATACTGGACGCTCCAGAGCTAGGGATAGGCGGACCGCGTCGGCACAGACGCCTTCATCCCCTGTCCAACTAACGGCCATCTCGGAAATGGAAGAAGCTAACACTCCCGCCCGGCTTCGCCCCATCTCTCCCACGTCGCGATCCTCGCCGAGGAGATGGAGGAGCGAGGCGTCGCGCTCCACTTCGTGACCGAGAAGTTTGAGGACACCGCGACCGGCCAGCAACTGCCCTCAGTCAAGGCGTTCGCCGCCGAGTTCGAGCGCGAGAAGATCGCTAAGCGCACCATGCGCGGCAAGGCTGAGCGGGCGCGCTCAGGGTGGCTACCGCAGGGGACCAGAGCCGGTTGCTATTGCTAGCATGGGGGCCGAACTTGAAACTGCGTCGCCTACTTTGGATGTTGAGCCGCAAGGTCCGCGATGCGGAGGTCATCGGCTCCGGCGACCCAAAGAGGATCGCCCGTAGCGCCAAGAATCGCACCGTCGGAAAGACTCTCGGGGAGATGACCGCCCGCTTGTGGCGCTAGGTGTTAGGGCCAGACCTTGTTGACAGCCTTGACCGTATGAAGCGAGGGCAGGTGTGGCTGCTCCGCCGGGCGCTCAAGTCCCGGCTGACCCAACTGCTGCCTAACGCCTGACTTAGATCCTCTGCTCGGCGGAAGGTCGGCACAAGCATTGCGAGCCGATCTTTCTTAGTAGACCAGTACTTCTGCGGGTTGAACGGATACGCATCGCGGAGATCGGCCCGTGACGGCTACCGGCAGCCGGCGAACAACGGGGCGAGCACCTTATCGGCGTAAGCTCCCCATCCGGAGCGCCGCACATGCGTCCAATGCAATTTTTGGCCTGGTTTAGCACGTTTTTGACGTGTTTTGGCCTGGTTTGACGTGTTTTTGCGCATGCCCTCAGATTCACAATTGCAGCGCTCAGATACGAACTGATCCCGAAAGCTTATTTCGCGACCACGCGCGCTCCGACCTACCACGCTCCACAGGAGAGTGAGCTCTAGACTTTTGGCCCGCCCCTCCCTCTCGGCACGCTTCCGCCCTGTATGCTTCGAGACAGATGCACTAGGACCGAGAAGGTGGGCTTTGTCGAAACTGCCGTCGCCCTCCGGTACTCTAAGGTGGTTGGTGAACCCAAGGGGCCAACCCCTGTCAATCAAGTCGAAGGAAATGCCATGGCCATCATGGACACAGTGAATCGGGTTCTAGCAGTCTTTCTCGTAGGGACTGGGCTTGCGGTGGCAGTTCACCTCATGGTGACCCCTTTGTACCACGACGGGTCGGCCGAGTACCCCGTCTGGAAAGTAATGAACTGGTTTATGGCTGTTGGAGTGGTGGCGACACTAGTCGTGAGCTCTCTGCGGAAACGTGCTCTGCAAGACTGGGAAGCTGGCGGCAATGAGTACGTGCGAGTCAGCCTGGTCTACTACGCGGCCATCGTCCTGACCATGCTGTTCTTCTGGGAATGGTTCTGGACCCTGAACCCCGGCAGTGAGACCGGAGGCGCCATCACTTCGCATCTTGTCTACTTCCCGGTCGTCGACGCCTTGTACACCGTCCTCGCGCTTGAGGTCGGGTGCCGCCTCTGGGCCGGTGGCAGCAACTCATAGGCCGAGCAGGCCATCGCAGGTTTGTTAACCCTGCAGAGTGGTAATGTCGTCCTTGTAGCCGGCGACCCGATTCCGGCCCGCCGGTAGCGTGCCGAGCCCGGCCAGGAGGCCCCGCACCGGCTCCCTCGCCTTGTTCGCGACGGCCAGGTACCGGCTCTGCATCGGCACCCCGCTAGGCGACTCCATCATCAATCCGTAGCTTTTAGGGCGTTCGTGGCCTCGGTCAGGCGCGCACACTCCACGCAGTATGAGGCCAGAGAGGTCACGAACAGGTCCGTCATTAGGCCCTTCTAACTCATCAAAAATCGCGTTTTAGGCCCCTTCTTCTGCTGTTTCAACGTGTTTTGTGCATTTTCCAGCATCAAAGTCGACTGGCTCAGATACGAATGAGCCGATACGATGTGATCGAGAAGTTGCGTTTTAGGTCTGTTTTGAGGCGTTTTCGTGGTGTTTGGCCTGTTTTTGAGGTCTTTTCACGTGTTTTTGCGGCTCTTCAGATTCAACTCCATAGGGGCTCAAATACGAATAGACCCCCGTCTCCGCTGAGGCTAGGAATAAAAAGGGGGATATTTTGCGTTGATTTCTTACACTCTAGCTCGGCGGGTCATCACGATCCGAAGCGAGTCGACCTGTCCTGCACCGAGATCGCCACCCTCTAGTCGAGACCACGCTCTCCAGAGCGTGAAGCTCTTGGAGGCTCGGCTGCAAGAGCCAAGGTGGTCATTTCTAAGGCGGCCATTTCCTGGGGACTGGCCATCTTGGGGTGCGTAGCTGGTAAGGTGGTCAATATTTTGTTGACGATGGCCATCTTCGGCTATGGTAACTGTCGTATCTGGAGGTACCTAAAAACTGGCGTCAGAGGGGTTATGATGACCAAATCTCGTAACATGGCCAACTTGGGGGTTTTGATTGGCCATCTTGGCCATCCGTCCCTATCAACTTCCACCACCAACTCGCCGGTCTTGACGCTGAATCCGACAGTGGGCGCCGCCGTGCCTGCGTTATTTTTCATGCTGGTTATCAGTGTCTCGCCGGCGTCGTTCGGATTCCTCCCGGCGAGTAGGACGACGCGGGCAGCTGCCGCGAACGCGATCGAGCCGCCCCCTCGGTAGAGTGCCGCATCCTTTGGCGTTTTAGTTAAGTGCCTCACAAGGAGGATGCCTACGTGATACCTAGCCGCCAGCTCCGCTAAGGGGCCGCGGGTGGCACGTACATCAATGTCACGATTCCCATCGGTGCCTCCGAGGTACGCCATCAACGGGTCAATCGGCAAGAGGTCGAAGTCTCTGTCTGGCGACTGAAGTTTGATTTCAATCGCTTCGAGATGGTCTGTCAGGGTTAGCCAGATCTTGCCGGTCGGATTGTGTTGGACGGATCATCTTCGGCAGAGAGTAAGAGCACGTCGCGTGGCTCATATTGGCCTCCGCGCTGGCCGATCATGATGCGGAGGGTGACGGCCGTGGCAATCACTGCGACGCACCAACTTTTGCCGACGCCTGGGTCTCCGTCTAGAAGCGTGATTTTGCCGTACTCCAGCCGGCCATCCCAGCGCCAATCTATGGACTGAGCCTCAACGTCTTCCATTTCGAACGTGTCAAGCTCGGTGAGGCTGAGCGGTTGGGTGTCCGCCGGCGCCGGCGACGCGTCTGGCTCCGTGTAGTGGATGCCGCCGTGCGTGGCGCAGTCGAGCCATCGTGGGTTACCGGGCCGAGGTGTCGCGGCTGAGCGCAGCCAGCCTCGGTGCACGTTGTGGGCCTAGGTGAGGTTTGTGTTATCCCAGGCACAGGATCCTCCTGTCTACGCTGGGTGCTATCCGGTCCTATGGCGCCGCTAGACTCGCTCGCGCTGAGGCATCAGCTTGCCTAGTGCATCCAGGCTCACGGAACAAGAGTGGCGGAGGGTGAAACTCGGGATCTCGCCGGAGGCTAAACGAGTGCGCGGCTGCAGCCTAGGCGCTTGGCTACCTCATCCGGCCTGAGTGCCAGTCAATCCTCGGGGGTCATGTCCTCGGTCATGCTCGATGCTCCACTTTCTCTCTCCAGTAACGCACCGCTCTTATAAGGTCGTCATCCCTGCCTCGTTCTCAGCTGCCCTCGGGAAATACAGTCTCAGGAACTCCCGTGCCAAGGCCTTGAGCTCTCCCTTCGAGTGTCGGCCTCTAGACCTCCTGACGAGTGCCCGTAGGTGCTCCTCTATAGGCCCGGACGAAACATGACGCTGCTCAAGCTCCCTGCGTGGCAGGGATGCACAGGTCTTCCTCCCCAGCGAGTCGCGGTGGCGGCGCCGGCATCAATGACCTCCAGTGCGACGGCATCGGGTGGGAGTGCCGTTCGTGATCCGGTGTTCTTTTGGTCAAGATGGGTGTGGAAAGTTGGCGCCCTGTCATTTGGACCTCCGAGCCTTCCTGCTTCTGCCCTTTGCCGACGCGAGCGCTAATCGAGCGAAATGCGCCTTGCGTGCATAGTTGAGGCGGCGAAGCCGCTCAGCTTCAGGCAGGTTGGGCTCGCGTTCGTCAATCTCGGCGAAGAGGCGGGCGTCGATGGTTACAGCTGCAGTCGCGTGCCCAGGAGCACTAGTCTTCAACGTGTCGTGCTGCGAGTGCAAGGTGAGGGCCCCGATGCGTCCTAGGAGCGATCGTTCATTTTCGGGAACCAATTGAGCGGCCTCCGCCAAGCTCTCCGGCTTCTCGAAAGAGACGGACAGAGTTGGCTGGTCGCTCGGTTCGGACTCGCTATTCAGTTAAGTTGCTCCCAGCATGACGCTCGGCCTTTTGTCAAGGAGATCTCAAGCCCGATCCACAATCAGGCGCGATTTCATCCCATTTCACAGCATCTGAGTATCTCGGGCTGCCGAGTTCTCGGCCTGTCCGTCGGTATTTCCCGGTAATCGTCACGGTGCTTGCCTTCGACCCTTAGAGGGCCCGTATCGAGGACGTTAAGTAAGCCACACGCCGGACATACGGCTTCACGGGGGAAGAGGAACACATGCCGCGCGGGCATCTTGCCGAAGCCACTATCTTCTGCACTGCGCCGTTGCCTCCTCATTACGACCCACACATTGTCTTCGTAACGCGCCACCCAACCCGGCGGCATGATCAACCACCGCTCGAAGCGGCTGCCTGGTTGCACTTTGGCAATCCTCCCCAGCTCCCGCCCCCAACTGATTTGGGCGCAAACCACACGCTGGTCATTCTGCTTGCTCAGTCGCGCGTAGGCTATCGTCAGAGCTCCCTTTGCAGCATCATCCGCGGCGCTTCAGGTAGTATCAGCGCATCCGGCGCCAATCGGCGCGCTGCTTCTCGGGGATGCTTTCCGCTGCCCGCCACGCTGCCAAACACCGACGGCGCTGCAGCAGCCTTGCAAGATTGATGCCGCTTGGGGGGATGATGTCGACTACCCAGTTCCCTTAGTCTGCCTCGGCCTCTTGGCCAGTGTTGACCCTGCCCAGGAAGACCTGGGTGAGGATATCAGTCTCTCGGATTGAGCGGGGTGTGCCCTCGTGTGCGACGCGACCCTTGTCCAAGACGTAGGCCCGGTCGACGATATCCAAGACGCCCTTGATGTTGTGCTCGACGAGAAGGATAGTCGTATTGAGCTTCTGGCTTATTTGGGAGACTATCTGAAATACTTCTGTGACGACTTTGGGGGCAAGGCCTAGTGTGGGTTCATCGAGCAGCAGCACCTCTGGGCTGGCCATGAGTCCTCGACCTAGGGCTAACATCTGTTGCTGGCCACCGGACATCTGGCTGGCCAAGTCGCGGCGCTTCTGATACAGGATCGGGAAGAGATCCATGACCGAATCCCAGCGGCGCTCTTTCTCCGCCTTATCGTTGAGGTAGAGGCAGCCCATCTCCAGGTTCTCTGCGATGGAGAGGTGGGTGAACACGCGTCTACCTTGAGGGACAAAGGAGATGCCTTCCTTCACTATTTCATGGGTGGGGGCTGCCAGTAGCTTTTGGCGCCAGTAGACACTGCCGGCGACCACGGGCGCGAGCCCCATGACGGCTTTGAGAACGGTGGACTTCCCGGCTCCATTCGGGCCCATCACCGCTACAACCTCACCACGCTGGACCGCCATCGATACGCCATCGAGGGCTACTACAGTCCCGAAGTGCACGGATATATCGACCAGTTCCAGAAGTGTCGCTCGGTCGGTGGACGGTTGAGTTGCGTCAGAAATTCCAGGGCTCAAGGCCAGGTTATGTTCTTTTGGTCTTTCCGAACTGGTCACCTAATCACCTCTGTTATGGCTACAGCGTTCGGCGTGAGGCTAGGCGCCCAGATAAGCCTCTATGACCTCGTCCCGATGTAGGACGTCTTCCACCGCCCCTTGGGCGAGGAGTTCACCGCTATCAAGTACGATTAGGTAATCTGAGAGATCTCGGACTATGTCCATGTTATGAGAGATGAATATGACGGTGCTGCCCTCAGCGCGGGCAACTTTCATTATGTCTTTGATCCTCTCCAACATCTGAGGAAAGAGGCCTGCGAAAGGCTCATCGAAGAGGTAGATGTCGACGTTCATCGCTATGGCGCGGCCGATCTCCAGCAACTTCCGTTGGCCATAGGAAAGATTCATGGCCAAGGCACGGCGCTTCTCCCACAATCCGATATTCTCCAAGATGCTCTTGGCCTTATCTCTATGGGACGCTTTCGTCCGTTCGAGCAGTGCGGGGAAGAGGCGACGGTTGGTCAAGACCACCATGATGTTGTCCCATACGCTCATCTGCCCGAAAAGCCGCACCTCCTGAAAGGTCCGGGTGAGGCCATAGGCGGGAGTCTCGTGGGCCCTTATGACCTTGAGGCCGACGCCGTCGATGATCACCATCCCTCCGTCCAAGGGCAATATCCCGCTCAGTAGGTTTACCAGGGTCGACTTTCCCGAACCGTTGGGCCCGACGATACTGGTCATCCCCAGCAGGGGAATGGAGACGGAAAGCTGGTCCACGGCCTTAACGGCCCCGAAATGTTTCGAGATATCTATCGTCTCCAGGGCGAAGGCTTCGGCGAGCGGAGTGGTCACAACTTGTATCTCCCGATCAGGCCCTGAGGTCTGAATAGCATAAGCAGCACCAACAAGACGCCCAGAACGATCATTCGTGCCTGACCGACAAACTGGTCAGGCACGAATGGTAGAAAACGCATCCCCTCTTCGAGCAGCACGAACGCCATGGTTCCGAGTATGGAGCCCCAGATAGTCGCCAAGCCTCCAAGGATAACTATGGTTACTAAGAGAATCGATTCCAACAAGACGAAGGAGTTGGGGTCGATGAATCTGGTCCAACTGCTGAATAGACCCCCAGCGAGACCGGCCATCATTGCCGATATGACCCATACAGCGAGCTTGTAGTGTGCTACGTGGTAGCCGAAGACCTCAATGGCCTGCTCATCCTCTCGAATGGCGGTCAGCACGCGTCCAAACGAAGAAGTCACTATGAACCATGCGACCAGCACAATTAAAGCGAGGAATGCGAGCGCCAAGAGCAGGAACTCCAGTTCGCCATCGAGCACCCACCCACCTATGCGGGGCCTGGCTATCTCGTGAATTCCGAAAGGACCCCTGGTAAGGCTTCGCCAATTCAAGAATATGTTGTAGGTGATCATGGCGAAGCCGAAGGAGACGAGCACGTAAATGTCGTCCCTGAATCGGTTGAAGGCGACACCCACGCCGGCGGCTATCAGGCCGGTCAAGGCCACGCTGACGGGTAGTGCTGCAAAAAAAGGCCAACCAAGGATGGGGACGGCCTCTGTACGCAGCTGTTCGTATGTGGGGTCTGAGGTGAGAATTGCCGTCCCGTAGGCGCCAATACCGAAAAAGCCGATATGACCCATAGAGAGGAGGCCGGAGAATCCCAGTACCAGATTCAGACTGACCGCCAATATCGCCCAGATAGCGAAGACTGTGGCCAGGGTGATGGCAAATCCGACGCCCTGCCACAGCATGAAGGCAGCAGCCCAGGTGATAACGATCAGGTTCGCCCATAGCTCCACGTTGCCCTTGGCGAACCGCGAGAGTCCCTGAGGGTCGCGGGCCAGTTTCTTGACATTCGTATAGACATTCGAGTTCGTCAGCATGGCCTATCTCCTCGGCAACAGGCCATTGGGCCAAAACGATAGGAAGAGGATAAGCAGCATAAAGGAGATGGCGTCCTTCCATTCGCCGGACAGATCCCAGATGCCGAACTGCTCGATAAGGCCCAGGCTGAATCCGCCAACGATGGCTCCGTTGAGGTTCCCCATGCCTCCGACTACGGATGCTATCCAGCCCTTCAACAGGAGCAGCAGACCCATCCTGGGCTGGATGGCCGTATCGTGGCCGCTCAGCAGGCCTGCCAGGGCGGCGTAGACCCCGCCGATGAAAAATACTACAGCGATGATGGTGGTGGTGTTTATACCCACCACTTTCGACACTTCTTCGTCGTCACCAATGGCCCGCACGGCCCTGCCGAAGGAGGTCTTCTTGAGTAGGAGCTGCAGGCTTCCAAATCCGACGAAGGCCACGCCGATGGTGAAGATGTTGAACCCCTTGATCTTGGCCCCGGCAATTGTCCATGGATCACTCCCGAAGGCTTCCGGAAGGGGACGTGGTGCGCTGGTAAAGACTATGGATGTAAAGGCGGTGATCGCCAGCAATACACCAAGCGAGGCGACGAGCATGACAAGAGGGGATCTGGCGCGGTCGCGCATGTACATATAAAGGCCTCTGTAAAGGGCCAGGCCAACGGCCCCCGCCATCAGACACGACACCATCCAGCTCAAGTAGAGGCTTGACTCAGGGGCGTTAGCCACAAAGAGGCCACAGTATGCCCCCAGGGCCGCCGTCGCAACCGCGGCAATGAGCAAGAATGGCACGAGACTGGCGTCTGCGAAGATGCGACGGTAGCCTCGATAGAGGACTAAACCTGCTGCCACGGCCACCATTACAGCTATAGCAGGGCTGAGTATGACGTTGATCTCCTCCGGATAGGTGAGAACAAGGCCCGTGTATACCCCGGCGGCGGCGGTGAGACCTCCGAGGACGAAGAGGGCCATCGGGCTGAAATTGAAGCGGCTTTGGAGTCGGGTTTGTAGGCTCAAATGAAGGACCCAGGCGACTACTCCTGCAATCACCGTGGCAAAGGCGACATTGATGTAAGGGCTGTTAACCTCGTATTGCCCGCCCAGGGTTTCGCCAGACATCAAGTAGAAAACGCCATAAGCACCCAGGGCAGCGGCCGCGCCGTAGTACAGATCGAAGAACCAGACGGTGCTGTAGACGATGGTGAATCCAAGGGCAAGCAGGGCGTACACGGCACCTACGGATAGGCCATTGAAGGCGAACTGCAGGGATTGGTCGGGGGATTCCTGGATCTTCCAGACGATGTAAGCCGTAGCGGTGATGAGCAGCCCGGTTGCTAGGAGTTTGTTGTAGGGAAGAGGGGTTCTGGGTCCCGCCCGCTGGAGCAACTGACGCACCATCCTGCCCGTGAGGCTTGGTTCGTTGTCCGACCCAAGATGCTCCGACATACGCGGCTTGAACTCAGGTTCCTAGGCACTCAATTGCAATGACTAGAAATTCCTTCGCTGGTACCCTCGTCCACTGGACTATTGCTCGCGGGCAGCTAAAACCCCCTGTATTGCTTGACGATTAGGTGGGGGTCGGCCCAGAGCATCTGGGCCAACCCCCGCGAGCCTCGCGGCTACGCGGTAGGCCTATTCGGTTGGTGCAGTGCCCAATACCTTCCAACCGTTGTTCTCCTCCGACCTCTCGGCTAACGGCAGAATCTCAAGGACTACGTTACCCAGACCAACGACCTCGCCGTCTTCGTCGAAGCTGTAGTTATCTCCGATACTACCGCTCCAGGTGATCCCGTAAAGGCAGTCTCTGAAGCCGTCAGCATCTTGGTCGTCATGTGTCTGTCTGAGGCACTCGGCAGTTATGTAGACGGTGTCGTAAGCCGAGGCGATGAACCACGGTAGAGTGACGTATCCGTAACGCTCCCTGAACTTAGCAAGAACTTCCAGGCCCTTGCTATTAGCAGGGTCGATGTCTGCCGCGATGACCTTTACGCCGGTCGCGGCATCGCCAGCAATCTCCAGAGCCGTCGCGCCGGCTGTCACGATCTCGCCGTATATGGGGCCCTCATAGCCCAACTCTCGAGCTTGCTTGACGATGGTGCCGCCGGTGAACTCCGACTGGGCAGCGACGTGGAGGGCGTCTGGGGCTTCGTTAAGTAGCTTGGTTAGCTGGGTCCTGAAGTCGGTAACGTCGGATTGGTAGCGCTCCTCGCTCACCACCTGGCCGCCCCGCCTCTCGAATTGCGCAACGCTGGTCCGCCTCACTCCCTCGGCGTAGTCAGTTGCCTCGGTGATAGTAGCCAACGTGCGGATCCCGTCAGCCCAGAGCACATTGCCGGTCTCGATGCCCACCTGGATGTCGCTCATCGCTGTCCGGAAAATGTAGTCTCCGGCGTTGGCGATGTCCGGGTTGGTTGTCAGGCCGGAGAAGATGACCACACCGTCATCCTCGGCCAGTGGCGCGGCGCCGAGCATCGCACCGCTGCATGAGGGCCCGAGGATGATCTTCACTCCGTCCACATCGGTTAACTTTTTGTAGGCGGTGATCGCGTCTTGGGCGTTACACTTCGAGTCTTCGATGATGAGCTCCAACATGTGCCCATTGACACCGCCGGCAGCGTTAATCTCTTCAACCGCCAACTGCTTGGCCTCAACGGCCACGCGGCCATAGGTCTCACCAATGCCGGTGACCGAGTCCATCACCCCTATCTTAAACAGGGCCTCTTCCCCTACCACTTCTTCATCAGAGCCACAAGCCATAGCCATCAGCGATAGAGCCGCCAACAACCCTAACGAAACGATCCATTTCACTAATGGAAGCCGCATTATCTCTTCCTCCGCGCTGAAAGCTCTGATCAATACTCTTTACTCTTTAGAGCCATATGTTTTTGTCACTTTGTGAGTGAATCTTACAACAAGAACAGGCTTGGTATCGCAATGACTGGCGAACCCCTGGGGCTTGGATGAACGGCCTCAATGCTGTACAGTCGTTCGACATGGGCATAAGGATGGGGGATAGACGTAGAATCTATGATCAAGAGCAAGGCATCGGTATGGACGCTGCTTTCGCTTGCCACGGCCGCCGTCGTCGCAGTCGTACTGTCAGCTTGTTCGCAGGACTCAGGCGACGGAGCAGGTGGTGGTGATAGGCTGCAACAAGTGAAGGACCGCGGCACGGTCATATGTGCCAGCCGCAACGACGTGCCCGGCTATGGTTTTCTCGACGCGGCCGGCAACAACCATGGCTTTGACATCGATCTTTGCCGCGCGGTAGCCGCGGCGGTTCTGGGCGATGCCAATGCGATAGAAATTAGGTTGATTACGGCCGCTGAGCGCGGGCCGACCATCCAGTCCGGTGAGGTGGATTTGCTGGTGCGCACCGTCACTTGGACGACCTCCCGCGACGCGCAGTGGGGTAACTATGCTCAAACGATGTTCTACGACGGTCAGGGGTTCTTGGTCCGTAAAGACCTGGGTATCTCCAGTGCCTTAGAGCTAAGAGGCGCCAGCGTCTGCGTGACATTGGGAACAACCACCGAGTTGAATCTTCAGGACTTCTCTAACCAGAACGACTTGAATGTGCAGGTGCTGACCTTCGAAGACACCGACGCGGTGGTCGCCGCCTACCAGAGTGGCCAGTGCGACGCCTTCACCAACGATCGCTCGCAGTTGGCTGCCATCAGCAGCGCTTTCGATGACCCAAGCGCCCACACCATTTTGCCCGAGACCATCTCGGAAGAGCCACTGGGGCCAGTGGTCCCTCATGGCGATGACCAGTGGTTCGATGTGGTCAAGACCGTGATGGGCATGCTCATCTACGCCGAGGCCTACGACATCACTTCCGCTAACGTTCCAACCTCGGTCACAGGCGATACAAAAGTTGACCGTCTCTTCGGTCTCGAGGGCTCCTTCGGTCAAGACAGCCTGGGCATCAGCCAAACCGCGGCCCAAGACGTAATCCGCTCAGTCGGCAACTACGGCGAGATCTACGACCGCAACCTGGGTCCCGGTGGCATCAACTTGCCGCGAGCTGGCAGCCGCAACGCCCTTTGGACGGAGGGTGGCCAGATCTACGCCGCACCCCTACGCTAGGGTGGTGGCAGGCAGAGAGAGCTAAGAAGCCACCTAAAGAGGGCGGCCAGTGTAGGCTGGCCGCCCTCTTGTTATCCTGCTATCTTGTGCGCAGAGATTGATTATGCCACGGGTGGCTTTTCAATGAGTCAACAATGGCCATAATACCCCGAAGCTTAACCTACCAGGGCATCCCGATTTGGCGGCATGTTCGTGTCATCGAATGGGCCGCGCAGCTCGTTTCTGGCGTCCTGGTGGTGGCCCTAGTCGGCTGGTTCTTCGCCAACATCAGCAACGCCATAGTGGAGCGAGAGATTCCCTCTGGCTTCGACTTTTTGTCCCGCGCCTACCAGACTCCTATCGGGCATCATTTCCTGCCTTACGAATCCTCCGACAGCTTTCTTTACGCCTTTGTTGTCGCTGCCACCAACACCCTGACCGTCGCCATCGCCGGCATCATTCTGGCAACGGCGCTGGGGGTCCTGGTGGGTGTAGCCCGCATGTCCAGCAACTGGCTCGTTTCCAAGGCGGCGCTTGCCTACGTCGAGTTCTTCCGCAACGTGCCCTTGCTGGTGCAGCTGTTCTTCTGGTTCTATCTCATACTGTCGCTGCCGCCCGTCGAGGACGGATACGTTATTGCCCAGCAAGTGTACGTCAACAACGCCGGTCTATCACTGCCTTGGCCGACCGCCAACGGTTTTGACGCAGCGGTGACATGGCTGGGGCTGGCAATGGTGGCCGTTATAGCAGGCGTGGCCGTCTATGTCGGGTTGGACCGCCGAGAAACCTCGACCGGTAAGGCTACCCGCGCCGTGGTGATGGGCGGCAGCACCGCTATCGTCATCGCTGCCGCTAGCTGGCTTATCATCGCGGCGGTGGTCGGCGAAGCGCCCTTTGCCATCTCACAGCCGGCGCCACAGGGTACCTTCGGCCGCATCTCTGGTGGCTTCACCCTCCCGGGAGGGCTGATAGTGCTGCTTATCGGCCTGGTCGTATACACGTCGTCCTTTATCGCCGAAATCGTGCGAGCAGGCATCCAGTCGGTGAATCGCGGTCAGCCGGAAGCGGCCCGAGCACTGGGCTTGTCGCCGATGAATGCCCTGCGCCACGTGACCTTCCCCCAGGCGATGCGGGTCATAGTGCCTCCGCTAATCAGCCAGCACCTGAACCTGGCCAAGAACAGTAGCTTGGCGGGCGCCATCGGTTACTCAGACCTCACCAATGTGGCCAAGACAATGACGCAGACCGCTCCTGCGGTGTCTATCTTCTTGCTGATCATGGTCGCCTACTTGGCGATGAGCCTGACCTTCTCTCTGATCGGCAACCTCTACAACCGACAGCTTCGCCTAAAGGGAAGTTAGGCGATGGCGATGAACCTCAACACAGCTCCAGCCTCAGAGTTGCCGCCGCGCTCAACCAGAGGCATGGCGGGCTGGATGCACGCCAATCTGTTCAGCAGCCGGTTCAACAGCATACTAACCGTCGCCTTCGGCGCCGCCCTGGCAGCGGCTCTATGGTTCGGCCTGCGCTGGATATTCCTGGCGGCTGACTGGACCCTAATCAGCACCTTGGGCGGTCGATTTATTATCGGCCAGTACAACGCCGAGTCCGCCTGCCCTGGCTCCAACTGCTTTTGGAGACCGCAGGCCGTCTTGCTGCTGTTTACGGTCCTGATGGGGATGGCATGGGGAATCACCGGCCGCGGCGTCATGAAACAAGTCGCAATCGCAACCGCCGCCGCCGCCGCGGCCTTCACCTTCTTGCCGTATAGCCTGGATCGGATGGGGCTGGACGTGCGCCTGCTTCTGGTAGCTAATCTGCCCGCGCTGGCGGTGGGATGGGGTTTGGCCCGCTACACGCCACTGGGCACGGCCCGCCGGACCGCCATCTTAGGCGGCAGCGCTTTTCTGCTGGCGCTGGTGCTGCTGCGGGGACTCCCGGGAGTGCCGGGACTCCAGCCGGTGTCGGTCATCTACTGGGGTGGCCTGATGCTGAACCTACTGCTGGCGGTGTCTGGCATCATGTTCAGCCTACCCATCGGTATCGCACTGGCGCTGGGGCGTCGCGGCCAGCTCCCAGTGGTTAAATTGCTGTGCGTGGCCTTCATCGAGATATTCCGGGGGGTACCGCTCATAACCCTTCTGTTCATGTCCCAGGTATTGGTGCCACTGGCCTTTCCAGAAAACTTCCCCCAGGACTCCCTGTTCCGCGCGGCCGTCGTCATTAGCTTGTTTAGTGCGGCCTACATGGCCGAGAACATTCGCGGTGGACTCCAGGCGCTACATCCCGGACAGGTGGAGGCGGCGCGGGCACTGGGCCTACCGAGCTGGCAGACCACGCTGCTCATCTCCTTGCCCCAGGCCATCCGCAACGTCATACCCGCGATCGTGGGGCAGTTCATCTCGCTGTTTAAAGATACGAGCCTGGTCTACATAATCGGTATGCTGGACGTGGTGGAGATCGGTCGATCGTTCATCCAGGGCAACACGGAGTTTCTGGATAATGCCCTTGAGTTGTTTGTCTTCCTGGCCCTAGTCTTTTGGGTCTTCACCTATAGCATGTCTTACGTGAGCAGGCGGATCGAGAGGAATTTGGGCGTCGGCGAGCGATAGTCTCCGGCCCTGGACAGAGGACATAGCATTACGATGACTACAATCGAAGAACTAGCTGACATCGAAATCGAAGTCGAGGACATCATTGTCTGCCGGGACATGCACAAGTGGTACGGCGATTTTCACGCCCTGCGCGGTATCACCACCACAATCAAAAGAGGCGAGGTCGTCGTTGCCTTCGGGCCTTCCGGATCGGGTAAGTCAACCTTCATCCGTACGATCAACAAGCTGGAGGAGCATCAGCGCGGCGACATCATAGTCAATGGTATCGAGCTAACCAACGACGTGCGCAACATCGATGCCATACGCCGCGATGTGGGGATGGTCTTCCAGTCGTTCAACCTCTTTCCACACCTCACGGTGATGAGCAACATCACGCTGGCACCGATCAAGGTGCGCAAGATGCCAGCCGCAAGGGCTAAGGACAACGCCCTGGAACTCTTGAAGCGCGTGGGTATAGCCGAGCAGTCTGATAAATATCCGAACGAGCTCTCCGGAGGGCAACAGCAGAGGGTGGCCATAGCTCGCGCCCTCGCCATGCAGCCGAATATCATGTTGTTCGACGAGCCGACCTCCGCCCTCGACCCGGAGATGATCAAAGAAGTGCTGGACGTCATGCGGGAGTTAGTCACCTCGGGCATGACGATGATCGTCGTATCGCACGAGATGGGGTTTGCCAAGCAAGTCGCAAACCGCATGATGATGTTCGACGCTGGCCTCATCGTTGAAGAAGGCCCACCTGAGCAGATCTTCGAAGCCCCAAAGAGCGACCGCACGAAACTGTTCCTCTCCCAGATACTCTGAACCTCACGACCGCCGTATCACCCCTCAGGGTTGACCGCAAGAAGGGACGTTAACGACATAGCAGGCGGTCCGCACCCGCCTAGCTCTCTTGTCGCCGAGGTTCATACCTTCGGCAGGCGGCTCAAGGGACTCGCTCTGCGATGTGCTTCGATAGCTGACTTCTCGAGCGCCTGCCTAGCGTAGTGGCGCGCCATCTCCGGGTCCGTCCAACCATAAAGGCTCATCATCTGGCTCTCCGTCATCTCCCCTGTGATGTGGGAGGCTGAAGTATGGCGCAGATCATGGGGGCCGATCTTGGCCTCAAAGCCCAGCTCCTCGAAGATGCCCCTAACTATTTGATATATGCCGTTGGCCGTCAGCGGCCCGCGGTGGCCGCTCAGAGCGAAAGCGGAGGAGAGGTCGGAGCGTGGCCGGCGCCAGTAGCGGTCGATGTACTTCACGGCCTGGGGTGATAGACCTACCGTGCGCATCTTCTTGTTCTTGGACCGCTGCACGACGATCAGACCGTCATCCAGCTTGACATCCTCGGCCTTCAACTCAGCCACTTCACCAGCTCTCATGCCGGTGTCGTAGAGGATCGCGAGCAAGGCGCAATCGCGCCAGCGCCGCTTCCTCTCCATCTCCTTGAAGACACGAGCCAGCTCCTCCGGCGGCACCACATCCTTACGGGTCTCCTCTAATACTGGCTGTGGTATCCGGGCGAGAGGGCTGGAGCGAATCTCTCCCTCCTCGACCATCCAGGCGTAGAAGACCCGCAAGGCTTTGTAGCGATTGAGGACGGAGGCTGGGGCGTAGCGTTCTCTCAGCCTGACCAGCCACAGCTCAACGTGCTCACGCCTTATACCATTGAGGTCCGGCAGCCCCTCGTCTTCGCAGAATTGGATGAACTGAGCCAGCGCTCCGAGATAGTGCTGGAGCGTCTTGGCGCTCTTGCCCGTGGCTTTAAGGTGGCGTTCGTAGCTGGTAACGATTGACCGAGAGTCATTCTCTCTACGTGCAATCAAGCGTTTCTCTGTGTCATGCTCTTCGGCTCTGATCTGATGGTCATCCTCTGATTATAGATTCAAAACGCCTGATGTTGTACTCTCTTGGCCGTGGGGCTGTAGCTCAATTGGGAGAGCGTTTGACTGGCAGTCAAAAGGTAGGGGGTTCGAATCCCCCCAGCTCCACCAGGTTCCAAATCTAGAAGCGCCCTCTTGGAGGGCGTTTCTGGTTTTCGTCCAGATCTTCTGGAGTCTCGTACGGACTCCGCTCGAGCACGCCGGCCGGTTGGACCGACCCGCCGATTCACGGTCGAACAGGGGTTCAACAAGCGGCCTTTCCGAATCTGCTTTTCGACAGCGAATCAACGAACCAAGCTGACGTGGTCTCCGGGTGCCAGTCGGGTTATCCTCTGCTCATTCGAGAGGCTGGGGGAAACATGGAGTCGTTTGCTGAACGAATTGGATTTGATTCTGGGGCTGCTCCGTTGGAGGACACTTTGGCGTGGGCTGCAGCTCACTCATTCCACTACGTCGATTTCAACGCCGATCGTGCGCCGAACATCATGACCACCTGGAGCGAACAACGCGTGGCTGCCGTCAGGCAAACCTGTGCACGAGATGACATCCACCTCAGTCTGCATACGCAGTCCAGTATCAATGTTGCGGAGTATGCCCCCTACTTGTCGGAGGCGGTGGATGCGTACCTGAGGGCCAACGTTGATCTCGCCGTGCGACTGGGATGTGACTGGGTGGAGGTGCATGCTGGCTATCATTTCAACTCGAACTTGGAGGAACGGAAGGCCTCGGCGCTAGCTCGTCTCCAGCGGACGGTGGATTATGCCCAGCAAGCTGGCATGCAACTCTTAATGGAGAACCTCAATTTCGAGCCAGACGACGCGGAGGTCCATTACCTGGCGCACAACATCGAAGAGTGCCGTTACTTCTTCGACGCCATCGATACATCTGCGCTGAAGTGGGCTTTCACAGTGAACCATGCCCACCTGGTACCAGAAGGAATCAACGGATTCCTCGACGAGTTTGGTGTGAGTCGCATGTCTGAAGCGCGACTGGCTGACAGCCTGGGGGACAAGGAGCTTCACTTGCTTCCCGGCCAGGGCAACATCGACTTCTCGGCTCTGTTCAAGCGCCTGGAGAGCAGTGGTTTCGAAGGTCACTACATGATGGCGCTGGGAAACCTTGACCAGAAGCTAGCGGCACGGGACTACTTCGTCAGGGCGTTCGAGGGCTAGGCTCTGTCGTCTGTTTGACACCCTCGCTCCTCAACGACAAGATCGCTGCACCGTGACCAGCGAGCGCATGCAGGGACAGATCGACCGCTTTCCCGAGGACCCATCGCCTACATGCAGACCGTCTTGCGAATTGTCGCGGACGAGAAGCCGCGCCCTTGGCCATCGAGCAGTGGTTACACGCGCTGTCTCGCCAGCCTATTGACGAATCGTATATGTTGACCTGAGGATGTCGATGTCCGCTTTTCACGGATCCCCGCGATTTGTGACCGAAACCTAGGAGGATCGAAGTCGTGCTGACCAAAGAAGACAACGAGATGATTATCCACGTCGGTCCCGGTACCCCGATGGGTAACCTGCTCCGGCGCTACTGGACACCGGCGCTGCTGTCGGAAGAGCTACCGAGCCCCGACTGCACGCCCGTGCGCGTCCGCCTACTATGTGAGGACCTGGTTGCCTTCCGCGATTCCGAAGGCAGAGTCGGCCTGATCGATATTAACTGCCCACACCGCGGCACCTCGCTCTTCTTCGGTCGCAATGAGGACGGCGGACTGCGCTGCGTCTACCACGGCTGGCAGTTCGACGTGAACGGCCAGTGCATTGACATGCCAAGCGAGCCAGGTAGCAACTTCAAGGACAAGCTAAGGGTCCTCTCGTACCCTACGCACGAGTCGGGTGGGATCGTCTGGACATACATGGGGCCTCTGGACAAGATGACGGGCTTCCGTGACTTCGGCACCGAGGCACTGCCACGCGAGAAGTGGCGAGCAAGTAAGCGCATTCAGCCCATGAGCTGGATGCAGGTGATGGAAGGCGGCCTGGATACGACCCATCCATCCTGGCTGCACATGTGGGCAGGCGCCAAGGATCTCGATGATGATGGTTCTGATGCTCCTGGTATTTACAACTCGGGCAGGGCGCAATGGAGGTTCTGGGCGCACGACAGGGCTCCCGTCGTAGAAGTTGTCGAGGCCTGGCATGGCTTCCGAGCCGTGGGGCTTCGCAATACGCCTAACGGCAATACTCACGCTCGTCTTTACCAGTACACCATCCCCTACACCTCCGGGCCGGGAGGCGGAGGTTGGACAGTCCCGATCGATGACGAACAGACGAACTCGTTTAACTTCGCCACCATCCATACCGAAATGAAGGACCAGCTCGTAGTTGGAGACGCTTCCAGCGGCACTGGGACAATGGGAGGGATCGGACGCGTCGGTTCGGTTGTTCGGCAGCGGGGACTTGCTATTCCAGAATGGCCGTATGACGAGGATGGTACGCCGCGAAACAAGGCAAACGATTGGTTGATCGATCGCGAAGCGCAGAAGGACGGAACGATATTCACGGGTATTCGTGGCTCCTTCAACAACCAGGACATCATGGCAACGCAGACGGCCTTCACCGACCGGACCAAGGAGCACCTCGGATCCCTCGACCGCAAGATCATTCTCATGCGGCGCAGCTTGCTCAACGCGGCAAAGAATCTGGCCCGGGGCATTGAGCCGCCGGCGATCGATCCGTCACTGCCGTACGACAGAATCGGTACGCCGGATAAAGTCCTTGAGCCCGGAGAGGATTGGACGATACTCGGCTCTGAGAACGACCCCAACCTCAACCGGCTCCGCGAGGCGGCTCCAGCCGTGGCCGTCCCTCCGCCGTTGGCTTGAGGTTGGCAGGGCTTACCTATCTTTGGTCAGCATGATTTAGCCTTGAAGAGCAGAAGGAGCTGAGTGACGATGTTGACCCAAGAAGACAACGATGTCCTGTGTAGGGTTGGTCCAGGAACGCCAATGGGGAACCTGCTTCGACAGTACTGGATCCCTTCGACCGTCCCGTCTCACCTTCTGCCGACGCCGGATTGCCCGCCGGTACGTGTCAGGCTCCTCGGGGAGGAACTGATCGCGTTCCGTACAACCTCCGGCGCGGTGGGCATGCTTGCCAACGCTTGTCCCCACCGCGGCGCCTCCCTCTTCTTCGGCCGCAACGAGGAAGACGGCCTACGCTGCGTCTACCACGGCTGGAAGTTCGACATGGAAGGCAATTGCGTCGACATGCCCAGTGAGCCGGCGGAGAGCAACTTCAAGAGCAAAGTCCGGGCCCTCAGCTACCCCTGTCGTGAGGTTAACGGCGTCATCTGGACGTACATGGGGCCTCGAGAGGTACCGCCCCCATTGCCCGAACTCGAGTTCAACACGGCGCCGGCCGAGATGTGCTTCCACCCCCAGTTCGTCTTCTATGACTGCAACTGGATGCAATCCATGGAGGGAGATATCGACTCGTCCCACATCGACTACCTGCACGCACGGTTGAGGGCCGAGCCGTACACAGACTCCGTGGGCCCAGTCCGGCACGGGTTCAACGAGAATCCAAACTACGAAGCCCCTTATCTAGACACGCATTCGATGGACTACGGCTTGGTCTACGCGGGCAGACGTAGATGGGACGCCAAAGGCAACTACTGGCACCGCATCACCCAGTTCGTGATGCCCTGCTACACCATGGTCGCTAGCGGCGGTCCGACTGTGGGAGTGCAGGCCTGGGTGCCACTTGACGACGATCACACGGTCCAGATTTCCTTCCGACTTAGCTTACGGGAGCCTGTACCGTCTGAGCAGCGGGAGGCCGGCGACCCCTATACTCGCCTCGGCGGCTACTTGCCAGCCACGAGCGACCCTCGCACGAGATGGCGCTCGCCGGCTAATCGTGGCAACGACTACATGCTCGACCAAGAGCTGCAGCGCACCAAGATGTTCTCCGGCATCCCAAGGGAGGGGAAGCTGCAGGACATGGCGGTGATGGAGAGCATGGGCACGGTCTACAACCGGACGAACGAGCACCTCGGCACGTCCGACCGCATGATCATCGCCGTCCGAAGGGCCTTGCTCGACGCGGCGAAGGGCCTACGTGATCAGGGCGCAGTGCATCAGACTGTTGATAACGCGCAGCTATATCGGGTAAGGCCGGTTGAGATCATGTTGCCCGAACGAGTCGACTGGTTCGAGGCCACTGAGGAGCACCGCAGCACTGATAGGGGCGTAAGACTAGCTAACTTTGTGACTGCTGAACTTATCTAGTCCCGCGGCCACGGTTGGCGAGCGGCAGAGTGGAGGGGTGTCCTCAAGGTCGCTGCCGACTCAGGGATGCGATCGGGGCGAAGCGCTCAGCTTCGAAGGCTTCTATTGATAAAGCAGTTTCGCCGTGGGTCATCAGATCAGCGATGGATTTGCCGATCCCAGGGCTGAGAAGAACGCCTTTCTTGCCGGCCCCGGTCGCGAGATAGGCATTCTGCCATCCAGGGACACGCCCGACTATCGGCAGCCAATCCGGCGTAACAGGCCGCATACAGGCCGTATGGAGGACCAACCTGGCCTCAGCCAAGTCCGGGATAAGGCGGACGGCGCCCTCGAGGATTGATTGACGCGCCAAATCGCTCGGGGCTCTGTCAAACCCACGCCACTCCTCAGTTGTGCCGCACCATACCAGGCCGTCGGGCTTGGGATGAAGGGAACCACCGCCACCGGATATGTCGTTGAACAATCGAGAGCCACCTGAGTCGAGGCGTAAAATCTCTCCCTTGAGGGGGTCCACCGGTATATAAGCATCAAGCCAGGGTTCGGCCTGTCGTGACCAGGGTCCCATCGCCAGCACGACTTGTCCGCAAGGCAGCGTGCCGTCTTGAAGTACGACCTGCGTTACGTTGCCGTCCTTGCTCTCCAAACCACAAACGGTGCCTGCAACGACCCTGGTACCGAGCTTCTTCGCCGCCTCCAACAATGCGAGCGTGTATTTGTAACTGTCGAGGGCGGCGTTTCCAGTAGCTATTACTCCGCTCATTACGTGGGGAGAGAGTCGCGGCTCCAGGTCCAAAAGCTGCTGACGGTCCAGGCGCTCAGCTTCGAATCCATCGACCGGGGAAAACGCCTCTGCAGTCTCCTGGAGGTCGGCCAGGTCAGCTTCCTCAAAGGCGACCTTCAGAAGAGAGATGATCCGCCCTTCGTAATCGATGCCCGTCTGCTGTCTTAGTTCGTCCCACAGTGCCAGGTGCATGCGAAACGACTCGATCGCCAAGGGACCTAACGGTCCCGGGATACCGGTTCCCTGCAAAGGATTGAGGCCTCCCGCAGAGAACCCGGAGGCCTGGGACGCCACACCTTCACGCTCTACGAGCGTGACCTTCACTCCAGCCTGGGCCAAGAAATATGCGACCGAGCAGCCCGCAACTCCACCTCCGACCACTACGACATCGCTGCTTGCTGCCATGTCTAGAACCTCCTGTATCAACCAGTGGAAGCTGGTTCACGCTGATGACGCTAGCCAAGCAAATGCGCTAGGTCCCGCTCGGATTGAACTCGATGGCTATCGAGGTTCGCCCAGATGGTGTTTGAACCAGTCAAGCGTGCGGGCCAGCATATCCTCGCGGTGCTCTGGTGGTCCCGTTCTGATGAACTGATGCGAGCCACCCGGATAGCGAGCGAACGCCACTTCGCAACCTGCCTTCTTTAGCGCGACGAACATCTGCTCACTCTGGCCGATGGGGCAGCGCTCGTCGGCTTCACCGTGGATGAGGAGGGTTGGCGTTCGCGCAAGATGGGCGAATTCAGAGGGTGAATGAGTCGCGTACCACTCTCGCGCCTCATGCGGGCGGCCCCAACCTTGGAGCTCACCGCACTCGTGCGAGATGTCACTGGTGCCGTACATCGACTCCAGGTCGAAGCAGGGAGCGCCGCACACCGCTGCCTTGAAACGGTTGGTCTGGCCGATCGTCCAGGCCGTCATATAGCCGCCATAGCTGTAGCCCCAGATACCGATGCGGTCTGCGTCGACGTACGGCGCTTCAAGGGCACGATCGACGACGGCCATAAGGTCATGGAAGTCCTCGCCACCCCAGTCTCCGGTTACTCTCTGGGTGAAGTCACGCCCGTAAGAGCCGGAGCCACGCGGGTTTGCGAACACCACGACGAAACCGTTGGTAGCGAGGCACTGCTGCACGGCGTTGAAGCCGTAGCCGTGGTAACCGTTTGGCCCACCGTGAACGTCAAGGATGAGCGGGTAACGACGGGATGGATCGAAGTCTGGCGGCTTGAGGAGCCAAGCTTCAGTCGTCAATCCGGCCCTCGCTATGTCGAAGCGCTCCCACAGCGCCGGCGGCGACTCAGTCAGGAGTTGGAAGTTATGGTCAGTGATTACCTCGAGGCCTCCAGTAACGACATTTGCGGCGGCCACCTCTCCGGTCCGCTCTAGGCTGCTGTAGCCCTGCACCACCTTTTGGTGCGAGCGGTCAACGCTCAAGCCGGCGCGAAGAGAAAGGTCATTCCCTCTCATCTCTGTCTCACCTGTTTCCAGGTCAACGACGTAAAGGCCGCTCTGGCCGCCACGGACACCATGAAAGAGAACCTTTCGTTCATCCAGCCACACGGGCTGAGATGGCGGTTCGATGCCTGGTGCGCCGGCGGCTGGCAGGCACTGAAGATCTGTCGTGACGCGTCGAGTTTCACCACTTGCCAACTCGTGCAGGCAGAAATCTGTCTGCCATGATCGTTCCGGTTCGCCGGCGAAGACGACTCGGTCTCCTCGGGGCGACCAGGCCCAGTTAGTCACGACGCCTGCTTCCGGACCAACCAACGCGGTCTTGCTCGTCTCGACATCGATCAGCGCTAACTGAGATGTCATGGTATTCATCTTCAGTACCTGGGCCGCGATCCTTCGACCGTCGGGAGACCATTGTGGGCTCTGGTGGTCGTTTAACACACGGCTTACCTGTCGACTAGCACCGGTCGCGACGTCGATCGTGAACACTTGCCTGCGCAAGTCGTTCAAGTAGCCGTAGGTGTCCTGCTTGTAGTCGAGACGAGTGGTGAAACCCACGCGAGGTGCGGCTTCAGCAGGCCGCTTTTCCTCCGCTGGATTCTCGGGGTCGACAGCGACTGTGTAGGCGATGCGGGTTCCGTCTGGTGACCAGGACAGTTCGCTGATTGGGGCACCGTGATGTGTGAGTTCACGCGCCTCCCCGCCGTCGGACGGGAGCAGGAAGATGCCGGCGTCCGGGACACGGTCCGAGATGAACGCGACGTAAACGCCATCTGGCGACCACCTGGCTCCGCTGTTTCGGCTGCCGGACCACGTGAGCTGACGCTTATCCTTGCCTGAGTTGTCGCAGGACCAGAGGTGAGTCGATGCATTCTTGGTAGTAGGGTCCGTGGTGGTTAGCGCGTAGATGATCCGCTGACCATCCGGGGCTATCTGGGGATCGGCAGCCTGCTTGAGTTCGTAGACAAGTGTCTGTGGTGTCAGTGGTTGAGCCATCGTTGCCTCCCCAGCGCGGCGTCGGACACGCACCAGCTTGAAATAGAAAAGGCGCGCCGCGGACCGACCGAATCTTACTCGATTGAACACTGGCTGTTGGTGTCGCAGCAGCCGCACAGAATAGTGGCTACTGTGAGGCTATCGCATGGCACCCAAGTTTGACACTCTGGCTCAGCCAGCGACATGATCGCGACGTTGTGGACATCACCAATGGCCAACACACCCCGCCCGTTGCATTGAACGATGGCTTCCAAGACGCATTGCCCGATCTGAAGGGACTGAAACGATGCTAAGTGCCAGGGAAAACGAGCTGATCACGCGAACCGGACCGAGAACGCCGATGGGAGATTACCTACGGCGTTTCTGGATTCCTGCCCTTGTCTCTAGTGAGCTGCCGGAGCCCGACTGCCCTCCTGTGCGCACACGGATCTTGAGCGAGGACCTGATCGCCTTCCGTGTCAGCTCTGGCGCCGTCGGCCTCGTGGCGAACGCTTGTCCCCACCGCGGCGCATCCCTCTTCTTCGGCCGCAACGAGGAGGACGGCCTTCGGTGCGTCTACCATGGTTGGAAGTTCGACGTGGATGGCAGCTGCGTCGACATGCCATCCGAACCGGCTGAGTCGAACTTCAAGTCCAAAGTCCGTGCCAAGGCTTACCCGACGCTCGACCGCGGCGGCATGATCTGGGCTTACATGGGCCCAGCCGAGCTCCAGCCAGACCTGCCGGAGTACGACTGGACGGTCGTGCCGGAGAGCCAGCGGCGTATCTCTCGACGAGTTCAGGAGTCCAACTACCTGCAGGGGATTGAGGGTGGCATCGACTCCAGTCATATCTCCTTCCTCCACAGTGGCAAGCCGCCGGCCATCGCAAACCTGCCGGAGAACCAGACGTTGAGCACCAGGGACCCGTCACCGCGCTTCTTCTTGACGCGAACCGACTACGGCTTCGTCTACGGCGCCCAGCGCGACGCGGAGGCGGATAGCTACTATTGGCGATTCACGCCCTTCCTGATGCCCTTTTTCACGATCATCCCTGGTGCCGTGGAGAACTTTCACGAGCGTACCTACAGCGGTCACGGCTGGGTGCCGATGGACGACGAAAACTGCTGGATGTTCACCTATAGCTGGAACCCGAGCCGGCCTTTGAACCCAGGTGAAGGCCACCAAGCTCATAACGTCGAAGTCGACCCGCGTACACTGCGGGCCAAGGCTAACGCGACAAACGACTATTTCATTGACCGCGAGGTGCAGCGTACACAGACCTTCACCGGCATCCCGAACGGCTCACTCCAGGACGCCGGGATTCAGGAGACAATGGGGGCGATCTTCGACCGTACGAAGGAGCATCTCAGCACCTCTGACACCGCCATCATCGCCCTACGCCGCATATACCTCGAAAGTGTCCGGGAGATCCTCGAGGGCGGCGAGCCCTTCGTGCCGCAGGACCCTGCTATTTTCAGTGTGCGCTCCGTGTCCACGATCCTTGACCGCAAGATCTCCTACGACGAAGGACGGAGGTACGTGCATATCAAGAAATAGGCTGGTGGAAGCCTGGCTAACCAAACACGGCTGAAGTGGGCTAGTCAGACGAATCGGAGCCTCGTCTCGCAGACAAGCGTGGGACTGCTCCTCGGCCACAACCCCGACGAGCGCGACGCAGCCATCGAGCACCTCGACTTCGCCATCGCCGAGTTCCAAGACATGAAGCCTGTCCTGAGTCCACCTAAGGGATGCAGCCTGCGCTTGAACGGGCGCGCGGCGTCGGAGGGCTGCTGAAGGCGTAGCGACTCCGTGAAAAGTTGCACTCGCCAGGACAAGGGCAACGCAGCCCGACTCTACGATGCCGTCATAGTGTCACTCGTTTGACAGCCGGAACCACCTGGTTGTTCAATTGGCGCGGCACCTGGGGGCGTCTACCCGACTGCTCGTAGATTGAGCAAAGATGATGCCGTATGGATCAAAGGAGGACATCGTTGGCCAAGTTTAGAATCCAGCCACATGGGCGTCTCGCCGAGTGGGTCGCCGAGGAGAAAGACTACTTTCGAGCCGAGGGCCTCGAGTACACCATGCAACGGGGCAGCGGCCAGCAGCAGACTCAGACGATCCAGTCAGAGGATGGCCAGATCCGCCGTGGTGCCTTTGAGGGCATGGAGGCCGGCCGGGCCTGTGAAGTTAGCGCTGCCTGTCACTGGGCCGTGAATATGGCGTCTTCGGCGTTGCATGGCCTGATGTACGGGCACGCCTATAGCGTCACGCCGGGCGGGATCATGGTCCGCGGCGACTCGCCGATCAAGACGCCGGATGACCTGCGAGATGTCGAGATTGGCGTCGGGTTCCATTCGGGCAGCCATTTCTCGACCCTGCAGACCCTGGAGCCGTTCGTCAGTCCCAAGGAAGCTAAGCTGCGCTTCATCGGCGGCCCTGGGCAACGCCGGGATATGCTGATAGAAGGCAAGATCGAAGCCGTCAACGTCTTCGGTATGGACAAGGACATCGTGGAACAGTTCGGCTGCCGCAAGGTCCTCGACACGACCTTCATGATCGGCTTCCTGATTACGGGTGAGGCCGATACGGATGATGTAACCAAGTACTTCGCTGCCTTGCAGCGGGCGCAACGTGACATCGACTCGGAGCCGGAGAAGTACAAGCACTACTACGAGCAGCAGCTGCCCGAGCACTACAAGGGCAAGGTGGACGTGCGCACGTTCAGCCCAGGAGAGCGCATCGTCTTCGAGCCCTACACTCAGGACCTCTGGGAGAAGACCCATCGCTGGATGGAGGACCTGGAGTTGTTCCCCGAGGAACAAGTCGGCAAGAGCTCCTACTCGGACGCAGTTCTGGTCTAGTCGCGCAGTCTGCTCACTCGATCATCGGAAGGAGGTGGCCACTCGAGCCACCTCCTTTCTTGTTAGAACCACCTCACGCGTTCATTGCAACCTGTCTTGCCGGCGACAGGATCACTGCACGATGACCAGCGAGCGTGTCCAACGGCAGATTGACCGTCTTCTAAATGAGGCTGAACCTGCTCTAGCGTCTGGTGACTGGACTACTACCAGGCTACGTGCCGAATCAGTTTTGCGAATTGAGCCTGGCAACGGCCATGCCTTGAGGGCACTTACCACTACAGTCATGCCTCTGCCGAATTTCAGGACATGAAGCCTGTCCTGAGTCCGCCGAAGGGATGCAGCCCGCGCTTTAGCGTCGAGGGCCTGAAGGCGTAGTTGGCACTATGACGGCGTCGTGTCAGCTATGAAACGGCCAGAGCTCCCATGGGATCCCACGCCGGGAGGACTATGGGCTCCTGGTCCAGGGCCTCCCGCAGTTCGGGTGACAGCTCACTTCGCCTCGCCGCGATCTCGAACACGTGCTCATCGAACCAGTTGTCATTCATTACGAAGAAGCCTTTCTGTCCGGCCTCTTCGCCCCAGCTGTTCTCCACGCGCCAGCGCCGAACACGATCCTCGACAATGTCTATCCCCGTAAAGAGCATGGCGTGAGTCATTTGACTCTCGTGGTACTCGAGACGCGAGCCTTTGTCGAGGGAAAGGTCTGTGTCGTAGAGAGCCTCGTAGTCATAGAGGTTCTTGTCCCAAATGCCCAAGTCTCGACGCGACATCTTGCCGGTGTCGCAGCCAAACCAAACGGGTTCGCCTCTAATGAGGGAGTCACGCGCAAGCGCCTTCATAAGTGAAATGTCGACGTTGAGGTATTTGACGATGCCACCTTCGACCACGTTCCCCAGGTACTCCACCGTGAATGTCCGGCCGACCGGGCTTGTCGGCCTGGGATCATGAACCAGACAAACGTACTCGTCGAGGGGCAGATCGACATTAGCTGTAGCGAACTCGGCCGGTGTCATCTCCGAATCTCGGTGGAACTCGCGGTCTTTGTCCATCCACTGCCAGGTTATGCTCCCCGGCGGCGTTCCTAGATGGATACAGAGAATCCGGTAAACGGCCTCCAGAGTTCGTTCTTTCTCCGCCCGTAGCTCCTCAATCGAGGCGCCCTTGGCGAACTTGTCACGCAGCTTCATGGCTGCCTGGCGCAACTTGGCCGCCAGAATCGAGTTCATTCGTGCAGAAGCGGAGGAGCTCTGGGTTTCCGGCATAGACGACTGCGGCAGCAGGCCGTGTTTCCTCACCAGGTTGACGAACATGTTCCACTGGCCCCCGTCTGCTATCGGTCGGGCAACGAGATAGGCTACGGTTCGGTCATCAACGTCGCGGTCTGAAGTCTCGATGATCGCCTCGAGAAAGTAATTGGCTCGCTCGATCTTGTCGCAGAACATCGTGTAGTTCTGGCTGAACTGAAAGTCCTTGATACCCATCCTCTGCATCGCGCCCGCGCGAAGAAGATTGAGCCCGGCGAACATCCAGCAGCGCCCCGTGCTCTTTTGATTGGTTGCAGCCCAGTCATCGAGCCTGTGTGAGAAGGAGTGATCGGTGCCGAAAACTACGGCATGGTTGAGAGCCACGTCCTCGACCGCTACTTGCGTCACGGCATTCTGCGCAACGTGAAATGCGGCTGAGTCGAGACCCTCTTCAAGCTCGGAGAAGACCTCTGCAGTCAGGGCTCCGGGAAAGGTCTCTTTTTCTTTGTCGATTACAACAGGCCTGATCATCACGCTCGCCTCCTATGACTTGGCATGGCTCCAGCGAGATTATGCTCCGTCCGGGATTCTTAGACCAGCAAAACACGACGCCGGCTAAGTGTCCTTGCGCAAGAGCGGGGCTGGGCGACGGGGGCCTGCTCAGCGTAGCGACACTATGAGGACATCGTGCGGACTTTCGGCCCAATCCTCGGCAATGAGTCATCACGGTGGATACAGCCCATCCACTGCTGCATGCATACCGGCGATACGCCCTTGGACGACGCACCTCGCCAGACCGTGTTGCGCAAAGCCGTCGTCCGATTCACCAACGCGGTACGGACCCTGGATCACCTCGCCCCACAGATCTACGACTTGGCACCGCGCGTTTATTCGCAGACCGGCCCGAGTGTAGTGGACTACAGGCGGTGACCACGTTGCATGGAAGGGCGGCGCCTCTATCTTGTACTGCGGTAGAGATCCCGCCCACGCTCGAGCGCAGGCGGGATCACAGGGGGCAGCAAGCTGACCACCAAACCCGCACTGGCGAACCGGCGGCCGGGATAGGGCTTAGGTTTCCACGATAACCTGACCGTTGGTGCCATCGACAGTAACGATGCAACCATCGCGAATCTTGGCTGTCGCGTTGATCGTGCCTACCACCGCAGGTAATCCGAGCTCCCGTGCGACCAGTGCTCCGTGGGACAACGCCCCGCCGGAGTTGGTGACCAGCCCGGAAATGATTCCAAAGAAGGGTGTCCAGGACGGGGTGGTGGTCCGGCAGACCAGCACATCCCCAGCTTCGAGCTGCCCGGCCTGTGTCAAAGTCTCAATCAGGCGCGCTCGCCCTCGGACAATGCCGGACGATGCTGCGACGCCGCGCACAACGGTAAGCTCTGTGATCGCGGCTTCGGATGAGTCAGCATTCGACGCCTGCAGTGGCCTGCCGAGGACAGTGGGAGGTACGGACTCCCTGCAGGCGCGGAGCAGGGACTTACGCGCAGCAATTTCGGACAGCGAGCTGTGGTCGATGTCTTCGAGAACTGAGATGACCTCTGAAAGCTGAAGGAAGAACACGTCGGCGGCATCTTCCAGCGCTCCCCGTGTCTCCAGGAGACAGCCAACCGCCAACCAGCGGCGGCGAGACGCGGCTGCCATCCGCTGGTCTACAAGGAGGTTATGATCCTCCTGGTTGGGGACGATCTGCTGGGCCATCTCCATGAGTGGTACCAGCTCTGCGACAGCGGCGTTCGTACTAGCCAGCCCACGCAGCTCACCTTCCAGTTGCAGGCGCTGTCTGCGCTGCCCGTCGTGGGCTTCTGATGGGCTCCGTTCATCCGACTGAAGCGCGTAGCCGCGAATGACTGCGAGGGGAATCGACGGATCTTCACTCCAGGTCGGCAAGTCTTCCAGCTCGGCATTCGATGTGAATCCGTAGTTATCAAGCATCGCTGCGAATTGTTCCTTGAAAGCGCTGGCTGGCGCGGTGCTCGGCAGGTCACGACCCGCGTTGAAAGCCTGGAGTAGATCCTCGTGGTCGCGGAGAAGTCGGCTCAGATCCCAGAGCGCTTTGGCCCGATCGAGGGAGCGGTTGGGGAATCCCTGAAGCAGCTTGAGAGCGTCGCCTCGCTTCTGCCTTCCGAAGAGATTCTCAAAGGCCTCGGTGAACCGCCGCGCGACGGCTCCAGCACTGATCGCAGCGGTTCGATGCACTCCCTGAAAGACGCGCTGGTATTCCTCTGCTTGAGCGCTTAGCGTGGCCTGCCAGGTACCGGCCTCAACCGTCTCCGGATCGAATCTCGCGAGCTCTCTGACGAAGGCATCGACCTGCGGCAACCACTCCCGCCGCCAAAGCTTCATGTCATCCACACTCTGCGGATTGAAGGCTCCAAAGGCCGACTCCGGGCCACGGGAGCTGCCTTCGCCGGTCACGCGGGCATACGTATAGCCGTTGATGGTCACCGCCCTGGGCAAGTTGCGGTCTGACGACATCTGTCGATGCGCCCGCTGACTTGTAAGCAATGGCGGCACTGAAGTTGGACCGTGCTCATCCTGAAGCAGCCATGTATGGGCTTCGTAGCTCGGGTCCGGCAACTGAAACACCGGTTTCGATTGCATGATGGGTACCTCGATGGTCACACTCTACCAGCGAAGTGGGAGGCGATGATTGGGCGACGGCTTGAAGGGCAGTTGCTGCCGATCTCGCGATGCCACAGATCACTAGTCGATCGGTTTGGCACCCTGCCTTGCCACGACAGAATCATGGCATCGCGACAGCGCACGGGGGGCCATCCGGCAGCTCAACCCGCTCAAGGTGTTTTCGCGCGTTGACGCATCCGTGGCGGTTGCCGGCGGCTCGTAGGTGCTGGAACGACCTGCCCGCCGAAATGCAGCGACATCGACCGTCACTGGGGACAGCTCCCTATGGTGCGCTGCCTGGTCGGTGAGCGATTAATTGAAAGCCGCGAGTGCCATCTTTTGGCTAAAGCCGGTAGAGGCGCTTCGGGTTGTCGATCAAGATCTGCCGCTTCACCTCGGCACTCAGGTCTTCTCGCGCCTCCAACTCATTCAGCGACTCCGGGTAACTGCCATCCCAGTGAGGGAAGTCGGACGCATACAAGATCGAGTTCTCACCTATCGCACGCGCTGCCTCCGGCAGCAGCTGCTCTTCAGGCTCACAGGCGACGAAGACGTTGTCACTCCTGATGTACTGGCTCGGCTCCTTAAGAAGGAGCCGAGCCTCCAGCTTGCCGCGGAACTCGAACTCTTCGTCCATGCGGTCCATCCAATACGGCACCCAACTGCAGCCGGCCTCCAAGAAGGCTATGCGCAGCTCTGGGAACTTCTCCATCACGCCTTCAAAGATCATGCTCGTCATCTGACGCATCTGGGCGCCAGAGTGGGACAGCGTATGGGCCTGAATCAAGGAGTCGAAAAGGTACTCATCTAGTCCCCGGCCGCGTAAAGAGCCGGTAGCATGGGGCGCGACCATCGTGCCCAGGCGCTCTGCTTCCGCGTAGATCGGATCAAATTCCGGCCTTCCAAGCAGGAAGGGACCGTCCGCCGGTAGCATCGCGCCGACCATGCCGAGATCCCTTACGGCTCTGCGCAGCTCCTGGACGGCAGCATCGACGTCTTGAAACGGTAGGATGGCGACCGCCTTTAGGCGAGAGCTCACGCTTAGAAACTCCTTCGCGATGGAGTCGTTGTAAGCCTGGCAGAAAGCGGCGGCGAAGTTCGGTTCATGGATAAAACCGACGGAGAGTCCGCCGGTGGGGTAAAGAACCGTGGTCTCCAGGCCGCCCAACTCGAGCACTTCCAGCCAACGCTCAGCGTCGGCCTTGCTCTCCCCAAGCGTGCCGAACATCTGTCGATCGAAGCCGTCGCCGCCTCCCATAGCGATTACCTGGCGCTTGTTGTGCGGCTCCGGTAAGTACTTGCGAAGGTCAGGATCACGAACGTGCCCGTCGGCGTCTACGTAGCCTTTGCTTGTCATTCGGTGGCTCCTTGCTGCTTCTCAACCTGTCCGAATTCTTACTGAGGCAGCCCGATTCTACTCGGAAGCTACGACTGTTAGTCGCCAGCCTCTAAGAGAGGTTCAGCCATCCCGATGACGCGATGAATACCCTGGATGGCTGCATGGCCTGCCTCCATCAGTTCAAGCGGGCACCCGTCAACTCCCGTCTTGCAGGAAGCGAACGTAGACCGAGAAATCGAGGTCCCTGGAGAATGCCCGGCCATGGTTAAGGCCTCCGCCACCTCACTGCGGTGCTGAGTCGAGTGTAATAGGAGGTTAGCTACACGGCGCAATGGCGCTCGAGCACGAGGATGATAGCGAAGCAGCCTCCCCGCGGCGGTTCGTGAACCGTTCTGAGACTCTGAGCCAGAATAACCGGCAGCCAGGACAAAGCCCGTTTGACAGGCAGACTCGCCAGCAACAGAATCACGACACGGTAAGCAGCGAATGCACGCCAAACCAGTTCGACCACTCCGACGTGCCGTGACCATAAGGAGGTAGCTCTGAGATGAACGACGTTCCAGAACGCTACCAGGTAATCATCGTAGGTGGAGGGCCCGTGGGCTTAGCGCTGGGCGTGGAGTTGGGCCAGCGCGGTATCTCCTGCGCGCTGATCGAGCGCCACCTTGAGCCGCAGCGCATCCCCAAAGGGCAGAACCTCACCAACCGCACTCTGGAGCACTTCTACTTCTGGCAATGCGTCGACGAGCTCCGGGCTGCCCGCGTGATGCCTTCCAATTACCCCATCGGCAACCTGACCGCTTACGGCAATTTAATGAGCGACTACTGGTATACCGCCTTCGGTGCGGGCGGCGGTGGTCGTGGTGAAGCCGTCCAGTCTTATTACTTCCAGCGCAACGAAAGGCTGCCGCAATATCACACGGAAGAAGTGCTGCGCCAACGGCTCGCCCAGCTGCCCGCGGTGACCTCGCTGTTCGGCTGGAACGTTGAGTCCGTCGAGCAGGACGAGGAGGGCGTGCACGTTGCTGTCGCACCTGTGGATGACGAGGACAGGCCGTTTTACAGCTGGTCAGCAGACGCACCGCAGCAGCCCGGCAAGGCGCCCACACAGGTTGGCGACGGGCAGCAAGTCCTCAGGGCAGACTACCTCGTAGGCTGTGATGGGGGCCGGTCTCTTGTGCGGGAGACCCTCGACATCGACCGCGCTGGCGTGAACTTCGACCAGCGCATGCTGCTGGCAGTCTTCCGCTCGCGAGAGCTACACGAGGGCCTGAAGCGCTTTCCGGAGCGCACGACCTATCGAGTGCTCAAACCTGAGCTCAGGGGCTATTGGCAGTTCTTTGGTCGCATTGATGTCGGTGAGGGATGGTTTTTCCATGCTCCGGTCCCGCCGGAAACGACAGTTGAGAACTACGACTTCCATGGCCTGCTGCAAGAGGCGGCGGGCTTCCAGTTCTCCGTCGACTTCGATTATGTAGGCTTCTGGGACCTGCGCGTCATGACTGCCAGCCGGTACAGCATGAACCGCATTTTCATCGCCGGTGACGCCGCTCACCAGCACCCACCATACGGCGGCTTCGGACTAAACATGGGCCTCGAGGATGTCGCGAATCTGGGCTGGAAGCTAGCCGCCGTGCTCGAGGGCTGGGGCGGCCAGACCTTGCTTACCTCCTACAACGAGGAGCGCCGGCCGATCTTCCTCGAAACAGGCGAGGTCATGATCGCGGGCGGAATAGAGCGAGACCGCGCCTTTCTGGAACGCTATAACCCAGAGCATGATCGGCAGGAGTTCGAGCAGGCCTGGGAGCAACTCGGGGCCAATAATGAACGAGTGCAGTATGAGCCGCACTACGAGGGCTCATCGCTGGTCTTCGGACCTCCAGGCTCCGCCTGCAGTATTCATGGCAGACAGTCGTACAAGGCCGAGGCCGGGCATCATCTGGCTCCGCGACCTCTGTCCACCGGCCGGGACGTTTTTGAAGAGTTGGGGGCGGGTTTCACGCTGCTCGCCTTTGGCGAGCAGGATCGAGCCGTGGCGTCGTTTGAGGCGGCAGCAAATTCCTTGCGACTGCCCCTCAAGGTCATACGGGACACCTACGAAGAAGGGCGAGACGCCTACGAATCGCAGTTGGTCCTGGTGCGCCCCGACCAGTACGTCGTCTGGGCGGGGGATGAAATGCCAGGGGACGCCGATGGCGTGCTTCGCAAGGTCGCGGGTTTGGTTTGAAAGCAACTCCGCCCTTTTCGCGGAAGTCCTGAAGCTCTCGGTGGACTCAGATCCGAAACTAGGTTGACCGGCTCCCGGTGAGGCTGAAGACGCCACGAGCCAGGACAGCTCGCAGGTCTCCGGCCTTTACGAACACGGCGTGAACGTCGGCGATTGAGCCTTAGACTGAATTCAACAGGGTGGGAGATGGGCTTGTCTTTTGTAGCCGGCGGAGGATTAGGTAAGAAGTGACGCGGGACGCCGACGTCATTATCGTGGGCGGAGCAATCGCTGGAGGAGCGCTCGCGAATGCCCTTGGAAGCCAGGGGGTCCGACCGTCCTAATCGAAAAGGTCAGTCGCGAGATTCACTCCACTCGTGGCGACAACCTCCACCCACCGACGTTACGCATCCTTGACGGTTGGGGGGTGCTGCAAGGCCTTCACGCTGCCGGTGCGCTGCCGATAACCGAGCTCGCAGTTAGCCACGGCGAACGCGGGATCATAGCGCGTTTCCAGATTCCCGCAGCCAACGATGGTCCCGCCGGTCGCACGATCTCCCTGCCCCATGATGAAATCGAGTCGGTTCTGCTGCATTGCGCCCGCCGCTGGCAGAGCCTTTCGATGCTGCACGGCACGGTCCGGGGACTGTTGAGAGACTCCTCCGGTCGCGCTGTCGGCGTTCGCTACCGGCCGGCCGACTCCGACCGGGACGTCAGGCTCAGCGCTATGGTCATAGTCGGCTGCGACGGCTCGCAATCGCTGGTGCGAAGGAGCGCCGGCATCAGCGTACAACCCCAGCCCTACGACCACGAGCAGGTCATCATTCGCGGCGAGGGCCATACCGAACTACCGGCTGGACTGCACTGGTACCTCGACGATCTTGGTGCACTGGCGGTGACCTCAAGACCGCGAGATGCCTTTCGCATTCTGTTGCCCTTCCGCCTCGGCGAACGCGGAGGGCTGCTGAAACGCGCGGACCCGGCGCTGCACGATTTCGTCATTGGGCGCTTTCCGGCGCTGGGAGGGCTGCGCTTTACCAAGGCTGAGGCTTCGGTCTATCGGCTGGCACGCCACGTCGCACCCACGTTCTGGTCGCCAGGCATAGCCCTGGTTGGGGACGCGGCACACTCGACCCATCCGGCTGGCGCTACCGGCATGAGCCTGGCCGTTACTGGAGCAGCTCGCCTTGCCGAGCTCCTCGCTCCGGTTCTGCTGGCGGGCGGTTCGGGAGTCGACGTGGATCAGGCGCTGTCCGCGTATGACGCTGAGCGTCGTCCGGCCGCGGCGGCCGCAGTCGAAGCCAACCACCAGCAAGCCCTCCGCATCTGGGAGAGCGATCGTTATCGAGAACCCGAAGCCTACGCCAGCGTTATCGACCCAACCGCGGGCTGGGGAGCCGGTGGCGCCGCCTGGGGCTCGGACCCGGCCGCCCTGACGTTCCGGTCTTAGCCGACCCGAACCTCGTAGGAGTAGCCCAGCGTCCGCCCCAGCACGGGATCATGAAGCTGCCCCTCGAAGTGGGTTCCGAAGCTTAGTCCGCCTATCGTTGGAAGTGTGCCGCAGAAGATCAAGCGGTTTGTCAGTTCGTGCCCTGCCTTCTCCACTTCGGCCAGCACGTCTTCCACGCTTATGAACGAATCGAGACGGCCTTCCTGATAGAGTCGCCGGCCGGCTGTGTCCGTGACCCAGGACTGCAGCTCCAGCTGGTCGAAGTGTCCGAGAATGTCCTCGTACGGCCAGACCTCGGTGCTTAGCACTTTGGGGCACAGTCCCTTGGAGTAGGCGACGTCGACCGCCTCCTGCTCTCGGTCAGTATGATCGCTTCCCGTACCGACCAGCAGCCCGTCAGCTGCTGGAACCAAAAAGATCTCCGTTTCTCCGGAGGTCTGCTGGCTATCGACTTCCAAAATCGAGCCCTGTGTGGCCAATTCTGGCTTCACCGAGTAGACCATCGGTATGCGCTCCGGCGGCGCTACCCCAGCGCTTCAAGCTCTCGAATATGCTCCAGCACCTTGGCGCGGTCGCGTCCGGTGTAACCGGCCAGCAGGATCTCCTCGACGTCGAACGCCATCGGCGTCTCGCTCCCGTCACGCTCGATGATTGAAAAGCTCAAGCTTCGCATGATCGCTCTCCTTCAGGACCCGCGGCGTAACGGACTTCGAACGTTAGGCAGCCGTCTGGCGCGATCCAGGGACCGTGCGGCATGCCGGGCGGCCGGCAGGCGTAAGTACCCTCTGTAAACGTCTCGTCCAACGTCAGGTCATGCAGGGAACCCTCAAGGACGTACACCTCCTCCCAGAAGTCGTGCACCTGGACGCCCGCGCCGGAGGTGTCTGTGCCAGGGTCGAAGCGGAGGATGCGCGTGGCGACACCGGTCTCCGGGTCCAACGCCAGCATCCGTTCGTAGAGGCCAGGCACAAGACCGCCCAACGCCGGCGTCCACGTCACATCGCTCGCGGGAAAGAACTCTCGCTCCTGCTTCATCTGTGCCTCCCTAGTCAAGAGTGACATGATATGCAACATGCGACTCGCCGTGCCGGATCTAATCTCGAACTCCTACTTTCCTGCCGTCGCCGCAGTCGAGTTGGGATTCTTCAAACAAGAAGGGCTAAACGTAGAGCTAGAGCTGGTGTTTCCTGTAACCCGCACCATGCAACTCCTCCGGGAAGGTGAGCTCGATTTCGTTGCCGGCGCGGCTCACGCGACGCTGTCTGCTTTTCCAGAGTGGCAAGGCGCCAAGCTGCTGATGGCCCTATCGCAGCGCATGTACTGGCTGCTGGTGCTGCGCGCTGACCTCGGGGCACAGCGAGGCCAGCTTGACGCCGTACGTGGGTTGCGTATCGGCGCCGCACCCGGGCCGGACGACGGGCTGAGGCGTTTGTTGACTGAAGCCGGTATCGATCCAAACCGGGACGTCCAGATAGGGCCCATCACCTCCACGACCGAGCCGGGTGTCTCCTTCGGGATCGCCGCTGCGCGAGCGTTAGAGAGCCGCGAGCTCGATGGCTTTTGGGCCAACGCAATGGGTGCGGAGGTGGCGGTAAGACGTGGCGTGGGCAGCATCGTCCTGGACGTGCGCCGCGGCGATGGTCCCCAGCCGGCGCTGACCTACACTTTCCCAGCGCTATTGGCCACGGACGTGATGATCGAGCGTGACCCGGAAAGCGTCCAGGCGTCGATCCGAGCCGTCGTCAAGGCCCAGGGCGCTCTGCACGCCGATCCCTCGTTGGCGACTAACGGTTGGAAGAAAGCTGTTTCCCGAGACCGAGGCTGGGCTCATCGCCGAGCTGATCGAGCGCGACCTGCCCTATTACAGTCCGACGATCACACCCCAGGCCGTCGCCGATCTCAACGGCTTCGCGCGCGACATGACCTGGTTGTCGCGGCCGGTACGCTACGAGGACGTCGTCGCCACTCAATTTAGTCATCTCTGGGAAGCTAGCTAGCCCACCTATCGGTGGTCGCTGCATGCAGCCGAGCTTCGCCATCGCTGAGTTCCAGCCATGAAGATGCAACCTTCGCTGCTGCGGCGTGCTTAAGGCGCCTACCTAAGCGTCGCCTTGTAGGGCTTCACCACGGTGCAGCCGCGCGGCAATGTCGTACGTCTGCCGCGTAGCCCGCACTGTCGGCGAGTGCGCCGTGAGGAAACGAGCTGCACCGATCAGGACGTGGTCTCCGGCCGAGGTACCCGCGAGGTTGGAATACTGACGCAACGCGGCCTCGTAGATCTGGAATTCGTGAAAGCCGGAGTCCTCGCGCAGCAGGGCGTGCCCCAGGGTCTCAATGACCTCGTCATGTCGACCTTCGGCCAGCATGTCGGCCACTATCTGTGCGGTCTCGTTCACCTGACCTTGAAGGTCGAAGGCATCGAGCAGGTCCTGCGGGCTCGGCGAATGACCTGACGGCGTCGGAATGGCTTCTTTGGGTACGTTGAGGAAACGCTCCAAGTAGACCGACATGGCGCCGTCGAAGATCGCCCTCGCGAGCAGCCTCGAAGGCGCCCTTCGCATCGCTTGATCAACCGCGTTGGTGTAAGTGAACGTGTGGTGGACAGTATCCCAGTCACCGAACTCGTTGGAGACGTGAAAATGCACCGGCCGGCGCGCCGCAGCGTAGGTCACTGCGCCGGACAGTTGCGGCAGTGGAACCCCCCGCGCGATCCGGTCATTCAACGCCTGAACGATGTCCTTGGGCTCTCCGTCCAGGATCGTTTCGGCCAGGTCCTGGTAGCCCTGCCAGCCGGTCAATTCCCCGCCGCCGGCCTCGATCAGGCCGTCCAGGTCGGCGTAAGCGTCGCTCAAGAGAGGGGGCAGGTTCACGGGGTGGCGCCAGCTCGAGCGCTCCTCCGCGCGCGAGGCCCGCACCAGACTCGGTACCACCGACGGAAGCACCGCCTCGGCATGTTGCCATCCAACGTGGTCCAGCAACTCGAAGGACTTGTTGGCGAAATCCAGCGCGTGGCCTTCGTCCATGAAGAGGTGGTCGGTGCACGCGCCAAACACCATCTCGGTGATGACCTGCTGGGGAAGACCGATATGGATCGCGGTGCGCAGAGTGCGCTCTGCGGCTTCTTCGGAGCGGCTGTCCACAAAGGTGCGGAACCACTCGACGTAGCGCTCTGGGCGCGTTTCGGAAGTGTCTAGTGGGGCGAGGTCGAAGTTCGGCGGCTGGTTCTCGGTCGAGCGTGCCACATGGACGAGGCCGTGGTACAGCGCGAGCCGGCGGTCTTCCGGGCTGAGCGAGGGCAATACGTTCGCCATCGCCGTCAGGATCGAGAGCCCGGTGCTCCAGCCGGACGCTCGGTTCTCGATCCCGAAAAGCGCCGTTCTGGTTAGTAACTGGCTCGTCGCGCCGAGCTCCTCCAGGCCAATCAGGCTCTTGGCGACAACCAACCCGATGTTCTGTTCCAGGCCTTCGTCCAGCTTCCGTTCGAGGTGGGCACGTGTGTCCATTTCGACCGGGTGCGGGTCCACATAGACCGCTCCCTCGCGTACGTCGACCGCGAAAGACGGCACGTCATCGGCGAAGGGGTCCAGGGTGCAGCCGCCGGCAAGGTCAAACTTGGCGTGGTGCCAGTGGCAGGTCAGAATGCCGTCGCTAACGCTGCCGCGGTGTAGCGGGAAGCCCATGTGCGGACACCGATTGTCCAGCGCAAAGACCGATCCCTCTTCATAGATAAGCAGGATCGTCCGGCCCTCGACCGCAACGACTCTCAAGCGGTCAGTTTCAAGCTCGCTGAGACTGCAGACTCGTACTGAACTTGCGTCAGGCTTTGCTGTGGTGGTCATTTGAGCGCTCCCATCGTTTCGTCGCGCCAATCATATGACCTGGGTCAAATCCCCAGCTACGAAGTGAGGCAAAGCCCTTATGCGCCAGCCTTGCGGCCCCGCGCCAGCGTCCGAGCCATGCTCCGAACAACCTTATGCTCCTCGATAACCTCGCGGCGGGCCTCTGCAAGGTATTCCTCGAAGCGGTCAAGCTCCTCAGGCGGCGCTACCCTGTACTGCCTCATCCTTGGCAGCAGAACGCGCATTACGTCAGCCCGATTGTCGAAGCCGAACATGTCGGCGTCGATTGGGCTGATCGGCCCGCTGATGTGGAGATTGGTCACCCTGCAATCGCTGAGTACGCGTTCCAGGTCGGATGCCATCTTCAGCTGAGTACCACGCAGAGCTTGTTTCGACCAGCCCGTCAGACGTGAGTAGAGCGGCGACAGTGGATCGATGGTCTCAGTATCCACATCGCTCTCCTGGAAGGCGACGATTCCGCCCGGGCGCAGGTGCTTCAGCACTGAGCGCACGATTCTTGACGGATCCTCAAAGTACATAAGCACGATGCGGCCGATCAGGGCGTCGAACTCCCGCTCGAGAGGTAGTTCCCCTTCGAGGTCGCCTTCTAGAAACACGACATTGGTGAAGCCGGCTTCTTTTGCACGTTCTTCCGCTTTGCTGAGACTCGTCGGGTTGCTGTCGACGCCCAGGACGGAGCCGCTCTCACCGACGAGCTCGCGGGCGAGAAGCGACACATCGCCGGCACCACTGCCGATGTCCAGCACGGCCATGCCGGGTCCTATGCCGGCGTCCACGAGCAGCTGTCGCGTCACCGCCGCTATCTGTTCGGCCTGGCTCATGAGACGCTCTGTCTCGCCGCTGCTGGTACCAAGGGCGTAGCTACCGGATGGTATATCTTCTGACATCGATCAGCCCCAACCTACAAATGCACCGTCGAATCATGGCTGCTTCTCTGACGGTCGACTTTCTCACGCCTTCAACGGCCCTCTGCGTCTTAAAGCTCGCTCCAGCGCGGGCTGCATCTTCGTATCCTGGAACTCAGCGATGGCGAAGTCGAGGTCGTCGACGTCAAGGCCCAGCAGGCAGGTGGTTGGGTACTCCATTCAGCGAGGCTCAGCGCTGTAGCGTGAGCCTGTGTCAGAGTTTCCCTAGTTCTGCTTCAACGTGTGCAGTAGCGGTACTTGACCAATCGTCGGAGTCAGGCGCGGTCGAAAGCCAGTTCGTCAACGTACTAGGGCTGACGAAATCTCCCAGGCGGCCAAGCACGTATGCGGCGTACCATCCAGCCCATTGTTCGTCACGCTCACCATGAAGAAAGTTTGACTCGAACTCATGGTGCGTAGCACTCGCAGCCTGGATAGATTTCACAAGCTCTTCGCGTGATGGCTTTTCCATTTCGTTACCTCTGATCCATTCTGCGTCTCTCAACAATGATTTAGCACCCAATGGCGGCGTCGCGCCAGTCGGGGTAGTGGTCGCGGATAGAGCTCCCGGGCGCTCCTGCGCATCTGCGCCGGTCTTCGAGGTCATAAAAAAGTGCCCGGCCAAGATTGACAGCCAGCCTCGCTCACAACATGATCCCGCCATCAGAAGGTGGGGTGCTATGACTTACCGGGCAATTACCGCTGAGACGACGATGATTCAGGGTCACGACGGCGATCAGATCGAGGCATACTACGGCCGTCCGCCGGGTCCCGGACCCTTCCCAGGCGTCGTCGTGATTCATCATGGCCCTGGCTGGGATGAGTGGACGGGGGAGGTCGTGCTTAAGCTAGCGCAGCACGGCTACGCCACCGTAAGCCCGCATCTTTACCACCGCTTCGGGCCTGGTGACCCAGACGATGCTGCCGCCCGTCAACGTGCCGCCGGCGGCGCATCCGATGATCAGGTGCAGGGCGACATTCAAGGCGGAATTGACTTCCTGCGGTCGCAGTCCGAATCGAATGGCAAGGTGGGCATCATCGGCTTTTGCTTCGGAGGACGTCAGGTCTATCTCGCCGCCTGTCGCCTATCTCGCGTTGACGCTGCCGTGGACTGCTGGGGCGGCAGCGTGATCGTCGATGATCCGAACGAGCTGACTCCGGCGCGACCGAATTCTCCCATCGACTTTACGGATGGCATGTCGGGGGCGTTGCTCGGCATCTTCGGCAACGACGACGCGAATCCAGACCCTGTACAGGTCAATCGGACCGAGGAGCGCCTCAAAAGCCTGGGAAAGACCTACGAGTTCCACCGCTATGACGGCGCGGGACATGGATTCTTCGCGGTCGACCGACCGGCGTATCGACCGGAGCAGGCGGCGGACGGTTGGCAGAGGGTATTCGCCTTTTACGAGAAGTACCTCAAGGGATCTGAAGCCTAGGCTGAGAGCGCCATTAGGCAATGAAGATCGACTCGGCCTGCCGTCGATAGAAACCCAGGGTCTGACCACGCCTACAGCAGGCCAGTCGGCCGAGCACTCGCCGCGCTGCCCTGACTCACCCTGTTTGGCGGCGATTCACGCCACGTAGGCTGCCGACTCGTAGGAGCCTGCCGCGGGCTCAAGGGCCCGTGTTGTTAACGCAGGCCCCCGTCACCAGTGGCCGGGGGCTTGATGCCAACCTCAGGAGGCGACTCAGTCTGCGTTGGCGCGGCTGTTGGCGGTGGGACCGCCGTGCCGTTGAACTTAGGGAACTGGGACGGGTCCGGGTCTGGGACAAAAGGCTCCGGCGTGGGCGTTGGTGTTGGTGCGACAACGGTCAGGGTGTCAGTGGCCGTCCCGCTATTGCCCGCAGAGGAGGTCAGATCACCGGAGGTGTTGACATGTGCGCCAGGTGTGCTGCTGGTGACATCGACCTGGACCGTACAACTCGCACCAGCGCCGACACTACCGCCGGAATAGCTGAGGCTACCGGAGCCGACGATCGCGATAAGTATACCTGTTCCACACGTCTGCATGTCGTTTTCTGGGTTGGCGACGACGACACCTGCAGGCAAGGTGTCCGTGAATGCCAGGCTGCTCGCCGCTACACCGCTCCCCGTGTTGTCGATCGTGAACGTCAGCGTGCTCACGTCGCCGCTTAGGATGGCGTCAGGGGCGAAGAGCTTACTGAACGCAGGTGCCGGGATGGCGCCCGTGTCCGATACGGCAAGCGCTGACGCGACATTTGAACCCGCGGTCAACGTTACCGCCAGTTCGAAACCTCCTACCAACGCGGTGTGACCCGCGTAGCCTGGCAGGTCGTACACGACCTCGGAAAGGTCGGCAGGCAGCGTGCCCTGCACCGTGATTTCGACGAAGCCGCGTTCGCCCGCTCCGAGGCCGTCCAGCACCCATGTCAGGCGCTCGCCGCGTCGCGTTGGATCCTCGATGCGCTCGGACAGGGCGAAGATCGGCGGCAGCCATGCCGATAGCTCGACCGGGCCGTTAACTGCCCCACCATGGTTCTCGTAGGCGATGGTGATGTCGTAGGCGCGGTCGTAATAGACGTAGCCCGGAAGGCCTTCAACACTCACGGCGAGGCTAGCGGGACGATCCTTGGTGATAACGGCAAGGGAACTGCCGACGATGGCGGTTACTGCCACTGCAAATATCAGGGCCGCAGCTAATCGCAAAGTGACCTCCGGGGTTGCTGTCTAACTTGTGGCTTCGAGCATCGTAGGGCAGGTTTCAGCCCAAGTCAGGAGTCAATCGTCTTCTACCAACGCGAGTTTCGCAGGCTTTACCGGGTATACATCTTCATCATCCCGATAGATGGGCACCCAGGCCTTACGACCGAGTCAAATCAGGCGCTAACTCTCCGGTTCATAGTTCAGGTTGGACCGCAGCCAGCGTTCCGCTACGGAGAGCGGCATGCCCTTTCGCCGGGCGTAGTCGGCGGCCTGATCACGTTCGATACGGCCGAGGCCAAAGTAGTGGGCTTCAGGCCGGGCGAAATAGTAGCCACAGACACTGGCTGCCGGCAGCATGGCACAGCTCTCGGTCAGCTCTACACCGATTCGCTTCGGTGCGTCCAGAACCTCGAAGATCGTCTGTTTCTCGCTGTGGTCGGGGCAGGCCGGGTATCCCGGGGCGGGTCGGATGCCGGTGTATTCCTCCTTGACCAGGCCCCTCAAGTCCAGCATTTCGTCCGAGCCGTAACCCCAGAGTTCCTTACGGACCAGTTCGTGCAACCGCTCAGCCAACGCCTCGGCGACCCGGTCCGCCAGCGCCTCCAGCAAAATCGCACTGTAGTCGTCGCCGTTGGCCTTGAACTCTGCCACCCGCGTTTCGAGTCCACCGCCGGCCGTCACCACGAACATACCCAGCCAGTCTTCGACGCCCGAATCCGCCGGCGCGAGGAAGTCGGACATCGCATAGTTTGGGGCGTCGGTGGTTTTCCCCATCTGCTGTCGCAAAGTGTGAACAACCGCATCGGGCGCCGAGTCTGTCCGCGCACTCTCGCCTTGCCAGACGAAGATGTCGTCTGCGCCGTCGGACGCAGCGGGGTAGAGGCCGACGATAGCCTGCGGCCTGAGCCACGATTCCTTAATCATCGTGTTGAGCTGAGACCGTGCGTCCGCATACAGACCCCTGGCGGCCTCTCCGACGACTGGATCGTTCAAGACGTCCGGGAAACGGCCTTGGATCTCCCATGCCTGGAAGAAGGGAGTCCAATCGAAGTAATCCACCAACTCGCCGAGCGCGAGATCGTCGTATACGGTCACTCCCGGCTGTCGTGGAGACAGCACCGGCAAGGTCAGGTCGACGCTCTGCCGGTTGGCTCGCGCCTGCTCCAGCGTCAAGCGTGGTCGCTCCGTTTGCGTCTCTAACCGGTGGCGGCGGACCGCGTCGTACTCCTGCCGCACATCCGAGACGTACTGCTCGCGTCCATCCGAGAGCAGGTTGGCGACAACGCCGACAGCGTGCGAGGCATCCGGGACGTAGACCACCGGCCCCTCGTACTCCGGCGCGATCCGGACCGCGGTATGCGTCTTTGAGGTCGTGGCTCCGCCGATTAGAAGCGGCAAGTTGAGGCCCTCGCGCTGCATCTCCCCCGCGTTAAAGGCCATCTCCTCCAACGAAGGCGTGATCAAGCCTGATAGACCGATAGCATCGACCTCTTCTTCGAGCGCGACTTCCCGGATCTTGGTCCAGGGCGCCATGACGCCAAGGTCGATCGTTTCGAAGCCATTGCACTGCAGTACGACGGCGACGATGTTCTTGCCGATATCGTGCACGTCGCCCTTGACCGTTGCGAGCAGGATCTTCGGCTTCTTAGCCTGCTCACCGCCCTCTTGTTCCTCGGCCTCTATGGCCGGCACCAGGTGAGCCACGGCTTGCTTCATTACCCTCGCACTCTTGACCACCTGGGGCAGGAACATCTTGCCGCTACCGAAGAGCTCGCCCACCGTCTTCATGCCGTCCATCAGTGGGCCTTCGATCACCTGCAGGGCCCGGTCGAATTGCACTCGGGCCTCATCGACGTCTTCGACAACGAACTCGTTGATGCCATGGACCAGCGCGTAGGCCAGACGCTCCGGCGCCGGCACGTCGCGCCAGCTCAGGTCGGCACCGGGCCCACTCGACGTTTGCTCGAGACCCTGCGCGACCTCGAGCAACCGGTCGGTGGCATCCGGCCGCCGGTTGAGGACAAGGTCCTCGGTTCGCTCCAGCAAGTCTCCCGAGAGGTCCTCGTACATCGAGAGGGAACCAGCGTTGACGATGCCCATGTCCATGCCGGCTTCGATCGCGTGGTAGAGGAACACGCTATGAATCGCCTGGCGCAATGGCTCGTTACCTCGGAAGGAAAAGCTGACATTGCTCACCCCGCCCGATATGCGCGCGTCCGGCAGCATCGCCTTCAATCGCTGCGTCGCCCCTATGTAGTCCAGGGCGTAAGCATCGTGCTCCTCGATTCCTGTGCCGATCGCGAAGATGTTCGGGTCGAAGATGATGTCCTCGGGCGCGAAGCCGGCTTCTTCAGTGAGCAGGCGATAGGCGCGAAGGCAGATTTCGACCTTGCGGTCCATGTCCGCCGCCTGGCCCTCCTCGTCGAAGGCCATGACCACGACGGCGGCGCCGTACCGCCGCACCAGGGCGGCCTGACGTAGGAAATCCTCCTCGCCGCTCTTCAGTGAAATCGAGTTGACGATGCTCTTGCCCTGGACGCACTGCAGACCGGCTTCGATCACCGACCAGTTCGAGGAATCGATCATCACCGGCACCCGCGCGATGCCTGGTTCGCCCGCCACCAGGTTGAGGAACTTGCTCATGGCGGCGACACCGTCCAGCAACGCCTCATCGAAGTTCACGTCGATAATAGAAGCCCCGGCCTCAATCTGGTCGCTCGCAACCTTCAGCGCAGCCTCATAGTCGTCGCCCAGGATCAGGCGCTTGAAGCGGGCGGAGCCGGCTACGTTGGTGCGCTCGCCGACGTTGATGAAGTTCGAGCTCTCATCGATGGTCAAAGACTCCATGCCGGACAGGCGAAGCGACTTCGGCAGGACGGGCTGCTCTCGCGGAGGAACGCCCTCCACGGCTCGCGCGATGGCCTCGATATGCTCTGGCGTCGTGCCGCAACAGCCGCCGGCGATGTTGAGCAATCCCTCCCGCGCCAGCTTCCCCAGCGTGGCTGCGGTCGCCTCCGCGGCCTCGTTGTACTCCCCCAGCTCGTTCGGCAGGCCGGCGTTGGGATGCATGCTGACGTAGAACGGCGCCACGCGAGCCAGCTCACGGAAGAACGGCGCCAGATCCTCGGCCCCGAAAGCGCAGTTCATTCCGATAGACAATGGCTTCGCGTGGGCGAGAGAGGTCAGGAACGCGTCCACCGTCTGACCCGACAACGTGCGTCCGCTTGCATCAGAGAGTGTGCCCGAGATCATCACCGGTACCCGCAAGCCAAGTTCCTCGAAGGTGTCCTCGATCGAGAAGAGGGCTGCTTTGGCGTTCAGCGTGTCGAATACGGTCTCGATCAAGATCAGGTCGGCGCCGCCCTGGATCAGCCCTTTCGCTGCCTCCGAATAGGCTTGCGTCAGCTCTGGAAACGTGACGTTACGCAGCGCCGGATTATCAACACTGGGCGAGATTGAGGCGGTTCGGTTCGTCGGGCCGATTACCCCCGCTACGAAGCGCGGCCGGCCGTCGGCGGACTCGAAGGCATCAGCAGCCGCACGAGCCAGGCTTGCCCCGGCCTGGTTCAGCTCAGCCGCCAACGACTCCATCTCGTAATCGGCCATTGAGATCCGGTTGGAACTAAACGTATTGGTTTGGATGATATCTGCGCCCGCACGCAAATAGGAATCATGCACCGCCTCCACTATCGTCGGTTGAGTCAGGTTGAGTAGATCGAAGTTGCCGCGGACCTCCCGCTTCCAGCCGGCGAAGCGCTCGCCTCGAAACGTTGCCTCGTCTAGCCGATGCTTCTGAATCTCCGTGGCCATTGCGCCATCGAGAACGGCGATGCGTTCTCGCAATATCTCGGGCAGACGTTCGAGACGTTCCTCGCGACTGGCAGCGTTACTCAAGAGCGTTCCTCAATCCTTACAGCCAGATGAAGGCTTTGGTTTTGTTATAGTCTCAGTTAAGGGTGGATTGTGCCCATTATATAAGTTTGTCAACCTGTTTTAGTGGCTTGACCACAATTGTCACCCTAGCTATGTTCTTCAGGCTCGACCGGCGAAACGATCTGTGGCTTAATCCCTCTCAAACAGGCTGCCGGAGCAGTCCGCAGTTTACTCAGCAGCCGTCAGTCCTCACGTCGCGAAAAAAGAGGGGATCCTTGCCTGACGCTTCAGCATTGAAGACACTCCCGTTACAGGACGTGCATGATGACCTTGGGGCGCGAATGGGTGAATTCGCCGGCTGGCGCATGCCCGTCTGGTACAGTGGCGCGGTCAATGAGATCACCACGGTACGTCAAACCGCCGGCATCTTCGATATCTCCCACATGGGCCGCTTCCAGGTCGAAGGCGAAGCGGCCGCCGAGGCGCTCTCCAGCGTATTCAGCCGCGATCTCACGCGACTCGCGGTGAATCGAAGCACCTACGCCCTGGCATGCAACGATGAAGGTGGCATCCTCGACGACCTGATGATCTATCGTCTGGCCGCGGATCGCTTTCTCGTCGTCTGCAACGCGGCAAACAGGGGTGTTATCGGCGAAGTGCTGCAAAACGCCACCGGCGGCCAGGGGCTGACCGATGTCCAGTCCGATAGCGTGTTTCTCGCCGCGCAGGGCCCGAGCGCGTGGCAAAAGCTTGATCGGCTTCTTGGGACGCACAGTCCTGACCTCGACCCGAGAGGATGCACCGAGGTCGGCGCTGAGGCCGGGGCAGGACGGCTCTTCTTCGCCAGGACCGGGTACACGGGAGAGGACGGCTTCGAGGTCATGGCATCCGTGGACGCCGGAAGGGATCTCTTGCGACAGCTCATCGAAAGCGGCTGCCTCCCCTGCGGGCTCGCCTCTCGAGATACCCTGAGGTTGGAAGCAGCCCTACCGCTTTACAGTCTGGATATCGACGAGACCACGACGCCGTGGGGGGCAGGCCTTGGCTGGGCGCTGCACCTCAAACACGATTTCACCGGTCGTGACGCGCTTACCAGGCTTCGTGGTGCGGAGCAGAGGCGCCTATCCTGCATGATCAGTGACGGCGCTGGCGTCTTCCGCAGCCATCAACCGGTGCATCAGGACGGCGTCGAGATTTCGGCCACCACGAGTGGCGGCTTCTCGCCCACCCTCGATCAGAGCATCGCGATGGCTTATCTGCCCAACGCATTGACGGAGCCAGGCACCGAGCTCGAAATCGACGTCAGAGGTCGTAGCATTCCCTGCCATGTAATTAGCCGGCCTTTCTACCGTAGTGAGAGCCGGGCTCAGTAACAAAAGCAGAGAGGAGACGGACTTGGTCAGCCAAGGCAACGACGTCCCTGAGGATCGCCTCTACACCTCGGAGCACGAATGGCTGCTTCAGGAGGGAGAATCCGTCCGGGTCGGGCTTACGTCGTACGCTCAGGAAGAGCTGGGCGACATCGTCTTCGTAGACCTGCCGGCGCCCGGCGCGACGGTCGATTTCATGGGCAAGCTCGGTGAAGTCGAATCGGTGAAGGTGGCCAGCGAGATCTTCTCTCCGGCCACGGGCGAGGTCACATCGGTCAATCAGGCCCTCGACGACACCCCCGAGCTCGTCAACAAGGATCCCTACGGGGAGGGTTGGCTCGTCACGATGCGCCTGACGGCGCCGGCCTCGGACCAACTCATGGACGCCGGCGGCTATCGAGATCTCATCGCCAGATTGCATGGAGAGAGCGCATGAGCAGAGCTTTCCTCCCCATGACCGCGGCAGACCGTGACGAGATGCTCGCTGCCATCGGTGTGTCTACGGTCGACGATCTGTTCAGTGATATACCCGCGTCGGCCCGAGGCGCCGAGCTTGGCGACCTGGCGCAAGAACTCTCCGAGATCGAGCTCGTCCGGCACATGCAGGCCCTGGCCCAGGCCAACGCGCCGGCCAGTCAACTCGCCTTCTTTCGCGGCGGCGGAGCATACCGCCGATACACACCGGCGGTCGTCGATGCAGTCGTTCGCCGCGGCGAGTTTCTGACCTCCTACACGCCGTATCAGCCGGAGGCCTCGCAAGGCACCTTGATGGCCGCTTTCGAGTTCCAGTCAGAAATCGCCGCGTTGTACGACATGGAAGTCGCGAACGCGGGTTTATACGACGGCGCCAGCGCGTTCGCCGAAGCCTGCCTGATGGCGTGCCGTTTGACCCGCCGCGAGCGAATTGCCGTGAGCTCCGCCGTGAATCCGCGCTACCTGGACGTGCTGCGCACCTACGCGCTATCTCAAGGCCTCGAGGTCGACCTGCTTCCGGAGGACGCGGCCGGTCTGACGTCCGAGCACGCCTGCTTGGCGCTCCAATCTCCCGACTACTTCGGACGTATCGCGCTCAGAGACAGGAGCTTCGCCGAGGCTGCCCACGCTCAGGGAGCCCTTCTCGTCGTAAGCGCCGACCCCATGAGTCTGGCGCTGCTCAAGCCACCGGGAGAGCTTGGCGCCGATATCGCGGTCGGAGAAGGCCAGTCGCTCGGCCTGCCGCTTAGCTTCGGAGGCCCCTACGTCGGTCTCTTCGCCACGAAACTGGAATACGTCCGGCAGATGCCGGGCCGAATCGTCGGCCAGACCACTGACCTCGATGGCAAGCGCGCCTTCGTCCTCACCCTGCAGGCACGCGAGCAGCACATTCGTCGTGAACGCGCCTCTTCCAATATATGTACCAGCGAGCAGCTGCTCGCCCTAGCGGTGACCGCCTACATCAGCACGCTGGGTCCGGAGGGGCTGCGCCTGACCAGCAGAAGGTGTTACGACCTGGCTCATTACGCGGCCGAACGGCTCTCACAGATCCCGGGCTACGAACTTGCCTTCCCGGACGAGCCCTTCTTCCACGAATTCGTCTTGCGCTGCCCTGTCTCGGTGGCCGAAGCAAACTCGATACTGCGCCGCCGGGACATCGTTGGCGGAATCGACGTCTCCACGCCGGATGAAGCGCGCATGCTTCTCTGTTGCACCGAAACCAACACCCGCGAAGAGATCGAAGCACTCACGCGAGCACTCTCGGACGGGCGGGGGTCGCCATCGTGACGCACGCGAGATCGAACAACGACGAGCCGCTGCTCAGCGAGATTTCACGCACCGGAAGGCGTGGCCTGGACCTACCCGCCTCCGACGTGCCATCGCAACCGCTGGCGTCTGACCTCCTGCGGGAACACCTTGACCTGCCCGAGGCCTCTCAGCTCGACGTAGTGCGACACTTCACACGACTGTCACAGTTGAACTACGCCATCGACACTACGTTCTTCCCACTCGGCTCCTGTACCATGAAATACAACCCCAAGGTCAACGAGCAGATCGCCCGCCTGCCCGGCCTGGCGGACCTGCACCCCTTGCAGGACGACGCCGACCGTCAGGGCGCGCTCGAGCTGATGTTCCAGCTGAAAACGCTGCTACAGCGCATATCAGGTCTCGACGCGGTCAGCCTCGCGCCGGCCGCGGGCGCCCAGGGAGAGCTCACCGGCATCCTCATCGCTCGGGCGCATCACGAGACACGCGGCGAGGGTGAACAACGCAAACGCGTTGTCCTGCCGGATTCGGCCCACGGCACCAACCCGTCGACGGCTGCCATGGCGGGATATTCCGTCACGCAGGTTGCCTCCAACGTCGACGGCGATATCGACATCCAGCAGCTCGCTTCCAGCCTCGGCCCTGACGTAGCGGCCTTCATGCTCACGCTGCCGAGCACCTTCGGCCTCTTCGATCGCCAGATCGAGGAGATAGCCCGGCTCGTGCACGGCTGTGGAGCGCTGCTCTACCTCGACGGCGCTAACATGAACGCCATCGTTAGCCGAGCCACGCCAGGCAGCCTTGGCTTTGACATCATGCACTTCAATCTGCACAAGACCTTCAGCACGCCGCATGGCGGTGGCGGCCCCGGCGCCGGACCGGTAGCCGTACGCGACGATTTGCGCGATTTCCTACCTGCCCCCGTCGTCCAACGCGACAACGAAGGCAACTACGCCCTGTCCCGGCCTGCGGAGAGCATCGGTGCCCTATCGACTTTCTGGGGCAACTTTGGCGTGCTGGCAAGGGCGTATGCCTTCATCCGGTCGCTGGGCAGCGATGGCCTGCGCGAAGTCTCAGAAGACGCCGTAATCAACGCCAACTATCTGCTCTCCCGTCTCAAAGACGCCTTCGATGTGCCTTACGACCGCACTTGTATGCATGAAGTGCTGCTCAGCGGAAGGCGGCAGAAGCGCAACGGCATCAAGACCCTCGACATCGCCAAACGCTTGCTTGACTACGGCTACTACGCGCCGACGGTGTATTTCCCCATCGTCATCGAAGAGGCGATGCTCATCGAGCCCACCGAGTCTGAATCCAGGGAGACTATCGACGCGTTTTGCGACGCGATGATCGCCATCGCGGAAGAAGCCCAGGATTCTCCCCAAACCATCCTCGACGCCCCCCAACGCACACCGGTCCGGCGCCTCGACGAGGCAACCGCGGCGCGCCATCCCATCCTGCATTGGGCAGCCGGCGTTAAGGAAGTAAGCACCGCTCAGTGATTCGAGAACGCGTTCGTTGCGCACGAGCTGTCCTACCCTCTAATTACTTACAGTCCTGTAGTGATCGTGACGATGCTATAGAGCGGAGGGACGTTGACAATCGACCTGAGCAATAGTAGGTTGCAGACGATTGGCGCTATGGGTTTGTTGCGCTGTCCTGGAGCAGCCGGTTGTAAAGAACGAGGATTACGGTGCTAAACAAGGAAGACAATGAACCCACGGAGCCCTGGCACCCAGAGGCCTACTGCTACCGCCGGGAGGTAGCCTACGGAACGACCCGCGAGGAGGCCATCGCCAACGTAAAGGCCACGGCGCTAACCAGTCGCATGGGCGACCTTGCGAAGGCCACTTAATCCTCATAGACCGGCGCTTACGAGCCGTTCTGAGCAATTCTCAATCTGGAGTAGGAGACTAAATGCTTAGCAAACAAGACAACGAGCTTCTGACCAGGGTCGGACCCGGTACACCGCTGGGCAACCTCATGCGCGAGTACTGGGTACCCGCGTTGCCGGCCGCGGAGTTCCCGGAGCCTGACTCCCCGCCGAAGCGCATGCGCCTGCTGGGTGAGAACCTCGTGATGTTCCGTGACTCCAACGGCGACGTAGGTTGTTTCGTTGAGTCTTGTCCGCATCGCGGCGCCTCTCTGTTCTTCGGACGTAACGAAGAAGCCGGCCTGCGCTGCGTCTATCACGGCTGGAAGTTCGATACGACAGGCGCCTGCATCGACATGCCGTCTGAACCGGCCGAGTCCAACTTCAAAGGCAAGGTTCGTGTTCGCGCCTACCCGGCCCGCGACGTCAACCACATGGTCTGGATCTACATGGGCCCCCGCGAAGTTCCTCCTCCCTTCCCGGAGTTCGAAATCAACACCCTGCCGCCTGAGAACGTTGCGTCGCCATCGATCATGATGGAGGAGGCCAACTGGTTCCAGAACCTCGAGGGTGACACGGACTCCAACCACCTCGACTACCTGCACTCCCGTCTCGACTCCTTCCGCTACCGCGTCTTCGACGAAAAGCCCAAGGAAGGTTCGGGGCCCGGCCTCTTCTTCGCTGTCTGGAGCGACAAGATGCCGCGCCTGGACGTGCGCTTCACCGACTACGGTTGTTACTACTCCGCCAGGCGCAAGTGGGACGACGAGTTCAACGAGCGCCGCAGCGGGGACGACACGCCGTACGAGTGGCACCGCATCAACCAGTTCATCTTCCCGTTCCACACGATGATCACCGGTGCCAGCGGGCCTTCCCTACGCTCATTTGTCCCGCTGGACGACAACTGGGCCATGCTGATCACCCAGCGCGGCAGCCTCACCGAGCGCATGTTCGACCCCGACAAGTCCGTGCCAACCCCGCTGGAGTCCGAAGTCGGCTTCATAGATCGGACCAGCGACCCGCGAACCTACTTCATGACAAAGGCCAACCGCCTCAACGACTACAACCGCGATTACGAGGTGGAGCGAACCAAGATGGTCTCAGGTGTCCCGGCCATCGGTAACCTCCAGGACCGCGCCATGACCGAGCTCATGTCGAACGAGCAAGGCGAGCGTATCTACGACCGCTCACGCGAGCACCTCGGCTCTCTCGACGTCATGTGCATCGCAGTACGGCGCCAAGTCATCAAAGCCGTTAAGGCGCACGCCGAAGACGGGACATTGCCACCCAACGTCGACAACGTCATTCTTGATAGTGTGCGTCCGGTCACGGCCGTGCTACCCGACGGGGCCGACTGGGTGAAGATCACCGAGCCCTATCGTGGCGGCACCACGGGTGCGCCCGTCGCGTGGGAGATGAAGCCGCTATCCTACGTCATGCCGACCGAGCCGATTGAGGCCGTCGGCGGTGGTGGAGCCGGCAGTTAACGGGAACGCATTCTGAGCGCACACCATCGGGTGCGACGGAGGGGGGCTTCTTCAACCCTCAGTGCAAGTTAAAACCCAGACGACCGACCGGAAGGGCTTGGCTCTCCCGAGTCGATGGTCGCCCCGCCGAACAAGACTCCCAGGATGGGAGTAAACAATCAGCGAGACCTCCGGGCAGAGCCTGGAAATAGCAATATCGGAAAGGGAGCAACATGGCAAACTCCTACTGGAACAAGACTCTTAGGAACCGCGTTAGCCGGCGTCACGCGCTAAAAGTCGGCGGAGCCACCGCAGCCGCGGCCGCCTTCCTCGCCGCCTGTGGTAGCGACGACGGCGATAGCGGCGGCACGACCGGCGGCGGCACGACCGGCGGCGGCACGACCGGCGGCGGCACGACCGGTGGCGGTGCGACCCCTAGCGGCCTGCTGACTCCAGCGGAATACATTGGGCCGGGACAGGCCACGCGCGGCGGCCAGCTGCAGGACTTCATGACCGCCGAGCCCCGCAGCCTCGACCCGGTCAACCCCCAGGCCGGCCTCAACAACATCCAGACCGAGATCATGCAGACGCTGCTGATCGAGAAGCCCGGCAAGCTAGAGCTGTCCACCTACGAGCTGACCGGCTCCTTCGCCGAGTCATGGGAGCAAACCCCGGAACAGATCACGTTCAAGATCCGCCCCGGCACCAAGTTCCACAACCTGCCGCCGGTCAACGGCCGCGAAGCAACCTCCGCAGACGTCCTCTTCAGCATGTCGCGGCACCAGGAGCTGGCGCCCCTGTCGGCCCTAGTCTGGGCTAAAACCGGCACCGGTGGCTTCGCCGGCGAGCCCAACGCGCCGGACGGCTCGACCGTCGTGGTGCCGCTGGCGATCCCGCTGGCCTACGCGCCCAACTGGTTCGCCGCCTTCGGCAGCCACACCGGCCAGGTCCTGCAGTATCCGATTGAGGCGGCCGACCCCGACGTGTACGATGTTCGCCAGGATTCCATCGGCAGTGGGCCCTTCTTCCTCTCGCAGCACGAGCCCTCCGTCGACTTCACCCTGACCCGCAACCCGGACTACTTTGACCAGGACTTCGCGCTCGTGGACTCGATCCACCTGCCTATCCTGCCCGACTACAACGCCCGCCAGACCCAGTTCCGCGCCGGTGAGGTCCACTTCGCCCGCCCCGGCAACGACATCGTCCGCCCTACCGACATTCTCGTCACCAAGAACGACATCGAAGACTTGGTGCTCAACGTAGCGGAAACCCGAGTCTCCTCCTCGGTCATGACCTTCGGCACCCAGGGCGAGAACGTCCCCTACTTCGACGAGCGCGTCCGCCAGGCCATCTCCATGGCCTTCGACCGCGACCTCGACATCGAAGTCCGCTACAACGTCAAGGAGTTCGTCGAGGCCGGCCTGCCGGTCGAGAACTTCTGGAACTCTCACCTCGCGGCACGCGACGCCTACCGCGGTGGCGGCTGGTGGCTCGACCCCCTGGGCAGCGAGCTCGGCGAAGGCGCCAAGTTCTTCCAGCTCAACGTGGCCGAGGCCAAGAAGCTGCTCGCCGCCGCCGGCTACCCCGACGGCTTCGACGTCAAGTTCGGCTACCCCAACGCGCCGCAGTTTGACCGCGGCAGCGTCGTCGAGCCCTTCTTCTTCTACCTCCAGGAGCTCGGCCTCAACGTCATCGACAACGGCTACGAGGACTACACCCAGGGCTACATCCCCCTCGACCGCGACGCCTCCGGCGTCTTCGAGGGCATCGGTTACCACTCGGTCACCGGTGGTATCCCCAGCACCATCTCCCCGATCAGCGCCCTCGTCGCCGAGCACCACCCGGGCTCCGGTATCACCTTCCACGGTTACTCCGAGGGTGGCGGCACCGCCAAGACCGGCGACCCCGTCCTGATCGAGATCCTCGAGAAGGCCAGGATCGAGACCGATACCGCCGCCCGCAGGGCCCTGGCCCACGAGGCTCAGCGCCATATGGCCGTCAAGATGTGGAGCCTGCTCGAGCCTGGTTCCGCCACCGGCTACCGGCTGTCCTGGCCGGCGGTCAAGAACATCGGCGTCTGGAGCAGCGCCGCGGCCTGGTGGGAGAAGTACCAGATCTGGCTCGACCAGACCAAGGCACCCTTCGCCTAAACCTGACGCACGCAACCAGAGAAAGAGGGCCGCGGAATCATCCGTGGCCCTCTTTCTTATGCTTCGTACCGCGCCGTCCTAGGCGCCTTAGTCTCACTGGTTACGCTTCACGCCCACGATAGCCTTGCTTCGATGGCTCGCATTTGAAGTTCTCTCCCAGAGATCGAACGACGGCCCGCAGGCGTATTTCCTTATGAAAGCAACCAGCTTTAATGAACCCAGGAGGTGAAGCATCCAACCCAGTTGACCTTATTCAGAGGCTATCAAGACTATAAGCAGTTTCCATGCTATAGTCTGTTCGCCTCTTTGGACGAGAAGGCAACATCAACGAAAGCAACGATAACTCCGCTCGCCAAGCGTCAGCAGTTAGTCGGTTCCGGGCTGCACCTGGAACAAGAAACAACGAAAGGGAGCAACATGGCAAACTCCTACTGGAACAAGACTCTTAGGAACCGCGTTAGCCGGCGTCACGCGCTAAAAGTCGGCGGAGCCACCGCAGCCGCGGCCGCCTTCCTCGCCGCCTGTGGTAGCGACGACGGCGATAGCGGCGGCACGACCGGCGGCGGCACGACCGGCGGCGGCACGACCGGCGGCGGCACGACCGGTGGCGGTGCGACCCCTAGCGGCCTGCTGACTCCAGCGGAATACATTGGGCCGGGACAGGCCACGCGCGGCGGCCAGCTGCAGGACTTCATGACCGCCGAGCCCCGCAGCCTCGACCCGGTCAACCCCCAGGCCGGCCTCAACAACATCCAGACCGAGATCATGCAGACGCTGCTGATCGAGAAGCCCGGCAAGCTAGAGCTGTCCACCTACGAGCTGACCGGCTCCTTCGCCGAGTCATGGGAGCAAACCCCGGAACAGATCACGTTCAAGATCCGCCCCGGCACCAAGTTCCACAACCTGCCGCCGGTCAACGGCCGCGAAGCAACCTCCGCAGACGTCCTCTTCAGCATGTCGCGGCACCAGGAGCTGGCGCCCCTGTCGGCCCTGGTCTGGGCTAAAACCGGCACCGGTGGCTTCGCCGGCGAGCCCAACGCGCCGGACGGCTCGACCGTCGTGGTGCCGCTGGCGATCCCGCTGGCCTACGCGCCCAACTGGTTCGCCGCCTTCGGCAGCCACACCGGCCAGGTCCTGCAGTATCCGATTGAGGCGGCCGACCCCGACGTGTACGATGTTCGCCAGGATTCCATCGGCAGTGGGCCCTTCTTCCTCTCGCAGCACGAGCCCTCCGTCGACTTCACCCTGACCCGCAACCCGGACTACTTTGACCAGGACTTCGCGCTCGTGGACTCGATCCACCTGCCTATCCTGCCCGACTACAACGCCCGCCAGACCCAGTTCCGCGCCGGTGAGGTCCACTTCGCCCGCCCCGGCAACGACATCGTCCGCCCTACCGACATTCTCGTCACCAAGAACGACATCGAAGACTTGGTGCTCAACGTAGCGGAAACCCGAGTCTCCTCCTCGGTCATGACCTTCGGCACCCAGGGCGAGAACGTCCCCTACTTCGACGAGCGCGTCCGCCAGGCCATCTCCATGGCCTTCGACCGCGACCTCGACATCGAAGTCCGCTACAACGTCAAGGAGTTCGTCGAGGCCGGCCTGCCGGTCGAGAACTTCTGGAACTCTCACCTCGCGGCACGCGACGCCTACCGCGGTGGCGGCTGGTGGCTCGACCCCCTGGGCAGCGAGCTCGGCGAAGGCGCCAAGTTCTTCCAGCTCAACGTGGCCGAGGCCAAGAAGCTGCTCGCCGCCGCCGGCTACCCCGACGGCTTCGACGTCAAGTTCGGCTACCCCAACGCGCCGCAGTTTGACCGCGGCAGCGTCGTCGAGCCCTTCTTCTTCTACCTCCAGGAGCTCGGCCTCAACGTCATCGACAACGGCTACGAGGACTACACCCAGGGCTACATCCCCCTCGACCGCGACGCCTCCGGCGTCTTCGAGGGCATCGGTTACCACTCGGTCACCGGTGGTATCCCCAGCACCATCTCCCCGATCAGCGCCCTCGTCGCCGAGCACCACCCGGGCTCCGGTATCACCTTCCACGGTTACTCCGAGGGTGGCGGCACCGCCAAGACCGGCGACCCCGTCCTGATCGAGATCCTCGAGAAGGCCAGGATCGAGACCGATACCGCCGCCCGCAGGGCCCTGGCCCACGAGGCTCAGCGCCATATGGCCGTCAAGATGTGGAGCCTGCTCGAGCCTGGTTCCGCCACCGGCTACCGGCTGTCCTGGCCGGCGGTCAAGAACATCGGCGTCTGGAGCAGCGCCGCGGCCTGGTGGGAGAAGTACCAGATCTGGCTCGACCAGACCAAGGCACCCTTCGCCTAAACCTGACGCACGCAACCAGAGAAAGAGGGCCGCGGAATCATCCGTGGCCCTCTTTCTCTAACACAGAACAGATACTCCGCCCAATACAACCTCAAGGACGGCCAGGTGTGATCCCACCGCTCGTCTATGTCATCCCCGTCGCAGTGTTCATCGGCCTCCTGCTTCTCTGGGTCCTTCTACCACCCCGTCCGGGTGAAGAAGACCTTGCAAGCAGACTCCGCAGGCGTATCTTTAAAACGTGAGCCCTTCTGAAAATCGCATCGCCGAAGTCCTCTCCACCGGTGCCGGCAAGAAGCGGGTCGTTGGCCTCCTGCTGTTCGTAGCAATCCTCGCCCTGTTCTTCGCCTTTAACCGCTTTCCCAAGATCGATACCATCGACGGCGACCTTGACGCCGTAACCGGCGAGACGATTCAGTGCTTCCAGGGCTTCTGCATCGAGAAGGATCCGAACGAGCCTTTCATAGACCGCGTGGTCGACTTCTCCGTCATCTATATCGAAGCTGTCGCGATCGGCATGACCTTCGCCTTCCTTGTCGCCGGCATGATGGAGTCTTTCTTCTTCCCACCCGGCCCCGCTGGCCTGATGTTTGGCGGCACAGGACTGCAGCGCACCGTCAAGGGCATGGCCATCGGGCCGATAATGAACCTCTGCGCCGCCTGCATCGTCCCGATCTCTGCGTCGATTCATCGGCGCGGCGGCGGTATCGAAGGTGCCATCGCAGCCGTCCAGTCCTCCGCGACGATGAACTTCCTCGCTATCGGCATGGTTCTCGTCGTATTCGCCCCGGCTCTTGGTATCAGCCGCGTCGTCCTGGCCTTCATCGGCGCTATGGTGCTGGGACGCATCGTCGCCATCGCAGTTGGACGCGGCGGTGAGTCGGAACCTGAGGTTCCCGAATCACCCGTTGATCCCTACACTGATCCTGCCGCGCATACCTGGAAAGTGGCCATGCGTGAGGCCTTCCGCGACTGGGCCAGGGGTTCGATCGCATTCCAGCTACGTCTCTGGCCGATCATGATCGCCGCCGGTTTCGCCAGCGCCCTCGCGATCCAGCTGCTCGACGAGTCCTTCGTCTCCACCTACCTTGGTAACAACGTCCAGGGCGTCCTGATCGCCGCGACGTTTGGCATCCTCGTCAACGTCCCGCTCCTCTTCGAGATTCCCCTCGTCGCCGTGCTGCTCATCCTCGGTATGGGGACCGCGCCGGCCGCCACGCTGCTCTTCGCCGTCGCCGCCGGCGGCCCGGTGACCTTCTGGGGCCTGGCCAAATTCCTCCCAAGGCGCGCCATCGCAACTTTCGCGACCGCCACCTGGGGCCTCGGTGTCGCTGGTGGCCTCGCCGTGCTTGTCCTCGGCGCCCTGTTCTGGCCCGGCTCCAGCCCGGTACACCTGACGGGGCCTATGGGACTCGACGTCGCCACCGCTCGCGAAGACCTGGGCCGCGAGCCGCCCACCTTCCGCGAGGTCGCTGTCGAAGCCGGTGTCGCCTTCCAGCACACCCGTGACGATGGATTCTTCAACCTCGGTGGTGGCGCCGCGGCGGCCGACTTCAACAACGACGGCTGGATCGACCTCTACGTGACCAATTCGGCCGGACCCAACGCTCTTTACCGCAACGATGGCCAGGGCAGGTTCACAGATATCGCTCAGCAGGCTGGTGTGCTGGACGCGGACGGCAGAGGCCACGGCGTCGCCTGGGGTGACTTCGACAACGACGGGCTGGTCGACCTCTACGTGGCCAATTGGGGCAGCAGCAAGCTTTTCCGTAACAACGGCGACGAGACCTTCTCGGACACAACCGCGGCGGCCGGCGTTGCCGACCCCGACCCGGGCAGTCGAACCACAGGAGCCGTCTGGGGAGACTTCGACCAGGACGGCCTACTCGACCTCCTGATCGTCAGGCACCTCGATGCCGTAGGGCCTCTCTTCACCATCAACAACACAGCTGCGACCGTCCTCCTGCGCCAGTGTCGGACCGACGAGTTCTACGCCAACTCTGTGGTGCCGAGAGGCGTCATCATCGGCAATTCGCACGACTATTCTTACGTGCCGCGCAACTTCGACGAAGGCGTCCGCTCGCTCAAGCTCTATCGCAATATCGGCGATGGCACCTTCGATGACGTCACTTCCCTGCTCGGCGATGGTCAGGGCTACCCCAACAAGGTCGAAGGCGCCGGCTTCAAGCCTGCTTTTGTCGATTACGACGAAGACGGCGACCTCGACATCTTTGTGATCAACGACTACGGCTACGAGGTATACCCCAACGTTCTCTGGCGCAACGATGGCCCGTCAGACGGCGGTGAATGGAGCTTCGAGGACGTGTCCGACGCCTCTGGCATCAACAACCCGCTCATGTTTGGCATGGGCCTGGCTGCCGGCGACTACGACAACGACAGCGACCTGGACTTCTACGTCACCGACATCGGCTCCAGCCGTTTCTTCGAGAACCGGACCGGCCTTTTCGAGGACGTTACGGAGCTGACGGGCACCGGACGCGGTGTCATACCCGAAAACGGTGAAGCTAACCGGTCGATCGGTTGGGGCGCCACGTTCGCCGACTTCGATAACGACGGATGGCTTGACCTCTACATGACCAACGGCCAGATCGACAGCGACCCCTGCTCCAACCTGCCTTATCAACCCAACGCGCTCTTTGTCAACAGAGGCGACGGCAGCTTCGCCGATGTCTCCCCGGCCAGCGGCGCGGATGACCCCGGGACGAGCCGGGAGGGCGTCGTAGCCGACTTCAACGGTGACGGCGCCCTCGATATCTACGTCGTGAACATGGGCGGACTCGACGGCAAGCCTGGTATCTCACGCCTCTTCGTCAACAGTGACCGCTCAACCGGCCACTGGCTGCAGGTCCAGCCGACCAGCGGCGATGACACGCTGCTCACCGTCGGTGCCAGGGTGGAAGTCACCGTCGGCGGCACCACGATGGTGCAGCACGTCGGCCTGGCGCAGGGACACATGTCGCAGTCCCTCGTCCCCGTCCACTTCGGCCTTGGTGAAGCTGACAGCATCGACCTGGTAAAGGTGTACTGGCCGAGCGGCACGGTCCAGAGCCTTGAAGACGTCGAAATAGACCAGCTCCTTGCCATCGAAGAGCCGCGTTAAGCACGACCGATTACGGCTTCAAGTCAACTCTCTCGGCGCGATCTTGTGCCTTGAAGACGCAAAGTTAGAGCAGCCCGTCATGCATGAGGAGCTGCTCTAAACGCATTGCTAACCGGGGACTGCTGGGAGTTACTCGACCTCGCCGTGCGGTAACGGCTTGGAGATCAACTCCTTGATCTGCTCGATGATGTCCGACTGGTCGTAACCACGGTGCAGGTTGATCCGGTTCCGGGTCGGGTCGCCGCCGTGCCAGTACTCGTAAATGTCCTGGCGCATACCGAACGACGACATCGCAAGGTCGTGAGCCAGCCGAAACAGCCGTGACTTGTACTCGACGTCAACGTCCTTGCCCCGCATGAATTGCTGCAGATAGGGACGCAGCTCTGGGCTCGCCAGATCGTTCTCGCTAGGCTGCATCACGATGCCCGAGCCGCATAGCTCGCGTAGCAGCTCCGTCATGCGCCAGGTCGTCTGAGCCATCCAGATGCCAATCGGACCGGAAGGCGTCCCGAAGCGCCTGCCCGAGTGCTCCAGGCCGTCCATGGCCAACCGTAGCATCTCGACGTTCGCCGTCATTTCACCCAGCTTGGAGTTCACTTCGCGAAACTCGTTAACGCCGATCGCTTCCGTGATCATCGTCGCTACGGCTGTCATCAAGCGGTAGCGGAACAGCGCCCGCTCCAGGTTCGCCCAGCCCGCGAAGTTCGCGTCCGCGCCACCGGGTCCCGCAAACGAGAACACTCGCGAAGGCGACTCGTACAGGAAAAAGAGGCGGTCCCACGGCACCAGGACGCGCTCGAAGAACAGCATGCAGTCCTGCTCGTCCAGTGCCTGCAAGGGGTGGCCCCAGGAGCCGAACCAGCGTCCCACCGGCTCGCGAGCCAGGATCTTCAAGCCCTTCGCATTGGATGGGATCGAGAACGCCAGCACGAAGCGCGGGTCGTTACGCGCGAAGAACGTGGCCGAAAGCGAAACGTAGGTCTCGTGGCTATGCACCGCCGCCGTCGAAAGCTGCTTGCCGCCGGTGACGATGACGCCCTCCGCCGTCTCCTCCACCACGTGCAACGCGATCTCCTCGTCCTCCGGCGTCGCCCGCCGCTCATTCTGCGCCTGACCGCTACGGTCGACCTGCGGGTCGCCCAACGCGTGGGTCAGGAAGAGGTCGTTGTCGCGGCAATAGCGGTAGTAATTGAGGATGTTTTCGCCGAAGTCGCAGTTGTCATTCTTAAACGACGAGAACTGCTCGCGGCGCGGCACCATATTGCAGATGAACGGCGCCAGGACGTCCGGGCTGCGGCCCAGCTGGCCCCAGGTCATCTTGTTCCACAGCTGGCTGTTGCGCCGCTTCAGGGCCGATTCTTCGAAGCTCTTCGGGATCAGCCAGGACAGGCTGGTCCGCACCCCGCTTTCGGGGTCGACGTAGGTCATTTCGTCGCGGTACTCGTTGTTCTGTTTGTCATAGACGTCCGCCAGGGCGTGAATCATGTCCTTGAACGCCGGGTGCGTTGTGACATCATCGATGCGCTTGCCGTCCAGCCACACCTCGCGCCCGTCGCGCAGGCTTTCGATGTAGCGTGCCCCGGTCATGGCGCCCGGCCCCATCGCGGCAACTTTACCGTTCGTTCCGTTCGTGGCGGCGGCTGTGGAAGTTGTGGATTGTTTAGAAGTCATCGCTTGATTTCCCCTAGTTACTTAAGTAGATTAATTATTAGGTTTATCATAAGCACTCGGCCGGTCGTGTCAAGCAGGACTCCCTTCCGGCAACGTAAGCTATCGCGGTCAAAGGAGATGGCGACGAATGAAAGATCCGGCTGGCGTCGGCCAGGCTGACGCACCACCATCAAACAGGACGCTCGATAGTTACATCCAGGCGTTCCCGGAGGCCGACGCCGAAGCGTTGGCGGCCCACCTGGACGTAACTGCCACCTCCGGAATCCTGACACGCGGCATTGAGACCGCGATTCAGGATGTCGGCTTCGATCTCACCCGACCCCGTTACACGATCGTCCGCTCGCTTTACCTCAGCCCTGAGAACGCCATTGCTCAGAGCGAACTGGCCCAGACGTTGCGAGTATCCGGCGCCAACGTTACTCAACTAATCGACGGGCTGGTTGCCGAAGGCTGGGTCGAACGCGTCGTGAGCCCCGCCGACAGGCGCGTTGTCCACGCTCGTCTTACGGCGAAGGGCGGCGAAATGGCCGCCAGGCTTATCCCCGCGATCGTCGACTTCATGCAGGATTCGTGCAGCGAGCTGACGAGCGCCGAGCGGGCCGAACTACATCGCCTGCTGGACAAGGTCCGCCACTCCGTCGAACGACGCAAGCGCCCCTGATTTAGCCGCTTACAGGGCTCCGCTCGCCTTCGCGGCTGCAAGGTCCGCTTCGTATCCCCAGGTCTCGAAGCCCCCGAGCCCGTGCTCCTCGTTGTAGCCCATCGCGCTGACCCACTGACCGGTCACTCCGCTGGCATCCTGCTCCGCCAGGAACAACGCCAGCGGCACCACGTTGTCGGCGCGTACCCGGCGCGGCACCCAGTTCGGCCTCGCCTGACCGCTGCGCTCGCGGATCTCGTTGCGTACCTTCTCCTGCTCGTCGGAGCCCGTTGTCGCCGTGTGGCCGGGCAAAAGCACGTTAGCCGCGATGTTGGACCCCTTCAGCTCCTGCGCCAGGTACGTCGTCATCGAACACATCGCCAGCTTTGCCGGCTGGTATGAGCCCTCTCGGCTCAGGCCGTAGCCCGAGGCTTCGCCCTGTCCCGCGCTGTGGGCATTCAGCACCTGGCTCGATGCCACTGTGACGATGCTGCCACGACCCTTCTCCAGCATCGGCTGCGCAAACTTCTTGATCACGCGCAGGTTGCCGAACACGTGCGTGCCGAACATCCTCTCCCACTCGCTGACGTCGGTCTCGAACACGCTCACGCTACCGTGAGTATCGAGATAAAGGTCGCGCTGCCGGGTGCCACCGTTGGCGATGATCACGTCGATGGTGCCGAACTTCGCCATCGCCTTGTTGTAGATCGCGTCAACGTGCGACTGCAGCGTCACGTCCATGACCCCGATCAGGACGCTCTCGTCGTCCTTGATCTCAGCGCCAAAGTCGTAATCGTCGTTCGAGACTCCCGTAGGTATCCACGACAGGTCCGTCGCGATCACCTTCGCACCCGTATCCAGGAACGCACGCGTCATTTCGCGTCCCATTCCCCGCGCGGCGCCTGTAATAAGAACCACCTTGCCCTCAACTGACACGAAACCCTCCTATTGCTGCTCTAACTGGCTTCGGAATTATAAGACTCCGGGCCTGGCGCGGTACCTTGTCCGGCTAAGAGTCTCTCCCATAGTCTCTTAAGTTGCCTAAGCATTGCGCCGTCAATTGCAGTAGAATCGATGCAGTCGTAAGGAGGTCGCGATGCTAAGCAAGCAAGACAACGACATTCTCTGCCGAGTCGGACCCGGCACGCCTATGGGTGACGTCATCAGGCAATATTGGATCCCTGTTTTCAAGTCCGACGAGCTGGCAGCGCCCGATTCTCCTCCCCAGAAAGTGCGCATTCTCGGCGAGAACCTCGTCGGTTTCCGCACCACGAGCGGCGACGTTGGCCTGGTCGCCAACTCCTGCCCCCACCGCGGCGCCTCCCTGTTCTTCGGCCGTAACGAAGAAGACGGCCTGCGCTGTGTCTACCACGGCTGGAAGTTCGACGTCACCGGCGACTGTGTCGACATGCCGTCCGAGCCGGCCGAGAGCAACTTCAAGGGCAAGGTCCGTGCCCACGCCTACCCGACGCACGAGCGCAACGGCGTCGTCTGGGCCTACATGGGCACCCGTAGCCGAAACGACTTGCCGCCGCTGCCCGACATTGAGCCCAACATGGTTCCGGAGAAGGGCATCAAGGTAGAGAAGGCGCTGCGCGACTGCAACTGGGTCCAGGGCCTCGAAGGCGACATCGACACGAGCCACCTCGCCTACCTCCACCTGGGAGCCAACAAACTCGAGGAGACCAAGCCGAAGTCCTTCGACTACTACACCATCGCCGACAAGGCGCCGCGCTACGACGTGGTCGAAACCGAGTTCGGCACCTCCTACGGCACCTACCGGCCCGCCGAAGCCGACACCTACTACTGGCGCGTCGCTCACTTCCTCTTCCCGTTCTACACCATGATCCCGACGGGATTGCTCGGCCAGCAGATCTTGGTCCGCGCCTGGGTCCCGATCGACGACGACCACATGATGTTCTGGAGCTTCGCAGTGCCCAGCACGCTGGCCTTCAACAACGCCAGCGCCGGCCAGGGTGACGCCGAGGCCGCGAAGAAGGGCGCCGATGCCTCCAGGCCTGTGCGCCAGCTCCAAGGCTTCCAGTACCTCCCAGACGAATCGCACTGGATGGGCAAGTTCCGCCTGACCCAGAACCGTGAGAACGACTACCAGATCGACCGCGAGGCCCAGGCCAACGGGACCAGCTTCACCGGCATTGCCGGTATTCACACGCAGGATCAGGCCATCACGGAAAGCATGGGTACGATCTACGAGCGTACCCACGAGCACCTCGGTACCAGCGATGCCATGGTCATCCGTACGCGACGCCGCCTGATCAAGGCTGCAAAGTCGCTTGCCGGGGAAGGCACGCTACCGCCCGGAGTAGATGACCCGACGATCTATCACTACCGCTCCGGCGGAGTCATCCTGCCCCGGTCCGTGGACTGGCGTAAGGCCACCGAAAGTCTGCAGGCGGCCTTCATCGAGCACAAGCCCGAAGAGCTCTTCGCGCCGGCTGTTTCGTAGCCCTCGGGCTACGAAAACCGGCATCAACTGAAGAGGAACCGCCTCCATTCGTGGAGGCGGTTCCTCTTATCCCGACATCGAATACGTCGGTTATCCGCTACACGGGCAGCACGTCTCCATCCGCCGGGCCCGGCAGCTCAACAGCGTTTGCCACACCTCCGAGCATGCCGTAGTAGCCGACGACGGTCGTCATCTCAAGTAACCACTGCTCGCCGTAGCGATTTTTCAGCGCGTCGAACGTTGCCTGGTCAACCCTGTTGTCCTGGAACAGCTGCCGCACGTACGTCACGATCTCAGCCTCATGCGGCTCCAGCTCTGAAACATCGCGGCGTTCTTTCACAACCGCGATGGCTTCCTCGCGCAGACCGCCTCGGCGTCCCGCGGCTACCTGCGCCGCCCAGACGTAGAGGCAGTCCTTCTCACGCGCCGCCGTGATGATTGCAAGCTCCTTCTCCGGAGACTGCAGAAGCGAGTTGTAGCGAAAGTAGTTGCCCAGCTCCAGCGCCAGCTTATCCATCGCCGGGCTGTGCAGCAGAATGCTGTGCGGCCCGCGTATCGACCCGAAGGTCTCAATCACGACGTCTACCACGCCGTGATGCTCGGCCGCCACCTGCGATTTGTCAGAAACCGGCTCGATTCTCGGCATCGTCTTCTCCCTCGTCCCGCTACGATTTCGCCGCAGCGTAGATCTGCTCGATCAGCTCCCACGTCTTGACCATGTCAGCCAGATTGCTAGACGGCTGCCGCCCTGCCTTGACGCAGTCGATGAACTCGCGGCTCTCGTGCCAGAAGCCCAGCCAATAGTTGTACGTCTCACCAAATGGCAACCCGAACTCCTTGGATTCGAAAACCTCACGATCACCGCTGTCGGCGACGATGTAGCTGTCCCGCTCCGCGTCGACGTAGGCGCTGATATTGCGTCCGTGGATCTCGGATCGGAAGATGGCCGGCGCCGTTGCCCCCTCCGTCATCGGCGAGCCGCCTGAAACGAGGTCGTACTGCAGATGTCCCACTGCGCCGGAGGAAAACGCGACCTGCGCGAACACAGCGTTGGCCACCGGCCCCGGCGCGTACAACGTGCTGACGTGGCTCGCGACGCTCACGACATCACCGCCGGCCAGCCAGCGCAGGTTGTCCACCGCGTGCATGCCGTCAGACGTCAGCTGGTCGAGCACCCCTGTCGACCCCGGCCGATCGAAGTCCCGCGTTGATTTCAGGTTGGCCACGGCCACAGCGTGGATCGGCCCACGCTCCTCGACACGCGCCTTCAGCGCCGTCATCGCCGGGACGTAGCGGCGCTGACAGCCAACCATCGAGAGGCAGCCGTTCTGTTCCGCGTGGTAGGCAAACATCTTGATCTGGTTCAGCGTCAGGCCGGGCGGCTTCTCGATGAACACGTTGCGCCCCTGGCGCAAGGCGTACGTCAGCGGCTCTTGGATCGCGTCCGGACCCATGATGATGTAGACCGCTTGCGGATCGACCTCCTCCAGCATCTGCTTGTAGTCGCCGTAGGTCTTCGGCACGCCCCAGCGTTCCGCGGTTTCGGCCGCCTTGCCGGAATCCCAATCGCTCAGCGCCGCCAGCTCCACGTCCGGCTGGCTCGCCACGGACGGATAGTGACGCCAGTTGGCCTGCTTGCCGGCTCCGACGAACGCGACTCGGATCTTTTGATCATTCATTGCTCTTGTCCTGTTCTGCTTGATCGGCGAGGTGAGGGTACTCAACGGGTTCGCAGCTACTCGCTGACGCCGGAGAACCCACTCCTCCTGCATCAGGCGCGCGCCAATTCTAGCAACTGCTGGCGCTGATCACCGGGATCCCACCGGTTCCCACTCGATCTGACCTCTGTTGTAGACTCAGTGCGGACGCTTTGGGAGGAAACACATGCTCTCCATCGAAGACAACCAGCTTCTCTGCCGCGTCGGTCCTGGTACACCTATGGGCGACCTCATGCGCCAGTACTGGCTACCCCTCCTCTACGACTGGGAGCTCGAAAGCGACGGCCCGCCGCAGCGCGTGCACCTCCTAGGGGAGGACCTCATCGCCTACCGCACGACTTCAGGGGCCGTCGGCCTTATCGCCGGAGCCTGTCCCCACCGCGGCGCCTCCCTGTTCTTCAGCCGCAACGAAGAGGACGGGCTGCGCTGCATCTATCACGGCTGGAAGTTCGACGTCACCGGCGCCTGCGTCGACATGCCGTCAGAGCCCGCCGAAAGCAACTTCAAGAGCAAGGTCAGGCCACCGCATACTGCGCCGCTGAGCAAGGCGGCGTCATCTGGGCCTACATGGGGCCCAACCAGGCCGACCCGCCGGGCCTGCCCCGCTTCGAATGGTGCGACGTGCCCGAGGAGCAGCGCCACCATCAGTACAAAGGCATTTACGAGTGCAACTGGATGCAGGCCCTCGAGGGCGACATCGATACCTCCCACCTCTTCCTGCTCCACGCTCGGCTCGATGCCTCGCAGCCCGACACCTACGGCGTCTACCACCCCGACAAGGCGCCTCACCTCGACATCGTCGACACCGATTACGGCATCTACTACGGCGCCAGCCGCAAGGACGGCCCCAGTCGTACCTCCTGGCGCACCACGCAGTACCTCTTCCCGATCTTCACCATGTTCCCCGGCTCTCCGGACGGCACCGTACCCCAGCACATGTACACCCCGATCGATGACGACCGGACGATGCACTGGGGCCTGCGCTGGCACCCCACCGACAAGTTCGACGGCCCTCGTGACCTGCACCAGGAGGTGGAGAAGCTACCCGAGAAGAACGACATGGGACCGATGAAGCCCGTACAGGGCGGTAAGCCATTCGCCGCATGGTGGCCCGTCGCCGACGGCGCCAACGACTTCCTCATGGACCGCGAGGTCCAGCGCACGATGAACTTCACTGGTATCCCCACCATCCGTCTCCAGGATGTGGCCATGACCGTTGGCATGGGTCCGATCAATCCTCGGCATCGCGAGCATCTCGGCACCACGGACACCATGATCATCATGACTCGCCGCAAGCTGATCCGCGCCGCCAAGCTGCTGCGCGAGCAAGGTACGCAGCCGCCCGCCTCTCAAGATCCATACGCCTACCGCAGGCGCTCCTGCTCCACCGTCCTGCCGGCCGAGGTCGTCTGGCACGAAGCGCTGGCCGACTGGCATGCCGCGCGCACTACCCAGGTGCCTACGGGAGTGCCTACGAGCGCAATCGCGACGTAGCCGCTACGTGGTTAGGCGCGATGCCGCCACGCGCGTCTAGCTGCTCGAGGCTGGCGCCGAAAGCGCCGGGTACTTCATGCGACTAGCAATCGCGAACATCGTGGCGGAGCCCAGGAACGTCATCGCGTACATCACAAGAGCCCAGTCGTAAGACCCCGTCGTGTCGAATATGAAACCGGCCAGCGAAGGGCTGAGTATCTCGCCCATCGTCTCGATGACCACGATCGCGCCCAGAATCGTGGCGAAGTGCGCCATCCCGAACGCCCGCGTCAGCGTCAGCGCTTCTGCTATCGCACCGGTCGTGGTTCCAATCACCCACAGCGTCAGGAATATGAGGAGCCCCGAGAGGCCGGCGTCCAACAGAAGCACGACCATCCCGAGGGCGAGGAGACCGATCAGGCCGACCGCCACCAGCTCGAAGCGCTCGAAGCGGTCGACGATCACGCCGAGGCCCAGGCGCGAGATGATTCCCGCGCCCGACGACAACGACACCAGCAATGCGGCCGTCCCTCTCGAAATGTCTTTCGACTCGAAGAAAGGCACCAGGTGGACCGTCCAGCCGATCAGGCCGTAGAAGAAGAACATCAGGCCGATGGCAAGGACCCAGAAAACCGGCATCCGCATCGCGGCCGTCAGCGTGATGCTTGTGGCCGGCGCCTGGGACGGACCACCTCGCTCCCGCTTCTCACCGAAGCTCTCCCGCTCCTGTGGTGTGGGGTCGTCACACACCACGAACACCGCCAGCGGCAGCACCACCGCTATCGCGAGCACGCCGGAGAAGACGAACCCACCACGCCAGTCCGTCAGCTCTATAACGAAAGCAAGCAGCGGCAGCACAATGAAGCCGCCCAGCGAGAAGCCGATGCCCAGGAGGCTCAGCGCCGCGCCGCGTCTGCGGTCAAACCAGCGTGAAACCAGCGCCTGGAACGGGATGAAGAACATCATCTGCCGCGACGCCGCGTTGATCGCGGAAAAGGCGTACCACTGCCACAGCGAACCCGTCGACGCCAGCAGTTGGAACGTCAGGGCCGATAGGATCGCTCCGATTATCACGGCGGATCGCGGGCCAAAGCGGTCGACCCACCGCCCGATGCCTGGTCCCGCCAGCCCGGCAACCAGGATGCCCAGCGAGAAGCCGATGGACACCTGCGCCCGTGACCAGCCGAACTCCTCCTCCAGCGGCCGGACGTACAGGCCCAGCGACCACGCCGCCAGCCCGCTGACCACGGTCATGCCGATGATGGCCGCGGCCAGAATCCACCAGCCGTAGTAAATACGCCGAGTCACTACGGCCATCCTAGCCGAGCCCCGGCTTTGAGACGTCGCTCAGGCCGCCGAGCGCGCCCTGGCTCACTCGAACCAACTACAGGTCACACCACGGCGGCTCGCATCGCCCCGCGCTCGCTAAGTCAGGCCCTGCGGCCTGCTGTCCACGATTACGCTAGCTAACCTATCTGCGATGGCAGGACTCTATCCGAGCCCGTCGCGAAAGCCGGCCCGTTCATCACGAGATACGTCATCTCGCCTTCCAGCTCGTACGCTGTCTTCTCCGGGATGAACACGACGTCACCTTCGCTTACCGCCTCCGCTTCCCTCCCCTCGCCTACCAGGAAGCGTCCCGAGCCGCTGACGATGTAGTAAACGCGATCGCTGTCGTCGTTGACGACGCGGTCGTGATGGCCCCAGATTCGCACCCAGGTCAGACTGATCCTCGCGCTGTGCTCGTCCACATTGATTACACGCTTCAGGACCAGGGGCCGTGGCGCCTGCTTTACCTCTTTGAGGTCACTGGGATGAATGATCACGATTAACCTCCATCGGGGAATCAACTCTGTTGCAGCCTGTCGCGGCCATACTGGCCCAGTCGCTGGCATGCTTCAAGAAGCACTCGGCAAGGCGGCCCGCTGCTTACCGACGCAGCTTCGCTGGCCGCACGACGTCACGAAGCTGGTAACCTAGCCGTCACTGGCAGCGTACAAGCGAGACGACTCTTACTCTCTCATGGCTGCAAACCAGATCCAATTCACCAGCTGTGACCTCCAACTCGAGGCCCTTCTCTCCTCGCCTGCAGGCGCCTCGGCCGCGGTCGTCATCTGCCACCCGCATCCCCTGCGCGGTGGCGATATGCGCAACGACGTCGTCACAGCTGCCGCGGCCGCGGTCAATGCCGCCGGATTTGCCGCCCTCGCGTTCAACTTCCGTGGCGTCGGGGCCAGCCAGGGGACCCACGACGAGGGTCGCGGCGAGCAGGGCGACGTCCGGGCCGCCCTCGCCTACGCGGCATCCCTCGAAGGCATCGACCGCGTCGGGCTCGCCGGCTACTCCTTCGGCGCCGGCGTCGCCTCCGTAGTCGCGCCCGAGTACGACGCGTCGCTGCCCGTCGTCCTCGTATCCTTGCCGACCGGTGGCGATACCGCCTCCCGCCTCGAGGCCTGCCCTGGGCCGCTGCTCCTGATCACCGGCGACACCGACCACGTCTGCGCCTTGGAGCAGCTGCTGCTCGCGGCACAGGCGCGTCCCCAGGACGCCACAAAGGTCATCGTCGTCCCGGGCGTCGATCACTTCTGGCGCGGCGCCGAGCCGATCCTCGAGCAGCACCTCAGGGCCTTCTTCGCCACCCACCTCGGTGCAACGTAGGCCTCCGATGCTGCCGTAGTCTCGCGACGCTCCGCCTATAATCGTCACGCCAAGCGTCGGCGATTCGAGGAGGAGACCTACATGGCAGTCCTGGGTAAACACGCCGTTATGCAGCAGCTCCTGGCCGAAGGCACGCAGTACGTCTTCGGCAACCCGGGCTCCACCGAGCTCGCCTTCATGGACGGCCTGCAGGACTACCCCGAGCTCGAGTACATCCTCGGCCTGCACGAGACCGTCCCGCTCGCAATGGCCGACGGCTACGCCCGCGCCACGCACAAGCCCGCCGTCGTCAACGTTCACATCGCGCCAGGCCTCGCCAACGCCATGAGCATGATCTACAACGCCCGCAAGAACGGCTCGCCGCTCGTTGTTACAGCCGGCCAGCAGGACACCCGCTACACCGCCACCGAGCCCCTGCTCTACGCTGACCTCGTCCGATTCGCGGAACCGTGGACCAAATGGGCCGCTGAGGCCCACCGCGCCGCAGACATCCCGATGCTGATGCGCCGCGCCTTCAAGGTCGCCGCCGAGCCGCCGCAGGGCCCCGTCGTCCTCAGCCTGCCTCAGGACGTCCTCGACGGGGAGGTCGAAGAGCCGATCACGCCAACGGTTCACACCGACTGGTCCAGCCGCCCCGACCCATCCGCCGCCGCCCGCATCGCGCGCTACCTCGCGGAGGCCGAGAACCCGATCATCCTCTGCGGCGACAACATGGCGCTCTCCTCAGCCGCCGCCGATGTCGTCGCCCTCGCCGAGCTGGCCAGCTGCCCCGTCTCTCAGACGGCCAGCCGTCAGTGGAACTTCCCCACCAACCATCCCCTCTACGTCGGTCCGCTTGGCTTCCTCGGCGGTGCCAGGGAGTCGCTGGCCGGCCACGACGTCGTCCTCGCCTTCGGTACCGGCAATCCCTTCATGCCCCTGTTCTACGAGGGTGGCAGCCCCGTCCCCGACGACGCCGTCTTCATCCAGGTCGACATCGACGCCTGGGAGCTGGCCAAGAACTACGCCGTCACCATGAGCGTCCTCGCCGACACCGCCTGGGCCGCCCGCGACATCCGCGAAGCCCTCGACCGCGCCCTGACACCGGCGCAGCGCACCAACTGCCAGCAGCGTGCCGCCACGATCACGCAGGCCACCACGGAAATGCGCCGCAAGACGCAGGAGCAGCTGCGGGCCGAATGGGATAACAGCCCCATCAGCCCCATGCGCCTCATGGCCGAGATCCGCGACGCCCTCCCCAGCGATACTGCCTTCGTCGGCTCCGGTGGTACCTCCGGACGCGCGCCCTTCGTCCAGCTCATCGAGCAGGCCCAGCCCAACTCCTTTTTCGATGGCAACGCCTCGCTCGGCTTCCCCCTGCCAGGCACGCTCGGCGTCAAGCTGGCGCTGCCGGACCGCCCTGTCGTAGGCCTGCTGCGCGAGGGTGACAGCATGTACAGCATTCAGGGCCTCTGGACCGCCGCCAAGTACAACATCGACGTGACCTACGTCGTCTTCAACAACGCCAGCTACCGCATCCTCAAGCAGGGGATGGTGCGCTACCTCGGCGCCAGCGAGCGCAAGAGCGGCTTCCTCGGCATGAACTTCGGCGAGCCCGTCATCGACCTCGCCAGGCAGGCCGGTGTCTGGGACATCCCAGCGGCCCGCGTCGACCACCCGGCCGACGTCGCCGCGGCCCTCAAGCAGGCCATCGACCACAACGGCCCCGTCCTCGTCGACGTCGTCATCGACGGCAGCTACGGCCATCACTTCTAAAACGCCGCTGTCACGGCAGCAGCGCATGCCCCTGCCTTGAGGCCGAGGTAGAATCCTCATGCGCCACGGCTACCACTTCTAGGGCGGGAGGCAGACTCATGACCGCGCGCAGACTCCTGACCGAAACCGTCCCCGTACCCCAAGCGATCGCCCAGGTCCTCGAAGAAGGCGGCGTCGACTTCGTTTTCGGTATGCCCGGCGGCCGCACCATCCCGATCTACGACGCCCTCTACGATCGCCGCTCGACCATCCGCACCGTCCTGGCACGCGAAGAAGGCCTCGCCGCCGTCATGGCAGCTGCCCACGGCCGCCTCACGGGTCGACCCGCCGTCGCCATGGGCCAGGCCGCTTTCATGCTGACCAACTCAGGCATGGGCATCGTCGAGGCCTATCTCGCGGGCAGCCCGATGCTCGTCATAGCCGACCTCAGCGATGGCTTCCCCTTCACTCAGCACGGCCCGTATCAGTCCGGCAGCGGCGACTTCGGCAGCTGGGACGCCCGCGACACGATCCGTGGTTACACCAAGGAGGTCTTCGTCGCCCGCGACGCCGCGTCCGCCGTCCAGAGCACCCAGCTGGCGCTGAAGCACGCCACCACAGGCCAACCCGGCCCGGAGCGCTGCTCTTCCACAGCGCCGCCCTCTCGGCAACCGTAGGCCCCGACACGACGCCTCGTCTCTACGCCACTAAGCAGGACCTGCCCTCGCAGCGCCAAAGCGCCACCACCGATGACGTTTCGGCTGCCGTCGAAACGCTTACCGGTGCTTCGAAGCCGGTTATTATCGCCGGCAACGGCGTCCGCATGAGCGCCGCCCAGTCGCGCCTGCTTGAGCTGGCCGAACTCCTCGGCGCCCCCGTCGCCACCACCGCCTCGGGCAAGGGCACCTTCCCGGAGACACATCCCTTGGCGCTCGGCGTCTTCGGCAACTTCGGCCTTGAAGCCGCCAACGTCACCGTGGCAGACGCCGACCTCGTGCTCGCCGTCGGCACCAAGCTCGGCCCCACCGACACCGCCAACGAGAACCCGGCCCTGCTCGACCCCGAACGTCAGGTCTTCCTCCAGGTCGACGTCGAGCCACGGCACGCTGGCTGGTCCTTCCCCGTCGGGCAACACCCTCGTCGGCGACGCTGCCGCCGTCCTCGCGCAGCTCGTCGACGCAGTGCGCCAGGCTGAGTTGTCCGGTCGCGTCAACGGCCCCGTCGAGGTCGCCGAGGCGCATCGCAGCCACGCCTCGTTCCAAGTACCGCAGTCCGATTCCGACGTGCGGCCCATCCTGCCGCAGCGCCTGATCGCCGACCTCGGCAAGGCGGCGCCGGACGACTGCATCATCACCTGCGACGCCGGCGAGAACCGGCTGTTCATGATGCATCACTTCCGGACGCGCGGGACTATGGAGTACCTGCAGCCGGCCGCCGTCGGCGGCATAGGCTACGCCGTGCCTGCGGCGCTCGCCGCCAAGCTCGTCCGCCCCGAGCGCGGCGTCATCGCCGTCTGCGGCGACGGTGGCTTCGGCATCGCCATGAACGGCCTGCTCACCGCCATTGAGGAGCAGATCAACATCGTAACGGTCGTTATGAACAACTCGGCGCTCGGTTGGGTGCGCTACGGCCAGGGCGACCGCCCCATCGCCTCCAGCTTCCACGCCTTCGACTACGCGGCGATCGCGCGCGCCATGGGCTGCGAGGCGTTTCGAGTCGAAGACCCCGCCGAGATCACCTCAGCCGTCAACAAAGCGCTCGCCTGCGGCAAGCCCGCCGTCGTGGAGGTCATAACCTCACTCGACGCCACCTTCCGCGACGTCTCCTCGCCCCTTGCCGCCTATCCACCTCGCTAGCCGAACGGCTCCGGATCGTCTGGCCGCATCGGGAAGATCACCGGCTCCCCCGCCTCGACGCGCCGCACGTTCTCCGCGATGCGTTCGAACGTGTTCATCCAGCCCTGCACGCCACCGGCCGTGTGCGGCGTCAGCACCACGTTGTCCAGCGTCAGCAGCGGGCTGCTCAGCGGCAGCGGCTCCACCGGAAACACGTCCAGCCCCGCCGCCCTGATTCGCCGCGACCGCAGCGCGTCCACCATTGCATCCTCGTCCACCATGTTGGCGCGCCCCGTGTTGATGAAGATCGCGCTCGGCTGCATCAGCCCGAACTCGCGCGCGCCCAGCATCTTGCGGCTGTCCTCCGAGTACGGCACGAACGAGACGACGACGTCGCTCCGCGACAGCACGTCGTCTAGCGTCGCGTACTCCACGCCGAAGTAGGCTTCGTGCTGCGGGCTCAGGCGGTTGCGCTTGTTGTACAGCACACGGCAGTTGAACGGCGGCAGCATCCGCGCGAAGCACGCGCCGATCTCGCCGAAGCCGATGATCCCAACCGTTTTGTCGTTCAACGTGTCGACGTCGGGCCAGCGCACCCAGTTCACCGTCGGCGTCGGGCCCACCTGCTCCGTCTCCGGCAATCCCTCCGGGTTCAGCCCTTCGTGCACCGCGTGGTGTCCGTCGACGACCCGTCGCAGCACCGCCAGCGTCAGCGAGAGCGTGTGCAGCGCCACCCGGTCCGAGACTCCGAATGGCAGCACCGACACCGGCACGCCCGCCGTCAGCGCCGCTGTGGCGTCGCCCTTGGCCCGCGTCAGGCCGGTGCGCTGCATGTAGCGCAGCTTCGACATCGAACCGATCAGCGCCGCATCGACCGGGTAATTCGACCACACAGCCGCCTCGGCTTTCTCGTAACCTTCAGGCAGCTTCCCTGCCTCGGGCGCCACAATTGCTTCGTGACCGGCCAAGTACTGGCTCGGAAACTCTGTCAGCCGTTGCTCCAGCGGGTCAAGAAACGCGATTCGCAATCGAAACCTCTCTTACCAGGCCTTCCCGTACAGGTAATCTGCCGCGCCCTCCCACACGTCCACGTCTTTTGGCAGCTCGATGTCGATCGGCCGCACCCGGCCCTCGCATACCGCCGCCGGTTCCATCGGCTCGCTGCCCTCTTGCAGCTCGCGCAGCGCCTTCAGCAGCCGCTGCCGCACCTGGATGATCGCCCCGTCGGCGCTCACCAAGTGCTCCAGCGAGCGGTCCGTGATCGGCCCGCCCTGGTCCTCCTGCATCGCCCAGTCCTGCGCCGGGATCGACTTGATCCCCGTAAACAACGTACCGCTCTTCTGCAGCACCCGGTCGATCAGGTAGTTGTTCTCGCGGTTCTCGTGCGGGTTGAACGTCCCCGGGATGATCTCCGGGAAGTTGACGCCCGATTCCCTTGCCGCGTACAGCTCAGATTCCGTCAGCGGGCGCTCCGGGTGCCAGATGATGCGGTAGTAGATCTGGTGCTCGTCGTCGGCGGGGACGCGGACCTGGAAGTGGATCGGTGTCCCTGGCTTCGCCGTGATCATCGTGAACGACGGCATCAGCCACTGGTTGACGCGCCAGTACAGCGTGTCGGAAGGCCCGGTACGCTGTGCCGCCAGCATGATGCCGTAGCCGGTCTCCTTGAACTGCCAGCGCGGCGCCTTGTCCTGGAACATCGTTGTATTCATCCGGCCCATCTTGGCCAGCTCAGCCACCGCGTTATCGGCCCGGCCGTGCAGGAAGCTGACGTGGCTGGAGTCGATGTCGCCCTCCAGCCCCTGCATCCAGTTTCCGTTGATGAACATCTTGGAGATGTACCGGTTGACCGCCGGCACCGCGTTTAGCTCGTAGTCCGGCAGCTCCGGTTTCTGCTCCGGCGGCCCCATGTAGGCCCAGACCAGCCCACCCATCTCAACCGCTGGATACACCGCGAACGGCGCCACCTTCTCGCGAAAGCTCTCGCCCTCCGGTGTGTTCGGCACGTCCAGGCAGCGCCCTTCGACGTCGTCCTTCCAGCCGTGATAGGCGCAGCGCAGGCCGCCTTCCTCGTTACGGCCCCAGAACAGGCTCGCCTGGCGGTGCGAGCACCGCTCGTCCAACACTCCGATCCGTCCCTGCGTGTCCCTGAACGCCACCAGGCGCTCGCCCAGCACCGTCAGCCGCACTGGCGTGCAGTCCGGCGCCAGCAGTTCGTCCGACTGCAGCACCGGCAGCCAGAAGCGCCGGTACAGCTCCCCCATCGGCGTCCCCGCCCCAATGTGCATGATCAGCTCGTTTTCGCGCTCGCTCAGCATCAGTTAACCCTCCGGCTGTCCCGGCAGCATGTCTCCACACCCAGCGCGATGAGCCCAGTACTGCCAGGCTCGCCACGTCTCCGGCGAGTTCGGCCGGTAGCCGCTGCCACTGGTCCGTGCCCCGATCTCGCCCGTCGATAGCGGTTTCACGTCGCCCATTTGCAGTCCCCTGATCAGCGCGCGTGCGTTTCGCGGCAAGTAGATCGACATCCTCACGACGTCGATAATCGAAGCCGCCGCCGCAGCGAAGCCGTGGCCTCGCATCAACGCGACGCTGTTGCCGCCGAGGCGCTGCGCCAAGTCGTTGCCCTGTTCCGTGTTAGTCACCAGCAGGTTCGTCGCGTCGCCGAAGCGGTCCGCGATGTCCCACACCGGCACCTCGCCGCCAAGGAACGCTCCGGAGTGGATCACAGGCACCAGCGGCTGCTGCGAGATGCAGAACGGCAGCACGTCCTCGGCGTGCGCGTGCACCACGGACGTGATGTCCGGACGCGCGGCGTAGATCGCGCTGTGGATGAAGCGCTCCAGGTACGGCGTCCGCGTATCGCCGTCCGCCGCCTGCCCATCCAGCCCGAACTCGATGATGTCGTCACCCTCGACAAACTCCGGCGCCAGCGACCGCGACAGGAAGAAGCGCTCCGGCGCCTCCGGATTACGCACGCTGATATGCCCGTACGCGTCGACGACGCCCTCGTTGCTCAGACCCGGTTCCCGATCACCAAGTCGCGCAGCACTTCGTCTCGTTGACTCACGCCCTCTTCTCCCTCGTCTCGTTAGTGCAGGTAGCTGCCGCCGTCGACAACGATCGTCTGGCCCGTCACGAACTCGCTGGCCGGCGACGACAGGTAGACCAGCGTGCCCAGCAGGTCCTCTGGCACCTCTTCGCGGTCGAGGATGCGCTGCGCCCGCCGTGCCGTGGTTCCTCGGGCGGCTCGTTGCGCCAGCACCGTGGGGCTATCGGTCGCGCCCGGCGCGATCGCGTTCACCGTGATCTTCGTCGGCCCCAGGTCGGCCGCCATGCTGCGCGTTAGGTTCACCACGGCGCCCTTGGACGCCGCGTAATGGATCAAGTTCGGCGACCCCTTGAACGCGAGCCCTGACGCCACGTTGATCACGCGGCCGTAGGGCTCGCGCTTCATCAGGTCCAGGCACGCCTCCGTGCAGTCGTAGACGCCGCGCACGTTCACGGCCATCACCTGGTCCCACTCCGCCTCTGGGATCTCCCACGCCGACTGCCTGGGCGGCAGCACTGAGAACACCGCAGCGTTGTTGACCAGCACGTCAAGTCTGCCCCAGCGCTCGTCCACCTGCCCCACCATCGCCTCGATGCTGCTGCGGCTCGAAACGTCCAGCTCGACACCCATGATCTGGCCCGGGTGCTCCTCCGCCAGTCGTGCGCTCGACTCCCTCACAGCCTCCGGGTCGATATCTGCGACGACGACTCGCGCCCCCGCTTCCGCCAGCGCTTCCGAGTAAAACAACCCGATGCCCTTCGCCCCACCGGTAACAATCGCGACCTTGTCGTCCAGCTTGAACAGATCCAGCGCGCTCATGTGACCTCCTCTTTGACCTCGCCTTAGTGTAGTCGCAGACCCGGCCAGATGTGAGCCGTAGTCCTGCGCTCGATGTTCCATCTAGCTCGCCGTCAAGCTAACCTTGACTCATCAACTCAACACACCAATGAGGAGTTAGCAATGAGTGACTTCAACGACTGGAATAGTAAGGTCATCGAGGAGTTTCGAGCCAACGACGGCAACGTGGAGCAGTTCCGTGGCATGCAGATCCTCCTTCTGCATCACACCGGCGCCAAGTCGGGCAAGAGCTACGTCAACCGGATGCCGACCTACAGGCGGATGATTGGTGCCGACCGGCCGCACGACTGCTTTCAGAATCGCTGCGAGCTCGAGCAATGAGCGAGGCCGCAAAGGCGTGGCTCATTTTGCTCATTTTGGTGGTGCTTGTCGGCGTCGCCGGCGCTGCTAGCTGTCTGATCGGCTTCGGCGAGGATGATAGCGAACCTTCCGGTCCGTCATGACGCGAGCCGACGTGCAGCGCATGATTGACGACACAGGCGTCGGCCTCGCAGAGCGGCTTTTTCAAGCTCTCGTCCACTATTCACTCTGCACGGAGGCGGCCGCCATTAACCGGCACATCGACGAATGGCACCTGGGTATGAGCTCGGCCCGCGCGGCTGAGCTCTACGGGAGCGTATTTGACGCTTGCTGGTTTGATTCACTGGAACTGCTAAACCAGTAGTGCCGCCTGCGAGCAAAAGGAAGCGCCCCCCACGGGCATTTGTGGAGGGCGCCTATTTCGGAGGGACTGGACAGAGATTGAGTGCGCCGATTTCGTGGGTTCGCGATTCCCTCCGTCGAACCCTGCTTCACTCTACGCTGACCGCGCCACGGCTCGCAGCGCCCAGCACCATCGACCGCGAGCCAGTCCCCCCCCGCCACGGCTCACTCCGGTTGCGACGGCCTACGGGCTTCTACGGGCCTCGTTGTTGACGCTTTATGGGCGCTTTTGAAGCAATCGCGCGCCACCAGTCCTAATTGACGATTTATTCGCGCAGCGTGACCAGCTGATGGCCCCGCCGCTCGAGCGGCGGCGTCACGACCAGCAAGCGTGTGTCGCCGAGTAAAACCACGTCATGCTCCCGAATGTCGGCGTCCAGTGGGACGCGCATCTTCCACCTGGACAACGTGAAGAACTTGCCGTTGCCTGCAACCTGTCGTTGCCTTGTCTCCCAGACGCTGCAGCTGAAGGTGTCGTAGATCTCGCTGCCCGGCGTCGGCGTGCCTGTCAGGTTGAGCTGCCCCGGCAAGGTCCGCACGATGGTGGCCGTCTGCATCATGCTGGCGCGGACGGGTGAGGCGGCGATCATGGTTTCGCCTTGGGTAAAACTGGCTGACGCCAGCGGCTGTGAGCATCTTCGGCAGTTGGTGCGCGTGGCAAGGTCGCAGCTCGACCGCAGAGCGTACACGACAAGATGCCCTCACGGTCGCTCGCCATACTGCCACCGCAAGCAGGCCGCTGACACGGTTTGAGCGTCGGCATGGATTACTACGTGGAGGACTCGCCGAGGCCCACGGCGTCCAGCGCATCGCCCACGGACACGCCGGCTTTGGCCAGGGTCGCGGCCGCCCTCGCCATCGTCAAGATCGTATCGGCGCGGCGCAGGTGGTCGAACCCGAACGTCACCTGCAGACCCAGCTTGCGCGTGAGCTCGGCGGCCATTGCGTCCGCCACCGGCTGAACGCTGAAGTCAAGCCAGCGAGCTGCCGCGGCCCTTGAAGCCGTCCCGTCCGCATCGCTGCGGAACAGCGCACCAGGAACGCCGCACGCCGTCACCAGGTCCATGCCGGCCGCCTCACGCAAGGTGATGTTGTTCTCGGGAACATTCGCCCCGATCCGGCGCTGGACATACTCGCCGGGGATAACCGGCTTCATCTTGCCCTCGACCTCGGCCCATTCCGTAGTCGCACGCACAAACGCCGTCCGGCCCTTCAACGTACCCACTCGCTTACCTGCAGGACGGCAGCCGCCTCTGCATCTTCGCTTCCAAGGCTGGCGCGGACACCAACCCGGACTGGTACCACAACCTCGTCACCAACCCGGACGTGAAGTTCGAGCTCAAGCCCAACCAGCTCACCGACGCTAAGGCTGTCGTGCTGCAGGGCGAGGAGCGCGACCGTGTCTACGCCCAACAGGCGGAGCGCCATCCCATCTTCTCGGAGTACCAGGGGAAGGTGAAGCGGACTATCCCCGTCGTCGCGCTCGATCCCACTTGAGCCTAACGCCCGGCCATCACCGCCTGCTCCGTTAGCCACGGCCGTGACAACGCGAAGCCGGTGCTTGCAGCGATGCAACAGACTCCGAACGTGATGAATATCGCGGTGTAACTGCCCGTCAGGTCGAAGGCGAACGCCATCAGCAGCGGAGCGGTCGCCGCCGCGATCGTTCCGATGGCAAATGAATACCCCACCAGCGTCCCCACGATGTGCCGCCCGAAATAGTCCGGGAATGTCTGGGCTCTGAACTGCAGTGAACCGGCGATCATCACGCCAAGGAAGACGGTCGCCGCGTAGATCGTGAGAAGCGACGTTGGCAGCGCGTATACGATGATGCTCAGCCCGTAGAGCAGCCCCCACATCACAAGTGCGCGGCGAATACCCGCCCTACCCAGAGTGAAACCCCAAACGAACCGGCCCGCCATCGCACCAAACCCGTAAATGCTTACGGCCGCGGCGCCCTCCTCCAGCGAAAAGCCCTTGCTTTGGACGTACGCTGCCATGTGGATAAAGATCGATGACGCCGGCAGCATCGTCAGCGTGAATCCCGACGTGAGCAGCCAGAACGTCGAGCTCCTCACGACCTCCCGCGCCGTCCATGCCGGCTCCGCCACTTCGATGCCCGCATCCGTGCGCGGCAGTATCGCTGGAGCCGGCTGTCGCTGGTCGCCGTCGGGCGCTAGGCCGAGGTCCTCCGGTCGCCGTCTCACCAGAGTCCACGCGATCGGCGCGACCGCGAGCAGCATGCAGCCCATCAGCACCCATACGGTGCGCCAGCCCCAGGCGCTGGCCACGGCCGCCATCGCGGGCGCCAGCACCAGCCCCGCGGTGGCTCCCCCGAACGTATAAGTCATGATCGCGACGGCACGCCGGCGTACAAACCAGGCCGAAACCGCGGCCACCGGCGCCAGCGTGGACAGTCCCGGCAGCGCCAGCCCGAACACGCCCCAGATGATGTATGGCTGCCACGCCTCCTGCACCTGCGACAGCGTCAACATGCAGGCACCAGCGAGAACCGCGCTCGCGCTCATCAGCAGCCGTGTCCCGTGACGGTCGACCAAGCGGTCCCAGCCAGGCCCCAAACGCCCCACCCACGAGACGTTCCACCGTCAGCACGCCAACGATCGCGCTGCGGCTCCAGCCCAGGTCGTCCTGCATCGGCAGGATCATGACGCCGAAGACCCAGCCGCTGGCTCCCGTCGCGTTGAACTGCGCCAGGTACGCCGTGACGACTATCCACCAGCCTCGGTACAGAAAATCGCCTCCCGCGTTCTACGACACACGCGACAGACGTTTGCTGCAGCGTCGAGGTACCGAATAGGTCGCGCCGCCGCACGCTACGAGCGTTACGGCTGCACGTCGATCCTGACTAGTCGATAGGCTCGAAGCGCAGTCGCTTCACCCCGTCCATATTCTGGCCCTCAATCCGTATCAGGCGCGTCGAGTCCTCGCGCCGCGGTGAGTGCAGCTGACCCTCGTTGTAGACGCAGGCCATGCCCGGCTTCAGCGCGTAGCGCTTGGCGCGGCGTACCTTGCCCGGCGTCGCTTCCGTCGCCGCCTCGACCAGCTCCCAGTCCGTCATCTCGGTCTCGCCGACCGCCTGGCCGTAGATCACCCAGGCCGAACCGTGGTCGTGTGGCGAGGACTCGCTGGCACCCTCGTACGCGTGCGCGAAGATGCAGAAGCCCAGGTCGGGGTCTTCGTACAGCAGGTCTCGCGTCCCGGTGCCGTCGCCCAGGTGCGCCTTGACGAAGTCGCCGTCCGTCAGCACTGACTCAAGTGCGACGCGGACCTTCTCTCGTCCCGGCGGGCCGGGCTCCTCCTTCAACGCCTTGCTGCACTCCGCCGCGAACTGCTCCAGTTTGTCTGCCATCTTTCCCTCCTTGAGGAGCGCCACGCTATTGAGCCGTGGTGCCTCCATCGATCACGTCGTCCACCCTGGCCACGACCTGCCTCTCAGCCTCCGTGCCGTGCACCCCAAAGATACCCTACGGGCCACGCACTGTGGGCCTCTCGGCGCCTACTTACTCGCCATGGCTGCGGCTAGTCGAGTCCTCTTTGCCAGGCTCGCGACCTCAGTAGCTGCGCGGCATCCCCAGCACGTTCTGCCCCAGGAAGTTGAGCACCATGTTGTTGCTCACAGGCGCCGTGATGTACAGCCGCGTCTCGCGGAACTTGCGCTCCACGTCGTACTCCTTGGCGAAGCCGTAGCCGCCGTGCGCGTCCATGCAGGCGTTCGCCGCCGCCCACGCCGCCTGGCTCGCCAGCAGCTTCGCCATGTTTGCCTCGGCACCGCAGCTCTGCCCCGCGTCGAACAGCCACGCCGCCTTGTCGCGCATTAGCGCCGCCGCCTCGACATTTGCGTAGGCCTGCGCGATCGGGTGCTGCACGCCCTGGTTCGAGCCGATCGGCCGGTCGAAGACCACACGCTGGCTGGCGTACTTCGTCGACCGGTCGGTGAACCAGTAACCGTCCCCCACCGACTCCGACGCGATCAGGATCCGCTCCGCGTTCCAGCTGTCGATGATGTAGCGAAAGCCCATCCCTTCTTCGCCGATCAGGTTCGCCGCCGGCACCTCCAGGTCGTTGAACTGCAGCCGCGTCGTGTGGTTGTTGAACATCACCTCGATCGGCTCAACCTCGAGCCTGCCGCTCGCGACTGCATCCCTTATGTCGACCAAAAAGACGCTGAGTCCCCTCGACTTGTCGCTCAACTCCTCGTACGGCGTCGTGCGGGCCAGCAGCAGCATGCAATCTGAGTTCAGCACGCGTGAGATGAACACCTTGCGCCCGTTGACCACGTACCGGTCGCCGTCCTTACGCGCGAACGTGGAGATTCGTGTCGTCTCCAGCCCCGCCTCCGGCTCCGTCACCGCGAACGCCTGCAGCCGCAGGTCGCCCCGCGCGATGTCCGGCAGGTAGCGCCGTTTCTGGTCCTGGTTGCCGTGCTTCAGCAGCGTCCCCATGATGTACATCTGCGCGTGCGCCGCCGACCCGTTGCCCCCCGATCTCTGGACCTCCTCAAGGATCGCCCCTGCCTCGGCGACACCCAGGCCCTTGCCGCCGTACTCCTCCGAGATCAGCGCCGCCAACCAGCCCGACCGCGTTAGCAACTCGACGAACTGCGTCGGGTAGGAACCCTCGCGTTCCATCTCGCGTCAGTACGCGTCCGGGAAGTCGCGACAGAACTCGCGTATCGCTTCCCGGATCGATTCCAGTTCCGTGTCTCTGCCAAAGCTCATCGGTTCACGTTTTCGGCGTTGGGAAGATGTCCAGCGAGGGCGCGTGGGCCCGCTTCCAGACCAGCACACTGCGCCGAAGCTCGATCACCGTCTCGCCGCGCTGGTTGTAGCCGCGCGTCTGTACCGTCACGATGCCCTGCTCCGGCCGCGACCGCGACTCCCGTACATCCTCGACCTCGCTCTCGGAGTACAACGTGTCGCCCGGGCGTACCGGCGCCGGCAGCTTCATGTCTTCGAAGCCCAGCGCGACGCCGTTCTCGCTCACATCCCCCGTGCTCATCCCGACCACGATCGATAGCGTCAGCAGGCTGTTGACGAGGCAGCCGTCGAAGCCGCTGCGCTCGCCGTAGTCGCGGTTGAAGTGGATCTGGTTGGTGTTGTTGGTCAACAACGTGAACTGGATGTTGTCCGCTTCGGTGACCGTCCGCCCGTAGCGGCAGCGGTACACCGCTCCGACTTTGAAATCCTCCAGGAAACGGCCTTCCCAACCCTTTTCTAGCGGCACGTCCCAGCCTCGCTTTCAGCCCTGCCGGCGTCTCACGAGGACACTATAGGCGCGCGCTGCCTAACCCGATACGCGGCGCAGTTTGCGGAAGCAGCGGAACGTCTGCGGCGGGTCCAGGCGTCGCCCGTACACCGTGTACGACACCTCTCCCACGTAGAGGTTGCCGCCGCTGTCGACGCCGAAGCCGTGCGGCGCGATGAACTGGGTCGGCCCGTCCCCGATCATCGGGTCGCCGATCTTGGCCAGTCGCGTGCCATCCTTGCTGTACGCGTTGAGCCGGTGCCCCACCTTGCCGTAGTCGAACAGCTCGTTTTCCATCAGCTGCTCGCCGACGTAGATCGTCCCTTCGCTGTCCATGCAGAGTGCCTGCGGCCGGTAGATGTTGTACCAGATCGCCTTCAGGTTGCCGGTGCTGTCGAAGACCTGGAGGCGGTAGTTCTCGCGGTCAGTCACGAAGACGTCCTCGTTGCCGTCGACCACCACGTTGTGCGGCACCTGAAATTCGCCCGGATCCACCCCCGGCGCGCCCCACGAGACGATGTGATTGCCCTCCGACGTGTAGCGGTGCACCCGGCTGTTGCCGTAGCCATCCGTCACGTACACGTCACCCGTGTTCGGCGAGATCGCCATGTTGGTCGGACGGTTAAACGGATTGCCGCTCCACTTCTCCGCTTCCTGTCCATCGATCCCGATCGTCAGCACCAGTTCGCCCTCGGACGTGTATTTCTTGATGCAGTGCTGGTTGTCGTTCACGGTCCAGATGAAGCCGTCCGGGCTGGCGTGGATGCCGTGCGCCCGTTGGTCGAACTGCCCCTCGCCCCAGGAGCGTACGAAGTTGCCGTCCTTGTCCAGGACGATCACCGGGTGCGGCCCGCGGTTCAGGACGTAGACGTTGTCCTTCGAGTCGACCGTGACGCCCGAGGCATCGGGGAACTCGTAACCCTCCGGGAACTTCGCCCAGCCCTCTTCCGTCTCGTACCGAAAACGTCCCTCGCCGATCGCATCAGCCATTGCAAACTCCCTCTGTCTCGCTCGTTCGTTGGCGCATTCTAGCGCTCAGTTCAACGGCGGCGCGTAGTGCCCAACGTGCTCTCGTAGTCGCGTTGCTGTTCCGCAGGTAGGGACTCGCCCTCCAGCCGCGTGATGTCGTCATGACTGAACGCCGCGAACGTGTCGAAGCGCACCCGGCCCCACTTGCTTTGCGTCGGCGCCGGCCGGTTGTCCAGTGCCGCCTGTCCGCGCTGCTTCAGCTCGTTCAGCAAGTCCCACGTCGCCTGCAGCCCCATCGAGCTCGTCATGCCGGGGAACAGACAGGCCGCCACGCCCATGTCTTCCAGTTGCTGCAGCGTCGGCGCCGGCGGGGGCCCGCCGAAGTGCGGGATCACGGCGCCTGGGATCTTCTCCGCCGCGATCCGCACCTCCTCGATCGTCTGAACGTTGTTCAGCCAGATCAAATCGACGTGCGCCTCCTCGACATATGCGATGCAGCGCTCAACCGACTCCTCGAACGACCCGTTCTCAGCGCCGATCAGGTCGCAACGGGCGCAGATCACGAAGTCCGGGCCTAGCGCCTGCTTCGCCGCCATCGCCGCCTTGAACTTGCCGATCGCCTCCACCTGGGAGATGCACTTGCGCCCGGCGCCGGTGCCCGACCGCTTGGGAAATTCCTGGTCCTCGATATGCAGCCCCGCGGCGCCAGCGCGGACGTAACCCTGCACCGCGTGATACACGTTCAGCGCATTGCCGTACCCTGTGTCGGAGTCGACGAAGATCGGGATATCGCACGCTGCGGTCACCCGCTGCGCTACCTGCGGCATCTCCTCGCGCCCCATGAAACCCACGTCCGTCAGGCCGTAGACGTAAGCAGCCGTCTGCGAGCCCGCCAGGAAGAACGACTCGAGGCCTGCCTCCTGCACCATGCGCGCCGCGATCGGGCTGAACCCACCCGGCATCAGCAGCAGCTTCTTGTCGTTCAGCGATCTTCGGAATCGGGTTGTGACCTTCTCTTCAGTCGCCATGTGCGCCCCTCCTGACTCTGCCCGGCCTGTGCCCTGTGACCGCTAGAGGTCCATGATGATCTTCAGCGAGTTGTCGAGCTTCCCGCTGTACATCTCGAACGCCTTGCTCACGTCTTCGAACCCGATGCGGTGCGTCGCCTGGTAAGACAGGTCAATCTGTCCCCGTGACACCAGGTCGACCACCGCCGCCACCGTCTTGGCCCGTTCGCCAGACCGCGCGCTGCTGGTCGTGATCATGCGGGGCGTGCGTTCGTACATACGCTCCCAGTCCAGCGGCAGCGGCCCTTCGAAGTCGTGCTGCATCCCGAACAGGATCGCCGTCCCGGACATCCGCAGCGACTGGAACATCTGGTTGAACGCCTCGGGCCGTCCGCACGCCTCCACCACCACGTCGGCCATCGCGCCCTCCGTAATCTCCCGCACCCGCTCGACGAGGTCTTCCTTCGTCACGTTGACCGTGTGCGTTGCCCCCAGCTGCTTCGAGTGCGCCAGGCGGTAGTCGTGGCGGTCCGCCGTGATCACTTGCAGCGCACCGCCTCGCACCAGCAGGTCCGTGAAATTCAGCCCGATCGGCCCCTGCCCGATGATGAGCACCCGCTGCCCCAGGATCGTGCCGATCTGCTGGCACGAGTACAGCACCGTGCCCGCCGGCTGGCACAGCACCGCCAGGCTCGGGTCGACGCCGTCCTTCAGCTTGACGATCTCGTGAACCGGCACCGCCGCGTACTCCAGCAGGCCTCCCGCCAGCGCGATCACCGTCTCCCCGGTGCGAAACCTCGGGTCGTGGCTCTCCACGATCTCGCCGACGCACTCGTGGCACGGCGCACCCACCGCCAGCGGATAGTCTTCCTCCGGCAAGGTGCGGTCGTACGTCCGCAGGTCGCTGCCGCAGACGGAAAGATGCTTCATCCGCACCAGGACCTCACCGTCCTTGATCGATGGCATCTCCGCGTCCAGGAGCTCGAACTGCCTTGGGCCTACCAGCCTCGCTGCCTTCATTTGCGTCCCCTCTTTAGTCTCTAGAAATCGGTCTCTACGATTCCCGCATCACCGGGTTGCTCAGCGTCCCGATGCCCGTAATTTCAACGCTCACTGTGTCGCCGTGCTTGATGTTCTCCGGCACCCCGTCTGTTCCCAGCCACATCACGTCACCGGGATAGATCGTGTTGTACTTCGACACCTCGGAAATGAACAAGGCCGTCGAGAAGATCATGTTATTAGTCTCGAAGTCCTCGACTACGCGGTCGTTGACCCTGACCCGCGTCCGCATCCCTTCGAGCTCGACGCCCGTCACGATCCACGGTCCCATCGGCTTGAACGTATCCGTGTTCTTGCTGCGCCAGAAGGTGCGGTCGTTGGCCTGCCAGACGCGCTCGCTGACGTCGTTGCCGATCGTCCAGCCCATCACGTAGTCCAGCGCCTCCGCCTGCGACACGTTACGCGCTTTTCTGCCGAAGACCGCCACCAGCTCGCCCTCGTACTGCACCTGCTCGGATGCGTCTCGCGGAATCACGATCGTCTCACCGTGCGCGATCAGCGCGTTGTTGGCCCGGTAGCCAATGTCGGCCTGGGTCGGAAACACCGGCTCCACGCCGCGCATCGCCGCCATCCTTCGCACGTGGTCGCGATAGTTGATCCCGGCGCAGTAGAACGTCGAGGGCACAACCGGGACCAGCAACTTGACAGAGGCGAGGTCGTGCGTGCGTCCCGTCAGCGTGTATTCGCCGAACGGACTGCCGTCGACCTCCGACACCGTCTCGCCTTCTACGATCCCGTATCGCGCCGCGGCGTCCACCTGAAACCGGCACCAGATCATCCCCTGGCTCCTTTGGAACTCAGCACGGCCCAGTATAGGGACTTGGCAGCGCTTGCTATCATGGCTGTCGTGCCGTTACGTAAACGAGGCCGCCGGTGACCCTGCCCAAGGCCGTCCTCCTCGCTCTCGTCGCCTTCGCGGCGATGTCAACCGCCGGCTACATGGCCGTCGGTTTCGCGCTACCGGGTGAGCGACCACCCAACACTTCGCTGGGCACTTCAAACGAATCCGTCGTTGGCAGCTCCCTGCTCGGCGCCCGCTCACAGGAGAATCGCGCCCTCGTGGAGGTCACCGCGACGCCTTCGCCAACAGCCACGCCGTCTATCGCGGCACCTGCGTTGCCCACCCCAACCGGTACCCCCACCGAGACGCCGCTGTTGCCGACTGCCACGCCGGTGCCGTCGACAGCGACACCGTTGCCGCCAACGTCCACCCCACCGCCAGCCACGGCCACGCCTGTAACGCCTACACCGACGCCTGTCCGACCGACCGCCACGCCTGTACCGCCCACCCCGACACCTCTACCGCCGACGCCCACGCCGGTCCCACCAACCGCTACGCCGATACCGTCCCTTACGCCGCTACCGCCAACCGCTACGCCGATACCGTCCCTTACGCCGCTACCGCCAACGCCGACCCCGATGCCGATCGACCCCGGGCTTCTGTTCGGTGAAGTCACGCGCTACGCCGACTCCCTCGCCGGGTTACCGCTGGGTTGCAACGGCTACGGCGTCTACGACCCGGAGGACCCAACCATCATCGCCGTCGGCCCCGAGCACTACGACGACTGGCCCTGCGGCACGCGACTTGATATCTACGGCATCGACCCTGATACGGGCCTCCTCACCGGCGTCGTCATCCATGGGATCCGTAAGGATTCCTGCCCCGGCTGCTTCGGCAACCACCTCGACGTCTCCCGCGCCGCCTTCGAGATCCTCTGCGGCCCCAACGCCGGCCGCTGCGACGTCATCATCGCCCCAATGCAGTAGCCCGGCGTGGCAGGCGATTACATACGGAGCAGCCGCTTGGCGTTCCCGCTGAGGATCTTCTCCCTGTCCTCCGAAGACACCTGCAACGACTCCATCCACTCCGTCCCGGACGGGTTCTCCACGTACGGGTAGTCGACCGAGTACAGGATGCGGTCGATGCCCATCTCGAGCATGCTGCACACCAGCGCCGGCGTCGAAAAGTTACCGCTCGTTGTGATCCAGAAGTGCTTCGCGAACAGCTCCCGAAACTCGATCGGCGCGTTGCCTGGACGCCGCAGCGTCATGTCGATCCGCCATAGCAGAAACGGTAGCCCTTCGCCCATATGCCCCAGGATCAGCTTCAGGTTCGGAAATCGCTCGAACTCGCCGCTCAGCGTCATCCGCACCGCCTGCGTCGCCGTCTCCACCGTGAAACCCCATGAAGCCGTCAGCAGCCCCGGGTACTTCGACAGGTAGTCGCGGTAGTAGACGTCCGCTACCGCCCGATCCGGGACCGCCGGGTGCAGGTAGATCGGCACGTCCAGTGCCTCTGCGCGCTCGAGGATCGACCAGAAGCGCTCGTCGTCGAAAAACACGCCGTTGGTCAGGCCGTGCACCATCGCGCCCTTGAAGCCCAGCTGGGTCACCGTACGCTCCAGCTCGTCTGCCGCCGCGGCCGGTTCGGCTGTCGGCAGCGCCGCGAAGCCCGCGAATCGCGTCGGGTGCTCTGCCACCAGCCCCGCCAGCCGGTCGTTCACCTCGTGCGCAATGGTGACCGCCTGCTCGCCCGACAATCGCTGCGTCGATGGCGCGCCGTGCGACAGCACCTGCACGTCTATCCCCGCCTCATCCATCTCGCGCAGCCGCAGTTCGCCCACGTCGTCCAGACGCTGCCGAACCTCCGATTCCGACCCGCCGCCGCGGACGGTCGTGTACGTCGCGACCAGCGCCGCGTCGTAGTAGTGCTCCTCCAGCGCGATTACGTACTTGTTGGCAATCGCCATCGCATCTCTCCCGTCACCACTTCGTCCGCGCAGCCGCAGGATTCATCCTGCAGACCATTAATACCTACACTCAACGCCCTCAGACGCCTCCTAAGTGGGGTCTCGAGGCGCATCTAATCATCAAGCCCCTGCGAAGAGACACCTACGCTTTAGATGCCGCCTTTAGTGGGGTCCCGGGGCGTAGCCCCGGCTTTGCTTATCAGGGATTCTCCCGCAGCAACGCCTCGATCGCCTCCTCCGTCACCTCGATCTCGACACCCGCACGCTCCTTCTGCAGCACCATGGCCACGCGCGAATCGCGTCCGCCCCAGCCGCGATTCATCGCCTCCGTCATCTCCTCCAGCGCCATGTTCGACAAGCGCATCGGCACTCCGACCTCCTTGGCCAGCTCCGTCGCCAGCTTTACGTCCTTGTGCGCCAGCCGCAACTGGAAGGAGGGCGGGTCGAACTTGTTCTGCATGAAGGCGCCCGAGAGGCTGTCGAAGGTCCGGCGCCGGCCGCCCGCGCCCTGCCGGATCGCGTCCCACAGCGATAGCGGTTCGACACCCGCCTTGACGCCCATCGTGAACACCTCCGCCAGCGCCGCCTGTACGGCGTAGCCGGCGCAATTGTGCACCAGCTTCGCGATCGAACCCGCGCCGATCGGCCCGATGTACTTGACCTGGTCACCCATGGCGTCCAGCACGTGCTTGTGCTCGTTGAACACGTCCTCGTCCCCGCCAACCCAGATCGCCAGCCGGCCCGTATTCGCGCCGACCGGGCCGCCGCTCACCGGCGTATCGAAGACGTGAATGCCTTTCTCAGCGAAGATGCCGTGCAGGCGCCGCATCAGCGTCGGCGAGTTCGTCGACAGGTCACACCAAACCGAACCCGGCTTCATGCCCTCCAGCAGCCCGTCCGGCCCCATTGCCACCGCTTCGACCTCGGGCGGCCCCGGCAGCGACGTGAACACGATCTCCGACGCCTCTGCCACCAACTTCGCCGAATCCGCCCAGTCACAGCCGGCGTCCAGCTGACGCTTCGCCGCGTCCCCGTTGATGTCAAAAACCGTCATGTCGTGCTCGGCGTGCCGGATGTTCAGCGACATCCCGCCCCCCATCGTCCCAAGCCCAATAAACCCAACCTTCATCGCAATCTCCTCCGACCTGCTACAACCCTCGGACACAGTTCATCCCAACCAACCAGCGACCGTCGGCCGCGCGTCCCTCTCCGCGCACGGAGAGGGACGCGCGGCAGCGCAGGTGAGGTCAGCCGTCCCGCCCCGTCGAAGCAACTCCGCGAGAACTGACTCGTCCGATTCCGTGCCCGGAGCCTACGCTTCGACATCACCGGCTTCAAGCGCCGCTGCTGCGGCTACAATCGCCCCATCCAACGCCCCGCTTAGCCCAAGGAGACAATCGAAATGACAGTCCCACCACGTCCCGCCGGTAACTACGCCTTCGTCCCCAAGCTCGGCGAGCTCCGCGATAGCGTGCTCTTCGGCGACATCTGGGAGCGCCCCGAGCTCTCCAAGCGTGACCGCAGCCTGATCACCTGTGCCGTCCTCACCGCCCTCTATCGCACGGACGAGCTCAAAGGGCATCTCGTCCGCGCCGTCGAAAACGGCGTCACCAAAGACGAGCTGTCCGAGATGATCACCCACGTCACCTTCTACGCCGGCTGGCCCAACGGCGTGAACGCCTCACGCTGCGCCACCGAGGTCCTCGGCTAGACGCAAAAGAGCCGGGGCGCATTTCAGCGCCCCGGCTCCGGAGTTCCCGCTACGCCGTCGACTTACAGCGCGGTCAGGACCTTGTCGGTGCTTGTAACCTCGTTCGCCAGGTACCGGAAGTTCGTCAGAGCGGTCGCGTAGCCATCGCCCAGCTCCTCGTGGTTCGCCGCGGCGGTCGCGTCCGCCACCACGGCGACCTCGAACCCTGCTCCAGCAGCTCTCTCATGTGGGTCTCCGTGCAGAGGTACTTCTCGCAGGCGTTCAAGGAGCACTGCCGCATCTCGCCCGCCGCATTCCGCAAAGCGCGCATCGTCTAGCTACGCGACATCTCACGCCTGCTACAGTTCAAAAGTGGCCTCTCCCATCGAACGCGCCTTCGCCATCAACGCCGACTCCGAGACGATATGGGACGCCCTCTGGCACGACCTTTCCCAGGGCGACGCCGATGTCTTCGACGTCGAATCCTCAGCCTGGCCGCGGACCTTCTCCCTGCTCGTCTCCCTCGGCGGCATGCCCTGCCGGCTCACCTACAGCATCGAACCGCGTGTCGAACACACTGAGGTGGCAATCCGCGCCGAAGCGCTGAGCTGGCGCTACGCCATCTATCAGATCGCGAGCTTCGGTCACTATCGCCGCAATCTCGAGCTCACGCTGACGATCGCCCTCTCCAACCTCAAGATCGCCCTCGAGGGTGAACCGCTACCTTCAGACGAGGAGGCAGACGAGGATGAAGAAGTGCTTGATTAGGGATTATATACTTAGGTTGACAGCAAGCCGCCTACACAGTAGACTATAGGAGTAAAACAGGTACGGATTGACGATAAAGAGGGACGCGAAAATGACCACGCAGGCACCGGGCAAGGCTCATCGCAAGGGAATCACCCTACTGGAACTGGCCGAGATGTTCCCTAATGACGAGACGGCGCGTGAGTGGTTTGAGGCTATCCTGTGGCCGACGGGCGATCGTCCCTGCCCGGCCTGCGGGAGCGTAAGCACCTACGCCTGTAAACACGCGAAGATGCCGTACCACTGCCGCGACTGCCGCAAGTACTTCAGTGTAAAGACCGGTACGGTGATGCAGAGCTCCCCGATCCCTCTCCGTAAGTGGGCCTACGCGATCTACCTTGACGTGACCGCGCTCAAGGGCGTGTCCAGCATGAAGCTCCACCGTGACCTTGGCATCACCCAGAAGGCGGCTTGGTTCATGCAACAGCGCATCCGTGAAGCATTCGCCGCCGAGGCAAACGTGCCACCCATGGCCGGACCGGTCGAGGCGGACGAGACGTTCATAGGTGGCAAGGAAGGCAACAAGCACTCCCACAAGAAGCTCCGTGCAGGCAGGGGCGCTGTCGGCAAGACTGCCGTCGCGGGCGTCAAGGACCGTGCTACAGGACGCGTGAGCGCCGCCGTCGTAGAGCGCACCGACAGCGCGACTCTCAAACCGTTCGTCCGCTCGCGCATCGCGCAGGAGGCGGACGTGTACATCGACGAGCATGGCGCATACCAGGGCCTCCCGAATCACGAGACCGTGGCGCATAGCGTCGGTGAGTACGTGCGTGGGCAGGCCCATACCAATGGCATCGAATCCTTCTGGTCAATGCTCAAGCGCGGTTACTACGGGACGTTCCACCGCATGAGCCCAAAGCACCTGAACCGCTACGTGTCGGAGTTCTTGGGCCGCCATAACATCCGCGACCGCGACACAATCGAGCAGATGGCCATCGTTACGCGAGCTATGAGAGGGCGGCACCTGCCGTACCAGACACTGATCGCCGAGTAGGGCGGATGATCAAAAGGTATGGGCGGCTAGTGATTGACGTAACGTCAGGGATCTGGTGTGGCTTGCGGCCGCGTTAGTGCTAACGGCGGCGGCCTGCTCTGGGGCCAGCGAGCCCGAGGTCGTGGCCTACCCCTTGACCGCCGACCAGGTGGCAGCCGTCAAGGAAGCTGCCGGCCAGAATATGCTGCCCGAACACCTGCCGCCAACGGATGCCGAGTGGGAGACCGTGTGCAACAACTTCGAGTCGGTTAGCTGGGACTATGACCGCGTGCTCGAGCTGGAAGTAGTCACCGCCACCTCGCGGGCGCAGGCTGCCCACGGTGAGCTGCTTGTCTGGTTGTGGGAGCTCATTGGCCTCGACATCGAGGCCCCCCGCCTGCTAAAGGGCTTCTGCCGATAGCGCTGTGCCTGCGGGTACACCTTAGCCTGGGTTTAGCAGAATCACATTGCGCGTGCCTGGCTCGCCGGAGACTGTCGTGGGTCCGGGCGGGCCTTGTGGTCCGGTTAGAGACTTTCGTCCCGCTGTGTCCTTTCGCTCCGCGATTCGTGCTGCGAGAGCGTCGTATAGTAGACTACGCATTAAACTAGAAGCCCCGGCGGTGGCTGAGGCTCTGAGAGCTGTGTCAACCAGAGAGACGGGAGGCACCATGCGTTATGCCTGTGCCGATCTCCCTACCCGGTGAGCTGTCCGGGCTCAAGCTCTTGGTCATCCGGACGAAGTTCTCACCCAGCTCCTTGGCATGTTGTGTATTCGTGGCGAAACCGACAATCAGGACCAGGCTAAGCTGGTCTCCTTTCTGGCTTACGGCGGCGTCACGGACTAGTGGGTAGCCCTTGATACTGGACACGACTGCCGCCTTAACGTCTGCCGATAAGGTCTTGCTGATCTGAGTGGAGCTGCTGCGTGGCTGGCCGCCGCTGTCGTCGTCGCCTGAACTGCCTAGCGCTACAGCGAGGAGCACGATAAGTATGGGTACCACGAGGATGGCCAAGCATCCGATGGCACAGCCCCGCGCCACCTTCTGCTTCCTCTCCCGTTCCTTGATCTGCTCTCTGGCGTTCTGCTCTACGGGGTCTGAATCACGAGAGGGTGTTCTGCGTCCATATCTCTTCACGAGAGAGCCCCCTTGCGACAAACAGGAACAAAAACCGCTATGCCGTAGCAGGCTTCAGACCATAATGGAGCCGAACAAGGGGGCACGATGCGCTCCTTGCTCCTGATATCCTAGCCCCGATAGGTTATCCTGGGACCCTGCTACGGCCGTGGTAGCATAGGTAAGTAGGGCTGACCTTGGCAAGTCCTCCTAGGGAGGTGACATCGTGACCGAGCAGAAGCTGGAAAGGCCGAAGCGCCAACCGGGTAAGCCCGCGAACTACGGGCAGGCGACCCCGAAGCAGGTGGCGAAGGCGCTTGTGACGCATCGCCCCAAGCCCAAGAACGCTTGACAACTACTGTAGTGCCGTGATCTTATACGCTGGTGGAGGCGGAGGGACTCGAACCCTCGTGTCGCAGATTTTGAGCCCGCACACCCAAACCTGGCGCCCCCCAATAACTAGAGAGCGGTTCCAATCCCATGGGGCCGCTCTCTACTATTTACCGAGGCTGCCAGCTAAGTCAACCTAAGTATATAATCCCCCTTGATTAGCCGGAACGGGCCCGGGCCGTCTTGCTATCGATAACTCGAGTCAAAACCCTTGATAATGCCCTGCTTCGCGCTTAGCATCTCGCCATGATAGCCTTCCTGCTCCACACGCGAAGGCCCCGACTAGCCGGCTCGCTCGTCATCACGAGTCTCGTCGGCCTGCTGCTCGCGGCCTGCGGCGGCGGCTCCGACTCACCGCATCCCACGGCCACTTTCCCGCCACAGATCGCGCCAACCCAGGCGCTTCTCGAAACCACATCGATCCCGCCCACGCAGGACGCTCAGGCGGCCCAGGAGTACGTCGTCCAGCCCGGCGACACCCTAGGCGCCATCGCCACCCAGTTCGGCGTCAGTGTCGAAGACATCGCCGCCGCCAACGACATCGCCAACCCAGACCTGATCCAGCCCGGCGACACCCTGACCATCCCCTCACCCTGACGCCCGCCGGAGCAGCCCAGTCTCGCCAACCGCGCGCCCTAGAAGCTGCAGGGTTTCAACCTGCAGAGCCCACACGTCGGCAGGGTCAGTAGGGGCGCAGCTACATCAGAGCCGCGCCGAAGGGCCCCTGGGGAGGGAGTCTGAGGGGTGTCCGCTCGGAATGATTGGTTTTAGACGAGGCGCAGCGCACAAGCCCGCCCGCCAGGAAGGGCGTCGGTCGCGAAGCCTTCAGGCCTCCGTCCCCAGCACAATCCCCCCAAGAACGCACCGTCCAGCCGCCTTCAGTGGGGTCTCGGGGCGTAGCCCCGGCTTTAATTATCTAAGCTCACATCCCCAGCACGGTCCGTACCGTCTTCTCCATGATCTGCTCCACCGCCCCAGCCGGCAGGTCAACGTCGCGCGGCCAGTTGATCGTCCGTTCGTACGACTCCCACGAATGCAGCACCGGGTAGTCGCTCCCCACCAGCACGTGGTCCGCCCCGTACGCCATCACGGCGCAGGTCAGTGCAGCGTGGCTGCCGTGCCCCACCGTGTCGTAGTAGAAGCGACGCGCCGTGTCCTTCGGATGCTCCGGCAGCCCCAGCGTCTTCATCGAGTACTGGTTATTCAGACGGTCCAGCAGCATCGCGATCGGCCCGCCCAGGTGCGGCACCACGAACGTGATGTCCGGGAACTTCGCCGGGATCTGCTTCTTGATCAAGTGCGCCACGATCGCCGCGTCCTCCAGCGACGTCCCCATCGCGCCGCCCAGGCCCCAGTCCATGATCAGCGGCGAGCAGATGCCGTTGCCGCAGGGATGGTAGAAGATGAGCCCCTTGCGGCGGTTCATCTCCTCGTAGATCGGCAGGAAGTCGTCCTCCGCCACCGACCGGTCCTGCGCCGAGATGTGCAGGTTCAGCCCGATCATCCCCGGCAGCTCCATCGCACGCTTCAGCTCCGTCAACGACGCCTGGATATGCGGCAGCGGCAACGTCACGAACGCCTTGAAGCGGTCCGGGTATCGCGCCACGAACTGCGCCGTCAGGTCGTTGCACAGCCGCGCCGCCTCCAGCGAGCTCGACTCCTCTTTGCCGTACGGCGCCCGTCCCGCCGCCGGCGACAGCACCTGCAGCGTCACACCCGCCTCCTCCATCTCCCGCAGCCGCGTCTCGATGTGCTCCGCGTCGTCCGTATCCGGGTGCGGCACAAACGGCCCGATCTCGCGGCCCATCGCCTTAGTAGCCGCCGCGAGGTACGCCCTCGGGTGGTAGTGCGCGTGAATGTCAATCGTCACGTCTCGTCTCCTGACTCATCGACGCCGCAGGGTCGGCCCCACGTTATCGAAGAGATCAGTGGGCTTCAACAGCAAAGCAGCGACTGCGCTATGATCCGGCACATCAGGACGGATGGTGACTGAGGGCGGTACACGATATGTTGAAGTTATGCAGCTTGATCCTAGAGAGGCTGACTTTGCGGCGAGTTATCTGAGGCGTGAAGGACTCTCGCCGCTACTGAAGCCTATGGAACCAGCTCCGGCAGGGTGCCTATTTCCCTTCATCCTCGGACCGTACCGCCCGGGCTTATTCGCGCTCGGGGCAAAATGCGATCTCCATCCGTGTTCCCAGTCAAGAAGAGGAGCGGGCATGGCTCCTACTCAAGAAAGCTCGCTTCATCTAAAAGTGGCTAGCTCGCGAAGCTGAGAAGGAGACCACCCAATGGACAAAGACACCGCCAAGAAGGCAATGGCCGCCGCCGGCGAGGCCGCCACCAAGCTCGGCAAACCCCTCTCCATCGCCATCGTCGATATCTCCGGCGCCATGGTCCTCTTCGAGCGCTTCGGCAACGTCGCCTCCTTCACCGCCGCCATCGCCGAGGGCAAAGCCACCGGCGCAGCCTTCACCGGCCGCACCTCCGCCCAGTTCGAAACCATGGCCGCCGACGCCTCCCCCGTCTACAGCGCCATCGCCAACCAGCTCTCGGGCCGCCGCTTCGTCCCGCGCCAGGGCGCCGTTCCGCTGACCGACAGCACGGGCGTCATCGGCGCCATCGGGGTGTCGGGCGGCACTTCCCAGGAGGACGAGGACATAGCAACCGCAGGCGCCGCTGCGATCTAACACGTAACCAGCGTCGACAGCGTCCCGTCCAGCCATCTTCAGTGGAGTCTCGGGCGAAGCCCCGGCTTCAGTTATCAAAGACGTCGTCAACCCACGTCGACAGAGACCCCAGCCGCCTTCGTAGGGACGAACCTTCAGCTCCATCCACGACGCCCCGCCCTCGAAACTGCAGGTTGAAACCTGCAGCTACACCAGCAGGATCAGTAGGGGCGCAGCCCCTGCGGGGGAGTCTGAGGGGTCTCCCCTCAGGTCTAAGTTTGGTAGAAGGCTCAGCGCACAAGCCCGCCCGACAGGAAGGGCGCCGGTCGCGAAGCCGACGCCCCGTCACCAACAACGACGCCTCGCTTGCCCCTAGCCCCCGACCCGCCGACAATCGAACCGCACGTACGGACGGAGCTTCAGCTCGGTCCGACAACCTTCCGGCTAGAACACGAGGCCCCCTCCCCATGAACGACAAGCGCTTCGACGTCACCGCCATCGGCAACGCCATCGTCGACGTCCTCGCCCAGGCTGACGACGCCCTTCTGGCCGAGCACAACCTGGCCAAGGGCGCCATGTCGCTGATCGACGCCACCGACGCCGAACGCCTCTACAAGATCATGGGGCCCGGCGTCGAGGCCTCCGGAGGCTCCGCCGCCAACACCATCGCCGGCATCGCCGCCCTCGGCGGACGCACCGCCTACATCGGCAAAGTCGGCGATGACCAGCTCGGCGGCGTCTTCACCCACGATATCCGCGCCGTCGGCGTCACCTACGACACGCCGCCGCTGACCGAAGGCCTCTCGACCGCGCGCTGCCTGATCTTCGTCACGCCGGACGCCCAGCGCACTATGCAGACCTTTCTCGGCGCCACGACCCAGCTCACGCCGGGCGACGTCAACCTGGACTACGTCACAGGCTCGAAGGTCCTCTACCTCGAGGGCTACCTCTGGGACCTGCCGCGCGCCAAGGAAGCCATGCGCAACGCCGCCATCAAGGCCCGGGAGGCCGGCGTCAAGGTCGCTTTCACCACGTCGGACGCCTTCTGCGTCGACCGCTTCCGCGACGAATTCATCGAGCTGATCAACAACCACGTCGACATCCTCTTCGCCAACGAAACCGAGATCCTCTCCCTGTACCAGGTCAATAGCTTCGACGAAGCCCTGCAGCGCGTCCGCGGCCACGCCGAGATCTCCGCCCTCACCCGCAGCGAGAAAGGCTCCGTCATCGTCAACGGCGACGAGATGCACGTCATAGACGCCGAGAAGGGCGTCAAAGTCATCGACACCACGGGCGCCGGCGACGCCTACGCTGCGGGCTTTCTCTATGCCTACACCCAGGGCTGCGACCTCGCCACCTGTGGCAAACTCGGAGGCATCATGGCCGCCGAAGTCATCTCCCATTACGGTGCCCGCCCCGAGTCCGACGTAAAAGCCCTCGCCGCCAAAGTCCTGTAACCGCTGTCGTCCTGAGCGCAGCGATGGATCAAAACCCGGCATCGTCCGCCATCGCCGCGACGAAGTCCGGCGGTCTTCGGAGCGACCAGCACCGCTGCTGCGCATCGGACCCTGCCCAGCCACATCTTTCGTGTGCAACAATGCCGCCATGCTACGCAGCGCCCTCGTCGCCGCCTTGCTCCTCGCCGCCCTATCGGCCAACCCAGCGCGCCTCAACGCCCAGGAGCCCGGCGATGTCTACTGGCAGTTCGTGCCCAACGGCGTGATGACCGACAGCGCATCCAGTACGCGCTCGTGCTCTTGATCGACCCCGGGACAGTCGTTGAGAACGCCGGCCTCGAAGGCGAGCTGCTGTACGGCGACCCGCGGACCGCCGAATGCGTCACCAGCGTTGACGAGGATGAGGCCGAGCTGCTGCTCATGGCCGCCGGCGTTGGCGTCCCTGCCGAGGCGTCGTGCAGGCGCGTCCTTGCCGCTTCTGGACGTCTTCAGACGGCGAGTTGCTGGAGACGCGTGGCAACGTGGGGATGGCCCTCGGCGAAGTGCTGGCGAAGGTCCTCTTTGACATCGGTATCGAGGCTGACCTCTGCGAGCCCACATCCGATCAGGACGCCGCCGACATCCTGATCCGGGAATCCGGGCAGGACTACGCCATCCCCGAGGGCGTCCACTACCCGGACGCCGATAGCTTCCTCGTGCTGGACTTCGAGCGCCCCGGGGCGATCCCCCGCCGCACCGGCGGTGGGGACGTCTCCCCTCCCGCGACCGGAGACGCCGGCCTGCGATAAATAGCAGGATCCGCAGGGGTGCCGGCGCATCCTGACAGCGCCGCAGCCTTTATCGCGTTGTCGTCCCGAGCACACCGTTGTCATCCTTCGCTGCGCTCAGGATCAAAATCCGGCAACCCGCTCCAACACCCCGACGAAGTCCTCCGGACGGGCCGCATCACCGCCCGTACCCAACGTCACGTCAGCGCAGCTGCAGGTTTCAATCTGCAGCTGCCACAGGTCGAGCCACACCCCGTCCAGCCATCTTCAGTGGGGCCTCGGGGCGAGGTCCAAGCTTTAACTATCCCGCGCTCGCCCCCGCCATCAACGGCACGAAGTGCCCGCCCTTCGAAATCGGCGCCAGGTCCGCCACAGCCAACGTCCACGACTCGCCTGCGTCATCGCTCACGAAGACCTCACCCGAGGTCATTGCCGCGAACACCGAGCATCCGTCGCCCACCGCCTCCAGGCACATCGCTTCGACGTTGCCCTGCATGCGGTCCGGCAGCCCGCCCGTCAGCACCTGCCATGTCCGCCCGGCGTCATCGCTGCGTGCGATGCGAGCGCCGGCGTTGTGCGTCTCGCGCCACTTGTTCGGCGTGTCCTTCGCCGCCGCCACGAACATCATCTCCGGCTTGCTCGGGTGGTACACCAGCTGGTCCGGGTAGGCGCCGATTTCGTGTTCGCCGTCCGTCGTGTTCTCCCACGTCTGGCCGGCGTCGTCGCTGAGCCACAGTCCGGCGCCGCCGGAGACATACCATTGGTTCGACTGCTTCGGGTTGACCACCAACCGGTGAACGTCCTCGAACATCCCCGGGATGTCATCGAACGTCTCGCCGCCATCACGACTGCGCAGCAGCCCGCCGACCTCGATGCTGACGTAGACCGTCTTCTCGTCGCGAGGGTCGAAGCTAACGTGCTTGGCGTGCGCGACGTGCGGCGGCCCCGGGAAGTACCACTGCTCGACCGTTGGCACCGACCGCAACGCGGGCCGCTCGCTCCAGGTTGCGCCAAGGTCGTCGCTGACGAAGAGCCTCGCCGGCTCGGTGCCGCAAAACAGCCTCACCTCGCCATCAATAATCGTCGACTCGAGGCTGTAGACGTTCGATTCGGTCAGACCGGTATCGGAGGCACGCCACGTGCGCCCGCCATCCTCGCTGACGTCGACCGACCCGTCCTTGTACGACCCCGCGAAGATCTTGCCGCTCGTCGGCTCGATCAGCAGCGCGCCGATGTGCTTGCCCTCCAGCGTCGTTTCCGTCGCCTTCCAGCCACTGCCGTGCCGCGCCAGGCGCACGACGCCGCGTGTTGTGCCTACCAGGACGTCCTCAGACCGTCCGTTCGACTCATAGATCGTGGGTCCACCGTGTGAAAGAGCTATCGTCACCGCACGCCTCCTCGGCTGTCATATCAGCTATCGAAGCCAGAATACTCCCGCCCCGCAACCATTAGAAGCGCGCAGTTCCGTCACCCTGACTAGTGACAGCCTCCGCAACAGGCAGAGTCAGGAAGGGCGCAGTCCCTGCGGGGGAGTCTGAGGGGTCTCCCCTCAGGTCTAAGTTTGGTAGAAGGCTCAGCGCACAAGCCCCGACCGTCAGGAAGGGCGCAGGACGCGTAGCCTTCGACGCTTCGAGCGCCTGACACAGGCGGCTGGTAGCGCCCATCCATCCAACCGTGTAACTTTTACGCCAACGTGAACGCGACAGCCAGAAGACTCCTCGGCCGCTACGGCGCCGCTCTCGAATACCCCGAGTTCCGCACCATGTGGTCCGCCAACGCCTTCGCCCAGGCGGCCGCCTGGGGCCTGATCGTCGCCCGCGGCGAGCTCGTCTTCAGCCAGACCAACTCCTCGGCCTGGGTCGGCGCAACCACCTTCGCCGCCATGGCGCCGTTGTTCATCGTCCCGCCCGTCGTCGGCGTCCTCGCCGACCGCATGGACCGCCGCAGCATCCTCGCCGCCAGCTACGGACTCAACGCCTTGCAAAACATGGCGCTCTTTGTCGGCGCCCTGTTCGGCGTCCTCGACGTGTGGACGATCGTCGCGCTCGCCGTCGTCAACGGCGTTGCGCGCGCCATTCAGCTCCCCACCTCGCAGGCGCTCGCCGCCACACTCGTCCCGCGCGAGAAGCTGCTCAACGCGCTCTCACTCAACGCGTCGACTCAGCACGGCTCCAGGCTCATCGGCCCGGGCATCGTCACGCCGCTGCTGCTGATCTTCGGCTCCGCCGCCGCTTTCCTGCTCTGCGCCGTCTTCTACGTCATCGGCCTGATCCAGATCATGAAGCTGACCCCCAAGCACCCCGACCCCAACAAGGTCCCCGAGAGCTTTTTCGCCAGCTTCGTCGGCGGCGTGGCATACGTCTACAGCATGCCCGTCATCCGCTTCATGATCATGCTGGCGATTTTTCACTGCGGCCTCACCATGGCGTTTGAATCGCTGTTGCCCGGCTTCGCCAACAGCAGCCTCGGCCTCTCGGAGGGTGGCTTCGGCCCGCTGCTGGCCGGCGTTGGCGCCGGCGCGCTCGTCGCCAGCATCTTCATCTCAGGCATCCAAACCTCGAAGGCGCGCGGCAACGTACTCATCCTCACGGGCCTGCTCAGCGGCCTCGGTCAGACCGTACTGGCGCTCACGTCCGTCCTCTGGCTGGCGATCTTCGCCGCGGCGCTGATGGGTGGCGCTCAGGCAGCCTTCATGACCTTGACCCAGGCCGTCACCCAGGCCACCGCCGCCGATGAGTACCGCGGCCGTGTCGCTAGCATCAACACCGTAGCGCTCGGCGGCATGATGGCCAGCGTCAACCTCGTCAACGGCACGCTCGCCGACCAGTTCGGCGCCGCCGACCTCCTGTTCTGGGAGGGGCTGCTCTTCGTCGCGATCATGCTGGTCAGCCTCTTTGCGGTCACGGCCAGGCGTGTCTACGGCCATGGCGCTACACTGGAGCCCCAACCGGCCTGAGCCGGAGCGCCTCATGTACGACTACCAGAGTCAACCCGAACCCTTCCAGGTCACCCCCGGCTTCGTCGTCTTCATCGGCGCCCTCTTCCTCCCCTTCGTCCTCGCCCTCTTCATCTACCTCGGCGCCTGGGCCGTCTCCTCCGAGGTCTACGCCGCCGAAGCCGCCGCCGAGCAAAGCGCCTTCAACGCCGTCTCCGCCGACTCCGACGTCGCCGGCTGGAAACACACCTTGGTCGGCGTCTGCCCCCTGCACTAGCAACTGATCGCCCCGTCGCCGGTCCGCCGCGTCTCAACCTCCACAGCCCCTCTCTGAATGTCGGAAAGGGGCGCGCGGTAGCGCGGGGTGAGGCGCTCCCCTTGCGTGCCCGGCCTGTAGAATCGACTGCGACAATCGTCCCGACCTCAGGGGGAACGCATGAAACGCCAGGCCCATCTCGTCGGCAGCGTCGGCCTCACCGACTCCCGTGCTGTTTTCGAGACCGTCTCCGACATCCTCGGCGCCGCCTGCTCACGCCTGCCCGACGGCGAAACCGGCGCTCGCGGCTACTGGATCCGCTGGCAGCAGCAGAACTTCGACCGCTGCCCCGATCTTGAGAAGGAGCTCGTCAACCTCAAGCTTCCCGGCTTCAAAGACGCGATTGAACGGCCCTATTACAAGATCAAAGACGGCGTCAGCCCTGCGTCAATCGACCTCGGCGACCTCGGTTACGCCGTCGAAGCGCTCGACTCCTACAAGGTGTTCCGGGGCCTTGTCGACGAAGGGCACATAGCGGCCGGCACCCGCTTCCAGGTCTCGATCCCGTCGCCGATGGCGCTGATCTGCGGCTTCGTCATGCCGGCGGCCCAACTCGACCTCGAACCCGCGGTCGAGGCCGGCATCCTGCGCGACATCCGTCGGATCAAGGCAGAAATTCCGGCCAGCCAACTCAGCATCCAGCTCGACGTCTGCTACGAGGTCGTCGGCGCCGACGGTGGGCCGCCGCTGCCGTACCCGGACGCCGCCCAAGGCTCCGTTCAACGGGTCGCCCGCCTCTGCGACGCGGTCGACGAAGCGGTCGAGCTGGGTATCCACCTCTGCTACGGCGACCCGGGCCATCAGCACATCGTCGAGCCGCGCGACCTCGGCACCTCCGTCGCGTTCGCCAACGGCATCATCGAGGCGTCCGGGCGTCGCATCGACTATGTCCACATGGCGGTGCCCCGCGAGCGCTCCGACGAGGCCTACTTCCGGCCGCTCGAGGAACTCAAGCTGCCCTCGGCCACCAAGCTCATCCTCGGGCTGGTCCACTACACCGACGGCGTCGAGGGCGGACGCAAACGCATGCAGACGGCGGACCGGTTCGTCAGCGGCTACGACATCGCCACCGAGTGCGGCTTCGGCCGCCGCGACCCCGCCACGATCCCAGACCTGCTACGCATCCACCGCGAGCTCTGCGAGTAGCGCCGCTGCCGTAGCGGTGTGAGCCTGAATCGGACCTTGTCCCTGCATGCTAAGGTTGGCTCGTTCAACCGGGCGAAATGATCAACGTCGACGAGCTCATCAAAGGCGTACCCACCGAGTACCAGAACCGGGTCTACGAGAAGATGCAGTCGATGTCCGAAGCGGAGCAGGAAAGTTTCGTTCAGGACATCGCGGCAGCCATCGCCTCCTCCCCCGAGGCCCAGGGCACCATGGCAGCTCGCACCCGCGAGCGCGAGCTGCGGGAAGAGACGACCCCGAAGGTCGGCGAAACGGCGCCCGACTTCGAACTCGCCACACTCGATGGCGACGCGCGGGTCCGTCTCTCGGCTCACAGGGGTAGGCCCGTCGGCCTCATCTTCGGCTCCTACACTTGACCGCCCTTCCGTCACCAGGCCGTGCGCCTGGAAGAAATCTACGGGCGCTTCCGCGACGCCATCGAGTTCTACGTCGTCTACATCCGCGAAGCTCACCCCACCGATGGTTGGCAGGCGATCAGCAACCTGGTCGAAGAGGTCATGTTCGCTCAACCCACCACCTACGATGAGCGCGTCGAGGTCGCTCACGCCTGCACCCTCGGCATGGACATCAGCATCCCGACCCTGATCGACGAGATGAGCAACGAGGTCAACGAGGCTTACCACGCACAGCCCGACCGCCTCTATCTCGTCGACGCCGATGGCCTCATCGCCTACCGCGGCGCTCCCGGCCCCTTCGGCTTCAAGTCAGACGACTTCGAGGAGGCCATCGTCCAGCTCCTGCAGAAGCAACCGGCCGTCTAGCGCGCTGCCGCTTCAGCGACGCTCAGCCTTAGATTCTCTGGCTGGGATTAGTCTCAGGTCCAAGGTGACTCAGGCGGAGGCTCTCGTACCGCGCCGGATCGACGTCGATAGCTCATCGCCAGTGACTACTTGCCGATACATCGGAAAGCGGACATTATTCTCTTGACCTAGATGGATACGAGGTTCAATCATGAAATTTGACGAGGCCATCAAAAGCACTCGAACCCTAACCGAGTTGCGTAGGATCGCCGGAGCACACGTTGTTGACAACCGCCAACTGGAAGACAGTGAACTTCGTCAGGCCGTCATCAAGGTAAAACCTCAATACTTTCATGAAGACACAGTTCGCACGAATCTCTTCTATTGCTTCTTCCAAGACCCATACAATGACAGGCGCGTGCTCTCGCGTCTTCTCATTGCAGACGTTCTACTAGACCAGTAAGACTTCCTTCTCCCTACCTCACAGACCGAAGAGAAGGTTATTGCATTCGAGCAGTTCCTACTTGATCGTTCAAACGAAGTCACAATCCTCGACTTGGCATCTGGCGACAAGGACTCCCAGCGCTATAAAGATCTTGAACTGTATGCTTTCGTACTTGGTGTCGCTTGGGAGGAACGAGACGAAAAGACGCCTGATGAAGTTAATTTTCTTCGCAAACTCCGAGAGCGGCTGAGCATCACCGAGACCGACCACAGACTCATCGAAGCAAAGCTAAAGAAGTTTCCGAAGCCTTCAAACGCTCTGCATAGTCGGTCTGAGGTGAGCGACGCACGTCGCAATCTTCAAGCACTCGGACTTCTCTTTTCCTCCCAGCAGGATGACGGAGTTGACGTGGACGTCATCCCCGAAGAACTTGCGGTGATCCTCAGGCGAATACTGCGAGTCGAAATGAGGTCTGATAGCTACCGGCAACTCATGTCCATAGACCTCTTCGCCGCAAGGAGCATCTAACAGACATCTTGGAACGTCACGGCGTCCCGTATAGTCGTTACGACACCGTCGAATTGTTGGCTGGTCGTATCGTGGACTACGTCCCTCCGTCTGGAGCAATAGCTGGCAACTCGCCGGTACGTTTTGGTCTCAGTAGCAACCAAGTATGGGCCTGGTGCCGGGAACTGAATCTCTCTGCCTACGGAACAGTTGAAGAACGTGTCGATAGGATAATCGCTTACTTCGACCAACTTCGCTATTGCGATGGAGGTGGATGAGAGAGCTCGCTGGTACGATTTCTATGAGGAACTAGCCTTCCGAAAGCATGACTTGTTGCGAAGCCAACACGTGATTGAGAAGGACCTTGAAATAGAGGCGAAATTCGAAGCTGCGACGCGGTACCTATTCGCTGAGAAGCTAAACCACTCGCCGCTGCAACAAAGGGCAAGTAACCACCCGGATGGCTTGCTGAGTCTCCAATCTAACTACCTGATGTGGGACAACAAATCCAAGGAGACCCCAGTTAACCTCAGGGATCACGTCCCACAGTTCGACGCTTACATGGCCAAGTCCGACAAGCCAGTGCCTGTCTTCCTTGTAATCGGCCCTGACTTCACAGAGGATTCTGAAACGGAAGCACTCCGATACCATGCACAGCACATGGACAGGAATATCGTCCTCATCGCAGCGCAGGACTTACGGCGCCTCGCTGAGGAATGGTCGTCACCTAAGAATCGCAATCGAGAGGAATCTTTTCCTCTTGGTCTTCTAGCCGCAACAGGCCGTTTCGACCGGAAGCGTCTGGGTAAGCTCTACTGACTAGTCTCGAGTCGTTTTGAGAGAAAGGGCTCGCGGCTCTCCCTATAAGTCTGGACGCCCCATCGCGCGACGAGGACTTCTCTGTCAGGCGGTAGTTCTACCGTGCTCTGAATAAGCAAATCGGCGCTTCCAAGCTCACGTGCGAATAGCCGATTCGGCAGTCTGATTCTGCAGCCACCAAGGCAGCATTATGGAGACTTGGCAGCGGATCATTGCGTCAGTTTCCTCGGGTTCCTCTATCAAACCAAATAGCTGCTCTAGACGCCGTACGGGTTGTCGATGATCACTTTCCAGGAGCCGTCCGCCTGGCGCCGCATCACGTCCGTGCTCGTCGCCCTCATCGTCATCGGCTTGCCGTCGGGGCCCGTTCCCTCGAGACTCCAGTTGGTCGAGACCAGCGCGAGGTCATCAGCCGCCACCGTCAGGTGATGTTCGCTGGTGAGAGTCGGCTTCAGGGCGATGAATCCAGCCATAGCCTCGCGAATGGCCGCCGAGCCCGATACTGTCTTACCTGGCTCAACAACAAGGCTCGCATTCGCTTCGTAAAGGTCGACGACTTCGTCGAGCCTGCCCGCCTCCATCGCTTCGGCCACCATGCGCGCGGCATCTTCGGGACTCATAGCCGGCAAGATCTTCTCCTCCTCGATCGTTGACTTTCCTTAAGGCCTGCATCGAAGACCATCCACGATGAGTGTCGTACTGGCGCCGGTCTCACCCCGTCCCCTCTAGCACGTAGAGTCCGCCCATGAACCGCTCGATCGCGTAGATCAGGCCGTTCTCGTCTACGTACACGTCGTTCATCTGCGCCGCGTCAAACCGCGACCCGGTCGGCGCCTCCGGGATGTAGTACCCCACCTCGACCGGCGCCCACGGGTTCGACACGTCGTGCACTCGCACGCCCGCGTTGAAATACGCCCCGTAGACCAGCGAGTCCGACCGCAGTGCCGTCGCCAGCGGGTGATTCTCGTGCAGGTTGTGCGCCCCGAAACGGCCGCCGCGCTCCGCGAACGACTCCACCGGCGGGATCGGCAGCGTGCCCGTGATCATTGGCCGCGTCTCGTCGTGTATATCGACCACCCACACTGGCTTCGGCCAGTCTTCGCCGCCCTGGGCAACCGACTCGTCGCTCACGATCAGCGTCTCCTGGCTGAACAAGGGCAGTACCGTGTGCGTGAACCCCGTCGCCGGCGGGTGATAGTCCAGTTGGCTGACCATCCGCAGGCTCGACTTGTCGGAAATGTCCAGGACAACCACGCCACCGTCGATGTAGCCGATGTACGCCCGGTCGGGGCGCTCCGGATACACGTTCGTGTTGTGCGTCCGGTAGCCCGCGTCGAACTTCTCGTGACGCACCGGTGCCTCGGCTTCGTCACCGTCCATCGTCCCCGGCAGCCACCAGCGCCCCACCTCTGTCGGCTTCGTCGGGTCGCGCACGTCGATGATCTGATAGAACTGGTCGTCCTTCTGGTTCCTCGGCGTCATGTCGCGGGCGCCGCTCGAAAGGTGGATGTACTCGCCGTCGACGAACCACAGGCAGTGCGCCCCGCGCGAATGCGGTCCCGACCGGTCGAGGAACGCGATCGACCGCGGCGCCGATGGGTCCGATATGTCGAACAGCTCGACGCCGGCCGGCGTCAGCCCCGGCTCCTTCGTCTGATACGCCACCGCCATCAGGTCCCCAACCGCATCAAGCGAGTTCGACCGCACATTCTCGTGCGGCAGCTCCGTCTGCGCCACCACGAACGCCTCCGTAGGGTCCGATACGTCGACTACGGTGAAGTTCTTCGGCGCCGACTCATGCGCGATGTACAGCATGCGCCGACCGTCGGCGGTCTGCTGCAACGCCAGCCCCTCGCCGCCGTTACCGAACCCGTTGAGCGTGTTGTGACTGACGAGGCGCATGTTCCGCGCCTCCGGCACTCCATTCATCTCGAACCGCCTTTCGGCTCCAGCCCTTAACTTCTGGCCTCGGTCTTCCTACCGTCAAGGCCCTTGGTCGCCATCGTTCCTCGTCTGGTCAAACGGCGGGTTATACATTTGCGGCGCCGACTCGTCACACCGAGACGCTTACTCAGCCTCTTCGCGAAGCATCCCCAGCGATCGCAACACCGGCTCATCCGTGAAGCTGAACAGATAGGCCGGATGGCTCGTCGAAAGGTTTACGTGCTCGTGCCAGGCCCACCCGGGCACCACGAACACATCCTTGCCGTCCCACTCCAGCGTCTCGCCGTCCACCACCGTCGCCCCCTGCCCCTCGACGACGTGATACACGCTGCTGCTCGTGTGCCGGTGCCGCTGCGTCCGCTGTCCCGGCTGCAGGGCCTGCACGTAGCAGGCGATCGTCGGCATCACCGATCCGCCCGACGCCGGGTTCGTGTACTCCAGGATCACACCGTCCGTCGCGCTACCCGCCTCGGACTCCGCCAGCCGGTCCAGCGCCGCCTTCGCCTGAGTCCAGGGGTAATGCCACAGCGGCGAGTTCGCGTCCGCCGGCGCCGACTCCCACGCCGGCTTCAGCGCCGCGAAGCCGTACTTCAGCAGCGACGAATCGGCGTCTTCCTTCGTCTTCTGCGTCTCCTCCGGGTACTCCTCACGGAAACCGGCCTCCAGCATTCCGACCAGTGGCGAGTCCAGTCCGTCCAGCCAGATCATCGGCGAATCCGAGTCGTTGGCGTGGTCGTGCCACGTCCAGTTCGGTGTCAGCACCAGGTCGCCCGGCAGCATCGGTATCGTATCCGAGTTCACCACGGTGTAGCCGCCCGTGCTCTCGATGATGAAGCGCAGCGCCGCCGCCGTGTGCCGGTGCGCCCGTGCGATCTCACCCGGCCCGACCACCTGCACGTTCGCGACCAGCGTGTTCGTCGCGCCGCGACCCGTCCCCGGGTTGACGCAGCAGATAACGCGCCGCTCCGCCTCCTTGGTGCCAACCAGCTCCAGCGCCCGAAGCGCCTGCGGGCGCAGCTCCTGCCAGCGCCAGCGATACGGCTGCAGCCGGCTCTTTGGCTCCAGCGGCGCCTCCGGCCGCGTCCACAACGGCGCCATATGCAACGACTCGAGATCGCCGTAATAGGCCTGAAGTTCTGATTCCGATGACGTAATGCTGGAGCGCTGTAGCATGACGAGACACCTCCGGTTTGGTTAGAGCCGAAGTCTACTACTCAGCCAGACGAAAGCAACGAACTGGCTGCCACGTCGCGGCAACCGGTTAATATCACGCCAGCCGGTTCAGGGCAGGAGGGGACGATGCAGATTACGCCTCGAATGGAGTCATGGCTGGAGATGCGCGGCATCGCGTGCTCCACTGACGAAGGCTTCCGCCGCATGGTCCCCTGGTCGACCCTGACCTTCGGCCTCTGCGGCGGCATGATGGCCATCGCCACCGCCTTCGCCTTCGCCTTAACGCCGCTTCTCGCCGTCATGGTGGTGATCGCCGGCTTGGGGGCTATTTCCCCCAGGCACCCCTTCGACGCGATCTACAACTACGGAATTCGCAGTGTTACCGGGACTCAGGCGCTTCCGCCCAACGCCGCGCCCACTCGCTTCGCTTGTGGCCTGGCCAGCGTCTGGCTAGTCGCGATGATCGTCGCGTTCGAAGGCGGCGCGGCCTGGCTAGGCTACGCGCTCGGCGTCGGTATCGTCTCCGTAGCAGCACTTGTCACTTTCACGCATTTCTGCATCCCGTCCTTCATCTACCAAACCGTGTTCGGCGACCGTAGCCTCGCGCGAAAGGCACTGCTCGGCGGCTCCTAGTTCGGTCCCGGCCGGTTTATGTCGTCCTCGAGGCGCGCCAGCGCCGAAGGACCAGAGCGTCTCGCCCGCCACATACCTTCCGTGCAATACAAATCACGCGACGACAAGCGGTCGGCCGCTAAGCGCCCGGCTATCCCTCCGGGTACCGCGCCCTCACCGTGATCAAGGCGCACGCCATCAGCGTGTCGTGCTCCGACACGCCAAGGCCTCCCGCCACCGCGCGCACCGTCACCTCGCCGTGCGGCAACTCCGCCTTGACCGCCTCGGTGTCCACCGCCGCAGGCTCCGGTACCCCAACCGTGACGTCCACTAGCATGGTCCCGCCGCCATCCCGTATCTGCTGCAGCAGCGGCAGGCTCGAGTGCCGAATCGCGTCCGAGACCGCCCGGCGCGCCGCCTTCGTGGCGTCCTCGCCGTGCACGTCCACCCCCATCCCGAACTCCAGCACCATCGTTTGTTCCGTCATTTCTCACCCCTTACTTCTCCGTGATTAGTGACGCTGCTCACACCCGGCCCGTCCGCAACGTGAGATGATCATCATAGGAGGCCTCGTCTTGGATCTCGAACTCAGCGAAAGAGCCGTCAACGAGCTGCGCAAACGCGGCGGCGTCGCCGCCATCGACTTCGTCCCAGCCAGCGCTTGAGGCGGCTTCCCAGAGGTGTCAGTTGACACCTACCTCAGGGGCAAAAGACCTCCGGCTACGTCACGGTCAACGAGGGCGACGTCAAGCTGCTGGTTTCCCAAACCCTCTACCGCGAGGCCGAGGTCCTGCGGCTCGACGTCAGCGACTTTCTGCTGTGGCGCAAGCTCTCCGTCGAGGCAATTCCGCGCGCCGAGCACTTCCATAGCCCCGCCTGTCGCCACTGACCAATCGTTGTCAGCCTGACCGCCCGTTGTCGTCCTGACCCCTTATTGTCATCCTGAGCGCAGCGAAGGATCTAATCGGCGCGGAGAGAAGTGCTCGCATTGATTACGGCGAAGAGCTAACCCAAGGTGGACCTCTACGGCAGAAGCCGTACCGCCACCGGCTGCTGATCGCGTGGGGTCGCCACACTCAATCCTTTGCCCTCTTTGAATTCAGCCTTGAAGCGTCTGACTGATCGAGTGCAGCGTGCGCGCCTTCTGCGCCTGGGCGGCGATCGCCTCCTCGATCACCCGGCCGATCACCTCGCCGGACGCGATCCCCTCCAGCTCCCAGAAGTACAGCGCCAGTGACCCCGGTATCGAGTTGATCTCGTTGATGTAGACCTTCCAACCGTCCGGGTCGACCAGAAAGTCGATCCTCGCAACGCCGTTGAAGTTCAGCTCCATGTACGCCAGCCGCGCCATCTCCTGCACCCGCGAGGCCACGTCGTCCGGAATATCCGCCGGGATCACGCGTCGCGCCGCCGCCATCCCCTCCTGCTTGCTCCCGCGCAGGTACTTCGTCGCGTAATCCAGCACCTCGTCGTCCTTGATCGGACGCTCGCAGCGCGATACGTAGACGCCCCGCGTGTCCCGCATCACCGAGACGTTGATGTCCATCCCGCCGTCCACGCCGCGCTCGATGATGCAGCGGCGGTCGTACGCCAGCACCGTATCGACCGCGAACGCCAGCTCGCTCGCCTCGCTCACGCGCGACACGCCGATGCTCGACCCCAGGCTCGCGGGCTTCGCGTACACCGGCCAGCTCAGCATCGACGCCTTCTCGACGATCGGTCCCTGTTCCAGCCCCCACGATGTACGGTCGATCCAGAACCCCTCGACGGTCGGCAACCCAAGCCCGTTGAACGCCGCCTTCGCCGCGATCTTGTCCATCGCTACCGCCGCCGATATCATGTTCGGCCCCACATAGGCCACGTCGGCCAGCTCGAACACGCCCTGCAGCGACCCGTCTTCGCCGTGGCTCCCGTGCATCACGGCGAACGCCACATCGACCTCGAGCGGGCTCACGCGCTCGCCGATCCCCGGCGTGCTACGCAGCGCCGACAACAGCCGTCCCTTCTCCCCCGAGACCAGCACCCGCCGCCCCTTGTCCCGCGCGAACGCATCGAACGACGACGGGTTCAGCGGCAGCCCGGCGTGCTCCGTTGGGTCGAACTCCGGCACGAGGAAGTAATCGCCCTTCTCCGTGCAGTACACCGGCAGCAGGTCATACCGACCGCGGTCCATCACGTTCATCACCTGCGCCGCCGTCACGATGGAGACGCCATGCTCTACCGACCGGCCGCCGAAGAACACCGCCACCTTGAGCCTGCCCTGGTTCACGCCCCCATCCTACGTTCGCCTCACATTACTGTCACCGCCGTAACCAACTGAGCGGCGCAACGAACTCCCAGGCTCTATAGCGGGGTCAGGAAGGGTAGTGGTCGCGACGCGGCGTGCTCGAAGCTGCAGGTTTCAACCTGCAGAGCGCGTCATCCTCCAACGCTAAGCTCAGATCATCAAGAACTCGTCGTACTGGTCCGGCAGGTCGTTGGCGTACAGCACCACGTCACCCACCGGCCCGATCGCCGACATCGCCTCCCGAGCCTCGTCCAGGCTTCGCACGACGTGCAACGACGGCTCGGGAAACGACGCCTGCAGCATCGCCTCCTTGATGTCCGCCGTCTGCTTCGGCCCGACCAGGAACGCCACGTCCACGTTCGCCGCCGCCGCCGCGCCGATGCGCGCGTGGTATTCGCCCTTCGCCTTCCCCATCTCGACCAGCCCCGGCGTCACCAGCACTCGTCGCCGTGGCGCGTAACGGCCCAGCACCTCGATCGCGCCGATGATCCCCGCCGGGTTGGCGTTGTAAGCGTCGTCCAGCACCGTCACGCCGCCCGCCTCTACCGGCTGCAAACGATGCTCCGGCGGCCGGAACTGCCGAATCGCCGCCGCCATGTACTCGACGTCCAGCCCGCAGCTCAGCCCTATCCCGATCGCAGTCAGCACGTTTTCGGCGTTATGTCGAGCGAGAAGCTGCGTCCTGACGCGCGTCGTCTGGCCCTCGAACGTTACGTCGAACTCGATCCCCGCCTCTGCCTGGACCACGTCGCTCCCCCGCAACGTCACGCCCTCAGACTCCACCCCAAACGATATGAGTTCGACGCCCATCAGCTGCGAAGCCTTCTCCCGCAGCGCCGCCACGTCGAAGTTCAGCACCGCCGTGCCGCCCGTCTTCAGGCCCCCCACGATCTCGAACTTCGCCGCCGCCGTCGCCTGCAGCGACCCGAAGCGCTCCAGATGCTGCGCGTTCACGGTCGTAATCGCGCTGACGTCCATCCCGCCCACGAGGCGGCAAAGCCTCGCGATCTCGCCGCGTTTGTACGCCCCCATCTCGACCACGAAGTACTCCTGCCCCTGCAGGGAGTCGTTTATCGTCCTCGCGATGCCCAGCGGGGTGTTGAAGCTTGCCGGTGTCTTCAGCACGCGGTAACGCGCCGAGAGCAAGTGCGCCACGAGCGCCTTCGTCGTCGTTTTACCGGCGCTTCCCGTAATCGCGATGATCCGCGGCTGCCCTTCTCGCAGCTTCGCCGCCGCCATGCCCTGGAACCGCCGTCGCGATCGCTCCTCCGGCGGCCACAACACAAGGTTCGCCGCCAGGACGATGTGCCCGCCCAGCGTCGCCACGAGGGTCCCGGCGAACATGCCCAGAACGAGTCCGTCTCGCTCACCCTGCAACAATCCGATCCCAGCGCCGAGTCCAACGATCGCCCCAGCCAGCGCTACCGCTACGGCCAGGATTCGCCACGCGCGCGCCGTCATGACCAGCGGTTTCTTCGCCTTCCGTCGCGTCCGATACTGCGTCACGAGGATCGCTATCGCCGCGCCCAGCCACACCGCGGCGCCAACCACCGCCACGGACTCAGACGCGAACCCGGCCAGCCAGATCCCAATCGCCAGGCCAGCAAGTGCGGGCGCCAGAAACGCAAGTCTCAAGTACCGGCTCGGGTTGTTCTGCAGCCACCATAGGTACTGCGGCGTCAGGTACTCCTCAAGCTGCAGGATGTGCAAGAACCGCAGCAACCGCAGCACAGTTAGCGCCCCCCACGGCGCCAACCCGGCCCCGAACACCACCCAAGCCTCGATCATTGCCCGCCTGCCCTAATCGCGACGCCAGCCGTTTCTCCCCCCTGAAGTTTCAGCTTCGTCCCGATCGCCGCGAAGAAGTCCGCCCGAGGCGACACCAATCGGTGAAGGCTCGCAGGGTCAGTAGGGGCGCAGCTACATCCTGAGCCGCGTCGAAGCGCCATGCGCGGGGGGAGTCTGAGGGGTCTCCCCTCAGGTCGTGATTTGAAAGAAGGCGGAGTGCACAAGACCCGATACACCGGGGCGCAGGACGCGCAGCCGTCGACGCACCGTTCATTCCAGGAACGACGTCACCGCCTCGGCGAACGCCTCCGGCTGGTCCAGGAACGGAAAGTGTCCCGCACCGTCCAGCGTCACGAGCCGAGCGTCGGTCAGCTCGCCTATTGCCTCCTCCGCCACGCGCAACGGCACCTCCGTGTCGGCGGATCCCCAGATCAGCAGCACCGGCACGCCCACCGAAGCCAGGGAGGCTCGCCAGTCTTCGTGCACCACGCGCACCAGCGTCGGCCGCAATACCCCCGCCGACTTGTAATCCTCCGACCCGAAGCGCTCGCGGCCCCACGATAGCATCCGCTCCCGCAGCGGTGGCAGCAGCGACGCGACGCGACGTAGCGTCGCGAAACGCCGGCTGCGGCTCCGTACCCCCGGCTCCGGCGGCATCGTCACTATCGGCGAAGCCACGATGACCAGCTTCTTCACCAACTCCGGATACGCCGTGGCCAGCGCCAGCGCCACCTTGCCGCCGAACGAATGCCCGATCACGTTTACCGACTCGTATCCCGCCGACTTCGGCAGCTCGGCGATGGCCCGCGCATAGTCTGCCGATCCCCAGGCCGCCGGCGGCGCCTCGCTGAACCCAAACCCCGGGAGGTCCGGCGCCAGCGTCTGATAGCGCTCCTCAAGCAAGCTCCCAGCGCCCATGAAGCTCAACGAATTGCCGCCCCAGCCGTGCAGCATCAGCAATGGTTCGCCATCGGCGCTGCCGCGCATCCGGAACTGGACGCGCAGGCCCTCGATCTCGGTGAAATGCTGCGGACTGACGGCCATGACGCCTCGATTGTCCGCCAAGACGCCTCACAGCGCCAACCAGACCTTCGATCTTCGCCAGAACCCGCTAGATCGTGCTGTTGACCTCGAACGCCACGCCGTCCAGCTGCTCCTGCCGCCATTTCTGCTGCAGGTGATGCCGCTCCTTGAACTCCGGCATGACCTCCCGCGCGAACAGCTCCAGCGTCTCCTGAACAATCCGACGCTCGTCATCCGGGTTCCACTGGTCTTGGTCCGCGGGTCTCGGTAGCTGCAGCTCGTAGAAGAGCCCGAACTTCATCGCCGCTCACCCCTTGTCGGCATCGACTATAGGTCGAACGGATCGGCTCGCCTCAGCGCCGGTTCATTCGAGTGCGCCTCACCGGCCCTGACCTCAGGCCCTTGCCCCCCACGGCGCACAGGCGCAATGTAACGCCGACCTCCAGGAGGACTGTTATGCCGCTGAAAGTCGTCATCCCCCAGCTGGGACGCTTCGAACTGATCGCCCAGCTCCTCGAAGCCGGAGACTGCGAGATAGTCCGTCTTCCCGCATTCGAACCCGGCGGCCCAACCGAATGGTCCGGCGAGGAGATTGAGCGCTACTTCCTCGACGCCGACGCCTTCGTCGGCGTCTTCGGCCCGCGCCCGATCTCGCGCCAAGTGCTCGAAGCCGCGACCAGGCTGCGCGTCGGCGCCAGCCCGATCATCGGCACCGAGTCCATCGACGTCGAAGCGGCAACTGAAATCGGGATCGCCATCGGCTACGGCGCCGCCCCCGAGAACATGCTCGGCGTCGCCGAAGCCGTCGTCATGCTCACCGCTGCCCTGCTCAAGAACCTGCCCGGCAAGTGGGACGCGGTCAGCCAGGGCGGCTGGCGTGTCGACGACCCCGGCCACATGGTGATGAACCGCACCGTCGGCCTCATCGGACTCGGCAACATCGGCCGCGCCACCGCCAGGCGATTGCAAGGCTGGGACTGCGACCTCGTCGGCGCCGACCCCTTCGTCAGTTCCGAGGATGCCGCCGCCTTCGGCGTCAAGCTGATCCCGCTCGACGAACTCATGCGCGTCTCGGACGTCGTCTCCATTATGGTCCCCCTCAGCGCCTCCACCCACCACCTGATCGGCGAGCACGAGCTCTCCTTCATGAAGCCGGAAGCCTACCTGATCAACACCTCGCGCGGCCCTTGCGTCAACGAAGCCGCCCTGATCAAGGCGCTCGACGAGGGCCGCATCAAGGGCGCCGCCATCGACACGTGGAGCAGGAGCCGACCCGCGCCGACAACCCTTTGCGCACTCACCCTCGCATCATCGCGACGGGCCACAACGTCGGTCACTCTGAGGAGGTCTACGACGCGCTCCCGGTCCTCGCCGCCGAGAACATCCTCAAAGGCCTGCGCGGCGAAGATCCCACCTGCTTCCGCAACCCCGAAGTGCGTGAACGCTGGCATCAGCGCCTCGCCAACCTCGGTGTGAAACTCAACTCGTAGGAGTGCGGTTGATCTCGACCCTTACAGTTCAGGCGTCGCGGTGCCGACGCCTGTGAACCTGAATTGAGCAGTCTCGTGACCGAAGACGCCTGGCACGGCCCCGAACCCTTGCCCAACGTCCTCGACGTCGCGCGCCTCGGCCTGATCTACTCCCGCACGGCAGCCTTCTACGACGGCATCGTCGCCGAGCGCCAGGCCGGCGCCAAGCTCGAAGCCCTGCGTCAGTTGGATCGCGGGGCCGGCGAACGCTTCCTCGAAGTCGGCGTCGGCACCGCGTGGGCCTTCGCCCGCCTCGTCGCCGCATCCGGCGCCGCCAACGCATACGGCCTGGACGTCGCCTCTGGCATGCTCGACATCGCGCGCCAGCGCCTCGCCGAGCCGTCTAACCAGGACGCTAAAGGCCATCCTGAGCCTGTCGAATACCACGTTCATCCTGAGCTCGTCGAAGGACCCGTCACGGCGTCCACCGCCATCCGGCTCATTCTCGCCGACGCCCGCCACATCCCCTTTTCGGACGCTACCTTCGACTGCATCCTCAACACCTATACCTGTGAGGTGCTCGCCTTGCCCGACATCCCGCCCGTTCTCGACGAGTGCCGTCGCGTCCTCAAGTCCGGCGGCCGCATCGTCATCGTCAATCTCACGGACGGCGAAGGCCCCGACGCCGCCATGACCGAAGACTGGAAGCGCCGCTACCAGGCCGACCCTGAGTACTTCGGCGGCGCCCGCCCACTACACCTGCAGTCCATGCTCGAAGCCCGCGGGTTCACGAACGTCACGCGCACCTACGTCGGCCCCCACTGGCCTTCGGAAGTCCTCCTCGCCCACCGCCCTTGAACCCTCACGGCCGTCACCCTCGCTGGCATTAATGGGGCGCCAGCCGCATCATTGCAGAACACAGCATCCTATGACCTCAGCAGGGGCAGCGGGGCGCAGCCCATGCGGGGGGAGTCTGAGGGGTCACCCCTCAGGTTTAGGTTAAGTAAAAGGGCGAAGTGCACAAGTCCGCCCGGCAGGAAGGGCGCAGGTCACGGAGCCTCGGTGCCCGAATGCAATCCTACGCTCCTGCGCCTATGCCTTCGCAGCGCACTCCGCGCACGACCCGAAGATCGCGATGTGCTCCAGGTCGGCCTGAAACCCCGTCTCCCGCTGCAACGAGCGCGTCAGCTCCGTGAGGTGCGACTCGTCGAGTTGCGTCACTTGGCCGCACGAGCGGCAGATCAGGTGGTGGTGCCGGTCCGCGCCCAGCCACTCGAACAGGGTGTCCCCTGCCCCCAGGTTCGTCTCCGACACCAAACGCAGGTCCTTCGCCGCCGCCAGCGTGCGATAGACCGTCGAAGCGTCGACGTAGGGATAGCTACGGCGCGCCTCCTCCAGTATCTGGCTCGCCGTCACGTGGCCGCCCGCGTGGCGCAGGCAGCTCAGGATCAAGAGGCGCTGCGGAGTCACCTTCTGTCCCGAGGCGCGTAGCAGGTCCGCCGTGTCCTTCTCGCAGCTCACAGCCCCGACGTTAGGCAGCCACCGTCACGCCGTCAAGCCGGCGGTCCTTCTCGCTTGTTGATGACGGTCGGCAACGCAGCATCCAGCCGTGCTAGCCGCGCCTGCTAGAATCGAACCTGAGATGACCCAGACAACCAACGAATCCGCAGAGCGCATCGACCGCTACGACCCCACCGAGGTCGAGGCCCGCTGGCAGCAGCGCTGGCAGCAGGACGGCCTTTACGAGGTCAGCGACGACGACCCGCGCCCCAAGTACTTCTTCCTTACCATGTACCCCTACCCCTCAGGCGACCTCCATACGGGCCACTGGTACGCCGAAACGCCGCCCGACACCAAGGCGCGCTACCTGCGCATGAAGGGCTACAACGTCCTCTTCCCGTACGGCTTCGACGCCTTCGGCTTGCCCGCCGAAAACGCCGCCATCCGCAACAACATCCATCCCCTGAAGTGGACGATGGACAACATCGACACGATGCGCGCCCAGGCCAGGAAGATGGGTACCATGTTCGACTGGTCGCGCGAGGTCATCACCTGCCTGCCGGAGTACTACAAATGGAACCAGTGGTTCTTCCTGCAGTTCTTCAAGAAGGGCCTCGCCTACCGGCAGAAGGCGGCCGTCGACTGGTGCCCCAGCTGCAACACCACACTGGCTCGCGAGCAGGTCTGGGGCGACGACCGCCACTGCGAGCGCTGCGGCACCCCGGTGATCAAGCGTGACCTCGATCAGTGGTTCTTCCGCATCACTGCCTACGCCGACGAGCTGCTCGACTTCGAGGGCATGGACTGGCCCGACCGCGTCAAGGTGATGCAAGCCAACTGGATCGGCCGCTCCGAGGGCGCCAACATCAGCTTTCCTCTGGAGTCAGCATCAGAGCCCGGCGCCAACGCAAAGAACCCCCTCTCCTCGCGAGGAGAGGGGGCAGGGGGAGAGGTTTCAGACCAGTCGATCGGCGTCTTCACCACTCGCCCGGACACAATCTACGGCGTCACCTTCATGGTGCTGGCGCCGGAGCATGAGCTCGTCGACAAGCTCTCAACCCCGGAGCGCAAGGCCGAGGTCGAAGCCTATGTCGCTGCGGCTTCACGTCAAACCGAGATCGAGCGCACCGCCGCCGACAAGGCCAAGACCGGCGTCTTCACCGGCTCCTACTGCGTCAACCCGTTCGATGGCGCCCGCGTGCCCGTCTACGTCGGCGACTACGTCCTCGCCGGCTACGGCACCGGCGCCGTCATGGGCGTCCCCGCCCACGACCAGCGCGACTTCGAGTTCGCCACGAAATACGGCCTCGAGATCAAACTCGTCATCGCCCCTCCGGACTACGACGGCTCGCCTCTAACCGAAGCCTTCGTCGACGAAGGGACGATGACGAATTCAGGTCCCTTCGACGGCACGCCAAACAAAACGGGCATGACGAAGGTGGTCGAGCACGGCGCGAAGGGCGGCTACGCCGAGAAGACGGTCACCTACCGTTTGCGTGACTGGCTCGTCAGCCGCCAGCGCTACTGGGGCACGCCGATCCCGATCATCTACTGCCCCGACCACGGCGCCGTCCCTGTCCCCGAGGAAGACCTGCCCGTCGTGCTGCCCGAGGACGCCGACTTCGTACCGACCGGCGAATCGCCCCTCAAGCGACTCGAGAGCTTCTGGAAGACGGAGTGCCCGATCTGCGGCAACGACGCCGAGCGCGAGACCGACACTATGGACACTTTCGTCGACTCGTCCTGGTATCAGTACCGCTACCTCAGTCCGCACTACGCCGAAGGCCCCTTCGACAGCTCCGACGAGCGCGTGCGCCAGTGGCTGCCCGTGACGCAGTACACCGGCGGCATCGAGCACGCCACGATGCACCTGATGTACTTCCGCTTCTTCACCAAGGCGATGCGCGACATCGGCCTGATCGACTTCGGCGAGCCTGCCGCCAGCCTCTTCAACCAGGGCATCATCCTCGGCCCCGACGGCGAGAAGATGTCGAAGAGCCGCGGCAACGTCGTCAACCCGGACGACTACGTCTCACGCTACGGCGCCGACACCTTCCGCTGTTACCTCATGTTCATCGGCCCCTGGAGCGACGGCGGTCCCTATCGCCCCGAGGGCATCGAGGGCCTCGCGCGCTGGCTCAACCGCGTCTGGTCGGTCGCCCTGCAGCCCCCCTCCTTCGCGTCAACCAACCCCGAAGCCATCAAGGAGCTGGAGCGTCAGCGTCACGTCACGATCCGCAGCGTCACCGCCGACATCGAAGCCTTCCGCTTCAACACCATGCTGGCCCGCCTCATGGAGTTCACGACCTACCTCGGCAAGGTCCGCGACGCCGGGGACGTGGACCCCGAAGCGTGGGATCGCGCCATCGAGTCCCTGCTGCTCATGATGGCGCCCCCCGCGCCGCACATCGCCGAGGAGCTCTGGGCCCGCACCGGGCGACCCTACAGCATCCACCAGCAGGCCTGGCCCGAATACGACGAAGCGCTGGCCGCCGCCGAAACCTTCACCCTCGTCGTCCAGGTCAACGGCAAGGTACGCGACAAATTCGACGTCTCTGTCGACGTCACCGAGGACGAAGCGAAGCAAATGGCGCTCATCAGTGAACGCGTCAAACCCTACCTCGAAGGCGTCACAGTCGAACGCGTCTTCTTCGTCCCCCGCCGCCTCGTCAACATCGTCGTCAAGTAAGGACGCTTTTACCGCGCCAGAGCATGCCTTCTGCCGGTCGCAGGCGTACCTTCTATCATCCTATGCAGCCTTCTGTCAGTCCTGAGCCGCCTTCTGTCATCCTGAGCCAAGCGAAGGATCAAAGCACAGCAGAATCCCACACTCGGCGCAGTCTGAAATAGATGGATGCTTAAGAACTCCTGTAGGCCGTAACATGATCCCGCCATGCCTCGCCTCGCCTCTCTGATCCCCCTCGTCCTCGCGACGCTCCTCCGCGCCTGCTCCGGCAACGGCGACTCCGACGGCGCCACTTCAGGCGGCGGGGACGCTTCGTCTGCCACACCACAGCCTACCGCCGCCGGATCCACCGCCACGCCGCGGATCGAGCCGACCTCGACGCGGCCAGCACCCACGCCCCAACCGACGCGCGAGCTGCCCCGCTACTTCATCCATGACATCCAGACAAATCGCCTCATCACGCCGGGAGACGCCGGTTATAAAGCTACCCTCGCCCTGATTCAGGGCATCGGCTCACCTTCGAGTCACTCCGGAAGCGTCGCGAGCCCGGACGGCGCTTACGTCGCCGTCTACGAGGACGGACTCGATGCAGCCGATCAGTTCGCAGTCATCCTCCAACGCGACTCGGGCGACGAGCTCTGGCGCGTTGAGGATGGCCGCTTCAATGGCTCCAACCGCCCGCTTGAGGCCTGGTCTGCCGACAGCACACGCATCCTTATGGTCCTTGGCGTCTGTACGGCGGACGAACGGCTCATCGTCTTCGATGTCCGCGGTGGGTCGGAGAACGTTCTCTTCAACACCAGCGGAGACCTCTTCAGCTTCGTTTACTCCCCGGATAGTCGCTGGGTTGCCGTCACCTACGGCAGCGGAGGCGGCATTGTCCCCGCGGACGGCTCGGGTGCGGTCATCCAGGTCGTCGCTGAGAATGTCCACGCCCCCGCGGACCCGATCTGGTCTGAGGATTCGCGTTACGTCGCCTTCTGGGAATACTTCGGAGGTTACGGAAAATGCGCCTAGCAATAGCATTGCTCCTCGCCGCGTTGCTCGTCGCCTGCGGTGGCAACGGTGACTCCGACGATGCGACATCCGGCGACGGCAGCAGCCCGCCTGCCACGCCGCAGCCCACTGCCGCCGAGGACAAGCCCACGCAGGAAACCGCCCCCGCCGGCGTCACCGACGAGCCCGTACGCTTTGAAACCTCGGACGGCGTGACCATCGCCGGCCACCTCTACAGCAGCGCCGGGCCGAAGCGAAAGGTCGTTATCCTCGCCCACGAGTTCCCCAAAGACCAGACCGCATGGGCCGAATTCGCCCGTCTGCTGGCAACCGCCGGCATTGACGCCCTCACCTTCGACTTCCGCAGTTACGGCGAGACCGGCGGTGACCAGGACATCTCGAAAATAGACATCGATCTCGAATTCGCCGCTCGTTTCATGGCCTCCCGTGACTATGCCCAGGTCTACGTCTTCGGCGCCAGCATGGGCGGCACAGCCGCCATCGAAGTCGCCGCCCGCCTCGACTTCGCCGGCCTCGTCACGATCTCTGCTCCTGATGCCTTCATGGGCCTCGACGCCCGTACCGCTGTCGCGACGATCACCGAACCCAAACTGTTCGTTGCTGAGCAGGGCGACGGCCGTGCTCCCGATGCCGTCGATTTCTTCATGCAGGAGTCATCCGAGCCCAAAGAAGGCGTCATCTACGATGGCTCTGCCCACGGCACCGACATCCTCCTCGGTCCCAACGGCGCCGCCCTCGAAGACGCCCTCTTCGCCTTCCTCGAAGCCAACTGACACCATGTTGTCGTCCTGAGCAAAGCGAAGGACCAAAGCATCGCGAATCGCCGCCACGACGCGCCAACAAAAGGCGGCCCAATGGACCGCCTTTAGCCTCAGCCTTTTAGTCGGCTTCTACGTCTGGGCCGGCTCCCGCTCCTCGTCATCCTCATACGCTTCGGCCATCATCTGCGAAGGCAACGCGTCGCTCGTCCGCTCTTCCAGCGCGCCAATGCCCGTTCGCACCGTAGACGCGAACGCCGATAGCTGCGCGTCCAATCGCCGTAGCATCTCCAGCGCGTAGCGGTCCGCCTCGTCCATCTGGTTCATCGCCGCCTGCTCCGCCTGGCGTAACCGCGTCTGCACCTGGGCCTGTGCCTCGTCCAGCATCGTCTGAGCCCGCGTCTCCGCCCGGTCGATCACGGCCTCCGCCTCGCGCTCGGCTGCTTGCACCAGCGCCGTCTCTTCCAGACGCTCCTGAGCCTCCATCTCGGCCCGATGCAGCACACCTTCGGACTCGCGGCGCGCCTCTTCCATGATGGCGTCGCGCTCCGCGACGATCTGCTCCGCTTCGCGCACCTCCCACGGCACACTGGACCGCATCTGGTCCACCAGCTCCAGTAACCGGCGCCTGTCCACCACGACGCCCTGACCGATCGGCATACGCCGCGCTTCCGCCACCAGCTCTTCCAGGCGATCTATGAGATGAAGGATGTCCATAGTCTTCCTGTCTTAGGGCCGCTCCGCGGGCCTAGGCCTCTCCGAATTTGCGCTTCAGCGCCTCGGCGACGTTAGCGGGGACGAGGCCAGTCACATCATAGCCCAGACCTGCAACTTCTCGGATACGCGATCCACTGATAAACAAGTGCTCCAGCCGTGCGATCAGGTACACCGACTCGATTTCCGGCGCCATCGTCCGGTTCATCAACGCCTGGTCGAACTCGGTCTCGAAGTCCGTGTTACCGCGCATGCTGCGGATCAACACGGTCGCCCCCTGATTGCGTGCGAAGTTGACCGTCAACCCGTCGTACGGCATCACCCGTACGTTGCCCACGCTGTTGACCGCCCCCTTGAACATCTCAACCCGCTGCTCCGTGGTAAACAGCGTCGACTTCGAAGCCGCGACGCCGATGACAAGGTCGTCGAAGAGGTCCGCCGCCCGTAGCGTCGTGTCCAGGTGCCCATTGGTTACCGGATCAAAGCGTCCCGCAAACAGTGCTGTCGTCAATTCAGTCCCCGTTCTCCAGATCCCCGGCCCGCCCGTACAACGTGATTCGCGTATCTCCGTAGCGCCGGCTGGTTAGCTGCGCCAGCCCGGCCAGCACTTCCGGCCATTCTTTGCGCTGCGAATGTTCGATGACCAGCGTACCGCCCTCCGCCACCAGGCCTATCTGCGCCACTGAGGTCAGCTCAGCTTCCGCGCGATCATACGCGTAGGGAGGGTCAGCCACTACCAGGTCGTACGGTCCTTCCAGCCGGTTCACGACCTTCGCCAGGGCCATCGGCCACAGCTTCGCCTTTCCCTGCAGCTCTGTCCGACGCAGGTTGTCACGAATCACCTCGCAGGCCTTCGGATCCGACTCCACGAAGTCGCAGTATTCCGAGCCTCGGCTCATCGCCTCGATGCCCATCGCGCCCGTCCCGCTGTACAGGTCGAGCACCCGACGCATCGGCGCCCCGCGCGCAGCCAGGATCTCGAACAGTGCCTCGCGCACCCGGTCCGCGGTCGGCCGTACGCCGAAGCGTGGCGGACCCCGCAGAACCCTGCCGCCAAGCTCGCCTCCGATTACGCGCAGCGGCATATCTAACAGTTTCCACGAGTCGTGCAAAGCTCGGTTTGTATGTACGCTGCGCTTGCGTGAGACGCCAGGCCGGGCTGGCCCTGCCTTTCCTGAACCTTCATTCAACCGCAACGTTCTACGGGTTTGTCGCCGCGACTTGCAGCGTGATCGTTTGCATTGCTTGGATCACGCCGTCGCTGACCACCAGCGCCACCTCGTAAGAGCCTGGTTGTGCCGGCGCTTTCCAGATGATATTCCCGGACGTTTCCGTCTCCTGCGACCCTGCCTGGATCTGCCACGCCGGCTCCAGCAACAGCGTGTTCGCCTTGGCCAGCTGGACCTGACCCAACTCCGCGAAGGTCCGCAGCGGTTCCCAGTACGCCGGCAACGACTCGCTGGCGCCGATGTCCGCGATGGCTACGCCGGCCAGACCGTTCTGCCGTGCCAGATCGAGCCGGAACGCCACGCTTAACGCGTTCTCCAACCACACCGTCCGTTGACCGCCGATGCCCAGGTAGCTAAACGACACCGCGAACGCGTTGTCGTCCCACTGTATGCCGCTGGCCCCGTCGTCGCGATAGAGGTTTGTGCCCACGATCACCACCGACGTGTTGGCTATGATCTGCGTCGGTGTGCGCACTTCTATCGCGCTCGCGATGCGCAGCCCGTCGTGCAGCGATATCGCCCGCAGACCATCGCTTGCCTCCTCCCAGCTGTTGCGTGACACGATCAGCGCTACCTTCTTCAGGTCTACCTGGTCGCGCAGAAAGTCGAACACCTCGTTCATCCGCTGGTAGTAGGCAGAGGGATCGTCCACGGGTCTCAGCTTCAGCAGGTCGGCTCGCTGCCCCAGCTCACTCCAGTCGTAAGCGCCGGTGTCCCAGCTCACGCCGGTCCGGACAGGCGTCGGCACCGCGACGCTGAGCGTCCGGTTCGCCTGGTGCAGCTGGTCGGCCAACACGGTGACAAGCGCCGTGAAATCGGCCTTCCGCGCTGGGTTCACGTTCGGATAATCGAGGTCTACACCCGCGTTCCCGGGCTGCAGCGCCAGTTGTACGAGCGCCTGGATGTGCTCCTCTCGCAGCGCCGGCGAAGCCAGGAGCGCGTTCACGGCGTCGGCGTCCTCCGGCGTCGAGGCACGCACCGTCGGCACGATGTTGCCCTCCGCCTGCGGGAACTCGCGCCGTGTCCCGACCAGCGTCCCGTCTGACGCCGGCGCGAAGTCGACCGGATTTACGGTTGTCACGATACTCATCGCCTCGTCATCCGGCGATGCGCCTTGCGGCAGCCAGCCAGTCACCTGAACAGCACTCGAGGTCAGGCGCAACACGGCGACGTTGCCGGGCACCATGCCAACCTCGCCCTTGGCTGCGGCGCCGTTGTTTACCAGCGTCGCAGAAGCCAGGCGCTCCCAGTTACCGTTTCGGAACGTATAGAGCCCCAGGTTGCGACCGTCGCTAACCGGCTGCAGCAACGGCAGCGTGACTTCTGCCGGCCCAGTCGTGTCCTCTGAGACCTGATCAGCAAGGTCCTGGTAATGACGGCTCAGGGCCTCGTAGCCCTCCGGCACTTTTGGCGCTCCACTGAGCAGCGACGAGGTCTCATCGGCCCCATTTGTCGACTCGCTGTCACCACCGCCGCCAAAAAGCGAAAACGGGTTTACCACGATAAGAAGCAGCAGCAGCCCAATGGCCCCCATGCCGATGAAGATGATGCTGGCGGAACGGTCCTGGGTTGCCTCTTCCGGCTCCAGGATCTCGTCGAATGGACCTCGCTCTCGCGGCTCTTCTGGTGGCTCTATCAACGCGGCTCCAACTGGACGTCCAGCGTCAGCGATTCACCGCCCCGCAGGACCTCGACGCTGACCCGTGCATCGGGCGTGATGATTCCCAGCGCGTTCAACAGACCGAACTGGCTGCTGAGTGGCACCTGGCCGAACATCGTCACGACGTCGCCAACCTGCACACCGGCATCCGCTGCCGGACTTCCCTCGACCACTCGCTGCACCAGCGCCCCTTGAGTCTCCGCCACTTCCAATTCCTCGGCTACCTGCGGCGTCAGGTCCGCGAATTCGACCCCGAAAAGGGGACGCGCGAAACTGCCTGTCGAGATCATCTCCTGCGCTATCGGCGCGAAGGTCCGGCTTGAACTGGCAAACGAAATGCCGAACAGTAAATCCTCCGTCCCCACGTCTCGGAACGTGTTCAGGCCCACCATTTCACCGTTCAGATTCAGCAGCGGTCCGCCGCTGTTTCCCACATTGATCGCCGCGTCCGTCTGGATCAAGTCCTCGAGCCAGACGTTGTCCACCAGCTTGCGGCGACCGAGCGCGCTCACCACGCCCGTCGACACGCTGTTGAAGTAGTCGATGTCGGGGCTACCGATCACGACCAACGTCTGCCCCTGCCGCAGCTCGGCCGAATCACCGATATCGATCGCCGTGAGACCGCCTTCCTCGACGCGTACAATCGCTATGTCCGTGAATGGCGCGTCGTGCGAAACCAGCTGCGCCGAACGCACCTCGCCCGTACCCATCAGCACGAACAATTCGCCGGGTATCCGCACCAAGTGAGCGTTGGTCAGGATAAAGCCTCGCTCATCCACAACCACCCCAGCGCCACCTACGACACCGGCCTCCAGGTTCCCCTGCGCCTCGAACTGGTTGATGATCGCGACGACCGAAGGAAGCGCCCGCGCCACCACCTGCGCGACAGCGTCTTTCGCGCATCCGGTCGTCAGCGCCGGCGGGGTCGGTGGTGGGGTAACGGCCTGCGCCATGGGAGTGGGATCAGAGTCGGAATCGTGGAGTAAGGCCACGGCCGTTCCGGAAATCGCCCCTGCCAGGAGCCCCACCGCCAGAACCAGCGTCAATAAGACGGCGGGTGAAGCCGGCCTGGAGTCCCCGCCGTCAGGTGAACCTATGTCATTCATTCACTGATCAGACAACTGAACAATTGTTGACTCGATCTTAGCACGCCGCCTTGTCTCGGACACCTCTTGTTCGCACCCGGCGACGGGAATCACTCGCTGTCCCGCGCACGCGACTCTCGTTGACTTAGCATATGCCGCTGCCTAGAATGCGAACGTGTTGCAGGGTGCTGCCCTGCCCGTCCTCTATTCGATTCCAGGAGTCCAATTTGGCCACGGCTTTACGTGATTACGAAATGGTTGTCATCCTCAGCCCGGAAATCGGCGATGACGTTGTTGGTGAGAGCCTTGACCGGCTTTCCCAGAACATCACGAGCCGCGGCGGCGAAGTCGTGGACGTCAACCACTGGGGCCGGCGACGTCTCGCTTACCCGATCCGCCGCCACCTTGAAGGCAATTACGTCGTCAGCCAGGTCAAGCTCGATCCTGACCAGATTCCGGATCTCGAGAGCAACCTCAGGATCTCAGAGGAAGTCATACGTCACATGATCGTTAGGGCGAACGAATAGCGGCAGCCTTGCCAGATCGGCTGGCAACCTGTCCGTCAGCGCGACGGGCAATCTGATGGGTTGCGAAGAGGGAAATTGGCATGCCGGACGGCCTGAACAAGGTGATGCTCATAGGCAACCTGGGCACGGACCCTGAAATGCGCTACACCGCGAATGGCAGCGCCGTAACCACCTTCCGTCTCGCGGTCAGCCGCTCCTTCGGTGGCGGCGAAGGCGAACGCCGTGAAGAAACCGAGTGGTTTACCGTCGTCACCTGGAACAAGCTCGCGGAGCTCCTGGGCCAGCATCTGCAGAAAGGCCGCAAGGTCTTCGTCGAAGGCCGCCTATCCACCCGCAGCTGGGACGGTCCCGACGGCCAAAAGCGCTACCGCACGGAGGTCGTCGGCAACCAGGTCCTCTTCCTCGATCGGCCTCAGGGCGCTTCCTTGGGCGAAGATCCGCCCTCCGACATTCCCGGCGATATGGAGCTGGACGACATTCCCTTCGAGAACTAACGCGCTTCAAGATAAGCTTGGGATGATGTAATCTTTGGCATGTCGGGCATTTCGGCCCACAAACAGTCTTTAGTAGCCTCTGGTACCCACGGCGTTAACTACTCGGGGGTATCTCGGCTTCAGGAATACCAATGAGCGAAGCAACCGAAGCACCAATACCCAGCGAAGCGCCACCCCTGGCGCCTACGGCTCCGGTCGCGCCCGAGGGCTTTAGCAGCGCCCCCTCTGGTGGCTCCCCGTATAGCGGCGGCCCCTCCGGTGGCGACCGCGACGCCCGGCCCGAGCGCCCTCGTCGGCGGCCTGGTGGCGGTGGCGGCGGCCGCTTCGGACGCCGCCGCGTCTGCTCCTTCTGCGTCGACAAGATTCAGTCCATCGATTACAAGGAGCCGTCCAAGCTCCGCCGCTACATCTCCGACCGCGGCAAGATCGAACCTCGTCGCAAGACTGGGACCTGCGCCAGGCACCAGCGCATGCTCACGCTCGCCCTCAAGCGGGCGCGACACGTCGCCCTCCTCCCCTTTACCGCCCAGCACATTCAGCTCACCGGCGTCTTCGCCACGCGCGCTTGATTGGCAGCCACGCCTGAGCCCAAAATGAACGAGATGTCACGGAAGGGGGGCTCCCCGCTCTGAGCCGCCTCATACACTCGCTCACCGGCCTTCTAACAGGCCACGAAATCAATCCCGAAAGACGCAATGGTATCCTCATTCTCGGCGGCGTCGGGCTTGTCATCCTCTTCGCTTTGGTCCTCATCGCGTACGGCTATTACAACGACCGCATCGCGCCGCGTGACGACGTCGTCTTCCAGATCGGCGAGCGCCAATACTCCTACGCTTACCTCGAAGATCGCGTCCAATCGGACGTCGCTCAGGGCCGCTTCAACTTGAGCGACACGCTCAGCAGCGTCACTGCCACCATCGCCCGCATCCAGCGCGAGGAGCTCACGCGCATCATCGGCCTTGAGCAAGGCATCACCGTCTCTGACGAAGAACTCGACGCCGGTATTCGCGACGACCTCAACTTATCGGCCGAAATTACGCGCAACGAGCTAGGGCCCATTCTTGGCGGCGAGCTGCTCCGGATCGACCTCTCACTCGACGAATACCTCACTATCATCGAGTCACAAGTCATCGAAGACAAAGTCAGGGATCAGATCGAAGCCTCACTGCCGCAAGAGACAGAGCAGGTCGACCTCCTCTTCATCGAGGCCGGCTCGCAGGCCAACGCCATTCAGGCCAGGCAGGCCTTCGAGGACGGCGCTGAATTCGCCGAAGTCGCGGCCCAGTTCTCCGCGCACAGCTCTTCCGGCGAAAGGGGCATCCTCGGTTGGACCCCTCGTGAGGCCCTCGATCCCGAGTTGGCGGACGTTGCTTTCAGCCTCACCGGACGCAGCGGCATCATCGAGACTGAGCAGAACTTCTACATCATCGAAGTCCTCGGCAAGGAGGTGCGGCCAATCGACCCAGCTATCGCGGAGGACTTTGCACGCGATGAGTTCAACCAGCTCCTCGAAGCCTCCTTCCATGACACGCAGTTCATCTACAATCTCAGCGACAGTCAGCTCATCGACCTTGCCAGCGCGATTGGGGGCACCTTTGGCTAGCCAGCGGCCAGTCAACGTCGCGCTGCTTGGCGCCGGCACCGTCGGTGCTGAAGTTGGACGCGTCCTGATCGAGAAGCGAGACGTCTACGCCCGTCAACTCGGCCGCCCCCTCAACCTTACGGCCGTCCTTGTGCGCGACGCCTCGAAGCCCCGCAAGGGAATCGATTCCGCGCTCCTCACCACAGACACCGCGAAGCTCCTCGACGACCCCGAGCTCGACATCGTCGTCGAGCTCCTCGGCATCGAGTTCCCGGCCGTCGAGTGGATCGAGCGGGCGCTGCGTAACGGAAAGCACGTCGTCACCGCTAATAAGGAAGTCATGGCCAAGCATGGTCCCCAACTGCTCGCCCTGGCCCGCGAGAACGGCGTCGACCTCCTCCTCGAGGCCAGCGTCGGCGGCGGCATCCCGATCATCGCGCCCCTGAAGCGTGATCTTCTAGCCAACGACGTCTCAGCCGTCTCCGCCATCATCAACGGCACCACCAATTACATCCTGACCGCCATGGCCCGAGAAGGCGCTGACTTCGCGGACGCCCTCAAGCGCGCTCAGGAGCTCGGCTACGCCGAACCCGACCCCACCAACGACATCGAAGGCGAAGACGCGCGCTACAAGCTCTCGATCCTCGCCTCCCTCGCCTTCCGCGCCGCCGTCTCGAGCGACGACATCTACCGCGAAGGCATCACCAGTCTCACGGCTCGCGACTTTCGCTACGCCGCCGAGCTCGGCTACGCCATCAAGCTCCTCGCGCTCGCCTCCCGCGTCGACGACGGCATGCAGGCCCGCGTCCACCCCGTACTTCTGCCCGCCGACGCGCCGCTCGCCAAGGTCGATGGAGTCCTCAACGCCGTCCAGGTCGAAGGCGACCTCATCGGCCGTGTCAACTTCCAGGGACCGGGCGCTGGGTTCCCAACCACCAGCGCCGTCATCGCGGACGTCCTCGACGCCGCTCAGAGCGTCATCGGCGGACGCCGCGCCAGCTACGCCACGGAAGGCGCGCCCGCAAACATCGTCCCCATGGCCGAGCTCGTCACGCGTTACTACATCCGCATCACTGTTATCGACAGACCTGGCGTTCTCGCCCGCATCGCCCGAATCCTCGGCGACGCCAAGATCAGCATCGCCTCCGTCATTCAAAAAGAAGCCCACGAAGCCTCAAACACCGCCGAGTTGGTTATCATGACCCATGAGGCGCGCGAGGCGTCCGTACAGGACGCCCTGAAGGCCGTGCAAGACCTGCCCGAAGTGCAGGAGATCGGCAACTTCATTCGCGTGGAAGAACAGTGACCACTAGACGCGAAGTCCCTCTCAACGCAGACACGATGGCCTGGGTTCACTCTGAGCTCATGGAGCTCAAAGCCCGCATGGGCGTAGTCCAGCAGGCCGCGGAGCAGAGCCGCAACCTCGCCACCGACGCCGCCGAAACGTCGCACCAGCTGCGCACCGCCTTCGGCCAATTCGATGGCATCCCGTCGGCCCTGCAGCATCTTCAGGACGACTTCCGCACTATCCGAGAACTCATCGCACGGGCCCAGGATGACATCCACTCGCTGCGTCAGAGCCGTGAAGAAATCGAGCGCCAGGACGCGCTCGATGGCGAGCGCCTGCGTCAGGAGCGCAACGAGGTCGGACGCCACTTCACCGAGATCGAGCGCCACGTCGAGCACTGGGAGGAGCGCCTCGAAGGCTCCGTAGAGCACACACGCCGCACCGTCGAGATGCAATCGCAGCTGGCCATGCGTCTCGAGACGATCGAGACCCTCCTCAGCCAGTCCGACTCCGCCCAGTCGCGCGCCAGCTCAACCCTGAGCCGTGTCGACCAGGAGCTGCAGCGCATCTCCGGCGCCGTCCTGCAGCTTCAGAACGAGGATAATACGCAGCGCGAGCGCGTCACCAGCAATGTCGAGATGCTGCGTCGCCTCGAATCCGACCTCGATGCCCTCCGCGCTGAAGCCAACAAGATCAGCCGCATAGACGATCGCCTCGAGCTCGTCCAGGCCGAACGCACCCGCCACAACGAGCGGATTAATGAGATTACCGAAGAGCTAGCCCACGTCGACAACCGTCTTAACCAGGGCGACGAGCACATCTCCCTGCTAGAAGCTCGCATCAACTCCTACCAGGATGAGCTCACCCGGGTCCGAGAAGGACTCGAACGCGAGCACGAGAACCTGGCCAACTTCCTCGGCGGCTTGCGTGATCTCGAAGCCGATATCCGCAAGCGCCAGATCGTCGCATTGGAAAAAGAGATCCGGGACATACGCGGCCGTGCCTTCGACACTGCCCAGGAGTAGCAGCCACCGTGGCGTCCTCGAGCGCCACGCCGACTTCCTGCCGCTGACCTCGGCCACGCCGCGCATTAACCTCGGTGAAGGCAGCACGCCCCTCGTCCGCTCCGCCCACATCGGCCCCTCCGTGGGCATCGATAACCTCTACTTCAAGCTCGAAAGCAGCAACCCGACCGGCTCCTTCAAGGACCGCGGCATGGTCGTCGCCGTCGCCAAGGCGGTGGAGGAGGGCGCACGTGCCATCCTCTGCGCCTCGACCGGTAACACCAGCGCCTCCGCCGCAGCCTACGCCGCCCACTGCGGCATCGCCGCCTACGTCTTCCTGCCCAAGGGCGGAGCCGCCATGGGTAAGCTGGCCCAGAGCATCGCTTACGGCGCCCGGATCATCGCTATCCAAGGTACGTTTGACGACGCCCTCCGCCTCGCCCGCGAATTCACGGACAGGCATCCCGTTTCGCTCGTCAACTCTGTCAACACCTACCGCATACAGGGTCAGAAGACCGCCGCCTTCGAGATCGTCGATTCCCTCGGCGACGCGCCGGATAACCTCTTCATCCCGGTCGGCAACGCCGGCAACATCACGGCTTACTGGGCCGGGTTCAAGGAATACGCCGAGAACAAGCTCTCGACCCGCCTTCCGCGTTTCTTGGGCTTCCAGGCCGCCGGTTCTGCCCCTATCGTCCTCGGCGAGATCGTTGAGGACCCGCAGACCATCGCCAGCGCGATCCGCATCGGCAACCCCGCCTCGTGGAAGCAGGCCGTCGCCGCCCGCGACGAATCACACGGCGCCATCGACAGCGTCACGGACGAAGAGATCATGGAGGCCTACAAGCGCATGGCCCGCGAAGAAGGCATATTCTGCGAGCCCGCATCCGCCGCCAGCGTCGCCGGCCTCCTCAAGGCCGCGGCGACGCGAGACCTACGCGCCGACACCTGCGTCTGCGTCATCACCGGCGCCGGCCTCAAGGACCCGGACACGGCGCGCACCCTCGACTGGCACGAAATAGACGTCCCAGCAAGACTAGACGCGATCGAGGCCGCGCTGCCCATCACCTGACCCACGCGCCACGACCAGCCCTCTTCAGTGGGGTCTCGGGGCGAAGCCCGGCTTGAGTCATCGCGTCCCGGTGCGCTTAGACGCCCTTGAGCCGCCCTCCCAATTACGTAACCAGGTCCACGCCCGACGTGATCCTTTAGCGGGCCGCCAGACTTAGCACCGAAGCCACAAGCCCGGCCGACAGGAACGGCTACGCCTACGCTGAGCAGCAGCGTCACGGACACGCAGGCCAACGTCCCAACCCAGTTTGCTAACCGCGCCGTCCTCGAAGCTGCAGGTTTCAATCTGCAAGAACCGTATTCCCCAGCCCACCTTGAATCCCCCGTACCAGCACAGTAAGATTTACACCGTCGGGTCACGCCGAAGACCCTGCAAGAATCGAATCGAGATCACACTAAAGGACACCGTATTGCAGGGAGCCGTACCCGGCGCCGACCTCTCCAGGCTGGATGCTAGCCTGGAGAATCTGCTGAGCCGCCAATCTGAACGCCTCACCTTCCTCCACCCCTCGTGGCTGCGGACTTGGCTCGCCGAGTTCGGTGCCAACTGCGAACCCCTGGTTCTCACCTGCGGCGACGGCAGCCTCGCCGGCTTCGCGCCCCTGATGCGCGCCGACGACCGCCTTACCTTCATCGGCGACGCCTCGATCTGCGACTTCATGGACGTCATCGTCGACCCGGCCAACGCCGACGCCGCCTACGACGACCTCTGGAGCCAGCTCTGTGACCAGGATTGGAACGAGATCGAGCTCTGGGGCCTCATGGAGTCTTCGCCGACTCGTGAACGCATCAAGAGCTATGCCGCCCGCAGCGACTGCACAGTGCAGGAAGTCCCCGAGGCCGTTGCGCCGCGGCTCGAACTACCCGCGACGTGGGATGACTACCTGGCATCGCTCGGTAAGAAGCATCGCCACGAGCTGCGGCGCAAGATTCGCCGTCTTTACGACAGCGGCGGCAGCGTCGACTTCGACGTGCTCTCGAGCCAAGCGGACGTCGTCGCTGCCATGGACGACTTTTTGGCGCTACACACGCAGAGCCGCCAGGACAAGACCGACTTCATGACCCCAGAGATGGAGTCCTTCTTCCGCCGCATGGCCTCAGCGCTCGCCGCTGAGGGTCTGATCAGGCTCTTCATGCTGCGCGTCAACGAAAAGCCCGCCGCCACCGTCCTCTGTTTCGACGCCGGTAGCCACCTCTACATGTACAACTCCGGCTACGATCCGGAGTTTTCTGGTTTATCTGTCGGCCTTGTCTCCAAGGCGCTGGTCTTGAAGTGGGCCATCGAAAACGGCATGCGAGGCCTCGACTTCCTGCGTGGCGACGAGCCGTACAAGTACGACCTCGGCGCCCGGGACCAGCAGATCTACACCCTGCGCCTCAGCCGCGAAGTCGGAAGCTAGCGTGACAGTCCCGATCAGACACTCCGAGCTGCATCCTGAGCTCGTCGAAGGACGCGTAGCGCCATCGACGCCCCGCGGTGACGCCGCTACACATACCGCAGCAGACCCGAGGTCTCGCCCAGGACAAGACGCCCCCCGCCCAGGGCAAAGGATCGCGGTCATTTCGGCCCACACTTCACCCCTGGCCCGTCCCGGTGGCGCCAAGTCGGGGGGCCTCAACGTCTACGTCCTCGAGCTCGGCCGCCAGCTTGCGGCCTTTGGATGCCAGATCGATATCTTCACCCGCGCCACTGCCGCCGGCCAACCAGAGGTCACGCTTATCGAACCGAACCTCCGCGTCATTTCGCTACACGCCGGCCCTGACGAGATTCTCGCTCCCGACGACCTTCACAGCCACCTCGACGCCTTCTACGAGGCGCTTCTCGACTTCGCCCGCAAGGGCGGCGCCGCCTACGACCTTGTGCACAGCCATTATTGGCTCTCCGGCCTAGTTGGCGCCCGCCTCAAGGCGGTCTGGAACGTCCCACATGTTGTCATGTTCCACACCCTTGGCGAGATCAAGAACCGCGCCAGTCACGCTGAGCACGAATCCGGCCTCCGCATCGAATCCGAAGCCGCGGTCCTCGCCGCCGCCGACCGTGTCATCTGCGCCACGGAACTCGAACGCGACTCCCTGCGGCAGCTCTACGGCGCTTCCGACGAAAAAGTCAGCGTCATCCCCCTCGGCGTCGACCTCGAACGCTTCCGGCCCACCGGCAAGCAAGACGCCCGCGGCGCCCTCGGCCTCAAAGACGAGCGCATCGTCCTCTTCGTCGGCCGTATCGAGCCGCTCAAAGGCGTCGATATCCTGATCAACGCAGCCTCGCTGCTCGAAAGCGACGTCGAGTGCACCGTCCTGATCGTTGGCGGCGACGACTCATCGCAGGCCGAAGTCGCCGAGCTACGCGACCTCGCCCGTGACCGCGGCATCGAGCATCGAGTCGCCTTCATCGGCGCCGTGGACCACGAAACGCTGCCGCTGTACTACAACGCCGCCGACGTCTGCGTCGTCCCATCGCACTACGAGAGCTTCGGCCTCGTCGCCGTCGAAGCCATGGCCAGCGGCGTCCCCGTCGTCGCCTCCCGCGTCGGAGGGCTCACCGGCACTGTTAAGGACGGCGAGACCGGCTACCTCGTCCCGTGGCTCTGTCCCGAGCCCTTCGCCGAGCGCATCGAGCTCCTGCTCGAAAACGAGCCATTGCGAAAGGACCTTGGTGAGGCCGCCCGTGAAGCCATGGCCCGCTATCGCTGGGAAAACGTCGCCACTTCCGTCCTCGACGTCTACGGAGCGCTGCTCAGCCGCCCCACCGGCCTCGTCATCGGTCCTTAGCACGACGCGGCCCCAACCTCTTTATGCCATCACACTCGCATAGCACGCGCGGCTTACGCCTCTTGCCTCGGCCCTATTGGCCGCCACGGCTAACGCCATGCCTCACGCCTGTCCCCCTTGTCCTCGTCCACGCGCCCGCTCCCCTACCCATCGAACCGTCCGTCAACCTGCTGTAGACTCAGATCACACCTCGTAGTTCACCGGAGCGCGCTATGTCCCTTCTCTCGTCTCTCTTCCGCCGCTCGACCCCGTCCTTCGGCGGCGGCTACGACACCGACGTCTCCAAGCTCCCGCCCCTCGGCCACGACGGGCCCAAGACCCTCATGGCCATCATGGCCCACCCTGACGACATCGACTTCGGCTCCTCCGGCTCCATCGCCAAATGGTGCGCCGAGGGCTGGACCGTCTATTACGTACTCGCCACCTCTGGCGACAAGGGCACCCACGACCCCGCGATGACGGCCCAGGAGCTCGCCGCTACGCGTGAAGAGGAGCAGCGCGAGGCCGCCCGCGTCCTCGGCGTCAAGGAGGTCTTCTTCCTCGGCTACCCGGACGGCTTCCTCGAACCCACGCACGAACTACGCGAGCAGCTCGTCCGCCTTTACCGCGTCTACAAGCCGGATGTCGTTCTCACCTGGGATGGCTTTCGGCCTAGCTTCAATCACAACGACCACCGCAACATCGGCATCGCCGTGCGCGACGCCCTCTTCCCTGCCACCCGCGACCGCCTCTACTTTCCCCAGCACGTCGAATCAGGCCTCGATGAATGGCGTGTCAACGAGATCCTGCTCGTCGGCTCATCCGACTCTAACTACTTCGTCGACGTCAGCGCCTTCATCGAACAGAAGGCGGACGCTATCCTGGCTCATGCCAGCCAGGTTCAATCGCACGACCGCGACGAGCTGATTCAACAGATGCGCTCCCGCGGCAGGCGACCCGGCGGCCGCGGCCTCGTCGAGAGCTTCAAGCGCGTCCACATGCGCACGTCTGAGCGAGCCCAACGCGCCGAAGAAGCCAAGAGCGAAAACGGCGCCACCCAATCGGAAGAATCAACCCCAGGAGCACCGGATGCGGCCGAGCGCACCCCACAACCTGCCGAAACCCCGTAACACCGCGCCACATCGCGCCGTAAACCTCTGCCTCAGGCGCAGATACGCCAGCAAGGGTAGCGGGGGCGCAGCCCATGCGCGGGGGGTCTGGGGGGTGTCCCCTCAGACGTCCCAAACAAGAAAGGCGGAGCGCACAAGCCCGACAGGGCGCAGGACGCGCAGCCGTCATCCCGGATCTACCAAGGTGGCCCCACTTACTACTCATCCCAAGCGCGGAGCCCCCTAATGGAGAACCTCTCCTACTACGCCTTCCTCAGCGGCTTCCTCTTCTCCTGTGTCGCCGCGGCCGCCTACCTCTTGCCGTTACTCGGCCCCTGGACCACCTACCGGGCCGCGGCGACCGACGCCGGCACCGTCGCGATCCCCGTCTCGATCTCCCTGCCCGGCGGCGCCGACCGCTTCTCACGTGTCTTCCTTTACGTGGCGCTGGCCAGCCTCACCGCCTCGATCGCCTTCCGCGCTGTCGCAGTCGAGCGTCCGCCCCTCGGCAACCTCTGGGAGTACACAATCGCCCTCGGCTGGGGCATGGTCCTTTTCACCGCCGTCTTCGAGCGCGCCTTCCACGAGCGTGCCGTGCCCACAGTCATGCTTCCCACCGCCATCGCGCTCATGGGCGTCGCCCTCGCCTTCTTCCCCTCCGAGGTAAAGCCCCTCGTCCCCGCGCTGCAGTCGAACCGCATCCTCGGCATCCACGTCATGACGATGGTCCTGGCTTACAGCGCCCTGTCGGTCTCCTTCGGCGCCTCGCTGCTCTACCTCCTGCAATCCTCCTCCCGGCCCCTCGCCCCTCTACCCGACTCGGAGACACTCAGCGAGGTCGCCTACTGGTCCGTCCTGATTGGGTTCCCGTTGCTTACGCTCGGCGTCGCTCTCGGCGCCTATTGGGCCAACAACGCCTGGGGTCGCTATTGGGGCTGGGACCCCAAGGAGACTGCATCATTTATCACCTGGCTGGTCTACGCCGGCTATCTGCACGCACGCGGCCTGCGCGGCTGGGAGGGCAAACGCGCCGCCTACCTGCTGCTCGCCGGCTACGGCGCCGTGCTCTTCACCTACTTTGCCGTCAATTTTTTGATCTCTGGGTTACACAGCTACGCGGGCGTTTAGGCTGTCTCGACCGGCCAAATACACGCTGGCAGCCGGCTTTGCCGCCCTCGCCGTGTATCTGGCCGCCGTCTGCGGCGCCGGCGACCCGGTAGCGGCCTGTCCTCAGCCGGTCGAAGGCTCCGAGGGCGAATCCGCCCTGCAGCACGTCCGCGACGGCGCCGGCTTCGAGGTCCTCTATCCCTGCTCCGTCCCCGGCGGGACGCAGCTCGCCTCCGGCACGATCGTCGGCAACCCTGGACGTCAGCAGGCCGAGCTTGTATTCGAAGGCGTCTTCGATCTCACGCTGCGTCAGGCCCAGTTCCCGCCCACTTTCGCCCCCGACCCCGTCGGCGCCTCGCGACGAGTCATCGACCTCTTCCCCAACGTCCCTGCCACCCTGATCGAGATCAACGATGGCACCGGGGACGCTAGCTACCACTATTTCTGGGAACGCGACGGCGTCTTCTACGAGGTCCAGGCTATCGGCCCGCCGCTCCAGGAGCGCGCCATTCGCGCTGTCGCGACCTCGCTACAGTAGCGCCGTCACCAGCTGACGCAGGCTCACCAGGATCAGTGCGCTGCTCAGCAGTCGCAACACGATCGCCTGCCGCGCCACCAGCCGTGCCGAAGCAAACGCCCCCAGCTGGCCGCCACCGACCGTACCGACGATCAGCGCCAGCGTCTCCTCCGCCACACCGCTGTAGCTGCCCAGCGCCGCGTGCACGCCGGATGCCGAACCCGCCGTGAACATCAGTACGAAGCTCGACGTCGCCACCGCGATGTAGGCCGGGAAGCGCATGATCAGCACCATAGCCGGCACGTAGAAGATGCCCCCGCCGACGCCGAACAACGTCGCCACCAGGCCCACAACGAGGCCCAGCCCGAGCCCGAGGTACGGGTCGAACGAGTAGGAGTACGTGTCGCCGTGCGCGTCCGTCAGCAACCGTCGTATTTATCGCGGCCCCGGCGGCGAGACCAGTACCCGATTCGGCCGCGGCAGCAGCAGCCACGCGGCGGCGGCGGCCATCAGGATGGCGAACGCCACCTCGAAGGCGCTGCTGTCGATTCGCTGCACCGCCAGCGCGCTGATCACCGCCCCGGGCACCGTCGCGCAAGCGAAGAGGCCGCCCGCCTTCAGGTCGACTCGACGTTGACGCCCGTACGCCGCGCTGGCCGACATCGCGGTCATGAACACCACGGCCAGGGAAACCGCCGTCAGCGTCTGCGGCTCCCACTCCGGGAATAACACGACGAGCGCCGGTACCAGCAGGAATCCGCCTCCGGCGCCGATCAACGACCCGTACGCGCCCACCCCAACGCCCAGCAGCACCAGCCCGGGCCACACCAGCCAATCCGGCACGCGATCCCTCCGCGCGCATCATGGCTTAAGTTGACCGCCCCGCTCAACAATCCACGCGGGTCGGTGCCAGCGGCTCGCGGATCGATGACGGGCGGCGTATTCGTCCGCCATAATGCCCCCGACCCGGAGGCGATGCAGACGGAGGGCTCAAGATGCCGGCGCAAATCCCAACCGAAGCAGAGGTTCTCGGCTACTTCGAAAAGTTATCCAACTGGGGCCGCTGGGGTCCCGATGACGAGCTCGGGACGCCCAACCTGATCACGCCGGAGAAGACGAAGCGAGGGCTGGCCACGGTTCAAGAAGGCGTTAGCGTCTCTCTGGCCCGCGACATCGTCTGGGAGGGCGCCGCCGACGTGCCGAGCCCGCCCGTGCACTTCATGATCGAGAGCGGGGAAGGTTGGGCCAGCGGAGACAAAGTATCGTCCCGCGCCAACGCCGCCGCCACCGACTACATCGGCATGGTGTTGCACGGCTTCAGCGTGACCCACGTCGATAGCCTGGCTCACTTCTTCTGGCAGGGAAAGACGTACAACGGCAAGCCGGCTCACCTCGTCTCAACCAGCCTCGGCGCCACCGTCTTCGCCGTGACTGCCGCGAAGCAGGGCTTCATCTCACGCAGCCTCCTCGTCGACGTGCCGCTGATACGCGGCGTCGACTGGCTCGAACGCGGTGAAGGCGTCATGCCGGAGGACATCCTCGCCGCCGAAGAACGCTGCGGCTTCCAGGTCGAAGAAGGCGACATCCTCCTGATCCGCACCGGCCAGCTGCATCGTCGCAACGTCGAAGGCGCCGTCCCCCGCACTGCCGGCTCCACGGCCTGTCAGGCCGCCTGCCTCCCGCTCTTCCACGAGCGCGGCGTCGCCGTCATGGGCTCCGACACCGGCAACGACGTCAGTCCGGCCCACTACGACCGCGTCCCCCAGCCAATTCACCAGGTCGGCATCACCGCGATGGGCCTCTGGATCCTCGACAACGCCAACCTCGAAGACCTCGCCGAAGCCTGCCAGCAACGCAACCGCTGGCAGTTCATGGTCTCGATCGGCCCGCTGCCGCTGCACAACACGACCGGCTCCCCCGTAAACCCGATCGCTGTCTTCTAGAAGGCGCTGCCACTCCCGAGCCCAGACGGTCAAAGCAGACCTCACCATCCGGCCCGCACGCCCGAAAGCTGCAGGTTTCAACCTGCAGGGTCATCTTCCTCAGCCCTCAAATGACCCCACCGCCTACCCCGCTCAGGCCTTAGACTCACCCCGTGATCCTCGACGCCCACACCCATGTCTTCCCGCCAGCCGTCGCCGCGAATCGCGATACCTACCTCGGCGTCGACTCCACGTTCGCCGAGCTCTACGCCTCTTCACGGGCTAAGCTCGCCACAAGAGAGGACCTGCTGCGCTCCATGGACGAGGCCGGCATCGACACCTCGATAGCCCTCGGCTTCGCCTGGACCAACCCTGACACCTGCCGCCTCCACAACGACTACCTCATCGAGGCCGCCGCGGTGTCCAACGGACGCATCGTTGCTTTCCCCACGCTCCCGCTCGCGGCCGGCCCCGAAGCCGTCGAGGCCGAAGCCCACCGCTGCAAGGCTGCCGGCGTCCGTGGCTTCGGTGAGCTACGCCCCGACGATCTCGGCTTCGACCTCAGCGGCGCCGCCGGCGACCACCTCGCCAGTCTGGCAATCGAGCTCGATGCCGTCCTGCTCTTCCACGTCACGGAGCCTGCCGGCCATGCCTACCCCGGCAAGCAAGGTGGCAATCTAAACGACTTCGCGGCCTTCCTGGTTGCCCACCCTCAGGTCAAAGTCATCGGCGCTCACTGGGCCGGCGGCCTTCCCTTCTACGGGGCCATGCCCGAGGTCAAAACCGCCTTCGCTAACCTCCGCGTCGACACGGCGGCCACCTCCCTCCTCTACGACGACACCATCTACGGCCGCGTCACGGGGCTTGTCGGCCCCGAATCCATCCTCTTCGGCTCCGACTTCCCGCTGCTGTCGCAGTCCCGCAGCCGCCGTCGCATCGAAGAAGCCGGTCTCGACTCCTCAACCGTCGAACGTATTCTCGGCGCCAACGCCGCCGCCTTCCTCAACCTCCCAACTTCATGACTGAACGCTTCGGAATAGAAAACAGACGTCGGCCGTCCGGTGCATCCAGCAGGGGTAGCGGGGGCGCAGCCCATACGCGGGGAGCCCGAGGGGTGTCCCCTCGGAATGATTGGTTTCTAGAGAGGGCGAAGCGCACAAGCCCGCCCGTCAGGAAGGGCGCAGGTCGCGCAGCCTTCGACGGCCCGTCCAGACTGGGCCCGCCATGACTTCCCCAGACACCTCGATGCGCCTCTTCATCGCCCTCGACCTCCCCGAGGCCTGGAAGCGCGCGCTCGAGACGCTCCAGCGCGACCTGCAGAGCGCCATCGCCGCACGCCTGAGCGCCAACGTCCGCCCCCGCTGGGTCCGTCCCGAAGGCATTCACCTGACCCTCAAGTTCCTCGGCGAGACTCCGGCGGACCGCCTCGAATCCCTGACCGCGGCGCTCGCTCAGGCCGTCACAATCGAACCCGCCTTCGACCTGACACTCGTCCGCGTCGGCGCCTTCGAGCAACGTCGCGCACCGTGCGTCATCCTCGCAACCATCTCCGTCCAGGGACGCGCCCTCATCGACCTTTACGAGCGCATCGAGACCTGGCTCGCGGCCGCCGGCTGGCCTCGCGAGACGCGCACCTTCCACCCCCACCTCACGCTCGCCCGTTTGCCTGACGCCATGGACGACGCCACCTGTCGCGCCGTCGCTGATATGGCAAACGCCTTCGCGTCCCCTGAGGCTCCGGGCTGGCACGTCGACCGCGTCCACCTCATACGCAGCCACCTCGGGCCCGGCGGCGCCCGTTACGAGTCCCTCGCCGCTTTCCCGAATTGATCTTTACAGTCGCAGATCGCCGCATATATGATTTCGATTGACGCCGTTTGGCCGGCCAACTGAGGGAACATGCGTCCCTCAGTTCTCTTTATCTGAGGTCTCGCCGGCAAGGAGTCCAGGAGGATGGGCAATGGCCGAAAAGGCTGTCCCGATGACAAAAGACGGCATCGAGCGGCTCAAGAAGGAGCTAGAGCACCTGCGCGACGTGCGCCGCCACGAGGTGGCCGATCGCATCCACGACTCCAAGGAGCTCTCCAGCGCCCAGAACAACTCCGAGTACGAAGAGGCGAAGAACGAGCAGGCCTTCGTAGAGGGCCGCATCCTGACCCTGCAGCACCTCCTCCAGAACGCCAGTCTCATCGACGAGGAAGCCGCCCACAACGCCTCCCAGGTGCAGGTCGGCTCCAAAGTCGGCGCTGACGGCGAAGATGGCGGGAAGGTCGAATACACCATCGTAGGCGCCGCCGAAGCACAGCCCACGAAGGGCCTCATCAGCAACGAATCGCCTGTCGGTCGGGCCCTTCTCGGCAAGCGCGTCGGCGACGAGGTCCAGATCAGCGTCCCCAAGGGCGTCCACCGCCTCACCATCACGCGCATCAGCTAACCTCGAACCCGCGCGACGGTCCACCCGCCTCCCGCCCGGCCACGAGCGCCTACGCCTCGCTCGCTGTATTCTTGTCCCCAAATGACCATGTCAGCCCGGGAAGAAGAGCTTTACCGCGAACGCCTCGCCAAGCTCAACCGCCTGCGCCAGCGCGGCATCGACCCCTACCCCACACGCTTCGACCGCACCCACACCTCGACCGCCGCCATCGCCGCCTTCGAAGCGTCGGAAGCCGCGAGCCAGGACGCCCCCACGGTCACCGTCGGCGGCCGCCTCACAGCCTTGCGCCGCATGGGCAAAGCGGCCTTTCTCGACCTCCAGGACGGCGACGGGCGCATCCAGGTCTTCGCCCGTGCCGACAACCTCAATCCGGCCGACTTCGAGACGCTCAAGGATGACATCGACCTCGGCGACGTCCTTGGCTTCTCCGGCCCCCTCATCCGTACTCGAACCGGGGAGATCAGCGTCCAGGCCGAATCCCTCACCATGCTCTCCAAGTCGCTCCAGACGCCGCCGGAGAAGTGGCACGGCCTAACGGATACCGAGCAACGCTACCGTCAGCGCTACCGCGACCTCATCGCCAATGAGGAAACCCGCGAGCTCTTTCGCCTGCGCAGCAACGTCGTCTCAGCAATCCGCCGCTTCCTCGACGCACGCGGCTTCATCGACGTCGAGACTCCGATCCTGACCAACCAGCCCGGCGGCGCCGCGGCACGCCCCTTCGTCACCCACCACAACGTGCTCGAACGCGACCTCTATCTCCGCGTCGCCACGGAGCTCCACCTCAAGCGTCTCATCGTCGGCGGCTTCGACAAGGTCTACGAAATCGGCCGTATCTTCCGCAACGAAGGCCTCTCCTGGAAGCACAGCCCCGAGTACACCATGCTCGAGAGCTACGAAGCCTACGCCGGCTACGAAGACGTCATGCGCATGCTCGAAGACATGGTCTCCACCGTCGCGCAGGAGTGTCTTGGCACCACTCGCATCATGTTCGGCGAGGAGGAAGTCGAGCTCGCGCCGCCCTGGCGCCGCTTGCACCTGCGCGAAGCTCTGGTCGAATACGCTGGCCTCGATCCCGAGCAGTATCGCGACATCGAGTCGCTCAAGACCCGCATGACGGAGCTCGGCGTCGAGCCCGAACCCGGCGCCGGCTGGGGCAAGCTCATCGACCAGGTCCAGTCTGCTCTCGTCGAACCGTTGCTCGTCCAGCCCACCTTCTTGCTCGACTACCCGGTCGAGCTCTCACCCCTCGCCAAGCAAAAACCCGGTGACGAACATTATGTCGAGCGCTTTGAGGCGTTCGTAACCGGCTTCGAGATCGCCAACGCCTACTCGGAGCTCAACGACCCCCTCGAACAGCGCCAGCGCTTCCTCGATCAAACTCGCCTCCGCGCCGCCGGCGACGAAGAGACCGAGATGGTGGACGAGGACTACCTCACCGCGCTCGAGCACGGCATGCCCCCCACCGGCGGCCTCGGCGTCGGCATCGACCGCCTCGTCATGCTCCTCACGGGCCGCCACAACATCAGAGAGGTCATCCTCTTCCCCACCCTGCGCGAAAAGCAGTAGCCACCCGATGTCGTTCCATCCCCAGGAGGTTCAGGCCGGCTTCGCCACGCCCCACGAACTGCCGGTTCGTCCAAGGCCGGCAGGGTCAGTAGGGGCGCAGCCCCTGCGGAGGGAGTCTGAGGGGTCTCCCCTCAGGTTTAGGTTTGATAAAGGGCGAAGCGCACAAGCCCGACCGGAAGGAAGGGCGCCGGACGCGAGCCCGACGCCCCGTCCCACACGCCTTCGCCTCGACTCCACCTCACGCGCCCTCTAAAATCAACAAATGCAACGCCACTTCACCGTCTCCGGCTTCGTCGTCCACGAAGGCCGCACCGCGCTGCACTGGCACCGTAAGCTGGCTATGTGGCTGCCCGCCGGCGGCCACGTCGAAGCCAACGAAGACCCCATCGAGGCCGTGCTGCGCGAAGTCACCGAGGAGTTCGCCGTCGAGGCCGAAATCATGCGCCTGGCGCCGCACACAAGCTCAGACGGCGGTCCCCGCCAGATCGAGCCGCCGTTCACGGTCCAGAACTGCGTCATCGAGCCCGACCATGAGCACATCGACTTCGTCTACTTCCTTCGTTTGCGTAGCGGTTACCCCGGCCGCTCCTACGACCCGGATAGCCCGCTGGTCTGGTTCTCAACCGAAGAACTGCTGACCGGCAGCGCGACTCATAACGGGGAATCCAAGCCTCTCGCACCCGACGTCCAGTCCCTCGGCCTCGAAGCCATCCGACTCGCTGCCACCCTCCCGGTGAGGACCTGACCCGAATGCAGCGAAACGTAGCATCGCAACCACGAAGCTGCAGGTTTCAACCTGCAGAGTCCCGTCCCGTGATGCCCTCGACGACGCCTTCAAGAGGGGATAAGGGCGCAGCCCCTATCATTACCCATGCTTGACGCCCGGCTCGTCCGTCAGGACCCTGACCGCCTCAAGCGGATCGTCCGGCTCCGCAAGGTCGATCCCGCGAAGGCTGACGTCGACCGCTGGCTCGCCCTCGACGAGCGCCGTCGCGCCTTGCAGCAGCAAACCGACGCCCTCAACGCCGAAAAGAAGCAGGTCGCCGCTCTCGGCAAGTCCGACCCCGACGCAGCCCGCGCCCGCGGCCAGGAGATTCGCGAGGAGTCCCGCGTCCTCGACGAAGAGTCCGACACCGTAAATGCCGAATGGGCCGCGATCATGGACTGGTTCCCCAACCTCATCGACCCCGAAATGCCGGAGGGCGCCGGCGAACAGGACAACGTCGAGGAGTGCGCCTGGGTGCCGGACACCGGCTACCTTCCGGCCGCCCAGCTCGGCCGCTGCGACGTCTCGGCTAGCCACATGCCCCAGTCGCCGATTCACGCCAATGGCGACGAGTTCATGCCCATGCACTACGCCGACCTCGGCGAGGCCCTTGGCGGCGTCGATACGCTGCAGGGAGGCAAGGTCTCAGGCTCCCGCTTCGCCTACATCTTGGGCGACGTCGCCGTCATGCAGATCGCCCTGCAGCGCCTGCTCACCGACGAGCTCCTGCGACGAGGCTTCCAGCCCATCGTCCCGCCGCTTCTCGTGCGCGAGCGCTCTCTCTACGGCACGTCTCATTTTCCCGAGGGCCGCGACCAGGTCTACGAGATCAAGACCGACAACGTCGAGGAGCCCTTGCCCCTCTTCCTCATCGGCTCCTCAGAGCCGGCCAACTTCAGCTACTTCATGGACCGCACCCTCGAAGCCGCAGAGCTGCCTGTCAAGGTCTTCGCTTTCACCACGTGCTTCCGCTCCGAGGCCGGCTCCTGGGGCAAGGACGTCAAGGGCATCAAGCGCGTGCACCAGTTCGACAAGCTAGAGATGAACGCGGTCTGCACGCCGGAGCAATCGGATGCCATCTATGCCGAGTTTCGCGAAGTCAACGAGTGGCTCATGCAGCAGCTCGAGCTGCCCTACCGCATCGTCGACAAGTGCACCGGCGACGCGGGATACCTCGCCACCTACCGCCAGCGCGACGTCGAGGTCTGGCTGTCAGGCTCCCGGGAGTACATGGAAGTCATGACCGACACCAACACGACCGATTACCAGGCCCGCCGCCTCAACATCCGTTACAAACCCGCCGACGGCGGCACGCGCCACTGCCACACGGTCAACGACACTGGCTGCGCCATGGGCCGCATGCTCATCGCCATCATAGACAACTACCAGCAGGCGGACGGCTCCGTCCTCGTCCCGCGCGCACTCGCGGCCCTCATGAACAAGGACCGCCTCATCCCACGTACAGCCTGACGAGCGTCCCGCCCCTGCCGAAATCCATCCGATCTAAGTCACGTCAACAGGGTCAGTAGGGGCGAAGCCCATGCGGAGGGAGTCGAGGGGTCTCCCCTCAGAACTAGCATGAACAAAGGGCGAAGCGCACAAGCCCGACCGATAGGAAGGGCGCCGGACGCGAAGCCTCAGGCGCCTCGAACTTGAGGTCCGCGCCGCCTACTCGTACTTCCAGCACTCCTCGGCGTAGACCGCCTGCCCGGAAACGTCTCGTAACGCCCCTGGCGTCAGCTCCAACGCCATCCAGGAGTCGCGGTCGTTCTGGTAATGCACGTCGAACTCGCGCGCCGGGCTGAAGCCGAAGCGAGGGTAATACGACACGTGGCCCAGCACGAAGATCGCCTTATGTCCCGCGGCTCGCAGCTCTTTGTGCGCCGCCTCGACCAATCGCGTGCCAATGCCCAGCTTCTGCTGCTCGGGCGAAACCGCCAGCGGCCCCAGCGTCGGAAACTCTATGACCCCAGCCTCGGACTCAACCCGCAGCGGCGTGTACAGCAGGTGACCCACGATCTCGCCGTCCACTTCCGCGACCAGCGACAGCATGTACTTGCCGCCCTGGCGCAGCGCGTCCACCGTCACTAGCGGACGGCCGCCACGTCGATCGTCTTGCGGCCCGTGATGTTTCGCCACGTCCGCAGCGATACGTCTTTGATCCGGTGCTTCTTGAGCAATGCCTTCGACTCAGACGCGTGGCCCGCCGGCACGTAGAGGAAGAACTTCACACCGTCCAGCCGCGCCTCCACGGCCCAGACCTCTTCCGCAACGTCGTCGCGCAGCATCTCCGGCGTGACCACCTCCGCCACCATCGCCGGCAGCTTCTCCGGCCATTGCAGCACCACGATGTCCGGCTCCAGGTTGTTGCCGTAGTTCGTGAAGATCTTCTGCTCCGTCTCCGGCTGGTTCACGAAGGTGCGGAAATGCGGGTACTCCGGCGTCGGGAACGGGAAGAGCTGCTCCGCGATATTTCGCACCGCCTGCAGATGCGACTCCTGCAAGCTCTTCAAGCTCGGCTTCAGCAGCGCGCCGCTCATCTCGCGCTCGTCCACTACCTTTTTAACCAACGCCGTCCTCCCGGATAAACGCCCGCCTTGAATCCCTCCGAATATACGCCTGGCCCCTACCTTGAACAAGAAACCGGTTCGCCTATTAATACAGGAGATCGTGCATCAAGAGCTGTCGAGCGCCTATGTCCCTGAATTGCGACACACTGGAATGTCTTAAAATCGCGACACAGCATTATGTCTTGAAATCAAGACATGCTATACTGTCGACAAATGAAGACAAATAACCGCCCGCCGAGCAAGAAGGAATCCTTCAGAGTCTACGGTTCTGATTCGATAGGAGCGGCCATTCGACATTTTCGCCAACAACAGGGGCTCTCCCAGGCGGAGCTGGCCGACCAAGCCGGCATCCACCGCTCGTACCTCTCAAACCTGGAGCACGGTCATGAAACAGAGCAATTGACACGGCTCCTGCGGGTACTCAGGCGACTCGGAGTCCGAATAACACTAGAACGAGCTGACTGGTAATGGCCGATCAGTTGGCAGTGTGGCTTTATGGCACCCTGGTCGCCGTAATCACACGCCAAAAGGGGCAACTTCGACTTGAATACACTGAGGACGCCTTTCATCACTACGAACTCGGTACACCCTTCCTGTCGCTTTCCCTACCTCTGAGGAACGAGAGATATACCCACCTTCCGGTGCGAGCCTTCCTCGATGGACTGCTCCCAGAGGGCCAGCCAAGAGAGACCATCGCGAGAGACTTTGGAATCAGGCCCGATGATTCCTATCGTCTTATCGAGGCACTGGGCCGAGATTGTGCAGGTGCGATTGTCATTCAACCGGTTGAAGCCGACCAGCCCCCAATCGCGACCACTCTCACTGCTAAACTGCTAACTGATCCGGAACTTGAGAACCGCGTTTCCAATCTTCGAAATGCGCCACTCGGAGTGAGTGGCCTGGTTCGAATATCACTGGCGGGCGTCCAGGAGAAATTACTTCTAACGCGGCTGCCAGACGGCTCTTGGGGCGAGCCCGTCGACGGCACTCCTTCAACGCACATACTCAAGCCTGAAATAATCCAATACCCTCTAACTGTAGAGAATGAGGCATTTAGTATGCGCCTAGCAAAGCACGTCGGGCTCGAGACAGCGAACGTCGAAACGACTGAAATAGCTGGACGGAAGCTCATTGTCGTTGAGAGGTACGACAGGCGTGTCCACAACGATGGATCCGTAGAGCGGTTACATCAAGAGGATTTCTGCCAAGCTACATCTACGCTGCCCTCTCGCAAGTATCAGTCAGACGGGGGGCCTTCACTCAAACGGATTGCTGGAATACTCCAGTCGGTCTCTTCCAGCGAGTCCGTCGACGCATTACTGCGGGCCGTAGTTCTGAATGTTCTCCTGGGCAACGGCGATGCTCATGCCAAGAACTTCTCCCTCGTTCATGAACCTCTAGGATCCATCCGCTTGGCGCCTGTCTATGACATTATGTCGACACTCTATTACGGACTCGACGAGTTGGCCATGTACATCGACAACGTGCGCCGAATTGAACGTGTCACGATAGACAGAATTGCGAACGAAGCGGTTTCCTGGGGGATGACACGCCGCCTCGCCTCTGAAGTTATATGGGACGTGCTGGAACGAGTTGCGGCGTTGTTAACAGTCGCGCAAGCTGAGACTCCAGGTCTCCCTTACGAGATCCCCTCAATCATAGACAAACAACTGACACGCCTGAGAGACAATGAACGATAGCCGCTCACGTCGGCGTCCCTCAGCTGGCGTCAAGCAGAGGATCGTGCGATACGCAGCCCGACAACGCCCCGTCTACTCAACCGTCGCCCGCAGTCGCGACAGTTTCGTCTCCAGCGGCGCCTTCAGGCCGCTCGACCCCTCGTCTGGCTGAGGCAGCCCGTCGATGTACAGCACTGCTTTGCCCGCCTGCGCTGGCACCCGGCCGCCCGGCAGCAACACACCCGCCAGGTTCAACGGGTCGGTCGCGCTTACCCATACCCGTTCGCCGTTGCGCTCCTCGCGACGCACCCGCCGCAGCGCATCGACCGCTTCCGGCAGCGCGTACTGCTCGCCGGCCGGGCCCGTCACGAAGCGGCCGCCCCGCACCGTGCCGCGCGCCTCCAGGCGTCGCAGCGCCCGCAGCACATCGCGCCACGGCAACGAAAAGCTCTCGCGCGCGTACAGGTCCCGCATCACCACGCCGTAGCGCTGCAGCAGCACCTTCGCCGTCGACTCCGCCAGCTCCTCGTAGTCGTCCTCCACCGCCTCCAACGACGGCACCAGCGCCCAACGCCCCGACGGCCCTGATCCCGTGAAGAACGCGCCACCACCGTAGTTCGCCTCGCTGCTGCGCCTCCGTCCCGAGTGCGCTGCCTTGCCCGAAAGCTGCCGCAGTCCCTGGAACCCGTCCGCCGTCACCAGCCCCCAGGCCACCAGCTCGCGCAGCCCTCGCTCCACATCCGACCGCAGGCGCCGCACGCCGTTGACGATCTCGTCGAAGAACAACGCCCCGCGCTGCTTCAGCAGCTCGTGAATCTCGGATGCCGCGCCTGTCTTCGGTCCGTCCGTAAGGGCCTGACCATGACGCACCGCCATCAGCAGCGCCGGCATGTCGCCGCGCAGCGTCAACGACACCGGCGTGGCCCGGCTCGCCGAGGCCGTCGTCGTCTTGCCCGCCGCCACCTTGCGCGGCGTCAGCCGCGCCCACGTCACGTCGCCCGCTAGGCAGAGCTCGTCCAGCCACGATGATCTGTAATCGCTCAGTCGCGACGCCAGCAACTCGCGCTCCCAAGCGCCCGCCGGCGCCTCGAAGCCCTCCAGCCGCGCGATCGCCTGTCGCACGCCTTGCTTGCCCGCCAGCTTCGTATCCGGCGTCAGGTGCTGCCAGCGATGCAGGAAACGCATGAAGTCCTGCTGCGAGACCGGGTCGATCTCGCGCCGCAGCCGGTCCAGCGTGTAGCGATGGATCCGCGCCAGCAGCCGCCGGTCGCAGAACTCGTCCTCCTCAACGCCCGAGCTGAACCGCCCTCGCAGCACGAAGCCTAGCGACTCGACCTGGCGCAGTCCCCGGTCGACGTCTTCGGCCCTCAGCCCTAGCTGCTCGCCCAGCCCTGCAGCCGTGACCGGCCCAGCGGCCTCCGTCCAGCCCCGGATCAGCCGCTGGCGCGCCTCATCTCGGTCCTCGACCCGCACCAGCGCCATCTCGGGCACGTTCAACTCCGGCTCGATGACGCCGTCAGGCCACAAGAGGCCGACCAGCCCAACGTTCTCCGCCGCGAAGTACAGCTGACCCGTCGCGACTTCAGAATCCGTCCGTCTTGAGCCTGCCTGCCCTGAGCTTGGTCGAAGAGTCGAAGGACCAGTCGACCCGTCTCCGGAATCCGCTCGTCCTGAGCCTGTCGAAGGACGCGAGGTACGAACCCGCCCGGCTCTCCCAGCCGCGATCAGCTCATCGACCCATCCGCTCCACTCCAGGGCGTCTCCCACCGGTACCGCGACGAGGCTGAGCAGCGCGTCGTGCGCCTCCTCGGCGTCTCGCGGCAGCGGCCACGCCTCGTCCCGCACGCGGTCGATCGCGTCCTGATCCAGCGAACCCAGCTCGCGTGCATTCTCCGGCAGCGCCCGTCGCAGCGTCACCGCCCGCGTCCGGCGCTCCTCCAGCGGCGCGTCGTCCAGGTACGTGTACGGCTTGCCGCTGAGGATCTCGTGCGCCATCGGCGACGGCTCCAGCGTGTCGATCGCGTGCAGCCGCACTTCCCCCGCCTCGATGCGCTGCAGCACGTCGATCAGCCCGTTCAAGTCCATCGCCTCGTGCAGGCAGTCAAGCACCGTTTGGCGCACCAGCGGGTGGTCCGGAATCTCCAGCGGGCCCGTCACGTTCTCCTGGCAGCCCACGTGCGCCGGGAACACCGAGGCCAGCAGGTCGTCCGCCCGCATTCGCTGGATCGGCGGCGGCACCTTGCGAGCGCCCGTAAAGCGCGGCACCGCCAGCGCACGGCCCGCGTCCCAGCGCCACCGCACCGGGAACACGGGTGCGTACAGCACGGCCTGCTTCAACGACGCCTCGGCGTTGCGCGACGTCACGTAGCCGAAGCTCTCCTCCAGCGGGAAGCTGTGCTGCGGCCCAAGCGATATCACGATCGAATCGTCGCTCGCCGCCGCCTGCAGCTCGAAGTCGAATCGCACACAGAAGCGCTTGCGTAGCGTCAGTCCCCAGGCCCGGTTGACCCGCGCCCCGAACGGCGCGTGCACCACCAGCTGCATGCCGCCCGTCTCGTCGAAGAAGCGCTCGAAGACCACGTCGCGGTCCGTCGGCACCGACCCCAGTGCGTCGCGCGCCGACCGCAGGTAATCGATGATCTGCGCCGCGCCGATCGCCTCCAGGCCGCACTCGTCCTGCATTCGCCGGCTCAGCGCGTCAACGTCCTCCAGCCCGTCGACCACGTCTTGCCGCAGGCGTCCCACCTCCTGCGACAGCTCGACCGTGCGCCCCGGCGCCTCGCCCAGCCAGAACGGGATCGTCGGCGGCAGGCCCTGCGCGTCCTGCACCCGCACCTCGCCCTGCCCGACGCGCGTGATCCGCCACGAATGGCTGCCCAGCAGGAAGATGTCCCCCGCCATGCTCTCGATCGCCCAGTCCTCGTTCACCGTGCCGACCGTCGTGTCGTCAGGCTCCGCCACCACCTTGTAGTCCGCCATCTCCGGGATCGCGCCGCCGTTGAGGATCGCCGTCATTCGCGACCCCCGCCTGCCCCGCACGACCCGGTTGATCCGGTCGCGGTAAATCTGCGGCGGTGCCCGCCCAGCCCCCTCGCCGACGCCCTCCGCCAGCATCTCGATAATCTCGTCGAAGTCGTCGCGCGTTAGGTTGCGGTATTGCCACGCCCGCCGCACCAGCGTGAAGAGGTCGTCCTCCGCCCAGTCCTCGCAGGCGCACTCCGCCACGATCTGCTGCGCCAGGATGTCCAGCGGCGCCACCGGCTGCACGATGCGGTCCAACCGGCCCGCCTTCACGGCCCGGATCAGCGCCGCGCACTCAATCAGCTCGTCACGGCTGGTCGGGAACAGGCGTCCCTGCGGCCGCAGTCCCAACGCGTGCCCTGAGCGCCCGACGCGCTGCAGGAACGTCGCCACGCTGCGCGGCGACCCGATCTGACACACGAGGTCGATGCTGCCGATGTCGATGCCCAGCTCCAACGACGCCGTGCACACCAGCGCCTGCAGGTCGCCTGCCTTGAGCCGCTGCTCGACGCGCAGCCGCCGGTCCTTCGACAGGCTGCCATGATGGCTTGCCACGGCTTCCTCGCCCAGCCGTTCGCGCAGGTGATGCGCCACCCGCTCCGACAGCCGGCGCGTGTTCACGAAGACCAGCGTCGTCCAATGCGCCCGCACCAGCCCCGCGACCCGGTCGTAAATGTCAGCCCATTGCTCCCGCGCCGCGACCGCCTCGAGGTCGGAAGGCGGCAGCTCGACGTTCAGCTCGATGTCGCGCTGGTGCCCCAGGTCGACGATAGCGCAACTGGGCGATGCCTCTATTTGCGCTGGTCGAGATACGTGGGACACGCGGCCAGAATCCGTTCGTCCTGAGCCTGCCTGCCCTGAGCTTGGTCGAAGGGTCGAAGGGCGCGGGTCTTCACCAGACGCCTCGAAGGTGCCTTCCATCCCCACCAGGAACGCCGCGATTTCCTCGACCGGCCGCTGCGTCGCCGAAAGCCCGATTCGCGCCGGCCTCGACTGGCAGACATGGTCGAGGCGCGCCAGTGACAGCCCCAGGTGGCTGCCCCGCTTGTCGCGCGCCAGGGCGTGGATCTCGTCCACGATCACCGTCTGCACCTTGCGCAGCGTCTCCCGGCTGCGCTGCGCCGTCAGCATCAGGTACAACGACTCCGGCGTCGTGATCAAGATGTGCGGCGGCGTTTTGATGAAGGCCCGCCGGTCATTCTGCGGCGTGTCGCCCGTCCGCAGCCCAACCGTGATCTCCGGCCAGCCGATGTCCAGCTCCTGCGCTACCGCTGTCAGCTCCTCCAGCGGAGCCTCCAGGTTGCGCTGAATGTCGTTACCCAGCGCCTTCAGTGGCGACACGTATACGATCTGCGTCGTCGCGGCCTCGAGCTCCCCCGCCTCCGCCTGCCGCACCAGCGCGTCGATGCCGCAGAGGAACGCCGCCAGCGTCTTGCCTGAGCCGGTGGGCGCCGCGATCAGCACGTCTCGGCCGCTGCGGATCTGCGGCCAGCCCGCCGTCTGCGCGTCCGTCGGCGCCGCGAACCGCCGCCGGAACCACGTCTCGATAACCGGATGAAACCTCGAAACCACGTCCTCCGACGCGGCCACGGCTCCCTCGGCTCGCTTCTCCCGACGTGTGGTCGTCATACCAACCTCAGATTCAAAACCGAACGTCTGTACGACATAATACCCCCGCCTTCACGCCCCGACAACCACCCTCCTGACAACCCCTGTCATCAGGACTCTGCTGTCATTCTGAGCAAAGCGAAGAGAAGAATCTGGTGGCTTGTACCTCGTCACGCACTCCAAAGCAGTCCACACGCTCCCCATCCTCCGTAGCTGCGGTTTCAATGCGCAGGCACAATCCGTACCCACGAGTCTCAGCTCACTCCGGCCGGGGCAGTAGGGGCGCAGCCCATACGCAGGGAGCCCGAGGGGTGACCCCTCGGGAACAAACCTTATTTAAAAGGGCGAAGCGCACAAGCCAGACCGATAGGAAGGGCGCAGGTCGCGAAGCCCAAAACGCCTCAACCCGTCCACCCACCCAACCTTCCCCTAATACCCCCGAAACACCACACTAACCCCGCCATGGGCCCCGAAGGACTCTGGATCGCCCTCACCGTCTGGGCCGGCTTCGCCCAGACTCTGCGCAACGCCGCCCAGCGCTCGATTTCCGGCGAGGCGGGTACCCTGGGCGCCACCCTCGTCCGATTCCTCTTCGGCCTGCCATTCGCCCTCATCTACCTCGGCGCCGTCCTCCTGGTTAGGGACGACGGCCTGCCACAGATCAACGGCGCATTCCTCGGCTGGGCCATCGAGGGCGCCCTGGCCCAGATCGTCGCTACCGCGCTGCTGCTGCGCGTCATGGCCGCCCGCAACTTCGCAGTCGGCGTCGCCTACTCGAAGACGGAGCTGATTCAGGTCGCCGTTTTCGCCGGCGTCTTCCTCGACGACCCCACGTCCGCCATCACGGTCCTCGCCATTGGCCTCGCGACCGCCGGCGTCCTCATGCTCTCGCCCCCGGCGAGCGACCGCGGCCGCCTGCGCGGCATGCTCGACGGCTGGACCTCGCACGCTGCGCTGCTCGGCGTCGCCTCGGGCGCCTGCTTCGCGTTGGCCGCCGTCGGCTATCGCGGCGCCTCGCTCGAGCTTAGAGACGAGGCCGGCTTCACCCTCGCCGCCGCCTACACCCTGGTCTGGGCCATGTCGATCCAGGTCATCGTGCTCGGCGGTTGGCTCGCCCTGCGCCACCGTCCTGTCCTCGCCGCCGTCTTCCGACTCTGGCGCCCCTCGATGGTCGCCGGCCTCATGGGCGCCGCCGCTTCAATCGGCTGGTTCACCGCCTTCGCCATCGAGCCCGCCGCCCACGTCCGCACCCTCGGCCTCGTCGAGCTGCTGTTCAGCCTCGCCGTCGCCGACCGCTTCTTCCGAGAACGCCTCGCCGCCACGGAGCTCGCCGGCACCGCGCTCCTCACCGTCGCCCTCATCCTCATCACCCTGGGCTAGTCGGCGAAAAGCAGGGTCAGTAGGGGCGCAAGCCCCTGCGGGGGGAGTCTGAGGGGTCTCCCCTCAGGTTAGGTCGAAGGAAAGGGCGGAGCGCACAAGCCCGACCGACAGGAAGGGCATAGGTCGCGCAGCCCGACGCTGCTTAATGCCTCACCCGCACCTCGTAAACCCGCAGCTGCGGCACACCAGGCACCCCTCGCTGAACACCAGGCCGCTGCCGCAGTCCGGACACCCGTGCGTCGTATCGATCTCGCTGAACGGCAGCGCCGGCCGCGGCGGCGCGTAGCGATTGCGCGCCCTCGTGCCGCCCGCGGCGCCGCGACGCCGCCTCGGGCTCGACCCGGTCGGCGTGCTGAGCGACAACGCCTCCCTCGCCTCACGCACCCCGTTCGCCTCGTACGAGCCGTTCTCCTCCGCGATCGCGATGCCTTCGCCCTCGGCCACGTGGGACAGCACCTGCCCGATGCGCGACCCGTCACGATAGATCGTGATCCCCTTGCAGCCTTCGCGATACGCCAGCAGGTAAGCCTCTGCCACGTCCGCGATCGTCGCCGCGCGCGGGAAGTTGATCGTCTTGCTCACCGCGTTATCCGTGTGGCGCTGGAACGCCGCCTGCATCCGCACGTGCCACCTCGGCGCGATGTCGTGCGACGTCACGAAGACGCGCTTCAGCTCCGGCGGCACCTCCGGCCGGTCGTGCAGGTTGCCGCCCGCCGTCAGGTACTCCATCAGATCGTCCGAGTACACGCCGGCCGCCCGGCACGCCGCCGCGAAGTGCTGATTCACTTCCGTCAGCCGCACCGACCGCGACGGGTTCTGGGCGTCCAGGTAGTGCGACCGCGTGAACGCCAGCGCAAACGCCGGCTCGATGCCCCCGGTGCAGTCCGCGATGATGCTCAGCGTCCCCGTCGGCGCCACGGTCGTCCGTGTCGAGTTCCGCAGCCGCGTCGGCTTCGAAGCCGTTCGTGTTGAGCCCGTCGAAGCACGCGAGGCTCTGCCCTTTGGTCCGTACACAGACTCCTCCCAGCTTGGGAAGACGCCGCGTTCCGCCGCCAGCGCCTCGGAAGCTGCATCCGCCTGCTCGCTGATGAAGCGCATCAGGCGGTCCGCCAGCTCCAGCGCTTCGTCTGAGTCGTAAGGGATGCCGAGCTGGAACAGCATGTCGGCGTAACCCATCGCGCCCAGGCCGATCTTGCGCGTCAACTTGGTCTGCGCATCGATCTGCGGAACCGGGTACGCGTTCATGTCGATCACGTCGTCCAGGAACCGCACTGCCGTCGGAATGACCTCAGCCAGCCCATCCCAGTCGACCTCACACGCGGGTGAATCTTCTGATCTCGTTCGCACTGAGCCCGCTTCCGCTGAACCCGTTCCTGCTGAGCTGGTCGAAGCACGCGAGCCTTTACGGACGACCTGCCGCACGAACCGCGCCAGGTTCAACGACCCCAGGTTGCAGCTCTCGTACGGCAGCAGCGGCTGCTCCCCGCACGGGTTGGTCGCCTCCATCGCGCCCAGCTGCGGCGTCGGATTGTCGGCGTTGATCCGGTCCAGGAACACCAGCCCCGGGTCGCCGTTGCGCCACGCATTGGCCACGATCTGGTCGAATACGGCTCGCGCCCGCCTTCTCCCCACGAGTTCACCCGACCGCGGGTTCACCAACTCGTACTCGGAGTCCGATTCGACGGCGCGCATGAACGCCTCGTCCGCAGCAACCGAGATGTTGAAGTTGGTCAGCGTTGTCATGTCTGACTTCACGTTGATGAACGTCTCGATGTCCGGGTGATGCACGTCAAGGATCGCCATGTTGGCGCCGCGGCGCGTACCGCCCTGCTTGATCGCCTCCGTCGCCGCATCGAACACCTTCATGAACGACACCGGCCCTGAGGCCACGCCGCCGGTCGACTGCACCACGTCGCCCGAGGGCCGCAGCCGGCTGAACGCGAAGCCCGTGCCGCCGCCGCTCTGATGGATCAGCGCCGTCTGCTTCACCGCATCGAAGATCGACGCCATCGAGTCCTCGACCGGCAGCACGAAGCAGGCCGAAAGCTGCTGCAGCGGCCGTCCCGCGTTGCCCAGGGTCGGCGAATTCGGCAAGAAGCGTAGCGACGCTATCAGCGCGTAGAAGCGCTCTCCCCAGTAGGCAACTGCGGCTGGGTTCGTCCCCCCAGCGCTCGCCTTCTGAGAACCGGTTCGTGCTGAGCCGGTCGAAGTACGCAACCTCGCATCTGAGCCCGTCCGCCCAGTACGCGTCCCGTCCTCGTAAACCGCTTCGGCCTCGGCGATGTTGTCGGCGACCCGACGCAGAAGCTCCTCTGGCGTCTCGGTCAGCCGCCCGGCGTCATCCTTCGCTAGGTAGCGCCGTTCCAGCACCACGCGCGCGTTGTCAGACAGCTTCAAAGCGGCCGGCTTCCTCGTCATAGGGGAGTCAGTTTACCACGAATCCGCTCAAGTGTTCGCCTTCCGACCGATCATCGCCAGGGCGCATCGCCCGGCTCGGCAATCCACGCCATCCACAAAACGCCCGAAACGCAGCCCGCGAATTGCAGCGTCCTCTGCTGCGGGTTTCAACCTGCAGGGTCGGTCCCATGAAGGCCCTAAGCGCCGCAGCGAAAGGAAGGCGCCGGCTTCTCCCAAGCGTGGTCGACGTTCCGTCCAGCCGCCTCCAGTCGGGTCTCGGGCGGAGCCCGGCTTCAGTTATAGTTTTCGCGATGCAAGATCGCCAGGAAGCCCCCGATAACCTACAGCCCTCCTACCCCTCGTTCTTCGCCCGCACCGGGGCCTTCCTCATCGACTGGGCCGTCATCCTCCTCCTCGCCGCCTTCCTCAACCTCGCGGCGGCTGCCGACGACACGGGCCGTCTCGTGATCTTCCTCATAGTCCTCTCCCTGTACGAGATCGGCTTCCACCTCGCGATCGGCGCCACGCCGGGCAAGATGGCGCTCCGCATGCACGTCGCCGGTCCCGACGGCGAGCGCCCCGACCCCGACCGGATCATCCTGCGCTACCTCGTATTCTTCCTCAGCATGCTGTTCATCGTCGGCATCCCAATCAGCGCCTTCATGGTCGTGACAGACCCGCAGCGCCGCGCCCTGCACGACCGCGTCGCCGGCACCCGCGTCCACTACGGCCGCCCTGCCTGGCTCCAGAACCAGACCTAGCGCGCTGGGTCACGCACTGGTGTCCCTCGGCAACGCCAAGTCGCGGTCGACGCTTCGATGCTGTAACGTCTCGCAAACGCCATGCTGACTTGTCCAAGGTGCGGCTACTACAACTCCGACATCGCGACTCAATGCGAACAATGCAACACGCGCATCTCCGCCGCCAACGCCGAGCAGCCGAGGCACGCCGGCGCGCCGGTGCCCGTGTCCACGCCCGAAGCGCCTCCCTTGCCGAGTCGTGACCCTGAATACGGCGACCTCTACATACGCTTAATCGCCGCCACGATCGACGCCTTCGTGTTGGCCTTCGGGATCATCTTTGTCGCCCGCCTTCTACCCATACTCTCCGCCTATGCCTTGTTCCTGATCCCCGCCCTGTACGAAATCATCACGGAGGCTCAATCGGGCGCCACCCTCGGCAAACGCGTCTTCAACCTCCGGGTCGTCACCGCCGACACACTGCAGCCGATCAGCGTCCGGCGCTCCATCGTTCGCCACTTCGCACACTACCTCTCCGTACTGCCTTTTTCCTCGGTTACATCATTGCCGGGTTTAATCACCGCAAGCGCGCCTTGCACGACTACATAGCCGGCACGGTAGTCATCAAAGAGCGCCGCCCCTGACGGAGCGAGTGAACAGACGCCGCTGGCGCTGCCTCTAGCGCGGGGGCTCGGGGTGCCAATCACGCTGCATTCTGTCCTGCACGAGACCCTAGGCGCCGCCTTTAGTGCGAGGGCTTGGGGGTGCCAACCCCCATCTTCACGCTGCGCTCAGCCTTGGCATGACGCCTTAGGCGCTGCCTTTAGAGGGGTATGGGGGCGAAGCCCACATTTTCACTTATAAAAGCCGGCGCCCGGAGGGGTTCGGGCGCCGGCAAAAGAGCGTCGGCGGTGACGGGGCAGGGACCGCCGACAGGAAAATGACTACGTCAAGCTATAACCAGCCAGGGTCTCCTCATCATCGTTGCTTCCGTAAACAAGAGCGTCAGCCTCCTGCCGCCATGCAATGGCCTACGAGCACCCGCTGGTGTTGCCGCAGTTCTCGCATCGATAGCACGTCCCCGACCTCGACATGATCCAGCCGCAGTTCGCGCAGGCCGGCGCGTCCGCCTGCACTCGAGGCCCCTTGTACTCCGCCGAGCGCGCGCCGGCCTGTCCTGAGCCTGTCGAAGGGCTGGTTGTCACAGGCAGCGGGCTCCCTCCTGCGTCTACCGAAGGGGACGGCATCGCCTCGGCGAGGGGCTGCACCGGCGCCTCGACCAGCTCCGGCTGCACACCGCTGTACTGCGCCGTCAGCCGCCCGCGCTCAGACTCCGTCAGGATGCCCAGCTCGCTCTTCTCGTCGTCGCCCATGAACTGCGAAGCCAGCCAGCGGAAAATGTAGTCCACGATCGACTGCGCCATCGGGATCTCGCGGTTCTCCGTCATGCCCATCGGCTCGAAGCGCATGTGGCTGAACTTCCGCACGTAGTCGTGCAGCGGCATCCCGTACTGCAGCCCAACCGAGATCGAGGTCGCGAAAGCGTCCATCAGCCCGGAGAGCGTGCTGCCCTCCTTCGACATCGTCACGAACAGCTCGCCCGGCGAGCCGTTCTCGTAAAGGCCGACGTTGATGTAACCCTCGTGGCCCTCGATGCTGAACTTGTGCGTCAGTGACGGCCTCGTGTCGGGCAAGCGCCTGCGTATCGGCCCCGCGACGAGCGGCGCATCCGCCTTGGCGTCGTTCGACGTGCTCACCGGCTGCACCGCCTTCGACCCGTCACGGTAGATCGCGATCGCCTTCACGCCTTGCTTCCAGGACTCGACGTACGTGTCGAAGATCTCCTCGACCGTCGCCTCGCTCGGCACGTTTACCGTCTTTGAGATCGCGCCGGAGATGAACGGCTGGATCGCGCCCATCATCTTCACGTGGCCCATCGGGTGGATCGAGCGCTCACCCTTCTCGGCCCGGAAGGCACAGTCGAACACCGGCAGGTCTTCGTTCTTGATCGCGGGCGCGCCTTCAATCGTCCCTTCCGCGTCGATGTACGCGACGATCGCCGCGACCTCGTCCTCCGTGTAGCCCAACCGCCGCAGGGCAACCGGCACCGTGTTGTTGACGATGCGCAGCATGCCGCCGCCGACCAGCTTCTTGTACTTGATCAGCGCGATGTCCGGCTCCACGCCGGTCGTGTCGCAGTCCATCATGAACGCGATCGTCCCGGTCGGCGCCAGCACCGTCGCCTGCGCGTTGCGATAGCCGTGCTGTTCGCCCAGCTCCAGCGCCTCGTCCCACGCCGCCGTCGCCGCTTGCGCCAGCCCCGCGTCGTCGATCAGCTCGCGCTCGATGTCGTACGCCGCGGCGCGGTGCTTCGCGATCACGCGCAGCATCGGCTCGCGGTTCTCCGCGTACGCCGTGAACGGTCCGACCCGTGCCGCGACGTTGGCCGACCGCGCGTAGGCCCGGCCCGTCATCACCGACGTCACCGCCGCCGCGTAGGCGCGCCCCGCGGCCGAGTCGTACGGCAGGCCCAGCGTCATCAGCAGCGCACCCAGGTTCGCGTAACCGAGGCCCAGTTGCCGCATCGCGTGGGCGTTCGCCTCGATCTTAGGTGTCGGGTAGCCCGAGTGTCCCACGATGATCTCCTGCGCCGTGATCATCACGTCGACCGTGTTGCAGTACGCCTCCACGTCGAACATCAGCTTCACCGGCTGGTCCGGGTCCGGCTTGATGAACCGCAGCAAGTTGATGCTGGAGAGGTTGCAGGCGCTGTCGTCCACGTGCATGTACTCGGAGCACGGGTTGGAGCCGTTGATCCGCGCCGTGTTGGCGCACGTATGCCAGTCGTTGATCGTCGTGTCGAACTGCATGCCCGGGTCGCCGCACTCCCACGCCGCCTGAGAAATCGCCCGCAGCACCTCCGCCGCATTCAGCGTCTCTATCGGGTCGCCGTCCGTCACCGCGACGAGCTTCCACTCCTCGCCGTTGATCGCTGCGCGCATGAACTCATCCGTCGCGCGCACGCTGTTGTTGGCGTTCTGGAACTGCACGCTGGCCCACGCCTCGCCGTTCAGCGACATGTCCCAGCCGGCGCTGCCCAGGTCGTACGCCTTGCGCTCTTCCTTCGCCTTGCTCTCGATGAACTCCATCACGTCCGGGTGGTCCGAGTTCAGGATCACCATCTTCGCCGCTCGCCGCGTCGTCCCGCCCGACTTGATCGACCCCGCGATCGCGTCCGCGCCCCGCATGAACGACACCGGCCCCGAGGCCACGCCGCCACCCGAGAGGTACTCCTTCGACGACCGTATCTTCGAGAGGTTGATCCCCGACCCGGAGCCGCCCTTGAAGATCATCCCCTCCGTGCGGCACCAGTCCAGGATCGACTCCATGTCATCCTCGACGCTGAGGATGAAGCAGGCGCTGCACTGCGGCTTCTCCTTCGTCCCGACGTTGAACCACACCGGGCTGTTGAAGCACGCCCGCTGGTTGATCAGGATGTGGCGCAACTCGTGCTCGAACGTCGCCGCCTCGTCATCCGAGGCGAAGTACGCCGTGCCCGAGCTCACCCCCGTCGCCAGGGTCCCCCCTGAGCTTGTCGAAGGGTCGATATCCGCAGCCTCGCGGCCCCAGGCCGTGATCGCCATGACGATGCGGTCGACCAACTGTTGTGTGCTGGTTTCCCGTGCCGGCGTGTCGATGCGGCCCCGGAAGTACTTCGACGCCACGACCTGCGTCGCCGTCTGCGACCAGAACGACGGCGTCTCGATGTCGGTCTGCTCGAAGAACGTCTTCCCCGTCTCGTCCGAGATCGACGCCGTCCGCATCTCCCAATCGATGACCTCGTAGGCGCTGACGCCCGGCGTCGTGAAGAAGCGCTTTAGCTTCAAGCTATGTCCTGAGCCTGTCGAAGGGCCGGGACGCTCGTCCTCATGCTCAGTCCGCAGTCCTGGATAAACGCCTGTCCTGCGCTCTGTCGAAGGGGTCGTGGTCATCGCGGGGTCTCCTGGTCGATTAGTCGTATGTCGGTGGGCTTAGACGGCCGCTTCCTGCGGCTGCTGCGCCCGTATCTCTTTCAGCTCCGCGTCGATCATGCCCAGCTCTCGAAGCTCGTCGGGCGTAGCCTCGCCCAGCTTCACCTCGCCGTCGAAGCGGTACTGGTCCTCGATCTCGCTAAAGCGGCGTGTCAGTTCGTCTTCTCGGCTCTTCGCGTCTTTGCGGGGCATACGATTAGGGTCCTTCCTATGCCTTATCCACTTGCCGGCAGCTACCTAGCGACCGGTTCCACTTACTTAAGTCTTTCTTTAGCCTCAAGCTGGTGGCCTGCGAAAGGATTTCTTAACCTAACGACACCGGTGGCTGCAGGATTCATCCTGCAGAGTCCTTCCCATACCCAGAGGTTCTAGCACCACCGTCCTCACTCCGCCGCTGGCGTCTGGCTCATCCCGGCCCCCGCCACGAACAGCCGATACGCCGGCCCCGGCGGCGGCCCCGGCGCGTTCAAACGGAAGCGGATGATCCCGGCCCGAATCGACAGCTCCATGCCGTCGTCCAGCACCAGCCGCATCGCTTCCTTCTCGCGCGATAACAGCGGCGTGTCCACCACCGGCCGCAGCGTCACGCTGCCGCGCTCCATGTCCACTTGACACGAACCTTCGGCCAGGATTTCGCCGCTCTGCGTGTACAACTTGCCGAAGGAGTCGATAACCAACCTTTACGTCCTTTAACCTTGACACTTCGACCTAGCGGCGGGCGACGCGCCTGGCGCGTCCGCCTTCGACTTGTGATGGCGGCGCGTCCAACGCCGTTGGTGGTAGCAGTGGCGGCTGGTTCGCACCCGTCCGGCGCTGCAGCCGACGCGGCGCCGCCTGTGCCCGCGCCACCTCCGCCTGCAGCTCTTCCTGGCTCACGAAGTCCTTGTAGTGCGACGCGAACCGCACGTACGCCGCGTAGTTCAGCTCTCGCAGGCTGTCCATCACCAGGTCACCGACCTCGGTGAACGGCACCTCGGCCTCACCGCGCGACAGCAGCGTCGCCTCGACCTCGTCGACGATCGCCTCGATCTCGGCGGCGCTAACCGGCAGCTTGGCGCAAGAGCGCTGGATCCCAGTCCGGATCTTCTCCCGCGAGAACTCCTCGCGCCGGCCGTCCTTCTTGACGACCATCAGGTGCGCCGTCTGAACCCGCTCGAACGTCGTGAAACGCCGCTCGCAGCTCAGGCACTCCCGGCGTCGCCGGATGCCGTCCTCCGCCTCGCGCGAGTCGATAACCTTGGAGTCGTCGTGGGTACAGAAGGGGCAGCGCATGCGGGGTAGCAATGCCTCCGGTGGTCTAAATCGTCACGCCCTTTCGGAGAGCGCAAGGCGAATCATACACCAGATATAGGGCCTGTCAACCACCTGTTACCACTACATTTTGTGTCCATTTAGATTCGACCCCTGCCGGGCGGTGACTCCACGTCTGAGGAACGCCGGCAGCTCGGTGTCCACCTCCGGCACGGTGCCAAACAACCCGCGCGACGCCCGGTGCTCGTCGTCCGGCTCATCGCCATTGGACTCGACAGGCGCCGGCTCCTCCTCGCAGGAGGCCGTCAGCACCGGCTTCGCGTCAAACCCGGTCGCGATCACCGTCACCTTCACCTCATCGCCGAGGCTCTCGTCGATCGCGGCCCCGAACACGATTTCGGCGTCCACGTCCACGGTCTCCTGGATCACCGAAGCCGCCTCGTTCACCTCGTGGATACCGAGGCTTTTACCGCCGACGACGTTGAACAACACGCCGCGCGCGCCCTTGATGCTCACGTCCAGCAGCGGGCTCGTCACCGCCAGCCTGGCTGCCTCCGCCGCCCGGCCGTCGCCACGCGCTTTTCCGATCGCCAGCAGCGCCGGACCGGCTTGTCCCATGACCCGGCGCACGTCGGCGAAGTCCAGGTTGATAATGCCCGGCAGCGTGATCACTTCAGAGATCCCCTGGATCGCCTGGTGCAGCACCTCATCGGCGCTGCAAAATGCCTCCTCGAGCGTCGTCTTGGCGTCCGAAATCGTCAGTAGCCGATCGTTCGGGATCACGATCAGCGTGTCGACCTTCTCGCGGAGCGCCGCGACGCCTTCCTCGGCTCGCTCCGCCCGCTTGCGTCCCTCGAAGCCGAACGGCCGCGTCACGACGCCGATCGTCAGCGCCCCAACCTCACGCGCCACCTCGGCCACGATGGGCGAAGCGCCGGTGCCGGTGCCGCCGCCCATGCCGGACGTCACGAACACCATCTCCGCCCCCTTCACCGCGTCGCGCAGCTCGTCCCGGCTCTCCTCCGCCGCCCGTTCCCCCTTCGCCGGGTCGCCGCCCACGCCCAGGCCTTTCGTCAGTTTTTCGCCGATCCGGATCTGCAGGTCTGACTCGATATGCATCAACGCCTGGCCGTCCGTATTCACGGCCACCAGCTCGACACCCGGTATCTGGTCCCGTCCCATCCGGTTCACGGCGTTGCAGCCGCCACCGCCCACGCCGACAACCTTTATCGGCGGTAGTCCGTGGAACTGATGGTTTCGGTTTGTCATTGCGGCCCTCCTGGCGGGATTTGGTAAGAGAGGGTTCGTCTCATTCTTCTCATTGCGGTAACAGCACGCGCATCAGGTTGCCAATGCGCTTGAACAGTCCATCCAGCGGTGTCGACGCCGCGGTGCGCCGGCCCACCGGCGATATCTCCTGCTCGCCCACGGCCCACTGCAGCAGTCCCACGCCGGTCGCGTACGCCGGGTCGTGCAGCTCGTCAACCAGCCCGAAGATGTGCCCCGGCATTCCGATGCGCGCCGGCAGCCGCGTCACCTGTTCGGCCAGCAGGTCGAGGTTCGGCAGCCGTGCCGTGCCACCAGTCAGCACGAGGCCCGCTGAAACCAGCTCGGTTTCCGTGGCCCGCTGCACCTCCGACACGATCATCTCGAGTACTTCTTCACAGCGCGCTTGGACGATTTCGCAGATCATGCGCCGCTGATAGGTTCGCTCGCGCTCCGCCCCAAACGCTTCGATATCTACCGTCTCTTCAAGTCCGACGGCGCTGGGCAACGCGTTGCCATAGACCTCTTTCGCCGCCTCCGCGCTGTGGTACGGGCATCGCATCCCCACCACCAGGTCACGCGTGATGTGGTTGCCGCCCACCGCCAGCGTCGCCGTGTGCTGGATGCTCCCCTCCACGAAGACGCTAATGTCGGTGCAGCCGCCGCCGATGTCGGCCAGGATCACGCCCTGCCGCTTCTCCTCCGGAGAGAGCACCGCCTCGGCTGAGGCCAGTGGTTGCAACACCACCTCCTCCACCTGCACGCCCGCCGCCTCGACCACTTTCGCCACGTTGGCCAGCGCGTTGCTCGCCACCGTGATGATGTGCGCCTCCACGTCCAGCCGCTGCCCGTACATGCCTAGCGGGTCGCTGACGCTGTCCTGACCGTCCACCACGAAGTAGCGTGGCAGTACGTGCAACACCTCGCGATTCGCCGGCACGCTGATGATCTTCGCGCCCTCCATCGCCCGTGCGATGTCCTCCCCGGAAATCGGCCGCGTGCGGTCCGGAACCGCCACGATGCCGCGGCTGTTGATGCTCTCCACGTGCGCGCCGCTGAGTCCGACGAACGCCGACAGGATGCGCGTCCCGCTGGCGCGCTCTGCCTTGTCTACCGAGGCCCGGATCGCCTCCGTCGCCTCGCGGATGTTGTCCACCATGCCGCGGCTGAGGCCTCCCGAGGGCGCCACGCCGACGCCCAGGATCCGCGTCTCTCCCGTCCCGGAGACCTCACCGACGATGGTGCAGATCTTCGTCGTACCTACGTCGATCGCCGCAAAGGTACCGCTCTTCACGGTAGCTCCCTTCCGGCCCCACCGGCAGTAGCTTGCCTGCTACTCATAAGTAACGCGCTCCCCGAACCGCAGGTCCACCATTTCGGGCGCCTTGCCTTGGCGTGAGAGCTCCTCCAGGAGCTCCGCCAGTACCGCAACCTTGTATTCGTACGACCGCTCATCGCCGAACGTCACGCGCATGCCACCCTGAAACACCGCAGTGACGCCAACGCCGGAGCGGTACTCCAGCACCTCTACGCTTTCGCCCAGAAACCTCGGAGACTCCTTGAAGATGCGCTGCGCCAGCGCGATCGCGTCCGGGTGCACCAGGTCGCCGACGTTCAGCGTCCTATCGTTGCCTACCTCGATGATGCGCGGCGCCGGGCCTTCGGGCGCTCCGCCGCCCAGAACGTAGCCGCCCGCGCTCACGACGTAATCCTGGCCGCCGATCGACCAGAACGCCGCCAGCTGGCGCTCCTCGATCGTGATCGTCACACCGTCCGGCCAGTTTCGTTCGATCGAGACCGACTTCACCTGTGGCAGCGCTATCAACCGCGTCCGCGCGCCGTCTACCGGCAACCCGAACATGCTGCGACCTTGCAACCCGGAGATCTCGATCAAGGAAGCCCGGTCCAGGCTCTCGGTCCCCTGGATGCGGACCTCCTGCACCGTGAGCCACGGCGAGTTCAGCACGTAGTACGTGCCTGCTGCTACGAAAAGTATCGGGATGACGGTGAGCGGCCAGCGCAAGCGCGAAAGCACGCGCAGCCGCGAAGGCGTTGGATAACGCGATATCGGCTCGGGCCGCCGGCGGGGGCTGCGGTCCTTCGGCAAGCTAAGTCACTCCTTGACAACGCTTATGCCGGTCAATTGACTAGCACGTGATCAGTCCGCTATAGCTTACTCGATCCTTATGTCTAATACAACATCTCAACTTCGCAACGTTTTCGCGGCTTCGACAAGCATCCCGTGCCCGGACAACCGACACCAGTAGCCCAGCGATACATCGCACGCAGGACATCTCATCTGACCGGCCCGACACCCCAACGCAGTCCGTCAGTCACTTCGTCCTCGAAGCTGCAGGCTGCGACCTGCAGGAAACGTCCCGCCGTCACCACCCGTCACCAACCAGCGACACCTCGTTCTCCAACTCCACCGCGAAATCGGCCTGTACGCGCTCCTGCGCCAGCGCCTTCAACGCCGCCACGTCGGCCCCCGTCGCCTCTCCCGCATTGATCAGGAAGTTGCAGTGCTTCTCGGAGAATTCCGCTCCACCGATGCGATGCCCGCGCAGACCCACCGCATCGAGCAAACGCCACGCCGGCTGCCCCGGCGGGTTCTTGAAGAACGAGCCCGCATTGCGCCCCCGAGGCTGCGCCTTCAGTCGTCGCGCGTCGTAGTCGGTCACGCGTGCTTTCAGCGCTTCGATATCTCCCGGCCACAGCGCCATCTCAGCCCACAGCACCACTCGGCCCGCCATCACGCCACGCGAGAAGTCGCTGCCGCGATAGACCAACCCCAGCTCCCGCGCCTCTATCATCGCCTCGCCCTCGGTCGCGTCCCACACGGCCACCCGCTGCAACACGTCCGCCAGGCAGCCGCCGTAAGCCCCCGCGTTGTAAACCACGGCGCCGCCCAATGTCCCAGGTATGCCGCAGGCCCATTCGAGGCCCGCGTACCCCGTGAAAGTCAACCGTCGTGCTTCCGCGGCAAAGCTGCAGCCGCTCTCCAGCCGAAACAAGACCCGTTCCTCGTCTGCCGAATCAGATTCTTCCGAAGGCAGTTCACCGCCTCGCACTCCAGAGCCCCTCTCCGAAATCGGAGAGGGGCGCGCGGCAGCGGGGGTGAGGTCGGGCGCCACGCTCATCGTCGAGGGCCCCGTCACCGCTTGGGCCCGGTTCTCCACCACCACGCCGCGAATCCCGCCGTCACCGACGACGATGTTGCTCCCCGACCCCAGCATGAACACAGACACGCCAGCCTCGGCGCACGCGCGCAGTACGTCCCTCAACTGCGCCGCCGACTCCGCCACCACGTACGCGTCCGCCGGCCCGCCGATCCCGATCGTCGTGTGCCGCGACATCGGCTCGTCCAACCGCACCGCCGCCACGCCCTCAAGCGCCTTGACGAACGGGGCGTTTAGCTCCACTATCACTCGCCTCTCGTCACAACGCCCACCTCATGGAGCATCCAACCGCTCGACCACCATCGGCCCCACCACGTCGACGTCGCCCGCGCCCACCGTGAAGAACACGTCGCCTTCTTTCAGCTCCGCCGCGATGCCATCAGCCGCCGCCTCGAACGTCTCGAAATACTCCGGCTCCGGCTCGTGCAGCTGCGCCGCCAGCTGCGCCCCGGTCAACCCGTCCGCAATCGCCTCTCGCGCCGCGTATGTTTCTAATATGTACAGCCGGTCGAACTCCCGAAAGCAGGTCTTGAACCCGTCCAGCAGGTAGCGGCTGCGCGCGTAGGTGTGCGGCTGAAACAGCGCCACGATGCGACGACCCGGAAAATGCGTCCTCGCTGCCGCGGCCGTGTCCGCGATCTCCGTCGGGTGGTGCGCGTAGTCGTCGTACACCGACACTCCCGCCGCCTCACCCACCGGCTCGAACCGCCGGCGCACGCCGCGGTACTCCTGCAGCGCCGCCGCGATCTCATCCAGCTCAAGCCCCAGCGTCCGGCACACAACCACTGCGCCCAGCGCGTTCTCCACGTTGTGCCGGATCGGCAGCGCGGTCTTCAGTCGCCGTAGCGTGTTACCTTTATATGACAGCAGGAACGACTGTCCCAGTCCCTCTGTTTCGACCTCTGAAGCAACCCAATCAGCCGCGACGTCTAGCCCGTAAGTGACGACATCCACGCCCTCGGCGGCATACTGCCGCAGCCGCATCGCCTCCGCGTCCGAGGCGCACAGCGCCAGTGTGCCTCCCGCCGGCACGTTCGCGGCGAACCCCGCGAACGCCTCCTGCACCGCCTCCCACGTCCCGTAGTAATCGAGGTGGTCCGCCTCGACGTTGGTCACCAGCGCCACCTGGGGGTGATAGCTCAGGAACGCCCGGTCGTACTCGTCCGCCTCCACCACGATGTGCGGGCCTTCACCTGCAGCCGCGTTCGTCCCCAGGTCGGCCACCTCAGCACCTATCAAATAGGAGGGGTCGCGTCCCGCTTTAGCCAGGATGTACGCCACCATCCCGCTGGTCGTGCTTTTGCCGTGGCACCCAGCGATACCAACGCCGGTCTTGCCTCGCATCAGCCGGCCGACCATCTCGGCCCGTTTGATCGCGGGGATGCCACGTCTTTGCGCTTCGATAAGCTCTGGATTGTCGTCCGTCGCGGCCGATGTCGTCACCACCAGCTCCGCGTCCCTCACGTTGTCCGCGACGTGCGGCCCAATGACCACCTGCGCCCCCAGCGCCGCCATAGCCTCGGTCACCGCCGTAGCCCTCAGGTCTGACCCCGACACCTCCACCCCCCACGACAGCAATATCCGTCCGATCGCGGACATATGCGCCCCGCCGATCCCCACTAGGTGCACCCGCGCCGGAATCGAACCCCTGTTCACGTCCCCATCATCTCACGCTCGTCACCTTGCAGCCGCAGCGCCCCGTAGGGACGAAGCTTTAGCTCCGTCCGAACGCCCAACGCAGGTTGCCAACCACGCGTCCTCGACGCTGCAGGTTTTAACCTGCAGAGCGCGAGAACCCCCTGCTAGCTCCCCATCTCCACCAGCACTCTCGCCAGGTTCTCCGCCGCATCCGGCACCGCCAGCTTTCCCAGCGCCGCCCGCATGTTAGCCAGCCGGGTCTCGTTGTTAATCAGATAAGTCACCGTGTCCTGCAGCTCACCCAGGTTGTCCTGCATCAGCATCACGGCCGCGTCGTTCTCTTCCAGGTAGCGAGCGTTCGGCGTCTGGTCCCAGCCTTCGTACTCCCCCGGCACCAAGATCGCCGGCAGCCGGGTCGCGGGCAGCTCGCCCAGCACCGACGCGCCCGCCCGCATCACCGCCAGGTCCGCCGCCGCCATGGCAAGTGGCATCTCGTCGTGCAGGTACGCGTACAGGTGATACCGCGACCGCAGCTCCGTCGGCAGCACCTCCATTGCCGCGCGCAGCCACGACTCATCGGCCGCGCCGCAGAGGTGGATTAGCTGCCCGATCTCGAGGAAGCTGATCGTCCACGACGACATCGCGTGGTTCAATCGGCTCGCGCCGCTGCTCGCCCCGCTGACCAGCAGCGTCGGCAGCCGCGGGTCGAGTCCCAGTTGCTCCCTCGCGGCGACCGTCTCCGCTTCGAAGAATGTTCGACGCACCGGGTAACCCGTCAGCACCGTCTTCTGCGGCGGCATCGCCGTCAGCGCGGGTGTCACCGTCACAGCGATTCGATCCGCAACCTTGGCCAGCGTCTTCACCGCCAGCCCCGCCTCGACGTCCGGCAAGAACAACAGCAGCTTGCCACGCCGCATTCGCGCCGCCAGTCCAACGCCCACGCTGCCGTAACCGCCGCTGGCGAACACCACGTCCGGTTCGAATCGGCGCAAGATCCCCAACGCCTGCGCCATCCCGGCTACGACCTTGAGACCGCCACGCAGCGTGCCCAGCACGGACCCTACCCGCAACGGCCCCGCCGTCACCGACTGGAACGCCATGCCCTCGCGTACCGCGATCTCTTCGTCGATCTTCCCTCGTACGCCGATGTACAGCAGTTCGAGCTCTTGACCCTCAGGCAGCTCGCGAAGCGCGGCCGCCACGGCCAGCGCAGGGTAGACGTGGCCGCCGGTGCCACCGCCACAAAACGCGATCCTCATATCGCCGCGCTGCGTGCCCTAGGTCTTACCGGACGCTTCGTCTTCGCTGCTTGCGGCTGCTCCGCGTACGCGTTCTCACGGCTATACCGTGACACGTTCAGCAGGATCCCAATCCCGGCCATGATCATGATCAGCGAGGACCCGCCGTAGCTCACGAACGGCAGCGGGATCCCGGTCAGCGGTATCGAGCGCGTGACCCCGCCGATGTTGATCAGCGCCTGGAACGCGATCCAGCAGATCACGCCCATCGCCAGATAGCTGCCGAACTCGTCTCGCGCGTTCATCGCCACCTTGAATCCCCGGTACACCAGGTACGCGAACAATCCGATCACGATCATCGCGCCGACGAATCCCGTCTCCTCGCCGATGATCGCGAATACGCCGTCTGTGTGCGCCCCCGGTACATAGAAGAACTTCTGTCGGCTGACGCCAAGCCCCAGCCCTTCGATGCCGCCGCTGCCCAACGCGATCAGCAGCTGCAGCGTATGGAACCCGACGCCGGACGGGTCGTCCTCGGCCGAAGTGAACGCCAGGACTCTGTCGGCGCGGTACTCACCGCCGAGTACCAACAGCGCGCCGGCCACCAACCCGATGCCGGCCAGCGTAAACACGTGCGTCATCGAGCCGCCCGCGACGAAGAACAGCGCCACGGTCGTCATCACGACGATTGCCGCAGTCCCCGTATCCGGCTCCATCAAGATCAAAGCCGCCACGAGGCCGACCAGCAGGATGAACGGCGCCAGCCCCAGCGCGAACGTCTTGACCTCCTGGCCCTTCGAGGCCAGCCACGCTGCGATATAGATGATCACGGCCAGCTTGGCGAACTCGCTGGGTTGAAACGGCGGCAGGCCGCCCAGCGCCACCCAACGTCGCGCCCCGTTCACCTCCGTGCCAACCGCCAGCACCGCCACCAGCGAAAGCACCGCCAGCAGCATCAGCAGGGGACTGAACAACCGCAGCTTGCGGTAGTCCAGGCGCATCAGCGCGAACATCGCCACCAGTCCGATTAACGCCGCTCCCAGTTGGCGGAACAGGAAGTAATTGACGTCGTCGAACTCCGCCAACGCGATCGCGAAGCTCGAGCTGTAGACGAAGATCAGGCCGACGACCACGAGCGCCAGTGTCGTCACAAGGATCGCGTAATCGGCCTCCCCGGCCTCAAGCGGAAGTTCCCGCTATTCACGCCGCGCCACCAAGGCCACCTCGCCGAGCAGGGCAAAGCCTCCGTAGGGACGGAGCTTTAGCTCCGTCCGCAACGCCCCAACACCGCCCATCAAGCCGACCCGTCCGCCGCAACCCGGCAGGAGTAACGAAAGCGCAATAGCATCCTGAGCAGCGTCGAAGGGCCATGCGCGGGAGTCTGAGAGGTGTCCCCTAAGGTATGTATCCCTGGAATGGCGAAGCGAACAAGCCCCGATCGATCGGGGCGCAGGACGCGCAGCCCACAGGCGTCTCGTCCGCAGGACGCCGCTACATTTCATGCGATTCTCGAAGGTCACGCCCCGCCCTCCAGCGCCAGCACGTGCCGCCGAAAGTCTTCACCCCGCTGTTCGAACTTCTCGTAGGCGTCGAAGCTCGTACACGCCGGCGACAGCAGCACCACGTCGCCCGCCTGCGCCAACCTCGAAGCCGCCTCTACCGCATCGGCCACTGTCTCGACTCGCGTCGCGTCCAGCCCAGCGGCTTTTGAGGCGTCCGCCAGCAGCCGTCCTGCTTCCCCAAAGCAGACCACCGCCCGGCACGACCGCTTCGCCTCGATCAGCATTTGTTCCAGGGGCAGCTGCTTCTCCCGGCCGCCCAACAGCAGCACCACCGGCTCGTCGAACGACCGTAGCGCCGCCAGCGTCCGTTCCGGCGCCGTCGCGATGCTGTCGTTGAAATAGTCCACACCCTTTACAGTCGCCACCGCTTCCAGGCGGTGCTCCGGCAGCTTGAATTCCCGAATGCCGCGCGTGACGTCGTCGGGCGACAGGCCAGACGACGAGGCAACGGCCGTCGCCGCCGCAACGTTCGCCACGTTGTGCTGACCTCGTAGCGGAACTTCAGCCACCTCGACAACTCGGTAGCTCCTGCCGTCTCGGCGCATGTAGATCACACCGGCCTGCACGTACGCTCCGCTCATCCCGTGGTCGCCCCCCAGGCTGAACAGCAGCACCTCTCCCGGCGCCGTTGGCGCCAGCTCCCGCGAAACCGGGTCGTCGGCATTGAACACGCACGCCGAGTCGGGCGTCTGAAACTCGAAGATGCGGCGCTTCAGTGCCACGTACTCCTGCCACGTGAACTGGTCCAGGTGATTCGGCGTCACGTTGGTCAGCGCCGCCACCTGAGGGCTGCGCTCCAGCAGCTGCAGCTGCGTATGGCTGATCTCCAGCACCGCAGGCCTCGAGACATCAGTGCCCTCCAGCAGCCCCATCAAACCGACGCCGATGTTGCCGCCCGTCACGTGCTCTCGTCCTGCGGCCGTGAACATCGCGTCCACCAGCGCCGTCGTCGTCGTCTTGCCACTCGACCCCGTGATCCCCACGATCGGCCCGGGGTACTTCTCGAAGAACAGGCTCGTCATCGAGCGCACCGGTGTCCCCGCCTCGCGCGCCGCGGCCACCGCCGGTATGTCCAGCGGCACTCCCTGCGAAACGCAGACTAGGTCGGCCCCCGCAACGTCCTGCGATGAGTTCTCCCCGACGCGAAACGTCACACCGCGACTCGCCAGCTCCTCCTGAACGTGCGCCATCGAGTCCGGCACGCGCAGCGTGCTCACCAGCACCTCGTCGCCCTGCGCCACGAAGTAACGCGCCAGGTCCTCTCCCTCGATCGAAAACCCGATCACCGTGACCCTCACGCCGCCACTCCGTGCACGAAGCCATATATTTCAACCTGCATAGGACGATCCCAATTTGTCGCCCTATCGTTCCCCGTAATGGCCCACCCCTCGGAGGCCCAACGAAGCCCACCTACTACCTGGCGCTTCCATCGGACGCCAGTAGCGGTAGCGGGGGCGAAGCCCATGCGCGAAGAGTCCGAGGGGTGTCCTCTCGGACTCAGGTTCACAAAAGGAGCGGAGCGCACAAGCCCGACCGACAGGAAGGGCGTAGGACGCGAAGCTTCCAACGCCTCATACGGCGACTGATGTCCCTTCATCACTCCACCACCGCCAGCGCCACGCCAGCCAGTCCCCCAAGCAGCCCGATCACCCAGAACCGCGTCACCACCTGCGTTTCCGTCCAGCCGCCAAGCTGAAAGTGGTAATGGATCGGCGCCATGCGGAAGATTCGCCGGCCGCCCGTCTTCTTGAAATACGCGATCTGGATCACGTCCGACAACCCCTCCGCCACGAACACGACCCCGATGACCGGCAGCAGCAGCCACCAGCCCGTCATAAATGCCAGCACCACCAGCCCAACCGCCAACGATTGCGACCCCACTTCGCCCATGAACACCTGTGCCGGGTACGCGTTGTACCACAGGAACGCCGCCAGCGCCCCGGTCACGGCGAAGCCGAACGCCGCCAGCTCCTCCTGCCCCTGCGACAGCGCGATCGCGCCGTACGCCGCGAACGCTATGGCGCTCACGCCGGCCATCAGCCCGTCCATGCCGTCCGTTATCACCATGCCGCTCGTCCCTGCGAAAAACACCCCGATCACCACCGGGATGTAAAGCAGCCCAAGGCTGTAGTCACCGAAGTGCGGCACCAGCACCGATTCCAGGTCCATCTCGTAGTACAACACCAGCGCCACGACCACGCCGAGCGCGATCAGGACACCCCATTTGGCCAACCAGAACCAGCGCTCGTGCCCCGCCGTCTCCTTCGAACCCACAAGCGTCTGAATGTCGTCGAAAGTCGCAAGCACCGCCGCGATGCCCATTGCCGCCAGCGGCAGCCAGACGTCCGCGTCTCGCAGCGCCGCCAGCGGTATCGCCGCCGCCGCGATGCCAGTCAGGAACATCACCCCGCCCATCGTCGGAGTCCCCGCCTTCGCCGCGTAAGCCTCGGGCGCCTCCGTGTCCGCCTGCTTGGACAGCTCGCGCCGCCGCAGCTCTGTGACTGTCGGCCCGCCGACAGTCAGCGTCACCACCAGCGCCAGGCATCCCGCCAGCATCGCCTCTACCACGCACGGCTCCCGAAGTTGCAGGTTTCAAGCCGCAGGGTGCGTTTATCGATCATCGCCCCTGCCCTAGCGCGTCGTTCGGCCTCACGTTGAGGTATGCCAGGATCTTCGGCGCCAGCTTGCCGAACACCGGCGCCGCCACGATGCCGCCCAACGGGTCGTCCTGCGGTTGATCGATCTTCACCAGCACGATGATCGCCGGGTCGTCAACCGGCGCAAACCCCACGAAGGAGGCCAGCGTCGAGTCCAATGCATAGCCGGTCGGGATCGAGACAAGCGTCGTGCCGGTCTTACCGCCCACGTCGTACCCCTTGACCTGACCCAGGTGCCCCGGTACGCCGTCGACGACCTGCCGCATCATCTCCACCATCGTCTCGGAGCTCGCCGCCGATATCGTCTGCCGCACCACCACCGGTTCGTAGATGCGCCGGCCATCGGGACCGTCGATCTCCGCAACCATGTACGGGCGCATCAACTGGCCGCCATTGATCAACGAGGCGACCGCCGTGATCACCTGCAGCGGTGTCGCCGCGATGCCTTGCCCGTAGCTGTTGGTCGCCAGGTCAGCCGCGTACCACTCGGCGTCCTCGTGCGTCCGCAGCAGCCCGGCCGACTCTCCCCCCAGGCCCGAATGCGTCGGCTCTCCAAAGCCGAATCGCTGGATGCTCTCGTACAGCCGCTCCGGCCCGATCAGGCCACTCAGCCAGATCGCGCCCGTGTTCAGGCTCTTCTGCAGCAGCTGCGTCATGGTTGTTTCACCGTTGACGCTGAAGTCCCAGTTGGCGAACGTGTAGCCGCCTTGCTCCACCGTCCCGGTGTCGTAATACGTCGTGTTCGGGTTCACCAACCCGAGGTCGACAGCCGTGGCCATCGTGATCACCTTCAACACCGACCCCGGCTCGTACGCGTCCGTCACCGCCCGATTGCGGTAGAGGTCCTGCTGCGGACTGTCCAGGTCCAACTCCGAAAGCTTAAAGCTCGGACGGCTCGCCATCCCCAGGATCGCGCCCGTCTTCGGGTCCATCACGATGATGCTGCCACCCGTCGCCTCGTGCGCCACCAGTTGTGCGTCCAGCTCGTCCTCGACCAGGCTCTGGATGTAGCGGTCGATTGTGAGTCGCACGTCCGACCCCGGCTGCCCCGGTTGCTCCTGCGTTTTGCCCACCGCGATCGGTTGACCGCCGCCGTCCCGCTCGAAGAACAGTACCCCGGGTTGTCCACCCAGGATCGACTCCAGGTCGGCCTCCAGACCAGCCAGGCCGCTGTGATCACGGCCCAGGAAGCCCAGCAGCGTCGACGCCGTGTCACCTTCCGGATAGAAGCGCTTCGTCGCTGCCGCGACCGTAACGCCGGGCAGGCCCAGCCGGTCGATCTCCTGGCCGGCCTTGAACTCGATCACGTCCGCCAGGAGCTCGATTGGCCCCTCACCCTCGCCCAGCAGTCGCGCCAATGTCAGCTGCTCATCGAGGCCCAGGTGCACCGCGAGCCCTGCTGCCGTCCGTTGTGCTTTCGTGATGTCTTCCGACCAGGCCCGCCGGTCGATGTACACGTCGAACACGTCGACCGACGTCGCCAACGGGAAGCCGTTGCGATCCAGGATCGCCCCGCGCTCGGACCGCACCAGCTTCTTTTCCGCGTGCACTTCCTGTGCCTCAAGCCAGTAGCGTTCGTGGTCCACTAATTGAATCTGCGCCAGGCGCCCCACGATGCCGCCCGTCGAAACCAGCAGCACCAGCGCCAGTACGGCGAACCGCCACGTAAACCGCGAATGCCCCGCCATCAGGCCACAACTCCAAGGTCATGGCGAGCAGACGTCAGCCGCCACGGCAATCGTGCATCCAAACCAAACAGCTCTCCGCCGCCTGCCAACGTCACATCGCATATCTCAAGCAGGGTTAGTAGGGGCGCAGCCCATGCGCAGGGAGTCTGGGGGGTGTCCCCCCAGTTAACAACAAAAGAAGGGGGGAGCAGACAAGGGCGCCAGCCCGCAGGATGCGTAGCCCTTCGCCATGCGACGGTTCGAAGCTCAGGGCGCTCCAGGGAATCTGCCATCTCAACTCCGCGCCCTCGCCCCTGGCGTCTAGGAACTCTCCGGTTTGTTGCTACCGCCTCACGGCAGTGGCAGCGCCTTGTACAACGACTCCCACCACGGCTCTGCGGCCGGCTCATTGTCAAGCGGTTCCAGCAGCGGCCGTGGCAGCAAGGCGCCCTCTGGTGCCTCCACGCCAACCGACAGGTAACTAACGATCCGCGCCCGAATCATGCCCAGTTGCCCTCGCGCTACTCGCTCGGTGCGGTCCAACGACGCAAGCCCTGCCACTACTGCCTCCAGGTCGTACATCTCCGCCTTCAAGGCGACTCGTTCCGCCTCCAGGCGCTGCAGTTGTTGACCCGTGCTCGCGAAGCTGCTGGATTGCACAACCTGGAGAAGCGCGATAACCGCCGCCGTTGCAAGGGCGACGGCTATCGCGCGACGGGGACTCCAGGTTGCTGCGGGAAGCGCCTCTGCAGGCGCCGGTCCAAGGCGATCAAGGGTTGCCATGCCAACACCTCACGCCATTGACGTGGGTTGAAACCCACGAGGCAAAGTCTTAGAAGCTACTGTTTCTTCCTTACGAGACTCCGAACCCAAGGAGGCCGAAAAGGCAACAAGATACGCGGTCCTCAACGACCTAACGACGTTTGTTCTCCATCTCATCTTCATGCCGCCGCCAGCCGTTCCGCCGCACGCAACTTCGCGCTGCGGCTACGCGGATTGGCCGCGACCTCCTCCCGGGATGGCGTCAGAGCGCCCCTCGTCACCGGCTTCAAGGTGGCCTTATGGCCACACGTGCAAACCGGCTGCGATGGCGGACAGACGCAATCGCGCGATTCGCGAGCTATGAACTGTTTGACAATGCGATCCTCGAGCGAGTGGTAGCTAATCACCACTAGCCGGGATCCAAAGCCAAGCAGACCGTGAGCCCAGGGCAGCGCCTCGGCCAGGCTGGCTAGTTCCTGGTTGACGGCTATGCGAAGGGCCTGAAACGTCTTGGTGGCGGGGTGGATTTGACTTCCAGTCCTCCGGCCCACGGCCTGCTCGACGGCTTTGGCAAGTTCGGTGGTCGTCCGCAAGGGACGCCCTTTAACGATGGCCCTGGCGATACGGCGGCTCTGCCGGTCCTCGCCAAAACGCCAGATGATGTCTGCTAGCTCTTCCTCGCGGGCCTCGTTGACCCAGTAAGAAGCCGTTGGCTCCTCGTCCGGCCCGAAGCGCATGTCTAGTGGCGCCTCCACGCGGAAGCTGAACCCCCGCGCGCTCGCCAGCTGATGCGACGAAAGCCCCAGGTCGAAGAGGATCCCGTTCACCGGCGCGTAGCCGCTCTCGCGACACAGCCGGTCCAGATCTCGAAAGTTTCCTTGGACGATGGCGACGCTGTCGCCGAATCGCGACAGTCGCTGGCGCGACATCTCGATCGCCTCCGAATCCGCGTCGATCCCGAGCAACGAACCTCCCGGTTCGGCGGCTTCCAGGATCGCCTCGGCGTGCCCGCCGCCGTCCACCGTGCAGTCGACGTAGCGGCCGCCCGGGCGCACGTCCAACGCCGCGATAACCTCTCGCAGCATCACCGGGTCATGCGTCACACGCGCGTCCATCACCAGCGTCATTCCGATTCCAGGCTCTGCAGGTACGTCTCTTGCTCGGCGCCGATCGCCGTCTCGAAGTCGTCCGCGTTCCAGATCTCGATACCTTCGCCGGCGCCAACCACGGTGACCTGAGTCTCCAGGTTCGCCCACTGGCGCAGCTGAGGCGGTATCAGCACCCGGCCTGCCCGGTCGAGCTCCGCCGGAAAGGCGCCACTGAAGAACGCGCGCCGCATCACCCTGCCGCTGCGCTTCGTGACGGGATCGTTCATAAACAACTGGGCTTGCTCGTCGAATGCGTCGCCCGGGTACGCGCGAATGCAACGGTCCGGTGTGCCTTGCGTCAGGATGATTCCCTGCATCAGCGCTTCCCTATAGCGCGGCGGCATTGGGATCCGCCCTCGCTCATCCATCGCGTAATCATGCTTGCCGAGAAACAGCATGCGCCGGGGCCCCGTCCCCCGGAGAAGCCTCAGCTAATCTGCTGCTTCCCCCATATCTTCCCACAAGCCACCACATACTACCATTCAGATCTCCACTGTCAACCCGGAAACTCCCTGGCGTCGGTATTCGCCCTACGACAGGACGAAGAAGCCCTGGGTTCCCGGGAGCATCTATCTCTCGTGGCGCTTGTCTCTAGCCATGAGGCGAGCCCTTACGCAGTCGTTCAATCAAGCTCGGCGTTTCCGATGTGCCGTCGGCGGCCAGATTCGCTGTGATGCTAGAATCCGTCTCGTCATGACGATTCGCGCCGCCGTACTCACCGTCAGCGACAAGGGAGCGAGCGGCCAGCGAGTCGATACGGCAGGCCCCGCCGTCGCTTCCTTGATGGCTTCCATCGGTGCCGAGATTGTCGAAACTGCCGTCCTTCCGGACGACCGCGAAGCGATATCTGGCCAACTCCGCCGCTGGGCTGACAACACTAAAGCCGATCTCATCCTGACTACGGGCGGCACCGGCCTTTCACCGCGTGACGTCACGCCTGAGGCGACGCTCGACGTCGCCGATCGCCTCGTTCCCGGCATCGCGGAGCTCATGCGCGAGTCGGGTCGCCAGAGCACCCATCTGTCGTCACTCTCACGCTCCGCCGCCGTGACCCGCGGCCAAACGCTCATCGTCAATCTGCCGGGAAGCGAACGCGGCACCCGCGAAAGCCTCGAAGCCATCCTCGAATTGCTGCCTCACGCAATCGAGTCTCTGCGCGGCGACGCGGGAGAACGACACCCCATCGACAAGGTCTAAATGCGCCTGGTCAAGGCCACGCCCGATCCGCCGCAAGGTCTGCTTGAGGTGTATCGCGAGCTCGGCGGCTCGGAAAACGGCTTCTTCGGCGAGAACGACGTCGCGGCCCGCAAGCTGCCCATAATACACGACCAGCTTCAACGCCTCGTGGACCGGGCAACTGGCCGCAATCTACCCGCGGGCTGGGTCCCGGTGACCACGTTTTGGCTGCTCGACGACTCCGGTGTCGTCGCAGGAGTCAGCCGCTTTCGCCACCATTTAAACGCGGAGCTGCTGCATCATGGCGGCCACATCGGCTATTACATACGCCCCGCCTACCGCGGCAAAGGCCACGGCAAGACGATCCTCGCCCTGACACTGCAAGAGCGCGCAACCTCGGCATCGATCGCGTCTTGCTCACGGTGGGCACCGGCAACGAACCGTCGATCCGCGTCATCGAAGCCTGCGGCGGCGTCATGGAGGACGAGCGCGTCGAGGCCGAGACCGGCGTCCTGTATCGCCGCTATTGGATCGCGCTCGGGTGATAATAGGACCGATGCGAATCGACGTCCTGACCCTCTTCCCTGAGACCTTCGACGGCCCGCTGCAGGCCAGCATTCTCGGCCGCGCGTTGCGTGAAGGCGTCGCCGAGGTGCATCTGCACGACATCCGAGATTACGCCACCGACAAGCACTCGATCGTCGATGACTACGCCTACGGCGGCGGCCCCGGCATGGTCATGAAGCCCGAACCGCTCGCCGCAGCCATCGAATCCGCCAAGGCGGCCGCCGCGACGCCCGCTCGCGTCATCCTGCTCACCCCCCAGGGGCGCCTCTTCAATCAGCAAATCGTCGACGAGTTGGCCGGGGAGCCCCGCCTGATCCTGCTTTGCGGCCACTACGAGGGCGTCGATGAGCGGATACGCGAGCACTGCGTTGATGACGAGATCAGCATCGGCGACTACGTGCTCTCCGGCGGCGAGTACGCCGCGATGGTCGTCATCGATGCCGTCGTGAGACGACAGCCAGGCACGTTAGGCTCGTCCGACTCCCTGCTGGAGGAATCGCATTCCGACGGACTGCTGGAATATCCCCAGTACACACGCCCGGCCGAGTTTCGCGGATGGCAGGTACCGGATATACTGCTGTCCGGTAACCACGGCGAAATCGCGAAATGGCGGCGCCGGCAGCGGATCATCCGCACCGCCCGGCGTCGACCCGATTTGCTGCAAAAAGCGCTTCGCGAATCTGAACCGGCCTGCCTGACGGAAGCAGAAAAGCGCCTCGCGGCGGAAGCGGCTGACGCGCCGAAAGTAGACGAGGACGAAAAGTAGATGGATGCGAACGAATTCTCCAACGCCACGGACAACCCCCAGATGGCCGACTTGCAGGCCGGCGACCACGTGAAGGTCAGCGTCAAGGTCGTCGAGGGCAACCGGGAGCGCATTCAGATCTTCGAGGGCGACGTCATCCGTGTCCGCCGCGGCGGACCCGCCTCCACCTTCACGGTCCGCAAGATCAGCAACGGCGTCGGCGTCGAACGCACCTTCCTGCACAGTTCGCCGCGCGTCGACAAGGTCGAGGTTGTGCGCCTGGGCAAGGTACGCCGCTCACGTCTCTACTATCTGCGTGAGCTTCGCGGCCGTGCCGCTCGCATCAAGGAAAGGGCTCGCGTCCGCTAGCCGACGTATCGCTAATACAAAGGCGGCCGAATGGCCGCCTAATTGTTTTCTCCGCGTTCCTCGCCTACGCAGCGGGTCCGTATCTCGTCGGCCGCTCTATCTGGTCGCGCCGGAACGCCCCGCGGTCCCGCTTCGAGACGTAGGCGTCTTGCACCATGCTGTCCGAGAACCCGCCGCCGATACGTCCCGTCGCCGCGTAGTCGTACAGCGTCACCCGATAGATGATCTCGAGGGCCATCACTGTGGTGACTCCCAACGTGAGCAATACGGCGCCCACCACCATGGCCAGGAACGTCGAGCCGAGCCCGAAGTACAGCAATGCGGCCGGACCCAGCGCCAGCATGACAACGATTGCGTACCCGACTCCGAAGCCAAAGTTCGCCGCCAGTATTTTGCCCCACTGCTGCTGAAACAACTCTGTCGACCGGCTCAAGGCGTCGAGCGGGCTGGCATTCTCGATCACGATCACCGGCACGACGAAGAATGTGCTGTAACTCCAGAGCAGCCGTAGCGCGAAGCCGAAGATGCGGCCGATCAGGCTGCGGCTGTTGCTCAGCTCATTCAGGACCAACACCACGGTTGCCGCCAGAGCCGACCAGCCGGCCAGCGCGCCCAGGCGGCCGTTCGCCGCGATCAGACCTGTCTGCAGGTCAGGGTTGAAACCCTCGAGTCGCTGATACGCCGCGGCGGACAGCGCAGCGCTGAAGTACACGATGACGAACGATGCCAGGAAGTACGCCAGCGTCAGGAATGTCACGTCTGCCAGGTTGAAGCGGTAGTCAGGCCCGATGCGATCGAAGGTGCCATCGGCCCAGAACGCCGCCACGGTGTACACGAACACGAAGAACAGCGCTCCGGCCCCCAGCAACGGGAACAGAATCAACTCGCGATCCGATTTGAGAATGCCCCAGGAAACCCTCAGGAGCTTGAAGCTGTTACCAAGAGTGGCGAGCATGCGGCCTCCCTGATTTTCGAGTTGTTGGGTAGGCGCGGAGTCCCACCGGAATTGTCGACGCCTGAACCGCGGTGTTTAGGGGTCTTTCTTATCCCGCGTCAGCGTTTTCCCATCAATCAATCATGTTCCTTCTGCGGGAAGGGCAGCCGTTCGCCGGAAAACGTCAGAATCGAAGAACTGCGGCAAGACATCCTCTACCCAGGGTGCAGCGGCAACGCCAGAGCCGTGGCCAAGTCGAACCAACCCAGGCGCTCCCCTTCCGTCAACGCGCGATCTCTTCGGCCGCCACGTCGAGGAGTGCCACGTAGATGTGCAACAGGACGACTGATTGGTAGTCACGCCAGTAGATCTGACCACGTAGCGCCAGACCGGTTTCTTCCATTGTCTCCCTGATCGCCGTCGCCTCGTGGCTTTCGCCGGGCTCGACCCCGCCCCCTATCGTGTCCCAACGGCCTGCGAACATCAGCCCCGGCTTGTCCTCCCGTAGACGTAGCAGGACTTCGCCCTTTGGGTTGACGAAGAGGACGGCAGAACCTTCGCGAGGTGCAGTCACGTCGAGATAGTACGCTTTCACCGTTCGAAGCCTGGCGTTGGCACGCTATGATTAGAACAAATGCCCTTCGTAGAAGTCGCCGTCCACTCTGGCCTGCCTCACCGTCAGAGCTTCAGCTACGCCGTGCCCGACGGCATGACGCTGCAGCCCGGCGACGCGGTCTTCGTCCCCTTCGGGCGCCGCTTTCTCCAGGGCATCGTCATGCAGGTCGTCGAGGTCCCGGCCTTCCGTGACCCAAAGCCGGTCGACGCGCGAATCTCTGACGTCCCGGTCATTTCCGCCGCGCACGTCGAGCTGGCGCGGTGGCTTGCCGATTACTATCTCTCGCCCCTCTTCGCTGCGGTCGCGCTCATGCTGCCCCCGGGCTTCGAGCGCAAGCCCCTTACCTTCTACGAGTCCCTTGTTGCGGCCGAGGAGCTCGATTCGCTCAAAGTCCCTCCACGCCAGCTTGCCGTCCTGACCCATCTGATTCAGGCCGGACGCAGCGAAGCGCGCCAGATCGAGCGCGACTCGAAGCTGAAAGGCGTCGCAACCGCGCTTTCACAGCTTACGCAGCGAGGTTTCATTCAACGCAGCTTCGGCATGGCGCGTCCGACGATCCGGCCCAAGACCACTCGTTACGTCCATTTAGTCGCGCCGGCCTCGCGAGTCGAAGCTGTGATCGATGAGCTGACCGCCGCTCGCAAGGGACGTCTCGCCAAGGTGCTTCGGCTCCTGCTCGACGCCGGCCCCGCGCTACCGGCATCCGAGCTAAGGATTCGCGCCGGCGCGACGCTTCCCGTCCTACGCCCTCTCGCCGAGCAGGGCCTCATCGAAGTTCGAGACGAGCCCGTCGAGCGCGATCCGCTGGCCGGCCGCAGCTACGCCCCACGCGACGCTTCACCGCTGACCCGCGAGCAGCTCACCACGTTGGCCCCGGTCGTCGCCGCACTCGACACGGACCACTCGCAGACCTTCCTTCTGCACGGCGTCACGGGCAGCGGCAAGACGGAGATTTACCTAACGGCTCTGCAGCGCGCCATCGATCTCAGCAAGCGCGCCATCGTCCTCGTCCCGGAGATCGCGCTGACACCACAGACGGTCCGCCGCTTCGCCGAGCGCTTCCCAGGCCAGGTCGCGGTATTGCACAGCGGCCTCTCGCAGGGCGAGCTGTTCGACCAGTGGCACGGCATCCGGGAGGGCCGCTACGCCGTCGTCATCGGCAGCCGCTCCGCGATCTTCGCGCCGCAGCCTGACCTCGGCCTCATCGTCATTGATGAAGAGCACGAGTGGACCTATAAGCAGAACGAGCCCGTGCCGCGCTACCACGCGCGCGAGGCCGCCGAAAAGCTGGCCGAGCTCAGCGGCGCGGTTCTGCTTCTCGGCTCCGCCACCCCGGACGTAGTCAGTTACCAGAAGGCGCTCTGGGGCAGCCATCGCCTGCTCGAGCTCAAAGAGCGCGTCCGCCCCGTCCGAGACGCCGACGGCAACGTGCTCAGTGTGCACAGCTCCACCGTCCTGCCGCCGGTCGACGTGGTCGACATGCGCGAAGAACTCAAGGGCGGCAACCGCTCGATCTTCAGCCACTCGCTGCAGATCGGCCTGCACCAGGCGTTGGAGAACGGCGAGCAAGCCATCCTTTTCCTCAATCGCCGCGGCAGCGCCGGCTTCCTGCAATGCCGCGACTGCGGCTACGTGCCGCAGTGCAGCGCCTGCGCCATCGCGCTGGGCTATCACCGCCGCGGCGCCTCCGGCGACATCGAACGGCTGGTCTGCCATCAGTGCAACCGCGGCCGCGGCCCGCTCGCCAGCTGTCCTATGTGCGGCGGCGTCCGCCTCCGTCCCATGGGCCTCGGCGTTGAGGCAGTCGAGGAGGCCGTGCAGGAGCTGCTGCCCGGCGTTCGGACGCTGCGCTGGGACCGCGACGTCACGCAGGGCCGTCACGCCCACGAGCAGATACTCGCCAGCTTCATGGGGGGCAAGGCAGACGTCCTCGTCGGCACCCAGATGGTGGCGAAGGGCCTGGACCTGCCGGCCGTCACCATCGTCGGCGTGATCAGCGCCGATATCGCCCTGCACATCCCGGATTTTCGCTCCGCCGAGCGCACCTTCCAGCTGCTGACCCAGGTCTCGGGACGCGCCGGGCGCGCCGGCCCGGCGGGCGACGGCCCGCTATCCGGACGCGTCGTCGTCCAGACCTACACGCCGGATAACTACGCGATCGTCGCCGCCGCGCAGCACGACTACCACGCCTTCTTCGAGGCCGAGGCGGAGCTACGCCGCGCCCAGGCCTACCCGCCCTTCACGCGGCTGGCTCGACTCGTCTACTCGCACACCAAAGCCGACTACGGAATGCAGGAAGCCGAGCGCATGGTCCGCGCCCTGCGTACAGACGTCTCCCAGCGCGGCCTGCCCGGCGTCGAGGTCGTCGGCCCGGCGCCGCCCCACGTGCCGAAGTGGCACGGACGCTTCCGCTGGCAGATCACGGTCCGCTCCCCCGACCCCGTAGAGCTGCTGCGCGACGTAACGCTGGCGGAGGGCTGGATCCTCGACATCGACCCGGCCAGCATCGCCTAGGAGGGAGAATCAGATGGTTAACCGAAACTCAATTTCACCGAACGGCCAATGTTGGTGTGGCTGCGGCGGGTTAAACATCTAAGAGGGCCTTCTTCGTTCCAAGCCATGACAGGAAGGCCGAATCAATGCTCATCACCATGAAACATGGATCTATCGCGCGGTTTGTTCACGACATAGGTTACGGGCCCCATGGGCTGAACCTAACAGTCGAGTTTCAGCGCTGGCTAGAGAGCAGCCGGAGGTAACCAAGCGCTCCAGGCAGGAATTAGAAACTCGGTTCTACTGCCCCGCCAGCTTCGCCACCACCGGCGCGAAAGCATCGATCACCGGGCCGATGACGCAGATGTACGAGATGTCGTTCTCTTCGCGCAGTTTCAGCAGCTGCTCGACGATCTCGTCTCGACTGCCCGCCAGGCTCAATCCCGGACGCTGCGCACCCGGCGTGTTCGGCTGTCCGTCGACCTTTACGTTGAAGAAGAGCTGCGTGAACTCGATCTGGTCGTAGCGATCGTCCGCCGCTTCGCGGACGACGGCCATCTTGGCGCTCAGGTCGCCTGCCGGTTCGTCGCCGCCCATCATCACGCCGATGATGTCCGCCTCGCGCGCCGCCAGCCGCAGCATGCGATTGCCACGCGCGCCCATCATGATCGGCATCGGCCGCTGCACCGGCTTGGGGTACGCCTCCAGGTCCTTGATCTGATAGTGCTTGCCTACGTAGCTGATCCGCTCCTCACCGCCGTAGTACAGCTTGAGTATGCTCAGCACCTCGGTGATTCGCTCCACCTTGACGCCGGCGGTATCGACGGGCAGCCCCGCCTCCATCAGGTCATCCGGCCGCGAACCGGTGCCGACGCCCAGCTCGAATCGGCCGTCCGTCAGCACGTCGGCGGTGGCTGCTTCCTTGGCCAGCATGATCGGATGGCGGAAGTCATTGCATAGCATCGTCGTCGCCAATCGGATGCTCGACGTCGCCTGCCCCGCCGCGACCAGCGCGAGCAGCGGCGAAAACTGACGCGTGAAGTGGTCCGGTATGTCGAACGATGAGTAGCCGAGGTCCGCCACTGCGCCATCGTGTCGCCGCGCCCGCTGACGCCAAATCTGAACTTCCGCTCGCTCATGCCGGCCTCCCTTGACGTTGGTCTCACTACTTTTAGCTGCATCATAGCGACCGGTACCGGCGTTGACGCCTTGCTCGTCCACTTCTACGCTCCGTGCATGAACCGGACAAACGTCGAAGTCCTCAGCGACCTCATGATCCCGATGCGCGACGGCGTCAAGCTCGCGACTGACGTCTATCTCCCCGCGTCCCGCCCCGAGCCCGTCTCGGCGCTGCTGACGCGCACGCCCTACAGCAAGACACAGGAGCCCGCCACCGGCCGCACCGGCATCGTCGAATACGGGCACTACTTCGCGCAGCATGGTTACGCCGTCGTCGTGCAGGACGTGCGCGGCCGCTGGATGTCGGAGGGCACCTGGGACTTTCTCGGCGGCGACGCCTCCGACGGGGTCGACATCTGCGCCTGGGTCGGCGCGCAACCCTGGTCAGACGGTCAGGTCGGCATGTTCGGCACGTCCTACCCCGGCGGCGCGCAGCACGCCATCGCGCTGGAAGGCGCTCCGGAGCTAAAGACCGTGATCCCGGTCGACGCCGTCTCGAACCTCGGCTACCAGGGCATGCGCAACGCCGGCGCCTTCGAGCTGCGCTTCTGGAATTGGATCTTCACCGCCGGCAACGACCCCTCCTGGCAAGGCCGTAACGCACCCCACAGCCCTTCTCGTGAAGCGCTGGCGCAGATGTCGCGCGACCGGCGACATTACCTCCTCAACCTGCCACTGCGGCCCGGCGGCACGCCCCTTAAGCACGCCCCCGAGTACGAACGCTGGCTGGTCGAGGCGATGCAGCACGGCGGCAACGACGACTTCTGGGCCCAGAACAACATCCTCGACAACCCGAAGCGCTACAAGGACATCCCGGTCTACCTCGTTGGTGGCTGGTACGACTCCTGGGACGGCAACACCAGCGCCAACTACAAGGCGCTGAGCACCACCCTCGAAGGCCCCGTCTACTTGATCATGGGTCCCTGGATCCACGGCCAGCAGGCGCAGCACGCACACGGCCAGGTCGAGTTCGGCGCCGACGCCGCGATCGACGATCAGCTCGGTTGGCGCCGGGCGTGGTTCGACCGCTGGCTAAAGGGCGAGGACACGTCCGTCGGCAAATCGGCGCCCTTCGCAACCCCGGTGCGTATCTATGTCATGGGCAGCGGCGACGGCAGCCGCACGCCGGACGGCCTGCTCAACCACGGCGGTTACTGGCGCGACGAGCAGGAGTGGCCCCTCGCCCGCACGCGGTACACGGATTACTACCTGCACGCTGACGGCTCACTCTCCACGCAACCGCCCGCGTTATACGCATCATCCACCAGCTACGACTTCGACCCGCGCGACCCGGTCCCCACGGTGGGCGGCAACGTCTCGTCGGCTGACGGCATCCTGCTGCAGGGCGCTTACGACCAGCGTGGTGGCGACCACATCTGGAACTGGACGACGCCACTGCCGCTGTCGGCTCGGCGAGACGTGCTGGTCTTTCAGACCGAGCCGCTAGAGGCCGACCTCGAAATAACCGGCGAGATCGAAGTCAAGCTCTGGGCCTCGTCCTCGGCCGTCGACACCGACTTCACCGCCAAGCTGATCGACGTCTACCCCGCCTCTAACGACTTCCCAGCCGGCTTCGATCTGCTGATCGAGGACGGCATCGTCCGCGGCCGCTTTCGCGAATCGCTGCAGTACGAGAAACTTCTCGAACCCGCTACGCCGTACGAGTTTACGATCAAGCTCTACCCCACCTCGAACGTCTTCAAACGCGGCCACCGCATCCGGCTCGACATCTCGTCCAGCAACTTCCCGCGCTTCGACGTCAACCCCAACAGCGGCGAGCCGCTGAACTGCCACCGCCGCACGGTTGTCGCCACGAACACCGTCTTTCACGAGGGCGAGCGGCCGTCGAGAGTTGTACTGCCGGTCGTCAGATAGCGCTTGTCTTAGTTGCCATCTGCCTCAGCAGCCCCTTCGCACAGACGTAACTGACAATCGCCAGGGTTAGGCCCAAGAGGAGAGCAATACCCGGACCCATTCCATCCGTGACGAGCGAGTAGACCACGAACATCTGCGCCCCCACGTTTGCGAGCAGAGCAGCCACAAGACCAGTAGAAAACGCTGCTCGGATCTTCGGGCCTTGATCATCACGGACAAGGACAGCAATGGCTGCTACAAGCAGGCAAACCGCCAGCAGTAATATGGGGGCTACCCACGCGAGGACCTGATAGAGCGGGATCGGCAGTGGTGGGTCTCCATAGACGGAAAAATTGATGTCGCGCAAGAGGATAAGAGTGAACGCCAACGCATTCAGCATCGTCACTTCCACCGCGAGGACGCCTGCCGCGAAGATATCGGCCGCGCGGGCTTTCACGGTGCTTTGCTGTTGCCTAAGACTCGCCATCAACAACCTCGAATACTCGTAACCTAACACCTCATACGCAAAGTTCATCATCGACCAGGACCGATTCGGACACTTCGCGCGTACGAGAGCCCTGCGATAGAATGGCCCTGCCTTCCGCTGAGCAGCCGAAAGCATCACTTCAAAGCTAGAGGAAGCCTGCTGCCACATATGGCCGTACTGCGTATCAACAAGGTCCCAGAGCCCGTCCTGCGCGTCAGGACCAAGAAGGTTCGGAGGGTCGACGCCTCGATTCAGAAGCTGATCGACGACATGATCGAGACTATGCACGACGCACCAGGCGTCGGGCTTGCCGCGCCCCAGGTCGGCGTTTCGCTGCGCATCTGCGTCATCCACATCCCGGGCGACGAGCTCGTGACCTTGATCAATCCGCAAATCGTCCGCCGCAGCGGTGAGCGAGTCTGCGAAGGCGAAGGTTGCCTCTCCCTGCCCGGCTACAAGGGCTCCGTGCCTCGCGCTGAAAAGGTCGTCGTCAAGGGCCTCGATCGCGACGGCAGGTCGGTGCGCTACACCGCCGAAGAGATGTTCGCTGAGGCCATTGAGCACGAGCTAGACCACCTCGACGGCAAGCTCTACTTCGACTATCTCGGCAGCATCGACGAGCTACAGCCCTACACCGGGTCCGACGAAGAAGCCGGAGAAGAAGAAACCGAACAGGAGGAAAAAGCGGCGGAAAGTCCTTCCTAAAGGGACTCGTCCGGACGATGACCGCCGCCTCCCTCGCTACCTTGGCCGAACTCAACGACACGCTAACTCCGGAGCTGCGCAGCCTACTCGCAACGCTCCACGCCGCCGTGCCGGACGCGCACGCCATCGGCGGCACTCCGCGTGACCTCTTGCTCGGTCGCCGGCCCTCAGACCTCGACATCGTCACTCGCGAAGACCCGAAGGCCGCCGGCGAGCGCCTGGCGCAGGCGTTGGAGGCCAACCTGTTCGCTCTGGACGCCGAACGCGGACACTATCGCCTCACGCTGCCGGATTCCGCACCGTTGCCAGAGATCGACATTTCGCAGGCCGAAGATCTCGAAGCGGACCTGGCCCGTCGTGACTTCACGATCAACGCGATGGCCGCCCCTGCCCTAGCGGACGGCTCGCTCGGCGAGGTCATTGACACCGCGAACGGCCTGGAAGACCTCGCATCAGGCACACTGCGCATGCTGGGCCGCCAGGCGCTACAAGACGACCCCTTGCGCGTGCTGCGGGCTGTCCGTCTCACCGTCGAGCTCGAACTCGAAATCGAACCAGAGACCGAGGGCGCGATTCGCGAGCTCGCCTATCGATTACCTCAGGCCGCCGGCGAACGCCAGCGCGAGGAGCTGGTGCGCATCCTGGCAACGCCCAGAGCCGCGATTGGCGTCCGGCTGCTGGACTCGCTGACACTGCTCGAGGAGTTGATGCCGGAGATCACCGCTGCCCGTGGCGTCGGTCAGCCATTGGAGCATCACTACTGGGACGTCTTCGACCACTCCGTCGAGGCCCTAGCGGCACTCGACCTCATGCTCGCGCCTGCTACGGATCCCGACCGCTGGCTCGCACCCGTTTTCCGAGACGTGATCGCCGGCTTCGATCTGGACGGCTACCTCGACTGCAGGGTGGGCAGCAGTAATCGTCGCGTCCTGCTCAAGCTCGCCGGCCTGCTGCACGACGTTTCGAAACCCGAGACGAAATCGCAGGAGCCGGACGGCCGCGTCCGCTTCCTGGGCCACCCCAAGCGCGGCGCGGCCAAGGCGCACGTCATCTGCGACCGGCTCCGCTTCGGTGCGAAGGAGACACGCTTCGTTTCGCTGCTCGTCGAGGAGCACCTGCGTCCGACGCAGCTGTCGCAAGGCGACGCGCTGCCGTCGAAGCGAGCGCTGTATCGTTTCTTCCGAGACCTCGGCGACGCCGCGCCCGCCTGCCTCTTCCTCAGCCTCGCCGACGCGGCCGCGGCACGTGGGCCACGGCTCGAAAAGGACCGCTGGGCTGGACACGTCGCCTACGTGCGCTGGATCTTGCAAAACGGCCTGCAGCCCGAGCCCGCCGGCGAGAAACGGCATCGAGTCGTGGATGGCGCGACGCTTATGGCCAGCCTCGGCCTCGAGCCGGGCCCGGAGGTCGGCCGTCTCCTCGCCGCCATCGATGAGGCGCAGGCCGTTGGTGAGCTGTCCACGCCTGAAGAAGCGATCGCGCTGGCGCGTAACCTGATCGCCTCTCCCCCTGCTACCACTTCCCCCTCTCCGCAAGCGGAGGGGGGGATCGGAAATGAATGGTCCGAAGAAAACAGCCACCGCAGTTTGAGACGGCCTGTAGGTTGGTCGGCGTTGAAGCCCCGCGCGTCGGAAATGCGGCAGAACCCCACCGAAGCCAAAGACGTACTTTGGCAGACGCTCCGTCGGAAGCAACTCGACGAGCTAAGCTTCCGCCGTCAGCATCCGCTTAACCGCTTTCTGGTCGATTTCTACTGCCCATCTGCAAGTCTGGTGATCGAGATCGACGGACCTGTCCATGACACGACTCGTGAGATCGATCAGGCGCGCCAGGAGTTCCTAGAGGGCCTGGGCTTGCACGTGCTCCGGTTCACCAATGACGAGGTAACGAGCAATCTGGATGGCGTGCTAGACCGCATCCGCAAGGAGGTCGCCGGCTTCACGTCGGAGACCTCCCCCTCCCTGCGAAGTGGGGAGAGGGACCAAGGGGGAGAGGCGCCGCCATGAACGACGCCGAGCTGCTGGCCGCCGTCATCCTCGGTGTCGTCGTGGCCTTCTACTTCATGTTCATGCGGCCGATTCAGAAAGATCAAGAGCGCCACAAGAAACAGATGCGCGACCTGCGTCCAGGCGATATTGTGGTGACGACCTCCAACTTCGTAGCCACCGTCAAGGACATTCAGGTCGCGGAAAAGGGAGGCACGCGGGTTGCTTTGGAGCTTGCCGACGGGGTCGTCATAACTGCCCTGCCCAACGCGATCATGCGACTCCTGGACGAATCAGAGGCCCGCGATTGGCGCGAGTCTGAGCAGAAAGGTGCCTCTGGATGAGAAATCGCACCACGCGGCTGATGCTGCTCTTCGTCCTGGCGTTGACCACGTTCGCCGTGTTTGTTGCCTTTCCGTCCAACCCCAACCGTTACCTCCCGGATTTCCTTCCCTGGCCGGAAGAGGAGTGCGTCGGCCGCATCTGCATCGGCAAGGGCATAGACATCTTCGGCGTCGAACGGCGTGAGATGCGCCTCGGTCTCGACTTGCGCGGCGGCACACGCCTCGTCCTGCAGGCCGACCTCTCGGCCGACCCCGATATCGACCTCGACGAAGCGCTCGACGCCGCCGTCGATGTCATCGAGCGGCGCGTCAACGCCTTCGGTGTCGCCGAGTCAATCACCGAGCGCATCGGCAGCAACCGCATCCAGGTCCAGTTGCCCGGCATCTCCGCCGACGAGGCGCTCGACCAGATCGGCCGTACCGCCCAGCTGCAGTTCATGGAGCTGGCACGCGACGCCAACGGCGACGTGATCTTCGAGAATGCGGACGGCACTACGACCACGCAGCCGCTTGATACCGTGCTCGCGAACCCGGGGCTGGTTCAGTCGGCGCTTTTTGTACCCGTTACCGTCATCGATACCGATGGCATGCAGCGCGTCCTCGATGGTAGGTTCCTCGACCGCGATGACATCCGCGCCGAGCGTAGCTCGATCACCAACGTGCCGCAGCTCGTCTTTGGCATGACGAGTGAGGGTGGTGAGCTCCTCGCTATCGCCACCCGGCGTCTCTCCAATCCGCCCCAGTCCATGGCCTTCTTCCTGGACGGCGAGCCGATCAGAGGTACGCAGGGCAGCATCATCGCCCCCTTTGTGCAGCAGCAGCTCTCTGACAACGGGGTCATCAACGGACTCAGCTTCGAGGACACTCGCACGCTCGCGACTTTGCTGCGAACCGGCGCCTTCCCGGTGCCGCTGACCGTGGTGCAGCAGGAAGAGGTGGATGCCACGCTGGGTGACTCCGCGGTCGTCGACTCGGTCCAGGCCGGCATCATCGCCATCTTCGCCGTCATGGCCTTCATGGTGGCCTACTACCGTCTACCCGGTCTGCTCGCCGCGGCATCTCTCTTCGTCTACGTCTCGCTGACGCTCCTCGTGTTCAAGCTCTGGCCGGTGACCATCACGTCCGCGGGTATGGCGGCGTTCGTCCTTTCGGTCGGTATGGCGATCGACGCCAACATCCTGATCTTCGAGCGCATGAAGGAGGAGTTGCGTCTCGGCCGCAATCTGCTGGGAGCCGTCGATGCCGGCTTCTCACGCGCCTGGACCTCGATTCGAGACAGCAACGTCGCCACGCTGATCACCTGCTTGATTCTCTACTGGTTCGGCGACCAGTTCGGGGCCAGCCTGGTGAAGGGATTCGCGCTGACTCTGGCTCTCGGTGTCCTCGTCAGCATGTTCTCCGCCATCACCGTGACACGCACCTTCCTGCTAGCGCTGGTCGGCTCGCCGGTCATGCGTCACACCTGGCTCCTCGGCAACGACGTCGAAGACGCTCGTGCCGCCGCCAATCAACCCATCGCGGGTGAAGCGACTGGAGGGTCGGGTTCGTGATTGACTTCGTTGGCAAGCGCCCGCTGTTCTACGCGATCTCGCTGCTGTTAATCCTGCCAGGCATCGTCTCCCTGGCCTTGCCCGACGGCCTGCGCCGTGGAATCGAATTCAGCAGCGGCACCAACTTCTCCGTCGCCTTCCAGGAGCCTGTCACGCAGGACGAGCTGCGCGAGGCGCTTGTCGAGCTCGGTCACGCGGAGGCCCGCATCCAGCAGACCACCGAGGGCCGCCTTTTGGTCCGCACGGACCTGATCGAAGGCTCCGGCGAAGCGCCGGCGTTCGGCCCGGCAGCGCCGTCCGAGCGAGAGGACCTCGAGGCTGCGCTGGAGCAGCGCTTCGGCCCCCTGGTTGATTCGGAAGGCAATTCCACCGGGCGCTTCCTGGAATTCTCGTCCGTCTCACCATCCGTGTCCTCGGACATCACACGCAACGCCGCCTTCGCCGTCGCGGCGGCCGCGGTCGCCATCCTGATCTACGTCACGGTGTCCTTCATCTCGGTTCCGAGCCCGATACGCTACGGAGCAGCAGCGATCGTTGCGCTGGTCCACGACGTCGTCATCGTCCTCGGAGTCACGTCGATCTTGGGCCGGATATTCGACTTCGAGGTTGACACGCTCTTCATCACGGCGATGCTGACTATCGTCGGTTTTAGCGTCCACGACACCATAGTCGTATTTGACCGGATCCGAGAGAACATCCGTCGCGCCGAGAACGCCGGCTTCGAGCCGCCGCTGTCGGCCGCCGTCAACGCGAGCCTGAATCAGACGCTGGCTCGCTCGCTCAACACTTCGTTGACTGCCGTCCTGGTCCTGGTCGCCCTGATCTTGCTTGGTGGCGAAACGATTCGTGAATTCGTCACAATTATGGCGATCGGCGTAATCGTCGGCACGTACAGCTCAGTATTTATCGCCGCCCAGTTGCTCGTCTCGTGGGAAGAAGGCGACTTCAGCCTCAAACGGGTGCGAGGCGGCATTGAGGATCCTGTTTAGACCTCACCGCGTCGCTGTTCGGGCGCGGCTTATAGTGGGACTGTGGCGGATCACATGATCTCCGAGAGCGTGCGAGGCTTCGACCTGCGCCTCGCCACCCAGGCGGGCGTCTTCGCCCATCGTGAAATCGACGAGGGCACGCGCCTGCTGGTCGAAGCGATGCGCGTATCGCCCACGGCCCGCGTCCTGGACTGGGGCTGCGGCTACGGCGTCATCGGAATCGCCGCCGCCAAGCTGGCGACGAAAGGCCACGTCACCCTCGTCGATGTCGACGTGCGGGCGACGCGGCTTACGCAGCACAATCTTGAGTTGAACGGCGTTGAGAACGCCGAAGTGGTGCTGGGCGACGGTCTGCACGATCTGCCCCCCAAGACTCGCTTCGACGTCGTCGTCAGCAACCCTCCCACCCACAGCGGCCGTGAAGTGCTGGATGAACTCGTGACGAGCGCTTACAAGGCCCTGCGACCTCGCGGCCAGCTCTACCTCGTAATCAACCGTCTGCTCAGCCTGCGCCGGCAGGTCGAAGCTGTCTTCGGCAACGCCGAGACGGTAGCGCGGCAAAAGGGCTTCGTCGTGATCCGTGCCGTCAAGGTACCCAGGACGCACGAAACCAACCTGCTCACAGCGCTATAGTCATCCAGGAGGCACCTCCATGGCTAAAGAGAAACTGAAGATCGAGTTGCTTTACTGCAGGCCTTGAAACTACACCGCACGCGCCGCGTGGACGCGCAAGAGCTACTCCAGACCTTCGGTGAGTCGACCGACGGCATCACCCTGATCCCCGGTGACCGCGGCGCCTTCGAAGTCACCGCTAACGGGCAAAAGATCTACTTCAAGTGGGACACAAAGCAGTTCCCCGAGCTCAGCGAGCTCAACGAATCACTGCAAAAGCTCGTCGAGTGACAGTCTTCGCCTGCTAGGCTTAGCGCGTGGCAGGCGTCGCGCTTTACTACGATCCCCTATTCCTGGGCCACGACACGCTGACCCACCCCGAGAACGCCTCGCGAGTTGAGGCCTGCCTCCAACTCCTGGAGGACTCTGGCCTCGTTGCTCGTCTCGAGCGGCCCGATTGCCGCGACGCTTCGATAGACGAGCTTTCGCGAGTCCACACCGCCAGCCACATCGAGCGCATGCAGCACGTCGGCGAACGAGGCCCCGTCATGGTCCTCGCCGACACGATCGCCAACACCGGTACGTACGCTGCGGCGCTCCGCGCCGCCGGAGCCGTCCTCGGCGCCACGGAGTCTGTCGTCAAACGTGACTTCGATGCTGCCTACTGTCTGACGCGGCCGCCGGGTCACCACGCGATCGCCACTGCGCCGATGGGGTTCTGCTTCTTCAACAGCGTCGCCCTCGCCGCGCGACACGCCACGGACGTCCTCGGACTCGACCGTGTCGCCATCATCGACATCGACATTCATCACGGTAACGGTACGCAGGACGCGTTCTATGCGGACCCTCGTGTGCTGTACGTTTCGACGCATCAGTACCCCTACTATCCTGGAAGCGGGCACTGGCGAGAGGCCGGAGGCGGCACCACGCTCAACCTCTCGCTGCCCGGCGGTTGCGGCGACGCAGAGTACGCTCTGCTGATCGAGCAGGTTGTCGCGCCCAAGGTCCGTGGCTTCTCGCCGCAGCTCATCCTCGTCTCGGCTGGCTACGACGCCCACCACGCCGACCCTATCGATGGGTCGCTAATGCGCCTCTCGTGCGCCGGCTACGCCTCGCTCGTCGGCAGCCTGAAGGCTCTGGCGTCGGAGCTCTGTGACGGACGCATTGTCGTCACGCTGGAAGGCGGATACGACCTGACGGCGCTTTCCTGGGGCGTCCGCAACAGCATCGAAGCGCTGCTCGGCGAGCCGCCCACGCCGGATCCCGTCGGCCCGGCGCCCGCGACATCAGCGCCCGATCTCGCCGAGCTGATCGCGGGCGTGAAGTCGCTGCATGGGCTGAGTTAACGAAACTTAGCGCAAGCCTCAGCTGCGGATTACACTCTCGAAACCGATCTCACGATGAGACCCGTCGCAGATCGGTTTGTCGCTGGAATTACCACAGCGGCACAGAGCGAGGCGTCCTTCGTAGGCGATCGGCCTGCCTTCGGCGTCCAGCAATTCGACGTCGCCGAGGACGCAGTACGGACCGTTGTCACGCGGCGTGATTCTGACTCTATCGTTTGCTTCTGACATCATCCCCTCCCGCCTCTCGCATCCAGATAGTGATCCTCGCTATGTTGACGGGGAGAGGAACCGAATGAAGGCCTCATCTCCGAGTAGGACCGCCTCGTCGCGGAGACGCAGATGCCCGTCGGACATCTCGGTCAGTCCCAGCGCCTGCGTTTCGCGTGCCGCCTCACCGAACACGCGCTCGAACTCGACTCCGAAGCGCGACTCGAACGCCGCGATGTCCAGGCCTTCGCGCAACCGCAGGGCGAGGAACGCCGTCTCCGACATCTCGCGCTCTTTGTCCGACTCCTCTCGCATCCCGACCTGCCTCATGCCTTCCAACGCATCCCCCGTGGCCATCTCCGACTCGTTCACGAGTGCTATATAGCGCGATGGGCTCGCGGCGCCGGCAAACCGCCGATCCCGGAGGTGTGAATGTGCGCCCGCGCCCAGGCCCAGCCAGTCGCGGTTCCGCCAGTAGTACAGGTTGTGACGGCACTCGTGCCCGGAGCGTGCCCAGTTCGACACCTCGTAGTGCGAGTAGCCTGACCGTCCCATGCGTTCAACGCTCCACTCGAACATGTCGGCCTGGAGGTCGAGATCGGGCCCGGCGTTGCGGCCGCGGTTTACGTCTCGTGTCAGCGGCGTCCCGTCTTCCAGCGTCAGCGCGTACAGCGAAAGGTGCTCAGGGAACATGCTGAGCGCGCGCTCCAGGTTGACCTGCCAGCCTTCGAGCGTCTGCCTTTCCAGTCCGTAGATCAGGTCCAGGTTTACGTTCTCGAAGCCCGTCGCCCGGGCCCACGCGTACGCCTGCTCCACCTCGTCTGCGTCGTGTATCCGCTCCAGCGTGCGAAGTTCCTCACCGTGGAAGCTCTGTATGCCGAAGCTGATCCGATTGAAGCCCAGTCGCCGCAATCCCTGCAGATGAGCCGCGTCGACGGTGCCGGGGTTGGCTTCCAGCGAGATCTCCGCGGTCGGGACGATATCGAACTGACCGAGCAGCGCCCGCATGATGAGCTCCATGTCTGGAAGCGGCAGCAGGCTCGGCGTGCCGCCGCCAAAGAACACGGTTTCGATCTTGCGCCCTGCAAGATGCGTCGACCACAAGCTCGCTTCCCTGGCGACGGCCTGGGCGTAAGGGCTCATCAAGGAGTCCTGACCGGCGTAGGAGTTGAAGTCGCAGTAGGTGCACTTCGCGGTGCAGAAAGGGATGTGAACGTAGAGCGCGAAAGGTTCGGAGGTAGTCACCCAGTCAGTGTACCGCTATGACTTCGACCGGGTTTGCGCCGCATCGCGGCCTTGTATAGGATATGGGCATTACTTACGGGGAGGCGCTGTAGTGAAGAAGATTCCAATCATCGGCCTGCTTATCGGCGCCGTTGCCGCCATCTTCGCGATGAAGAAGAAGAAGAAGAAGGGTGAAGCCCCGACGGAAGATACCGACTCCGCGAGCAGCGGAGAGTAAAACAGCCATCGCTTAGCCTGAGTTCCGCGATTTCAGCGACCCTCCATCGACCGCCGCCGAATCTCCGTGCCATCCACGCCGCGTTTCCAGTGGGACGCGGCGCATCGGTTCATGCGTTTTCATCGCATCCTGGCCCAAGGGAGGACCATCATGCTTAAAAGCCAATACTGCGGAGCACTGCGGCTGGAACACGGTGGCCAGACCGTGAGACTGGCTGGCTGGGTACACCGCCGGCGCGACCACGGCGGCCTCATTTTCCTCGACATGCGTGACTCGAGCGGAATCGTCCAGGTTGTCGTCAACCCCCAGACCGCGGCTGAAGCGCACGCCGTCGCCAGCGAGGCCCGCAACGAGTACGTGCTGCAGATCGAGGGAGAGGTCGCGACGCGACGCCCCGGCACGGAAAACGATGCGATGCCGACCGGCTCGATCGAAGTCGTCGCACAATCGATAGTTAACCTCAACGCGGCCCGCACTCCGCCCTTCTACATCAACGAGGAATCGACCGTCGAGGAGCTGTTGCGCCTGCGCTACCGCTATCTCGACCTGCGCCGTGAGACGATGCACAACAACATCGTCCTGCGCAGTCGTGTCATCCACTACATCCGTGAGTTTCTCAACCAGCGCGGCTTTACGGACATCGAAACGCCGATCCTCGCCAACCCAACGCCGGAGGGCGCCCGCGACTACCTCGTGCCCAGCCGCATCCACGCCGGCAGCTTTTACGCCCTGCCGCAGTCACCGCAGCAGTTCAAGCAGCTGCTCATGGTCTCCGGCTTCGAGCGCTACTACCAGATCGCGAAGTGCTTCCGCGACGAGGACCTGCGTGCCGACCGGCAGCCGGAGTTCACGCAGCTTGACCTCGAAATGAGCTTCGCCACGCAGGAAGACATCCTCGAACTGACGGAGGCGCTATACACCGGCCTGGTCCAGGACCTGCGCCCCGACCTCAAGCTGTCGACGCCCTTCCCGCGCCTCACCTACGCCGAATCGATGCGCCGCTTCGGCACCGACAAGCCGGACCTGCGCTACGGCCTGGAGCTGACCGACTTCACCGAACTCGTCCGCAACACCGAGTTCGCCGTCTTTAGAAGCGCGGTCGAGAGCGGCGGCATCGTCGAAGGCCTTTGCGTCCCTGGCGGCGCCTCATTCTCCCGCCGCGAGATCGATGACCTGACCGAAACCGTGAAGACGATGGGCGCGCGCGGCCTCGTCTCGATCGCGTTCGAGGCCGAGCCGCGTGCGGCCACGCAAGAGCAGGTCCGCTCACCGGTCCTCAAGTTCCTCGGCCTCGACCTGGTGCAAGCGATCGGCATCAACGCCGGCGCCTCGGCGGGCGACCTGGTACTCCTCGTCGCCGGCGCCGGCGGGATGCCCGCCAAGGAGTCCGGCTCGGCTGCCCGCGTCAAGCCCACCCTCGACACTCTCCGCCGCACTGTAGCGGCAAAGCTGGAGCTCGCCGACCCTGACACGCTCGCCTTCCTCTGGGTCGTCGACTTCCCGATGTTCGAGTGGGACGACGAAGAGGAGCGCTGGAGTCCCAGCCACCACCTCTTCACCTCGGTGAAGCGCGAGTCGCTGGCGGACCTCGAGACCGACCCGGGCAATGCCCTCAGCAACGCCTACGACATCGTCTGCAACGGTCACGAAATCGGGGGCGGCAGCATTCGCATTCACGACCGTCCCGAGCAGGAGCGCGTCTTGCGCCTGCTCAGAATCACGGATAAAGACGCCAGCGAGCGCTTCGGTCACATGCTTGAGGCGTTCGAGTACGGCGCGCCGCCCCACGGAGGCATCGCCTCGGGTATCGACCGCACGGTCGCGTTGTTGGCTCAGGAATCTGACATCCGCGAGGTCATACCGTTTCCCAAGACCAAGAGCGCTTCCGATCCGATGACCGGCGCGCCATCGCCGGCTGCCGACGAGGCGCTTCGCACCCTCAACATCGCGGTCACGGCCACGGATGAGTGACTCTCGCAACAGAGAACCTTACGAATCTGGACACAGTTAGGCAGCGACTTCGTCGTAGTTTGGGCTGCTGAAAGCGTAGAGAGCTAGAAGATCGGGGCCACGAACGAGTCTGTCGGGTTCAGAGTCGCATCGTCTGAACCAGGATGAGGAGGTGCTACGGACCTAGCGTCGTCGCTGATCCAGACCGTGAGTCCGACTTGAGGTCGATAATAAGGTTGCCAGCGCGGTCGCGGAGCACAGTTGCCTCCTCCGGTACGAGCAGCGTCGATGAGGCGTCTTCGATGATAAGGGGTCCTGGCCATATCTCATCAACCACGAGGCTTTCGCGAGAAAGGACCTTCAACGTTCCAGATCGGCCAGTCTCCCCGTTCCACACCTCGCGAGCATCGACGCCGACTCTCCAGGTTTCTTTTCTCGAGCCATCCAGCGTAAGTGGACGGTCTACCAATTGCTCAACGGCAGCAAGGCGGAGGTTGACTAGTTCGATTTCTTCTACAGGCGGAACTTGCCCAAAGACCCGTGTGTAGGCTAACTGGAATTCGGTGTGTATTCTTTCCCGAATTGTTTCGTCGAACGGACCGTCTGGGAGTCGCGTGATGATCTCGAAGCCCTGGCCAGCGAATCGGATGTCGGCTCGGCGTTCGAATGCGTATTCAGCGCCGGGAGTGAGCGTATCTCGCATGACGCTCGAGGCGTCTTCCTCCAACGTTTGGAATGCAGCTTCTAGGTCGTCGGGACCGATCTCCTTTAATTGACGAGCAATAGTTGCAGACCTGTCAACGCGTGCCGGCGCTATTAGGAGCCCCAACGCGGAAGCAACACCGGCACCAGGTGGACAGATTACTCGCGTTATTCCAAGCCTGCGGGCTACGTCACAGCCATGGAGGGGGCCGCCTCGACCAGTCACGATGAGCGCGAAATCGGACGCATCATAGCCTTGTTCGGCTACATGAACTCGTGCGGCCGCAGCCATGTTCTCATTTACTATTGCGAGCACTCCGTCAACAACGTGCTCCTTAGACATTCCAAGGGTGTCAACGATATTTCCAATGGATTCCGAAGCCGCGTCACTGCTTAGCTTCATCGTGCCGCCTGCGAAGGTGTCGGGGTCCAAGTGGCCCATGAGAAGATTCGCATCCGTGACCGTAGGATCTGTTCCACCCAGGAGATAACAGGCAGGGCCGGGCTTGGAGTTGGCGCTGAGGGGCCCCACCTTAAGAAGGTTCAGGCTGTCGAGGTGGGCAATACTCCCACCACCCGCGCCAACCTCGATAAGTTCTACTGTCGAGATATTGAGTGGAATTCCACTACCGCTCGCGAAGCGTCTCTCCCGTGCTGCCTCGAATTGATGAACAACAAGTGGCTGGTGTCCTTCGACGATGCTCAACTTGGCGGTCGTACCACCCATGTCGAAGGCGAGAACATCGGCGATCTGCGAACGCTTGCTGAAGTATCCAGCCGCGATGGCGCCCGCTGCTGGACCAGACTCGAGAAGCTGGATTGGAACGCGGCGCGCTTCGCCCAAGTGGGTGAGTCCCCCATTGGAAAGCATCATGAGAAGGGGACAATGAATACCCAATCCCGGCAGCATTCGCTCCAGGCTTTCCAGGTACCTATCGGCTAGCGGCCCAATGTATGCATTAGCGGCGGTCGTAGAGGTCCGCTCGAATTCACGGAACTGGGGCGAAACATCGCTTGAGATTGAAATGTAGAGTTCGGGAAGGTGCCGTTCAAGCAACCTTCGCGCCTCAAGCTCGTTTTGGGGATTGGCATACGCGTGCAAGAAGACGACAGCGACGGACTGAACTCCTTGATCGACCAGCTGTCGACAGGCGTGGAGAAGACCATCGCCATCTAGCGGCAGCGCGATGGTTCCATCGGCCCTCACCCGCTCCTTTACTTCTGCCCTCAGAGCACGAGGAATCAGTGGTTTCGGAATCTCAATGAACAGATCAGAGAGATCGCATTTGTGCTCTCGAAGCATCTCCAGCGTATCGGCAAAGCCTTCGGTGGTGACCAGGCCCGTTGGTGCTCCCTGGCGTTCGAGTAGAGCGTTGGCAAAAAGCGTAGTCGCATGGACTACTCGTGTGATTGCGCTGGCTGATACCTGCTCGCGTTCGAGTAGGGTCTGAACTCCTCTAACTGCGCCAAACGTTGGCTCGTCTGGTGTTGTCAGTTCTTTATGGCTGAAGACGTAAGCCTGCTCATGATTGTAGAGAACTACATCTGTGAAAGTTCCGCCAATATCGATGCCAAGTGAATACGTGCTTGGCGTCACGATATATAGCCGTCGACACGGTCCTGGTCTACTAGCTCGATTGGCCGATCTATTGGATCGCCAGCACCGCCACCGCCGGGAGTCCTGAGGAGCACCATCGTTCCTTTTTGAACGACGTGTTGTGTTTTTGGATTAACCGGCATTCCGTCGATCAGGACTTCACCCGGGGCCCCCGGCAGTCCCCCATTGATTCCTGGTGCCGCCGCTTCGGGCCGGGTGCGTTCGGCCATGAAGGACATGGTGGCGGGCCGATCACTCAGACTCTCCAGGAGCATTTCTTGGCCGGCACCCCCTCGCCGAGCACCATTGGCTTTGCTCATGGGTCTGAACTTCCGGAAATGGACCTTTAGCGGCGCGATTTGTTCTATGACTTCCACCGGTGTTGACGAGATGTTGCTAGGCCATGACAGGACATTAAGGCCATCCCGCTGGGCGCTAGCCCCATAACCCCCGTTAAGGAAAAACAGGTTTGCAAACGTCTTTCCATCGGGTCTTATTCCAGCCATGTTCACGCACCACAATGGCGAGCCTACTCCTGCGATAACCCTATCCGGTACGACTTTGGCTAGAGCACTCAACACCATCGCGGGCAAGAAATGACCGATAAGGGCCCGAGCTCCGCCAGCTGCAGGCGGCACAGAATTGGGGATCGAGCCCTCTGGGGCAACAATCCTTAGTGGCGCCAACGTGCCGTCGTTGTTAGGCACGTCAGGGCAGAGTACAGCTTTTATTCCGTGGGCCGTGTAGGCCGTCGTATAAGCCAGGCACACATTGATAGAGCGCTGTACTTGGGGATCAGGGCCGGCATAGTCGACCTTGATCTCATCACCAGTGACCTCGAGCGCCACCTTCAGCTTAATCGGAGCATCGATTCCGTCGCTGATTGCTTCAGCGCGATAGATCCCGTCAGGGAGCGCCGAAATGGCTTTGCGCATCGCCTTTTCACTCCGGGATCGCAGTTCATGCGATAAACCGCTTATCGAACGCAGCCCGCGCTCCTGAGTCAGAGCGATAAGCTGCCGTTCGATAAGGTGAAGGGCACTGAATTGCGTGTACAGGTCACCAATCACCTGATCGGGGACTCGGACATTCTTTCGAAGAAACTGCTCGAAAGTCTTGTTTATTTGGCCTCGTTCCAGCACCTTCATGACAGGTATTTGAAGACCTTCTTCAAATACCTCCTTTGCGTCCGCCGATCGAATTCGCCCACCGATGTCGGGCGAGTGCGCAACGGAACCCGCGAATGCGACCAGTTGCCCTTGGATAAAGATTGGCTTCGCGACAGTAATATCGGGAAGGTGTCCGGAGCCAAGCCAAATGTCGTTAGTGATGAGGACGTCGCCTTCGTTCAAGCTCTCAGGCGGGAATTCCTGCAGAAAGCAGCGAATCGTTCGGGGCGCGGTGCCGATGAAGGAGGGGATACTCTTCGATGCTTGCGCGATCGAATGTCCCTCAGCGTCAGTGATCACACAGGCGAAGTCATTGGACTCACGGACAATTGATGAAAAGGATGTTCTGACGAGGGCAGCCGCGGCTTCGTCCACGATAGAAATCAGCCTCTGCCAAATCAGCTTCAGTGTGATTCCATTCAGGGGAGTGGCGGCCGTCAGCTCCTCTCCTTTCTTCAAGACTTGAGCCTGGGTCCGATGATTTCTTGCATAGATTCAACCCATCGGTAAATCCGTAGACTGGACAGCGGCGCACGTAGAGTTCGTCTTCCGAGGAGGGGCTACTGAGACGTGGCTCAGCCGTGATGTTACTCTGGCTCGGCCGATAAATCACGAAGTCCCTGGACGGATCGGGCCCTTGGCCGACGAGCAGGGCAGAGTAGATTGACCCGAACACTATGCCGTCATCGTGTGGGGGTAAAAGAAAGGGGTGCGCCGTACGAGGCGCATCCCTTTCGCTGGTTATACGGTAAGTTACGGCGCCATAACGTAAACGACTTCGGCGCCCACGGCGGCCTGTCTCCCCGGTTCGGATTCCTTTACCCAGTCCGCTCCAGGTGGCAGGACGATTGATGTGGACCGTACGGCGTCCAGGCTGACGTTATCTACGTTGGCCGGAGCCACGCCCTGTTCGCGAAGGACCCTCGCTGCTTTGATGATCATGCGTCGGGCCATGATGACCATGCTGTCCGTGGTGGCGAGGTGTTCCTTGGACCGGTCGTAGATCGGCTCGATGCCGTCTTCGTTGGTCATTGGCTCGGTCATTGCGCGATCTTGCAGGTTGCCCGCCGCTTCGACGCCGATGAAAAGCTTGCTTTGAAGGTCGCGGTCGAGGAAGTAGTCGTTGTGCTTGTTCGCAACCGTTGCGTAGCGATCGCGTGGGTCGCTGGTCACCGGCACATAACCGCCCACGCTCTCATAGGCGTTTCGTGCTTCTGCGTTCTCCTCGGCGGTAACCGGGCGCTCGAGGTTGACGGTCTGCGAGATCATCATCGAGTAGTGGTCGTCCAACGGCACGTGGCTGCGCAGCGTAACCTGACCACCGGTGCCGGCGGCGATCATGGTGTGGGCCGGGAAGATGTACTGGGTGATGCGATGCCAGATGTCGCCGGCTTCGTTGTAGCGACGCTTGGCGGAATAGAACGCGCCGTATTCGGTCGGGACGACGTCGAGGGTGGACGCGCGGTCGCGGACGAACTTGCCGTCAATGTTGCCCGAGACGATCGAGTCGAATCGCACACGGGAGTGCAGGTAGTCAATGTGAACCGAGTCGATGTCGCCTTCCAGGTTCTGGAACCAGTTGGCCTCCTCCATCATGATCCTCGGCTCCATGACTTGCTCGTCAGGGAACGTCGTGACCTCGAACTCCGGGAAGGGTGGCGGCACCTCACGCGGACCCATGTAGATCCAGATCATCTTGTTGACCTCGTGGGTCGGGTAGGCCTTGGCCCTCACCTTGCTCTTGAAGTTGGATTCGGCGGGCTCCGATGGCATGTCGATGCAGGCGCCGCTGACGTCGAACTTCCAGCCGTGATAGACGCAGCGCAGGCCGGCCTCTTCGTTGCGGCCGAAAAATAGGCTGGCGCCCCGATGCGGGCACGATTGGGCAACCAGGCCGACATCGCCGTTGCTGTCACGGAACGCCACCAGGTCCTCACCGAGGAAGCGGACGCGCTTCGGCGGACTGTCGGGCGCTGGCAGCTCGTAGGACGGCATTCCCGGGAACCAGTACTGGCGATACAGGTCGCCCATGTACGAACCGGGACCAACGCGACAGAGTACTTCGTTATCTGATTTCGATAGCATTACCTGGTTCCTCCTGCAGAACAATGAGCGATGCGGTCTCTGCGATGCTCAAGCTGGAGAGGGCATCTCGTTGTCTTCAACCAGCCTTCCGCACCCGTTACTGAAGTTGGCAGCACATTCAGCCAAGTCATCGACTTCTTTTATCACCTTCCTTGCAGATGTCAATGACGTCCGCCTTCTTGCTGCCCCTGTTAATCAAGCATCGTCCATCCGGCGGCCGCTAAGGACTCTTTCGCAACCTAAGAGCGTGGTGGCCTCCCGCGACCACCCATCCTCAGATCTCAAGCGCTGCGCATTTAGCAATCACCTCACCCCAGCGCGGGCTGCATCCCTTCGGCGGGTTCAGGACAGGCTTTATGTCCTGAAACTCGGCTCTGGCGAAGTCGAGGTGCTCGATCGTGGCGGCATGCTCGTCGGGGTAGCGGCCGCTACTTGCTAGCGACGCAGTAGATGGGTCAGGCGCCAGAAGGCGCAGGTGTGGTACCGCCGAGTTGGTCAATGACGAGCGAGTCTTCGGCAATGCTGAGTGCGACGCCGCTTAGAACGCTGGACTCAGGGTCCACGAAGATAAAGGCGCAGTCTTTGCCACGAGGGTAGTAGTTACGGACCCAGGTTGCCGGATAGGGACCGGAACGGAAGCCCGCCGGTCCATCGACAAGGACGCTAAAGGGACCTTGCTGGGAGCGGATCTCCGACAGTTGCCGAGCGGAAATGTGCCGGGAGAAGGCGGGAATGAACCACGTCGCCCGTTCGTAAGTCTTGTGGTCACCAAATTGCAGGACAATTGGGAAGTCGTGTATATCATAGGTCGCGATCCTAGCTCCCTGAAGGATGACCTGTATGGTTGCCATTACACTGACCCCTGCATGGCAGCAATTGTCTGCCTGTCGTGTGCTTTTGACCAGCGTCTGAGGCGCATGCCCCTCTGCGGTGAGACTTGACCGAGGAAAGTTTGAAGGCTCAATCGCGGTGCGCGATGGCAGCATGATCTTCTGCTCCCAATACCCGAATGCCCAAGGTGATCCCGCTCGGTCTAGAATATCGCCAGCCAGAACTAAAACCGGAGGCGATGATGTTCAAGATTCTCGGCATGCGCTCCTGGAACCTCAACGCGGACGATCTAGATGCGATGGTCACGTTCTACCGAGACCAACTTGGTGCCACAGAGTCCGCCCGTCAGACTATCGCGGGTGCCGATGTGGTCAGGCTTCGGACTGGCGAGCAGGGGATCGGATTGTTCGATGCGGCGCAGCGGCCGCGGCCAGGCATTCCACATCACACGTTCAACTGTGAGGGACCTGCCAACGCTGAGGATCTTAAGAAGGAGCTTGCTTCTCGCGGCGTTGAGGTCGAGTCTGTCCGCATGGAGCGCGATGGCCAGGCCTATTCGGTCTACGTGACCGATCCTAGTGGCAACCGCGTGGAGCTTTCGGTAAAACCGAGCGATTGAGCCTCGGCCATGCAGGACAACGCACTGAGAGTTCTGGTTAGAGGACAGCGCTAACGCCGTCCTGGCAGGCCCGTAAGGTGATCAAGCTGCGCCTTCAGGAACCCCTAACACCCTCAGTACAAGCTCCAGGGCAGGTTGCATCCCTTCGGCGGGTTCAGGACAGGCTTTATGTCCTGGAACTCGGCTCTGATGTCGAGCCACTTGCCGCGCGATTATCTCGTTGGCTCGGCAGTTATATAACGCATGTCGTGGGTGCGGCGGCCGCTCAGGTCCCGCCAGGCGCCTGATATCTCCATCCAGTGCCGGTGGTGATCCGCATCCTGATGGGCCTGGTAAGCGACCTCGTCTCTGAACACCTGGAGGAGACAAAAGACCGTTGCGTCCTCGGTGTCCTGTAGGACCTCGTAGCGGATACAGCCCGGCTCTTTGTTGCTCGCCTCGGCGCAGATTCTCATGTTTTCGATGTAGTCGCCGACGTGCTGCGGCAAAATCTTGTGAAATCCCACGCTTGTAAATACCACACCGCTCCTTGCTTGCTGCGTAAGCCTAATGGGAAGTATTACACCAACTCGGCAAAGCTACGCCGTCAGCCATCCCCGGTTCCCGGTGCACTCTCCAGTGCATCCTCCCGCTTGAGAAAAACGACCTCGCATGGATTGCGGACTTGACACCAATTTGGAATTGCCTAAGAGACCAACGCGGGCTTGCGGCCAAACCAGGGCCGTGCCACTTCGAGTTGCGCACCGAGGCGGAACAGCGTCGCCTCGTCGCCATAGCGCGCGACGAGTTGCACTGCGAGCGGCAGCCCGTTCGTGCTTTGGCCGAGCGGCAGCATCATCCCCGGCTGGCCGGTGAGGTTGAACAAGACGGTGAAGGGTGAGAACCGGAAGACACGCTGCCAGTATTCGTCGACGTCATCCATCGTCATGTCGAGCCAGCCCAGTTTCACAGCGGGCGAAGCCAGCCCTGGTGTCAGCAACACGTCCCACTCCGAATGGAATGCCGCCATCTGGCGGCCGAGGCGATGTGCCGTTTGCGTCGCGCGTACATAATCGGCCGCGCCGACTTTTTCGCCCATCTTCGCGGTGAGCCAGGTGATGCGCTCGACATCATCTTCGTGAGCCGTGTGCCCGGCAGTCGGATGGCCCGCTAGATTGACGACGGTGTTCGCCGCTGCCAGCGTGAGAAATGTCGGCACGATTTCTGCTTCGTCGACTTCGGGCTCGCGTTCCTCGACGTGGTGACCGAGATCCGTGCAGAGTTGCACGGTTTGTTCTAGCAGTCGCAGATATTCGGGATGGATATCGGCGCCATTCGGTGCTCTGCTGGTCCACGCGATCCTGAGCCTGCCAGGTTGCTCGCCGACTTCGTCGAGGTAAGGACGGGTAGGCACGGGCGCGACGTAGGGATCACCCGGTCCGGCACCGCAGGTCGCATCCAGCAGCGCGGCCGAGTCGCGCACGGTGAGGCTGACCGCATGTTGGGTGGAGCATCCACCGAGCCCTTCGCCGGTGGCTGGCGCGAACGTGTTGCGGCCACGCGTCGGTTTCAGGCCGACCAGTCCGCAGCAGGCCGCGGGCGCGCGAATCGAGCCGAAGCCATCCGAAGCGTGCGCAATCGGCAGTATGCGCGCGGCAACCGCGGCGGCGGCGCCGCCACTCGAGCCGCCGGAGATATGTTCAACGTTCCAGGGATTACGCGTCGGTCCGTGAAGTTGTGGTTCGCAGGTGAGCGACAAGCCGAGTTCACAGGTGTTGGTGCGTCCAAAGATCACCAGTCCGGCGCGCTTCAGGCGCTTGACGTGTTCGCTGTTGGTGGGGGAGGGCGGTGTGTCGGCGAAGAACTTCGAGCCTCGCGTCATCTTGACGCCGGCAACGGCTGAAGTGAGGTCTTTCATCAGGAACGGCACGCCGCGAAGCGGTGCGTCCGGCAACCCGTCCACGATGGCTTCCTTGCCGTAGTCGTAGAGCTTCATGGTGATCGCGTTGATCGAGGGATCGCGCGCCTCGACGCGCTCGATCGCGGCCTCGAGCAGCTCGTCCGGCGTGACTTCGTTACGGTGCACCAGACCGGCGAGTCCCAGCGCGTCGAAGTTTTCGTATTCGTTGAATCGGCTCATCGCAATTCCTTCCGCAATCGATCTGCGATTCTGTCGTCGAGGGACGAGGGTGTCAACGCGAGAGCTGTTCAACGTTGACAGCTCGGGTCTCGCGGCCTACGTTCCCGCTACATCCGGAGTTGCAGCGAACCAGGAGGAGGCCGTCGTGGGAAGGCTGGACGGAAAAGTAGCGCTGATAAGCGGTGGCGCCAGGGGTCAAGGTGCCGTCGAAGCGAAGTTGTTCTGTGACGAAGGAGCGAAAGTAGTCCTTGGAGACATTCTGGACGAACAGGGCAGGGCTGTGGAAAGAGACCTTCAGGCTTCCGGCGCCGAAGCAACCTATGTGCATCTGGACGTGACCAGGGAGGTCGATTGGCGCGACGCGGTTGCGATGGCGGAGCGTCAGTACGGCAAGCTGAACATCCTGGTGAACAATGCCGGCGTCACCATGCGCCTGAGTATCGAGGAGACATCAGAGGAAGACTGGGACGACATCATGGCGATCAACGTCAAAGGCGTCTTCATGGGGACAAAGTGTGCTATTCCGGCCATGCGTCGCGCTGGTGGCGGCTCGATAATCAACATCTCGTCGGTGGCAGGCATTGTGGGGGGCTCGACCAGCTCCGCTGCGTACTCCGCGACTAAAGGAGCGGTAAGGCTCTTCACCAAAGCGGCGGCGATGCAGCACGTCCAGGAGAACATCAGGTGCAACTCCGTTCATCCTGGTCCCATAGCTACAGAAATGATCCGTGGTCTAATGGCGGACGAGGCAGCCTGGGATCAGCGGCTGGCGCGGCTACCCATGGGCCGAGTCGGCACCGCAGAGGAGGTGGCTCTCGGCGTCGTGTACCTTGCCGCCGATGAATCGTCCTACAGGACCGGAAGCGAGCTTGTAATTGATGGCGGTACCACGGCACAGTGATCCATCCCGTGCATGGGATTGGCCCAAAACACCAGATGACGACGAAACCAGCGCCATCAGAACTCGCTGCTACACGGCGCACAGGCTTGCTGGCTCGAACTGACAGGCCACCACGGCGGCAAGAAGACTCACGCTTCGACCAAGAACAGGAGGCGAAATCATGGCGGGTCCAACGGAACAGGTGCTGAACTTTGTAGAGGAGACGAATTTCCAAGGCTTGCCACCCGAGGTGATCCGCGAAGCCAAGCGACTTTTGCTTGACTCGATTGGTGTTGCCACCGCAGCACTGGAGTCAGACAAGGGACGCCATGCCACGGAGCTGGCGAAGCGGTTTGGTGGCCCACCCGAGTCTGCAGTGCTTGGCACAAACCACAGGGTCTCCTGTGGTAACGCGGCTTTCGCAAATGGTGAATTGATCAACGCTCTGGATTTCAGTGCGTATTCGTTCCCCATCCAGCCGGCGGGTGCTGTTGTGCCAGCGCCCTTGGCCCTCGGTGAGACCGTGGCAGCTTCGGGCAAGGACATCATCCTTGCCATCGCGATCGGATACGAGCTGTCTCTGCGGCTCGCTGTCTCGCTGCGAAGCTTAAAGCGGGGCTTCACAAGCGTTGAGGGCTCGGAGGTCGGTAAGATCAGAGGTACGACGTATCCGGTCTCGGCGGCCGGAGCAGTAATTATCGGCGGGGCGGCCGGGGCGGCCAAGGTCATGAAACTCGACCGGCAGAAGATGGCGCATGCCGTAGGACTAGCGGCCCATTACTACCCTATTCCTTCGACCAAGTGGCGATCTGCTGTTCCTTTCCCGATGGCCAAGTACGTCTCTACTGGATGGGCCTCGTTTGGTGAGGTGACGGCAGTTCTGTTGGCCGAGATGGGATACACAGCCGATACCACGCCTCTGGATGGTGACGTGGGATTATGGCGGTATTTCGGCAGCGACAGCTGGGAGCCAGCCGCCCTGACAGAAGGGCTCGGCAGCGAATGGAAGATGATCGGAAAGGTGGAATACAAGCCCTACCCTTGTTGGGGGGATAGCCACCTGGCCGTGGATTGCCTCACCAAAATCATCGAGGAGAACGATCTCCTGCCGGAGGATATTGAAGCGATCACGGCTCGCGGCAACCCCAGTTTCAACAGTCCATTGCATAAGACCAAGGACATATCGGACCACCTGGTGGCTCAATTCAGCCTGCCTTACATCCTTTCCGTTGCAGCCAACCGGATCAGCCTCGCAGAATGGCAGGATCCGAAAAGACTCAAGGATCCGGCCATCCTGAGTTTCATGGACAACGTTTCGCAGGAGACTCACCCCGATTTCGCCAGCACTCAGCTGCAGGAGCCTTACAGCATGCTGACCACAGTCGAGGTCGAGGCGAAGGGCAAGACGTTTAAGGAAGAGGGCAAGTTCAATAGGGGCTTTAACACGACAGATGAAGAGCTCGTAGAAAAGTTTCGCGCCAATGCCTCGAAGGTGTTGCCGCAAGAAAAAGTGGAACAGGCGATTGCTTGCCTTCTGGACCTAGAGAACGTCGGTGACGTCAATGAGGTCATGCAGCACGCCACCCCCTAAAGTGGCAACTGATACGGCCCCAGTCAACTCGCGCGCCTGCAGCAGGGAACCTTCGCTTGCCCTGCTACGGCTTTAGTGGCCTCCGGCGATACAGTGCGCTTCGACTCAACTCAGTTGGTCACCAGCGATTTCAGGCCGCCGGCAGCAGTGCCAGGGAGGACACCTCGCTGAACTCGCGCCAGACGCGCGACCAGCTGTTCCCGCCATCTTGGCTTCTAAATAGGTTTCCATACCGGCTCGCGGCGAGCATACGGTCCGGCGAAGAGCGATCGAAGGTCAACGTCCACATCGCTGAATTGGGCTGACCTGGTAATTCTAGGCTCTGCCACGTCTTGCCCATGTCGTCGCTGCGCATGATTGCGCCGGTGCGGCCTGGGGTACTGTCACCCAGAGTAACGAAAAGGGTATTGGGCTTGTCGGGGCGCACCGCGACACAACGGGGATAGTGCCAGGGGAACGCCTGGCGAGCACCGACCGCCGTCCAGTTGGCGCCGTCATCTTGACTTAGCCAAACGTCATCGCTGGTGAGAACGACCACGCACTTCGGCGGCCCGCTCGAGACGGTGACGCAGTGGATGTCGGGATTCGTTATCTCTTGAGCTGCCTTTTCCCAGGTGACACCTCCATCCCGGCTGCGCCGCACGCCATCGACCTCGATACCCGCCCAAACGTTGGCCGGGTCAGTAGGGTCCAATGCGATTGCGGTCGGACGAGGGACACCGACTGCTGCGCAGGTTTCCGCGATCTGCACGCTGTATTCCTGCCAGTTAAGGCCGCCATCCTTTGAGCTAAAGAGTGCCGCGCGGCTGGGTGTGCCCGTCCCAGCCAACACGGTATCCGGCTGGGTGGAATCGAGGGCGAGTGACCAGACACTGCGGCCATTCATCGCCGTATCTAGCAAATGCCAAGTGTCTCCGGCATCATCGCTTCTGTATAGCCCAAGGTCGCTGCCAACGAAGACGACATTGCCATTGGGATGAGGCATAAGGCAGCGAACTACTGCGTCGGAGTGCATTCCTGCCGTGACGCTGGCACGCACCCAGGTTTCGCCGTCATCTACGCTACGCAGGACTCCTTGTCCGACCGTACCAACGAGCATGCTCCCACGTTTAGCCATTACTAGCCTCCTTCAGGATTGGTGACATCGTCGGGATAATGGATGGCACCACGCAGGCTGTCAACGACTGACCTCGCCAGGCCGGTGGCCACGCGTGTCATGGGTTCAGGTCTGGTTCGAGGCCCAAGGTGACCCCTTCAGCAATCCGTCCGGCCTAGCCACGGCTATACCTTCGGCGGCCCCTGCGCCCCAGCACAGGGTCACCTTCATGTCCTGAAATTCGGCCGTGGCGAAGTCGAGGTGCTCGATGGCAGCCTCGTAGGGTCAGGCAGCCAATGGAGTCACTTCGAGCCGGACACTATGCTCAGCTACGGTGCTAGATCAGCTCCGCCGTGACAAAGTTGGCCAAGCGCACGCCGCTGTCCGCGGTGCGATGCTCCTCTGTGGCCTCGAACCAGTCCACGCCTTCCTTAAGCATGATCTCGACGGGCCGGACACGGTACAGCTGAGGATTGTCCACCGTTGCATGCACGGTGCCCTGATCGCGCAGGCCCTTTGCAGCGTCGAGCAGCGCCCTGCGGACGGCGATAATCATCCTGTCTGACGTACCGAGATGCTCATTTGTCCGTTCATACACCGTACCCATGCTCTCCATCACCGCCATGTCCTGCAGCTTTCCCTCGCGCGGAATGCCGGAGAACATTTGCTTTCGCTGGATATCGTAGTCGAGCATGTAGTCGTTGGCTCTGTTTGCCGGCGAACGCCATCTCGTCAAGGGATCTCCCGTGGTCGGTAGGTAGCCTCCGAGCCGGGTATAGGGATCACTTGGCTCCCGCTGCTCAGAAGGCACAGCCTCGCGTAAGCTAAGTCGGAAGGAAATCTGGACTGTGTGGGCGTCGTCCACCGGCACCCAGGCCTGCACTCCGACAGTCGGACCGCCGCTGGCGACCATTGTGTAATAGGGCATGACGAATTGGGTGATGCGATGCCAGTAGTTGCCTTCGGCGTCCCACTTGCGCTTGCCGGCGTAGACCAGACCGTAGTCCATCGAATGCGTGTTCAGGTAGGGAGCCTCGTAGTCTGGGTTGGCGCTGAAGCCGTAGAATCCTCCGACTGTACCATCGTCCCGGCCGCCCATTAGCCGGGCGTGCAGGTAGTCGATGTGGGAGGAGTCGATGTCACCCTCCATCGACTGCATCCAGTTGCAGTCGTAGAAGACGAACTGCGGGTGGAAGCACATCTCCGCTGGCGCCGTGTTGAACTCGAGGTCCGGCATCGGCGGCGGCACTTCCCTTGATCCCATGTAGGTCCAAATGATGCCGTTCACTTCCCGGCACGGGTACGTGCGTGCTTTAACCTTGCTCTTGAAGTTACTTTCTGCCGGCTCGGAGGGCATGTCGACACAGTTGCCCTCTGTATCGAACTTCCAGCCATGGTAGACGCAGCGCAGACCTTCTTCCTCGTTGCGGCCGAAGAAGAGTGAGGCCCCACGATGCGGGCATGAGTTCGCGATCAATCCCACGGCGCCAGAGGTTGTGCGGAAGGCGATCAAATCCTCGCCTAGGAGTCTGACGCGAACGGGCGGACAGTCCGGTGAAGGCAAAAGGTGGGAAGGCACCGTCGAAGGAATCCAGTACTCTCGAAGCAGGTTTCCCATCGGCGTACCTGGGCCAACTCGACATAGGACCTCGTTGTCTTGAAGGGTCAACATCTCGCGCTTCTCCTTAACGGTTCATCTAGAGGGCAGGCTTCACCCTGACAACTCGCCTGATCATCTCGCTGGCGATTACGCCTGTCAACCGCAGAGCGAAAGTTAGCTGCCCGATTCGTTTCGCTTCAACAGCTCCCGTCGTCCTAACGCCCGTTACAATCAAGCATTTCGGGCAAGCGTTTCGGGCTGAACAAGCGAGTGGAATTCGCTTGCTCAGGCTTGGCAGCGTTGGTGATGGAACCACATTCTGGTAATGGTCTTAAGGCGTTGCCGCTCTCGTCCGTCCCTGTCCACAGGCATCCGCAGTTTGCTAACATTCGTAGCAGTAGTGAGTCAATGATTACACCGCAAGTCCGGTCGATTGCTTACTCTGGTGGAAGCGGGGCAGGAGGTAGCGATGGCAGGCACCCCACGAAGACTTTGGCTTTCGACTCTCTTCATGGGAGTGGCGTTAGTCGCTCTAGCCTGCGGCGGCAGCGATGATGGCGGCGGCACCTCTGCCACCAGCGACAATAATGAGGGCGAACGCGCATCACCCGCCAACGCCGACCTGCGAATGGCCGGGGCCGATCCGATTACCTTGGATCCCGCACTGGCTGGCGACGCCGGCTCCGCGACATACATTGTCGAGATCTTCAGCGGGCTGGTTACGCTGGACCGCAACCTGCAGATCATCCCGGACCTCGCGGAGAGCTGGGACGTTAGCCCGGACGGGCTGACCTACACCTTCCACATCCGCCCCGACGCGAGGTTCCACGACGGCAAACCCGTCACAGCCAACGACTTCAAATACTCGCTTGACCGCACCGCCATGCTGGGACAAACGGTCTCCGCTACGGCTGAGGCTTACCTTGGAGACATCATCGGCGCCAAGGACGTGACCCGCGGCCGAGCCGACGAGATCACAGGCGTCCGGGTGATCGACGTTCGCACGCTCGAGATCACAATCGATGAGCCGAAGGCGTACTTCCTGGCCAAGCTGACCTACCCCACCGCCTTCGTCGTCGACCAGCAGGAGGTCGAATCCAACCCTCGCAACTGGACCCGAAAGCCCAACGGCACCGGGCCCTACAAGATGGCCGAGTGGCGCCTCAACGAGCGCATCATCCTCGAGGCCAATGAGGACTATCACCTCGGGGCGCCCGAAGTTGAGCGCGTGCTCTACATACTCGCCGGCGGCTCCACGTTGACCCAGTACGAGAACGACGAACTGGACGTTGCCGGTATCAGCGTCAACGACATCGAGCGCGTGCTCAGCCCGCGAGACCCGCTAAACACCGACTACCGCAGCGGCGACAACCTGTCTGTTTCTTACATCGGCTTCAACGTCACTCAGCCACCCTTCGACGACGCCAACGTGCGGCGCGCCTTCGCCATGGCAATCGATCGGGAGCAAATCGTCCGCGTCGTCCTAAAGGACATGCTGGACGTGGCGAACAGCATCATGATGCCCGGCCTGCCCGGTTACAACGAGGACGCTAGCGTGCCGGAGTTCGATCCGGAGGGCGCTCGCGCCTCGCTGGCTGCCTCCAAGTACGTTGACGCGGCGGGACTGGGCGAGGTCACGCTTACTTCAATCGGTGGTGGCGCCAACGCCGGCATTACGACGCAGGCGATCATCGAGATGTGGCGGACCAACCTCGGCGTAAACGTCTCGATCGCACAGTCCGATGCCGCGAGCTTCTTCGATGACCTCGATCGCGGCCGCCTGCAGATGTTCGACATCGGCTGGATCATGGACTATCCGGACCCCGAGGACATCATCGACTTGCTCTTCTACAGCACCAGCCGGCAGAACAACACGCACTACAACAACCCGGACTTCGACGCCCTCGTGGAAGAGGCCCGGACCGAGGCAGACTCGACGAGGCGCCTCCAGCTCTATCAGGACGCTGAGCAGATATTGCTGGAAGAACTGCCGTGGATCCCGCTCTACTTCGGCAAGGACCACTTCGTCGTCAAGCCGCGCGTCCAGGGCTTCGATCCTCTACCCATCGTCATTCCGATGCTGCGTTACCTGTCGATCCAAGAATAGGCTCGTAGCGGTGGACCCAATATCGAAACCTTCGCGGGCCATGGCGCCTTGTGACGCGCTAGAGGGGTATAGGTAGACTAGGCGCCATGGAAGGCAGGCTCTCCTACATTCTGCGCCGCCTGCTCTGGGTGCCGCCTATCCTCCTCGTCGTCACCTTCGCGACCTTCAGCCTGGCCCGCTTCGGACCGGGTGATCCGATCCGAACCGCCCTGGGTCAATTTCGCGACGAAGAGGCCTTCGAACGGATTCGTGCCGCCAGGGGCCTCGATAAGCCGATCTACGAGCAGTACTACCTCTACATGGAGGGCGTTGTCACTCGCTTCGACCTCGGCGAGAGCTTCCGTTACCAGGGACGCAGCGTCAACGAGGTTCTCTTCCCGGCCATGTGGCGCTCCATGCAGTACAACTTCGTCGCCCTCGCGATAACGATGCCAGTCGGCATCAGCCTCGGAATCTTCGCGGCTAAACGTCAGGGTACCTGGGCCGATCCGGCCGCCATCAGTAGTTTCCTGGTCATCCAATCGATCCCGGCGCTGATTTCAGTGCCCTTCGTGCTGCTGATCTTCTCGCTCAAGCTTGGTGTGCTGCCCGCCAGCGGCTGGCCTCAGGAGTGCAACGTGGTCCTGCCAGGATTGGGTGCCAGCTACGAGTGCCTCGGCGTCGTAAGTCGAGAGGCGATCATTCCGATACTGGCCCTGTCGTTGCCGGGCATCGCGATCTGGGGCCGCTTCACACGCGCCTTCACGCTGGAAGTGATGAAGGAAGACTACGTCCGCACCGCGCGAGCCAAGGGCTTGGGCGAGTTCAACGTGCTGACTCAGCACATCATGCGCAACGCCATGCTGCCGCTCAGCACGATCATCATGTTCTCGCTCGTGGCGCTTATCGAGGGCGCATTCTTCATCGAGGTGCTGACGGGCATCCCAGGCGTAGGCCTGCTCGCCTTCGAGGCGGTTCAGGGGCGCGACTACGACTTCATCATGGCTGTCGTCATGATCGGCGCCGTGACCTTCGTCCTGGCGAGCATCGTCATCGACGTCATCTACACATTCATCGACCCGAGGATCCGCTATGGCGCTCGAGAACGCTGACTCCCCGCAATCCGGCTTCTTCCGGGACGAGACGATCAGCTCGATCAGTCCACTGGGACTGGCCTGGCGGCGCCTGGTCAAACGACGCATCGCCATGCTGGCGCTTTCGTTCATCGTGCTGTTCTACGTCGTCGGCACCACCGCCAACTTCCTCACCGACTTCAGCGTTATCTCCTCCTACCGTGAGCAAGACCTCGAGCTGGCGCTGCAAGGACCGTCCCTGGAACACCCCTTCGGAACCGACCGCCTGGGACGCGACTTGCTGAGCCGCGTCATCTGGGCCTCCCGCACCACCGTCATCGTCACCGCGGCCACCATGCTAACCGGAGGTCTTGTGCTCGCCGTCAGTATGGGGTTGATCTCCGGCTATATGGGCGGCTGGATCGACACGCTGATCATGAGAATCGGCGACACCTTTGCGTCCCTGCCGACGATCCTGATGTTGATCCTGATCAACGCGACGATGGTTGATCGAGTTCGTGATCTGGCGCGCAATATTGAGGATGTATCGGGTATCGATGGCATTGTGTCCAGCGGCGCACCAGACTACTTCCTTGTCTTCGGAGCGCTCTCTATGTTTGGCTGGGTTGGCGGAGCGCGCATCATCCGGGCACAGATTCTGGCGCTGCGCGAGACGGAGTTCATCATGGCCGCGCACATGGTGGGCGCCTCGACCCAGCGCATCATGTTCCGGCACCTTCTTCCCAACGTCGCGAACATCATTATTGTGAGCCTCTCGCTCAGCCTGGCCGGTATCGCGGGCTCCGAGATCATCCTGACCTGGTTCGGGGTTGGCATTCAACCGCCGAATCCAAGCTTCGGCGCCATGATCTTCGAGGCGTCCAGTGTGCGTACCGTCAATCAGCATCCGCACCTGCTCCTGTTTCCTGGCGCAATCGTCGCCGGCCTGCTTTTCTCCTTCAATCTGCTCGGCGACGCGCTGACTGACGTCTTCACGCCCAAGGCCAATTAGCCCGCTGCATTGTTCGGCCGAATCCCCTTGCTATAATTTGTAGTAGCGACCAATCGCACGGATCTTCTCGCGCACGTCCCCGGACAGGTAGGAACGTAAGGAAACAGTGAAGGTAACAACAGAAGAACTCCCAGAGCGGCAGCTCAAGATGCAGATCGAGGTAGACGACGAGCGCCACGGCATAGCGATCGAAACGGCGTACAAAAAGCTGGCGCCGAAGGTGCAAATCCCCGGCTTCCGCGCCGGCAAGGCGCCTCGGTCGTTGATCGAAAAGCAACTCGGCCGTCATCGCCTGCTCGACGAAGCGATGGACCTCGTCGTGCCCGACGCCTACCGCGAAGCGCTGGAGGAAGCCGAGATTACGCCCGTGGCGCAGCCTTCCGTCGAATTGGTCAGCCATGAGCCGCTGGTCTTCACCGCGACGGTACCGCTGCAGCCGTTCATCGAGATCAAGGACTACGCATCGCTGCGTGTCCCACGTGAAGAGGTCACGATCGATGACAAGCAGGTGGACGAAGCGCTAACAGAATTGCAGCGTCGCAACGCCGTGATCGAGCCGGTTGAGCGCAAAGCGAAGAAAGGCGATGTCCTCTCCGGCAGCGTCTCGGCGCGGTCCGGCGACATGAGCATCTTCTCCTCCGATGACATCGAGTTTCGTATTACGGAGGAGTCGCTGGAACGGCTGCCGGGCTTCATCGGCGTCGTCACCGGCCTCAAGAAGGGTGACGAGGTCACCAAAACCGTCGAGGTACCGGCCGACAACGAGGACCCGAACCTCGCCAGCAAGCCGATGACCTATGTGGTCAAGATCTCCGAGGTCAAACAAGAGAACCTGCCAACCCTGGACGACGAATTCGCCAAGCTGGTAGGCGACGGCCACGAGACACTTCTCGCGCTGCGGGCCAAGGTCCGCGAGGACATAGAGAAGGCGGAGAACGAGGCCGCCCTGCGAACCTACGAAACCCAGGCCGTCGACGCGCTGGTTGAGCAAGCCTCCATCGAGTACGCGCCGCAGATGCTCGACCACGAGGTCGATCACCTGCTGGAGGACCAGGCCAACCTCGATCCGCGTGACCCGCGCGCTCAGTTGCTCTACCTGCAGCGCATGAGCAAGAGCGAGGAGGAGGTCCGTGATTCGGTCCGCGAAGAAGCCCTGACGCGGTTGAAGCGCTCACTCGTGTTGAGTCACTTCGCAGAAGCCGAGAATATCTCTGTAGAGGACTCCGACATCGAAGCGGAAGTAGACACGATGGCGAGTACCGCGCAGGGACAGGCAGACATGCTTCGCCAGCTCTTCTCCGGCGAAGACGCTCGAGAATCGCTGGCACGGACGCTGCATACTAGAAAGACGCTGGCCCGGCTGGTAGAGGTCACGAGCCAGGGTGGCGGCAAGGCGACAGCCAGGAAGAAGGCGAGGACCACGGCGAAGAAGCCGGCCTCGAAGCCACGAAGGGCAACGAGCAAAGCCAAAGCGCCAGAGGCAGAGACTCAGGAGAAAGAATGAACGACCCGTTGCGAGCCATCGTCCCCGCCGTGGTAGAAACGACACCACGTGGCGAACGCGTTTACGACATCTACTCGATGCTCCTCAAGGAGCGCATTATCTTCCTGGGCACGCCGATCGATGACCAAGTCGCGAACAGCATCATCGCGCAGCTCCTGCATCTCGAACGTGAAGACCCGGACCGCGACATCTCGTTCTACATCAACTCGCCCGGCGGTGCGGTTCACGCCGGCCTGGCGATCTACGACGCGATGCTGCTCAACCGCTGCGACATTTCGACGTACTGCGTCGGTATCTGCGCCAGCATGGCTACCGTACTACTGAGCTCGGGGGCGGCGAGCAAGCGTTTTGCAATGCCCCGATCGACGATTCATATGCACCAGGTCATGAGCGGCGCGCGCGGCCAGGCCTCGGACATCGAAATCGAAGCTCGTGAGACCCTGCGCCTCAACGACCTGCTGCGGAACATCCTCGCGTCGAACACGGGACAGGACCCGGAGCGAATTCGCCGTGATTTCGACCGAAACTTCTATATGGATGCTCAGCAAGCCAAAGAATACGGAATGATTGACGAGATCCTCTCGAAGGCAAGCGAGAACGGGGGCTAAATGGCAACCACGAAGGGAAGCCGTCTGCAATACCAGTGCTCGTTCTGCGCCAAGAGTCAGGAGCAGGTCAAGAAGCTGATCGCAGGGCCCGGCGCCGTCTACATCTGCGACGAGTGTGTCGAACTCTGCCGTGAGATCATCGAAGAAGAAGGCGGCCCCACCAAAGCCGCGGCGGCACAGAAAGTCCCGGCGCCGCGCACCTTGCACGATCAGCTGAGCGAATACGTCATCGGCCAGGAGCAGGCCAAGAAGATCCTTTCCGTGGCCGTTTACAACCACTACAAGCGCGTCAACGCGAACGCCGCCGGCAACGGTCCTGAGGTCGAGCTTGAGAAGAGCAACATCCTCCTCGTGGGGCCCACCGGCGTCGGCAAAACGCATCTGGCCCGCACGCTGGCCAAAATCCTCGATGTGCCCTTCACGATCGCCGACGCGACGGCTCTCACCGAGGCCGGCTACGTCGGCGAAGACGTCGAGAACATTCTGCTGCACCTGATACAGGCAGCAGACCTCGATGTCAGCCGTGCCGAGCGTGGCATCGTCTACATCGACGAGATCGACAAAATCTCGCGCAAGGCGGACAACCCATCAATCACACGCGACGTCTCGGGTGAAGGCGTGCAGCAAGCCCTGCTCAAGATCATCGAGGGCACGATTGCCAACGTCCCGCCGCAGGGCGGGAGAAAACACCCGCACCAGGAGTTCATCCAGATCAACACCCAAAACATCCTTTTCATTTGCGGTGGGGCCTTCGAAGGCATCGACAGCGTCATCGAAAAGCGACTGGGACGCGATCGCCGCGGCATGGGCTTCACCGCCAACCTGGACCGCAAGACCGGCCAGGACCGCATCGACGAGCTGATGAAGCACGTCGTGCACGACGACCTGCTGGCCTACGGCCTGATCCCGGAGTTCGTCGGCCGCCTGCCGATGGTTGTGGGCCTGGAGTCGCTCAGCAAAGAGACGCTGATCCGGATCCTGCAGGAGCCGAAGAACGCCGTGATGCGGCAGTTCCAGCGCTTCTTCGCTCTGGACGAGGTAGATCTAGTCTTTACCTCGGAAGCCCTAGAGTGCATCGCCGATGAGGCGATCCACCACAAGACCGGCGCCCGCGGCTTGCGCACCGTCCTCGAAGACACACTGCTGGATGTCATGTACGAGGTGCCTTCTCGCACTGATGTGCAGAAGTGCATCGTCAGCGCCGAAACGATTCGCCAGCGCCAGCGGCCACTGCTGGTAACCGCATCCGGCCAGGAAATCGCTCCCGAAGACGACCTGGCGTTCGAGAGCCTGAAGAACGCCTCGGCGTAGACCCGGCTGCGATACGCATAAAGAGGAGCCGGACGAACTCCGGCTCCTCTTTATTTTGCCCGATTCTTGACGCGGTTAATTGCTTCGCATAGGATGCCTGCACCCCTTCGGGGCCGGTCGCGGCGCAACAGTAAGGAAGGCTTCTCATGAATACGGGGGTCCGTACGCAAAAGAGGAGTGAATCGGCATAAGTCCGAGTCGGCACCTACACGTGAGCCGCCCTGACGCAACGTCGGGCGGCGTTTTTATTTGGAGCGAAGCATGAGCTTCGAGATCCGCAAGCTGACACTCGACGACCTCGAAGAGGCGATGCTGCTCGACGCCCACGCCTTCGGCGACGAGCGCCGGCACGATGTCGCCCCGCAGGTCGAAAAGGCCAGGAATCGCTTTGACTCCGACCTCTACCTCGGCGTCTTCGAAGACGGTGAGATGACCTCAATGATGCGCACGGTGCCCGTCGAGATGTACCTCAACGGCGGTCTGATCCCGCTGGGCGCGGTCAGTCCGGTGGCAAACTCACCGTTGCATCGGCGCAAGGGCCACTCCGGTGCCATGCTCAGGCGCTCGCTGGTGCAGATGCGTGAGGAAGGCCTGGCGCTGTCCGGCCTCTATACGCCTCACCCCACCTTCTACCGGCGTTACGGCTGGGAAGTTGCCTCCGAGTGGCGCAATGTCAGCTTCAAACCGAAAGACTTCGGCCTGACCGTGGAGCCGTCTCAGCGGGGACGCTTCCGCTTCCTCAAGGCAGACGACTGGCGAGAGATGGTGCCGGTCTTCGCGGCCTACGCGGCGTCCGGTAACGGACCCTTCAACCGGTCCGAGAACTGGTGGCGGTCCTTTGTCGCCGAGGTGCCGTGGCGTCAGGGCACCGACGTGGTCGTCTGGCGGAGCGACGCGGGCGCCACGGAGGGTTACGCGATCTACAAGCAGCCGAGCAGGCCGGGCCCCGGCTACTCCATCACCGACATCAGGGTTCCCGAGCTGATCGCTGCTTCGAGCGACGCCTACCTGAGCCTGCTGGCCTATTTCGGCCGCCACGACATCCACAACGAGGTTTCGATCGCCATCGCGCCGCACGACCCCATCCTCGCCCTCTTCGCCGACTCCGAGAAGTTGCAGGTGCGACAGGGCCCCGCCGTGCTGCTTCGCATCGTCGATTTCGAGGCGGCGATGCAGGCGCGGCCCGCCGCCCGTATGGACGATGAGGCCGAGCTAACCCTCCGTCTAATCGACGACAGCGCGCCGTGGAACGATGGGACGTGGCGGATCGGCATAGCAAACGGCAAGACGCGAGTCGAACCAGCGGCCGGCGAACCGGAGATCACAACCGATGCCCGTGGGCTGGCACCGCTGTTCAACGGCTACATCTCCCCGGCCGTCGCGGCATCAGCCGGCCTCATAGAGGCGAAGAGCGAGGATGTCCTCGACCGGGCAGCGCGTGTCTTCGCAGTGCGCTGCCCGCCCTACTTCACGGACCATTTCTAGTCAGAGCTTGGGGTCAGATCACGTCATGGCCCGCCGCGCGCAGCATCTGTGCCGCGTGGTCGTGCGCATGGTGGGCCATCTTGCCCAGCCAGTCGTCCAGCGAATAGGTACCGTCAATGCTGTGCCAACCGGTGCGCTGCCACCGTCCAGGGTCGAGCGCCTGTAGCAGCTCGGCGTTGGCCGTCACCAACGACTCGAAGAGCATGAGCGCGGCTTCAATTGGTCGATCGTAGTGCAACCGGCGGGCGTACTCAGCTTCGTCCGCCCGGCGAGATGCGCCCCGTCCTCGGCCAGGATTCGCCGCAAGCGCTCGGCCTCGATCAGCTCCGCGTCGGCGATGTGATGGATCACCTCGCGGGCCGTCCACTCCTGCCCGGCGTGCTGGTCGAGGTCCGTCATCGACAGCGATGCGACGGCCTCGCGCACGGCGCCGGCGCCAGCGCGGTACAGCGCCAGCAGGCGAAGCCGTTCCTCGTTCTCCAAGGCTAGCGGGTTCGGCTGTACTCGTAGTCTTCCCGCGACGCCGGGCCGCCGGCTCTCAGCGCATCCATCGCCGGGTTCGGCGGCCGGCTGGCATTAACGCCGGCGTGGACATCCAGTCCGCCCTGATCGGCCCACAGCTCGAGCAGACAGAGATCGTCCGGATCGTGGCCGCTCTGGAACACCTCGAACTGCTGGCACCCGGGCTCCTGGCGCGCCTCAACGCACCGCGCTTCCATCGCGCTGAGAAGCTCTGAGCCTTTCCCGGGCGCTGCTTTTATGCTTACGACTAATCGAACTGGCATTAGGTGATCATCCTCCCTTGTTCGCACAAAGTAGTCATCTCTCGGCTGCTTCGCAATCCTGCTGCTAAGAAGCTCAAGGCTCCCTTCGGCGATGGCGCGGCTTCCGCTGAATCCGAGTGGCGGTGATTCGTCCAGGGAGCGATGCTCCCCGCCTCGCGTTGACACCAAACGCCTCGGCGTCGATGATCCGGCTTGACCCCGCGGCGCAGCCTTGGCAGCTTTGAGGAGCCCTGAAGTGCCGGAGTTCGTCACCAACGAGGAGATCGTGCTGGCTGCACGTAATAACCTCAGGCAAGGCGCCTGGGATTACCTGGTTGGCGGCTCCGAGTCCGAGACAACGCTGCGGCGTAACCGGCTTGCCTTCGACCGTTGGGGGTTCCGGCCTCGCATCCTCGTAGACGTTTCCAGCATCGATACCTCGACTACGTTCCTCGGCGAGAAGATGCGTATCCCGGCGCTGCTCGCGCCGGTTGGCTCGCTGCAGACGTTCACGCCGGAGGGCGGCGTCGCGGCCGCCAAAGCCGCTGTCGAGTTCGGCATCATGCACTGCGTCAGCTCCGTGACCGAACCATCCTGGGAGGAAATAGCCGCGGCCGGCACGAAGCTCTTTCAGCTCTACGTGCATGGCGACGACGACTGGACTCGCGACGCCGTCCAGGGCATTAAAGCCGCCGGTTACAAGGCCCTCGCCATCACGGTCGATACCGCGATCTACAGCCGGCGCGAGCGCCCCATGCTAAGCGGTTGGACGCCCCCGACGCGCCGCAACGCCGATGGGCGCAACTTCCTCTCGGAGCTCACCTGGCGCAAGCTCGACGTGATCAAAGACGCCTGGGGTGATTCGCCGCTCATGGTCAAGGGCATCGCGACCGTCGAGGACGCGTTGCTCTGCATCGATCACGGCGTTGAGGTCATTTGGGTCTCGAACCACGGTGGACGCCAGCTCGACCACGGTCTCGGCAGCATGGACGTGTTGCCTGAAATCGTACAGGCGGTCGACGGCAGGGCCGACGTGATCCTCGACGGCGGTATCCAACGCGGCGCCGACGTCGTCAAGGCCGTCGCGCTGGGCGCCAAATGCGTCGCCCTGGGACGCCTGCAAGCCTGGGGCCTCGCCGCCGACGGGCAGGCGGGCTGCCAACGCATGCTGGAACTCCTCGAGAACGAGATCGTCTCGGCGATGGGCCTCATGGGCGTCACCAGCACGGACCAGCTCAACAACCGCTACATGTGCCGCGCCGAGCCGGTGATCCAGCCCCATGAGATGAGCATGTGGACCAACATGCCCGGTTACCGTATCCGGTAGCGACGGCGAAGGGATAACCCGGATGAACCAGTACTCGAAGACCGTGGCCATCGTCGGCGCCGCGGAGTCCGACGAAATCGGCAATGTGCCCGACAAGTCGCCCCTGCAGCACCACGCCGAGGCCGCCCATAACGCCCTCGCCGATGCCGGGTTAACCATCAATGACGTCGATGGGCTGTTCACCGCCGGCTACTCCACGCTCGCGCTTGGTGAGTACATCGGCGTCCGCCCGAAGTACACGGACAGTACGGCCGTCGGCGGCTCCTCCTTCGTGATTCACCTGGCGCACGCCGTTGCCGCTATCAACGCCGGCTACTGCAACGTCGCGCTGGTGACGCACGGCGAGGCGGGTCGTAGCGCCCGCGAACGCAGCGGCGTCCTTGGCGCGGGACTCGCCGGGCCTCAGTTCGAGGCGCCGTACGGCATCATCGGCCCGCCCGTCAGCTACGCGATGGCCTGCTCCAACTACATGAGCCGCTACGGCGAGGACCGCACCCGCCAGGCGCTCTCGGAGATCGCTGTGTCATCGCGCAAGTGGGCGCTGCTGAACCCCAAGGCCTACATGAAGGAGCCGATGTCGTTCGACGACTATCACGCGTCGCGCTGGATCGCCTGGCCCTTCCACCTGCTCGACTGCTGCCTCGTGACCGACGCAGGCGGCGCAGTGGTGCTGACGCGCGCCGACCGCGCCCGCGATCTGCCGAAGCAGCCGGTCTACATCCTCGGCGCGGCCGAGCACCACGATCACGCGATGATCAGCCAGATGCCCGACCTGACCGTGACGCCGGCTCACAGCAGCGGCCCGCGAGCGCTCGAGATGGCCGGCCTCAAGCACAGCGATATGGACCTGACGATGATCTACGACTCGTTCACCTACACGGTGCTGATCACGCTGGAGAGCCTCGGCTACTGCGGCCCCGGCGAAGGCCCCGATTTCGTCGCCAACCAGCGCACCGCGCCAGGCGGCGACTTCGCGTTGAACACGAGCGGCGGCGGCCTCTCGTACACGCATCCCGGTATGTACGGCATGTTCCTCACCATCGAGGCCGTGCGCCAGCTACGCGGCGAGTGCGGCGAACGCAACGTCAACCCAAAGATCGCCCTCGTTAACGGCACCGGCGGCGTGCTCTCATCGACCGGCACGGCAGTGCTGGCGGTGGACTAGAAAGACGGTCCGATGACAACCAGCGCCTACAGTCGCCCGCTTCCTCTTTTGCAGCCGGAATGGGACTACTACTGGGAGAAGACGAAGCAGCACCAGCTCTGGATCATGCTCTGCAACGATTGCGGAAAGCATTACTTCTATCCCCGCGCCATCTGCCCCAACTGCTTCTCTCGCAATACGCAGTGGGTTCAGTCCTCTGGTAAGGGGACGCTGCTCGGTTTCTCGATCGTCCACCGTGGACCGACGCCGGCTTTCGCCGATCACGTCCCCTACGTCGCCTGCATCGTCGAGCTCGAGGACGGCGCGCGCTTCCCCAGCAATCTCGTGGAGATCGAGCCGGACCCGGCGAACATCAAGGTCGGCATGTCGGTCGAGGTCGTCTTCGACGACGTGACCGACAGCGTCACGTTGCCGAAGTTCCGGCCCGCCGGCTGACGATGCAGACACGCAGCAAGACCGTGGCCAGCTTCACGGAGGCCGTCGTGGACATTGCCGACGGCTCGAGCATCCTGATCGGCGGCTTCGGCGCCGGCGTTCCGCACAACCTGGTCAAGGCGCTTTACGAACAAGGTGCGAAGGACCTTAGCCTCATCCTCAATGCCGCCGGGACGGGCGGCGGAGGCATCAGACTCGGCGACGTTTCGGCCATCGACTTGCTGGAGCAGCACCGGGTGCGCAAGGTCATCATGGCGTTCACCGCTTCGACGCACCCGTCGCGTAAGTCGGTCGTCGAAGAGCTGGATGAGGCCGGCGAGCTCGAGGCGGAGCTCGTCCCCCAGGGCACGCTAGCGGAGCGCATCCGCGCCGGCGGCGCCGGCATCCCGGCGTTCTACACGCCGGCGGCCGTTGGCACGCAGCTGGCCGAAGGCAAGGAGCACCGAGAGTTCAACGGCCGCGACTACCTGATGGAAGAGGCAATCACCGCCGATTACGCCTTCGTCCGTGCCTGGCGGGCCGACGAATTCGGCAACCTCTGCTACAAAGGCTCGGAGCGCAACTTCAACCCACTCATGGCCACCGCGGCCCGAATCACGATCGCCGAAGCGGAGGACGTACTTCCCATCGGGTCGCTGGAGCCGGAGCAGATCCACACGTCGGGCATCTTCGTTCAGCGGCTGGTCAAGATACCGCCGGACGGCATCTTCCACGTTTCGGTCCCGTTTACGCCGGCTCAACCCGCGAAGCCTGGAGGTAACTAGTGGCCAAAGATAAGCCGCGCCTTACGCGCGACATGATGGCCGCCCGCATCACGGCTGAGTTTCAGGAAGGCTGGATCGCCAACCTCGGCGTCGGCATGCCGACGATGTGCTCCGACTTCCTGCCGGCCAACAAGTTCATCGTCCTGCACTCGGAAAACGGCCTCGTCGGCTACGGCCGCGCTGCCTCCGTCGAAGAGGCAGGCCCCTACGTCGTCAACGCCGGTCTCATTCCCGTGCTGCTGCAGGACTACGCGGCCATCCTGCACCACGCGGATGCCTTCGGCGTCATTCGCAGCGGCCGTCTCGATGTCGGGGTGCTAGGGGCCTACGAGGTCGCGGCCAACGGGGACTTCGCCAACTGGAAGACCGGCGTCGATAAGAAGGGCGGCGGCATCGGCGGCGCGATGGACATCGCCGTGTGCGCCCAGCGCATCTTCATCATGATGGAGCACACGCTCCGAGACGGCCACCCGCGTTTGCTGAGGCAATGCAACCTCCCGGTCACTGCGCGCGGCGTCGTCAAGCTGATCATGACCGACCTCGGCCTCCTCGAGCCGATCGGCGACGGTTACCGTATCCTCGAGATCGCTCCCGGCTTCAGCGTCGACGAGGTTGCCGCCCTCACAGACGCGCCACTGGAGGCGTCGCCCGACCTCCGCGAGGTTCAGCTCGGTTAGGCCCTCGTGACCGATCAGCAAGCGAGGGTCTTATCCTCGCCATGGGCACAGCCAGCTAACGGTGGAGCGCCTGAAGCGTAGGCGTCGCTGCTTGAACCGCCACCATTGTGCTCATCGTTAGCGCGAAGGGCAGGATTGGGCCAGGTTCGCTAATCAGCCGAGCCGGAGACACCGAGAATTCACATATAAGCCGCGTATTTACAGGTCTTTTACCGATTTCTAGTACGGCTGCAACGCGATCCGACGATATTGATTATGTAGAGGTAGCGAAGGAGGCTGGTCATCGCTATCGCACTGAACCAGGCTTCCGCTCTGCGGCGCTCCCCGGTCAGCTTCGTGAGAAGTCTGCCCGGCAACGACGCCGCATTCGTGGTCGGGTGGGAGGTCCAGTCTCAGCTCTCCACCCTTGTCCTGGTGACGTTAATCGCCTTCGTATCGATATGGGTAGCGCTGGCAACCATGCTCGCCTGGTCTCTTGTCGCTCACGTCATCTATCACAACGCCCGCGAGCATGGCCTGCCGGACCTCGTCGCCATCCAGCCGCCGAAGCGCGGCGCGGGACGAATGATGTTTTTGCGTCACGCCGCCGGCTCCGTGGTGCGCGTCTGGTTCGTCGGCCTGCACAATATGGTCTTCGTCCGCGTGGCCTGCAGCGTGCTTCGCGGCGGAGGCAGCTTCGAGGCACGAAGCCGCCGCATCGGGGTCCTGGGCCTGGGCATGACCTTGTTCGGCGTGACAACCGCCGAGCACCTGCTGCGTCGCGCCGGTTTTCACGGAAAGTCGCTGCTGTACCGCGGCCTGCTTGGCCCGTTCCTCAACGTCCCATACCGCGTCTTCCTCAGCGCCGCCGTCGTGCATGCCGTCTTGAGCCTCTCAGATGCGACATGCGGCTTCGCGGTCTGTCTGAGCTGACGAATCTAAGCGACGCCTGTTGCGGCTGAGATGGCCTACGGGTTCGTCGACGGCCCATCGCCGGGCTCCTCACCGAAGAGCTGCACGAACTGCCAACCGAAGCGCCCCTTGATGCAGAGATTGCCGCTCGTGACGTCATGGTCGAGCGGCGATGTCACCTTGACGATGCGCTCGTCCTGGACGTGCAGCTCCAGTGTGCAACCAACGCCGCAGTAAGGGCAGATCGTGTCCGTCTTCGTCTGCTGCGTCTCGTCCCAGGTGCCCGCCGCGCGCATGTCGTATTCGCTCTTGAACAGGATTGTGCCGGTCGGACAGCCGGCGATGCAGTTGCCGCAATACACACAAGCAGAGTCCGCCAGCGGGGTCGCGAACTCGGTTGAGACGCGCGTATCGAAGCCGCGCCCAGCGATGCCCAGCGCGAACGTGTTCTGGTGGTCGAAGCCGCACGCCTCGACGCACTTGTAGCAGAGGATGCAGCGCGAGTAGTCCCGAACGTAGAGGTTGTTGTCGATCTTCGCCGGCTGATGCACCGTCGCCGCGCTGCCGTCGGTTGGGTGATGGTGCCCGGTTGATGCGGTGTCGCGCTCGCCCTCGCCGGAGGGCGCCGCCATCGGGCCGAAGCGTCCCGGCTGCGCGCCATAGCGCTCCAGATAGCCCTGCAAGGGCGCGTAGGACAGGTCCACCGACGATGCCAGGAGTTCGAGGACAAGGCGCCGGCTGTGTTCAACCCGCTCGCTATCGGTTCGGACGGCCATGCCCTGCTCCGCCTCGCGGGAGCACGCCGGCACCAGCGTACGCGAGCCTTCGACCTCGACGACGCAGAGGCGGCACGCGTTCACCGGCGTCAGCGTCTCGAGGTAGCACAGCGTCGGCGTATCGATGCCCTGCTCACGGCAGGCTTCCAGGAGCGTCGTGCCCTCCGGCACGCTTACCGGCCGTCCATCGATCGTTAGCTCGACATGGCGTGTGAGCGTCTCGGCCCGGCTGGATGTCATGAGGCTCTCCCGTTCTGAAACACGTCCAGCTTCTGGATCGCGGACTGCACGGCGGCGGCCGCGGTCTGTCCCAGGCCGCAGATCGAGGCGTCACGCATGACCTGCCGATCTCACCGATCAGCACCACCTCGTCATCTGAAGTACCGAGCGGTCGCTTCGCTACCAGCCTCTGCAGCGCCTCCTCCTGCCGTTCCGTCCCGACGCGGCAGGGGACGCACTGGCCGCAGGACTCGTCGCGAAAGAAAGTGGCGATGCGCGACACAAAGCCTTCGAGGTCGGCGCTTTCCGCTATCGCCATCACGGCCCCGGAACCCAGCGACGCGCCGACAGCGCGCGTCCCTTCGAACGTTAGCGGCACGTCCAGTTCGTCCGGCGTCACGAAGCTGCCTGCCGCGCCACCCAACAGAACGGCGCGCAAGCGCTCACCCGTAGGCACGCCGCCGGCCAGCGCGAGCAGCTCACGCAACGTCACGCCAAACGGCAGCTCATAAACACCGGGCTTCTGCACCACGCCCGAGACGCAGAACAGCTTGGTCCCCTTTGATTGCTCGGTCCCCGTCTGCGCAAAGGCCGACCCGCCCCGCAGGACGATGTCGGTCACGTTGACCAGCGTCTCCACGTTGTTGATCACGGTCGGCTTGCCGAACAGACCAGCCTGAGTTGGAAACGGCGGCTTGTTCCTTGGCTCTCCGCGCAGACCTTCGATCGAGTTGAACAAGGCCGTCTCTTCGCCGCAGACGTAGGCCCCGGCGCCGATTCGCAGCTCGATATCGAAATCGACGGATTCATCCATGACGGCGGCGCCCGGAAAGCCACGCCTTCGTGCCGTGTCGATGGCGTTGCGAAGTCGGGCGATCGCAAGCGGGTACTCACCCCGAATGTAGATGCAGCCCTGCTCGGCGCCGGCAGAGTAGCCCGCTATGGTCATCGATTCGATGAGCGAGAACGGGTCCTCCTCCATGATCACGCGATTGCTGAACGTCCCAGGCTCCGACTCATCTGCGTTGCAGACGACGTAATGCGGCCGGACCGCGGCTGAGGCCACGTCCTGCCACTTGCGCCCGGTTGGAAAGGCGGCGCCACCGCGTCCTTGCAGGCCGGATTCCTGTACCTCGCGGATGATTCCTGCCGGCCCCATGTCTAGAGCACGCCGCAGCGCTGCATAGCCGCCCGTCGCTCGGTATTCGTCGAGACTCCAGGGGTCGACCCGGCCGACGCGGGTCAAGAGGCGCAGGTCGTGCTTCGCGGCCTCCAGCGTCTGCGGCGCGGAAACCGAACCGTGCCGCCGTACGTCGGCGTCCGGCGCGCCGCCTGACCTGAGCTGCTCGACGACCGCATCCTCGCTCGCCGGCGCGATCGCGACATCCTCGGCGGCCTCGCCCGCCTGCTGAACCAGGACGGCAGGCGCCAGCTCGCACTGACCCAGGCAAGGGCTTCGTTTCCAGGTCGCCTGGCCGTTCAGGGCCGGCGAGCCGGCCTGGCCCAGGCGCTGCTGCAACGCGTCGCAGAGCTCCAGGCCGCCTTGCATGCGGCAGGCAAGGTCGTCGCAGACATGCGCGACGCGCGGCGGCGTCGGATCGACATAGATCAGCGCGTAGAACGTGGCAACGCCGTAGGCCTCAGCCGGTGGGACTTCCAACCGCTGACAGACGTAGTTCAGCGCACCCGGTGTGACGTATCCCACCCTCCGCTGCACCGCCTCGAGCGCCGGCAGGAGCAGGTGACGAGAACTTCGCGCGTTTCGGCTGCGCCCGAGGAATGAGTCGACGTCGGCGTTTCGACGGTTCACCTCCCAACCCGTAACCGGCTCTCCCAGCAGGACGTCCACCGCGGCGCGCTCAATATCGTCAGGCACAGCATTTGGGATCAGATGCAGGTCCAAAAGCGCGACCTAATTCAACGGCAGGCTTGAGCCAGCGCTGAGCTTTTCGCTTCGGATGGCGGAGGCCTTGAACTCCGCCGTGCCCGACTTGGGGTCGGTCTCATCGATCGTTAGAACGTTCGACGCAACGTCGTCCGGGAAGTGAAGCGTCATGAACGCGAGGCCAGGGCGCAACGTGGGGTCGAACCGCACCGGCGCTTCGACAGCGCCGCGCCGCGACACGACGCGAACGATTTCTCCGTCGTTGAGATGCAAGCGCCGGCCATCTTCCTCGTGGATGTCTACCGACTCGCCTCGCCTCAGTGGTGAGGTGTAGCCGGCCGTCTGCACGCCCGTGTTAAACGAGTCGAGTCTACGGCCCGTCGTCAGGCGTATGAGGTACTCGGTGCTCAGTTGATCCACCGGCCCTTCATGCTCCACGACGCTGAACGGCGCCGGTGGGCCTTCGAGGGGATCGCCCCAGAGCCCGCCGTGCAGGAACTGGCTACCGGGATGATCTTCGGAAGGGCACGGCCAGGGAATGCCATTGAGCGCCTCCAGCCGGCTGTAGCTCATGCCTCTGTGCCAGTCCGACAGGCTGCGCAGCTCGTCCCACGCCGCCTCCGCCGTCGGGTTACCCCAATCGTGGCCCATCAATCTGGCGACCTCGCAGATGAGCTCCAGATCGTCACGTGCACCCGGTGGCGGGTTCAGGGCTTTCCGTACACGTTGCACCCGGCGCTCCGAGCTCGTGACGGTGCCTTCAGCTTCGCACCATGAGGCCGTGGCCGGGAACACAACGTCGGCAAGCTCCGCCGTCGCCGTGAGGAAGATGTCCTGGACAACCAGGTGATCGAGGCCGGACATTATCCTGACGGCACGCCCTGTATCCGCCTCCGACTGGCCGGGTTCTCACCGATTACGTACAACGACCGCAGCTCGCCCAGCTCCATCGCGTCGAACATCTCGCTCAGGTTCTTGCCGGGTTTGGTTGGCAGGGGCCCTCCGTAGACGCGTTCGAAGGGCGGCGCTGCTCGTCATTTGCGACGTCGTTGCCGCCCGGCAGGCGGTTCGGCAGGCCACCCATGTCGCCACCGCCCTGTACGTTGGTCTGACCACGTAGCGGCACCAACCCGGAGCCGTAGCGTCCGATATGCCCGGTGAGCAGTGCCAGGTTGCAGAGCGCGAGCACGTTGTCGACGGCGTTGTGATGCTCCGTGATACCCAGCGTCCAGCACAGTTGCGCGCGGTCTGCCCGGGCGTAGGCGTGCGCCAGCTCGCGGATCGCTTCGGCCGGGACCTGAGTGACCTGCTGAGCGTATTCCAGCGTGTAGGGCTGAACGCTCTTCTCGTACGCCTCGAAGCCAACAGTGGAGTGCTTGATAAACGCTGCGTTTTGCAAGCACGCGGCGATGATTTCCCAGCCGATGGCGTTGGCCAGCGCGATGTCGGAGCCGACATCGAGGCCAAGCCATAGGTCGGCCCACTGGACCGACTGCGTCCGGCGCGGGTCGACGGCGACCAGCCGAGCGCCACGGTTGACCGCCTTCATCACGTGGTGGAAGTAAATCGGGTGTGTTTCGCGCGCATTGGAGCCCCAGAGGATGATGAGCTCCGTCTCTTCAGCCTCTTTGTAGGAGCTCGTTCCGCCGCCGGCTCCGAAAACCGTCGTCAGACCGACGACGCTAGGAGCGTGTCAAGTGCGGTTGCAGGAATCGATATTGTTGGCACCGATGACCTGTCGCGCGAACTTCTGGGCCAGGTAATTGACCTCGTTGGTCGCCTTGGAGCAAGAGAACAGGCCGAAGCTGTCGGGACCGTGTGCGGCGACGGTGTCGCGAAAGCCCTCAACCGCGGCGGCGAGCGCCTCATCCCACGTTGCCGGCTTGAGCTCCCCACCTCGCCTTATCAGCGGCTGGGTCAACCTCGTGTAACGCTTGGGCATCACACCCCCTTGTCGATTAGCTTAGCCAGGGCAGGATCGCCGGTAAAGGCCTGCTTGGCCCTTTCACGCGGGGCTAATCAGCCAGACGTTCGGGAGCGCTGTAAACGTTCAACGAATCCGATTTGACGAAGCCGCAGAGCGTTATGTTAAACGACCCGGCCAGCTCTACCGCGAGGCTGGACGGCGCCCCCACGGACGCGACGACCGGGATGCGCGCCACCAGCGCCTTCTGCAGCAGCTCGAAGCTGGCGCGTCCGCTTAGCAGCAGAACCGAGTCGGAGAGCGGCAGTCCACCTTGCAGGAAGCGCTCACCGATCAGCTTGTCGAGCGCGTTGCGGCCCACGTCTTCGTGCAGGACGATCAACCGGCCTTCTCGGTCGAAGAGTCCCGCGGTGTGCAGACCACCCGTCCTCTCGAACACCGCCTGTGCCTCGCGAAGCTTCCCCGGCAGGCTACAGACAACTTGCGCCGAGACCTCGAATCCGGTTGGCACGATATCGCAGCCTTGCACCTCTAGTAACTCGAGCGCCGCTTTGCCACAGACCCCGCAGCTGGAGGTCGTGTAAAAGTTGCGCTCGAGGCGAGAGGCGTCGAAGACCAAGTCCGGCCGAAGCGTCACGCTGACGATATTGAATGCCTGATCCTCGGCTTCATCCATGCAGTAGGAAATGTCGGCGACGTCCTCGCGAGCGCGGATGACGCCCTCGCCGTGCAGGAAGCCCGCCGCAAGCTCGAAATCGCTTCCCGGCGTCCGCATCGTCACGGCGATATTCCGGGTGACCGTCGTTCGGCCCTTCTTCCAGATCAGGCGTATCTCCAACGGCTCCTCAACCGCGAGCGCGTCGTCATCCTTCGACCAGGTCCCGGAGCGCAACCGGCGGACCTCATGTCCAACCTGACTTCTGGTGTTAAGCGTGGTTGCCAAGGCAACGCCTCAATTCAGCGTTATGGCGATCAGCATAGCAGCAAGGCAGGCCCCTCCTTGGAGAGACCTGCCTTGAGACGATTCCTCGAGTCCTGCTGTTGACAACGTCTTGTGACTAGCGAGTCGCGGTAGTCACCACGGCAGCCCCTTCTGACCCATCACGCCCTTCAGCGAAGCGATCTCGCCCGCGTGAAATGCCGTGTGGACCAGAACGGTGTCCGAGATCACTCAACCCATTGCTTCGTTGCGGCCGAAGAAGTCGATCGCCTTATCGAGGTCGGCATCCGTGAGACCGTCGAGGAAGGCGTCAGTCGCCTAGTTAACTTCTTTGCCGTACGCCTGCAGTTCCGTCATGTGGTCTCGCGCCACAGCATTCCAGTCTGGTTCCTTACCCTCTTCCAGACCCAGCTTCGCGCCCAGCCGCCGGTCTTCAAGATCAGGTCCTTACCCTGGATCAGTTCGTTGAAGGCCCAGTCCTCGCCGGAGATCGTGTGTCCGTAGATCTCGCCAATCGGCCCTATCGTGGCACCGGGGAACTTATTCTCCAGCGTCTTCAAGTCTGTCTCCTGAATTGCCCCGTCAAGGTACTGGCACGCCAGTCCCAGTGTTTCTTTGATCGAACTTACGCCGTTCATGTTCACCTCCTGTTTGGCCGTGACGAGCAGTTTGGTTATAACGAGCCGCATCCTAACAGGAAACCTGATCAATGATTCGCAGACTCACAAGCCCCCTCTTGAGCTAATCTGTACGCACCGCCCTCCTGACCCGCAGCTCAGCAGAAAGACGACGCTCCTTGGCCGAAATCCGCATCGATAACCACCTGAACCATCACGATTTCTTCAGCAATATGGCGCAGGACGTGCGAGACGGCCTGACTGCCAAACCCAAACGTTTGCAGCCCAAGTACTTTTACGACGAGCGCGGCTCTGAGCTATTCGAGCAGATCACTGAGCTTCCCGAGTATTACCCGATGCGCGAGGAGGAGGCACTTCTCAACCGGATCTCGCCCGGGCTCATCGCCTCGTTGGCGCCTGGCGACGTGGTCGAGCTCGGTTCCGGTTCTTCCACCAAGACGCGCGCCCTACTCGACGCCGGGCAAGCCAACGGCTGCCTCAGTCGGTACGTCGCATTCGACGTCAGCGAGTCGATCGTTCGCCTCGCCGTCATGGAGCTCCTGCAGCGGTATCGAAGTCCCGAGGTCTACGGTATCGTCGGCGACTTCCATTACCACCTGGATAAGATCCCACCCTACGTCGGACGCAGACTCCTGCTGTTCCTGGGCGGGACGCTCGGCAACCTCTACCGTGAGGAACGCATCGAGCTCCTCGGCGAAATCTGCAGGCTTTTGAAACCAGACGACCGGTTGCTGATTGGCCTCGATCTCGTGAAGGACACCGCTATAATCGAGGCGGCCTATAACGACTCACAGGGCGTCACCGCCGAGTTCAATCGCAACATGCTGAACGTGATCAACGCTGGCCTCGAGGGCGATTTCGACCCGGAGGCCTTCGAGCATTACGCCTACTTCAACACGGCGGAATCGCGTATCGAGATGCATCTTCGGCCGCGGTCGAAGCAGGTGGCGCGCCTCAAGAAACTTGGCCTCACCGTCGAAATAGAGCCATCAGAAACGATCTGGACGGAAAGCTCGCACAAATTCACGCTGGAGTCGGTTCGTGAGATGCTCGCGGCGTCCGGCCTGTCGCTCAAGGAGTGGTACGCCTCGCCGCAGAGCATGTTCGCGCTGGCCCTGGCCGGACCTGCATGATCGAGGAATATGCGCGCGTCTTCGGCCAACCTCAGCCTTAGTAACCTGCGTCACATTCCTCAGCTCCGCTGTCGTTACAATTGGCTTGTCGCGCTTCTTGCGGCAGGTTCCACTCCTCGCCAGCCAGTCAGGAGGCGTCATGAGCACGATGAAACTCGGACAGCCGCAAATCGGCCGGGCATCGCTTATCGAGGCGTTCCGCGACGTTAGAGCGCAAACCGAGAAGCTCTGTGAGCCTCTGGAAACGGAGGACTATGTCGTCCAGTCCGTCATCGACGTCAGCCCGCCGAAGTGGCATCTGGCGCACACCACCTGGTTCTTAGAGCAATTCATCCTCGCGGAGGCGCAGCCGGACTACCAGCGCTTCCATCCCATGTACGGATTCCTCTTCAACTCTTACTACAACCTGGCAGGCGAGTATCATCCCCGGGTCAAGCGTGGCGTCCTCTCTCGCCCCACGGTCGCTGACGTCTACAAGTTCCGCCGCTACGTCACGGACCGCATGATCGATCTCCTGGACATCGTCACCGACGAGGAGCTACGGCGGCTGGAACCGATGATCACCACCGCGCTCAATCACGAGCAGCAGCATCAGGAGCTACTGGTTACCGACATCAAGCACATCCTGTGGTGCAACCCGCTGGAGCCGGTCTACCGTGAGCGGGATGACACGCCCGCACCGGAGACACGTTCCATGGGCTGGCTGGAGTTCAGAGGCGGCCCGAGAGAGATCGGATTCGCCGGCTCGGGGAGCTTCAGCTTCGACAACGAGCTGCCTCGGCATACGGTCTTCCTGAACGACTTCCGAATCGCCGATCGGTTGATCACCAACCGTGAGTACATGCGCTTCATGCAGGATGGCGGCTACGCTCGTCCCGACCTCTGGCTGTCAGATGGCTGGTCCACGGTCAACGAGCAGCGCTGGGAGAGTCCCCTCTACTGGGAGCAGCGAGACGGCGAGTGGTGGAACTTCACGCTGGCCGGCACGCGCAGGGTCGACCTCCACGAGCCGGTCTGCCACATCTCACATTACGAGGCCGACGCGTACGCGCGCTGGGCCGGCAAGCGCCTTCCTACGGAGCATGAGTGGGAGCTTGCGGCCGAGTCGCAACCCATCGAAGGCAATTTCGCCGACTCGGGACGGTACCACGTAGCCGGGCTGCGCAACAGCTCAACCCAGTTCTTCGGCGACGTGTGGGAATGGACTCAGAGCGCCTACCTGCCCTACCCGGGCTTCCAGGCGCCACCCGGCGCCGTCGGCGAGTACAACGGCAAGTTCATGTCGAGCCAGATGGTGCTGCGCGGCGGTTCCAGCGCCACGCCCGCCTCGCATATCCGTCTGACTTACCGCAACTTCTTCCAGCCCTACCTGCGCTGGCAGTTCATGGGCTTGCGGCTGGCCGAAGACGCCTAGTCGGGCGCGAAGGGCAGACGAGGCGTCAAAGCCGCGCCTGGTTGATTTGGCGTCCTTTGCCTTCGGCCGGCTGCCGAGCCGGCTCACGCGCTCAGCTGTCCTTCAGGTAGTCCCCGTGCTCGTAGCACCAGATCCACGATTCGGCGCCAAAAGGCATGCGGGCGATGATTGGGTGGCCGGTCTGCTTCCAGTGCTCCGTGTCATGCGAGTTCATCGACTCGCAGCAGCCGACAAAGCCACAAGTCACACACATCCGCGACGGCCCGTTGATGCCGCATACCTCGCACTTCTCCGTGTGAGGCGCGATCTCCGCCTTTATGAACTCCTCCGCGTGATTGCATTCCGTCTTCAACATGTTCGAGGCTCCTTCAGTTCGTTTGTCTAGATTCTAGGACGGCGGATGCGTGACTCGCATCACACGGCTCTTAGTCCGCAGCGTCCTGGGCATATCCGCCTAACGGCGACGGACTGAGAGCCACGGCGATTGCGGATCGACAGAGCCACGCAGGCGTTTCTTCGTTGTGCCGGCGGTTAGCGGGCCTCTGCCACAGCCGACCTGACGGCGTCGACCAGCGCTGCCTCATCGCGGCGGTCCACCGTCCGTGGGTCCAGCAATAACAGGCCGTCTTCGATTCGGCCGACCACCGGCGTTTCGCACTGACGCAGCTGCCTCGCCAGCGCCTCGAGCGCCGCGCCGCCGGAGGCCCGTATCGCCACGAGCTTCGTTGGCAGGCTCTCCTCCGGCAGGCTGCCGCCGCCGACCATCGAACGGCCATCGACTACGGCCGCGCCTTCGCCGATAAGCCGGGCAAGGCGGCGCGCTCGTACGCCGATCGTCGTCAGCGGTGCGGATATCATGCGCCAGACCGGCACCTGGCTTGCCGCCTCCCCGCGAGCGTAGTGCGCCAGGGTAGCGTTGAGTCCGGCGATGCTCGCCTTGTCTACACGCAGGGCGCGGGCCAGTGGGTGCCGCCGCAACTTCGCGATCAGCTCCTGCTTTCCAACGATGACTCCAGCCTGCGGACCGCCGAGCAGCTTATCGCCGGAGAACATAACCAGGTCTGCGCCGGCCCGGATGCTGTCCTGCGGCGTCGGCTCCTGGCTCAGCCCGTAAGCGCGCGTATCGAGCAGACACCCGCTGCCGAGGTCGTCGAGGAGCAGCAGGCCGCGCTCATGCGCCAGCGCCACCAAGGGCTCCAGCGCTGCCGACTCGACGAAGCCAACGACGCGGAAGTTGCTGCTGTGTACCCGCATCAGAGCCAGGGTGTCTTCGCCGATGGCGTCTTCGTAGTCGCGGACGTAAGTGCGGTTCGTCGTCCCGACCTCGACGAGCCGCGCGCCGCTCTGGGCCATGACGTCCGGGATGCGGAACCCGCCGCCGATCTCCACCAGCTGGCCCCGCGAGATCACGACTTGACGCGCCTGTGCCAGGGCCGAGAGCACCAGGAGCAGCGCGGCGGCATTGTTGTTGACTGCGATCGCCGCTTCCGCACCCGTAACGCGACAGAGCAGGCTTTCGAGATGGTCGTAGCGGCTGCCCCGCTCTCCAGCCTGCAGGTCGTACTCGAGGTTGCTGTAGCCGCGCCCCACGGCGGTCATCGCCGCGATCGCGGCATCGGACAGCGGCGCGCGCCCCAGGTTGGTGTGGATAATCACGCCCGTCGCATTGATCACAGGCCGCAGGCTGTCACGCAACGACGCGTAGGCTCGCTGCGCCGCCGCGCTCGCGACCGACTCCAGCGATACGTCGGAGCCACCATTCCGTAACGCATCACGTCGCTCTGCCAACTCGGCGCGTACGGCCTCAGTCGCAACCGTGATGCCGACTTGGCTCGCGGCGTTCTGCAGCGCCTGTTCCGCGAGCACGCGATCGACGGAAGGTAGCCTCCGGAACTGGTTCGCCATCTCTCGATTCTACGACTTCCAGCGGCCGATCTCAGGGATTCCCCCAATTGTTAGGCCTGCCCTGGCGACGGACAGTGGGCTCGTGAGGTGATGTTATGTCAGTAAATGATTCTCGAGCCCGCGTGGCCAGGCCCCGTCAATTGCTTGTGACAACGTGGCTGCTGGCGGCCTTGCTCTTCGTCTTTGGCATCCGGATGCTTACGGCCGAATAGCGCTGAGCCACATCCCCCGAACAGCCCCGCCCGGGGCGCTCTTCCTCGTCCGAGCCGGAGGGCGCCCGCAAGATGTTGGGTCCAAGCCTCGAGCCGCTACGATCCCTTGGGCACGATGAACGCGATGCTCGCGGTGTAACCGTGCACGAAAGGCTTGCCGCCAACCGGGCCGATCTCACCGTTGCAGAAGAAGCCCGCGACCGGCAACGGTCCGAATTGCTCGCTGACCATGTGCGCGTCGTGGTTCGGCGATCCGAAGAGCCCAGCACCGCGGCCATTGCAGGCACAGAGCAAGGCACCGACGGGCGCCGTCTCGCCAAGGCTGACCTTCGCGTCGTTGAGCATCGCGAGTAGGTCCGAATCCGCGGCTTGCGGATCACGAATTTGGAACTGCAGAGTCTGGCCAACCGATGGGCGCTGGCCGATGGCGATCCAGCCTTCATCCTGGTTGACGCCCATCAGGTTACGAATTAGAAAGTCGCCGCGGCGAAACTCGTCGCGATACTCGTTCATGGCCAATCCGACCAGGAGGTTTCTGCGGGCCCGCTCTTGCATGTCGGGAGGCAGCGCCTGGACCGTCTCCATCAGGATCTCGACCGCCGGCCGCATTCCCAGCGTTTCCACGAAGTTGTCCGTCGCCGCCGTGATCGTCCATGGCCTGCCGATCGGCTCCGCACCCTGCGCGACGACCGTTTGCACCGTGTACTGGCCGCCGACAGCGAGGGCGATCGCTCCCTCTTTGAGGACCTGCCCGTCGAGAAAGAGGTGTGTCTCTTGTACTCGCATGTTTCCCGACGCAAGGCCGCCAATCACGTCGATTCCCGGATAACCCTGACTTAGCGTGGCGATCAAGCGCTCCGGGTCCAGGGAAAACGGATCCGTTAGCAGGATCCAGGCGTTGACGTCCGCGACGGTAATACCGTGCGTGTTCAGCCAGCGCCCTCCCGCCTCCGCGTCATGAATATCCACTTGCCTTACGTGCACCGGTTGCAGCCGGGCCCCGGGGAGCGAAAACGCCAGCACCGAAACCGCCGGCTCGGTCTCGACTTCACGATCGCCGCCGATGATGCCCTGGCCGGAACAACCAATCAGCACGCGGGGACTCAGGCGGCGCTGAGTTTCCGCGACCATCTCGGCGTAGTGCGGAGCGTACTCCGCGCTCGCGAACAGCATGACCAGGTCGACAGGGTGACCTTCGAGCTCGCCCAGCGTCTGGCTGAGGCTCGCCTCAAGCGCTTCAGACCAATCGCTGCCAGTTGCTAACGCCGCGGCTGCTTTCATATTCGTCACCTCGAATGCAAGGATACGCCCACGGGAAGCCGTTGGCGGCCGTGCCAGCGTATCAAGATGACCGGACTCGCCGACTGTCATCCTGAACAGCGCGAAGGACCAAAACGCTGGCATTTCGCCAACAGGCGCGTTTTAATCGCGTCTTAATAAGGTACCTCCTTCGCCAAATGGAGCGCTCATTCCGAACGTAAGTCGTTGATCCTTCGGCTGACGCCTCAGGATGACAGGATGCTCCTGGTTGCGTCGAGTGACGTCCATTTCTACACCGATTGCGGTCACAGAACGTGGCGTACGGCCCTGTGATAGGCTCAGGCGGAGGGTCAGGTGTGCGGCTGGTGCAACCGAATCGATTCGGCTGCCCGGCCGGACCCAGGCTCGTTCAGCCCGATCGAATTCTATTTGGAGCGATGCGATGCGGTTCGCTGACAAGGTAGCGATCATTACTGGTGCAGCGGGCGGCATCGGCAGCGCTACGGCGCTCTTGTTGGCGCGCGAGGGCGCGAAGGTCGCCGCGCTAGACGTCGATAAAGTGGGGCTGGACGCGCTGACCCAGCAGGGGGCCGACCTGGCAGGCAGCATCACGCCCGCCGTCACCGACGCTTTCGACCCTGGCGAGGTACAGCGGGCGGTGCAGGCCGTGCTCGACCAGTCCGGACGCATCGACATCTTGATCAACTGCGTCGGTGGCAGCACCGTGATCGACAACAGCGGACGGCCGGTCGAGGAACTGGAGCCCGAGGAGTGGAAGCGCGTCCTCGACTGCAACCTCGACTCCACCTTTCTGTTCTGCCGCGAGGTCCTGCCGCTTATGAAGCAGCAACGTTCCGGCAAGATCGTCAACCTGTCGTCTAGAGCCGGCACCGGGCTGGGTGCTACGTCATCGGCCTACGCGGCCGCCAAAGCGGGGATCGTCGCGTTCACCATGCGCGTGGCTCACGAGGCCGGCCCTTTCGGCGTCAACGTCAACGCGGTCGCGCCGGACACGACCCTAACCAGACGCATCGCCGAGAAGGTCTGGGACGTCAAGTCGCCCGAGGAACAGAACGCATACCTCGAAAGCGTGGCCCTGAGACGCCTGGGCCAGCCGGAGGATCAGGCGAAGGTCATAGCCTTCCTGGCGTCCGAAGACGCGGACTTCATCTCCGGTCAGACGATACACGTCAACGGCGGCATGTAGGCGAAGCATCCTACGACCAGCGCGTCGTTATACTTGGACTTGAAAGCGTCCTGACAGGAGGAATGATGAGCAGAATTCGACACATCGCGTTGGCCACCGACGACCCCGAGGAGACAGCCCGCTTCTACATAGAGGGCCTCGGGATGAAGCAGATCGGTGAGATCAGGTCGCCGACTGACGACGGCTACTACCTGACGGACGGCTACATCACCATGGCGATCCTCAAGTTCAAGGAGGACGCCGCCGCAACCACGGAGGGCGCGCCGAAGTACCGCGGCATCCACCACTTCGGCTACAAGGTCGAATCGATGCCGGATGCGCACGAACGCATCACCGGCGCCGGCGCCACGCTTCTACATCAGCCCAAGGATGCGGACGGAAAGCCGCGCACCGGCAACGTCGAGGTCAAGTTCACTGGACCGGACGGCGTCACAATCGACCTCTCGGAAGGTGGCTGGCTCGGCCAGCAGAACGAGTAAGACCGGCGGGGCTACGCCTGGCGTCCGGTCAGGCGAAAGCCTTCCTCCAGGCCGTCGAATGACCAGGTAGGCCGGGTCATCAGGAAACGGTAGCCCATCGCCAGCAGCTCGCCGACGTTCTGAGGCGAGACGTGGGGATGACCACAGGCTACGTCCTGCCGCTGACAGATCTCTGCCACGCGACGCAAGGCGTCTCGAAACTCGGGGTGGTCGTACTGCTGCGGGATGCCCATGTCGTGCGTCAGATCGGACTCACCGACTAGCACGACGGCGATGCCCAGGACCTGGCTCAGCACTTCATCCAGGTTTTCGATCGCCGCCGTCGATTCGCACATGGTGATCACGACCAGCTCACCCATCGGGTTCAGTGGCCAGACATCGCAGCGCTCGTAGTAGTCCTCACGCGATAGGCCCCAGTAGCGAGCCGCGTTGGCCGCGGCGTCGCCGCGTAGCCCCCGCGGCTCGGCCGGCTGAGAGCCTTTAATAGCCGGGTAGCGGCAAGCAGCGACCGCGTTGTAGGCATCCGCGACGGTGGTTACCTGTGGCCAGACGACGCCGTAGGCGCCGAGGTCGAGCACCTGCTTGGCGAACCACTGCGTCTGCTCGCCACCGTTAGCCGGGATGCGCACCAGCGGCGTCACCGCCGGCGCGGTCGTCGGCTGGTCGCGGATCTGCTCTCGGTGCAGCATGAATTGCAGGCTGACCTGCAGGTCCTTGATGTCGTAGGGCGTGTGCTCCAGCTCGTAGACGACGCCGTCATACTTGCTGAAGGACAGGTTGACCGCGTTCTCGATGCCCGGCGACGTGAACGTCGTGAAGGCCGCACGGTGCTGCTCCAACGCCCTGATGACGCCGTTGAGCCGCCCGCCACGGCCTCGATTTGTCACCCGAGGCTGCTCGGCTGCTGGGCTGCGGCGGGTGATTGCCGGCCGACCTTGTCGCAGAAGCCGGGCATGACTTCGTTGGCGAATAGGTTCATCGACCGCAGCACCTTGTCCTGTGGCAGGCGGCCGATAGAGAAGACGCAGTTCAGGTAAGTGATGCCGGTCAGGTCGAGCAGCCGCTGTAGTTTCCTGCTGACGGTCTCGGGTGTGCCGAACAGGAGCCACTCGTCGTACATGACGTCGGGGTCGGGCTCCTCCACGAGCCGTTCCTCCAGAGCGACACCCTTAATGACCTTCTGGCGGTTGTTGCGCAGGGCATCGACCATGCGGAAGTGCCACAACGCGTTCTCTAGTTGCTCGCGCGCGTCTTCCTCGGACTCGGATACGTAGACCTGGGCCTGAACCGCGAACTCCTGAGGCCAGCCCGCGCCCGATTCGTCCACCGCGTCACGGAAGGACTCCCAGTTCGCGACGATCCGGCCCGTGGGAGCGCTGGAGCCGCCCGTGATGCACCTGAAGCCTCGCCGTACGGTGGCGGCGATGTTGTCCGGGCTCTGCGCGGCGATCCAGAACGGCGGGTGCGGCTGCTGCAGCGGCCGCGGGAACAGCGTCGTCTCGGGGACGGTGTAGACGCTGCCGTGATGGGAGAACTCTTCCTGCGTCAGCGCCTTGCTGATGATCTCCAGGCCTTCGTCAAAGTGCTGGCGATTAGCGTCCAGGTCCGTCTCGAAGCGCTGGAACTCGTATTGCTGGTAGCCTCGGCCGAAGCCCACCTCCAGCCGTCCGCCGGTGAGATGGTCGGCGAAGGAGATGTTCTCGGCCAGGCGCAGTGGGTGGTACAGCGGGACGACGACCACGGCGGTGCCGATGCGCACGCGCTCCGTCACGGATGCCACCTTTACCGCGAACATCAGCGGGTTCGGCGTATAGCCGTAGCTGGAGAAGTGGTGCTCGGCCAGCCACACCGCTTCGAAGCCAAGCCCGTCGGCCAGCTGCGCCAGATCGAGCGCGTTCTGATAAACGGTCGCCTCTGGGCCACCGTCGGGGGCGTGAGTGAGCATGAACAAACCGAACTTCACGGACTTCTCCAGTCAGCCGTAACGGACCCAGCGGGTCGGCGTCACTCTAGTAATCGGCGCTCAGCACTGTCAACGTGCCGGCAGCCAGAAGCGGCGGAACAGCTCGCCCATCGGCGTTGCCGGTCCGGTGCGGGTCAGTAGCTCGTTATGTTCGGTCGAAAGCATGACGCCTCCCGTTAGCGCGAAGCATACGCTCGACTAGCCCATGATAGGTGCAACGCTCGATTTCGTATCCCGAGCCCGCCTGTTCTCGGTCGCACTTGCCGTCTAGACTCTAGCCATGGGCAACGCGATCCTCGGTGTCGACGTGGGCGGTACGTTTACCGACTTCTACCTGCTACGCGACGGCAAGCTCGAGGTGCACAAGCAGCCGTCGACGCCGTCCAACCCGGCCGAAGCGATAATGGCAGGCATCGTCGCCAATGGCTGGCAGCCCGAAGAGGTGGTGCACGGCTCAACGTCGCGACCAACACTGTGCTAGAGCGCGATGGCGCACGTGTTGCGCTGGTCACTACTGCCGGGTTTCGAGACCTACTGGAGATCGGGCGGCAGGCGCGGCCGCGGATCTACGACCTGGAGCCGTGGCGGCCGCCGCCGCTGGTACCGCGGGAGTTGAGCTTCGAGGCGGAGGAGCGCATCGATCACCAGGGCCGCGTCCTCTGGCCTCTGGCCGGCGACAAGATCGAGCGGTTGATCGTCGACCTGAAGCAGAACCAGGTGCAGTCCGCGGCGGTCTGCCTGCTGTTCTCCTACCTCAACGACGAGCACGAGGCTCGCATCGGCGCGGCGCTGCGGCGTGCCGGCTTCGAGGTTGCGCTGTCGAGCGAAGTGCTGCCTGAGCCGCGCGAATACGAGCGCGCCTCAACCACCGTGCTCAGCGCATACGTCGCGCCCAAGATGCGCGCCTATCTCTCCCAACTGGAGTCGGGGCTGCAAGGCGCCGGCTGCCAATCGCTTTCGATCGTGCAATCGAGCGGCGGAACCTTGACCTCTCAGCAGGCCGGCGACCTGGCGGCCAACACGCTGCTCTCCGGCCCGGCAGCGGGCGTCGCCGGTGCCTTCACGGCTGGGCAGCGGCTGGGATTCAAAAACCTGATTACACTCGATATCGGCGGCACCTCGACGGACGTCTGCCTCTGCCCAGGCCGCATTCCCGTCACCAGCGAATGGTCGATCGCGGACCTGCCGGTGCGCTTGCCGGCGGTAGACGTACACTCCGTGGGGGCAGGCGGCGGTTCCATCGCCTGGATAGACGCGGGCGGGGCGCTGCGGGTCGGGCCGCAGTCAGCCGGCGCCGACCCGGGTCCGGCGGCCTACGGGCGCGGTGGCCCGGCTACCGTCACCGACGCCCACCTGGCGCTGGGTCGACTCAGCGAGGCTTCGTTCTTGGGTGGCAGATTCGCTGTAGACGGCACCGCCTCAGGACGCGCTCTCGAGGCCTTGGACATCGGTTCGGTCGAGCAGGCGGCGAAGGGCATCCTTACGGTGGCCAACACGGTGGTGGCCAGCGCCCTGCGTCTGGTTTCCGTCGAGCGCGGCTACGACCCGTCCGAGTTCACCGTCGTCGCTTTTGGCGGAGCCGGCCCGCTGCATGCCTGCGAGCTGGCCGAGTCCATGCGCATACGGCGCGTGCTGGTGTCGCCGTATCCGGGCGTCCTCTCCGCCGCGGGCATGGTCTCAGCTGAAGCCATGCGTGACTATTCCGCCCCACTGGAAGGCCGATCGGTAGAGGCTACCGACGCGATACTGATCCAAGAGATCGACGCCAGGCTGGCAGACCTGTCACGGCGGGCGCAGGCCGAGCTCGGCAAGGCTGCGCTTCTGGAGCCCGCCGTCGACATGCGCTACGAGGGCCAGGGCTATGAGCTGACGGTGCCGCTGGCCGGTAGCGACGTGCAACAGCTCCTGGACGCTTTTCACGAGCAGCACCGGCGCCGCTACGGCCACCACAGCGTCCAGAGAACCGTCGAGGCCATTACTCTGCGCTTGCGGGCGCGTGTGGTCAGGCAACCGGCGCCGCTGGCTGAGCTGCCCGCGGGCTCCACGGACCCCAGCGCCGCCCTGCGCGGCCGCCGTAAGGTCCTGCTGGAATCCGCCCAGCAGGTGCCCGTTTACGAGCGAGAGGCGCTCCTGGCCGGCAACCTCATTCCGGGGCCGGCCATCGTCTCGCAGCTGGATAGCACGACACTGATCCTGCCGGGCTGGTGCGGCCTTATAGATGGCTCCGGCAGCATGATCCTGGAGAAAAGTTGAGATGGCCTTCGATCCCGTATCGCTATCAGTATTCAATGCCCTGTTCTCGTCGATAGCGGACGAGATGGGCGCGGCGCTGGTGCGCTCCAGCCTTTCGCCCAACATCCGCGAGCGGCGCGACCTCTCGTGCGCCGTATTCGACCACGCAGGCATGATGGTCGCACAGGCTGCTCACATCCCGGTCCACCTCGGCGCCATGCCGGCCTCGGTCGAAGCGGTGCAGCGGTTGGCGCCGTTCTCGCCCGGCGACCTCATGGTGCTCAACGACCCTTACCTGGGCGGTTCGCATCTGCCGGACGTAACCATGGTCTCGCCGGTGTTCTCCAACGGCCGCACGCGCCGGCTGATCGGTTACGTGGCCTCCCGAGCGCATCAGTCCGACATCGGCGGCATGAGCCCCGGTTCGATGCCGCTGGCCAGCGAGCTGGTGCAGGAGGGTCTGATCATCCCGCCGGTGCGGCTGTACACCGCCGGACGGCTCGAGGAAGACATCCTCGCCCTGATCCTGCGCAACGTACGTACGCCGGATGAAAGACGCGGCGACTTTCAGGCCCAGGTGGCGGCTCAGCGTACCGGCGAGCGCCGGCTGGCCGAACTGGCCGACCAGCACGGCGTGCGCGTTCTACGCCGCCGCATGACCGAGCTGCAGGATTACGCCGAGCGTCTGACACGAGCTCGGCTGCAACTGGTGCCGCCCGGCCAGTACGAATTCGAGGACTACCTGGACGACGATGGCGTTTCGGCGGGTCAGGTCCCAATTCGCGTGCGGTTGACCGTCGCCGACGGCGAACTACACGCCGACTTCAGCGGCTCGTCGCCAGAGCGTCCCGGCTCGGTCAACGCGGTACCGGCCGTCACGCAGTCGGCGGTCTACTACGCCGTGCTTTGCCTCCTGGGCGGCGATGCGCCGCTCAACGCCGGTTGTTTCCGGCCCGTTGAGGTGCGCCTGCCGGAAAATAGCGTCGTCTGGCCCAGCGCCGGCCACGCCGTCTCCGCCGGCAACGTCGAGACGTCACAGCGCATCGTAGACGTGGTGCTCGGCGCGCTGGCCCAGGCGCTGCCACAGGTCATACCGGCGGCCAGTAGCGGCACGATGAACAACGTCGCGGCGGGCGGCTTCGACTCGGAGCGCAACCGCCCGTTCACCTACTACGAAACGCTGGGCGGTGGCGCCGGCGCCGGACCCAACTACGCCGGCCTCAGCGCCGTGCACACGCACATGACCAACACGCTGAACACGCCGATCGAGAGCATCGAGACCGCCTATCCGTTGCGCGTCACCGAGTACACAATACGAGAGGCGACCGGAGGCCCCGGCCGTCAGCGGGGCGGGGACGGATTACGCCGCACCTACGAATTCCTGGCGCCGGCCCAGGTGACCCTGATGACCGAGCGTCGTCAGGTACAGCCCTGGGGCCTCAATAGCGGCCAGCCGGGCAGCACCGGCCGTAATTTCCTGACCCGGCGCTCCGGTGAGCAAGTGCCCTTGCCCTCCAAGGCGATCCGCAGCGTTGAGGCGGGCGATCACCTCACCGTCGAGACGCCCGGCGGCGGCGGTTGGGGCGAATAACCGGCTGAGCACCTAGGCCGGAACGCCGAGGAAGGAACGCGTCACCGCGATGAACGCGGCCGGCTGGTCCGTGGTCAACGGGTGTCCCGAATCCGGGATATCGACGGTCGCGAAGTCCTTGGCGTCGCGCGCCATGCGCTGATTGACCTCGTCCGAGACCATAGGGCTCAAGCCGCCACGAACTGCCATGATCGGGCATTCGATAGCCGCCAACGCCTGCCAGTAGCGCTCGAAGTAAGCAGGATCGGTCATATCGACCAATGGGTCGGCGAGGATCCTCGGGTCGGCTTTGTGGGTCCAAGTGCCGTCAGGCCGCTGATACACCTTGTCCAGCACGTCCTTGCGCAGCCGCTCGTCGCTGATCCGAGGATTACCGGCTCGGCCCCAGGCCAGCATGGCGTCGAAATCCGCGAACTCCAACGGCGCCGGTGCTCGGTTGGCCCAGTACGCTGCGAACTGCTTCGTCGGCTCCGGCGCTATGTCGCCCATGATGATGCGCTCCACCCGGTCCTGGTGATCCGGCGTATAGAGCAAAGCATGCCAGGCGCCCATCGAAAGGCCGACCACGACGAAGCGGGAGAGCGCCAGCTCGTCGACAAAGGCAGCGAGGTCCTCGACGAAGCTCAAACGGTTGTAGCCGGAAGCCGGCCACTCGCTGCCGCCGTGACCGCGCTGATTCAGCGACAGTACGTGGTAGTGCGGCGACATCGCCTCGGCGAACTCATCGAATACGTGAGCCTGGCTGCCGTGACCGTGCAGGCACACGAGCGGCGTCCTGCCTTCGTTGCCCCAATCGAGATAGACCAAACGTACGCCGTTGACGTTGACCTGCTTCTCTTCTGCTTTAACAGTGGTCATACTTCCTCACCCTCCGGTGTCTCGTAAGCGAATGCACGATCATGTCGCGGCGTCGATGGGGCTGTCAACGGCAAAGCAAAGGCGGTGGCATCAGCCACCGCCTTTGTCATTCTTTTCGAAGCACCTTGGCCGGGACCCACCCTGAAACGCTGGGCAGGATCATCGAGCCTGGAGGCGTGAGGCTACCTCTTGGCTATCTTCCCGAAGCTGTCGAAGCTCCCGCCGGACGGCCGATGTCGCCGGTCATCTCTTCCTTAACGTACGTGTGGGTGATGAACTCCCAGCTGTGGCTGTTCTCATCTCGGAAGTAGAAGCCCCGCCCGCCGTGACGGTGGTTGATCTCCATGTCGTCCTGCGCGAACGGTGAGCTGCCGTACTTCAATCCTTCGCCCTGAACGCGGCCCAGGATGGCGTCAAAGTCCTCGTCCGTTACAAGGAAAGCGTAGTGGCTGCTCTGGAAGTTCTCGCGGTTATCGAAGTCCAGCGCGAGGTGCTCATCGATCTTCACGGGGGCAAAGTGACCGAAGAGGCCGTCGTACTCCAGGCCCATGATGTAGGCCATGAATTTGGCTGACTTCTCCTTGTCATGTGCCGGGACGATCGTGTGGTTAAGGTGGATGGCCATTGCATGCTCCTTTTCGTTCGCGTTTATTGCTGTGAATTATAGCCACTTAGCCGGACGCTAGCGACCCAATGCTAGCCCGGCGCCTGTAAATCGGACTCCGGCTGAGTGCTATCCTCCCAGCCATGCACACCCTCGACAACCGTGCCGGTGAATCGGGCGGGTTCCTTAACAAGCTGCGCCGGGATTTGCGCCTGCTAGCGAGCATCGCCCGGATGCTGCTGCAGTACTTCACCGAGGGACGGCGCGTCCGCAATAAATATCGCCAGCAAGCGCGGCTAGGCGAGGTCCTGTGGCTGAATGAACAGGGACCGACGCAGCATCGCGACGCGGCCGTGACGGGAGAACGATGAAACCGGAGAATCCACCGCCGGCGGATTACGCCTTCGGTTACAAGACGCCACCGGAGTCCGGCAATCAGATCAACGGGCTGGGAGAGCGCGAGAAGATACGCGCTCGCCATGTCTTCCACAATGCCACCGGAGAGCATCTCGCCTGGAAGGCGCTGGATGACTTCTTCAGCGTGATCAATCCGTGGCCGGTGGTGCGTCACATGGCCGCCAACACGTGGCTATTACGACGGCAGCAGGGCCAGGTCGCAGAGGAGCGCGTCAGCAACGAGCCGGCCGCGATGTCACGGCGGATCAAGGACTACGCCCGGCAATACGGCGCCGAGCTGGTCGGCATCACGGCGATCCCTGATGAAGCGCTCTACGAGGGCCAGGACGTGCCCTACAAGTACGCCATCTGCCTCGGCATGCAGATGAATCGCGAAGAGATGAAGCACGTACCGCAGCAACGAGCCGCCGTTGAGGTGATGCGCACCTACAAGGAGATCTCTCGCGTAGCCGTGCGGTTGGGCGAGAATATCCGGTCTCTGGGCTGGCCGGCCAAGGCCTACGGCAACCCAAACAGCACCGAGATTCTGCACATCCCGCTCGCGATCAGCGCCGGCCTGGGTCAGCTTGGCAAGCACGGCTCGATGATCAGCAAGGAGTACGGCTCCAACTTCCGCCTCGCGGACGTCCTGACCGACCTGCCGTTGCAGCCGGACGAGCCGGTGGACTTCGGCGTCGAGGACCTTTGCCTCAACTGCCGCCGCTGCGTCATCGACTGCCCTCCGAGCGCTATCTTCGAGGAGAAGCAGACGGTTCGCGGTCAGAGCAAATGGTATGTCGACTTCGATCGATGCGTGCCCTACTTCGTCAAGACGCTAGGCTGCGCAATCTGCATCGAGGTCTGTCCCTGGAGCGAGCCCGGACAGGGTCCGCTTCTAGCCGACAAGCTTCTGACCAAACGCGGCTCGAGCGGCTAGAATGGGCTGACTTGGACGTCCCACCGACCCCATGAAAAGTATTTTCTGGTCCCTGAAGCACCCTGGTTTTCGAATTCTATGGTCCGCGATGGTGCTCGGGGGAGTCTCCCAGTGGGCGATGGCGGTTGGCCGAGCCTGGCTGGTCTTCCAACTGTCTGATTCCGCGTTCGCGGTGGCTCTCGTCACCTTTTCAGGATTCTTCGGCACGTTCGTGATGGTCCCGTTTGGGGGCATCCTGGCTGACCGTATCGACCGTAGGGCGTTGCTTCTGTCCAGCATGTTCGCACCGATGGTGACGAATCTATTTCTCGCCGCGATAACGATTGCTGGCGTGGTCGAAGTCTGGCAAGTCGTCCTTCTAGCCCTGGTCGCCAGTTTCGGACGCTCGATGGGTCAACCAGCCGGCCGCGCGATGACACCAAGCCTGGTGCCGCCGGAGGACTTGCTGAACGCTGTTTCGTTGCGTAACGCGGCGATGCGAGGACCCAGGGTCTTTGGACCGCTGCTGGCAGCCCCACTGCTCGCAGGAGTTGGCGCTGAGGGAGTCTTTCTCTGTTCCGCGGCGCTTTATGGCGTTGCGGCTTCGATAGTTCTGCGCCTCCCCAAGACCGGCAGCCCGAGGCAAGCAGGCGCAACATCGACAATAGCGTCCGAATTCAAAGAGGGCCTGCGATATATGACGCGGGTCTCCCCGATAAACCTCATGGTCGCCTTTGTAGCAATCCATTGCGCCATGACAATGTCCATCGATTCCCTTCTCCCCAGTCTTGCTAACGAGGAACTGGGAGGGGGTGAAGCCCTGTTCAGCTATATGTTCATGGCTGTCGGTGCGGGCGGGCTTACGGCGACTCTGGCCATCGCCTCGATTCGTGGCTCCTCGACTCGCGGTAATACGCTCCTGGTCGCGGCGCTGCTGAGCGGCATATCGCTTGTCATCGTCGCCCTCTCCCAATCCCCGTCCTTTGCCCTGCTTGGACTCGCGCTCGCCGGAGGGAGCCAGGCAGCCTTCATGTCCATGTCGGAAGTCATGCTGCTGGAGACGGTTCCTGACAGGCTGCGTGGCAGAGCGATGGGTGTCTACACGATGAACAATTCCGGCATGATGGCCGTCTTTGCCCTGGTAAACGGCTACTTCGCCGATGCCTGGCACGTGCAGGGTGTATTCCTTGTGCTGGGCCTTTCCTTCGTACTCCTCACAATCGCAACCCTGGTGTTGAGCGGGAGGCTCCGCTGGGTCTATCGGTCGGGAGCACTCAAGCAGCGCCAAACCCCGCTCGCCGAGGCCGCGTCCTAACGTCCAGAACTTCGGTGATTGCGAGGTGCTCGATGACGGCGGCGTGCGCTTCCGGCGTGCGCCTCCCGAAGGCTTCATCAGGTCGCGCCGGTAACTTGCTCTCTCGGCCCCTTGGCTGGGTTTGGGGGCATCAGCGCGTTGAGCCGGGCAAGTTCGCCGTCAGTAAACTCGACTTCAAGCGCCCTGAGGTTGTCCTCTAGATGCTCACGGTTCTTACAGCCTGGAATGGGGATGACGCTCTCACCTTGATTCAGGACCCAAGCCAGGGAAACCTGAGCTGGAGTGGCAGATTTCGCCGCAGCTACAGATTCAATCGCTATCTGCAGATGGCGAGCGCGCTCCATGTCCTGGAATAGCGGCGATCTGCGGCGATTGTCATCTTCAGAAAGTTCGTCGACGTCGTGGAAAAGGCTCGCCAGGAAGCCCGGGCCCAGGGCGGAATAAGCCATGAAGCTCATGCCGAATGCGCGGCAAGCATCGATGTTGCCGTTCTCAGCGTCGCGCTCCCAGACGGAGTAGGCCATTTGCAGGGAAACGATAGGGTGGACCTTGTTTGCGCGGCGGATCGAGTCCGGGCCTGCTTCTGAGAGCGCGATGTGGCGCACCTTGCCAGCTTCAACCAGGCGTGCCATGGCGCCGACCGACTCCTCGATGGGCACTTTGGCGTCCACACGAGACAGGCAGAAGATGTCCAGCGTCTCGACGCCCAGACTCTTCAGGCTGCGCTCGCAAACATCCGTCAGATACTCAGGCGAGCCACCGCCTCGAGTCTCGCCCTCGGGGGTGCGAATGCTGCCGGACTTGCTATGAATAACGATTCGCTCGCGGCGCCCCTTTAGAGCCCTGCGTATGAGGTCGTGATTATGACCGTTCCCGTAGCTCGCCGATGTATCGATGAAATTCACTCCCAGGTCGAAGGCTCGGTGAAGCGTCGCGATGGACTCTGCATCGTCCGCCTGACCATATGCGCCAGACATGCTCATACAGCCGAGGCTAAGGTGCGAAACGTCGAATTCGGTTGTGCAAAGCCTGACGTATTTCATCGTCATCCCGACCCTACTGCGCCGGAGAATAGGCTGCGGGCAGCAGGAGTTTGTTCGACTGCAGCAGATAGTTCTCGCCACCCGCCGGGGGCCATTTGCCGGTCGCAGCTGCTTTGGCCCGTACCTCGCTTCTCTGTTCCAGGTTGGCGTAGGGCCAAATGTGAATGAAGCTGTTAGCCGAAGGACCGAATTCAACGCTACCAAGCAAGGCCGGCTTTGAGATCTTCATCCGCTCCGGCAATGAGGCCTTCCAGTTCTCCATGATGATGGGCAATGTCCCGGCCTGGAAGACGTACTGTCGTAACTCGTAGATAGGGCCGTCCGGTCCCGGCTGCCACTCGGGTGCAAAGGGAAACGGCGTGACGATCTCGACCTTCTGGTTAAGGATAAACGGAGCGATTCCGGGCGGCCAGCCGGGGTCCTTGGCTGCCTCAGCACGAGCCTGGTCGCGTGCTTCGAGGCTGTCATATGGCCAGATGTGTACCGCTTCATTAAGTGGGCCGAATTCGGTGTGGAAGAAGCCGACTATAGGCGAGTACTTCTGACGAACAGGATAGGCCTCGCCCCACAGCTTCTCGACTTCAGGCGTGGAGCGCGGCCTGAGGGTGTAAGTCCGGATCTCGTAGATCATCTGGCTGTCTCTTTCGTAACTCGAGAGCTTGAGACTGGAGCAGTAACGGGAAGCCTAGCACCAGAAGGCCGACGTGAGAATCGCCTTGCTCCAGTCTGATGCAGCTGGTCGTCTGCTTGCAGGGCCAAGCCCGCAGCAACACCTCGCGGCCGGCACCAGTGCAAGCGCGGGTTGCATCTTCAAGTCCTGGACTCGGTGATGGCGAAGTCGAGGTGATCGATGGCCTCCACTCCCTCTTTGGGGTAGGGGTCAAGCCGGATGAGGTCTAGGTTCCCCGGTAGACTTTAGGAGTCCCTATGGAGAGTAGGGGCTTATTGGTCTGTCTTGATTTCGCTTTTTGTTTTTGTCTGGCTGACTGTCAGCTACGCCTTCACTAGCACCTTCCAGATGAAGACCACGCTAATCCACGCCAAGACCAGAATCAGCGAGGCAACCAAACCTGGCCAGACCAGCCACTAGGCCAGCACTTTGAGCCGGAGGACGATTAGTGAGGTGCTGAGCGTAAGCGGTATTAGGAGCGGTACCAGGGAGATTATGTAGTCCCACCGGATAAAGATTACGGCATAGATCACGGCCAGCAGGACAAGAAGAACTAGTAGTAGCCGCGGAACCACCACCGGACCAAAGCGCTGCAGAGGGCCAAGGCCTTTCGTCGGGAGTCGTGGAGCAAACTGAATGCAAGTGCCGTAATTCTGTCGCTGGCGAGGCAGGATGTCAAAGGCTAGATGGCAGGTCGGGGTGCTGCCGTAGAGACGAGAGGTTAAGTGTTGCTGTGTGCGGACGTGGTCTTGTGAGGTGACCTGTCACGGTTGCGAACCGGGTCCTAACCCCACAACCCAAAACGCGAACACGAAGAGCAGAGCAGCGATCACCGCCAAGACCAGGTACACGAGGACGATAGGCTTGAGAAGCAGCGCTGCAACCCGGAGCCAAAAACGCTCGCGCCCCCAGAGAGTGCTGAGATAGGCGTTGACCAGCCCAGCAAGAATGTAGTTTGCGGATGCTAAGCGCACCAGCAGCGCGCTATCCGAGCTTCCGTCCTCGGCGAAGATCGCCACGCCCCTGAGTAGCCCAAGTACGCCCAGGATGATGGCGGTGTAAGAGATAACGCGATCCCACCAAGCACCGAGGGATGGCCCTCGGAGTGGTGTCCGAGATGGGTCCAGTGCCCAAGAAGTCTGGTGATTCAAGCCTCATGGTTTGCCGACTTTATTAATGCTTCTCATCCGGACCCTGGTGACTCTGCAACGCTGGCCCCTCGCTGGGTGGTGTCGAACTCTCAAGAACAATCCGGTTGCTCTCAGAGCCGCCAGCTGCACCGCTTTTCAGTTGGCAGCCTTGCCCGCGGTGCCTGATTCTGTCGTCAGGGAACGATGTGACTTGGGCCTTGGAGACCCCGGCTGCGCGGTCTGCCGCATCAATGAGAGCCAGGGCGTCGGCATGGTCGGGTGCAAGGGCGAGGACATTCTCGGCCCGTTGTCTGACGCCCGGCCAATCAGACTGATCAAGAGCTTCTTCCGCTTGGCGCAGAAGCCTCTCTATCTGGCGTTGTATGAAGACGCTCACCATTGTGCGGCGATCTTGTCGTCAAGGCGTGAGGGTGTCAAACAGCTTCTGGCCGCCTCGACGAGTCCTTCGGATGTACATCGTAGTTCGCCTGGGTTGCTGTCATGGTTGCTGTCGAACCCTGGCTAAATGAGGAACGGCCTTTCGTTGTTGGCCTTGTGGAAGGTGCAATTTAGATTCAAACGGGTGGCGGGAGTGCGAGGGAGTCGAACCCTCCTCCCAACGCGCAGGCGCCGGGACAACGATTTTGAAGACCGCAGAAGCCACCGGGCCCCATCCACTCCCAGGCTGTGTTTTGAATCTAACGAGAGGTGCTAATTGCTGAGCCATCTTTGCAATTGCTAACCTGTTTGCTAACCCTTTCCAGAAATGAGGCGGTCAAATCGCTCTACCGCGTCCTCTTGAATCCCCGGCAAAACTGCGGTGTATGTGTCCATTGTAATACTGATTTGCGAATGCCCTAATCGCTCCGAAACTGCCTTCGCGGAAACCCCTGCCTTCAGCAGCAAGGTCGCGTGACAGTGCCGCAGATCATGGAGCCGCGCACCGTCAACGCCAGCGGTCTTAGTGATCTCCCTCCAGATGCGGCCGGCGTAAACAGCGTCTAACGGCTTGCCTAGCGAGTTGGCGAATACCAGCTCGCCCTCGTAGGCCGGCCCCGCCTTGAGCCTGTCGGCTAGTTGGGCGCTACGGTGCGCCCTCAACCTCGCAACGACGTCGGGCGAGAGCGGAACGGGACGCGAGCTCCGGTGTGTCTTGGGCTGGCCGAAGACGATGCCCTTACCTGTCTCGCGCCTGGCCGTGCGGCGTACGTAAAGGATCGCTTGATCGAGGTCGACGTTCGGCCAGGCGAGCCCTAGTGCCTCACCGACTCGGAGCCCGGTATAGAGCAGGAGGTGAACCAGCGAGCCAATTTGCGTCTCGTCAGCCGCCTCTAGGACGCGCCACGAGTCTTCCACGTCGAGAATCTTTGCCTCGTACCGCCCTGGCCGCGGCGGGTCTACGCCGTCTGTAGGGTTATGGGCGATAAGGCGCCACTTCACGGCCTGGGATAGCGCCTGCCGCAACATCCGGTGTGTGTGAAGTACGGTGGCCGGCGCAAGGCCCTGATCCAGGAGAGCGCGATACTGGCCTGCACCTGGGACTCTCGAAGCTTGGCTAGGAGAAGCGATCCAAGAGTGGGCCGAAGGCTGTTCAGCAACTCGTGATAGCGAGTGAGAGTTGATGGCCTCACTCTCATCGCCACAGAGTCTCGTAGCCACTGATCGAGGAAGCCAGCGACCGTTATGCGCTCGGGCCTAAGGTCGGCGCCCTCTTCGATCTTGCCTAGCAGCTTCCGGTACTCGCGCTCGGCGTCTCGCCTCGATCCCCTGACCGTCATCCACCGCTGACGGCGCTTGCTGGTCAGGGGATCTCGCGGCAGGGGCAGGATGAGCGTCCAACTGTCTTTGCTTCGCTTCTTGATCGCCATCGTCTTAATACCCCCGTGGCTCGACCAACTGGCGGGCCGATTCTACACGCTCGGCGCCAGCGTCTTCCGGAACAGGCACGCCACTTTCGGTCGCTAGCCACTGCTTCAGCGACCACACGGGGAACTTGAACTGGTGGCCGAGACGAACGTGAGGCACCTTCCCCTGGTGGCAAAGATCGCGCAAGGTGTTCGGGCTCACGCCGAGCGCTCGCGCGGCCTCTTTCACGCCGACCACGAGCCGCAGCTCGCCGTCGTCAGTCATCACGATCCTCTCGGCTTGCAGGTCCACGGCTCCCATCCCTGGTCAAGCCACAACTTGTGGGCGACTCGCACGTTGACCTCGGCTCGAAATAGCCGGTCCAGCGATCCCTCGACGCGGCCGGCGTGGACGCCGTGGATTTGGAATACACCTCGCTCTCCCGCCGAGCCCACGGCCAGCGGATCGAAGCGAGACTCACACGCGGCAACCGCAAGCGCTTCATCACAGGACCACGAGTAGGAGCAGATGAGAGCGCCAATCGCGGCTTCGCTACCTGGGGCTGGTTCGTAATCAGGTATCGGCTGAGCAACGATGGCTGGGGCTTGCGCGCAGCCTCTAGGTCTGAACCCTCTTCTTGTGGCGCTCTCGGACCCGATTGCAAACCGAGCAGTTGCAGTCCGCTTCGTGGCTCAGAGCTACCGACGCTTCGATGTTCTCGATCTGTAGCTGGAGCTTGAGCCATAACCACGACGGCTCTCGTTGTTTCCCTTCCATTCGTCGTCTCAGTTCGGTATCGATCGAAGTCGTCATAGTCGCCTCCTAGAGCCGCCGCGGCGGCGAGAATTGCCCCCGCCAGCCGCAAAACCAGCCCCGTCATCCAGAACCCTCACGCCGGCGATCGGCGCCTCGGCACACAACCAAGCTCTCGGCAAGACGGCTCTGTGCGAGCAGCTGGAGACCTACGTCTCCCTGCGCGGCGGTAAGACGCTGTTCGGCCACTGCTACGAAGAAGGGTCTCCTTCGCTGCCCTACCTCGCCTTCGTCGAGGCGATGCGCACCTACGTGTTCGATCACGACCCGGAGTCGCTGCGCTCTGAGCTGGGTACCGGCGCTGGCGAAGTCGCTCGTCTGGTCTCTGAGGTCAGAGACAAGGTGCAGGTCGAACTACGGGATGCCTCGGAGGCGGAGGACGACCGCTGGCGGCTGCTCAACGCTATCACTACCTTCTTGAGAAATGCTGCCCAGGTGCAGCCGCTCGTCATCGTGCTGGAAGACCTGCACTGGTCGGACCGCGGAACGCTCGACCTGCTGCTGCACGTAGCCAGGAACCTTGAGGGATCGCGGCTCCTGCTGGTGGGTACCTACCGGGACGTGGAGGTTAACCGCGAGCACCCATTGTCGGCGACCCTGGCAGGCCTGCGGCGCATCAACACCTTCCTGCGCATCCTGCTGCGCGGCCTCACGGTGGATGAAGTGCACCGTATGTACGAGGCGATCCGTGGCGGTGTCGTGCCTCGCGGGCAGGCAGAGACAGTCCATCGTTCCACGGAGGGCAATCCTTTGTTCGTGCAGGAGATCATGCGCTACCTGGTCGAGGAGGGCATGGTTGTGCGTCAGGACGGCCAGTACGTGGTCCCCTCCGGCGTAAGCATCCCGGAGGGATTGCGCGATGTCGTCGGCCGTCGCCTCGAGCACCTAGGACAGAAGGCAAACAAGGCGCTTTCGGTCGCATCTGTCATAGGCCGCGACTTCTCCTTTGAGGTACTTCAACGGGTCGCGAACATGCCGGAGGAAGATCTGGAGGCGGCGCTCGAAGAGGCTTCCGAGCGTTCCATCATCGAGCAGCGACCGAGTCCAGGCTCCATCGCCTTCCGCTTCCCATGCCTTCTTCCGACAGGTTCTCTATGACGAAATCTTTGCGCCCCGGCGCATCCGCTCACACCAGCAAGTAGCTCGCGCCCTTGAAGAGGTGTACGCCCAGAAGCTGGAAGACCACGCGTCAGAGCTTGCGGAGCATTACGCACAGTCCGTTGACCCTGAAGACCTGACCAAGGCCATCTTCTACGGCGAACTGGCGGCAAAACGTGCCGCCAGCGTCTTCGCACACGGTGAGGCGGTGCGGCATCTTGAACAGGCACTGCACGCCCAGGAGGTGCTCGACGCCAGCGATGCATCAAGACAATGTGACCTGATCCTGGCGTTAGGTGACTCCCTCTTAGCCCTCGGCGAGTTTCACCACATTGTGGATAAGGTTGCACCGAGAGGCCTTACGCTGGCCGGGCAACTGGCAGACGACGAAGAGCTTTTGCTGCCTGCAATCTGGCTTTGAACAGCATGCTCAGAGGCTCCTTCGGTGCGGAGGATTCTTCAACCACTTACTGGATTGAGATGGCTGAACGCCATGTAGGTGATGACCTGGCTGGTAGGGTCCGGCTGAATCGTCGCAAGGCGGTTGAGCTTGTCTTTAACGGACATGCGATACAGGCAGGTGAACTTGCACGTGAAACCATGCAAATGGCACGTGGCCTAGAGAGTCCAGAAGAGGAATTTGGCGCTCTATGGGGCTATCTATTGCTGAGCAACAATTCGCTTCATGACGATATGCCAGTCATTTACGAGTATCGCAAACGCTCCCGCCAAGGTGTGAGCCCAGGGAGTCTCTCATGGGCCCTGAACTTCATGGCGTTGGGCCACTTGGCCAACGGCGAGCGCAAGGAAGCAGAAGAACTGGCCCGTGAAATGGAGACGCTGGCCGGACAGAGCCGAGATTCAGGAGCACAGGCGAACTCAGACCAGATGTCGAGAGTGATGGCGTTGTGGGATGGCCGACTCGAAGAGGTGACGCTGTCGGAGATTGGCGGCATCGCGGAATCACAGGTCGCTAGCTTTTTGGGCCGACCTCAGCCAAAAGTTCAGACGCGTACTCTTGGTTTGGCCTACAAGGTAGAGGCGGCACTTCGAATGTCTGAAGACGGCGATTACGACGGCGTAGAGAAGTCGTTGCCCTCCTTAATGAAGGAGATCCATCCGGTAGAGCACGAGATCGAACCGGCCCAACTCGGCCGTTTACTGAGGCCGCCTTGGGAGTTAAGAACGGGCAGTAGTGCAACACATTTTGGCACTCCTCCGCAGTCGAGACATCACCTTAGAGAACGTGCACCGGGAGTGGGTGGCCCGGCCAATCTTCCGCCAGATGGGCGATGCCGCAGCCATGCTGGGTAAGCACCATGAAGCCAGGACTGATTATGAACAGAGCCTTGCCTTGTGCGAGAAAATCGGCTTCCGTCCGGAGCTAGCCCTCACCCGCGCCCACCTCGCCGAGCTGCTCCTAGACCACCATCCCGACGAACACGACGCCGCCATCGAGCACCTCGACTTCGCCATCGCCGAGTTCCAGGACATGAAGATGCAGCCGGCGTTGGAGCGGGCGCTCGGGCGCAGAGGGCTGCTGAAGGCGTAACTAACGGTGATTAGCTGACTCAAGGAGGAGCCAAGATGCCAGTTGAGGTCGTCGAGCGCGAACTCCGAACACCGAACAACGTCATCAACTACGCGGAGGTCGCCGAAGCCAACCCTCCAATTGTGCTGCTCCACTGGGCCAGCGGGCGCTGGCAGCGGTGGCAGAGCCTGCTGGAGCCGTTGAGCGATTTAGGACATATCTACGCTCCGGACGCACGTGGCCACGGGAAGTCAGGGCGCACACCCGGACAGTACCGATTCATTGACCACGCTAGCGACGCGGAAACACTCCTGCGCGAAATGGTGCGGGAGCCCGCGGTGTTGATCGGTCATTCGCTGGGTGGAATGCAAGCCGCGATTGTCGCGGCGCAGAGCCCCGACCTGGTGCGCTCAGCGATGTTGGTCGAACCCTCACTATTCGTACCAGAACGCGGTCTCGATTCCCGCAGTCAACAGGGCTTCTCAAGACAAAGAGACAACGCAGGGCGGAAACTTGAGGAATATCCCGAATCCATGCCTCGTCCTCAAGCCACGAGCTTGTCAATGCTCGACCCGGAAGCGCTGGAGCCCGTGGCTGGATGGGAGCGTTGGTGAGTCCTGTAGCACGACTCAGCTGCTTGAGACTATCCAATGCCCGGTCTTGCTGATTCATGGCGACTCAGAGCTCGGCGGCGTGTTGCAATCCGAAGAGGTTTCTCAAGCGGAGCAGAAGCTCGGCAACTGCAAGGTGGTCTTCGTGGAGGGTGCGGGGCACGAGATACCGGTGTCGTTCGCGGAGCCCTTCCTCAAGGCGGTTACCTCGTTCCTGCGAGATGGTCTATGAGGCTCGACTTCGCTATCGCTGAGTTCCAGGACATGAAGATGCAGCCCGCCCTGGAACGCGGCGTTGGGGCGACGAGGGCTCCTGAGCCATCGTCGAAAGCAGGGGCATAGGAGACGCGCGCATGGAGCTAGCAGACGTCAAGCGAGTAGGTGTCGTGGGGTCGGGGACGATGGGCCACGGCATAGCCATCAACTTTGCCTTATCCGGTTACCCCACGGTCATCAGCGACCTGAGCGACGAGATCCTGAGGAAGTCGATGGCAAATATCCGGGCTGCCTTAGATCTGTTCGTAGAAGGGAAGCTCGTCAGCCGTCACCGAGCGGACGAGTCTCTGGGACTCATAACCGTCACCACAAACCTGCGCGAACTTGCAGCGCAGAGCGATTTCATTACAGAGGCCATCGTAGACAGGTCTTCGGACAAGCGCGCGATGTTCAACCAGCTCGACGCCATGTGCCCGCCCCAGACAATTATTGCCAGCAATACATCGAGCCTTGTCCTAAGCGACTTCGGGTCGGATGTGAAGCGTCAAGACAAGCTGGTGCTGACTCACTACTTCGCTCCTCCTCACATCGTGCCCGGAGTCGAGGTCGCAAAGGGGCCGGGCACTTCCACGAGACCTACAGCATCACTTGTGACCTAATGTCAGCCGTGCGAAAGATACCGATTCGCCTTCACAAGGAGCGGCCTGGTTATCTCCTGAACAGGATTCAGCGCGCAATGAGTCAGGAAGCGTTGGATCTCTGGGCTGAAGGCATGGCAAGCGCCGAGGACATCGAGCTTGGGGTCATCTTGACGTTCGGCTTCCGGATGCCGCATGAGGGCTCGATGAAGCACTATGACCTCGCGGGCATCTGGCGATGGCCGGAGGACGTGCGGAATCCGGGTGCCAATGCCAACGACAAGATCAGGGAGCACATGTCGCAGGGAACGCCGTGGTTTGTTGATCCTGACCATTTCGACACGGTAGTTGAGAAGCGGGATCGTGAGTACATTAGGCGTCTAAAAGCGCTCTATTGGCCGGATACACTGGAGTAACTCCGGTCCATACGTCTGGCGCGGGACACTCGGACAAAATCGGAGAGTGGTTATGCCTACAGGCCCCAACAAATTCGGCGTTTTCCTGGCGCCGTTTCATGCGCTGCACGAAGATCCGACCCAAGCACTGCGCCGGGACATGGATCTCGTCGAACAGCTCGATAATCTAGGATTCTATGAAGTCTGGGTAGGTGAGCATCATTCGGGCGGGTTTGAGATCATCGCTGCACCGGAGATTTTCATCGCCGCCGCTGCCGAACGCACTAAGCATATTCGCCTCGGTACCGGGGTGAAATCGCTGCCCTATCACAATCCACGCATGCTGGCGGATCAAATGGTACAGCTCGATCATATGACCATGGGCCGGACGATGTTCGGTGTCGGGCCGGGGGCGCTGCCCTTCGATGCGCTCCAGATCGGCATCGATCCGGCCGATACGCGGCGCCGCATGAATGAATCGCTCGACGTCCTGCTCCCGCTGCTGGAAGGCGAGACGGTCACCAAGAAGACTGATTGGTTCGACCTCTGGCAGGCCCGCCTGCAATTGCCGCCATATACCAAGCCGCGCATGGAAATGGCTGTGACCAGCATCAACTCCCCGTCCGGGGTGATCGCCGCAGGCAAGTACGGCCTGGGCGTGCTCGTGCTGGGCGGCATGAGCGACGCGGCGCTGGCGCAGCATGCTGAGAACTGGCGCATCTGCGAGGAAACCGCCAAGGAGAACGGCCGCAAGGCGAACCGCGACGATTGGCGGATCACCACCTTCATGCATCTCGCGGAGACCAAGGAACAGGCGCGGGCGGATCTGGAATTCGGCTTCAACGACTGGCTTGCCTATTCACGGGCGGTTTTGCCGGCGACACCAATCCCGCCCGAGGCGCACGGCGACCAGGATCCCCTGGAGTGGGGAATGGAGAATAGTTTCTGTTGCGTCGGCACGCCCGATGACGTGATCCGTGAGATCGAGCGGGTCTATAAGGGCGTCGGCGGCTTTGGGACCATGCTGTTGTTGGCCCATAACTGGGCGCCTTGGCCGGCCGCCCAGAAAAGCTACGAGCTATTTGCCCGCTATGTGATGCCCCACTTTACCGGCAACCGAGATTTGAAGATCGACAGCTATAATTGGGCCGATAATCATCATGATGAGTTCGTTTCGCGCTTCCGGAGCGCCAGCCAAGCGTCCCGAGACGCTTACGAGCGCAGTGTGAAGCTTGCCAAGACCAAGGAATCAGCAGCGAAAAGAAAGAAATAGATAAGAACAAACCACTGATCGACGCTCGTGGGACTCAAACGACCTCATACCCTCCTGGTCCCCCGACGGCAGCCGCATCGCCTTCGCCTCCAACCGCGCCGGCAACTTCGAGATCTACGTCATGAACTCAGACGGCTCCGACGTAACCAGGTTCTGCGACGATCCTTAAGACGACCTCGTACCTGCCTGGTCGCCGGCGCTCTAGATTAACGTCGCCTGAGCACGGTGGCGCGGTTACGACGGCTAATCGCCGAGTTCCAGGACATGAAGATGAGCCTGCGCTGGAGCGGGCGTTGGGGCGCCGGGGGCTGCTGAAGGCGTAGCAGGGCAAGATTGAGCTTAGTCCGTCAGGCGGTGAGGAGGCCCCTGGATTACTCAGTCAGCGCGGCCAGCAGCTTGGCCATCGATGCACCGAGTTCTTCCGTCTGCGACTTTGTCAAAGCCGACTCCGCCTCCAAGAAGAATTGGTCCGTCGTCGACTCGACCTGCTCGCGTAGGGCCTTTCCAGCCGCCGTGGGTGAGTAACCGTTGTTGGTTTCTGCGACCCAGCCCTTGGCCACCAAGTCCTTCAGGGCAGCCTCATAGGCTTCGCGCGCCTGTCCCCTAAACGCCAACTCTGCCGACAACTCGTCCAGCGTCTTCTGTCCGCCTCGCCAGATCGAACTGAACAACTCCCAAGCCTCGCCGCTCACTTCGTACGCTTGCCACGCAGCAAGGTGCGAATCGTCACGGAAGGCGTTCAGGCAGGAGAGATAGTAGTCGACCTTGGTAGTCGGCGCTGCAGCATCCGGAGGCAAGAGTCGACGTCCTCTCGTGAGGCACCAGGTACCGGGTGGGGTCGCAGCGCCGTCAGCGGCACTCACCATACGGCCCAGCAGCTCCTCAATACGGCTCATCTCGCTGGCAGGCAAGGGCTGGATTGTTGCGTGGTACGCGCGCAAAGCGCCCAAGATCGAAAGTGCTTGCGCGCGACCGCTTTCTGTAAGCCGGAATTCTGACGACGGTTGAGCTTCTAGCCAGCCTTGAGCCCTTAGGGCCTCAAGCCGCTGATCAGACAACGACGGAGCTGAGTAGGGGTTGCGCTTCCGGAGCTGAGCCGTCGAAATCGCTTCAGGCTCATAGGAGAGCGCCGTGAGCAGTTGATTCCATACTAGCTGTTCAACCTCTGTCTCCTGGCTGATGCTCTCGTTCGCCGAGCGATACTTGGCACCTAGCGCCAGCTGTACCTCCAAAGCTACATCCCATAGTTGCGACATTGGAACTCCTGTTTTGACGATTGCGTCTCGGGTTATCAGTCACTGACTGTACAGAGGAGAGCACACTGCGCCAAGAGTAGGATCAGGGAGCGAAGCGAGTGCCTACCGCTACCGTCTTCGGAGACCCCCCGCCTGGTGATGCAGCCTGCGCTGGAGCGGGTGCTGAAGGCGTAAAGTCCGCCACAGCGAGACGAAGCGCCGTTTTCCGACTAGGGAGCGTTGCGTCGGGGCTATCTGGTGCCACAATTACGGAGTGGACAGTCCTCAGGCCGGCCGGAACGAGTGTGCAGCACGTCAAGGGAGACACCGCACACGCATGACCCGACCTACCAGCCCGATTACTTTTCCGATTCGCTCGCCGCGACGAACATCTCCTCGGACAAGCCATCGTGGGTCACGAACGCCTTCTGCAGCTCGCTGGTGGCAGTTCGCCAGTCGACAGCGTTGTGCAGGATGATCCCGCCTGAGCGCCGACCGTAGAACTCCGGATTGTCGACGCCGGACGGAGTGGCGCCCGCGTCACGTAGCGCCTTGGCTGCGTTGATCAATCGACGACGTGTGCGAATCACCATCGAGTCGGTGCTGCCGAGGTGCTCATTCGAACGGGTGTAGATCGGGCCCATGCTCTCGGTTACTGCCTGGTCCTGAGCCGGAGGCGTCGGGATTCCCGTGAAGCTCTCGTTGCGCGCCTGCTTGTCACGGTCGATCAGATAGTCGTTGCTGCGGTCGGCCACCGGCCGGAACTTGCCGAGAAAGTCGGACGTGTCGGGCTTCATGTCGCCGAAGCTGGAGAAGCTCGTTCGACCGCTAAGCATGGCATCTACAGCGAGTCGCCGGTAATTGCCGGGGTGCGTCTGACTCTGCCGCGGACCACCACCGCTATTCTCGCCGGCGCCGGGGGGTGCACCGCGAGACACGAAGCTCCACAACATCGAGTGCTCGTCATCCAGCGGGACCCAGGCGCGCGCATAGACCTGCATGCCCAGCACCCCCGTGGGGATCATCGAGTAGAAGGGCATGAGGAAGTGGCCGATTCGCCAGTAAGTCGTGTCAGCTTCCGCCGGGCGATAGGTGCCATACGAGGTGCCATATTCGGTGTCGATGACGTCGTAGCGCGGCGAACGGTCCTTCATCGCATAGTAGGAGTAGCTGCCCGGCCGGAGGTCTTCCAGCTTGAGCGCGCCGGTGTGCAAGAAGCTGAGATGCGCCGTGTCGATGTCGCCCTCGAGCGACTGCATGTAGTTGCATTCACGCATCGTCTTCTCGAGCGCGTACTCGCCCTCGGGAAGCATGTTCGGCTCGATGTCGGGAAGAGGCGGCGGTGTCTCGCGGCTGCCCATGTAGGTCCAGATCACGCCGCCCCGTTCCTGGCAAGGATACGCCGTTGTTCTGACCTTGCTCTTGAAGTTGCTCTCGGCGGGCTCGGAAGGCATGTCCACGCACGCGCCGGTCACATCGAATTTCCAGCCGTGGTAGACGCAGCGCAGGCCTTCCTCTTCGTTGCGGCCAAAGAAAATCGACGCCCCGCGGTGTGGGCATGCATTGACCACGACGCCGACTTTGTCGGAAGTCGTACGGAAGCCGATGAGGTCTTCGCCGAGCAGGCGCAATCGGGTCGGAGGGCAATCCGGGGCCGGAAGCTCGGAGGAGAGCAGCGCGGGGAGCCAATACTGCCTCATCAGGTCGCCCATTGGCGTGCCCGGGCCGACTCGGCAGAGGATGTCGTTATCTTCTTTGCTGAGCATTAAGCGCCTCCTGATTCTGATGCGCCGATCTTACTTCTCCCACCTCGTTGGTGGGGCGCTTCGGGCTTACTGGCGGCCTCGCGCGGCGTGCGCGGGTATGCGCCGACGCCAATTGGCCCCAGTCCTCGTCACAGGTGTGCCTTACCTGGGCGGGAACGGCACCAGTACGCTGCGAAGCTCCATTCTCGGCTGTTCGGAGATGAGGCCAGCTATCGCAGCCTGCAACACCGCGAAGGTCGGGTCGCTCTGGTTGGCTGCGCGAGCCTCCTCCAGACCGGCGAGATTAGGCAGTATCAACTGGGCGATGAATTTCGCACCCGACTCCGGTGCGATTTCAGCGCCTAAGGCTGTGCCTAGGGCACCCCTTGGCGTCGTCTTCACCTCCTCTTCGAGGACCTTACGGAGTTCCGCATTTTTCCCAACGGCCGGGGAGAATTCAACACGTAGGACATTCGCGGGCGGCGATGCCGGAGGATTGCCAGCAATAGCCTCAAACAGGCGCGAGGTCCGTGGGCTGGCGAGGCATTCGTTGATTTTGCCTATGCGAGCCATTCGAGCCTCATCGCCGGGAACCGCGGCAAGAAACGCATCCAGGGCAGCAAGGCCATCGAATTGGATATTGTTGATGAACTCTGCCGCCCCCATGCGCTGATGGAGGTTATAGCGTCCGCCTGCTGCATTGGAGGCTTTTGTATGCTCCTCGAGAGCGGCTCGGAGAGCCGGGCCTTTACCCAAGGCGGGTATGTGTGACACCGCGAGAGTGAATACTGACACCGTGTTGCCTTCTCCTTCGCGTCTGAGCGGCGGAGTCTCCGGACATTGATTCCGGATTCGTGGCAGAAGCCTACTCTTCTACGTAAGATTCGACAACGTCCATGTCTCAGCATGAATGGGAAGCGAGTTTCTTGCTTCACCTGTTTGACACCTTCGATCCCTGACCACAGAATCACCGCACCGTCGGACGGCGGTGCGACACTCCAGGGCCCGGCCCGTTGACCCGCCGACGGAGTGGCTGAACTAGACTCGCAGCATTGCCTGACTTAGCCTTACCCCATCCCCGCGGTTAGCTAGAGAGGTTTCAGCATGGCTGACAAGATCCGCGTCGGCATCGTCGGCGCCACCGTGACCCAGGGCGGCAGCGGTTGGGGCGCCAATGCCCACGTCCCCGCCATCGGCATCCTGCCCGACTACGAGCTAAAGGCGGTTTGCACCACGCGCGAGGAAACCGCGCAGGCCTCGAAGCAGAAGTTCGGCGCCGAGCTGGCGTTTACCGACATCAACCAGATGGCTGCTCACCCCGAGGTCGACCTCGTCGCCGTTTGCGTGCGGGTGCCGGGCCATTACGACCTCGTTATGGCGGGCCTCCATGCCAACAAGGCCGTCTTCTGCGAATGGCCCCTGGGAGCCAACCTCAAAGAAGCGCAGCAGATGAACGACCTGGCGAAGAAGAACAGCCTCAACACGGTCGTCGGCCTGCAGGCCCGCAGCGACCCGACCTTGATGTACGCCCGCGACCTCGTGGCGCAGGGCTACATCGGCGACGTCCTGGCCGCCAATATGACCGCCGTCTCCCAGGCAGCCGTCGAGCGCGGAGACGGCCGCATATATCAGGGCGTACGCAAGAACGGCGCCAACACGATGACGATCTCCGGCGGCCACAGCATCGACGCGCTCTGCTCCGTTCTCGGCGAGTTCAGCGAAGTCTCGGCGCGCGTCAATACGTTGATCAAGGAGTGGAAGCACGCCGACACCGGCGAGATGATGAAGGTCGACTCTCCGGACTGCGTCAGCGTTGCGGGAGTGCTGAAGAATGGCGCCGAGGTCTCTTATCAGGTCGTCGCGGTACCTCACAATCCGAGTGACAATCGCTTCGAGATCTATGGCAGCCAAGGGACCCTGGTGCTCAACGGCTCAGCCAACATCGCGCCCGGGCCCAACGTGTTGCACGGCTCGAAAGGCAAAGACCCGCTGACCGAGATGCCGCCGCCGGACGAGTACAGCCTGGCGCCGGAAGGTACGCCACAGGGACCGCCGCGCAACGTGACGCAGGCCTACGTGCGCTACGCCGACTCGCTGTCGAAGGGCGAGCCGGTAGCACCCGACTTCAGCGATGCGGTGGTGCGCCACCGCCTGCTCGACGCGATCGAGCGCTCGGCTGCCGAAGGCAAGTCGATCAAGCTGTAGCCCAATCGGGCGTTCGTCGACATAAGGCGACTGCGGTCGATTCGGGCCGGCAGTCGTGCTCAAGGCCGGGGCAGCGCTGCGGCGATGGGAAGATGGCGGTCGAGGTACGCGTGTTCATTGCGCCTCCGACATCAAAGGGTCGCAGCCTTCAATGCCTAGGGTTGAAAGTTGCGAGGCACAAGGAATGCCCACTCTGGTGCGTCGCCATTTCGCATGACATCGAGAGCCTGCAGCATGAGCTTACCCGTGGCGGTTGTCTGATAGAACCAAGCCTCTCCAGCATGCGCCGCTGGAACGTGGCCGGCCAGTTCCATGGCTGCTTCCTCATAATAGCCACGAATGTCCTGCGCTATCAGGCGACTTTGACCTAGGCCAATGAGCTCCTCGCAAGAGCCTGACTCGACCAGTCGAATGAACACTGCGACAGCTTCAGGCACCTCGTCCGGACCAATCACTTTGCCGACTACTGTCCGCCCTGTGTGTGCCAACTGCCGGTTATAAGCAGGACGCAAGGCCTTCGCCTCGTCTACAGCCTCCGGTAATGAAGGGTCGAATTGAGGTGGCATCGAACATGACAAAGGCTCAACACCCTCATCGTCTATGGCCTCAAAGAAGTCTTCCAGCACAGGACCGGACGGACGATCGAGGAGCGAGAAAGCAGCATCCAGAACGCGACGCTGGAAGCCGGCATCTCCGGGCTTCCCAAGTGGTCTGCCGAGAGGGAACTCACAGTACAGCGCTCGCGGAGGCTTCAAACGCTCGGTCACACCGCGAATTGAGGAAATCTGAATGGTGGTGAGACCTTCTGCCTCTAAGACGTGCGCGAGCGTACCGCCGGTACGCGTGCAGAGTGGTCAGACGGGCGTCAGGAGCACCACATCAACGGCATCTTCTTTGAGGAGCTTCGCGGCAGCTGGCCCAGAATCGAGGCGGATCGTGGTCATGGTTTCGTCTTGTGCACCCAAGAAGGCGATATTGATTGAAGCTAAGGATCCGATTGCGCCCTCTGATTCCATTTCTCGTAGGCGGTCAACCGGGAAGACCACATTGGGATCACTGACGAAGCCTGATCTGTCGTAATTGGGGCTAATGTGGCCGAGGACGAGACCTTCAGTACCTTGCCCCAGAACGCGGAAGCTCTGGTCACCACCGGTCCACTTTATCTGGTCGACAGTACGTAGCGCCGCGGTCGTTACAATTGCAACGCGACTTTCCGAGAGAGGCTGCCGAAGAGGATTGAAGGCAGGATTGTCAAATTGAGGGACAGGCTGGTTGGCACCGCCCGCTCTGATGTCCTTGTCTGGCATGGCTCAATCCTAGCATTCCCGCGGGTATTAGAGCCGTCTCCGATGAGTTCGAGCCGAACACTATGAGCAAATCGTGTGACCTACGCCTTCAGCAGCCCTCGCCGCCCCAGCACCCGTTCCAGTGCGGGCTGCATCTTTGAAATCACGACTGGTGCGGCAGACAAACATCTACAATCCATAGATAATTCCCAGAACAACATCGTGTTTCAATGATCGTGAGGGCGAAGATGCCGTGGATTAAGACGATGACTGAGGAGACCGCAGACGACGAGTTGCAGGAGGTCTACGAGCACATCAAACAGCAGCGCAGCCAAGAGCGAATTCCTGGGCCGCCCAACCTACACAGCCTCAACCCCAGGGCCATGCGTCACACGGCAGATCTGATGTGGGAGATCATGCGTGGTGAGTCTCGGGTGACCACGGCCCAGAGGGAAATGATCGCCACGGTCACCTCGGTGACAACAGGTTGTGAGTATTGAAGTGTCGCCCACGCAGGGGCCCTGCGTTCACAAGGCGGCGACGAACTGTTGTCCGAGAACATCCAGAACGACTGGCGTAAGGCGGATCTCAGTGACGCCGAGCGTGCCATGCTCGAGTACGTCGAGAAACTGACCATCGCGCCTGCCTCTATGAACGAAGAGGACATCCAAGGACTGCGGGTTGTTGGTTGGACCGACCGGGATATCCTCGACATCGTGCAGGTCTGCGCTTACTTCAACCTGCGTGTTCGTGTAGTTGACGGTCTTGGCTTGAAGCAGACCGAGGCCCGGTACGATGCGGCCCGCGCCAATCGCGCCAAGGCGGCTGAACTCGCTGCGGTTCAGGGTAAGGAGCTTGCCGCTGACATATGGGGAATCTCAGCCGAACTGGAGCCGTCGCAGGAAATTTCAACCTAGGTCAAGCACGGGTCGGCACAGTTTCGACTACGGACCGGACTTTGGCCGGTTTCGCTAGTCTGAAATCTAAACCACCATGTCGGCTGCCATAAGCGATCGAACCTGAATGCCGGACGGTCGCTCGCCCGAGCGAAGGGCAATCTTGTCCTCGCCGTAACGCAGGGCTTCCATTTCGGCCATCTTCGTGTGCAGGCCGTGCAGCTCCTGTTGCTTGCGTTGGAGAAAGGAACTGACGTAGGCGGCGTCTGGAATCATGGTTAAGCGACCTCCTGCGCGGCGTTGCGTGCGGCGATGCAAGCCCGGTGCGCTTTGCTCGCTGCGTGGTGGCCCGCGGGCAGTACAGGTGGGCCGGGGCTCCCCTGGCATTGTTCGCGGGTCGCGTCAGCCAGGCAAGCGACGACCGCACACGGCGAAGCTGGGCGCGCCGTGCCCTGATGATTCTCACGGCCTTTTGCTGGCGGGCCTTGCGCTCAGGGTCTTTGACGTGCACGCCCTGCGCGATAGGAATCAGGTCGCCGATCAGTCGCACCAGCCAGGCCTCGCAACGCTGATGGGCCTCGACGAGCTGATCGAATGGGTCTCGTGTGTCGCGATTCGCCGCCGGCACGTCCCCACAGGCGAGACAGACCCACGTATCGCCGTCGCGCACCATGTTCGCCTCGCAGCGGGTACAGGTCGGCAGCAGCGGACTCCGAGGCATGTCGCTTCGCTTCATGGTCACCAGCCCTGAATATCTGTCTTGCCGCCGCGTGGCACTGTCGCTTCGGCCAGAGCGCAGGCGAAGGCGATAGCGTCCGGGCCGTCGTCGTGGTGGCGGTTGCCCTCGCGCCCGTAGTTCAGCAGCTCGGTTTCGAAGCTCACCCCATCCCAGGTCGGAAGGCCGCGCGGCAAGTAGAGCCGGCCACTGGTGAGGAGCTGGTCGAGGTAGAGCGCCCGTGAAGTCTTGTCTTTGTCGATGCCCAGCGCCCTTGCTTGCACCTGGCGCCGGGTTCGGTAGGGAATCTCCCGCAGGGGCAGCATTTCCTGTCGCGCTAAGTCCTGCATCAGCGAGAGTTGGAAGGCGACGGTCTCGAGTCCGATGCCCACGACGCCAGCCGTTGTCCGGTAGCGGCGGATGATCTCCTTTCGCAGGTCGGGGACTTCGACGCGGGCCTGCCACAGGTCAACGAGGAACATGCGCCGCGTCCTGTAGTCGAAGCCCACCGTGGCGATCGCGCTGCGGCCGGCGCTTGTCTTGAGGCTCGCAGCCGGGTCGACCGCGACGAAGAGCGGCAGCGGCACTTCAGGCAGCATGGAGCTATCCCACCAGCGCAGGTGCTCGCGCTTGATGAGGTGGCCGCTGACGGCTGACGTGTCGCACATATACGTGAGGTTGAAGAGCACGTCGCCGGACTCCTGTTTGAGCTGGGCCATGCGCTCAATCGGGAAGCGCGTGTTGCTGATCGTCGGCCCCCACGGGTAGTCAGCCAGCATCGGCATCTGGACGACGCGGAAGCCCATGTCGATGAAGGTCGCGAGCAGGTCACTCTCGCCCCATCGGGTGAAGATCGCGTCGATCGAGCCTCCCGCCTCCACGCGGTCTTTGAGCACGCCGCGCAGCCTCTCGCGCTGCGCGACCATGACAACAGGGCTGCGCACGTCGTCCTGGTCGCTGGGGTCGTCAATGACGATGCGCTTGAAGTGAAAGCCCTGGTATGCGCCGAGGAATCCTGTCGCCATGACCGTCGGGTCGGGCCGCACCGTGGTGCGCTTGAGGAAGAGCTGCGACTTGTTCCAGCCACGCGCGTAGTCGGGTTCGACGCCGAAGGCGGCGCGGTATACGGGGTTCTGCGCCATGGTCTGGCCCATCGTTACGAGCCGGTCTTCCGACTGCGTCTTGGCGTTCATCAGCCAAAGAGTTGAGCTCTCGGGGTCGCGTCCCGCGGCTCGCTCCACCAGCCATTGCACCGTGGTTGACTTGAAGGTGTCGGGCGGGCAGACGAGAACAACGCGGTCCTCGGTTTCGAGAAGCTCGGCCCACCACAGCTGGTAAGGCTCCACGGGCCGGTTATGGACGGCCCAGGCATAGGCTTCGAGGTCGCCGTCCCTCGCTGCAATGACGCGGGCGGTGAATTCGTCGATGCCGGCCAGTGGCGCAAGCGTATCCGTCGTCAAGTCAGCACCTTTGCTCGAGCCCTGTAGGCGGCGAGCTGCACCGCTGGGCTGTACCGTTCGGCGCAGTCGGGGCAGAGATGCACGGGCGGGTCTTGGTTCCGGTGGCGCCCTTCCGGGAACCAGCACGCGACGGCCTGCACGTCGGAGACGCCGCAGAGCCTAGTCAGGACGCGGTGCTGGAGCTGCTCGCCGTTCAAATCCTCGATGTGCAACCGCAGACCGTAGCTCGGCTCTTCGATAGGGTGGCCCTGGTCGCGAGCAGCGAGGTGCTCCAGCGTCAGCCCGGCCAAGCACTCATCACAGAGCTGGCTTCGCGTGTCGTAGTCGCAGTTCAGGTCGGTAGCGATGACCTGAACGTGTCGCGGCAGCAGCTCCAGGCGACGCATGCAGACGGTTCGCGGCGGCAGGTCGCCGAGCACTGTGCCGATCATGCGCCAGTCGGTGATGTGGATCATCTAACCTCGCCTGTCGTCCAGCAGCGCCATGAAACCGAAGGCGACCGCCACGCCGACCATCGTGCAAAGGAAGCATTCGCCAACGTTGATGGCCAGCATCAAGGGCATGCGATCACCCGCCCCTGCGCGTCGAGTTGGTGCCGGTCGATGAGGTTGGTGCAGCGGCGGCAGCGGCCCGTGCCGCAGACACCCGCCGAGAACCACGCCAAGCAGAAGTTGCAGGCGCAGTCCGTGTCGTGGCGCTGAGACGGCACGGCGTTCGCGTGGCGCTCATCGGGCCTGTCTTGCTCAGCCATGCGAGGCCTCTTGGACCGTCGACTCAGGCAGGACGCGAAACTGACCCATGAAGACCCTTGCACCGGCCCGCCGCGCGTTCTCCTCTTCGAGGTGCTGGCCGTCAACGTAGACGTTGAGCACGGACGCCGTAGCCTGCGCGCCGGCCAAAGCGCCGTCAGGTGCGGTGTTGCCTTCGTCGTCGCGGCCAGAGCCCGCCCGCAGGCCCAGCACGCGGAAGACCCAATCGGCGGCAGCGGTGTTGCCTCGCACGGCCTTCCTGACCTGGGCGTCCATGATGCGCCCCACGTCAGACGCTTTGACCAGCGACCACTTGAGCGCCAGCAGCTGATCCGCGAAGCCTGGCTGCTGACGCCAGCGCCATAGCGTCACCCGGTCCAAGCCGTGCTGCGTCGCGTAGGCGCTGAGCGCCTTCGGTTCGCGCTCCGCTTCCGGGATGCAACACCAAAGCATGAATTCGAGCTGGTGGGAATCTGTCTCCGTTGCACCAGGTTGCATGTCGTCGGCCATGCACCGAGGGTAGGAGTGGGCAGTTGGAGGCGTCTAGCTTCGGCTGCACAGGGGTTGCCAAGAAGAACCTAATCACGTGGTCTATCTTTGTCGCCGGCGCTCCGCAGTAGACAGTCATCAAATGCAACGTCACCTTAATAATTGCTAACCTGTTTGCTAACCTCGAGGTTAGTAACGGCTGTTTCTAGTTGGTATTTCGGTGAACAGTTAGGGCGGAAATTGAATCTACGGGGGCAGAAAACGTTGCTCGTTGGTGAGCTTTGTTAAGGCGGTTGTCGGTTTTGAAGACCGCAGAAGCCACCGGGCCCCATCCACTCCCACGCGTAGCTTACTGGCAGGCCACTTCAGCGGTAACTACGCCCCTCAGTCTTCCTCGTGGTCGGCGCGCACCAGCGTGTACGCGCAGGCTCCCAGGATTGCCCCAATCGGCGGCGCGACGAGGTAGATCCACAGAGCGTCGATCTCGCCCGAGACCACCGCGGGGCCAAGGCTACGCGCCGGGTTCATCGACCCGCCGGTGATCGGCCCGCCGACCAGCACGTCGAGCCCCACGGTGGCTCCGATGGCGATTGCGGCCGCAGCGCCCGTGGCGCGAACGTCTGTCGCCACCGCCGTGATCACGAACATCAGCAAGAAGGTCAGCACGATCTCCATGCCGATCGCCTGAGCGTCGCTTCCCGAAGGCACGGTCACGCCGCTCTCGACGGCGTCACCGAATAGCGCCCAGAGAATGGCGGCGCCGATGATCGCTCCCACAAACTGCGCAAGGATGTATGGCGCCACCTCTCTCGGCTGGAAGTGCCGGAACAGCGCGAAGGCGATCGTCACGCCGGGATTGAAGTGAGCGCCGGAAACGTGGCCGAGGGCGTAGATCAACGCCATGATGATGATGCCGTTTGCCGCGGCGATGCCTTCCAGCTGTATCGTGTCGCCGCTGTAGGCGGAGACGACGGCGGCGCCCGGACCGAAGCAGACCAGCAACGTCACGCCGATCATCTCGGCCGTCAGGCGCAGCGGCAGCGGCACGCCGAGCAGCGGTGGCTCGCGGCGCGCGAAGAGCGTCGTTATCGAGATCATATGGCCACCATCGTCTGCTTTAGCCAGACCAGGGCGTCATTGTCGATGCAGTAGCCCGTACGAGGCCCCGGCAAACTTATCCAATTCGAGACTGGTGAACTCAACTGCTCCATGCGATTGTCAAATTACGATCGAGCCTTCGCCTGAGCAAGGCTTCTAAGCGGGCCTTACGGCAGGTTTACTCGGTTCCCGGGCTGCCGACTGCGATTACAATCTCCCCATGTTCGTCATAGGCACCGCCGGCCACGTCGACCACGGCAAGTCGGCCCTAGTGAAGGCGCTGAGCGGCATCGACCCGGACCGTCTCCAGGAGGAGAAGGACCGCGGCATGACCATCGACCTCGGCTTCGCCTGGCTGCAGCTGCCCGGCGGCATTGAGGTCAGCATCGTCGACGTGCCGGGCCACGAGCGCTTCGTCAAGAACATGCTGGCGGGCGTCGGCGGCATCGACCTGGCGCTGCTCGTGATCGCGGCGGACGAGGGCGTCATGCCGCAGACGCGAGAGCACCTCGCCATCCTCGACCTGCTCGGCGTACAGCGCGGCGTGATCGTCGTCAGCAAGTCCGACCTCGTTGAGCCCGATTTCCTCGACCTCGTCGCGGCGGACGTTGAGGACGTCATCGGTGGGACGACGCTGGAGGGCTCGCCGCTGGTGCGCTGCTCAGCGGTCACGCGCGACGGCGTCGACGAACTGCTGCGGGTTATTGAACAGAGGCTGGCCGAGACGGAGCCGAAGCGTGACCTCGGCCGCCCGCGACTTCCCATCGACCGCGTCTTCACCGTCGCCGGCTTCGGCACGGTCGTCACCGGCACGCTGATCGACGGCGCCCTCAGCGTCGGCCAGGACGTCGAGATCGTCCCCGCCGTGGAGGGCGGTCACGTCACATCGTTGCGCAGCCGAGTACGCGGTATTCAGACGCACCACAGCAAGATGGAGCAATCGCAGCCTGGCACGCGCACGGCGGCCAACCTGGCCAACCTGGAGCCGGAGCAACTTTCGCGCGGCCAGGTCGTCACGACGCCGGGCTGGCTGCGGCCTTCCGAGGCTGTCGACGTGCGATTCAAGGCGCTGGAGTCGATCGGCCGGCCATTGCGCCACAACCTGAACGTCACGTTTCATAGCCTCGCCGCCGAGTCGCCCGCCCGATTGCGGCTGCTCGAAGTCGATGAGCTGCTGCCGGGTGACGAAACCTGGGCCCAGGTACGCCTCTACAAGCCCACCGCTGTCCTCAAGGGCGACCGCTTCATCATCCGCGACGCCAACGACACGCTGGGCGGCGGCATCATCGTCGAAACGCAGGCGAAGCGCCATCCACGCCGGCGGCCGGGCGTCATCGCCGCGCTCGAGCGGCAGCAAACCGGGGACCCCGCGGAAGTCGTCTACGCCGCCATCGCCAACGCGGAGCCGGCGGACCTGAGGACCGTCCTAAGTCGAATCGACCTCCCGGCCAACATCGCCGCTGACTCCGTGGGCTTGCTGATCAGTACGGGGCGCATCGTCCTGCTCGGCGAAGGAGACGGGCGTACGGCCTACACAGCCGGTGGCTTCGAACGGTTGCGCCTGGCAGGGCAGTCCGCCCTCGAGGCTTTCATGCAGCAAAATCCGCTGCGCGCCGGTATGAGCCGCGAGGAGCTGCGCAGCCGCCTCGGCTTGCCGCAACGGCTCTTTACGGCCGCGCTGAATGTCATGGTCTCGCGAGAGGACGTGGCCGACGCCGGTAGCGCCATCAGCCTTCCCGGCTGGTCGCCGCAGCTTTCCCCGGCCCAGCAAACGGCAGCCGACGGCTTCTTGGCGATTTTGCGCACCGATCCCTACTCACCGCCACCCGAGGGCCGACCGTCGGAGGACGTGGTTGCCTATCTCGTAGACTCCGACCGGATCGTGGACTTCGCCGGAATCACCTTCACGCGTGAGGCCTTCGACGAGATGACCGAGAAGGTCGTCGCAGCCCTGCAGACGCAGGAGACGATCACGATGGCGCAGGTCAGGGATTTGCTCGGTAGCTCCCGCCGCTACGTCCAGCCTTTTCTCGAGGAGCTGGACCGCCGTCACATCACGATGCGGCGCGGCGACGAACGTCTCTTGAGGCGCGGCTAGCGCTCCAGCGCCAGCCCAGTGCCTTCAAGCACCTCGCCGACGATGGCGGCCGGCATGCCGTCGCCTTGAAGCGCCGTGACCAGTGCCTCGGCCTTGGAGGGATCGACGGCGATCAGCAGACCACCGGAGGTCTGCGGGTCGAGCAGCAGGCGCTGCATCTCCGGCGACACGCCATCGAGTCCCTCGATTCGGGGAGCGATGTGCTCCCGGTTGCGGTTCACGCCGCCAAAGTCGACGCCGTCGATGGCGTAGTGCAGCGCGCCCGGCAGCAGCGGCAACGCGCCGGTCCGCAGGACGATACGCGCCTTGCTATGCTCGGCAACCTCCAGGGCGTGGCCTGTTATCGCGAATCCAGTCACGTCGGTCACGGCGTGGGCGTCCGCCTCCCGCGCCAGATGCGCAGCGTGTCGATTCAATGTCAGCATGCTGGCTACCGCGGCATCGAGGTGCGCCGGCTCGGCCAGGTCGCGCTTGGCTGCCGTCAGGATGAGGCCGGTCCCCAGCGCTTTCGTCAATACCAGCGCGTCACCGGGCCGGGCGCCTTCTTTCGACATCACCTGAGCAGGATGAACCAGGCCCATCACCGCCATGCCGTATTTCGGTTCAGCATCGATGACCGTATGACCGCCGGCGATGATGCCGCCCGCTTCGGCGACCTTGTCGGCGCCGCCTCGGAAAATGTCCGTGATGATCTCGGGCGGCAGGTCTTCCGGAAAGCCGGCGATGTTGAGGCACAGCACGACCTCGCCGCCCATGGCGTAGACGTCGCTCATGGCGTTGGCGGCGGCGATCGCGCCGTACGTCCAGGCGTCGTCCACCACGGGCGGGAAGAAGTCCACCGTCTGCACCACCGCGGTTTCGTCGTCCAGTTGGTAGACGGCAGCGTCGTCCGTCACACCCACCAGGAGGCGCGGATGGTCTTCCGGTCGGAACTTCTCGATTAGAGGGCGCAGGACCTGCGCCAGCATGCCGGGTCCGGCCTTACCGGCTCAACCGGCGCAAGTTGCCAGCGAGGTCAATCTGATTACGTCTTCGCGGCTCATCACCCACCTCCTTCCGTAGAAGTAGAAAGGCCCTGTCGGGTCGTCTTAGATTCTAGGTCAGGTTGGACGTGTATGCGCGCTAGTGAACCAGTGACTGCGGCCTTTTGGCAAATCGACGCGAGATCATGCTGGGTGGCGGCGGTCCCGACGGTGGCTGGCCGCCGTTGGCCTCGGTACGCGCCGCGAGCTCGGCGGCGAAACGGTGGCGCTCCCGGCTGCTCGTTGGCGGCTTCCATGTAGTACGCCTTCACGTCGTCCGCCATGAACCGGATCGCCTGCGGCATCGGATCGGCGAGGCCTTCCGGCGGCTCCGGATCCTCCCCAGTGGCCATGCGGGCCAGGAACTCAGCGATCTCGTCCATACGATTCGCGGTCAGGCCGCTGAGGCCAAACGTCGTGCGCCCGCGCCGGCGGATCGACTCCGCGTACCAGGGCGCCAGACTGCCGACTTCCTGCAGCAGGGACTGCGTCAGCGCTTCGGCCGGCGTCGCTGCGGGCTCCAGCGGCGGCAGCGGCAACGCGCAGCTCCAGGCCATGTCCATCTCATCGGTGACCGGCGATTCGTTGGGTAGTCCTCGATCACCGGGTCGGAATCGCGCGAGAACAGGGCAAGCAGCGATCGCAGCACGTCTTTCTGGAACTCGGCGTAGTTTGGCGGGCCCAGCGGGCGGCCCAATTCAAACGGTACCCAGAGGGTGCGCGGCGCGTGCATCTGCTCGCTGTGTTCTTGGACCAGACTGATGCCCGCGGTCGCGACGCCTTCTGCCTCGATGTAGTGTGAGAGCCCGCCAACGGCACGCGTACAGTTCGGTCAAACGGGTATGAGAATGGCCGCGTTCACACCATCCTCCTTCAGCAGCCTGGCCACCTGAGGCGCCGTCTCTGCCATCTGCGTCGGGTCAGTGGCGCCCATGAACGAGTAGTGCCACTGCGCCACGGAACCGATTTCCCCGTCGGCGGCCATCTGCTTCAGGTGCTCGAGTGGGAAGGGCAACGTTTACGTCCTGCTGAAACCCGCTACGGTCGAAGTTGATGCTGGCGTGGCTCTGCGCCAACTCGCTGTAGTCAAGGTCGGCCGGCAGGATACGGTAGTCGGCAGAACCGCCGGCGAACTTCGGGTCGCTGGCGCGGTGTAGGCCGGCCGTCTAGATTATCGCGATGCGCGCCGTCTTCAGATCCAGTCCGGGCGTCTAGGCGGTCGATTCGAACTCCGGCAGCGGCAGCTTGCGCAAGTTATCGGCGTAGTCTGCGGGCAGATCCGGGAGGCGTACCCTCTGAAGTGTAGCAAGCCGGCGGCTTGCCACAGGGAATGATTCGCGACTCTCGTGTAGAGAATGACCGCTACTCCACAGCTAACCCAGTGCTTAAGCTCGTCCAACGTCTGACGGCCTGCGGCGACATCTAAGGTCATTGGATCCGCGATGATCAAGTCCCCCGGGCTGGGTTCCGACCAATCGCTCCGAGTTCGTCGGATAGATGACACCCCTCGGACCTCGAGCCGGCGATCTTGCGAAAGCTCCGCAATCAAGGCGGTACGGTGTTTCCTCCTCCGGATCAAGATGTATGTTCGAATCGACCTAGTCACGATCTCCTTGTATCGTAGACGCAGTAACCCTAAACTCGACTGGTCAATAAGCTGCCTGAATGTAGAGAATCCACGAGCAGTTGGCCGCTGAAGGCGCTGGAGAGAGCTTCAGGCGGCAGAGCAGGCGTGCTAGTCTCGATCCCGAGACGCGCTCTGAGACGCATGCAATTGCAGGCGCCTGGAGGTCCGAATGCGGAAAGTGAATCTATCCTTAGCAACAGTATCAAGCTGGTGGCGCCGGCAGGGTAGTACTCTCAAATTCACAATCCTAGCCGCAAGCTCTGTTTGTCGCAATTGGGGCGATCGGTTTTGATGACCGTTTCGGGGACTGATCCAGACCCGAGCCGGCAGGCATCTGGGGGTCCCAAACGCCCAGTGCAAATGAGTCCCCGGACTCCAGAATCGGTTCGCTGGTCTTCGAACCTGTTGACGACGGTTTCATGAGGCAAGCTTTGGGGCCCAGGCAAGTGCCAGACGCGGATTACGGAGTAGTACTCGCGGACGCGAAGACAGGTATGGGTGAATTCTGGAGTGTCCCCTCCACCACGTCGGAGACCCTGGAGTACGGTGTTGACGCCAGCCACCACTGGATCTGGCTGGTCGATCTCACAGAGGCCCGTTGGATCGTCGCCAGGCGGGAGACGAGCCAGAGCTACGTTCTTGATCTGCACAGCTGGCAGGTCGTCGCTGGGCCGACTGCCGATGGTCTGGTACTGCTGAACGCACGAGAGACCTCCTCGTTCAGCGTCGTTAACCTGCGGCTCGCCCCTCCCAGAACGACTATTGAGTTCACAATACCCGCTTCACGGGCCGACGTTTCGCCCGGGCGCTCTTCGATGTGGAGCAGTTGTATCTTGCTGCTTGGGATGATGAGAGTCTGCCCAGGCATAGGCAGTTCCGGCTTGACTCAGCTCTATCGTGTTGGCCTTCAGAGTGGAGAGGTCAGCCTCATCGATGGGGTTGGAGCTTCCGGGGCGCGACAGCCTACGTTTGTTTTCTGTCCGGGACCGGCAGGGTATGTTGGTGACTCATTAGGCGGACGACGAAGCTAGAGCGCTGATTGTCCACCGCTTCGTTGACGGCGTCCTAATAGATGAGTCGATACTTCCTGGCGCATCCTTAGATGCCGTACCCTCGCCCGACGAACACTGGTGGGCGTGGCGCGAGCTAACAATGGGAATCTGGCCGACGGTGGTTGTTGCGGGCGCTATGAGGGGCGACATCGTAGTCAAAGCCATTCAGGTCCTGGCGCTCGATAATCCCCCTCGACTCATAGGGCGGAGCGCCCCAGGACGACAAGCATGGTTGAGTGATAGTTCAGGGCTGCTGGTGGAAGCGGCGGTAGGATTCGCCATAGTGCGACCAGAGGGCGTTCTGGACGTGTTGGCCGCTAGGGCCAATCGAAGCGCCGGAGATCGGCTGGCCTCAAGTTCCTGTGCCCACGCATGACGATCCGAGTGTGTTCACCTATCGAAGCAGGTTGGTAGGCACCTCAGGTCTCAACCTCGGGCCGGACATCGCAGCTGCAGAGTGGGTTCTTCGGGATCCGTGGAACCTGTACGGCTTAGATGTCGAGGGCCGAGAGCTTCATCTGACAAGATCCACCGTTCCGCAAACAGATCTCCCTGGCACCATTGGTGCTTTTCCGACGGGAAGGCGGCTTCTTTCTTCAATTGGCCTTTTGCCGAAGATTGAGCGTCCACCCTTCCATGATGAGGTTGGTCTAACTGTCAAGAACGGTCTCGATGCCCTCGACCTTCGCGCAAACCCCGGCGTGCTTCCTCGAGGGCGCATCTGCTACTTAGATGGCGCCTGTGGGGAAGAGATGATGGGGGATGTGAACGGCATTGGAACCTTGAGCGGCGGAACGCGAGTGATAGTCACCGCCGTGCGTGTCAATGAGGCGCTGACGAGTGCTGCGTGGGTTACCAGCATCGACGGCGACGAGGGAGCTTGGTGGTTCCATGTGCGCTCGAACGATGGGCCGGAAGGCTGGGTGCCCTCCGACTCTCTGGTTTGGGACGAGTGAGACTAAAGCTACCGGTTCTAACGAGCATTCGACATTGATATGGACACCTAATCGTCGCAGCCGTTAGTTGGGCGATGGTCCAGGAGGCTGCCCGTTGTCGGGCAGCCTCCCTCCTGTTGTCTACGGTCAACGGGGAGCTTCAGCTAGTCAACCAAGAAGAACCACTCGTTGGAACCAAGTCAGTGGTTGGGGTCGTCGTAATCGGGGTTCCAATACACGGCATCCTCAGGATCCACTTCGTTGTGCACGTGTGTGCTTGAGCATTATTCAAAGCTAGCCGATTAGCATGATCCAGTAAAGCACTTGAAAATCTCGGACGTGCTTGCCAAGCTCTAACCGATGACGCTGGGGATCGAACGAGGCACCCTCCGCACGGCTTGCAACAAACGCATCGCCGGCTTTATCCAGGCTGCACGTGCGCGCTGCTTCTGGTGTTTTCTGCGTTCCCCTCCCATGCTGAGGCGATCGTTTCTCACCGCCATCGTCGTCGGGACGATCCTCATCGCGATCAATCAGGGCACCGTTCTGGCGGACGGCGACTTCCCGGCGTCGCTCTACTGGAAGATATCGCTTACCTACTGCGTGCCCTTCTCCGTCGCGACGTGGGGTGCGCTGATCAACAGCCGCATACGACAGGCCTAGGCTCCCTAATCAGAATCACCAGCCCGGCCCTGACCCTCTCAGGCCCGTCAACGTCACCTCAGCCAGCTATCGCTGGACGATACCGCGAGTGCTACTCCGGCACCTCGCCGATTGTCTCAACCGTATGCGGTCGTCCGGTGCGGTCAGCAAGCTGCGCGGCCGGCACCACCGGAAGCGTCGTGATGTGAACCCCGACTCGCACGCCAAGCTCCAGCGAGAAGCGCGCGATCGCGTCGTTGCCGTCGGCCTCCACGATCGTCACGAAGTCGAAGTCCCCCAGCACCGCGTAGACGCCGAGCGTCTGTACGGACGGTATGTCTATTTCGGCTTCGGCGCCCAGCAGGTAGTCCGGGTCATCGAGCGCTTTGATCTGACCTTCAGGCGTCAGCGTGAGGAGGAGGATGTACGTAGCCACGGCAAACTCCTGTCTCGCAGTCGGTTCGCTCGACTGCCGCGTAACTGTCAGGCCCACCTCAGGGGGGCCTAATGATCGCGGCCCTGCCCTGCTGAACCGGCCGGCCAGGGCGGTCTACTCGGCAATGTCGGCGTCAAGGCCGACTACTGCCCTGGCAGGATCATAACCGGCGCGACATCCTCCCGGAATCACGTGCTGCGCGACCGTGCCAAACACGCGCTCGTCAATACCTGGCTGTATCGTTCTCATCACCGCGATGAACCCGTCGCCGGCCGATGGATTTAGTCGCTGGGCTGAGTACGAGGTTTGAAGATTGCGGCAGAGCGTGAGTCATGATGCCTTGCACGAAGCGAGTCCCGACGAGGAGTACTACGTCGCTGTCCGGCGCCAGCTCCCGCATGCCACGCAGCGGGAAGGAGAGGTGGTGCCGATCCGAGAGCGCGCCCTTGCCATTGCTGCTCTGGATCACCGGCGCCTCCAGCGACTCGCCCAGACGCTGCAGCTCTTGCGAGGCGCCAGCGGAAATGACGCCGCCGCCGCAGAAGATGATCGGGCGCTGCGCCTTGCCCAGAAGCTGCGCTGCCTTCTCGATCAGGTCGCTGTCCGGCTCCGAGCGCTCGGCGTTAACCGGATCGAGCAGCCTCACCTCCGCCTTCGCTTCCAGTACGTCGGGAGGCACTTCGAGCTCGACGGGGCGCGGACGGCCTGTTTTCAGCGCTGTGACCGCTTCACGCACCAGGCCCGGGATTTCAGCTGGGCTCATGGCCAGCGCCTGATACTTCGTGACGTGCGAGATCATGCCCAGCTGATCGTCCACCTCGTGCAGGAGTCCTTTTCCCTTGTTGATGTTCTTCGATTCGATCTACCCCGTTAGGACGAACACCGGCGACGATACCGAGTAAGCCGTCGACAGCGCTCCCGCCGCGTTCAGCAGCCCGGGCCCCGGCACAACCATCGCCAGCCCGATCTTGCCGCTGGCTCGAGCGTAGCCGTCCGCCATGTAAACGCAGGCCTGCTCGTGTCGCGTGTGGTAGACGTCGAAGTGATCGCGTTCCTCGTAAACGGCGTCGAAAGCCCAGTCGAGTTGAACCCCGGGCAGCCCGAAGATCGTGTCGATGCCCTCGCGCTTGAGTTGCTGTACCAGCGCCTGTCCGCCCGTCATCGTTGGCATGCAAGCATCCTTCCCTGAATCAATCAGAGTGCCTGGTGGAGACTACGGGAATCTGTCACCGCAGTATGCATCGAAGCGGCCCGCGCTTGCAGCCTAGATGCTGACGAGGCGTATGAAGTCGGTCCGGCCTCGCCGGGAGCCGCGAGCCGGACCCAACAGGACGATCCGGCAGCCCTCCGGCACAAGCCCGGTCGCGCTGATCTCCCGCGTCATCGTCTGCCAGGCTTCCTCTAGCGCCGGAGCCGGTCCCGTCACCAAGGGAAACACACCGTGCCAGAGGCACAGGCGTCGCGCCGAGGCGCCATCTTCGCACAGCGCGAAGATCGGCATCGATGGGCGCAGGCTGGACAGCGTTTGAGCCGTCCTGCCCGACCGAGTCAGGGCCGCCAACCCGAAGGCGCCTACCTCTTCGGCCAGGTGCACCGCCGCCGTACAGAAAGCCAGCGCTGTCGAGCGGCGCGCGCCGCCGGCGTGGAGGCGCGGCTCGATACGCTGCTCGGCTTCGCGGGCGATACGGTCCATCATGCGGACCGCTTCCTGAGGGTAATCGCCTATCGCCGTCTCCCCGCTGAGCATGACCGCGTCGGTGCCGTCGACGACGGCGTTTGCCACGTCGGATGCCTCCGCCCGGGTTGGCTGCGGGCTGTGTGTCATCGACTCCAGCATTTGGGTCGCCGTGATTACCGGCTTTGCCATCGCGTTGGCCTTATCGATGATCTGCTTCTGGGCCGTCGGCACCTTCTCCGGCGGCAGCTCCACACCCAGATCGCCGCGCGCCACCATAACGCCGTCGAAGGCTCGCAAAATGCTATCGATATTCGAAACCGCCTCGTGTTTCTCGATCTTGGCGATCAGCGGCACTACGTTGCCTGCCTCGAGCATGATGCGGCGCGCCGACTCCGCGTCCTCCGCCCGGCGCACGAAGCTCAGCGCTACGAAATCGACGCCTGCCCTTAGGCCAAAGCGCAGGTCCGATTCATCCTTTTCCGTCACCGCTGGCGTCTTCAGGTCGGCGCCGGGCAGGTTGACGCCCTTTCCCGAAAACAGCCTGCCGCCATCGATGACTCGCGCCTCTACCTCGCCGGCCCGTATCACCTCTACTCGAAGCCGCATGCTGCCGTCGTCCAGGTATATCGAGTCACCGACCGCGAGCTCATCCGCCAGGCCAGCGTAGGTCACGGGGATCGTCCCCTCCGACTCTGCTCCAGACACGAGCCTGACCGGCTGGCCCTCGATTAACTCAAGGCCGTCTGGCGGCAGCAGGCCGACCCGGATCTTGGGCCCTTGCAGGTCCAGCAGGATGGCCACGTGCTTCCCGGCTTCTGCGGCGAGACGGCGAATCGTCTCGATCTGGACTGCCTTCTCCTCTTGATCGCCGTGAGAGGAGTTCAGGCGTAGCACGTCCACTCCCGCGTCGATCAGGCCGCGCAGCGCATCAGCGCTGCCGGTAGCCGGCCCAACCGTCGCGACGATTTTCGTCTGGCGTTCACGTCTCGTCATCAGTCCTCAAGCCTAACGCGTGCGGGACCACGCCGTAACGCGTCCGGGTTGTCTTTCACCAGGTCGCCAGTCATTCTTTCTCTCCTCGTTCTTGCTCGGGACGAAACAAGCAGGCGCATCCCGTCATCCAGAGGCGCCAGCCGAAGGATCTACGCCTTAAGTCTGGATTGCACGGTCCATCTTGGTGACGGAGGCTTCGTAATTGGAAGGGTCGTTGGCGAAATGCGGGGCGTGTTGGTCCTTCACCCTCACCCAGGACGACAAGGACGCGCCTGACCGGCGCTGCTCGGAGCAGCAGCGCCGGTCAGGTTGCGAAAGGTTTCATCGTCCACCCTCAGGTTGAGCCAAACGTAGAGAAACTTGTAGAAGCAAAGCCCGGGAGGAAGTTCACCTTGAAACCCCGTCCTCAGGTGCTTGGCTCTGGTGTAGAGGTTGCCTTCGAACGGCGTGATGCCCCAGCCCAACGGCCCTTCTGCAAGCCGGGTTCCCGTCGGAAGGTGGCTCACTCGGACGAACTTCTTGGCCATATCCCCACCTTAATCCCGCATTCCGAGACAAGAGTCATCGAGGTCACGGGCAGATCCTTTGTATTTCTGAGTATTCGATCATTCATAAGTCAAGGATTGCAATAGCCATAGTCTCTACTAATCTCCCTTTGTAGGTGTTACTTTCTCTTGGCCTCTTTGAGAAGCACCTCAAACTGGTTGGAGTCGAAAATGGAACGCAGGCTAAGAACCCTACTGATTTCAGCAGCAGTACTGGCCGTCACTCTCGCAGCTTGCGGCGGGGGTAACGACGACGCGCCAGACGGATCATCTAGCTCTGGCCCATCGGGAGAAATCACTGTGTACTCCGGTCGGTCTGAATCGCTCGTCGACCCTCTCATCCGCCAGTTTGAGCGCGACACGGGCGTCAAGGTCCAGGTTCGTTACGCTGGCAGCGCCGAGCTCGCTGCAACGATTTTAGAAGAGGGCGGCGCGACTCCGGCGGACGTTTTCTGGAGCCAGGCTCCAGGTCCCCTGGGCGCTCTCAGCGACCAGTTTGCGACACTACCAGCCAGCATCCTCGACCAGGTTGCCGCCGGTTTCAAGTCCGATGAGGGGCGCTGGGTTGGCGTCTCCGGACGCGTACGCGTCGTGGTTTACAACCCGGAGCGCGTAGACGTCTCAGATCTGCCTGACTCCCTGGAGGGCTTCACCGACTCAGTCTGGGCATCGAGGTCGGTCAGGACGTTGGTGTAGCCGCACGAGGCCAGCCGCTGATCTTTCCGCGGGCGTGAGCAGGCTGCCGGCAACGATTCCACCCGGCCACGCTGGTCTCGCATCGAGGTTAGCGAAGCGCAGGCCGCGCTACGGCGACGGTCACTGACACTTCCTGAAGCGAGGCGACTTCGAGAAGGCCTGAGGCAGGTCAACAGGCTAGAATGCGGTTCATCCCAATTGCAGGAGCTTCGGATGCCAAGATTCGCCGCAAACCTCAGCCTCATGTTCCCGGAGCTGGAACCCGCGAAGCGCTTCCAGGCGGCCCGCGACGCCGGCTTCCTCGCCGTCGAGTACCTTCGACCCTACGAGTTCGCGCTCGAAGACGTTCGCCGTTGGAAAGATGATGCCGGTCTCGAGTTGATCTTGCTCAATTCGCCGGCCGGCAATGCGCAGGCTGGCGAGCGCGGACTCGGCGCTCTGCCTGACCGCCAGGCCGACTTTCGAGAAGGGCTGGAAATGACGCTCGAGTACGCCGCCGGCCTCGGCGCCAGGATGGTCCACTTGATGGGGCGTCGTCCCTGAAGGCGCGCGAAGCGAGGAATACGAGGCGATCTTCGTCGAGAACCTGCGCTACGCCGCGCCGCTCGCGAAGCAGCGCGGCGTAATGCTGCTGCTCGAACCGCTGAACCAGCGCGACGTCCCAGGCTACCTGCACAGCACGACGGAGCAGGCGCGTCACCTGATAAAAGCCGCGGCCACGGACAACGTCTTTCTGCAGTACGACATCTACCACATGCAAATCATGCAGGGTGACATCGTCGAGGGTATACGCAGCAACCTCGACATCACCGGCACATCCAGTTTTCCTGCGTCCCCGGCCGCCACGAGCCGCAGTATGGCGAGCTCAATATGCGGTACGCCTTCGATCGCATAGACGAGATGGGTTACGACGGCTGGCTTGGCGCCGAGTATGCGCCGCTCAACGGCACCGTCGAGGGCCTGACTTGGTCCCATCCCTATATCACAGGACCAGTCGCGGGACAGTGAATCCGGGTTCGGCGGTCACCCTGCAGTTTCCAGCGGGCGTGAGACTAACTGGTTCGCTCTCGGGGGTCGCAGGAAAAACATCACGCTGGCGGCCAGGAAGGCTGAGACTGTGAAGCTGGTGAACGCAATCCCGTAGCTGCCCGACTGATCGAATATGAAGCCCGCGTACACCGGTCCCAGGACGAGGCCAAACATCTGCACGAAGTCCATGCTGCCGGAGATCGTCCCGAACGCGCGCCTACCGAAGTACGACCCGCGCACCGCATTCATCGTCGTGGCTCCACCACCCCAGCCGATGGCATACACGACCACATAGATCGCCAGCAGAATCGGAGTCTCTCTCGACAGCAACAGCAGCAGGGGCCCCAACGCTACGAGGGTCATGCTGGTAGCCATTACATAGCGGGGTGTGAACCGGTCTACCAGCAATCCGAAGCCAATCCGCCCCGCTACGCTGATGGTTGCCACAGCCGCCAGGATGAACGCGGCGAACTGAAGGCTGTTGCCGCCGTCGACAAGAAACGGCACAAGATGCAGCGACATGGCGCTAACCGCGAACTGGCGCAATCCGAATGCAGCCGCGAGCGACCAGAAAACCGGCAGGCGTAGCGCCTCCGTGAGCGTGAATTCGGCCTCCTCCGATGCTGATGCGACCTCCTCAGCGCTTGACCCATCGCCACGACGCGCTGGTTGGCTGGCAACCGATATCGGCCCGTCGCCGTCCGGTCTCAGCCCGTATTCTTCTGGCCTACGGCGCAGAATCATGGCGAGGGGAATCGCGATGGACCAAATGCTCAGACCCGCGATCACCGCCGCGGTGCGCCACCCGAAGCTGTCGACCAGCCAGCCCAGCGCAGGGATTAGGATCCCGCCCAGACCACCTCCACTGATCGTGATTCCGAGCGCGAGGCCGCGCCGGCGCACGAACCAGTTGGCCGGCGCGACCAGGGCCGGAACGCGAATGCCGATGGACATGCCCACCGAGATAACCAGGATGAAGACAACGTAGAACTCGAGCAGGGAGCCGATCTGGCTCATTAGAATGAAGCCGGCGCCCATCATCGTTGAGCCGATGATCATCATGCGGCGGGGCCCAAAGCGGTCTACCAGGTAACCACCGACCGGGCCGAGCATGCCGCCCTCGAGTTGCGAGAGGGCAACAGCCCCGGACAGGGCCGCCCTGCTGGTATCGAACTCGTCCTGAAGCGCCAGAAAGAAGACGCCGAAACCCTGCCAGTAGAACGTGCTCGCAACCGCCAGCGCCATCATCGACGCGAACACGATCCACCAGCCGTAGTACATGCCCTCGAGGGCTCGTCGAATCGGCCTGACGATCCTCACGGATTCATATGCTGGCGACTGCCAGCCAAGCCGCGCTTAGCACGCACTCGTACGGAGAGGCGGGGCAGATAGCCAACGATCACTCGTGCTAGACGACGATTGCGTCTTTGGTCTTGGCGTCCTCCGGGAACACGATTTCCGCGGTTCCATCCTGCCATTGCGCAACCGGGAAGGTCGCTACAGGCAAGCCATCCTCACCGAACTTCAGCGACCCCATCACCGTGTCGAAAGTCCTCGAGAGCACCGCTTCGCGCAGCTTCTTGTTGTCCAGACTCTTGGTTGCTTCCACCGCCTGGTGCAGGACTTGACCGCAGGCGTAGCCGCCCGCAGAGTGGTACTCCGGTACCACGCCAGACATGGCCTTGAAGTCCGCGAGGAACTTCTTCGACATCTTCCTGGGATCAGACGGGAGCCAGGTGACCCGGCTGAATACGCCGCTCTCCACCTTCTGGCCGGGGCTTTCCGACAGCCAGAGCTGGGACGGCGAAAAGCCGGCCTTGACGGCAGATTCGATCGCGCGTTGCTTGTCCTCTCCCCTGACCTCGACATCCCACATTATCGTCTCGGCGCCGGATGCCTTGGCGCGTCGAAACACGTCGTCGTAGTCAGCTTCGTCGCCGGTCCGCTCATCGAATGCTACGGAGAGGCCGAGCCTTTCGGCATGCGCCTGGACGCCCCGGGCGTGACCAAGACCCCTGGGCCGGTTGCCGGAGATCGTCCCGACCTTCTCAACCGGCTTCGTTCCCGGCCTGGTCAGGAACTCGAGGTAGCTCTTCATGTAGTTGCAGTCCGCGTCCCAGCCAAGGAAAAGCCATCGCCGTCCCTGGCGAAACATCTCGGAAACGCTGCCGCTGCCTTCCAGCAGGAGCATCTCTGCCTCTTCAACGACGTGAGCCATGGGCTCGATGAGGACGCTATGGCAAGGTCCGAGGAGAAGATCGACCTTGTCGTCGTGGATCAATCGCCGATAGTTCTCGATGACCTGGTCTGGCTCCCCCAGGTCGTCGTACCAAAGCAGACGGACCTCGCGACCCAACATGCCTCCCGCGGCGTTTACGTCTCGTGCCCAAAGGTCATAGGCGTACGAGTACTGCAGAAACTGGGTCTCCGCGTATCGACCCGTTTTGGGTAAGCTGGTGCCAATTACGATCTCGGCCATGACTCCTCCTGAAGGCCCTAGCAGCCACAACACTAAGCATGACGAGGAATATCGCAAACCTACGCGTCTCGCTCGGGGCTGTCAACGCAACCAACCGTCTACGCCTGTGCGCCCGCATTACGGCCAATTCAGACGCAGCCTATGTCGACGCGGTAAATAGCGCCTGAGCGGCCGCGCTACTCGTCCTTTTCCTGGACGAAACGCAGCAGTCGCGGGGCCGCGATTACGCCGAGCGCTGCGAAGAGGACGACTTCGCTGAGCACGCCGCCGGGCTGGCCGCGAACGAACGTGGCAGTTGGAGTGTTTCCGCTGGCCTCCAGGTACAGCCAGCCCGCCGCGACGGCCGGTACGCCGAATAGTACGGCGGCCAGCCACGCCCTGGTGACGTTCGTGGCGGTAAGCGCCAGGACAAATGCCGGGGCGACAACGATGAGCAGCGGAAACAGGTGGAACGTCAGTCCCGTCTCAACCGTCAGCACGGCCCAGACGATGGTCGCGCCAACCGCGGAAACCGCGCTCAGCGCAATTGGGAACGCCTCGCGCGCCAATGCTGATCGCAGATTCATGGACTCAGCATCGCATAGCCGTCGCGCTCCGGCTGTGAGCCGGATCACGAGTCGTCGATGCGACTGCCGCCGCATAACACTCCGAGCCGTTGAGCCGGTTCGGTGAGGGGGTCACCCGTGATCCTCGCGAGTCCCTCGTATGATTCAGGTGATCCGGGTAGCGACGCGACGAGCGAGTGGGCGGGCCGAGACCTTAGCTACGAGATCTGACCTGCCTCACTTCCAGCTGTATCAAGCGACACCGACCACGTGCGGCAGCGTTCAGGACCCGGTTTCAAAGAGAGGCAGACGAATGAGCGAAATCACCTGGCCGCAAGATCTCCGCTACAACCGAGAGCACCAGTGGGTGCGTCTCGAAGGCGACATCGCACGCAGCGGTATCACTCACTACGGGCAGGATTCGCTGGGCGACCTCGTCTTCGTTTACCTGCCCAGGGTTGGCGATAGGCTGGACGCCGGCGCCAAGCTGCTCGACATCGAGTCGACGAAGGTGATCTGGGAGCTCTTCATGCCGCTGACCGGCGAGATCGTCGAGGTCAACCAGGCGCTGGACTCGTCGCCGGAGATCATCAACAAGGACCCGCATAATCGCGGCTGGATCCTGGCGATCCGCTTCGACGACGCCACGCAGCTCGACACGATGCTCGACGCCGAGGCTTACGCAGCGTTCCTCGCCTTCGGCGAAGCCTAGGTCAGGAAGACTCGCCGAAGCTGACCGTGTACGTCCGGTACAGGAACGGGATCTTGATCACGCCCATCAGGTTCAGCCCCAGCACGATGAGTAAGACGCCCGCTATCTGTTCAAGAATCCGCAGGTTGTCCTGCACCACGTAGCCCACGGCGCCTACCGACGCCCCGATGCTGACGAACACAAGCGAGAATCCACCAACGAAAGCCAGCGAGTGGCGGAAGGCCGTCATGCGCTGGCTCTGGAACTCAGCCGTCTCTCCCGTGAGCCCGGCGAGGTGCGCCATATAGGCCGGCACCAGCGGCAGACAGCAGGGCGACAGGAACGCGATGACCCCCGCGATGAAGGCGACGCCAAAGCCCAGTGGGCCGGTGATGCTGGCGCCGTCGAGCTCTCCTTCGACGCCCGTGACGAGGTCCGCGCCGGCGGTGAAGTACTGATTGAACACCGTGAAGCGGTCGAAGAAGATGAGCACTCCGACTAGGATGACGATGGCGCCACCGACCACCTCAATGATTGGCATCGCGGGCCTGATCCGTTTCATCACCGTCATGGCCTGGCCCATCGCAAGCCCGGCGATCAGGAATGGAATGCCCAGCCCCGCGGACCAGGCCGCCAGCAGCAGTGCTCCGTGTAAGACCGTTCCGGAGGTGGCGGCCAGCGCGAAAATCGCGCCGAGGATAGGTCCGATACAGGGCGTCCAGCCCACGGCAAAGGCGGCGCCGATACCTATCGACTTGCCGTAGCGGACAGCCGGGTGAGCCAGAGTGATTTCGGTCTGTTGGGTCATGCACCGTCCCAAATTCTGGTTTCGGGCTTGAACGCAGCCCAGGCGAACCAGAAGTGGTTTCCACTGACGATCGGCGTCAGCTCAGCTCCATCCATGGGGCCGGACACGGCGCGTCCGAACGAGTTCCACGTCGAGCCCGTCTCCGTGTCTCGAAACACGCCGCCGACGGCGCTAAAGGTCAATCGCTGGCCGTTCACGACGGGACTGAAGATCGTCGCTGCGCCGATGTCTCGCGATTCGGAGATCGATCTGAGGTCCAACGCCGACGCCGTGCCGGGTTTGAAGAAGACCGCGACGGACGTGCCGCCGACTTCGTCATTCACGACAGGGTTCTGCTCTAGCAGGCTAAACGGGTACGCCGCCACATCACCCTCCACCTCTATGGTAACGACTCGGTCCATGGGCTGCAGCCGGCCGTCGAACTCACCATCGAACAGGAAGGGCGACGAATCGACATCGTCATAGCCGACATACGGATTGTTACCATAAGCCCTCGCGAAGCCGGTGTCCTGCGATAGCACCTGACCCTCCGGGAACTCAGAGCGGAAATCGGCCCACGAGACGATCACGGACGGCAAGAACTCCAGCTGCGTGCCGACCAATTCGCCGACGATCGCCTCACCGGTGACCTGCTGCCACCACGTTTCGGTGGCGCGGTCGTACATCACCAGGTCGCTGTTGCGCAGGAATCCGGAAACGCCGAAGTCCACCGGATTGCCCTCAACCGTGCGGTCGAACGCTATCGCCGTGTTACACAAAGGGCAGAACGTGATAAGGACGGGACGGCCGCCGACCACGTCGTTGACGATCTCGTGCCACATCAATATCTGCAGCGGATAAGCGCGGGCGTCGTCGCCTTCCTGGAACAGCACCACCGGCTCTCGGTCGCCGAGGAAGTCGACCTCGTCTACCGCGAGGAATTTCGGATCGTCGATGGACGGAATGCCGTCTTTGGTTTGACCTCGAGTCAGCTCATCGAGTTCGATAATTCGCTTGCTGACGTCGGTGGTCCAGCCGGCGATTCTTTGCGGCGTCGCGACCGCCGACGGGCTACGAGTCGGGTCGTCGGCCGCTTCAGCAAGCGTCGCGTCATCGGCCCCGCCGCTACAGGCCACCCCCAGGGCGAGCCCCAGCGAGCCTGCGAGTAGCAAAAAAGGCCTTCTTTGTCCGATTCCCCGCATCAATTCCCCACCACTTCCTCATCTACCAGATGCGATTCCGAGTGCAGACGAGAGTTTCGCCTCTTCGTATGCCTGCTCCATCGTGGCCAGGTTTTGCGCCGCCGGCGTGACGCGCGTAACGCGCCCGCTAGTATCGATGAAGAAACTCACCGGCATGCTGTTCGGCAGTCGATAGGTCCCCGAAATCGACTCTCGTGGGTCGATCAAGAACACCAGGCTGTCAAGATTCCGCGCGTCGCTCCATTTTTTGGCGGAGCCCCTGCCCTCGCCTCGGTTCACCGCGACGACTACGAGATCGTCCGGGTGCAGCTTGGCGAGCAGGTTCATGTCCGGCATCTCCGCTTAGCAGGCGGTGCACCACGTGGCCCAGAAGTTCAGGAAGACGACCTTGCCGCGGAAGTCGGTCAGCCGAACCGCATTGCCGTCGTAGTCAGCCAGCAGGAAGTTCGGCGCGGGCGCGCCGGCGCGAGGACGGGCGTCCGGGTTATCGTCAATCGGTCCCAGCGAAACCTGCTGCCCGTTCGCATCGGTCGCGGTGGGCTCCGCGTACGGATCGAGAATGACCCAAACGCCGACCGCAATCACGGCAAGCAAGCCAATCACGGCGAAGTTGCGGACGTTTCGTTGGACGAATTTGGCAGCGCCATTACCCAGCGGAGGCGGTTGCTGCTTCTTGTTCTTGCGCTTGGCGGGGCGTTTCTTGGCCGGCATTGGACGTGCGCCTCCCGTTCGGTTCCTGTTCAAAGAAACCTACGACACCACGCTACGTGGGCGGATGCACGGCTACCGTGACGATCATCACATCGCCGCCGTATTTCGCTGCCTAGAATCGAGTCATGTCGCTGGAAATCTATGTCGAAGCCGGGTGTTCAACCTGTGAGCGGGCTCGAGAGCTGGCTGACCAGGTCGCTCGCCACTATCCGAAACTCGCGGTGGACGTCGTCGACATCTCCGATACGGACCGTGAAGTGCCAGAGGCGGTCTTCGCGGTGCCAACCTACGTCTTCAACGGCGCCGTCATCTCGCTGGGCAACCCGAGCTATGAGGAGCTGACTGAGAAACTCAACGGCTCGTTGGTCAGCTGAGCCATGGTGAACCCGATGACACACAAATCATCTCCCAGGCGGTATCATCATTTCTAGAGACGTAATGCTCAGAAGACTCATAGGCACGCCTCGCGTCGCCGAACTCGACGAAAAGACCCGTAAATGGAAGCTGAGCCTGCTCAGTAAGGCCGAGGTCTTTCGCGATCTGCCCCACGCCGAGATGGTAGAAATCGAACGCGTCACGACGATGACGACCTGTCGCAAGGGGCGTGTCTTCTACACCCCGGGCGACCAGAGCGAGGTCCTCTTCATCCTCAAGAAGGGACGCGTCCAAGTCTCTCGACTCGCCGAGGACGGCCGCAAGCTGACCATCGCGGTTCTCGATCCCGGGGCGATCTTCGGTGAGATGCCGATGCTGTCTCAGACCATGCAAGACACCACGGCAGAAGCCCTGGACGACTGCACCATCTGCATCATGAGCCGCCACGACCTGGAAAACATGGTCAAGACAAACCCGCAGGTCGCGCTCAATATCGTTCACAATCTGGCGTCGCGGGTTCAGGACCTTGAGTCACGTCTCGAGATGCAGGCGTTCCAATCCGTCTCGGAGCGACTCGCCACGACGCTGCTGCGCCTTGCCGGCGACGGCACCGAGATCTCTGGCGCCTCGCATCAGCAAATCGGCGAGACCATCGGCGCGTCGCGAGAGACCGTCACACGGACGCTCGGCGATTTCCGCTCGCAAGGACTGATCGACCTGGGCCGTAGTCACATCGTCATCAAGGATCGAGAAGGCCTTGATGAGATGTGCCACCAGCCCCAGGACGTCTAGGTGCAGTCAGTCGTCGATCCCCGCCGCCTCGTTCTTGGCGCCGTCGTACTCGCGGCGCTTTACCTGCCACTCTACTTCTTGCTCCTGCAGCCCAGTGAAGAGACAGACCCCACGGTCCAGAGCCCCGTGCTTGTCGACACGCCGTCCAGCACAGCCGCAAGCGAGGTCGGGCTGGAAGTCGGCCAGCTTGCCCCCGACTTCGAGATCTCAACCACCGATGGCCGCCGTGTCCGTCTGAGCGACTTCCGCGGCCGGCCGGTGGTGATCAACTTCTTCGCACTCTGGTGCACCAGCTGCCTCACGGAGATGCCAGAGATCAAGGCGGCACAGGAAGAGCGCGGCATCGACTCGTTCGCGGTGCTGGCGGTCAACGCCGGTGAGATGCGCGAGCGAGCCATGGAGTTCGTCGACTTCCTCGAGGCGCCTTTCACCTACGGCCTCGATACCAATCTCGTTGTTAGCGACGCCTATCGCGTCTTCGGCCTGCCCGCGACGGTATTCGTCGACGCGGAAGGCGTGATTCAAACCGTATACGCCGGCTACACCGGCCAGGAGCGCCTCAGTATTTTTCTCGATGCCGCGATCAGCGCCCAACCGCCCGGCGAGCTCCCGGTCGTGCTTCGTCTCATCAACACGATTCCACGCGACCGCGTCCTGTCCGTGGAAACGCTTAGCGAAGGTGAGCTCAGGCTGACCTCGCGCAGCCTACGCTGCGACTCCGGCTACTGTGGCGTCGATTCCGTAGTCTCGGACCTCGAATCCTTCGCCACCGTTAGCGTGGTCGATCGCGACGACGAAACGACGAACCCCTGGCTGACCGTCCGCTTCGACCCGGGCCTGCTGACGCGAGAACAGATCGTCGACATCACGGTGCAGGCGCTCGAGTCGCGAGCCGATCCCGTCTACGAACGCCCGGTCACGGTTACCTACGTGGACGGCTAGATCGATCTACCCGATCATCGCTTGCCGCCGGGTCTAGAATTGCTGTCACCTCGCCGAGTGGTTTGAGGAGGAAGCAATATGAGCCAGGCAGGCCATCTATACATCGGCACCGCGCAGGCCGGTTCTGGGACACGCGGTGGGCTGTTTCGGCGCAACGCGGACGGAGGTGATTGGCAGGAGCTTACTTCCGGACTGCCACAAGGCATCGGGGTACGAGCCATCACCGTCGACCCCAGCGATTCGAACCTGATCTACGCCGGCACGCACGACGGCCCTTATCGAAGCCTCGACGGCGGCGATAGCTGGCAACGGCTTCCCTTCCCGGAAGGGCCGCAGGTCTGGTCGATCGCTGTACACCCTCAGGAGCCGCGCATCCTGTATGCCGGCACCTCGCCTTTAGGTATCTATCGCAGTGAAGACCGCGGCGAAAGCTGGACCCGCATCTACGCGCCCGACGCGCCGGAGCCCGTCAAGATGGATTTCCCCTGCCGCGTCATGCGGCTCGCCGCCGACCCGTCAAACCCCAGCGATCTTTACGCGACGCTGGAGGTCGGTGGCGTCATCCGCAGCCTCGACGGCGGCGCGAGCTGGGAGGACTGCAGCACGGACTTGATCGACCTGGCGCAGCGGCCTCACCTCAAGAGCCGAATCGGCAGCGACACGGAAATCGAAGGCATGATGGACGGCCATGCCTTGTGTGTCAGCAGCGAAACTCCCGGTACCATCTACCTGGCCGTCCGCATGGACCTCTTCCGCAGCCAGGACCGCGGCGGGCGCTGGGAGGACATCGAGGTCGGCCGTTTCTCCCCGCTGACCTACAGTCGAGACGTCCGTGTCTCGCCGCAGGACCCGCGCGTGCTCTACGCTTGCCTTAGTCCGGCGGCGCGCAGTCAGGACGGCTCTTTGTATCGCAGCGATGACCTCGGCGCGACCTGGTCGCGCTTCGATCACGGCGTCAAGGCCGACGCCACGATGATGGCCGTCGCGCTGCACCCCAGCGACCCGGAGCAGGTGCACTGCGCCAGCCGCAGCGGACAGGTCTTCAGCACGCTGGACGGCGGCAGCACCTGGCGCGAGCATCACCTGCCGGACGGCGTTCGAGACGTCTACGCCGTCGCCTGTGCTTGATCTCTCGGCGGTATCTAGCTCCCGCCCGGCCGGACCAGGCCGTTGTCGTACGCCAGGATGACGGCCCGCGTGCGGTCGCGCACGTTCAGCTTGTCCAGCACTCGTTTGAGTCTTTACGGTCCCTTCACGCAGAATCAAACGATCGGTGATTTCGCGGTTAGAAAAGCCTTCGGCCATGAAAACCAGTATCTCCCGCTTCCGATACCCTGGAGTGAGGGGCCGCCGGGTAGGTAGCCCGCAGATCAGAGGCGTCGAGCCCTCAACGGGCCAATGCCCCACGCTACGTTGTGACATAGCTGTGCGTCACGATCTCTTCGCCTCTCCAGTTGCGGCCGCGCAGCTCTACCGCGATGGAATCGCCGTCGTCGCTGAACGTCACGAGGCCGTACTGCCCCGCTCCGGGAAACGTTCCCTCGCTGTACGGACCGCCCTTCACCGAGCCCGGCCGGTCCAGCGCCGCGGCCTGAAACACCGGGAAGCCGGCGCCGCCTTGGGTCGAGTAGTTTGAGTTTGAGCCATCGTCGATCGCCAGCATGTGCGCGTCTCCGGACAGCATGAGCAGATTATCGATGCCGTTTTCGGCGATGAAGTCGGCGATCTCGCTCCGCTCGCTCGCGTAGCCGCCCCAGTCGTCGTCGCCCGCAGACTGCGGCGCGATCCACGGCACCGAGCTAACGATTACGACCAGCCCGTGCGTCTGGCTGCCGCCGAGCAGCTCCTGCTTGAGCCACTCCCACTGCCGCGAGCCCAACATGCTCTCGCTGCCGTCCGGCATCTCCTCTTCGCCTCGCATCGAGCGCGTGTCCAGAAGGACGAACCGGACGCGGCCGGCCGAGAAAGCTTGGTAGATCGGCGCGTTGCTGGTGCCGGCTGCTTGTTCGTAATGCGGCACGTTCTGGCGATAGCTGAGGCGAGCGGCCTCCCTCGCGTCCGACGACCCCGTCGAATTGTTGCCTCCGAAGTCGTGGTCGTCCCAGACGTATGCGATCGGTGTCTCGCGGTAGAGCGCTGATTGCGCTGGCGAGGTTAGCATCGTCTGGTAGGCCTCCTGAAAGCGGCCGAGATCGTTCCTCGTGATGTTCTCGTAGTGGGCATCGCCGGTGATCAGATAGAAGAGGGCGTCTTCGTTGCGCAGCGCTTCGAAAACAGCGCCGTTGGAGCCGGTCCTCGCACAGGAGCCGACGACAATCGAGAACGAAGCCGAGCCTTCCGGAAAGGTCCGCAAAGTGCCTCGCCTCAAACGATCGACCTCTCCGTCAACCTCAAGCGCGTAGTGATACCGCGTATCCGGTTCCAGTCCATCGACCGATAGCTTTACCACACCGTCGCCGTCCGGGCCGTAGTAGTCAGAAGTGCTCGCGTCGCTCAGCGACTCGCTCGCGCTGATCAGGAGGCGGGCTTGGGTCGCGTCTTCAGCCAGCCGCGCCGTGACGACCGCTGAGGATGACGTGACGCCGCCGCTCCAGACCCACTGCACCGTGTCGTATGGCTGGGCCGTCAACCGCGACTGAGGATGGGCGGGGCCAAAGGCCTCCTCGTGGCGCGCCCTGGCCTCCAGGCCGCCATACACCATGAGTACCGCAACCGCCGCGGCGTACGTGACCTGCAGCGCGATGCGACGTCCAGAAGTGCCGACGAGGAGGAACAGGCAGCCCGGGACCACGAACATCAGCGCGACGACCAGGGACGTCTCTTCCGTGTATCGCGTCGCGGCCCCGACGCCGAGGGCGACTCCGGTGACCACGAGTAGCCAACCGCCAGGCAGCGGGCGCCACCAGGCCAGCAGCGTGGCAAGGACACCGACGCCCGCGAAGACGTACTGGACGCCGCGCTCGATTCCCGGCCCTTCCGGCGAGACCGGCGGCCCTTGCGCCACCACCAGCGAAGCGAAGATCAGGCTCGAGGCGAATGCCGACAATCTCGCCGCGGTCAACCCAATCGAGTGTCGACGCAAGCTGTGTATCATCTCGCCGAAGCTTCGATCCTGCCAACGGCGCGCTGACCGGCAGGCCTGACTACCTCGAGACAGCGCACCGCGAGCGCCGCCACCTGCAGCAGCGTCGCCGAGGCGCGGTCTTCGACAGCCAACATCAGATCAACAGCATCCCTCGTCAGTAGCTACGAGGGAAGGGGCTTAGTGTTACGAGGTGAGAAAGTAGCCGCGGGGCAGACTCTTGCTAACGATTCGATGGCAGGGCCGCGAAGTGGTCTCGGATCTTGTCGACGTGCTGGCGCATGAAGCGGCCTAGCAGCGCCCTCACGTAGGTGTGGCACAACAGCCAGCCGAACACCGAACCCTTGAGCCCGACAGTGCTCTCGTAGCGGAATAGCGTCCCGCCCTCAGTCGCGCTCAGCGTGAAACGATCGCGCAGCACGTCCAGAGGCCCCTGTACGCCCTCGAAGCGCACGTTGCCTGGCGGCTCCAGGGTCACCCGTTCGATGGTCTTGTGCACCTTTCGTCTGCCCATCAAACCAAACATGACCGTGACGAACTCGACGATCAGGTCGCCGTTCTCTTCCGTGCTCAGCACCCTGGAGCCGCCGCCTGTCGTGTTCTTGGTGAAGGAGGTGATCCACCCAAAGACCTCCTGCGGTGGTGCAGACACCAGGGCTTCAACCACCGGCAAGCGAACCGGTATTATCCAAAGACTCATGGCCCCACCTTATTCCTTATTCCTTCCAGCCAGTCACGTCACTTACAGTCCAACCCACCCTGGCTCCGGTCACCGTGACTCCGGTCACAGTCGCGGGCGGACTGGTGCGCCACTCTAGTCAGGAACCTTAGAGGAGCAATAGATGGGCCTTTTCTCGAAACTTCTTCACCACGACGGTGAAGCGCCAAAAGCGGCGCCTGCCGCTGCTGAAACCATGGCTGATGACGCACCCGCAATGACCATTTACACAACCAGCTGGTGCGCCAGCTGCTTCATGGCCAAGCGATACCTGCAGCAGAAGGGCGTCAAGTACGAGGAAATCGACATCGAGCGAGTTCCTGAGGCGGCTGAGAAGGTCATGAGCCTGGCCCGCGGCTACAAAACCGTACCGACCATGATCATCGGCGAATCGGTTGTCGTCGATTGGGATCAGCGGGCCCTTGAGCAGGCCCTGGTCCGCGAGGGCGTGCTGTCAGGCTGAACTAGCAGGCTTCTCGGAAATCACGAAGCCGTAGCTCAGCTCGCCTCGCTCCACCATGCCGAGGCCGAGCTTGAGCATTCGTCGCGCTTCCGCGACGTCCAGGTCCCCCAGGTCGATGGCCTTCACGGCCTGCGCCACACGCACCATGAATAGCTTCTGGTCGATGCCTCGCAGGAATGCTCGCGCCGCGTCCGGCCGGTCCTCGCTTTTTAGGACTGCCAGGCCGGCCGCCCGCGCATACGCTTCATAGCTTGGCAGCGGGCGAGCGTCGGCAAGACAGGCCGCCGCCGCAAAGACCGAGCTCAGCTCCCGCGGCAACTCCTCGCAGTTCAGCGTCACGTCGGCCATGAGCAGGCGTCCGTCGGGTTTGAGCACTCGCGCCAACTCGGCTGCTGCCGCGGGCTTGTCAGGAAACGTGCAGAAGGCGCACTGCACCAGCACCGCGTCGAACGCCGCTTCGCCGAAGGGTAGACGTTCCGCCTCAGCCGCGGCGACGCTGCCGCAGGACGCCCGCTCCAGGTTGCGCAGTCCCAGATCGACGCCGAAGTACGACGCACCCAGCGCCTCGACTGCGGCGCGGCTATCGCCGCTGCCGCAGGCAACGTCCAGCACCTTCATGCCCGGCGTAATCGATGCAGCCTCGAGGATCTCCCGAGTTAGCGACAGACCGCCGGGGCGCATTGCGTCGCCGAGCAGATAGCGGATCGCGTCGCTTTCGTAGAGCGTCGCGCAGCACGCCTTGTACCCCAGCGCGTCGGCGCCGGGGTCGGGAATCTCGATCACGCCTCGACCACTCGGTTCGCCAGCTGCTCCCGCACTTCTTCGCGATAGCCCACCGCGTTGAAGGCGCAGAACGGGATCACACGGCCGTCCGGCACCAGCATCGCGACGCAGCACTTCATCACCTGCTTCACGCTGAACGTGTAGGCATCCATGAAGTCCTTGATCGCGATCTGAAAGACGTGCTTGCGCAGGTGTGAGAGGTCCTCGGGCAGGCCGTAACCCGGCCCGCAGGCGCACTGGAACTGCGACGTCGCGCCGTTCGAGCCCGGGACCGCGCTGGCAGACCACAGGCCTTCCAGCGCGGTCCTGACTTCGGTGTCAGACGGCAGGGCCGGAAAGGTGCGGTTGGTGATGTAGTCCAGGTACTCGTCCACCTCCAGCACCCTCGGCAGCGGTAACACGTCGTCGCCATCGACGTAGAGGTAGGTGTTGACTTGGCAGGATGGGAAGCAGCACGGTACCGGGACAAAGTCGCTGGTTTCGAAGACGCCCCGAGACTGATCGACGATGCCGTGCAGTACATCCGGGATCGTCATGCGGCGCATCGGGTCGAACTCGATGTGGCGTCCGACGTGCGTAACGGGCTGAAACACAACGCCGCGCACCGCCGGGTGCTGCAGCCCGAAGCGAATGATCTCGCCTATCTCGTGCTCGTTGACGTCTCGTTCGATGGCCGCGACCAGCGCCACGTCGAGGTCGATCTCCGCCAGTCGGTCCAGCGCGCGCAGCTTGGTCTTCAGCAGGTCGGCGCCGCGAATGACCTCGTTGGTCCGCTTTTCGAAACCGTCGAACTGGAAGTAGATGGCGGGACGCAGCTCGGCCAACGCGGCGATGAAGTCATCGTCATTGGCGATGCGCAGCCCGTTCGTGTTGATCATGACGTTGGGGATGCCGCGCTGCTGGGCCGCCGCGACCATCTCGAGGATCTGCGGATGGATCGTCGGCTCGCCGCCGCTGAACTGGACGACCTCCGGGTTGCCTTCCAGCTCGATCAACCGGTCGAGCATCGACTCGACCTCCGGCAAGGTCAGATCGTAGGCCGGCGTCGCGTCGGCGAAGCAGATCGGACAGTCGAGGTTGCAGGCGCTGTTCACCTCGATGAGCGCCAGGCAGGTGTGCTGCTTGTGCTCCGGGCAGAGGCCGCAGTCCAGCGGACAACCGTCTTTGACCTCGGTGCTAAAGGCAAGTGGTATGGTTCCCGGCTTGTTGAACTTCGCACCCGCAACGTACATCTCGGCGTCGGAGCTGATAAGGCCTTCAAACCAGCCGTGATCGGGGCAGCGCTTGCGCATGTAGACCTTGTTGTCGCGCAGCAGCACCTGCGCATCGATCACCTGTTTGCACTCCGGGCAGATGCTGCGGGTCAGCTCGTGAAAAACGTAATCAGCGTCCTTCTTTTGTTCGATCATCCACGCCTCCAGTGGTAATAGTCCCATGGACTCTGCGTCAAGACGCAAGCCTAACAAGGTGACCAGGGTCACCCTGGAGAGCGAGCCTGGCGCGGAACACGCAAGAGACCATTGGCAAGCTCGATTCGTCATGACAGGTTGCTCGCGCTTCAGTATGGCGACGGATCCGCAAAGTAGCTAGGAGCCCGGCGTGGCTCGTAGCGGGAAGAAAGCCTCGAAGGAGCTGATCAGGTCAAGCCAGTCTTCCATCCGCCGGGTCATCGAAAAAAAACGCTGCGTCACGACCTGCCTCGGCTTGCTGACCCAGACGGCTCCGCAGGCTGAGGTCCTGGAGCTTCGCGGCGAGGCCGCCCTTTGGGCTCGCTGCCGGTGCCGTTCCCTCGCTGCAGGAAAGGCTCGCGGCCGGCAGCGATGTAGTCTCCGAGGTCATGATGGGTGCGCCCGCCGTCGAACTCGATGAGTATATAGCGAGGGAGAAGATCGACCTCGTTGTCATGACCAGCCACGGCCGTAGCGGCTTCGTCCGAGCCGCGCTTGGCAGCGTTACCGACAGGCTGACGGGCAACGTCAAGGCGCCCGTGCTGGTCGTGAGGTCGCCCGGCTAATCGAATCCCATCAAATTGGCGAGCTAAGTAACTGGGAGGACCGTGCTCCGATAGCCAGCCATCCCGCCTCAGTGGCGAGCGATCAGTCCCCCGCAAACAGGGCGAGCTTCTCCTCAACGGTCGCCTGCACCGCGGCCACCGCGGCGTCCATCAACCGCGTGACGTCGTAGCCCTCGACGCCGTCTCCTAACGAAGACGCCAGGCTCTCGAAGAAGGACACGCGAAGCTCCGTATTGACGTTTATCTTGCGGACGCCAAGTTCGATGCAGCGTCGAATGTCCCCATCGCTGATGCCCGACGCGCCGTGCAGGACCAGAGGTATCGGCAGGCGGGCCTGCAGCTCAGCGAGACGATCGAAATCGAGACGCGGATCTCCGGAATAGAGGCCGTGGGCATTGCCGATGGCTACTGCCAGGCTCTCGATGCCGGTCTCGTCGACAAATCGGGCGGCCTGCTGCGGGTCCGTCATCGGTATGGCGGAGTCATCGCCGCCGCTGCTGTCTTCTGCACCCGCGATGCCGCCGAGCTCGGCTTCGATAACCACGCTACCGCACGCAGCGATAGCCTCCTGGGTCAGCTTCACGTTGTCTTGCAGGGGCAGGCGGGAGCCGTCGACCATCACTGAGGTAAAACCGGCATCGACGCAACGGTGAGCCATCTCGACGTCCGGGCTATGGTCGAGATGAACCGCGACGGGTACTTCGGCTTCTCGCGCCGCGGCCAGCATGGCCTGCGACAGCGGCCCGAGGCCGGCCGCGTTCAGGGCGCCCGTGCCGACCGCGAGAAAGACGGGCGCCTGGCACGCCTCGGCGGCGCGCAAAATCGCCCTCGTAATCTCGATGTTGTAGGTGTTGAACGACCCTATGGCACGGCCGGCCGACGCATGCGTCAAGAGCTCTCTGCCTGATACGAGCATCGTCGATCCCTCCTGATTCGGCCCCGTGCTTGCCCCGGCCGAACTGGTGACGATTCTAACCAAAGGCCTCCTCATCTGGATCCGCGGCGCGACAGGGTCAGCGCGTCGACCAATCGGGAGAGAAGTCGTTGCGACCGTCCTCGATCAAGACTGCTTTCCCGGAGCCGTCCGACTGCATGACGCAGAGGTCGAAGGAAAACGGGCCGATACACTGGTAGACGATCCTCGATCCGTCGGGTGACCAGTCACCCGGGATGCCTCCATCGAAAGTAAGCTGAGACACTCCCGAGCTGTCCGGGTTCATGACGTAGATTTCGCCCTGGCCGGAGACCGAAGAGGTAACAGAATCAGGTTGCCGTCCGGCGACCAGCGTGGCTTGAAATTGAGCGCTCCATCGGTCGTGAGTTGACGCTGCTCCACGCCATCGACTTCGGCGAGGTGCAGGTCGCCGTCGCGTGCGAACACAACGTATCGGCCATCGGGCGACGCGCTGACAGAGCCGGATGCTTCAGCAGAGAGCACGTCGTGGAGCAGGATCCTTTCTTCCGTCTCCAGCTCTTTATTGTTCGTAACGCAGATGTTCGAAGCGCAGCCGTAGATGATCTCTCGGCCGTCAGAGAGCCAGGCCGGCGCACTCGCCGCGGTACCACCCGACGAGACCCTGCGCCGATCGCGTCCCGAGGCACTGACGACGTAGACGCCATCCTCGTCTGGAATCTCACCAATGAATAGATAGGCGATCTGACTCTCGTCCGGCGACCACGCGGGCCAAGTCGCGTTACCCGGCGACCCCGTGAGACGTTGGAGGTTCTCTCCGTCCGGGTCGATGGAGTAGATTCGGAGGTCCCCGTCCGGTTCGAGAAGAAGACGATCCGGCCGTTGGCGCGCACGGAGTCGCCGCCGCCGTCGTCGTCTCCGTCCAGGACCACCAGCGCGGCGCCCAAGATAAGCGCGACAACGCCCACCACGATGGGAGCGACGATTGTGGTGCGCAGTCGCATAGTTACCATCATGCATACATTCGCGGGCCTGAAAACCTACGTGACAGGGATCACGCCTGCTCGGGCCACAGCCTTGAGTCCGCTGCTTCAACGGTTGTGAGCAAGGAGCAGAGGTAAGGTTCTGGAATCGCGCTTCGAGCGGCTACACTCGTCGGCGTAATCTCTCCCGAAGCGCCCGGTACAAAGGATGGTGCCCCATGGCTAACAACGACGCGCTACGGATGATCGAGCGGCTTGAGGAGGTCCTCGAAGTACTCAAGGAAAACCCGGAGAAGATCGACGCTATAATCTTCACTTACAAGACGAACGAGATCATCCCGGGCTTCCGATCGCACGTACGAAGAATGGGCGTTGGCAGTGTGCCTGACCAGGCGAAACTGCTATTCAACTATGTGACCGGAATCGAGGAGGACCTGGGCATCACCCTGTCAGAGCTCGCCGACATGGCGAAAGAGTAGGACCGTCGCGGTTCGTGCTCAGTAGCATTCAGTGACGGTCAAAGGAGTCGTGAAGATGCCACCAGTCGATCCGAACGCGGTTCTGATGACAGGAGAAAACTCTTTCATCCGCCTCAGCAAGGACGGGGGTCAGACGGCCTCCAGCCGCCTGAGTCACTGGCGAGTGCTCTGGTGTCCGGCCGGAGCCGGGCACGTCCTGTTCATGCAGAGCGAACTCACCGGCGAGGTGCCTCGCGTCTACAGCGACAACCCCGGCGTGGCACGCTGGCTGCAGCGCAACATCGAAACCTATCTTTCGCCCACCTCGGCGGACACGTCGCTTCCGATCATCTCAGGCTGCTTCTCTCGATACGGTGACCCGAGGGGAACCGCGATCGAAACGATATTCGCGGGCGACGACACCATCACGATGACCTGGTACGACTGCGTCGAGCCCTTCGTCCTGACCGTCCCGCCGGGTGCGCCACCAGAGCGCCCGATCGGCGTGTTCAGCACGTTCTTCCCGGCGCAAGGCGCGCAAGTCGAGCTTAACGGCAGGTCCGCGGAAGGCGCAGTGTGGCCGGAGATGCGCGGCGATCGACAATCCTCCAGCGCATGCCTTGCCTTGAGCGAGACCTGGGTGAAACCGAGGCCCTAGGACAGCCCGCTGCGGGCGATTAGCTAACGTCAGCGGTGGACTCGCGCTCCGCTGCCACGAGCGACCCCGTGGCGGCACGGGGGCTGACTGCCTGATACGTGTCTTCAATCCGGAAGCGGCGCAGGTCTGGCGTCAGCCAGAAGACGATCAAACCACCGGCGACACAAATCGATCCGAAGACGATCTGGGCCGGCTGGACGCCGATAGCCGCGGCTAGGAAACCGCCGGCCGCGGCGCCGCCCGCCATCGCCGCGCGGTCGAGTGAGATCAGCGAGAGCACGCGGCCACGAAGCTCATCCGGGGCGGCCTGAACCAGGAGCGACCGGCTGAGCGACATGAACGTGGTCTGGAAAACACCAACCATCATCATCAGGAAGAGCGCCAGTATCAGCGCGGTGGTACCTCCCAGATAGGTAACCGCCGAGAAGGTGACCAGCACTAGGCCCATGCCCGAGACGCCAAGTGGTATCACGAGGCCGATGCGAGACGGTGGGTTTTGGGCGATAACCAGGGCCGCCGTCAGAGCGCCAACACCCGTGAACGATAAGAGGAGTCCCAGGCCGCCGCTGCCGATGTCCAGCACGTCGACGGCAAATAGCGGCGCGAAGACCTGCATGTAAACGATTCCGAAGCTGAAGTGGACCAGCGCCACCAACAGCACGCCACGTATCTCCGGCCTTTCGCGAGAGTACTTCAGGCCTTCCAGCATGCCAGCCAGCATGGCCTGAGCGCCCCGCTCGGTCGGCCGCTCGTGGGCTGCCACTCGCATCAGGAACGTCGCGATTACGCCGCCTACGTACAGCGCGGCGATCAGGATAAACGTTCCCTCCAGGCCGATGATCGCTACAGAAACACCGGCACCCGCCGCGCCAAAGATCCGCATCAGGTTCTGCGTCGAGCTCAGGAGCGCCATCGCGCTCGTGACCATGCGGGCCGGCACTATGCTCGGTATCAGCGAGGAGCGCGCCGGCTGGTCGAACGCTTGCACGCTGCCTCGCAAGAAGACCAGCACATAGATATGCCACAGCTCCATGTGGCCGCTCACCAGAAGCAGCGCGAAAGCGGCGCTGGTCAGGAAGGAGGCGACCTTCGTGATCAGGAGGACTTTCTGGCGGTCGAACCAGTCGGCGACAACGCCGGCCCAGAGGCCGAGGACCAACGTCGGGACCGTGCGAACCGCTATCACGGCGCCAAGCTGCGCGGCGTCGTTGTCCGACATCTCGAGCACCAGCAGGGGCCGGGCAATGTTCTCCATCCACAGCGCCAGCGCGTGAGTCGCCTGACCCAGCCAGAGCAGCAGGTAGTCGCGATACGCCAGCGCCGCGAAGGCGCCTTTTCTGGTGCCGGCTATCGCATCGCCATATGCGTCGTCGCCATCACCAGTCAACTGGTCGTCTCAAGCATTGCATCTGGAAGATGATAGCCCGTATCTCGCTATGGTACGAAGCAGCCGGAATGCGTGCGTGCAGCGGTCTCGGGCCTTCCCAGAGACAAAATCACCTTATTACGGAGTCAGGATTATGGAGTCAAGCGCTTCTTTGGTGAGGAGACGAAGAGCGTGACCAGCCCTTCTACTCATTCCGTTCATAGAAGAAGGCAAAATCCGCCGTCCCTGGCCATGGGGGCAGGGCGATCTGGTCAGTCAACTGCCAGGAAGAGTCCAGCAACGAGTGGAAGCGAGCCTCAGCGGTGAACCTTACGTCGCCGACATAGACCACTCTGTCGCCGCTGAAAGCGCTGAGGGCGTGGAAGGCGCAACTGTCCTTGAATGGCGGCCAGCAGACCAGCAGCGCTCGGCATTCCGCATGACACCTCACAGCCGCGCTCCCCTCGCCGGGCTCGACAGGAAAATGCGCGCCGGCCGAGAGCTGGCCATCCGTGGCGACCACCGCCGTACCTTCGAGTGCGATCAGGCTCGCCCACAGTCCCTGACCGGCGCAGACCTCCAGCAGCGTTCTCTCGCCGACGAAATCGCAAATGCACTTCACGGCCTCACGGGTCGGTACGGCCCAGGCGTAGTCGGCCACAAACGTCCGGCGGCTGTCGAACTGCGTCGCCGATCGTTCAGCCTGAGTCACGTCATCAACCAGCAGCGGGTCGAAGAAGCCCGGATCCGTCGTAGGACCAAAGGCTTCGATCCGCTCCCAGATCGTCGAATCACCCATTAGCGCCACGCCCGGATGCCGAGCCGAGCACCCCCGCCACGGCGCCGGCCCGAGGCCATGGATTAGACCTTCAGGAAGCGCGCCAGGTTACCGCCAAGGATCTTGGCCTTGTCCTCATCGGACAGACCGGCCTTGTCGGTGATGTCGCTCGGCGAGTTTGGCAGAGCCTGAAACTCGGGATGCGGGAAGTCGGTCGAAAGGAAGAGGTTATCGCTTCCCTGAGCCGCGACGATCTGCTCGATGGGCTCCAGGCCCTGCACTTCCGTCATGCAGTGCTCCAGGATCAGCTCGCTCGGTCGCCGCCGAGTTCGCGAGCAGGCCGGTTCGATGAAGAATGACCTATCGGCACCCGCCATGGCGTAGCTCATCCAGAGCGCTCCGGCTTCCATGAAGACAAAGCGCAGGTTGGGAAACTCATCCAGCACGCCACCCAGGGTTAGCGCGGCGCAGGCGACGGTGTAGTCGATCCCGAAGCCCAGGTAGGTGCCGATGTGGAGCCGGTCGTATCGCTCCGTCCCGACCATCGGGTACGGCGTGGTGTGGTGCAGTATGGTGCCACCGCAAGGCTGTGGCGTGTCATGCACAATGCAGGTCATGTCCAGGGCGCTGACCGCCTCCCAGAACGGGTAGAGCTCGTACCCGTCCAGGTTTCGGTCCATGTAGCTGCCGGCGATCAATACCGTCTTGAGGCCGAGCTTGGCCGCCCGCTCCAGCTCCTTGATCGAACCGTCGATGTCATCCCAGGCGATCGTCGCGTGAGTGATGAAGCGATCGGGGTTGTCATTCTGCAGCTTGGCAGCCGCGTTGTTGTAAAGCTGGGCCAGCGCGGACCGCAGCCAGACCGGCTTATCGGCGGGACGCAGCGGTGACGGCATCGCCGAGCTGCAGATCAGCATGGTCATGTCGAAGCCGAGCTTCTCGACTTGCTTGATGCGAGCCTCAGGGTCGCGCGTGGGATCGCCGGCGGTTGAACTCGGAGCCGAAGCGCCGCCCCCTGCTGCGGTGCGTCCACCGACGTCGGCGCGTACACCTGCCGGGTTCGCGAAGCGCTCACCGTCGCGCCACATCATGTCTCGCGCTTCGAGGACCTGCGTACGGGGCAACAAGTCCTGTAGCTCCTTGAAGTCCACGGTCAGATTGAAGTGCGTGTCGCCATCAATCCTCTTGGTCCTCGTTTTGGTAGCCTTCGCCTTTGTCGTTGTAACCATTACTCCAGAGCCTCCACTGAAATGACCACGCTAGAGAACGCGATTCGTCACTCCTGCTGTCGGTTGGCTTACGGCGTCGCTTGGGCCGCCTCCGCGCTGACCGCTTCGATGTCGAACGGACGCTGAATGAAGCCCATACCCTGTTCGCGCCAGTCGTATTCTTCCGTGGGCACGCCTGCGTAGATCTCTATCGTGTTGCCTTCCGGGTCTTTGACGTAGAGGCTGTTGGTAATCGCGTGGTTTGTCATGCCAACGATCTCGACGCCGGCCGCCTTGCAGCGGTCGTAGTAGTCGCGCACACTCGCCACCCCGTCGGTAATCAGCGCAACGTGGACCAGCCCGACCTGGTTCTCCGTGGGCGGCGCTGCGTCGTCCCCTGTTTTGAAGATCGTGATGTCATGGTGATAGTCGCCAAAACGCAGGAACATACCCCGTTCCGGGTGGTAGTTGCCGATCTTCATGCCCAGGACACCGACGTAGAAGTCCTTTGCCTTTTCGAGGTCGCGCACTTTGAGGACCACGTGTCCAACCCGCTGAATACTCATATCATCACTCCTCGTGGGGTTTCGTCCGGTTTCCCACACCTTACTGTAAGCCGCAGAGATCGTGCATGGCTACTAATATGGTGAAGCCGGTCGATCACAGTGCTCGACGGCTAGTCGACGATGAGCACGGCCTTGCCGTCGACCCGGCGCTCTCGAAGCGCCGTAAGCGCGTCTACAGGCTGTCGCCAGGTTCCTTCGAATCCGACCTGCGGGCGCAGGTCTCCGGCAGCTATCAGTCCCGCCATCATGCCGAGATCCTGCCCGAAGGTCGGCGACTCCCCGGACTCATAGACGAAGAAACGCTGCAGCCTGGCTCGGGGCCGCCCAAAGTTTAGCGACGCGGGCTCACCCGTCAAGTTGCCATACATCACGACGATGGCGTCCTCGGCGAGGCTGTTCAAGGCAGCCGTGAGCAGGCTACCACCAGCCGATTCCATCACAAGATCGAAGGGCCCGCCGAGATCCTCGGTCTCGACCACGACGTGGCTGGCGCCGAGTTCACTCAGGCCTTGCCCGCGTTGGGGCCGTCCCACAACGGCCGTGACCCGGGCTCCCGAGCTGTACGCCATCTGGACCGCAAAGTGCCCCACGCCTCCGGCGGCGCCGGTCACCAGAACACGCTTGCCCAGCAACGAGCCGCCGAGACGCAGTGCTCGCAATGCGGTCAATCCGGCGATCGGCAGCGTCGCTGCTGCCGCATAGCCCACGTTGTCCGGAAGGTCGCCAATCCTGCTCGTCGGCACGGCGACACGCTGGCTCCAGCCCGCCTGATCGACGAGCGCAACGACGCGTTGGCCGTTCATCGGCCCGGTGCCGTCAGCCGCCGGCTCCACCACGACTCCCACGATGTCCTGCCCCGGCCGCCAGCCTTCGGGACGGCTCGCGAGGAGACGTAGCTCGCCGCGGTTAATCGCCATCGCCTTGACCTCGACGAGGGCCTCGTTGGAGGCAGGGATGGGCTCTTCGACATCACGCAGTTGAGCGGGTTCTGACGCGTCGCCGGTACAAACTAGCGCTATCATGGCTCTCCTTCGTCCCGGCTCAACATCTCGACTGGCGGTAGGCAATCGAGCTGAAATCCCTCACATACTAATCGTGAGTAGCAATTCTTCCCCCGAGGTCTATTTCGATGCTCCGAGCCGCTAACTCGAAGGTCTTCTTTGCAATCCCAGAGTCGGCAAGTTTTGCCGGCGGTCTGGCATCGGCACTGGCCGGCGGGTTGCTCGCCGCGGGCTTGATGCTCTATCGAATGGTGGCGGACGACATCACGTATACAACGGAATCTTGGATCGCGATACCAACGCTCTGGATCGGTGTAGCCGTGCTATGGAGCGCCTGCTTCAAATGGAGCTACTGGGCGTTAGCGCCCACGGTCGGTCTGGCTGTCTTCGCGGGGATTTATTTCAGCGACGTCTACGGCCACTACGCGCTCACGGCTTTTCTCTTGTTCGCTTTGGTCAAGTTGACGCAAGAAACGCTGAAGCCCTAGATCGGCAAGACTTCGTCCACGATCTCATAGCACTCGGTTGAGACGGTCGAATAGAGTCCGCGACGATTCCCGCCCCGGTATTCGGCCGACTGGGGGCCCTCGAGGTAGGCGTTGTAGGCGTCCCTGTCCCTGCGCCGAACCAGGCAAAGAAACGTGTCGGAGTACTCGGAGTCCTGATCGAGGCACCGAAATGTCTGCAGCCCTGCGGTTTCGGGCACCTGCAAGGCAAGGGTGTCGTGGCGCTGTCGATTCTGGATGAACTCGCCGGCATTCTCAGGCGCCACGCGGTAGACGCTACGCACGAGATAATCGCCTGCGGCGTCGCCGGGTGAGTCGATCTCGACATCCCATTCGCGACCCACGGGCAGACCCTCGTAGAGGCCTTCAGGTCGACTCTTGGGGTAATCCTGTCCGTCCGATGTTTCACGGAAAGCTTGAAATGCTTCGCGGTTCTGCCACATCCGCAGGATCAGGTAATCGGTCGGGTTGCCGAGATAGCGACCAACCACGCCTCGAACGAAGCCTGAGTGCGGTTGCATCAAACCGTGGATCCAGTTGAGACGCTTGACTGCCTCAGTCTGACGCGTGTTCCTCACGCGTAGAACCTCCTGTAGCAAAAACATCCTGGCCTCCCTCGATCTTCCTTCTTCCGCGTTGAGCGTTTGCTAACGAGATTGAGTCTATGCTACAGCTGCTCAGGGTCGAGAATATTACCTCAAGGCAGCAAAGGCCGGACAAGACAAAGAGCCTAAGGACTGCACCCACCCCACCGCGGACGGTACCTGGCCAACGGGAATAGCAACGGCTCCAGGCCAGAGTTGAAGCCAAAGGAACACGGCAAGCCCGAGGCAACGCCCGTTGCCCACAGGCACCGTGGCGGTCCGCCGGCGGCGAACCGCCCGGCCAGAATAGTAAGCCCTGATCGCCCCTGTCGGCCGATCAGGGACGTGGAGCTTCAGACTCGACTCCTGGTACCGAATCTAAAGGGTAGAAATGCAAGTCCTCACATCCGGTGCTGCTGGCCAAGAGGACCTTGGGCAACGAGCGCTAGTTGCATTGGCCAAGCAACGCGACTCCGCTGCCTGGTCCACTCTCTTCTCACAGCACTATGACGCCGTTTATCGGTATATCTACGGCCGTCTAGGCCAAAAAGAAGAGGCTGAGGACCTTGCCTCCCAGGTCTTCCTGGAAGCTTTGCAGAGCATCGCTTCCTTCAACGACACGGGAAAGCCGCTGGCTGCCTGGTTCTTCGGCATCGCGCGGAACCTGGCTAACAACAGCGTACGGCGCAACAAGCGCCTGGGCTCCCAGGAATCACTCGATAGCGAGGATAATGAAGCCGCTCTGCGCTCGCTTCCCGGCGGGCTCAGCAATGACTCGCTTGATCTGATGGCGGGGCTGGACGAACTGACTAAGGAGCAACGGGAGACGATCGTGCTCCACTTCTTCGTGGGCCTTTCCGCCAAGGAGACCGGCCACGTACTGGGCAAGAGCCAACTGGCCGTCTACGGGCTTCAAGTTCGCGGCCAGGCCGCGTTGCGGCGTCGCCTCGGTCACGGCACGCAACAGCGAGAGCAACCCGCGGCGTAGGCCTGCCATGAGGACACACTTCTTCAATCGTCTGATCGAGATCAGCGACTTGGCGGACTCCAAACGAAGGATCGTAATCTCGGAGGCGTCTTCCTCCGCCCGGCAAGCCGGGAAGTGTCTCTACAAAGTGCGGTCCTGGAATCGGCAAAGAGCCGCTAAAAATCTCCTGGCGTAGCTCGCATAATTCTGCCCCCTTCGAGCCATATCCCTATACGCCATCCGCCGCTAATGGGGGCTGGTGTGGAGCGAAAGGGGCAGTTCATGTCGAGCCGATTAATCGCTATCGCAGGTGCAGCGCTACTCTTGCTATCTGTCGGGGTCATTGGTGTAACCCGCGCCGAAGCCGGTCCGCCAGATCACTACGCTAACTTGAGCGTCGATCAGGTGGAACTTGGCCCGGATTGCGTGGCCAGAATCGCGTGGTCAGGCTTGATTGGCGGCAAGCCGCTTTTCATTCAGGTGCGTCTTGCCTTCAATAACGGGATGGGCTACCAAACCTCCTTCGGCGAAGGCGCAAACCTGGTGCACCGGGTCAAGCAGAACGCTGATTACCTCGAGGTCGATCTTAGCGCGGCCGCGATGCTCGATCCCACCACTGACCATCGACTCAGCGTGAGCTTCATGAACCGCACAGGAACCCATGTGCGTCCCATCGAAGTTTCATACGCAACCTGCTGAGACGGCCGGCGACGAGCTTCAGCAACAGCGAGGTGAATTCGGTTCGACAACAGAGCAGATTGCTAGCCGATAGCAACCGACACTCCGTACACATAGAGAGGGAGCCCTTCGATGAAGGGCTCCCTCTCTCGCTAGGCTAACTCGGTTACAGAGATAGGTGATAGTGAGGTAGGGATGCTCGGCCACCGAATCGCCTGAGGCGAACTTGGCCCAGATGTTCGCGCCGGCGCCGTTGTTCTTCGCCTGGAACTTGATGCGGAACTGTGAACGCTCGCCACGTTCTTCCGTTCCCAGTCCTGCGCCACCGCGCTAAGGACGTTGGTCTTCTTCAGGTTGTTAGCGGACGAGTTGGCCTCGGGCGGATTGGCTTTCGTTCACACTGAGAGAAAGGGCGACCCTCGCGATCCTGTCAGCGCGCCAACTTTCTCAGTCATTTGCCCTCCGTCAGCCGTTCGAGCCCCTTATGGAGCAGCTTTATGCACTAACCACGCGAGGGATTCGTCTTGATGAATCCTACGGCACGTTTACGCCAGTTGCCTGCGCTTGCAAGCGGTCGGGCAGCTTGGCCGGCCGCAGTGGCAGGAGGACCAGGGCGCACAGCCACCAGGAGAGGGCCATCAAGCCGTAGCTCAGGGTGTAGTTGCCGGTCAGGTCGGCTAGCGCCGCAGCGTAGAGCGGACCCGTTGCGCCGGATAGCGTGACGAGGGGCCGCACCGAGCCTGTTATCGAGCCGAGGTTGGCACGCCCGAAATAGGAGGCCCATACGACCTGGTTGAGGCCCACCCAGCCGCCTATGCCCAGGCCGGCAATCGCGCCGGAGATCAGGGCAATGTCGCCAGGCAAGATCAATATCAACGGCACCGTCATGCCGGTGTAGGTAGCGATGATCAGTAGGACCTTGCGTATGTGAAGGCGATCGGCCAGCTGACCCCAGAAGAACCGTCCGCCGAAGCTGAGCATGCCGTAGGCGCTGAAGCCGATGGCTGCGGTGGAAGGGGAAAAGCCATGCTCTACAAAGGCCGGCACGAGGTTGGCCGGGTAGGCGGTCGGCGAGACGCTGGCGAACATCGCAATCGCCACGATCACCCAGAGAGTTGGCGTCCGGAGGGCTTCGGCCCGAGTGAAACTTAGCTCCTCCGTCCGGCGGCGCTGTGGCTGCCCGTCCTGAGCCGGCTCGTCGGTGTCGCCATCTGGATGCAGGCCGATGTCTTCCGGGCTTGTCCTCAGCAGCAAAGCCGGCAGCACGGCAAAAAAGATCGAGAGACTGCCCAGGAACAGCCAGGCGGCACGCCAGCCAAAGGCCTCGCTGACCAGCGTAATCACCACCGGCAGGATGAACGCGGCCAGGCCGGTGCCCATGGTCGCGGTGGCAACCGCGCGGCCTCGCTTGCGGATGAACCACTTGGGCACGGTGGCGCCCATAAGTAGGGCTCCAGGCCCCGCACCCAACAGACCGCCCAACACGCCGAATATAAGCAGGAATTGCCATGACTCCCGAACCAGGGCGACCAGGAAAAGTCCCGCCGCGGCAACGATGGCGCTTAGAAAACCGAGCCGGCGAGCGCCACCGGGCCTATCCAAATACTTGCCGAACAGAAACCCACCGGTGGCCGCGCCCAGGGTACGCAGCGTGATGCCCGCGAAGATGATGGTGCGGCTCCAACCCAGATCGTCGTGCATGGGGACAGAAAGCACGCCGGTAGCCCACAGCGCACCTGCGGTGGTGAAGGAGCGCATGAAAACGACGCTTACGATCACCCAGCCGTAGTAGAAAGGTAGACGCCCGAGCCAGGGTGTGTCCGAGACAGGCGACTCGCGCATTAATGGTTACCTATTACTCAACAAGCTGACTTGAGGCCGCTTGACCTGTACGTTAGCGTAAGCATACAGGGCATGCTGTCAGGGAGCGACTCAGACAGCCGGCGCCGAAGGGCGGACCAGACCACCCCGGACCACAGGCCAGTTTCTCCTGTGACCAGAAGGACAGAAGGCAGCCTAAATTTCACCGACAATACGTCGTATGGACTGCGCTGCTTCAGCAGAAGAAATCGGATTGGATGATGAGGCAGAGCAAGTTCGCCTTGCGAAACTGAACGATACGAACGTTTGGTCGGTGTGGCACGACCGCTATTACGACGTCATCTACCGCTACGCCGTTGCCCGATTGGCAAACGCGGAGAGGCGGAGGATGTCGCCTCTCAGGTTTTCTTGGAAGCCCTGCGCCCCAGCGCCCGCTCCAGCGCAGGCTACATTTTCATGTCCTGGAACTCAGCAATAGCGAAGTCAAGGTTCTCGATGGCAGCGTCGTGCTCATCGGTAGTGGTCGAGGAGGAGCTCGGCGAGGGAGAGACGTATGAGGGCTGTCTCAGGGCGGAACCGGATTGTGCGCAGAACCTGAGAGCCTGGTCATAGTAATCCCGCGCCTCTTTTGGTCTGTGAAGCCAGCGTGCACGTCACCGAGCAATCGTCCGAATGCGACGCCGTTATTATGGCCGCCAATCCACGAGACTCCGGCCAAAGGCGCCAGCCGGCGCATCAATCCTTCGGGTGTCTCCTCATCCTCGCTAAGAATGCTCGCCTCCAGTAACCGCCCGTCGATTCCTCATCGAGCAACACCTTGGGAAGGCAAGACAGACGCACGAGATGGACGTGAACGAAACGTACACAGTCTCGCTTTTCTGGAGCGACGGCCGCCCCGTTGTCGGAGCCTCTGACGAGACGGACGTAATCGATGGCGAGGTGATCAGCGCCGTACGCTCCCACCCGACCGCAGCACCCGGTAACGGCGGAGCTGGAGTCCGACCTGGCCCCCTTTATGTGTCCGGCAGACCGGTTCATAAGGCGGTCGCAGTACCGTCTAGAAGCCCAGGCGTCCGTTCAGCGGGCTAGTGAAGCCCTGGCTTACGCATACCATCAACCTCAGCTCCTTCGGGCCACCACAACGGTATGCAATAGAAGCTCAATGGCTTTTCAATTCCTCTTCAACTCTCACGGCGTATTGTGTGGGCAGGTGGGAGACGCCCAACGGATGGCTCAGATGCCTTAGAGGGCAAAGTTCTATGAAAGAGACCGCTCCTCGAAGTGATTTCTTGAACCCGTCAACAGTGTTTACCGTGAGGCAGTAGATGGAGCGAAAGCAGCCGATAAACGGGTCAAGCCGTCAAAGGTCCAACCTCACAAGAAAGGCATCCGACGAGCGGACTGCAAAGACCCAGGGTGATGCCTTGGCAAGAGCCCCGCAGTTCTTGAATCCTTCTGCGCGCAGTTCGGCATCACTGGGGTCCTACACCTCAACGCAACTTCTTGCACTTCAGGCGACACATGGCAATCACTTCGTCCAGCGACTTGCAAGCGGAGACCTTCACAGACAGGCGGAAGGACCCATCAGTATTGACCACGGTGTCTCGCTGATTCCCCAGCCTACTGCCGTGACCTGCTGGGCCGCTTCCCTCGCCATGGTGGCTAGCTGGCGAGACGGAGCAACCTACTCCCCAGCGACTGTGGCTGCTCGCGCGAGTATGAACACGACAACAGGCTACGGATAGTCTGCCATAAGCGGTGCGGTCTCAACGTGGGACCTAAAGAGAAGGGTCCCCAGAGTGGGATGCCGTCCCACTGGGCTAACCTTCTGAACCAACATGGCCCCTATGGATTGTTGAGGTTGGCGCTCCTTACCACGCCGTGGTACTAGGGGGCATGCACGGGGACGGTACAGTCGATGCTACCGAGGTGACCGTGTACAACCCATGGCCGCCGAGAAGCGGCGCTGTTGAGCACGAGACGTTCGAAGAATTCGCAAACGATTTCGGCCTTGGAGCAGGTGCCGGCTCCGCGATTGTTCACGCTTGATTGGCGCTCCGACTGACGGAGACCTCTGGCGGCTGAAACGTCGCCGATGATGAACATGCCTAAAGGGCGCTCTCGTCTTCAGTAGCCCCGACGCTCTAACGCAGGCTGCATCTTCATCTGTCGAGTACGCCCGAGAGCACAAGCGCTAGAAGGAGAAGTACGCCCAGTCCGACTGGCACCCAGATAAAAAATAGATCTAAGCCGGAGCCAGAGCCCACGCTTAAAGGCTTTCTCACTACTTCAGCAACCCCGAAACTGCTCCTCCGCCTGCTTGGCTCTTTCGGCTAAGCGCTGCCACAGTGTTTTACGAAGCAGTCTCGCTTCTCCACGCTGAACGATGCCTGGCAGGACTGGCAAGCGTAAGCAACCGCCTTCTCCTCGTGGCCCATGTCCTGAATTCTGTCCCAACGCGGGGCGAGAATGGAGTGAGGACAGGTCTGCCCAACCATCAATCTCTCCTTACGCTTTCAACAGCCCCCCTCGCGCCAGCGCCCGCTCCAGCGCGGGCTGCATCTTCATGTCCTGGAACTCGGCGATGGCGAAGCCGAGGTGGTCGATGGCCCCGACTCAGCACTGTTCTTACTCTAGTGCTCTCTGCACGTCGACAACTGCTTCAAGCATTGATCCGTGGGATTTGGCATCGAGGCAGTGGCCGGCTTCGGGAGCACTCGATATAGCATCGTACCCTGCCGCTACCAACGCCTCGAACATCATCACGTGTCGTTCTTGAAGAGAAGGTGGGATAAGGGTTTCCCTTGTCGGAAAAAGTAACCGAATAAGCACATGTGTATCTCGACCGATGTAGGTTTCGACGCTGAAAAGGGCTGCCAACTCCTCGTCCTCCGCTCGGACAAGATCGAAGATCGCGTAGCCTCCCGCGTATCCCACGAAAGCGTCCAACTCAGCAGAGGCATCGGCTACACAGGTCAGCTGACCTTCAGGCCCACCTCGGTTGGAGACGAACTCGTTCCAAACTCTTTCGTCGTCATCGCCCACCAGTGCGACCCAAAGCCCTAGAGCGCCGCCGGCGGACTGACCGAGGAGGACAACCTCATCCGAGCTGCCGTCATAGGTTGCCGCGTTCGCCCTAGCGAAACGTACGGCACAACTGGCTCCCTCAAAGGCCTCTCTAAGAGGCGTCCCGTTGTTAATTCTGAACAACGAGCGTGCATCACCAGTTCGTGTATTCGCCAAGAACACCACAGCTCCCTGGTCGGCGATGTCTCGGGCCAGTGCCTGGAAAGAGGCTGTTTCCTTGGTCGCGCTTGCTCCAGTCAAGATGACCACTGCGGCCGAGCCATCAGGCTCTGCTGGCGAGTAGACATCGAGCGTCCACGCTCGCGCACTAGCTTGCAGCGGCTCCGCGTACGTCAGGTCTAATGTAACCCCGTGGTCGGCGGTAGGTAGCGGAGTCGCAGAAACCACTGTTGCGGTGGCTTCCGGCGTGAGTGGGGTGGCTTCAGGGGTGACAGAGCTTTCGAGGGTGGACGAGGAGTCAGTTGATCCCCCCGCAGGCGACAGCTACCAGCGCCAGAGTCACGACCAGCAGTACCCACGAGGGCGGTCGTAGCGCGCGGTAAAGCACTCTCTCGTTGCTCACAATGCCTGATTCTGTCGCTGCCGCGGCAGGGTGTCAAACGGGGCTGTCATCGCTCTAGCCGGGAGCGTACCTCAAGAGACAGCGCTGCCAGAAACGGCAGAGCAAAGCCAGAAGATGCGGTCGAAAGGTGGTCAGCTTCGGCTTAGCGCCTCTGCGCCGGTAAACAACCAATGCAGACGAAGGGCGGGGCTTTCGAGCAGTAGGTTGTGGCGGCCGGCGAAGACCCCCTTGAGCTGAACAAGCAGACTGAACATGCAGCCAGTTTAGATTCGGATTGAGTTTTGGGGCCCGACAGGCATCAGTTCCAGGACTTGGCAGTCGACTTAGAGGCGACCCTTCGAACTGAAGAGCTTCGCCGATAAAGGCAAACCACTCGCAAGGGTGGGACGCAAAGCCAAGGGCCCGGTTCTTTGAGCCGGGCAGCCTAGCTACCGAAGCGCAGGCAAGTCGGTATGGGGAGGGTCGCCGACTGCCGAGAAAGGGATTCAAGGTTGTTGAAAAAACTTCTTGTACCGGCAGTTACCGCCACAGGTCTGGCCATACTCCTCTTTGGAGTCGGTCAGGCTCAGGCGCTCCTGCCAAGTGTCGATGTTGAGAAAACCTTCGACGCGGCGGATGACACCACGGCTAGTGGGACCATCCAGAGCTGTGACTCCAGCGACGAACCCGTGGACGCAACCATCGCGACCATTAAGGACACCGTGTTCTCTAAGCAAGGACGCGCGGACCTTGGACAGAGCTCGTGGACGCGACGGTCTCAGGACTGGCAGCCGGAACGGTTATCCCGGCCGGCACCTGTGTCGATGGTACTTGGGATGCAAACTACATCTTGCCGGTTGGCACTACGGCCTTGCGAAACGTGGTGGAAATCACGCTGGCGGACCGTACCAAGACCTTCGTAGCCAGGGACTCATTCGAGTTCCCGGAGGTAGATTAGGCCTGAGAATCGGTAGGCCAATCGATACAATCTAACCCTGGCAGCTCTTGAGACAAGATAGGCGGGTGTCTCCCGCCTATCTTTGTACGCGGAGGAACCACAGACGAAGACTCTAGCGAGTGAACGGCGCTCCTTGGCTTCCTGGCTGTCGTCGCTACCGTCATCGCCCTGCCGTCCTCGGCCAGCCAGACGTTACCTGGCTTGAGGTCGCGATGGATGACACCTCTCTGGCGCGAGAACTACAGCCCGAGGCAGGTTTCGGTGGCGATCTTCACCGCCTGCCCTATAGGCAGCTTGTGTTCCTCGGCGTCCGTGATGATTCTGTCGTCAAGGCGTCAAACCCAACACGATCAAGCGATAGGGTGCCTACGCCTTCAGCAGCCCTCTGCGCTCCAGCGTCGGCTGCATCTTCATGTCGGTGCTCAAAAAGTGCCTGTTTTTGCGTTTTCGACGCTTATGCGAAACGCAGGCAAGGAGAATGCCACCCACCCTTCGTCGATAGCCAGCAGGGGAAGGTCTTCATGGTTCCCTTTGTCGTCGTATTAACCCTGCTCTCGCTCCGTCAGGAGCTGGAGCCTGTGCCCGTCGGGGTCATTGAAGTAGATGCAATGAGCGTCACCTTGTCGGCCCGACACTTCTACTCCAGCGGCCTGCAGCGTTGCTTTGACTTCTTCGTACTCACCTGACTCGAGGCGCAGGGCCATGTGGTTCATCTCTCGGCCGGCATGAATGTCCCCGCCGTCGCGCATCTGGAACAGTGCCACCTGCTGACTGCCGCACCACAGGAAACTCTGCCAATCGCTCTCATGGTTAACTTGGAAGCCAAGCAGGTCGATGTAGAACCTCTTCGACCGCTCCAAGTCCCCCACGTGGAGCACGACGTGATCAATTGCCGTCACTCTAAGAGATGTTTTCAGCATCGTGTCGTTCCCTCTTGTATCGCTAACCCAAAACTCAGATCGGACTTCATACTCTCACCGCTGTCAACCTGGCATACAGACGAAGTCTCTTGGGCGCCCGGACGTTCGGATTGCGGCGCCGAAGCCTTCAGCAGTCCTCTGCGTCCCTTCGCAATCATCCAGCGCCTGCCCGCAGTCAGCGGGGGCTCCTCTGGCTTTTACAAGAGTCCTTAGGCGTCACCGAGTAGACGGGTCGGTCATCAAACGCGAAGAAAGGCCAAAGCCGGAAATGACCACCACTGAGCTCAGAATCCTTGACCAAGGGATAGTGGTCTGTCGGTTTGCAGTGCTCTGCCACGGGTGTAAACTGTCAAGTATCGAAATGAACATGGTGTGAGGTTACGGGGTGTGCGGCCGAAGCTGGCGCGCCATCGATACAGCGACTCGAAGATGATTGGACGAGGATCGGAGTAAGTCTCTGCCCTGACCACAAGAAACGCGTGGATGCAGGTGAGCTTCGAATCGATCGACGAACTGCCCAAGGTCGCCTGGAGGTGATCCCGGGCTCGTCATTGGCCGCATCCGGCGTCTGAACTGGAATCCAGAGTTAACAACGGTTGATTCGATACTGCACGATATGGCATGGGGTCAGCGCGACATGTCTGCTGCTCGGCAAACCCCTGAATTGGTGCTCAGTCTTTGTCCCAACCGCCCACTCTAAGCGCAGCAACGGGTCATTGCCTCCGGTAGTGTTTGGAGCCGACACAGTGGTGTGCGTTCCTTTGCCTGCCAGGAAGGTCAGACGAAATCGCGAAGTTGAATTGCTTGCGCGACCCGCCCCAAAGCGATCGAGTAGGCGGCGTCACGCATTGACAGCTCTTGGCGCATCGCCAGGTCGCGCACTGAGGCGTAAGCCCTCTTCATCGTCTTGGCTAGCTCTCGATCCACCGCCTCCGCTTCCCACCTGTACTGCTGAATATTCTGCGCCCATTCGAAGTAGGAGACTGTAACCCCACCACCGTTGGCGAGAATATCGGGGATAACAGCGATGCCCCTTCGATTCAAGACCTCGTCACCCTCCGGGGTTGTTGGATGATTTGCCCCTTCAACAACAACTTTGGCTTTAAGAACAGAGGCCGTCTCTTCATCCAAAACATCGCCGAGCGCGGCAGGAACGAATATGTCGCAAGGCAAAGAGAAGAATTCGTCGTTAGTGATTGCCGTTCCATTGGGGAAGTCGGGGACTTTACCATCTTCGTCCACGTGTTGGCTTAGCAATGGGATGTCCAGGCCGTCTTCGCTAAAAACTCCACCGTTTACGTCGCTTATAGCGACGACGCGGCAGCCGAGTTGGTACAGCCTCATTCCGAGCCATCGACCAACATTTCCGAAGCCTTGAATGGCGACACTTGTCTCTGGCACTGCCCAGCCTTGGTCCCAGCACCATTGCTCAATCACGAGGGCAACCCCATACCCGGTCGCTTCTTCACGGCCGTAAGAGCCGCCAAGATCGAGCGGCTTTCCGGTCACAATGCCGGGCGTATAACCGTAACGCTGACCGTATGCATCCATCATCCATGCCATCGTCCGAGCGTTCGTGCCCATATCGGGGCCTGGAATGTCGCGATTGGGTCCGAGAATGTATGAGATGTTCTGGGTGTAACGCCTGGTCAGTCGATTCAGCTCTGCATCCGTCATTGTTGCGGGATCGCACTGAATCCCGCCTTTCGCACCTCCGAAAGGCAGATCCATCAAAGCGCATTTCCACGTCATGAGAGCGGCCAGCGTCCGAATCTCGTCCAGGTCTGCACTCGGGTGATAACGAGTGCCGCCCTTGTAAGGGCCGCGGGCTCCGTTATGTTGGACGCGGTAACCCGCGAAAACCTCAAGGCGTCCGTCGTCCATTCGTACAGGGACCTCGACCCGAAGCTCCCGATACGGATGTTCTAGAAGCCGGGATATGTCCTGCGACAATCCCAGGCGAGCTGCGGTCCTCTCGAGTAATGTTCCCGCTGGCTCTCCAGACGAGGATGAAAATGGTGTCGCGACCAAGGACCCATCCTTAAGTTGTTCTTGAATCAGTCTTCGTCGGTTGAACGACGAAGTTTATCCATGTGCACCAAATAACCTACCGCTGGAGAAGCACGACTCATGCCGAGCTCATAAGGAGTCCAAGCCATCGAGTCAGTCACCGTAAGCCTTCAGCAGCCAGGGCCCGCTGCATCCCTTCGGCAGGCTCAGGACAGGCTTCATGTCCTGAAACTCGGCGATGGCGAAGTCGAAGCGCTCGATGGCGGCCTCGGGTTCGTCGGGCTAGTGGTCAATGAGCAGCTCGCGGGTGACGACTAGCTCAGGGCAGAATCGCATCTTTTCGCAGATGGTTAACGCCTGAGCGAAGAAAATCTCGTGCCTCAGTCCGGGCTTCCTGCCCTAGAGCAACTTCACCTAGAAGCCGTCCAACGCTCGCTCGGAGTTCCCGCATCAATGGCGTTTCCACTGCAGGATTCTTTATCATTCGTTCTTATCAAGAATGGAGGGCTGTGCGATCTCTAGCTCCTCCAAGCCAAAGCGACCCGACATTGATTTGAGGTGATGACCATGGCTCGAGCCCGCACCCATCGCGAAACAGCCTCTGCACCGCTGGACGAGACGCAAGCGGAGGACTACGTCAGACGTGGACTGGATCACCTCTGGATCCACAACACCAACTACCTGGACCTGGCCAAGCCAGGCGGCATGCTGGTCTTTGAAGAAGCTGAGGGCATTCGCCTCAAGGACGTGCGCGGCAAGAATTACATAGATGCGATGTCCGGTCTGTGGGTAGTCAACGTGGGCCACGGCCGTAAGGAGCTGGCGCAGGTGGCGGCTGAGCAGATGTCGCGCGTCGCCTACGTGAACACGTTCGCGTATACAACGCCAGCAGCAATCGATCTCGCCACGAAGCTTGCCAAGATTACGCCGGACGGCATCGAGCGCTTTTTCTTCGTCAACTCCGGTTCCGAGGCTGTGGAGACGGCGATCAAGATGGCTCAGCAATGGCACTACATCAACGGCGATAAGAAGCGCACGAAGATCATCTCCCGCCGCGGTTCGTACCACGGCTCAACCCAGATGGCTATGAGCGTGAACGGCAGTCCCCTGATGAACCGTGCCCCGTTTGAGCCGCTATCCCCGAACGCACGCTTCATCCCGGGAATCAACTGCTATCGCTGCCCTTACGAGAAGACCTACCCGGAATGCGACGTATTCTGTGCCCGCGCTTACGACGATCTGATCAACTTCGAGAAGCCCGAGACCGTGGCCGCAATCATTGCGGAGCCAATCTCGACGGCCAATGGCAACTTCGTGCCGCACCAGGAGTACTGGCAGACGCTACGCCGGATCTGTGACAAGCACGGCATCCTGTTGATCGCCGATGAGGTGATCAACGGCTTCGGTCGCACGGGCAAGTGGTTCGGCATCGATCACTACGGCATTGTGCCGGACATCATGACCACGGCCAAGGGCCTCTCGTCCGGCTATGCGCCCATCGCCTGCACGATGACGACTCGCCGGGTGGCGGATGCTTTCGCCTCCGACAAGAAGAACACGTTCTCCCACGGCATCACCTTCGGCACCCACCCAGTTTCGTGCGCCGTAGCCTTGCGGAACGTCGAGATCCTCGAGTCGGAAGGACTGGTGGAGAACTCGGCCCGCACAGGCGCTTACCTCATGAGCCAGCTGAAGGAGATGCAGTCGCGCCATAGGCTGGTCGGGGATGTTCGTGGTATCGGCATGATGCTCCAGGTAGAGCTTGTTAAGAATCAGGAGACGCGTGAGCCGTTCGTGGTCGAAGACGACATGCAATCGAAGGTAGGAGACCGGCTTTTGGAGCGCGGGCTACTGTGCCGCGCGGGCGCCCAAATCAGCATTGCGCCGCCGCTGGTCGCGAACCGTGAGGACGTTGACGAGATCGTGGACATCCTGGACGCAACCATTGGCGATGTAGAAGCGGAGCTGGCGCTGTAATACGCGGAGCCCGGCCCTCAGTTTTGATCACGGCGAAGGCCACGTCACCGTCGAGCTGGGCGTCGCGCGCCAGGTAGCCCTTCTTTTTACCGCCCTCGCCCAGAAAGCGCCTGACCTCGTAGCGGCCACCGGCGAAGGAGGTGGGTTGGGACTCGGGTGGAGCCGAGGGAGTGAACAGAGATGCAGCCCCTGCATGGTGTGCTCAAGCCTCCTCCGCTGCATCGAGCAGCCCCTGGGCATCCGTGTTCTCCGGGTCAAGTCTGAGAGCTTGAGTCGCCGATCACGAACCAACCCCCAGGCGCTGCTGCGAATGGCCGCCTCGGCTTTATCGAGTAGCAGGTCAATCTGGCGCTGTATGCGTTCGCTGGGCATGATTCGGCCCTTCGAGGTGTTGCGGGGCCAGTCTCTTGACGGTAATACTCCACGCGCACGTCAAGGGTCAATGTGAGGAGAGGTGCTGAGCGATGACATTCAATGGCAGATTGGCTGTGGTCACAGGAGCAGGGTCAGGGATAGGGCGTGCCATCGCCCTGGCGCTGGGAGCGCAAGGGGCAAGAGTGGGAGTCGTGGACCTCAACGGCACGTCAGCCGAGGAGACCGCCGAGCTAATCAAGGGAAATGGTGGACAAGCGAAGGCACATCAGGGGGACACGAGAGTGGCGGGTGACATCGACCGCGCTGTGACCGGAGCCGTGGAGGCGTTCGGGCCCCTGGAGATCATGGTCAACAACGCGGGTATCCTCGATGGCTACTTCAACGTGGACGAAACCGATGAGGAAGTTTGGCGAAAGGTAATAGACATCGACCTTACCGGGGTCTTCCTGGGCTGCAAGCGCGCGCTTCAGGAGATGCTACCCCGGGGTCAGGGCCGTATCGTAAACATGGCATCGGTGGCCGGGCTCAAGGGACTGGTGGTGGTGCCGCCTACGTCGCCGCCAAACATGGCGTCGTCGGCCTGACCCGCCAGATGGCGGTGACCTATTCCTCCCGTGGCGTCACGATTAACGCAGTCTGCCCTGGGCCGGTCACGACCGGACTGCGACAGCACTCACAGGAGATCCTTGGGCCAGCTGTTGCGGACATGGCAGACAGGGGAGTGGCCGTCAACGACGACCAGGTTCGGGCAGTCGTGCCTGCAGGGCGGCGAGGAACCGTCGAGGATGTCGCTTCTGCTGTTTGCTTTCTCGCATCGGACGAAGCCAGCTATATCACCGGCCATGCCATGGTTGTGGATGGAGGTTGGAGAGCAAAGTGATCGCCTGCAACAGGGCAAGTGAAGGCGATAACAGGCTGAAAAGTCTAATGCCTGTCCAGACGGGAACGGGTCGGCGACAGTTAACTGCTCGGTGGGGCGGGTTGATTCTGGCTCGCCCAGCACCACCGCAGTATTTACCTGACGTTCAAAAGTAAACCTGGCCCAAGACAGTCCAGAGGGCTCGCCGGATTCAACTACCTTTCAAGTTCAGCGATGGCCCGCCCGGTCACGGGAGGTAACCGCCACTTCTACGCCTTCAGCAGCCCCCTGCGCCCGCCCGCTCCAGCGCGGCTGCATCTTCATGTCCCGGAACTCGCTCGCTAGCTTTGGTGCGCGGCTGCGTTTCCTGTGGCGAGCGCTCCAACGTGGGTGTTTAGGCTGAAGCTGCAAGCGGCGATATACTGCACTGCTTCCGTACAGTGCAATGGGACGCCCCTCCTGGAAGCCCACCTGATCTTAAGGACGCAGCGTTCTGGAATCGTTCTCGGATCACTAGAAAGGCTAACCAGACAGTGGAGTACAGGAATCTCGGCAACTCCGGATTGCAGGTATCGGTCGTCGGCCTCGGCTGCAATAACTTCGGCGGCTACATCGACAAGGCCGCCACCACGGCGGTCATCGATCAGTGCCTCGAGTACGGCATCACGTTCTTCGATACAGCCGACATTTACGGCGGGGGCAAGAGTGAAGAATTCATGGCCTCTGCCCTGAAGCCGCATCGCCCTGACGTGGTCATCGCGACGAAGGCGGCCGGGCCGATGGGCGAAGGTCCATACTGGCGCGGCACATCACGCAAGTACCTCATGGAAGCGGTCGACGACAGCCTGCGGCGGCTAGACACCGATTACATCGATCTGTTCCAGGTTCACTTTCCCGATGCGAAGAAGCCATCGAGGAAACGCTGCGCGCGCTCGACGACATCGTGAAGTCCGGCAAGGTGCGTTACATAGGCAACAGCAACTTCGCCGGCTGGCAGGTCGTTGAGGCTGACTGGATCGCCCGAACCGAACATCTGACGCGATTCGTCAGCGCTCAGAACGAGTACAGCCTGCTGCAGCGCAAGGTCGAAGCGGAACACGCGCCGGCTTGTCGCACGTATGGTTTGGGCCTACTACCCTATTTCCCGCTGGCAAGCGGCTTCCTGACCGGCAAGTACCGCCCTGATCAAGCACGACCAGAAGGAGCTCGCCTGAGCGCCACCGATAGCCCGATGTCCGCCCGATTCCTCAACGAAGGCAACTTCGGCATGCTGGTCAAGCTGGAGAAATTCGCCGCAGATCGTGGGCACACGATGATCGAGCTGGCATTCAGTTGGCTGGCCAGCAAGCGCTTCGTGAGCAGCGTCATCGCTGGAGCTACGAAGCCTGAGCAGGTGAGGCAAAACGCGAAGGCCGCCGACTGGAAGCTTACGGACGAGGAGTTCACGGAGATCGACGAGATCATGGGCAATGCACCCGCGACGGGGGAGCTCGACCTCGCAAACAGTGCCGCGGTGCGCGAGGCGTCGCCAAGACGCAGCTAGAGCATAAAGAGACTAAGTCTCTCGACCGAGCCTCTTTGTGTCGGAGGTGACCTTGGCTATTCGGCGCTGACGACGTCGGCGTTGTGCACTTCTCGGCCTCCTCGACTACGCCTGCAGCAGCCCCCGGCGCCCCAGCGCCCGCTCCATGTTCAGATGACCGGCGTCGCTACCTGGTGCTCTAAGCGGATTTCCTTATTCGTTCTGGCAGACTCGGCGATGGCCAATACCACTTCGAGCGTCGCCTTACCCCAGCGCCCGTCTCGGAACACAGACTGGCCGCTTATGCCTTGGAGCAGCTCATCCACTTCGTTCTCGTGTGTGCCGGGTCCGGCCGGCAAGGGCTCCTCGTGGCGGCCGTTAGCATCGTATACATACAGGCCGCTAGCTGACTGTCTCACCGCTCCCTCGTCGCAGTTCGACACAATCAGGCCGTCGTCGCTTGGTACCCAGCCGACATCTCGACCCCTACGCGAGCGGAAGTCGGCTTCGCCTTCGACCTGGCCCCCGTAGCGCGAGGCTTCCTTCATCGCGTCCTCATCGACGGCCGACGCCTGAAGGTCGCGCCGGAAGGCGTAGGAGTCCTCGGCAGCGGCCATGCGATTGGCGGTCTCGCCCCAGCCAGTGAACTCCCAACCGAAGACGTAGCCGTAGCCGTTGTAAGAGAGGCTCGCAGGCGTGCCGTCCTCGAACTCGAGGAAGGCGCTGAACAGGCCGGCGCTGGGACGGCGAGCCAGTGGGAGCTCAACCATGGCGCCGCGCACGCTTCGGACCAGGCCGCCTCCAATTAGCCGGAGTGCATCGACGGGGTGCGGTCCCTGGTTGAACAGCTGACCGCCGTCTATCGAAGACTCCACCTCGTGGAGCTCGCGAGGCCGCAGCATCCAGTCTGAGTAAGCGAAGTGGTTGAGGGCCCGAAGTCTGCCGAGCCGGCCGGAGGTGACCAACCTGCGCATCTCGAGGAAGGCCGGGCTGAATGCCATACCGCTATAAATCAACTGGACGCCGTTACGATCGGCGGCCTCGATCATCTGATCGCATTGCTCCAGCGAGACGGCAATCGGCTTGGTCACCACGACGTGCTTGCCGTGCTCGACCAGCGTCAGGACGTGTTCACAGTGCAACGCAGACGGTGTCGTGACCCAGACGGCTTCGACATCGGGGTCCGCCGCGAGCCGCTCGACGCTGGGATAAGCCCGGCCTTGATACTGTTCTTTGAACGCGGCAAGTGCGCCTTCGCGACCGTCGGCGGCCGCGACGAGCTTGAGGCGGGGATGAGTCGCCAGATAGGTCGCTGTGCCGCCGCCGAGCTGACCGAGCCCTGCAATGGCCACGCTGATTGGATCGAGCCTGCGGTCCTGCCTACCTGTCATTCGCTGCACCCTCCGGGCCAGAGGTCGTTTGAACCGTGCGTTCCCTTAACGATCGACCCCGGTTAGCACTCCACCGCGACGAATTGATTCTCTGGCTGGTCACCGTGCCGTGATTCTGTCCTCAGTGAGCGGAGGGTGTCAAACGAAACACGATGTCCTCATAGTGACTACGCCTCCAGCAGCTCCCGCCCCCAGTGCCCGCTCCAGCGCGGCTGCATCTTCATGTCCTTGAACTCGGCGATGGTGTGATCCTCGATCACCGTCTAGTGTGGGCCGTCACACTTCCGGTTGCCAGCCCATGAAGTGGGGGCCATCTGGTGCGCGGTATTCGCGCAGGGCAATTTGCGGACCTCCCGGATCCTGGATGACGGCCTGCCTGCCGTAGAACGTGCGAGCCTTCCAGGTCGGTTGTGTCACCTCGATGCCTTTGGCCGTGAGGTCGGCGATGGCGGCGTCGAGGTCGTCGACGACAAGACCCAGCAAGTAGGCGGTCAGGTCCGCCCGGTCAACAGGCGTGGCATCGCGGCGCACGAGCTCGAACAGCGTATCGCCGATGCCGACGTAGGTCGCCGCGCCGCGTTGCTGCAGATAGCAGCCGATGGTGTTGATAAGAAAGTCGAGGCTTTTGTCGAAGTCAGCGGTCGGGTAAATGATGTGGCTGACGTTACTAACCTTAAACATAAGGCACCTCCTTGCCTCAATCGGCAATGAGCCTATGACGGCATCCGCCATCACCTTGCGGCTCCCCCGCACCATGATTACGCCTTCAGCAGCCCCGTCGCCTCAGCGCCCCGCTCCAGCGCGGGCTGCATCTTCCGTCCAACGACAAGGGCTCAACTCTTCCAGGTAAAGACCTTGTCAATATCCACTCCAGCGACAACACCAGACTCCCAGCCATGTTGAGTGCGTTCGGCCTCTCGAACCTGACGAATTTCGTCGCTGTCCTCAAGAACCAGACGAACAGTCCCTTGTATCAGGATATGCCGCTTCCAGGGAGGTTCCACGAAGCCTATCGCGACGGTGGGGTTACGGAGCAGGTTACGGTAAAGAGCGGATCGCCTGTCAGAGCCGAAATAGAGCTTTCCGTCCAGGAGAATCATCCCTACACCCGTCATGTGAGGGGCACCCGACTGGGAAACAGTAGAGACTAATCCGACAGGTGCGTGACTGAGGAAAGCTTCAACCTCCCCAACCGTCATGGCATTCACGCCCCCGAAAACATCCCTGGTGCGCGGCGTCGCCTCCTCTAGGGATTGGCGTAGCGCCCTTCCTAAGTCTGTTTCAGCCATTGGTGACCCACTCCTATCATTAAGATGACAGGACTACCGGAAACATCCTTATGCCTTAGTAGGTTTCGGTGTCCTAGCGGCCACTCTAGCGCAGCTCATCAAAACGCGGCTGCGATTTGCGTCTGATCGTTCAAAAGGTAGCGAGGGAGTGAAGTCGTCGTTTGACTCTAAAGCGCCGTTCAAGCCCTCACAGCAAGGCTGCTTCACGTGTTAGTCTCCAGGCATGGAGCATATCGAGGAATTGAAGTCGGTAGGCGGATTGAGGGATCCCGTTCTCTTGACCGGCTTCAGGATGCGAAGGCGAGCAGGTCGATTGGCAGCTAGAGCCATCAACTACCTCTCCGAGCATTTGAATGCCGAGCCTGTGGCCAGGATCGACATGACGCCCTTCTTGAACTTAGCCCTCGACCGTCCCCAGATTCGTCGGACTGAGATGGAGTCTCACATTGAGTGGCCTGTCGCGACGCTCTACTTGAGCCGTTCCGCCTCACACAACCGCGACTTACTCCTGCTCTCCGCAATGGAACCGAACTTCCTTTGGCCAACGTTTGTGGAGACGATAGCCAATTACCTCGACAACGCTGGGGTCAAGACCCTGGTTACGGTCCGGGCCCATCCGGGGGAGGTAACCCATACACGACCATCGCCCGTCTACCTGACGGCGACCGATAAGGACTTGGGACTCCTGTTTGGCGAGCAGGCAAATAGAAGCAAATACGAGGGACCGAGTGGCATCGCTGGGGTTTTGGGAGCCCGAGTTCAGGCCCTGGGTTGGCGTACCGCTGAACTGGCTGTAATCCAGCCTGACTACTTCCCTCGAATGCCTTGTGCAGAGGCAATGATTGCGCTGTTTATGCTCCTCGACCGGGCTTTTGGTACGACCACCCCGATCGGCACTCTGCGCGAAACTGCCAACCAACAACGCGAAATGCTGGACAGCGCTATGTCCGCGGATGACGCGTCCCGAGCGGAAATCGAGGCGCGCGAACAATCCTATGACGAAGGTGTAGAGAAGCGGGAGTTCCTTTCACCCTCTCGAATGTCATCGGATCTACCTTCAGGAGAGGAAGTCGTGGAAGAGATCGAAGGCTTCTTCCGGCGACGTGAATCGGAAGACTGAGTCATGCAATCGTGTCAGGTTGATCGCTAACTAGGCGAACGCTTGAGACAACGACAGCACCTGGATGCGCTCCTGCAGGGCGTACGTGCCATCTGGTCATTTGCTCCTTGGTGATAACACTCCGCTAAGGAGTGCTGCTCCGGCGATATTTGTGGAACGTGGGGCAATCTTCTGGTACCTGACCGGCGTTCACGAAGTTGTAGGTCAGGTCGGCAATCAAGAGGTCGCCCTGAGAGTCAACGCAGATGCCGTGCGGAGCGCAGAAACTGTCAGGCTTCCCCAGGTCATCGCCTCCCCACTGCATCAAAGTCTCACCGCTGCTGCTTAAGACGCTTACTCGACCCGGAATATGACGATCCACGGCGCCATGAACTACCGATTGTTCTCCGGGCCGATAAGGCTGCTCGGCTACGTAGACGTACCCATTGTCATCACACCAAATCGCGTTGGGATGAAGTGCTCCCCACTCAGCCAGGAATTCGCCACCCGGCGTAAACGTCTGCACCCGCTCGTTGTCTCTATCCGCTACAAGGACCCGGCCGTCGGGGTGCAATGCGATACCGTGGAGGAGTCGAAACTGGCCAGGGCCGCTACCCGGATCGCCCCATGAGAGCACGAGATTGCCATCTGCGGAGAAGCGATGGACCCTGGCGTTTCCGCAGCCATCTGCCACGTAAATATCGCCGTTGGAGGCAACGGCGGCGGCAGTCGGACGATTGAAGGGGGGTCCGCTCCGCGCGATGGATGCCACACGTCGACCGTCGTAACCGGTATCGGAGGCCACGCCAAACCGGCCGATTGTGAGAATCAGCTCCCCCTCAGGGCTGAACTTACGTAGGCAGTGACCTCCATCGTCGGTGCAGTAGACGGCGCCATCTCGGCCAATGCTGATCCCGTGTGCGCGTGGGCTGAAGAAGCCCTCGCCCCACATTCGTATCAGGTCGCCGTTTGGCTGATAGACGATGACCCTGGGATTGTCACGAGTTAATACGAACACCTCATCGGCATCACCTACAGCGACGCCTGTTACGTTGAGCGCTGCGTAACCCTCAGGGAATCGTAACCAGCCTGGTACCAGATCGAATCTCATCTCACTTCTTCCTTACCAGGACCCGATGCTGAGTGGCAGTGTCTTAGTATATGGCCGCGCCTGGAGACTCGGCGGCCACAGCCGCGCCATAGCGTCCCCTGGACCTGATTCCAGCCCTCGTCAGTCTGACTCAGGCGAACGCGAGCGGATTCTCCGAGTAGAATTAGGCTCCCGGCAGCAAGGCTGCAGCCAGTTTGAAGCACCAAGGCGAGGATGCTGCCGACCCGAAGTCTAACCGTAGCCCAGTCGGCGTCACGGACTGCAACTTCCGCCGCATCAAGCCGCGGGAGCCGTCCTAGCGGGCTAGAGAAGGCTCAAGACGGAACGGTATGCCTTTACTCACCACTGGACGAACATCGGCATCACTGTTCAATCGGAGCCAAATCGCAAGCGTGCCATTTCAACTGGAAGTTCCGCTCCGCCCCTGAACTGCACGTTTGACACCCTCGCTCCGTAACGACAGAATCGCTCCACTGTGACCAGTGAGCGTATTCAACGTCGTATAGATAGCCTTCTCGATGAGGCTGACGTGGCTGCCAGCCAGAACGATTGGCAAACGGTACGCGACAAGGCCGATGCAGCTCTAGCATTCGACCCCGAGAACCCGGACGGAAAGGGCTATCTGGAAGCCGCGATGCGGCGACTGCCCGAGAGCGCGAATGCAGCGACTTCGGCACCTCCCTCGTCTAGCCCACCTTCGACCTTGGCCCCCCAACCTACCTCATTCGCCTCCGGCCGCTACGAAGTCAAGCGCTTCTTGGGCGAGGGCGGTAAGAAGCGCGTCTACCTGGCCCACGACGCCCAGCTCGATAGAGACGTCGCCTGCGCGCTGATCAAGACCGAGGGCCTCGACGAGCAGGCCAGACAGCGCATCAACCGAGAAGCCCAGGCCATGGGACGGCTCGGCTCTCACCCCCACATCGTCACCGTCTACGACAGCGGTGAGGAGAACGGCCAGCCCTACCTCGTACTTCCTGTTCTGCACGGCGGTGATGTGGAGGACGTTATCAAAGATGCCCCGGGGCAAGCTCCCGATCGAGCAGGCGGTGAAGATTGCTACTGAGACCTGTATGGGCCTGGAGTTCAGTCACCAGAAGGGCATCATCCACCGCGACCTGAAACCAGGAAACGTCTGGCTGGCCGAGGACGGTAGGGCGATGATCGGTGACTTCGGCTTAGCCGTAGCTATAGACCGTTCCCGTCTCACCCAGGCCGGCATGATGGTGGGCACGGTGAGCTACATGCCACCGGAGCAGGCCATGGGAGGGGAGGTAACACCGCAGAGCGACCTCTACTCCCTGGGGGCGATGCTGTACGAGATGGTGTGCGGCAGGCCGCCTTTCGTCGGTGACGAGCACGTGGCGATCATCGGCCAGCACCTCAACACGCCGCCGGTGGCGCCGACCTGGCACCGACCCGACTGCCCCTGCGGGGCTGGAGGCTTTGCTCCTCAGGCTGTTGGAGAAGGACGCTGGTGGGCGCGACCGACATCAGCTAATGAGGTCAGGGAGGCCCTGGCGTCAGTCGGTACAGCGACCACACTGCCTGCAGCTCATGACGAGACCGCGGCGCCGCACGAGCACAACCCCTTGTACCATCGCGCTTTTGTTGGAAGGGAGCAGGAGGTCAAGCAGCTCCAGCAAACGTTCGATGCTGCCATGTCAGGCCAGGGTGGCCTAGTCATGGTGGTTGGCGAGCCCGGCATCGGCAAGACAAGCATCGTCGAGCAGCTGGCTACCTATGTGCAGCTACGCGGTGGCATGACGCTCATGGGCCACTGCTACGAAAAGGGGTCGCTGAGCCTGCCTTACCTGCCGTTCATCGAGGCCATGCGCTCTTACGTCCTGGTACGCGACTCCGACGGACTGAGGTCAGACCTTGGCTCCGGCGCCAACGAGGTCGGCCGGATCGTTTCCGAGGTTCGTGACAAGGTGAACGTGACGCCGAACTTACGTCTGGTTTTCTGAGACATTCGGCAATCCTTGCAAGTCCTGGGTGTGCCGGCGGCCCCCCTGCCAGCTTGTGTGCGTATTCTAACGATGGAACCTGAGGCCACGAGATAGTGTCACTTTCGTTTGCATTTCACAAAGCGGAGTAATTCCGTGGCTTGCCCAAAAAACGGGCCCGCTCACAATCGGTCAGAACGGAAATACGCTCCCAGACGGTCATCTGATTTTTCAGGTGTTTGCGGGAGATGTTGCGCGCGCCACCGGCGATCTGCGACCTTGCACGCAACTTGTGTGCATCGGCCAGCATGGTCTCATAGCCAATGGCCCCAGTGGCTCCGGTATCGGTGGATTGCGGCTGACTGGGTGGGTCGAATGGGTTAACGAGCGAAGGAATGATGTCTTCGGCGTTTTTCGTCAACGCAATGCCCATCGGTGGTGGTAGCTCGCTATGCTACGGTGAGTATGCCTTGATTTCCAGGCTGGCCGCGTGTCGGAGTTACCGCGCCGAGGCTGGATCAATCCTGAAAACGGTCGTATCGTTCCAACCTATGATTACAGCTTTAGACCATATCGCCGTAGCGGTGCCGGATTTGGCCGCCGCCATTGAGCGCTTTGCCGGTGACTTCGGGCTGGCCTTTGAGGGCACTGAAGACGTCGAAGACGCCAAAACCACGACGGCCTTTTTCCCGTTGCCGCCTACCAGCATCGAGCTGGTCCATCCGTTGCGCGGTGAGGGCCCCATTGCCAAGTACCTGGAAAAACGCCCAGGTGGCCTGCATCATCTGTGTTTCCGCAGCGATGATATCTATGGCGATGTGGCGCGCCTCAAGCACAAGGGCTACGAATTCCTCGCCGAAGAACCCAGCCCGGGCGCGCATGGATCCTTGGTGATTTTTATCCATCCCAGGTCATGCGACGGCGTGTTGGTTGAACTCAACCAGCCTGCAGAACCTGACTCAGATTAGCGTCATAAGCCCATGAAAAAGAACAATTATATGTCGCCAGAATGGAGTCTGGCTCAGTGGACACAGGAAGCTGAGAAGCAGCTCAAGCGTGGGGGAAAGACGCTAGACGATTTGACCTGGCAAGCCCCCGAAGGAATCGCGGTAAAAGCCCTATACACCGCGGAGGACCTCGCCGAGCTGCCATATGCCAACACCATGCCGGGCTTAGAACCGTTTATCCGGGGCCCGCAGCCAACCATGTACGCCGGGCGCCCGTGGACCATACGCCAATACGCCGGCTTTTCCACCGCCGAGGAATCCAACGCCTTTTACCGCAATTCTCTGGCCAGTGGTGGGCAAGGCGTGTCGGTGGCGTTTGATCTTGCTACGCACCGCGGGTACGACTCCGACCATCCGCGCGTCGCCGGCGACGTGGGTAAGGCGGGCGTTGCCATCGATTCTGTAGAAGACATGAAAATCCTGTTTGACGATATCCCACTGGACAAGGTGTCGGTATCGATGACCATGAACGGCGCGGTGCTGCCGGTTCTCGCAGGCTTTATCGTCGCGGCAGAGGAGCAAGGCGTCTCGCCTGAAGCGCTTTCCGGCACCATTCAGAACGATGTCCTGAAAGAGTTCATGGTGCGCAATACCTACATCTACCCACCGGCACCCAGCATGCGAATTGTCGGCGACATCATCGCCTACGCCTCCAGCAACATGCCGCGCTTCAACAGCATCTCGATTTCCGGTTACCACATTCAAGAAGCCGGCGCCGACGCCGCGCTGGAATTGGCCTACACGCTCGCCGATGGCAAAGAATATGTTCGCACCGCGCTCGCGCAAGGGTTGGACATCGACGCTTTCGCTCCGCGGTTGAGCTTTTTCTGGGGCATCGGCATGAACTTTTACATGGAGATTGCCAAGATGCGTGCGGCGCGGTTGCTGTGGGCGCAAATCGTGGACGAATTCGGTCCGCGTGACCCGCGCTCAAAAATGTTGCGCACCCACTGCCAGACCTCGGGATGGTCGCTCACCGAACAAGACCCCTACAACAACGTGGTTAGGACCACGATCGAAGCGCTGGCCGCGGTTTTTGGCGGCACCCAAAGCCTGCACACGAATGCTCTGGATGAAGCGATTGCGCTACCCACCGAGTTTTCCGCACGTATTGCCCGCAACACGCAGTTGGTGATCCAGGAGGAAACCGGCATCACCAACGTGGTCGATCCGTGGGGCGGGTCTTACCTGATGGAGTCCCTTACTCAGGACATCGCCGACCGCGCCAGCGAATTGATCGCCGAGGTCGAAGACAAAGGGGGCATGGCCAAGGCGATCGAAACCGGCATGCCGAAACTGCGAATTGAACAGTCGGCCGCGCGCAAACAGGCGCGCATCGACCGTGGCGACGATGTCATCGTCGGGGTGAACAAATACCAAGCTGACCATGACGACGCGGTTGAAGTACTGGAGATAGACAACCAGGCCGTGCGTGAGGCGCAGATCCAGCGCCTGGCACATATTCGGGCCACTCGCGACGAGCACGGGGCAAAGGCAGCATTGGAAGCGTTGCGGGCGTGCGCCGCGTCCGGCTCGGGCAATCTGCTGGCACTTGCGATTGACGCCGCGCGGGCACGGGCTACAGTAGGCGAGATGTCAGATGCGTTAGAAAAAGAGTTTGGCCGCTATCAGGCGCAGGCGCAAACCGTATCGGGGGTATATGGCGCGGCTTATGAAAACGATGAAGACTGGCAAGCCCTGGTCAAAGACATCGCTAAGTTCCAAGCCCAGCACGGCCGTCGCCCGCGGATGCTGGTGTGTAAGATGGGCCAGGATGGCCACGATCGGGGCGCCAAGGTTATTGCCACCGCGTTTGCCGATGTCGGCTTTGACATAGACCTATCACCGATGTTTTCCACCCCCGAAGAGGTGGCCCGCCAGGCGGTAGAAAACGACGTTCACGTAGTGGGGGCCTCTACCCTTGCCGCGGGACATAAGACGCTGGTGCCACAATTGATCGAAGCGCTAAAAGCGCAGGACGCCAGTGACATTATTGTCGTCGCCGGGGGCGTCATTCCCAAGCAAGATTACGCGTTTTTGAGCGAGGCCGGCGTCAAGGGCATTTTCGGTCCCGGCACCAAGATCCCGGGTGCAGCGCGCGAAGTGCTGAAAGCGATTAATGGCGCACGATAACCTCTGATTGTGAGCACCAACGATACGGAACTAATCGATCCGGCGGAAATCCTTGCCGGCCGGCGCCGCACCCTGGCCAAGGCGATCACACTGATCGAAAGCAAGGCCGATGCGCACCGCGCGCGTGCCCAGGAGTTGCTGGAACAGCTGCTCCCCCACACCGGCAACAGCTTACGAATCGGGATTTCGGGTAGTCCAGGAGTCGGCAAGTCCACCTTTATCGAGACCTTTGGCCAGCACCTCTTGGCGCAGGGCCATCGTGTTGCAGTGCTGGCCGTCGACCCAAGCTCGCCCATCGCCGGCGGGTCTATTTTGGGTGACAAGACGCGCATGGAAACGCTGTCGCGAGAAGCCAACGCGTTTATCCGACCCTCACCGTCTGAAGGGGCGCTCGGCGGCGTGGCCCAGAAAACCCGAGAGTCCATATTGTTATGCGAGGCGGCCGGTTTTGACGTGGTTTTGGTTGAAACGGTGGGCGTCGGGCAATCGGAGTTCGAAGTCGCCTCCATGGTGGATTTTTTTATGGTGCTGCTGTTGCCCAACGCCGGCGACGAATTGCAGGGCATCAAAAAAGGCATTATGGAATTGGCCCACGCACTGGTAATCAACAAGGCCGACGGGGCCGCACTGGCGCATGCACAAGAGGCTCAAGCCCATTATCAAAGTGCGTTAAATCTGTTGCACCGCACGGGCGGCTGGTCGCCGCGGGTGATGACCTGCTCAGCGGTAGAGGGCGACAACATCACCGAGATCTGGCAAATGATTTGCGACTTTCAGGAACAGACTGATGCCGACGGCAGTTTGTCCGTGCAGCGTGCCAGTCAGGAGCGCGGTTGGATGCACAAGCTGGTGGCCGAGATGCTCAACCAAAAGCTAATGGCGGGCGAGGACATCAAGTCGGCGCGCGACGCGCTAGAACAACAGGTTACCGATGGCAAGATCACGCCTTTTGCGGCGGCGCAAAAACTGGTGGCGATGTTGTGAGTCGGCCGGGCGACACACCGTCGAGACTCTCTTGCAGCAGGCGGGTCGATGGGATATTCAGCCCGCAGAGCTGACGGCCCAGGAGGGTGAAGTCCAGGGAGTCACCTATCGAGTTGCAGGTTCGGGGCCGCCCCTCATTCTGTTCCCTATTAGCCTCGTCCCAAGCCAGTGGGTCCGGCGATCGAGCGGCTCAACGAAAACTTCACGACTGTACGGCTGGGTGGCGAGCACCTCGGAGGGGCTGCACAGCTGGAGCGCCGCGCTAACAGCGACAACTATTTCCAAGGGGTTCGCTCCATGTTCGACCTGCTCCGGATAAAGGCCGGTGACCGTGTGCTGGAGGTCGGAACCGGCGCGGGTTCTCTTGCCCGCGATCTGGCCGTAAGAACGAAAGGTCTAGGGGAGGTTGTTGGCGTTGATATCAACGAATACCTGCTCCGCGAAGCGCGTAACTTTGCCAGCAAGGCATCTCTCGGCTCGCCCCTTCGATACGACTACGGAAACGCGGAGAACCTGCCGTTCGAGGACGGGTCCTTCGACGCTGCTTTCTCCGTTACCGTCTTCGAGGAGTGCAATGCCGACAAGGCCATTGCCGAACTCCATAGGGTTCTAAAGCCCGGTGGTCGCGGCGGGGTGATCATCCGCAGCAAAGACCTGCCCTGGTACTGGAACCTCGACCTCTCAGATCTGATGAGGGCGAAGGTTAACGTCCCTAACCGCGACGCAGGGGTTTCGCCAGGAGGTTGTGTCGATTCAAGCCTCTATGGCCGCCTTGCCGCCAAGTTTTCAGACATCACACCCAACCCCTACTGGTTCACGATGAGCGAGCCTCTGCCTCAATTTATCTCTCCGGTTAGGGCGCAACTTGACGAAGCCGAAGTCCGGGAGTTCGACGAGGCTCTAGTGGCCGGAGAGTCGGCCGGGACGTTCTTCGCGTCCAATCCGTTTCACTGCGTGGTCGGCACGAAGGCAACCTAACGAGTTCCAGGACATGAAGATGCAGCCTGGGCTTGAGCGGGCGCTGGGGCGACGGGGGCTGCTGAAGGCATAGGCGCTAGCGGCGCCGTTAACGCTGGCGTTATGGCCTGGCTGGCCTGGAACACAGGCTCGTAACATCAAAGCCTCTGATAAGCATAAGAATGCTTCCTGGACGCCTTCCCGATGCCCAATTCGATAAGCCTCCCGCTCAATCCGGACGGGAGCACGTGAACATTCTTGAGCTCGGGTCTGTTCCCACAAAATCTGTCAGCTTGAAGACATCGCTTGATGACATCAAGTGAGCCCGTTCTGCATAGATTCGGAGTTTATTCGGTAGACGTAGCGTTACGCCCCTGGTCATGAACGAGACCCATTCGCTTAAGGGACGGCCCCAGCCCTAGTTGCCGGTAGGCGTCGATTCGGGAAGGACTATCGTCGTATCGCCTGACGTGAACTCTTGAATGGCCCACTGTGCGGCAACCAGAAGCGCTGCGCCAACGATGGTGAGCACCATAGACCCGACCGTGAAGACGTTGTAGGAGTAAATGGAACGACCACCGGCAGTACCAGGGGACATGTACAGGACGGATTGTCCTGGTTGCGCTACGTCTACATTCGGAAGCTCAACGGTAGCCGTGTCGCCGACTGCATCGAGGTGCAACGTGTTCAGTTGGACCGTCTTTAGTTCGCGCCCCGTCCCTGGTGCCATCGTTGGAAGGCCGATTGTGAAGGTGATTCCGTTCTTTTCCCTTACGCTCACGTCCTCGCAGACACGCTTAATCTTGACGCGAAACGTTGGATGAATGCTCTCGATGTAGAACGGATTCCAATGCGTCGTGCGGCGAATCGGAGTCGCTCGGAACTTGAGACCTTGACGCGTTACGGTTGGTCGACTCGGCATAGTGCTGTCTACTACGCTCCGGCTTCCATGCTCAGAGCCGTCTTGTCGGTGTTGGACTCGAAGAGCTTCGCTAAGAGCGCGAGGTAGTCGGTCAGCGGCTCCACGAGTTCCGGCAATGCTCGGAGCTTTCAGCGATCCCGCGGCCGTCTTGGTTAGCGAGACGCGTCTTCCCGTTGAAGTCAAAGAAGACGCCGCGCAGCGCGAAGCCGTCCTCGTGCTGTCTCGCCTTCGTGTGCGTGATTTCCTTGTCACGGAACCGTATCGGGACGTTGAGGCGCTTCGCCGCGTCGAGGAAGCCATCGGGAACGCTGAGTCCTTTTTGCGCTGCGTAGGAAGTGAAGTTCTTCGTCAGCTTGTCGTGAGAGTCGAGGGACGCTCCACGCGCGGAGCCGAAGTAGAACTCCGTCATCTGGGCGATATTGTCAAGCAAGACCTTGGCGAACAGGTAGAAGCTCTCGACTTCGAGGCGTAGGTGAGTGTAGACCCTGCGATTCTCTGTTAGGTCCGGTGGCGGCTTCTTGTTCTTCGCTGCGTCTAGGTTTTCCTTCGTGTTGGCGATGAAATGTGCGCTCGCCGTCTCATACCGCGTGAGGATGACGTTCAGCATCTCCGCGTAGTTGATGACCTGACTGGCTATCCCTACGCCGAACCGATTAGAGTCCGTCGGCTCCAACGCGTCACGCAGGGTCCTTATGAGGTCTGAGAGGACGTGGATGTTGAGGCGGGTAACGTCGTCGGTCATGTCGGTTACGGCTTCCATTCCTTGCGGATGGTCCAGGAGTCCTCGTTGTAGATGAGGTCCAAGAGACGTTTATAGCGTCGTCCGAGCGGTTCGACATGCACCGTGTCAAGACCGTCGTCGCTCCAGTAGAGGTCATGGGCTTCGTCGCCCAACGCACGGCGGATTAGCTTCCCCACTTCGTAAGTACAGCGACCTACGTCTTCGGGTTCTGCGACACCAAACATCGGCTCTATGCGCCGTTCCCATTCCTCAAGAGCGCCACGCGGAGCATCTCGTTTACGGCGCTTCGAGACGGCGGGTATCAACCCCGACGCCAAATAAGCCAGGGTTCCGATAAGGTGGAAGAAACCCTGTATCAACCGATAGCATGGCCGATGCCCTTAACGGTGAAGCTTAAGGAGCCATCGGGATGGACCGTAACGCCAACTCGTCTGGTACATCTCGTTCCTTCGTCATAGCTCTAGTTTACGGCGCTTCGAGGGGTTCGGCGTGACTTGTCGGCTCGACTCTCGATGCTAGGCTGCGTCCGTCATGCGTCGATTCTACCGCCTAGCCCGCGTATCTCAGCGCCTCCGCCACCGGTACCTGCGACGCGCTGCGCGCCGGGATGAAGGTCATCACCGCGCTCGCCCCGTACGCGATCCCCACGATCAGCAATAGCCGCGCCAGTGGCAAACGGAAGTCGATCTCCGCGCCCGACTCGCCAATCAGTTCGGGGCTGCTCAACAGGTTGTACGACAGCGCCGACCCCAGCAGCAGTCCCATGACGATGCCGGCCAGCGCGATAAACGACGACTCCATGAAGAAAGACAGCACGACCAACCGCCGAGTGTAGCCCAGTGCTCGCAGCATGCCGATCTGCTGACGGCGTTCCGCGACGGTGCGAAACGCGATCACGCCCAGCGCCGCGATGCCGACGATCAGCCCCAGACCCATGAAGCCTTCGAACAGATACTGGAACGCCGTCGACTGCGCCGCCGCGCTGCAGCAACGCCGCCTCGATGCTCGAAGCAACCTCCACGGTCGCCTGCTCGGACGAGTCGCGCGTCGTTAGATAGAAGCTCTCCAGCTCGCCGCCGCCCAGCTGATCCTCAACCACGGACCGGTTAGTGAACAACGCCAGCCAGGCGAACGTCACCGAAGTCACCTGCGGCTCCAGCACGCCGATCACCTTGAGCTCGAACTCGCGGCCGGTCTCCGCATCCACGACCGTCACCGGGATCGGCTGCCAGGGCTGCTCTCTCAGCTCTTCCGTGCTCGGGCCCAGGCGGAAGTTTGTGTCATCCCCAAAGGGATCCTCCTCCCCGATGCAGGATTCATCGACGATCGCCAGCGTCGGGTCGTTGAGCAGCGCTTCGAACACGGCTGCGTCGGAGTCGTAGCCGATCGGCGCGCGTCGTCAACGCGAAGTCGGCCAGCCGGAAGAACTCCTCGTCCATGCCCTGTACCACGTAGGTCGCGAAGTCTTCCGCCGATCCGGTCACCTTCACCTGCGGGTCGTCCGTCAGTAGCGTCCCGGTGCCCGTGATGTTCCACGCTCACCAGGAGCCTCAATCGGAACTTGCTTATCACAGCTGACCTCCCTGCCCTGACAGACCGCGCTTGCCGCGGTGCCGGTAGACGGTCTGGATTCCTTAGTGTCGCGGGATGGAGGTTGGCCACTCTCATCGATGACTGATTGTGTTGGAGATCACACGTTACGCCTTCAGTAGACCCCGCCTGCCTAACGCCCGCTCGAGCCGGTCACGATGGAGCCGCGCTCTCATCGTCATGGGCCATCCGGACCTGGATTCCCTGCTGACAGGTTACGCCGAACAGCCTCGACTACTCCGCCGCCAGTTCCTCTTCCGTGGAACTGAGCAGGTGTATCTGGTTTGCAATCGGGAGTCCCGCGTCAGCGCTGCGGTATCCTTCCGTGGCACGAATCCAGTCAGCTCCCTTCGGCAGCAACATCGTGGCATGTCGCACCCGGTCCAGCTGTACGTCATCCACGTTCGCCGGAACGACTCCCTCCTCCGAAAGTGCCTTCGCCGCCGTTAGTAGCTCACGCCGCACAGTAATCACCATGCTATCGGTCGTCCCCAGGTGCTCCCGGCTCCGGTCGTAGATGACCTCTCCATGTTCTCCGGTCATGAGCTCGGTCATCGCGCGATCCTGGAGATTCCCGACAAACGGGATACCCGAGACCATCGATTCCTTTTCGACCTGGTAGTCACGTTTATAGTCGTTGTGCTTGTTCGCGGCCGTGTAGAAGTAGCTATGCGGATCGCTGGTGCGCTCTACGAACCCACCGATCGGGGCAAACGCTTCGTCTGACAGGACTTTGTCGAGTTCTGGCGGCGGAGGCCCATCGATGCCGGCTATCTGCCTTATCAGCATCGCCCACTCATCGTCTAGGGGCACGATGCACCGCAACATCGCATAGCCAAGGCCACTGACCATCGTGTGGAAGGGGAAGATGAACTGATTGATGCGGTGCCATTCGTTTCCATCGTCATCCCAGGTGCGGATACCGGAGTAGAACGCGCCGTAATCGGTGCGGACAACGTCAAGACGTGGCTGGTTGTCCCGCGCCCAAAGTCCCGGCATGCCCAGAGGCGGTGGCGGCGCGTCCTCTTTTATTCGCGCATGCACCCAGTCGAGATGCGCCGTATCGAGGTCTCCGTCCAGGATCTGCATCCAGTTCGCTTCTTCCATCATGATTGCGGGAGGAGCGACGTTCTCGGGCGGCAGAGTGTTGATCTCGAAAGCCGGGAAGGGCGGCGGAATCTCACGCTGGCCCATGTAGACCCAGACCATGTGGTTGACGTCATTGCAGGGATAAGCCTTGATGCGCACCTTGCTCTTGAAGTTCGACTCCGCCGGCTCGGACGGCATATCGACGCAAGCGCCGGTCGTGTCGAACTTCCAGCCGTGATAGACGCAGCGCAGACCGGCTTCTTCATTGCGGCCGAAGAACATGGAAGCGCCACGATGCGGGCACGACTCGACGCAGCAGCCCATTTCGCCGTTGCTGTCCCGGAACATGACCAGGTTCTCGCCGAGGAGCTTCATCCGCTTGGGTGGCGAGTCGGGCGCCGGGAACTCGGCAGATGGCAGGGCGGGTGTCCAATACTGGCGCATCAATTCGCCCATAGGAGTACCCGGGCCTACGCGACAAAGAATCTCGTTGTCTTCCTGCTTTAGCATCGTGATGTCACTTCCCGACCAGAAAACCCTTCGACAAGAGCTTCTGGGGATCCTCAACCTACGCCGGCCTAGTGCATGACGAGGCCGCCATCGACGTTGATCGACTGCCCGGTGATGTTGCGGCCGCTGCCGGCCAGGAAAACGGCGAGCGCGGCGATGTCCGCTGGTTCGTTGAAGCGCCGCAGCGGGATCATCTCATTCAGCTGCGCTTCCAGCTCACTGAAAGGGACCCCACGCTCAGCCGACCGCTCTGAGAACAGGTTGTAGAACATCGGCGTCCTGACTACGCCGGGGCAGATCGCGTTGACCCGGATCGAGTGCTGGCCCAGGGCGTGCGCCGCGGTCAAGGACATCGCCACCATGGCCCCCTTGCTCGCCCCGTACGCCGCGTTGGACGACAGGGGGAAACCCTTCGCGGCGATCGACGCAATATTGATGATGCTGCCGCCGTTGCCCTGATCGACCATCTGTCTTGCCACTCGCTGCATGCAGAAGAATGCGGCGCGGGCGCCGATACGGTGGATGGTGTCCCAGTCATCCTCGGTGACATCGAAGAAGTCCCTGTGCCAGGTGGTGGCGGCGCTGTTGACGAAGACGTCGATAGAGCCGAGCTGGCGCACGGTTTCCTCGACCATCGAGTCCAGCGCCCCTGGCTCGGTCAGGTCTACGGCCAGAGCGATCGCTTGCCGTCCCGTCGTCTCGATCTCTTTTCGGGTCTCCTCGAGCGCCTCGGCCCGCCGCCCCACCAGCACGACCGAGTAGCCTTCCCGCGACAACGCGACGGCGCATGCCTGCCCGATGCCGCTACCGGCCCCCGTGATCAGCGCAACTGGTGCCATCTCCCGTCCCCTTTCTAAAACAGCGTACGGCCGCCGTCGATCGCGCCGGGCCGGTGATGTAGCTGGCGGCACCCGAGGCGAGGAAGACCGTCACCAGACCCACCTCGCGAGGGTGAACGACCCGGTTCAAGCGCACGCCCTCAACTCGGCGTTGTGCTTTCGCAGGTCCGCCTGGCTGAGCCAGGTAGGCGTCCAGAAAAGTGCCCGGCGCGACGGCGTTAACGCGCACCTTGTAGGGCAACCGCTCAGCGAACCAACACTCCTAGCGCTTGACTAGCACGGAGCGCGTGATTGTCATAGGCGGTGAGGGCAGCCGCCGCGAGGATATCGCGATCGGACAGCCCGATGCTACGCAGTTCGCCTAGCTCTTCCTCTGTTATCGTCGCCTGGGCGACTGTTCCAGCGTGAGCGAACCCAAGGAGTGCCATTTCCTTCGCATCCAAGGGCGCTCCTGGCCAGTTCGCGGCGACTTTCTCGGCCAGCTCCGGTTCAAGTTCACCTCGCAACGCGGCGACCTGGTGGTCCAGGCCTAGTAATCCAGCAATACAAACGCTGATCAGACTCTGCCAGCGTGACGGCAGGTTGGACTCGATCGCCTGGCGCGTCGCTGCGTCAGCTTCGGCAACCGAAGGCCGCGCTTGCAAGACAGTCGAAAGATCGGTACCCGGTATTGTCGAGAGGAAACTTGCGCTGCCCCCCGACTCCGACTTAACGCCTTCTACCTCACGCGAGGAAGTGGCCGCCGGGTTCTTCCGGGGAGCCTGGGACGCTTTTCGCTTGGCGACGACGTCCTCGAAGGCGTTGAGGAGGTCGGCAGATTGAGTCGGCAGATCGTCAGGGGAACTCCACTCTTTTACACCCAGCATGTCGGCGGACCGGGAGATAAAGTTCCGATAGCAGATTGCCAGGATCGCGGCAAGTATCTGGTCCTCGTCCAAGCCGGCTTCGCGAAGGGGTTCGAGATCGTCGCGGCCAATCAGAATCGGGGTCTGAGTGAGCCGCTCGGCAAGCTCCAAAACTGCGAACTCCTGCTCGTTGAGAGCCGCGCTGCGCCATTCGGTCGCAACCTTGACAACTTCCTCTTCCGATGTGTCACCCTCTGCACGGAGAAACTCTCCGTGGGCAACGCCTCAATAGACGCATCCGAGAAGGCCGGAAACCTGAGTCGCAATCAATTCCTCCATACGTCGACCGAGGCCCGAACCACCGAAGGTCATGGACCACGCGAACTTAATCCTCGCGAGCATCATTTCCGGAATGATGCTGAAGACCTGAATGATGTTTGCGGGTGAGGAGCTCTCCTGGCTCCACCGCCTGATTATCTGCTCTTGATCAGGGAAGGCACGCAGTGCCTCTTCTCGCGAAAGCACGCTTACCCAAGCCATGACTTCTCCTGACTAGCTCGACAAGACCACGTGATGGCTCAAGACCGGCCGACCTTCTTATCCCAGCGTTCGATGCTCATTCTGGGCTCGACGTTGAACATAGGTTGGGCATGCTGGAATGTCAATGGAGTGGAACGAAACTTGGCCTTCTCTTCTATTTTTTGGCGACGTCAGGTCGATCTTCTTGAATGGATCGCCGAAATCCTGCCTCTGCATGCTAATGTTGAGTCAACTGGAGGCGAGCATGGCCAACGTCGACGACCTTATCAACAGCCTACCCACCGAGTACCACCTCCTGGTCTACGAGAAAATGCAAGCGATGTCTGAAGCGGAGCAGGAAAGCTTCCTCGAGGAGGTCGCGGCCGCCATCGCCTCCTACCCAGGGGGGGCCACACCGAAGGCTAGGTTCAAAGAGGACGTGCTCCGAGACGAGACAACCCCCAACGTAGGCGAAATGGCGCCCGACTTCGAGCTCGTCACGCTCGACGGCGACGCGCGGGTGCGTCTCTCAGCCCACAGGGGCAAGCCCGTCGGCCTCATCTTCGGCTCCTATACTTGACCGCCCTTCCGTCACCAGGCCGTGCGCCTGGAAGAGATTTACGAGCGCTTCGGCGACGAGGTTCAGTTCTTCGTCGTCTACATCCGCGAGGCTCACCCCACCGACGAATGGCAAACGACCGCCAACGTCCTTGAGGAAGTGATATTGGCCCAGCCCACGACCTATGACGAGCGCGTCGAGGTCGCCCACGCCTGCACCCTCGGCATGGACATCAGCATCCCCACCCTGATCGACGAGATGAGCAACGAGGTTGGCGAGGCCTACTACGCGCAGCCGGACCGCCTCTACCTCGTCGACGCCCACGGAGTCATCGCCTACCGCAGCGGCCTCGGTCCCTTCGGCTTCAAATCGGACGAGTTCGAGGACGCCATCGTCCAGCTCTTACAGCAGCAGCCCGCCGTCTAGCGGGCCATCGTCTCGGCATTGAGTCGTTCAACTGGAGGCGAGCATGATCAACGTCGACGAAGTCATCAAAGACCTACCCACCGAGTACCAGAACCAGATCTACGAGAAAATGCAAGCGATGTCTGAAGCGGAGCAGGAAAGCTTCCTCGAGGAGGTCGCGGCCGCCATCGCCTCCTCTCCCTACCCAGAGAGGGGGGCACCGAAGGCTAGGTTCAAAGAGGACGTGCTCCGAGACGAGACAACCCCCAACGTAGGCGAAATGGCGCCCGACTTCGAGCTCGTCACGCTCGACGGCGACGCGCGGGTGCGTCTCTCAGCCCACAGGGGCAAGCCCGTCGGCCTCATCTTCGGCTCCTATACTTGACCGCCCTTCCGTCACCAGGCCGTGCGCCTGGAAGAGATTTACGAGCGCTTCGGCGACGAGGTTCAGTTCTTCGTCGTCTACATCCGCGAGGCTCACCCCACCGACGAATGGCAAACGCCCGTCAACGTCCTTGAGGAAGTGATATTGGCCCAGCCCACGACCTATGACGAGCGCGTCGAGGTCGCCCACGCCTGCACCCTCGGCATGGACATCAGCATCCCCACCCTGATCGACGAGATGAGCAACGAGGTTGGCGAGGCCTACTACGCGCAGCCGGACCGCCTCTACCTCGTCGACGCCCACGGAGTCATCGCCTACCGCAGCGGCCTTGGTCCCTTCGGCTTCAAATCGGACGAGTTCGAGGACGCCATCGTCCAGCTCCTACAGCAGCAGCCCGCCATCTAGCGGGCCATCGTCTCGGCACAGGACGGAGTTGTCGGAAGGATCAATACGCCGCGAGCTGAACTTCGAGCACGAACCACAGCTCAGCCCTCTGGTCTGCCCGCAGGCTACGCCACGCGGCTCACCACGTCCCCTCCAGCACGTACAACCTACAACCCGCCCCTGATTCGCTCGATGGCCTAGATCAGGCCATTCTCGTCCACGTACACGTCGTTCATCTGGGCCGCGTCGAACCGCGAGTTCGCCGGCGCCTCCGGGATGTAGTAGCCCACCTCGACTGGCGCCCATGGGTTCGACACGTCGTGCACACGCACGCACGCCCGCGTTAAAGTAGGCCCCGTAAACCAGCGAGTCCGACCGCAGCGCCGTCGCCAGCGGGTGAGTCTCGACGAGGTGCCGGTTTTCGATCATCCCTTCCGGGCCAGGATGAGCACCCTCGGAGCACGGTCCGCTCGCGGTGCACTCACAGTCCACCTACATCTGCCTCGAGATCAAAGTCCGCCTTTTCGGTCTCTAACTCTGCAATGGGTTCTCCGCGCCCCACCTCATCTCCTTCGACCTTGAGCCAACGCAGGATAGTCATCTCCTCTACGTTGGAGCCAATCTCTGGGAGCTTAACCTCGGTGATTATCGCGTCCGCCGCCTCTAAGTTGACTTTAGATGGGCGTCTATCTCGGCCCGGCTCATCAGCTTCCCCGACTGGACGAGGCTTTGCTGGCTGCCCGTGGCGCGCATCTCTTGCAGGGCATCACGGACTTGCTTGGCCGCCAGACGGAATGTCGCAACCGGATGCAGACTGCTCGCGCTGATGATTCTCCCCGTCCTGGCGATCTTCGTCATCTCTTCCGCTCGACCCGTCTCGGATCATGGGGGCCAATAAAGCGCCGCGTGAAGCCCGCCGCTCGGTCAGGTAGTCCTCAGGGCTTCTTCTGGCGCACGCCCCACGACGACATGACTTCCAGCCGATCGAACCCGGCGTCACCGGGTGCGGCGGTCCGATTCTTACAGCAAGACGAGGGGTCACCGTTCACGTTTCGATCGGTCACCCCTCGTCAGGTTCGTGACTTGGGCCTGGCTATGGCGGGTTAGGAGGGTCGGCTCAAACGTCCTTGCCCACCTTCATGCCAGCTTCGATATAGGCCTCGCCAATCGACTCGTGAGGGCTTCCCAAGGTAGTTACTTGCGTCGTCGCGCTGCTACGACAAGGAGCGTTTGACCGTGGGCCTCTGTCGCAAGCACCTTGAGCGTCTGCGTAGGGCGGGAGCGCGCGGCCGTGAGAACAAGGGGCAGCCCTTGTCGCCACGCGCGGTAAAACGCCTCATTGCTAACTCCCGGGGTGCATCATCAGCACCGGCTTGATGGCGCGACCCTCTGCCGAATCGGCGAACGCCTGGTTGATGTCCTCGAAGTCGTAGGTGGTAATCAAGCGGTCGTACGGAAACCTGCCTTGCTGTTGCCATTCGATGAGTTTCGGCAGGAAGTCGTTAGGCAGCGCCGAGCCCGAGATGATCCCTCGCAGTGTAGCCGTCTTTGTGGTGAGTCCCCGAAGCGTGAAGGGGTATTTCTCGCCACGATGCGGGAGGGTGACGAAACCGCATTCCCCGCCCATGCAGAGAGACTCAATAGCAGCGTCCAATCCCTGCTCGCTGCCGCTAGTCTCGAACGAGTACCGGACACCTTTTGGCAAGAGTTCCTTTATGCGTTCAGGGACCTCACCGTTGGCCGCGTTGATGACGTGGGTAGCGCCGAGTTCCAAGGCGAGCTCTAGGCGGGACTCAACGACGTCAACGCCGATGATGGTCGAAGCCTCCATCAGCCTTGCAGCCATAACTGCGCTCAAGCCGACGGCACCCGTGCCAAACACGGCGAGCGAATCGCCTGCGCCCAACTGCATTGAGTTCAGGATGGCTCCGGCGCCCGTTTGCACGCCGCAAGGAATGGCGGCAAGCAGTTCGGCGGCGTGCTCTTGCCCGACAGGCACCACGTCACGCTCGAGAGTGATCAGGTGGGTTGCGAAGGAAGACTGCTGAAAGAAGGCACTCGATACAGGTCTACCGTTCATGGTAATCGTCTTCGAACCATCGAGTCGGCCACCTCCGAAAGCAAGGCGAAATATCTGCTCACAACGGTAAGCGTGTCCGGTAAGGCACTCGTTGCAGTCACCGCACCAGGGATACGAAACGATCACCCTTTCGCCGGGCCGAACTCGCCTGACGCCCGATCCAATGGCCTGCACGACCCCGGTGCCCTCGTGACCCAAAACCATGGGCGGAGTGAGTCCGTCTTGGACCGCGACGTCCGTGTGACACACACCGCTGGCCTCGACAACAACCAGGATTTCGTCATCCCGCGGATCATCGAGTTCGACCTGTTTAAGAACGAAGCGCCCGTGGGGCTCATCTAGAACTGCGGCCGTCGTCTTGGTGGTCATCAGGTTCCTTCCCGTTGCAATGCCATCAGGCAACTAACTCATCTCGGCTCTACGCCTTCAGTAGCTCTCGCCGCCTCAGCGCAGGCTGCATCTTCATGTCCTGGAACTCGGCGATGGCGAAATCGAGGTGCTCGAAGTGGACGATGGCGTCGAAGTCCTTCTGGAGGTTTATGCCCTCACTCAGGCAGTCAGTCGCCACGAGGACGCGCACCGTCTCTTCCGCCCGGCCATCGACGATCTCGCGCCTCTGCTCGTCGCCTACCGCGCCGGTAACGGCCCGGACACGAAGACCGGAGTGCATGCCGCCAAGGAGCTTTTGCAGCTGTTTCGGCGACGTAATCCACGGTGGCGATGAAGCAAAACACAATCGGGGCGATGACCTTCGTTGAGAGCCGGCTAAATCACCTGCTCTTATATTATTCTAGACGCCTTGGTGCCGATTCATTCGAGGATTCGAGGTACGAGCGACCGCTCAGCGGGCCAACACTCCTAGCGCTTGACTAGCACGGAGCGCGTGATTGTCATAGGCGGTGAGAGCAGCCGCCGCGAGGATATCGCGATCGGACAGCCCGATGCTACGCAGTTCGCCTAGCTCTTCCTCTGTTATCGTCGCCTGGGCGACTGTTCCAGCGTGAGCGAACCCAAGGAGTGCCATTTCCTTCGCATCCAAGGGCGCTCCTGGCCAGTTCGCGGCGACTTTCTCGGCCAGCTCCGGTTCAAGTTCACCTCGCAACGCGGCGACCTGGTGGTCCAGGCCTAGTAATCCAGCAATACAAACGCTGATCAGACTCTGCCAGCGTGACGGCAGGTTGGACTCGATCGCCTGGCGCGTCGCTGCGTCAGCTTCGGCAACCGAAGGCCGCGCTTGCAAGACAGTCGAAAGATCGGTACCCGGTATTGTCGAGAGGAAACTTGCGCTGCCCCCCGACTCCGACTTAACGCCTTCTACCTCACGCGAGGAAGTGGCCGCCGGGTTCTTCCGGGGAGCCTGGGACGCTTTTCGCTTGGCGACGACGTCCTCGAAGGCGTTGAGGAGGTCGGCAGATTGAGTCGGCAGATCGTCAGGGGAACTCCACTCTTTTACACCCAGCATGTCGGCGGACCGGGAGATAAAGTTCCGATAGCAGATTGCCAGGATCGCGGCAAGTATCTGGTCCTCGTCCAAGCCGGCTTCGCGAAGGGGTTCGAGATCGTCGCGGCCAATCAGAATCGGGGTCTGAGTGAGCCGCTCGGCAAGCTCCAAAACTGCGAACTCCTGCTCGTTGAGAGCCGCGCTGCGCCATTCGGTCGCAACCTTGACAACTTCCTCTTCCGATGTGTCACCCTCTGCACGGAGAAACTCTCCGTGGGCAACGCCTCAATAGACGCATCCGAGAAGGCCGGAAACCTGAGTCGCAATCAATTCCTCCATACGTCGACCGAGGCCCGAACCACCGAAGGTCATGGACCACGCGAACTTAATCCTCGCGAGCATCATTTCCGGAATGATGCTGAAGACCTGAATGATGTTTGCGGGTGAGGAGCTCTCCTGGCTCCACCGCCTGATTATCTGCTCTTGATCAGGGAAGGCACGCAGTGCCTCTTCTCGCGAAAGCACGCTTACCCAAGCCATGACTTCTCCTGACTAGCTCGACAAGACCACGTGATGGCTCAAGACCGGCCGACCTTCTTATCCCAGCGTTCGATGCTCATTCTGGGCTCGACGTTGAACATAGGTTGGGCATGCTGGAATGTCAATGGAGTGGAACGAAACTTGGCCTTCTCTTCTATTTTTTGGCGACGTCAGGTCGATCTTCTTGAATGGATCGCCGAAATCCTGCCTCTGCATGCTAATGTTGAGTCAACTGGAGGCGAGCATGGCCAACGTCGACGACCTTATCAACAGCCTACCCACCGAGTACCACCTCCTGGTCTACGAGAAAATGCAAGCGATGTCTGAAGCGGAGCAGGAAAGCTTCCTCGAGGAGGTCGCGGCCGCCATCGCCTCCTCTCCCTACCCAGAGAGGGGGGCACCGAAGGCTAGGTTCAAAGAGGACGTGCTCCGAGACGAGACAACCCCCAACGTAGGCGAAATGGCGCCCGACTTCGAGCTCGTCACGCTCGACGGCGACGCGCGGGTGCGTCTCTCAGCCCACAGGGGCAAGCCCGTCGGCCTCATCTTCGGCTCCTATACTTGACCGCCCTTCCGTCACCAGGCCGTGCGCCTGGAAGAGATTTACGAGCGCTTCGGCGACGAGGTTCAGTTCTTCGTCGTCTACATCCGCGAGGCTCACCCCACCGAGCGCGAGGCTGCGTCTCAGTTGCCATGTCCCATTCCTCCAAGCTCTATTGCCGTCCGTCGTCTTACGCCTTCAACAACCCCGGCGCCCCAGCGCTCGCTCCCGAGCGGGCTGCATCTTCATGTCCTCCGGCCAAGATAGAATCTTCGCGGGCTGCGCCTGACAGGAGCTACTGATGAGCGATCTAAGAGATTACAGTGACCGGCTTTGGCGTGGTGAAATTGACACCGGGCCCGGGGCTATTCCAGGTATGCAATATAAGGGTAGGCAGGCAGAGGAGCTGTCGGACCGGATGCTCTACTACAAGGGTGCCTCCAGCGTCACGACCATCGACGCCGACGGAACGCTTGTCATGCTCGATTCCGGGGCTGCCTGGGACGCTGAGCCTCTCTATCAGGCGATTCGCTCCTGGCGGCCAACACTGCGACTAGCGTCCGCCGTCTTCAGCCACCATCACATAGATCACATCTTCGGTGTTACGCCCTTCGATCGAGAAGCCGTCGAGAAGCGACTTCCCCGCCCGCAAGTCTTCGGCCACGAGTTGATCGGCGAGCATTTCGATCGGTACAAGAAAACAGAAGGCTGGAACGGAGCCATCAACACTCGACAGTTCATGAGGCCAGACTCAGTGACTATCGAGCCCCAAGAGCGACTTTATGATTATCGCTATCCCGACGTAACGTACCGGCATGGCCTCGTATTCCGCGAGGGAGACCTGACGTTCGAGCTCCACCACACCCGAGGTGAAACGGAAGACGCAACGTGGACCTGGATTGAGGAGCTGGATACCCTCTTCACCGGGGATCTGTTTATCTGGGCTGTGCCAAATGCGGGCAACCCACAAAAGGTTCAGCGTTGGGTCGGCGAGTGGGCAACCGGTCTCAGAGAGATGGCCTCTAAGGGCGCGGGTACTATGATTCCCGGCCACGGGTTGCCGATATTTGGTGCTGGCCGAGTCCAGCAGGCTCTGACGGACACCGCGGACTTACTAGAGAGCATTGAGACTCAGACGATCGCACTGATGAACCAAGGCGCAACTCTCGATACCGTCATCCACGAGGTCAGGATTGCTGAGGACGCGCTCCAAAAGCCTTACTTGAGGCCTGTATACGACCATCCTCAGTTCGTAATCCGCAACGTTTGGCGGCTGTATGGAGGCTGGTATGACGGCGAGCCAGACAATCTCTTGCCAGCGCCGCGAGCCGAGCAAGCCCGTGAGTGGGTAGAGCTAGCCGGTGGGGTCCAAAACGTGCTTGATCGTTGTGAGGAGTTGCGCACTGCCGGTAATCTGCGCCTCGCTTGCCACCTGGCCGAACAGGCTGTCCTCGCCGAACCCCGTTCCACTGCTGCCCACGAAATGAGGACGGAGGTCTATGAGGCCCGTGCGCAGCTTGAAATGTCCTTCATGCCCCGGGGAATCTTCACGTTCGCGGCAAACTCGAGCAGGCTGGGCAAACGCGATTTCTACGAACGCGACCCGTAACGCGACGGGCGGATGAAATTAGAGTCGCTGCATTAGCGGGACGTGGGTCATGAAGGGTCCAACGGGAGCAGGTGCTCGACTTCGTGTCAGGCGAATTTTCAAGACCTGCCGCCGGCGATAGTCCAGGAAGCCAAGAGGCTCTTGTTGGATTCCATCGGTGTTGGAATCGCGGCATTGGAGTCGGACTAGGGACGACACGCGACGGGCCTCGCCATGAGACTTGGTGGTCCGCCAGAGTCTGCCGTGCTTGGCACGAGGCACAGGCTCTCCTGTACTAACTCGGCCTTCGCCCAACGACGAATTGATAAGCGCCCTGGACTTGAGTGCATATTCCTTCCCGATCCAGCCGGCAGGTGCTCTCGTACCGGCGCCGCTGGCACTTGGAGAGACCATCGGGGCTTCGGTAAGGACATGATCTGGCACTTGCCCTTGCGTACGAATTGTCACTGCGGCTGGCTGTGGGACTGCGGGGCCTGAAGGGCGGATACACGACCACGGACGGCTCGGAAGTCGGCAAGATCACTGGCACAACGTATCCAGTCTCAGCGGCCGGAGCGGTAATCATCGGCGGTGCGGCCGGAGCGGTGAAGCTAATGAAACTGGGCCCGCAGAAGATGGCACACGCCGTAGGGCTGGCCGCTCACTACTACCTCATTCCTTCGCAGGCCATGGGCAGGCGCAACGGGTGCGATTCGCCGATGGCGTTCAATTGGCAGCAGTTGGCGAAGTAAAAGCGAGAGGGCGGCCAATCGGCCGCCCTCTCCTGATCCCTGAACGAGTCTATGAATTAGGCGAGCGGCGCTTTCGTGTCGTCCAGCCAGATCTGGTAGTACTCCCACGATGCCTGGCCTTGCCAGACGCGGGTGTTCTGGACGGCCGGCCAGGACCCGAAGATGCGGCCGTAGCCACCGGGCTCTGTGAGCGACCACATGGTCTTGCCAAGGTAGCGCTGCGCCTCATGGACTAGCGACTTCGCCGTCTCCACGTCCGGCGCGAGGCGAGCCTTGGACAGTATCTCACTCAAGGCCGGGTCGCCGGTCATGCCGGTACCGCCGTCCGCGGAGTAGCCGTGGAAGGTGCGACCGGAGGTCGGCAGATGCTCGGCGACGAGACCGAGCACCGGGCTGACCTGGTGGGGTATGCCGCCGACTACCGCGTGCCATCCTAAGCCCTCATAGGCGCCAGACGCGTTTAGGTTATTCGGAATGTAGTCCTGCGTGTAGTCTTTCTGGGGGTTCTGGTTCACGGTGAGCCCGAGATCCTGCAGGAAGCCGAAGAAGGGCTCGATGTTGCCACTCCTTCTCGCGCTGAACTGGGGCGCGTCGGGGAAGTGGACGGTCGTCTCGAAGCCGTCGGGGAAACCGGCGGCCGCCAGGAGTTTCTTGGCCTCTGGGACGTTGTACTGGAAATACTTGGCGTTCTCACCGAAGACCGATTCGTCCTTCGGGTCGAGCCACCAGCCAGCACCAACAGCATCGTCGAAGGTCACAACGTGCGAGTTCCAGCGCGTCACAATCGGGATGCCGGCCTCCTCGAGCTTCTCGATATTACCGCGGATTTCAAGGTCGAGGTCGCGGTCGAAAGACATGGAGATGGCCTGGCGGACACGCTCGTCCGCGAACTGGTTCTCTCCAAGGTGCCCGAACGTCCAGACGATGGCGTTCACATCGAAGACGCCTCCGTAGAGGTTAATTTCCGGCAGGTCGTTCTTCGTCGCGAGGACGTCCGGGCCCGTCATTACGTCGCCGCGGAACCCTGCCCAGGCATGGTGAATATTGCCGGCCCTAAACTGGGCGTGCCGCGCCGCGTACTCAGGCACGATCGGCACGGCGATCTCGTCCAGCAGCCAGTTCTCGCTGTCCCAGTAGTCAAGGTTCTTCTTGAAGTCGAAGCGCACGGAGGGCTCGTGGTTCGCCAAGAAGTACGGGCCCGTCCCCACCATCTGGGCGCGCAAGTCCAGCGTGTCGCCGTTGGCCTCGCGGGGCACGATGGCATGTGAGCCGGAGATCGGCCCGAACGGAGCGAAGTGATTCAATATGTAGCTGACCGGCTCGGCCATCTGCAAGACAACGGTGTTCGCGTCCGGCGCCGTTGCGGCGAGCACGGGCCCGGCTCCGCCAGCCGAGGCCCAGACAAGCGCCCGAAGGAGCGCGATCTCCTGGATGCGCTCGAAGGTGGCCATTACGTCCGACGAGTCAAAGTCACGCCCGTTGACCGGGTCGATGTCATGCCACTTGACGCCCTGACGCAGCTTGAACGTGGTCGTCAAGCCATCCGGCGAGACTTCCCAAGACTCGGCCAGCCGGCCTATCAACTCTCGCTTCGACGGCCCCAACAATCCGGGCTGCACGTCCAAGAGGTTTTCGTAGACCAATGCCCCGATCTCGTTGATAGCGCCCGAGGCGCGGTTCATGTCGAGGCTGCGAGGCTCGGACCTTTGATAAGTCTGGAACACACCACCCTTTTTCGCCTGAGCCGGCGGGATGTGTACGGGTTGGGTCAGAAGGCCCGAAGGCTCCGCAGTGGGCGTTGGGCCCGTCGTCGCGCGCGGAACGGTCGTGGCGCCCGGAACGGTCGTGGCGCCACCACCCGTCGTCCCACCATTGTCATCGTCGTCACCACTGCAAGCTGCCAGGAATGCTGCGGCAGCCGCGAAGCCTCCCGTAGCTGCCAGCGCCCGCCGCCGTCCGATCCTTCTGCTCGTCAACTTAGACCAGTAGTTATCTTGCAATACCCTCTCCTACTAAATCGTCGCGGAGCTGACCTGAGCCTGGCCCCATATCGCCCCCCCAATCCCTAGAGGAGTCAATATCAATGTGATGAGTCTAGTTAGTGCCCCATGAATGTCAATAGTTGGCGCACTAACGCAAGATCTTCACAAGCGAAAGCATTTTTCTTTTCCCACTTCTCGTTTTTCCTCACTTCCATTGTCATTCCGGCATATCGAACCTAGTTTTGATTGTGAATTTCAGATAGCGGATGCTCGAGGGGCCCGCAAGCGATCGCGCCAGCATGAACGTGACCAACGAAGGGCACCTAAGGCGGCTCCCTCGCGAGTACGTTGGCCACTACAACCGCGCGCGACCGCACCGAGCGTTGGGACTTCGCACGCCGCTGTCTGGACCGAGGCTGGTCAGGCTGCCGGACGGAGGGCGCGTGATCTCCCATCAGTCCTGGGCAGATTACATCATGAATACGAGTGGAAAGCTGCCTGATGGAGTTTTGGGGCCCCACAGTACAACAAGAAAGCCAACATCAAGGGTCCACGAGATTTCGAGGGGAAGAAGGTAGCGGTTCAAGCTTACACCGTGACACAAGTGTATGGGCTCGGGGCGTTCTGGCAACTGAGTATGGCGTCGACCTGGACAAGGTTACTTGGATCCCCGCCGATGAGGAGCCCGTCGAGGCATTTCAGCGAGACGCTCCGAAGAATGCGGAATCGCGATTGAACGAATTTGGGCCAGTTGCGAAGAGTAGCCTTAAATCTCAAAATTTAGACCAACTTGATCAAAATTGAGCCTAGAATCAATCGATTAGTGGTAATTATCGAGTAGAATTTGTTGATGATTCGTTTCCATCCTCTTTAGACTCAAAATCCCTAGAATGGAGGCGAGGTGAAGAAATGGCTCAATCCGTCTCCATCGTCCGCGTGAGTCGAGCTCTCGATGTGCTCTCGAGCTCCCAGGGCGAGGGCATGAGTTTGGAAGAGCTCGCCGAAACGATGGAAATCAGTCGTCCCGCAGCTTTGCGGCTGTTCGAGTCGATGGTTGAAACAGGCATTGCCGTACGAACGGGAGCAAAGCGCTATCGTCTCTCACTAAAGTCGTACGAATGGGGCGTCAAAGCAGTATCGATCGTCGGACCTTCCGTCACGACTCGACGCGAGATGTCTCGACTCGCGACCATCGGCCATCGAGTTTGGTACGCTGTACGAGAAGACGCCTCTGTATTGGCCATCGAGGGGGCGGAACTCCACGACGGCGATGTACTAAATTTTCCGGTTGCACTTAGAAGGTGGTGGTGGCGGACTGCTAGCGGCACTGTCATCGCCGCCTTTTCCGCACCGAACGTGCAAAGAGACCTTATCGCTGCGATAGATGAACAGGACTCGGACCCGGCTGACTATCATGCGCTCCTGGATCTGGCACGGCGTGAAGGGGTGGCGTGGCAACGTCATGAGGGCACGGGAACCGGAATAGCTGTTCCCATTCTGGATTCGTCTGGCCATGCCAGCGCTGCTATCGGCCTCACCATTCAAGGATTTGACGGACTCGATCCTTTGGTGCAACCTCTGAAAGAAGCAGCGGCCCGAGCCTCGGATTACCCTGGCTATAGTCAAACCCTGTTAGTTACCTAGTCTTTAAACCACTCATCTTTGTCTCGCCTGCGACAAGGCGTCTACCGCGGCCGCAAAATCTCAAAGAGGCCACACCATGATCGGCAGCTGAATTTCGTCCACTAGCGCGGCGTCCGGGTCCCAGTACTCAGGGTTGCGCTTGTGCTCGAATGTCACCGAGGGCTCGTGCCTCGAGAGGAGAAATGGGCCCGTGCCAACCATCTGTTGTCTAAGGTCAAGCGTATCGTCTGCCTCACGCGGCGTGATGGTCGTCGTCACGGTGAATCCGCCAAGAGGCGCGAAGAAGTTGATCTGATACGCCACCGGGTCGGTCAACTGGACGACGACCGTGCTGGCGTCCGGCGCTGTCGGCGCGAGCATGGGACCTCCCACACCGGCGGAGTTCCAGAGGAACGAGCGCACCAGACCCGTTGCGGCGTGACGATTCAAAGCCACCACAACATCCGAGGAATCGAAGTCGCGTCCATTGACCGGATCGACGGGGCGCCACTTGACGCCTTTACGCAGCTTGAACGTCAGCGTCAGGCCACCTGGGCCGACCTCCCAGGATTCAGCCAGCGCCCCCTCAAGTTCGTAGGTGGCCGGCTCCAGCAGTAGCGAACTCCCGTTGTGCCGCCACCCGTTCTGCTACCAGTAGCGGCATCCTCATCGTCATCACTGTCACACGCGGCCAGGAAAACGGCGGCTGCAGCAACTCCTCCGGCGCCGATCAGGGTGCCGCGACGTCCGATCCGCCGACTCGTAAACCAGTAGCTATTCTGCAATTACTGTCCCTTGAATGAGTTTGACGATGCATGGAGTATAGAATTGGAATTGCAACTAATTATCAATAATCCAATCATTAATGCCACGTCCTAGTTCTAGATACCAAAAAAATAGAAGAGAAGGCCAAGTTTCGTTCGAATCCATTGACATTCCGGCATGCCCAACCTAACCTCAAGGTCGAGCCTAGAATGAGCATCGAACGCTGGGATAAGAAGGTCGGCCGGTCTTGAGCCAACACGTGGTCTCGTCGAGCTAGTGTAGGAGCAGTCATGGCCTGGATAAGAGAACTTACACGAGAAGAGGCAGTTCAAGCCTTCCCGCCTGATGTCGTAGGGCCAATTGGCCCTCATGACGAAGGGCCGCTGGTCCAGATGTGGGAGGACGGCGCAAGACCTCCAGGGATCCTCACGGTCTTCAGCCTGATTCCGGAGTTGATGCTCGCGCAGATGAAGTTGGGGCCGTCCATAACGAGAGGCGGTTCGGGCCTCGGTCGACGCATGGAGGAATTGATTGCGACTCAGGTTTCCGGCCTTCTCGGATGCGCCTATTGAGGCGTAGGCCACGGAGAGTTTCTCCGTCGCGATGGTGACACATCCGAAGAGGAAGTTATTAAGGTTGCGACCGAATGGCGCAGCGCCGCTCTCAACGAGCAGGAGTTCGCAGTTTTGGAGCTTGCCGAGCGGCTCACTCAGACCCCGATTCTGATTGGCCGCGACGATCTCGAACCCCTTCGCGAAGCCGGCTTGGACGAGGACCAGATACTTGCCGCCATCCTGGCAATCTGCTACTGGAACCTTGTGACGCGGTCCGCCGACATGCTGGGTGTAGAGGACATGCTGGGTGTGGAGGTGGAAGAGATGGCGGGGCGGCAAGGCTCCGATGAGTCTGCCTACCTCACCAACGCCTTCGAGGACATCGTCGCCAAGCGAAAAGCGTCGCAAGCTCCCCGGAAAAGCCCGGCGAGCACCTCCTCGCGTGAGTCAGAAGTCGTTGAATCGGAAGCGGGGGGCAGCGCAAGTTTCCTCTCGACAATACCAGGTACCGATCTTTTGGCCGTCCTGCAAGCGCGGCCTTCGGTTGCCGCTGGTCACGCAGCGATGCGCCAGGCGATCGAGTCCAACCTGCCGTCACGCTGGCAGAGTCTGATCAGCGTTTGTATTGCTGGATTACTTGGCCTGGACCACCAGGTCGCCGCGTTGCGAGGTGAACTTGAGCCGGAGCTGGCCGAGAAAGTCGTCGCGAACTGGCCAGGAGCGCCCTTGGATGCGAAGGAAATGGCACTCCTTGGGTTCGCTCACGCTGGAACAGTCGCCCAGGCGACGATAACAGAGGAAGAGCTAGGCGAACTGCGTAGCATCGGGCTGTCCGATCGCGATATCCTCGCGGCGGCTGCCCTCACTGCCTATGACAATCACGCGCTCCGTGCTAGTCAAGCGCTAGGAGTGTTGGCTCGCTGATCTGACCTCAAGTCATCAAATGAAAGGATGCCGGATGGACGCTGGCCTTAGACAAGCCTCATTCAGGCTCCCCGAGCTACGGCAGAGTTGCCCAGGCAAATGAACGCCCCTCATGCAACCTATGCTCAACATCGAGCACGGGATGAGCATCGAACGCCTGGGATAGGAAGCTCGGCCGGTTGCGAGCCAACACGTGGTCTCGTCGAGCTAGTGTAGGAGAAGTCATGGCTTGGATAAGAGAACTTTCACGAGAAGAGGCAGTTCAAGCCTTCCCGCCTGATGTCGTAGGGCCAATTGGCCCTCATGACGAAGGGCCGCTGGTCCAGATGTGGGAGGACCGCGCAAGATCTCCAGGGATCCTGAGGGTTTTCAGCCTCATTCCGGAAATGATGCTCGCGAGGATTAAGTTCGCGTGGTCCATGACCTTCGGTGGTCTCGACGGAGCAACTCTCCGTGGGCAACGCCTTAATAGACGCAGACCGTCTTTCCCGCAATCAGAATCACATCGGCGTTCTCTTCGACGATGCGCATCAGTTCAGCGTACGGCTAGAGTTCGTCACCGAGAAGTTCGCGGACACGGTAGTCGGACGCTTCATTCTCGCAGCGCGGGCTTTCGTTGCCGAGGTTGAAAGAGAAAAGATTGTCGAGCGGACACAACGCGGCAAGGCGCAACGGGCGCGGAGCGGGAAGCTACCTCAGGCAACTGGGCGTGGTATATACGGCACAGATATGTCGTCGAAAGCGGGACTCGTCGCGTGGATCCACGGGAGGCCGCAATTGTTCGCGAAGCCTTCGAGATATTTGCCAGCGGGAACAGTTGCCACGGCATCGCAAGCCGCTTAAATGGCCGCAACGTTCCGTCATTCGGCGGAGGAATGTGGTATCCGCTGACAATCCGTCGAATCCTCATTAATGAGACCTATACGGGTCGCTCGGTCTACCGGCGGACGAAGGCCGAGAAGTACAGGGACAGTCCATTCGGGCGGTGGAAGGTTCGTGTTTCGGAGCGCGATCGGGACGAGTGCATTGAGGTCAAGGGAGCTACACCGCCGATTGTTTCCTCAGAGCTGTTTGCAAAGGTCGGTGCCATTCTGAACGACGCAGAGCGACGTAATCGAACACGGCCGTCCCGCGCGTATCCTCTCACCGGCAGACTCCGCTGTGGAGCTTGCGGAGCACCGATGGTTGGCCAAGCCCTGATGAAGGGACGCTATGCTTACTACAGGTGCCGGAGCCGGTACGTCGGGAGTTCCGACTCGACCTGCCCGTCAAAATATACTCGCTCCGATGCTCTCGAATCAGGCATCCGCGACGCCCTCGGTGACGTCCTAAGCAATCCAGCGCGCATCCTCGCCGAAGCCCAACGCTTGGCAGACGCGGCCTCTCCAACTGATGAACTGACAACGGTGATGGGATCTCTGAAAGACGTCGAGGCAAAGCAGCGCCGCCTGGTGAAACTATTTACTGACGGTGAACTCCCACAGGAAATGCTTGAAGAACAACGAAGCGAGCTCGGCCGGCACCGGCTAGCATTAGAAGGGGAACGTTGCCGACTTGAGTCAGCGATCTCGCCAAGACTCGACATCGAGCATGTGAAGCGGAATCTGCCCAAAGTCCTGCAACGGATTCAAGAATGGTTGGCCAAGGCTGAGGGTGACCAGCTGAGCTTGCTACTTAACGCCGTTGACGCCCACATTCTGGCGTCGGGATCGGACGTTCATATCAGCGGCTCTATACCAGCTTACGAGCCGTCTGTCGCCAGCGACTTAGCTACCACTGGACGAACATCGGCATGAATGTTCATCGTTGATAAACGACGCTCCGGCTGCTGGCCTCCCTCTCCACGTGACGTTCGCGGTTTCCTATGCTAGGAAGCCAGCGGCCGGACGGGTGTCGCCAGGATAACTGCCCTGCCAGGCTATGATGGGCCCACTCTCGACCAATGGCGCAAGGTCTGGGCCAACCAACAACATTGGCCCCGTCCCTGGCCGGACACCTGGCCTGATGCCGCCGGCGACCCCTCCGCCAGTTCTGGCAGAGGCCACCGGTCCGCTTTTACGACTCGAGTCAATCGTCGTGTCCCGATTGCCGAGGGTCGACCCCGTAACCGATGACCTTCGCTAAGCTTTCAGGCAGGTACAATGCAACGCCGTAGGATGATTCGTCGCCGTCTTCTCCGATTCGCCCCCCGAAGATTCGCGCCTCAACGTTTGCCAATGCTCGATCAGGATAACCTGCGTCGGCCATTAATCGATGATAACCGACTGCTTGTTTGCGATTTAGGTAGCCGACGAGTCTGCCGTCAATTCGCACCTCGACTGCGTTCCGGTCGTGTCGATTCTTCGGGTCAGGCACGAATGCAGCAGTTGTTTCGATGTTGACAGATTCGTGCGTTTTGTTGCCGACGATCTTGATCAATTCGGCCTCATGGTAGTACCCGCCCACGACCTCTAGCTTGCGCCTTCGGCCCGTACCACCCAAAGACGCAGCGTCGATGGCGGTAATGTACTTGTCCTCAGAGCTGGACCCGAATAGGCGTCCTAGGAAGCCCATCTACCTTCCCCTTCTAACGGAACTTTATCCCCTTCGCGCAGTACGAAGCTCTGGCCCTCTGCCCATTTGAGGACTGTAGTTGACCCTCAGGACGTAATTGAAGTCGCCGGTTGGTTCGGTTGTTACCAGCCACTCATGAAGCTCCATCCAGCGCCGCTCAACGCAGCATCCCAACGCCTCTTGCTCGGCCCTGGTTGCTGCTTCACGCTCTCGCTGCGCCTTGTCAATCATGTCCTGCTCAGCCCTGGCTTTCTTCGCGGCTTCTTGCTCCGCCATCTCCGCAATCGCTCGTTTCGCCTCGGCCTCTCGCTCGGCGGCCTCTCGCTCTGCCCTGGCCCGCTCCAACGCCACTCGCTCGGCCTTAGCCTCAGCTTCGGCTCTGGCTTTCTCTGCTTTCTCCGTCCGTGCCTTGGCGTCTCTGGCCGCCCGGATAGGCTAGCTTGTATTGGAACTCGCCAAGTTCCCGGATCATTAACCAAGTCAACGATGACCCCCGATATCAGTCCTATCGCATACGCCATCAGGAGAGCACTGGAGACGACTGTCAAGCCAGTGTTGCGATTCGCATACACTGCAATTGCGAGGACAGACAGGACAGGTACGAGCAACAGCTCCCACCAGAGCGCTAGGATCGAAACACCTGCGATATCGGCTACGACGGTTGGTGCCCCAATAGCCCTAACGACTCTGCTCCTAAATACGTTGTCTCCCTCAAGGCGTTCTCCCAGGTAGGTACGCATACGTACTTCACGAGCCGTGGTATATTTCAGTAGGAGTTGTTAAGGGTCTCACCCGGATTCGAAGCGGCCGACGCCGTCGGAGCAGTAACAACGCCCCCATCCCAAGACCACAAGTCCTCACAGGAGACTCTAATGCAAGCCAAAGAAGGCGTAATCGACAGGCTCAATGCGGTCTTGACGAATGAATTGACCGCGATCCACCAGTACTTCGTCCAAGCCGAAACCGTGCGCAACTGGGGCTTCCAGCGAGTCGCCGAGAGATTGAACGACCTGAGTATGGATGAGATGCGGGACGCCCAGAAGCTCATGCGCCAGATCCTTTTCCTGGATGGCCTGCCGAACGTTCAGGGCTTCGGCCAAGTCAAGATCGGCCAGAGCGTCCATGAGGACTTGCAGGTCGACCTCGATATCGAGGTGGCTGCGCTGGAGACGCTCAGGGAGGCTGTCGCCCACTGCCAGCGCGTTGGCGATGTCGGGACGCGGGAGCTACTCGAAGATATGGTTCGAGACGAGGAGCAGCATCTCGACTGGTTCGAGACTCAGATGGAGACGATTAAGCAAGTCGGCATCGAGCACTACCTGACCCAGAACATACGAGACTAGCTGCAGACGGCCACGGGCGGGGGAGGTGCGGGCCTTGGTGCCGACGACAGCTCCGCCCCGCCGGTCTGGGGCTATTCGGCCAGCCGCGGGTCGATCTCCTTCAGGACACGAAGTCCATCGACCATCGCTGGTTTGGGCGCTCCAGTGCCGGCGTGGGGACTCGAGCGACGCCGGCCATACGCTTGCGCTGCCGCCGCCGCACGGACAACCCCTCTTCCCGGTAGAGTCGATAGGCCCGCTTGCGGTTCACGCCGAACCCCTCCCGGCGCAGCAACACCAACAACCGGCGATACCCAAAGCGCCGCCGCTCCGCTGCCAGGGAGCAGAGCCGCTCCCGTAGCTCCGGCGTGTCGTCTCCGACCCGCCGGTAGCGTGCGACCGATCGCTGAATGCCTATCAGCCTGCAGGCGCGACGCTCGCTGAAGCCCCACCGCTCCTGGACATGGTGCACGGCTTCGCGTCGGCCAGCAGGCCTCAGGCATTTTTTCGGAGCAGCTCCCTCAGAACGTGGTTGTCGAGGGTCGCCTCCGCCAGCAGTTGCTTCAGCTTGCGGTTCTCCTCATCCAGCTGGCGCAGCCGCCGTGCCTCACTCACGCCCATCCCGCCCAATCGCGCCTTCCAGTTGTAGAAGGTCGCGGGTGAGATCCCATGGCGACGGCACAGATCGCCCGTTGAAGCTCCTGCGTCTGCCTCTCGCAGCACCCCGATGATCTGCTCGTCCGTAAACCTGCTTCCACGCATGCGGTCCTCCTGCTTTCTCCCGGAAGGACTCCAATTATCAATGGACCGGTTTTCGGGGGGCAGGTCAAGGTGATCACGGCTGCCGTGGCCACTACCGGTGCCGCGGCCGACGAGCACTTGCTGGCGGAGGTGCTCTGGCAGCAGCGGCGGCTGAGCCGCCTAGGCGTTCCAGAGGTCGTGGCTGACGCCAAATACGGGACCACCGGCAACTTCCTCTACCTGGGCCGAGAATTAACGCCTTCGGCAACAGGCCCACGAGATCGTGTTACCAGTGGATGGGCTCGGCCTCCGGAACTCAGGGGGAGCCTTTGCACTGGGAGACGCTGTCCCGGCTGCGCACACCGAGCCGACGCTGCCGTGCGTGGTATGCCGTGCCTCCGCGGAGGAGGGCCATCGTTGGCCTGCAGCCTTGCGGTGCGGATGAAGCGCCTTCGCGGACTCAGATTCTGAGGAGTGGCCCGACCTCGCGGAGCCGTTCGCGGCGCAGGCGGTGGTCTGGCGCCGCTTGTGCGACGACTGCCCAGTACTCGGGCGTGTGACCGCGCACGCGCAGGTGAGCGAGTTCGTGGGCGACCAGGTAGTCGAGGACCGCGGGCGGGGCCATCACCGCGCGCCAGTTGAAGCGCTCGGTGCGGCTGACCAGTTTTTGGTTGGTCGGCACCGGCTTGTTGCCCACCGCGGGACCCGTTTCTACCACCCGCGAGTATCGAATCTTCCGTTGCCATTGCCTCGCACCCATGGACAGCGACCGCCAACCTCCCGGTGCTGGGGGCGCAGAGCGTCGAGTCGGGGTGGGAGAGGGAGCTACACGTCGTCGCCGAGGTCGTGGTCTGGGTGGTTCACGGCGCCGGCCTTCCAGTAGCCTTGCGTGCGGAGCATGGCGCGGTCGAGGCCGCGGTCATACAGGAAGTACGCCCGTATCTCCCGCATGATGGACGCCTCGCAGCTGACCCAGACGCAGCCTTTGCCCTGGGGCAACTCTGCCTCGCGCATTGCGGCGGCAAGCGCTCGCCCCGGCATCTCTCCCGCCCGGCGGTGGAGCCACCGTATCTGCAGCCCGGCCGCCGACTCCAACTCCAGCTCCTCGTCCGCGTCCCACACTTCCGCCAGGACATAGGCGCGTATGGAGGACGGCAGCGCTTCGAGGAGGGTGCCTATGGCGGGCAACGCAGCCTCGTCCCCACCGATGAGGTACCAGTCGGCGTCCACGTCAGGGAAGTAAGTATCCCCTGGGCGCCCGCTGATGACGGCGACGTCGCCCTCCTTCACGCCCATGGCCCATGCTGGGCCGGGGCCCTCGTCGTGGAGAGCGATGTCTATGTCCAGCTCCTCCGTCTCAGGGTTCCACCGGCGCGGCGTGTACGCGCGGCTAGCCGGCCGCGGCCTATCCTCCGGAAAAGCGTTGCCTTCCGGCCCCATGACGGGTAGGAGGAGCTCCCCGGTCTCACTGTCTGGCATGAAAACGCGTATATGCTCGGCGGGGCCTTTAGACTCGAATCCCGCCATCTGTTCGCCGCCAAAGGTTATCCGCACCATACGGGGCGTGAGCCGCGTGATGCGCCGCACCTCGACGACGCGGGGCGGCGGGCGCTTGAACGGGACTGAGGCTGAGCTTGTGGGAATCGAAGATGTCATGTTTCGTTCTCCTTCTTGTTCTGCGTGTGTGTCTTGCGCGCTATCAGACCACTTCCTTCGCCGCTCCGGCGTCAGGCCACTCGACCACCTCGAACGAGAGCAGCGTGGCGTGCGTGGCGACAGGCCCATCTTTTTCTCTCCTGGCGTGGCCCTTGCGGAACTCGTCGCTGCTCACCCAGTGCTGGAAGTCCTCTTCGGATCGCCATCGGGTGTAGACGAAATAGCGGTCTTCGCCCTCCATCGGCCGGAGCAGATCAAAGCCCTCGAAGCCTTCCATGCGCTCCACCTCGCCACCGCGGCTGCCGAACCGCGCCTCCAACTCCTCCCCCTTGCCCTCCGAAGCAGTTATGGCATTGATCTTTACGACACTCATATCTGGCGCCTCCTTAGTTTTTCAAACTCGATGCCTATGATCTCTCCACGGCGGGAATGCTCGCTGCCTCTCCTTCGTACGACGTCAGTACGACCGGCTTGTCCGTCTGGGGATGCGGTATTACAATTACTCGTTGATTGAACACTGCGGACAGGAGGTCCGAGCGCAGCGCCTCCTCCGGCTTGCCGACTTCAACAACTTTGCCCTCTGACATGATCATGACCCTGTCCGCGTAGGCGCCGGCCAGATTCAAGTCATGGAGGACCGCGAGAACGGCCCGCCCATCGTTTGCGAGCTGCCTGCACAGCGACATGACCAACTGCTGATGGCCGATATCCAGGGCGGTTGTGGGCTCATCCAACAAGACGACCGGCGTGTCCTGGGCGAGGACACGGGCAATCGAGACGCGCCGCTGCTCGCCTCCCGAAAGGGTCGGATAGAGGCGATCGGCCAAGTGCAGCACCTGGGTACTCCGCATAGCGCCTTCCGCCAGTGCATAGTCGGTCTTGGTGGGGGACCTCCAGCGCGGTATGTGCGGATGCCGCCCCATCAGCGCCACCTCACGCGCGGTGAACGGGAAGCGAAGGAAGGTGTGCTGACTGAGCATCGACCGCAGACGGGCAAGGGCGGCGGGCTTGGTTGCGCTGATCGTGCGGCCGCACACCTCAACCTCGCCTTCCAAGGGCGAGAGGTCGCCGGCCAGAAGCGCGCAGAGGGTCGACTTGCCGGCGCCGTTCGGACCTACGATCGCCAGCATCTCGCCGGGGTGGAGGTCCACATCGACCTTGCTCAACAGCACTTTGTCCTGCACGGCGTAGCTAATGCGATTCGCCCTCAGACCAGGTGTCATGCTATGCCTCCCCAATTCGAGCGCGTCCGGTGGACAAGCCACAGGAAGAAGGGGCCGCCCACCATTGCAGTGACGACTCCGAGAGGCAATTCCGCGGGGATCACGACGGTCCGGGCCAGTAGGTCGGCCAGGAGCAGCGCCGTGGCCCCGCCAAGGATACTGGCGGGCAGGAGGAAGCGGTGATCCGGCCCAACGATGAGCCTGATGACGTGGGGCACGACCAGCCCCACGAACCCGATGATCCCCGCCACCGAAACGGCCGCCCCGGTGACAAGAGCGCTCAGGCCGATTACGCTCAAGCGCACGCGCTCCGTTGCCACGCCCAGGTGGCGGGCCTCTCGATCGCCAAGAGTCAGGAGGTTCAGCGAGCGGGCCCAGAACGGCAGGACCACTAGGCCCACCAGGAAGAAGGGCGTGACTGAGCTGACCACGGGCCATGTAGCTCCCCCCACGCTGCCCAGCGTCCAGAACGTGAGACTGCGAAGCTGGTCATCGTCAGCAATGAACGTGAGCATACCTGTGGCCGCGCCCGCAGTCGCATTCACGGCAATCCCGGAAAGAATCAGCGTTGTCACCTCAGTCTGGCCGTACGTCCTCGCGACCAGGTAGACGACGACGGTGGCGATGAAACTGCAGACGAACGCCAACACCGCAATGCTGGCTGCGCCGAATAAGGTGAAACCGAGGACGATTGCCGTCACGGCGCCGACGGCCGCCCCACTGGATACGCCGATAATGCCAGGTTCAGCGAGGGGATTCCGGAAGACGCCCTGCAACGAAGCCCCCGCAACGCCCAAGCTCCCACCGACCAGGATGCCCAGGACAATGCGAGGCAGGCGTATGTTCCATAGGATCGCATCGGTTCGCGGCTCGAAGGGGACGCCTATCTCGATCCCTACGTGGCTGAGCAGAATTGCGAGCGCCTGCGCCGGTGGAATCTCTACAGCTCCCATGCCCACGTTCGCGAACAGCGCGACTAAAAAGAGCGCCAGCATGACCCCCAGCAGCGTGGAGGCGGTGAGCCTCGCCTATACGTGCGCCGGCCTGCCGCCCGCCGGAGCACCCGCAGTGGCGTTATCACTCTTGCTCCAATCATCGCCATCACTGGGCAGGCGCCAGGTCCGGATGGAATGCCTGCAACAGTTCCATGAGCAACTCACCCATGCGCGGGCCGCCACCGCCGAAGTACTGGTCATCGAAGTCGAGGATGCATCCTTCTTGTGCGGCAGTGGTCTCTGCCACTCCGGGGATGGTCACGATTCCTTCAAGCCCGCCGACCGACTCGAGTCCCCCGGCGAGCACGAGGATGCAATCGGGGTCCGCTGCGGCGAGGGACTCGGCGGTCAGTGGTATTACTTCCGCCTTTACCCCCAGGGCCGCCCCGCCACTGACCGCTCCGCTGGCCTCGAATAGCTCGTGGCTCAGGTGCCCCTCTCCGCCCTGGAAGAGCGTGTCCAGCCCGCGCATGTAAAGGAATACGGTCGTTGGCCGTTCCTCCGCCTGAGCCGAAAGCGCCCTGACTTCGCTAACCTGGGTTTCGAGTTCTGTTGCGAGCGCCTCTCCTCTAGCGGGGACTCCCAGCGCTTGTGCGATCCTGCGGATCTTCCGCGCCCCCCCGTCGACGGTGGTTACCGATTCGAGGATCACCACAGGCACGCCCGTAGCGCGGATCTGTTCGATGACTTCCGGTGGGCCTGCGTTGGTGTTTCCTATGACCACGGTAGGGTCCATCGAGAGGACGCCTTCGGCGCTAAGCCTCCTCTGGTAGCCGACCTGAGGGAGATTCGTAACCTCTGCGGGGTGGGTCGCGCTGGTATCGACTGCGACGACGTTCTCTCCAAGCCCAAGAGCGAAGACCACCTCCGTAACGTCGCCATTTATAACCACGATCCGGCTTATGTCCGTCACGGTGACCTGGTTGCCCAAAGCGTCGGTGATCTGCGCCGGCAGCGGTGCCGTTGACGTTGAGGGTGGTGTTGTTGCCGTTGGCCTTGGAGTTGATGTCACCGACTCGCGGCTACACCCGGCCAGCATGACCACGACAACAAGCGCGACAGTGACCACAATAGATTTCATGGGTAATGCTTTTCTCATCTTGCACTTCTTTCTTGCTTATTTCGGCACGCGAAGCCGCCTCGAGTATCGGCGGAATGCGCGTTTCGCTCTCACAAGGTGGATCTGGCTTGTGGAGCCTTCAGGAGGAGGGCGAGCAGCCCAATCCACGATGACTCCTCCAATGTGTAAGGGGACGGAGGCTGGCGAGCATGGCATCGATCTGATTGATCTGCGCAAGTGAGATGACGCCGTTGGATGCGAAAACGACAGAGAAGAAAGACTGAGCCTGGGCGGTCCACGTCCACCTCTACAAACTGAGCGCCATAGAGCAAACTTGACCTGCCCCACGGCCCGAACAAGTTCAGGTTTACCTCGCTCACGACGAAGGACGCTCTCACGGAAGCCGCGACTTCGCAAGCAATTCCTGCCCCGAGAGCGCGGCTCTCGGGGTACTTCAAGTACGATTTCGGTCGTGGGCTACCACTATGGGTCGCGGCGTCTGTCGGCTTTATCTGAAGCACTGGCCGTCGGTCTCCCTCTAAGTGCAGAAATATGTAGCACTTAAAGCTTTGAGTAAGTAGATGCTAAGTAAGAAAATAATCCTAGGCATATATAGTAACTATGTCAATACTATATTGAAATGATGTGTAGACAGAATAATGTAGTTCGTATGCCAAACGTTCTCACTGTTCATGCCACTCGCGTATACGTTTCGCTCCCTCATGGCTCCTGATAAGCTCGCAGGCGAGAATATAATTCTCGACGTCTGCAGAATCCTGGCGATATCCATCTCTTACCAGAGCTCGCAGGTGGCGGATGCAGTTTTCCTTACCGCCGGCACCGATGAAATTGTTGTGCCCGTCAAGCGCTCAAGGCCAGGGTTATCTCGAATGTCACGCATGCGACTTGGCCGCCATTGAACATAGATGCCGATGTTCGTCCAGTCGTGAGTAAAGGCTATCCCTTTAGGCTGACCGTTGCTTTGCCGCGCTAGCTCGCGGTCGAGTGACTGGAACGGTATGCTCGGCTCTGGTCACTGCGGTGGCTTTAGATGGGTAACGCCATGTCTTTGCCTAGACGCCTAGACCAAAGCAGGCCACCTTGGACGGGTTAACTGTCGATCTTCTAAGTCTGAGTTCCTGCGGGACTATCGATCTCTGCTTAGTCTGCCCCTCGATACCAGGGAGAAGCGTCAGCAGCCGAAGTCCTTCGAACCTGGGCCGCCAAAGAGCGGGCCCCTACCGGCCGGCTTCTAGTGGGCACGCAGACTACCTCTCAGTTCGATTGATGGGTGTCAGGTTAGCTCGAGCCGTACACCGTCACTGCGCGCGACGAACATACCTGCGCCATAGCCACCGACGGCGCCATCTCCTGCTGGCCTCGCACACCCGACGGCGTTGACTGGACAAACACCGGCAGCTGAGCACAGATGAAGCAAGACGACGCATCGCACTCAAGACGAGAAAGAGGGTATCTCAACTACATGGGAATCCGGATGCCTTGGGAACTCTCAGTGGCGGGAAGAACACCACTCCGCGTCATATTGATCGGCGCAACCGCGGCAGTCGTCCTGGTGATGCTAGCGTGTGCAGCGGAGCCCACAGCCACGCCTGTCCCCACTGCCACGCCGACGCCCGTCGTCGCTCTCCTGGCTGCCCTGACACCTACACCAGCCGCAGCCGCAGCGTTCCCGCCGACGGCAACACCACCGCTGACCGCAACCCCGATTCCACCGACGGCGACTCCCGTACCGACGGCAACGCCGGTTCCTCCCACAGCCACGCCCGTACCGACGGCAACGCCGGTTCCTCCCACCGCCACGCCCGTACCGACAGCAACGCTGGTTCCAGCGACGGCCACTCCCGTGCCGACGGCGACCCCGGTTCCTCCCACCGCCACGCCCGTACCGACAGCAACGCTGGTTCCAGCGACGGCCACTCCCGTGCCGACGGCGACCCCGGTTCCTCCCACCGCCACGCCCGTACCGACAGCAACCCCGATTCCACCGACGGCGACTCCCCCAGCTGGGCTCCTCTTCGGCGTCGTAACGTTCTACAACTTGCCTGGCTCACCAATGGGCTGCATCCCTTATAACGACTATCAGGCTGCTGATTGGACGATCATCGCCGTCGGGCCGGATCACTATGAGGACTGGCCCTGCGGGACAGTTCTCGAGGTCTGCGGTGCTGCCGGCTGCATCCAAGGGGAACGTCAAGATTCTTGTCCCGGTTGCGGTATAAATCACCTCGATCTGTCAGTCGCCGGTATCCTGATCGTCTGCGGCCAGGGCGTGGATCGATGTGAAGTGACGATCCGCGAGTTGAGTTGAGAATTGGCGATAACCAGTGACACGTATGAGTACGGTGGTGCCATTGATCGGCTGCTGAACGGCAAGTCCGGCCTGCTCTGCCCTATCGACGGGCGGGACATACTTGCCGACAAGTTCGAATATCTGCGTCGCCGTGCAGCCGATGCTTCCACCGTCTACCGGGACGCGTTGGCCAGAGTGATGCACAGCAGGCCGACCCTGGTCTTCGGCGTCGGGGGCCTGCTGCTCAACAACATGGCGTGGGCATAGTGGCGCTTCTCGCCCTTCCCCCTTTATGGCAGGGGGGACTATCCGGTCCAACCCGTGTACGTCGAGGACCTGGCGGCTCAAGCTGTGGAGGCCGGCTCCAGGACCGGAAACTCCGTCGCCGACGCAGCGGGGCCGGACACAATCTCTTTCAAAGAGCTGCTTCGGTTGCTGGCCTCAGCCGTTAGCGGCCTCTACAGAGGCTTCCTCTGCATCGCCGACATTGGGCAGGGCCATTTTGAATTCGCCAGGAGCGGGGGGACCCTTAGCTGGCGTTGCTCACGGCTTCAGCGTGTTGAATCTGCTCGATGATCCATCCGAACTCCGGGGATTCTCCGAGAATCATGCCTTCCATGGCGCGATAGTCGTGTTCGATCACTGCGAGCAATTCAGCCTGGGGGACGAGTCTAACTGACCCCGGAACTGCCTCCTCGAATCGCTTCCAGGCCTGCGGGAAGGCGATGAGGTTGTGTTTCCGGACCGCATCCAGCAGGGCGATGTTCGACAGGGCAGAGTGGCCGACATCGGTCGCGGTAATCACGGCTACATCGTAGTAATGGCGTGAGATCCGATCCTTGTCATTTGGCAGGCGCTGGTCCTCGCGGTACCCGCAGTGCCTGCCATGCAGGATCAATAGTTTCTCCCAATACGTGCGTTCCGGTGCCAGCACCCGAATGTCGTCCACATCCTGAACCTCCTCCGGGTAACGGCGGTCGGCCAGACGAGCAGCCACCGGGAGCCAAGACCATGCGACGCTTCTATGGCTCGGTCAAGCTCAACGAGTTGAGAGTGTCCTCCGGCGCCCGCCAGGTTGCCGAGGAAGTGATCAAACATCTTGCGAGTCTTGTCGATGCAGACGTCGAAGTCATCCTTGAGATTCGCGCCAAGGCGCCCGAAGGCATCCCTGATGCGGTTGTTCGGGCGGTAAGCGAGAACGCGACGACGCTGACGTTTCAGACTTGGGAGTTCGAGGAGGAGTAGTGCTTCGTCCGCTGAAGCGTACCCTACGGTCTTCCAGGGAATCTTGTTCGACCGGTTGAGACTTGTCGCCCACGGACCATCTTGGCCACAGGAGAGGAGGTCAAGCAGAAAACCAGGCAGCTAAGAAGGCAGTACTATCGGGCGGCAAAGGAGCAAGCCAGCGACCAAAGTCTCCATTAGAAATCAGGCCGAAAAGTCCGAATTTCGCTGAAGACGTACAGGCCGCCGCGGTTCTGCTTCCAATGGAGTTCTTGGGGTAGGACAGGCCTGAGCCACCGTTGGTATCTAGGAATCGGACGCCTCCACAGCATCACCGGAAGACTCGCGTTCCCAGCGGAAGTACATCAGCCCCGCCAGCAACATGGCGCCGACCAACAACACCACGAAACGAGCGATGTCGCGCGCGTTTCCAGCATCGCCGAAGCCTCCCGGCACGACGGCACTGAATAGTCCGGTCAAGGCGTTCAGCGGACTAGCTCCCCCTCCCCCGGTAGGGGCACCAAGCAGTATGAGCAGGACACCGCCCAAGAGGAATGCGGGGGTGATCGCACTCAACCTGTGGAATAGAACCACCCCGAGCGCCACGAAGATGACCCCTAACCCTATGTGTATGGTTCCCACCTCTGAGTTGCGCTGGGCCGACTCATTGCTCAGTTCCATCAACTGCTGTTCGGACTCGAACAGAGTCTCCAACGCCGTGGCGGGAATAGCCGACGGTCCGTGGAAGGCTGTAGTTGCGCTAAAGACCAACATCATCAGGACAACACCAAGGGCCACCTGGGCAGCCCTTTGTGCAAGGCCCGCGCTGCCGCCCAAGTGGTTAGCAAGCAGCACCGAAGCGATGAGGACGGCCAGAACGAAACCAGACTGAAGACCAGGCTCAGCCACAACATCGTTACTCATCGTTCAAGTCCCCCAAAATCTCATACCTATTTCACTCCGCTTTGGAGCGGTTGCTCTCGTTACAGGACTAACCCGAACCTTAGGTAGGGTTCTTGATTTTGTCCAGTTTGGCGAGCATAAGCGTACTGTACTGCGAACCTTCGAGCTGGTCGTGGCGCCACGGACGAGATCGCCACGCGGGTCTTTGACGCGGACGCTGAGGCGGCCGCTGCCGGTATCACCGATCCGCGGTTGACCTCCGGCTTAGGACAGCTTCGGCAATCGAGCGAACGAAGTGTGGACAATCCTCGAAGCCGAAGTGATGAATTGTGCAGAACCGTCAACAGCATCTGGTAGCTATGAATTGGACCCCTACCAGACGGCAATCAACCGGCCCCGCACCCGCGCCCTTCAAGCCGTGCTCTCATTCATGGCAAACGAATTCGCCGCCTCTAGCTCTGTTCATCCCGAAGCCATCACCTTGCTCGAAGCAAGTCTGCGACTGACGGGCCGCGACGGTGCTGAACACCGAGCCGTTCTCGCACCATTGATTGGGTTCCTCCTACACGTTCTTCCGGACTGGATTGAGGCGAATCGGGAGCTCATTTTCGGCAACGCAGCACCAGAGAACTTAGGCCAACTCATGATTGACCAAGCGATCAAGTGGGCTAGGCCGAATGAGTGGTCCTCCGCACATGACGCCCCGCAGGAACCAGGCAGAGCAGGCTGGGGAAGCCAGACGCGGCTTCATGCCCCCAGACCCAGAGACGGCTGCCGCGTCATGCCCCAGAGGGGGATACCGTTCGGCAATGTCAACTCCGCCGTCACCAGGAAGCCGAACCGCTCGTAGTAGCCGAGGTTGTCCGGCGCTGACGTGTCGAGAAATGCGGGCAGTGCGTCCTCATCTATACGCGGAAGCATCTGGTTGATGAGGGCGCTTCCCAAACCGGTGCGCTGCGCCGAAGGATCGACACCGATGCCGTTGAGGTACCAGCACGGGCCAGGCGGTTTGAGCGCGGCGAGCACGGGGGCAAGAGCTTGCCGTCGCCGCCAGGCCGGGATGCCGAGCCGGACGGGCGCAGCCCAGAGGCCGGATCGCAACAGCGTCAGAGCACTGTGCTTGGGTTTTTGGGGTGAACCCCAGATAGCGACGCCCAGCACGGCATCACCGGATCCACCATGGGCGACGTACACGGCTCCGCCGGAGTGGACGCAAGCGCGGATGGTTGCGCCCCAGACCCAGGGTAGTCTTGCGTGCCGCTGCGCGTCGTTGGGAAGGAGAAACGTGTAGCGGGGAGCATTCGCGAAGGCGTTGGCCATGACCCGCGCGGCGGCAGGGATTTGGTTCGGGCGTATCGGGGAGATCAGGGGCCCAGTCATGAGGAATTTTACCTGATCCGTCCCGGGAAGCGGTGTAAGAGGGCGAGGGTGAGGCGATTGCGATGGAAGCGGCCGGTCGAGGGTCATTGCGCCCCGACATTTGGCTGAGAGGCAATCACCCACTATTCGCCATCCAGCAGTCCGTTCCGCACGGCCCAGACCGCCATTTCCTGCTTCGAGCCGACGATCAGCTTGCCCTGCATGGCGTAGACGGCGATCCGGATGGTCACCGGCTTGAGTTCCCTGGGCTCCGCTATCCTGGCGTATGACATGCTCCGGCAGAACGAAGCGAGTATCTCCAGGTCCCTCTCCGTCACTCCGCCCAGTCCCTTTTCTCCTCCCTCCCCGTTCTCCGGGCTCTGCCTCGCCTCCTCCGATTGCAGCCGGTCGGACCGTGGTCAGGAGGACGGGCTACCTCCAGAAGGTGTCGGGGATGGAGCGCCGTCCTTGCGTGCCCGGCCACCTCGAACTCCCCGGATCCCTCCAGCATGAACCGCAGGCCGTCCCTCATCACCAACCAAGGTATAGACAAATGCCTATAAGCAGTGAGGTTCATAGGCCCTTGATGCCTTCAGCTCCTTGGGCTAAATTCGCGGGGGTCACTCGCGCCCAGAGCTGCCGAGAATTAACGCCTTCGGTAACAGGCCCTCGCCGTAGTGTCAGTTCACAGGGGGTATTCTCTGTCGCAGACTTCGATGACGGCCTGGATTGCGCTGAACTCGACGGTGCGGTTCCTCCTCGAACTGTGCGCCCTGCTGGCCCTCATGTACTGGGGCATCCTCACCGGCGACAGTATGGCGGAAGGGATCGTCATCGGTGCCTTGGCTCCCGGCGCGGCCATCTTCGTTTGGTGGAAGCTGGTCGCGCCGAAGTCAGCGTCGCGGCTGACTGACACAGGCAGGTTTCTGGTCGAAATGGCAGTGTTCGGTCTGTCGGCTCTTGCCCTCGTCGCCGCCGGCCAGACGCTACTGGCCATCTCATTCGCAGTCGTCGCCGTCCTCAACGCCAGCTTTCTCCTCGTCGCGCCCAGGAGCTGAGCGCATCCCGTCTCTAAGACCAAGCAAAGATCGACAATCAGCCCGTACAAGGTGTGGTCTGCTTTGGTCTAGGCGAAGATATGGCGTTACCCATCTAAAGCCACCGCAGTGACCAGAGCCGAGCATACCGTTCCAGTCACTCGACCGCGAGCTAGCGCGGCAAAGCAACGGTCAGCTTAAAGGGATAGCCTTTACTCACCACTGGACGAACATCGGCATCTATGTTCAATGGCGGCCAAGTCGCATACGTGCCATTCGAGCTAACCCTGGCCCTGAGCGCTTAGCCCGAGAGAGCAATGACAGGTGGCACGCCAGGCTGCCGGGCGCCTGTTTCTTGCTCGCCTTGATTTGTTGGGGGGCAGATTGCGGGTGACAGCCTCAGGGTCAGACCCTTGACAGACGTCGGACCAACAACCTTGACGGTCGTGTAGAGGACGATTGTCGGCGCTGGCGCCGGACAATCGTCGTTACGTTGGCCTCCCCAGGCTGCCTCTCCGAGCTCTTGAGGGTGGCCGTGGCCTTACCAGCGCCGGAGTTTCCCAGCCCTAATCGGCCTCAACACTCACCCGCAGCAACTCGCCCCCGGCTTCCAGGCGCACCAGACCAACGCGCCCGGGTAGAGTCTTAGCGACTTGCCCCGCTCCTTGGCCCACCGGCCAATGCGTTCGAGGAGCTGGCCCTTGCGGTAAAGACGTGATAGACCGATTCGTACTCAGTCCGGGAGACCGCGGCTCAGCCTAGTCATCAGGCCCAATAGATAAGACAGTTGTTGGGTCTGGCGAAGGGTGACAATCAGGGCGCGAAGCGGTAGATGACGGGTAGCTCTGCAATGTCTGTGACACTGGGATCGGTGTGGTGCGATATGTGAACGCGGCCGGTGCCGCAGTCGCCGAACTCGTCACAGGAGATAACCCCGATGATGCCCCTAAAGCCGGTGGTGGCACTCAGCGCCTCCCGCAGCTTGGCACGGTCGATGTAAAGAGTATCTCCGTCGACAACCGCGACCTCCTCGACGGCTCGAAGAAGCATGGTGGCCGCGTCGTAGGCATGGGCCAGGTAGGCAGACGTGGGCGCTTCACCATACCGCTCTCGATAGTCGGCGATGAGCGCGTCGCCGCTCTTGCCGGTCGCCGCGTTGGTATTGTCGCCAAGGCTCAACTCGGGACCTGGCAAGTAGATGCCCTCCGACTCGGGGATGGCTAGGAACTCGGGGACCAGCAGGGCCGCACCGCCAATCAGCGCTATGTCCTCGAGTGCAGGGACTTGGCCGATCTGCCGCACGATGGCTGCGCCTTCGTCTTGGAAGAGCGGAAGGAAGACGCCGTCCGGACTGCCGGCGGCAATCTGGGTGATGACGGGGGCCATGTCGGTGTCGCCACGGCTAATGGAGATGAGGGCGACCGAGCCGCCAAGCTCTTCGAACGCGGTGGTGAAGGCGCCGGTTAGACCGGTGGTATATGGGTCGCCGTCATGGATGGCAGCCATCCGGCGCAGACCAAGTTCGTTGTAGGCGAACTGAGCGACCGCCTCTGCCTGATAGAGGTCGTTGTTGGAAGTCCGGTAGTAGCCGGGGTGGTAGTTGGAGCCGGCGTTGCCTTGGAGGTCGGAAGTCAGCGAGGGGGCCGTCGTCGAGGGTGCGATCATCACCAATCCGGCCTCGCTGAGGATTGGCGAAGCGGCGCTGGCAGCGACTGAGCAGGACGTGCCGATGACGCCTACGACTCGTGGATCGCCGGTCACCGTATTGGCGGCGGCACGTCCACCTTCCGCGGTGCAGAGAGAGTCGAGGCCGGCGCCAAGCGAGACGCCGTGCCCCTTGATCGGGCCGTAGTCCGTCACCGCCAGCTCCACGCCGCGGTGGTTGGGAATGCCCAGGTCACCGAGACTTGTAAGTACGTTCAGCGACCGTACCTCGATCGCATCACCGGAGGCAACCTCCACGGCTCCGAGGCGACCGGCTTCGAAATCCTGTCCGCCGCAGGAGACGGCCGCCAGCACAAGAGCTGAAGGCAAACCAAGCCAGCGTATGGTTTGGGACAGGGTCGGTATGCGATCATTAGCGTTCTCCACCCTATCTCTACCTGAGACTAACTCGTTCAGGCGCTGGCTTGTCGCTTCACCGGAGCGGGGGTTGGGGCCACCACGAAAGTTGTCGCTCGGAGGGTACGGTTAGTTTCACCCCACGCTCCACTATAGGGAATACTCTCCCGGCCTCTACCTGGCTTCGGTACCTGACGGACTGTCGATATTTGCTTGTTAGTCTCTGTCAGATTTCCGTCAGAGGCAACCCGTAGCGGGACCCTACGCCTTGACGGTCACACCAATCGTGTGGTGGCCTGTGGCGCCATTAGGGAAGGGGGGAGCCAGACTCGCCGTCTGCACCATGCCGCTGCGATCGATGGCGCGTACCTCAAGGTCGAACGTGCCCTCGCCGGCCGGCCAGTCAGCCACCCACTGACGCCAAGTGCTGTCGGACAGCTCCTCACTCAGTACGGCGTCGAGCCAACCACCTTCTGAAGGCTGCGCGCCGCCGCGTGCCTTTGGCCTAAACTGAACGCCGTTTACGCCCCTCAGCCCGCCCCAGGCGACGCCCGCGACTCGCACGTTACCAGGCGGGAGCGCGGCTCCGGCACGCGGGACGTCGATACGCGACTGTAGCTTGATCGGGCCCTGCTGAGACCAGCCTCGTTGTACCCAATAGGAGTCGAAGGCGTCGAGCCGCGACAGCTCGATCTCACCGAGCCACTTCGTGGCGGAGACATATCCATAGAGCCCCGGCACAATCAGGCGTGCCGGAAACCCGTGCTCGGCTGGCAGCGGCTCGCCGTTCATGCCGAGCACCACCATGGACTCGCGCCCATCGAGCGCGACGTCCGTGGGGAAGCCGACCGTGAAACCATCGAGGGAGCGCCCGATTACCTGCGTCGAGTCGGCCTGGATGCCCGCCTCGCGCAGCAATGTGGGAAGCGGGACGCCGCGCCAGTAGGCGTTGCCGACGAGGTCCCCACCCACCTTGTTCGACACACACGCGAGGGTCACCGCCTCCTCGCGCAGGCTCATCGAGAGTAACTCTTCAAACGTGAACTCGGCCGGTCGGTCAACCATCCCGGTGATGCGGAGCCGCCACTGCTCACTGTCGATGCGGGGCACCGAGAGAGCCGTGTCGATGCGGTAGAACTCGCTGTTCGGCGTGACGAGCGGCGAGATCCCCGAAACCGAGGCGGGACCGCCGCGGACGACCGGTGCGGGCTGGGGCGTCGAGTCCGGCGTCGGTTCGGGCGTTTTCTCGGCTGTGGCCGTCGCTTCGGGCGAGGCGCTCACGCTGGCGGTCGACGAGGGCACTGCGACGGTCGCGCTCCCCGCGGGCGGTGACGGACGTGGATGTGCTGGCGGCAGCTCGATTGCCGCGCGCTGCGCGTCCACATCAACCACCGGTTCGACCAGGCGCCGCCCCAAGGGCACCGAGAGTACAGCCGCCGCCAGCCCACCGCCGGCGAACCGCAGAAACTGCCTTCGACCAGGGCGCTTCACCCCCCCCGATCGGGGTGAGGCTCTGGCCTCAGCGCTGGCCGCGGTCGCCGTGTTAAGCAACCAGAGGAGCGTCGCGACACCGGCGATACCGGCGGCGACTGCGGTGGTCCATGCCTGCGCGGGTGAGGTGAACGGATCGCGGGTTCCCACAAGCCCGCCGACGACGGTGAAGGCTGCGAGGGCGCCCACGCCGATCGCGTGGTAGCGCATCGCGAGCGGTCCCAAGGCCGCACCGAGCAGCAACGATGTGGCGACGATGCTAACGAGCAATGCGGGCTTGTCGTTCGTGCCGAAGGTTTCGATCGCGGCGCCAGAGACAGAGCGGGGAGAGTTGTCGATGATCACGTCCCCGATCGCCACCACCAGCGACTCCCCCTGGACAAGGCGCGCTACGAACTCGGCGACAGCCAGCGCCACCGCCGCGGCCACGAATCCCGCGACCGCGCCAGGCCACCCCACGCGCAGTTGCTGCATGTCTACGCCTTTATTCTCCTATGCTCTCTAGCCGGCTTCAGCTTAGCGCTGAATCCTTGCAAAACAATTACAATCCGTGGCGGTATCTTAGGGTCTGACTGAAAGTATATCCACCCGCGCGCACCTGACAGTAGGCCCCACGCGTTCGTGTGAGTGAGGCCATTGTATTGCCCGAGGGCGGTGGAGTGCGCACGTCGCGGCGTGCGTGCCCACGACGAGGTTCGCGAGCACGCCAGCCGCAACGTGCCTGACCTGCTCTCGTATCGTAATCCTGGCGTCCGCAAGGGCGAACTGCGAGTTATCGACGTGCAGCGTCAGCTCCTTGAAGCTGTCTGGGATGGTACTGCCGAGGCCCAGGATGAGTCCGGCGGGGGTGGCCCTGACGACCGAGACCTGATAATTCGCATTCTGATACGTGAAGGTATTGTCCGTGAGAACAGCGGTATTAGTGCATTCCTGTGAGATACCCAAACCCTTGACGCAACCTTTCCCTAGAGACGTCGCCAATTTCCTGGACGGTCAGCGTGGCGGACCAGACGGTGGTCTGCTGCGTAGAGGCGGGGGTGGGAAGGGCTGGACTGCCAGCGCCAGCAGCAGGGCGGCCAGCAGGGGCAGGAGGGTTGAAGGACGGAGGGTTAGTTTAGAACGTAGGTTCGGGCGGGGGGGGGGGGGGAAGAGGCGGAGCCGCCTTCAAGAGGCGAGAGGGCCACGGGTAGAGTCATCGAATCACCTCCTCCTTTGCACGTGTTATGCTAGGGTGGAACCTTTTCCCCGCCACGCGGGAAGCCCCGTCGCACTCGGTGGCGAAAACCCCAACTTATCACCGCAACACTATCTGAAAGCCCGCCCTTTTGTCAGTATGGCTGGCCCCGATTCTCGGAGGGCGAGCACGTCGCGGCCGTTGTCCCCCCTCCCCCGGCATCCTCGACGCCATCGGTTTCCCGTCACCTTCCCAAGCACAGGGGCCAGGGACATGGCGAGTAGCTGAGGGAAAGACTCAGACTCATGTGTAGCAAGAGGCATGTGGAGCGTGCAGAATTGACAACCGAACAGTGTGGGCGTAGTTTTTAGGCGCCGGGAGGTGTCTCTTTGGCGCTAAGCCGGTCGATATTGGGGAATGTTGGCGAGTCATGGCGACCTACGTTTTGCTGATGACGCTTACGCCCGAGGGCCAGAAGGACGCCCTCCAGGACCCCGAGTACCTAATCCGCGTCGGAGACGCCATCGACGTCCCCGGCGTGCAGGCGCTCGGCATCTACGCCGTCCTCGGCGAGTACGACTTCGTCACCATCGTCGAGGCCGAGGACAACGACCGCATGGCCCGCTTCTCCCTCGAGCTCGGCGTCGGCGTCAAAGCCCACATCACCACCTTGCCCGCCGTGCCCATCTCCCACCTCGATGCGACCGAGTCGCTGCTCCAGGACGAGACCACCACTGAGCTGTCAAGTCGCAACCTTACCAGCGAGAGCGACGCCGTCCGCTAACCGCCTAGCACCAAGCACCCGATGCGCAGGGCAGCGACGCGGTCCTTCTCCTGGTCGGTACTGGCGATGATCTCGTCGATATGACGAGATATCCGAGCGTGTTTGGCAATTTGCTCCGCCGCCTGTTCCAGTGCTATCCAACCGCACCGGCAGCGGCTTGCCCCCTCTTGCACTGCTTCTAGTCATCGTCAACCTCCTGTATCAGCCTATCGCACCAATGCCCTACGAGGATATTGACGAGTTCTGGGCGGCATCTGTCGGCGCCTACACTTGGTTGGACTTCGGGGAGGACGGGAAGCGGGCACTCCCGCTGAAATACGCACCCCGACCCGGCGAGCACATCCTCCTGTACGCCTGCCATGCGGAGCACAACTGGGCACGGCCGGGGCCGGTTGCCGGATGGGATGGCAACGTGGAGAGGCCCACTCTCAATCTTGATCGACGTCGCCGGCTCCACCTGGCACGGCTACCTGCATGCCGGCAGGATGGTCAGCGCTTGATGCGTCCGTGGACGCATCGTCGGATACGCATTATCGCGAAAGTGGCCCAATGCATTGTTTTGGCCAGTTTTGGCGTGTTTTTGCTCATGTCCTCAGATACGAATTTGCAGCGCTCAGATTCAGACCGATCCCAAAAAGCTTATTTCGCGACCACGCGCGCGTCTGCCAACCACACTCCCTTGACGCGATGACTTTTGGACTTTTGACCCGCCCTCCCGGTACGGCCATCTGCGTCATGCTTCAGGACTCCGATGTTCTGTCACATAGAGGCGCTCAGCAGCACCGGCGTAGACCCCAAGACCATGACTTGAGCGTCGAGTACGTCATGGCAGGGGAGTTGGACGAGCGCTGAAGGCCATCGAGGTAAAGCTTGGGAACGTGGAGACTAGGCTGAAGCGTCTCTACGAAGCCCTAGAGGCCCTTTATCCCGCATGCTCTCGTTGAGACACAGGCAGGGTCAAGCTGACGACTATGCGGGAGGAGGCTGCCGGTTTGTTGGAGCAGCAAAGGGTCGATCTGCACTGCTGCTGGAGAGACGAGCCTTGATTCGGAACTTCGTGAAGGGCATCGAGGTGGTGGGGAACGAGGCCGCGCTGACGTACACGATACCATGCCATCGGGTGGGGGTTGATTACCGAAGGGGCCTCGGTTTTCGATTTTGTACAGTCCGGCCCGCCATACTCCCTGGGTAAAATAATAACAACCCTCATGAAAGTGTTGCTTGCTATGGAACAGTGGCGAAAATGGCTGGCAGTCCTGGGTGGGATTACCGCGGTTGCGGTCCTGTTCAACGAGCTCTACTACCCCTACAACAAGGCGGTAAGCGAGTTCATCTGGGACTACATCGCCGATCCGGCGGCGCTGATAGTCATGGGCTTCAATGTCCTGGTCAACGTGGGCGATTCGCTGAGAATTCGCAGCCGGGCCGGCAATCACCTGACTCAGATGCCCCGGGACGTGATCACCGCCCTGGTGGCCGTCGTGTGGGTCCGCTTCCTTATGCAATACGCCGACAAGATAGCCCCTAATCATGAAGCTACCGCCGGGTTATGGGGCCACCTGACCGCCCTGGCCATTGTCATCCTGGCCTTCGAAGCCATTTCTTTGTGGCGGTCCGCCGGGCAAGCAAGCTACGGCGGAAACGGCTGACGGCGATTTGCGCCAAGGTCATCGTCCGACCTAACCAAAACCGGCCCGCGAGAGCAACGAGTATTAAGCAAGTCAGGCGAAGGCATAGGTGGGCTCCAGAGCGTCGGGATTGCGCCACGCCGACCCAACTGCCCTAACCGCGTCCTGAGCCGTGGGAATGTCATCGTGAGTGCGCGTCTTCATGGAAGAGGTCGCTCATACTGTTGACGAAGATTCGGCGAGGTGATTTCCATCGTAAGGAGTGTCTGCCTCTCGGGATGCGTTTTGACACTGCCTACTCCCCGAGGATACGGGCCACCACTCTTGAACCTCAGCGTGAGCGCTTCGGCGTAACAGTGGGCGCATCCAGGACTGACCTTGGTGCAGCCCGTTAGATGGTTACAGGTAGCATCCGTCCACATTAATACGGACGTGCAAGAAAAGTCCGGCCCCCACCCCCCCTCCTTTGACAGCAACGCTGACAGCAACCACAGAATCCCACCACGAACAAAAGAAACCAGTGACGGACGAACAGCGAACTAGGTCGAGTCTGTGGCGGACGGCTGAGGACACCTAAGGACAATCACGGCACCACGTGGGACGAATTCGATTCTCCCCCGTCTCCACCAACAAATAACTAGCTTTTGAATCTGAAATCGGAGATTCGGGAGCTTTTCTAGTGTCATAGACAACAGTTTTGACAACATCCAGAGACGCCACTAATTCATGCTTCAAAGATTCGATCCATTGCCGTCGCGGCCTCCTCTTGCATGCTTGGGAGCACGTGGGAGTAGATTCGCAAGGTTGTCGTGATATCCGCATGACCCAATAGCTCAGAGGCTCACTGTGGGCTCAGCTCGGGTTCGGCCATCAAGTCGAGCATATCTTGGGAGGTGAACCGGGTGGCGAAGTGCGTGTGGAGAGCGCAGATTGACCGTTTGCCAGGGAGGACGTACTTTTCAGGTGGCGGGAGGCATACCCGATGCCGCCAAGCCAGTTGATATGGGGAATGTCGGGGCTAGGAATCACCACTAAGGGGGCTATATGTACAACGGGATCAAAGTTCTTGACGTGCACGCACACGTCAGCGTGCCAACTGGGGCGAACGCAACGCTTGTGCAATTACTTGGATCAAACACTGCCAGAACTGGCACGGTATTAAAGGCAGGGCAGGGACTGCCCGCAAATTTCCGAATCACTGATGAGGACTTTCGCTGGGCCGCTGCAAACCATGTGAAGTACATCGACGACCGCAACATTGATGTCCAAGTCATTGGCCCTCGCCCACTTAACCACATGGCTTGGATGCAAGATCATCTGCTGGAGAGTTGGTGCCGAGAGGTCAACGAGATGATCTACCAACAGTGCACCTACTACCCTGATCGATTCCTTGGCGCATCGCAGCTACCATTCGTCTCAGAGTACAAAGACACCTCAAACGTGCTGCCTGAACTTCGTCGATGCATTGACGAGTACGGCTTCGTCGCGACCTATGTCAACCCCGACCCAGGTGGCAAGCGTGAAACGCCAGGAATGCACGAAGACTACTGGTATCCGCTCTATGAAGAGTGCGAAGGACGCAACATCCCGATCATCGTCCATGCATCGAACGTCTTGGATCGTCGGCTGAGAATTATTCCTCAGAACTACCAGATGGCATTTTACGTCGAGCAGTTTTTCGCTACGCAGCTGCTCGGTCACGGAGACGTCTTCGATCGCTTTCCAAATATCAAGTTCATCATCTGTCACTGCGGTGGAGCACTCGACCGCTTTGTCCAGGGTGATCCACACCTACCGTCTCGGGATACGACGAAGAACCTCTTCTTCGATACCAATGCACCTGAGGTGAACTACCTCACTGCAGCGATTCGACAAAAAGGAGTCGACCAGATGTGCTTTGGTGTCGAGGCTCCAGGATCTAGTCGACACCCACGCCCAGAAAACGGTGTTCCAGGAGATGATCTTGTTCCTGTTATCGCCGCGTTTGATTGGCTCAGTGAAGAAGAGAAGATCAAGATCTTCCATCACAACCCTGCAAAAGTCATTCCTCAGCTCGCACAGGTCTGAGAAGGACGCAGCCCCGTTGTCGCAACTGACAACGGGGCTGCGCTCTGTTCCAGTGTCTCTGTCACAGCGTCGTGACGAATCACCCGTAAAGGCTCGCCGTTTGAATCGCTTGTCGTTCGACTCGCTTTGGCTCTGTCGAAGACCCGCCCCACCGGATCCAGTGAGAAAATTGCGTGTCTTTGAATTAATTCCAGTTAATCCGAATTCTTGCGAATTCCAAGGAATTACCAGAGAGTTAATCGGCTGGCAGACCAACGAACTCGCCGAGAAAGATGCTCGAAACGGGAGTAACTCAGATTCAAGACGGGGCCTTCTGGGGCCTCTCACCACCGTCCTACTTTTAATCCGTCGGTCCCAAGATGAGGATTCGGAGTTTCGGGTCAGCCTGAGGTCAGGACTTCCTCCATCGCGTCGGCCGCGGCCCTCTGCATAATCGGCGTGACATGTCTGTAGAGGTCGAGAGTCATGCTCACTTGGCTGGCCCAAGAGTCTCACCGCAGTCTCCTTCCCACCCTTCTCCTACACTTCTGACTTCACTTGCCAGCGCCAGATGCAGGGCCGGCCCGCACGCTGCCTCCGTGGCATGGTTAGAATCGCTCCAATTGCACCTAAGTTCTTCGCTTCTCAGAGACTATCGATCCCTGAATTGACAACAGTTCCGACAACAGCACCGGCGGATTTTGGTGACCTTCTGCAACCGTTAGCGGACTGATGAGTGAACATATTGAATCTACGGTACTCGATGAAGGTCATCTGCGGACGTCTGTGGAAGTTCTACCGCCGAGTTCGATTCTCCCCCGTCTCCACCAAGAAATCACCGGCCTTTGCATGTCCTCTTGAGAGACCAGGATGATGTTGGAGCCGCTCTTTGTACCGCACACCGCAGTAGAGCCCTGAATGCCGGCGTTGGCGTGATCGCCCCCACAAGCTTTAGCTCCATGTCCACGTAGACGCGTTCGATCAGCGGGCTGATGAGCTTTCGACGTTCTTCCGGCGTAGCCTCTTTCCAGAGTGCTTCCAAATCCAAGAGTAGAGCCGCTGCCTCTTCATAAGAAGGCGGCACGACCGCACTGGCTGCCTTGATCTGATCTTCTAACTCTGCCTTTCGATGTCTGTACCGGGCATCTGACATGCCGGTTTCAACGTAAGCCACGCCCAACTTCCTCAGTCTGTTGCGAAGTTCCGCTTCGCTGGGCCCTTGGTAGTCAGACACCGCCAGGTGTGCGATGCGGTCACACCATGCTGGTTCAAGCTCGAGGCTGCGCAGGATCACGCCTAACTCATTGTCGAAGACATCTGCCATTGCCGAGTGTCCATTCGATTCACACTGGTGGCCGTGACGCTCTCGGTACATGGGCTTGCCGAAGCGGGACCGGTCCGACTGCAGAGGGTTGCCACAGAGGCCACACGAGATGAATCCCTGCAACACACCTGTTTCCTGCCAGACCTTACGTGGTGCTCGGATTCCACCGCGTCTTTCCTGCACCTGGTCAAAGACGTACCGCGAGATCAGCGCCTCGTGCTGCCCCGGATATTCGATGCCACGGTAGATAACCAAGCCAAGGTAGAAGCGGTTGTTGAAGATGTCTTTGATCGCGTGGGCGGTGAACCGATTGCCTTCCCGAGTCTTGAAGCCGAGGTCGTTCAGCCATGCAGCGAGTTCCCCCATGGACTCGCCCTCGGCTCGGCGCCTCCAGACTTCTTGCAGCGCCTCTGCCTCAGTCGCTATCAGCTCCGGTGCCCGTCGCGTGTGATTGGACTGGGCGGGAAGGCTCGCAGGGTGGCAGGGCCCCAGGAAAGAGCCCGCACAAACATCTCCAAGGCCATCGGTCGCGTTGAATCAAGCCTTGCAGAAGTGATGCCCTCACTCGCTATACACCTCCAGCGATGCATTCGGCGCGGGGCCGTGTTTGTCTACGCACCCGACGAGCCGGTGCATTGGCGAATCGCCCCCTCGGTGTGACGGCGGCCGTCACGATGTGACGCTCGTCGTCACGCCTTTGCAGGTAAGAACCAACGAGGTTCGACCTGCCGACCAATAATCCGTGGGCAACCGCTGAAGGCGGTAACCAAGCCCCAGGGTAGCGCCAGCTGGCAGGCCGGGCCTCTCGGAGGCTACCTTTGGCCAAGCCGCGCAAACGTCGAGTATCAGGTCCAGCGAACCCCAGTCGCGTGAAGCAGAGTTCAGCGGCAGAACAAGTTGCCATCGAGGCAACCTGGGTGGCCGGAACCCGGAACGCTGCTTGGACAGAGCTCTGGCAGCGCATCTTTCGAGACATCGCAGCGGGAGATGCCGGCTCAGGCTCCCCGACGCGTACGGCCCAGGGCGATGAGCGCTCTGCAGTTGTGTCTGGAGTTTGAGCACAACGGGCTGAACGGTGGCCGGATTGATGCCGCTCCCAGCGCTGTCTCCTCCACCGATGATCCGGCACCGAGCCTGGTTGCTTCCCACTCGCAGCTCAGCGAGCAGACTTCAACGGCGGCGACAACTACTAAGCAAAGATCGACGGTCTCACAGGAAGTCAGATTCAGAAGATCGACAGTCAGCCCGTAGAACGTGGCCTGCTTTGGTCTAGGCGAAGATATGGCGTTAGCCATCGAAAGCCACCGCGGTGACCAGAGCAGACCATTCTGTTCCAGTCACTCGACCGCGAGCTAGCGCGGCAAAGCAACGGTCAGCCTAAAGGGATAGCCTTTACTCACCACTGGACGAACATCGGGATGACTGTTCATCGTTGATAAACAGCGCCTCGGCGGTAGGCCTTCCGTTCCGCGTGACCTTCGCGCTTCCCTATACTAGGAGACCAGTGGTCGGACGCGGGTAGCGAAGGGAACCGCGGGGACGGTCGATATGCCAGTCTGTGGACGCTCGCCAGGGGTCGCGTTCCGTCTAACGAACGGTTTCGCCGCCAGCGCATCATCCGGTCTGAGCAACCTTTTGAGAGTCTCTCCGGTAATGGTGTAGTCGGATGCCACGAGGCGGCGATCATAGAGGGCTAACGCTCACTGATAGCCAGGTCCGCCTGACCGGCTTACTACTTCAAGCCATGTACCAGGACAAGAGCGCCCAGGGCGAAAAGTTTCACTCAGGCCTCGAGGCCATCTACGAACAAAACCGCCGAATCATCACGCGGCTTGCCCATCACAGACCAAACAGGCTTCCACGGTCGCCGGCGCGGTTGTCGACCTGGCTCAAGCAAGAAGTGTCTACTCCCTTACAGCGGCAATACGGCCGCGACGACGGGATTCGTCTCCGAAGCTCGCAGCGCCACCATGTCAAAGCGTACCAGGGTGATGTAGGCCGCTTGTGCATGGACTGGCGGCTGCACAATCGGTGGGCCGAGCCCTTCGTGGTTGCTTCTCACCTCAGGCGCGTGAAGTCCGGCTTAGATGGGTTTATCGGTCTCGTCGGGGCAGTTGGCTGGGTCCTGGAAACCTCAGCCCCGGTCACTCTCAATGACGGCGCCGAGACGGTCATCGGGGACCTGTCTGTTTCCGCACATGAGCCACGTCTTGCCGACGTGGACACGTTAGAGATCGAAATTCATCTCAAGCGACCGCTGTGGAAGCGGGAGAGGCGTTCGGTTCATAGACAGATAGATCCCGTTCGGCTCCGTCTGCGCGGCCTGGCCCTCGGCACCGGCGAATGGCAGGTCCCGAAGGCCGCCAAACTCAAGCTGCACGCTCGGTGGACGGCTTCCCATCTACTCGACCCCAAATTGAGCTACGAGAAGCGGGCTCGGGAGTTGCAACTGGATGGGCACGACGTTTCTTCAGACGCCATTCGCAAGGCTGTCAGTCGGTTCGCCAAAGCCTCGGGCCTTACATTGCAATAATTACCCTTTTGCGGGCATTGGCGTGTCCGCATCGACCGTGTCACTGCGCGGCATTCTGCGCGAATGGCGGACAAATATCTCTCGGTCTCGGAAGTCGCGGCGCAGTGCGACGTGCATCCTCGCACGGTACGTCGGTGGCTTGACCGGGGCTGGCTGCCCTTTCTTCAACTCCCCTCCGGCAAGCGCATGGTCGACCGGCAGCACGTTGACGGCCTCCTCAGCACCGAGGTTCAGGAGGCCGGAGGCAAACCCGCGGCGAGGTATCGATCTCCGCGATTTGCGGCGGCCTGGACGGCGGGGCCACGCGCACCGGCTTGGGATGCGCTGTGGCGGGAGATTCTCAAGTCTATAGCCGACGACTTCGCGCCTGTTGAGGACCCCGCCGCGTCCGGCGATAACGGTGAGCGGCAGTCCGGCACAACGGGCGGTGCTGCATGAACCAGGACCTGGCCGCCGATCACCGCGAGATGTCGAGTGCGTCTGCCATGAACGATCAGGTCGTGCGAGAGGTGCAGATTGGGAAGGCTAATCTCCAGCGCCATAGCCGGTTGTTCCCGTGCCCAGTTTGCGGCGGTCATTCCGGCCTGCCGCGAGAGCGTGGAGTCCGGTGTGCCGGTTTTTCGCTCCGCATAACAACATATTGCACGCGTCACGAGCATGCCGGCAGGGCACAGCTCGACATAGAGACCCACCCGCCTGCGTACAAACATCTGCTCTCCGGGCGATGTCCATGCGGGCTTGAGCATGACTTCCCGCCCTCTGTTGAACGCCCCCAGCCCCGCATTAGGGCTTCCAGTAAGGCTCCAGACCTAAGCCGAGATGAGGTCGACGCCATTTATACCGCGGCACTGAGTCTCCTAGACCTTCGACCGGAGGCGCGGGCCGACCTCAGACGGCGCGGACTAACGGACGATGACGTCCGGGAGGTCGGCTATTGTTCTCTACCACGCAGGGGCAGCAGTGTCCAGCGCTTTCTCCTTAACCTAGTGAACCGCTTCGGGGAGCGATACCTCAGGCGATGGCCCGGCTTCGTCGATAAGAACGGGCGCACGAGCTTTCGCACCTCTGGAAGTCAAGAGGCCTACGCCGTGCCTTATCGAGATGAGACGAGTCTGATCACTGGGCTTCAGTTCAAGTTCGTCGGCGGCAAGTACGAAACAGCACGGGGCACACGCACGGCCGGGCTTTACCACATAGCAGGAATTCCCGAACCGGGCGGTGATCTATACCTGACCGAGGGCGGCATCAAAGCCCACGTGGCGCATCGGCTGGGTGAAGTGACGGTCATGGGCCTGGCCGGCCAATCGCTTAGCGCTCACCACGTTGGCGTGATTGCGACCTTCACCCGGGCCGAGTCATCGTTGCACTCGACGAAGAGGACAATCCAAACACCACGCGCGCAAGAGAACGGTGGCTGCGGGAGCTGTTTGATGCGGGCCTGCCGGTCTTCCGGGCTGTGTGGGAGGGTGACGAGGTGGGCGGGCCGAAGGGTCTTGACGACTTGCTTCTCGCTGGGGGACGGCGCGCATTCGGTCGAGGTGCTTCGCTCCTCCCGGCATCGGCGAACGGCGGCCAGTAAGGCCTTCGGCAATCAGTAGCGCTGTCGTCACGGGCGTGCCATTGGCTACGGCGCGTCGTGACACAACAGAAGCCATCCGCCAGTTCATCGAAGGCGGGACATCGGGAGTGAAGGCGCAACTGATTAAAAGCTCACCTGGTGTCGGCAAGACCACAGCAGTTGCCGAAGCTGTGCACAGGCGAGGCGTGAATACGCGCATTGTCACGGGTTCACTTCGCCTCGCGCGCGAGTTGGCAGCCGAGCACGGCTACGTCTTAGTTGAGGGCCGGCATCCCGGCAACTGTCATCGTCACGATGTCGTAGAGGCCTTGGCACAATCCGGACATAGCGTGGAAGACTTGGCCTGCGGCCGGAGCGACAAGCCACGCTGCCCAATACGCAACGATTGCGCCTACTGGCGTCAGTTTGAACAGGCTGGACCACGAGTCGCCGCTGCCGAGCAGCTCTTTAACCGCAACTTCCTGGCCGGCGGCAGGCTCCTGGTAGTGGACGATGCCGACCTCATGCGAGCCCTAGTAGAGCGCATTTACATTAGTAGAGAAGACTTAGTACGCGCTTATAAGCTCCTGCGAGGCAAACGCCGAACCGGGTTACGCAGGCTACTGGCAATCCTCAGCCACGCAGCCCTGGAAGTCCCATGTCGCGAAGACGGTGGCCCCGTGAGGCTGATAGGGGGCCATGCGTGGGATCAGCTTGCGAGAACCGCCCGCCGCTACGGATTCGACATCGTGACTTTGATTGAGGCGCTGCCCAAACAGACCAGGCTTCCGAAGCCTACGGCAGATGAGCAAGGTCTAGTCAGCCGTGAATCCGTGGAGAGAGCCCCACCCGCGACTCTCGACACCCTCTTCGCTACTCTGCAAGATGAGCTCGGCTCATTCAAAGCTGGGGATGACTTCAACAGCCGGCTACGTCTCAGCCTAGACGGCATCGAGGTCTGGAACCTCAAGCACCATGTCAGGAGCAGGATAGGAGAGGCGCTCTTATCGCAGCTGGACTTACTGCTCCTTGACGCCACTCCGGTGACCACCCTAGTTCATCATCTAACCCGCGATCACGAGAGGCTGCCAGATATCGATGTGGCTATCCGCAAGCCACAAAACGTCAAGGTGGTCCAGTATGCAGCCACCACGAACGGCCACACAGTGCTAAGTAACGCGAACAAAGCCCTCCAAGTCCGGGCCGAGATCAACTCTGAACGGCTATCGCTCCCACTACCTCCCGAAAAAGAAGGTGTCATCTGTTTTCGCGGGATGCGAGCAGGCCTCGTCTCCGATGGCTTTGCCGAGGAGCAGGTAGTGACGTTTGGCAGCGTTCGCGGCACCAACGCGCTCGCAGACGTGGAGAGGCTGCACCTCGTGGGACGGCCGATGCCGTCTCTGCAGGATCTATTCTTCCTGGCGCAGGTATTGCATACGAACGAGCCACCGGTGAGTGGCCGGATGGTGCTATCACCTCGAGTCTTCGGCGGACAAGGATACGAGGTCGACGTAGTGGACTGCATTGATCCTCGCGTTGCTGAACTTCTGCGAGCAGCACGTGAAGACGAGATGGAACAATCTATCCAGCGAGCCCGTATTTTCACGCTTGAGCAACCTGCTCTCCTCTCGAAGTGCATTGGTTCAACACGGCAGCAGCTTCGGGTTGTTCTGCATACGAGCCACCCAGTACCAGGGCTCCATGTTGACGAGCTAATAACCAACAGTGAGTCGTCGCAGCTTAACGACCGGCGCCGCGAGGATGCGGAGAGACGGATCCGCAGTGCTGTGTTACAACTGCAGAAGAGGTGCGCGCCAATTACAACCAGCGGCGTGGCACAGCTGGCCGGTGCAAGTCGCAGGACAGTCGCCGGTTATCTAAGGACAGGTGAGCATACCCTTAAGAGCGTTCCTCTATAAGGGTATGCTCACCTGTCCTCAGGAGCCACCGGAGGTGGATGCTCCGTACGTACACGACTTGCCTTGCCACGCGCGGTATCTTCAGAAGGCAGTTGGTTCAAATTTTCCTGAGGGCAAAAGTGGGCCGCGAGATCGCCAAGAGAGTCCTGGGATGGGAAGGGCAAGACTCATGCAACGTTGTAATCCGTCTCATCAGCCACTGCATCGTAGACCTCGCGATCCAGCAAGTGGCACCATGATTGACGCCCATTGACCCTAACCTGTAGGCGTTTACGGGCGAGCTGACCGCGCCAGGCCGCAGCTTCAGCTCGCGGATACTCCGTGTAACGAGCCATCACCCATTCGAGGGCAGGCCTCAAGGCGGTGTCGGTCGATAGAATGACCCCCACATCGTAGGTGCGGTCCACAGCCCCCGTGACGAAATCGATCGCAAGAGCGACATCAATTCCCTTCTCTTCCGCTCGAGAGTCAGGCCAGTCTCCGTAATTGGATGCAGCGCTTGGAGGCAGTTATGCCGAAGGCAAAAGGCCAAGGGCGAAATCCGACGCCGGCACTTGCGCACGCCAAGCTCGTCGCTGAGGTGGCTTCCGCGAGTGGAGCTATCAAGAGACGGAACGGCCGACGCTACCGACGCTAATCCGATAGCTTGGTGGGTTACGCTGCGCATAGAGCGCTTGCACTCGTGAGAGAGGCCGTGCGATCGCCCCCGCGGCGCGCGCCGCGCGTGTCGAAGTTGAGCAGGAGAAGACACGTTGCAATCCGCGGTGACGATATCCACCTCGGCACTCTAGACGCCCGTGCGCAATCCCTCGCCTCGCCTGGACGGCTTAGGTCGAAGCCGGCCGTTCAGGTTCTGAGACGTCGAATGAGCCATTCTCCTCAGGGCGTGGCATGGCCTACGGTCAAGTGCCTCATGGCCTCGGCCGGCTCAGTAGAGATGCGGCGCGGGTTGGCGGAATCCGGACGGAGATCACCGATCGGGACCTCGACGACGTCCACGCAGGCCGCTTACTTATAGCAAGGACGGGTAAAGCTTCTCGAAGTCAGTCAGCCTCGAGCAGGAACGACCGCATCAAGTCCATCGATTTCGTTGAAATGAACCAGTACGGACTCCGTGTCGGCTCCCCTCGAGTCGACTTCATGAGTATGCCGTGCTTGCGCATCTGATGCTCGGCGTCTACCCAGTGGCTATACGCCACGCAGTACGCGGCCCGCGCCGCCACATCCAGGTCAGTCATCAGCCCCATCTCCACCAGGAACGCGCCGGAGCGGCGCCACTCCCGGCGGGCCGCGGGCGGCAGGTGTGCCGGCGGGCTCGGTAAGAGCACCTCGGGCTTGGGCTCAGCCTCGTTGAGTGGGCGCCTGCCCGGGTTGCCTTTCAGTACCTTGAGCGCCGTCGGCTGAGGCTTACGCCCGCCGCCGCCGCCGCTACTTTTGGCCATCATCTGCCTCCTGGGCTATCTCACTCAAGCGTACCACTCACCGCTGTTCATCGAAGCCTCATCGCACACGCATTGATCAACCAACACATATCGCCCTTTTGGCCTGTTTTTGCATGTTTTAGGCCTGTTTTGACGTGTTTTTGCACGCGCCCGCAGATTCAAAATCGCGCCGCTCAGATTCAACCTGATCCCAAAAGCTTATTTCGCGACTGTATAAACGATGGCCAACCACGCTCTACAGGCGAGTGAGCTCTAGACTTTTCACCCGCCCCACTTTGGTGCGGGTCTGGCTGCTACGCACGTCGGGGCAGTGGCCGCCATCCCGGCCAGGCAGCCGTCCGAGTTGGCCTCCTGCCGGTTCGTAGCGGGGCTTGCGCTGTTCACGGCGGCCGGATTGGGACCGCCGCCAGTTGCGCTAATACTCCACGGTTGCGGCCCGATGTCTTCGCCATCCAGGACAGGGTAATCAACGACATCCTCGGCTCCGTGCGCGAACAGCAGGCGGTGGAAGCCGCCGCCCCCCCCCCCAGAATCCTGGACCCGTTGCAACAGACGATCATAACGCTGCTGCGAGGGTACCTGAACAGCCCATCCGTCAAGCGGGCCGAGGTCAGAGAGGCGGTGAGCGCCTACGGTCCCCGATGACCCATACCGCCATCCGAGACCTGCGGCGGGTCTACGAACAGTTCCAGCGAGACCAGAACATTGAGCCTGTGATTAGCCAGGTCCGTTCAATGGACGCCGTTGGGCCGGAGGCTGGCCCGGCTACCTTAGACGCTCAACCGCCGCTCTCTCGCGAAGACCTGCACCTGGTCTGCTTCGACGACATCTGGAGCTAACGCAGACCTCAATCGACTCGCTGCGGGAATCTTGTCCTGAACAACCGCTGCCATAGTCCAATTGAACGGTCCTCGTCCGACTCTCGGAGCGCGGACTCTGCAATACCAGCCGCTTCATCTAGCTTAGCCTTGGAGGTCTTGAAGTGGTCAGAGTCTAGGTCCCTGAGCAGATTTTCGTTCGGGAGAGAGGGAACGCGAGGCGCGATCGGTAGCTCGCGTCCCAGGCCGAAGGGTTCATCCAGGCACCGGCACCGGCTACACGGAGGTTGAGGTAGAAGCGCTTCGCGTCGGCCGTGGTAACCGTCGGCGACCTGACCTCCGCCATGATCCGGGACGGCGATATGAACGGGAGCGAGTCGCCGTAAGCTACCGCGATGCCCTCCATCATCACCTCGTCGTCGTCCTCATCGAAGTCATCCGCCAGTACAGGCTCCACTGAATCATAAAGGATGTCGACCCGGCCGCCGCGCGACTGCTCCAACCAGGCGTCGTAGTCACGCTCGGCGATGCTGTCCTCACCTGGGCGGAAGGCGTTGGTGGTCGCCAGCGCACGGGCCGCGCCCTCGCGCGATTTGCCCAGGTTGCGCTGGATCGCCGCGTACATGTCGTGGCCGTGGTTCTCCGCGCGCCAGTGCTGCGTCTCGCCGAGGATGTAGGCCGTCGGCCGAGCGCCCTCGGCCGTGCGGTAAGACGTGGCGCGAGGCGGAATCTCCCCCGTCCGGCCGCCGACCGTTGCGCGCCAGATCTTCTTGCCGACCTGCATCTTGTACCGTCTCCGCGTCCGGGGAGGAAGGAACCCGTCGAAGAGGTTGGTCGTGTTGCGCGTCTGCTCCTCCGCTACCGCCGCGATGGCAATCCACGGTGAAGCCTCCGGCTTTGCGTAGGCGACGCCGCCCTCGATCCGGTCAAAACGGCACGGCCCCCATCAGCTCACATAGCGCGATCGCGCCCGCCAGCGGGTCCTTGCCCCAACCCTTCGCCCGCTGTAGGACGCCGTAGCGGTAGCGAAACAGGCCCTTCTCATCGATGGCGTACCACCACAGCAGGAACCTCCCTTGCTCCTTGTGAAGCGCCATGACTTACCGGCCTCCGGGCCGTCTGGGACCTCGAGGTTGCGCTCACACCAGTCGGCCACCCACCAGCCGATGCTCTGGGCCGGCCCGGGCAAGCCCTCGGGGAGCGTCCGCAGCGCCTTCATTCGCCGAAACGCTCCCGATACGCCATGATGGTGTCCGGTGCCTCACTCTCCTCCTCGATGACGTCGCCCCTGTGCAGCTCCAGCCGCTCGCGCCGCCGGTCGATGAACGTAGCGCCGAGGCGGGCGTACATGGCGTCGAACGTGCGCATCCACTGCACGGCCGCCCATGGACTCTTCACGATTGACGCCCGGGCGTAGGTCAGGCAGTCTCCAGCCTGGAGGGCCAGCGCCCAGTCGCTGTAGTCGAACAGCTCGGCTTGCCCGGATCGCCGCAGCAGGCCGTACCACTTCTTGACGTTCTCAGGCCACTGCACCGGGGCCTTCGGTGGGTGCACCTTGCCGGGGAGCCGCAGCTCCTTGTTGACCTCCGAGGAATGCGTGGTCAGACGGTCTGCATTCTGCTTCGGCACCCGCCCGCTAGTCATGGGATAGCCGTCTGGGTGAGCACTTTTCGGCCTCTTTTGAGCCGAAATGGACCGGGGCGGTTTGAATCTGGGCCGCCCGGAGCCAGACTCGAAACGCCGTCCGGAGGGGTGCCAAACCAACCCCTGTTTTTTCGGAAAAAATGGAAGACGGGTTTTGCGCGGTCTGGGGGGTTGCCTAGATTAACTTTTTCGCGAGGCGACTCGGTTATCCTGTGGCCATGCGCCGCCGGTTGCCCGCTCCCTGCTCTGAGCCGGACTGCACCGTCCTCACACGGTCGGCGCGGTGCCTCAGACACCAAGTGCAGCGCCCTACTACTGCTAGTCGTGGCTACGGTGGTGCTTGGCAACGCCTCCGTCGCCGGGTCCTGGCGAGCCAGCCGCGCTGCGTAGCTTGTGGTGCCAGGGCTACGGTCGTTGACCACGTCCGCCCCAAATCTCGGAGCGGGTCCGATGCCTGGGCCAACCTTCAGGCGCTGTGCCAGTCCTGCCGCGGGCGCAAGACGGTACTGCACGACGGGGGCTTCGGGAGACGCTAGGCCTGTTCACTAGGTGCACACTCCACCATGTTCGTGCGGTGGCGAGTAAAGGCTATCCCTTCGAGCTGACCGTTGTCTTGCCGCGCTAGCTCGCAGTCGAGTGACTGGAACGGTATGCTCGGCTCTGGTCACGGCGGTGGCTTTCGATGGGTAACGCCATGTCTTCGCCTAGACCAAAGCAGACCACCTTGTACGGCTAGACTATCGATCTTCGGAGTCTGGTTCCTGCGGGACTGTCGATCTTTGCTTAGTAGATGGGGTTGTCGACGTGGTCGGCGCTTGCGACGGAGCTTGCTTACGATGATGCGCATGGGGCGCATGTCGCTGCTGCTCTTCTCGTCCCAGACCCGTTGCGGTAGATGGTCATAGGTCAACACCCGCACGGCGTTCGCTGAAACCTCGACAAGCAGCCGGTACTCGATTGCCATCGACTCGACTGGACGACCGGCAAAGGTCACCCTGCGGTCGGCGTAGTCGACAACCAGGTCGCCCAGCACGGACGGCTCGGACACGGCCCGCCTTCGCAGGGCCGCTCGGAGCCTGGCCGAAAGCTCGGTCGGCGAGAAGGGCTTGACGACGTAATCCACGGGGGCTGCCTCGCTAGGGTTGGGTCCAACAGTTATGGTGCTGAGTCCTCAGCTACGGGTTCCGAGACTAGGAGCCGGTCAATCGCCTCAAATTGGAGTTGTGTGCAGCTCCGGGCCGTGAGATTTCCGCCACTACTTGTGCCATAACCACCACTCCGACATCGTTCTGACTCAGTTTCCAGCCCCCCGGTTGTTAGCCTCGCTATCTGAACTTTCGCCCGGTCTGCTGCCGGAGGATTAGATGGCAATGATAGGCCTGCCTCCAGCGCCATTGAAGCAATTGGGTGCCAGTTGCTGCGGTGGCAGCGGCTTGCAGCTGTGGCATCCAGAAGAGAGGTCGACCGTCGGCGGCACAACGTGGCAGAGGAGACTCAACCGCGCTGCCTTTCGGTGAGTTTTTCTCGAGGCCAGGCAGGCCTCCCTGTTCAGGGTCGACTGTCGATCTTCGGAGTCTAGGGATCGCCCTGACTGTCGATCTTTGCTTAGTAGTGTTTCCACGAGATACGAATCCCCCCGACCAGATTGCTCCGACGCCTATCTCCACGCCCGTTGACTCTGAAGGTGACGCGCTACTAAGCAAAGATCGACATGTGGCTCGCTTAGAGCTAAATTATCCCTCTAGAGGGCAAGTGATGTTACCGTCCCCCGCCGACCCTTCTATCTCGCTATTCTCCGGTGCTGGTGGGCTGGATCTTGGGCTGGAGAACGCTGGCCTCCGGTTCAATGCCTGGGTCGAAGTCGACCGCGACTCTCAGGAGACGCTGCGTCAGAACTTCGAGATCCCATCAAACGCCCTGTTCTCAGATATCACCGAAGTTAACGGGGCAGAACTGCTTGCCGCCGCGGGCCTGGAGCAAGGCGAGGCCTTCACGGTGACGGGTGGCCCACCCTGCCAAGCGTTCTCGACGGCTGGCCACCGGCAGTCGCTGAATGACCCGAGGGGCGCGCTTGTCGACCACTACTTCCAAATAGTAAAGACTGCAATGCCCCGGTTCTTCGTCTTCGAGAACGTCCGAGGGCTGTTGTCCGCTGCACTTCAACACCGCCCCTTGTCAGCGAGGGGAAAAGGCAGCGTGCCGCTCCAGCCCGGTGAAGAGCTCGGGAGCCTCTACAAGTCATTTATCCGGCCCCTTTTTGAGGCCCTCGGCTATGAGGTCGTGGCCGGCCTTGTAGACGCGGCCGACTACGGCGTGCCGCAGCGGCGGACGCGCGTGGTCGTCCTCGGGAGCCGCGAGCACGAGTTCAGGTCGCAGGAGTTCCTCGGGGAGGCCGGCCGGCCGCTCACGGTACAAGACCTCGTGCGCCCCACCCACGGCGCACCTGTGGGCACCAAGAAAAGCCGGCTGATCGCCTCACACCCGGGAGAGGGACGGCAGCCATGGGTGACACTGGGAGACGCATTCGTCCCGGATCCGCTAGGGCCACCCGAGTTCTCGCCGTACAGTCCATTTAGAGCGCGGGTCTATTCACTGATACCGCAGGGCAGGAACTGGCGTCACCTCAGGGACAACGCAGACCTATTTGCCGAAGGCCTCTTAGAACGTGCGATGGGAGGTGCACTCCAGTCCACGGGCGGCAGGGTCGGCTTCTGGCGGCGACTCTCGCTTAACGAACCGTCACCGACGGTTACGACCAGCCCGGCGCAGCTAGCAACCGGCCTTTGTCACCCGACGGAGACCAGGCCGCTCTCAGTCCAAGAGTACAAACGGATTCAGACCTTCCCTGACACCTACTTGCTCGCCGGAAGGACGGCGAGCAAGTACAAACAACTGGGGAACGCCGTTCCGGTCAGCCTTGGGGAGGCCATCGGACGTGCACTTATAAGAACTTCGGAGGGTGAGCCTAGGGACACGGGACACGGAGAGCGAACGCAACCGCCGCTCCAACCAGCTAGCGAACTTCTACCGGAGCCAGCTGCGGTCAAGGCCTACGCAGAAGCAAGCATCTAGTCCTAAAGCTTGCCGGCAACCAACCTAATAACGGACTCAATATTGCTGGCTAGGCCTTCCTGAGCCAGGACTGCTTCCATTTCAGCGGCCAACCTCAGCCGACATGCCGCGCGGGCGTTGGAAACTCGCTCCGAGGTCTCGGCGAGGTCCGTTACCAACTGCGCTGGGTTAGCGATACCTGTGAGCCAGGCCCGAAACGGTGTACCAACCATATAGTGATACTGAAAGCCGTCGATATCCCGGTTCTCCGGTGAGGCCGCAACGAACACCCTGTCCACGTCGCTGGCAGGCCCTCGGATGACTCCAATCATTGGTCTTACACCCCGACGCCCCGGAGCGTGGACCCGGGACTGCTCAATTACTTTTGTTTTCAGGACGCGCAACGTCTGAGCGAGGGCCGTCGAGTTCAAGGTATTGGTCTGACTCTTCATTTCGATGACCCATAGCGTCCCCGCTTTCTCCACGAAGAGGTCACCCGCCCCTACCGATTGTGAAAGGTCGGTCAGGATCTGCTGCCATGCGTTGCCCATCACGGTCTCCTCAGAGGAGGACTCATGGGCTGCTAAGGCCTCAATGACCCATTCTTCCACAGTGCTCGCGCCCTTTAGAGCGAAAATCAAGTGATCCTTCTGGAGTAGCTTCGAGAGCAGTGACGTATCCCGGTAGTAGGCAACTCTCTTGTCCACATACTTAGCCATTACGCTCTGAACAATCTGTTCGGCGGCATCTGAGGCCTGTGGCGTCGTCATCTCTTACCACCTGTAGCGAGGGTACTGCTGGGGAATTCTAACAATGTTCGGCTCTCGGGCCCGTCCTGCATGAACATGGGACAGCTGGTTGAACCCAGGCTATGCTCGTCACGTGGGGGAGAACGGCAACCAGACCCAGGTGTCGAAGGCGTTGAGCGAGTTCGCCTGTTTGCTTTTGGCGTGGGCTCCATCAGCGTTCCGAGAATTTCCTTGGCGCCGCCGAGGCATCCCCCCTTACGAGGTGCTTATTGCAGAACTGCTTCTGAAGCGGACGACGGCACGCGCAGCAGCCCGCGCGTTCCCAGAATTCTTGGAGCAGTACCCGGACTTAGCAAGCTTGGGACGCGCACCGATAGACGAACTCTCAGGTGTTTTAAGGCCCGTCGGGCTGTATACCCAGCGCGCAGTCGGGCTGAAGGCGCTTGCGGGCGTCCTCATGGAGAAACACGGCGGGAGTATCCCTGCTTCCTTCGAAGAGCTTTCTGCGTTGCCTCACGTCGGCCCTTATACCGCTCGTGCAGTGCTGTCTTTTGCATTCGACGTCCCTTCAGCGGTAGTCGATTCGAATGTAGTCCGCGTGCTCGGACGCGTGTTCAGAGACCAACTAGGCCCCACCCCTCGGCTGAGCCCCGTCCAGGAGCTCGCCACTGCGCTCTTGCCTGAACCACAGCACATGACCTTCAACTGGGCACTGCTCGACCTCGGTTCGACAGTCTGCCGCTACGTGAGGCCCGCCTGCACGGTGTGTCCGCTGACATCCATCTGCGATTCTTCCTTGTAACGAACCTTCCAACCTTCAGTCCTTTACGCCTCCACTTAAGTGCGATTAGCATTCGTCAATCTCTTAATCGTGGGAGAACGACTACGGACATTGCAGGTGGAACATGGGTGAGTCCGGTTCGGGGCCAGTACTCAATGCGTGGAGGCCTTACCTCCACTGGAACGACGCGATCTTCGAGCGGTACTTTTCGCCTGATGTGGCCCGAGACCGTCCGGTTTATCTAGATACAGACGAAGACGTACTGAATGAGATAGGTGAATACGCGGAGCTGGGGTCAGTTGATGACTTCCAGTCTGCAGTCCTCGCTACGTTGGACCGTGGCGGAGACTTGTCACACCTCTTCTATTGGCACCAAGTCTTCCTCGACGACTGGGCAAGTAAAGGTCGTAGTGGACACCCGCTGTTCATTGGCCTGCTGGCGTTCTTCTGCTTGGTCGCCTCCAGGATGAAGAACACCCTGGAGCACGCCGGTAACAACTTCTACACCCCCTTGACCGAAGGACTAGGCCTCCAGGAAGCACAACGAAAGGCAGTCGAAGAAGAGTACGCCGCCATTGACCAGTTCTGGAGGCAACTTAACGCCTGGATGCGGGAACAAGAAAGTGAGCACGGAGTACCGACCGCTGTCCCTCTCGACCACCGCATACACGTAAGCATCCCTTTGTCCCAGGCCCTGTTAAGAGAACAGGACAGGGAGGCATTTCCCGACCTCTTCGATGCCTACGACCTGCGGCCTGGCCAAGTAATCAGCCGGGCCGACATGCTGAGGCTCCTACAGGACTGGGTCCCTCACTCGAAGCTAAGCCAAACGGTGAAGCGGCTGTGGCGCCGGGTAGAAGTCCGGGAACGAGTAGCTGAGATCGCCGGCGGAGAGCTAAAGGCCTGGGACGGCGTGTCACGGGAATCCACCGACAGCGCGCTCCGGAGGAGGGCGCGTCTGTCGCTCGTCGCGACTTTCAGGCGACTGCCGCACCCTACCCTCAGGCTTTCACTCGCCGTCTCTGACTCCGGTTCGCTCCAGAATGGCCCTTTTGTGCTGCAGCCTGGTTCCGCGGAAGCCGCCCAGCTGGCTTTCGCAGAGCTTGGCGGTGAAGTCCACCTCCGGCCAGGTGAAGTGAAGGGCTGGCTGGAAGTTGAAGACGCGGAGCTGGTCTCTATCCCTGACATCCTGCTCGGGACGGTTGACCTTAAGTCCTCCCAGGGTGATTCCTCAATAGTCCGAAACCCCCGCAGCGTCGTCGTCCTCACCTCAGACGAATCGCTCGGGGAGTACGTCGAAGCCGGAAATGTCGAGCTCGGTCGCGAGTGTCTGCTCCTAGTTGTTGACCGGTTGGCCGACCGTGTGGAGGACGTGCTGACACGGATAGCACGAGACGGCTATAAGAGGCACACGCAGGGCACAGTTGTGAACGGGCCCGAAGGCTGGACGCTGTTCTCAAGCGTGCAGGTGCTCGGGCTCCTCGACAGCACAGACCTCGACTTGTCCCCCTTGATGCCTCTGTCTTGGACGTCGGTCGAGCTCCACGGTGGAGTCCGCCTCAGGAATAGCGTCTGGTTGGTTTCCGCTCCGCCTGACGTGATCGCCAACGCACACGACACGAAGACCCTCAAGCTGGCGGTCTACGCTGACGAATTGGACGGACACCGCTCGAAAGAAGTGGCGCTGGCCGAAGAGCCAGTAGAGAGCAGCACGGTCCTCCAGTTGTCTGGACGTGGATTAGGAGAAGGCGACTTCTTGGCCCTCTTAGAGGACGGAGGTAGGGTCGTCGCGAGTGCTTCCCTACGACTCAGGTCTGCTGACCACCCCCGTCCTGGGCCATCAACCGCCTGGTTTGGTCACGACCTATCGGGCCCACCAGTTGGCGCTATATCAGCCTCCTCAAGCGATTCTGCCCCTAACGCGAGCTTGTCAGGGGTCCTCGTTACCTCAGACGGAGAGGCGGTCAGCAACAGAAGTGGTCTCCCTCCTGAAGCCTTGTCCGAGGAGCTTCAACCTTGGCCAGAAGAGGACGAAGTCGATGAGCTCCCTGCTATCCAGACTGCCCCAATCTCCCTCGCGGCCCAAGGCTGTCTGACAGGTGCCCACCACTGGGTCATTCAGGCGGTGACCAACCTCTCTGGCTTCTATCGTCCCCACTCTGGTTACTGTAAGAACTGCAATAAGTCCCGGCACTTCCCGCCGAGTCCGCGGAGGAGACGTCCAAAGACCGGCGCCCAGACGGTACTGCCGTCCTCTCGTCGTGACCTTCGGCCAAGGCTCTTGCCAGCCCTCGGCATTACACGCACGACTTCTGGAGAAGACTTCGACCTTCTCCTGGAAGCTCTCTCCTACGAGGGCGCTGGCCTCTGGAGCAGCTTTGAGAAGCTCGCCAGGCAGTTGGAAGACTCTGCGCTCTTTGCTGTCGAGTCCATGAGACAACTCGTCGCCCTAGGCCATATCGACGTCGCGCTCTCCGCCGCGGAAATGCGACCAACGGCATGGTCAGTCGCGCCATCCGTCTTGGCGTTCTCCTCAGACGCTGGCTCGGCTGTGCTGTGTGGACGACGCAGCAAAACGCTGGTCGAGGCGCTAGAAAAAGAAGTCTCGGACGCTGGCGGCAACGTGGTTACTACCCGGCCAGCCAACGGCCCCAAAAGGTACAGGGTGGAGGGACTGACGCGTGGTCAGGTTGAATTCGTCACCGAGAAGCTCTCAGACCTGGGCCACGAGATAACTGCACGTGCCGACCCGACAAGGGAAGCCCTCGCCCTATTGCCACCCTTCTCTTCTCTGATGGCCCAGGCCCGCGAGATCACTCCGCCTACCCGCTTCGGTGTCCAAAAGTTCGACCCCCCATCTAACCGCTGGCAGGACTGCTCAGACTTGACCGAAACCGCGGCTTATCGGTTCCCAGCCCACCCCCGAGTAGTAGCTGTCTATGACGGAAAGGTTTACAAGCAGGCTGAGACACGTCTCGCCAAGTTGTGGGCAGCCACTCTCTCGGAGGCTCCGGCCTGTAGCTACAGTCCTGCCGAGGAGGAATTGGTCGTCCGGGCCGGAAGCGAACTGCCGGGACTCTACGGACGCGTGGCCACGCTCTGTTCTGGCTTGCCGCCGGTTAGTCGCTCCGACAGGGCTTCCGTCTACCAGGCTGTACCCCCTGATGTCGCATCGCTGCTCTGGGAAAAGGTGACTTCGTGAACCCACAGCCCCTTACTGTCTACACATCGGTCCGTGAGGCCTACCTCCGGTACTACGATACTGCTTTCCGCCTCGACGACCCTGGCATCCGGGCCGAGCGGCGCGACCTGCTCAGCCGAGACGACGTCATCTTCACCGACCCGCTCCTTGAACCGGTCTTGCCCTACGACTCGGTTGAGTCGATACGCCAGGTCTGTGCCGACGTCGGCCTCAGCCAAGCAGTCGCAGACACGCTGGGCCGGATGCTCTTTTCAGCCGAGGACGGGGGTTTCAAACTGAGGCCGCACCAGGCCGCATCACTCCGGGCCGCCTTTCAAGACAGCGGTGTCCACAACCCCGTCGTCACCTCCGGGACGGGCTCTGGCAAGACCGAGAGCTTCCTCTTGCCCGTCTTCGCCCGCCTGTTGTCGGAAGCAGAACGCCACAATTGGCCCGCCCCGCCCCAACCAGACAAATGGTGGGACCAGTCCAGGGGACGGCAGCCGTTTAGTGGTGTGCGGAAAGACGATGGCCGGACGGCAGCAGTCCGCGCTGCGGTGCTCTACCCGACCAATGCGCTGGTCGAAGACCAGATAGCCCGCCTCCGCCGGGCGGTCCTACTCGGGGAACGCTCCAGTGGGAGGCGTTTCTACTTCGGCCGCTATACCGGCGTCACGCTAGGACCCGGCGACCTCCCAGAGCACACGGGGACGGAGCGCGTCCGGGAGGTTATGAACGAGCTCCGCAAGATAGAGGCAGAGTCGCGGGACATCGGCATATCTGACCTCGAACTATGGTCACAGTTCCCGGACCCGACCCAGGGGGAACTCCTGACCCGTTGGGACATGCTTTTGGCCCCGCCCGACGTCCTCGTTACGAACTACTCGATGCTCAACGTGATGCTGATGCGGCAGAGAGAGGCACACCTCTTCCGGGCGACCAGGGATTGGCTAGCCGAGGACAAGTCAAATGTCTTCACGCTGGTAGTCGACGAGCTTCACACCTACCGTGGCTCCCAAGGAACAGAGGTCGCGCTAGTAGTGCGCAACTTCCTGAGCAGGCTCGGGCTGACACCGGACTCGCCACAGCTGAGGTGCATTGGCACCAGCGCCTCATTGCCGGAGTCTTCAGAGTCGAGCTACGAGTACCTCGAGCAGTTCTTCGGCGTAGACCGTTCTACTTTCACCGTCATCCCCGGCGTGCCACGGGCGCTGAAGGCGGCCAGGCCGCTGTCGCGAGAGGCGCTCCGAGAAATCGACGCCCTCGGGCCGGAGATCCGCAGTGACACACTACGGAAGGCGCTCAGAGAGATGGAAGTGGCCACAGTCGTCGCAGTGGCCTGCACCGGACCTGACGGTCAGGTCAAGCCACGCAAGCTCAGAGACCTCGAAGAGCTCATCTTCGATACCAAGCCCGATGGGGACACGTCGGCGTTGAACGCAGTCCTCGATGGGTTGGCACTCCAGTCTGGTGGGGATGCCATACCGTTCCGTGCCCATTTGTTTGTCCGGAACGTCCCAGGGGTCTGGGCCTGCAGCAACCCCAACTGTAGCGCGCCGGGCCAGGACGACTGGCACTCCCCGCAACGGAGGGTCGGGCGCCTCTACTCACGGCCGACCCCGACTTGCTCCTGTGGTTCACGAGTCCTCGAGCTCCTGTACTGCGACCAGTGCGGCGACGTTTCCCTGGGCGGATTCGCGGTCCGGACTGCCGACCCACAACCAACGGAGTGGTTCCTCGGCCCTACCGAAGACGACGTCCCCTCTAAAGAGTCGGCACTGGTAAACCGCCGGACATGGGGCGAGTTCATGTGGTATTGGCCTAGGCGGCAGAACGACCCAGAGCTCAAGCTCGACCCCTGGCACCATACCGCTCCCGGTGTGAGCAAGCGGACCACCTTCTCGCTTTTGGGTGCCGACTACGACCCCCGCCTAGGCATGCTCACGAGAGCCGCGGGTCCGGCGACCGGTACATTTATGAACGTGGCCGACATACCGACGGAACGGCACAAGGTGGCGGCCTTGCCTGAAGTCTGTCCCGCTTGCGGTTCACAGCAGCCAAACAGTAGGCAGCTGTCTACATTCTTCCGGGGGGTTGTGCGCAGCCCTATAAGAGGCCACCGCACGGGCTTCGCCCGCGTGGGCCAGGTCGTCCTCGACCGCCTCGTCCGCTCCATGGGCGAAAATCCCGAAGATGGTCGCACCATTGTCTTCAACGACAGCCGCGACGATGCTGCCCAAACGGCTGCGGGGCTCGAACTCAACCACTTCCGGAACTTGGTCCGGCAGGTCATGGATAAAGAACTAGAGAGGGTAGTCGCTGCTCCCGACCTATTCAGGAAGGCTTCGTCTGGAGCTGACCTCAGCCCCGACGAGGAGAGTCAACGGAGCCTGTACGCGAGGACCTGGCCTGACGTGTGGGCAGCCTACAGGATCCTGAACCGCGTCCCTGACGACGAGGAGGCGAAGCTCACCATAGAGGACTTCGAGTCCCAGCAGGGCAACAGGGGCGACCGGCTCGCCTGGACAGACCTCCTCGCCAAAGTAGAGCAAGCCCTCTCAACACTGGGCGTCAACCCCGGCGGCCCCAAGGCGAGCCTCCAACGGCCACGGGGCCTCGAGTGGTGGAGGGCGTTCCCTCCCCCGACAGGAGCGACATGGCAGCAGCTTTCGCCAGCTGAAAGCCTCCAGGTCGAGGAAGACTTGAGACGACAGCTTGAGGTCTACCTCGCCACGTTACTCTTCGACAGCGCCGGAAGAGACTTTGAGTCCATCGGGCTCGGCTACCTGGAACCGTCCCGTCTGAGCACGGCAGACATCCCGTTGCCAGACGCAGCCGCGCGGGAAGTCATACTCGGGAGCGTCCGGGTACTCGGCCTGGCGGGGCGGCACCCGCGCGAAGGAGAACAGTACCCGTCTACAACTGTCCCGCCACCACTCCGGTTGTACCTTGCAAGGGCCGCGGCCAACCACTCCATAGGGCAAGGGGAACTGACCTCTGCAGTCGAGAACGCCCTTAGGTCGTCCGGCGTAGTCGACGACAACTGGAACCTCCAGATGGCCGCACTCAGCGTCGTGAGGGCGTCTGGGGAGCAGCTCTGGAAGTGCCAAAAGTGCACGCGCCTCCACTTGCACCAGGCGGCGGGAGCGTGCACGTTCCGTGGTTGTAGTGGCAGCTTGGAAGTCTGGACCGGCGGAATAGACGAGGACTACTTCACCTGGCTCACTCGCGACGAGTCTCGCCGCCTCGCAGTCGAGGAGCTGACAGGGCAGACGAAGCCGCTGAGTGAACAACGCGGCCGCCAGAGGAGGTTCAAAGGAGCCTTCCTCGGGGAACCGAAGGAAACCGACCTGACACACGGGATTGACGTCCTCAGCGTGACGACGACCATGGAGGTCGGCGTCGACATTGGTTCGCTCCGCTCCGTGATGATGGCCAATATGCCGCCGCAGCGGTTCAACTACCAACAACGCGTCGGGCGAGCCGGCCGTAAAGGGCAGCCGTTCTCGTTCGCCCTGACGCTGTGTCGGGACCGCTCGCACGACGAGTATTACTTCCTGCACTCAGAACGGATTACAGGCGACCCGCCACCTCCCCCTTACCTCGACCTCGACCGGGCCGAAATCGTGCGCAGGGTGATCGCCTCAGAAATCCTCCGGCTCGCTTTCCTCCAGGTGCCCGCTGACCAGAGACCAAGGCAAACCCGGGACAGTACGCACGGCGCTTTCGGCGCCGCAAGCGACTGGCAGGCCAAGTACAGGGACTCCGTCGTACCTTGGCTGGCCCATGCTGCGGAAGCAGGCGATGCTGTCCAACGCCTGACAGCCTTTACAGGGCTCAGTGCCGATGACCTCGCCGTCCTATCAGCCTGGGCTCGGGAAGGCCTTGCCGCGAAGATCGACGAGATAGTCAACAGTGAGACGTACATCCAACCCGAGCTGAGCGAGCGGTTAGCTAACGCCGGCGTCCTGCCGATGTTCGGCTTCCCGAGCCGAGTAAGGGAGCTCTACGGCCGCCCGCCGCGCGGCCCACTCGACGACGGTGCAGCCGTATCCGACCGAGCACTCGACATCGCCATATCGAGCTTCGCCCCAGGTTCGGAAGTGCTGAAGGACAAGCAGCTCCACCGGGCCATCGGGTTCGCGGCCTGGGAATTCGTAGGGAGCCGCCCGGTCCCCGTCACCAACCCATTAGGCACACCAGTCCACGTAAGGAGGTGCCCAGTCTGCCAGGCGGTCACAGTCGCCGAGGCAGCGGGTGACGACTGCCCGGCGTGCGACAGCGCGATGGACTCATTCGACCTCTACCAACCATTGGGGTTCCGGACTGACTTCCAACCCGGAGACTACGACGACGAGGTAGAGCGTGGCTACGGCGCCGGGTTCCCCCAGCTCGCGTATGGCCCGACGGGCGCAGACAGCTTCGACGTCGGGGGGGCGACTACCGATGTTATCCCGGGGGCAGACCTGTTCAGCATCAACGACAACGACCAAAAGCTGTTCGCCATGCACCGGTTCGACCACAACTCCTACGTCGTGGCTGACCCTGACACGTACACGGAAGTACCGCACCGAGTCGCCGGACTCACGGGCCGGGAGCCTACGCTCACAGCCGCGATCGGGAGCATCAGCCCGACCGATGTCCTGACGTTGACGGTTGAAAGCCAGGACCTGCCAGGCCCGACTGGCGTGATCTCCACGAACCGGGCGCACATGCCGGCCGGCCGGGCGGCCCTGTGGTCGTTCGCTGAGGTCTTCCGGTTAGCGGCCACGACTGAGCTGGACGTCGGGCCACTCGAGGTCAGGGCCGGCCTCCAGCCAGTGTCCTCTGGCGACGAGCCCACGGCCCGGGTCTTCCTGGCCGACACTCTAGAGAACGGCGCGGGTTACTGCTCACAGTTAGGCCGACCTGAAGTACTCAACTCGGTACTGAAGCGGATCGAAGAGGACTTGGGCGACCGATTCTTGAGGAAGGACCACGCGGACGAGTGCCTCACGTCATGTCCAGACTGCCTACGGCACTACGACAACCGGCACGTCCACGCACTCTTGGACTGGCGGCTGGCGCTCGACGTCAACGACCTTGTCCGGGGCCTGCCATTGGACTTCAGCCGCTGGCAACTTACGGCAGACCGGCTTGTACGGGGCTTCGCTGAGTGCTTCCCTGAGGCCCAGGTCGACCAGGTCGGGGGGCTCTGGACAGCATCGATGCCGGACAGCCACCGCGCAGTCTTCTTCGGTCACCCTCTATGGCGGTCGGACAGCTCCTTCTATACAGCCGAGCAGGCGGAGGCGGAGGATCAAATGGTGAGGCATGGGGCGCAGGAGATCAGGGCCTCCGACCTTTTCTCGCTCCTGCACCACTCGGTGGACATCATCAGCTGGCTCAACGGATCCTAACCTTGCAAAGGCCTGGCGAGGTCACATTCGCACCACTCAAGCGGGCCAGCCACTCCACATTGGAAGGACTGCGGTCTTGTCAGCTCCGCGTGGCATTCGGCCTGGACGAGGGCTTCGCAGCGGCGCAGCAACAGTCCACGTGGGCCCTACTCGGCACTGCGGTGCACGGGGTCTATGAGGCGCTGGCCCGCGGGGAGTTTGACGGCTTAGATGAAGACGCGGTTGAGACCGCAGTCGGGTCACAGTGGGAGGCACTGATCGCCGCTCGCGTTGAGGAGTTAAAGTCCGAACCGGACGGACTCCAACCACCTCCGCCAGAGCGCTGGCCGAGGTACCAACTGACCAGGGTAAGGCTTGTCAATGCAGTATCAGAAGTAGCCCGCCGGAGGGTTGCCCCACGGGAAGCGGGCGGGCAACCGGCGCGTGGCAGCGTAGCCGTCGAGGAGTGGACCGAGACAAAGGACGGTCTTCTCGTCGGACGGGTCGACCGCGTGGAGTCAGGCAACGGCCGGCTAGAACTAGTCGACATCAAGAACGGAGTCTCCTGGCCGGAACCCTCCCTCGGGCCGGACTCCAGCTACGGGAGGCAGCTGCTCCTATACGCCTTCATCTGGCATGACCAGCACGGTGAGTGGCCAGACGTCGTCTCACTGCAGAGGACGGACGGCACCAGGGTCTCGGCCCAACTGGACAAGGCCCTAGTGGAGGAGCAGGGCAGGGAGGCCTACCGGCTACTGGAAGAGTTCAACGAGGCCGTTAGCCGGTCACCGTCCGAAGGCTCGCTCGCAAGTCCGTCGGCGGAGACATGTGATCATTGTCCGTTCCGGGGCGCTTGCAACCCGTTCCTGAAAGCTACCGGGCCCGAATGGGACATGTTCCGCGAGACGGTCAGGGGCACGGTCGTCAAAGCTGAAGACACCACCAAGGGGCCACGGCTGACACTCGCCGTATCGGAGGGTACCGTCCCCACCGGACGGCAATGGAGGCTCGCTCCTGTCCCAGGCGGCCAAGAGTTGCAGCCAGGTGAGACCGTCTCGGCATCAGACGTCATGTCCACCAGGGCATCCACTGACCTCCGGGCCGAGTGGGACAGCGTCTGGTGGCAGTGGTAGCCCACTTTGGGCCTGCAAAGAAGAGGAGGAACTGGCGACATGAACCTCAGAAGCGCGCGAGAGCATGTTTCTAAACATCTAAAGGGATTCCTAGGTGCAGTAAACCCCCCCTCGGTAGCTCCCCAGAGGAAGGATCGCAGTACTACAGACCTGCCTTCGACCCTGTCTTCGAGGACGAGGTCGAGAAATGGGTAAGCAGGGAGCGAGAGGATGTCGGGCGTGACGCCGTCCCGCTCCCGGAAAGCCTTCTGTAACAAATAACCTTGTGGGCCTCGCCCTGTCCGGCGGCGGCATTCGGTCGGCCACGGGACGTTTCGCGGTGATCCGGACAGGACCGCCAACACCGGTCTCTTGAGCAGTGGCGAGTGGCAGCCGTCTCCAGTGCGTCTGTTCGCAGCACTAGTGGCTGCCGACGGGACGGGAGAGGCGTGCCGAGTGACCGATGGCGCGGAGCTGGATTGGTTCGAGCAGTTGCCGCCGCCGGTCATCTATGCTGACCCGAAACCATTTCACCAGCCGCTTCAGCCGCAGTACGTCGTTCGGCACGGGGACAGCGCAGCCAAGGAGACTCACCACGAGTACGTGGGCCGTTCGGGTGCGCTCAGCCGCGCAGGAGTGCGGGTCGCCCCCCGCTATCCCCACGTTGGCTACTCGTGGGAGGTGAACCCGCGCGAGGACGCGATCGTTGATGCGCTTCGTCGGCGCGCCGCCCGGGTGGCTACCTCGGCTCCTCGGACTCGCCGGTGCGCGTCCGCGTCACGACCGGGACACTCCCGTCTACTGTTGGTGCCGCCGCGTTCGTTCCAGATCACGACGGCAGCACCGTAATCAACGTGCCCCAGGCTGGAGATCTCGATCTCTGGAACCTCCTGTATAAGAAGTGGACCGAACGCGGCGCCTCGGTGAGCCGGTCGCAGTTCCCGGCACTAATGCACTCCATCGCGTACCGCGCTGGTCCCGGGTGCACTCGACCTCGCTCCCGTGGAGGTGAATCGACCAGGCAAACCAGCGCTTCCCTACTCTCACGTCGAGCTGTGGTTCAGTGGAGCGATTTCAGGGCCGGTCGCGATCGGCTCCGGGCGACAGCGCGGCTTTGGGCTCTGCGTACCGCTCGGTAGTCCGGCATGACGAGCGAACACCTTCCCGGTTAACGATGATGGCTCCCGCGCCGACCTTCGCTGACTTCTACTGGTCGATCAATGGGCGCGAGCCCTTTCCCTGGCAGGCGCGCTTGGCCGAACGGGTCGCTGAGACCGAGGAGTGGCCCGCAGAGGTTGGCGTTCCGACAGGCGCAGGGAAGACCGCGTGCCTGGACATCGCGGTGTGGTGGCTTGCGTCGCAGGCGGATCGGGAGCCAGCGCAACGGACAGCACCGACCCGTATTTGGTGGGTCGTCAACCGGCGCCTATTGGTGGACTCAACCGCAGAACACGCCGAGAGACTTGCGAAGGTGCTCGCGGATCCCGGTTCGGCCGGCCTCTCGGGACATGCCAGAGATGTTCTCGGCGGAGTCGCGGAGCGTCTCAGTTCCCTTTCTGCCCTGCCAGCCGCACCAGCGCTCGATGTAATCCGGCTGCGCGGGGGAGTCGCCTCGCGGGCGCCGGCCGACCCGTCACGCCCGACGGTCCTCCTGTGTACGTTGCCGATGTACGGCTCACGGCTCCTGTTTCGCGGCTATGGATCGACACTGCGCCCAATAGACGCCGCCATGGCGGGGACCGATAGCCTGGTACTGCTGGACGAGGCGCACTTGACCCCGCACCTGAGGACGCTCATCCCCGTGCTCGCCGAGTGCACGCCCGGCGCAGAGGCAATTCCTGGGGAGTCCCGTTCGAGGGCGAGGGTCACGGCCCTGACAGCGACCGGCAACGCTTCCGGAGAGCGGTTTGACCTTGATGAGGAGCGGTCAGGGAGATCGTGGCATTGACACCAATTGAGCAAGCGAAGCGATCCTCGCGCCAATCGTGTCGGGTCCGGCGCTGATCTCTCGAAGCTCCGCCCGCCAAAGCCAGCGCCCAATCGCTGTAGTCGAGCAGCGCGGCTTGCCCCGACCGCCGGAGCAGGCGATACCACTTCTGTGCGTTCTCCGGCCAGTGGGCCGGAGCCGCCGGTGGGTGCACCTTGCCGGGCACGCACTTTGCCGGGGAGCCGCAGCTCCTCGTTGACCTCCGACGAATGCGTCGTCAGACGGTCGGCGTTCTGCTTCGGTATCCGCCCGCTAGTCATGGGCGCCTGCTCGGCGGTGTGCACTTTTTGGCCTGTTTTTGCACAAAACTTGCCGATTTGTGCCAAACACGTTTTGAGTCTGATCCGCCCGGAGCCAGACTCGAAACGGCCGCCCGGCGGGGTGCCAAACCAACCCCTGTTTTTTCGGAAAAATGAAAGACGGGTTTTGCGCGGTCGGAAGGATTGCCTGATTTAACTTTTTCGCGGGCCGCCATGGATGGTGTGGAGGGTTGTGGATCGTTCTGCGGAAAGGCCTCGCGATCACTAGGAGGCTGGGTGTCTACTAGTACTTCCTGAAAACCCTCCACCTCAGATTCAGGAGTTGGCTCCAAACCCTCCATCGCTATACTTCGGCCATGCGTCGCCGGCTGCCCGCGCCCTGTTCTGAGCCTGGCTGCACCGTGCTCACGCGGTCGGCGCGCTGCCTGGCTCACCAGGCACAGCGTCCCACAACAGCGCGCCGAGGCTACGGTTCCGCGTGGCAAAGCCTTCGCCGCAGGGTGCTGGCTCGTCAACCACGCTGTATAGCCTGCGGCGCCAGGGCTACGGTGATTGACCACATCCGGCCGTTGTCTCGAGGTGGGACCGATGCCGCTGACAACCTGCGGGCGCTGTGCCAGACCTGCCATAGCCGCAAGACGGTACTGCACGACGGGGGCTTCGGGAGACGCTAGGCCTGTTCACTAGGTGCACACTCCACCATGTTCGTGCGGTGGCGAGTAAAGGCTATCCCTTCGAGCTGACCGTTGTCTTGCCGCGCTAGCTCGCAGTCGAGTGACTGGAACGGTATGCTCGGCTCTGGTCACGGCGGTGGCTTTCGATGGGTAACGCCATGTCTTCGCCTAGACCAAAGCAGACCACCTTGTACGGCTAGACTATCGATCTTCGGAGTCCGGGTTCCTGCGGGACTGTCGATCTTTGCTTAGTAGTCGCGGCGCCGAGTCCGGGGTGGCAAGAACCCGTCGAACAGGTTGGTCGTGTTGCGCGTCTGCTCCCCCGCCACCGCGTCGTCGGGGGAAAGCGACTGAAACGACATGTCAGCCATTGCCAACCATTGCGCTCATGGATTCTGCTATCCAGGAAGACATCACAGCACGCGATTCGGCCAGCTCCTGCAAGTCTTCGGTTGAGAGCTTGCGGCCAATCATGTCCAGGTTCGTCTCCCGGGATCCAGCCAGGACAGGGCACGACTGCCTCGCCGGCCAGCCGGTGTGGCGCCGCCAACTGCCAACGGGGGCATGACGCAGATCCACTGTCAACTCACCGAGCGTCAGCCAACGATTGAGGCCGAAGGTCAAGTAAACCGACCGCACTGGCGCCTGTGTAGTGAGTGCAAGGGCGTTCGCCGCCTCGCCGCCGCAAGGTACAATCGTCTCGCCCCAGAGTGTGGACAGGGACACGATCACCTTTTTGACGGCGGGCGGGCGAGGGCCGAAGCGGGTCTGGATGGGCCGGACATAGACGCCCTGGCAGACCCACATGAGTTCCCCTTTGCGGGCAAGCCGGGACAGCGCCTGGTCGATAGCCGCTCTGCTCCCCAGAGCAGTTAGGGGCTTGGGCACAGCAACGTCTCCTCTGCTCCGCGGCGGCTTGGTTCATTATTTGACGACGAAGGCTTGGCACTGAGGCATCTCCAGATAGAATGTCAGAAATTAGCACTGGCTGACCATTCGCCAGGTGGGTATCGGGGCACTCGTTGATCCCCCGTGCTGGAGAGGTACGCAAAATGAACAAAAGCTCCATGCACGAAGTCCAAGTTATTCATAGATGGAAAGAAATCGACAGGAGGGAGACTAACCGCGGAAGCTTTACTACCGTTGAGCAATGCGAAGACTGCGGTGAAAAAAGCACGATCCTTCACCTGGACGCGGACTCTAGTCCAAGCTCAAACAGTCTGCCTCAAACAGAAGCTTTGGCCTCAATGCGAGGCATTGGCGAGCGGTTCAGCGAGGTTGCCAGAGTACTCGATGAGATGTTCAGTGAGCTTTTGGATGGTACCAATTACCACACTATCGACGACCTAATCGATGATATTAAAAAGCGATCTAACGACAAAGTCGACGGTAATGAGCTGCCACATCACCAGTTACAGAGATGGATAAACACCCCCAAGAAATTCCAAGCGAAGACCTTGCTTGCATACAAGCAAGGTCTGGTGTGCAACAGGTGCGATAAGCTCATGTACTCTACGGACCAGCTAACGGTGGATCACATCATACCGATAAGAAGTCACTCGGAACTCACTAACTTGCAATTGCTGTGCGAGAAGTGTAATCAGAATAAGACTGACAATGCCCCGGATGGGCGCGATGTCCCTCCTTACGCTTACACGGGTGAACCGTGTGCACACCGAATCACATGCGTTGAATTGGACGACTTACGGAGTTCGTACGAAGCGGCACGCGAGACCAACGTTAGTGGACCGAGGAGACTAGGCAAAGATCGACAGTCAGGGCGATCGCCAGACTCCGAAGATCGATAGTCGGTCCTGAACAGCGAGGACTCTTGCTGTACGTCTTCGGCGAAATCCGGACTTTTCGGCCTGATTTCTAATGGAGACTTTGGTCGCTGGCTTGCACTGTTCCCCGTCAGCGAAATCCGGACACAGAGTTAGCAATTGTTAATGGATGACTGAGGTTGCTCTGGCTTCCTGTAGTGGCGGTAGGTTACCGTCGGCAGAAGGAGCGAGACATGCCGAGGATGCGCAGGATTCCAGCCGCTGAGGCGATGCCGGTCGAGGACGAGACGCGGCAATTCATCCAGCAAGTGCGTCGGACGACTCGGCGCAAGTTCACGGCGGAGGAGAAGGTCCGCGTCGTGCTGGAGGGCTTCCGGCGCGAGACCAGGGTGTCAGACCTCTGCCGCCGGGAGGGCATCAACCCCAACGTCTACTACGCCTGGCTCAAGGAGTTCATGGAGGCTGGCAAGACGAGGCTTGCAGCCGAGACGGTGCGCGACGCCACGCAGCTGGAGGTGGCGAGCCTCAAGCGCGACAACGAGCGCCTGCAGCAGCTGGTGGCAGAGCCGTCGCTGGAGGTGCTGGTCCTCAAAAAACGGGGATTATCTACTTGACACATGGCGTTCGAGGCGTTTATCGATCTCGTCATGCTCCGTCTCGAAGCGGACCCAAACCTTCATATCTACCACTACGCTGCCTACGAGCAGACCGCCGTGCGTCGTCTCATGGGTCGCTACGGTACGCGCGAGGACGAAGTCGACCGGCTCCTCCGTGGCGGCGTCTTTGTCGATCTGTTTCGAGCTGTGCGTCAGGGCATCCGTGCCTCCGTCGAGAGCTACTCGATCAAGAAGCTGGAACCCCTCTACGGGTTCACTCGTACAGTCGATTTGCGTGACGCGGGTTCGAGCATCGTTGCCTTCGAGACCTGGCTTGAGCTCGGTGGCGAGGTTGAAGATGACCCAGAAATCCTGCAGCGCATCGAGGAATACAACAAAGACGATTGCGTCTCCACTTGGCGGTTACGCGATTGGCTAGAAACACTACGAACTCAACTGGCGGCTGACCTCGGAGGGGAACTACCGAGGCCTGCAGCGGACAGCGGCACCGCAAGTGAGGATCTGACGCAGTTGCTCGCGTTGACGCTCGAACTGACGGGAAAGCTGGTCGCTGGCGTTTCCGAAGACCCTTCCAGCCGCAGCGCCGAGGAGCAGGGACGTCGGCTATTGGCGCAGCTTCTCAGCTGGCACCGCCGCGAAGAGAAGTCGATGTGGTGGCGCTACTTTTACCTGGTCAACGATCTGACCGATGAAGAACGCGTTGCGGAGCCCGACGCCATGGGGGACCTCATTGCGGACGGCCCGGTCGGCCAGGAGAGGCAGTCGATTATCTACCGCTTCCGCTTTCCACCCCAAGACCACAAGATCACCGTCGGCTCCACGCCTCGCGATCCCGCGCAGGATGGTCAGCGCGTCGGCACGGTTGTCGCTATCGACGACGATTCAAGCACCATCGAGATCAAGCGAGGCAGGAACGCTGACCCACCAAGTCCTACTTCCTTGGTGCCACTCGAGGATATTCGCACGCCGGAGCAGCAAGCCAACCTGCGACGAATCGCAGAGTGGGTGATCGACAACGGCATCGACGCAGCGGGGCCGTTTCGAGCTGCTCGAGACCTCTTGCTACGAAAGCCTCCCAACGCTGGTCAGCCAAACGGCGACAGTCTTGCTAGCCCAGACGAACCAGCCGAGGCGGCTGCTCGTCGCCTCGTGGCTCAGCTGGATGCCAGCTACCTCGCTGTGCAGGGGCCGCCGGACTCCGGCAAGACCACAGTCGGTGCGGAGATGATCGTGGACCTGGCGGCTGCTGGGAAGAGGGTTGGCGTCACGGCAACTAGCCACAAGGTCATCGGTCAGCTGCTCGAGAAGACAGCGGAAGCCGCTGCAAAGCGCGGAGTAGCAGTTCGGATTGGACAGCGTCATTCTCAGGATGAGCCCCCACATTTGCCGACGCTATCCCCTTCGTATCCCCTGGGGCGGCGCATCTCTCGGTTCCCGATGCTCGCTTCGACGACCACGAGATCCACGTGCTGACCGTTGAGTTCCTGACCGGTTGGCGTGAGCGGAACTTCGGTGCGCTTGCCCGCTTCCCGACTAGGCGGCTCGATAAAGGGGAGAAATCGCTGGGCCAGATGGCCGGGCGACTGCATGAGGCGTTTGAAGGCTTCGACCTCTCGGACTTTCGCGTAACCGAGATGGAGAACACTGCGCCGGCCATCTGGCTATCGAGGGGCGATGCAACCGTGAACGACACGCCCGGGTCCTTCGAATGCCGTTGGATCGTCGAGGAGCCTGACGGCAGCTTCGGGTATGGCTCCGATTCTGCGCTGTGGCGCCTCGTATTCTGCGACCCCACCGTATGGCGGCGAGGCGAATAGGCGAAGGACGCCATTCCTGCGCTGGCACATGAGCCTCGATCCAGTGTGGGGTCCACTCAGAAGCCTCCGGGTGGGCTTGGCTATAACGAGCTAGGACGTAACGCCGAAAGCGGCTCTGAGCCTCCAAGCTCTGTCGAACAACGCGCCAATGCCTTCGTGACGCGCGCCAGCAAGGATCAGCATGCTTTACCATCTCGATGCCACTCAGAAGTAAACTGGCCTGAGGCGGAAATTCACCATGTGAAGGAGCATCACAAAGGTGGGCTGACGCAACTTGGCAACGGAGCCTTGGTTCATAGGGCTTGCCATCCGAAGACCGAGAGTGAGGTTGCGGCTTTTGCTGAAAGCTGGCAGACCTCTACTTGATCCTTGTCGAGTGGTGTCGCGATTGAAGAATTGCGCAGCCAACGGGGATGCCGACGAATACGTCGACCAGACCGAGAGCGTGACAGAGGGGCCCCTTTTCGGGTGGGTGTAGGACCAGAACTCATGCGTGTATCGGAAGTCAGGATTCCCAGCAAGTTCAAGCGCTTCGGTTCTTTAGGGATCCAGGCGCTAGGTGTCGACGTCGAACTCGTGGTGATGCTCGGCCCGAACGGGACGGGCAAGTCTTCCGTCTTTGACGCGTTTCTTGAATGGGCACGGCACAAAGGCAGAACTATGAGTAGAGGCTTTTCCGGTGACTATTTCGATTCTGAGACGGGCACGTTTGGCAGACCTGAGGTTACCCTGCACGACGGTGATGATTCTGGATCCTCAGAACCCTTGGGTCCGCTCGTTCATGTGCGAACTGCCCACAGAAATACTCCAGACGTATTGGCGAATTCCATCGAGAGACAGCAAGACTTTCGCAGCCGTGAATCCTTCGACCGCATGGTCGAGACAGACGAAGCTCTCGGTGAGCACTATCAGCGGCTCGTCGCGAGTTTCGTTCCGGTCCTATCGAACTTGGAGAGCAGTGATGCCGTTCGAGACCTTGAGACGGTTAGGGCCACGCTGGCGCCAGTGCAAGACTCTCTCACACGCGTGTTGCCGCATTTGCGTTTCACGGGGTTGGGGGATGCTACATCGAACGGTTCTTTCTACTTTACTAGGGACGACATCCGACGATTCCGATACGAGAGCCTCTCCGGCGGGGAGAAGGCCGTTTTCGACCTGCTGTTGGATGTCCACATTGCGGCGACAGAGCTGGGCACCCCCCTGATTTGCCTTGACGAGCCTGAGATCCACCTCAACCCCGCCGTGCAGGCCTCTGTGCTCACTGAGCTCATACGGCTTCTCCCAGATGGATCGCAGTTGTGGATCGCCACTCACTCTGTCGGGATGATCCGTAGAGCGTTCGACATGTCCACCGCCGAGCCCGGCCGGGTTGCCTTCTTGGATTTCGGACAGGTCAAGGGGCCAGCCCCAGATGTCCAACTCAAGCCGTCCCAGCCCTCAGGCCAACTCCTGCGTGAGGCGATGTCCGTTGCCTTGGACGATCTGGCTAGGCTTCTCGCTCCAGAGGTTCTGGTTATTTGCGAGGGGAGCCAAGTGAGTGACCGAGTTCCCGTGTGGGACGAACGGATATACCGGCAGGTCTTCCGTGACCTGCACCCACGGGTGGAGTTCAAGTCCAGCGGGGGCAAGGGCGAGCTTGAACAGGCGGCTCAGATAGCTTCGGTGATTGCGCCAGGGACGCGTCTTCTAAAGTTGCGCGACCGCGATGACCTTACTCCAGAGAACCGTACCCGCCTACTCAAGAGTGATCCGAATCTAAGAGTGCTCGAACGCCACTCCTTGGAGTCGTACCTTCTAGATGACGAAGTTCTTGATGCACTGGTAGGCGATCGAGGCTCCCGCGTAGAAAACGCGGCCGATCAACTCAAGGTAGCCCGCGATGGGGCGATTCGTCCGAACGGGTCGGCGAAAGGAGCCCTGGGTGTAGTGTTCGATGTTGCGAAGAGTGTCTTGGGCGACACCGAAGGGATCGGAGAAAACCCCTCGCAGTTTTCGGCAGATGTACTCGCTAAGTTGATTACGCCGGATATGAAAGTAAGGGAAGAGTTCGACTCCGTCCTTGACTTGCCCTGAGCGCCTCGCTGTTCTCGGTTGGAAGGTTGCGAAGGACGAGCTCCGGCGGGAGCTAGGGATTCTCCGTTGAGAGGGCGCGATTCGCGATAGCCGTCGCCTCCTCGAACTGTGCGCCCTGCTGGCCCTCATGTACTGGGGCATCCACGCGGGCGACAATCTGGCGGAAGGGATCGTCATTGGCGCCTGGCGCGGCCATCTTCGTTTGGTGGAAGCTGGTCGCGCCGAAGTCAGCGGCGTGGCTGACTGACACAGGCAGGTTTCTGGTCGAAATGGCAGTGTTCGGTCTGTCGGCTCTTGCCTTCCTCGCCGCCGGCCAGACGCTCGTGGCCATCTCATTCGCAGTCGTCGCCGTCCTCAGCCTGCTCTGTTCGTCCAGGGTCCTCAGAACTCTGAGCCATATGTGCTCTGATGCAGGGTTGGTGGTGGGCCCTCTGGGATTCGAACCCAGGACCGACGGATTAAAAGTCAGTGGCTCCAGCTTCAAAACAGCAGGGAAAACGCAGGAAACTGCAAGGACCTGTTACGCAAGCAAGGACCAATGAAGCAGGCGGCCAACTCGGCTACGACCCCTTCTGCGGCGCGCGAGCCAGACAAGCTGCCGGTTCAGCGGTTGGCTTGGACCGATCCTGAACTCCTACTTAGGGTGATCGAAGAACGCTTTCTGGCGGAATCAGCGCGAGGGGACTGACCCCTCTCACCTCGGGGAGCGTTCTTCCGTGAGCAGATCAACGGCATACCGACCCGCGACTACATTATCGAGCGGATCTTGCCCCGACCATGGGATCTTATCCAGTCTTGCAACGCAGCAATTGGTGCTGCAGTAAATCACCGGCATAGTCGAGTTGAACCCGGGGACGTACGAATCGCAGAAGCTGGTACTCTCAATTCGCCCTTGAATCTCTCACGGTTGAGAACGGTATCACAGTCGAAGAGATCGAGAACGTGCTGTACGAATTCATCGGGCAAAGGTCGGTCCTTCCAGAGGCCGAAGTCCGTCAAGCAATCGAGAGGGCCGGCGTTGCAGAACAGCAGGTAGAGAGCGTGCAGAACCATCTCATTGCTCGGGGCTTCCTTGGACTGGAAGTTGGAGATGGGGACTTTCGATTCGTCCACGAGCTCTCGGGTGTTCCGAAGATTCAGTCGCACGCACGAAACCGCAGGCCACGAGGCCCAATCAGGTACTCGATTCACCCAGCGTTTTGCGCCTACCTCGAGATCGGTGACCCCCCAGTTGATGGCCCCGGCGTAAGGCTGCCGCCAGAAAAACGACTCTGGGTGGAGAGTTCGCCCTGATCAGCTTCTGCAGCAGGTCCACGGCGAGGTTGCGTTGCGGCGTTCCGCGCACCTCAGACAGAAGCCGCGCTCTGGTGGACTGCTGCCATCTGTTCGCTCGTGACTCATCTGAACCTCGAGAAAGCACCTTGGGAGTAGGTAATCCGCAACTTGCTGCCACCAGGCAGGAGCCGGGGACCCATTTTACGGGCCGCAAGCGCGGTTCTGGTCGGCAAGCGGTGAGTGTCTGTTTGCCGAGGGCGGGTCGCTGGATTGGTGCGTAGCGGGTCAGCGCTGCCAGTGCCGGAAACCAGAGTCTAAGTGGACTCGCTTGGCCAGCCGTCCACGGATCGTCAGGCTGCGATCACGTTTCCGGTGAGCAGTTATACTGCCGCTCGCATGGTTATCCGTCCTCTGATGGGTGATGGGCACTCGACACAGATCGATTGTTGCAGTCTGATGACTTCGAAGCCTCCCACCCCGAACAGGCGGATGGCCAGGAAGCAGAAGCTAGGGAAGGGCAGGAAGACCATCAAGGACGCCATCCTCGCTTATATGAGCGCCTCTTCGTCAGGTGTGACAGATTCGGATCTGCGCCAGGCGCTCGGTGTGAAGCACCACGCGCAGGTGAACCAGAGATGTAGAGAGCTCGCGTCCGCCGGACTAATCGTGCGCCGGCAAGAGGAAGACGGCATCCGAAACTACTTCGTGGCCTCGCCAGCGCAGAAACCTCAGGTCGCGGCCACCGTCATTTCTGACCGGCCGTGGTTCTGGGAAGGGAACGTGCAGGCAGCGGTCGTTCGTCACCTTGTGAAGGAAGGCTTCGACGTGGTCCGCGTCGCCGATACGTCCTCGCGCGAGCACGGCAAGGACATAGTGGTCCGCAAGGACGGCAGAGAGCTTTGGGCTAGCGTCAAGGGAAGGCCGGCTGGAACTGAGAGAACGACGCCATTCACCCAGGCTAGAAACTGGTTCTACGGCGCTTTCTTCGAGGTCTGCGCCTGGCACGGAGAGGACTCCACGGCCGACCTAATGCTCGCTCTACCGGAATTCATCACCTACCGCAACCTCTCGGAAAAGGTGTCCTGGCTAAGCGGGACCGTGAACTTCTCCCTCGCCTGGGTGCAAGAGGACGGCACCGTGGCAATCGAGCGCGCATAACCCACTCATCCTCCTCGGATTGGCTCAGCTGGCCGCTAGAGCTGTGCCGCAAGTCCTTCCGGTAGTCGCGTCTCGAATCTGCTGTTTCGATATGTGGATGACTTTCGCGTGCCTATAGTCCGCCAGGGTATTGCGGGCCTGACAGGGGAATCGGAAACTGTTCACGAGATGACCCGGATGAGTTGTCAGTTGGGGTCCCCGCCCCTTGTTCTAAACGAGGCCCGCTATGAGTCACCGCTATGCGTTTTCAACTAAAGGAGTCTTGCGTCAATTCGAGTGGAATCTCCTCCGAGAGTACCTCCTTTCTCGGGACCTGTTTCTTGGCCAGCAATTCCTGGAGGAAGACGAGTGTGACGTTGAAGCTTTAGGTGCGGCCATTCAAGACCTTCCTCCGGACAGGCGGATTGATGTGGAGCAGGACCTCCAAGATGTTTATGACCTCGCTGATGATGATGGCCAGCACGTCATCTATCAGGAAGCAAAGGCGCGAGAGCTCGACCTCACAGACGTTCTCACGGCTCTGGAAAGCAGCTACGACGCTGCCCTGTGGCTACTGCTAAAGTGGCCAGAGCTATTCGCAGACTTGGTGCGCTTCCGAGCCGCAGATACCCTTAATGGCAGATACTGGCGGCGCCGCTTCATCGGGAAAGACCTTCACCCGAGTACAGGCGCCGCAGTCATCAAGAGACTCTCGAGCGAGCTCACCGCCTATCTACTGCGCGAGGAAGGACGTGGCTCTCACTGTCAGGTCGAGCACCTTGAGCGGGCAACTGGCACGCTTTTTCTCGCGTACCCCGAAGACTTCGGTACGACGGTCCTCGAATACGCGGCCGATGAGTTGATTAGGCGGAAAATTCGGCCCGCTTCTGATTTGCTCTTCTTCTACTGCCCCGACACGGGTAATTTGGAGGTCTTCTGTCAGGGGACCAAGAAGAAGGTAAGAGACCTCCAGCAGTTGTTTGGAATCGTCGCGATGGGGATGAACCTTCCGCCTGACGGAGGCCCCGCGACCATCTATGACCTCAATCGCCTGAAGGACGAGTCCTTCGAGTTTTACATCGATCCACCCACTGGACTCGAAAGTATCGAGGTGAAGTGGGTGAATGTCAGGGATAGGGACGGAAGACGCAGCGTAACAGTTGAGGTTGGAGGGCCACCTGGAAAGGGCGTCCTCAACGTGGCAAGCCGGTACTGGTCGGTGGTCCCAGGCGAGGCCACGGACAAATACCCGTTCTTCTTGATGGATGTTGAGCGGGTGAAACTCCAGGCTCAGTTCCGACCGATTGGCAAGAAGCGACGCGGAAGAACGAAGACTTTCACCCTTGCTCGAAATGGGTGCCTTCTCGACCACGAGGGCATCGACGGGATCATTAGGAAGGCTCTTACGGAGTCCAATCTGGAGCGTGTCATCGGGGAGCTAGTAGGCGTGTGACACTGATCGACATTGCGACCGAGCTGTTGATTCGGGCTGACCTTCCAGGAGATACCCCGAAGCTGGTTCTGGGCGACGAGACCCAAAGCTGGCCGGAAGGCGCCGTCCGGTCGCTTGCGGAGTTAGGCCTGCTAGAACCGACCGGGTCCCAATCACGAGTGAGCTGCACCGAATGCGACGAGCCTCATTCAGAAACTGTCACCTTCGGCGAAGACGGCGCTCCGGCCTACATCTACTGCCCCCTGAACGGCAGGGTTGAATTGGACGCGATCCTGCTAAAGCGCTGGCGTATCTCCATCGAAGGCATCGCGGCACAACTTGTCCGCGTCTTGGAGACAGGGAGGACCCCTCGTGAAGCAATGCGCGGGCGCCACTGGAGTCTAGGTTCCAGTCAAGGTCTGGAGGTGCATCTCCTCAGGGGTGTGGGCTGGCCGGATGCACCGGCGCTATTCGCGCCGAGTGGCGGGCGGAAGCAAGCGCTCTTCGTGGTTCTGAGCGAGGACGTGCCCCAGTGGCTGGCAGGCAGAGTGTGCTCGCTGCCGGCGATGCTTCGTGAGCAAGACGCAAGACTATCAGTAGAGATCCCGGAGTTCGGTCGCTTGGAGACGCTCCCTGGGTACGCGCTGGTGAAATCCGGCCAACACTGGACCGCCACATGGACGGGTGTAAGCAAGACGGTCCGGAACTATGTCGGGCTGGCGTATCTGTCCCATCTGCTCGCCAATCCCGGCAAGAGGATCGGTGCTCTCGAGCTGCTGGCCCTATCGGGTCCGTCAGCCGGCTCGCTGCCAAGTCACGACGATGAATTGAGAATAGATGAAATGGAGTCCGATCAGGTCATAGACACGGATGCCCGACGGGACTACCAGCGACGGATTGCCGAGCTAGACGCCCGCAAGAGAAGCGGGCTGCTCTCCAATGAGGAGCAGGATGAGCTGTCGTCATTGCAGAAACAACTAAGGCAGGTCATTGGACTCGGGAGCCGGCCTCGCCGCGTTCAAGGGCCAGCGGAGAAGGCGCGCACAAGCATCTCTCATGCCCTCGACCGAGTCGAGGATCAGCTTGCGGATATCTTGCCAGCCCTCGCGAGTCACTTGAAGCACTCAGTTAAACGTGGCGCCAGCTTCTCCTATGAGCCCGAAGAAGCCATCGAGTGGAAGATAACCACTTAGCCGTGATGGACTCCGTCACGATGTGACGCCCTTCGTCACGCCTTACAGGCAAGAACCAACGAGGTTCAAGCCTGCCAACCCAATTCGTGGGCAACCGCCACTGGCGGTGACCAAGCCCCCGAGAGCGCCAGACTGGCAGGCCAGGCCTCTCGGGGGCTACCTGTATGAGCGAACACCACCCGTCAGACCCTTGTCCACGTTCGGCCAAGCCGAGGGTGAGCGCCATTGCTGTGCAAGTGGACTGGCAAGCAGTCCCAGAACTGACCCCTGCCTGGCTGGAGTTGTGGCGCCGTATCTTTGCCGAAGTCTCCATCCGAGACTTAGACAATGAGACCAGTTCGTGAAGGCGCCGACTTCAGCGCAACCCCTTCTTGGTTGCCGTTCTGCGGAAGACACCGAGACATTCTGGTCGCAGCTTGACACGGAAACTACTAAGCAAAGATCGGCAGTCGACTTAGACGAACAGATTGCAAAGATCGGCACTGACGTTCAGCAGGCTCTACCAGGTTGCGGCGCTGAGTCACGGGACCTCAAGCGACGAACTGGGCGGGTGGCCAGCCTACCTGCAGACGACGCAGCGCTCATTGCGGAGTTTGGCAGGCGGGTCGCCAACCGCTTCACAGCGGCGACAGTTCGGCAATACTCCTGGGTACTGCGTGATTCGCTGATGCTTGCGACAACGCTCCTGGGCGAGCCGGTCTCATTGGTTAGGTTCTATTCGGACCTTGATCTACTGGGAAAGACCTTGGCTAGTGGAATGGCGTCAGATGGCGGACGGAGCATTACAGCATGGCTCGCTTCCCAGAGACGCAGTGTGGCTCGAGCATTCGCACTCCTGATGGAGGTCGAGCTCAAACAGTTCGGCTTGCCCCAACCAGCGGGCAATGTCGATCAGGCTCTCCAACAGGTCGCCGAGTTAGTCGGAACCGGCTACCGATTGCCCGTTGGCTGGTCTCGTGGTCGTGGAGGCCGAATGCCCACGCCCGACGAGGCCGAAGCGGTTCGGCATGTCCTGAGTCGCGGTGAGGGCTGGATTGGCTCCCGCAACGAGGCGCTACTGTGCCTACTGGCGGATCGAGGTCTACGAATAGGTGCCCTCCTTCGACTAGACGGCGCTGACTTGCACAGGCTTCCTAATGGTCAAGGCCGCATGATCCTCAAGGCAAAGAGTTCCGTCCAGCCCTTCGAGGTGGCCGTGCCGAAGGCCGCTCTCGATGCGTTGGAGGCCTATGTCGTGGCCTTCAATACGTGGGCAAGGGCATTTGTTCATTCGGAGCGCATCGGATTTGGTGTGCCTGGCCCCTTCTGGAGACGGATAACGGCGGGGGCCTGGACATACCGACAATGGTCGAGGGATTTGGCTGTCGCGTGTTCTCAGGCTGGTGTTGAGGCATTCACCGCTCACGGCTATAGAAGGGCTTTTGCAACTCTCGCGACGACGCTCGTTTCGCGTTCAGTCGCTTCGCTGGCTGGTAACTGGACCAGTCCGCGCCGAATGGACGATCACTATGTTCAGCCGTCCTTGACGCGCCTAAGGACTCGATTGTCGTCTCTCTCGACTGCCCCTGAAAACGGTGGTCCAGCCCAACTTCCCACGGTGCTGGTGGAGATGAAGTGAGCATGGATGCTCAAGGGAAACTTTTCCAACCTGGCCCTGCGGTCCCGCTGTCTGTTCCATCCCTTGAAGAGTTGTCTGTCTTCCAGACGTGGCGCAGAGACCTGGGCGGAGCAGCCTCTACGGTAGCTTCGGAGGTTTCTCAGCTTCGGAGTCTTGCGCGTCTGTCGGAGGAATTGACCAGCGTCAGCCTTCGAGAACTCCGTGGCGATCCCGAGGCGGCCGCGATGCTAATTGAGAAGGCGAGTAAGGGGCTTGGAATGGCCACCGTACTCACGCGCATCCGCGCCTTTCAGCGATTCCTCATGATGGGTGTATCGCCTTACCTTGGGCGCCAGCGAGTGCGGATGTTCCAGGCTGCTCTTCCCAAGAAAGCGGTCAAGGGCTGGTACGACGCGGGCGTGTCCGTACCCGGCTCCAGAAGTCGGCGACGCATGCCGGGGCCAACACCAACTGCCGACGCCTTGGAGCACATCTTGAATGCCGGGATCACCCGGACCCCGATCTCAGGTGCAATTGCTGCGTTGGCATGTTTTAGCGGGATCGATGTGAAGGAGATGTGTGAGCTCAGATGGCGAGACCTAACGTGGCACGATGACGGCCTGACCCCGTATTGGGAAGCTAAGGTCATGCGGCGAGGGCATCGGGTTACTGTCTTCGTGGTCGGACCAGGTGCGCAGTCGCTGCTGAAGCACGGACTGGCTTCCGGGCTTGACCGAGATGCCTTCGTCCTTCGAGGTCGTCCTTCCGACGCAGGACTCTCAGAAAGAGCCTTCCGGGATAGTCTCCGGGCAAGTTGCGTGCTTGCAGGCTGGCCGAAGGCGACTCGTCCGCAACTAGTGGCCACGCTTGCCGCATGGTTGCGAAGCATGGACTTTGACGACCATTCGATCCGACTAGTACTAGGGCGACGCCGTGCCGCATCCATTGACCGGATGCTTCATCGGCATGATCAGCTTCATGCACAAGAAGCCCTTGATGCTGCCCGAGACGCTTGACGTGGCGTGGATAGCATGCTTGCATACAATTCAAGAAAGAGGTTCAAGGATGACAGGCCAACGTTTGATCCCGACCGGGTATTGCTGGTGTGGTTGTGGCAAGGAGGCCCGCCGTGGCTCTTTCTTTCTGGCCGGTCATGACAAGGTGGCCGAATCCGCAGTGATTCTTCTTGAATACGGAGGAGTTCCCGAGTTCCTGAGTCGCCATAGATTCGGCCCTGGCGGCAGAAATGCGAAGAAGGAACTCGAAGACTGGCGGCGTCGCGGCAGCCGGCCTCGTTGATTGGAAGAGTGAGGATTCGAGGGATCAATGCAGTGCGTGATCTACAGCCGTGTTTCAACCGATGCTCAGGAACGTAAAGGCACCTCGCTCGATACCCAGGAGAGGGCCTGTCTTGCGCTGGCCGAGAAGAATGGCTGGACGGTGGAGGGGACTGTTAGGGACTCAGCCAGCGGATTCAGTCTTGAGCGTTCTGGCTTAACCGAGGTTCGGGCCTTGGCCGCAAAGGCGATGGTTGACGTGGTCCTCTCCTATGCCCTTGACCGGCTCAGCAGAAAGCAGACTCACGTAGCCATCCTCGTCGAGGAGATGGAGGAGCGTGGAGTCTCTCTTCAGTTCGTGACCGAGAACTTCGAGGACACCGCGACGGGTCAGCTCCTGCGATCGGTTAAGGCGTTTGCCGCCGAGTTCGAGCGGGAGAAGATTGCTGAGCGAACAATGCGCGGCAAGGTGGAGCGGGCGCGGTCGGGCCGCCTGCCGCAGGGGACCGGAGCCGGTTGCTATGGCTACACCTATGAGCAGGCAACGGGTCAGCGCGAGCTCGAGCCGTTCCAGGCGACCGTCGTGCGGCGCATCTTCGAGCGCTACTCCGAGACGAGGAGCTTCTCGGCGGTCTCACGCGAGCTTAACGAGGCTGCCATCCCGGCGCTGGCCGGTGGCCGCTGGTACCCGCTCACCATCCGGCGCGTGCTGACAAACGAGACCTACACCGGCCACACCGTCTACCGGCGCACAAAGCGCGTTAGCTCACGCGCCGCAAACGGCCGGCGCCGCAGCGAGGTCATCGAGCGACCGCTCGACGAGCACATTGCGGTACCCGGAGCCTCGCCCCCGATCATCGACGCCGCCATATGGCGCCGCGTGCAGACGATCCTCCATGATCCGGAGCGAGCGCGGCGGCAGGGCACCCACCGCCACTACGCTCTGGGCGGGCGGGCCCGCTGTGGGATCTGCAGCGGCGCCATGGTCGGCCAGACGCTTAAGAGCAAGGGGCGCGAGTACAGCTACTATCGCTGCCACCACTCCTACGACACCAACACCGGGCGCGAATGCTCGGGGCGCTACGTGAGGGCCGACGCCCTGGAGGCGGGAGCCTGGACCGAGATGCGGCGGCTGCTCGCCTCGCCGGAGGTGGTGCTTCGCGAGCTCACACGCTCGGCGGACTCCGACACCGACCCCGAAGAGGCCGGTCGCCTAGACGCCCAGCTCAAATCGCTCAAGAAGCGGGAGGCACGGCTCGTGCGCCTGTTCGGCTACGGCGAAGTCAATGAGGACGTGGTCGAGACTGAACTGGCCGACATCCGGCGGCAGCAGGAGGTGATCACCGAGCGGCTCAAGTCGCTACAGCCACTAGACGCGTCAGCCTACGGAGCCATGGACGAAGCGGCATTGCACTCGGCCTGCACGGCGGTCGGAGCCTGGCTCGATCGAGCCAGCGAGCGCGACCGCGAGCAGATTCTGGAAGCGCTCCAGGTCAGCGTGACGGCGACCCAGGAGCGGGCGACGGTTGCCGGAGTGCTGCCATTGGACGACTCGCAGGTCCCAAAACCTCGCGTCGGTTTATCACCATTGAACGAACATCGGCATGATGACGTGGACGTAGTTGTCGTCTCCTAGCGTCTTGAAGACGCCCTGGCTGGAGGGACCCGTCGTCTCCATCGCGAGCTGCCCGGTCTCGAGGGCCTGCAGGACGTCTTGCAAGTACTTGCCGTTGAACGCGATCTTCACGCCCTCGCCTTCGACGGCCGCGTCGATCTCGCCCTCGTTATCGCCCACTTCTTCGGCGCGTGCCGAGATTACGATCTTGCCGGGCGTCACACCCTGCCCTGGCGTAACCACGAGACGCACAATCCCAGAACCGTCGCGGGCGAACACCGAGGCCGTCCGCGTCTCGCGCAAGAATTCGCCCACCTCCGCCACGGCGCGACTGGTGGAGCTAGGCGGAATCAGCTGGTTGAAGTTGGGGAACGTGCCTTGAATCAGCTGCGCCACCATTTCGGCGTTGGCCAAGCGAAACAGCACCTGCGTCTTCGCCGCGTTCGTTCGCAGCGTCACCGCTTCGTCTTGCTCGGCCAGCAGACGGCTCAGTTCTGAGAGCGCGCGTGATGGCACGACGATCTCTGTTGCTTCCACCGATGCTGCCAGGGGCAGCTTGTAGACGGAAAGCCGGAATCCGTCCGAGGCCGCCAGCGTCAGCAGGTTGTCGTCGAATTTCGTGTCGACGCCGGTGAGCACGGGCCGCGAATCGTCCGTTGCCGCTGCGAACACGGTCTGAGCGATCGCCTGACGCAGGCCTTTCGCCTCCAACTGGACTTCGATGCCGTCCTGGACGACCGGCGTGGGCGGGAAATCCTCCGCGTCGAGGCCGCTGATCTGGGCCTCGTTACGCGCGCACTCGACCTTAAGCTGTCGAGACCGAGGCGACAGCTCCAACGTGATTCGGTCGGACGGCAGCGTGTTTACGAAGTCGGTCAGCAGTCGCGCCGGCACCGCCGCCGAACCCGGCTCGCCTATCTCCGCGTCGATCCAGTAGTTCATCGTGATCTCGAGATTGGTGGCCGAGAGGCGTAGCTTCCCGTCATCCTCAGTCGTGATCAAAACGTGAGACGTAATCGGCAGGGTGCTGCGTGCAGCGACCGCCCTGCCAACAACGCTGAGTCCGCGCGAAAGGGCTTCCTGAGTGCAGGTGACTTTCATTTATTCGCTCACGTAGCTAAGCAATTTACTAAAGATTGAGGGAAGTATAGACCGGCTCGAAGTCGCGGACAAGCGAAAATCGATCAACCGTCCAAGCCCTGCCGCGAACGCCGCGGGAAGCCCTCCGTCAGTGGCTCTGGAGACGTTTGATGCCGCCCTCCGGCGTCCAGAGCGTCACGGCAAGATGGTCTGGCGGGTCCCCCACCCTGGTCAGGACGACCTCGCTTAGGTCGACGTGGAACAAGCGGCCGGTAGACGCGCCATCGCCACCGTCACCCATCGACTTCAGGCGCTCCGTGTCGTCCACCTCCTCAGCGCGCCCGGATAGCTTCGCATCGCCGCTCCACAGGGTCGGATCCGGCGGAGGGTCGTCCGGCGTACAGTGCAGCGCGAGGCGCGGGTCGCGCGTCAGGTCGTCCAGCTTTCGCGCGTCTGCCATCGACCCGAACCAAATGTCGCCATCGGAGAACGTCACTTCAATACCGCTGACTCGAGGCGAGCCGTCGGCCCGTATGGTCGCCATGACCTTGTGGACGTGCGCGTCGAACAGAGACCGCACCGCGGCCGCGAAGCCGGCGTCCGCCGCTTCTACGTCGGCCCAACGCGCCATCAGTCCACCCCAAGGGCAGCGTCGACCGCAGCGATCGTCGTGTCGATGTCCGAATCGCTGTGCGCCGCCGACACGAACGCCGCCTCGAACTGCGAGGGCGGGAAGTACACTCCGGCGTCCAGCAACGCGTGGAAGAAGCGAGCGTATGCCTGAGCGTCGGCTTGGCGTGCGCTCGCGTAGTCATGAGGGGCTTCTGCGGCGAAGAAAAGCGTCATCATCGAGCCAACCCTGCTGAGCCTTGCTGGAACTTCATGGCGGGCAATCGCCGCCGCTATGCCATCCGCCAGTCGTGATGCTTTCGCGTCCAGCGTCTCGTAGAAGTCTGGTTGCGCCAGTCGTGTCAGGGTCGCGATGCCTGCCGCCATCGCCAACGGGTTGCCCGAAAGCGTGCCCGCCTGGTAGACGGGGCCCAAGGGCGCCACCTGCTGCATGACCTCGCGCCGGCCGCCATAGGCCCCAACGGGCATCCCGCCCCCCACCACCTTGCCCAGGCAAGTGAGGTCCGGCATGACGCCGGCATACGCCTGGTACCCGCCGAGCCCGGCTCGAAAGCCCGTGATCACCTCGTCGAAGATCAGCAGCGCCCCGTTATCGCTGCAGTAGGTGCGCAGCATCTCGAGGAAACCGGCGGCGGGCGGCACCACACCCATGTTCGCCGCGACCGGTTCGACAATCACCGCCGCGATCTCATCGCCCCAGCGCTCGAACAAAGCGCTGACGGCCTCGATATCGTTGTAGGGCGCTACCAGCGTCTCGCCTGCGTACGAGGCTGGCACGCCTGCGCTATCCGGTAACGAGAGCGTGGCGACGCCGGAGCCGGCCTGGACCAGCAGCCCGTCGGCGTGACCGTGGTAGCAGCCCTCGAACTTGACGATCTTGCTGCGGCCGGTATGCCCGCGCGCCACGCGGATCGCTGACATCGTCGCCTCTGTACCGGAGCTTACAAAGCGCACCATCTCGATCGACGGCACGTACTGGCAGACGAGCCGAGCCAGCTCCACCTCTGCCTCGGTCGCGGCGCCGTAGGTCAAGCCTCTGGCGGCGGCTCGCTGGACCGCATCGACGACCTCGCGGTCCGCGTGCCCCAGGATCAGCGGTCCCCAGGAGCCGCAGTAGTCGATATACGAATTGCCGTCGGCGTCAGTGATCCGAGCACCCGCTGCGGACGCCACGACAACGGGATCGCCGCCGACGCCTCGGAAGGAGCGCACGGGGCTGTTGACGCCGCCTGGCATATAACGCTGGGCCTCCTCGAAGACCTGCCGCGAACGTTCCGTCTTTCGCTTCATCGCAGCTCGAGCGCTTCGATCAACCCGTCGAGGCGCCTGACCTCGCAGTCGGGCTCCGCCGTATCACGTCCCATACCGGCCCAGTCGCTGGCGTCCTTGCTATCAACAGATCGGTTGATCCAGGCAGCGCGCATGCCGGCGTTCCTCGAACCGTTCACGTCGGCGACCAGGCTATCTCCGACGTAGAGGATGTTCTGCGGCGCAACGCCCAGGCGCTCGCTAAGTAGCTCGAAGATCGACCGGTGTGGTTTGTAGGCGCGCGCTTCTTCGGAGGACAGGACGACGGGGAAGGTCAAGGCGTTTCGGCCCAACGCGGGGAACAGGAAGTCGTCATCCGCGTTCGACATCATTGCCACGGGTAGCTTGCGGCCGATGGTCTCGACGGTGCGTAGCGCCTCCTCGAAAGCAGGCGCCTCCGCCAGCATTCGGCGCAGATGCTCGTGGCCGGCCGCCGCGTCGCCCTGCACGCCGAGCTCCTCAAAGCACAACGCGAAATGCTCCGTCCACTCCTCGCGGTAGCTACGGAACGGCGGCACGGGCCCGTCGATCGGGCGATTGCGGCTCCTGGCGGCGTGGTGCTGCTGATGCGGTGGGATCTGGACCGTCTCACTCAGCGCGCCCGGCGTATTGGGCCCCGGAACAGCGTCGGTTGTGGCCGCCAGACGTCCGTCATCGACCAGCCGGCGCCAGATCTCCATCCACTTCTGATACAGCACCTCGCCGGTGAGCGAAAGGCCCTGATCACGGCAGATGGTGCCATAGGCGCGAATGTAAGCCTCATCGCCGAAGTCGATCAGCGTGCCGTAGCAGTCGAACGCCACGGCTTCGATTATCGCGCCCTGGTTCACCCGCTTAGCTTATCGTGAGTCGCGTCTAGAAGCTAAGAAGAAGCCGACTATTCTGGAAGCTGGCTCGCGTCGAACAACTTCCAATCCGTCCTGCGTGATTGTCCCGATTACCTAAATCAGCTCAGATCAGACCCTCGCGCCTCATGCGTTCTCTGGCGATGGCCTGATCCCGCTCCCAGTCATTCAGCTCGGAATCCGTCAGTTCTTCGAACGGCTCCGCGTTGATCTGGTTCTCGAGGTCCTTTCGGGCTCTTTGCCCTATCTCCCTCGTCCGCCCAGCCATCATTGAGTTCGGCTGCGAGAGGTCGCTGACAAGCTTTCGCTCTCTGCCGTTCATCGAACCCCGGCCGCGGCGCGATCGTCCGTTCGTCACGTCATTCCCCGTTAGCCGACAGCGCCTCATACGCCGCCGTCATCCCCAGGAGCACCTGGTCGCCGAGCGCGTGCACGTGCCCTGATGCGGACAGCGCTTCCTCCACCGGCAGCGACTCACGCAGAGCTGTCTGGTTCGTCGTCTCATCAATCGTCTTGCGGAAGCCGATGTAGGCGCCGACGGCGCTGGGCAGCGGCAATCCGGCCTCGATCAGGATGCGGCCGTACTCGCGGCCGACGTCAAGGGCTTCATCGAGCAGGCTGCTGCGCCGCGTCCCCTTCTCCATGTACTCGCTGGCCATCTCGACCAGGCGTCTGCCAAGGTCGCGCAGCCGCTGCCGGCTCTCTTCTGGGATATGGCCGTACCAGCCCTGATCGTCCTCTCGCGCCCGCTGCAGCTGTTTTCTGATCCGCGCGACCGCAAGTCGCTCCACTTCCTCGGCGCCATGATGCCGGCCTTCACCCGACACCATGCTCTCCAGGTCACCGAGTGAGAAGCGCCGATGCCCTCCAGGCGTCCGGTAGATCCGCAGCCTTCCGGCGTCAGCCCAGCGCCGCAGCGTGGACTCATCTGCGCCGAGAATCTCGCAAGCGCGCCGCAAGCTAACCCAGCTTCCGCTGCGGCTGCGTGACGAGCCTGGAGTGGCTTCCACTACATTTCCCCTCGTAAACCGCGACCCTTCGAGCTCGAATCAAGAACCATTTTAGGCCCTCGCGCTACCAGAAGCACGGCTCAGTGGTCCATCTGGGACGACAGGCCGGTGCTGCGGTCGAACACCGCGTCATCGCTCCGGGTTGCGCCGTCGAAGGCGGTCCGGCCGGTCTGCAGGCTGCGCGTGCCGTACTTCGACCGCACCCGGTCGAACGCCTCGCTGAGCGATTCCGACTTCGTCTCGTCCGATGGCTCCAGGCTCAACTGCACGACGTCCTCGACCAGCCCGCTGGCCCCAACGCCGATCAGCCGCACCGGGCGCTTCTCCGTCTGACGAATCCTTGCCAACAATGCATCCGCCGCCTCGAAAATCGCCTCGTTGCTGCTGACAGGCCGGGCCATTGTCTTGCTACGCGACAGGGTCGTGAAGTCCTCATAGCGCAGCTTCAAAGTGACCGTACGAGCCCGCTTTCCCTGCTGCCGGAGCTGCGAGCCGACGCTCTCGCTGAAAGCGCGCAAGACCGCGCGCAGGTGCTCGGGGTCGCTGACGTCTGAGCCGAAAGTACCCTCGCGGCTGATCGATCGCGAGTGTGGTTCGCCGCCTACCGGCGACGCATCGATGCCGTGGCTGCGCTGCCAGATCACCGCGCCGTGTCTTCCGAACAGGCCCTCCAGAGTTGAGACCGGTAGAGACGCCAGCTGGCCCAGCGTGCTCAACCCGAGCTGTGCCAGCTTCTTCTCCATAGACGGTCCCAGCATCGGCAGCGCACTCAGCGGCATCGGCGCCAGGAACGCCGCCTCTTCACCTTCCGGCACGCGTTTGACGCCGTCCGGCTTGGCAGCGTCCGAGGCCACTTTCGCGACCAGCCGGCTGGTCGCGATGCCCACCGAGGCCGCGATATGAAGCTCCTCTTGAATACGGCGCCTCATCGTGGCAGCCGCCTGATCGGGTGTGCCGACGAGGGGCTCACAGCCCGTTATGTCGATATATGCCTCGTCCAGACCACCCGACTCCACCAGCGGGCTGTATTGGCTGAGAATCGCGTGGAAGGCGCTCGATACTCGCTGATACTCCTTGAAAGTGCCGCGCAGGAAGATCGCCTGCGGCGCCAGACGTTTCGCCGTGCGCAACGGCATCGCCGAGTGAACGCCGAAGACGCGCGCTTCGTACGAGGCCGTCGCTACGACGCCTCGCCCGCTCGGGTCGCCGCCCACGATGACCGGCTTGCCGAGGAGTGACGGGTCGCGCGCCTGCTCCACGGCCACGAAGAAGGCGTCCAGGTCTACGTGGAATATCTGCCGCATCACCGCGCATCAGCAATAGCAAACATGTTCTAAGAAGTCAAGCGGCCTACGACATTTCTGCATTCGGGCCTAGACTTTGGATATGCACGACGGCTGGCAACCAGGCGACAACATCATCCTGCGCGATCCGCTGCAAACGCGCTCGACTCGCGTTTACACCGCGATCAGGGGTGACACTATCGCCAACCTGCCCGGCTGGCCGTACTCGGTTGTCGAGGATAGCGACGAAATCGTTGCGCTCTACCTGCCGCAGGGCACGAAGCTCTGGCGTTGGGACATCGTGGAGCAGCGTATGCGCCAGCCGCGCGTGACCATCGGCGACTCGCTGAGGCTCCTCTTTCCCGGCAAGCCTTATCACGTCGACCTGTTCTTCGAATCCGGCAGCGGGCCGGCTCCCTGGGTCCGCTACTTCTTCCTCGGTGAGCCCTCACACGGCTACGACGTAGAGCTGAGTCGGGTCGGTAGCGGCCGGCTGTTCGATGACAAGCCGTCCCCAGCCGAACCAGTCACCGGCCACTTCTACGGCTGGAAAGTCGACATCATCGCACCATTCCAGGGCACCGAGCTTGGCTTCGACGTCACCGACGAAGTGCTGGACATCGTCGTGCGGCCGGATCGCAGCTACGCGATCAAGGACGCCGACCAGATGGAGCACTTCGTCGCCCGAGGCATTTACACGCGAGAAGAAGCCGACCTCCTGCACGCCCACGTCCGCGAGGTCATCGGCCTGATCGAGGCCGCCAAGCCGCCCTTCGACGATACCTGGACGTCTTGGCAGGCGTCTCCTGACCTGGGCCTACCCGAGGCGCCAGCCGGCTGGCAGTTTCTGCGCCTGCCGGATTCCGAATGGGGCGCGATTCATCACCCCGTCAACGCCGGGTAGGGTGACTACGGTCCGATTGACAGTTGAATGCAGGGGCGTCGCGGCTGTCGGTTAGTGGAAGAAGCGGCGCTTCTCATCGCTCTTGTCGGCTTGTCCCGGCTTCTCCGGCTTCTCCTTGCCAGCGTTCTCGATTTCCTCGGACGTAATCGAGTTGAGGATATCCTCCGCCGACTCGCCGCGGTTGAGGCGCCGTGCCACCGCGATGCTCGCCAGCACGATCAGTGCCGACGAAACGACCGCCGCGGTACCGATGAACTTCTGATAGCGCTTGGTCAGCTCAGGAAACTTGTCGACGACGCGATGCGCCAGGTGCAGCGCGCTTAGCGCGCTGGGGTCGGGAGATTCTCCCTGGCTCTGCCAGTCGCCATCGTCCAGCTCCGGCTGTTCGGTCGGCTCGGTGTCAATCAAAAGGCCCCTCCGGGATACCTGGGGATGATAGCACACACCCCCGTCAGCTCCGGTTACGTCTCGGTTAACCCTCGAAGTAGCGTCGCAGCACTTCGAACGGAGCACTGGCATCATCCAGGCTGTCGTAGCTTTCCGACGTCACCCAGCGAAAATCGACGTGTTCTTCGCTGAGGCGGACGTCCCCCGAAACGTAGCGGCAGCGATAGCCTACGAGAAACACTGTCTCCTGACGTCCGAGCCACGTCGCGAACGGAGCGCCCACCTCGACTTCCAACGTCGTCTCCTCTCGCACCTCTCGTCGCAAGGCAGCCACCAGGTCTCGCTCACCTTCGTCGATCCGGCCGCCGGGAAAGTCGAACAACGCTTCCGGGCGGAACAGCACGAGGATCTCTCCGTCCTTCTCGATGAACGCCTTCTGGCCGACCTGGAATCTCGCGTGTAACACGAACGATCTCGCGGCCCGTTACTCGACCAGGTTGCGCCGCAGGTTTGCCATGATCACGGCCGTCTGCACGCCCTCGTAGCCCCAGTTCGACGTGCCTTCTCCCGAGCGCGCCAGCGCCTGCTCAAGCGTGTCGGCCGTGATGATCTTGAAGATCGCTGGGACGCCGGTCTCTCGGCCCACGTTCTGCAGCGCCAGGGCCGTCGCCTGGTTGATGTACTCGTTGTGGTCCGTCTCCCCCTTGATCACGCAGCCCAGACAGACCACCGCGTCGTAGCGCCCCGTCTCGGCCAGTCGCTGCGCCGTAAACGGCAACTCGAAGCTCCCTGGCGCCCAGGCGACCACACGCCGTTGCTCGTCGACGCCCAACGCGTCCAGCCCCTCCAGAGCGCCGACCAGCAAGCGTTCGGTGATCAGCGTGTTGAATCGAGCGACGGCAACAGCGACGCTGACGTTGGAGCCGTCGAGATCCTCGAGGAGGGTGCGCGTCATTGACTAGTCGATGTTCATCGGGTCGTCGTCGAAGCGGTGACCCAGCTTCTCTGCCTTGATCTGAAGGTATTGGGCGTTGAATTCGTTCGGCTCGACGATGATCGGCACGCGTTCGACCATTTCGAGGCCGTAGCCCTCCAGGCCGAGGCGCTTGCTCGGGTTGTTGGTCAGGAACCGGATCTTCTGCAGACCAAGGTCTTGCAGGATTTGCATGCCTATTCCGTAATCGCGGCGGTCCGCTTCAAAGCCCAACGCTTCGTTCGCCTCGACGGTGTCGAGGCCGTCATCCTGCAACGCATAGGCGCGCAGCTTGTTGTGGAAGCCTATGCCACGACCTTCCTGCCGCATATAGACGATGACGCCCCGTCCCTCGGCGCCGATCAGCTGCATCGCCTTCTCGAGCTGCTCGCCGCAATCGCAACGCATGCTTTGGAACACGTCCCCCGTCACGCACTGGCTGTGCATGCGCACCAACGTTGGCTCGCCGTGGTCGATATCACCCATCACCAGCGCCACGTGCTCGTCCGGGTCGACGATGCTGCGATATGCGATCGCCTTCCAGCTGCCATGGATCGTCGGTATCACGGTCTCCGTCACGCGCTCGACAAGGCGCTCATGCTGCTGACGATAGCCAATCATCTGCTCGATGCTGACGATCTTGAGATGATGACGCTGGGCAAACCGCTTCAGGTCCGGCAGGCGCGCCATCGTGCCGTCGGTATTCATGATCTCGCAGACCAGGCCGGCCGGGTACAGACCTGCCATTTTGGCGAGGTCCACCGCCGCTTCCGTCTGGCCGGCGCGAACCAGGACGCCGCCTTCTCTGGCGCGCAGCGGGAAGAGATGGCCCGGCATCGCCAGATCGTGCCTCTTCGTGCTTGGATCGATCAGGACGCGAACCGTCTCGGCGCGGTCCGCCGCGGAGATGCCGGTGGTCACGTTGCGGCGCGCTTCAACCGACACGGTGAAGGCGGTCCCGAACAGCGATGCATTGTCTTGTGGGCTGACCTGCATCGGGATGCCCAGCTCGTCCAGTCGCTCGCCCGTCATCGGCATGCAGATCAGGCCACGGCCGTATTTGGCCATGAAGTTGATGCTCTCCGCCGTCGCGAAGTCCGCCGCGATGACGAGGTCGCCCTCGTTCTCGCGGCTTTCGTCATCGGTGATGATCACGAAGCGGCCGGCGCGAAACTCCTCAATCGCTTCCTCCACCGTGGCCATCACGCTCTCGCCTTTGTCGTCGCGCGAGACGGCCCGCGTCACCTGCGCCCTCATCATACTCAGAGCCTTTCCGCCGAGCGAGGATCCCCTTCGCCGTATCGCTCGTCGAGCAGCTGCTCGACGTAGCGGGCGATGATGTCTGATTCCAAGTTTACCCTATCGTTAGGGTTCAAATTCATCAGGTTGGTGTGCTCCTGGGTGAACGGTATCAACCCTACGGAGAACGTCTCGTCGTCCTTATCTATTACCGTCAGCGATGCGCCGCTGACCGCGATCGGTCCCTTCACGATGACGTAGCGCAGGATCTCCGACGGCGCGTTGAACCGGGCTACAATCGAGTGCTCCTGTGGTTCGAACGACCTCAAGGTCCCCGTGTGCTCGATCACGCCGCGCAGCAGGTGACCGCCGATCCGTCCAGCCAGGGTCAAGGCGCGCTCCAGGTTGACTCGATCGCCGACCTTGAGGTCGCCTAAGTTGGTGCGCGCGTAGGTCTCTTCGATGACGTTGGCATGGAAGCCATCCTCGTCCAGATAGACGGCGGTTAGATCACAGCCGTTCACGGCCACGGAGTCGCCCAGATTGGTGCCCCATGTGACCCGCTTGGCGTTGATCACCAGACGCCCCGGCCCGATCGATCGGACCGTCCCCACTTCTTCGACGATGCCCGTGAACACGTTGCCCCCGCCACGCTATGTCTAGTCGTGAAGCTGATGGTAAGGGCATCGACGCGAACGGGCAACGACCGTAGGCCGATGAAGCGACGAGATTGCCACGCCTCCCGCTGGCGCGGGATGGCTCGCAAAGGGCAACGAACTCCATTGCGAGCAGCGAGCAGCCGGCGCTGCGTCGGCCGAAGCAGCTCGTTCACCTACAATTCTCGACATGAACCAGTTCATCGACGCCAACCGCCGCAACTAGGACGCTCGTGTCCCGATTCACCTGGCGTCCGATTTTTACGACGTCGCGTCCTTCAAGGCGGGACGATCCAGCCTGCTGCCAATCGAACGCCGTGAGCTGGGAGAAGTAGCCGGCAAGACGCTGCTGCATCTGCAGTGCCACTTCGGCATGGACACGCTGTCCTGGGCCCGCGAAGGCGCTCTTGTGACCGGCGTCGACTTCTCGGCCCCGGCTATCGCTGCCGCGCGCTCCCTGGCCAGGAGCTGCGACTCGACGCCCGCTTCATCGAGACGGACGTCTACAAACTGTCGGAAGTCCTGTCAGGCAGCTTTGACGTCGTCTTCGCCTCGTAGGGCGTGCTCTGCTGGTTGCCCGACCTGCCAACCTGGTTCCAGATCGCGGCGGGCTTCCTCAAGCCCGGTGGCGTCTTCTACCTCATCGACGGCCATCCCGTGGCCGACATGCTGGACGAGAACGAGATCGGGCTCGTGTTTCCCTACCTCGGAGCGCAGCCGCTGGCCGACGACTCCGGCCACAGCTACGCCGACGATCGCGTCCAGCTGGACCACAAGCGCTCCTACGACTTCGCGCATGGCCTCGGCGAGATCGTCGGTGCCGCGATCGACGCCGGCCTGCAGCTCGACTGCCTGCACGAGTTCACGTACGGCTGCTTCCCCAGGCTGCCTCAGATGCAGAAACGCGCCGACGGCTACTTCGAGCTGCCGGACAACCCGCTACAGCTGCCTTTCATGTTCTCGCTGCGGGCGCGAAAGCAGAGCGAAGGGACGTCTCCGCGATAGGATCGTGCGTGCAACGGTGCGTCAAGCCTGCGACCAGTCGGGATAACCTGTCAGCAGCACGTCATCGCCCAACCGATCGACCGTGGCATCAGAGAGATGGACCGCCTCGCTCATGACCTGCGCCCCGCGTCCCGCGATCGCCGCCGGCGCGTCCGCCGCCCCGATGACCATCGGCGCGATCACGGCCGTCACTTTGTCGACCAAACGCTGGTCGAAGAACGACCCCAGCAGCACGCTGCCGCCTTCCAGCAACAGAGTAACGACGCCGCGTGAGCCGAGTTTGCGCAGCAGCTGAGGCAAGGGGACGCGGCCATCCTGATCCTCGTCCAGCACCAGCACTTCGGCTCCGGCGTCCTCGATCGACCGGCGCCATTCGCTGGACGAACGCGCCGTGGTCGCGACAAGCGTCTTCGCCACGGCCGAAAGGACGCCGGCGCCGGCTGAGATACGCCCCGTGCTGTCCAGCACGATGCGTAGCGGTTGGCGTTCGGCCAGCTCGCCGCCGGGACGCGCCGTCAGCTGCGGGTCATCGACGACGACGGTGCTGGCGCCGACCATGATCCCGTCCACCTTCGTCCGCTCATCGTGCGTCCAGCGCAGCGTCGTCGGTCCGCTAACCCAGCGCGAGTCGCCGCTAGCAGCGGCGATGCGCCCGTCCATGCTGGCCGCATACTTCGCGATGACAAATGGCAGGCCCGTCTTGCGGTGCTTGATGTACGCCTCCAGCAAGCGCGCCGAGGACTCGGCGCCATCCCCGACTTCAACCTCGACGCCGACTTCCTCGAGCTGCCGGTGCCCGTTGCCCGAGACGCGCGCGTCGGGGTCCTCGAGGGAGTAAACGACCTTCGTGACGCCCGCCGCGACCAACGCCAGCGTGCAAGGCGGCGTGCGGCCCTGGTGGCTGCACGGCTCCAGCGTAACGTAGAGGGTCGCACCACGCGCGGCGTCACCGGCCTCATCCAACGCCACGATTTCCGCGTGCGGGCCGCCCGGCGGGCGCGTGTAGCCCTGCCCCACGATGCGTCCGGCGTTGACTAGCACCGCGCCGACCCATGGGTTCGGGCTGCTCCATCCGTGGGCCTGTTGCGCCAGGTCGAGCGCCTGTCGCATCAAACCGGAGGGCTCGGTCATTTGTCGCCGCTGCCGCGCCGTCCCTGACGTCGAGGAGCCAGAGGTCTATCCCCATGCTGCGGGAAGCCTGGCTGCAGGTAGTTCAAGTGGTATCGGCTCGGCTGCGGACCGCGCTGACCCTGGTACTTCGAGCGATTGCCGCCGTACGGCTTCTCCGCCGGCGTCGACAGGTACATGAACGATATCTGAGACACCGGCATCATCGCGTAGAGCGTGATCGGAAGATTCGAGATGTTGGTGAGCTCCAGGGTGATCGTCCCTTCGAACCCAGGGTCCACAAAGCCGGCGGTCGAATGGACGATCAGGCCGAGCCGTCCCAGGGAGCTTTTTCCGTCCAGCCGGCCCACGATGTTGTCGGGAATGCGGACGCTCTCGAACGTCGCTGCGAGAATGAACTCTCCGGGTGCAGGACGAACGGCTTTAGTTCGTCGATGTCCTCTTCCTCCGTGAGGTGGGACATGTCTCGCTTCACGTCGGTGACCGATTCGCGGTGATTTCGGAACACCAGTGCCTTGTCGCCAAGGCGCATATCGATGCTGGCCGGCTGCAGGAAGCGATCCTCCCACGGATCGATGACTAATCGTCCGGCGTCGATTTCTTCTCGGATGCTGCGGTCGCTCAGGACGGACGTAGCTTGGCCCCCGCAATCTTATTTAGCCGGATTCTACGCGACGAGGCGAAAAGGGCATAGAAGAAGGCAGCGTTGAACGCTGCCTTCTTCTATGCGTCCGGCCCTTGGCTAGTTGACGGCATACAGGACGTTTACGGTGACCCTGATCTCTAGCTGACCGGCCTCGATCGGCGTCTGAACCACGTCTGCTGCCCCTCCACCAATGCCGCCTGTAATCGATCGCTCGAAGATCGGGGAGAAGCTGCTCTCCGAGATCGAGATCAGTCGGCCGAGGTTGGCGCCCGCGAGACTTGCCAGCTGTGCAGCCTGCTCGCGCGCGTTCTTCACGGCCTCTTCCCGGGCCTGCGCCCGCAGCTCCGTCGGGTCATCGATGCTGAACGAGATGCCCTGCACCACGGCGTCGTCGCCACCGGCCAACGTCGCCGCGTCGAGCACGTCGCCGGCCTTGTCCAGGTCACGCACCTTTGCCGTCACGACGTTGCTCACCACGTAACCGACGATCTCTCTTTCGTTGTCGAGGCGCGAGAAGTTGTACCGCGGGCTGATGCTGAACTGCACGGTCTGAATGTCGTCCTCATCGACGCCATTGTCTTTGAGCGCGTCGATCACGGCCGCCTCGGCGCTGGCAGCATCCTCACGCGCCTGAGCGATGCTCTCACGCTCCACCGAAACGCCGACGTTGAGCACCATCACGTCCGGTTCGCCGACGGCCGTGCCGGTGCCGGACCCGCTGACGCCGTTCTGACCGGAGACGCCGGACGTGACGAAGGTGTCGCCGTCGCCACATGCCACGGCCAGAAGGGCCAATCCCGCCACGAGCGTGATTAGAAAAGCCTTGGGTTTCATCTTGTTTGGTTACCTTTCCTGTCTTCCCATGATTCGCGGCAAGAACACGGCCAGTAGCGACGCGACGAACGCCAGCGCCGCGACTACCTGCAGCATGCGAAGGGTGGACACGCCGCCGGAAGAGTCTTCGGGACCTGCCAGTGGGCTCAATTCCTGCGGCGCCTCCAACGTCGATTCAGCAGCAGCACCGCTGGCTCCGCCGGTCGCAACCTCGGGAGCAACCTCGGTTGGCGAAACCGCCGCCGCTTCTGGCTCTGACGTGGGGTCTTGCGCCAGCTGAGCCAACGCGCCCCCGGCTGCGGCGGCTGGCGCGTCATCGCGCGCTATGCCCGCAGCCGAGTCGATGGCGCCCGCCGTACCGTCTTGCTGAACGGCGGATTCCGCCGCACCCAACGTGCGTTCGTCGTCTCCTGCCTTTGTCGGCTCGGCCGCCAGGCCGGCGCTGGCTTCCGTCCGCTGCGCCAGGTCAAACGCCGCCGTCGTGTCCGCGACGTTTGACGCGCCCTCCTGGCTGGAGCCGTCCCTCGAATCAAGCGCGTCGACGAAGAGCAGTGCCACCAGCACGGTCAGCGCCACCGCCGGGGCGAATGTAAACGACGTGCGCCGCGGCGCCGCCACCCTTCGCTCGATGGCGAACTCCGGCCCCAGGGCCAGGGAGCGACGCGGCTCCAACTTCGGCAGCTGGCTCAGCAGTGATTTCGTGTCCTGTAGCTCTTGGAGCACCACCGAACACGCCTCACAGGTCGCCAGGTGCGTCTCCACTGCACGGCGGGCACGCTCACTCAGTTCGCCGTCCACATAAGCGGACAGCTCGTTCTCCAAGTGAGCGCTGCGTCGGAACCAGGTCATGCTCTGCATCTCTAACCTCCTTGACGAAATCGCGTCGGAAGAAGTTCCGGTTGTCTCAGCATCACTTCGCGCATCCGCATCCGCCCCCTGGCGATGCGTGAATTCACGGTACCCAACGACGTCTTCATCGTCACAGCGATTTCGGCGTAGTCGAGTCCCTCGACGTCGCACAGCATGATGGCGACGCGCTGCTCCTCCGGCAGCTCGGCCAGCGCCACTTCCAGGTTGTCGCGCAACTCCGAGGAGAGCGCGCTTTCCTCGGGCAACGGTTCGTCATCCGGCGGATCCGGCATGCCTGCCTCCAGGGCCGTATCCAGCGATGACGAGGGCCGCCGGCCGCGTCGTCTCAGCTCGTCGCGGCACAGATTGGCAGCGATGCGCAGCAGCCAGGCCCGAAACGAATCGCCGCGGAAGTTGCCAACGCTGCGCCAGGCGTTGATGAACGCCTCCTGCGCCGCATCTTCCGCCGCCTGCCGCTGGCCCAGCATCCGTAAGCAGAGATTGACCGTAAGGGACTGGTACTCGATGACCAGCTCGTTGAACGCCGAGAGGTCACCTTCCCGGGCGCGCTTAATCCGTGCGTCCTCTATGACCACGGGCCGGTTCCTGCGCGGTCCCAGGCGCCGTCGAAGCCCTCTTGCGGGGTCGGGGGATTCGCGGGGTTGGCTATGCTCACTGTCTCGATTCGATTCGATGCTTCGCCCTGTAGTTTACGCGGCGAATGCAGGAAGCGTGATTCGGTAGTTTGTCCGAAACGTCACGCGTCTTTTCGCGTGCGACGATTCCCATTATGCTGCCGGTCTGATGCCCGCCGCATTAGCCGCCCTTCGGACCATCGCACGCGCGAGGCGCGACGATCCTCTGGCGCCCACGACTGTCATCGTTCCCTCGCACGTCGCGGCCATACATCTCCGCCGCCAGCTCGCCGAGATCGGCCCCTTCGCCGGCGTCCGTTTCGAGACGCTGCCTCGCATCGCCGAGCTCCTCGGTGCCGCCACCCTGGCGCGTCAGGGCCGATCGCCGCTCGCCCGGCCGATCGGCGATTACCTTGCCGGCCAGATCGCGCACGAGGCTCGCGCCGACCTCGCGGAGGTCTCCGACCTCACCAGCTTCGCGCGCGTGCCACGACAGAGCTTTACCCGGCTTCGCCGAGGCGGCTTCCGTCCCGACGAAGTTCGCAGCCGCCTCGACAGCGGCCTGCTCCCGGAGGTCACGCGCCTTTACGCCATCTTTCGCGCCCAGACCGCGTCGTTCTACGACGAAGAAGACCTCTTCGACGCCGCGACGGAGGTGGTGTCGCGTGGCGGCTCCCCGGTGATCAACGACATGGGAGACATCTACGTCCTGCCTCCGGGTGCGCTTAGCGCCGGCGCCGACGCGCTGCTCAAGGCCTTGCGCCGGGTCGCGAGCTCGTCCCGTTTCAAACAGCTCGAAACGCCCGCAACCTCGCCTGAGACCGCCTTCGTCCTCGCCCCGGACCCTGCCAGCGAGGCGCGTGAGGCAGCGCGCGAGGTCCTTCACTCGCTCGAAGCCGGCATCGGGCTGCACGAGATCGCCGTCTTGCACGGCGCCGACGCTTCGTACCGTGGCGTCCTCGCCCTCGCCCTGCAAAGCGCCGGCATACCGGTCTCGCCGCTGCCGGGTACACCGCTCAGCGAGACGCCAGCGGGCCGATCCGTGCTCGCGCTGGCGGAGCTACCGCTCAATAACTACGCGCGCACCGCGGTCTTCGACTGCCTCGGCCTTGCGCCTTCGCGGCAGCATCTGCCGTCGCCGGATGGCGACATTTAGGCCCAGATCTCGCCCTGGTTGCGTCTTGCTCGCGAAGCTGGCGTCACGAAGGGTATCGACCGCTGGCGCCAGAGCCTCGAGACGCTGATGACCGACCGTGAGGCTTACTTGGCCCGCGACGACGCCGACGAGGCGCACCGCGACATCGCCGAGCAACAGCTTACGCACGCGCGGTCCCTGGAGGGCGTAATGCGCGGCCTCTTTGGCCGCCTCGAGCCGCTACGTCAACGCCGTCCCGCCGCCGAGTTCATCGCGCCTTCAAGGCGATCCTGCACGACTACATAGACCCCAACGCCGCGGCCGTCGACTCCGTCGTCGCTCAGGTCGAACAGCTCGGCACGATCGACAAGGTTGGCGGCAGCTTCGACCTGGCCGGCTTTGTCGCGGCCCTGCGAGCCAACCTTGACGCCGCCTACTATCGTGAGGGACGCCTCGGCGAAGGGGTGCTCCTGGCCGACTATCGCCTCGCTGCCGGCTCAGCTTCCGCCACGTCGTGCTCTGTGGCGCTTATGAGGGCGTCTTTCCCGCTTCGGTCCCGCAGGAACCGCTGGTCGAGGACCGCTACTGGGCGCAGCTTCGTCGAGCCAGTCACCCCTTTCTGGAAGACGCGGCGCTGCGCCAGGACCGAGCTCGGCTCACGGCTGAGCGTGCCGTCGCTACGGCCACGCAGCGTCTGGTCTGGGCCGCGCCGCTGCAGGCTGCCGGCGCCAGCCGTGAGCACTACTCTGCGCAGCCCATGCTGGCCGCGGCCCGCAGCCACGATGCTTCGATCGCCTCCGCCAGCGAGCTGCGCCAGACTCCCGTATCGGCCTGGCTGCGCCGTCCGCCGTCACCGCTCGCCGCGATGCTCACCGGCCGGTCCGCAGACCTCCCCGAAGCGCGTCTCCGTTCCGCGGTCATCACCCGCAACGACGGCCTCGTAACGCCGGCTTCTCATCCCCTTCGTCGCGCCCTCGATCTCCTTGCGGCCCGTCACAGCCGGGCATTCAGCGAGTTCGACGGCAACCTGTCTTCGCTTTCCGGCGACGACCTGATACCGGCCCGCGGCGTCTCACCCACGTCGTTAGAGCACTACGCCGCCTGCGGCATGCGCTATTACCTGCACTCGGTCTTGCGCTTACGCCCGGTAGAGGAGCCGGAGGACCGCGACACGATCGACCCGCGCGACAAGGGCACTCTGGTCCATGAGGTCCTCGACACGTTTTTCAAGCGCCAGCATGAGCTCGGTCGCCCCGCCGTGAACGAGACCTGGACCACGGCCGACCGGGAAGAGCTGCTGGCGCTACTGGAAACGGCTCTGGAGCAGGCGGGCAGCGCGAACGCACCGGGCAGGACGTGTTCGCTGCTCACGAAGCCCGCCGTCTACGCGCCGAACTGGCCGCTTTCCTGGACCATGACAACGACTTCCGGCTGGAGACCGGCGCGCGCCCGGCCGCCTTCGAACAAGCGATACCCGAGCAGGATTACGGCGGCATCCGCCTGCGCGGCATCGTCGATCGCATCGACCTCACGCCGGACGGACGCCACGCCTGGGTACTCGACTACAAGACGGGCAGCCTGCGTCCCTACGAAGGCATGACGGAAGACGACCCTCTGGGCAGCGGCACAAAGCTGCAGCTGCCCGTATGCCGCTTCGCTATACCCGAGGCCGAGTCCGTCGAGGCCTTCTACTGGTTCATCAGCGCTGCGGGCAACTACGAAAAACGCCAGTTCAACCCGACCACCGAGAACATGACCCGCTTCGAAGAGACGCTCCGCAGTGTCCTCGCTGGTGTGCGCGCCGGCGCTTTCCCGGCTGTCCCCGGCGAGGAGGACTCTCGTCCCGGACGCAGCTTTGAGAACTGCGCTTACTGCGATTTTGCCCGCCTCTGCTCCACCCGCCGGGCCGATGAGTTCGAGTCCAAGCGCGGCGACCGAGTTATCGATGGCTGGGCCGCCGTTGGCCGCGTTGCGAGAGGGGAGCCACGATGACGAGCGACGCCCCACACGACGACAGCGTGGCCCGTGAACGAATCCGGACGCTCCTGGACGCCACGCTCTTCGTGGAAGCCAGCGCCGGGACCGGCAAGACCGCAGCCCTGGTGGACCGCTACCTGGCCCTCGTCCTCGCCCGCCGGACCGTGGACCGGATCGTCGCCATCACCTTTACCGAGAAGGCTGCCGCGGAGCTACGCGACCGCATCCGCGGTGAGCTCGAACGCCATCTCGCCATTCAAACGGACGCAGAACGCCGTCAACGTATCGAAAACGCGCTGGCGGGCCTCGACCGCGCCCAAATTTCGACGATCCACGGCTTCTGTCAGTCGTTGCTGCGGTTTTTCGCCGTCCTGGCCGGCATCGATCCCGCCTTCCAGGTCCAGGACGAGATCGCGGCGGAGCGCCGCTTCGAGGAGCGCTGGCGTACCTACCTCGACAGCCTGGGCTCCGATCCAGGAGCGATCGACATCATCGGCCGCTTGCTCGATCTGGGGATGACCCCGGCCGGCCTGCAGGAGACGGCGCACGCCTTGTGGCAGCGAGGCGAGCTGGCCGAGCACCTGGAGCGCGAGCCGTTGACCGCCCCGACGGCGTCCTGGCCTGACCTCACCGACCTACGCGAAGGCTCGCCGCCATCCCGACCGCGACCGTCCCGGACGACGATCGCCTCCTGCCGCGGATCAACGCGACGCTTGCCCTCCTGGACGGCCTCATCGCCTCGCCCGACGAACGGGAAACGATGATGGTGGCCGCCTCGCTGAATCCTCGGGTTGGCACCTACGGAAACATCCGTAACTGGCGAGGCGCGATCGACGTTGCCGAGGCGCGCCGCATCACCTCGGAGGTGATTCAGACCCTCATCGATACACTCGAAGCGCTGCGCTCGGCGGCGCTCTCCGACGCGTTGCCCTTCGTCGTGCGTTTCGTCACGACTGAAGCACGCGACCGCGGCCGCGACGGCGCGCTCACGTTCGACGACCTCATCCTCAAAGTACGAAACGTACTGCGGGACATCCCGGACGCGAGGGTGCGCTTCCGAAATCAGTACGACACGTTACTTATCGACGAGTTTCAGGACACCGATCCGTTGCAGGCGGAAATGGCGCTCGCGTTCGCAACCAACCCGGAAACCGGTCTCCCGGAACCAGGGCGCCTCTTTCTCGTCGGCGACCCCAAGCAGTCGATCTACCGCTTCCGCCGCGCTGACATGGCGATGTATGCCCACACGCGAAACACGCTGCGCGAGAGCGGCGCCGTGCCGGTCGACCTCGCACTCAACCGCCGCTCGCAACCCACCGTCATCGATTGGGTGAACCAAGTCTTCAAGGCGGTCATCGGCCCCGGCCTGATCGAGAGCGTCCAGCCTGCCTACCAGCCGCTGGACCGCCAGCGCGACGACACGCTGATCGGTCCGGGCGTCGCCTGCTTTGGCTACGAGGTCGACGAGCCGGCGGCCGTCACACGCCAACGTGAGGCGCAGTTCGTCGCCGCTTACTGCCGCGACGTCGTGCGCCAGGGCTGGCAGGTCTACGACCGGGCGACCGAAGCCGTGAGTGCTGCCCGCTATCGAGATATCGCCGTGCTGCTGCCGGCCCGGACCATCCTGCAGCCGCTGGAGCGCGCCCTCGCCGGCGAGGGCATTCCCTACCGCATGGAAGGCGGCAGCCTGGTCTACGCCACCCAGGAAGTACGCGACCTGATCAACTGTCTCACCGCCATCGACGACCCGACCGACGACGTGGCGGTAGTCGCGGCGCTACGCAGCCCGGCCTACGCCTGCTCCGATCCGGAAATCGCGACCTATCGCCTGCTGCAGAACGGCAGCTTCAACTACCTCTGGCCGGACCTCGACGCGAAAGACGGACGCGTCGCCGAGGCGCTGCGCGATTTGCGCGGCTGGCACAAAGCCCGCGCGGCGCACACCATCGCCTCGCTGGCCGACGGCTTCATCAACGACCGCCGCCTCGTGGAGATTGGCCTCCTGGACAGCGGCAACCGCAACGCTTTCCGTCGCGCTCGCTTCCTCGTCGAGCAGGCCCGCGACTTCGAGTCGGCCGGCCCGGAGACGCTGCGCGCCTTCGTCGAGTGGCTGGAGCGCCGCGCCGGCGACGCCGTACGACCACGAGGGCGCCGCCCTCGACGACGATGAGGACGCGATCAGAATCCTGACGATCCACGCCGCCAAGGGCCTCGAATTCCCGATCGTGTTCCTCGCCGGGTTGGGCGTAGCGCCGTTCAACCAACGGCCGATCTTCGGCCAGGATCGCGGCGACGGACGCGTCGCGGTACGGGCCGGGCGTGCCTACGCGCGGTTCAAACTCGGCGCCGTAGACGATGTTATGCAGAACGTCGGCGACCACGAATCCGCCGAGCGCGACCGCCTTCTTTACATCGGCGCCACACGCGCGCGGGACCACCTCATCGTCTCGCTGTTCCACAAGCAAGGCTCGCGTGACAACGCCACAGTCCGCCTGATCATGGGGCGCGCCGACGAACTGGCCGGAGAGATCCCACCCGTGGCGCTGGCGCAGCCACGGCTGGTCAACGCCTTCGCCGGCGTGCAGGTCGATCCCGTAGTCGAAGACGGTTTCGACGAGCGCCGCGCCGCGTTGATCGACGCTGCGCGAACGCGGCGCTTCACCAGCGCCACCGCCATCACCCGCGATTCCGAACCCGAGGACGGCAAAGAGGAGCGCGAGGACGAGACGGAGCCCTGGTCCAGAGGCCGCGCTGGCACTCACTTGGGGCGCGCCGTTCACGCCGCCTTGCAGAGCCTGCCCTGGGACGCCGACGATGACGCCATCGCTGCGGTCGCGAGTGCCAGACCGTCGCCGAGGCTATCCCGCAGCGTGCGGAGGAAGCCGCCAAGCTGATTCGTGTTGCGCTCGAGTCGCCGGCCGCTCAGCGCGCCCGCGCAGCCCGCCGTGCCCTGCGCGAAGTACCCTTCGCCTTCCTGGACGAGGCTGCTTCACCCGCCGTGCTGGTGGAGGGCTTCGCCGACTTGGTAATCGAGCACGAGGACGGCCTCGAGATCGTCGACTGGAAGACGGACGCCGTATCTGAGTCGCAAGTCGAGGAGCGGCTGGCCAAGTACCAGACGCAGGCGGGTCTCTACGTCCTCGGCCTGGAGCGGGCGCTCGAGGCCACGGGCAAGAAGGTTACAAGCGTTACCTACGTCTTCGTCACGCCGAACCAGGAGCGCTCGCCCGGGCCGCCCGCCGAGCTCGCGGCTGCCGCGTTGCAGCGCCTGCGTCAGATCTGATCGGCTACTGCGCCGCCGCCGCGCAGGCCTCCACCGCCGCGCGTGCCGACTCGATGCCCGGCCGCGCGCCGACGACACGCACGATCGCGATGTCCAGCCCCTGCGCCACCTGCTTGAGACCGTCGGCGGCGCCCGCCGCGTTGCCGTAGTAGCCCACCCTGCGCATAATCGCCTCGGGGAACGCGTCGACGATCTCCTCGGCCGGCGCCTTGGCCCGCCGCATGTCGTCGATGCGCCGCAGATCGTCCGCGAAGCCCATGCGCTCGAAGTGGGCGCGGTAGCTGCGCGGCGGCACGTCGAGCCGGCCCAGCGCGTAAGACTGCATCGCCTTCGCGTACGCCCGCCGCGCCACCGTCTCGTCCTCATCGACGCAGACCCGGATGTACATCGCCAGCTTGACCTCGGCTGGGTCACGGCCGGCGCGTTCGGCGCCTTCTTTTACACGCGCCCGCGCCAGGGCGATCGTCTCCGGGTCGCACCAATTTAGGCTGACCCCGTCGGCCACCTCGCCCGCCAGCACGGTCATGTTCGGTCCCAGCGCCGCCAGGTATACCGGCGTTTGCGGTGGAGGATCGATGCTCAGCTTCGCGCCATGCAGCTGCACCGAAGGCCCTTCGTAGTCCACCGTCTCACCGCGCACCAGGGCTCGTATCGTGGTCACGTAGTCGCGCATCAAGCCGATGGCCGACGTGCCGCGCATGTTCCAGGTGCGCCGATAGTCGGGCACGTCCGCCTGTCCGCTGCCGACGCCGAGGATGAAGCGGCCCTCAGTCATCTTGCTCAGCGTCCCGGCGCTCATGGCGAAGCCCATCGGCGTTCGCAGCGGCACGGGCGAGACGCCGATTCCCGTCGTGACACCGCCGGGGATGACCTCGCGAGTGGCGGCCCATCGCATCGCGCAAAGCTGAAACGAGTCTTCGCCGCTACCCTCCGGCGTCCATACCTGGGTGTAGCCCAGCCTGGCCGCTTCCGCCGAAAGCTGTGCCTGCTCGGCGTAGCTCAGCCGAAGCGTTCCATCCAGTCCCACTCCGACTTCCATGATTCACTCCTTCGATATGTTGAGCAGTAGCCCGCGTCCCCATCTTAGCCCGCCGCCTAGACCGGGTCTGAGGGGTAGGCGTCTTGAGGATCGCCGGTCTCTGGCCAGACGTAGTCCTCTTCTTCCTCGGCCTGCAAGCGCGGCGCCAGCAGCGACCGGTGCAGGTAGAGCAGCGCGAGCAGGATCGCCCCCGCCGCAAGCGAGTTGCGCAACCCCAGCCAGGCCGAATCCCTGAAGATATGCACGATCTCCTGGTCGACGGCGCTGTCGAACATCGAGCTTATTCCGCTCGCGATCAGCCAGCCGAGAAACGACACGACGATGGCCATTGCTGCCCCGATCGCCATCGGACCCAAAGGCGAGCGCCTGGACAACAAGAAGCTCCCCGCGAAGAGCGCTGTCACCAGCCCGGAACCGACCAACGCCAGCCGCCACGTGGCGTGCATGTCGGCCGCCAGCATCGATACGGCCCAGCGCACCGGGTCGGTGACGTCCAGATGCGTGCCGCCCTCCTCGTCCTGGAGCACGCCTCGGCCCTCGACGTAAAGACGGCGGCCCATCGCGTCCTGCAGCAGCTCGCTCAGCGCCAGGTCATCGGTACCGACAGCCAGCACGCTGGCCGAGGGCAGAAGGACGTCCACCGGCAGGTCATCAACCAGCACGTTCTCTTCGGGGCGGTCGCGGGCCAGGAGCTGGATGTCATTCCTGTGCGCCGGCACCCAACGGTCAAGCTCCAGCAGCGATGCCGCGAGCCGGCCCAGCAATCGTGGCCCCGCCGTCTCGCCGGTGACCTGGTAGCCGGAGAACGATAGGAGTAGCAGCGCCGTGATTATCGAGACGACCAGGCTCGAAAGGGGGCTGCTCACTGCAGCCGCTGCACGCGCAGGCCGACCAGTCGGTCGTGGATAGCACGCCGCTCCGGGTCGCTCAGCATGAAAACGAGGCTGGCCGGCGCGGCAGCGAGGCTAAGCAGCCCCATCGCCAGTCCGAACACGAATAGCACATCGCTCCCCGCCAGTGAGATGCCGACGTACGCCAGCAGAAACCAGACAGGGCAGAACAAGGGGTGGAAGAGCACCGGGTGCAGCGCAAGCCAGTAAACAACCAGTCGCCGCCCTGTTGGCGCGCTGCCATCTTCGCCCCGTACGCGCAGCCCCGACACGTACTGACCTACCGTCTGTCCAAGCCTGATCTGCATCACGACTCCGGTCAGGAGCCAGGCGGGTACCGTGGCGGTCAGGATGCCGGTAAAGGCCCAGGCTTCAGCGTCCGTGATCTGATCTCGCCCCTGATCGCTTTCGAGGAATAGCACCAAAGCCGCTGCCACCGCAAAGGCCATCGAGAAGCAAAACAGGACGACGCTATCGATGAGATAGGCGACGATTCTGGCGCGTGCTGTGGCGTGCGTTTGCCCACTGGCGTCAGCGGTGGTCGCGTTTAACTTCATGGCGACTCCCGGCGCCGCCGCACTCTCCGCCATCGTTCGCGATTATAGCATCGGCCACGTCGCCGCCTTGCGACCGCTGAGACCTGGCCGTACGGTGGAAGCATGGAGAGAGGCGTCATGCTGCGTACCTCGCTGCGCTCCCGGCGGGTCTGGACAGGCATGCTTGCCGCTGTCCTCCTGGTCGCGGCCCTCCTCGGTAGCCTGCGGCTCAACCGTGACCTCGATCTCGAACCCGGGCCAAACGAATACAACCTCGGCGCCTGGGAGATCAGGCACCTGCCGCAGAAGTGGCTATTCCTGGCTGGCGAACTGATCCGAGGCGAGCCTCCCACCACAAGCCAGGACGCGCATTTGCAGCGCTTCTTCCAGCTCACGCGTGAAATCAGCCAACGGGAGGAGCAGATCAGCGACCTCGAACAGCGCGACGAATCCGTACCCGCCGAGTCGCTGGCGCTTCTCGAATCTCAAGTTGACGAACGTGACCGCATAGAGAACCAGGTCGAGGCCACGCTCGAAGCCCGGATCGCGCAAGCAGCCGACGACCTTGGGCTGACGCGTTCCTTCCTCGACGTAGTCTGGCCGCCCGTGGACATCGAGTTCACCGAACCGCCACGCGCGCTCGTCACGTCTCCCCGCGATCGCATCGAACTGCTGACGTCCAACCTCCTGCGCACCGACCTTTCGATCGCAGAATTGGAGGCCATCGAGGACGAGACCCTGGAGTCGGCGGGTGTCTCGGCGCTGGCGTTTCCGATCGGCGGCGTCGGGGCTTATCCCGCCATCATCAAGTACTCGGGCGATTACGGCGACGCTTTGCGCATCGCCTCGCATGAGTGGACGCACCATTACCTCTTCTTCCAGCCCCTGGGGCTGCGCTACAACGCCAACAACGACCTGCGGGCAATCAACGAAACCGTCGCGGATCTGGTCGGAAATGAACTGGCAAACGCCGTGCTGCAACGTTCACCTCTCGATGAGCGTTCGGAATCGAGCCGGCCGTCTGACGGAACGTCCCCACTGCTCGACCTCGGCACCGAGCTGCGTGCCCTGCGAGCGGACGTCGAAGCGTTGCTCGTCGCGGGTGAGATCGTGGCAGCTGAAACGCTCATGGAGGCGAAGCGTCAGGAGCTGGTCGAAGCCGGCTACAACATCCGCAAGATCAACCAGGCATACTTCGCATTTACCAACCTCTACGCCGGCCAAGACGGCAGCCCTGGGGCTGTGAATCCGATCGGCCCCAAGGTCGACCAACTGCGGCGGCAGAGCGCTTCCCTCAGCCAGTTCGTCGATCGCGTCAGCGGCGTGACCAGCGCCGCCGACCTCGATCGCCTGCTTGAGGAAACCGCGACGCGTTAGTACTGCCTAGTCGTCGTCCGGCGGCGTCCCGATGACCACGCTGACCTCCACCTGGAGTTCACCCATCTCTTCGTCGAGTACCGTGAGTCGTAGCGTGTACCTGTTGTCAGGCAGCCCGGACGTGTTCCAGGCGCCGATCGTGCCGGTTTTGACCTCGTTCGGGTTGGAAACGATGCTAACCCACTGGTCCGGGTCCGCGCCGATGCCCCATTCGATCAGATAGCCCTGGAAGTCGGGCGACGTCGCTCTACCGAAGATCTGCACCACACCTGAGAGCTTCTGTCCCTCGCGGGGCAAGAATATCGCGGCGTTGTCGTTTTCGTTCACTTCGATGCCGGCGCCGATGCCGTCACCCACCAGGATGATGTTCAGCTCCTCGGCCCATTCCTCGGCCGCCTCTTTGTCCTCGTCGCTCTCCAGCCACTCCTCGGGCGGCACGAGGGCGAGCTCCGTACGGCGGTAGCGCGAGGGTGTGCTCGACGTCGCGACCAGACCGGTCCGCGTATCGATGGTCACTCGGCGCCACCAATCGTCCTCCTGATCCGGCAGCTTGTCCGCCACGAAGAGGTCCTGCGTGGTGCGACCGCAAAGGCGGGAGGGCAGCAGGCCCGACGGTATGCAAACTTCCGCTTGGACGATGCCCGGCGGCCGCTCCATCACGGTGACCGGGATGTCCTCGTGCGCTGCAACGAAGGCATCTTTCATCGCTCTGTACGAAATCGAGGTGCTGTAGATGAGCTCGATGCAATCGTTGTCCTCGTTGCCGGCCCAGATACCGACGGCCAGGTCTGGTGAGTAGCCGAAGGCCCATGTCTCACCGATCTTCTTGGCGCAACGATGGTCTTTATCGAACGGCTCGCTGGTACCGGTTTTGGTACCCGATTTATAGTCGTAAATCGTTATGCCGCCACAGCCGAAGGTGAGGCACTGAGATTGGGGGTCGCTGAGGATGTCCCAGATAAGGTAGGCGAACTCCGCCTCGACGACCTGCTCTTCCTTACGGTGCTCCTCGACGTCGTAGATCACCTCGCCGAGTTCGTTTTCGATTTTGAGAATCGCAACGGGGTCAATCGTTCGCTCTCCGGGCAGATGGGTCAGAATCGGCTCTACGCCGCGCATGATGCCGCCGTTTGCCAGAACGCTGTAGCCGTAAACCATCTCTTCCAGCGTCACGTCGACGCCGCCCGTCGCCACCGCAGGCCCGTAACCGCCCGTGCCGCAGCCGGTGCCATCGCCCTCCCACGGCAGGCGGAACGTCTGCGCGAAGCCCAGTTTCGTCGCCATATCCACCACCCGGTCCGCGCCTACGGCCGCCGCCGCCTTGTTGGCCGGGATGTTCAGCGAATTGCCCAACGCGTTGCGGACCGTAATCGGACCCTTGAAGTCGCCCACGGGGTTGGACGGTACGAACGGCTCTCCGCCGGCCGGATCCTCATACTCGACGGGCGTGTCCAGGATCACCGTCCCCGGCCCCCAGCCCAGTTCGTAAAACGTGGCCAAGTAAGCGAAAGGCTTGAATGAAGACCCGGGTGAGTTGCACGCCGTCACGTTATTGTTCCTGCCGTCGATCTCCTCGTCCCAGTAGTCGCGACTGCCCAGCATCACGATGACCTCCCCAGTTTTGGGGTCGATCTGCATCATGGCGCCGTTGTGGCTATTGGACAGGTTCTCGTAGGTCAGTCCGCTCGCCGACTCGATGGCGGTGATCCGGTGCTCCATGATGCGCTGGAACTCGTCCTGCATATCGATGTCGATGGTCGTCGTCACGATGAGTCCGCCCCGGAAGAGTGCGTCTCGCCCGACGATCTGCTCCAGCTGAGGCTGCAGGTACTGCAACACGAAGTGTGGCGCCTTAATCGGGAAGCGCTTCTCGGATATGCTGATTTCCTCCGCCTTCGCGACGGCCACCTCGGCAGCGGTCGGCGTGTAGTAGGTGTCCTCGCCGATCTGAATCGGGCTCTGGCGCACCATCAAGTCGAGGATCTCGTTACGCCGGGCCTTCGCCGATTCCGGGTTGTTCACGGGGTCGTACTTTGCCGGCGACTGTGGGATGCCTGCCAGCATCGCGGCTTCCGCCAGCGTCAGGTCCATGGCAGCCTTGCCGAAGTAGCCCTGCGCGGCCGCCTCGATGCCGTTGTAGACGCCGCCGTAGCTGATCTGGTTAACGTACCACTCGAGGACCTGCTCCTTGTCGTAGCGGTTCGTCAGCTCGATCGCGTAGATCGTTTCCTTGAGTTTGCGGTTGATGCCCTCTTCGCTCCAGCGTTCGCTGCGCGCCTCGGGCGGGATGTATACGTTCTTGACCAGCTGCTGCGTGATCGAGCTGCCACCGGAGCCCTCAAAAACACTGCCACCGATCGGCGAGTTTTCCCACGCGGCTCGGACCAGGCCCTTCAAGTTGACACCCGGATTGGTAAAGAAGCTGTTGTCTTCGGTCGCGATCGTCGCGGCCACAAACGCCTGAGCGATGCTCTCCAGCGCGACCGGCCGCCTCAACCCGGCGCGGTCATCGACGTACTCGTAGAGCAGCTCGCCGTTGCGGTCCAGGATCGTCGCGCCGGACGACGCTTCGTTGATCGCCAGTTCGTCCGGGGCCAGCAGATCGTCGGCGTAGCTGTTGTAAACCACGAAGCCGGCGATAGCGACACCAGTGAACACCACGACTCCGACAAAACCCAGCACCAGGGCCGCCTTTAGCCAGATCGAGACGCCCTTGCCGCCCTTACGGTTACGTCGACGCGTACGCCGCATCCAGGGGTCGTAGTTGCTCTTCTTGCTCGCCATGTCTTATCTGTTTACGTGCGCTCCAGCACCAGCAGATGTGATAAGCCGGCGCGCTGAAACCAGGTATGTTCCAACGTATAGGTCACGTTACGCAGGACCCTGCCGAGCTTGGGCTTGCTCGCCAGCACGTTGTCGAAGCCGGGGAAGATGACTCGCCAATCCACCCAGCGGCCGTCAAGCCCTCTCGTTATCTGCTCCAGCCGCGACTTCGTATACGCCCTCGCGTGCGGCACCAGCCGGTCGCGTATCACATCCGGCAGATAGTTCACCAACGGAATGTTGCCGAACACGTAGCGCTTGCCGAGGTAGACGCCGTGCGTCTCGAACGGATAGAAACGGTTCGGCGCGAATACGATCACCTTGCCGTCGGGTTTGGTTACGCGCAAAGCCTCGCTCAGTGTGTCGCGATCGTTGCGGACATGCTCGATGACCTCATTGAGCAAGACGCCGTCGAAGCTGGCATCGGCAAACGGCAGGTGCTCACTCAGGGCGGTGCTCAACCGCGCCACACCGTTCTCGGCGCCCTCGACCACGCGTGGCGAGTCGATATCGATGCCGTAGGCATGCTCGGTGAAGTCGCTGAAGCGTCGCACGTAAGCGCCGAGGCCACACCCGATGTCGAGGACGCGCGCGTCATCCAGCGCAAGGTAGTGGCGGACCATGTCCAGTCGCCGCTCCTGGCCGAAACGCCAAACGTAGCTCGGGTTTCCTAGGATTACCTGGTCGAGGCTGTTTGTCTGCTCCGGCGTCTGGCTCGCGGCCGTCGCCGACCTGTTGGTCAATCCGTTCTCCTCACCCCGCTAACAATCATCCTAGCATGCTCACGGGACGTGAATTGTTAAGGCCGCGTAGATTCCAGATTGCTCGATGGCCGGCTACCTCGATACACTCGCGTCGAGATGGCACTCTCTCAAGACGAAGTCCTGCACGTCGCGCGCCTGGCCCGTATTGGTCTGACGCCGGCTGACGTCGAAAAGTTTCAGCAGCAGCTTTCGGTCATCCTCGATAACTTCGAGGTGTTAAGTCAGATCGACACGACGGGTGTCGAGCCCACCACTCATACGCTGCCGCTCGAAAGCGTCATGGCTTCGGACGAACCGATCGAATCACTCACGCCCGATGACGTCCTGGCCAACGCGCCTTTGCAGCACGACGGCTACCTGCGAGTCCGCGCGGTGCTGGATGAGTAAACGCCTTGCCTGAGCTTTACGACCTCAGCATGACGCAGGCCCGTGACCTCCTGGCGAAGCGCGAGGTCAGCTCTCGTGAGCTGACGCTGGCCGTGCTCGACCGCATCGACGCGGTGGACGACCGGGTTCGTGCTTACGTGACCGTCACCCCGGAACTCGCCTTGCAGCGCGCCGACGAGGCCGACAGCCGCATCGCCGCCGGTAACGCCGGCCCATTGACCGGCATCCCGGTCTGCATCAAGGACGTCCTCTGTACGCGCGGCGTCCGCACCACCTGCTCCTCTCGCATGCTGGAGCACTTCGTCCCGCCCTACGACGCCCACGTCATCGAACTGCTCAAGGCGCAGGGCTCCGTCATGGTCGGAAAGTCCAACATGGACGAGTTCGCCATGGGTTCGTCGAACGAGAACTCAGCTTTTTTCCCTACACATAACCCGTGGGCCCTCGACCGCGTACCGGGCGGCTCCTCAGGTGGCTCAGCCTCCGCCGTCGCGGCCGGAGAGTGCATCTACGCGCTCGGCACCGATACGGGCGGCAGCATCCGTCAGCCCGCGGCATTGACCGGCGTCGTCGGCGTCAAGCCTACCTACGGCCGCGTCAGCCGGTACGGCCTGGTCGCCTTCGCCAGTTCGCTAGACCAGGTCGGCCCGCTGACGCGCACCGTCGAGGACGCCGCCCTGGTGCTCAACGCCATCGCCGGCCACGACGGCCGCGATTCGACGTCGGCGCCCGTCGATGTCCCTGACTTCACCGCCAACCTGAGCGGCGACCTCACCGGCATCCGTCTCGGCGTACCGCAGGAGTACGTCACGGACGACCTCAGCCTGGGTCCGCGTGAGGCCTTCATGGCCTCGGTCGAAGTGCTCAAGGGCCTCGGCGCGACGGTCGATTTCGACCTGTCGTTGCCCAGCACGCCCGCAGCGCTCTCTGTCTATTACATCCTCGCGCCCTCCGAGGCGTCAGCCAACCTGGCGCGTTATGACGGCGTCAAATACGGCTACTCCCACCAGGACGGCGACAGCATGTGGGAGAACATGGAAGCGACTCGCGGCAACGGCTTCGGCGACGAGGTCAAGCGCCGCATCATGCTCGGCACCTACGCGCTCTCGGCCGGCTACCACGACGCCTACTACCTCAAGGCGCAACAGGTGCGCACCCTGATCCGCCAGGAGTTCGACGCCGCCTTCGAACGCTACGACGCCATCGTCGCGCCTGTTACGCCTACCCCCGCCTTCAAAATAGGCGAGAAGGTGGACGACCCCATGGCCATGTACCTCAACGACGTCTTCACTCTACCGATCAACATCGCCGGCTTGCCCGGCACGTCGGTGCCCGGTGGCTTCGTCGAAGAGGAGGGCAAGCAGCTGCCCGTCGGCCTCCAGGTCATCGCCAGGCCTTTCGGCGAGGCCTCGATGCTGCGCGTTGCACACGCCTACGAGCGGGCCACCGACTGGCATATCCGCCGGCCACAGCTCTAAAGCGCAGCGGTCCATGCGCCGCTTTCTATGGCCCTTCACCGGATCGCTGTCTATACTTTAGCGATGCTTGCCGGCCATAGGTCTGCGAGACGTGGAGCCGTATCCGCCAGACTGGATCTGATCTCCGCTTCTGGCATCCGACGTTTCTTCGAGTTGATCGCTGCCACAGACGGCGTCATCTCGTTGGGCGTTGGCGAGCCCGATTTCACGACTCCGAACCACATCAGCCAGGCCGCCATACGCTCGGTTGAGAAGGGCCAGACCGCTTACACCTCCAACTCGGGCCTGCCGGAGTTGCGCGAGCTGATCGCCGCCCACCTCGAGCGCCTTTACGGCGTCTCATACGACCCGCACACCGAGATCATCGTCACGACCGGCGTCAGCGAGGGCCTCAACCTTGTGATGCAAGCGATCCTTGACGACGGCGACGAAGTGCTGTCCGGCGACCCCGCGTACGTCGCCTACCCGCCCAACGTCGTGTTTGCCGGGGGCAAGTTCGTTACCGTACCGACCAGCGCGGTGAATGGGTTTCAGCTGCAGGCTGCCGACCTGGAAAACTGCCTCACGCCGGCGTCGAAAGCGGTGCTGTTAGGCTATCCGGCGAACCCGACCGGCGCCGTCATGGAGCGGTCCACGCTCGAGGGCGTCGCCGAGGTCGCGGAGCGCAACGACCTGTTCGTCGTCTCGGACGAGATCTACGACCGCCTCACCTATGGCATCGACCACGTCTGCTTCTCCTCGCTCCCCGGCATGAAGGCGCGCACGCTCCTGCTCGGCGGCTTCTCCAAGTCTTACGCCATGACCGGTTGGCGCCTCGGTTGGGTCTGCGCGCCGGCCCACATCACCGACGCGATGATGCGAGTCCACCAGTACGTCATGATGTCGGCTCCAACGGCGGCACAGTACGCCGCGGTCGAAGCGCTGCAGCACGGCGAAGAGGACGTCCAGGGCATGCTCGGCGAGTACGCCCGCCGCCGCGCCCTGGTGATCGAAGCATGCTGGGACATGGGCCTCGACCTCGTCGAGCCGCGCGGCGCCTTCTACGCCTTCCCCTCGATCCGCAGCACCGGCCTCGAGGACGAGGACTTCGCGGGCAGGCTGCTGCTGGAGGAGAAGGTGGCCGTCATCCCCGGCAGCACGTTCGGCCCCGGCGGCAACGGCCACGTCCGGATCTGCTATGCGCAGGACTACAGCCAGCTCGAAGAAGCCCTCACGCGCATAAACCGCTTCGTTCAGCGCTACCGCACCGGCGCGAAGTAGGCGGACACAGCCAGGCTCCTGCAGCCCCTCCAGTGTGGTGTTGGGCGTTCCCAGCTTTCAAAGCAGCCGCCGTGCAGCGCTATCGCACCGTCCCTAGTCGCTAGGACCAAGACGCGTCAGTGGTTATAAGGACGCTGAAGCCATGGTCGTCCTGAGTGAGAGCGAAGAGCCAAAACGCCCGCATTTTTGCAACGGCCCGTCCTTATACCAAGCCTCGGTCACCAAGACGGGCCGTTATTCCAAACGGAAGGCGTTGATCCTTCTGCTCGCGCCTCAGGATGTGCCGAGGCAGCTACGGCGTCTGCGTCGCCTCCGGCGTGGCGTCGCTGGCCGGCTCTGACGTTGGCGTTGGCGCCGGGTTCGCCGTGGCGTCCGGGTAGCGCAGAAAGTCGGCCGCCACCCAGCCATCGCGCCCCTCGATGCGCCACCACTTGAGCTCGCGCGCCTCCTCCGGTCCGGCAGCCAGAACGATCGCGCTGCCCTCCGTGATGCAATCGACCACGTCTCCTCCCGGCTCCGTACGAACGTTCAGACAAGTGCCTGTGCCGATGATCACGACTTCGGCGCCAACCTTGAGCGGCCACGGAATCCCTGGGACACCAGCGTTTTCCAGCGTGATCGCCATAGCCTCCGCCACCCGCCAGGCGCCGGCCTGCATCTCAACGAAGGCCCACTCCAGGCCTTCCGAGAAGGTCAGTCCCAGCACGAACGCGTGCACGCCGTCTCGTTCGCCTACGTAGATCGAGCAGAGTTTACCCACGTCGGCCGGCAGCTCTGCCTCGGCGCACTCTCCCGCGTAACCGACTTCCTGCGTCGTCGCCACGTACTGCTCGATGGCCGACTCCGGCAGTGACCCGGCAGCGACCGTTGGCGTCACCGCAACGGTCGGGGTTGGTAGAGACGCATCGTCTTCGGAATCCCCGCCGCCCGTCAGCAGCAAGGCAAGGAGGGCAACGATGACAACCAGGACGGCGATCGCCGCGACCGGCAACAGAAGGCTGCCGCCGAATCCACGGCGGCCATCGGGCTCGATCATGCTGGGCTAACCTCGGCGGATAAGGTCACGCGGCTATCATAACCTGTAAAGCTGGTTGATCACTCCTGAGGACGAGCCGCGAACGGCTCCCTCGAACACTCACGCGGGCCGTCGAGGTCCCTTCGACGTCCAGGGACGGCCAGCGTCCTTACTGCCGCAGATTGCTCAACGTGCGGCGGACCAGCTCAGCCTCGTCCAGCCGGCCCAAGACGGCCTGGCAGAGCTTGACCTCGGCTACCAGCGTCGAGAGCAGCGGCGGTACTTCCCCGACGACGTCGGAATCGTCGTCCACGGCGGTCAGCGCAGCGGCCAGGTCGTAGGCAACGTAGTCGACCGGGTCCTCGAGAAAAGAGATGTCCACCTGCTCCGCGACGCTGCCGTCGATGCCAAGCACCCGACAAGCAGATTCGTCGCGCGACAACTCAACAAGCTGGCCGACCAGCTTTTCGACTCGGCCACGGCTCTCCCAGCTCTCGCCCGGCACGTTCAACGCCGGTTAAGTGCTGCTGCCGCCCTGGCCCGAGGAGGTACCGTTGCCACCGAGGCCCGCGGCGCTCGACATGTTGCGCGAGAAGCCCTGCACGAAGCTCGTCAGCTCCATCGGCACGACCCACTTCGTGGAATCGCTGCCGGCCAGCGACTTCATCATCTCCAGGTACTGCAGCGCCATGGTGTTCTGGTCGACCTGGCTGGCCGACTGATAGATGCGGTCCAGTGCCATCGAAAAGCCCTCCGCGTTGAGGATCGCGGCTTGCCGGTTGCCCTCCGCGTCGAGGATCGCCGACTGCTTCGAGCCTTCCGCATTGAGGATCGCGGCATCGCGGTTACCGCTGGCGATCGTGACCGCCGCTTCGCGGGTGCCGTCGGCCTCGGTGACCGTGGCGCGCCGGACGCGCTCCGCCGACATCTGGCGGCTCATTGCCTCCTGGATGTCGCGCGGCGGCAGGATCTCTCGAATCTCCACCGCGTTGACTTTGACGCCCCAGCGGTCCGTCACGGAGTCCATGCGTGATTGCATCAGCGCGTTCATCTCTTCGCGCTTGGCCAGCACGTCGTCCAGCACCATGTCGCCGACGACGGCGCGAAGCGTCGTAACCGCCATGCCGCGTGCCGCCAGACGGTAGCTCTGTACCTCCAGCACCGCCTGCTCCGGCACGACAACACGCAGGAAGACGATCATGTCGACCGTTACCGGCGCGTTGTCCTTCGTGATACAGGTCTGCGGCTCAACGTCAAAGACCTCTTCACGCAGGTCGACGGTCATCGTGCCGTGGATGAAGGGGACCACCCAAACCCATCCCGGACCGCGGGGGAACCCATCGAACTTGCCCAGCGTGAATCGGATCACCCGCTGGTACTGCGGCACGATTTTGAAGATAAACGACACACCCCACCTCCGTGGACTAGATCAAAGCCTGCGCGGATTGTCCCACAGTCCTACGACCTGTCAACGAACGACCGGCTTCGATCGAGACACTGGACGTTGTAAGACGCAGCGGCGGCCACGAGGCAGCCTGTGCCGTAACGCAGCGACCAGTGGCTACATCTTCTCCGGTGCGCTCATCCCCATCAGCCCTAGCGCGCTCGCCAGCACGATCTTCGCCGCGGCGATCAGCCGCAATCGTGCCCGCGTCATGTCCGGCTCAGCTTCGTCCAGCACGCGGCACTTCTCGTAGAAGTCGTGGAAAGCAGTCGCCAGCTCCAGGGCATAGTGCGGCAGGTGGTGTGGCTCGTGGTTCTGCGCGATCGACTCGACCAGCTCCGGCAGCAGCAGCATCTTGCGCAGCAGTGTCAGCTCCGCCTCGTGCCGCAGGAGTGAGACGTCGCCGGGATCATGGCCCAGGCCGCGGAGCGCGGCCTGGGCCATGATCCCGGCGCTGCGGGCGTGCGCGTACTGCACGTAGTACACCGGGTTCTCGGTGCTCTGGCGTTTCGCCAGGTCGATGTCGAAGTCCATCTGCGAGTCCGCCGAGCGCTGCAGGAAGAAGAAGCGGCAGGCGTCCGCGCCCGCCTCGTCGATGACTTCACGCAGCGTGATGATCTCACCCGCGCGCTTGGAAAAACGCACCGTCTCACCGCCGCGCTTCAGCCCCACGAGCTGTCCGATGATGATCTCGAGCCGTCCCTCCTCGACACCCAGCGACTGCACGGCTGTCTTGACGCGGGAGACGTGGCCCTGGTGGTCGGCGCCCCAGATGTCGATCACCTGGTCGAAGCCGCGCTTGAAAAACTTGTCGTAGTGATACGCGATGTCCGATGCGAAGTAGGTTGGCGCGCCGTTGCTGCGGATCAGGACGTTGTCCTTCTCCTCGCCCAGCGTGCTGCTGGCGAACCAGACGGCCCCCTCCTTCTCCACCACGGCCTTGCGGTCGCGCAGGTGCTGCATCGCAACCTGGTAGGTGTCCGACTCCTCGAACATGGACGACTCCATGAACCAGACGTCGTAGGACACGCCCAGGGCAAACAGGTCATCGCGGATGCGGCCGATCATCTTGTCCGCGGCGAGCCGTCTCAACTCAACGGGCGTCTCGGTCGCGCCCAGGAAGCGGTCGCCCAGCTCGTGTTTGATCTCCTGCGCCACCTCGACCACGTAGTCGCCGGGATAGCCCTCGGGCGGGATCTCAACGTCCTTGCCGAACAGCTGCTGATAGCGCGCGAACACCGTGTCGCCAAAAACCTGCGACTGCGTCCCCGCGTCGTTGATCAGGTACTCCTTCTCTACTTCGTAACCGGCCGCCGCCAGCGTCCGCGACAGCGAATCGCCGATCGCAGCCCAGCGCCCGTTACCGACGTGCAGCGGCCCCGTGGGGTTGGCGCTGACGAACTCAACCTGCACCCTGCGGCCACCGCCCATCTCGCTGCGCACGAAGCCTTCGCCCTGCGACAGCACCGTGTTGACCTGCTCGGCCAGCCACGCCTCTGCCAGCCGGATGTTGATGAACCCGGGGGACGCCAGGGAGACCTCGCCGACCGCTGCGTGGCGGCTGATGTGCTTCGAGATCGTCTCGGCCAGCTGCATCGGGTTCTGTCGTGCCGCGCGCGATAGCTGCAGCGGCAGGTTCGAGGCGTAGTCGCCGTGCTCCGGACGCGATGGACGCTCGACCGCCGGCGCCGGCAACACCACGGCCGGCACCTCGCCGGCCGCCTGCGCCGCCTTCGCGGCGGCATCCACCAGCTCTGCGATCTCGTCTCGAATCGTCATGCCCGCGGGCCTCTCAAAAGCGAAATCCGCCCTTCGAGGAAGGACGGCTAACAAAGCAAGATGTTAGGCGCTGCCGCATCGTCGGTCAACGTGGGCCACCGCGCTTCCGGCCGACATATGGAGCGTCTCATGGGCAGCCTTGCCCGCTGGGCCTAAGCGTCGAAGGGGAACTTACGTGCTTCGACCATGCGGACCAGCTCATCGACCGCAGCGTAGCAGCGCGAGACCAGATCGTCCTCGTAAGCGTAGCGCTGGCGCGCCGCCTCGAACTCGTCCTCGTCCATCAGGCGGTGCGTCAGCTCGCCCGCCGCGTTCGCGAAGACGCGCACGTCCAATTGCAGGTCGACGTAGTGCAGAGTAGCCCCGTCGAAGTCGAGCGGCGTTGCGACGTTGCAGTAGTAACCGAACAGCCCCTCCCCCGGCGTCTCGAGGCGGATCACGTTGAACCAGCGGTCCGGCCAGTAGTGCGCCCGCGTGTTGTAGGGCGACACGTATTCGCCGCCGTACTCCCTGTCCACGCGCAACCCCGCGTCCGTGCGTGTCATGACGATGCCGTCATCGGCGCGCAGCAGCCACGCCGGGTGTCCCCAGTGAAACGACCCGTCGAAGTTCGTGGCGCGAATCGCGACCTGTCTCAAGTCGGACGCCTCGGGGCGCGGTCTAGTCATCGAGCAGCGTCCGCGGCAACTCGAAGCGCCCGTCTTCACCGCATGGGAAGTCGACCACCTGTTTCACGGCGTCGAGGTTCAAGGGCCGTAGGTGTGCGGGAAAGGCGCCGAGTCATTGCCGTGTCTCCGGTCACTCGCCGCCTCCCGCCTTAGCGGAGCCGTTAGCAGCGCCGGATCGATGCGCAGCAGCACCAGCGCGTCCTGTCCGGCGTAGAGCAGGTTCGCGGTATCGACGACCTGCTCACGAGTCGACGCGTGGATGAATCCCTGAACTGCCAGCGACTCGGCAACATACTCCCCAGCGGCCTGCGCCGCCTCCCAGGATTCGCGCTCCGTAATGTGATAGATGATTCCCTCCGCCACAACCGAATTATGCCGCCCACTCGGCGTAGTGCAGCCGAAACGCTGAGCTTCCCTCTCCTCGCGGAGGAGAGGGATTGAGGGAGAGGTCACCCCGCCTCGCCCGTGACGATGCGCCGCATGCGGCCAACCGCCGCCGCCAGCTCGCGGTGCTCCGGCTGCGCCAGCCCGGGGTCGTCCGCCAGCAGCTGCTGAGCCTCGCGTCGCGCCGTTTCGATCAGCTTCACGTCGGAGAAATCCGCCGCCTGGAACTCGGGCATGCCGCTCTGCCGCGTGCCGAAGTAGTCGCCCGGCCCTCTCGAACGCAGGTCCGCCTCCGCCAGCGCAAAGCCGTCGTTGTGCTCCTCCAGAAGCCGCAGGCGCTCCAGCGCCGTCTCCGACGGGTCGTCCGAGAGCAGCAAGCAGAAGCTCTGCTCCCCGCCGCGACCGACACGGCCTCTAAGCTGGTGTAGCTGCGCCAGCCCGAAGCGGTCCGCACCTTCGATCGCCATGACGCTCGCGTTCGGAATGTCGATGCCTACCTCGATCACCGTGGTCGCGACCAGGATATGCAGCTCGCCACGGCGAAACGCCTCCAGCACCGACTCCTTGTCCTTGGACGACATGCGGCCGTGCAGCAGCCCCAGCTTCAGGTCGGGGAACACCTCCTTCGACAGCCGCTCGTACTCCTGCACCGCCGACCGCGTCTGCAGCGCAGCTGACTCCTCGATCAGGGGGCAGACGACGAACACCTGACGGCCGGCCGTGACCTGCTCGCGCACGAAGCAGTACGCGTCGGCGCGGTCGTCCGGCGCCACGAAATGCGTCTGCACCGGCAGCCGCCCCGGCGGCATTTCGTCGATCACCGAGACGTCGAGGTCGCCGAAGAACGTCAGCGCCAGCGTGCGTGGGATCGGCGTCGCCGACATGACCAGCAGGTGCGGCGTCGCCTGACCGGTCTCCAGCACGCGGTCCTTCAGCGCCGCCCGCTGCATCACGCCAAAGCGGTGCTGCTCGTCCACCACGGCCAGGCCCAGCTTGTGGAACGACACGCCTTCCTGGATAACCGCATGCGTCCCCACGACGACGTCCACGTCGCCCGAGGCGATGCCGTCCACGATCGCCTGCTTCGATTTGGCCGCCGTCGACCCCGTCAGCAGCTCGATATGCAGCCGCCGCCCGCCAACCTCAAGCCGGTTCAGCAGTGAGGTCAGCGTGTTGTAGTGCTGCTCCGCCAGGATCTCCGTCGGTGCCATCAGCACGCCCTGGTACTGGTTCGCCACGGCGATGACCAGAGCCGCCGCCGCGACCGCTGTCTTGCCCGAGCCCACGTCGCCCTGCAGAAGACGCGCCATTGGCCGCGACTGGCGCAGGTCGTCCACGATGTCGCTCAGCACGCGGTCCTGCGCCCCGGTCATCGGCCACGGCAGCGTCTGCCGGTACGCTTCGACAACCCCCTGCGCGCCCATCGGCGCCGACCGGCCGTCCTGCCACGCCAGGCGCCGCTCGAGCACGGCCAGCTGGACGCCCAGCAGCTCGTCGAAGGCGATGCGGCGCCGCGCCTCCTCGTGCTGCGGCATCGAATCCGGGTAGTGCATCTGACGCAGCGCCTGCCTCAGCTCCGGCAGTTTGTGGCGCTGACGCAGATCGTCCGGCAGCGGCTCCTTCGCGAGCCCTGCGAATCGGTCCACCGCCTCCTTGGCGACGCGGCGCAGAGAGCGCTGGGCGATGCCCTGGGTCAGCGGATAAACCGGCACCAGCCGGCCGGTGTGCGTCAGCTCCTCGGCCCCGACGCGCTCCCACTCCGGGTTCTCCATCACCTTACTGCGGTTGAACAGGCCCACCTTGCCGGCCAGCACGATGCGGTCGTTGGTCTTGAGCTGCGCCGCCAGGTACGGCTGGTTGAACCAGACGACGCGCATCGTCCCGGTTTCGTCGCCCACCATGGCCTGCGTGCCGGGACGGCGACCGAGGCGTACGACCGCGGCGCTCCACACGCTGACCATCGCCGTCTGGTGTTCATCCGGCACGAGGCCTGAGATGCGCCGCACGTTCGCGTAGTCGTTATGCCGATTCGGGAACAGATAGAGCAGATCGCGCACCGTCTGCACGCCCTGCTTCGCCAGCTTGGCCTGCATCGCGCCCTTGACGCCCTTCACTGCTGTGACGTCCGCGTCCAACGGATCGTTCGGCGGCGCTGGCGCAGCAGGATCGTGACTCGTTGTTGAGTCCGTTCGTCCTGAGCTCGTCGAAGGACGCGATTGCTGACCAGGCTTCGGCTTCGAACCCGACCTTGAACCCGTTCGTCCTGAGCCTGTCGAAGGACGCGAACTCTGCGCCTTGGCCGCCAGGACGCCCCGCAGCCAGCGCTCGCGGGCCGCTGGTGCGAGCTCCCGATACGCCTTCGGCGACTCGACCGCGTCGATCCTCGCCGCGACGCCCTTGTCCCGCCGCGCGTTCTTGAGAAAGCCGTCGATGCCGCCGATTACCGCGCCGTCGTCGCAGCCGCGGCGCAGCTCCAGCTCGATGACTTTGCGGAACCTGACGACGGCCTCGCTCTCGGGCCGGGAGCGGGCTTGGCCGGCTCGTCCTGAGCTTGTCGAAGGGCGTCGGGCGGGACTGACGACGCGATTCACGCTGAACCCCTTACTCCCGCAGCATAGCGCATCCGTTCGCAGCTATCAGCCTGCGCTTGTCCCACCACCGCGCCTTTGTTACCCTACGACGGCTATGGCAACCAAATGTGAGGTCTGCGGCAAAGGCACCACCTTCGGGCGCAACATCCGCCACCAGCACTCCGGTCGCTGGCAGCGCAAGGCGCCCAAGACCAACCGCACCTTCGGCGCCAACGTCCACGTCAAAACACTGACGATCAACGGTGTGACGCGCCGTTTCAAGGTCTGTACGCGCTGTATCCGCACCACCGCCAAAGTCCGCTAGCGCTGCACCACCCGAAGCTCCGAAGCCCGCTCATAAGCTGCGGGATTCATCCCGCCGACACCGTCACTCGCCCTAGACGACGTTCCGTCACACCATCCTGAGCCCGTCGAAGGACGCAGCGTCCCGTGGTTCGACAAGCTCACCATGACGTATGCAGCGCTTCGCTCATGAGCTGCAGGATTCATCCTGCCGACGCCGTCAGTCACCTAGTGCCTGCCTCAACGCGACGATGTTCTGCGCCACCGGCGTCTTGTCGTTGTAGACGAAGCTGCCGGCAACCAGCACGTGCGCGCCTGCGGTGGCGCAGCGGGGACCTGTTGTCAGGTTGACGCCGCCGTCGACCTCGATCTCGGCGTGCAGCTGACGCCGGTCGATCTCGGCCCGCAGCCGCGTCACCTTGGCCAGCGACGACTCGATGAACGATTGGCCTCCCCAGCCCGGGTTCACCGCCATGACCATGACCTGATCCACCTCCGGCAGCACCTCGTCGATCGTCTCCAGCGGCGTCGCCGGGTTCAGCGAAACGCCGGCCTTTGCGCCGATGCGTCTAATCTCGGCCAAGACGCGGGACAGATGCGCGCAGGCCTCGACGTGGACGTTGAGGATGTCGCCGCCTGCGTCGCGAAACGCCTCGATCTGCGTCTCCGGGTTCTCGATCATCAGGTGGACGTCGAGCGGTACGTCTACTGCTCTGCGGATCGCCGCGACTAGCGACGGCCCGAACGTGATCACCGGCACGAAATGCCCGTCCATTACATCGAGGTGCAGGTAGTCGGCGCCGCCCGCGACGGCTTCTTGCACCTGCTCGGCGATACGGCCGAAGTCAGCCGTGAGGATGGACGGGGCGATTTTTACTGGCACGGGCGCCTCCAGGCTAGAAAACGCATCGCGAGCGTCTTGGGACGTCCAGCGTCTCGTCGACAAGTATCGTGACCGGCTTGCGCCTATAGCAAGCCCATACCCCAGGAACCCAGCGATGAAATACGAGACGCACGAAGTGCCTGACCTCGCCGCCGCCGAGGCTACTGCGTAGCCGGCTAGCCTTCTTCCTCGCGCCGCTTCAGGATCACCCGCGCCCGCCGGATCGCCTGCGACACGCGTCGCGGCGCGGTGCCGCCCGGCACGTCGCGCGCTCGCAGCGAGGTCCACACGTCGATCTCCCGCACGTCACTCTGGAAGAGCTCGGAATGCTGGCGATACTCCTCTAGCGTTAGCTGCCGCAGCTCCTTGCGGTTCGTCTCGCAGTAGCGCACCAGGCGTCCTGTCACGTTGTGCGCCTCACGGAACGGCATGCCCTTCTTCGTCAGGTAGTCCGCTACGTCGGTCGCCAGCAGGAAGCCACCCGCCGAGCGACGGGTGCGGGCGGGGTGGAACTGCAGCTGCGACACGAGGTCGGCAAGAATGTTCAGCGTCGAGTTCAGCGTGTCATGCGCGGCGAACAGCGGTTCCTTGTCCTCCTGAAGGTCGCGATTGTACGCCAACGGCAGGCCCTTCAGCGTGGTCAACAGCGAAATCAGCGTGCCGTACACCTTACCGCTGCGCCCGCGCGCCAGCTCCAACACGTCCGGGTTCTTCTTCTGGGGCATGATGCTCGATCCGGTGGCAAAGCTGTCCGGCAAATCAACGAAGCCGAACTCCGCCGTCGACCAGAGGACGATGTCCTCCGCGAGCCGCGACACGTGCATCATCGCGATCGAGCCGGCCGCGAGGTACTCCGCAACGAAGTCGCGATCAGCCACGGCGTCGATGCTGTTGGCCGAGATCGCGCCGAACTCCAGCTCGCGGGCGACGGCTTCGCGGTCGATGTCGTACGGCACGCCAGCCAGCGCCCCGGAGCCCAGCGGCAGCACGTCGGCGCGCGCATAACAGTCCGCCATTCGCCCAATGTCGCGCTCCAGCATCTCGAAATACGCCAGCAGGTGGTGCGCCAGCAGCACCGGCTGCGCCCGCTGCAGGTGCGTGTAACCCGGTAGCACGACCCGGCGGTTCTCCGACGCCAGCTCGACCAGCGCGATCTGCATGTCGTGCAGCGACGCGATGCTCTCCGCGATCGCTTCCTTCATCCACAGCCTGAGGTCCGTGACCACCTGGTCGTTCCGCGACCGTGCCGTGTGCAGGCGGCCCGCCGCCGCGCCGACTATCTGGGTCAGCCGCGCCTCGATGTTCGTGTGGATGTCTTCGAGCTGCTCGTCCGTCTCGAAGCGCCCCTGCTCGATCTCCTCGCGCACCTGCAGCAGGCCCGCCATGATCTCCTCGGCGTCCGCAGCGGGGATGATCCCCTGGGTCGCGAGCATGCGTGCATGCGCGATCGAGCCGCGCACGTCCTCCAGCGCGATGCGCCGGTCAACTGCCAGCGATGACGTATACGCGTCGACGATCGGGCTGGTGGCCTGCCGGAAGCGCCCGCCCCAGGGCTTGTCGGCGGTCGATGCGTCCTTGGGAGCCGCGGGGTCGGAGTCTTCGCTCACGGCCCAATAGTAGCGGCGGCGCAGGAGCCGCGCCACCCGCACACATGGTGGCCCACGCTGCCTTCTTTCGCTAACCTATCGTCATGGCAAAGACAGAATCCTTCGACATCTCAACCGGCGTTGACCTCCAGGAGGTCGATAACGCGCTCAACCAGGCGAAGCAGGAGATCGCCCATCGCTTCGACTTCAAGGGCGTCCTCGTCGACCTCAACCTGGACCGGCAAGCGCAGAAGCTCACGATCCACACCGCCGACGACTTCACGCTGGAGTCGATCTGGCAGGTGATGGAGCAGCGCCTGCGGGCCCGCAAGGTACCGCTGCAGAACATGCAGCGCGACAACCCCGAGAAGGCCGCCGGCAGCAGCGTGCGCCAGGAGGTCAAGATTGCGCAGTCAATCGACAACGACACGGCGCGCAAGATCGTCAAGCACATCAAGGACCGCGGCTACAAGAAGGTGCAGACGCAGATCCAGGGCGACGAGGTACGAGTCTCCGCCCCTTCCCGCGACGACCTGCAGGGCGTCATGAAGGACCTGCGCGACGAAGACTGGGGCGTCGAGCTGAAGTTCGGTAACTACCGCTAGCCGCCGCGACTGGCGCTAAACGAAAATGGCCCCGTTCTTTCCGGAGCCCCCTGTTTCCTGTTGCTTGCTACCTGCTGCCTGTATCTACAAAGCGCCTTGCACGTCCTCGACCGAAGCTTTAAGCCTGCGCTCGGCGACGGCCTCCGCCAGCTGCCCCAGCAGCGGCACCGAGTCGTCCCAACTGATGCAGGCGTCGGTGATGCTCTGGCCGTATTCCAGCGGCTGGCCCGGCATCAGGTCCTGGCGCCCCGCTTTGAGGTGGCTCTCCACCATCACGCCGAAGACGCGCGTATCGCCCTCGGCTACCTGCTTCGCCACGCTGGTACCGACATCGAGCTGCCTCTGGTGATCCTTCGAGCTGTTGCTGTGGCTGAAGTCGATCATGAGCCGCTGCGGCAGGCCGGCTTCCGCCAGCGTCTTCGCCGCCGCGTCGATGCTCGGCGCGTCGTAATTCGGCTGCTGGCCACCGCGCAAGATGACGTGGCAGTCCTCGTTGCCCCTGGTTTCTACGATCGCTGAATGGCCTGCCTTGGTCACCGACAGGAAATGGTGCGGCTGTGCCGCCGCCCGCATCGCGTCCACCGCGATGCGCACGTTACCGTCGGTACCATTCTTGAAGCCGACCGGGCAGGATAGGCCGGAGGCAAGCTCGCGATGGACCTGGCTCTCCGTCGTTCGCGCGCCGATCGCGCCCCAGGCGACCAGGTCCGCGATGTACTGCGGCGTGATCATGTCGAGGTACTCGCAGCCCCCCGGCATGCCCTCCATGGCAAGGTCGAGAAGCAGCTGGCGCGCCACACGCAGGCCTTCGTTGATCCGGAAGCTGCCATCCAGGTTGGGGTCGTTGATCAGGCCCTTCCAGCCGACCGTCGTGCGCGGCTTTTCGAAGTAAACGCGCATCACGATAAGCAGGTCGCGCGACAGCTTCCTGCGGTATTCGGCCAGACGCGCGGCGTACTCTTTGGCAGCTTTCACGTCGTGAATCGAGCAGGGCCCGATGATGACCAGCAGACGGTCGTCGGCGCCGTGCAGGATGCGGTGGATCGCCTGGCGCGTGTCGTAGATGGTGCGAGCAGCCTCGGGTAGCACGGGAAACTCACGCATCAGATGCGCCGGCGTCAGCACCTCGTGGATGGCGGCGATGCGGACGTCGTCCGTCTGGAGCCGCTGAGCTTCGGTTTCCGTAGGTTCTCGTACCGTCATGGCTCTCTCAATATGCTGCGTCCGCGCCTCGAAGGCAACATTACGTCTACAAGCTGTGCTTGAGGCTTGCGCGCGGGAGCGCTAATCGTAGCAGGAAGCTGAATCTCAGAAAAGCCGGAGTTGCCCTGAGTTCCTGGCCCGGATCCGTGCTGGGTGACTTTCATTAACGGGCCGAGGGCCACCCGATCGCTGCCTTTACCGGGCCTGTCGCGAGTTCTACGCTGCCCTGCATGACATACCCGACCCTCGAAGCCGTCGGCACGCAACGCCTCATCGACACGGCCGCGCTGGACTGTCCTGCCGTCTTCATCTGCTACGGCGAAGCGACTCAGCACGGCGCCAAGGCCATCGAGTCCGCTGTCCGGGAGCGCTACCCCGCTTCCGAGGTCCTCGTTGCGCACGTCATCGACCTGCACACGGTGCCAAGCCTGTTTCGAGGCGTCGCCCGCAACATCCTGAACACGGAGTACGAGAAAGCGGTTGCCGCGCTGCCGCAAGACGAGACCGCCGAGGACTACGTCGTCATCCTGCCCGACTGGGACGCGGCCTTCGTCACCGCCGTAGGCCTCGAGGACGTCACGCAGCGGCTCGGCGTCGCCGTCTTCGCCGCGGACGGCACGCTGACAGGTCTGGCTCAGGGAGAAGACATACCGTCCCAAACACTTCGCTTCTTGGAAGACGCGTCCGGTTAGTCCAGCGTGCGCTTCTGCCTCATCTGCGCCTGCTGCTCAACCGCCTGAATGTCGATGAAGCCGCGCGCCTTCTTCGGGTCGTACTCTTCGGACGCCGTGTCGAAGGACACCAGCTCTTCGTTGTACAGCGAGTGCGGGCTGTGCCGCGCCACGGGCAGGACGTGGCCCTTGAACAACCGGACCTCGCTCCAGCCCGTGACGCGCTCTTGCTCGACCGCGTTCTGCGCCAGCCAGCCCTGCATCTCCTGGGTGAACCAGCGTCCCTGATACACCGCCTCGGCCACATCCAACGACCGCTTCGCTTTGTCGCTCAGCACGCGGTGGTCGTGCACCAACGACTCCAGGTCCTCGTGCGCCGCCAGCAGGATCGCGTGCGCCGGCGATTCGTAGACGCCGCGCGACTTCAACCCCACGTAGCGCGACTCGACCATATCGAGCAGTCCCACGCCATGCTTGCCGCCGATCTGGTTGAGGTACTCGACGACGGGCAGGATCGACGCGTCCGGCTTCACGTCGGCGCCCTGTCCCAACCCGGCGCGGTCCTCGTCCAGCAATTCGGCGCCTACCGGCTTGCCGCGGTGGAAGTGGACCCGTACGCGCTGCGGCTCGTCGGGCGTCTGATCCCAACGCGACAGGTAGGTGAACATCACCTGCCGGTGGTCGTCCTCTGGCTTCTCCAGGGCGCGGCCTTCCGAGCTTATGTGAAGTATGTTGGCGTCCTGCGAATACGGCGGCCCTTCGTCCGTGCCGCCTGTGGGCAACGGGATGCCATGCTCGTGCGAGTACGCCGTCATGACGCGCCGCCCGCCGTCGCCGAAGCGCGCCAGAAAGTCTGGCTCCTTCCACGGCGCATAGATGTCGAAGCCCTGCAGCGTGAACCGCGGGTCCTCCTGCAGCACGCGATAGATCGTTTCGAAGCGCACCTGGTCGTTGCCCTTGCCGGTCGAACCATGCACCAGCACGTTGCCGCCGATCCGTTTGGCGTAGCGCATCTGTCCCCGCGCCGTGGGGATGCGCGCGATCGCCGTGCCCAGCAGATAGCGGCCCTCGTAGCGCGCGTGCATCTGCAGCACCGGCAGAAAGAACTCGTCGACCAGCTCGCCGCGCAGGTCCTCGATGTACGTATCGACGGCGCCGAGCTGACGCGCCTTCTCCGAGGCCGAGTCGAGGTCGGCGCCGGGCTGGCCCAAGTTCGCCGTGTAGGCCGCCACGTCCCAGCCGTTGTCCTGTAGCCAGTGCAGCAGCACCGACGTATCGAGTCCGCCGCTATACGCCAGGACCGCGATCGGCTTCGCCATGCAGGGATGATACCGTGTGCCGCTGTTACCCGCTCGTACGCCGAGCGGCGACCGGTGCACGTGTGGCGCGTTCACCCCACGAGACATCCCGTAAGCCATTCTGAGCTTGTCGAAGAGCCAGCGCCCGTGGTTCGACGGGCTCACCATGCCGCAACAGACCACTTCGGGCTTTTGCAGAGAAGCCGCAGGATTCATCCTGCAAAATCAAGGTTCATATCAATAACCCGCCTTGCCCCAACCCATCCCCGGCGTTAGTCTCGCAACGCCATGAGCCTGACCCTGGTCCTCAAAGCTGTTATCGCCGCCGCCTTCGCAGCCATCGTGGTCGGCGCCTTCCTGCCCTGGTCGGAAAACGAAGGGTTTAAGGAAAACGGCATCGAGTTCAACGGCGTCGCGACGCTCGTGCTCGCGGTAGCCGGTATCGCCGGTACCGTCCTCGGCCGCCGGCCACGCGCCGTGTTGATCTCGGCTTCGTCGGCGTTGCTCTGCCTGCTGCTCGGGGTGATCGACTACGCCGACATCAGCAGCGGCAGCGCTGACGTCGGCAACGGCCTCTACCTCACGTTGGCCGGCGCGATCATCGCCACGGTTGCGGCGGGCGCGCTGACGTTCACGATCCTCCGCAAACCCGAGCCGGCGTCCGGTTAGGCAACCTTCCCTTCGTCTCCCGTTGAACAGCGTGCGCGCGTGAACAGCGTGTGCGGTCTAGGACGCCTTGGCGATCGCCTTTTCCAGGATCGACAGGCCCTCGTCCATCTCCTCGTTGCTGACGGTCAGCGGCGGCGCCAGACGCACCGCGTTGGGACGCACGTTGTTGACGATCAGCCCGTTGGCCAGGCAGTCCAGCACCACCTTCTCGGCGATGTCCTGGTTGAATGCCACGGCGAGCAGCAATCCCTTGCCGCGCGCCCCGGTCACGACCGGCACACTGGCCTTCCAGCCGTCCATCTTCTTCAGCACGTAGTCGCCGACTTGCGTCACTCGCGGCGCCAGGTTGGTCTCGATCATGTAGTTTGTCACCGCCAGCGCCACCGCCGTCGTGAACGGCTCGCCGCCGTAGGTCGAGCCATGGTCGCCCGGCGTAAACGCGGCGCAGCTCTCCCGCGCCAGAATCGCGCCAATCGGAACGCCGGAGCCGAGGCCCTTCGCCAGCGTCATCACGTCCGGCTCGAAGTCCATGCCCTGGTAGGCGAACAGCGGGCCGGTGCGGCACATACCCGTCTGCACCTCGTCGGCCATGAGCAGGATGTTGTTGTCGTCGCACCACTTGCGCACCGCCGGGAAGTAGGACAGGTTGGGCACGTTCACGCCACCCTCACCCTGGATCGGCTCGATCAAGATGGCGGCCGTCTGCGGCGTGGTCGCGTTTTGCAACGCCTCGATGTCGTTGAACGGTACGTGCACGAAGCCGGGAGGCAGGGGACCAAACGGCTCGCTGTAGCGCGGCGTCCCCGTCGCCGTCACGGCGGCCAGCGTCCGGCCGTGGAACGAGTCGGTTGTCGCGATGATTTCGGTGGCGCCGTTTTTGTTCTCCCTGCCCCACTTGCGCGCCAGCTTGATCGCTGCTTCGTTCGCTTCGGCGCCGCTGTTGGTGAAGTAGATGCGGTCGAAAACCGAGTTATCCTCCAGTACCTGCGCCAGCTTCAACTGCGGAATCGAGTACACCGCGTTGGAGACGTGGATCAGCGTCCGCGCCTGCTCTTCGATCGCCTTGACCACGACGGGGTGGCAGTGGCCCAGACTGTGCACCGCGGGCCCGCCGAAGAAGTCCAGGTATTGCTTTCCGGCGTCGTCCCAGACACGAGAGCCTTCGCCGCGTTCCAGCACGACCGGCATACGACGGCCGGTGGTCATGAACACGCGGCTCTCGATTTCCTTCCAGTCGGCCATTGCGGTGACTCCTTACTAAAACAATCACTGCGGGATTCGTGATCCCGCAGCTACTCGTGACCCTTCCCCAAAGTCGCCGAATCGGCCCTTTAGCGGGGGCCTGGAGAGTTCCCTAGCCTTCAAAGCCAAGGAGAGCAGATTGTAGCACGCGGTTCTCGGGCTTACGGACGCAGCGGTAAGAGCGTTTCCCGGCGCCTACTTTCCCCGCGGGCCGCCTAGCTCGCGGCGGGTACGACCGGCGAATCCTCGGTTCTTGCCCACCAGGCGAGGCCCACCGAGACGACGGCCATCACGATGCCGATCCCGAACAACGCCGCGCGCTCGCTGCTCAGGTCCGCGACGACGCCCAGGACCAACCCGACCAGGTTATTCATCGCCCAGCCCAGGTTGGTCAAGGCGATTACGCGCCCGAAGTACTCGGGCTTCGCCGCGCGCAAGATGGCAGCCATGATCAGAGTCTGGAACGCGCCCGCGGCCGCACCGACGAAGAAGATCGTGATCAGGCCCAGCAAGAAGTTCGGCATCAGCGACATCACGGAAATGCTCAACCCTACCGCCAGGCTGCTGAGAAACAGGTATTTCTTGAGGTCAGGCGAGCTTGTCTTCGAGGCGACCAGCAGGCCCGCAGCAAGGCCACCCATCGCATGCGTGCCAAACATGATCCCGAAGCCCTCGTTCCCCGCGCCCAGCACGTCTTTGGAAAACGCCGGCAGCACGACCATGATCGAGAAGCCGAGCAAGATCACTACGATGAACGAGACCAGTACCTCCAGGAGCCGCCGTGTTTCGAATACGTAGCGCAGGCCCAATCGCATGTCATCCAGCATCCCGAGCCTTTGAGGCCCGCCGGGGTCGTCGTCCGCGGGCAGGGGCAGTTGCGGCGTTCCTCTGGGCTTGGGAATGAAAGCTATCGTCGTCAGGCTGCCGACCATCACGAGTGCTACCGCGAGATACGCGCCCGTGAACCCGGTCACCTGCCATGCCACCAGTCCGGCCCCGACGAAAGGCGCGAACGACCGGGTCAGGTTCAGCGCGATCTGGAACAGCGCCGCGCCGTTGGCCTGCCGCTCGGGCTCAACCGTCTCCCCCATGCAGGCCGTGATCGCCGGCCAAAAGAACGCGATGCCGGCGCCGAACATGACCGCTGCCGGGACCATCAGAGCGATCGTTAGCGCGTCTGTCAGTAGGAGCGCCGAGAGAATCAGCGCCATCAGCAAGATCAGCGACTCTGTCATCAGCAATAGCAGCCGCTTTGACATACGGTCGGCTATCGCGCCGGAGAACGGTGTCGCCACGAGGATGGCGGAGCCGATGCCGAAGGCGACGACGCCGACGGAGCTGTTGTTACCGGTCAGGTCGTAAGCCACGACGTTATGCGTTGCGAAGGCCAGGTGCATCGCAGTCAACACGAGCGAAGCGTTCAGCCACAGCACACGATAGGCCGGTGAGCCCAGCGCGTAGAACGTCGAGCCTGGTGCGGTCCGTGACCCGGGCACGCGGCCGCCCGGCTGGAGGTCCCCTGGATCTCCGTCCTGGGTTCTGGTCGGAGTCGTCAAGACTGGTTCGCTGCTATTGGCCGGCGGTCAACGCCACCAGCTGTTCAATCAAGGTCTCCGCCAGCTCGATCTCCTCGCCATACGTCGCGAAGTCTCCCGCCTGGAGCGCGGTCTGCGCACGCTGGAAGGCGGCCTCAGCTTGCTCCGCCAGCTCGGCCACGTCATCCGAAAGCGGTAGCGGCGTCGCGGTCGGCGCCCCTTGTTGAGTCGGCGTCGGCGTGGCGTCATCCGCTGTCGGCGTCGGCTGAGGCGAGGTGACGGCGCCCGGCAGTGTCGATATCGCATCCCCAAAGACGACGGCGATGCTCTGCTCGAGGCTTGGTTCCATAGCAATGCGGTTGCCGTTGACCACCACCACGCGCTTCAGTTCCGGTAGCTGGCTCGTCTCGGCCTGCAAGTAGATCGGTTCGACGAACATGTTGCCGTTACCGATCGGGATCATCAGCAGGTTGCCGCGGATAACGCGCGAACCGGACGTGTTCCAGAGGCTGATCTGGGCCGAGATAGCCGGGTCCTGGTCGATGCGCGACTCCACCTGCTGTGGCCCGAAGACCAGCGTGTCCGTCGGGAAACGGAAGGTCACCAGCTTGCCGTAGTTCTCGCCGTCAGAACGCGCTGCGACCCACGCGATCGTGTTCTGGCGCCGGGCCGGCGTCAGCGGCATGATCAGCACGAACTCTTCCGCCGTCTCTCCCGGCAGCTTCATGATCACGTAGTAAGGTTCCACCGGGATCGGCGCGCTGCTCTCGCCAAAGAGCTCCGTCGGGATGCTCCAGACGTCCTCCTGATTGAAACGCGCCACCGGGTCCGTGATGTGATAAATGCGGTAGTTGTTGAGCTGGGCCAGGAAGAGGTCCTCCGGGTAGCGAATATGCACAAGCAACGAGTCCGGCATCTCAGCGAACGACGTGAATAGGTCAGGGAAGATCTTCGCGTAGGTCTGAATGATCGGATCTTGCTCATCCACCAGGTAGAAAGTCGTTTGCCCGTCGTACGCGTCGATTACGACCTTCACGCTATTGCGAATGTAGTTGTAGCCCTCCGGTGACGGCTGCGAATACGGATAGCGGTCCGTCGTGGTATATGCATCCTGGATCCAGAACAATCGCCCTTCAGCCAGAACCAGATAAGGATCCTCATCCAACGTCAGGAAGGGCGCGATCTCCTCGACCCGCTGTTGGATATTGCGGCGGAACAGGACGCGGCTATCCGAAGTCAGGCTGCCCGAGATCAGCATGTTGATGTCGCCGAACTCCCAGGCAAAAGCGAGGCGGTTGATAATCGACCCGAGGGACGCGCCACCTTCGCCCGAGAAAACGGTCTGGGTGAAAGTCTCGCCGCTGGGGCGGTCGAATTCCTGCGCATTTGTCTTGACGATGACGTAGTGGTCCGGCTGCTCGCCGTAGTACAGCGCTGGCTGGGTTACTTCCAACTTACCCTGCACCGGAATGTCCTGTAGGAAGAAGGTCGGGAGACCCTCCTGGACGACTTCGTTAACCGGCGACATCACGACACCGTAGCCGTGCGTAAACTGCAGACGCTGGTTGACCCAGCTCTGTGCGTCCGACGGCAGCCGGTCGGATGAAAGCTCACGCGCCGAGATCATCACCTGCCGGTTCACGCCGTCGATCTCGTAGCGATCCACGTCGACGTCGATGAACTCGTAAAGGGGACGGAAGGTCTGGATCTGGCCGTACGTATCGAGCAGCGGACGCACGTCCAGCAGACGGATGTTGTTCACCGTCTCGGGGTTGCCATCGATCTCCGCCCGCGACACCTGTGCCTCTGCTGGATACGGCCGCTCCTCGATCTGGCTCAGACCAAAAGCGGCCCGCGTCGCCTCGATGTTGCGCTCGATGAAGGGCCGCTCGCGCTCCAGCTCGTTCGGCTCCACCGTGAAGCGCTGCACGCTGGCCGGGTAGAGACCGCCACCCACCGTCGCGACGAAAGCCCATGCGACCGCCGTTCCGATCGGCAACATCACGCTACGTCCAAACGTCGAGGCCAGCAAGGTCAATCCCGTCACGACGGCCAGCGCCATGCTGACGTAAATAAACGGCAAACGCGCGTTGACGTCCGTGTAGGTGGCGCCGAACACCGCGCCGGCGTCAGAGAAGTTGAGGTCGAACCGGTCGAGCCAGTAGCGCCCCACGAACAACGCGACGATGACGAGCATCAGCAGTGAGAGGTGTACGCGGCTCTGCCGCGATTCCGTACCGTCCCCCAGCAAAAGGAAGCGGAACAGGTAGAGGCCCGCGACCGTCACAGTCGTGACGACGGCGATGCCCATCAGCCAGCCGTAAACGAACCTCAATGCCGGCAGGTCGAAGACGTAAAAGCCGAGGTCGCGCCCGAACTGCGGGTCGTCGATACCGAATGGCTGTCCGTTGAAGTAGACGAGGACGATCTCCCAATGCGTAGCGGCGATCGTGCCGAAGATCAGCGCCAGGAAAATCGAGCCCGCGATCAGCGCCAGCAGATAGACGCGCCGCAGTCCCGCCGCCTCGGCCTCATCCAGACCCGGCCCGGGAGTGCGCAGGATAGGCCTGGCGGCGAAGTAGGCGTTGCAGGCGAAATACGCCAGGAAGATGCCCGCACCGCTGGCAAAGAGCCAGGCTTGCGTCCCGATGACTTTCGAGTAGACAGAGCGAAGGCCGATACCGTCGAACCACAGCCAGTCGACGTAGATGCTCTTCAGCGTGTTGAGGATGATGAACCCCAGGATCAGGACGACACCGATGATGATCCAGCGGTTGTAGCCGCCGAATGACCGCAGCTCGAAGCGCGGTCGCCCGCCGCCACCGCCTCTGCCACCGATTCGGAATGGGGCTGGCGGCGGCCCTAGATCGCCTTCGTCGTCCCGTCGCGGCGGAAACTGAAACGTCACGTTAAGCCGTCACCCTGGTACCTGCCATCGCACCCTCCAGCACGGCTCGCAGCGCGTGCGCTTCCCTTCCGTCCACAATGTGGCATCGGGTGCCCGTCTCGCAAGCCCGCACCCCGGCGCGCAGCTTCGGGATCATCCCTCCAGTTGCCGCCTTCGTCTCGATCAGCGTCTCAATTTCCGGCGCTTTCAACTCCATCAGGTCACCACCTGTGGCGTCACGCACGTGCGCGACGTCGGTGAGGAAGATCAGGTCCGCGGCCCCTACCGCGGCGGCCACTTCGCCGGCCACGGTATCCGCGTTGATGTTCATCAGCTTCGACGGCTCATCGGCCCAGAAGCCAACCGGCGAGATCACCGGCATGTAACCAGCCGAAAGCAGCGCTTCGAGCGGTTCGAGCTCCACGGCTGTGACTTCGCCGACGTAGCCGAGCCGTGGATCCGCCTGCCGCGTACGCAGCAGATTACCGTCTGCGCCGCTCAAACCGACCGCCCGCGCCCCCAGCGCGTTCAAGGACGCCACCAGCTGCTTGTTCACCAGACCCGCGAACACGGCCACGACCACGTCGATCGCGTCAGCGCCCGTCACGCGCAGCCCATCGACGAATTCACTCTCGACGCCATGCGTCTTGAGCCATTCGGTCGCCGCGCTGCCGCCGCCGTGTACGACAACCAGCGTATAGCCCGCCTGCTGCAGCGCCGCAATATCCTCCAGGGCCGTATCGTGCTGGCCGAGCGTGCTCCCGCCAACCTTCACGACTATCGGGTCACTCATTGGGACAATTGTCACGATCTTGCCGCAAACTAGCAAACGGTGACAAATCTACTGACGTCGCAGGCAAAGCAGGCTCTTCTCGAGCGGCGTAGGCACACGCATGGCGAGGCGGGAGCGGCGTGGGTCGAGGGATTGCCCGAGCGCATCCGGACGGTCGCCGATGCATGGTCGCTCAGGCTGGAGCCTAATTTCGACAACCTCTCTTACAACTACGTCGCGCCCTGCCGGCTCGCCGACGGTACCCGAGCCGTTCTCAAGCTCGTCTTCCCGGACAACGCGGAGTCACTTACCGAGATGGAGGCGCTGCGGCATTTCTCAGGCCGTGGTTGCGTCCGACTCATCGATGCCGACCCACAGTTGGGCGCCGCATTGATGCAGCGCGCTGACCCGGGCCTGCCCGTCTCTTCGCTCAATGACGATCCGGCCGAAGTTCACGCGACTGTCTCTGTGATGAGAGCCCTCTGGCGTCCGACACCCGGCGAAGCGCCGTTTCCGACGATGGCTGACTGGATCGAGCGCGTGGCAAAGCGCGCCAAAACGAGAGCGCTTCGCTATGACTGGCTCGACGCCGGTATCATCCTGGGCCGCCGGTTGATCACGCAGCCCGGGGCGCCGGCCGTCCTTTTACACAGCGACCTGCACCACGACAACGTCCTTTCGTCCGAAAACGGCTGGCTCGGCATCGACCCCAAGGGCGTCATCGGTGAGCCTGCATGGGACATCGGCCCCTACCTCTACAACAACCTGGCAGACAGCGAGCCCGAAACGTCCTGGCGCCGCACGGTCAGACGACGCGCCGAGCAATTCGCCGATGAGCTTGGCTTCGACCGCCAGCGTGTCAATGCGTGCGCTGCTGTCTACGCGGTGATCTCCGGCTCCTGGTTACTCGAGGTGGGCTACGGCGTCGACCGTATCGTCAAACGCCGCGCCGTCATGCAGGAACTCGCCGGGCTTTGATCCACCACGCAACCTCGGCGAAGAACTTACATGTCATCGGTACCTGCGGCAGCCTCATGCCGTCATGCAATGGCCCGCCATGCAATGGCTTACGTTCTGTAGTCGGCGTTGATGTGCACGTAGTCCGCCGTCAGGTCGCAGCCCCAGGCCGTCGCACGCGCGCTGCCGAGGCCGAGATCGATCTCGATGCGTACCTCTTCCTCCTCAAGTCGCTTCGACATCGCCGGCTCATCGAAGGCGAGCGCCTTGCTGCGGTCGTAGATCAGCTCGCCCTGCAGCCGCATGCTGACGCGCGATTCCTCCAGCGCCGCTCCCGCGCGGCCCGCGGCCACCAGGATGCGGCCCCAGTTCGGGTCGAGGCCCGCCACCGCCGTCTTGACCAGCGGCGAGGTGCTGACCGTGCGGGCAACCAGCCGCGCGTCCGCCAGCGACCTCGCTCCCGTCACCTCGATCTCGATCAAGTGCTTCGCGCCCTCGCCGTCCCGTGCCAGCTCGCGAGAGAGATGCGTGGACACCGATAGCAAGGCCTGCTTGAACTCCTCGGCGTCGGACGTCCCGGCCTCGACGCGAGGCAAACCAGCCGCGCCGTTGGCCAGCACCAGGAAGGTGTCCGAGCACGAGGTGTCTCCGTCCACGCTGACCATGTTCAGCGTCTCATCCGCTACTTCACGCTGCAGGGCGCGCAGGTATTCGATTTCGACGTCCGCATCCGTGGTCACGAAGCAGAACATCGTCCCCATGTTCGGATGGATCATCCCCGAACCCTTGGCGCAGCCGGCCATCGTGTAAGTACCGCTGCCGGTTGTCACCGACACCGCTACCGACTTTGGACGTGTGTCCGTGGTCATGATCGCCTCGGCCAGCGACGGCCCGCCGTCGGCGCTTACGGCCACCGTTGGCAGGAACGACCGTACCTTCTCCATCGGCAGGCGTACGCCGGTTACGCCGGTCGAACACACCGCGACTTCGGTCGCCGCCAGTCCAAGCTGCGCCGCCGTCAGCTGCGCCATCTCGGTCGCGTCCTCGTAGCCGCCCGGCCCGTTTAGCGAGTTTGAACACCCCGAATTCGCGACGATGGCGCGCAGCTTTCCATCCGCCACGTTCTCTGAGCTCAGGATCACCGGCGCGCCCTTGACCTCGTTGCGCGTGAAGACACCCGCCGCCGCGCAGTCGCGCTCCGACAGCAGCAAGCAAAGGTCGAGTGCCCCGACGCGCGTCTTGATCCCAGCGCTCACCGCGCCGGCCAGAAAGCCCTTCGGCAGCGTCACATGGCCGTCGGGAATCTTCGTAATCGTCATAGCATTCTCTCCTTGACGACGAGGGCCCTGTCATTCTGAGCGACAGCAAGAATCTATGCGCACGGGTTGCCAGTCGGCAATCCGATGATCCTCAGCTGCCGCGCGTGCGGCCTCGTCTCTATAGAAATGGATCAGTCTTGTGGTGTTAGACGGCGACCAGCCGCGCCATACGCGCGCGGGCGCCGCAAATAAGACGGGAGAGAAGGCTACCCATCATGCGACAAGCCCAGCATCAGCTCGAGGTCTTGCACCGCCTGCCCGGCCGCGCCCTTGCCAAGGTTGTCGAGCACGGCACAGACGACGGCCTGCTGGCGTTCCTCGCTGCCGAAGACGTGGATCGTCAGGCGGTCGGAGCCCGTCAGCGCCTCGGCGTCGACGTGCGGCATGCCGGAGAGGTGCCTCGCCACGGCGTGCTCCTCCGCTGACTCGTCGATTGAAGCCACGTGGACGCCTTGCTCACCGTCCTTGCCAGCGTAGTGCTCCGATAGCGCCTCGTGGATGTCTTTTAGCTTGGGAGCGCCCGGCAGCGACCATAGCTGCAGCGGCAGCGACACGATCATCCCCTGCGCGAAGCGACCCACGCTCGGCACGAACAGCGGCCGCCGGCTAAGCGAGCCGTGCTCCTGAATCTCCGACACGTGCTTGTGCTCCAGGTCCAGTCCGTAGAGGTAGAACTCGCTCTCGGTGGCATCATCCGAGGTCTCGTCCTCGAAAGCAGCGATTAATCGCCTGCCGCCGCCGGAATAGCCCGAGACCGCGTTGATCGTCACCGGGTGGCCGGCCGGCAGCAGTTCGTTGATCACCAGCGGATGCAGCATCGAAACCGCGCCTAGCGCGTAACAGCCCGGGTTCGCAACGCGCGCCGCCCTGGTTATCTCGGCGGGGCGCCTCGCGTCGTACTCCGGGAAGCCATACGTCCAGCCCGGCGCCGTGCGGTGCGCCGTCGAGGCGTCGATGATCCGCGCGCCACCTTCGACCATCGCGACGGCTTCGCGTGCCGCATCATCGGGCAGGCAGAGGATCGAGACGTCGGCCGCGTTGAGCATTTCGGCCCGTCGCGCCGAGTCCTTGCGCTCTACGTCGTCCAGGTGCAGCAGCTCGATGTCGTGGCGGTCTTTGAGACGCTGCGCGATCTGCAGGCCCGTCGTCCCGGCTTCGCCGTCGATGAATATCTTCGGGGTCATAACATCCACTATCCGTTTCGGGTTTTGAAGGCGCAAGTATACCAACCGGGGCCAAACGTGCAATCGGTCGGAGCTACGGCTTCAGGCCGCGATGCATCCAGCGAATGCGCGGCAAGTTCAGCAGCTCACCCGCCGCCCGGCTTAACCGCAGGTGTGAACCCTCCACCGCATTCCAGCTCACCGAGACCTGGGCAGTCTGCATCCCGAGGCGACTGGCGAGATACAGCAGCTCTGCGTCGAAGGACCACGTCTCAATCCGTTGCAAGGCAAACAGCCGCAGCGCAGCCTCACGTCGGAACGCCTTCATTGGGCACTGACTGTCCTGGATGCCCGGCAACAGCAGCCGGCTCACCGCACTCGAGAACGCCTTGCCCGCCAGGCGCCGGAGCAGGTCTCTGCGGTCGCGCATGTCGCTGCCGTCCGCCTGGTTGCGTACGCCGATGGCGAGGTCCGCGCCCGCTTCGAGCGCCGCGACAAGTTCACCGAGGGCCGCCGGTGGCGTTGCCAGGTCCGCGTCGAGGAACGCCACGTAGCGGCCGCGCGCCGCCAGGCATCCAGTGCGCACCGCCGCGCCCTTGCCGCGGTTCGTATCGTGCCGCATCAGCCGCCGCGAAAGATCGGACGACAACGCGGCCAGCGCGTCCTCCACAGCCTTGCGCCCCACGTCATCGCTACCGTCGTCCACCACGATCAGTTCGCTCTCATACGGCAGCGACCCAAGGTATGCGGCGATGTGGCGCAGCGATTCGGCGATACGAGAAGCTTCGTTGTAAGCCGGGACTACGACGGAGAGGACGGGCGACCCTTCCTCGGTCATTCGGCGGCGGGCTGCTTCGAGACTTCGCGAGTCCGCGCTACGTGCATCCTGGTGCCCGACATCTCCGCGATCAACGAGGCCACCTCGTGCGCCCGCGTCTTGCCTTCCTCGGCCTCGGCGCGAGCTACTGTGACCAGGCCAACCGAGATCTCCTTGCCGCTCAGCTTGAGGATGGAGACCTCATATTGGGCGAAGTCTTCGTGGTGACCGCGATAGTCGTTTGGCGTAAGCTCCTTCAGGTTGATGCGGTCGATCTTCCAGAAAGGCACCAGCTCCTGCGTGCCGACGCCCATCCCCAGGTAGCCCTGCTGTAGCACCGCCGACTGCTTCTGCCGCTCGACGACGATGTGCGCCCCCGCGATGCTATAGACGACGCCGATACCAGACAGCGGCACTACGACGATGGCGCCCAGCGTGATCAGCAACCGCAGCTCGACGGACATCGAGCCACCCCAGAAGAAGATCGCGGGGAACGCCGACAGGCCGAGCAGCAGCCCTAACAATGGCAGGAACACGATGCTGCGCGCCGGGTGAACGTCGATGCGGTTCGGCGTTACGGTCACGACTCGGCGGTCGAGATAGATCTCCCGGCGCTCCGGGGTCTCGTTCAGGGTTGTCTCCGCAGCCACGCATCGATTATAGAAAGGCCTGTTACAGGATGCGACCCGTACGCGCTGGCACCCAGGCCCGCCGGTCTTCGCTTTGGGTATCACAGCAACCAAACGCTTAGAGTAGGAGGGTGTCGGACGTTACTTTTCCGGAGCCCAACGCGCCGCTGACGACCATCCTCGTCGTGAACGACATCGAAGCCTCGATGCGCTTCTACTCCAGCGTCCTCGGTGCCGCGCTGTTCCGCGAGTACGGCGGCACCTCCGCGGTCTACGAGTTCCTCGGCTCCTGGCTGCTCCTCGTCACGTCGGGCGGCCCAACGCCCGACAAGCGCTCGGTCAGCATGACGCCGCCGCATGACCCGGACGAAGTCAGCGCCGCCTTCACGATTCGTGTCTCCGACTGCAACGCCGTCTACGAAGCGCTCGCCGCGCGCGGCGCCGAGTTTCTCACGCCACCTCACACCTCCGAAGACGGCCACGAGATTCGCTGTTTCTTCCGCGATCCGGACGGCCACCTGTTCGAAATCAGCCAGTACAGCGCCTGAACTTAACTCAATAACTACGAATTGACACTCGTTACGTCTACCTCTAGACTCGGCGGAGTCATCGACCGGGTTTTGGCGGGTCCGGCTTGGCATGGAGTGGCCATAACTGATCCACGGTATCGAAGACTCTCTCCTCGAGTTCATCACCAACGTCTACGACGTCATCTCCTGGCCTGGTGTAGTGATCCTCATGGCCCTGGAGACGGTCGTCTTCCTGATCCCTTCCGAAGCGGTGATGACCTTCGCAGGATGGCTCCTGATCAAGGAGAAGGGGCTCGGTTGGGAGTGGATCGTCCTCGCAGGCATCCTGGGCGGTCTGGGCAGCACACTCGGCTCGTTGTTCTTCTATTACGTCGGCATCATGGGCGGACGGCCCGTGCTGGCGCGGTTCGGCCGCTACTTCTTCATCAGAGAGGGCGACGTCGAAAAGGCGGAGCGCTTCTTCGCGCGGTGGGGCATCTGGGCCGTCTTCTTCGGCCGCATGGTCCCGCTGGTTCGCAGCTTCATCAGCGTGCCGGCCGGCGTCGCTCGGATGGACCTGCGCCTGTTTCTCATCTACACCTTCGCGGGCTCGGTAATCTGGGCCACGTTCCTGGCCGGGCTGGGCTATCAGCTAGGCGAGAACTGGGAAGACGTCCGCGCCTTCCTGGGCCCGGCCGACATCGCCGTCGCGGTGTTACTGGGCCTGCTGGTGCTCTCTTACGTCTATCGACAGATAAAACAGTCATGGGAGGTTCCGAAACCGCACGGACCTGAGGCCTGAAGCGCGCCTTCCAGGCGGGGGTTGGCCGCTGTCCCGACGGCTATCGGGACGGGGCCTGGAGTTCTCAGGTTTGCCGATGCAAGCGAATACCACAACCCCGCACCCGCGCGTCTCCGACCTGGCAGCCTGGATCGTCGCCATCCTCGGTGTCGCTTTCCTGGTTCTACTGCTTCTTTCGTTCGCCCTGGAAACGCGGACGCCTGCCTCGACTACCTCGACAAGCACCAGCCTCAGCGGCAGCGTCGCCTACTTCGAGTTTGGCGCCACGGCTGACACGCTCTGGCTGGCACAGACTGCAGATTCGGCCAGCCGGGAAGCCATCATCACCGTACCGCACGCCCAGGCATTCGGCGTGATTCCGAGCATCTCACCCGATGGCACGGCGGTCATTTACGCCGCGCTGCCTCCGTCGACTGCCGCGCCCGGCCCCGACTCGCCCGCCGAGCTGTGGTACGCGCCCCTCAATGCCGGCGCGGAGCCTCGTCTCATGGCCAGCGCGATCGACCTCCTCGTGGCGCCCGTCTGGACTCCGGACGCCGGCCGCGTCGTTTATCGCCGCAGCAACGCCGACGGTTACAGCCTGGTCGATATGTCGGTGCGGGGCGGCGTCGAACGGGTCATCGTCACTGCTCCCGCGGACGAAGCCCTGTTCCCGGTTGGCTTTTCACCGGATGGCGCCACGCTCTATCATGTCGCGCTCAGCGACGAGGGTTCGAGACTATTCGCCGTCGATGCCATCACAGGTAGCCTGACTCCGGTAGCAGTCCTTTCGGATGGCCTGACTCGCGACTGGGCAATCTCCCCTGACGGTTCGCGGCTGGCCTTCCTGGCGCTGCACTCTACCCCGGAAGCGCTCAATTCACGCGCCTACGTTGTAGACCTCGCGACGGGCGAAGCCAGCCCAGTGACCGGCGCGGACGCTAGCGCCTTCGGTCCAGTGTGGAACAGCGAAGGGGCGCTCATCGTTGGAGCCTTGACTCCCGGTGGTGAAGGCAGCCTGATCCGAATCCAAAACGGCGAGACGTCACAGGTTCTCGGCCCTGCCGCCGGCTTCGACGTTCCGCTCGCCTATCTCCCCGGTGGCGCCTATCTGGTGCGAGCCTTCGAGGGCGCTTCTGCCTCGGCACCCGGTCGCTCCGCCCTCACGCTGATCGATCCAGATGGCGAACGCAACGTCCTGAGCACGAGCGACGTGACCTTCGTCGGCTGGAGCGCCCGCTAGATGTCACGATTTGTCGCCCTCTCCCTGCTCTTGAGCACTCTGCTGCTGTTCACCGGCACTTCCGTGGCGGTCCCTCACCGCGTCGAAGCGCAGGGCGCCTGCGTTTTCCCCTTTACACCCACGACCTACGAGGATTTGCGAGACCGCAACCTCTTCCTCGACACGATCGATCTCGCCGCATTCAACATGCTGTTCCCGGGCGATGAGTACTTCGGATTGCCGGACATAGAGCTGGGCCCCCGCGACGGCCGCTACACTCAGGCCGGTCAAGTCCCGCCGGTCCTCCTCAAGGCGATCGCGTACGTCGAGAGCAGCATCACCCAGTCCGGCAGCAGCACGCCTTTCGGCAGCATCGGCCCTGCGCTGATCGCCTTCGACTGCGGCCACGGCATCTCTCAGGTGACGAGCGGTATGACCTTCGCCACCGGCGAGTCCGGGCGCGGCTCACCGCAGCAGGCCCTCGTCGCGACGCATTACGCGTACAACATCGCCCGTGGGGCCAATATCCTGGTCGAGAAGTGGAACGACGCGCCGGAGGAGAAGCCCATCGCGGGCCTCGACACCCTCGGCCACCCGCTGGTCCTGGAAAACTGGTATTACGCGGTCTGGGCCTACAACGGCTTCACCGGTCCAGGAGCCAGCCGTAGCAACCACCCGCTGGACCCGATCTACGGCACCTGGCCTCGCACGCCCTATAGCTGCGGGGCTGACGATGACGGCCTGGGACACAATCGCAGCAACTACCCCTACCAGGAGCTCGTGTTCGGTTGCGCCACCAACCCGCCTGTCATCGACGGCGAGCGTCTCTGGGACTCGCAGGCGATCACCCTACCCGACCTCAACGATCCGAGGTTCTACACGCCGCTGGGTCTCGACAACTTCGTCTTCCCCTACACTCGCATGGACACCCTGACGCCGCAGCCTTTCCACATCGACCAGACACCGGCACCGGACCCCGAGCTGCGCCAGGAAGTCCTCGGCGAGCCCAGGCTGATCCTCAGCGCGGAGAGCCTGACCCTGCGATACACCAACGAGCTCAGCCCGGGTTTCGGCTTCGTGCACCTCGCCAACCTGGGCACCGGGGTGCTGCCTTACTACGCGGTCGCGTCCGTGCCCTGGGTCACCGTGCTGCCCTATACCGGGGTCGCCGTGGGCCTCGACATGCCTTGCGATGAGGAATCTCCCTGCGACCGCTTCGGGCACATCGGCTTCCTGGTCTGGCCAAGGGACGTTCCGCCCGGAATCAACGAGTTCCAGATCGTCGTCCAGGCCCTTGGCAGCGGTGAGAGCAAAGTGATTCAGGTCAACCTCGGCCCCTTGACTGCCAGCCGCCCCTGACCCGTACTGAGAAACCCTGAGCGGCACGGCACGTCTACGGCGCTATACTGACTTCAGAATGCTGAGCGAATACATCACCAACATCCGTCGCAATCACGCGCTGGAGCACGCCACCGTCTCGCTGCTGCTGGGACGCATGGGCCCAGACATCCGGGTCGTCGGCCGCGCCTCAGCGGACGGTTTTTTCCTCTACGGCGACATCCCCGCTGAGATGCTCGGCCAGTGCGCGCAGGAAGCGCTGACGCGCCTGCAGCGTGGCGAAGCCTTTTGGGCCGTAACGCCGCATTGCGGCACGAACATCGCGACGACCGGCGTCCTCGCCGGCCTGTCGACGCTGGCGGTCACATCAGGCGGCGGCAGCAAGGATCGCGTCAGTCGCGCCATCCTCGCCTCGATGGTTGCGGTAATCGTGGCTCAGCCACTCGGACGTCTCATTCAGCGCCATCTCACCACGTGCGCTGACCTCGTCGGCACCGAGATCGTGTCCATCGAGCCGCGCGGCAACGGCCGACTCTACAAGGTGCGCACCAGACGCCAGGCCGCACTGGCGGCCTAGCCGGCCCTCACGCGTCCCTGTAGCTCAGAGGAAAGAGCGGCCGCCTTCTAAGCGGCGGGTCGGGGGTTCGAATCCCTCCAGGGACGCCACTTCATGCCTGCCGCCGCCGCTATCCTTATCGAGAAATTTGGACGCTGGCATGTCGGCAAATCTCCTCATACCTTGGCAAAGTGCCGTAGACCCTTAGCTAAAGTCCAACTTAGAATCTTATGAATTGATCGCTTGAAGCGGAGATTTGAGCGAATTCCCGGAGGCCATGTGAGGGCAGCACAGCCAAGCCTGGATAACCTGCGCGTCTACGCCTGGGAGACAGCGTCTCTTTCACCAAGGGAACTCCTCGCCCTGGAGACAGATGTGGGCTCGCTCTTCGAATGGAGCGAGGGCATCCCCATCGTGACCTGTCAGCGGTACGAGATCGTCTCCCTGTCCGGCGACGGGGCCGATCTCGCGCCGCGGTCGTACCAGGGGGCCGGCGCTCTCGCCCACCTGAGCAAGCTGGCCGCCGGCCTCGAGTCCCTGGTGCTTGGCGAGGCCGAAGTCCTGGGTCAGGTCCGCACGGCCTTCAGCGCCGCCCCACCTGAAATACGGCGGCTCATCGCGCCGGCGATCGCGGCTGCTCGGAGCCTTCGTGCTGAGGCCTCGTTCGACCGTCACGCCGGCCACGCGCTCGACCTCGCCATCGAGCACGCCGGCATAGAGCCCGCGGGCAGCCTCCTCGTCGTGGGCGGCGGCCCGATGGGACGTCGCGTCGCGGAGCGCGCTCGCGCACTCGGTTTCCACACCACGCTGGTGGCACGCCGTCCACCGCCGCTTCCGCCCGAGATCCAGTACCGGCCCTTCAGCGCGCTGCCCGACCTCTCAGCCACCGACGTCCTCGTCACCTGCCTCGGACGCGCCGCGCCTCAAATGGGCGCCGCCGAGCTCCCGCCAGTTCGCCGCCAGGCCGTCGACCTCGGCACGCCACGCAACCTCAAGGACGACCTGGAGGCGCCGGTCCTCCTGCTCGCGACGCTTCTGTCCGTCCAGCGCGAGTCAGGCCCTGACGCGGCCCTGCGCGGCCAGCTCAACACTCGGCTGCACGAGCTGCTCGAGTCGCGGCTCGCCACGGACGTGCCCAACTCACCCCTCGGCTCGCTGCGAGAAGAGGTCGAGCTCATCCGCCAGCGCGAGCTGATGCGCTCGCTGCGGCTGCATCCTGAACTTCCGCCCGAGAAGCTCGACACGATTACCCGCACACTCGTAAATCAGATTTTTCACCGTCCTTCCCAGCGGCTGCGGCAGTCCGGCGACCAGGAGCTCGCGGCTGCGCTCGCTGATCTGTTTGGCCAGGAATCGCGGGAGGCAGCCGATGGCGACTAACACGACACCCGTCTCCCTGCAGGACGCCACCAACGCGGCCATCCTCGCGGTCTCGGAGGATCAGCTGTCCGGATTCCACGTCGATCCCTTCGGCGAGATCTCGGTGCGAGCGTCGTTGCCCGTTGCGGACGTCATCGAGCGCATCCAGGCCATGTTGGCCGCCGGAACGATTCGCCGGGTTCGCCAGACGGTAGCATCAACGCGGCTGGCCGCCGGCGCGCTCGTCGCCTGGAAGGTACCCACAACGCGAGTAGACGAAGCCTTCGAGTTCATGGTGCACGAGGATCCATTCTCCGGCCACGTTGTGCTCCGCTCTACCGACCCGGACGCCGCCGGCCACGACTATCGGCTCTGGACGACGCTCAAGGTACCGCAGGGCTTCTCCCTCTCGCGGCACTGCGAGTACCTCCAGTCTTGCGTCGGGGCGGACGGCTACCACGCCATGCCGGCGAAGCGCCTCTTCGTCCTCGGTGTCGGCCATATCCGGCGACGCCTGCTAGAACCCGGGGATCGCGCCGATGCGCCGGCTGAGACGCTTGGCACGGAAGTCGCCAGCCTGACTCCACGCCAGTGGGCTGTCCTCGCCGAGCTCAAACGCGACTTCGGCCCGGATGAACTGACTCGTGACATCTGGAGCGAGCGAGCCCTGCAGAGTGGTCTCACGCTGGAGGCGTTCGTCGCCACCGCCCGCGAACTCGAATCGATGGGGCTCATGGGACGCTTCTCGACCTTCCTGGAGCACGTCAAACCGCTGAGCACCGGCGAGCGCGTCACGCGCTACAACGCCCTGTTCCACTGGGCTGTCCCCACCGGCCGCGAGATCGAGGCGGGCCGCGAGATCGGCCGTCACGGAATCCTGACCCACGCCTACTGGCGCGACGGCGGGCCCGCGTTTGGTAACGTGAACATCATGGGTGTCGCGCACGGCATGGACAAAGACCTGCTGTTGCGGCACAAGCAGGCAATGGACGACTACCTCGCCTCGATCGCCATGCCGGTGTCCTACACCAACGTTTTCTGGGGTGGCCGCAGCGAGATCAAGCCTTCCGAAGTCCTCCCCGCCGCCTACGAGCAGTGGTGCCTGGCTCGTGCCGTAGACCCGGAGTCGATGAAGGAGAGCGCCTGATGCAGTACCGCACGATTCGCGGCGCCGATATCGAAGTCTCCACGATCGGATTCGGGGTCTGGACCGTCGGCACCACCTGGTGGGGCGTGAAGGACCGCGAAACCGGCGTCGATCTCCTGCGCCGTGCCTTCGAGCTGGGTGTCACCTTCTTTGACACGGCCGATACCTACGACGGCGGTAACGCGGAGACTATCCTGCACGAGGCGCTTGGCGACCATCGCGACGAAATCGTCATCGCGACCAAGTTTGGCTACGACATCTACAACCATCCAACCTCCCAGGGCCAGCAAGAACGTCCGCACGACTGGTCGCCGGCCTACATGCGTAAGGCTCTGGAGCAGTCGCTGCGGCGCCTCGGCACCGATCACGTGGACCTCTATCAACTCCATAACCCACGCCTCGACGCGATCCAAAACGACGATCTCTGGTCGGAGCTGGAACGCGCCCGCGAAGAGGGGCTCGTCGGTGCTCTCGGTGTCGCGCTCGGCCCGGCCATCGACCCGCGCCAGATCGACGAAGGCATCGGAGCGATCAGCCGTCGCGCGGCATCGCCCCAGATCATCTACAACCTGCTCGAACAGGGCCTGGGGCGCGGCATCTTCCCTGTCGCGTCCAGTCACGCGGCCTCCGTACTGGTTCGCGTGCCGCATTCCTCCGGCCTGCTCGATGGCAGCGTGCGCCGCGAGACCGAGTTCGCCGAAGGCGACCACCGGAACTGGCGGGTCACGACCAACGAAAAGCGTCGCGCCTGGCTGGAAGACGGTCTGCTCAAGATCGATCGCCTCGATCATCTGACTCGAAACCGCAGTATTGGCCAGCTCGCCTTGCAGTTCATCCTGCACGAACCCTGCGTCGCGTCCGTGCTGCCGAACATCTACGATGTTCAGGGCCTCGAAGACTTCTGTACCTACGACGCGGCGGCATCCCTGACGGACGTGGAGTACGCTGAGATCCAGGCGCTGTACGAGCGCAATTTCGATCTGCAACCCTCGGGCGCAGAAAAGGCCGAAGCAGGATGACGGAACACAGCAGCGAGACTCCACCGGCGATGGCGCCGCGGCGCACGGTCGACCTCGACCCCAGCGGCCAGGTTAGCCAGCGCGAGGCGGACCACCAGCCCCGCCAGTTCCTCAGCTACGCCTTCTTCAAGCTCGATACCGCTTTCCGGCGCCTGTCCCGCGACGAACGCGCGGCCGCTGCCAACGAGTTCGCCGCGCTGACGCAGCGTTGGTCTGAGCGTAACGATTTCATCCTGCGCTCCTACTCGCTGGTCGGCCTCCGTAGCGACTGCGACTTCATGCTCTGGCGCATCTCGCACGACGTCTGCCTGTTCCAGGAGATGCAGGCGGAGATCAACGCCTCCGGGTTGGGCGCCTACCTCGACACCCCATATAGCTTCCTCTCGTTGCAGAAGCGCTCACAGTACGTGAATCGCATCGAAGGTTCCGGACAAGGCCTGGAGTTGCTGCCGGGACAGGGCGACTTCCTCTTCATCTACCCGTTCGTCAAGACGCGGGCGTGGTATAACCTCTCGCCGCACGCCCGGCAGGGCATGATGGACGAGCACATCAACGCCGCGCTCCCGTTCAAGGGCGTCCGCATCAACACCAGCTACAGCTACGGGATCGACGACCAGGAATTCGTCGTGTCCTTCGATTCCGACCACCCGCAGGAGTTCGTCGACCTCGTCGGCCGCCTGCGCCATACCGAGGCCAGCCTCTACACCCTGCGGGACACACCAATGTTCACCTGCGCCAAGGCCGACGTCGAAGCCATCCTGCGCCAGATCGCGGCGCGCTGAGAGCGCGGTGCGAAGGAGACCACCGCTTCTCGCCGTCGCCGTAATACTGGGCATCGGGGTGCCCGGCATCACGTTGCTCGTCTTCTGGCTCCAGGGATGGGACCTACCAACTTGGCTTGCTGTTGCCTTACCGATCATCCTGATCGGCAGCGCGCGAGGCACCGCCGTGCTCCTCGGCTGGAGGGCCTTGCGCTGGGCTGTCCCACGCGTTAGAGGGCTGCGCCGCCGCGAGCGGTGAGTTGAGGCAGATCGCGGCTGGCGTCGACAGCAGATTCAGGTCTTCTCCACAACAAAGTGAAGATGGTCTGTCGCGTCTCGATACTGCGGCGATTCGCTAGTCAGGACAGCCGCCTGTACCAAGTTCTCGTAACCGGCGGGATGCTCAGTCGCTAGCTTCGCCATTAGCGGGTCCATACCGCTTGCGAAGCTTTCGGCTCCCGCATACGTCACGACAGACAATCCCGCAGCTTCGATCTCCTTCGACGCATCCTCAGGATTTGACCAGAACCAGATCGCAATGCCCGATTCGCCGAACATCTCGCTTAAGGAAGCGGCGTTCTCGAAGCGAGAAGGAAAGTCGCTAATCCCCGTCTTGATTAGGCCCCATCCATTCAAGTACGCCACGATGCCCCGTCCGCCCCGTTTTAGGATTCGCGAAGCCTCTCGCAGAGCCCTCATGCGATCCTTCCGCGATGCTAAATGATAAAGCGGCCCCATCAGCAGGACCACGTCAAAACTTGCATCCGGCAAGTAGTCCAGTCGTCTTGCGTCGCCGACGTGCAGGGCTTGGGCTTCCAGGCCCTCATCCGCCAACTTCGCTCTTGCCAGCTCAAGCAGGTTATCGACAGGCTCTATGAGCGTCGTTTCAAAGCCTCGCCGGATCAACTCAACGGCGTAGCGTCCCGGCCCGGCACCGATGTCGCACGCCCTTCCGCCATCGGGTAGGTACTTGTCGATGAGACGCAAAGTGCTAAGGAACTCTATGCGTTGAACCGGCAGCTCCAAACGGTCCCATTCGCCGCCAGCAAGCCGGTCATAGTACTCACGAACGTCGTCAGTCATTTTCAGTCAGACGTTTCGTCTCGTTGGAGTCGATCTCGCTCATAGATGCAATTCTATTCCAGGGCCATCCGCACCGTGCGCTGCCTGATATGCTGCCTTAGTGGACACAGAGGTCATACAGGGCAAGACGCTGGCTTACGTTCTGGCCAAACCGGAGGGCTTCACGCCAGACGGCTCCTTCCCGCTCGTCGTCGTCCTGCACGGCTTCGGCGCCGGCATGCACGATCTCGCATCCATCGCCAATGCGCTTGACCCCATCGGCTACGTCTTCGCTTTCCCCAACGGACCCTACGAGGTCGACCTCGGCATGTTCGGCACCGGCTACAGCTGGTCCGCCGACCGCCCGGGCGTTGTGCCCGTCGAAAACGACAACACGACGATCGATGAGAAGCTCGACGTCTGCTTCGCCGAGCTGGCACAAGCGACCGGCGCCATGCCGGGTAACGCCGTCCTGGGCGGCTTCTCGCAGGGCGCCGGTGTAACGCTGCGCTACGGCCTCCTGCGGCCGGGGGCTTTCGCCGGGCTCGTCGTGCTCTCCGGCTTCTTCCGCGACGCCGACGCCATTCTCGAATCTCTACCGGCCGAGCGCACCCAGCCCATCTTCATGGTCCACGGTCGCCAGGACTCGACGATCCCGCTCGCGTCCGCCCTCGAGACGAAGGCCTTCCTCGAAGCGCAAGGCTACGCCCCGGAGTACCACGAATACGACATGCCGCACACGATCACCGGGGAGGTTATCCAGGACCTCCTTCCCTGGCTGCAGAGCACGCTGCCGCCGAAGGCTCCGTAGTCAGCGTCCCGCAAGACGTAAGCGTGACAGCGAGCAAAACCGCCGTCGTTACCGGGGCCTACAGCTTCATTGGTAGCGCGGTGGCCGGCAGCCTCCTGGCGCGTGGCTACGCGATCCGTACACTCACCAATCGCACGATACCCGTCCATGATCCTGGTGGGCCGATCGAGCCATTCCCGCTTCAGTTCGAAGACATGGCGGGCCTGGCTGATGCAATGCACGGAGCTGACCTCTTCGTAAATACTTACTGGGTTCGATATCCCTACGTGGGAACCGGATTCGGCCGCGCCATCGAGAACAGCCGCATCCTCTTCCAAGCGGCGAGTGAGTCAGGTGTCTCCCGGGTCGTCCACGTCAGCGTCAGCAACGTAGCTCTGGATTCACCGCTCGACTATTACCGTGGCAAAGCCGAGGTAGAGAGGCTGGTTCGCGAGTCAGGCCTTTCTTACGCAATCGTCCGCCCGACGCTGGTGGTTGGCACCAACGACATCCTGGTCAACAACATCGCCTGGCTTCTCCGCCGCTTCCCGGTTTTCGCCATGCCGGGCTCCGGCCGTTACCGGGTTCAGCCCGTAACTCTGTATGACACCGGCGAAATAATCTCCGACGCCGCCCTGTCCACTGATGACATCACGCTGGACGCTGCCGGACCGGAGACCATGACGTTCGAGGCCCTGGTGCGCGACATCGCCACGGCAATAGGCCGGCGCTCTCGCATAGTTCACCTACCGCCCAGGGCAGTCCTGGCGGCGCTTCATGGCCTGAATCGTTCCGTCGGCGAGGTCATCCTCTCGCGGCAGGAGCTCGACGGCCTGATGAGCGAATTGCTGGTATCTAGCGAGCCACCCCGCGGGCGCCAGAGTGTCACAGAATGGCTCCGAAGTCACGGCTCAGAAGTCGGCCGCCACTACGCCTCGGAGCTCGAGCGCCACGTTCGCAAACCGACGTAGCCAAGCGACGGACAGCGGCCGCTCGGCCAGACGTCAGGCCGGCAGTCCTTCGTAATCCAGGTGCATGATCGGCAGCCCTATTTCTGACAGTGGGCCCTCGATTAGCGCCCTGTCGCCCACTATGACGATGCTGAAGGCGTTCGGATCGACGTGCGCCCTGGCTACCCGATTCACGTCCTCTTGCGTCACTGCCTCGATGCGCGCCACCTGTCCCGTGAAGTAGTCGTCCGGTAGTTCGAAGTGGACGATATCGAGCAGGCGCCGCAATACCTGGCTGGGCGTTTCAAAAGTCGGCGGGAAGCCGCGGACCATACCTTTCTGCGCCTTGTCGAACTCCTCCGCGTCGATCGGCCGCCCAACGACGAGGTCGCGAAGTTCCTTTAGCGTCTCGTCCAGCGCCTCGCGTGTCACGTCGGTCTGCACCGCGCCGCCGGCCAGGTAGGTCGACACCGCGCGGCGCCAGTCGAACCGCGCCCGGTAGCCGTACGTGTAGCCCTTGTCCTCGCGCAGGTTCATGTTGAGCCGCGCCGTGAACTGCCCGCCGAAGGCCATGTTCATCACCTGCAGGGCTTGGAAATCGGGGTGGTTGCGCGCCACGCCTATCTGAGCCGCCGCAATCACCGACTGCGCCGCACCTGGCTTGTCGACGAGGTAGATCGTCGTCTCACTACGTTGTGCGGTCACGTCCAGCCCCGTCGCGGCGTCCGCCCCGGTGGCCCAGCCACCAAACGCCGCCTCCAGCTGCTTCGCCACCGTGTCCGTGTCCACGTCTCCCACGACGAGGAACGTGGGGCGGTTGTCCAATAACTGCCGCTTGTGCTGCGCGATCGCGTCCGCCTGCTGCATCGCTTCGACCGCCGACTCACGGCCGCCGATCGGATGCCCGTGCGGCGTCTCGCGTCCATACAGCAGGCCGTTCGACACTCGCTCGGCGATCGCGTTGGCGTCGTCACGCAGCCTGCTCAAGTCGGTCACGCGCTCGCGGCGTACGCGGTCAACCTCCGCTTCAGGGAACGTGGGATTGGCGATGACATCCACCAGCAGCTCCAACGCGTGCGGCCAGTGCCGCGTCAGCGCCTCGGTCGAGACGAACGCGTTCTCACGGTCGATGCCAACGTTGGGGTGTGCCGCGATGAAATCGGCCTCCTCCGCGATCGTCGTGCTGCTGCGGGTCTTCGTGCCTTCGATCAGGAGCCGCCCTGCGAACGAGCCGAGGCCCGGCGCCGCAGCCGGGTCGATCACCGCGCCACCCGAGAAGTAAATGCCCGCGGCCACCAGCGGCACTTCGTGCTTCTCGACCACGAGCAGGTCCAGGCCGCCGGCGATCTTCAAGCGCTGAGGCGTCGGCGGCTCAAAGCGCCTCGGCTGCCCCGGACCCGGCTTGACGTACCGGTCGATCTCGACCTGAGCCGGCGCCACCTGCTCCTTCGGGTTAATCACCAGCCGCACGCGGCCTTTTGTCAGGTACTGCTTCGCCACGCGTTGCACGTCCTGCGCGGTGACCTGCTGATAGCGCTCGAAGTCCGTGTTGAGCTGTCCTGGATCGCCGGTGAACACGTTGTAGTAGTTCAGCAAATCAGCCCGTCCGCCGAAGCCGCCGACGCTCTCCAGCTGGCGCACGTAGTGGGCTTCCAGGCTGTTGATCGAGCGCTGCACCTCATCCTGCTGCGGCGGCTCGTTTTGCAGCCGCGCTACTTCCTCCAGGAGGCATGCTTCCACTTCATCCAGGCTCGCGTCGGGCGAAAGCGTGGCGTCGACGCGCAGCTCCCCAGCGATCTCCATCGCGTGGTAATAGGCTTCTGCCGCGCGCGCGATTTGCTTGTCGTAGACCAGCGTGCGGTACAGCCGCGAGCTGCGCCCCTCGCCCAGGATCGCCATCAGCACGTCCAGCGCGGCCTCATCCACGTCGAAGCGTGGCGGCCCCACCCAGGCGAAGAAGATGCGCGGCAGCTGCACGCTGTCCTCAAGCTCCAGCTGCACTTCGTCGCCGAGCTGCGGTGCCCAGCGCTGCAGCCGCGTCACCGGCGGCGTCGGCGGCAGATCGCCGAAGTAGCGCTCCGCGAGCTTCTTCGTGTCCTCGACGTCGATGTCTCCCGCGATCGAGAGGCTGGCGTTGTTCGGCGCGTAGAAGCGGCGGAAGAAGTCCTTTACGTCCTCCAGCGTCGCCGCGTCGAGGTGTTCGTGCGAGCCGATCGTCTGCCAGTTGTAGGGGTGGTTCGGCGGGAACAGGGCTTTGCGGATCTCCTGACCCGCCAGCCCGTAAGGCCGGTTCTCGTAGCTCTGCCGCCGTTCGTTGCGCACCACGTCGACCTCGGTGTCGAAGCTGTGCTGGTCGAACGCGTCCAGCAGGAACCCCATGCGGTCCGACTCCAGCCACAGCGCCAGCTCCAGATACTCGGACGGTACGTCCTCGAAGTAGTTCGTCCGGTCCGTCGTCGTCGAGCCGTTAAGGCTTGCGCCAACCTCCTGCAGCGGCATGAAGTATTCCTTCATGTGGTGCTTGGAGCCCTTGAACATAATGTGCTCGAACAGGTGCGCGAAGCCCGTTCGATCCGGCTCTTCGTTCTGCGAGCCTACGTGGTACCACACGTTGACCGCTGCCATCGGGATCGACCGGTCGACGTGCATCAACACGTCGAGGCCGTTGCTCAGCGTGTGCTTCTCGTAGGCAATGTTCATCGGCATACGGAGCTCCGTTCTATATCTCAAGGGTGTGGGTCGATTATCGCCTGCCGCCGCGCTAAGCCGCTAGGCAAGCCGTGAAGGACTTGAGCGGCGGAGCAGCTGCTTCGGCGGTTCTAATCGCTTCAATAAGTCAGCCACTCATGGCAGACTAGGTGCGCTCCCCCGCTTTATCGGGCGATGACGCCCGCGATCTTTCGAAGGAGTAACCTCCATGCCAGCTCAGGACGTTCTCGTTACCACGGACTGGGTCGCCCAGCACGGCTCCGACCCCGGAATCAAGCTCGTCGAGGTAGACGTCGACACCAACGCGTACGACGAGGGTCACGTCGCCGGCGCCATCGGCTTCAACTGGACCAGTCAGCTGCAGGACCAGATCCGCCGCGACATTCTTAGTCAGGCCGACATCGAGAAGCTGCTCGGCGCAGCCGGCATCGGCAACGACGACACCATCATCCTCTACGGCGACAACAACAACTGGTTCGCGGCGTACGCTTACTGGATGCTGGAGATGTACGGCCACAAGAACCTCAAGCTGATGGACGGCGGCCGCAAAAAGTGGCTGGACGAGAGCAAACCAACCACGAAGGACGCGCCAAGGGTCTCGAAGGGCACCTACAAGGCCTCCGGAGCCAACCTCAAGCTGCGCGCCAAGCAGCGCGAGGTTCAGGACGCGCTCGGCAAATCGGCCATGGTTGACGTCCGCTCCCCCGCCGAGTTCACCGGAGAGATCCTGGCGCCCCCCGGCCTCTCGGAGACGGCGCAGCGCGGCGGCCACATTCCCGGTGCCGCTAACGTCCCGTGGGGTCAGGCAGTCGCCGAGGACGGCACCTTCAAGCCGCTGGACGACCTCAAGGCGCTCTACGGCGGCAAAGGCGTCACGGCCGACAAGGACGTCATCGCCTACTGCCGTATCGGCGAGCGGTCTTCCCACACCTGGTTCGTCCTCAAGCACCTGCTCGACTATGCCAACGTGCGCAACTACGACGGTTCGTGGACTGAATGGGGCAGCATGATCGACGTGCCGGTCGAGAAGCCATAAGGTGCCTGACACTCAGGACTACGAGAGCGTCTACGGGATCGCCGCGCGACGAGCCCTCGTCGCCGGTGACCCTGCGCTCCTGCAGCTTCACTTCGGGGCGGCCGTGCTCGATCACTACCGCGACGGCGCCGCGTTCTCTGTGATTCGGACCGACACGGTCGGCCGGGTGCGTCAGCAGGGCGGCTGGTCGCTCGACTTCGGCATCGCGCCGCAAGAAGACGCCATCCACGTCGCCTGGGCCGACCTGCAGCATCTGCCGGAATCCCAGCGCGAGCACTGGTCTGCCTTCGCTATGATCCTGCCGTCCAGCCGCATGTTCCTCTCGATGCGCCTGGCGCCGGGCTCATGCTTCGACGACGGCGACGTGCGAAGCTGGTAGGCTTGCCCGCCATGCGACGAGGCCGAACCGTCCCACCCGAGGCCATCCTCGAGCCCTTCGATCCGGAAATCGTCGCGCTCGTCGACGGGCTGCGTGACCTGGTCCGCGAAACCGACCCGGCTTTCACCGAAGCCGGCTATCCGGGCTGGAACGCGGTAGCCTTTCGCCATCCAATCGCCGGTTACGTCTGCGGCGCCTTCCCGTTCGACGGCCACGTTCGCTTCCTCTTCGAACACGGCGTCCAGCTCGACGATCCGGCCGGCATCCTAGAAGGCGCCACCAGGCAGACCCGTCACGTCGACTTGCGCCCGGGCCAGCCGCTGCCGCTTGCTGCGCTGCGCGAGCTCATCGGCGAAGCGGTTGCCTTTGGCGAAGCCCGGCGAACCGTTAGAAAGACCGCGAATCGCAAATGACCCTACGGCTGCCGCAGATCATGCTCGACGAGATGATCGCCCACGCGACGGAGGATCTCCCTAACGAATGCTGCGGCATCATCGCCGGCAAGGACAGCGTCGCCACTCAGCTGTTTCGTGTCAGGAACGGCGAGCCGTTTCGTCTCCCGGACGGAACGGTCGAATATCGGGCAAGTCCCTTCCGGTATTACATGCATCCGGAAGATCACTTTCGAGTTGAACGGGAGATCGACGACAACGACTGGCAGATCCTCGTTATCTACCACTCCCACGTCGCCAGCGAAGCTTACCCTTCGCCGACTGACGTCTTGCAATCGCAGTGGCAGGGCACCGACCCGCCGACAGATCTCTATCCCGGCGCCTACTACGTCCTCATCTCACTCAAGGAAGCCGACAATCCCCTCGTCCGCGCCTTCCAGATTCAGGCCGGCAAAGTCGCCGAAGAGAGCCTCGAAGCGACTTAGCTCCGCCCAGGGCAGAGCGGCTCATTGGCTTGGTGGCTGCGATCGCTTCGCTCGACCTCCCGAGGCGGAGTCCTGTGATGATGCGACGGATCGCGGTGCAAAGTACCTATACCTGCAGCGCCGCCAGCGACTCTGCCGCCGCCTGCAGCTGCGACAGACGTGCCGTCGGCCGGGCGCCACGCCGCGCGGCTCCCACGGGTTGAGCCGGCCCGGGTGGCCGTAAGTCCGTCTGCTCGAAGGCGGCGCTGCCGCGCGGCGTTTCGATCGTCACCTTGCGCCACAGCATCGCGTTGGGCGTCCCATGCAGCGAGTCGTAGGGTGGGTAGACACGCTGTTCGCAGCGGGCGCTGACGACCACCGTGGCATCGCTCGTCGTTTCGCTCAAGAGGAACCTCCGCCCTCATTCTCGCACGCAACGAAGGAGCCGCCGGATAACACCCGACGGCTTTTCTTGCTCTGATTGAGACTAACCGGCCCGGGCTTTTTCTTCCGTATACAACATGTAGCCACCGTAAGCGATGGCTGCCGCCGCTAGGGCTCCCAAGAAGAATCCGATACCGAACCCGCCAATCGGCACTTCGGTGATTCGCCAAGCCTTTAGCAACATGAAAACCACTATGGCCGCCGCGCCACCACCCCAGACTTTGCCCCACGTCAAACTCTCTGGTAGCGCCGGCATCTGAACGTTGCCCAGCCGCGTCGAGAGGACGACTCCCGCAAGCGCGATGCTTAACAGAATTGCCAGAATACCCCAGATGGATCCCGGGGAACCCCAGCCGCTCTGGCCGGCCGAACCGAATCCGGAACCGCTGACATGCCACCAATCCAGTAGCGACGCGACCAGCATAAGTACGCCGCCACCGGCTATGGCTTTCTCTGGTGTACTCAGCGCGTTGAGCTTGTCCACGCGAACCTCCTTATTGAGAGTGCAGGTTTCGCCCCGCCTAGATTTAGCACTTCCGGTGCCCAAACACAACGGTTTAAGAGACAAACTGGTAAAACGAGCAGTCTCTTATATATTTAACGCTTACTGCTCCCAGACGTACGTCGTCAGATCGAGGCTGCCCGGCGACCGGCCGACCAGCGTCAGCGCCTCCGCCGCCTCGCTGCGGTGCTGCGTCCCGTGGTTGACGACGTGACTCAGCAGCACCCAGAGCGGCGTCCTCAGCTCCTCGCCGCTACGCCTGCGGGTCGTGAAGTCTTCCGATAGCGACGCCTCTGTCAGGCGCCCGAGGAACTCGCGCAGCTTCGAGTCTTCGGCTGCCCACCGCGCCTTGAGCTCCCCCACTGACGCGATGCTGTCTGCCGCCGGCTCGGGCAGCCCCTCGCCACGGAAGCGGCTGGCCCAGAACATCTCCGCCTCGAGCGCGTGCACCAGGATGCTTCGGATGCTCGGGTAGGTGAAGCCGTTGTCGCGCCCGAACTCCTCGTCCGTCATGCCCGAGGCCGCGCGCAGCAAGCGGTCGCGCGCCCACCACGCGTACTCGAACAGCGTCATCACTTCGTCAGGCTTCATGGCGCCTCCTTCACTGCATTCCGCGTCTCAACCACACGATCAGATCGAGGTCTCCCGGCGATAGGCCAAGCTGCGTCAGACGCACGGCCGCCTCTGCCCTGAACTGCGTCCCGTGGTTGATCACGTGCGTCATCAGCTGCCACAAGGGCTGCGAGTTCTCGTTCCGTACTGGTCCTCGTAGCGCAACGGCGCCTCCGCCATCTCATCCGTCAGCGCCGCGAAGAACAACGCCTGCTTCGCTCGCTCGCACTCCACATCTCGTTCAGCCTGGCTAACGTCTGCACTTCGGTCTGAGCCAGCGCCGCCGCCTGCCGGCCGTCCCTCAATAACTCCGGAGGCTTCCCCCCTGCCATCTCGACAACCACACCAGCTCACCCAACATGATGTGCACCAGCGTCGCGTGCAGGCTCCCGAAGCTGAGTCCATCGCTCGAAGCCAGGTAGTCGGCCTCGGCGACTTCCGACGCCTTCTCGACCACGCGGTCGTTGGCCCAGGAGTTGTACTCGAACAGAAGACGGAATGCCTCGGCATCCATACCAGCCGAATACTACTACGAATCGCGATTCATCGGCCGAGACTGATCGCCCATAGGCGCCACCTCATCCGTTGCGCTTTGGACTAAGATCGCCCTATGCCTCGCGCCCAACGACCCGCGGGCCCGCAGCCCGGCCTCTTCAACGACACCGCGCCGGCCCTCGAAGACGATCCTGCCGGCGCGCCGCTTGCCGCGCGCATGCGACCCCGCACCCTGGATGAGTACGTCGGGCAGCAGCACATCGTCGGCGAGGGCAAGATCCTGCGCCGCCTGATCGAGGTCGGTCAGCTCCCCTCGATCATCCTCTGGGGACCGCCCGGCGCCGGCAAGACCACGCTGGCACGCATCATCGCCGCCCAGGGGGACGCCCGCTTCGTCGGGCTCTCGGCCGTCTCCGCCGGCGTCGCCGACCTGCGTCGCGTCGTCGCCGAAGCCCGCGACCGCCGGCCCGCCAGGACGATCCTGTTCATCGACGAGATCCACCGCTTCAACAAGGCGCAGCAGGACGCCGTGCTGCCCTACGTCGAAGACGGCACCGTCACGCTGATCGGCGCCACAACTGAGAACCCGTCGTTCGAGGTCATCGGCCCGCTGCTCTCACGCTGCCGCGTGTTCACCCTCAAAGCCCTCGACGAACCGCAGCTGGCCGAGCTGCTGCAGCGCGCCGCCAGCGACCCCGAACGCGGCCTCGGCGACCTCGGCGTCGAGGTCGAGCCCGAAGCGCTGGCGGCGCTGGCGGCCTCCGTCGGCGGCGACGCCCGCATCGCGCTCAACGCCCTCGAAGCCGCCGTCATGTCGGTCGCGCCTGCGCCTCAGCCTTCCACTACCCGAGCAGCCAAAACGACCCATGAATCCGTTCGTCCTGAGCCTGTCGCAGGACGCGAAGCGTCAACCAGCCCGAGTCAGCCCGTTCGCCTCATCACGCGCGACGTCATCGAGGAGGCGCTGCAGCACCGCACCTACCTCTACGACCGCCAGGGCGACGCCCACTACGACACGATCAGCGCCTTCATCAAGTCGCTGCGCGGCTCCGACCCTGACGCCGCGTTGTACTGGCTGGCCCGCATGATCGAGGCCGGCGAAGACCCATTGTTCATCGTGCGGCGCATGGTGATCCTCGCCTCGGAGGACGTCGGCCTCGCGGACCCGCAGGCGCTCGGCGTCGCGACGGCGTGTCAGCAGGCGGTCCACTTCATCGGCATGCCGGCGGGCTTTTACGCCATGGCGGAGACTGCGCTCTACCTGGCGCTGGCGCCCAAGAGCAACAGCGTCGGCGCCTCCTACACGCGCGCCCTCGCCGACGTCGAGCGCACCCGCAACGACCCCGTCCCGCTGCACCTGCGCAACGCCGTCACGCCGCTGATGAAGGGCCTCGGCTACGGCAAGGGCTACGACTACGCCCACAACCACGACAGCGGCGTCGCCCCGGACCAGACCTACCTGCCGGAGCGCCTCCAGGGCCGCCGCTACTACATCCCGCGCAACCTCGGGAAAGAAGCGGAACTATCGAAACTCCAACAAGATCGTCAGATGTAGACTCACTTACGGTGAGTCTTTCCCGATCCGTCACCTCGCGCAACTTCCCATGCTGGTCACCCGGCACCAACTCCATCACTACCACGGTCTCGCCAGTTCGCATCACCGAGATGGACTTGGATCTCAATGACCCGGCTGTTAAGGATGTTGTAAGCGACATTATTGCTGAAACACTAGGAACAGCCCTACGTCGCGTAGGAGGTACAGTAGAGAATGCATCAATTATTTTCACGCCACCTACTGCGTCACAAGCTGTTGAGTCAGTCGATCAGGGAGGACTATCTAGGCAGACTCAGGCGCCCGTAAGGAATCGGCGTAAGCGCTCCGCAGGTTCGCGGGCACGGATCTTGGCCGTTCCTGAGGAACGTATGGCTCTCGTTGATAGGATGTCTGACTTTGCTGGACCTAAGCGTGAAGCGTACAACAAGCTCGTCCGTTCACAGGCTAGCGTTGGTGACAGATCAGTCGTAGTCGTTTACATGGCGAGGGAGGAATTCGGTGAGGACGGGCTCCTCACTAGCGAGGTGGCTGACGTCCTTTCACGAGGATTTCGAATCCCAACAGCTAACAATGCTGTGAGCATGGCTCTCAATAGAATGGTCTCTCGTTCAAACTCTCCTATCGCAGCTCGCGGTGCACCCTGGGATAGAAATTGGACGCTCTATTGGCTGACGCAGGATGGCCTTGACACGGTTGCCAACGCATTAGGGTCAAGCTAGTCAGGATTCCCCCGTCATGCCTGACGCAGGTCGCCGACTCAGAGGACTCACTTCAAGGCGTGTCATACGCGCTTTCGAGAAGTTGGGATATGTCGTCGCTCGAACTCGAGGAAGCCACGTGTTGCTGCAACATCCAACTCGCAAGGCTTTGGTGATTCCCAGGCACGACCCAGTTCGCCACGGGCTCTTACTAGCCAGGATCAAGGACGCTAACCTAACACCTGAGGAATTCAATGAGTTAATCTAGTCTCATGATCCAGACTGAGTACACAGTCATCGTTCATGAGGCAGAGGAGGGCGGTTATTGGACCGAAGTTCCTTCATTGCCCGGCACAGGCTCCCAGGGCGAGACTCTTGACGAGGCGATAGAGAACACCAAGGAAGCCATCGCCCTAATGATTGAGCACCTTCGGGAGACAGACGAGCCCGTGCCTGCGTCTAAGGACCTCATAGTGAAGGTGACTGTCGCTGCCTAGCCTCCACTGCACCGACTTTCAGGACCTCCAACTCATTGGGAGCTACCCCGAACCGTAACTCTCGCCCCGTAGCACCCGCGGCAGCCTCCCGCCGCCACCACAGTGGCTATAATTCCCACGTGGATCCCAACAGACCCTTCGAAGGCAAACGCGCGCTGGTTACGGGCGCCTCGCGCGGTATCGGCCGCGCCATCGCCCTCAAGTTCGGCAGCCTCGGCGCGGACGTCGTCGTCAACTACGGCCACCAGCAAGAGCCCGCCGACCGCGTCGTAGCAGAGCTGGCCGAGCTCGGCGCGCACGCTACCGCGATCAAGGCCAACGTCGGCGACCTCGATAACCTGCACCGCCTCTTCGCCGAGGTGGGTCAGGAGTGGGACAGCCTCGACATCTTGATCAACAGCGCGGCGCGCGGCCTCGAGCGCCCCCGCAACGCCATCGCCGCCCTGCCGCAGCACCTGCGCACGACCTTCGAGACCAACGTGCTGGGTCCCTGGTTCGCCGCCAAGGAGGCGCTGCCCCTGATGGAGGCCAACGGCGGCGCGATCGTCAATCTGACCAGCCTCGGCGCCCAGCGCTACACGCCTAACTACGCCGCCGTCGGCGTCACCAAGGGCGCGCTCGATACGCTGACCACCTACCTCGCCGTCGAGCTGGCCCCGAAGCGCATCCGCGTCAACTCCGTCTGCCCCAGCTGGGTCGAGGACTCCTCCGGCGTCGCCGCGATGCCGGACCGGTTCGGCACGCACCTGCTGCGCAACATCCCCGCCGGCCGCCACGTCACGCCGGAGGACGTCGCCAACCTCGTCGTGTTTCTCTGCGGTCCGGAGTCAGAGATGATCGTCGGGCAGAACATCATCCTGGATGGCGGCGTCACCCTGCTCGGCCTGCTGCAACCTTAGGCCGAGGCCTCATGGCGACTCATCCACCGCACGTCAGGCACCGCTGGTTCGCAGCCGCCTACGACCGTTTCATCGAGCCGGCCAGCCGTTCCAAGATGGAGCCGCATCGCCGCTTCGCCGCCGGCGAGGCGCACGGCCGCGTCATCGAGCTCGGGGCCGGCACCGGCGCCAACCTGCCTTACTACGACTGGTCGAAGGTCGACGCCCTCTACCTCACCGAGCCCGACCCGCACATGGCGAAGCGCATCCGGCGCCGCATCGAAGACCTGCCGCCCGAGGTGCAAGAGAAGCTCCACGTCGTAGAGGCGCCCGCAGAATCTCTGCCGTTCGACGACGACGAGTTCGACTGCGCCGTCATTACCCTCGTGCTGTGCAGCGTCGAGGACCTCGAGGCCTCCCTGCAGGAGCTGCGCCGCATCCTCAAGCCGGACGGAGAGCTACGCCTGGTGGAGCACGTCAGCGGCGGAATGCTTGCGGCGCCGGCCCAGAAGCTGGTGCAGCCGGTTTACGGTTGGTTCGCCGGTGGATGCAACCTGAGCCGGGAAACCGAAGCGCTGATCCGGGCCGCCGGCTTCACGCTAACCATTACGGACCGCCCTCACTTCGGCGGGCCGCTCAGCCCGGGCATCATCGGCGTGGCGCGGCCGCGCGATCACCATGCGCCGATGCCGGCCCGCACCTTGCAGCGCCGTCGCCGGCTGCTCACACGCGGCGTCTATCTGATCGACCGGCACTTTCGCCGGCGCTGGCAGCGCTATCTGCTGCAGGCAACCCTCGCCGCAGCGACGCTTGCCGCCGTTATCTCCGTGCAGGACAACCTGACCAACGTCGCGATCGTGACGGCTATCGCTTCCAGCGCTTTCATCATCTTCACCCACCCTCAGTCCCCCATGTCTAGCCCGCGTCGCGTGCTCGGCGGCCATCTGGTCGCCATCATCGTTGGGCTGATCATCGGCGTTCTCGTCCACGACCTGGCCAATGAGCCCTACGAGGCAAGCCTGATCACGGACGTAGCCGCGGCGATCGGAGTCGGCGTCGTCATGCTGCTGATGGCCGCCACCGACACCGAGCATCCGCCGGCGGCCGGGACCGTCCTCGGCCTCATCCTCGCGCCCGACCCGTTGAGTAACGGCGTGTTGATCGTCGCCGCCGCGGTGGCGCTGACCAGCGTGCGCACCGTTTTTCGCGGCTGGCTTATCGACCTCTCTCACTGAGGCAACCACCGGGCGGCAGTCCGGCTAGCGGGTGACGGCGCCCTCCGAGGCGGACGAGACGAGCTTCGCGTACTTGGCGAAGGCGCCCGTCGTGTAGTGCGCCTCCGGTTCGCGCCACTGCGAGAGGCGGTGCTGCATCTCCTCCTCGGTGATGTCGAGGTTGAGCTCGCGCTTCTCCACGTCGAACACGATCGTGTCGCCTTCCTGCACCGCGGCGATCGGGCCGCCGACCGCCGCCTCCGGCGCCACGTGGCCCGCCATCAGTCCGTGCGTCGCGCCCGAGAAACGGCCATCGGTGAGCAGCGCCACGCTGTCGCCGAGGCCTTCGCCGACCAGCGCGGCGGTTACTCCGAGCATCTCGCGCATGCCGGGGCCGCCCTTGGGCCCCTCGTAGCGGATCACCACGACATCGCCCTCGTTGATCTTGCGGTTTGCCACCGCGGCGAAAGCATCCTCCTCGCGGTTGAAAACACGCGCCGGGCCGCAGTGCTGCATGCGCTCGTGGCCCGCCACTTTCAGCACGCAGCCCTCGGGCGCCAGGTTGCCCTTGAGGATAACGAAACCGCCGGTTTGCTTGAACGGCTTGTCAGCCGTCGAAACGACGGCCTGGCCCGGCTTCTCCTGCGCCGTTCGCACTTCCTCGCCGATGCTGCGGCCGGTCACCGTCATCGGTTCGGGATTCAGGATTCCAGCCTCGAGCAGCCGGTTGGCGACCAGACGCACGCCGCCGGCCTCGTAGAGGTCGTTGGCCACGTATGGCCCGGCGGGCTTCAGGTCGGCGATGATCGGTGTCGTCCGGCTGATGCGGTCGAAATCGTCGAGGCTCAGCTCGACCTCCGCTTCCCGTGCGATGGCGAGCAGGTGCAGCGCAGCGTTCGTCGAGCCACCGGTCGCCAGCACGGACGCCACGGCGTTCTCCAGTGCGGGCCGGGTGATCACGTCGCGAGGCCGCAGGTTGCTGCGTAAAAGGTCGACCGCCACGCGCCCGACCTCGTACGCCACCTCGTCCTTCTTGGGGTCCATCGCCGGCACAGAGGCGCTGTCGACCAGCGAGATGCCCATCATCTCGGCCGCCATCGCCATCGTGTTCGCCGTGTACTGGCCGCCGCAGGCGCCGGGGCCGGGACAGGCGACCGCCTCGAGCTCTCGTAAGCGTTCCGCCGTCATCTTGCCCGCGGCGTGCGCACCCACCGCCTCGAAGACGTCGAGGATCGTAACGTCGCGCCCTTCGAAGACGCCCGGCATGATCGAGCCGCCGTACAGCAGTAGCCCGGGCAGGTTAAGCCGCGCCAGCGCCATCACGGTGCCCGGCAGCGTCTTGTCGCACGCCGCGACGGCAACCACGCCGTCCAGCATGTGACCTCGCGTTACCAGCTCGATCGAGTCGGCGATGACCTCGCGGCTGATCAGCGAGGCCTTCATGCCCTCCGTGCCCATGCTGATGCCGTCCGAGATCGCGATCGTGTTGAACTCGAGCGGCGTTCCGCCCGCGGCGCGAATGCCCTCCTTGACCTTGGCGGAGAGCCGCCGCAGATGAAAGTTGCACGGCCCGATCTCGATCCAGGTGTTCGCGACGCCGATCAACGGTTTCGAGAGGTCTTCCTCCGTCAGGCCCGTCGCGTAGAGCATGGCGCGCGACGGCGCCCGGTCGGGGCCGTCGAGCAGGGTGTGGCTGGGACCGCGGAGGTCTTCCTGGTTCGTCATCGCGTGGCTCCTGAGTTTAAGGCTACGGGTTGGCGTGTGACGGATCGTATGAGCAATCCGGCAAACGGGCAATCGGCCTCCCAGGACCTTAGAATCGCCGCATGCAGAAACCCCTTATCATCGCGCACCGCACGGCGCCGGCCTTCGCTTCCGAGAACAGCCTCGAGGGGATAAGGGTTGCCTTCGAACAAGGCGCCGACGGCGTCGAAATCGACCTGCGCATGTCGCTGGACCAGCGTCCCTTCCTGATGCACGACAACTCGATGGCGCGTACGACGGGATGGCCGCTACCTCTGGAATTAACACCCTCATTCTGGGTACGAAGGCGGCGATTGAGGGGGAGCCAGGAATCCGTGCCCGGCCTGGCGCAGGCCTTCGACGCGCTGCCGGACGACAAGGTCCTCGCGGTCGACATCAAGACGCCGTGGGCCGTGATCGCGCTGGCCGGCCTTGTGAGAAGACGTGGCCTCGCGGCGCGGACGCTCGTCTGGTGCTCCAGCGCCCTTGCGGCGAGATACGCTGCGCGGCGCGACCTCGGCTGGGAGGTTGCGTACTACAAGGACTTCGCGGATGCTTCGAGCAATCGCGCCTTGATCCAGCGCGCCGGGCGCATCGGGGTGCACGCCGTATCGCTGGATTGGCGCGCCATAGACGTGGACCTCGTCGCGTTCGCGCACGAGCGCGGGCTTCGCGTCTATTCTTGGCACAAGGACTACGACCTGACGGACGCGAAGCTCGCCGCGGGTCTCGACGGGCTGATCAGCGACTACCCGGCGAAGGCGCGCGAGGCAGTCACGGCCGCGTTTCGATCCGATTGACAGTAGCGGCCTTCAGAAATATTCTTGACTAAGTCGATTAACTTCACTCCATTTGTAACCGGAGATCACCGTGTCCGAAGCAAGAACCTACGACAGCGACACGTTGGCGCAACTCAGCGCGGCGATGGAAGGCAAAGCGCCCCAGGACGTCCTGAGCTGGGCCGTCGGTGAGTTTCAGCCCGGCCTGACGCTGGCCTGCAGCTTCGGCGGCCCGACCGGCATGGCCCTGCTCGACATGGTCATGAAAATCGACCCCCGCGTCGAGGTCTTCTACCTCGATACCGATTTCCTCTTCCCGGAGACCTACCGGCTGCGTGACGTCTGCGAGCAGAAGTACGGCTTCAAGCCGATCGGCTACAAGTCGCTGCTGACGCCAGAGGCCCAGGCGGAGCAGCACGGCGCGGAGCTGTGGGGCAGCAACCCCGACCTTTGTTGCGACCTCCGCAAGGTGGAACCAAACCATCGGGCGCTCGACGGCAAGACGGCCTGGATCTCGGGCATGCGCCGCGATCAGTCGAAGACACGCGCCAACGTGGCGATCGTCGACTGGGACGAGAAGTTCGGCCTCGTCAAGCTGAACCCGCTGGCAGCCTGGGACGAGAAGCAGGTCTGGGCTTACATCGCCGCCAACGACGTGCCGTACAACCAGTTGCACGACCTCGGCTACCCCAGCATCGGCTGCACCAACTGCACCAAACCGGTTCGCCCTGGCGACGATCCGCGCTCGGGACGCTGGGCCGGCCTCGATAAGGAAGAGTGCGGCATCCAGGAGGGGACCCTCGAGATCGTGCATACAACCAAAGGAGACGCCTGAGTGGCGAGCAACGGATTCACGATCTGGTTTACCGGCTTGTCCGGCGCCGGCAAATCGACGCTGGCCGAGGCGCTGCAGCCGGCGCTCAAGGAGCGCGGCCACAACGTCGAGATTCTCGACGGTGACATCGTGCGGACCAACCTCAGCAAGGGCCTGGGGTTCAGCAAAGAAGACCGCGACACCAACATCCTGCGCATCGGCTTTGTCGCACACCTGCTGGCCCGCAACGGCGTCGCGGTCATCACGGCGGCGATCTCGCCTTACCGCGACATCCGCGACCAGAACCGCGGCCTGATCGGCGACTTCGTCGAGGTCTACGCCAAGTGCAGCATCGAAGAGCTCACGCGCCGGGACGTCAAGGGCCTCTACGAAAAGGCGCTGCGCGGTGAGATTCAAAACTTCACCGGCATCTCCGACCCGTACGAGGAGCCGCTGAACCCGGAGGTCGTCGTCGACACCGAACAGGAATCGATGGACGAGAGCCTGGCCAAGATCCTCGCCTGCCTGGAGCAGAAAGGCTACATCGCGCCGGCCGGAGCAAAGTAGCCTGCACACCTTAGATAAGGAACCAATTCATGTCTGACGAATTGATCGCGCCGCACGGCGGGCACCTGGTCAACCGCGTAGCCGTCGGCGCAGAAGCCGCCTCGCTGGCCGAGACCGCGAAGTCGCTACCCAAGTTGGCACTCGGCATGCGGCCGCTGTCCGACCTCGAGATGATCGCGGTGGGCGCATTCAGCCCACTCACCGGGTTCATGACCAGCGGCGACTACCGCGGAGTCGTCAATGACATGCACCTCGCCGGTGGGGCGGCCTGGTCGCTACCCGTGACCCTCTCTGCCGCCGCGTCCGACGCCAAGAGCTTCGAGGGCAAGCAAATCGCCCTGACGGATGAGGACGGCAACACGCTGGCCGTCATGGACGTCGAGAAAGCCTTCGAGTACGACAAGCAAGACGAAGCGCGTCATGTCTACCGCACCGATGAAGCAGCCCATCCCGGCGTCGCCGCCGTCTACGCGCAGGAAGACATGCTGATCGGCGGGCCGATCCGGCTCTTCCAGCGTCAAGCGCACTCCGAGTTTCTGCAACACCGCCGCGACCCGAAGCAGACGCGTGCCGCCTTCGCGGAGAAGGGTTGGAAAACGATCGTCGGCTTTCAGACCCGCAACCCGGTGCACCGCGCCCACGAATACATTCAAAAGTGCGCCATGGAGACGGTCGACGCGCTGATGTTGCACCCGCTGGTCGGCGCGACCAAGGACGACGACATTCCCGCCAGCGTGCGCATGGCCTGCTATGAAGCCTTGCTCGCCGACTACTACCCCGAGGGTCGCGTGTTGCTCTCGGTGTTCCCAGCGGCGATGCGCTACGCCGGCCCGCGCGAGGCGATCTTTCACGCCCTGGTGCGCAAGAACTACGGCTGCTCTCATTTCATCGTCGGGCGCGACCACGCCGGCGTCGGCTCCTACTACGGCACCTACGACGCGCAGCACATCTTTCGCGAGTTCGCGCCGGGCGACCTCGGCATCACGCCGATGTTCTTCGAGAACAGCTTCTTCTGCCGCACGTGCGGTTCGATGAGCACCGCAAAGACCTGTCCCCACGGCGACGACGAACACGTTAGCCTTTCAGGCACCCGTGTCCGGGAGATGCTCGCCGAGGGACAGATGCCGCCCGTCGAGTTCAGCCGGCCCGAGGTGGCGCAGATCCTGATCGACGCCAGCCGGGGCAAGTAGCAAGCGCCTCGATGCCCGGATCTTTGCGTCCGGAGCGGCTGGCCTTGAATATGTCGACTTTGTCGGTCGACAATATCGACAAACGTAGGCAGCCCGGCCACCTTCTCCCACCCAGGCTGGCGATTCATGCCGCAGCCGTCATTATTGCGGTCTGGCTCTTCGTGCTCTCGCTGCAGCTCATCAAAGAAGGCGCGCTGGGTCTGCGGCTGGTGCTCGACGTAGTCTCGATCGACGGTGTGGCAGGACACCTCGGCTTCGGTTGGTTTGGCGCTTACGCGGTGATGAGCGGTTCACCCGTCGCAGCAGCGGCGATGAGCCTCTTCGCCGGCGGAGGTCTAAGCGACCTCGAAACGTTTTCCATGATCAACGGCTCCAGGATGGGCGCTTCCCTGATCGTGTTGCTCGTCGGCTTCGTCTCCTACGCGACGGGCCGGCGCAACCCTGACGGCATCTACATCGGTGTAGTCGCCCTGCTCATCGCGATCACGCTCTGGGGCCCCGCGATACCGCTCGGCCTGCTGAGCCTTGACCAGGGCTGGCTGGACGGGGTTCACCTGAATAGTCCGGGTGCATTGACCTCGGCGGTCGCCGCGATTTCCGGCCCCGTGGTCGATCCACTGGCCGACGCGTTGCCGCGGCTTCTCCTCTTCGTGGCCGGCATCGGCGCCCTCGTGCTCGGGTTTGCCCTGTTCGACCGCTCGCTGCCCAGCCTGGAGCGACCCGGGCCGCGCTTCGAGGCCCTGTCACAGAAGCTGCAGCAACGCTACGCGATGTTCGGCTTCGGCATCCTCGTCACCTTGCTGACGCTCTCGGTGTCCCTCTCGGTGACCATACTCGTCCCGCTGGCGCTCAAGGGTTACGTTCGCCGTGACAAAGTCGTCCCGTACATCATGGGCGCCAACATCGCGACCTGGGTCGACACGCTGCTGGCTGCCCTGCTGCTCGATTCATCTCGAGGCTTCGAGATCGTCCTGACCCAGATGCTGGCCGGCGGCGTCATATCGCTGCTGGTCCTCGTCTTCCTCTATGGGCCCTACACACGGCTGATCCTTGGCGTTGCGCACAGGGTGAGTAGCTCTTGTCGCAGCCTTGCCGCCTTTCTCGCTTCGCTGCTTCTGGCGCCGCTGCTGCTCCTCGCTGTGTAGGAACCGCGGCATGCCAGAGGCGAGCACATCTCTCGGCAAGGGTGATATAATTGTTGATGAACTTACTAAACTTTAGTGACGGCAGGAACCAATGAAAGTCTCGATGAAGGGTGACTACGGCGTTAGAGCGCTCGTAGAGCTTGCCCATCACTACGGCGAAGGACCGCTGCAGAGCTCGGCCATCGCCAGCCGCCAGTCAATACCGGAGCCTTACCTGGACCAGCTCCTGACGTCGCTGCGGCGCGCCGGCTTCATTCGCAGCGTCCGCGGACCGCAGGGTGGACACGCCCTGATTCGACAGCCCAATGACCTCAAGCTCAGCGAGGTCATCGTCGCCCTTGAGGGTTCACTCGCGCCCATCGCCTGCCTGGACGACCCCGAGGGCTGCCGCACCGCCACAACCTGTAGCCTCAAGCCGGTCTGGCAGGAAGTCGAAGCGGCGACGGCTCGCGTCCTCGAGAGCATAACGATCGCCGACATAGCAGAACGTGAGCGCGCCGGAAGCATCGCGCGCTACGCGATATAGAGGCCCCAGATGCAAGCACGTACCGACAGCAAGATCGCTGCCAACGCTCTCGAGTTGATCGGGAATACGCCGCTGATCCGCCTCGACCGGGTCACGCCGGCGGACCACGCCGAAGTCCTCGGCAAGCTGGAGTCGCGAAACCCGGGCGGCAGCGTCAAGGACCGCATCGCGCTCTCGATGATCGAAGACGCGGAGCAGCGCGGGCTGCTCAAGCCCGGCGGCACCATCGTCGAGCCGACCAGCGGTAACACCGGCATCGGCCTAGCCATGGTCGCGGCGGCCAAAGGCTACAAGCTGATCTTGACGATGCCCGACGACTACAGCCTGGAGCGCCGCAAGCTGGTCCAGCGCTTCGGAGCGCAGCTCATCCTGACCCCCGCCATCGAAGGTATGACCGGCGCGGTTTTCGCGGCGGAGGAGCTGACGGCGAAGAACCAGGAATACTTCATGCCCCAGCAGTTCAACAACCCTGCCAACCCGGAAGTGCACCGCCGCACGACCGCCGAGGAGATCCTGCGCGACACCGACGGCCAGCTCGACGCCTTTGTCGCCGGCATCGGTACCGGTGGCACGATCACGGGCGTCGGCGAAGTGCTGAAGCAGCGCCTGCCGAACGTCCTCGTGATTGCGGTCGAACCGACTCGTTCACCAGTCCTGGCCGGCGGCAAACCCGGCCTGCACGGCATCCAGGGCATCGGCGCCAGCTTCGTGCCCGGGGTGCTCAATCGCGAGGTCTACGACGAGCTGATCGCCGTCAAGGACAAAGACGCCATCGAAATGACGAAGCGGATCACGATGAACGAAGGTCTGCTGGTCGGAATCTCGGCAGGCGCCAACGTCCACGCCTCGTTGCAGGTCGCCAAGCGTCTCGGCGAAGGCAAGCGTGTAGTCACCGTGTTGCCGGATACGGGCGAGCGCTATCTCAGCGTCAACTTCTAGAATTGACGCTTGTATGCGAGGATGGAATGAGCGGGAGGAATTCAATGGTCAACGTCTACATACCGACGCCCTTCAGGAGCTTCGTCGGCAACCGCTCGAGCGTGGAGGTCGAGGCCAGCAACGTCGCTGAAGCCCTCGCCAGCCTCGACGCTCGCTTTCCGGGCTTCCGCAACCTCTGCTACAACGCCGAGGGCGCCATCCCACCGCACATCAACGTCTACGTGAACAATCAGGAGATCACGTCGCTCAACGGGGAAGCCACGGCGCTTTCAGAAGGCGACCAGCTCGCCGTGATCCCGGCCCTCGCGGGCGGCGCGCCGGACGGAGACGACCCGTCGAACTACGCGCTGACACCCGAGCGCGTGACGCGCTACTCGCGGCACTTGATCATGCCGCAGGTCGGCAGCGTGGGTCAGCGCAAGATCTTCGATACGAAGGTACTGATCATCGGCGCCGGCGGGCTCGGATCCCCGGTCGCGCTCTACCTGGCACTGGCTGGAGTCGGCACCATCGGCATCGTCGACTTCGACGTGGTCGACCTCTCGAACCTGCAACGCCAGATCCTGCACCAGAACGACGACGTCGGTAAGCGAAAGGTTGTCTCCGCCCGGGAGACACTCAACGCCTACAACCCGGACGTCAAAGTGATCACGCACGAAGAGCCGCTGCACTCCGAGAACGCGCTGGGCATCATCTCCCAGTACGACATCGTCGTGAACGGCGCCGACAACTTCGCGGCTCGCTACCTGGCTAACGACGCCTGTGTCTTCCTCAAGAAGCCGCTGGTCGATGGTTCGATCCTGATGTTCGACGGCCAGGCGACGGTCTACCTGCCAGAGCAAGGCTGCTACCGCTGCCTCTACCCGACGCCGCCCCCACCGGGGATGGTGCCGTCCTGCGCCGAAGCCGGTGTCCTCGGCGCCATGTGCGCCACCATCGGCTCGATTCAGGCCACCGAGGTGCTAAAGCTGATCCTCGGCATCGGCGAAAGTCTGCAGGGACGCCTTGTCCTTTACGACGCGCTCTCCATGGAGATGCGGCAGGTCCGTGTACGCCGCGACCCGAACTGCGTGGTCTGCGGCGACAACCCGACCATAACTGAGCTGATTGACTACGACGAGTTTTGCGGGACCGCTCCCGCCTGGACGGAGTAAGCGAGTGCCGGAAGTACGAGTAACGTCTGTGCTGCAAAGAGTCGTCGGGGCCAAGTCGGTCCGGACCGAAGGCAGCACGATCGCAGAGGTGCTGGAGAAGCTCAACGCGGATTACCCCGGCTTTCGTGAGCAGATCACGATGGAGGACGGCTCGCTGCACCGCTTCGTCAACATCTACATCAACGATGAGGACATCCGGTTCATGCAGCAGATGGAGACGCCCGTCGCCACAGGCGACGTCGTCTCGATCCTGCCGGCGCTTGCCGGCGGCTCCTAGTCAGACCTCGGATGACGACAGGAGCGCCTCATCGCGTCATGTTGTATCGAAACATGCTGGATCTGATCGGCAACACGCCGCTGGTTGAGCTGCAAAAGCTCAGCCCGTCGCCGGGCGTGCGCTTCTTCGCCAAGCTGGAGGGCCAGAATCCCACCGGCAGCGTCAAGGACCGCATCGCCAGGGCAATGATCGAAGCGGCGGAGCGCGACGGCCGGCTCACGCCCGGTTGCACCATCCTCGAGCCGACCTCCGGCAACACCGGTGTGTCCCTCGCCTTCGTCGCCAAGCTCAAGGGCTACAACGTCAAAGTCGTCATGCCGGACAACATGAGCCCGGAGCGTACCGAGCTTCTGCGCGCCTACGGGGCCGAGATCGTCTATTCCGATGGCGTGAAGGGCACCAACGGCTCGATCGTCGTGGCGCAGGAGATGGCGGCCGCCGACCCTGATGTAGTCCTGATCTATCAGTACGGCAACGAGGCCAATCCCGGCGCCCATTACGAGACCACCGGGCCGGAGATCCTGCGCGACCTGCCGGAGATCGACGTGTTCGTTGCCGGCCTTGGCACCGGAGGCACGCTGACCGGCGCGGGACGCTACCTCAAGGAGCACAAGCCGAGCGTCAAGATAACCGCGGCGGCGCCGCACCCGGGCGACCGCGTGCAGGGTCTGCGTAGCCTCGACGAAGGCTTCATTCCGCCTGTGCTCGACCAGTCGCTGCTCGACGGCCGCATCGTCGTCGACTCGAAGAATTCGTTCGCCGCGACCAAGGAGCTGATGGACCAGGAGGGCATCTTCGCCGGCGTCTCCGGCGGCGCCGTCCTGCGCGCGGCGCAGCGCGTCGGCAACCGCATGGAGAGCGGCAACATCGTGCTGCTGCTGGCGGACGGCGGCTGGAAATACCTCTCGACAGCCCTGTGGAGCACGGACTACGAGGACCTTGCCGACGACCTCGACGAGCAGACGTGGTGGTGACACCGCATGGCGGCAAAGTCTGCCGCTACTGCAAACGGTGACGACTCCGTGAGCGCCTTTGAACGTTAGAGTACGGCCATGCCTGACCTGCCGCGCGCCCTCTTCTTCGACCTCGACGACACGCTGATCGACGACAGCAGCAACGTCGATAGCGGCTGGCGCGCCGCCGTTAGCGACTTCGCTCCCTCGGGCACCGACACTGATGCGTTGGTTCGGTTGATCCACGAGGTGCGCGACTGGTACTGGTCCGACGCGGAACGTCACCGCGCCGGCCGCGTCGACCTCCGCGCCACCAGCGCCTGGATCGTCGCGGAGGCTATGTCGCGGCTCGGCGCACCGGATCAGCGACGCGCACGCACCATCGCTAAACCGATATCGCGACCTGCGCGACGAAGGATTGAAGCTGCTGCCTCACGCTGTGGAAACGCTGGAGGCTCTGCGCAGCCAGGGCGTCCGCCTGGCGCTGCTGACGAATGGCAGCGCGCGGAGTCAGCGCGCCAAGATCGAGCGCTTCGAGCTGGATGACACTTGGACTACATCAGCATCGAAGGCGAGTTCCGCTGCGGTAAGCCGGACGAGCGCGTTTACCGCGCCGCGCTGACCGCGCTCGCGTCGGAGCCGGTCAACACCTGGATGGTCGGTGACAACCTCGAGTGGGACGTCGCCGCGCCGATGCGTCTCGGCATCACCGGGATCTGGTTCGACCGGCATGGCACCGGCTTGCCAGCGGACCTCGCTGCCGGCCTCTTCGACAGCGCCCGGCAGCGGCCGGATCGAATCATCCGGTCGCTGGCTGAGCTCACCTAGGCCGCGTCCGGCGGCAGCAGCCCGCAGGCTTGCAACAGGTGTCGAGGCCGGCAGATCGACGGACCGCCAAGGTCAGCCAGGACGAGTCCCTCCGCGGGCAGCTCGACGCCTTCGGCAAGGCGCCGCGAGAACTCCTCGCTGCCCCAGTGGCGCAGCACGCAGCGCAGGATCGTCTCGTCCGGCTCGTAAACACCGAATCGCGCCGTTTCGCTGCGCAAGACACCGAGGACGTCCCAGCTCATCCCAACCATAAGCGACCACTCACGCCCTTCCGGACAGCGACAGGTCAGCAGGCCGCCTTCGATCAAACCGCCGCTCATCAGTGTGCGCTCGAACTGGCAGACACGCAGGTTCAGCAAAGGTTGCGGTTCCACACTTCGATACCTCTTGAGACTCAGCAGCGCCATGTCGTCCTCCTGCGATGATGTCACTGGGCTAAATCTTCCGTGAGACCTCGATTGGACGAAGCAAGGCCTAAGTATTTGTAAAAAATCTGTTAAATCGGAGACTAGGGCACGAGCTTGTAGATGCCGCCCGAGCCCGAGTGCTCGAGCACGTAGACCTCCAGGTCGTTGCCCTGCGCGAAGGAGCTGATGTTGAAGTCGGGCTGCGCGATCTGCTCCTGCACGGTCACCGTGGAGCCATCGTGGCGCAGCGCCCAGATTCGGCCGCTGCAGTAATCGGCGTAGACGTAGGCCCCCCGCAGCTCGGCGATGCCGCCGTGATAGACGAAGCCGCCGGTCACCGAGCAGTCACCGCCGGCGTTGTCGTAGTCGAGGACAGGCGGCAGCAACCCGTCTCGATCGCAACCGCTGCCACCGTCCAGGCAATCGAAGCCCTCCATCACTGGCCAACCGTAGTTGCCGCCCGCGACGATGAGGTCGATCTCCTCGCGCGTGTTCTGCCCTACGTCGCCGGCCCAGAGATCGCCCGTCGCCGCATCAAACGAGAAGCGCCAGGGATTGCGCAGGCCGAAGGCCCATATTTCGCCGCGTGCATTCCCCTGCCCCAGGAAGGGGTTGTCGCCGGGCACCGAGTAGCCGGGCCCGCCGCTGGACACGTCGATGCGCAACAGGGAGCCGAGCACGGTCTCCAGGTTCTGGCCGTTGCCCTGGGGGTCGCGTGCGGAGCCGCCGTCGCCCAGCCCGACGTAGAGATAGCCGTCCGGCCCGAATGCGATCTGCCCGCCGTTGTGGTTAGCGAACGGCTGCCGTATTTCCAGGATGACTTCTTCGCTGTCCCCTCCGGCGCCACCTGGACCTAGATCGAACCGCGAAATCACGCTACGTCGAGGATCGGACGCGCTGTAGTAGAGATAGACGACGCCCGTCTCCACGAAGTCCGGCGCGATGGCGAGGCCCAGCAGGCCTTCCTCGTTGCCTTCAGTCCTCACGCGATCGGTGAGGTCGAGTACGACGTTGGCTTGAATCCCGACACGGTCGGTAACCAAGACCCGTCCAGCCTGCTCAGTCACCAACCAACTACCAGACGGGAGCTGGTAGAGGCCGGTCATTCGCTCGAAGCTGAGGTCAGGGAAGAAGCGCTGCAGCGACAATGAGGACGGCAGACCTGACGCCCCTGACGGCACCAGGGTTGGTTGAGCCTCAGGGCTACTCGACGGCGACACTGGGGCTGGCGCTGTCTGGCGCGGTTCCAGCGTCGCGGCCGACGTGGGCGCCTGAGTGCCTGGACTCGCAACGTCGTCGCCGCCGCAGGCCAGAATGATCGCGAACAGCGTGAAGCAAAGAAGCGACAGGCCTTTCATATCCTGAATCCAAGCGTATCAGAGGCTACCGGCTGCTAGCATCGGCGCATGAGCAGTCGGGGAGTCGACTTCGCCATCCTCGCCGTCGGCGTCGCGACTGTTAGCACCGCGGCGGTATTGATCCGTGAAGCCGACGCGCCCTCAATCGTCATCGCGGCGTATCGGCTCGTCCTGGCATCTTCGCCGTTGCTGCTCCTGGCGGGGGTACGGCGCCAGAACATATCTCCACGTAGCCGATCGGCTGTGGTCTTGACGCTGCTGTCCGGCATCTTCCTCGCGGCGCACTTCGCGCTCTGGATCGCCGCGGTCAAGCAGACGTCGATCGTGACATCCGTCGTCCTCGTCACTACGACGCCGCTTTTCATCGGGCTGGCCGGTGGGCCGCTGCTTGGCGAACGGCCGGGGCGGACTATCTGGTTCGCGCTAGCCGTCGCTGCCGTGGGGACCCTGATCATGGTCTCCGAGGACTTCAATGCGGGTGGTGACACGCTGGCAGGCGACGGGTTTGCCCTTCTTGGAGCGATCTTCGCCTCAGGCTATTTCATGGCGGGACGCAGGCTGCTCGGTTCCGGTGCCGGCTGGCTGCCGTACATCACGGTCACATATTCCACATCGGCACTGCTATTGCTTGGCGCCGTCTTCGTGGCGGGCGAGGCTTTGGGCGGCTATACCGGGCGCACCTTCGGATTCCTGCTCCTGCTTGCGCTGGTGCCGCAGTTGATCGGCCACACGGCGGTTAATCGCTCGCTTGGCCACTTGCCCGCGATCGTCGTGTCGATTGCCGTGCTTGGCGAGCCGGTAGGCGCCACGATCCTGGCGGCCGTCTTTCTCAACGAGGACCCAACTCTGGTTCAGCTGGCTGGCGGCCTGACGGTCCTCGCCGGGGTGGTGATAGCCCTCCGCGGCGACGTTCGCACCGGTCCGGTGCTTGCGCCAGAGGCCAGCTAGGCCTGCAGTCGCGTGTTCCAGGCGTCCAGAGAGCCCGGGGACTCGCTCAGCCTGATCACCTCGACGGCGTAACCGGCGACCTCGTCCCACTTGAACTGGCCGACCTCTTCATTGCCGAAGTAACACTTCAGCATCAGCATGCCGGTCTCGGATGTCGACTCGAGCCGCACGTAGTTCGCGTCGGCCATGGGAGCCTTCTCCCCGTTCTTGAGATACACGACGACCAACGGACTTCCTCCCAGGAACGCTTCCGGTTCCTGGATCAATTCTCGACCGATTTAGTCGCCTTCAGGAGCTAGGTCGCTGGCTGCTCTCGATTGCCGTGCAGGATCTCATCGATCATGCCGTACTCGACCGCCTGCTGCGACGTCATATAGAAGTTGCGGTCGAAGTCGCGGCGGATGCGCTCCGGATCCTGGCCCGTGTTGCGCGCCAGCAAATCCCGGATCATGTCGTTGAGCCGGATCGTCTCGCGCGCCTCGATCTCGATGTCCGATGCCTGGCCCTGCACGCCGCCGAGCGCCTGGTGCATGTGGATCGTCGCGTTCGGCATCGCGTAACGCTTCCCCGCGGCGCCCGAGCTCAGCAGCACCGTAGCCATGCTGGCGCAGACCCCGACGCAGTACGTAGCCACCTCGCAGCGGTTCAGCTCCATCGCGTCCAGGATGGCAAGACCGGCGTGGACTTCACCGCCGGGTGAGTTGATGTACATGGCGATGTCGCGGTCGGGATCCTCGCGCTCCAGGTGTAGCAGCTGCGCGATGATGCTGTTGGCCACTTGGTCGAAGATCGGGGTGCCAAGGTAGACGATGCGCTCCTTGAGCAGCATCGAGTAGATGTCGTAGACACGCTCGCCACGCGGCGTGGTCTCAATGACGGCAGGGACGATCGCCTCGATGGCGGACAGGTCGATATCGTGCGGGTAGCTGAAGTTCATCTTGTTCTCCTTGGCTCAGTACTATCAGACCACATCGAGACGCAGCCGTCACCTCCAGTAGCTGAGCCGCGCATAGCTTCGCGATCGGTATGATCCCGCCATGAGCCGGCCGCCGGAGGACGATTCACCCCACGCCGAAGGCTTTGAGGAAGCCGTTGAGGACATCGACGCGGAGGTCGAAACACCGCGCTCGGAGCCCCTACGGGTCCTGGGGTTCCGGCTCGAATACCTCATCTTCACCGGGCTCGCGCTCCTGTTTGCCGCCTACGTCACCGCTTACTTCGTCCTGGGCATCGATCTCGACCGCCTCAAGGACTGGGGCTACCTCGGCGTCTTTTTCATCGCCATGGCGGGCTCCGCGACGATCGTCCTGCCGACGCCGAGCACGGTGGCGATCTTCGGCGGCGCCATCGTGCTCGACCCGGTGCTGGGCATCCCTGCGCCGATCGTGGTCGGCCTGGTTGCCGGCCTCGGCGACGCGATCGGCGAGTTCTCCGGCTACGGGCTCGGTTACGCCGGTACCGACCTGCTGCGCCAGCGCCGGATCTACCAGACCTTCGAAAGATGGATGCGTCGCAACGGGGTCCTGAGCATATTCTTCCTCTCCACGTTCCCTAACCCATTCTTCGACCTGGTAGGAGCGGCGGCAGGCGGCGCACGCATGTCTCCGTTGCGCTTCTTTCTCGCCTGCCTGGCCGGCAAAATAATCAAGGACCTTATCCTCGCCTACGGCGGTACCTTCTCGTTTAGCTTCCTCAGGGACGTGGTCTAATACGCCATGGTCGAGCAACCGAACCAACGAAACGGACGCACCGTGGCGATCATCGTCGCGGCGGGTGGCAGCCGTCGAATGAAGGGTATCGATAAGCTGCTGGCGCCCCTCGGCGGGCGGCCGCTGGTCGCTTACTCGATCGAGGTCTTCGTAAATCACCCGGCTATCGACGCCCTGGTCGTGGTCGCGTCCGAGTCGAACCAGGACGGCGTTCGTGCGATCGTCGAATCCGCGGCGGCCGGCAAGACCACCGTCATCCTCGGCGGCGCCCGGCGGCGCGATTCTGTTTTCAGAGGCCTCAATGCCGCCGGTGAGTGCGATTTCGTCGTGGTGCACGACGCGGCGCGTCCCCTGGTCGACGCTGCAATGATCGACGAAGCGCTGGCCGGCGCGCGTGAGCTGGGCGCGGCGCTCTGCGCCGTACCGGTGTCGGACACGGTCAAACGAGCCGAGCCTTCAGGCAGGGTGTCGAGCACGGTAACCCGTGAAGGCCTCTGGCTGGCGCAGACGCCTCAGGCGTTTCGCAGCGACCTTCTCAAGCGGGCTCACGAGTCGCTCGACATAGACGCCACGGACGACGCGGCGTTAATCGAGCTGATCGGCGAGCCGGTCAAGCTGGTGATGGGCTCGACCCGTAATATCAAGGTAACGCTGCCGGAAGACCTGAAGCTGGCGCAGGCGCTCCTGGCAGCGTCGGAGGATGGTTCGAGCTGATGCGTATCGGACACGGCTACGACGTACACGCTTTTGAGGCCGGACGTCCCCTGATCCTGGGCGGCGTGCGCCTGGAGGCGGAGCGAGGCCTCGCCGGTCATTCGGATGGCGACGCCGCGGCTCACGCGGTCATCGACGCGTTGTTGGGAGCCGCTGCCCTGGGCGATATCGGCAAGCACTACCCCAGCGGGGACGAACGCTGGCGCGACGCCAACAGCCTCGATTTGCTGAAGCAGACCGCCATTCTCGTCGCCAGCGCCGGCTACGGCATCGTCAACGTCGACCTCACCATCGTTGCGCAGGCGCCTCGTATTGCGTCACGTGTGGCGGAGATGCGCTCGGCGTTGGCCAGAGCGCTGGGGACCGAACTCGGCAGCGTCAGCGTCAAGGCGACCACGACGGACGGATTGGGAGCCGTCGGGCGGGAAGAAGGCGTGGCCGCCTATGCCGTAGCGCTGATCGAAGAGCGGCTCGAGCCGTAAGGCCGTTGGCGAGGCGGCGTTATGGTATATTGCGAACCGCTTATGAATCTTGGTGGTACCTGCTGCGTCTGTCCCTAGGGTGCTCGTCTTCAGACGACACCCGAACCCCAAATTGCGCTCCGGCCCGGCGCGCGACCCCGCTGACAGACGGAGGCAACAGTTGTCGCTCATTCACAGCATCCGCAGAGACATCGAAGCAGCGCTTGACCGCGACCCCGCGGCGCGCGGCGCCGCTTCCGTAATCCTCACCTACCCCGGCTTTCACGCCCGACAGCTGCACCGCCTGGCGCATTCGCTACGCTGCGTCGGCGTTCCGCTGTTGCCCGGCATCGTCGCTTACTTCAACCGCTTCCTCACGGGCATCGAAATCCACCCCGGCGCCTCGATCGGCGAGGGGCTGTTCATCGACCACGGCATGGGGCTCGTGATCGGCGAGACGACGGTTATAGGCGACAACTGCCATCTGACCCAAGGCGTGACGCTCGGCGGTACCAGCACTCTGCATGAAAAGCGCCACCCCACGCTCGGGGACAACGTGCAGGTCGGCGCCGGCGCGAAGTTAATCGGAGGGATAACGGTCGGCGACCACGCTCGCATCGGCGCCGGCTCCGTCGTCGTCACCAGCGTCCCGGCGTATGCCACCGTCGTCGGCGTGCCCGGCAAGGTCGTCGCCTATTACGAACCCGGCAACGACACGATTCAGCGCCTGCCCGACCCGGAGTGGGACCGCATCGAAGAACTCTCGGAGCGGCTGGAAACCCTGCGCGAACAGGTGGCCTCTCTCGAAGCTGAGCTCGCCGAGCATAATCGCGCCGACGCCGCTCATAGCCGCACTTCCGCTTCCAACTAGACGCGACGTAAGCTGGCCCGAGAAGCGCAGGAGGCTGAATGCGACTCCACAACACCCTGACCGGCCGCGTCGAAGAGTTCACGCCGCGCAACGACAACCACGTGCTTATGTACGTCTGCGGCATCACGCCGTACGCCGAGAGTCACCTGGGCCACGCGATGTTCATCATCATCTTCGATACGCTGCGCCGCTATCTGGAATACCGCGGCTACGACGTCAAGCATGTCCAGAACTACACCGACATCGACGACAAGCTGATCGCGCGGGCGGAGAGCGAGGGCCGCAGCGTCGAATCGATCGCCGACGAGTACAGCGGCGACTTCACCACGTCGATGGACGACCTCAACGTGCTGCCGGCCCACGTCTACCCTCGCCCCACGCAGGAGATACCAGGGATCGTCGAGATGATCGAAGGACTGATCGAGAAGGGTTACGCCTACGCGGGCCCACCCAAGGGCGGTGACGAAGCGAGCGACGTCTACTACCGCGTCGAGAAGAAGAGCGACTACGGCAAGCTGGCCAAGCGCAGCCTGGACTCGATGCTCGCCGGCGCCCGCGTCGAGCCGTTGGAGGGCAAAGAGAACCCGATGGACTTCACGCTGTGGAAGGCCGCCAAGCCCGGCGAGCCGTCCTGGAGCAGCCCCTGGGGTGAAGGCCGGCCCGGCTGGCACATCGAATGCTCCGCGATGTCCTATCGCCACCTCGGCCCCCAGATCGACATCCACGGTGGCGGCATGGACCTCGTCTTCCCGCATCACGAAAACGAGATCGCCCAGACGGAGGCGTTCACCGGCGAGGAGCCGTTTGCCAGCTACTGGATCCACAACGGGCTGATGCAGCTCGGCGACGAGAAGATGAGCAAGTCGATCGGCAACCTGATCAACATGAGGGAGGCCATCGACACCTACGGCGGTGACGCCATCCGCGTCTTCGTCCTCAGCAGCGGCTATCGCAGCCCGTTGACCTACAGCGTCGATGCGATGGCAGCCGGCAAGGCCGGCGCCGAGCGCCTGCACAACGCCGTCGAAACGCCGGATACCGGCGGCGGCGACCCGATAGACGCGACACCGTACAAAGAACGCTTCGTCGGGGCTATGGACGACGACCTGAACACGTCGCAGGCCATCAGTGTGCTGTTCGAGCTGGCACGCGAGATCAACCGAGGCCGTGACGCCGATCATTCGGTCGGCGACGCCCAAGCGATGTTGCGCGAGCTGGCCGCAGTGCTCGGCCTTCGCCTTGCGGCGCCCGCCGACGACAGTATGGGCGCCGCGCCCTTCGTTGAGCTGCTGATCTCGCTGCGCAAGGAGCTGCGCGAAGCGAAGCAGTATCAGTTGGCGGACCGCATCCGCGACGGCCTCGGCGAACTCGACATCGTGCTGGAAGACGCGCCCAGCGGCACCACCTGGAAGCCTAAGTAGCCCGGCACTCGCGCATGGCGTGACTATACGAGTCGTTGACGGATCTAGCTTCGTTGCGATAATATGTTCGACATGCAAGACGAGGTCTTCAACGAGATCGAGAAGGCGCTGAAGGGCGGCACGCCGCTCGTCGTGGCGACCGTGGCGGCCTCGCGTGGCTCCACACCGCGCAAGCCGGGCGCCAAGATGGCGGTGCGCCAGGACGGCAGCTTCTGCGGCACCATTGGCGGCGGCTGCGGCGAAGCCGAGGTGTGGCAGGAAGCGATGAACGTTCACGGCAGCGGCCAGCCTCAGCTCGTTACCGTGGACCTGACCGAGTCGCCGGAGGGCGAGGACAAGATCTGCGGCGGCATCATGGAAGTCTTCGTCGAACGGATAGTCTGACTGGCCGAATTACAGACGGCTGCGAGGCGCTTCGGCGCCTCTTTTGTTTGCATAACTGGGTGGCTCAGCTTCGCGGACGCGACCATCTCAATTGACGCCCCCAGAATCCCGATGCTAAGGTCTGATCGTAGAACTAGGGCACAGGAGGTGCTCCCACCATGCTAGCAGCGGGGCCGTTCGGACTCGGGCCAATGGAGCTCGTAATCATTCTCTTAGTACTCGTGATGCTATTTGGCGCCACGCGACTCGCCGATATCGGTGGATCGCTGGGTAAGGGCATCAAGGAGTTCCGCAAAGAAGTAGCCACTGAAGACGAAGCCGCCCCGACGGAGAGCGCGGCGACGGATAGCGCCACGGCTGAGCCAGTCGCAGCGGCTGAGGCAGTCGCGGCCGCCAATGGCGGCGCCGAGACGGTTTCTGCGGTCAAGTGCCCCAGTTGCGGTGCGCTTAACGCCGTGGGCGCCAAATTCTGCAGCCAGTGCAGCGCCTCAATCGCCGCGCCGGTATCCTGATCGGTACCACATAACAGCTCTAGAGCGGGCCGCTGGCCCGCTCTATTATTTAGGAAACGATGCCGCTAAAAGCCGTGCTCTTCGATCTCTGGGAAACGCTGATCCAGGACCATCCAGACCGCGCTCACCCGCGGCGCGCCTGCCGGATCGAGGCCGTACAGGCCATCTTCGACCGGCACGGCTTCGAGATCGACCACCTGGCGGTTGGCACCGCGCTTGATGCAACGAATCTGGCGCTAAACCGCCTCCACGATGAGGGTCGCGACGTAGACGCCCCCGGGCGCGCCACGCTGCTGATCGACCTCCTCGAGCAGCAGTCGGGCCGGCGAGCGCCGGACTCATGCTCGGACGAGCTCCTGGAGACGATCGCGGCGATGCCGCTGGACATGGCGCCTCAGCTCTCTGCCGGCGCGTTCGAGGCGCTGACCTCTGTGCGAGAACTGGGACTGGCGACGGCGTTGGTTTCCAACACCGGCATGACCACGGCGCCCAACCTGCGTCTCATGATCCGCCACTACGGTATCGAAGGCCTCTTCGACAGCCTCCTGTTCTCAGACGAACTTCAGATCGCCAAGCCGGACCCTCGCATCTTCCACGCCGCGGCACGCCACCTTGGCGTCGAGGCGGCGGAATGTGCCTTCGTCGGCGACAACCCCCACAACGACGTCGCCGGCTCGCTGGCAGTCGGCATGTTCGCGGTGCAAATCGGCACCAAGACGCGCCAGGGCGTCAGCGCGGTGCCGCACGCCCGCATCGATACGCTCTCCGAGTTGGCCCCGGTCCTGCAATCTGAAGCCCGCCGCGTCTGAAGTGAATCTCCTCACGCAGCGCCCACGGCTTCGACCGCTCGATCTTCGGTAAGACGCCCAACTCCTGACGGGCGTTTGACGGCGATGCTATCCTGTTCATACCCCCTATATAGGGGTATGACTCTCTGGCATAGAAGGGGCGGATCAAGAAGACCTTACTTTCCATGCTAAAGTTGCCGAAAACGACTGCAACCCCCTGCTAGGGGGTATGATTAGAGAATCGACACCCTACACCTGTTTAACGGGCTGGAGACGACGCGATGATTGAGCAAAACGGCCACCAAAGCACGACGCACCGCATGCCTATCGACCCGTCCGCGAAACCGGACGTTCTGCGGCGGCTCGCCTACATCGAAGGACACCTCAACGGCGTCCGGCGCATGGTGGAGCAGGATCAGTACTGCGTCGACGTTTTGAAGCAAACCTACGCGATAAGGCGCGCCATCGAGAAGATGGAGGCGCTCATCCTCGAGAATCACCTCCAGGGCTGCGTCGTCCAGGGAATACGCGAAGGCCGCGAAACCGAGGTCGTCGCTGAACTGATCGACCTTTACGAAATAGCGGGGCGCTAACGATGACAACCGAGACCGAAGACCGACCGAAGAATCAACCCAAGAACGAGATGCTAACCATCGGCGTCACCGGAATGACCTGCGCCTCCTGTGTCGCGCGCGTCGAGCGGGCACTGAAGAAGGTCCCCGGCGTCGATGGCGCCGCGGTCAACCTGGCCACCGAGAAGGCGACCGTGACCTACGACACAGGCTCGGCCGAGATCGAAACGCTCCTGCAAGCGATCGAGAACGCCGGCTACGAGCCTCGGCGCGAGTCGCTAGTCTTCGATATCGCTGGCACGCAGACGCCGGACCTGACGTCGCTGCAGCGCGCCTTCGCGGGCGTCCAGGGGATCATCGCCGTCGATGTCAGTCCGGAAACCCTCCGCGTTAGCGTCACGTTCCCGGCCGGCGCCCTCGACGCGCGCCAGCTCAAACGCGCCGCCGCTGATGAGGGAATCGCGCTGGAGGAGCGCGTGCCGGAAACAGCCGGCGGCGCAGAAGCAGAGCGGGAACGGGAGCAGCGCCAGCTCAAGCGCAAATGGCTCGTGGCCGGAGCTATCGGCCTGCTGCTCATGCTCGCCGGTATGGAGCCCATCTTTGAGCTCTTGCGTGACGCCTTCAGCGTGCGGCAGATCCTCGCCGCGATGTTCGTGGTCTCGTTGCCGGTCCAGATCTGGGCCGGCTGGCAGTTCTACGCCGGTACCTGGAAGACGGCGCGGCACCGCACCGCCGACATGAACACGCTGATCGCGCTAGGTACGACGGCAGCCTTCGTTTACAGCAGCTTCGCAACGTTCTGGCCTTCCCTGTTCGCAAGCGCCGAGCAGGCCCACGACCACATGCTGGGCGCCCGTCCACCGGTTTATTTCGAAACTGCCGTGATCATCGTGGCGCTCATCCTGTTCGGCCGCTGGATCGAGGCGCGCGCCAAGGGAAGCACCTCTTCGGCGATCACGCGACTCATAGGTCTGCGGGCACGCACTGCCCGCGTCCTGCGCGAAGGACGCGAAGCAGACATCCCCGTGGAAGAAGTCGTGGCCGGCGACATTGTTTCGGTCCGTCCCGGCGAGAAGGTGCCGGTCGACGGCGTCCTGCTCGACGGCCACTCCTCCATCGACGAATCGATGCTCACGGGCGAGAGCCTGCCGGTTGAAAAATCCGAGGGCAATGCCGTCTACGGCGCGACCATGAACCGCACCGGGGCGTTCCGCCTGACCGCCACCCGCGTTGGCAGCGAGACGGCGCTGGCTCAGATCATCCGGCTCGTCGAGCAGGCGCAGGGCTCCAAGGCGCCCGTACAACGTCTGGCCGACTACATCGCTTCGATCTTCGTGCCCATCGCCATCGTGATAGCGCTCAGCGTGTTCGCGATCTGGGCCGTCTTCGGGCCGGAGGGCGCCGTCATCTTCGCCACGCTGAACGCGGTAGCGGTGCTGATCATCGCCTGCCCCTGCGCCCTGGGCCTGGCGACGCCGACCGCGATCGTGGTTGGCACCGGCCGCGGCGCCGAGCAGGGTGTCTTGATCCGCAGCGGAGAGGCGCTGGAGACGGCCCAGAAGCTCGATACGGTCATCTTCGATAAGACCGGCACGCTGACCGAAGGACGCCCCCGTGTCACCGACGTGGTTACGGCAGGAGTGGACGAAGCACAGCTCGTCAGGCTCACGGCCGCCGTGGAACGCGGCTCGGAACACGCGCTGGGGGAGGCCGTGGTGCGGGAGTCTCAGGATCGTGCCCTGGACTTGCCGGACGTCACGGACTTCGAGGCGGTGCCGGGCAAGGGCGTGCGCGGGATCGTGGAAGCACGCAGCCTCATCGTCGGCACGCGCAGCTTCCTGTCGGAGAACGGTGTCGATCTGGGCCAGCTGACGATGCGGGGCGACGCCCTGCAAGCAGAGGCGAAGACCGTCGTCTACGTCGCCATGGACGGCGCGGCGGCGGGCGCCCTGGCGATTGCCGACACGTTGAAGCCGGCCGCGGCGGATGCGGTGACGGCGCTGCGCAACCAGGGCATTAACGTGGTGCTCTTGACCGGCGACAACGAATCGACGGCGCGCGCCATCGCAGCACAGGCGGGCATCGATGCGGTCATTGCCGAAGTGCTGCCGGACGGCAAGTCCAGCGAAGTACGCCGCCTGCAGGAGGAGGGCCACCTCGTCGCTATGGTGGGTGACGGCATCAACGACGCCCCGGCGCTGGCGCAAGCTAACGTTGGCATTGCCATCGGCACCGGCGCGGACGTGGCCATGGAGGCCGCCGAAGTGACGTTGATGAGCGGCGATCCGCGTGGTGTCGCGACCGCCATCGCGCTGAGCCGCGCCACGATGCGCAGCGTCAAACAGAACCTGTTCTGGGCCTTCGCCTACAACGTGGCGCTGATTCCCGTCGCGGCGGGGGCACTGTATCTGGTGTTCCAGGCGACAGACGTCCCGGGATGGCTAAATTGGGCCTTTGGCGACTTCGGCTTCCTCAACCCGATGCTGGCCGGGCTTGCCATGGCCTTCAGTTCGGTGACTGTCATGGCCAACTCGCTGCGATTGAGACACATGCGGTTGGCGATTTGATAGCAACCTCAATGCCGGTCGCGTAGACTGGATATAATGTGAACAGCGGCATCCAGATAGCGCGAATTCTCGGCATCCCCATCGTTATCAACCTGTCCTGGCTCATCACGCTGGGCCTCGTGGCTACCGCGCTGGCGCTGTGGGCCTATCCACCCGTCTTCGAAGCGAGCTCACCGTACCGAAACGACAAGCTGGTCCACTGGACGATGGCCATAGCCAGCGGCTTCGTCTTCTTCGCCTCGATCCTGCTGCACGAGCTGGCTCACAGCGTTGTCGCCCTGAAGCAAGGGATTCCCGTCAAAAACATCACGCTGTTCATCTTCGGCGGCGTTTCGCAGATCGCGGGCGAGGCGCGTCGTCCACTGCACGAATTCGTCATGGCGATCGTCGGACCACTGACCAGCCTGGGGCTGGCCGGGTTGTTCTTCGCCGCCTGGTGGCTCTTCACCGGCTCCTCGAGCGGGGACCCGATCGCCATCGTGCTGCAGTGGCTCGCCTTCATGAACCTCATACTGGCGGCGTTCAACATGGCGCCGGGATTTCCTATGGACGGCGGCCGCGTCCTGCGCGCCGTGATCTGGGGGCTCAGCGGTAACTCGATGAGCGCCACTCGCATCGCGACGCTGGCGGGCCGCGGCCTCGGCTACGGGCTGATGGTGCTTGGCGGACTGACGTTATTCGGCGCGCTTCGCGGGTACGTCGGGGAGTTGAGCGGTATCTGGTTCATCATCCTCGGCATGTACCTGGAGAACTCAGCCCGCCAGAGCTGGTTCCAGGCGAAGGCGATCAACATCCTCTCCGGTCACTTCGCCGAAGACGTCATGAATAAGGACCTTGAGACAGCCGGTAAAGACGATCGGCTGCACTATCTCGCCGACCGCGGTGGCCAGCACTTCGCGTTCTTTGTTACGGACGAGAACGAACACGTCGTGGGCGTCCTGACCGAGCAGGCGGTAAAAGCTGTGCCCGAGGCTCAGCGCGGATTCACGACGGCGGGCGAGGTGATGCAACCGACGGCACGGTTCCCGGTCGCCATGCTGCGCGAAGACGCGGCCAGCATGCTGCAGCGCATGGAGCAGGAGCAGATCTGGCACATGCCTGTGGTTTCGGACGAGCGAGTCGTCGGCCTCGTCAGCAAAGAAGATATACTGCGGCTGCTGGCGCGAAGCTTCCTCCCCGAAGCCACCGAAGCCAAGTCACTGCCGCGCTAGCGCTCGATGCCCGCCGCTCGCACCCTCGCTTCGGTTTGGGCCGCAAAGGCTGCCGCGGGCGCTAGCCGAACCTTGAGGCGAGGCGGCGGCACGGCGGCAGGCGGTCTGCTCGGTCTCTGGCTTAACCCCCGGCTGATCCATGACCTCGCCGCTCAAATCGAAGCAGGCTGCGTCGTTGTCACCGGCACGAACGGCAAGACCACCACCTCGCTACTGATCGGCGAAGCTGCTCGCGCTGCTGGACTGTCGCCAATCGCCAACAGCAGCGGTTCGAATCTAAGCCGTGGCATCGCGTCGGCGCTGGCGATGGCTGTCGGAACAGACGGCAGCCTGAACCAGGCCGAATGCCGTCTTGGTGTCTTCGAGGTGGACGAAGCAACCATGACGCAGGTGCTTCCCGAACTGCAGCCAAGAGTCGCCGTATTCACCAACCTGTTTCGCGACCAGCTCGACCGCTACGGCGAGGTCGAAACGGTGGCCGCGCGCTGGCGCAAAGTGATCGCCGCGGCTCCGCCCGAAGTGCACCTCGTCCTCAACGCCGACGATCCCACCGTGGCATCCCTCGGCGACGGTCGAGGCGGCGTAACCTACTTCGGCGTCGAAGACCGTGAGCTGCACGCCGGAGCGCCCGAGCACGCCAGCGATGCACTGTTCTGCCGTTGCGGCGCTCGGCTGCAGTACGACGTCGCCTTCTACGGCCACATCGGCCACTGGAGCTGTCCGAACTGCGGCCGCAAGCGCCCCGAACCTGACGTTGCGGCTCGCCTCGTGACGCTGGGCGACGGACACCGAGCTCGCTTCCAGCTTGAATCTTCCAACGGCAAGACCACAGTGCAACTCGAAATCGGTGGCCTGTACAACGTTTACAACGCGCTGGCCGCAGCCGCCGCGGCAGAGGCGCTTGAGCTACCGCGCTCCGCGGTCGAGACGGCGCTGACGTCGACCGGCCCCGCCTTCGGCCGCCAGGAGGCGTTCTATCTCGACCAACGCCGCGTCGAGGTCTATCTGGGCAAGAACCCGGCAGGTCTCAACCAGGTACTCTCAACTGCCCTGCTCGACCCGGCTCGCCAGACGGCTCTGATCATTCTCAACGATGGCATCGCCGACGGACGCGACATTTCCTGGATCTGGGACGCCGATTTCGAGGTAGCGGCCGGGCGCCTGCGGCGAGTAATCGTCAGCGGTACGCGCGCGGCCGAAATGGCGCTGCGTCTCAAGTACGCCGAATGGGATGAATCGACGTTGGAAGTCGTTCCTAAGGTCCCAATCGCTCTCAACCGGGCGCTGAGCGCCATGCCCGAAGGCGGTTGTCTCACCATCATCCCAACCTACACGGCCATGCTCACGGTTCGCGATCTGCTGGCAACCCGTGCCGGCAAGGAGCCTTTCTGGCGATGAGCCAAACGCGCGCGTTGCGCCTCGGCCATCTCTACCCGGCGCTGATGAACATCTACGGCGACCGCGGCAACGTCGTCTGCCTGCAGCGGCGCTGCAGGCTCCGCGGTATCGACCTCGAGATCACGCAGCTCGAGGCCGGAGACGTCCTGCGCCCCGGCGACTTCGACCTGCTGTTCATGGGTGGCGCCCAGGACCGCGATCAGACGCTGGTATCTGCCGACCTCGCCGCGACGAAGGGGGCGCTGAGGGAGGCGATCGAAGACGGCGTCGTCTTTCTTGGCGTCTGCGGCGGCTACCAGCTATCCGGGCGCTTCTACCGCGGCGCCGACGGCGTCGAGATGCGCGGCGCCGGTGTCTTCGACCTGTACACCCTGCACCCGGGCCCCAATGCGAAGCGTCTTATCGGCAACCTGGCTGCAGAATGGCAAGGCGGTAGCCTGGCCGGCTTCGAGAACCACGGCGGCAGGACCTACCTTGGATCAGGTTGCGAACCGCTGGCTCGCGTCATCCGAGGACACGGCAATGACGGCGAGAGCGGCTTCGAAGGCGCTCGCTACCAAAACGCGTTCGGCAGCTACCTGCACGGGCCGATTCTGCCCAAGAACCCCGGTTTTGCGGACTATCTGATTAGCCTGGCGCTGGGGCGACGCTACGGCGACGGCACGCTCTCTCCGCTGGATGACTCCCTGGAGCAACTCGCGCATGCTGCCGCACTTAAAGCGCGCTAGCACGGATTTGCCCGCCGCCTGTGGCCCCCGTATTCTGAATCTGTCCACTCTGATCTCGGAGGAAGCTTCTGCGCCGCCCGGCGACCACTCTCCTACTGTTCACGATAGCGCTGCTGGCTATGGCTTGCGCCAGCAGCGCAAGCACCGATAACAACAGCGTCATCATCACGCCGCTGGTCTCGCCGGCGGCGGGCGCCACAGCGACCGGGGCCTCAAATGGCGACGCTGTCCAACCTACGAGCGAGCCGATCTCTGCGACGCTCAGCAGCTTCGTCTTCCCGATCCCGGGCGGCTGCCTGCCTTCGGGAGATCAGCTGATGCCCAACGCACCGCGCGAGTACCGTAACGGCATACACGAAGGTGTCGACCTCTACAACGTCGACAACTGCACGCTCATCGGCGTCGATACGCCAGTCGTCGCGGTGATGGCCGGCGTCGTGGTCCGGGCCGACGTCGACTACGTGGAGCTGACGGCGGAGCGCTACGCCGAGATAGCTGCAGACCCAACCGCCCCAGAGTCACTCGACACCTTCCGCGGCCGTCAGGTCTGGATCGATCACGGTAACGGCATCCTGACTCGCTACGCGCATCTCAACTCCGTCGCCGACGGCCTCACGCCGGGCGCCACGGTCAACGCCGGTGACCTCGTCGCGTTCGTCGGTGAGTCGGGTACCCCGGAGTCGATAAGCAACCCCGGCAACCATTACCATCTACACTTCGAGGTGAGAGTCAACGACTCCTATCTCGGCGCAGGCTTGGCGCCCGAGGAGGTTCGGGCGCTCTATCTGGAGCTCTTCAGCCGCTAGTCATGAGCATTCAAGGAGAACAACCGGGGCCGGAGCTCGAATCGAGACCACAGAGTCGACGCGAGTGGTCCGGCTGGATCCGCAGCGTGGTCCTGCCCGTCGGACTTGTCGTCGCGATCGTGCTGGCCTTGATCTACATCGAATCGGGTAGCAACAGTGGCGAGGACGACGGGTTCGGCACGGTCGAGTTGCCTGCGACCAAGAACTCCACGTCGGAGGGCCCATCCGCGGCCACAGGTCGAGCCGCGCCGGACTTCCTGCTCCGGCGGCTTGGTGGCGACACGTTGCGTCTCAGCGACCTGCAAGGACAGCCCGTAGTCGTGAACTTCTGGGCCTCGTGGTGTTCGCCCTGCCGCGCGGAAACGCCGGATCTGATTGCGCTTTACGAGCGACACCAGGCGGACGACCTGATGATTCTGGGCGTCAACCTGCGTGAAAACGACGGCGCCGTCGCCGACTTCGCCGAGGACTTTGGCATCCCCTATCCTGTGGTCCTTGACCGAAGCGGCGAAGTCGCCAGCACCTGGCGTATCGGCGGACCGATCGGGGGCATCCCTTCGACCTATTTCATCGACGCGCAGGGTGTGGTGCGCAAAGTGGTATTCGGTCTCGTGACTGAAAGGCTAGCTGCTGAAGGCCTCACCCTCATCCTCGCGGCCGGGGGCGGTTGATGGCGCAGGCGTCCTATCGCGGCAGGGCCTCTCGCGTCCGTTGGTCAGACCTCGACCCCATTCGGCTGCTGTGGCGCGGGCTCGTGTCGGTCCGCCTGGCACTGGCGCTGATCGGCTTCCTGGCCCTCGCATCGCTGGTCGGTACCCTAATTCCTCAACTTCCCCTGGAGATGCGTGGCAACCCGGCCGCCGAGAGCCAATGGCTCGACTTGCAGCGCGGGCGCTTCGGCTTCCTGACCGACGCCATGGACACGATGGGGTTGTTTCAGGTGTTCCGCTCCCTGTGGTTCGTGTCCGGACTGGCGCTGCTCGCCGTCAGCGTCAGTGTCTGCACCGCCAATCGGCTGCCGCCGATCTGGCGCAACGTCTCGCGACCCCAGACTCGTGTCCCGGACGAGTACCTCGCTCGAGGAGAAGCGACGGTCGTCGATTCTCCCCGCGTAGACGCCCTGACGCGACAGCTAAAGAAGCGTCGCTATCGCGTAACGACCAGCGTCGAAGACGGCGCGACTTACATTTTCGCCGACCGCTATCCCTGGGCCCAATTAGCCACCTTCGTTAGCCACCTGGCGCTTATCCTCTTTCTCACCGGCGGATTCGTCACCGTCCTTACGGCGCGCGACCAGGAGGTGCTGATTGGCGAGGGCGAGCCCGCCCGTCCGATATTTGCCCTCGACGACCCCGACCACATGCAGGTCTACGTCGAGGACGCCATCGGCCGCTTCGATGAGACAGGCTTCCCGCTCTACTACGGCACCGAACTCGTCATCTTTCGCCACGGCGAAGAGGTCGCGCGCGGCTTGACAACGGTCAGCGATCCGTTGCGCTACAACGGATACACCTTCCACCAGTCCGTCTACTTTCCCGATGGCGCCAGCCTGAGCGTGAGAGACGTCGCGACGGGTCGGGTGATCTACGACGAGGTGCTGGCGTTGACAGCCGGGGCAGCGACACCTCGCGTGGTCGTGACGAATGACTCCGGCGATGTCGTTCTCGATGACGCGATCGTGCCCACCGACTTCATCCTCGACGCCGCCGGTACGACGGTCGTCCTGCCCGGCAGCAGCCGTCAGTTCTGGATCGGCGCCGTCCCCGGTGACGACAGCGCACCATGGCAGCTCATCGTTTTCGAGAACCGCGATATCGGTGCCCGGGAGGTTCTCGGGCCGGGCCAGTCAGGCGACCTCGGCGGCTACGCGATCACGTTTACCGGCATCGTCGAGTTGCCGTCTCTGCTGATCCGCGATCTGCCCGGCGCCGGCGGCGAGACCGTGGCGGAGATGTCGCAAGCCGAATCGGGCGCCGTCCTCACGGTCGGACCCGTGGACGGGCGCGCCCTGGCGCTTTCGCCCGGTGAACCCGTCAATATAGGCGGCTACGAGTACACCTTCGGCGGTCCGCGGGAGTTCTCCGGCATCACCGTACGCCGCGATCCCGGCTCGATTTTTATCTGGGTCGCGACCGGGACTTTCCTGCTCGGACTGGTGCTTACTTTCTACACGCCCAGGCGCAGGCTCTGGGGTAAGATAGATTCAGATCAGGCAGTTTTCCGCGGCCTCGGCGGGCGCCAGCTAGCGGTCGAGCGCGAAATCAGGGAGGTAGCGGCGGCAGCGGCTAGCGAGGGCCAATCAACGACCGCGGCGGAATGATCGAACTCCTCAGTATCAACATCGGTCTCAACCCGGACATCACCGAGGTCGCCGGGCTGCTGATCACCTGGCACGGAGTCTTCACCGCGGTCGGAATCGTCTTCGGCGTCTGGCTGGCTGTCGGCGTCGCCTCCAGCAGCCGCATCAAGATCGACGCCGATACAGCTTACACGCTGGGCGTGATTGTCGTTGCCACCGGGCTGGTCGGCGCCCGCGCGCTCTACGTCCTGGAGAACTACGGCGACAACTCATCGATCGACAGTTTTGTCGACATCTTCCGCATTACGGAGGGTGGTATCTCGATCTACGGCGCGATCATTGGCGGCGCCATCGGCGGTTGGGCCTATGGCCTGCGCACCAAGCTGCCCAGCGCTGCCGGGGCCGACGCTGCGGTCTTCGGCATGATGCTCGGCCTGGCGATCGGCCGCATCGGCGATCTGATCAACGGCGAGCACTTCGCCAAAACGTCGGACCTGCCCTGGGCGGTTACCTACAGCAACCCCAATAGCCCGGCTTTCTTCCGCGAGGCGATGCACCCGGCCACCACGTACGAACTGTTCGGCGACCTGTTCATCCTCGGCATCCTGACGTTTATCTGGCGGCTGCAGCCCAAGAGCGGCGTGATCTTTGCGGCCGCATTCCTGCTGTACGCCGTGATGCGCTTCTTCGTCAGCTTCCTCCGCCTCGACAGCGAGGAGCCGCTGCTTGGCCTGACGACACCCCAGGTCGTCTCCATACTCGTCATCATCGTCACCGCACCGCTGCTTGTCTTCTTCCTGCGACGTGAGGAACCCGAACGCGAAGACAGCACACCGGCTGAACGTCAGCGCCGCAACCTCTCGCGTGCGGAGCGGCGACGGCGTCTGAATCGCGCCTGACGTGTCGGAGGATCCGCGAAAGCTGCGCCTGCTGCGACGTCCCGGCTGCGGCCTCTGTCGGGAGATGGCGGCGGACCTGTCGCGCCTCGGTATCGACTTCCAGGAAATCGATATCGATCAGGACGAAGCGCTTGGAAGCGCATACGGCGACTCGATACCCGTGCTCCTGGACGGCGATAAAGAGCTAGCACGAGCGCCGCAAACCCAACGCTCCCTTAGGGATGTCCTGACTCGCGCCGGCTTCTCGCCGGCGGTACGCTAGCTATATGGGCGAGGAGTTCAAGGTCCGAGTTGAAGGGCTACGATTCGACGCGGCGCACTTCGAGACCTTCGGCAGGAAGACGGAGCCGCTGCACGGCCATAGCTACCATGTCGCCGCCGAGGTAGAAGGCGAGCTTACGCCGGACTCGCTCGTGGTCGACTTCGTCCTGCTCAAGACGATCATTCGCGGTCTTTGCAAGCAGCTGGACCATCGCTTTCTGCTGCAGCAGAACAGCCGCCGGCTTGAAATCGAATCCGTAGATGCCTCCTGGAGGATAGCAACCCAGAGCGGCCTCACTTACGTATTCCCTATGCAAGACGTGGCAGCCCTACCGATAGATAACAGTAGCGCTGAGCGTCTGAGCCAGTGGATCGGCGCCAGCCTCTGGCGCGCGCTGGAAGCGAAAGGGGTCAAAAACGTCCGCTCGATAACCCTTGAGGTGTACGAAGGACCCGGTCAGCGGGCCTCCTACCGGATGGATCATCCGCGCAACGACTGATTCTGCGGCTTGCCGCTAATCCGGAGACCGACAATAATTCATATGTCACATCTGGAAATCGAATGATTAATGATTAATGTGTTTAGCCGCCACGAGAAGAGCAAAGAAGCCCCACCTTCCTTCAGGTCAATCCTGGTGCCGGTTGACGGCAGCGAGGCAAGCCTGCGGGCTGTGGAGTTCGCGTGTAACATCGCCCGGCGCGGCCGCGGCAAGGTTCACATTGTCCACGTCATCGAAGTACGCCGAGCGCTTCGTCTCGACGCCGACCTCACGGAGCAGGCTCAACACGGCGAAGAGGTGCTGACGCAGGCAGAGCTGGCCGCCCGGCGCCAGGACTACGAAGTCGACGGCGAGCTCTTGCAGGCGCGGGATGCCGGCCACGCCATCGTCGACGAGGCCATCGAACGCAACAGCGACCTCATCGTCATGGGCGTGCCCTACACGCGGCCGTTCGGTGAGTTCGAACTGAGTCGAATACCGACGCAGGTCATGAAGACAGCGCCGTGTGAAGTCGTCCTGCTACGAATGCCGGTGGAGTAAGACTTGTTCGTCGTAATCATGGGTTGCGGACGCCTGGGCGCTGAGCTCGCCGTAGTCCTGGAAGCAGACGGTCACGAGGTCTCGATTCTCGACGTCGACAAATACGCCTTCAATCACCTGCCCGCCAACTTCAAGGGACAGAGGGTCCTGGGTGACGGCACCGATCAGGACACGCTGCGGCGCGTCGGTGCAGAACGCGCCGATGCCTTTGTCGCCGCCACTCGCGGCGACAACCGAAACGCCCTCGCCATACAAATCGCCAAGCACATCTTCCAGATCCAGCGGGTCGGCGGCGTCATCTTCGACCCGATCCGTGAGGAGGTCTATCGTGGCCTCGGCATCCGCACGATTAACCCGACAAAGCTCGAGGCCGGCCTGCTCCGCGAATCGATCGAGCGGGAGGCAGACTAGATGTTCATCATCATCGCCGGCGCGGGCAAGGTCGGTTATCACCTGGCGCGCGCGCTGGTCGCCGACCATGAGATCCTGATCATCGAGAACGACCCCGACCGCGTGGATTTCGTTGCCGCCGAACTCGGCACCGACGTCATCATGCTGGGTGATGCTTGCGACGCGGCCACGATGGAACAGGCAGGCATGGAGCGCGCCGACCTCGCCGTCGCGACCACCGGCGACGACGAGGACAACCTTACCTTCTGCCAGATCTCGAAGGCGCGCTACAACGTCCTGCGCTCCGTGGCTCGTATCAACAATCCCCAGAATGAAGGGCTGTTTAAGCAGCTCGGTATCGACAGCACGGTGTCCGCGACCAACCTGATCCTCGGCCACATCGAGCAAGAGGTGCCGTGGCGCGGTCTGATCCCGCTCATGACATTGGCCAACCTCGATCTCGAGATCGTCGAAGTCCGCGTCCCTCGCGAAGCGCTCACGGTCGGCAAGCAAGTCAGAGACCTGCTTCTGCCCGAGGGTTCGCTGCTCTGTCTTGTTATCTCAGAGGGAGAACCGTACCTGCCGGCGCCTGACACGATGATCCACGCCGACGATATCCTGATCGCGGTCACCCGGATCGAGACCGAAGAGGGCCTGCGCAGCGCACTGACCGAACCGCCGGCCGCTCCGTAATGGATGAGGAGATTGGCTATCTTGGCCCGCCCGGTACCTTCGGAGAACACGCCGCACTGCTATTTCAGCAGCAATCACGTCCCAAGGCCGAGCTCCGGCCATTCGAAAGTCACGTCGAGATTGTCCGAGCCGTCAACGCGGACGAAATCGCTTACGGAGTAATCGCGGTAGAGAACGCGCTCGGAGGCGCCGTGCCGGATTCGCTCGACGCGATCCTCGCGGCGCCCGATGCCTCGCTTTGCGCCGAGTTGGCGCTGCCGGTTGAGCATCACCTCATCGCGGCGCCAGGCTCCGACGTCCAGGCTATCGATGTCGTCATGTCGCATCCACAGGCGCTCGCCCAATGCCGTGTCTACCTCGAGCGTGACCTGCCCAAGGCCAGGCGCGACGCCGCTATGTCTACGGCCGCGGCGGTTGAAGAAGCGGTCCACAGCCCCGGCAGCGCCGGTATCGGCACCCGGCGCGCGGCCGAAGTTTACGGCGGAGTCATCCTGGCTGAGTCAATCCAGGACGAGGACCAGAACGAGACACGGTTCGTCGTCTTGGCCCGTCGGGACGCAGTGCCTACGGGCGACGACAAGACGTCGATCGCCTTTGCCGTCGATCACGACCGGCCGGGCACTCTAATAGCTGCACTCAGCGAGCTTTCTAATCGCAGCCTTAACATGACCCACATTCAGCTGAGGCCGTCCCGGCGTGGCCTTGGCATCTACGTTTTCCTGATCGACTTCCAGGGACACAGGACGGATGCAGCTGTGGCGGAAGCGCTGGCTGCGCTGCAGGCGCAGGCCGGGTTCTTTCGTGTCCTCGGGTCCTACCCAAGGTTCAGCAGCGTCTGAGGCCTAAACTCGGCCCGCAGTGGTGTCGATGCTACAATCGATCCGAGCATGACTTTTCCTCATGACGCAGAATCTGACCCCGAGACGATCCCGGCGCGATCAGATTCCGAATCGCAACCCGGCACCTCGACATCACGCCTGGAATCAGACATCGAGCCCATAACGCAGGCAGACCTCTGGGCGCCCGACCCGTCGTCGGAGACCGCTTCATATAAGTTTGTCTCAGGCGCGGCCTCCGCCTACTCCATAGAGGAGATGGGCGCTCGCCTCACCTCTCACGAGCTTCCTCTGGAACCCGCCGCGGGTGGCGGCAGGAGCCGAAGGCGTTTCAGGCATATCGCCTGGGAGCTGACGCAGACGCTGGTTCTCGCCGTGCTGATTTTTCTCCTGGTGCGTACGGTGGCCCAAAACTTCCGCGTCGAGGGTCCCAGCATGGAGCCCGGTTTGCACGACGGTCAGTATCTGTTGGTGAACAAGGCGGCCTACTTCAAGATCAGCGACCTGACCAAATTCATCCCATTCGTCGGCTCCGATGATAGCAATGGGTCCTTCCTCTTCCACGGCCCGCAACGCGGCGACGTGGTCGTCTTCCGCTTTCCGGGAGACCTTGAGCGCGACTTCATAAAACGCATTATTGGGGTCCCGGGCGATCGCGTGCGAGTTCAGGACGGCATCGTTTATGTCAACGATGTGCCGCTTGAGGAGGACTACATCACGGCTAACTCCGGTCGCGACCTCGAGGAGGAGCAGGTCGTCCCCGCCGACAACTACTTCGTTCTCGGCGATAATCGGCCCTATAGCTCCGATTCCCGCAGCTGGGGCTTCGTGCCGGGGGAGAACATTATCGGCAAAGCTTTGCTCTCCTACTGGCCCCTGGACGATCTAGGCGGCGTCGGCAACCGCAGCCTCGACCTCGGCGTGATCAAGTTGCCGTTGCCCTAGAGGAGGCACCGTGGCCGACCTGCCATCATCCGTCACCGATGTCGAAGCGCTGCTGCGCTCGACCGGCGCCATCCTCGAAGGCCATTTTCAGCTCGCTTCCGGACGGCATTCCGGCGTCTACATAGAGAAGTTCCGCATCATGGAGGACCCGCCGGCGACGGCCTCGCTTTGCGCCATGATCGCGGCTCACTTCCGAGACTCAGGCGCTACGCTGGTCATCGGGCCGGCCATGGGCGGCGTCATCCTCGCCTACGAGACCGCCAGATACCTCGGCCTGCACAGCGTCTTTGCTGAGAAGGACGGCGCGGGCGGCCTCATGTTCGACCGTGGCTTTGAGGTGAAGCCCGGCCAACCCGTCCTGGTCGTCGATGATGTGCTCACGACGGGCGGCAGCGTGAAGAAAGTGCTGTCGCTGCTTGAAGAAGCTGGAGCCAGTGTCGTGGGTGTCGGTTTCTTGATCGACCGCACCAACGGCGGCGTCGATTTCGGTGTCCCGTTCTACGCCTGCCACGCCATGCAGATCGAGAGCTACACCCCAGAAGAATGCCCCCTCTGCATCGAAGGACTCGAGCTGATCCAGACCTGAGCCCCGGGCCACCACCCTACAGGCAACTCCCTTCCGGCGCGTATTAGAAGTCCATGACGGCGCCTGCACAGCGTTGCCAGTACTCAGACGTCGTCCAGCAGCTGAAGCCCGACTGCATCGCGTCAACTCATGACGCCTTCTGTGCTACCCAACCGACCCGGCGCTGCGCCTGCACTGGCCAACGATCTTCAAGCTTGGCCCGGTCACCGGGTCGTCTCAGACACCAGGCTCCGTGTAGCAGTGACGAGTCGTACCAGGAGCCGCCCGGAGCGTACGAGTTCGATGCTCTCTTGAGGGCGAGCGACCCCGAAGGCGGGCTCTGACCAATCTGCAACCTGGTGACCGCGGTCACCTTGCTAGCTATCGTCGTGGCCTAATCTGGCCTCATACCCCCTAGGGGTATGAGGGTGGGAGGTAAGCCATGCAGCTGCCATGCAGAGTGCTCTAGCAGCACTGGAATCGAGCAGGAAAAGGAGTTTGGTATGTCTACAGAAGTAGTGAATCGGAGTTTGACAAGGCCGTCCGACTCGCTCGGGGCCTACGAGATCGAGACGCGGGCGGACAAGGTTAGCCTCGCTGTCGCAGCCACCGGGGTCATGCTGCTCATGGCCTTCTTCGGCCTCACGGTGGTAATCGCCGGATGGGTGTCCGACCTCCGGGGTTCGGAGATCGGCAACGTATCGCTGCTCGGGCGGGTGAAAGCATATGAAGCCTGGCTGCTTCCCGTCGCAGTAGCGTCGATCGCGCTGGTCAAGTTTGGTATCGCGGTGGTGCTTTACGGCATCGTACGACGGCTGTGGCTGCGGATCGAGAGCGTGAAACAGTCGCTGCCCGAGTTGATCGCGCAGGCATCTGGTCGCTAGGGGGAACGCAATGGCAACATCAATTCAAGAGATTAGTACGAGATACGGACCTGCAACGGTCCGGCCCTCCGGCGCGGAGCAGACGGTCATCCACACTATCGCAAACTGGATGTGGCTGCCGATGCTCGTAATGGTGGCATGGCGATAGCGGTTGCGATCGGCTTGGGCATAGCTCGAGCAGACGCTGCCGCCGACCTTGGTGCCGGCTTTAGCGCCGACCTTGGTGCCGGCTTTGAGACCCTGCAGCCGCTCACGTCCGGCACGCTCTTCCTCGGTGAGGCGATGGTCCTCTCGGGCATTTACTTCCTGCGAGCCACGATTCTCGGCGCCCTGCGCAAGGGTGGCGGCGAGGTACAGGAATCCGTCGGGTCCGTGGTCAAGACGCTGAAGATGCCGTGGTCGGCGTGGGTCTTCCTCGGCCTGATGATGATGGGCGTGGTCGCCCAGGCCGTCGCTTTCGGGAGCCTCATTTACGTGGCGACTCAAGCTAACGATGCCTGGATCGGTGCGACAGCCGCCGGAGTCCCCGGAAACGTCGCGGCGTTTGACCGCGCCGTAACCTGGGCAACCTGGGCAAATCCCCTGCGCGAAGTGTCGCTGGGCTTGCTCCTCGCAGGAATTGGCTTCGCCCTCTTCACAATCTCAAACGTCCTCGGTTTCCAGTTTTCGCGCATACGCGAGCTGATCACCGGCCAGGAAACAGGAGTCAACTGATGGCCGCTACAGCAAGCACGATTCTCGGTAACAAGACGATGGCCCACGTCGCGGGCGACCAGCCTTTGGGCCGCAACCTTGCTCAGAAAGCAGGCCACTTCCTGGCCCTGCCAATGACGGGCATGGGGCTGATGCTGGTGGCTGTGGCGTTCGTCATATCGCTGGTGCGTGCCGATCTAACGGTTGACCTGAGGTCAGGCTTTGACTCCGGTGACAAGGCGGAGCTCGAGACGCTGGGGCAGCTGTTGCCCGGATTCATGTTCCTAGGCTTCGCGATGCTCTTCGCTGGCATCAGTTTCAGCATCGCTCGCATCCTCGGCATGGTCCGCGTCGGTGGCGGTCTGATCCAAGGGGCCGTGGGGCGCGGGTATAAGACACCCATAATGCCTCTCACCGCCTGGATTTTCCTCGGCGGCATGATGATGGCCATGATGCTGCTGATCTTCGCCTTCGCGGGTCACGTCTACGCCGCGTTCCAGGCACACGACGCCTGGATCAACGCCACCGGTCCCGAGGGAGCGGTTCAAAACCTGCTCGGCCGAGCCGAGACCTGGGGCACCTGGCTGGAAGGTCTCCGACGTCTGAGTGTCGGGCTGTACCTCGTTGCGATCGCCTTTGGCCTCGCGACGATCCTCCGGGTGATTCGCTTCCAGACCCTGCGCATCCGGGAGATGGCGGAGGAAGCGCGCGGCGAGAGCTAACGACGATTGGCAAAGGGGAGGAGGAGAGGACGATGGCTTTCACACTTCATCGCAGGAAGGGAGCCGTCCCTTCTCCTTCGGAGCGAGGCCTCTCCGGAAGGGAACTTCCGAAGAGGGTGACACGGTCGGGCGACTTGGTAAGGTCGCCCGACCACTGATCTGAGCGGGAGGCTGGCACCGCACGGCGGTGATCGGCCTGACCGCGGCGGCCCAGAGGCTGCCAACCTGGTCGTGAACGGAGTTGCCGGAGTACCTTGTCCAGGGCCTGTGCCCAGATCGCCGCCGGCTTCGTCGCGGTCGTCGCGATGCTAATCAGGCTCCGCGGCGTTGCGAGGCCAAGCCGAAGGACGCAACCCCAGGACAAACGACGACGATGGAATGATGATTCAATCCATCGCAGGATTATTAACTAGCGAATAGACGTCGCTCCGGCGATAACATCGTCTCGCTCTGGCAGCACCTCTTGTACGGAACCTCAGCGATGGCAGGCCTTTGGTCCGAGGGCGGACCAGCTCCCCCGCGTACGTGGCTATGGGGACGCCAACACACGGGTCGCGCAAAGACAGGAGCGAATCTAGAATGCACTTGGGCCCTTAGCTCAGTCTGGCAGAGCAGCGGACTTTTAATCCGTCGGTCCAGGGTTCGAATCCCTGAGGGCCCACCACACTTTTCACTTCTGGAACCGCGCAAATCTCCCGGAGCGAGAGCGCGATTCTTGCTAACTGACAGCAGTTTTGACAGCAACGGCAATGGACGTTGGCGTACAATCGGTCGCGACAAGTTGGCTTTCATGAGCAACCGATCGATTTCACAAGTACTCTTGAGCATACTTTCCTCGGGCCGGCCAGAGATATTCTCGTCCGTTCAAGGCGAAGGGAAGTCGATTGGTGTCCCGAGTACTTTCGTAAGACTCGCCGGATGTAACCTCACGTGCTCTTGGTGCGATACAAGGTACACCTGGGACTGGCTTAGCTATTCCCGGTCCGAGCGGACGAAGCGCGTATCAATCGACCAAGTCGTTGAAACGGTTCAGGCTCTGCGTAATAAAAACGTGGTGATCACTGGAGGCGAGCCCCTCCTTCAGAAAGCAGCCATCGAGAAGATAGTCGACACCCTCGTCGGCAGTGCTCACACAGTTGAGATTGAAACGAACGGCACGCTGATTCCTTCATCCGCGCTGCTCGCGAGCGTAAATCAGTGGAACGTTTCTCCCAAGCTTCAAAATTCCGGTGGAACGTACTACGAACGCTTGATCGATCCTGTAATTGAGGTATTTGCAAACCTGGAGCATTCTTCCTTCAAATTCGTCGTTACCAACAGCGAAGACGTGATGGAGGCTGCTGAGATTACCAACCGGTTTCGAATTCCATCAAGCCAAGTCTTCCTTATGCCAGAGGGAACCGAGCCGGAGGTGATCCTCCTGAAGCTTCGTGATCTCGTTCCTGTGGCGGTCGAGTATGGGTTTCGAGTCACGCCTCGGCTGCAAATTCTCCTGTGGGGGGACGAACCTGGGACTTAAAGCGGTTGAGGCTATTCGGTGAGTCTCGCTGGTCTTCGAATGCATTTCGCGGGGAGTGCGTCCGCCCTAGCGGATGCAGACCTTCTCAGACTCTCTCATGAGTTCGTAAGCAAGTTTGCTGCCCTAGTTATCGGTTCGGGGGGTGGGTTCGTCCTCGGAGCAGGAAGTGAGCCGGTGAATAGCTCCGGCCAGCCTTGCATTTTCGACTGGACTATCCTTGAGACCATCTCAACGAGTCCTGCTCAAGAGCAGGCTTGGCCGACCGGACGACCCGGAAGGTTTCATGTTGTGGCTAGCCAACGGGGCCTCGACAACATTCCTACGCCAAGGCAGGCAACTTGGCAGACGTGCCTCGCAAGAGCCGACTTTGATCTCGAGTCAATAACGACAGGATGGCGCATGGGTGGCGAGATCAGAAGCAAACAGCTGGCTCTCGGCGACATTTTGGTCACACTCGGGGGTGGCGCCGGAGTAGAGCACTTAGCGGAACTTTACTCCTTTGAGGGAAGGCCAGTGCTTCCGATCCGAGCGGAATTGGGCGCCTACAGCAATGACGGGAACGGCGGTAGTTCGTACCTCCACGCGAGGGCATTAGCAAACGTAAGTGAGTTCTTCGCTCTAAAAGAGAACTCTGGCAGCGCCGCTGGGCGCTTATCGCGATTAGTGCTGGACACGACGAGTGATCCCGCCACGGTTGCAGCTGACACTCAGAAGATTCTTGACGACCTCCTACCTCGCTTGGCCTTCTATATTCGGCTCCAAGACGAAGCGGACGCAGATTTCGAGGCTGTTGAGGAGTTCTTCCGAGGCGTGGTCGATCCGATCTTAGCCGGCTCTTTTACGCCATACGAGCTAGGGCGCACGCGGCCAGAGTCCGCATTCATGAATGTGGAAATCTTTGAGCGCATTGCGACCGCTGGACTGGTGGTTGCTGACCTCACAGGCGTTCGCCCGAACTGCATGATGGAACTTGGCTTTGCCCTCGGCCGAGGGCGAAAAGTCGTCGTTTCGGCAAAGAAGGACACACGGCTGCCGTTCGACGAAGACAAGCTTCCAACGTTCTTCTGGGACGCGGCATCGCCGAAGGACGAGCTAGCGAGCCAGTTCATGAGCTGGATGGACATTCATGTCGACATGCCTCCAATTGTCAGTGTCACTGCTACGTAGCGCCTCATGAGTCAGATGACTGGATCAGGATCCATCCGACAGGTAGTACTGGCAAGTGGAGGTTTGGACTCCACAACACTGCTGTTCTTGTTACGCCAACAGGGCCCCGTCGAAGCTCTTCATGTCTCGTACGGTCAACCCTCAGAAGAAGCCGAGCGCAAGGCGATAGGAGCGCTATGTGAGCGCCTGAACATCTCGTTGTTACAAGTTCAGATGAGGGGGTTTGACATCAGCCCAGGCGAAGTTGTCGGCAGGAACGCTCTGTTTGTGCACGCAGCTCTCGCGGTACTTAAAGGCCAGGTAACAATAGTCCTCGGAATACACTCAGGCTCAGGTTACGTGGACTGTGAGCCCGACTTCGTCAAGGTCATGCAGGAATCGCTCGATTACCACACAGGGGGTTCAGTCGTCCTAGCGGCCCCCTTCCTAACGTGGTCTAAGGGCGACATTCAGAAGCTTGCAGTTAAACTCGACGTGCCTGTGAATCTCACGTATAGCTGCGAAGCCTCCAACAGTCCTTGCAAAGTATGCCCGTCCTGTTTGGATAGGGCGCGCTACGAGTGTGAGGAGTGAATTTCAAGACGCGGCGAGTTACGACAAGAAGCGGGGTCACGTTTGAGACCCCGCTTCTTGTGCCCTCCTTGTCAAGCCGTGCTCATGGAGCGATTCCGTACTCGACGGGCGGAGGCCGCCTAGCCTCAGTCCCGTGTTCACTCGTTCACAGCGAGCACTTACTCGGGGGCATCGAAGAGTCACTCCTGGTATCCGCGTTTGACATCAAGTACGGGTTCCTCGCGTACAGCGACGCCTTCCGCGCTGACTTCGCACGGTCGCGCTACGCTCAACCGCGGGTTTTTATGATCGACAGCGGCTGGTACGAGAAGTCAGCCTCCATTACTGGCAGTATCCATCTGGACGATCAGGTTAAGGCTGGGCGCTGGCGGTACGCCGACTATCTGGAGGTGGTGGATGGCTTGGATCCAAACATTCAAGCCATCGTCGTCAGCAGCGACCATAAAGGGTCGTATGGAGAGCAGATTTCGCGGGCGCAATCATTCTTTGGGGCGCGGCCGGCACTCGGGTCGACGTTCCTTCTGAAGCCCGAAGGAAGAACGAGGTTCCATGATCTTCGCAAGCTCTCCGACGTCGACGTAGCCAACCTGCGTTCATTTACCATTGTCGGACTAGCAGAGAAGGACCTCGGTGACAACTTGCTCGAGCGCATGCTTGCCGTCGCAAGGCTCAGAGAAAGAATGGACCAGCAAGGCGTCGAGATTCCGATTCATCTATTCGGTGGGCTAGATCCTCTTTACACTCCACTCTACTTTGCAGCCGGCGCAGAGATTTTCGATGGTGTCGGATGGCTTCGATACTCTTACCGAGACGGTGTGGCGATGAATAGGGAATCCTCCATTATCCTAGACGATGGTCAAAGCGGTAAGAGCTTCCTTTTCGCCCTCCTCTCGGCGTCCTTACGCAACCTCGACGTCATGAGAACACTTACTGAGGATCTGCGGCTCTTTGCCGCAAGCAACGGTGACTGGTCCAAGTTTCGCACGCACGGCGAGTCCTTACGTCGGGTCTATGAGCAGTTTGCAGAACGCTCTGGGAGGTCATAGTGGGTGGTAGCGGCGGTAGCTTCCTGAGCAGAAGAGATGCGCAGCAGCTCCAGCGAGATGCTGTGCAGCGTCTCGAAGAAGGAAAGCGGAACAGCGAAATCAATAGCTATCTCCAACAGCAACTCACTGGCATCAACGATCGAGACGTAGAGAGGGTCAACGACCACTTAGATGCGATCCACGAAGCACTTAACTCACGTATAGATGGCTTTGATCGGCTTGTCTTTGGCGGATCCCTATCGAAAGAAACGTACGTTGAGGGCCTCAGCGATGTTGATTCATTGGTGCTTCTGAAGGCTGGGCTCGACCGCGACCCCGCTGAAGTGTTGCGCGAGTTCGCTCAGACTCTACGAAGTGTGCTTCCGCAAGGGGAAATAGCCGATATCCACACGGGTACGTTAGCGGTCACCATTACTTACGGAGACGGAGCTGAGATTCAGCTCCTACCTGCGGTCTCGCAGAACGATGAAACCTACATCGCCGCTCCAGATGGTCATTCGTGGTCGGGAATTAGGCCAAGAGAGTTCGCACAAAGACTAACTGACAATAACAAGGCGCAAGGAGGCGCTGTAATCCCAGCGATTAAACTCGTGAAGGCAATGCTTGCGAAGGACGCAGGCACGACACCGCCGAGCGGATATCACCTGGAAGCTCTTGCGATTGCGGCCTTCCGTGACTACTCGGGGCCTCGCACGCCGAAGGCCATGGTTACTCAGTGGTTCCAAGCGTCGGCCGAGAACGTCGGGCGCCCGATCCCCGATCTAACCGGCCAGTCGCGTTTCGTGGACAACTCCCTAGGGCCCGCGAATTCAGCCGCAAGGCAGACTCTCGCTGACAGATTCAGTCGGCTCTATCACGCGCTCTCCACCTCGGACAACCTGGACACGTGGAGCCAGTTCTTTGACTAACACCAGAACGAAGCGAGAACACCGTTCTTTGCAGACGCAGCCTACGGCAATCGAACAAGCTTGGGAGCTTTGTTGCGACCTGTACTGTGAAGCAGTCCACCCTCCCCGAGTTGACCATCCCTCGCTCGAGAACGAGCTTCTCTTCTGCCTGCTCAGCGGGTTCGGCATTCAGTTTGAGTTGGCAAGAGCCGCGACGGAGAAACTGGTTCACCTTGAACCGTTCGCTGATTTCTGGAGGGCAGATGACCTCAGGGAAGCCATTGAGTCTATTCTGGGCTCCAGCCTTTTCAGCGTTTACCCGGGCTCCAAGTCGCGACGATTTCGGTTCCCTCGACGGAAGGCAGCGCAAATCGTCGCCGCACGGGCGTGGTTGAGATCCCAAGCGAACCTGTTAGAGAGGCTGAAGAACCGGCAGGCGGCACAACGGCGAGAACTCCTTTGTGAATGTCCGGGAATTGGGCCGAAGACCAGTAGCTGGATTCTCCGAAATCTCGGTCTCTGCAACGACCTGGCGATATTAGATGTTCATATTATGCGTGCTCTTGCGGGCGCTGGGCGAATACCTGTTGGCACCAGACTACCGAAGGACTACTTGACCGCGGAGAAGGCTTTTCTCGAATGGTGCCACGATCTCCAGGCACCACCCCCGGCCTTCGACTTGTTCCTATGGCACTGGCAGCGAGGAGATCTCTCGGTTAATTGATCGATCTCGCAGTTGTCGGGGGCATCTTTCGAGAAGCGTTCGTCACGCCGGAAGGCGTTTCGTGGCGGTACGGAGGCAGCGGCCTGACGGCTGCCGTTTCCGCCTCCTGTCTCGGGGGTACAGTAGCGCTCGCGTCCTATGTTGGCGAAGAGGATGCAGCGGCGGTACGGACGTTGATCTCTGCGGCAGGTGTAGACGACACCGCACTGGTCGAACTTCCGGGAGTTTGCGGAACCTTCTTGTACCCGCCCCAACTTGTCGACAGTCAGCCCTGGCCGCAATTCCGACCGGCTGATGCAACACCAAAAAACTACCCTGAGATTCCGAGAGCCCGCGTTCTCTTGACCTTTGGAATTCCAGACTTCGATCCGATTGCAGAAGGCTGGCTTGAGGACATAGAGCCGGAGACGATTCTTGTCTGGGACAGACAAGGATGGCTGTCCCGCGCCCGAGACTCGAAATTAGCTCGATCGCTGCGGCCCACGATGAAGCTGTACTTAGCCAATGCGGAGGAGGCAAGAGAAGACCTCAACTTGGGAGAAACCTGGCAGGAGTCGGGAGAGTTGCCGCCCCGCGGATTCCAAGGTGCAATCATCAAGATGGGAAGGAGAGGAGTCTGGGTCACCAGTGAAGAGACCGATGAGAAAGGTATCCTCATTGACGCATTCCCGGTGCTGACCGAGGCCACCGTTGGTTCTGGCGATGTTTTCGCTGGAGCACTCTCCGTCAGCCTCGCCTTCGGCCGCTCTCTTAGGGAGGCAACTATCTGGGGTTCTGCTGCAGCGGCAAGAGCCCTTGAGACGGGGAGCAATCTGTTGTCAGCTGATGATCTTGCGCCCATCCAGGCTCTATGTCGCCGTAGATCCACATAGGCCGATCCATTGAGCCCTTCTCCATTAGCATCGAATCCAGGGATCGACCTAATTCGCTCTGCATTCGTAAGTCGACGTGCATGTATCTGTCCATCGTGAACGCCACTTGACTGTGGCCCAGGACTGCGGAAACGACTTTAGCGTCGATTCGGGCATTCAGCATTAACGTTGCCGCCGTATGCCGGAGGTCATGGAAGCGAACTATCGGCAATCCTGCCTTCTTGAGCAGCGGCTGAAAGTAACGATTTGTTAGATTCGAAACCTCAACGGGCCTGCCCAGCTCATTGCAGAAGACGAGGCTCATGTCTTGCCAGACGCCCCCGACAGCAAACCGATCCTCGACCTGCTTGCCTCGGTGGTACCTCAGGGCTTCGATCGCCATCGCCCCAAGGCCGATTTGGCGACGAGACTTCGCCGACTTCGGCTCAACGAACCGCCACTCCCCATCGATCCGCTGCATCGCATGCCTGACGTGGATGAGACTAGCATCGAGATCCAGATCCTGCCAACGCAGCCCCAGCAGCTCGCCCTGACGCATGCCAGTCGTCACTCCGCATGAGCCCGAAGCACCTCAACCGCTACGTGTCCGAGTTTTGGGCCGACACAACATCCGCGACCGAGACACGGTCGAACAGATGGCCATCATCACCGGCGCAATGAGAGGGTGGCACCGCTCGTACGAGGAGCGGATCACGTAGGGAGGGCTCCGCCCTTCCTATGCGTCAGATATGTGCGGTGGCTTGACGCCGCCAGAAGCGCCGTTCTGGTGGAAGGGAGGCGGAGTCATATGTCTCTTCGAGCAGCCGAGCGAATGGCCCGCTATTCCAGTCGTAGCTGGACACCTCTGCCCAGAGTGCGTGCGCAAGGTACTCGATGGAACGCGAGCAGAGGTAAATCAAGAACATTGGCTTTGCGCTCTTGACGGCGAAGTTCTCACGGTCGGATTTTTCGAGTCCGACTTCAATGACGGCCCAAGGCGCACCGTGGTAGACTGCGGAGAATAGCCGATAATCTGATTCGCCATCGGGTATGCGTCGAGTGAGTTCTCCCCATCTCGGCATGCCAGAACCGAAACCGGTGACCCGACTCTTATTGCGACGAACCGTCACTCCCATGTTATCGGCTTGCGTGACCATTTTAGCGACGCGCTCATCAATCTGTTTAACAACAAGATCAGGGTGTTCGCTGCGGCGTGCGGCGAACCAACGCTGGGAATCTAGGTTCTGGAGCCTGAGCGACATTCCTCGCGTGACGCGTTCGTCCCATTTGATGTTGGCATCGAGGAGCCACAATACGCGCATGGCAGACTCTAGAACCCCTCTGGCTAGAGTGAATGCTGCGAAGGGCTTAACAGGTGTCATACATGCTTCCGACAAGGAGAACATGTGATCCGCTGCGTGCTCAAGGGCCTGCTCTCCGAGCGAGAGCGAAGTCTGCAAGGCCTCCTGATCAGGAACTTCGCGCCGCTCGCGCTCGACCTGAGAGCCCGGGGCTGGCTTCCAGTCGTTAGCGTTTATGAGCGTCCCGGCAGCTTCCGGGAACGTTTCGATAAGGCGAACGAGTTGGTCGTAGTAAGCTTGGGAAATTGGGGGCGACTCCACTGTCTCTACTCCTAGAAGGTGTCATGGACTGGGCCAATAGGATCATGTCCGAGGAGTAGGCGCGTGTCCATTAAGGCCGTGGATGCTGCCTGACTACAGGTCCTCGCTGCGGCTACTAATGCCTGTCATCGCTTGGAAGCCCGGATCGTCGAGGATGGTGCGACAGTCCGAGGCGCGGACTCGACCGGTGGTTTGGAACTTGATCCGGCCCCCGAAGGTATTCTCCGCGCTGTACTCCATGACGACCCTGTGGTAACCACTGCTGTCGGGGTTAGTGGAAAACGCGTCGAGTGAGTCTGCATCGAGCCCTCATTGTTGAGGTAGGGCCTGATCAGGTCTTCGAGTGCATCCAGGTGGCCGTCGAACGGCGAGAAGCAGTCTTCAACGTCTGACGGCCACTTTTGGGGGATGCCGGACACACCAATCAGCTCCTGTTTCTTGAGGCGCGCGCGAGTCAGCCCCAACAGCGGCACAGGCCGTCAGCTAGTCACGTCCTCCGACAGAAGACTGTGCTCCTGCACGAGCTCATACTCGGCGGGCGCCTCATCTGCCTCCTCGATGACATCGGTCCCGATCGGCTTCCCCATGACCATCCTGATTGTATCGAGGAGCGCTGACTGGCGAGTCCGGAAGTGCTGATCAAAATCGTTGGACCAGAGGTGCGCGGGCTCGATAATATGCGAGTGGAGGTGGCTGTCCAGAACGTCTCGCGGAACGTCCTTAGAGGTGATGCCCGCCAGGTATTCGCTAGGGGCGCTGCCTCCAATACTGCGGTTCGTCCGTGCCGTGAGCGGCGTCTTGTTGACGATCGAGTCGCAGCGCGCGGGCTCTATCCCGTGCTCACCGCACCACTTCTGCGGGAAGATGTGGTGGATGTCGATGCTCTCGTCAAAGTAGGTCTGGATCGACGACGCCTCGCCCGTCATCCAGTCGCGGGCGCCGTCGCACAGCAGCAGTGCGTACACACCCTTGTATGCCGCGCTGTTTCGGTTGCGCAGGGTGAGCAGCCGGGCCGGAGCGAACGCAGCGTCATAGACGGTCAACGGCTCTGGCCCACCATCCCGAATCCAGCTCACGACGTCGGGGAGATCGCGGGCGAACCGCGTCTCGGTTGCACCCCCGTACAGCTCTCCGAGCACGCCGCACCAGTACCAGCGGGCGAGCTTCTCCCGAGCAGCGTGCGGCTCCCAGTCATGACCGAGTATGGTCAGGATCGCGGCCAGCGGGATCAACTGGCTGCCGTACGGCAGGAACTTCGCGTCGTAGAGGTGCTGCGAATGAAGGAATCTCGCCGCTCTCTCAAAGCCCTCCATCAACGGATCAGCCCACGGCTGGTACTCGTCGAGTACCAGCCGTAGCATGTCGGAGCGCTTGCATCCGATGGCGGGAGCCCGGTCCTCGTCTGGCCCACTGCGAAGGGCGGTATCCCGGCGCTCCAGCGTGGTAAGCAGAGTCACAGCCTGAAGGAAATCCGTGTTGGACACCCCCGACAGGATCGACTGGGAGTGGATTGCACGCTCCCGTTGTTCCCAATCCGGCCTCAGCTGAAAGTCGTCCGCAGCGAAAGTCGCTGTCAGCAGCTCAAACACTGTTAGGTTCACGCCACCGGTGTTCACTTTTTCAAAGACTTGGCAGACCGCCTCCTTCGGAGTGTCCTTGCCAAGCTCGATGACCGGCACTTGGTACTGCTCGAAGCGCGTCACTATCCTCTCGTCGAATTCGTTCCACAGTTCGATTTTCGCTTCGTCGTATCCCCAGAATCGCTCAAAGCCTACTCGCCAATTCCGGCAGTCAAATACCTTGGAAAGCGGGAATAGCATTGCCGCGTACTCTCGCTCTGGAGTCGAGTAGTCTGCAATTATGTCCCGGCCGAACCTCTTGATCTGCCGCTCCTCAGGCAGCGAGATTACTGCTTCTTCGCGATCACCATTCGAGGCTAACGCCATCTGCATGTCGATGTAGTACCAGCGTTTGATGGTTCGCTGTCGCTGGTCACGGGTGAGCACAGGGCGGTCAAGACGCAAGGACTGGAAAAGCGATGTGAGTCGCTGCTGTCCGTCAAGGATGAGCCGGTCAGCCTCCCGATCCCTTGGCGTTGGTGCACCTTCTAGGGGGCGTTGCTTGAAGCGGACGGTCTCACCCCCTGCCCTGAGCATCATCACAGCGCCGATCGGGTAGCCGAGGGAGATACTTGCGAGCAGGCTGCAAACGTGGTCGTCGTCCCAAACCCATCCTCGCTGGAAGTCTGGCAGTTGCGTACTCCCGTCGGCCGCCTCGCTTAGCAACCCATCTAATGATTCCTTCTCGATGCCATACGTCGTGATGTTCATCACACCTCCTCAACGATTCCGATAATAGGATCGTACTCCGCGTTCACCTCGAACACTTCGCTGCCCAGCCGGATGCGTGCCTTGGAGAGGACGCGAGGACGCTATGGTCTGGCGTTGACACATCGAAGTCGTAGCCCAGAAACCAGCGGTAAGCCAGATGCAGGCTCACCTCCTGAGCCAGGCGCCTTTCCGCAGTGATGCCGTAGAGGTAACCGATGAGCAGTATCTTGAAAATGACGACAGGGTCGACCGATGGCTGGCCGGTATGGCTGTAGAACGGTCGGCAAAGGCGCCGGACGAAGGCGAAATCAACCGCTCTGGCAATGCGGCGCAGTAGGTGGTCCTGGGGTACGAGACCGTCCAATGACAACTGGCAATACAGCTTCGTCCCGAACTCTCGCTCGCCCATCATGGGCTCCCCTCTCCAAACTAAGGTCGCCCATATCGATCATATAATTGATCAGATCCCGCCGGGAGTAAAACAGGCCCGCCAGATCGTGTTACCAACGCCCCTTTCCCTACCAGAGGTAAGGGTGGCAAGGAAAGCGAATCTGAGGCCGGGTCGGAATGGTTAATGCTCAAAGGCTGTAAAGGTATCGCCGGCAGCGGCCGTTGTAAGGCGCCGCGGCAACGGGGGCAGGAGTATTGCTCGCCCCGGCGACTAAAGGCGCAGCCGCTGGTACCCTTTGCGAAGACTTGTTGTCGTACAACCGGTGCTAGCAGCGCCGTAGGAGGACCCTTGCCAGCTACTTTTGGTGATGTCTACGGGCGGCTCTGCGAACGCTGGACCGACCCGCGCGAACGCGGAAGGCAGTTCGAGCCGCTCGTTGAGCGGGTACTCCGCACCGACCGGATATTTCGTGAGCGCTACGCTGCGGTGTGGCGCTGGAGCGAATGGCCTGGGAGACACAGCGGCGACATCGGCGGCGACATCGGCGCCCAGCGCTCTGATGGCGGCCTGACCGCGATTCAGTGCAAGTGCTGGGACCCCAACTCGACCCTCTACGAGCAAAACCTCGCCACTTTCCTCGCCTACACGAACGCCGACTTCGACGAGCGCCTGATCATCAGCACCACGCCCAACTGGAGCCGCAACCTGCTAGCGCTCATCTCCAACCAGCAGCCGCCGGTGCAGCGCCTCGACCTGTTCGGCCTCGAGGCGACGACGATCGACTGGGACGCCTACCTTGAGGACGATGCTGCCCCGCTCGCGGAGCGGCCGCGCAAGGAGGTGCGGCCACATCAGCAGCGGGCCCTCGACGGCGTGTTCGCGGGGTTCGAGGAGCATGACCGCGGCAAGCTGATCATGGCCTGCGGCACCGGTAAGACCTTTACCGCGCTCCGCGTTGCCGAGGAGCAGGCCGGCGCTGGTGGGTGTGTGCTCTTCGCCGCACCCTCGATTTCGCTCGTCGCCCAGGCGCTACGGGAGTGGGCCGCCGACGCGGAGACCCCGATCCGTGCCTTCGCCGTCTGTTCCGACCCCAAGGTGGGCCGCGGTGACGAGGACGGTGCGCGTGCCTACGACCTGCCGATCCCGGCGACAACCGATCCGCAGCGCCTCGCCAAAGCCGCTGCAGCCGCCGCGCCGGACCAGCTCACCGTGGTGTTCAGCACCTACCAGTCGATGGACGTGATCCGTCGTGCCCAGGACGCGGGCATGCCGGCGTTTGACCTCGCGGTCTGCGACGAGGCGCACCGCACCACCGGCTACGCCCTCGAAGACGAGGAGCGCTCTAGTTTCCTGCTCGTCCACGATGCCGCGGCTATTCGCGCGCGCAAGCGGCTCTATATGACTGCCACGCCGCGCATCTACGACCCCGCCGCGAAGCGGAAGGCCGAGGAGTCGGACGCCTTCGTCGCCTCAATGGACGACGAAGCCACGTTCGGGCCGGAACTGCACCGCCTCGGCTTTGCGGATGCGGTTGACGCCGAACTACTCAGCGACTACAAGGTCGCAATCCTCGTGATGGAAGAGGAGCAGATCGCGCGGGAGTACCAGCGCGAACTCGCCGATCCCGAGGGCGGCCTGAACCTCGGCGACGTGGGCCGCGTGATCGGCTGCCTCAACGGCCTCGCCAAGCTCGATCCGGTGCACGACCAGTTCGCCGGCGACCCGGCACCGATGCGGCGCGCCGTCGCGTTCTCGAACACGATCAAGGCGTCGCAGCGCTTCATCGAACTGGTTGGGGCGCTACAGGACGATGCCGGTCGCGAGCAGCGCGGCATCCAGGCAGAGGCGCGGCACGTCGACGGCACGGACGGCGTGCTCCTGCGTGCCAACCAGCTGAGATGGCTCGGCGAATATCTGGCGTTTGAGGGGCAATGCCACATCCTCTCCAACGCCCGCTGTCTGACCGAGGGCATCGACGTGCCGTCGCTTGACGCGGTGCTGTTCCTCCAGCCGCGCAAATCCCAGATCGACGTCGTGCAGGCGGTCGGGCGGGTGATGCGGCGCGCCGAGGGCAAGCGGTACGGCTACGTGATCCTGCCGGTTGTCGTCCCCGCGGGCGACGACCCCGCCGCGGCACTCGACCGCAACAACGCCTACGCGCACGTCTGGGAGGTGCTCCAGGCGCTGCGCTCTCACGACGAGCGCTTTGACGCCTGGGTGAACAAGCTCGAGCTCAACCGCAACCGCAACGAGGCGCCGGTCGCCGTCATCGGCGTCGGCCCGCGCCGGCGCGGGGAAGAAGACGAGGAACCCGGCAGCGCGCCGGGCCAGGCTGTCGCCACCAGTGAACAGGCCGCTCAGTACGTCCTCAGCGGACTGGACGAGCGGATCGAGCAGTGGCGCGAGGCAATCTTCGCGAAGATCGTCGAGCGCTGCGGCGAGCGGCGCTATTGGGAGCAGTGGGCAGACTCCGTCACCGAAATCGCCCGCCGCCACCACGAGCGCATCCGCGGCCTGATCGCCGCGCCGGGCGGCGCCGGCGAGCGCTTCGGCGAGTTCGTCGCGGCGCTGCGTAACAACCTCAACGACTCGATCAGCGAGGACGACGCGGCGGCGATGCTCTCGCAGCACCTGATCACCAGGCCGGTCTTCGACGCGCTGTTCGGAGGCTCGGAGTTCACCGTCCGCAACCCTGTCAGCCAGGTCATGCAGCGGATGGTGGACGAACTGGAGGGTCGGGGGCTGGAGGCGGAGACAGAAGCACTGGCCGGCTTCTACACGAGCGTTCGCCGCCGCGTTGAGGGCATCGACAACCCCGAGAGCCGCCAGCGCGTCGCGATCGAGCTTTACGACAACTTTTTCCGTAGAGCATTCCCGCGCGACGCCGAGCGCCTGGGCATCGTCTACACCCCGGTCGAGATCGTGGACTTCATCATTCGCTCGGTGGCGGAGCTCCTGCGGGAGCACTTCGGAGCGTCGCTCGGCGACGAGGGCGTGCACATCCTCGACCCCTTCACCGGGACGGGCACGTTCGTCGCGCAGCTGCTGCAGTCGGGGCTGATTGGCCCGGACGACCTCGTACGCAAGTACCGGGGGGAGCTGCACGCCAACGAGATCCTGCTGCTTGCCTACTACATCGCCGCCGTCAATATCGAGAACGCCTACCGCGATGCCCTGGCGGACGCGGGTGTGGAGGCCGAGTACGAGCCGTTTAGCGGCATCGTGCTGACCGACACCTTCCAGCTGTCCGAGGAAGGCAATCCGATGGATGAGGTGGTCTTCCCTCGCAACAACGCGCGAGCCGACCGGCAGAAGGGGCTCGACATCCGTGTAATCGTCGGGAATCCGCCCTACTCGGCCGGGCAGCGCTCCCAGAACGACGACAACCAGAACGTCAGCTACCCAACCCTCGATGGGTCGATCGCCAACACCTACGCCGCTCGATCGGCTGCGGGCCTCAAGAAGTCGCTCTACGACTCCTACGTCCGAGCCATCCGTTGGGCCAGTAACCGGCTTGCGAGCTCGCCGAACGGCGGCATCATCGGCTACGTCACCAACGGCGGCTGGCTCAACGGCAACGCTGCCGCCGGCATCCGCGATACCTTGGCCCGCGAGTTTCACCACATTTACGTCTACAATCTGCGCGGCAACGCCCGCACCAGCGGAGAGCAGCGCCGGCGCGAGGCGGGCACAGTATTCGAGAGCGGTAGCCGTGCCACCGTGGCGATCACGCTGCTCGTGAAGCAGCCCGGTCCCGTGCCCGCGGGCGGCGGGACCATCTCCTACCACGACATCGGTGACTACCTGACCAGCAAGGAGAAGCTCGCCGCTGTCGCCGGGGCCGGGATTGGGAGCTTGCCATGGCAACGCATTACGCCGAACGAGCACCATGACTGGCTTAACCAGCGCGACGATCGCTACGGGCAGCTCGTTCCGCTGGCCGACGAACCCGGCGCGATCTTCCATACTTACTCACTCGGGTTGATAACCAGCCGTGACGCCTGGGTCTACAACTCCTCCGGGGCGGCACTCCGTCGCAACGTCGGTTCGATGATCGACTTCTATAACGACCAGGTCCGCGCCTTCAGCGAGGTGGCGGGGCAGTTCGGTACTCAGAAGGGGGCGCAGGCCAAGCGAAGGCCTTCGTCAACAAAGATCCAACCCGATTCAGCTGGGACCGGTCCGACTACACACGGATGGCGAACGGCCAGACATACAATCTCAGAAACGACATGGTCCGCACGAGCGTGTACCGGCCCTTCTTCAAGCAGTCCGTCGCCTTCGACCGGACTCTCAACAACGAGACGTACCGGCTGCCCCGTCTCTATCCCACGCCCGAGAGTGAAAACGTCGGTATCAGCGCGCAATTGCCAGGCGGTGCGACTTTCTCATGTTTCGCTTCGGCATCTCTCGTCGACTTTCATCTGGTTGGAGACACAGCCCACTACGCCCGCTGGCGCTACGAGGATGCTCCCCTCGCACCGACACTTCCGGGCACTCCCCCAGCGGGCCGCTTCTCCAATATCAACTCGGAGGCTCTCGCCCGCTTCCGCGCCGGGCTCGGCGACGACCTCAGCGACGACGATGTCTTCTACTACGTCTACGGCATCCTGCACTCCCCCGACTTCCGCAGCACCTTCGAGTCCAGCCTCAAGAAGGAGAAGCCTCGAGTGCCGCTCGTTGCGACCCGGGCGCTCTTCGATGCCTTCGGTGCCGCCGGCCGCGAGCTCTGCGACCTCCACGTCGGCTATGAGACGATCGAGCCGTATCCGCTCACCGAGGAGTGGGTGGACGGGGCGGACCCAGAGGCCAACCCGGCCCTGCTGCTCGTGGGTCACAGCCCGATGAGCTACGAGAAGGCATCCGTCCCCGGCACGGGCCACGGCACGCGCGACCTCGACCGCAGTCGCTTGCGCTACAACGCCTACCTCACCCTCGCCGGCATCCCATCCGAGGCCCAGGACTACCTGCTCGGCACGCGCTCGGGCATCGACTGGCTGATCGATCGGTATTACATCAAGACCGACAAGGATTCCGGCATCGTCAACGACCCGAACCAGTGGGGGTTGGAGCGTGGCGAGCCACGCTACATCGTCGATCTCATCAAGCGCGTGGTGACGGTGAGCGTGCGGACCGTCGAGGTCATATCGGGCCTACCGAGCCTCGAGGAAACGATCGCAGGGCTGGTGGTGGAGCCGGTGCCGGTTGGCCCGGGGGCCTACGCATAGCGCCGCGGCTACTCCAGGCGGGCATTCTATTGCGCTAGGTCATGAATGGCCATGATCGCCCAGGTCTATATCCAACCTCGTCGATCACATTAACGGCATGTCTCAGGAGACTCCGGCTGCCGCCTCATCGTTTGGGCGGCAGCCGGGCCACAGGGGTCTGCTATAATCCCGCGGCCACTGGCTAGTAAGCGACGGAGGAGTGCCATGTCGAGCGAATCCGAGGCCGAAGCCGCATTCCTAGCGCACGCCGAAAAGGTACAGGCAGATTACCTCTCACTTCGGCTCAGCGAAGCGGATACTCGCTCGTACCTGATTGACCCGGTCCTGCGCCTGCTTGGCTACGAGGGTGTCAAGCACCTCCGCCGGGAAATGCCGGTGCCGGCGACTAAAGAGGCCATTGACTACGAGTTACTCGTCGACGGCAAGGCTCATGCGATCGTCGAGGCGAAGGCGATCCAGCACCAGATCACGGCCCAAGATGCCGCGCAGGCCGTGCAATACGCCAGCATCCTCGGAGTGCGCTGGTGCCTGATCACGAACGGTCTCCACTGGGCCCTCTATGATGCCCATGCCAACATACCGTTGGCCGAGAAGCGCGTCGCAGAAGTGCGCCTGGACGGCGATCCGACCATGGTGGCCCATGCCTGGACCGTGCTCTCCCTGTTCTCCCGCGAGGCAGTCGCCTCGACGAGCCCGTTGACCTCGCTCCTCATCGAGCGTGTGCTGGCCGACGAACTGCAAGCACCGGACTCAAAGGCCGTCGGCGAGCTGCGCCGGGCTGTAACGCGCCGCTTCGGCGAGCGAGTTGCCGGCGGCGCCGTCGTCGACGCGATCCAGCGCTGGCGGCAGCGTGGCGCAGCTCAAGCAGCACCCCCCGTCAGGGGCGAGGTACGCAAAGACGAAGAGACTGTGCCACCCCCCAGCCCGCGAAAACCCCAGCCGCCACGCGACCCCCGCCGGCGTGGGGAGGCAGGCACGAGGACAAGGTTGGCAGACTTAATTGATGCTGGCCTGCTACCGACCGACGCCGTCCTCGAGGCCCGAGTGTACGGGGTGTCGCATTTCGGGCGGGTTCGCAATGGCGGCATCGAGTGGGAGGGGACGCTCTACAACACGCCATCCGAGGCCTCGATTGCCTTGCGGAAGACGAGGTCGTGGAACGGCTGGGTGGACTGGCACTTCAAGGGCACAAGCCTCGCTGACCTTCGTAGTCAATGGCGAGCAAGGCAGTCGGGGCAACGGCCCGTCTCCACGCTATAGCGGTGAGGTAAGGGCATCGGCTGAGCCTCCATGATTCTCCTATCGTAATGTTGGTCAGGGGGACAAGTCCTCTCAATCGACCAGGTTTCATGCCTGCGCGACGTGTCCATCGTGCATGTTGCGCGATCTCCGTAGCGGGGGGCAACGCTCCTGCAGAACCTGTCCGCGATTTCCAGCACGGCCGCGAAGGTCTTTCCCCTCTCTTCCGCACCGACAACCCTGGCTAGCCTGAGCTGGCCTTTGGCGACGGACTCCCCGGGCTCTTCTCCCAGAACTCTCTGCGCGACTCGCATTGATCCGGCAGTCGGCTGGAGATGAACACCTTCCCCGGCAAGAGTCCTGGCGAGTTCGATCTGCTCTCTACTGAGCCCAGAAACCCCCGTGAGACCCCTGGCGGCATCCTGGGCCGTGCTCGCGACTCTCTCAAGGACAGGAAGCAGCTCGTCTTTGCCCAGGGAAGAAAGCAGATCCTTGCGGGACAGGTCTTTGACGAAATCTTCCGGGGTTGGCCAGCGAGTGACGATGATCGGCCAGCCGGACTGCATGCGCTTTTCACGCGCGCGGTCCTGCAGCAGCGACCCGATCAGAGTTAGCCAGAGCGAACCGGACCGCCTCCAGGGCGCCCGCATCTCATCATCACACTGGCTATCCAGCCACTCGCAGAGCCTGGCACCGAGGTCGCCGGTTCGAAGGAAGGCATCCTTCGAACTTTCCTCAAAAGAGTTCATAATAGCCCGGCCCAGAGCCTCACTCAGCATTGGTGGAACCGCCTCACCGATCTGGCGATAGGCATGGCTGGTGGTGCCTGCGAAGCGGAACCAGTCCGGGAAGGTCTGGAGTCGGGCGGCCTCACGCGGCGTGAGGGTTCGGTGCTGTTCGGGGTGGATGTACCAGTAGCCGTCCCGGGACAGATGAGCCGTAATCGTGCGTGAAAGTTCGTCCCAGCCAAGTCGCTTGTACTTGTCATCGAAGATGTCGTGCCTGTAGCGCCTCAGGTACTCCGGCAGCTCGGAGTAACGCGTGCGCGGGTTCATCAGCCGGAATGCCTCGAGATCGTCATCTCTGATCCGGCGAGATACGTGTTCGTGGATGACGCCGGAGTCTTCCGCCACGACACCCCGTCTCATCCGGTGCTGGAACTCGCTCCGCGGGCCGGAGTATGGCAGTTCAGCGTCTGACGACCCGGCCTCAATAACTGGCAGATCATCGATCGCATCGCGAACGGTCGTGACCGCATCGGAGTGCATCGGCCATCTGAAGGATGAGCCGGCCCGGACGCCAACGACGATCAGACGCCTTCGATGCTGGGGTACACCGTAAGCGGACGATGCAAGGATCCGGGCGTGTACCTGGTAATCCAGCTGCTCGAGGTCCTCAACGACGCGTGAAAAGATAACGGACGACTCACCGCTTGCCAGATCAGGCACGTTCTCGAAGAGGACCGCACGGGGTTGAACCCTGGCAACCACATCGAGGAAGGCCCATGAGAACTCTCGCCGTCCGTCGTGCTCCGGCCTGACACCCTGGTCCACCAGTGAACGGATCTTGCTACGTCCGGCGCTGGAGAACGGCTGGCACGGTGGGCCACCGGCAACCAGTGCTATGTCCAGCCCTTCAAGGGTATCCTCAATACGTTCGAGTACTTCGGGCTGCGACAGGTCGGCGCACAGCGAGGTGCCGGGAAACCAAGCCTCGTGGGTTGCCGCAGAGTAGGCATTGTGATCGGCGCCGAGGATTACCTTGAAACCTGCCTGCTGGAGTCCCAGGCTCAGTCCGCCTGCTCCGCCAAACAGATCGATGGCAAGAGGCGCGGTTTCACCCTGGAAACGGTTCTTCAGGTCCTCCAGCGAGCAGGCATCCGGGTGTGGAGGGAGCTCGAGAGTCGGTCCGCGGGCGGTGGTTAACGCGTAGCGATTCACTCTGTGCCAATCATGCCCTGTGCAGGGTCTGATTGCCAGTCTCTGCCGGTCACGCAGGATTGCAGAATCGGGCAGCTCTCGCAGAGTGGTTGACGCGGGGTGCAGACGAGGGCCGCCAGATCCAGCAAAGCCCAGTTCTGCTCTGCCCCTGCCCGGATTTCGGGTCCAACCAGCTCCGCTACAGCCGACCTGTTAGAGAGTCTCCTGTGACTCGTCGGATCAATCCGCCGGCCCAGGACTCTTCCCGCCACACGCTGCGTGTTTGTGTCGACGATTGTTGACGGTTGGCCGCAACCGAAGCAGAGGACTGCATCGGCGACATAGTGCCCGACGCCCGGAAGCTTCATAAGCGCCTGGCGATCACAGGGAATGGTGCCCTCGTGGGTCCGACACAGCACTTCGCAGGCCTCGACGAACTTCTGCGCACGCCAGAACAGGCCGGCCGAGTGCGTGAGCTCCAGCCATCGCTCACTCTTCGCCAGAACATCGGCGGGTCCATCAAACTCAAGCACCGCCTGCCCATAGAGTGCGGCGGCCTGGTCTGCTCTGGTTCGATGCAACAGAGTCTCCGCGACGAAGACCTTCCACGGGGTTCGTCCCTGCCGCCACGGCAGTGAGTGCCGGCCGGCCGTTCTGTACCATGCCGTCAGCCGATCCCAAGCGCGACCCGGACAGTCCTTCGCCTGCCGGTTCAGGTGGCGAGGAACGCGGCAATGTCCTCTTCCTCGGGCGTTTCGAATGAATCTCTGTTTGATCGGCAGTGGTAGACGGGCATCCTCTGCAGTGTCACATTTCGGGTACTGAATGGAGGAGCAAGATTGTCCTGATTATAATCAGCGGAGGACACCTCTTCTAAATAGGTTCCGCGCGTTGAACTCTCCGGCCAACTCCCGCGACACGAATGGGAAGTCGGCCGCTTTCCGAAGGAGCTCGCTCATGGCAGAGAAAATGGTCTTAAGCGTTGCGGAGGCCGCAGCAGCACTTGATGTGAGCAGGAGCCACATACACAACGCTGCTGCAGAGCGGCGTCTCGAGGGGCAGGAGGACCGCAGCGGGGCGAAGGTGGCAGAGGCGGATCGGGGTCTAGTTTGTGACGCGCCCTCCCTCCAGTTTCACCAGCTCCAAGCTGTCAGGAGCGACGACCGCGACCGCAGATGCTCCCGTAGCCCGGCAGCCACGTTCTGCCTCGTAGTGCCCTTCAGTGATCCGGGTTCCTGGAGGCACACGCAGGGCCGGTCATAGTGAGCTGGAATCGGTCTACCCGATCCGCTGGTTCTGCAAGCGTGCGGTCGTTCAGGGCGTCCCGTACGCGCTTGCGGCCTCAATCGTCACCGTCAGCCGCTGCGGCAAGGGTTCTCCGAGCGCCCAGCGCTGCACATACAGCGTGCCGATAACCGGTGGCTTGCCGCTTGCCTCTTCCTGAAACCGGACGGTGTTCTTCGTCTCCCGCTCCGTGACAAATACCAACGTCTGTCGCTCCATTCGATGCCTCCTCGGCCTTCCCCTATATCCGGCAGCGTACGCCGTCGTCCGAAGGGTACACGAAGGTGGCGCAATACCTACAAACGGTCTCTTAGCTTGACTTCATCCCCGACAAGAGGGAGTGATGTGTGACCACCGGACTTAAGGAGGTTGCACTTGCCAGCACTCGACCAGCTCATCCCCCTCTACCTCACAGCCTGCACAGTAGAGGGCAAGACGGACCGCACGGTCCAGTCCTACGCAGAGACGCTGCGCCAGTTCCGGCGCGCTGTGCGCGAGCTTGGACTGCCAGTCTCGATTGAGGCCTTCGGGCCGGCCGACGTCTATCTCTTCATGGGCTGGGTGCGCGACCGAGGCGTGAGCGCCGGTACTCAGCACCGCCGCCAGCGTGAGGTCAAGGCGTTCTTCTCCTGGTGCCGACGCCTGGACTACCTCGAGGAGAACCCGTTCATGCGGGTGCCGATGGTCCGCCGCGAGCAGAAGGTCGTCCAGCCCTTCTCAAAGGACGACCTAACGACCTTGCTTGCTGCCTGCAATCCCAAGATCTACGTGGGCTCTCGCATGAGGGCAATGATCCTCTTCCTCCTAGATACCGGGGTGCGTTCAAGCGAGCTCGTCTCGATTGAACTTTGCGATGTCCTCTTCGACGAGGGCCGTGTCCGTGTCCTCAATGGCAAGGGACGTAAGCAGCGCTGGACGGCGATAAGCGGGGTAGCGTTGGTCTCGCTTCGGTCCTATCTGGACGACTTTCGCGGCTGGAGCGAAGGCCACCTCTTCCAGACCTTTGACGGCCGACCGCTTCGCAATCATCACATGAACGTTATGTTCACTCGTCACGGCTTGAGGGCTGGGGTGAGCCAGGTCAACCCCCACCGCTTTCGTCACACGTTTGCCACCTGGGCGATTCGGGTCAATGCCCGCGAGCTTGATGTCCAGTATTTGCTTGGTCATTCGAGCCCGATGATGGTCCGTCGTTACTCGGCGACCTACGACTCAGAGCAGGCGGCAAAGGCGCACGCTGCCTTCAGTCCGGCGATGCAGCTGTAGGGGGGCGCCGAACCTTAGTCGTTCCTTGTGGTCTACCGCTCGGCGTGTGAGTACCAGCCGCCCCAGACTGCCTTCCAGCGGCGGAACAATGCGATGAAGAGCGGGCTGGTCCAGATCAGGATCTTCCATATCGGCCACTTGTCGAAGCAGTACGGCAACCTACGACTCGGAGCAGGCCGCAAAGGCCCACGCTACTTTCAGTCCTGCCATGCAGCTGGTTGGAGCGAGCTAGAGATTACCCCGCATAACCGGGCAGGCCAAACATCCTCCTGAGAGTCCAGCAGAGGTAGCGCGCCTGATCGGTGCCGTGACTGTATGTGTGGTTGGAGGGGTCTGGGTCAGGCCTCGGGTCGTAGATCCCTTCTGCCAGCTCGGTGGCGCGGTAGTTCCTGAAGGCCTCCACCGTACGGGTGCACCTGGGATGGATGAAGAAGCGCCGTCTGTCTTCACCAGACAGAATGAGGGTTCTCAGCACGTCCTGGCCTGAGGTGACGGCATGGCGCACCTTGTCAGGTGCTCGGGCGCTGATGCCTCGTTGCTTGAGCTCGGAGCGGAACTGGACGGCGGAGGGGTCGCCGGCGGCATCAGGCCAGGTATCCGGCCAGGGACGGGGCAAATGTTGCTGGTTGGCCCAGACCTTGCGCCACCCATCGAGACTGGGCCCATCATAGCCGGGCAGGGCAGTTGTCCTGGCCACGATCTCCTCGACCCAGCTTGCCTCTGAGCGGCCGGAGCCCACCAGCTCGTCGAACTGGTAGAGAGCTCCGTCGCGGTACTGATAGAGCCCGATGTGGGTGGGGTCGGTGAAGCCCCAGTCGTAGCCAACGTAGATTGGACCCATGTCCCTGACGTACTCGGCCGCCTCGGTGACGTTCTCCGGGCCGAAGGGGGAGTAGATGAGGCTGAGGGAATCGGCCGGCTCTGCGAGGTAGAGCTCGCGGAAGACGCGCTCTGAGAGGTTGCGGCGGGCATCCTCGACCTCCTCCTGGGCCAGGACGCCTGCCTTGATTGCATCGTAAGCGGTGATCCTGGCGTAGTGCATGTCGGGTTCACCGGCTTCGGCCCGGCGGGCCAGCTGATAGGCCCAGTTGCGGCGGCCCGAGACGTTGCCGATGATCCGCACCGGACCTTGTGTCGCCGTCAGGGTGGAGCGCAGGGCGTGCCAGGCTTCCGGCTTGACGCGGGTGGCCTCGTCGATGACGGCGGCCCAGACGTCCTCGCCGTAGAGCGAGTCCGGGTGTTCGCCGCTCCGAAACCAGATGGTCGCCCCATTGGGCAGGAGGATGGAGGAGTCGGTCTCGCTCGCCCGCGCCAGGCCCCGGGGCAGGCCGTCCTTCATCCTGCGGTAGGCGATCCTGGCCTGGGCCAGGACGGGTGCGACCCACCAGTAGTGACGGCCGGGGCCGCCTTGGACCGCGGCCTGCTCGAAGAGCCAGGCCAGGCAGCCGTGGGTCTTGCCGGACTTCGTGCTGGCCTCGATGAGGCTGTAGCGGGCCGGTGTGAAGATCGCCGCCTCCTGCTCGGCGTAAAGTGGCGGGCGCGTGTAAATGAACTCGGTTGCTTCAGCTGTCATCTGATTCCTCTTCCTCCCTGGGGGCCTCGATCTGTTCCTGCTGTTGATCGGTTTCGAGCTGTTGCGGGCGGCCCAGGTCGAGGCTGAAGCGGACGGGCCCGCCGTCCTGGCCGAGGAGCTCGCGGCTCTCGGTCCAGCCGGGCTCGCCGGGTCTCTGGCGACCGGGGCCGAACCTCAGCCAGGCCAGGGGGTTGTCGCGGCGCACATCGGCCTCGGCGGCGACGCGGGATTGGGCCCTGGCCTGGCGCACCTCCTCGTGGAAGTCGGAGTAGATGCCGCCGCGGGCCTGTTCACCCTGCCTCATCCAGCGGTAGAAGGTGCTCTTGGAGATGCCGGCGGCCTCGGCCGCGACCCAGTCGTAGGAGCCGGCGCGGACGAAGGAGATTATCTGATGCTGGAGTTCGGCGGTGAGCTTGAGGCGTCTACCGGCCATCTCTTGCCTCCTCGACTTGCCGGAAACTGCACCCCTCGTCGAGCAGGAGGGCATCGAGTCCGGTATAGGCTTGCCAGCGGCGCAGGCAGACGTCGGCGTAGCGGGGATCAATCTCCATCGCCAGACAAGGACGGCCGAGCCGCTCTGCTGCGATGAGCGTGGTGCCGGAGCCGCAGAAGGGGTCGTAGCCGGGTTGGCCGCGCCTGCTGCTGTTGCGCAGCTGCGCTTCGACCAGCGCCACCGGTTTGGCGGTGGGGTGCTCGGGGCTGCGTCTCGGTCTTGGGATCTCGAAGACTGACTGTTGGTCGCGGCCGCCGTACCAGGGGTGCTTCGGACCCTTCCAGCCGTAGAGGATGGGCTCGTGGCGGTAGTGGTAGTCGGAGTGCCCCAGGACGAAGGCGTCTTTGACCCAGATCAGTGTCTGGTGCAGGTGCCAGCCGACGTCGAGAAAGGCCCGGGCGAAGAGCTGAGCGTGCGGCCCGGCGGGATGGGCGACATACAAGGCCGCATCGGGCCCAAGAGCTGCATCCGCAGCCCCGAAGCTGGCATCGAGCAGGTTACCGAGCCCATCGGCCCGGTCGTTTGCCAGGGTCAGGCGCTCAGCCGTACCGCCTTCGTAGTCGACGCCGTAGGGCGGGTCGGTCCACAGCCAGCTGGGCCTTCCGCCGGCCATCAGCTTCTCGACGTCGGCGGGATCGGTTGCATCGCCGCACAGCAGGCGGTGCTCCCCGAGCTGCCAGAGGTCGCCGGCTTGCGACACCGACACCTGGCCCAGGTCGGGGATGTCGTCCGGCTCGGTCGCCCCCGGGAGGGGCTCGTCGAGTGTCAGCCGAGCGCTGGTGGCGACGCCTTCGAGTAGGTCAGCTATGGCGCCGTCCGCCTCCAGCATCGCGTGCAGTGCCCGGAGCGTTGCGCCATCGGCCTCGGCCAGCTCGGCCAGGGGGTCGAGGGTGGCGAGCACGAGCGCCTCCTCGTCCGGGGCCAGATCGACGTAGACCACCGGAACCGCCGGCTCTCCCCGTTCGAGAGCTAGCGTCAGGCGCAAGTGGCCATCCACCAGCCGGCCGCTGCGGCGGTTGACGATGATGTCCTGCACCCAGCCGACGCGGTCCATCACCTCGGTCAGGGCCTTGCGCTGACGCACCGGGTGCCTGCGCCAGTTGAGCTCGTTGGGGACGAGTCGGGCCGGGTCTTCCTGCCCGTGGCCGACGATTCTGCTTCGCCAATCTTTTGTCATGGACTGTCTCCGTTGGAATAGGTAGAAAAAAAGATGGCGCATGCGTGAGGCGAAAACTACGGCGTTTTATCGGGCGCCTGGGGCTGGTAAGGCGGTAGCTCGGTTGGGTGGGCGATCCCCTTGGACGGGAGGAAGGTCGATTTACGGCGCTCTGGCTATTGCGTTGACTCTTCGGTAGACGTGGCGCAGGTCCTGCGATTCGCGTTCCGCGATCGCGGAAATCGTGAGGGGCCGCTCAGGCTGAGGGCATAAGCCTGGGAAGAGCCATCGGTAAGTCCTGGGTAGCCATCCTTCTGGCAGGTAGATCTCCAGTCGTTAGAAAAGAGACCGCGCGGGCGTAAGGCGAAGACTACGGCGTTTTGGTTGGCACCTGGCGCTGGTCAGGTGGCGGCTTGATTCGGTGGGCGCCCCCTTCGGAAGCGGGGCAAGTCGATTTCGAGCCGTTTGGCTACCTCGTGGACGCTTCGGTCAACGTGGCGCTGGTCATACGATTTGCGTTCCGCGATCTCAGAAATCGTCAGGGGCCGCTCAGGCTGAGGGCACAGGCGTAGGAAGAGCCAGTAAACGTGGTTATCATGAGCAGATGGAGTGTCGGAGAGGTAGCACCTAACATCTGACGCCTCCTTGGCCAACTCTCGGAAGCGTTCGCGAAGCTCAGACGGTAGCGATCTTGGGCTATTGACTTTCAGATCTCGCATTACCCCATCTCTGAAATCCTTGAGTGACCTCGTGCTGGTAACGGACCAGGTCCAGTAGCGGTCAGCGAAACTGACCGTGAAGTCCCACGGTACGAGGCTCATGCGGCCGAAGAATGTGAAGGGGCGGAGAATCTGAGTTCCGATGCGATCACCAATTCGCGCAACGCCGTCCTTGAAGTTCCAGTCGAGTGAGTCTCTAACCTCTGAAATGCGGTCCAGGTTCCAGCGCCTGGCTAGATCCTCTATAACCTTGCGCTCCACGCAACGTATCAGTACGCTCTCGCCGAGTTTTTCAGCGGCGCCAGGGCCCCGAGCTTCCAGGACTTGCTGCTTCGCGGGAGATGTCAGGGGGGATTCAAGTTCAAGTCGAGCGTCTCTACAGGACTGAAGGAAGGGCTCGTAGGCGTCGTAGTGCCCCAAGAGACGAATCAGCGCTTCAGTCTCGATGCCAGGTTTGCCGCGTAAGCCGCCAGGGAATGAGCTTTTGGACATGCAGTGATCATCGTCATATGCACATATGTTCGCTAGTCGAAGGGGCTTTGGTGGGCATATTAGAGGTGCTCGAAGGTAAGGCCAGCTGGCAAGCCATGGAGATTGCTCCGCTGGTTTGGGAACTCAATCCGGCATGAACTTGCTCTCAAAGAGCCGCGATGCCCTCGCCCAGTGTGTGGTTGACCCCTTTTGGTGGCAGCTGCGTGACGGGTGAAGTTTGCGAGCGCACAAATCGCCGCTGGATATGCATAGAGTTGCCCCACAGTATTATGAGGGCGCGGCGATTGCCCTCAAAGGCGAATGGGGCACTCTTAATCCGTCGGTCCTGGGTTCGAATCCCAGAGGGCTCACCACTCGGCAAGAGCGAGAGTCTTGACGCTGAGGTCGGCGTTGTAGCGGTCAGACGATAGTGGCAAACGGGTGCCAGCAGATTCTAGTTGGCCCTCGTCACTCGCTTCCTGGCCCCCTTTTGCCCCACTCTATGAATACCCCTGAGTCGACGGTATCTTCTGCGCAGTCGTTCCAGTGGATGAGAACTGCCCCTTTCCGATCATTTGGTTTGCTGGCTTCCAGCAATCTCAGTTCGCCACTCATCCGAAAGGGCAGAATGGCTAGACGGCTCAGTCTTGACTGTTCAGACGTCAAACCTTCCCGGAAAGCCGCCTGGCCACAACGAGTCCGATGAGCCTATTCATCAGCGGTTGGCCTCCCGCCAGGATGACTCTTCGTTCAAATGTTTCGAAGCCAAGGGACTCCGCGAGTTTGCCAAAACACTCGTCAGCTACGGAGGGTGTGATATCCGTTATCCCATCTAAGGTGACCCGGACTCTTACTGAAGAATCGCGCGAAAGGATTGTTGCTATTTCCGCGCGAATGGCGATCCCGATCTCGCGGGTAAGGAGCTCAGGTCCGAAATCAAAGAGCGCGACCTCCGGGTACTGCTGATAGTCGGAAGCGATTCCTTGGGCGCCTACGGGCGCAGCCACCCCATAATGCTCTTCTTCTGGTGCAGGTCCAGATACTGGAGGCGCCTCATCCTCCTTACTGGCAAGAGCGCTTGTAGCGGCGGAGGCGCCGCCCGCTGCTCCACCCGGTGCGGCGGGCTCGCTTAGTTCCGCATAGATCTCATCTAGAGGAAGCGGGTTGTTGAGCTCGACAACCAATCCTACGAACGTTCCAGGCCATTTTTTCGCCAGCGGGATGTGCTGCTGCTGGTAGCGATCGAAGAAGACACAATCATCCCCAGAAACAATAGTCATCCTCCCTCGGTTTTCTTCGATGAGCCGACGGACTATCAACAGGCCGTAGCCGAAATGCGAAAAGGCGCTTTCCCTCTTGGAGGACACATTTCCGCGCAGGGCTAAGTCCAGAGCATTGATGCCTTGAACTAGACTTCGCTTGGCGTCCTCGTTGGTTCCTTCTTCATAACTGCTCCGTACTCCGATACCTGTGTCAACCACAGTGACCTCGACACGGTTCGGCGTCTTGTGGTAGTTGGAGCTGATAAAGCCCGGACTCTCGGCCTCAGCGTGGATGAATGCGTTCTCACAAAGCTCACTTAGCAAGAGCTTGAACGGTTGGACGTCATGGAGCTCACTCGAAAACAGATCGAAGATCTTCGTGATTCCCCGGATCGTCCCTTCCGTCGAGTTGCCACGAATAATCGGCTGGAGGGGTGACTTTCCGGCCACCTGGCTTGATGTGAGATGAATGTCACCAGGATTCTCAACGACGTCTCGAAAGCCGCTGTTAATCAGCAGCCGCCGCGTCGCTTCTTTGCAAGCACTGTCGTCGATCTCCACGGTGATTCCTGTTGGCAGGGCAGATCTCCAGGCGGCAAGGAGAGTCAGGGCGGTGGTGAATACAAAACGCCCGGTGAACCTTAGGACTACATGCCCAGAATCGCCAAGCTCTTCCGGTGATGGCAGACTCTCGAGGATATGGACGACGCCATCGGGGATCCCGGTATCACTGATTTCAACTACAAAGAAAGGCTTCTTCATACCCCTCCCAACCATCACTGCGAGTTGGCAGAGAGCCGACTAGCTTGTGGTAATGCTCCTACGCATCCGTGGGTTCGTCAATGCGAAACGCGAGGGACTGAGCTTATAGTGCGGAAACGACACGCCGGAGCTACGGGACCGGTTGTGGGTGTTGCTGCGCTGGGAGGGGTTCGGCGTGAACCGCAAGCGGGTCAATCGACTCTACAGGGAAGAGGGGCTGTAACTGTTACCGTGCGGTCCCCTGCTCCGGAGGTCTACAATGGGTCGGGCCGGGGCCCCGGCAGGTTCACAGGCAATCCAGCCACAGCTCAAAGACGGTTCTGTCTACCGCATGCGTTGGTGCGCTTTGCAAGCGCACATTGGGCCAGGAGGAGAGTAGGCGATAACAGCGGATAGACAGAACCCGGTTGGCACCCCAATTCGGATCCGACGCCTGATTGAGAGAGGCGCCGAGATTGCGGGTGGCGGCTTCTCAGGAGTGGCTGGAACGGCTACGGGCTTTCTTCTTGGATGGCCTGAAGGTGCACTCGTCGGTGGCGCCGTAAGCTCTAGCGCCGCTGTCGCACTGCGGTGGCTCGGTTCGGAAATGTCATCCAGGCTACTAGGCCCTCGAGAGCAGCAACGAATTGGATACGTATATGCTCTGGCAGCCTCTGAAATCTCGGAGCGCATTGAGGGAGGCGCGGAAGTCCGGCAGGACGGGTTCTTCGATCTAGACGACGGCGGCCGGTCTGACGCAACAGAGGTCTGGGAAAGCGTTCTCATGAAGAGCCAAAGGGAACCGGAGGAAATGAAACTGCCCTACATGGCGCATCTACTATCAAACCTAGCATTTGACTCCGGTATCAGCGTCAACATGGCGCATCAGTTAACCAAGGCTGCCGAGGCCTTGACTTACCGCCAGCTTTGTATCCTAAAGCTTACGACTGAGAAGGACAGATTTGCACTCCGCCTGGAAGATTATCGCGGGCATGGGGATTTCTCCAGAGAACTATCGCAAGTTCTGTACGAGTATCTTGACCTCTACCACAGAGGTTTCGTGAATTTTGGGGGAGAGGTGGCATTCGGACCGACAGACGTTAAGCCCGGAAGCACCGTAGTGCAGGGTCTTGGTGCCGAATTGTTCAATATGATGCAACTTTGGGAAATACCCATAGACGATATCGCACCGGTGGCATCACAGCTGAAGTAGAAAGTTGTCATGAATACACTCAACGTTCGCCGCGTAGTCTGCTATGAGTCGAAGTCCTGGAGACGCTGCCTGGGGAGCCAATTCCATCCTTTTACGTCGATTAGGCCAGGAAATCTACGAGACTGATTGAGCGTAAGACGACCAGAGTTGTTCATATCGAAGTTGGCCGCGACCTCGATTCGTTCAGGCAGACGGCCCATCTTATCGGCCAGCTCGTATGCCTCCGCCGTGACTGCACGTACCAGCGAATTCAAGTCATTCACTTCCTCAAACTCCTAAGCGCCGTATTGCTTAACCGTATCGTGTCCCGTCTTCAATAGGGCTATGCCCTGGCCTGAATGACGACGCGCCCGCCGTTCACGACTTCGACGTTCAGGTCGTGGCGGTCCAGCATGGCCATGCCTACAAGCGGAGTACTGCCCGTAGCGTCTGCCTTGATTCGTCTCGGTTGGCCGTCCCATAGAAGCGTGACGTCGTGAACGTCGAAATCCACCAAAGCGTCATTGGCCAGAAACGCCTGGCCCATGTAGGCGAAGGGTAGTCCCAACTCATCGACTAATCCAGGCGGTAATGTCAGGAATCCGCTGTATCCAGTGTCTATGACGGCCTCGATATCCCGCAGCCGCCCTTCCGGGTCCTGGAGGGGCAGGGGCACGACGGCTTCGTAGGCGGCGTTAACCACACCTTGGATCACCCGGTCCTCCGCAGGGGCCCGGCTCCAAAGCTGCGCAGCGCCCGATACCCGACTCGCTCCATCAAGACATTGATAGCGTCGGGGCACACCCCGCGCAGACGCTCCAGTGCGCTATTCTCGTTGTCGGCAACTGCCCAATTCCCACTGTCCACGTCGATGGCGACGTACTCGCCGAAGTGGTCGGCTTGAACCTGGGGCAGGATGTCCCGCTGGTATATCTCCTTGCCCAGGCGAACCGCCTCCTCGCGGGGCCTGCGCTGGTGGGATGGCGTTCCTGCTTCTTTCATTCTCTCTCTTGTTTCCAAGCATACTTCTACAAGTGATATTTTGCTGCTTCGCGGCGGTCACCGGCAATCTATAACCCCTCACCCATCGGACGGGCGAAGAGTGCGGAATGAAGAATGGCGGGAGGCAAGAAGGCCGCCCTGGTTCACCAATCGACGTCGAGCGCCGACCTACGTTCCCTCTTCTTCACTGGCAGGCGCGAGCCACGCGCTGATGGTCCTCGGTCGGTTACGCTCACGCACCTCGCCAGCCGCAAGGAGCCGATAGTTGGCCATCAGCTGCATCCGCAGCACTGCCTCCTTGAATGAGTAGGAGCCTGGCTCGTGGCGGTCCCCCTCATACATGCTTTCGCGAATGCTCGGCGACTCTCGCACGCGGCGCTCGGCATCCTCCAGGCTCAAAGGATCCACGGTGAGGTCGAGGAAGTCGCTCCTGTCCTCTGAGGCATTCATCAGGACGAGCTCGTAATCCTCCAGGTCCAGGACGCAGACTAGCGCCCGATCAACCGAGGCCTCTCGGATCTGGAGCACGGGGAGCCCATCGATCTGGCCATTCAAGAACGCTCCACGCCGAGTAACCACCTACACTACTAGGAAGGGAGTAGGTCGGAAAAACTCCAATAGCCCTTCGCGCCCAGCAGGTTAGTGAGTTCTTCCGAAGCTTGCCGCACATCAGGATCATGGGAAGCTATTGCACTTGAAAGAACGGTCCGGATGTCCTTCTCCCAACGGTTGATGCTCCAAGGCTCTGCCGCCCCTTCAATCATGAGTCTCAGGCAGTGGACCACCAGCTGCCCGTGGTGTTCAGCTAGTTCCGCTAGCCTCTCCACGACAAGCCAATCCGCATCCACCTTCTTTGCACTACTAAGCGCCCTATCGAGGTTGGTCAGCATCCACACTGGTTCAAGGGAGGATGACGCCGCCCACCAGCCAAACGCTTCCAGTTCAGGAGAAGTGATTGCGCCTGATTTCCAACGCCATTCCCAGAGGAGTATGGGCCGCTCCGTGGCTTCTTGCGGAGACTCTCTCAGCCCTCGTCCTATCCACTCCATTGCGTAACCAAGGGTCTTGGAGGAGCCGGCCTGAAAGAAGCGATCCACAAGGCCATTCTCCTCGAGTTCCAGTTGGCCTCTCAAGAAGTAGGCCATGAGATGAGTGGCCAGGGCCTCATTTGGCGTAGACACCCAACTCCTATCGTCATCCTCATGATCAGCCATTGCCTCAATCGCGGCTGTATAGTACTCAAACAATTCCGGCAGCATGTCGTTGGAAGGCCGTACATACGTTAGGTAGGTCTTCCAGGCAACAAACGCCAGTGTACTGTCGCGGCCCAGGATCCTCTGCAGATTGGCTCTCGTCCACCCTCTATCAACCAAGAACAGCCAAGGCAGCCACCGACCATAGACAGCCCTTACGGCTTGTGAGGGATCTACTTCAGCGTCCAAATGCCTCGATAGCAGCTCTTCGATGTTCGGCGCGTCAGGGAACCCACGGGTCAATAGACCATTTCGGTGCAGCCAGAGCGCATACTTGAGGACGGAGTTCATGGCGACACCTCTAATGACGTTTAGGGACAGCGTCATAGGGTCCATATTCGAGCCGCCGTATTGCTCCTCATATTCGAGAGTTGGCTCAGGGTGTTCAGTCAGGCCTACTAGAGCTTCCCAAACTAGTTCGCGATGGCCAACCTCGAGCCCCCTTTCCTCTTTCTCCAAGCCACGCTCTAGCAACCGAAGAGCAGAACTATTTGCCCAGTTCCAGTTCGGTTCTCGCAGACCACCTGCCTCGGAGTCGCGATGTGGCGAGATGGCCCTTATCAGTCGGAGTGGGTGCTCCCATTCAATATGCTCATCTCGCTCGACTGCTGCCGACAGACCCTCCAGGTAACCCCAGGCGAAGGCTGGGGGAAGGCTTGCAAAGGACTCTGCTACTGCTGCGAACTTCTCGGGAAGCTTGTTTACGACAGCCGATACAGCCTTACCGAGCCCCTCGTAGCTGGGTGCCTCGTGGCGGAACCCGTCGGGTGCCTCCTGCCAATCTTGTCCAAAACGTAGGAGTTCGGCGGGACTCATGGCTTCAAGCTCTTCTTCCGTCTTGGGACTGTTGGGCACCACCCATCCCACCGACATTGGGCCGACATGGGAGTCAGGCAACCTGCGTTCACCGTGTTTGGCTTCGAGTGCAGCAAGTTCCGCTAGACGTTCTTCTGGGAGATATTCTTTGAGCTCCGAAAGCCATTGCTGCGTGTGAATCTCGCGTGATCTTGGAGCTTCCTGTTCGTCTTTCTTCGCGGCCCTCATTTCAGCGGAAGAGTCGATTAGCGCCAATAACGCGCCCAGCTGTCCTTCCGAGAGGCCGTTGGCCTGGGCACGAAGTAGTTCTATGTATTCGTGGTGAAGTGCTACCACGTCGAAGTACTTCGGGCTAACAAGTCGCTCAACGACTAGGTCGCGGGCTCCTGCTCTGTCAGCGAAAAGCCTCAAAAGATGTAGAGCTATCCTCCAACAGGTAATCGGCGCTCGCGCCTCTAGCCACTCGGTGACTTCATTGAGGGTCACCCAGCCCCGGGACAACGCGGCCTCGCTAGCGTCTCTCAAAGCGAGGAGAAGCGCGATATCCAGATCAGTCGGGTGATCCGTCTCGCTTAGCTGAGGATGATCTTCGATTGCGGGCCGGGAAACAAACGTATAGTCCTGGAAGCGGCCGTACTCATCCTCCTCAGCGCTGGATACAATCCTGAGGGACTCCTCCAAGGTATCGGCGAGCATATCAAAGGTGCCTTTAGGCGCAGCCTTGAGCAATGATGGAATCCTCAGCCTTAGAAACTCCCCGTAATTCCACGGATCTAGACGACTGACCGGGTGCCTGGTCCACGGTTCAGAGGATTCCGCCCCCTCGCGCATGCGCACTTGGAGAACAGTGCGAGCTAGCTTGAGTGCGGCATCGACTTCCTGAGTCTCGACCAAGTGTTGGACCAAGCGGCCAAGCTCCTCTGGTAGAAGCATGAAGAGGTGGGGCTTCGCTCCGACCCAGGGCAACTCGTGAAGCGCCCACTCGCGTGCAAGCGGCCCCGGCATTTTGCACGCAGCTTGAGCGAGGTCCTCATGGATCCGGACGTTATTGGTTTCCGGGATCTGAAGAGCTATTTCGAGCACCTTCTTGGGGTCCTGGTCTGCCACCCTCGCCAGATACTGCGATTCCGGCCACGAGGGGAACCTTATGGTGTCCCCCTCTCGTATGGCAGGGACGGGATCCTTAAAAAAGTCACGCTCAAATAGCGGCTCAATCCAGCCCGCGCTCGTAATGTGCGTGAATAAGTACTCGTACTCGGCGGGCCCAGTGCGAGCGATCGCAATCGCTTTATCGACAACATCTTCGCTAGGCACCCTTTTCGCCCTCCTCGATCAACGCTTGCAAGTCACGGACCTGCTCAAACGTGCGTGGCCGTACTCGCTCAGCAATGAACTTTTCGAACGCGTCCAAGTAGCCCATAAATTCATTTTCATTTGCCGTGCGCTTGTGGTGGCAAACCGCGATGAAGTAGTTGGCCATCCTCTGCCAGTCGCGGGCGTTCAAGGTAGCTAGAGCAGGGGACAGGCGCTGTTCTGATACGCCCAACTGCTGGAGCGCCTCGGATGTCTCCTGCTGCCTTGCTTCACGATTGCTGCGGAACCAATCAAAGAAAACCCCGGCCTCGCGGAGAAAGCCCTTCAAACTTGGATCGATTTCACCCGACCATCGGCCCTTGTCGTCGCGACTCGATGACTTGCAGGCCGTAGTCCACCGGCTTTCGAGAGCGGCAACCTCGTCACTCAAGCGCTTATCGAGAGCGCGCACTTCGTCGAGGAGGGCGGACGGAACAAATCTAATGAGCTCACGCAGATTGTGGGAAGCTAAGGCGAAGCGATCAGGATTACTCCCATTGATAACCTCCAACGCACCAAGATAGATCGGCACTAGCTTTGGTGGGTTACTGGGGTGGTCTCCTTTATCCAGATTGGCAAAGTACTCGAAAACCGCTCTTTGAGAGTCGGTCAGACGAATATTCACCTGGCTCGGTGCCTTGGAAGCGCTTGACTCGGCGACATCCACCTCGACCTTGAGGTTGCGCCCCACCGCTCGGAGCGCCCTTTCGACCTGGCTCATGTGGGAACGGTGATCTGGGTTGGTCAACTTCCGCACAGCGGACTCGCTGACACCCAGCCTGCCGGCAAGCTCCACCTTGGTGATGCGCTGCGCCTTCATAGCCGAATCCAGGGCGAGCTTGGCGGCCACGACGGCCGGCACCGCTACTGACACTTGACCGTCGGCCGCCTCGCTCGGAGCAGGGATGCCCTGCTTTTCGTGGACATATCCCGCCAGGGCTGTAGCAAGTGCGTCCTCCGCCATCGTCAGGGCCTCGGCACGGTCGCTTCCGCCGGTGATGGCCTCCGGCACGTCGGGGAATGTGGCGACCAGTCCGGCACCTTCATCGGGGGTCAGTTGACATGGGTATGCGTAGATCATGGCTCAGAACTCCCTTCGGTCGATGTTCAACTGGCGCAGCAAGGCAGCCAGTACGCCCTTCGTCAGCTCGCCCCGTTGCACTGTAGTGAACCGCGAGCCGACGTAGAGTCTGCCGTGACTGCCTTTGCCGTGAGCAGGATCGAAACGGAAGGTTTGTCTAGTCTTGTGAGCATAGTTCCGAGCTCGCCTAATGAACTCACGGCTCGTCACAGGCTTACTATCGCACCTTAGTGTGCGATTGACAACTGGGGACTGGACAAAAGGGCGACGGGGTTCACGCGGTGGAAATTCGCCTGTATCTCAGGTATCCCCGAGCCAGAGACCTCAGAGATCGGCACAGACGGCATCCCTAGTCGGGATGAGATAGAGCTGGATCTCTCCCTCTAGGCCCCTCGCTCTCCTGGGTCGAAGGTAGTGCCAAAATTGCCAAAATGAACCTAGAGGAGGTGACTTTTAATCCGTCGGTCCAGGGTTCGAATCCCTGAGGGCCCACCACTGCCCCTACATCAGAGTATGGTAGCTCCCGCGAATCTATAACCGGGACTGGGTGTCGTCGTGCTCAGGGGCGCACGGCCGCGAAGCAACTCCGCCGCAAGCTGGGCGACGACGCCAACAACCCCACCTACATCCTCAACGAGCCCCGCGTCGGCTACCGCATGGCCAAGGGGGAAATGCCAGAGCAGGAGGAGACGTGATACCGGTGATGTAGTAGACTACATCAGAGTCTCCAGTCTACTAGGATCGAGCCATGAACATGCCAGAGGAATTCACGGTACCCCAAGCGGCGTCCTACCTCAATGTGAGTGAGGAGACGGTTCGCCGAAACATAAGGTCAAAGCGCCTGAGTGCGTTCCGCCGTGGAACGCAGTGGTTCATCCCCCACGATGTACTCTTGGTATTTGCAAACAGCTACGATCCGAAGACAGGCCAAATACAACATGTGCACTAGATGCTCGGCGTGCATGCGTTTGTGAGAATTTGTTGGCAACACTATCCAAATAAGATAAGCGAGCCAGACTTACAACGGTGGGGAAACCGACGTGTGGTACAGCGTACACAAGGACAATAGCTATAGTTTCGAACTCCAGCGCGGAGTTCTGGCGAACTCGCCTGCTGTCGAAGAAACCATCGGTGGGTTTCTGCTAAACGGCCTTGCCAACGTAGAACAACTTAAGGGAATACTGCAGCGTCGCGGCCTAGCAGCCTCAATCAGGCACGTCGATGCTCACGTTGCTCCAAGCGAGAACATTCGCATCGGTGACTTTGGGGAAGTCGTTGCGGGACACCTTCTTGAAGTCGAAGAGCATTTGGAGAGACTTGTCGAGAAGCTCCGTCACAGAGAGTCCCCACAATGGCCCATGAAGCTCACAGACGTATTCTGTGCCAACGTCGACAATGGAGACATTGTCGGTTTCCTATTCGGCGAAGCAAAAGCAGGCACGACAGCTCCTAATACTGCGCTGGGACAGGATGCGTATCGCCAAATCTATCAGGACATAGAAGATGAAGAGCCCCAAATACTCTTCTTCACGTTGGATCGTTTACTAGATACAAGTGACTACACCGCGTATTTTCAGCTTGAGGAGGCGATGCACCGTACACCGCCAGTCCCACGGGCCTTGAGAATAGTCTTTGTCTTTGACGAGGGAGTTTGGCGTGACAGGGTTCTTGAGGCCCTCCACGATGACTTCATTTCTGGCGAATTGACTGTAGCAGAAGACTTCAAGTGCTACGTCGTAACTCGTCAGGGCCTTAGAGCCGTCATTGCTGGCGCGTATGCTGAGGCCGAACGGATGGTTTCCGATGGTCAGTGAGGAATTACTCTCTAGGGCAACAGGAAGGCTACGCTCCTCTCTCGAAGATCCAAGTTTCTCTAATAACTGGGCTCAAGTTCGGGCAAAGCACCTGCTTGACTCAGTGGCACCAGAGGAAGTGTCTAGAATCGGCTACACCTATTCAATTCCTCGCCTTAAGCGAGTGGCAACATCAGCGCTTCACACTGCCCTGTTGATTCTAGAGTCCGACTCGCGGGCTCTGAGAAACCTAAGTGATCCGTTACTCAGGGCAGCTGAAGTGATGGAATATTTGGCGGACCTACCAGAGGAGCGAAGACCTGTGACGACAAGGGTCATCGCTGCAGGGCTATATCAGCTAGCGGGATATGAGGCAAACTCACTGTGCATCGCGCGGGACTTGCCTCTGAGACCACTCCCAAGTTTGGAGGGCGCACCTCAGCTAGGCGAAGTCCTTGACCGTTGGACTGTGTTCGCGCTCCGTCGGCAATTGTTGCGCCTAAGAGTTGAAACTGAAATAGTCGCCCAAAACTGGGAACAGTTGGAGCGACGTTGGATTGAGAGTGCTGATGAAGGAGACTCTAGGGAAAGGCTAATAGATCTGGCCTCCGTCTTAGCGGCTGCTGACATGTATAGGTCGCTAGCATTGGCCGCAATGCAGGGGCCAGCGGCGGAGCCATCCTTCAGGCGAGCGTCCGAAGATCTCCTACGACTCTTGAGGACTAGCGGTCGGGCTCTGGAGTTGCTAGAGGCCCGCACGCTTCGTGGTGTAGGTGAACTTATCCTTCAGAACGGGGTGTGGCATCAGCTCTCGGCCTTGGTGCAAGCTGAGCCTGCTTGGGAGCGATACGCTACGCTTTCTGGGCGTGGAACAGCTGCAAACATGCTGGAAGCTACGAGCCGAGTCGAATTCTGGGAATCGCAACGACAAGCTCTTCTTGCAGGGCTCTTGGACGCTCCGTCAGGATTCTCGATTCTTATGCCTACAAGCGCTGGGAAGACCCGAATAGCCGAACTTGCAATTGTGAGGATGCTTGTCGCAGAGGGTGTGTATAAGGCAATCTACGTCGCGCCGTTCCGGTCCCTCGCCGATGAGGTTGAAGAGTCATTGACCCCGATCCTGGCGGATTTGGGACTGCGCGTATCAAGCGTCCTTGGGGGATTCGAGGTAGATGAACTTGAAGCACAAATCATAGGTGGAGCCGACCTGATCGTCACGACTCCTGAAAAACTAGCACTCCTCACTCGGATTAGTCCAGAGTTGCTCGCTGATGTCGGACTTGTCATCTTGGATGAAGGCCATATCATCGAGGATAAGCAGCGTGGTGTAGGTTACGAGTTGCTTCTCACGAAATTGCTTCGCCACATGTTGCCCGAGGCCAAAGTTCTCTTTGTCTCAGCAGTCATTTCCTCCGAGAATGCAGCCGATTTTGCAGAATGGCTGTGCTTGAACCGCCGGGCACTTATTGAATCTGATTGGCGCCCAGCGCGTCAACTGATCGGAATATACAACGCCGAGAGGGATCGCATTACCTATCCACGCGAGGGACCTGTAGCCGGGGCATCCGCTCCTTTCGTCCTCGGTGCCGCGACACCACATGATTACACCGATTACACTCCCAAGCTCCGCCGACAAAAGAGTGTGTCATTCCCTACTCGTGCCAAGGGTGAAATTGTAGCCGAGCTCGCAATCAATTTTGCGAAGCAAGGTCCTGTCCTAATCTTTGCCACCAGTAGAGGAAATGCGGAGTCGGTAGCACGAACGATTCAGCGTGGCCTGCAGCTTCGCCGACAGACCGAAGGCGCAGAAGTTCCCTCCCCATTCAGCCGCACCCGCGACCGACCCGCCAAGGCCGCAATCGAAGTAGCTTCGTTGTGGCTAGGCAAAGAGTCAGTGGTGACGTCTCTTCTTGAAGAGGGAATCGGTGTGCATCACGCAGGTCTGCCGGAGGCTGTCCGGAAAGCAGTTGAGTCTGATTGCAGAGGAGGACTGCTGCCTGTCATTGTTTCAACCACCACGCTGGCACAAGGAGTCAATCTGCCAGTGAAGACTGTTATCGTGCACTCAATCAGCAGATACGCTGATGATGATGGGGACGGGCCGGTTGGCATGGTAGACATTAATCCTCGCGACCTCTGGAATATGATCGGTAGAGCGGGACGCGCTACACGAGAAACTGAAGGGCACGTAATTCTTGCCGCAACGAATGATTACCAAACCGGACAATACGGACGGCTCCTTGAACAAGACACTCCTCCTATCAGAGGCCAACTGTTTTCGGTACTCCAGGAACTGAGTGACCAACGCCTATCAAGTGACCGATTCCGGCACCTCTTGGACTCAGAGTTGATCACTCTCATGGTGGAAGAATCGGTAGGCACATCTGCCGACGTGCTCTTTCAGGAGCTCTTGGGAGAGTCTTTCGTAGGGGTACAAGCGAGAAGTGAAGGAATACCGCTCGATCCGCTCCACACAATGGGGACTGAGACTATCGGCCTCATTCGAGACGAAGTAGCAGATGAGGAGACAAGAAGAGTATTTGCACGGACTGGCTTAGATGTTCGCAGTTGCATAACCCTCCGTGACCGTATCTTGGAACAAGGGAGCCTAGCTGCTGAAACGATTTTCGGTCAGGACACGCCGCTGGAGGGAATCATCGCAAGAGTCGTTCCTGACATTGTTGACCTTCGCCAAATGGACACTGGTTATGATTTCTCGGGCGATTTGATTGAGCTTGCAGGCGATTGGCTTGGGCAAGTGCCGATGCCCGAGATTGTGGATCGACACTTAGCAGAAGGATCTGACCAAAGGAAGTTCAATATCTTTATTTCCGACCTCTTTAGCTTCAGTTTGCCGTGGGGCATCGGAGCATACGTCGCAATTGCTAAGCATGTGTTGGACGACGACCGTGAAGTATCCGAGCTCGTTCGATGGCTCCCCACGATGTTTCGATACGGAGTCAGGACACCAAGCGCGTCATGGGCGATGACTCTAGGCTGCCCATCAAGAGAGTTGTCGGCGTCCCTGGCTGCAGGGTTCGCTGCTGACGCTAACGATAGTAGAGCATCCTATGGAGCGTTCGTAACTTGGTTTTCCGCCTTGACTGAGGAGGACTTTGTTTATCGCTTTGGGGCGACCCCACATGAGGCGGAAGTGCTTAGTCGGCGAGCTGCTGCGCTCGTTCCGGGCAATCGCGCTATCACAGCTTCTCTCCGTGCGAGGGTAAGCAATGTCTCTAGCCCGGTAGCAGGTATTCGTTACGAAAACCGTGCAGCACTCTTGGCCGGAGTCATCACCGGCAATGCCGTGACGTTGGTGCGTGACTACGCAAATCAATACGATCCGAATGCCATTGAGGTTCGCGTCGGGGGGGAGAGGTTGGGCTACATACCCCGCACCAATGCCCGATTGCTGGCACCGCGGATGGACGCTGGTGAAATCGCAAGAGCTACAGTGGTGACGGTCGATCGAAGCCAATCGAATCCCAAGCTCAGCATTCAAGTATCGGTAGAGACCGGCCCTCCAAATGAAGTTAGGGGGTAACTGATGGCAGGTCCTGGAAATCTCAACTGGTAGCTGGAAAGTAGGAGGCTCTACAACTCTAGCCGGACGGCTGAATACTCCATTCCAGACCGAGGGGAATCTTGGAGAGACTCATGGGCAATTGGGCCATTTGCCCCCGGACGAGAACATAATGCGGACCGAAATCGACGTCCTCCTAGGCAGGATCGAGCACGAGGCGCTCCGAGCCGAGCTTCGAAGCCAGATCGGTCGCATACAGTCAAGGCGAACCTTCGGACTCGTCTTTGAGAGCCACCTTCCTGAAAGAGTGCGTCTGCGCGAGCATCCGCTTCGACCAGGTATGATCGCCGCCCTGAAGGGAGATCTCGACAGTTCGGGCTACGAGGTTCTCGGCATCGAAGGCGACACTGCGGTCGTCCGGAAGGTTCAATCCCCCGACGGTAGCCCGCTCTCAGGGGAGCAGCAATCAGAGGGCTCGGAGGAGCGACTCCCAGCCAACGTGCTCGTCGTGCTCGCCGGGTTCGGCGAGCCGATTTACGCTGGGTTCCAAAGACTCGGTTCAATAGGTCGAGGTGGCGACAGGCCCTCGCATGTCGTCGTTAAGGGGGAGAACTACCACGTCTTGGAGGCGATGCAGTTACGCACTCAGGGAGGATCGACTGCATTTACATAGACCCGCCGTACAACAGCGGCGCGCGGGATTGGAAGTATGACAACCACTACGTAGATGAGAACGACGCGTACCGCCACAGTAAGTGGCTTGCGTTCATGGAGCGTCGTTTGCTTCTAGCCAAGAGACTTCTGAAACCCGAGGAATCGGTGCTGATCGTCACCATCGACGAGAAAGAGTACCTCCGGCTAGGATTGCTGCTTGAACAGACCTTCCCCGGCGCTACGATTCAAATGGTGACTTCGGTTATCAGTGCCAAAGGGACTTCACGGGCTCGTGAGCTTTCACGCGTGTCAGAACATATTTTTTCGTGCTTATCGGAGATGCAGGAATCGCCCGATGGACGACTAACATGTTAGACGGTGGGGGTAACGAGAAACCAGGCGAGCCTGTCCAATGGCTCCCGTTACGCCGCCGAGAACCAAGCAGTACGAGGGCCTCGCGTCCCCACCAGTTTTATCCCATCCGAATCAACGTGGCCGACGGCTCTCTTCATTCCATTGGCGAATCTCTTGAGCCTATGGCTTGTCGGGAGAGTGTGTCCATTCCGGAAGGGACATTCACGTTCTGGCCGCTAGCTAGCGATGGGCGAGAGATGGTTTGGGGGTGTCTGCCCGACGAACTGCGACGTCGTCATGAGGGTGGATACTTCAGGGTACGTAACTGGAATGCAAAGAAGCAGACTGCCAGTCTCCAATATCTGCAGTCAGGGACCATAGAGGGGATCGAGTCGGGGCGCATTGCGGTCAAGGGGCACGATCCCGATGGAGCAGTGATCGCGGCTTATGCTGACGACACTCGCGGGGCCATCCCGAAAACCGTATGGAATATGACGTCACATAATGCTGAAACGTATGGCACGCGCATGCTCAGTGCCCTGATACCCGGACGTCGGTTCGACTATCCGAAGTCACTCTATGCGGTTGAGGACACCATCAGATTCTTCATTAGGGACAAGCCCGCGGCAGTGGTACTCGACTTCTTCGGTGGCTCTGGTACCACCACCCATGCTGTAGCACGACTGAACCGTCAGGACGGAGGACGACGACAGACGATTCTTGTGACTAACAACGAGGTTTCGGCAGGTGAGGCCGATTCGCTGCGAAAGCAAGGTCTCCAGCCAGGCGACCCTGAATGGGAAGAACTCGGCATTTTCGAGCACATCACTCGTCCCAGGATCGAGGCGGCCATTACGGGGCATGCGGCAGACGGGAGGCCGGTGCAAGGCGATTACAGGTTCGTCGACGAAATTCCGATCTCGAAGGGATTCGATGAGAATGTGGAATTCCTTGAACTGACCTATCTCAACGCGGACGACGTGGAACTCGACAAGGCATTCAATGGAATCGCACCTTTGCTCTGGCTGCGGGCGGGCGGTCGTGGGCCGGTGATCACCGAGTGCCTGGACGCCGCAGGGCGCCGCAAGCCATACGCTTGGACCGAGCACTACGGTGTGCTCTTCAACCCGGATCGATGGCGGCGATTTGTCGAGGAGTTTCCGTTTACCGCTACTACGGTTTTCATCGTCACAGACTCGCAAACTACCTTTCAAGGGATTGCCGCGGAGCTTCCAGACTCGTTTGATGTCGTACGCCTATATGAGAACTACATGACGACATTCGCCATTAATCAGGGTCTGAGCTGATGCGATACGAGCTGACTGACTATCAGAGGGAAGCCACTATGGCCGTCCTCCAACGGCTGCACTGGGGCGACGAGGATTGGCACACCCGAGGAGAACGCTCGTCGTTTGCCCTCTCGGCCATCACGGGCGCTGGCAAAACCGTAATCGCTACGGCCGCGATTGAAGCCTTGTTCTTCAGTTCTAGCGATCTGGGCACCGCATACAATCCAAGGGCGACGTTCCTTTGGATCACCGACGATCCGGCACTGAACCGCCAGACGCGCAATCGGATGCTAGCGGCGTCTGACCTACTCGGCCCGCAGCATCTCACCGAGATCAATGACGGATTTCTCGACCAAGCTCTGGTCCCGGGCCAGGTCTACTTCCTAAACACGCAGAAGTTGTCGAAAACGAGCCGGCTCGTGCAGAACACGAACCTCCGACAGCGTACGTTCTGGGATGTCCTGGCGAACACGATCACCAGCGAGAATAGTACCCTCTATCTGATCCTCGACGAAGCTCATCGAGGCATGCGGCGCGCACCGGATCGGGCCACAATTGTCCAGCGGCTCATTCACTGCGAGCCGGGATCGAGTTCACCCATCCCCGTCGTCTGGGGCATATCTGCGACTATCGAGCGATTCACGAGGGCAATGGGTGAGACCTTCAATCGAACTGCCCGTTCTCATGTCGATGTCGACATCGACAAAGTCAGGGCGTCGGGCCTCGTGAAGGACGGTATCGGGCTCGACCAACCTGTGGGGAAGGGGACATTCTCAACAACGCTCCTTCGCGATGCTGTCCACACCGTGCTTGACTACGAGCAACGATGGGCGGCGTACTCCAAGACGGAGGGAGAGCCCGAAGTCCTTCCAGTGCTGGTCATCCAGGTTCCCGACAAGGCGAATTCAGCGAAACTCGGTGAGATTGTGCAGACCGTTGAGGCTGAATGGCCCATGTTGGGATCGGATGCGGTCGCGCATGTGTTCGGCGAACACGAGCCGATCGTGCTCGCATCTCGTACTGTTCACTGGGTCTACCCGGAGTCTATCCAAGGGGACACTACGATCCGTGTGGTGCTTGCCAAAGAGGCTATCTCAACGGGTTGGGACTGCCCGCGAGCAGAGGTTCTCTACTCAGAGCGGCCGGCAAAGGACTCAACCCACATCGCTCAAGTTATCGGCCGAATGGTCCGCCAGCCCCTTACCCACCGAATTGCCACTGACGATGTCCTGAACACAGTCTCTTGCTACCTCCCTCTGTTCGATAGGAATGCCCTCGCCTCAATCAAGGAAGCACTAGAGGGTACAGGCAAGGAGAACGGCGATGCGCAAGTTGGGCCGGAGGTCCTACTCGCGCCGCGCAACTTTGGTTGGAATCCGAATGTCCTAAATGATGTCTTCGAGTTTATCGAAACCCTTCCAAGCATCCCGACCCCCGATGCTACAGCGAGTCCCCTGAGGCGCGCGAAGCGTCTCGTGCAACTGCTCAGCGACGATGCTTCCGGCATGGCGCTCCTGCCGGATGCTGGTGACCTGCTCATGAAGACTCTCTATGCCCGCCTCGACGGCCTGAGGGCCGAATACAAAGAAGTTGTTGCGGCGAGAGTAGCGGAATTCAAGACCGTCGAAGTCCGCCGAGAAGTCGTCCCACCAGGCGGACAGGCAGAAGCTGAAACAACGATACGCCGGTTACGAACACACGCCAAGGATATCGACCGTGACACTAGGAGGGTGATCAAGGCGGTTAAGGAAGGTGTCGGCGAGGGCTACCTACGCCATCGAACTGACCTGGCAACTGAAGGTGCGAACCTGTTAGACGTTCGGATCGAGGTCGCCGCCCTGCTGAGCGTCGAGGGCGTTGTGGCGGAGATGGACGTGGCTGCCACCAAGTTCGTGAAAGACCATCTTGCTCGATTCGCCATCGAGATCAAGAACACGACTGGCGCCACCAGGGACTCCTATCGGTTGGTCCAGGAGCAGACATCTGAGAGGGAGTCGCTCACCATAGACATGCGGACGAACGAGAGGGCGGCCACCAGAGACGGCACTGGCGAGGATCTGCCTGTTTTTGCGGGTCATATCTACTCCGACAGCAATGGCAATTTTCCTGCGAAGCTTAACAACTGGGAATCGCGGGTTATCGCGACCGAGACGGCCCGGCCATCTTTTGTGGCTTGGTACCGAAACCCACAGCGGGCCACTCCTAACTCGCTGCGAATCGCTTACCAGGATGAGTCCGAGCACTGGAGATCCATGCAAGTTGACTTCATCATCATCTCCAAACGACAGGACGGGACACTCGCCGCTTCTATCGTTGACCCGCACGGGGACCACCTGTCCGACGCCAAGGCGAAACTGCGCGCACTTGCCGAGTTTGCTGAGCAGTTCAGGGATCAGTTCTTGCGGATTGAGTCCATCGCGGAGGTGAACGGCGAGCTTCGGTCAGTCGACCTCCGCGATTCGCGTGTCCGAGATGCCGTGCGTGCATTCGAAGGTGGCGGCGTTTCTCCGTTATACACCTCAGAATATTCGACCCCTTACCTATAGGGACCCCTAGAGGCCCCTTGGTAATGGGTGGCAAGGCTCAGGCGGGGGAGCCCCGTTGTCGTAGAGGAGAGGTTGCGTGCGCCTGCTCCGTCGCACCATAGTGTCCAGGCCGAGGGCCCGTTGGCCTCACAGAGCCCCTAACCACATCTCGAAGACGGTTCCGTCTACCGTCCACTTTGGCCCACTTGCCGGGACTCGAACCCACCGAGGTTCGCTCTGCGCCATCATGGTCGGAGGCCGACGTGGCCTCCGACTCCGGGATGCTCAGGGCTGCCCCAGACCCACTACATCGAGAGCTTCAACGGGCGGCTGCGCGACGAATGCCTCAACGAGCATTGGTTCATGAGCCTTCCCTTGGCCTGGACCATCGTGGAGACGACTACAATGCCCTTCGTCCCCACAGTGCTCTGGGCAACCAAACGCCCCAGGAGTTTGCACAACAGATGGCTAGGAAAACCCCAGTCGGATTCTAGGAATCCTTGGACCTAATCCGGGGAGCAGGTCAAGACCGCCGACGTGATGACGATTCTGCGGAAAGCATGGCCACGTTCTGCCTCGTAGCGACGCTCAGTGGTCCGCGTTCCTGGAGGCACACGCAGGCCTAGTCATAGTGAGCTAGAATCGGTCTAGCCGATCCGCCGGTTCTGCAAGCCTGCGGTCGTTCAGGGCGTCACGTACGCGCTTGCGGCCTCAATCGTCACGGTCAGCCGCTGCGGCAAGGGTTCTCCGAGCGCCCAGCGCTGCACATACAGTGTGCCGATCACCGGTGGCTTGCCGCTTGCCTCTTCCTGAAACCGGACGGTGTTCTTCGTCTCCCGCTCCGTGGCAAATACAAGCGTCTGTCGCTCCATCGATGCCTCCTCGGCCTTCCCCTATATCCGCTAGCGTACGCCGCCCCCTGAAGAGTACATGAAGGTGATGTTCACGCCTCACGGCCGGCGTGCGGGGGTTCGGGTCAACACCCCCTCTCCCCACATTGTCGCCATCTGGACCAGAGCGGTGGCCTTCGCCGTCAGCTAGCGACTCTTCGGCATCTGAGAGTCCGGCCGGTCTTTTAGCTTGACTTCATCCCCGACAAGAGGGAGTGATGTGTGACCACCGGATTAATGGAGGTTGCACATGGAAACATTCGAAGAGGCCGTCCCCCTCTACCTCAAGGCCTGCACAGTAGAGGGCAAGACGGACCGCACGGTCCAGTCGTATGCAGAGACGCTGCGCCAGTTCCAAGGGGCGGTGCGCGAGCTCGACCTGCCAGGCTCGATTGAGGCCTTCGGGCCGGCCCATGTCTACCTGTTCATGGGCTGGGTCCGCGACCGCGGCGTGAGCGCCGGTACTCAGCACCGCCGTCAGCGTGAGGTCAAGGCCTTCTTCTCCTGGTGCCGCCGCCTGGACTACGTCGAGGAGAACCCCTTCATGCGGGTGCCGATGGTCCGCCGCGAGCAGAAGGTCATCCAGCCCTTTGCGGAAGAGGACATCACCGCGCTCCTCGGGGCCTGCGACCCAAGGACTTACGTCGGCAGCCGGATGAAGGCGATGGTGTTCTTCCTACTAGATACGGGGGTCCGCTCCAGCGAGCTGGTCTCGATTCACCTCGACGACGTCCTCCTGGACCAGCATCGGGTTCGGGTCCTGCAGGGGAAGGGCAGGAAGCAGCGCTGGACGGCGATCAGCGATGTGGCGCTTGAAGCCCTTCGAGGATATCTGGACGGATTCCGGGGTTGGTCAGACGGGCCTCTGTTCCAGACGGTGGACGGACGGCCCTTGCGGAACCACCACATGAACGTTATGTTCACTCGCCACGGCCGGAGGGCCGGCGTCAGCCAGGTCAACCCCCACCGCTTCCGCCACACCTTCGCCACCTGGGCCATCCGTGCCAGTGCCCGCGAGCTCGATGTCCAGTACCTCCTTGGTCACTCGAGCCCGATGATGGTCCGTCGCTACTCCGCGACCTACGACTCAGAGCAGGCGGCAAAGGCGCACGCTACCTTCAGCCCGGCGATGCAGCTGGCTGGAACGAGCTAGGCCGGGCAGGAGCCCATCAAATACCTGAGCAAATGCGGTTCTGACCTACATCCCATCTGCCAAGTATTCCACCTCAATTAAATGATAGGACCGTCAGTGGATTTGCCCTGCCAACTGTACTCTACGCCTTGCTGTGCTCTTACGGTCTGGAATCCGACCAGCGCAGGTGCTTAAGGGGTAGGGGCTCGCCCCACGGATAGCTGCAGGTTGTGCAAGTCAGTGCCGCGCCGAATAATGCAGGAGGAGGGCCCGCGGGGGGTTCAGGAGGGCGGCCAATCCTTCCGCTCCACCCAACTCATCAAGCAAGCACTGCACGCCTGCTGGTCGTCTATGGAGGTTACCCTGTGCAAAACGTGAGCTTCCTGATGCTTCCCGTCACGTGTTTTTGATAGTCGCCCTCGCTGGCGATGATGATGGAGGCGGTGACAGTAGCGAAGGCGTTCAGACCAAGAGTAGACTCGGCAGCGAGTAGGAGCGCTAGTGTGTGCTGAGATTAGCCGATCTCCCCGGGTGGCTTAGAGGAATTCTCGGAGTGGTCTACCTCATTTGGGCGTTGATCGTGACTGCGTTCGGTGCGTACGTGGTAATACGGTCCTTTGACTTTGGTGCCGAGGTGGTGGAACCGACAACTGAGACGATCGTGCTGCTGGCCGGACTGCTGGTCGCACCGCTTCTCCCATTCGTTCAAAGGATCCTGTTCCCTGGCGGAGGCGGAGTCGACTTTGACGACGTGAGGACACGCGAAGCGGGTCGTACGGCGGCGGAGGGCATCGGACAAGCGGCGATTGTGTTCGAACTCCCGCCATTGGAATTCGCCTCGGAAGAAGAGGGCGCGAATGACTAACCCGCCGTTCGCACCCTTGCGGATTGAGGACCTGGAACTGGACGACCAGCCGGAGGTGGCACTGGTCGTCGCTCGGAGGAAGATTGAAGCACGCCTCGAATGGTTGATGACCTACCTTGCTCCCAACCAGCATCGCCTTGGATCCGACTCCATTCTTGATGTATTGAAGTCACAGAGGGGGTTCGACGCCAAGACGGTAAGGGCGATTCGGCATGTACTCACGGCTGCGAATCCAGTTGTGCACGGACGAAGCGTCTCGCCTAGTGTCGCCGCCGTGGTCGTAGAATCGGCAGTTCAGGTGTCCGCGGCGCTGGACGAGATGATCCGTAGCTTGCAGGGGAAGCTGCGAGTCATGCCGCCTCGGACGAGGCTTGCATATGCCTTCCTGGCGTTGCCGAGCATAACGCGTCGCTCCCTCGCCATGCGACTAGACCTCTTCAAAGAAGATGATGACTCTCTTTCCCGAAAGGAGGCAGCTCGCGCTGTCTTCGAGAGAGCCAGCCGCGCTAAACTGCTCGCGGAACTGTGGACCGCGACAGCTCAAGAGAGTCAAGATATCCCGGCTCAACCACCGTCTGAACTGGAGTAATCCCCTAATGCACGACTACTTCTCCGCGTGGCTCGGAAAGGTAAATGTAGAGCTGGTGGACGCTGTCGCCAGAAGCCGATGGGACGCGGTAGAGGCGTTGGTTCGCTGGGCTACCGAGCCGAAGAAGGCACTCCGCCTCTCAGCGGCTGCTGTTCAAGTTGAATCGGTCCCCGAGGAGGAGCGCCAAGAGATATCTCGGGTTCTCCAGCAGGGAGACGCGTCGGTCCCGATGGTCGGCAACCACGTCGAGATGCAAGTTCTAGCAGCCTCGGCAATCGTTCAGCTGTTCGCAAACGAAGGATCGGTTGCCGATGCTGCGGCGCTCTGCGTGGCTACGAGTACGTTTGGGGACCGCGAACCGGAAGCCACGCCAGGTCTAGTTTCACTCGGGCACGACTATCTCAAACGCCGCGCGATGCGTGTTCCACTTTCTCCCGACGCACCGCAGAAGGCTGCCTTCACATCGAGCCACGCGAGTGAAATGACGAAGCTGTCCCGTCAGGTCACGGAGGCTCTTGCCCAGACTGACCAAGCTTCAGCAATGGAGACCCTGAACAACGCCGTTTCGACTCTCACGAAGCACCTCAAGAGGGTGGCAGAAGTCGCATTCACTGGCGACGAGGGATTGATCCAGAACCAGATTGCGCTCTCGGAAGAGAACGACATTCTTTGGTGGGTCATTAACGGCTACTCGGGGGACCTAAATAAGCCGCGCGGTCAGGCAACAACGGCAGAACTCCTTCTCCCTTCGGCTCGGGAGCTAGAGAGTCTCGTCGCATGCGGAGTACCACCGGCGGCCTCGATCGAGTACCTGCGGCACGTGTTGTCGTCAGCGAAAAGGAAAGCTCCTCAACGGCTCACAGTCAGGGACGCTATGGAGGCGACTACGCTCGACTGGCGAGCCTCGAAAAAGTTACTGCTAGCGCCGGAGGGCCGAGAGCGCTTCTTCCCGATGCTCGCTGGTTTGCGGATGATTGGCACGGTTTCCGATGATGGCGACTGGCATCAGGCCCTTCAGGACCGGACAGCACTCACGACAGACTTTGCGGCGGCGCCGGAGGAAATCGGATTGCACTTTTTGCGCGAACTGTCGCTAGCCAAGCGCCTGACAAGCTCCGAACCTGGCAAGGAGTGACGTTCGATGGCAAATTCGAACGATGTCGCGGAGAGTTTCTTCGAGTTGCCGTCTGGGGACGCTCTAACTCCCGCAGAGGCGAACCAGACGACCCGTTCGTCCGTTACAAGAGTCATTATTCCAGTAGGCCTTGCTGGCGTCGGGAAGACGACGTTGCTCGCCGAGATTTACGAGAAGTTCCTTGAGGGGCCGTTTGCTGACCATCGATATGCCTGGTCCCAGACTCTCCATGGGTTTGAGCAGCGCGTCCATTCCGCTCGGATCGCTTCTGGTCGAAGGACCCCAACGACGCCGAGAACACCGATAACAGACCGGGACAAGTTCTTGCACCTTCGACTCGCCCCTGTTGACGGGCTCACGCAGCCGCGAGACGTCCTAATCGCCGACTGTCCTGGCGAGGTGTTCCGCCTAATGCGAGACGATGTCCGGGAAGCCAAGTCGCACCCACTCCTCCTGCGGGCCGACCATATTGCATTCCTCGTGAATGGCGAGAGCTTCGGCAAACTGGACCTGCGACAGGAGGCCTACCACGAGACCGATCTGCTGATTCAGAGCATTCTGGACGCTGGGGTTGACAGGGCTGTGACATCAGTCATCTACACGAAGTGGGACGCCGCGGGGAAGAGCGACGGCGCTGACCGCCTTGACGGGTTCGTGAGCAAGTTCGAAGAGGATCTCCGTCGCAAACACGGGACCCGCTTAGGTGAGCTTCGCTTCATAAAGACGGCGGCTCGCCCGGATCGTGGTTCCGCTCTGGATCGTGGATGGAACCTGGACGAAGTTCTCCGAATCTGGCTTGGTTCGGCTCGCCGACCAATGCTAGTGGAGGGGTCCGTGTTCCCGAGTATTAAGGCCGTCCGCGAGTTCGATCGCTTTCGATCTGCGGGTTCGCAGAGGGTCCAGTGACGCATCAAGCGCTGCTTGTCGGTCTTCCCGGATCCGGGAAGACGACGTTTGTTGCAGCTCTGTGGCATGTCATCGTTAGCCAAGATGTCGCGGATGCCCTCGCGCTAGACGCCGCAGGTGAGTCAATGGAGCACCTGAACACGCTACGCGGTGGTTGGCTACGCGTTGAAGAGGCTCACCGAACGACGAGCAGCGCTGAGGATATCTCCACGATCAAAATAAGGTCCCTCAGCGGGGAGCCGACTAAGGAGATCGTCGTACCCGACCTCGCCGGGGAATCGATCGACAGGAGCCTCGCTGACCGCCGATGGACGGAGGTCTTTTCGGAATTCGTGCGCACTTCTACAGGTGTGTTGCTCTTCGTTCACCCCAGCAAAATAACCGCACACTGGTCGATCCCGGACGCACAAGATGTTGCCGGGGAGGGGACGCCGTCACTTCTCGAAGCTGATGCAGCGGACGAATCTGCGGAAAGCGAGTGGAGTCCCGATAAGGTGCCGCCGCAGGTGAAGCTTGTCGATCTCCTCCAGCTTCTCTGCGGTCACATTGACAAGAAGCGCTTTAGGCTAGCGCTAATCGTGTCCGCCTGGGATCTGGTGAGCGATCAAGGCATCCCGTCAGTGTGGCTCGCCAAAGAGCTTCCCCTGCTTGACCAATTCCTGAACAGCGCTCTCTCGCGACTCGACTTTCGCGTCTACGGAATTTCTGCTCAGGGGGGCCAGATCCCTGAGGACGGCGATCGTCTCAAAGCTTACGACAAGGCTTCAGACCGGATTCAAGTTGTGCTCGGCAACTCCGCATCGTCACACGACATCACTGCACCCCTCCGGTGGGTCCTCCATGTCGATCAAGCCTGACATCGAGATGAGCGGTGGCGGTACCATCTATGTTGCGCAAGCCTTGCATGGCTACCGAAACGGGCACGCGCTGCTCGCGACCTCCCACCGCTTGTCCAGGGATGGGGAGCGGGCCCTCCTTGGTCTATCTGACCTGTCCGGATCGAGCGCTAGGACTCGTGGCTTCGAGAGCTATATAACCGGCTATCCTGTGCCTGGCGAGCACATCTACGCGTTCGCGCGGACTTGGTTGGCAACCGGAGGTGGACGACCAGGCTCAGTGTGGACCCACACGTTACTCCTGACTCCCGAGCAACTGGAGATGCAGGGCGTGGCGAACCTCGCCAAGTGGTTCCGGTTTCCAATGACTACGGAGCAAGCCTCTGACTATGGGAGTCCACTTGAGATCAACGAGGACGATCTCGCCGAGTATTCGCCTGAGCCAACGCCCTCCTTGTTCACCGAGCACAGCAACCTTACCGGGGAGATCTTCGAGGCCCTGTACAGCAACGATAGCTCGCTCCTGCCGATTCTCCTGCCAGCTGAGTCCTCGAGTGAGTACGAGGAGCTTTTGCTTAGTGTGTGGGCACTTCAGTGGCGGGAGCTTCGCGAGCGCTTCTCATTTTGCACCGGGGCCCTGTCCTTGCGCCACGTCGCGGGGCGCCCGTTCGATCTGCAGGTCGTGCCGCAAGATCGTGCAAGCACGATTGAGCGTTCCACACCGTCCGACGGATATGTCCTGATTGATGGATCTCGAGTTCATTCAACTTCGGCCACGTGGGCCGACTGCCTCCGCCCAGATCATGATGTCATGCGGCAGTTGAGAGCCTTCGCATGGCGATTCGGACCAGAGCTAGAACCGGCCCGGTCATCGTTCGGGCGCTTGGCACAACTCCAACGGATCTCCCAGGACTTGTCGGACCCCGTGGATTGGCAGTCCTTGCTGGAGATGGTCAGTGTCTCGTACCCGCGACGGTCATCGGCCCAGGCACTGAAGTCCTGGGCACTCGACGAATCCGCGTCGAGCCTCGCTGATCCTCTTACGAGTCTTGATCGGCTGTCAGTTTTGTCGCGGCTGACAGGCGCATCTGCCTTCCCGGAGTGGGGACGCTCACTGACCAGCACGTTCTCGAAGGCTCTGTCTGCGCCTGAAGCAGAGTTCGGAGTATTCCTGAGCGAATTCCCAGCCTTCGCAACGGCACCCGCGTGTGAAGCACTGCTTCGACTCTCGGCAGAACATTTGGATGGGGACGCGTTCGTCGCTCTCATCCGGTCGTCACCAGATGCGGTCGCGTTGAGGGCCTTCGATCTACGCCCCTCAATTCTGGGGGAGCCGTCCCTCTGGCAATCGGAAGGTGCTAGGTGTCGTGCCTTGGCGTGGCTCCCTACGACTAAGATCGATGAGCTGTTGATCGTTGCGGCGGTTCGTGCCGTGGTCGTGGCAAGTCAACCCGTTGGCCTGGCTGACCTCGCTGGGTGCGCTGGACCACGCGCGATCGACGCGGCCTTCGACGTGCTGGGCGAAGGCGCCGAGTGGGACGGGGCCCTTCAGACGGGGTCGGATTGGATCTCCACACTGCGTGCGCATCCGGAGCAAGGCGTTTCATGGCTCGCTAGGAGCGAGAGGCCCTCTGCGGCGCTCGCCAGGCTCGTCCTAGAGCGGCTTCGGCCTGGAGATCGTCAGATTCGTGTCCTTGAGAATAGTCGTTGGGGCGGGATCGCCAAGAGCATAGATCCCTCCACCGCCGAGGGTAGCTCGGTCCATGCATTGGCACTTGGTGTTGGCTTCCATGACACACGACTATCCGCGAGTTCCCTTGTGGCCGAGGTCTTTCAAACTGTTCATGACTCGGCCGAGGAGGGTCGCCTCGATGACGAGGACTGGGACAAGCTGGAACGCGTCCTCCCGGGGCCACGGCAGGTGTTGCGGCGGCTGACTCGTAGCGGCGTGCTCGGCCGAGGCCGGGTTCTGAGAAGAGCGGTTGTCGAGGCATTCGGACGGAGGAACTGGCCTGTCGCGGCCTTCCTCGAAGCCGTCAGCGACACGGCGGTGCTGTCTCTCATCGTCGCTGAGAATGTTCGGACCAGGTCAGGTAAAGCGCTAGGGCGGCGACTCAATGCTGCAATTCAGGGCGACGACCTCGTCCTCAGTGATCTACAGCGCAAGGCGCTCGACCCGTGGATTGACTCCTAGCTTCTGGGCAGCAGCGCGGACAACCGAAGGCAGGCACGCGCGATGCGGGCCCAGAGCTACATCTCATCTGCCGAGTATTCACCGTTCTTTCAATGGTAGGGCCCTTCTGTCGATCTTTGCTTTGGTTAGAAGCCAAGCCCCCTTTTACTGGGACGGATTGGGGTCTCCGCCTCCCGGGAACTAGGCGTGCGCTGCTCTGCCACCTACGACTCGGAGCAGGCCGCGGCGGCCCACGCTGCCTTCAGCCCGGCGATGCAGCTGGTTGGAACGAGCTAGAGATTACGCCGCATAACCGGCCAGGCCAAACATCCTCCTGAGAGTCCAGCAGAGGTAGCGCGCCTGGTCGGTGCCGTGACTGTATGTGTGGTTGGAGGGGTCTGAATCAGGCCTCGGGTCGTAGATTCCCTCGGCCAGCTCGGTGGCGCGGTAGTTCCTGAAGGCCTCCACCGTACGGGTGCATCTGGGATGGATGAAGAAGCGCCGTCTGTCTTCACCGGACAGGATGAGTGAGCGCAGCACGTCCTGGCCTGAGGTGACGGCATGGCGCACCTTGTCGGGCGCTCGGGCGCCTATACCGCGTTGCTTGAGCTCGGAGCGGAACTGGACGGCGGAGGGGTCGCCGGCGGCATCAGGCCAGGTGTCCGGCCAGGGACGGGGACAATGCTGTTGGTTGGCCCAGACCTTGCGCCACCCATCGAGAGTGGGCCCATCATAGCCGGGCAGGGCAGTTGTCCTGGCCACGATCTCCTCGACCCAGCTTGCCTCCGAGCGGCCGGAGCCCACCAGCTCGTCGAACTGGTAGAGAGCTCCGTCGCGGTACTGATAGAGCCCGATGTGGGTGGGGTCGGTGAAGCCCCAGTCGTAGCCAACGTAGATTTGACCCGTGTCTCTGACGTAGGCGGCCGCCTCGGTGACGTTCTCGGGGCCGAATGGGGAGTAGATGAGGCTGAGGGAATCGGCCGGCTCCGCCAGGTAGAGCTCGCGGAAGACGCGCTCTGAGAGGTTGCGGCGGGCATCCTCGACCTCCTCTTGGGCCAGGACGCCTGCCTTGATTGCATCGTAGGCGGTGATCTTGGCGTAGTGCATGCCGGGTTCACCGGCTTCGGCCCGGCGGGCCAGCTGATAGGCCCAGTTACGGCGGCCCGAGACGTTGCCGATGATCCGCACCGGACCTTGTGTCGCCGTCAGGGTGGAGCGCAGGGCGTGCCAGGCTTCTGGCTTGACGCGGGTGGCCTCGTCGATGACGGCGGCCCAGACGTCCTCGCCGTAGAGCGAGTCCGGGTGTTCGCCGCTCCGGAACCAGATGGTCGCCCCGTTGGGCAGGAGGATGGAGGAGTCGGTTTTGCTCGTCCGCGCGAGGCCCCGGGGCAGGCCGTCCTTCATCCTGCGGTAGGCGATCCTGGCCTGGGCCAGGACGGGTGCCACCCACCAGTAGTGACGGCCGGGCCCGCCCTGGACCGCGGCCTGTTCGAAGAGCCAGGCCAGGCAGCCGTGGGTCTTGCCGGACTTCGTGCTGGCCTCGATTACGCTGTAGCGAGCCGGCGTGAAGATCGCCGCCCCCTGCTCGGCGTAAAGTGGCGGGCGCGTGTAAATGAACTCGGTTGCTTCAGCTGTCATCTGATTCCTCTTCCTCCCTGGGGGCCTCGAGTTGTTCCTGCTGTTGATGTGTTTCGAGCTGTTGCGAGCGGCCCAGCTCGAGGCTGAAGCGGACGGGGCCGCCGTCCTGGCCGAGGTGCTCGCGGCTCTCGGTCCAGCCGGGCTCGCCGGGTCTCTGGCGGCCGGGGCCGAACCTCAGCCAGGCCAGGGGGTTGTCGCGGCGCACCTCGGCCTCGGCGGCGACGCGGGATTGGGCCCTGGCCTGACGCACCTCCTCGTGGAAGTCGGAGTAGATTCCGCCGCGGGCCTGTTCACCCTGCCTCATCCAGCGGTAGAAGGTGCTCTTGGAGATGCCTGCGGCCTCGGCCGCGACCCAGTCGTAGGAGCCGGCGCGGACGAAGGAGATTATCTGATGTTGGAGTTCGGCGGTGAGCTTGAGGCGTCTACCGGCCATCTCTTGCCTCCTCCACTTGCCGGAAACTGCACCCCTCGTTGAGCAGGAGGGCGTCCAGTCCGGTATAGGCTTGCCAGCGGCGCAGGCAGACGTCGGCGTAGCGGGGATCAATCTCCATCGCCAGACAAGGGCGTCCGAGTCGCTCTGCTGCGATGAGCGTGGTGCCGGAGCCGCAGAAGGGGTCGTAGCCCGGTTGGCCGCGCTTGCTGCTGTTGCGGAGTTGCGCTTCCACCAGCGCCACCGGCTTGGCCGTGGGGTGCTCGGGGCTGCGTCTCGGCCTTGGGACCTCGAAGACTGACTGTTGGTCACGGCCGCCGTACCAGGGGTGCTTCGGACCCTTCCAGCCGTAGAGGATGGGCTCGTGGCGGTAGTGGTAGTCGGAGTGACCCAGGACGAAGGCGTCCTTGACCCAGATCAGTGTCTGGTGCAGGTGCCAGCCGGCGTCGAGAAAGGCCCGGGCGAAGAGTTGCGCGTGCGGCCCGGCGGGATGGGCGACATACAAGGCCGCATCGGGATGAAGCGCTGCATCCGCCGCCCTGAAGCTGGCCTCGAGCAGGTTAGCGAGCCCCTCGGCCCGGTCGTTTGCCAAGGTTAGGCGCTCAGCCGTACCGCCTTCGTAGTCGACGCCGTAGGGCGGGTCGGTCCACAGCCAGCTGGGCCTTCCGCCGGCCATCAGCTTCTCGACGTCGGCGGGATCGGTTGCATCGCCGCACAGCAGGCGGTGCTCCCCGAGCTGCCAGAGGTCGCCGGCTTGCGACACCGACACCTGGCCCAGGTCGGGGATGTCGTCCGGCTCGGTCGCCCCCGGGAGGGGCTCGTCGAGTGTCAGCCGAGCGCTGGTGGCGACGCCTTCGAGTAGGTCAGCTATGGCGCCGTCCGCCTCCAGCATCGCGTGCAGGGCCCGAAGCGTTTCGCCATCGGCCTCGGCCAGCTCGGCCAGGGGGTCGAGGGTGGCGAGCACGAGCGCCTCCTCGTCCGGGGCCAGATCGACGTAGACCACCGGAACCGCCGGCTCTCCCCGTTCGAGAGCTAGCGTCAGGCGCAAGTGGCCATCCACCAGCCGGCCGCTGCGGCGGTTGACGATGATGTCCTGCACCCAGCCGACGCGGTCCATCACCTCGGTCAGGGCCTTGCGCTGACGCACCGGGTGCCTGCGCCAGTTGAGCTCGTTGGGTACGAGGACGGCGGGGTCTTCCTGGCCGTGGCCGACGATTCTGCTTTGCCAATTTGCGTTCATCGATATCACCTCCCGAATCTGATTCGAGGGTGATCGATGGCTGGAGAGCTGGGGAGGGGGAACATAGTTATCTCCGCCGCCGTGGGCTGGAGAATCAAGGGGGGAACTTGGCTAGATCGAAGGAGCCCTTACGAAGGCCTTACCCGAGCGCGGGCCCTGTTGTGTCCCGGCATTTCTATCTGAAGGAGCTTCGCCAGGTCGGCCACCGTCCGGCGGAGGGTCCTCTCGTCTGCGTAACTGTCAAGTTCGAGCACCTCTCTCACGGAGAGCGGCTCTTGGGGCTGGGGGCAAAGGCGAAGGAAGAGCCATCTTACATGACGTTCCAGCTCATATGACGTGTCAGTGACCTCACAGCCTGCGAGTCGAGCCTTATCGGGCAGCGCTAGAAGCTGACGTCGCACCTCGGCAGGGAGCTGGTTGGGATGGCTGACGCCCAGGTCTCGCATGATCAGATATCGTAGCGAGCCGAGAGATTGCTGGCCGGCGAGCAGCCAACACCAGCTCCGTCCGTTCCATTCGACTGAGACGTCGTCGCCGGGGACGAAGTACATGTTGGTGAAGAAGTTGAACGGCTTCACCTCATATTTTCCTACGCGCTTGCCGGTCTGGAGGATCGCCTCTTCAAGATGCCAGTAGTTCATATCTATAACGTCTGGTATGAGGTGAAGGTTCCAGCGTCGGGCCGTTTCCTCCAGAAGTTGGTGCTTCTTGGCGAAGTCGCTGAGCGAGGCACGAAGCTGACCGCTGACGTTGCGGCAGTAGTTAACGAAGGGGTCGTAGTTGTCATATTCCCTTCGCAAGAGGGCCGCCGCCTGGATTGCCGTCACGCCGCTGCCTCTCAAGTGGCCGGGGAAGGGCGGATCGCTCATGCAGGTATTTTACGTAATAGAATGTATGTGCGCAAGGCGAGAAGAGGCGGTGCCTTGCAAGCCACCGAGATAGCGATTCGACGGCTTTGCCGCGCAAGACATCCTCGGCGGACTAGCCAATAGGAGCACGTACATGAGATTCAAAAGCGCCATCATTAATGACTTCAAGCGATTCACGCATCTCACGGTACAAGGTATCCCAGAAACAGCCCGCATCATCATACTTGCCGGACCAAACGGTTGCGGCAAGTCTTCGTTCTTTGATGCTCTGCACGTTTGGGGCGAATTCTGGTCTGGGCGCGGCATTAACTGGGATGCCGACTACCATGTAAAGGGATATTCCCAAGAGGTTGGTCATTCCAATTGGAGTGACCACGTCCAAACGGAATTCCATGACTATATACCGAACGATATACCGACCGATGCCCATAACAATAGGAAGACTTTCTACATCAGGTCTGCGTATAGAAACGACCCAGAATTCCAGATAACTCAACTCCGTAGAACTGGTGAGCTTCTTGATGAGGTTCGCATTGATCGAATGATCGAAAACGATGCCACGGTCAGCAGAAATTATCAACGGCTAGTTGGGAATGCAGTGGAGGATGTATTCGAGCGGGGGGACGGATCAACGACTCTCGAAGCATTTCGTGATCAGGTTACTGAAGAGATTCGCTCCCCGTTCCGTAGACTGTTCCCAGATATGGTATTTAATAGTCTTGGTAATCCTATGACGGATGGCACATTCCGCTTCACGAAGGGAGCTAGTCAACGCTTTTCGTTCAAGAACCTGTCGGGTGGAGAAAAGGCGGTGTTTGACTTGATTCTCGACTTGGTAGTCGCAAGACACCGCTACGACAACACTGTCTTTTGCATTGACGAGCCTGAGAGCCACATGAACGCACGCCTCCAGGCGGAACTTCTACAAGTGCTCTATGATCTGATACCCGAGAACTGTCAGTTGATGCTGGCAACCCACTCAATCGGCATGATGCGCCGCGCACGGGATATTGCGGAAGAGAGCCCTGGCAGTGTCGTGTTCCTAGACTTCGGTGGGCGCGACTTCGACCAACAGCAGGTTATTGATCCCACGGTTCCTGATACAGCGTTTTGGAACACTGCTTACGACGTAGCGCTCGACGATCTAGCAGCCCTGGTCGCTCCAGAACGGATAGTTATCTGTGAAGGCGAGCCGAAGAACAAGAACGCCGGACAGAACTACTCCCATGATGCGCGCTGCTACGAACGTATCTTCCAAACGGAATTTCCGGAGACTCAGTTCATCCCCGGCGGCAACGCTGGCGAAGTTGCCGAGGACAAGCGTGGTTTCGCATATGCCCTGGGTGTACTGGTGCATGGCACAAAGGTAATTAGACTCATCGACCGTGATGCCCGATCTCCTGAAGAAGTCGCCGAGTTGAGAGAAGACGGCGTCCAGGTGCTGTCACGGCGTAATCTAGAATCCTACCTCTTCAATGACGAGGTTCTGCGGGCACTTGCGACGTCGGTTGACAAGGAAGACAAGACCGAAACACTTCTCGCGAGGAAGGAGCGTATTCTCGCCGCAAGACCCGACGACGATCCAGACGACCTTAAGCCTGCGAGTGGCGAGATTTACGTTGCGTGCAAGAAGGTACTAGACCTTGCTGATCCTGGAAACGACGCTAAGGCATTCACGCGCGACACTCTCGCTCCGCTTGTCAAGCCGGGGATGAAGGTGTACGACGAACTAAGACACGACGTCCTCGGCCCGATAGGCGGGACGCACTGATGACCTTCGATCAGATAGCAGCCCTTGCCGCAGCCGGCGCCCCTCGGAACGAGGCGCGGCGGCTCATGAACATCGATCTCCACTCTTCACTCAGCCTCGACACGGTCACTGACCGCATGAGAATGCTCGGAACTCGTTACGAAGCCCTACGGAGCCAAGAGCCGACGCAGTTGCGGTGTGGATGCCCCAGCACATGAGGGCCAGCAGGGCGCACAGTTCGAGGAGGAACCGCCCGTCGAGTTCAGCGCAATCCAGGCCGAAGTCTGCGACAGAGAATACCGTCTCCCTCTGCCTAATCTCTTCGGAGTGACAAACATAGCGATCTTGACCTGCCCCCCGGATTAGGTCCAAGGATTCCTAGAATCCGACTGGGGGTTTCCTAGCCATCTGTTGTGCAAACTCCTGGGGCGTTTGGTTGCCCAGAGCACTGTGGGGCCGAAGGGCATTGTAGTCGTCCCGCCAGCTCTCCACGACGGTCCGGGCCAAGGGAAGGCTCATGAACCAATGCTCGTTGAGGCATTCGTCGCGCAGCCGCCCGTTGAAGCTCTCGATGTAGGCATTCTGCACGCGCTTGCCGGGATCGATGAAGTGCAGCTGCACCCCATGGGTGTAAGCCCAAGCGTCCAGGACCCTCCCGGCGAATTCAGGGCCGTTGTCTACAGTGATCAGCTCCGGCAGGCCACGGTCAACGGCCAGTCGGTCTAACACCTGCGTCACGCGGAGGCCCGGCAACGATATGGACGCATCATCGGACGCTTAACGCTGTGCGTTAGAATCGGATGAAGCGAGCGCAGAAGGCGCCGTTATCGTTGATTCAAGGAGCCCCGTTGTGAGCGAAAAAGCCCCCCGTCCGGCGTCCCCGCCGCCAGTTCAACCCACGCCACAACCGAACCCGAGCCCCGCGCCCCAGCCGTTGGGTGCTCCTGGACCGCCTCCCCCACGTCAGCCACTACCGCCGGACACCGGCAAGAAAAGCGGCTAGTCGAGGCGAGCGACGACCAGGGCGAGGCCGACGAGTAGCGCCTCGAGGCCGGTCATGATCACGGCGACCTGGGCCGCCCGGGCTTTCGTTTCGATCACGGTTTTGTTGTGGCTGTAGGCTGCCGCGATATCTGCGACGACGGAATGCTTGAGATCCTGGGCTGGCCGGGCCCAGAAATGCCCCAAGAGATAGTCCGCCTGATAGGATTTCCGGAAGACGCGGACAAGCAATCCAACTACGGCTGCTCCAACCGAGACGACAAAGGACCCGAGGGCCAGTAGCAAGAGCACGGTCGAGACTGTCCCGCCGCGATCGCCGACAAGCGTCGCCAGGCCGATTACGATGCTCGCGGCCGCGAACACCTGGACTGTCTTGGCGTCGAGCGCATCGGCGTCGCGAAGCTGACTCTCAGGGCCCCCTTTCGTGAGTTCGAGGATGAGGTCGAGGCTCTCCGGGTTGATCTCGCCTTCGTTTTCGGTCTCGGTCTGCGCCGCGGATGCGGATTGCTGAGCCGCCGTTGCCGCCGCCTGCGCAGCGTCGGCAGAGCGTTTCGAGTCTCCGCGGGCGGCAAGTGCAACGATAACTGCTGCGACAGCACCCGCGGCCGCAATGCCAGCAATCACAAGAGTGGCAATCTTAATCTCGATGGGGACGTCATTCACATATGGAGTCTATACGTCTATACGGTAGGACGGGCGAGGGAAGTGTGTTCTTCGCTGCGTCCTGGCTGCCCCATTAACTGAGCTCGTGGCCGTCCCCTTCTCATCGATGTGGGCGCCTCGTCGGACGCTTAGCGCTGTGCGATAGAATGGGGCAAAAGGAGCGCTGGGCGCCCCGTTATCACTGATTCCCAGCCAGCCGTTGGCGGCATGGGCGTTGACATTGGAGTGCGGCCCAACCGCTCCACTGGAGGATCCACAGTTGCCCCGCATACTCCTTCTCGGCGCCGAGAAGGCTACCTTGGACGCAGTGTCTGACCTGCCACATCAGTTCGCGGCGGGGTTCCATGGCGCCGCTGTTCTTAACGCACCTGCGCCAACGGAATGGGACTTGATAGTCCATCTTCATTGTATGGTCTGGAGTATTGATTTCGGCGAAGAGGTGGAACTCGCGGTCAACAACGACTACCTGAGAGAGGCTCTCTGTCCCCAGATTCACCTCTCCTATGGGAAAGATTGCCTGGAGATAGTCCATCAGTGGGTCGATGGGTATCTATCATTCGAGGCGCTGCCAGGGTCCGATCGCTTTCAACACGTCCTAGACCTCTTCGAGGAGCTCGGGAGTCACCTCAGCGTAGACCGTTACGTGGATAGACGAACTGTCAAAGAATACCTGATCCTGCCGACGGAGATTCTCGCGAAGAATCAATACGGCCAGACTATCGCTGCGCTCTGGGAGCGAGAGTTTGGGACATGCAGTGATCATAGTCATACGAACATATGCTCGCTAGCCGAAGGGGCTGGTTGGAGCGAGAACCGGGTCGCCGAGCGAGGGATAAATGGAGACCGCTGCAAAAACTGCGGAGCGCGTCCCTGAGGGCGCTTTCAGCGCTAATGATAGCTATTGATGAGTCGGCGTCCCTCAGGGCATCAACGAGACCGCGGAGAGCGGCCTTTGCGACCTCGGCGGCGTTGTCTGCATCAGCCTCGACGACGACGTAGATCGCGACCTCTTCGCCAGCCTCGACAACGTTATCACCAGTCGACGACTGAACATTGCCGAGTGTATCGGCGTTAATCGCATTCCCCAGTGCCCCGAAGAGCATCAGAAACGCGGCTACAATCGCCGTGGGCCACAAGGCCTTTCTAATAAATTTCAAGGTTGATTTCTCCTTGCTCTTACAAACCAATTTGTGGGGGCCGAAGCCCCTGTTGCTTGTTTCATCTGCTCTCTGTCCCGGGTGTCCTTTAGGGCTTTGCCCCGGTCATTTGCTGGTCAACTGATGGAGACATTGATGAGACCGCAAAGGCCATCAAGCCGGAGGCGGAGCGACCAGTCCCTGTTCGAACAGATGCGGCGTCAGCGCAAGGCTGAGAACGCTCCCCATCTATCCTCACGCTCTAGGGCAAAGCCGGCTTGAAGCACGGTGGATACTGATCTTCCATTCCATTGGTTCGATCCGCGCCAATGCCCGCGAGCCCGATATCCAGTACTTGCTTGGTCATGCAAGCCCGATAAGGAGGGGCGAGGAGCGAGGAGCGCCTGCAGGCAGTAGTTTTCGGCGTGGGCGTAGTGGTCGGGCTTGCCGTGCTCGTCATAGCGAGAGGTCCAGTTGCCCTGCGCGTCCTGTTCGAGCTGGCGTTTGGGCGCCATCACCTGGCGGTAATAGTCGCCGAAGCCGTCTCTGACCAGTCCGCCAAGCTGGCGTGCATTGCGGGGGAGCTCGGCTCTCTGTGAAAAGGCCGAATGTCCGCGCCGTTGGATACGACGACCGCCTGGTCGTACTCCCCGTTGAACCCGTCCACCAACGGACGGGTGGCAAGGTTGACGTCCGACCCCAGCGGCGGTAGCTCGTCAGATGCAGAACCTGGGCGACATGGTCGTAGGTCTGGGTGGACCAGAGCGGTGGCCTTCGCCGTCAGCTGGCAACTCTTCGGCATCTGAGAGTCCGGCCGGTCTTTTAGCTTGACTTCATCCCCTACCTGAGGGAGTGATGTGTGACCACCGGATTAGGGGAGGTTGCACATGGAAAGATTCGAAGAGGCGGTCCCCCTCTACCTCACAGCCTGCACAGTAGAGGCAAGACTGAGCGTACCGTGCAGTCCTACGCCGAGACCCTCCGTCACTTCCGCCGTGCAGTCGACCAACTCCAACTGCCCAACTCGGTTAGAGCCTTCAGGCCGGCGCATGTCTATCTCTTCATGGGCTGGGTGCGGGAGCGCGGCGTGAGCGCCGGTACCCAGCACCGGAGACAGCGTGAGGTCAAGGCGTTCTTCTCCTGGTGCCGCCGCATGGACTATGTCGAGGAGAACCCGTTCATGCGCGTGCCGATGGTGAGGCGTGAGCAGAAGGTCGTCCAGCCCTTCTCAAAAGACGACCTAACGACCTTGCTAGCTGCCTGCAATCCCAAGACCTACGTGGGCTCTCGCATGAGGGCGATGATCCTCTTCCTCCTAGATACCGGCGTGCGTTCAAGCGAGCTCGTCTCGATTGAGCTTTGCGATGTCGTCTTCGGGGAGGGCCGCGTGCGCGTTCTTCAAGGCAAGGGACGTAAGCAGCGCTGGACGGCGATAAGCGAAGTAGCGCTTGAAGCCCTTAGAAGCTACCTGGAGGACTTTCGGGGCTGGAGCGAAGGCCAGCTCTTCCAGACCTTTGACGGCCGAGCCCTTCGCAATCATCACATGAACGTGATGTTCACCCGTCACGGCGTGAGGGCTCGGGTTAGCCAGGTCAACCCCCATCGTTTCCGTCACACGTTTGCTACCTGGGCGATCCGGGTCAATGCCCGCGAGCTCGATGTCCAGTATTTGCTTGGTCATTCGAGCCCGATGATGGTCCGTCGCTACTCTGCTACCTACGACTCAGAGCAGGCGGCAAAGGCGCACGCTGCTTTCAGTCCGGCGATGCAGCTGGCTGGAACGAGCTAGGCGTTTACCCTTCACAACCGGCCAGGCCAAACATCATCCTGAGATACCAGCAAAGGTAGCGCACCTGTCGTCGGCCAGCCAGTCCTCGATCCACTGTTCCAGGCTGGCGTATCGCGCCGGTATCTCCGACAGCTTCTCCCACAGTCGCACCTGCTGCATCGCTTCTCCCTGTGACTATCTGGCGACATTCAGAATGGTGGGGGCCGGCATTGTGCCAGGAGTTGGACCGTAGCGGATGCCGTCCGACTGAGCGCCAGGAGCCGGAGCGTCCGTCAGCTCGTTCGAGCCGGCTCCTGCAACGCACGATAGCTTGCCGGACCGGCCCGTCACCGCGCCGCCTGGGAATCGGGCTCGTCCTCCCCGTCCAGCAGCCCGTTCCGCACGGCCCACACCACGATCTCCTGCTTCGAGGCAACGCCCAGCTTTACCTGAATGGTGTAGATGGCGTTTCGGATGGTGACCACCTTGACTTCCCTTGCCTCCGCAATCGCAACGTATGACATGCCCCGGCAGAACGACACAAGGATCTCCTTCTCCCTCAGGGTCAGGTCGACCTCCTCCTTCGATTTCGCCCCGCGCCGAATCCTGTCGAAGACCCGCCTCACCGCCTCGGTCGGCAGACGGCCCTCGCCCGCAGCCGCGCCCTTCATCATCCGCAGGACCTGGTCCATCCCGGCCACCTTCTGAAGATAGCCGGTCGCTCCGGCGGCCACCGCCTCTACCACGGCGTTCGCCTCCGTCGAGGCGGTCAGCATGATCACCCGTGTCTCGGGCAGAGACTCCATGATCTCCCGGCACGCCTCCACGCCGTCCTTCTTTGGCATCATGACGTCCATGACGATCAAGTCGGGCGACAGCTCGGAGGCCGCCTTCACCGCCTCCACCCCGTCCCTGGCTTGGCCCACCACCTCGAATTCCTCGGACCGCTCCAGAATCACCTGAAGACCCTCCCGCGTGACCGCATGGTCGTCGGCGAGCAGCACCCTTATGCGACGAGACTCCGTTGACAACCTATCCCTCCTTTCCGCCAGGAGACAACGGCATCACACAGGTCACGCTCGTGCCGCCGACCGGGCCCGTGGGTTCTACGATAAGGCGTCCGCCCAGACGCCCGGCGTACGCCCGCATGTTTTCGAAGCCGTGGCCCCGCTCCTCGTAGTCGTCGGGAAGCCCCACCCCGTCGTCCGACACCGAGAGCCTGAGCTCATCCCGTCCGAAGTCGAGGTCGACCAGCACCAGGCTCGCTCCGGCATGGCGAAAGGCGTTGGCGAGGGCGTTGTGGGCTATGGAAAACAGCATACTCTTGGCCTCTGTTGAAAGGGACGGCTCCACCCCGTTCTGAGTCAGCTCCGCCTCCACCGACGTGATGGACCTGAACGTCGCAACGTGCGAGTCCAGGGTCCAGCCCAACTCACTGCCTTCGAATATGCGGCCCATGTCTATCGGGTGTCTCAACTGCCAGACGGCGGTCTTAGAAAGCCGTGAGGTCGCATCGAGCCTGGCGGTGAGCTCCTCGTTCGAGTCTCCCGCAACCTGTTTGGCCGCGTCTATCCCCAGGCCGATCATGAAGGCGGTCTGCGCCGTCGTATCGTGAATGGCTTGGGAGAGCTCGATCAGCTCCCGCTGAAGGGCCCGTTCCCGCTCCACCGCGGCCCTCCACCTGCTCCGTTCGAAGTTGGAGATCAGGTTGACCGTTGCCGCCACCGCATACATGACGAAGATCCGGGCCAGCAGGGGCTTCTCTTCCGTTGCCCCTATGTCGATTCCTTCTCCAACGGTGACGCTTATCGCCAGATACATGGCCGACACCACGGTCACACAGACCATGGTCAGCCTGAAAGACGTAAAGACCAATGCGTACCCGGCCAGCAGGGGGTAGTACAGCAGATGCAAGAAATAGTGGCTGAAACCTCCCCCTATCGCCGTGGCGACCGAGACCATTGTTATGTCCATAGCCGCGAGCCCCAGAATCCAGCGCCATGTGATGGTCTTGTTCGTCGCCAGCCGGTAGTGCGTGTATCCATTGAATGCAACCAGCAGCAGGAACAGCGGCGCATACACGACATAGCGCTCCGGCCAACCCGCAGGGCGGTACGCCAACTGCACAAAACTGAAGGCAACGACGAACCAGTGTGCCCAGACCAGTATGGTCGCGACGTATCTCAGCCCGGCCGGGTCGAGGCGGATGAGCGTCGAGCTGCCCATCCGAAGGACGCTGGCGGCTGCCCTGATGGGATGAAGGCCACGGCTCTGGCTAGACGCCTGAGACATCTCATCTCCGGTATGCGCGTGAGACCATGAAGTGTTTGGCGGTCACGCCAGCGTGTAGATGACTACTAATTAAGCCACTTCGCTTATGCCGGCAAGAGCAAAAAGTTGCAGAAATACCCTCTCTCAGAGCTAAGAAAATTGGCGCTCAAAAGTGTGATTTGACACTTACCAAGACGATGAAGAGTTCTTAGTGTTTTCGTGGGTAAGTACGTAAAGAAGAATCACCAGATAGGCGGAATCACAGGCTGCCACTCTACGTGGGGACAGCGCAGGGGGCCGTATGTTCCGCTAATCCCGACCGCGCTAGAGGAGGCGTTTACATAGCGCTCGACAGACCGGTCCAGGCACCTGAGGCGGCGGACAGCACGACGGCCCCTGCAGGCGCGGCGACGGTCGCACCGTCGCCTGTCGCGCGCGGCGACGTTTTAGCCAGACGGCCCGCCGGTTTATCGATTCTTCGTGCTGGGTAGAAAAAGGGTGGTGCGATGACTCTACCCAGCCGCCGCGCTCCTCTAACCCTCCTCATCCTTCCCGGGCTACTAGCCCTATTCGCCCTGTACTTGCTCATACCCTGGTCCACAGCCTCCGCGCAGCAAGCCTCACAGGAGGATACGTGTCCCGGAGCCGACTCAGCCCCGACGCCGACCGTGGTAGAGGTTGGGGCCGTTCCTATCGTGGTCGAGTCCACTACCGACGAGTACTTCGTGCTCTATGTGCGGCACGATCTGGACGCCGACACCACATTTGAAGTACCGGTTGGGGTGACCCTGGGCCAGGACGGCGCCACGACGCTGACCGAGAGCTTGGAGGCGCTGCCCAAAGAGCGCTACCGGGTGGAGAAATACCTCGTCAGCGACCCCGCCGATGTCGATGGCGATTGCACTGATGACATTACAGAGCTGGCGGACCCGGTGGGCATGAACCCGGTGAACTCTGTCCCAGCCATGGGTTTTGACGATGGCGCGGCGGCCATTCCTAACCGCGAGACGTATGTGTCGCTTGCCTACAAGAGTGACAGCGGTATCGACAGCCATCTCAGGAACCTGGAGGCCGTCAAGTTCCTTATGGTCGACATGAACACCGACCGCCCATCCGTCTATTTCATGAACACCAAGACGTACCAACGACACGATGACTTCTCGGCGGCCGTTGGTCTCGAGGTCAACCCACTCCACGGACATGAGACGATGGTCGCCGAGATGGTATACCACCCGAAAGCGGTTGCTCCCGACGGGTCTCTGGGTGTTTATCGTTTCCAGTTCGGGGCCAACGATGTCTACTCTTTCAAAGAGATTTCCTATGCGTTCACCGTTCTGGCAGCCAGCATGCCGCTGCTGGAAGAAAACCTCGCCTATTATCCGATGTGGGAGAAGGCGGTGGCCCGCTATCACGAGGATCAGTCTCTCTATGACGATTCCCGGGTCGACGTGCTGCTCGCAGAAGACATCGCTTTCGATCTGGATTTCATCTCCCTCAACCGGGGGGAGGGGTTCGGGTTCCTGCGGGTCATGTCGCTGGAGGAACGCCCCAACCCTCGCGACATCGTGATCTACGAGACGCTGCCCAACGATCTCTCCCGCGTTGCCGGCATCATCACCACCGTGCCGCAAACGCCGCTTTCGCATGTCAACCTGCGCGCGGTGCAGGACAGCGTACCCAACTCCTTTATTCGAGATGCCCTCGAAGACGGCGACATCGATGGCCTGATCGGCAGCTACGTCCAATACCTGGTGGGCTCGTCCGGCTACTTCCTCCGCGCAGCCACACCCGAGGAGGTAGATGCCCACTACAAAGCCTCGCGGCCCTCTGAGACGCAAACATCGGAACGGGACCTCACGGTCACGGAGATCACGGCCCTGAGCGACATTGAATTCGACGACTGGAACGCGTTCGGCGTCAAGGCGGCGAACGTGGCCGTGCTGCGGACCCTGGGTTTTCCTGACGGCACCGTCCCAGACGGGTACGCGGTGCCGTTCTATTTCTACGACGAGTTTATGAGGCACAACGAGTTCTATGACGATGTGGAGGAGATGCTGGCTGACCCGAATTTCCAGTCGGACTTCGAGACCCAGGAGAAAGAGCTCAAGAAACTCCGCAAGAAAATCAAGAAGGGCGAGACCCCTGAGTGGATTATCGCGGCGCTGACGGAGATGCACTCCAAATACCCTGAGGGGCAGTCGCTGCGCTACCGGTCCAGCACCAACAACGAAGATCTCCCCGGTTTCAGCGGCGCGGGGCTTTACGACTCCAAGACCCAGCATCCCGATGAGACCGAAGAAGACGGGATTGCCAAATCGCTCAAGCAGGTGTACGCCAGCCTGTGGAACTTCCGGGCCTTCACCGAACGCGAGTTCTATCGCGTCGATCACCTGGCGGCGGCGATGGGGGTGCTGGTGCATCCCAACTACTCGGACGAACTGGCCAACGGCGTCGCCGTCAGCTTCGATCCTATCCGAATGAGATACGGAAATTACTACGTCAACTCGCAGCTCGGGGAGGACCTGGTCACCAATCCCGACGCGCACTCGGCGCCGGAGGAAATCCTGTTGCACCAGGGCGGTGAGTATACCGTCCTCGCGACCTCCAACCAGATGCAGCGGGGGCAACTCCTTATGAGCGACGCCCAAATGGATCAGTTGCGCCGTCATCTCGAACTGATCCATGACGAGTTCGCCGAGCTGTACGGTGTCGAAGCCGATGAGCCGTTCGCCATGGAGATCGAGTTCAAGATCACCAGCGACGATATTCTGTCGATCAAGCAGGCCCGCCCCTGGGTCTTCGGCGACGACGCGCCATCGGAAAACAGCCCGGCCACGGGAGCGCCCACCATCAGTGGGACGGCTCAGGTGGACGAGACGCTCACGGCGGACGTTTCCGGCATCACCGACGCCGACGGGCTGACCAGCTTGCTCTACGGCTCCCTCTACAGCTACCAATGGATTCGGAACGATGGAACGACGGAGACGGACATCTCGAACGCCGCAAGCTCGACCTATACCCTGTCGGACACCGACGCGGGAAAGACCATCAGGGTGCGGGTGAGCTTTACCGACGACAGGGGCTACGAGGAGGCGCTGACCAGCGCGCCGACGACCGCTGTGCAGCCTCGTCCCAACAACCCGGCCACCGGAGCGCCCACTATCAGTGGGACGGCTCAGGTGGGCGAGACGCTGGCGGCGGCCATCTCAGGCATTGCAGATGCCGACGGGCTGACCAGCGTTTCTTACAGCTACCAGTGGATTGCAAACGACGCGAGCGCCGACACGGACATAAGCGGCCAGACAGGCTCGACCTACACCCTGGTCTCCGCCGACAAGGGCAAGACCATCAAGGTGCGGGTGGACTTCACCGACGACCGGGATCATGAAGAGTACTTGGTCAGCGCGGCGACGACCGCTGTGCAGCCTCGTCCCAACAGCCCGGCCACGGGAGGGCCCACCATCAACGGGACGGCCCAGGTTGACGAGACGCTGACGGCGGACACATCGGGCATCGCGGACGAAGACGGGCTGGACAACGCCACCTTCAGCTACCAGTGGATTAGGAGCGACGGGAACAACGACACCGACATAAGCGGTCAGACAGGCTCGACCTACACGCTGGCCTCAGCCGACAAGGGCAAGACCATCAACGTGCGGGTCAGCTTCACCGACGACGCCGATAACGAGGAGACGCTTACCAGCGCGGCTACGGCAGCGGTTACGCCGCAGCCCGATAATATGGTATCGGACGAGGATCCTGCGGTGTGGTCGGCAGACATGTTGGTGGTGGACCTTGGCAACGGTTCCATCGGCGCCGTCAGCGCCAATCTCTTTTCGAACCAGGGAGGCAGCGCGGGTCTTCAGGCAAAGTGGCTGTGGTACTACACCCCGGGGCGTTATATCCGCCTGGCATTTCCGGATGTTGTACCTGGAGGGGAGGAACTGACGCTAGAGATCGGCGATGTCGTCCTGACATTGCAGGCGGGAGATTCCGCCTTCACCTGGGATGACGTCGACGTCGATTGGGAGGACGGTCAGATCATTCCGCTGCGCATCGTCCCGACGTCGGCGACAGCTGTGTCCCAACCCAACAGTCCTGCCACAGGTGCACCAACCATCAGCGGGGCTGCGCAGGAAGACGAAACGCTAACGGTGGACACCTCGCGGATAGCCGACGCGGACGGGTTGGAGAACGTCTCCTACAGCTACCAGTGGATTCGGAACGACGAGAGCAACGACTCCGATATCCCGGACGCAACGGGCACCACCTACACGCTTGATGCCAATGATGTTGGCAAGACCATCAAGGTGCGGGTGAGCTTCACCGACAACGCAGACCACGAGGAGACGCTGACCAGCGCGGCGACGACGGCGGTGGCCGCTAGGCCCAACACTCCTGCCACGGGCCTGCCCACCATCGCCGGGACGGCCCAGGTTGGCGAGACGCTGACGGCGGACACATCGGACATCGCCGACGCCGACGGGCTGGACAACGCCACCTTCAGCTACCAGTGGATTCGGAACGACGGGAACAGCGACTCTGATATCCCGGACGCAACGGACACCACCTACACTCTGGTCTCCGCCGACGAAGGCAAGACCATCAAGGTGCGGGCGACCTTCACCGACGACGCCGATAACGAGGAGACCCTGACCAGCGCTACAACGGAGGTGGTGCAGCGGGGTAGCAACGCCTGGTCCGCCACGATGACCGTGGGGGCAAGGGATGGATACACAGGGTATTCGTTCTGGGGCGATCCCCACTTGGGGTCCCTGTCGGTGACCGAGGTCGAATGGGACGGCAAGACCCACCACGTCAGGTACATCTTTCTCCAGGATGGCAAGTTCCTTCTCGGCCTGAACGAAGAGATGCTCTCCACCGGCTTCGTGCTGTCGGTGGGGGATGAAGAGTTCGGCTCGGCGGACGCCATGGTGGATAAGGGCGGTGCGTCCTACAGGTTCCGGTGGGACGACCCGGGATTGGGCTGGTCGGATGGGGACGAGGTGTCGGTGAACCTCGTTCAGTCCGATCAGAATACCCCGGCTCTGGGCGCACCCACCATCAGCGGGACGGCGCAGGTGGACGAGACGCTGACGGCGGACACGTCTGGCGTTGAGGACGCGGACGGACTGGACAACGTGTCGTACAGCTACCAGTGGATGGCTGACGGCGCGGACATTCAGAACGCGACCAGCTCCACCTACAAGCTCGTATTCCCCGACCAGGGCAAGACCATCAAGGTGCGGGTGACCTTCACCGACGACCGGGACAACGCCGAGACCCTTACCAGCGCGGCGACTGTGGCCGTTGCTGTAGCTGCCAACCGTCAGGCCACAGGACAGCCCACCACCAGCGGTACGCCCCAGGTAGGAGAGACCCTTACGGCGGACACATCGGGCATCGCGGACGAAGACGGGCTGGACAACGTGTCCTACGGCTACCAGTGGATTCGGAGTGACGGCGACACCGACACCGAAATCGCGGGAGAGACGTTCTCCACCTACACGGTGGCGGATGATGACGTAGGCAAGCACGTCAAGGTGCGTGTGGCCTTCATAGATGACGCGGGTAACGAGGAGTCGTTGACCAGCGGGACGACGGAAGTGCTGGTCGACTACGACGCCGACAATGATGGGCTAATCGAGGTCACGACCCTAAAGCAACTCGATGCCATTCGCCATGACCTCGATGGCGACGGAATACCCACGGACGACGGTGTTGCCGCATATACCGCTGCGTTCCCGGGTCCCGTTGAACGGATGGGCTGCTCCGGGGCCGACGGATGCGCGGGGTACGAGATTATGGCGGACCTGGATTTCGACACCAACGGCAGCGGCGACGACGACGCCGGCGACACCTACTGGAACGATGGAGCCGGCTGGACACCTATCGGCGGCGGCGCCAGTCAAATCTCAAGTACAGGGTGGACAATGCATAACCCCTTCCTTGCCATCTTCGAGGGCAATGGACGCACCATCTCCAACCTGTTTGTCGACAAACGCGGAAGCTTCTTGGGACTCTTCGGCTACGTGGGTTTCGATGCCGCCAGCGGCGCGATCGGCGTTATCCGCAACGTCAACCTGATCGACGTCAACGTCACGGGGGGCCACGATGGTAGCGGACTGGCTGCGGTAAACCTCGGAGTTATCACAAACAGTCAAGTCACCGGCCTCGTCACAGGAGTCAACATCATAGGCGGGTTGGTCGGAGAGAATTACGGCGTCATTGCGGGCAGCCACGTTGCCGGCTGCGTCTCGGGAGGTACAATGGTTGGCGGCTTGGTCGGAAGAAGCTACGGCGCCATCACCAATAGTTCCGTCACAGGCTGCGTTTCGGCCTTGTCCTACGTCGGTGGGCTGGTGGGGAACAACTACGGCCTCATTACCGGCAGCCACACCGCTGGCCGGGTTTCAGGACACGGTGTTGTTATTGGCGGCCTGGTAGGAAGCCACAAAGGCGCCATCACCGCCAGTCGTTCCACCGCCCGTGTGTTGGGTACGGACTCCGGTCCGCAGTCCAATATTATCGGTGGGCTGGTTGGGGACAACCGCGGCGCCATTGCCGCCAGCTATGCCACGGGCCATGTGTCAGGGGAAGGCTGGATCGGTGGGCTCGTCGGGCAAAGCGCATCGGTCGCGGAAAGCCCGTCCGCCATCACCGCCAGCTACGCTACGGGGCGCGTGTCCGGTACTAGAAAAATCGGTGGCCTGGTCGGGGTCAACGACGGCGCCATCACCGCCAGCTACGCCGCCGGGCCGGTATCGGGGAGTGAAGATGTTGGCGGTCTGGCCGGAACCAGCGGGGGCGTCATCACCGCCAGCTACTGGGACACGCGTACCTCCGGGCACCCGGCTGGGAGTCATGGCGTAGGCAAGACCACGGCCGAATTGCAGGCGCCCACGGGCTACAGCGGCATCTATGAGACGTGGAACTTGAACGGCGACGATGTCCCTGATTCTCCCTGGGATCTTGGGTCTGCCACCCAGCACCTGGCCCTGGCGGCGGGTCTGGAAATGGACACCGATGACGTCCTCGACTCGCTCTGGGACCTGGGGGCGGCCAGCCAGTACCCCGCCCTGGCAGCGGACCTGGATGGGGCGGGGCGGGCAACATGGCAGGAGTTCGGCCACCAACTCCGCGCCGGTCCTGTTCTGACGACGACGGTCACGCCTGGCGAGGATAGCGTGGAACTGAGTTGGACCGCGGTGAACACGAGCCACTGGAGCCCAGTTCCCACGGTCACCTATACGCTCTATCGAGGCGACGGGGACACCGTCGAGGCCATCGTGCGGGACCTGGAAGGGCTCGTCCACACTGACGGCGATGTGACCTCCGGTGAAACATACTCCTACCAAGTGGTGGCGGTGGTAGCTGGAGGTGAAGCGGCGTACAGTGCATTGGATTCGGCAACTCCCGGTGTGAACGCCCCGGCGACTGGAGCGCCCACCATCGCCGGGACGGCCCAGGTTGGCGAGACGCTGACGGCGGACACATCGGACATCGCCGACGCCGACGGGCTGGACAACGCCACCTTCAGCTACCAGTGGATTCGGAACGACGGGAACAGCGACTCTGATATCCCGGACGCAACGGACACCACCTACACTCTGGTCTCCGCCGACGAAGGCAAGACCATCAAGGTGCGGGCGACCTTCACCGACGACGCCGATAACGAGGAGACCCTGACCAGCGCTACAACGGAGGTGGTGCAGCGGGGTAGCAACGCCTGGTCCGCCACGATGACCGTGGGGGCAAGGGATGGATACACAGGGTATTCGTTCTGGGGCGATCCCCACTTGGGGTCCCTGTCGGTGACCGAGGTCGAATGGGACGGCAAGACCCACCACGTCAGGTACATCTTTCTCCAGGATGGCAAGTTCCTTCTCGGCCTGAACGAAGAGATGCTCTCCACCGGCTTCGTGCTGTCGGTGGGGGATGAAGAGTTCGGCTCGGCGGACGCCATGGTGGATAAGGGCGGTGCGTCCTACAGGTTCCGGTGGGACGACCCGGGATTGGGCTGGTCGGATGGGGACGAGGTGTCGGTGAACCTCGTTCAGTCCGATCAGAATACCCCGGCTCTGGGCGCACCCACCATCAGCGGGACGGCGCAGGTGGACGAGACGCTGACGGCGGACACGTCTGGCGTTGAGGACGCGGACGGACTGGACAACGTGTCGTACAGCTACCAGTGGATGGCTGACGGCGCGGACATTCAGAACGCGACCAGCTCCACCTACAAGCTCGTATTCCCCGACCAGGGCAAGACCATCAAGGTGCGGGTGACCTTCACCGACGACCGGGACAACGCCGAGACCCTTACCAGCGCGGCGACTGTGGCCGTTGCTGTAGCTGCCAACCGTCAGGCCACAGGACAGCCCACCACCAGCGGTACGCCCCAGGTAGGAGAGACCCTTACGGCGGACACATCGGGCATCGCGGACGAAGACGGGCTGGACAACGTGTCCTACGGCTACCAGTGGATCGTCGGCGGGTCGGACATCGACGGGGCCACCGGCTCCAGCTACACCCTGATTGACAGCGAGCAGGGCAAGACCATCCAGGTGCGGGTGGCCTTCACCGACGACCGGAACAACGAGGAGACCCTGACCAGCATTGCCACTGCCGCAGTGGCGCCGGCGCCGGTTCCCCTCACCGTCAGCGTGACGGTTTCTGCCCCGGCGACCCACGACGGCTCGTCCGAGTTGACCTTCGAGATCGAGTTCAGCGAGGAGATCGGAATCAGCTACAGGACCCTGAAGTCCCACGCCTTCACTGTAACGGGCGGGTCCGTGGAGAAGGCGCAAAGAACGGACAAGCCCAGCAACATTCCCTGGCGCATAACGGTAAAGCCGCACGGCAACGGGGACGTGACCATCGAACTCCCGGCAACCACGGACTGCAACGCCGACGGGGCCATCTGCACCGGGGACGGCAGGAAGCTGTCCAACTCGCTGAGCTTCACCGTATCAGGGCCGGGGGGCTAGGAGCGGCGGGCTGCGGACAGCATTACAGGCCGCATACATGTGATGTGTGACCAACGGACTTAAGGAGGTTGCACTTGCCGGCACTTGAGGAGCTCATCCCTCTGTATCTCACAGCCTGCACAGTAGAGGGCAAGACGGACCGCACGGTCCAGTCCTACGCAGAGACGCTGCGCCAGTTCCGGCGCGCTGGGCGCGAGCTTGGCCTGCCGGAGGATGTGGCAGCCTTCGGGCCAGCCCACGTCTACCTCTTCAGGGGCTGGGTGCGGGAGCGCGGCGTGAGCGCCGGTACCCAGCACCGGAGACAGCGTGAGGTCAAGGCGTTCTTCTCCTGGTGCCGGCGCATGGACTACGTCGAGGAGAACCCGTTCATGCGGGTGCCGATGGTGAGGCGTGAGCAGAAGGTCGTCCAGCCGTTTGCAAAAGACGACCTAACGACCTTGCTAGCTGCCTGCAATCCCAAGACCTACGTGGGCTCTCGCATGAGGGCGATGATCCTCTTCCTCCTAGATACCGGCGTGCGTTCAAGCGAGCTCGTCTCGATTGAGCTTTGCGATGTCGTCTTCGGGGAGGGCCGCGTGCGCGTTCTTCAAGGCAAGGGACGTAAGCAGCGCTGGACGGCGATAAGCGAAGTAGCGCTTGAAGCCCTTAGAAGCTACCTGGAGGACTTTCGGGGCTGGAGCGAAGGCCAGCTCTTCCAGACCTTTGACGGCCGAGCCCTTCGCAATCATCACATGAACGTGATGTTCACCCGTCACGGCGTGAGGGCTCGGGTTAGCCAGGTCAACCCCCATCGTTTCCGTCACACGTTTGCTACCTGGGCGATCCGGGTCAATGCCCGCGAGCTCGATGTCCAGTATTTGCTTGGTCATTCGAGCCCGATGATGGTCCGTCGCTACTCTGCTACCTACGACTCAGAGCAGGCGGCAAAGGCGCACGCTGCCTTCAGCCCGGCGATGCAGCTGTAGGGGAGGTAGACCTACATCTCATCTGCCGAGTATTCACCCTTCTTTAAATAATAGAGCCGTCTGTCGATCTTTGCTTGCTTAGAAGCCGGGCCCGCTTCTACTGGGACGGATTGGAGTCCACGCGCCCCGGGTACGACTCGGAGCAGGCGGCGGCGGCCCATGAATACCGGGCCTACGTCGGTAGCTTCGTACGGGTCCTAGACGACCGCATCGACGGCTTCGTGAGCAGTCGGCTGGACGAAGGGGAACTCTGGCCCGACGCAGTACTCCAACTCAACCCTGCCCTCGAGATGGACCGTACGCTGCGTGAGCTGTCTGACAACGGCCCCATCAGGACTCAGACGGCCCGTTTCTTCGGAGAGGACCTCGGACGTCGCCGGCACAAGCTACATGCGTGCCGCTCCTGACCCCGATGACAATTTCTACTTCGTCGTCGCCTACAATAGCGAGGGTTGCTCAGAGATTGACTCAAACAAACCGGCCAGCCCGTAGAGTAGGCCACGGCGGCCGTGTCACCGGAGGCCCCGTGACCTGTCAGGGAATTGGCGACGTCGCCCGGGCCTCGCCATCCGAGGCGCCGAGGAATTATTATGGGAGAGACCAAGCAACGTGCTAGGAAGCGGCGTTAGGATGGCTTGGATTGGCGTCGCCGTTGCTCTATCGGCGGCCGCGTGGGGATGTTCCGTCCCTGCTCCGGCACTCGAGCTTGCCCTTGCTCCCTTACCCACCCTAGAGGCTACTCCGGAAAGGCCTCCCGCATTCCCCCCTCGCAACCTGTACGTGGTCTACAGGACCGAATCTTCTCTGGTGGTCGTGTGGAACACCATCAGCGACACGACCTACTACGACGTGCAACGCAGCGATTCCAAGGATGGCGACTATGCCGTCGTGGCCACCGAGGTAGCTGCTCTCGGCCTTGTGGACGAGGGTCTGCAGCCGGATAGGGTCTATTACTACTTGGTGAGGGCGTGCAACCACCTTGGATGCACTAAGTTCGACGATGAACCAGTGGCGGGCATCACCGAGTCCGATGCCGATGTCAGCATCCCCGCATCTCCCAAGGACGTTCAAGTAGTCAGGAAGAAGGTTGCGGTCTTCCCTGACATTGATGAGGTGACCTGGACCGCGGTGGAGGGTGCAACCTACTACGAGGTGTACAGGGCCGGGGATAGGCTGACCACGGTGAGTGCGCCGTTGACCATCAGTTCGCACACAGACCTGGGCCGTTCCTTGAACCTCTCATTTGGCTCCTACTACCAGGTCCGTGCGTGCAACAAGGGCGGCTGCTCCCCATTGCAATAGCCCACTTACCGGGACTCGAACCTGCCGCGCGTCGCCCTGCCTCATGAGTGACGCCGGCTGGTCGGACCGACCCAGGCAGATCGGACAACACGTTAGAGCTCTTCGTGAACTCCCTGCTGGACAGCAAGCAAGTGCGAGCCCTCCTTGATCTCCTTGCGCCGCTGACTCTGGGTGAGAGGACTCTCCGGGAGGTACTCGACGGATGCACGGAGTTGGGCGTCACATCGACCGATGACGTACATCGCTACCTCTCTGGCGGGCGGAGCTGATCTATCGATCTCGTGCCGGAGGAGGCTGGCGTTCGGGTTGACGGCCCCCGCGCATATTGTGGCCGTCAGAGCCCGAACGGTAGCTATATTAGCACATGTGTGCTCCTTTGGCCTGAGGCCTACGTTTTCCAAGCTCTTTAGGTGTCTCCATTGTCTCCTTCGTATCTGGAAAGTGGCCTGAGATCTGCTGTTTCTTTGCATTTTCCTGCGTTTTCCCTGCATTTTCCCTGCTGTTTTGGGGCTGGAGCCACTGACTTTTAATCCGTCGGTCCAGGGTTCGAATCCCTGAGGGCCCACCACTAACCCCCTACATCAGAGTATGGAAGCTCCTGCGTAACAGTCGCCTCCCAGGTTCGCAGTACAGTATGCTTATGGTCGCCAAACTGGACAAAATCAAGAACCCTACCCTAAGGTTCGGGTTAGTCCTGTAACGAGAGTAACCGCTCCAAACTACCAGTCTGAGCACTCCACTTATGACAGAGCGGTGGCAGAAGCCAAGAGAGTGTTGGCAATTTGCCGCAGTTGAGGGAGGACAACGGGGAAATGGAGCACTGGCTCCCCGTCAAGTTTCCGAAGGAACCCGACAAGGCTATCGTCTATCCCGACCCGTTTGATCTTGTGAGATTCGGAATTGACACTGAACATCCAACAGTCAAGATCATAGACGCCGTGGAGTCAGCGACATGACTCTCGCTGCTGACGGCAACGTCGCGTCTATACTTGCTGACTTCGGAGGCGACCCCCGGCACGCCGAGGGCTTGGCCGCGTTCTTGGGGTTCGAGCCGATTCCCAATCCGGAAGACCGGCTGTCCGGCCCGCTCTCCGGGGGACTCAAGCAGTTCCTGCAGGGCCGTGGCGATGGCGGATTCGGCGTGCGCGAGCTCTACCGGGTCGGAAGCCGCAGGGCAGACCCGGCAGAGGCTGGTCTGTGGGTTGGGGTCCTCGACGACTGGGGCTATCGGTCGGCAGATCGGGACCGTTCCCGTCGACGTATTACTCGCGCTCTCGTGGAGCACGTGGCGGACAGGCGGGCCTTGGCCCTGCTGGTCCCTCCTTCAACTGATCCGCGCCGCGAGGCGGAACTCGTCTTCCCCCGCACTCAGACCGGATCATCCAATGGGGCTGTTACCAGCGTCCGCGCTCACCTAGACCTCGACAGCCCCACCCGGTTCCACCGGGACCTCTTGAGTGGGCTGCGCATCTCACCCGGCGCAAGTCTCCTGGACGTGTCCAGGGTGTGGCAGCAGCAGTTCAGCGTCGAGCGCGTTACCACTACGTTCTACCAGGAGTACGCTGCTGTCCGCGACCGCATAGTTGATGCTCTTTTAGCCCACAACCAGGACCATCCCGTCGTCAAGTCCTTCAACAAGGACGATGCCCGCGCCTGGGCTACGCGGCAGATGGGACGCGTGCTTTTTCTATGGTTCCTCCAAGCGAAGCGATGGCTAGGGGAACCGGGAGGGATGGGTTCCGTCACCTACCTTCTGGACCTTTGGGATAGGCGCAAAGACACGCAAGAGGGCGAATTCTACCGCGGCATCCTGTCCCCGATGTTCTTTGATGCTATGGCGACGGGCAGCAGTAGTCGTGGTGAGCACCCGGTCCTGGGGTTCGTCCCCTATCTTAACGGCGGCCTGTTCCGACGCAGCGCCTTGGAAGACCGCATCAACGACGGCGGCGAGTTGTCGCTGCCGGACGAGGTGTTTGACCCCGAAGATGACAACTCGCTCCTGGGCCTGCTCTCTCGCTACCGCTTCACGACGCGGGAGTCCACGCCCGACGACCAGTCCGTCGATCCCGACCCGGAGCTACTGGGCCGCGTTTTCGAGAACCTCTATCAGGGCGACGAACGCCACGACACCGGCACCTATTACACACCGAGAGAGATTGTCCACTTCATGTGCCGCGAGGTGCTCGACGGCTACTTACGCGGCAGGACAGGCGTTGACCAGTCCACGCTGGACGCCTTACGCCTAGAGGCCGTGGGTTCTCGGGACGAGTATCAGGCCCTTCCGGACATCCCGGCTGACGCTCTTATAGACGCTTTGGAAACTGTCAAGGTGTGCGATCCAGCCGTCGGCTCCGGGGCGTTTCTCCTTGGAGCCATCCAGGAGATGGTGGCCCTGCGGCGTGGGATTCTCTTCTCCCAACGCACCTACGTCGAACCCCAGGAGTTCTACCAGACGGTGAGCGACTGGAAGCGCCGCATAATCGAGAACTGCCTGTACGGGGTGGACATCAACCCAGAGGCAGTCGAGATATGCCGCCTGCGGCTCTGGCTTTCCATGGTGCTGGATATGGACGAACCGCCCGCGCCCAACTCCGACTGGGCGCTGCCCAATTTGGACTTCCAGATAGTGGCGGGGGATTCACTGGTAGACAGGGTGGCAGGCGTCAGTTTCAAGGAGTCCTGGCCCACGCCAAATGGGCTACAGCTCGGCATGGAGCTACAGAGCAAGCTCCAGTGGTTGGAGAACAACATCGCCCAAAGGAGACGGGAATTCGAGGGTACCCACAGGAACCCGAAACGCCTTCGCGAGCTGCGGGACCTCATCGCCCGGGACCAGCGCGAGGTCGTCCGCCTCCATCTCTTGGATGCGCATGAGAAGGCCGAGGGGGACCTGGAGGCCCTGAATAAGAACGGGCAGCCTACCAAGTCTGCGCTGAGGAAGGCTAATAGCCTGAGAGAGCGAATTCGCTCTCTCCTGGAGAATGTGGAGTCAAAGGACTTTGCCCTGGTGCAGAAACCCTTCCTCTGGCCCATCGCCTTTCCGGAAGTCCTTCGGGAGGGCGACCCCAACGCGGGCTTCGACGTCGTGCTGGCCAATCCGCCATACGTGCGCCAGGAGAGGTTAGATGCTGAAGACCAGCGGTCTTATGAGGAAGCCTTCCCGGAGGTGTATACGGGCATGGCAGACATCCTTGTCTACTTCTACGCCCGTGCCCTGCAGGTGCTCCGGCCCGGAGGCTGGATGTCTTTCATAACCAGCAACAAGTTCATGCGGGCCGGCTACGGTGCCGGGACTCGAGAGCACCTGCCAGCTTCGCTCCGCATCCAGCGAGTCATCGACTTCGGTGACCTCCCATTGTTCGAAGCCAACGGCAAGGCCATCGCAGCCTATCCAGCCGTGCTGGTGGGCAGCCGATCGGACGATGCGGACAAACATGCTCTTAAGGTCGCTGACTTGGCTGGTCCGATCCGTAAGGCAATTTCGGAGGACAATCTGAAGGTCAACACTGAGAGTGTGCGAGGTGTGTTGGAGGACCTGGACGGGCTGCTCGCGAAGGCCGAGATTAGCCCCTTCCCTCAGGTGCTTCTGAAAAGGGACGGCTGGGTCTTGGAAGACCCCGCTCTGACTCGCCTCTTCGAGCGATTGATGAACCAAGGCAAGCCCTTGGGTGAGTTCGTCCACGGACGTATCTATTACGGGGTCAAGACGGGTCTAAACAAGGCGTTCGTCATAGACCAAGACAAGCGCGACGAACTGATCGAGGACGACCCGCGTAGCGCGGAGCTTATCAAGCCATGGCTGCGGGGTCGGGACATCAAGCGGTGGAAGGCAGATTGGGCAGGGCGATACGTTATCTTCACTCGCCGCGGAGTGGACATCGACGAATATCCTGCGATAAAGGATCACCTTTCGTGGTGGAGAAGTGAGCTAGCGCCCAAGGCAGCCGCTGGGCAGAGTGATCCGGGGAGGAAACCAGGCGACTATCAGTGGTACGAAATTCAAGACTCGATTGCCTACTACCACGAGTTCGCCCGGCCAAAGATTGTCTTCAATCACTTCATCAATTCAGCTTCGTTCGCCTATGACACTTCGGGGGCATATCACAATAACGCCTGTTCCTTCGCAGTGCCACCAGGCCCCTCACTAGCAGCAATAGTTAATTCTAGTGTGGGCTGGTGGCTGCTATCGCATCTCTGTACTCCACTTCAGAATGGCTATATGCAGGTCTTCGTGCAGTTCCTAGAGCAACTCCCGGTTCCGTCGCTCCCGGGAGAAATAGACAAGCGCCTTGCGGAATATGTGGAGACCCTGGCAACAGGAGTCGACGCTCCTGATATCGAAAGGGAAATTGATACCCTCGTATTTGAAGCCTACGGGTTGTCTCCACAGGAACGTAAGCTCGTGCTGGACTGGCTGGGTGAACGCCGGGAGGCGCTGGGCACTGAGATACCCCCCGACTGGCGGAAGATCAACGCGCTGCAGGCTTCCGCAGGAGCTTGGAAGGGCAACGTCGACGGTGAGCAGCTCAAGCGGGACATCCGCGCCAGCAGAGACATCCGGACCCGGCCCGTGCCTAGGCTGTAGCCCATCAACGCTGTGGAGTACCTTGTGGACACAGACTGGGCAATCGACTACCTACACAAGGCCGACAGAACGGTCAGGCTGTTGGAAGAACTCCTCCCCGATGGCGTTGGCCTGAGCATCGTCTCTTTGGCGGAACTCTACGAGGGCATCGCCCGGTCCAGAAACCCTGATACCGACTCGGAGGCGCTGCACCTGTTCCTCGAAGCGGTGGAGATGGTCCCACTGGACGACGCGGCCTGCCGAGTCTTCGGCGAGGAGCGGGCCAGGCTACGAGAAGAGGGGACCCTCATAGGGGACATGGACATCCTGATAGGGGCCACAGCGATAAGCAACAACCTGACGCTGCTTACCAACAACACACGCCATCTCGAGCGAATGCATGGGCTGAGCATCGTTTCGGCCTAGAAAGGTATCGCAATATGGGATCGCGATGACGCTCCTACTACTTGGCTCGTGATCCCTCTTGCGCTCTCTGTTTGCTTGTCGGTTTTCCGGTTGGCGAGGGTGATCTGGATTTTGGAGCAAGTTATTGGCGTCGTCGCTAAGCCTTCACGGGATTCAAGGTCGGCCTCATGACAGATGACGCCGACGTTCTCCCTATAGCCAACGAACCGACCACCGGGGCAATGCGAGAGCACCTTGTCGGCGCACTGGCTCGTGTAATCCCCCAAGACATCCGCATCGCGACAGCCTACCTGACCCCCGACGGCTTCCTTGAGTTGAAGGATGCCATGGAAAGTGCCCATAACGTGAGACTCCTGCTGGGGGAGCGGCCCTTCATGAACCGGCGCGGGCCGGGAGACGTGCTGACCCAACCCGGCGACCATGACGAGCTTCAAGGCCCGGCGGAGTCGGTCGACTGGTACACCTTCCTCGAAGGTGGCTACCCCTGGCTGCTGCTCACTCACGAGGAACGCCGGGAGCTGCTAGCCCGCAGCACTACTCCCGAGGCGGGAGCCTTCGACCTGACCGCGTGGGAGCGGGTGACTACGCTGGCCGACTTTCTGAGAAGGGACAGCGTGGAGGTCAGGCGGTTCCTAGGGTCCGATAAAGGCAACGTCCTGCCCGAAAAGGTGCTGGACCATCGCTCGCCTAGGAACCGACTTCACGCCAAGGCGTACCTCTTTTCCAGCGAGATGGGACGGTATGCCGCCGTTGGATCCAGCAACCTCACCAAGAGCGGCCTATCCGAGAACTCCGAGCTAAACCTGGCCTCCTACGACCATGACCTGACGGTCCACCTGGAAGGCTGGTTCGACGATAAGTGGGAGCTTGGCCAGGACTGCAAGGCACAGTTCATCCAGCGCCTAGAAGAATGTGTCTTGTTCGGGAGGCGTTACACCCCGTGGCAGGTCATGCTCAAGTCTCTGCACGCCGCCTACGGCCGGTTCCTGGAGCTGGGGCTGTCGGAAGAGGTCATGGGAAGGCTGGCCGGATTCCAGCAACAGGCCGTCCAACGCTGCGTGGCACTGTTGAGGCGCCACTGGGGAGCCATGCTGTGCGACTCAGTGGGATTAGGCAAAACCTATGAGGGCTTGGGCATCCTTCGGGAGTTCGCCAATCAACGGAGCGATGACCCACAACAAGTGAGCACCTCGACGCGGGCGCTGATCGTCTGCCCCGCTCAGCTTCAGGATAACTGGAGTGCCGACAGGTTCGCCGAGTGGGGAATCATCGCCACCACGGTCACCATGGAGTCCCTGCCCAGCCTCGCAGACATCGAGGAGGAACCGTCACCCGTTCAACGGCAACGGCTCCGGGCCGAGTTGAAGCGTTACCAGGATCAGTACGACGTTATCCTGGTAGATGAGTCCCACAACTTCCGCAACCCGAGGACGAAACGCTATCGCGCCCTCATGGAGATCATCCGAGGAGGCAAGCCGGACACTAGGGTGGTGCTGATGACGGCCACGCCCATCAACAACTCGGTGTGGGACCTGTATCACCAACTCATGCTAATCACAAGGGGAGACGACACCTGGTATGCGGGGCGAGGGCCAATACCAAACCTGAAAGCGGCTTTCCAGGCGATTGAGAAGGGAGAGTCCGACTCCGGCCTGCTTGACACCATGATGCTGTCCCTGGTTCGCCGGACCCGGCATGACATACGGTCCATGCAGGAGGCAGGGGAGACGATGGAGGTCAATGGACAGCCTCTGCGGTTCCCGGAGCACGAGATACCGAAGGCGGTGGACTATAGCCTGCAAGGCCTGTACGGAAATATCTACCACGACATCATAGACGCCATTGAGCACCTCAACTTCGCCGTCTACCGCCTAGACGAGTACGGCGTAGAGACAGAGGAGAAGGAGACCAGCGCGCAGCTGAGGCAGCGCAACGCCAACTTCGTCGGCATCATGCGCACCATCTTGCTTAAGCGCATGGAGAGCTCCCTAGCAGCGCTCACATCCACAGTGCGAAGTCTCGTGGACTATCTGAACCTCTTCCTGGCGAGGCTGGTACATGATCGGGTCCTGACGCCCAAGCAGGCATACAAGCTGCGGGGCGTGCTGGGAGGGTCGTTGCCAGACCACGACCAGGACCTAGAGGACATGGACCCCAAGGCATTGGCGGCATTACAACAGGAGCTCGCCGCGCCGGAGGACGTGGACCTCCGCGGGAGGTTGCAGGCGGACGTGGAGTTTGACCGGGACAGGCTTCAGACGTTGCTCACACGGCTTCAGTGGCTGGAGGAGATGCTGGCGGAGCAGGGCGACCCCAAGGCCCAGGCCGTGCGCAAGCTGCTCGAAGGGCTTCCAAGAAAGGACGACCACGGGCAACCCACCAAGGTGGCCCTGTTCACGACGTATAAGGACACCGCTCAACACCTGTTCAAGCAGTTCGGCGGAGATGTGGATTCTCTGAAGAGCGACGTTCGCGTTCAGAGTAACCTGGAGGACGCACGGTGGATGTCGCTGCTCACTGGAGGTGATGACCAGAATCGGCGGCGCTCGGTGATTGAGAGGTTCGCTCCGCTCGCCGCCCGCCGCGAGACCGAACCTCTGGATGATCCAGCCCTGCTGAGGAAGATAAAGCCTCTGAGAGCGCAAGGTATCGAGTTGTTGATAGCCACGGACGTACTCTCGGAGGGCCAGAACCTCCAGGACGCCCAGTTCCTGGTCAACTACGATCTACCTTGGAACCCAGTGAGGATGATTCAGCGGGCTGGTCGCGTCGATCGCCTGTTCTCCCCCCACGACAAGGTGTACATCTACAACCTGATGCCCGAGGACGGCTTGGAGGACCTGCTGAATCTGGTTCAGAACCTGACCAGGAAGATTGAGACCATCGAGGATGCCGTGGCCTTGGACGCCTCGGTGCTCGGTGAGCAGATCGAGGCGAAAGAACTGGACAAGGTGATGAAGCTGCGTGCAGGCGGCGTCCAAGCGGACCAGGTGTACCGAGAGGGGGAGCGAAGCCAGGGGCTGGACGAAGGTGCGGAGTTGCTAAACAGGTACCTGGATATGATGAAAGAGTTCGCCACCGAGGACGTAAGGGACATCCCCAACGGCGTCTACAGCGTGAAGGAGGGCATGGCCAGCGGTGTCTACGTCATGCTGAAGATGCCCGAAGAAGCGTCGGGCGAAGTATTCTGGCGGTTCTATCCCCTGGGCAACGTGACGCAGCCCATGACATCGCCAAGTGATGTCCTATCCATTGTGGAGGCCAGCAGAGACGAGCACCGCTTCGAGATGCCGCCAGACGAAAACCCATTCAAGCACTTGAAGGAACCTCTGAAAGCCGCCGTCGACCAGATCGGCCAGGCATACTTGGACGCCATATCCGCAGTTACATCTGACAGTTTCACAAGACTCATCAGGCGGTTCCTCAATCGTGATGACCTGCTACAAGCTCAACCTGAACTGTTCAGGTTCTTCAACGATTGGGTTGAAATGCCGTTGCCTTCTGACGCAACCAGGCGTGTGGGAATGCGAGACTCTGTTCGAGTCATGAACCAGCTTGCGCCAACCCGTGCAGAAATAGGCCAAGTGGTTCAGGCACTGACTGCGCTTCGAGAGGCTGTACGAGCGGAAGGCCTCGACCGTCCTATTGCGCGACCAGAGACCCGGAAGCCGTCAGCCGAGGACTTGGAACTAGTGGCGTGGGAGCTTGTAGTTGGGCCGGACGGTTTGTGGGCAGAACCAATGCTCGTTGAGGCACTCGTCGCACAGCCGCCCGTTGAAGCTCTCGATGTAGGCATTCTGCACGGGCTTGCTGGGATCGATGAAGTGCAACTGCACCCCATGGGTGTAAGCCCAAGCGTCCAGGACCCTAATGTACATCCACGAGCGAACTCGGAGTAGGGAACGGCGGCACTTGCTTGTTAGACAGGCGGTGAGTAGTGATGGCACTACTATGCATCTATACGCCAATAAGCTCCCGGGCAGTGGGAACAACGTAGGATGGTCAAGAGATCAGAGGAATCCTGGTGGTCACCTGCTGTTGCCGGTGCTAGAAAAATCAGTTGCGGCCTTCAATTGGTTCGAGTTGGCTAGGATAGGCGAGGCAAGGGGGAGGCTCACCTATGAAGGTGAGAACAGCGAGAGATGCACTTTCCTCCCCAACGGTGAGATTGTCTCGGATAGTGACCATTGGTGTGCCTAATGGTTCCCCGTCGACGTAGGCCACTACAATGCAAGTTCATTCAACCCGTTCAAGCCGGCCGACGAGGCTACTGCCCAAACTCTACGGTCCATTCGCTCGACCGGGAGTGAAGTCCCGCTATCCGGGTGACCATTAGCCCATTGCCTCATAATGCTTGCGCCGAGGGCTTCGCCTCACAGGCCCCCCAACCACATCTCGAAGACGGTACCGCGTGCCGTACAGTTAAGATCCAACATGACACTCCTAGCGTCCTTCCGCCCCTACGCATCACATTACGGGAATCGAGAGGCCTTGGTGCGTCGAAAGGCTGCCGAGCCACAACTCGAAGAGGGTGGTATCTACCGTAAGCGATGGTGGGCCAGAGTGTACCGTACTGCGAACTTTTCGCTGGGATGTCTCGCTCTGAAGAGGCCTCCGCCACCAAGCACAGCCCCCCGCAAGCGGAAGGCATCGCTACCAAGACGTTCCCCGGAATGTCGCCCGGTGGCACCGCGAGGTGGAAGTACTAGTCGCGGTCGATGAACACCCTGCCTGGCACCATATCGCGGCCGCGCCGAACGGTGACGTATACTACGCGTCGCTGGCCCACCCGCCGGTGGCGTGCACATCTTCAGGCATTCAGCAGCGAAGCTACGTCGCGACGCCGGGGAGTCGGTCGAAGACGTGTCGCGGCCCCTCGGCCGCAGTAGCCTGGCCGTGACGACGACCTACCTCAGGCGTCTCGAGGGGGAGGAGGACCGCAGCTGGGCGAAGGTAGCAGAGGCGATCGGGGCCTAGCTTTGTGACGCGACAGCCACCTAGTGGGGAACCATCGAAGGATGGGGTTGCTCGGGCGGCTGAGGTTCCGTTCTTTCTGCAAACAGGCTCCGTGAGCTTGACTTGCTCCCCCGGCGGAGGGAGTTATGTGTGACCACCGGATTAAGGGAGGTTGCACATGGAAAGATTCGAAGAGGCGGTCCCCCTCTACCTCAAGGCCTGCGAGGTCGAGGGCAAGACTGAGCGTACCCTGCAGTCCTACGGCGAGTCCCTCCGTCACTTCCGCCGCGCAGTCGACCAACTCCAACTGCCCGAGGATGTGGCAGCCTTCGGGCCGGCCCATGTCTACCTCTTCATGGGCTGGGTGCACGACCGAGGCGTGAGCGCCGGTACTCAGCACCGCCGCCAGCGTGAGGTCAAGGCGTTCTTCTCCTGGTGCCGACGCCTGGACTACGTCGAGGAGAACCCGTTCATGCGGGTGCCGATGGTCCGGCGCGAGCAGAAGGTCGTCCAGCCGTTTACTAAAGACGACCTAACGACCTTGCTTGCTGCCTGCAATCCCAAGACCTACGTGGGCTCTCGCATGAGGGCGATGATCCTCTTCCTCCTAGATACCGGCGTGCGTTCAAGCGAGCTCGTCTCGCTTGAGCTTTGCGATGTCCTCTTCGACGAGGGCCGTGTCCGCGTCCTTCAAGGCAAGGGACGTAAGCAGCGCTGGACGGCGATAAGCGAGGTAGCCCTCGCTGCCCTCAGAACCTACCTGGACGACTTTCGCGGCTGGAGCGAAGGCCACCTCTTCCAGACCGTAGACGGCCGACCGCTTCGCAATCATCACATGAACGTTATGTTCACCCGTCACGGCCTGAGGGCTGGGGTTAGCCAGGTCAACCCCCACCGATTCCGCCACACATTTGCTACCTGGGCGATCAGAGTCAATGCCCGCGAGCTCGATGTCCAGTATTTGCTTGGTCATTCGAGTCCGATGATGGTCCGTCGTTACTCGGCGACCTACGACTCAGAGCAGGCGGCAAAGGCCCACGCTGCCTTCAGTCCGGCGATGCAGCTGTAGGGGTGGGGCGTCGGGTTGCAGGGCGGGCTTGGGGGAGGCGGATCCCGCCTGGTTCGTTGTCCCCGCGTCCTCGACGAACCGACTCGCGTCGCCGGGCCCCGGTTGCGTCGTCCGACGGGTCGCTGTCCACCCCAGCCTTTGTCGCGATGAGCCGCACCGTTGAGAGGGTGCCTGTACGTCTTCAGCGAAATCCAGACTTTTCGGCCTGATTTCTAATGGAGACTTTGGTCGCTGGCTTGCTCCTTTGCCGCCCGATAGTACTGCCTGCTTAGCTGCCTGGTTTTCTGCTTGACCTCTTCTCCTGTGGCCAAGATGGTTTGCCGCCTACCCTGGTAGACATCGGCCGGGGTGACATTGCCGATGCCCTCGTGATAGCAGCGGTGGTTGTAGTAGTCCACGAAGCCGGCGATAGCTGCCTCGAGAGCCGATGGCAGCTCGTAGATCAGGAGCTTCACCTCGCGCTTGAGGGTGCGGTGATAGCGCTCCAGGCCTGCCACGTCATGACGGTTGGCATATTTGCCGCCATCCCAGATGCTGTAGATCTCCTTGCTTTGCCGCTCCAGCTCCGCTCGCAGCGTGCTGGCTGTGTTGCGGTAACTCAGCCAAGGCGGGTTGCCGACGATCACGTCCACCTTGCTGCGGGACAAGGCCACAGGGCGAACCAGGTTCCGGGCCTACCTTCAGACACTCCGCGCGCTTCCGCCCGACCTCGCCGCCATCGCAGAGCTCAGTTCCCGCAGGCCGGTCGCAATCACGCGCGCAGCTGACGCTGGGTGCTGTTGAATGGGCGCAGGATCTTCTCGACTTCGGCGTCGGGAAGCGCACCGTCCCGTCCCGCGTCGATGTACATGAACTGCGGAACCGATGCGGGGTAGTGCTGGTTCATTCCGATCACGATTGCCCGATCGATCTCATCGCGCACCATTGTGGCTTTCGCATAGTCACGCATCGCCGAGCGCAATCGACCGGCCTGGATTGGAGTTCCGAATAGGATCACGGCGTCTCGACCGGACGGGGTGTCGTTGATCAGCACCCGGCCGACTGGAGTGCCCCTCACCGTGACCGCTCGCAGTTCGCGCAAGACATCGTCTTGCCCTTCCAGTCCGTAGTTGGCAAGGAGAAGCGCGCCGCTTGCCCATCCCGGCGGAGCTGCCGCTTCGAGCCGCCGGATCAGCGTGCGGTACTTGGCGCGCATCCGCACCTGGGGCTTAGGTGCGGGCTTCTGGCGACGGCCCGCAATGTACTCGTAATAGTCGTCCATTGGCTGTGTGAAGGAATCCAGGCTCACTGCGCCTAGGGAGTCAAGGTCGTCGGCGAAGTACAGCCCTTCGTTCACGAAGTGCATGAACCAGTCCATCTCCTCGATCGCAGTGAGGTGGGCTTGGTTCGCGATCCGGGCTCGGCGCACGAGGTAGTGCGGGAGAAGGACATTGAGGTCGACCATGTCTGCGATGAGCTCGAGGTCTGTCACGCTGACGGCCCATGGGATATCGCCCGCTTCGAAGATGCCTTCGGCTACTGGTATTGCGAGGTTCGTGACGAAGCTGGACACCTCATCGAGCGTGGCGACCATTACGAAGAAGTGGTCGATCGACTCTGGGTCGATAGCGATATTGTCACTATCCTGCGTGGTGAATGCGCCACCATTGTGGATGTGTCGACGCGCACGGAGGGCTTGATAGTGGGCTTCGCCAAGCACCTCTCGGAGGGCTCGGCGCAGCCGGTGACCCTGACGCTGGGGCGGCGTAATCGAACCGGCCTTGCATTCGCAAAGGAGCACGATGCGGTCGAGGCGAACAAGAAGATCCAGTTCACCCGCACCTTCCTCGCCCTCATAGCGGAGGTTGCGGTGCAATTCGGCGGATGGCATTGCCGCGCTGAGGTGTTGGGCAGTCTGCTGTTCAAGGAACGACGCGCGATGTGACTGGTAGCGGTCCCAGACTTCCTGATCCTGCTGGAGCGCATCCTCGAGGTTCCGCTTCGCCGCGTCAGTCAGGAACACAAACAGGTTACAGAAGAACTGGTCGCCACCCAAAGCGACGAGGGGCCGGTCGAGAAGATCGAGGACCGGCCCCGCTGGAGGCGCCTGAGGCTGACCGAAGCCAAGTGAGAAGCGGTCCAAGAAGGAGCGAGCTCGGTCCACATTGTTGTCGAGCTGTCCAGGCTCGACGATCCAGTCAACATATCCAACGGAAGCGACCCACGCCATGCCAGCTGATCTGGCAACCTGGTCGATCTCAGCCTTGGAGCTGAAGCCTTGGGCGCGCGCAGCTTGCCGCAAGTCTTCGAGTCCTGCCTTTAGCTGGCCGCCTCGTTCCCGCATGCGACCGTTTACGATTTCCGCAATTGCTGCGGTGTAGCGGATCACATCCCCCGCCGTGAATCCGACTGCATCCTCGAGCTCACGCTCGAAGGGGCCAGAGAGTCCCTGGAGGATGAGGGCGATCCGCTGGTGCTCGTAGCTCAGGCTCCGGATCATGGTGAGGTGTACGCGGCTCCGAGCCTGAATCTCGTCCAAAGGCGAGGGCTCCGGTCGGCCGTGGCGCACATGTTCTGACAGCAGAAGTTCCTTGACATACTCGTACAGGCGCGAGAGCGCTTCGTCGAGAGCGCGGTAAGCCGGACCGTCGAGGAGGGGGCGCGCAGGATCCAAGGCGACGGGCTCGGGAAGCCCAAGTGCCACGCGAGTCAGCCACTCCAGTTCGTTCGCGATGCGTCGCTGGTCCGCCTCCACATACGTGTCCGGGTTCTGCACCAAGATGTCGAACGCCAAAGTCGCAAGGACCGGCAAGGTAGGCAGGCTCCTGAGCATCCCGCGTACCCGGCGTTCCTCCTCCGCGACGAGGCGAGGGAGGTCTCGGGCGTACTGCTCGAAGTGCGCCTGGAAGGCCTCGAGCTGCTCGGGCGCCATCTGGCTCTTGTCCAAGGTGACGACCCGACCCGAGCGTAGGAGTCTGAGGCCGCTCTCATGCTCAAGCACTTCGACCGTTTCGCGCCGGGCTTGACGCGCGGCCCCCCTTCGCGATCGGGTGCCCGCTCTCCGCCGCGTCGGATTCTTGCGTTTGCGCCGCTTCGCCACCCCTCTAGCAGACTTCCATGACCGCAAAGAAGTCAAGCGAGGAGGCGTCTGTCGTCGGCGGCGCACCGTTCACGGTACGGCGAGCGCTACGACGCGGCTCCGCAGTCTGTGGCGGACTGTCCGAGCCAGACATGGGGAATCCAACGACTGCGGGAGGTTCGCGGCCCGCTGGCCGTTGGCGATGTAGAAGGCGGTTCCGGCGCTGCACTAGAGCGTCCCGTCCTCCACGCGATCCGCGAGAACGCAGCCTGTGTTCACAGAGAAGAAGCGGTGGTCGGGAGTGAGCTTGACAGACAGCGCCCGCAAGGGGGTGACGTGCCCCCCGAAAACTGGTCCATTGATAATTGGAGTCCTTCCGGGAGAAAGCAGGAGGACCGTATGCGTGGAAGCAGGTTTACGGACGAGCAGATCATCGGGGTGCTGCGAGAGGCAGACGCAGGAGCTTCAACGGGCGATCTGTGCCGTCGCCATGGGATCTCACCCGCGACCTTCTACAACTGGAAGGCGCGATTGGGCGGGATGGGCGTGAGTGAGGCACGGCGGCTGCGCCAGCTGGATGAGGAGAACCGCAAGCTGAAGCAACTGCTGGCGGAGGCGACCCTCGACAACCACGTTCTGAGGGAGCTGCTCCGAAAAAATGCCTGAGGCCTGCTGGCCGACGCGAAGCCGTGCACCATGTCCAGGAGCGGTGGGGCTTCAGCGAGCGTCGCGCCTGCAGGCTGATAGGCATTCAGCGATCGGTCGCACGCTACCGGCGGGTCGGAGACGACACGCCGGAGCTACGGGAGCGGCTCTGCTCCCTGGCAGCGGAGCGGCGGCGCTTTGGGTATCGCCGGTTGTTGGTGTTGCTGCGCCGGGAGGGGTTCGGCGTGAACCGCAAGCGGGCCTATCGACTCTACCGGGAAGAGGGGCTGTCCGTGCGGCGGCGGCAGCGCAAGCGTAGGCCGGCGTCGCTCGAGTCCCCACGCCGGCACTGGAGCGCCCAAAGCAGCGATGGTCGATGGACTTCGTGTCCGACGCCCTCACCAATGGCCGGCGGATCCGAGTGCTGACCGTGATCGATGATTTCACCCGGGAGAGCCTTGCCACAGAAGTGGACATATCGTTACCGGGCCTTCGCGTGACGCAGGTGTTAGACCGACTGGCCGTTGACCGTGGCCTGCCGGAGCTGGACACCGTAGACAACGGCCCTGAATTCGCCGGGAGGGTCCTGGACGCTTGGGCTTACACCCATGGGGTGCAGCTGCACTTCATCGATCCCGGCAAGCGCGTGCAGAATGCCTACATCGAGAGCTTCAACGGGCGGCTGCGCGACGAATGCCTCAACGAGCATTGGTTCATGAGCCTTCCCTTGGCCCGGACCGTCGTGGAGAGCTGGCGGGACGACTACAATGCCCTTCGGCCCCACAGTGCTCTGGGCAACCAAACGCCCCAGGAGTTTGCACAACAGATGGCTAGGAAACCCCCAGTCGGATTCTAGGAATCCTTGGACCTAATCGGGGGGGGGGCAGGTCACCACGCCATCGCAATTTCCTCTTCCAAATTGCCCTGTGTGCAAGCCTCTTTGGTTGCCTAGAAATAGCTCAGACCTTACCGGTCGACTTCCTCGATCGCGTCGTGGATTCCATAGGCACCGAACTCCATGAGCTTGTCTACCAAGTTGAGACTCCTGGCCCGAATCGTGTCGTCAGAACTCTGTTGGTAAGTGCGTAGAGTCAACTCTATGACAGTATTCGCGTCTCCTGCCCCACGGGTACTGATATCCCCAGCGGCGAGGCCAGCAACGTCAATGAACCTTTCGCAAGCCGACAACGTAACTTCAGGAAGCTTGGCTGTGGTGCGCTTTAAGGTTATCAACAAGGGAAAGCGGTTTTCCGGAAACGCGTCGCTACGGACGAATTGTGCAATCAGGTGTTCATATCCCACGAGGTCATCCCTTTCAAATCTGCGAAAGCAATTCGCAGCCTCAGCGCGGACTCTTTCACTGGGATCGTTAAACAAGCTAAACAGTGCATCCTCGCAAAACGAACGACACGTAGCCAGCTTGATGTTGGCCGCCATCACCCGAGCAACGCCGACTCTCTGCGATTCCGACCCACTCAAGCAGAGACCTGCCAAGGTAGATGCCTCTGGCAAGTCCAGAGCAGCCAAACAAGCCTGCTGCGCCCCAGTAGAAGCCACGTCAGGGATTTCGGAATTGACCATGCGTTCCAGAATCGGCGCTAACTCCCGAAAGTGAGTTTGTAGGGCAAAATACATGAACCGCCCTACGAAGGGTGTGTGGAGCAGCTCGTCTTCTGTATCGCAGAGCTGTCGGAACAGTTCTACCGCCAAGTCTCGGTCAAAGCGCAAAACAGCAATCAGCGCTTGGGCTACGCATGACCTTACGGCAATTGACGGGTCTTGAACCATCTTCTCCAGAGCGGGTCGAAAACTCACTACTCTTTGGTGGTCGCCCTCAATCAACTTCGCTACAGCCTGCGCAGCCCTGCCGCGAACCGTGTTGATACCCTGGTCCAGGGCGTTTCCCCCATAGTAGTCACCGCTAGGTGGAACCTGAGTTCGCCAAAGTTCTTGATCAGGATCGGGGTCATCAGTCGCATACCTTGCCACGAGGTCAAGTGCTTCGGACGGAATGTTGCCATGAGCCGCATAAGCGATTGGTTCGCAAATCTCTCGGCCTAATGGCCTTCCCTCAATTCGCTGGCAGCGCTCACAAACTCTTACGATGGCTTCGATATCTAAGTTTGCATTGCTGATGCCGCGCAGGACCGCTTCGAAATACGAAGGGTTAGCATCATCCGGGAACGCCAATACCAACTCAGTGAACCGCTCGGGCTCTTGCTTCACCTGGTTCTCCAGAACCTGGGAGAGTTCATGAGCACCTCCAATAACATGTCCATCCTGACGAACTCCAGACCCTTCGCGACCGTATTGGCGAATTGCAGAAAGCCACTGATCGTCACTCATCTTCTCAGCTGCCTGTTCAGGAATCGGTGGAGGGACCCATTGTGCCTTCATCGGTGTCGGAGCTTCCGGCTCGGGCCGACCAAACTTCCGGCGTAGCTCTTCGAGGCGTTTGTTCGATTCCCTGGAACGGCCGGGGGGAACGATGCCACTTAGCAGAGTAAACTGAGCATATCCGTATTCGCGTCTGCCAAGGCTACTCCTTTCCCAGTCCGGGTAATATCCAAGCAGCAACGTCTCAAGTTGCTTAAGCTTGTCATCGGAGCAATGGGGCGATATGGATTCGATCAATTGCCTCGCCGCCCAATATGAGTCCGACAAGTAACCAATCTCTAGGCGCTCAGGCTTTGTGCAAAGATGGTCCACTGCCTCGTACGCAAAGAGTGCTCCGTTTGCGGCTAGGCTTCGAATCAGGAGGTACTGGATTGTCTCATATGGAGAATCACGAATGGGTTCTATTACTGACTGATACATTTCCGGATGCTGCACGGCAAGTTTGGACAGCGCATTCTCCATAGCATTCAGGAGGGCGGATTCAACACTGTATCCGCTCTGGAAGATGCGGTGAGACCAGATGGGGTCTAGTAGAAGGCCGCCCCGCTGTTGGGAGGCACAGTCCTTTATGACTGCTTGCATGAAAGGGAAGACTTCTCGAACGAAAGACTCTGGAGCATTGCTGGCAAATTGTTCGAGAGCGTCTTCGGAGGCTTGGCTGTTCTTGATGGTGCCATCGTTATAGTCAAATGGATTAGGCTGCCCTACGTTTAGGCTGAGTCGACGCCGACGGTTGAAGTAGTGTCCGGCTACCTCGCAGCCCCACGACTGATTTCTGAACTGCAATTCATATATAAGACTCCAAAAGTCACTGTTGACCGCAATCGGGCCTTTAGCGTCGTCGAGAACACCTTCATCTATCAGTCGGAGCATCAGCTCTAGGAAGCGCCGCCCTTGGCTCCAATCTCCCCACACTGCCAAGTGGAGTAGACGGGCATTCCAACGCTCTGACCTACCGACGTACGTTTCTACCAGCTCGGCCACTCGATCAGGCAATTCTCTCGATATCACCCTTAGGAGCAAGACAGTCTGGTCGACGAAGGCCTCATCCGGGTCACCCAGCCACTGCTGCACCAGTCCCAAGGAGTCCACCAACCGAAACCAGACAGGCCGGCGCACTGTCGCCCAAGCTTGACGCGTTACGGGGTCACTGAAGTCTCTCCCAGTAAAACGGGATACGATGCCCCATTCTCTCTCCACAGGTTTCGACAGATCGGCCAAAAGAGCGAAGACAACCTGCTTGATGTGGAATCGAACGTCGGGACTGGCGAGGACTTCCTTGAGGTTGGCGATGTACCGATCAAATTCCGTATCGCGCAAGTAAAGTAGAATCTGCCGCACCTGGGCCCGACGGAACAGGCGTTGCTCGCCGCTCACCAATAGGTCTAGCAAGCTCTGAGAGCCTCCCGCAAAACGCCGGGCAAAAGCGTAGTCAAAGAACCCTTCGTGGAAAAAGGAGTATCGTCCGTTTTGGAGGATCAGAACATTCTCCGACACCATCGCACTAGTGTCGCTACTCCATTCCTCCACAACGACTTCCGGAGCACTCAAGATTTGATCCTCGTGCATATAGTCGCAGAGGCCATATACCATTTGGGTCCATTGCACCGGTTGCCCAACCCGTTCTCTAATCACTTGTTGCTTGTATATCCAGAACCTCTCATACAGGTCCTGGGCTGTCTCGAAGTTCAAGCGTCGAATTTCTACATCCGCCACCAACTCTGACAGCAGTTTCAGATGCAGTGGGACTGATAATAGGTCCCGCTGCTTGAAACTAAGCGAGTCTGCATTCAAGCCGAACCTGGAGACAACCTCAAGGACGGTCTCATGCGAAAGTCGCTCCACTACCACGGCCTCAGCAACTCCATCTGACTCCGTAAGTCGGCGCAGGCGGTGGTCGTTGTCAAGATCGAACCTGCGACAAGCTAGCAGGATACGCACGTTGGGATGGGCTTGCGCCTGCCGGAGTATTTCATGGATGCAATCGAAGAGGTCGGTATTCCGGCCCGAGGCGAGACTCAAAGCATCTACTTGGTCTATGACGAGTACACAGTGTCCGCCCTGAGCCACCGCGGCAAGGACATTGGCAGGAGAGCCGGGTAATCCAATCTGCTCGCCAACCTTATCCGGTAACTGTGTAGGTTCCAGCCGGTCGGCGCGAAACGCTACTAAGGGAGTCCCAGCGTCGAGGAGTTCCTCAACCACCTGAAGCATCACTCCGCTCTTCCCGATGCCTGCGTCTCCAGTCAGCAGAACGCCAGCTCTTGCACTGGACTCTTTCAGACGACCCTGAACTGTCTGAACTTCTTGGCGAGGGATGACACTACTTCCGATGGCTTGATCGCGCAGGAGACTAAGATAGCGTTGGTTCGCCTCCTCGATGGCACTTAGTACGTGAGGGTCTTTGTCCCAGTGGCGTCGACTAAACCCCCTGGACTCCAAATGGATCCAGACGTCACGGACAGTGAGTTCACGGTGTACCATCTCCGAAGCCATTTCAGCCAGTACGTCTATAACGGTAGAGGCACCGCCATTGACCAGCGTTGCAACACGGCTTTCAAGCGTGGTGAGGAGATAAGACTCGTCGACGGTTCTTACGTGGATGCCCTTTAGCCGTTCGTATGTCTCATATTCGGGCAATTCTGGCAGGGAAGCTCGAACACTGTTGAAGTCTTTCCTGCGTTGGGCAGCTTTGAGAAATGCCTGATCAAAATTCTTCCCAAGAAGTCGACCTTCTGGCCCCATCAGATAGCTCGTCCAACTGGCTTGCTGAGTTACCGGAAACAAATACGCAATGCGCCTTAGGGTCTTGAAGTCGTGTAAGGAAGTTGGTTAGGACTCCCTCTCTCGCTAGGGCATAGAGTGTCCAATGCCCGGTAGAGTGTTGCCGCTTTACCTGGTGGTACTCCCGGGCGTCCTGCTTCGTAATCCAGAACTCAAATCCTTCCCCATCTTGTTCGGGCGGTTCCAGCCGAATCGAGTAAGCCATTTCATCCATGACATCCAGCAGGCACGCGACGGTCCAACGGCCTTCGTATCGGTTGCCAAACTTTTCGGCTGCTCCGCCAGGTAATGGCATAGCGCGGTAGCTCCTCCAAACATTCTCAAGAGATGGGCCGTCGTGCCCATAGTTGCTGGGTGTACAGGTACTTCGCCGTTATCGCGGGCCTGTCCTCCGGCTTCCCATCAACCTCCGCCATTCTTCAGATGGCCACACATCGTCACCAATGGACCTCAAGAACTTAACGGCCTCCGGGTTACGGGAGAGCGTCTCTGCCAAGTCCGAAGGAATCTTGCCGGCCAGGGTGATCAGCCCATCGGCTAATTCGATCTCATTCTCTCCCAAGGCCTCTGCGAGTTCTTTCGCAATACCCCTCAAAACCGATTCGCTGGGAGGCTCGACACGTCCGTTCTCTATCTTGCTCAGGTAGGTGAAGTCGACGCCGATTCTCTCCGCCAAGTCGCGTTGGCTCAGTTGCGCCTCCTTACGTAGTGAACGTAGACGTTTCGGGAAATCCATGTTGCCCCCTCGCCTAGAGGATAGCCGAACTTGAGTTGATTATCAACATCAATTGAGAGTATGATGGGATGAGTCCTAGAATCCCGGGACAACGGGAGAAGGCGAACGCATGCCCATCAAGAATCGAGACGACGCGGCTGAGGTGGAGAGCCGCATCGAACGCATCTTTGAATCGCCTGCGAGCGAGCGGGGAGCGGCTGTTCGCGCTCTGTTTGTCGAGGTGCTGGACTTTGATCCAGCCTCCGGCCACGTGGACCTCGGCACGACAGCAGTTAACGTGGCCCTGCCCGCCTCAGCAGAACGCATCGCCTCCCTGGACGGTGTGCAAGTGGTATACGTCGCTCTGGAGACCTCGGAGACGGACCGCGTACGTAAAGGAGAGGCTTCCACTGCCGCCAAACGAGTCACGGAGCTTCTCGGCGACGACCTGGTCCTGGTCTTCACCAACACCTCTGCCAGCCAGTTGCACCTCGTCTATCCCAGTTTCGAAGGTGTACGGCCACTCCTCCGCCGCATGGTGGTGGAGCGGAACCTGCCGCGTCGCACCGCCGTCCAACAGGTCTCCAACATCTACTGGAATCATCGGCAGAGCGGGAGCATCCAGCTAGCCCTCGACCAAGCCTTCGATGTTGAGCCCGTCACCAGAGATTTCTTCTCTGAGTACAAGCGGGCCTTTGAGACAACGGAGCAGGGCGTTACCGGCTTTGGCGCCAACGAGGGGGAGGCCAGGCGGCGATTTGTCCAGACGCTCTTCAACCGGCTCATGTTCGTCTACTTCCTGTCCCGCAAGGGATGGCTCACGTTTAGGGGCCACAAGGACTATCTAAATGCCCTCTGGCAGGACTATAGCTCCAACTCTGAACAGGCCAACTTCTATCGTGATCGGCTTGAACACCTTTTCTTCTTCGGACTGAACAACCCTCAATCTCGTGACCTGAACTTCAAGGGTAGGAACATGGCCTCCATCTTCGGGCACGTGCCGTTTCTCAACGGCGGACTGTTCGAGAAGACAGACCTCGATGTGCGCGATGGGGTCGGCGTGCCGGACGAGGCTGTCGAGCCTATCCTGAGCAAGCTATTCGACCGCTTCAACTTCACCGTGCTGGAGTCGACCCCCTTTGACGTGGAGGTCGCGGTGGACCCCGAGATGTTGGGCAAAGTATTCGAGGAGCTCGTCACCGGCCGACACGAATCCGGCGCGTACTACACTCCCCGCCCAGTAGTTTCCTTCATGTGTCGAGAGGCGCTCAAAGGCTACCTGGAGGGACAAGACACCGGCGTCTCGCCGGAGGCCATCGTCCGGTTCGTTGACGAGCGTGACACGTCTGGCATCTCGTCAGTAGCATCAGCCCGCAACGTGGCTAAGGCGTTGGACGAGGTAACCGTGGTCGATCCTGCCTGCGGCTCCGGAGCCTATCTACTCGGCATGATGCAGGAGTTGGTGGACCTTCAGACGGCTCTGTTCAACGTGGGCATAGACCCAAAGGGCCTCTACGAGTTGAAGCTGCACATCATCGAGCGCAACCTCTACGGCGTGGATATCGACGACTTTGCGGTCAACATCGCCATGCTGCGGATGTGGCTCTCCCTGGCAATTGACTACGAGGGCGAGAAGCCGCCGCCCCTGCCGAATTTGGACTTCAAGGTAATCTGCGGTGACAGCTTACTGGGGCAGGATCCAGGCCCTGGCGTCGAGGTTCAGAGCACTTTGGGCTACGACGTAGAGCTCGTACGTCAGTTGGGCCGACTCAAGGCCAACTTCATGCGGGCCTCCCTTGGCCCCGACAAGGAGCGCCTGCGCCAAGAAATCCAGGAGGCCGAGGATTGCTTCAGGGAGGCAATGGGCGAGGCTGGGTTGAATGGAAACGCCATAGACTGGCGGGTGGAGTTCGCCGAGGTGTTCGCGCAACGACAGGGGTTTGACATTGCAGTCGCCAACCCGCCTTATGTGAACATGGTTACCATGGACAGAACAGCCTCAAACTACCGCGAAACACTACGAGCGCACTTTAGCACTGCACGTGGAGGCTTTGATATCTTTGTACCCTTCGTTGAGCGTGGACTGCAAATCCTATCTAGAAACGGCTTGTGCGCCTACATAACGCCCAACAAGCTACTCGCTGCTGAATATGCTAAGACCCTAAGAGACTACGTTTTATCCAACGCGCAACTGTTGTCTATAACCGACCTTTCTTCGGCATCAATTTTTGAAGCAGCTGTCTATCCAGTCGTTACTGTGGTCTCCAAGGATCCTCGATCTCAAGAGCGTAGCACTGTGGACATTTACCGAACCATGGGAGCGAAGAGAGACATGCAGGAGGTTGTCTTAGGATACTCAGCACCAATTGCTATCTCTCGACGATTTGGCAACCTGTGGTCGCCTCTCTTGGCTTCAGATGCACAAGCCTTGTTGCCAATAATGGAATGCTGCGACCGTCTTGGTGATGTAGCAACTGTTAGCGCGTCGGCGACCGTTGACGAAGCGTATAAATGGAAAGAGGCTATTCTTGATAATGGTGAGCCTCTCTATTCAAGGGATTCTGACCGTTATCGACCCTTTATCGTGAGCGGTAATATTCGTCGATTTGCACACACTTGGAGCAGGAGCCCTACTCAGTACATCAAGAGGAAATACCATAGTCCTGTCATTGACACCAGCCATAGCACGATAAGAGAACAACGAGTGAGCCAAATCCGAGGCGAGAAGTTAATCATTTCTGGCATGTCAAAACGAATAACTTGTGTCTATGACCGACAGGGAATAGCCGCAGGCACTTCCACTGTGCTGGTGATTGGCCATACTCCAATGGACAATGCTTTCATTTGCGGCCTGCTTAATTCGGATTTCATGCGGCGTGTTTATATGGTCATGTTTGGTTCCTTATCTCTAGCAGGAGGGTACTTGCGATTTGGTTCACCTCAAATAAGGGAGTTGCCGATTCCGAAGGTCTCTGCCGCGACGCAGGGTCCGTTCATTGATCTCGTAGAGCGCATCCTCACGACTAAAGACACTGATCCGGCGGCGGACACCTCGATGTTAGAGGCGGAGGTGGACCGACTGGTGGATACGATGTACGGCCTCACGGACGGGGAGATGGCAGCGATGGAAGGGTAGTGTGTGAAATTGCGCACAGTAGCGCAGCGCAGACCCCCGGAAGACGTACTGCGCTAGAAGGTTAGGAAGGAGAGATGCCACGATGAGCAGCAAACGTGAGCAAGAGTTAGCCCTAATTGTAGCGGGTGCGGCTTAGAGGACAATCCCAACGTTGAAATCATCCCGCCGACTGATGCGCAGTTCAGGGCCGCCGTAAAAATGTACGCTTCTCGAGGTGACCAGAGATGGAGCTTCGCGGACTGCGCGAGCTTTCTGCTCACGGAGGGGCGTTGGATTACCGAAGCATTAGCCTACGACCACGACTTCGAGCAAGCAGGCTTTGTCGCCCTGCTGAGGGGAGACCAAGAATGATGCCACACGCTTGGCATCCTACCGGTGCAGCTCGTTGAACATCCTGCACTCCACGACGGACCCGACGCTGCTGGTCCGTCTCAATGAGATGTTGGGCAGTTCCGCCCGTGCCGACATCGCGGTCGGGTACTTCTTCATGAGCGGGTTTGAGGCGGTGGCGGAGGACCTGTCGAAGCTGCTCAAGGTGCGCATCCTCGTGGGCCGCACCGACCAGCACGTGCTCGAAGAGGTCGCCGCCGGGCTCCAGCAGGCGCCGGCGCTTCGCGCCCGCCTGGACACGGACACCCTCGTCCAGCGGCGCCAGCGAGCCCCCCTCGCGCAGCAGGCGGTGGACCACATCAGGGACGGAGTCTCCATGCTGCCGCAGGAGCAGGGGACGGAAGCGGCCGTGCGGACACTGCACGATCTGGTCGCCGAGGGCAAGGTCGAGGTTCGCACCTACCTGCGGAGCCCGCTGCACGCCAAGGCTTACCTCTGCTGGTACGACAACCATGCGGAGCCGGGGGCAGCCGTCGTGGGCTCGTCGAACCTCACGCTCGCGGGGTTCGAGGGCAACACCGAGCTGAACGTTCGCGTCAGTGGCGACGCGGAGATGGGGGCGCTCAAGAAGTGGTTCGACGACCTCTGGGCCGACTCCGAGGACATCAGCGAGGCTCTCGTGACCGAGCTGGACCGGTCGTGGGCACTGGACGACACGCCTCCGTACCACGTCTACCTGAAGGCCCTCCACGAGCTGTATGCCTCGGAGATTGGCGGAGGCGATCTGCCGCTTCCGGTGGGGCGCGAGCCGCTCGCCAACTTCCAGATCGACGCGGTCAAGCGCGGCCTGGGGATGGTCGAGGAGCACGGCGGCTGCTACATCGGCGATGTCGTGGGGCTGGGCAAGACGTTCATCGGCGCCGAGCTGCTCCGCCAGCTGCGCGTCAGCTACCCGAACGATGGTCCACCGCTCATCCTCTGCCCCGCCGGGCTGAAGCCCATGTGGGAGCAGTTCAACGAGCGCTTTGGGCTCGGCGCCGCCGTTGTCTCACACAGCCTCATCAGCGCTGTCCCCGCCCCCGAGTTCGACGAGGAGCACGGAAGATACGTCGACGCCGAGCCACCTGAGCACGGCATCATCCTGGAGCAGGAATACGCGAACCGGGGCCCGGTGCTGGTCGACGAGGCGCATAACTTCCGCAACATCAACCAGCGGTCGCAGGGTCTTCGCGATTACCTGGACGCCGGCGACCACAAGGTCATCCTGCTGAGCGCCACACCCCAGAACCTCGGGCCGATGGACATCTACCGCCAGCTCCGGCTGTTCCTCGACAACACGGAACATGGCCTCAACATCGAGCCGGTCAACCTAGAGGACTACTTCCACAACGCCCAGCTCTGGCTCGAGTACCGCGTCGAGGACGAGAACTACCGTGCCGACTACGAGGAGTGGGTGCGCAACGGCCAGAGGGGCTCCCCGCCGATACCGGGTAAGTCCAAGCCCAACGTTCCAAAGGCGCAGATCGAGGACGTGCTGTCGTCCGTGTTCATCCGCAGGCGCCGCAAGGACATCAAGGACCTGTACGGCGACACAGCAGAGGTAGGCGGGAAACCCGTGCACTTCCCGGACCCGGTGCTCAACAACGTCGACTACCGCCTGGACAAGGTGTACGCCAAGGCCGGCTCGCTCAAGGAGTTGGAGAACGAGCTCGAGCGGCACCATGGCTACCGATACCGCGTGACGGATTACATCAAGGAAGAGGCCAGGGAGAAGGAGGCGTACCGCGACCTCTTCCGGGCTCGCGACCGCATCGCGAAGCTGATGGGGGTGCTGCTCTTCAAGCGGCTGGAATCGAGCATCGAGGCGTTCCGCTCGACGCTGACCTCGCTACTGCAGAGCAACCGCAACTTCCGGGATGCACTTGAGGCTGGCTACGTTCCCGTCGGCGGCACCGCCACGCGGCTCCTGTCGGGGCACTCCTTCGATGCCGACGAACTGCTGGAAGTTCTGCAGCAGGAAGAAGAACGTCGGCGGGAATCGGGCTGGAAGCGGGCCAAGTTGGTACACACGACCGACGACTTCAACCTCGAGGAGTGGTTGGAGCACCTGGACGCTGACTACGAGGTCCTGCGTGGCATCGTGGAGCGGGTCAAGGACATCACGCCCGAGGACGACGACAAGCTTCAGTCGCTGCGGCGCTTCCTGGACCGGCCGGATGTGCGGGAGCGCAAGCTGCTGCTCTTCTCCGAAGCCGAGACGACCATCGACTACCTTTACCGGGAGTTGAACCCCGACGGCCGCGACCCTTCGATCGTGCGTATGACGGGAAGTACCCACCGCGACGCCGAGAACATCGTCAAACGGTTCTCGCCCGGCTCGAACCTGCGGGAGGGCGAGAGAGTACCTGGTCCCGAGATCAGAGTGCTTCTCGCGACCGATGTCGTGTCGGAGGGGCAGAACCTACAGGACTGCGCCCGCGTCCTGAACTACGACCTGCACTGGAACCCCGTGCGGCTCATCCAGCGGTTCGGTCGCGTGGACCGGATCGGCACGGAGCACACCGAGATCAATCTGCACAACATGTGGCCGGACGTGGAGGTCGATGAGCAGCTCTCGCTCACGGAGCGGCTGACACACCGTATCCAGTCGGTCCACGACCTCATCGGATTGGACAGCAAGCTGCTGTCGGAGACCGAACGGCTCAACTTCGACGCGATGTACCGGATCTATGGGCAGCAGGAGCTCCCGGAGATCGATGATGGTCTGGATGAGGTGGCGGCGAACCAGCGCGCGGTCGCGCTGCTCCAGCGCATCCAGTCCGACAACCCAACTCTCTGGCAGATCATCACAGACCTGCCCGACGGCATCCGCTCGGCACTCCAGGTAGCCACGAAGCAGGATGAGGAAGCCAACCATCGCTACGTCCAGAACCCCCTCGACGTTGAGGGGGCTCAGGCACCGCTGATGTCCCCAGCGAGCCTGGAGTCCATCTCCTCTCCGTTCGACGACCCTGGCCCGGACGAGACGCTCGTCCTCTTGAGCGCAGGTGATGTGCATGGCTGCTACGCCGTCGGGAGCGACCTCGAACCACGTGCCATCAGCCCGGCACAGCTCATCGCCGCTGCCGAGTGCGACGAGAAAACTCCGGCTTCGCGGCTGCCGAAGGACACAAACGAGCGCGTGATGGCGGCGTTCTCCACATTCCAGTCTGACTTCCAGACGCGGCTGGGCAGAAGCCGGCGGCGGCGGGATACGAAGGCGCGTCGCTACCTGTCCCGCCAGCTCAGCATTGCGCTCCGGGATGCGGGGAACGACACAGCGGAGACGCAGCGCATCGAGGCGTTAAGGCGGATATTCCTGGGCGACGTGTCCCAGCAGGTGGAGGGCGCCCTCGCGGAGATCAGGAACCTGCGCCTGGAGGGCCCACCGCTCCGGACGCGACTGGAAGCGCTACGCGAGCGATATCGCCTCAGTTCGCCCGATGACGAGGACCTGGCTCCCGGTCAGGAACCACAAGTCATCCGCATCGTGTGCTCCGATGGGCTCGTGTGAGGGCGCGTCCAAACACGGGTGACAGTCGCTGATGGAGCGCGCTGAGTACCTGAACGATCCGCACGTCGCCGGCTTCCTCGACTGGGCAGCTCCGCTCGCTACAGGTACTCGCGCCCTCAGTCACCTCTGGCACAGTCCAAAGTGGGGTTCGTGGAGCTGCGAGACGCTTTTCGGCCCCCGGCCTTCGTTGAGCGGTCACCTCATAGGTGCCGACCGCGATGGGGTCCGAGTGTCGCCGGGGTTCAACCCCCGGCCTATCGGGCAAGGGCGGTGAGGCGGGAAAGCGCGAGCTGCCGCGGCCGGCGTTTGAGGCGACTTGCATCTGGTTGGAGTGCCTGGGCAAGGACCTCACCATGATGCGGCCGGACGAATCGCTGTGGCCGGACACGCGAGGCGGACGCGGCATCACGAGCGGGACGTTCTATACCAACCTGCGGTGCTACTTGAAGAATGCAGGTCTGCCCTCCGGTGGCGTGCACATCTTCAGGCACTCGGCGGCGCAGTTGCATCGCGATGACGGGGAGTCGGTCGAAGACGTGTCGCGGTTCCTCGACCACTCCAGCCTGGCAGTGACGACGACCTACTTGCGGCGTCTCGAGGGGCAGGAGGACCAGAGCTGGGTGAAGGTGGCAGAGGGGCGATCGGGGTCTAGCCTTTCTATGCGACCGGCATCCAGTTTCACCAGCTCCAAGCTGTCAGGAGCGATGACCGAGACCGCAGATGCTCACGTAGCCCGGCAGCCACATTCTGCCTCGTAGCGAATGGTCGGTGATCCGGGTTCCTGGAGGCACACGCAGGGCCGGTCATAGTGAGCTGGAATCGGGTCTAGCCGATCCGCCGGTTCTGCAAGCGTGCGGTCGTTCAGGGCGTTACTTACGCGCTTGCGGCCTCAATTGTCACGGTCAGCCGCTGCGGCAAGGGTTCTCCGAGCGCCCAGCGCTGCACATACAGCGTGCCGATAACCGGTGGCTTGCCGCTTGCCTCTTCCTGAAACTGGACGGTGTTCTTCGTCAGAGCGGTGGCCTTCGCCGTCAGCTAGCAACTCTTCGGCATCTGAGAGTCCAACCGGTCTCTTAGCTTGACTTGTTCCCCCGGCGGAGTGAGTTGTGTGTGACCACCGGACTTAAGGAGGTTGCACTTGCCAATACTCGACCAGCTCATCCCTCTCTACCTCACAGCCTGCACAGTAGAGGGTAAGACGGACCGCACGGTCCAGTCCTACGCCGAGACGCTGCGCCAGTTCCAAGGGGCGGTGCGCGAGCTTGGCCTGCCCGACTCCGTGGCAGCCTTTGGGCCGGCCCACGTCTATCTCTTCATGGGCTGGGTGCACGACCGAGGCGTGAGCGCCGGTACTCAGCACCGCCGCCAGCGTGAGGTCAAGGCGTTCTTCTCCTGGTGCCGACGCCTGGACTACGTCGAGGAGAACCCGTTCATGCGGGTGCCGATGGTCCGGCGCGAGCAGAAGGTCGTCCAGCCGTTTACTAAAGACGACCTAACGACCTTGCTTGCTGCCTGCAATCCCAAGACCTACGTGGGCTCTCGCATGAGGGCGATGATCCTCTTCCTCCTAGATACCGGGGTGCGTTCAAGCGAGCTCGTCTCGATTGAGCTTTGCGATGTCCTCTTCGATGAGGGCCGTGTGCGCGTCCTTCAAGGCAAGGGACGTAAGCAGCGCTGGACGGCGATAAGCGAAGTAGCCCTGGCTGCCCTCAGAACCTACCTGGAGGACTGCCGGGGCTGGAGCGAAGGCCACCTCTTCCAGACCGTAGACGGCCAACCGCTTCGTAATCACCATATGAACGTTATGTTCACTCGTCACGGCCTGAGGGCTGGGGTGAGGCAGGTCAATCCGCACCGGTTCCGCCACACCTTCGCTACCTGGGCCATCCGTGCCAGTGCCCGCGAGCTCGATGTCCAGTACCTCCTTGGTCATTCGAGCCCGATGATGGTGAGGCGTTACTCCGCGACCTACGACTCAGAGCAGGCGGCAAAGGCCCACGCTGCCTTCAGTCCGGCGATGCAGCTGTAGGGGATCTGTAGCCCGGCGCGTTCAGGGGTTGGTCCCTTAGGGTTCTTAAGTTAGTCTGTCATTGGGGGAGAAATGGCCATAAAGCTCGTCGTTGCGGTCACGGACGACGACTGGTTTCAGACACTCAGCGAACTCCCTGAATTGACTGAGGTCAATTTCTGGGCGCCGTCTACCGTGAACTTTCGTGCCCTCGAGCCAGGCGAGTTTTTCTTGTTCAAATTGCACGCACCTCGCAAAGTAATCGTGGGTGGAGGAATATTCGCCTACGCCACCACGCTTCCTTTGTCGCTCGCCTGGGAAGCGTTTGGAGAAGCCAACGGAGCGCGATCTCTTAGGGAACTCCGACTGAGCATTGCAAAGCACCGAAGGGTGGATGCCAACGACCAGAGCGACTTTCATATCAGCTGCCGTATCCTCACGCAACCATTCTTCTTTGATGAGCCTGACTGGATTAATCAGCCTGGTGACTTTGCCCCGAACATCGTCTCCTATAAGACATACAACACTGGCGATGTCGCAGGTCACGCTTTGTGGGAATCTGTCCAAGATCGTTTGAGCCGCCCGTCGAGCCGCCAAGAGGGAGTCCTGGTAGCAGAGTCGGCCGCCAGGTACGGAGAGCCACACCTCGTTGAACCACGGCTTGGCCAAGGGGCCTTCCGAGTTATGGTTACGGATGCCTATGGTCGTCGGTGTGCCGTTACACGGGAACGTACGTTGCCCGCGTTGGATGCGGCACACATCCGTCCGTTCGTTACGGGCGGCGCTCACACGGCTAGCAACGGCCTTCTGCTACGACGCGATATCCACAGCCTATTCGATGCTGGGTACGTGACAGTGACACCGACATTCGACTTCGAGGTTAGTCGCTCTATACGCGAAGAGTTCGAGAACGGCCGCGACTACTATGCCCTTCACGGTACGCAAATTGAGGTACCGTGCAGGCGCGACCAACGCCCCGATCATGACGCCCTCACCTGGCACAATGAAAATGTCTTCAGGGGATGAACGCCACCCCCCGCGGCAGGGCCTACCAGGACGCGATGGCCAACTACGATAAGCAAAACGCCGGGATCGAGCACGACAAAGCCCTGGAACGCGCCATGACCGAGCTCCTTGCAGAACCACACGAAGCCCTTCAAGCAGTTCAGCGACAGCGAATCGTTCCGCCGTTGGCTGCATGAGATGACGTTCGCCGCGACCTACGTCGGAGCTACCACATCCACCAGTGGGCCATTAGCAAGGCGGGCTGACGGCTGAGAGCCGTGTTTCCCGCAACACGCACCTTGCGCCCCGGAGACTCTACGCCGTGACGGTCACGTCCTTGAACTCGTAGCGTCCATCAGCCGGAGCCAGGAACAGTAGCTCCATCAGCGCAATGGTTGAGTCTGACCCGACACGATGGCTGCATAGCGTGACCTTGCGGCAAAGGGAGTCACGTACATGCCCAACACCATCGCCTACCTCGACGAATCGAGCGGCTCGAGCTGGGAGCGCACGCTGTACGCTTCCTGGCCGGGAAGGAACGCCGGTCGGGCTCGCTGAGGACGGTCCAGTCCTACTCTCGCATGCTCCACCACTTCTTCGGCCCCGCCAGCAAGACGCCGGACGAAGTCACCTCGCAGGACGCCTTCGCCTGGGTCTACGGCGGAGGCCTCTCCGGCAAGCAGCCGGGCTCGATCACGATCGGCGCCCGTCTTGCTTGCCTCAGCAGCTTCTATCGCTTCCTTATAAGAATGAAGGTCGTCTCCTCCAATCCTCGCGACGCGCTGGAGCGGCCGAAGGTAACCGCGAGCGCGGCACGAGGGCTTAGCGGCGAGCAGATCCACCGGCTCCTGGACTTGGTACCTACCTGGAGGACTTTCAGGGCTGGAGCGAAGGCCACCTCTTCCAGACGGTGGACGGACGGCCCTTGCGGAACCACCACATGAACGTCATGTTCACCCGCCACGGCCGGAAGGCCGGCGTCAGCCAGGTCAACCCCCACCGCTTCCGTCACACCTTCGCTACCTGGGCCATCCGCGCCAGTGCCCGCGAGCTCGATGTTCAGTATTTGCTTGGTCACTCAAGCCCGATGATGGTCCGTCGTTACTCCGCGACCTACGACTCAGAGCAGGCGGCAAGAGCCCACGTTACCTTCAGCCCGGCGATGCAGCTGGTTGGAGCGAGCTAGAGATTACGCCTCATAACCGGCCAGGCCAAACAGTCTCCTGAGATACCAGCAGAGGTAGCGCGCCTAATCGGTGCCGTGACTGCATGTGTGGTTGGAGGGGTTATCATCGTCGAGTGTCGCCGGGTCGAGACCGGCCATGAAAGTTCCATGCTCTGCTGCACCTGCTGGCCGCCCTTGAGCATCTGATTCGCGGAGCCACTCAGGTCAATAGATGATCTCAAAGGAGGTATGTAGTGATAGCTGGTCTGCTCGAACTACTAGAGTCCTTTAATCGGAAAGAGCGCTTCTTCCTTGTCAGCCAAGCCGTGGGCGAGTTCCAGCTGAATGATGATTTCAGAAGAGAGTTAGGCAAGGCCATCAATGTCGATGTACCTCACGATGCGTTCACGGCAATGGATTACCATCTGGAATGGCTGACTGCTGCGCTATACGCCTACGAGTGCGGCGATGTGGGCAGAATCTTTGACAACGCACCGCAACAGGTAATCAAAGGCAACCAGGAAGATACCGACCTGCTGGTGGCATTTGAAGGCAGCGGAGATTGGCACGTGGTGTTGATCGAAGCCAAGGGAGCTACTGGATGGACGAATGCACAGATGCAGTCGAAAGCGTCTCGGCTAGGGCAGATCTTTGGTTTTGAAGGGGACCGCCATCCCGGGGTCGTCCCACATTTTTGTCTGATGTCGCCACGTCCTCCAAAGCAGCTAAGAGCCAGCGAATGGCCCAGGTGGATGTGTAACAATGACGGATCGTACATCTGGCTCCCATTGAAGTTCCCTGAACACAGAAGAACGGTCACCCGTTGCGATGCTGCTGGTAAGCGGTCCGCTGAGGGGAGCCACTTCCGCATAGTCCTAGCATGAGAACCGGTCCCTGAATGAGAAGCTCGGCCAGGTGAACTGTCTGATCATCTACCTACTGTCGTGTGTGGGGCAGAAACGAGCGGCTCCCATACATGCGAGATGCCTGTACACCTCTCCCTGGTTCCGCAAGGCATCTCTGAGTTCCGGAAGCCGAGCCCATCCGGTAGGGAGCACGACCAAGGCGGGCCTGTTGCCGAACTCCGGGCAGGATCTGATCGCGGTAGGATCTCCACCCAACGCCCATAGTGGTTAAGGAGAGAGATATGACCGAAGAGAGAGACCACTTTCCTCCAGCTATTGCAAAGCGGTTGGGCTGGTATGTGTACCGGTTGATAGATCCCCGCAACGGCGAGACGTTCTACGTCGGCAAGGGTCGGGGGGATCGGGTCTTCCAGCACGTCGGGGAAGCACTCATCGAGCAAGATGACGAGGACGCTACTGACCTGAAACTCCAGCGCATCAAGGAAATCCGAGCCTCAGGACTAACCACGATTCACGTCATACATCGACACCAGATTGAAAGTGAAGACTTCGCTTACCAGATCGAAGCCGCCCTTATCGACGCATATCCGGGCCTCACTAACAAGGTGGGCGGTCATCAAAGCGGCGACTACGGAACCAGGCACGTGGAACAGATCATTTCGGAGTATTCCATGGAGAGTTTCATGGCACATGAGCCTCTGGTACTCATCTCAATTGGCCAGAGCTTCTACGACGAGACTGCGAGCATCTACGATGCCGTCCGTGCGGCCTGGCGCCTCGACATTAGCAGGGCTCGCACCTGTGGGCTCGTTCTGGCGCACCGGCAAGGCATGGTGGTTGGGGCATTCAGGCCCCACGATTGGATGCCTGCTTTCAGGAGTCATTTCCCATGGCTTGCTGAGGATATTCCTGGACGTTACGGCTTTGAGGGTGAACCCGCCGAACCCACCGCCGCGGCGCTCTACGTCGGCAAGCGTGTCCCGGATAGACATCGGACAAGAGGAGCCGCCAACCCCGTCAGGTACATATCACCAGACACCGACTCTCCCACGTAGCATCCTCGCAATCGTTCGTCCTTCTCGGCGATTATCCTCCAAGTAGAGGTATTCCAAGATGGCGGTTGGTCTTCGTTGGCAGTGACGGCCGTTGGCCATGCTCCAGGGGAGATTGACATTTCGGTGCTCGCTCCCTGTGAACGTCTGACGCCGACGCGCCCCCTTCCTCTTCCAGCCAGTTCGACCTCCCGTTAGCGGCGTTGTACAATGTTACAGATATGACACTGAGAAGAGATTGGAAGCCAGCGTTCATCGAGGCGCTTCGCGCGACGGGCAATGTAACCCTCGCTGCGAAGTACGCAGGGCGATCGCGGAATCAGGCCTACTATGTGCGGCGGCGCTCGGAGCACTTCGCAGCGCAGTGGGATGACGCACTCGAAGAGGGCACCGACCTTCTGAAGGCAGAGGCCTGGCGGCGTGCAGTCAACGGTATCGACAAGCCCGTGTACTATAAGGGGGAGGTTGTCGGGAGCATCACGAAGTACTCGGATAGGCTGTTGATGTTCCTCCTCAAGGCACACGACCCGAAGTTCCGCGACGGCAGCAAGGTCGAGCAGCCCGGCGCCACTGATGTCAGCGCTGACAAAGACATCGAGAAGTCGATTCTGGAGAAGCTAGACCGCATGATCGAGCGCCCGGATGATGAGGCTAATGAGTGACGCCGGCCAAAGGACGCTTCATCTCGGAGGCGACTAGCCGTCTGCTGTGAAGCCGCAAATGCCCTATCAAATGCGGGTGGATATGCCCTGGCTGCGGCCATACGACCTCCCGTTAGCGGCGTTGTGAGATATTGCAAATATGACACGTAAGAGAGATTGGAAGCCAGCGTTCATCGAGGTGCTTCGCAGGACCGGCAATGTAACCCTCGCTGCGCAGCACATAGGGCGATCGCGGAATCAGGTCCACGATGTGCGGCAGCGCTCGAAGCGCTTTGCAGCGCAGTGGGATGACGCACTCGAAGAAGCCACCGACCTCCTGAAGGCAGAGGCCCGACGGCGTGCATTAACCGGTATCGACAAGCCCATGTTCTTTAAGGGGGAGGTTGTCGGGAGCACCAAGAAGTACTCGGATAGGCTGATGATGTTCCTCCTCGAGGCATACGACCCGGAGATGTTCCGCGACGGCGGCAAGGTCGAGCACCCCGGCGCCACTGATGTCGGCGTTGACGGAGACCTCGAGTGGCTTATAGAGCGCCTGGACAGGATGGCTGCACTGGATGATGAGGCTAATGAGTAACGCCGGCCAAAGGACGCTCCATCTCGGAGGCGACCAGCCGTCTGCTGTGAAGCCGCAAATGCCCCATCAAATGCCGGTGTTTCCTCTCATGTTGGCTGCGGGACACGAGTTCCTTCTTGGTGTGCCGGTCCATTCCAGGCCGCGTTAGGCGCCCTAGCGCGATCTCCGAGAACAGACCCTGATCTTCCGGTGATTCGGCGGCCGTGGCGCGGCCCACCCACTGCACCGCACGCAATAGCAGTTCTTCGACCGGGTCTCGTACTTCATGAGCCAGCAGCTCCTCGACGCCGCTTACTTCTGGCCAGCGGAGGGTCGGGGCCGCGGTAGGCCCCGCAAGCATCTTGACACTGACGACAATTATACCTAGTCTGTTAGCTAGTCAGGACAATAGGAATTGAGGTGAGCCATGAGCAAGACATGGCCAGTACAAGATGCCAAGTCGCGGTTCAGTGAGTTCCTCGACACAGCCCTTGCTGAAGGCCCCCAAATCGTTACCAAGCGAAATGTCGAGACCGCCGTGCTTCTCCCCATCGAGCAGTGGCGCAGGCTGCAGCGCATGACCAGGCCTGACCTGAAGGAGTTGCTCCTCGCTACGGAGGGCCGCACCGAGGAGCTTACGCCACCACGCCGACAGCATCGCCACCGAATACCCTCGGCCGTGGAGTAGGTCATATACCTCCTCGATACTAACGTGGTCTCGGAGCTGCGTCGCCCCCGTCCGCACGGCGCTGTCCTCGATTGGATTGCCGATGTGGCCGCAGAGCAGCTCTTCCTGTCTGCCGTTACGGTTGGAGAGATACAGGCGGGGATCGAGATCACCCGAGAGCAGGATGCAGCCAGGGCGGAGGAAACTCGCTCTTTACTCCGCCATGAGGGCGCAGCGTATCACCAAGGTCGAGGTAACTGCCGGCTGATGGATGGCCGCTCGGGCCGAGCTGCCGGGACACCGCCGGGAACTGGAGGCTGTTGAGGACGTGTACAGACCAATAAGCGCGTGCGGACGTGCGCCACGCATCCGTGCAAATTGATGCAGCCGCCAGCCTTGGGCCATGAAGGCCAGTTGACTAACCAAGCATGAGTCAATGAGACTATTGATATGTCTAAGCGCCTACAAGTCATCCTGGATGAGGAAGAGTACAAGGAGATTCAGGGCGTTGCCCGCAGACAGCGGGTGACCCTTGCGGAGTGGGTCCGGCAGGCCCTGCGCCAGGCAAGAAACGACCATCCTGGGACTGCGGAGGCGAAGTTGCGCGTCATCGCTGATGCCTCTCGCCATGAGTTTCCTACTGCTGACATAGAGGTCATGCTTCGGGAGATCGAAGCGGGGCAGCGGCTTCCTTGATCTTCATCGACTCCAACGTGCCTATGTACCTCGTGGGAGCGGCACACCGGAACAAGGATCGGGCGGTGGCTGCGTTGACGCAGCTGGTGCGCAACGGGGAGCGGTTCATCACCGATGTGGAGGTCTACCAGGAGATACTCCACCGCTACACCGCCATACAGCGGCCAGACGCCATCGACGCCGCCTTCGATAGCCTGGACGGAATAGCCGACGACGTTCTGACCTTCGGCATGGCGGAGGTACGCTCTGCCAGGGCGCTGCTGGGCTCGGTGGGCCGCCTCTCTGCTCGGGATGCGCTGCATGTGGCGGTGATGCAGAAGGCCGGCGTGAGCCGCATATTGAGCTTCGACGACGGCTTCGACTCCCTGCCCGGAATCGAGCGTCTGAAGTAGCCCCTAACATCCAACTGGGCGCCCCGGCGCTCGACGGTGACAATTTGAGGATTGAGTTCGCGGCCGAGAGGCCACGATATGTCATCCCAGGCTGAGTGGTCAGTGGGAGGCACTCCTGGCCGACTGTCGCCTAGAGCGTGCCTCCGGGACGAAAGTCGTCTTCAAGCCACCTTACGAAGTTTTTGGCATGGGTTAGGTAGGTGCGCTTTGTGAGTGGTTGACACTTTGACCTTTCCACCTCCCTTCGATAATCCTCCCATGCCTTCTGAACTTCGCTCAGTGCCACTTGGCTAATTTTAGGCACACCCATTTCCCTTTCGGTGTCAGCCAACTTGTCCTAGCGGTGCAAGGTCTTCGGCAGCCTGCCGGGTCGCTCCCGGCCCAGCCGCACGTCCGGCTTCGGACAGCGTGACCTCGCCCTCTCACACCGCTTCCTGGGACGGATCAGGCATAAGCCTCATGACTAGGCCTCTCATCTCCCCGGCCAGAAGGCGCATCAGTGACGTTCAACGTTACGATTCGTCGAACCGGGGGCGCAGGCTAGCCCGGACATCAACGTCCGGGTGTCGGACCCGGTAAAATCAGACGGCTGCCTCTGACGCCCCGAACCGTCGAGCTGCATCCAGCACTGCCTCCACCACCAGGTCGAGCGATGCGGTGAAAACTGCGGGGCTGAACGAACTGGCAACGATTCCCTTCGCCGAGGCGATACGGGCACCAGAAATTGCGGCTACCCGGTCCGTGTACCGTCTGGCTTCATCGAGCAGATGCGGCGAGCTCTGCTCGAGCCCGGCCATTTCGATGCCGAGCGTGACGTCGACGAGCCCCATCCACCCGGACCGACCCGGCTCGAAGACCCAGGCAATCGACAGCAGGGGCTGCCGATCTCGGGCGGAGACCCTGATGGAGCACCCCGCGGTTCCCCAAGCAAGGTGCAGACCCTGCGCACGGCAGGCCTCGAAGAATCGCTGGACAGCGGCAGCGTATTCACCCGGCAGGAGTGAAAGAAATCCGGCTTCATCCGTGGCAGCCGCCCGCTGTTGCTTCTGCATCTGCGCCTCGGCCGTCAGCCCGTACACCCGCGGGACGAGCGTCTTCGAGCCCGTTCCCACATACTGCCGGACTTCGACGGCCAGCACTTCAGCAGGCCGCATCTGTGCGTTCAGGAATTCAACGATCCGCTGCAGCTCGGGTGGGATCACGTCGGCGACGAAAATCAGGCGTACCCGCTGCGACTGGAAGTTGCGCTCGACAGCGCTCCAGAAATCGTCGATCGCATCGCCGTCAGCTGCACTGGCCTCACCGAGCAGCTCACGCAACGCGGCGTCCGGCTCAACGCCGGACGCCGTGCTGTTCTCCTCGAACATCGACCGGATCCGATCCACAGGCCAGTAGAGGACGGCGTTTGCCGCGTAATCGAGCATCTGGCCGACGACCTCTCGCCTGATACGAGTGTCGCTGCTGCGCTTGACCTCAACGATCGTCGGAACCCCCTCCTGATCGAGAAAGAGATGGTCCATAGACCATCGATCAGCCTTGTTCTCAGCGGACGGAACTCCTGCTTCCCGGCGCACGAGGAGCCACCGCCGCGGCGAGTCTCGGTTGATCAGTTCGCCGGGCAACAAAGCGGGATGTTGAGCCAGGAGTCTCTGCAGCAGAGCCTCCGACTCGTAGGGCTGCTCCCGCATCTCGGTGAGCGTTTCGTCGTCGTGAAGGAGAAAGATCGCGCCGCTCTTGCCGCTGGTCATGGGCCCTCCTTTCGCGGAGGCACTATCAGATGTCCAGTCGATTCTAGGGCTTCCCGGACTGATGGGGCCGCCCAGACCACTAGCACTCCGGGGGCCCGGGTTGACTTTCAAGCGCATCAGAGTGAGTCATGTGAGTTGTTGGCCAACGAGGTCGTTGCGGCGCTCAGCATCCTCACTCGCCTGAATCAGCAAGAGCCCTTAGCAAATAGCGTTGAAGCAGAGCAACGGTGAGTTCAACTGGTGCGAACCAAGCGCCCCAACCTACTATAGGCGGCAAGGCACCTTGTTCCTCTCTTCGACCATAGGTCGCCTGATATCAAAGTCTAGTGGTGCTTCCATGTTGAAACTTCTGTCCTGCGCCGCCCTTTCCCTCCTGGCACTGTTGTTAGCGTGTTCCGGCTCAAGTCCTCCACCTGCGCCCACACCTACATTCTCACCGGCGTCCACATCCACACCCCCGCCAGCGCCCGCAGAGGATGTGCTCTCCCCCCTCAGCCTCACAGACCCATCTGCTTTCTTGTCAGAAGTGTCGAGCAGCGAGGCGGCATGTATCTTGGAAAATATCGCCCCAGACCGCCTCATCTCGTTTCTGACAGCCCCCGACTTAGCCACGGACGAAGAAGCAGCGTCCCTCATTGGTTGCATGGAAGATGAAACACTGCTCAGGTTTTTCCTATCCGCTATCTTGCAAGCAACCGGGCCGCTGAGCGCTGAGTCCTCTGGATGCGTTCGCGAGGTCTTTGCCGGCGTGGACCTCGCCGCCCCGATGATAGCCAGCGTGAGCGACCCTGAGGCTGGAGCTGGATTGATGGCGGGATTCTTCTCGACACTTGTCTGCCTGAATGAGGCGGAGTTCCAGGCTGCCAGTCCCGCCCTTGAGCTGGGCAATATCGACCAGCAAGGCGTGCAGTGCTTGTTTGATGAGTTGGGCGGAGCCGAAGGATTGGTCGCGCTCATGGACCCCGCTGCGGGACCGCCTCTTGCACTATTCGGCGCGGCGGTGACTTGCAACCTAGAACTGACCGCAGACCCAGTGGCAGCGCCGTAAGCGCTTAAGCCACCTGCGAGGGCCTCGTTCAGCTCATGAATCGCAGGCCTACTTGAGGCCAGCGTAACAGCCCGATGCGGCGCCGAGTCTGAGTGCCACTGGAGGGCAGCGCAGGAAGCCCGTGCTCGAACCACGGCTGAAGGCACACGCACGCCTACGGAATTTGCCTTCAAGCGGATAGTGACAATTAGAACACCTCGGCGGCGGCTGTATATGGAGGGCAGATAAGGGCAGCTTGGTAAGTTGTCGTTAGGGAAAATGTGAGGCGGGCAATGCCTCAGAAGGAACCTAAGATGCCTCGTGGCGGTCCGGTGATACACACGCGGAGACCCTATACCCGGAGACCGGTGAACCCCGCAGCTATCGGCTAAACGGTATTCTGGTGACTGTTCCGGCAGCAGAAGAGCCCGCCAAGAGTTGTGCTAATCGCTGATTGAGCGACGTCGTATCGCGGTACACTTGCTCCTCTCCGATTCAAGTTGTCCAGTCGCTTTAAGGGATCTCAAACGCAATTTCGCCTCGCTGCGGCGATGTGAGGAGCCGTCAGCGAGGATGTCCCAGGTAGGTTGCGGCTCTCTTTGAAAAGGCCGAGTGGGCCTTCAGATGCCGGTGACACCCTGGCATGACACTATCATTTAAATAAGTAAGTAGGCTTGACAGTCAGGAACTCAGGCTTGTGACCGAAGGAGGCTGGCAGCTACGCGGCCTTAGCCGAACAGGACGTGATCCGCTATCTGCCAATCCACTCCTCTTCTTGACTTCATCCCCGACAAGAGGGAGTGATGTGTGACCACCGGATTAAGGGAGGTTGCACATGGAAACATTCGAAGAGGCCGTCCCCCTCTACCTCAAGGCCTGCGAGGTGGAGGGCAAGACTGAGCGTACCGTGCAGTCCTACGCCGAGACCCTCCGTCACTTCATCCGCGCAGTCGACCAACTCCAACTGCCCAACTCAGTTAGAGCCTTCGGGCCGGCCCATGTCTACCTCTTCATGGGCTGGGTGCGCGACCGAGGCGTGAGCGCCGGTACCCAGCACCGGAGACAGCGTGAGGTCAAGGCGTTCTTCTCCTGGTGCCGACGCCTGGACTACGTCGAGGAGAACCCGTTCATGCGGGTGCCGATGGTCCGGCGGGAGCAGAAGGTCGTCCAGCCCTTCTCAAAGGACGACCTAACGACCTTGCTTGCTGCCTGCAACCCCAAGACCTACGTGGGCTCTCGCATGAGGGCGATGATCCTCTTCCTCCTAGATACCGGTGTGCGTTCAAGCGAGCTCGTCTCGATTGAGCTTTGCGATGTCCTCTTCGATGAGGGCCGTGTGCGCGTCCTTCAAGGCAAGGGACGTAAGCAGCGCTGGACGGCGATAAGCGAAGTAGCCCTGGCCGCCCTCAGAACCTACCTGGACGACTTTCGCGGCTGGAGCGAAGGCCACCTCTTCCAGACCTTTGACGGCCGAGCCCTTCGCAGGGTGGCAGTGGCAAGCCCCTCAACTTCCAGCCAGCATTCGTATTCCTGCGGCGGCTTCTCGATGAACGATCTGCATTCGTTCACGGCCTGTCCGATGCGGATCTCCACTTCGGCGGCTCGTGTACCGGGCGAGTCCACAACCTCGAAGATCGCCTTCCGTACTGTATTGGCGGCGTAATGAGGAGGATGGGTGGGGGCCATGAGCCTCGATGCCAAGGACGGTTTCGCGCGGGCGTCAACAACGACAACCGCGGTCGGAAAGCCGGCCTGCTTCTGGACTTCGAGGATCAACTCTTTGTCTCCTGCGGCACTAGCACGGCGTCGTCGAGCTTTCGGTGAATCAGAGAGATTAGCGTCAAGTAGTCCGCTGCGTCATCTTCGCCTTCCCAGAGGATTCTTGGTTCATGGGCTAGCGGATTTCTTACTGCTGCGAAACATCCCTTGATAAGCATCGCAAAGCCCACGTGCTCCGACCGTTCGGTGTCAGTGGTGAGGGAATTGATAGCAAGAAGTGGCCGCTCCACGGAGAAGACCCGATCCACCAGCCTCGCCCCATCCCCGTGCGCTCCCGAAATGTCACGAATTCTTTGCGCGACGCCCTTGGTGGCCTCAAAGACGGCATGGAAGTAGTTGTCTTGAAGAAGTTCGGCCCTGCAATACTTGAGAACCTCCGGGTGGAGTCGCCGCCCCTGAAACTTTCCACGAAGGGTGTCAGCACGCTTCTCCGCTTCATCCAGAGTCCGCGCGGCCTTGACTTGCCTAAACTGGCTGTCTGGTCCGAACTCTAGACCCGCAAAGGCCATCACTGTATTGAGCCTCTGGCGGTTAGCTTCAAATTCTTCGTTTCGTCCCACGTATCGGGTGGGGCTTAGAAAGGATTGGACGAAATCGAGAATCCCGTTTGCGCAGTGATACCGAACCTGATAATCACTGAACACCCAGTAGAGTCTTCGCCATTTAGTCGATTCCCCGGACCCATCTTCCAATCCGCACGCACCTAAGACATGCGAAATCTGCGACCCCGTGCCGAAGTCGCCCAGTAATTGAGCGAGTGACATGACCTGCCCATCCGGAAAAGACGCCACGGTCGGCATTTCTGGCTTCCATTATGCAGTGCTGCCCCCGGAGCTAGCATGACGCTGCAGCCTGGTGATGGAAACACACGAAGCCAAGGTCCGCCGCACTGTCCCAGGCTCGTGGTGCATCCGACTAGCAATCCAGACCACGCAAGGCTTCTCATCCGGCTCAACAACGGACGTAAGTCGGGATGGCTTAGCTTCAATCGGACCTTCAACTGGTCGCTAGAGATACGGTGCTCAGCGATAGTCGGCGTCGGTTCTTCGCCAAGGGGAGATCCATGCGAGACCTGTTATCACTTCCTGGAAGCTCTGGTGAAGAGCGACGAGTCGTGTAAGCGGATTCGAGTAGTAGCGGACTTCGTTGTCAGGGACGGTCTCCGGCCTTGCTGCGGGTGGCCCTCGCGATTGAACTCCGTCATCGCGGCCTGCCACGACCTCGTCAAAGGCTCGCTGATTTGATTCGAGAACGCGGTCGTACAAGAAGGGTGGTCTCCCGGGTAACCATCCATGCTCAATCAGCTGGTCCACCAGGCTGAGCCTTTCCTCGACCCCTGAACTGTTTCGTAAGGTAACTCGAGGAGGGTTCTCGGTCATCGTCTGCAAAGCACGAAGCTCCTCGGCAGCCAGGTAACACGAGTACAGGAGTACTAGTTCGTCCGAGTAATGGTCGGCTACGGGTAGGCTGAACGTATTGCGAGGATACGCGAGCTCGGCTGCACGGTGACTGTTGGGATGAACGAAGGCACTGAGAAACGAATAGTGAATGTCGAGCTGCGTTAAGAATCTCTCGTCGGCAAGGCTGTTCAGAAGTAGGTTGGACTTAATATTGCGCCAAGACAAAGCGTCCCGCCAAATGTCGCGTTGACTCGCTGCATAGGTCTCTGAGTCTTCTCGCTCCACTGGATGGCCTGCGGCGACTCTGTCTAGATCGGCTGCATGTACAGCAAACGGGTCGTATTCCTGCAGCCACAGGTAGTAGATGGAGAGGACCTGAGGCGAATCAGCTGACCCTTCTCCGTCGACGACAACTCCCCTCCAGGTGATACGAACTCGCCCGTTGGCTTGTCGAGTCCAGTCGATGACACCAATAGGAGGCGCTTGTTGCCACGTTCTCCAAGTGTCTTCGTCCACTGGATCAGTGACTTGCTCATAGCGATTGGCGAAGAAGAGCAGTCTGTCCAGGAAATGGTGCTCCAATGCACTCCGGAGTAGTGCGAAGGCCTGCGGATAGAGCAACTGTTCGCTTAACGAGACCGCCGCTCGCAGATATCGCCCAAGCGACTCGGCGCGCTGGGCAAACACGCTGTGCTGATAATGATCGACGTCGTTCAAGTGCTCGAGCCGAGCCGCGGACCTTGCCAGGGTCTCATTCAAGTCTTGTGAGGCTGTCCGAAGGGCTCGTTGAGCTTTTTCGTCTGTCACAACGCCTTCCTACCTACGGGACCTAGTGAAGCTGGCGGACGAGGAGATGGAGACCTTTCTATATTGGGCACGAAGAGAGGGGAGGCTAACAACCGGCCTCCCCTCTCTCGCGCTGCGTTACGTTACGGCACGTTACCTTCACTTTACTTTACAGCACAGCACCTTACGCTACAGCGCGGCTCGTAGTCTACCACTCACGCGCTCGGAGCGTCGGCCGTGGCGGGATCTCTGGCGGCGTCGGCCGTGGTGGATTGATCCATGTTGCCGCCGTGGATGATCGCTTGGCTCAGGAATAGGGCGGACGAGCAAGCGGTCCATTGGGATAGTCGTCCAGTAATTGGTCCACTGAGCGGACATCGAGTGAGTGTTCGAACCAATCTATGGCGCGGTGGAGGAAGATCTCCATGCGGTCTAGGGTTGAGCCCATCTCTTCGCTAACAAGGGCGCGTACTTTCTTCCGATCTATCTCCTGCCTCGACAGGATTTCCTTGTCAGACAACGATGCGTAGGTGGACTGTGACTTCTCGTTCATCGGGGAGGCTCCCACAATAACGGCCGATGCCAAACGGCTGGGCTACGTCGATGCCTGTTCCGGGTGGGAGATGCCGGCGGCGGCCCGTTCCGCGCCCCGCTCGCGGTCATCCACTGACTCAAGGCGCAGTCTCAGCCCCAGGACGTTGGTGACCTTCAGCAGCGTTGCCAGGGTGGGGTTGCCGTCTTCGGACAACGCTTCGTATAGGTTGCCTCGGTTTAGCCCAGTGTCGCGGGCGAGGGCGCTCATATTCTGCGTCCGGGCGATGTGCTTCAATACAGCTCGAATCACGACCCCGTCCCCAAGGTCCTCATCCGCAGCCGCTAGGAGAAGCCCTCGAACATCCTCCTCGCTATTTATGTAGTCCGCTGGGTCAAACTTTCGGTACTCCTCAGACACTAGCTCCTCCATTCCGTCGCCATTCTCTTGGCCCGCTCGATGTCTCGCCGTTGGCTGTCCTTGTCGCCGCCGCAGAGCAGGACGATCAACTCAGCGCCTCGCGTGATGAATTAGACTCGGTATCCAGGCCCGTGCCGATGATGGTCCGTCGTTACTCGGCGACCTACGACTCAGATTAAAAGTCACCTCCTCTAGATTCATTTTGGCAATTTTGGCACTACCTTCGCTGCCTTCAGCCCGACGATGCAGCTGTAAGGATAGGGGAGCGGAATCGGGGGAGGGCCGGAGGGCGAAGTCGGCTGTAGCCCGCCACCGTCCTTCAGCGGTGGTCCCTGAAGGCGCCAAAGTTAGTCTTGGTCGGCCGCAGGCTTGCCTATGAGTCCTGCTTTCCCGTCTGCGGCCCAGGGAGCTTGTCCCGCAGGGGAGTCCCCGGGAACAACCTGGGAACTTACGACGCCTGCCCCGATCCCAGGGAGTATCGTCCGAGAAGGCAAGTCAACGCCTTAGAGCCTCACGGCGGTCCCGCCTGCCACGCGATGCAGATTGAGAGCGATGCACCAGAGGAATGCCCTCTCTGTGCTGACGGTATCGAGCTGGTACAAACCTGAGCTTTTAGCCTTGCCGCTCAGCGGCGCGAGTATTCAATCCAGCGTCGATCTGGAATCAGCGACTTCTAGCTCCCTCAGCGTTCCATCGGGTCCGGCCGAGTCGGTTTCAGGTTAGAAAGGACTTGCTCCCAGTGGCTCTGGGTTGGCGATAGACTTGCATATGCCCCAACTCCGGCATCACGGCGTCGCCAACACACGAGGACTTCTCGGAATTTGCTTGGTCTCTTCCGAGGCGTCTTGCTAGTCCTCCCTCTTCTGGACGCCAGTTATCATGCTGAGAATAGTCTCGACGGCGACGCGGTCACCCTCTTCTGGGGAAGCGTAGACGGCGTCATGGGCCAATCTGGCTTCCCGAAGACTATCAGCCGTGTCATCGAACGAAAGAAACATCTGGTAGTAGCGCACGCCGTTTAACTCATATGGGTTTAGTCTTTGAATGATTGCGTCGCGTGGAATGATTCGCCTCCTTTATCCTCTGGGGATGGCGCCTATCCCAGTCAATGCGCCTATCCCACAATAGGCGATCTAGGCTCGGCTTCAATGGTTGCACGTCGTAAGACCTTTCGTGAGTTGTAGAAGGTCCCGGGTGAGAGATCCCATGGCGACGGCACAGATCGCCCGTTGACGCTCCTGTGCCTGCCTCTCGCAGCACCCCGATGCCCTGCCCAGTCGTTAGACCTGCCTCCACGCATGCTGCCCTCCTGCTTGCTCCCGGAAGGACTCCAATCATCAATGGACCGGTTTCCGGGCGAGCAGGTCACTCATCACTCTCGGACAGCGAGCGGGCTTGCCGATACAGGCCAGGTGGTCCGTCGCACCGCTCCTCTTTTAGAATTCACTCTCTCTCACTCTGTCCCCATTTAGCCTCTTGACAAACATCGGCTGCACGGGGTCGTTGCCCGCAAGGCTTCCCTTGCCCTTCTTCAAGTTCATGACGGCAACGCTGTCCAGGTCCAACAGCTTCTTCGACCCCTCCAATGCGGTCAGGTCGCCACCGTAGTAGTCGAACCACGGCAGCCCGGCGGCTGCATACTCTTTCGCCGTCGGGGGGTCTTGCGGCGGCTCAACTCCCGACACCGCAAAGAACTGGAGGCTGTTGAGGACGTGTACAAAGCAACGGGCCCGCACCGACGTGCACCACGCGTCAAGGCCGTATTCGTCCTCGAAGACCTTTTGGCGCATCAGGCCGCCGGGCGCCAAGCCCATTTCGGTCATGGGTGCTTGCGCCTCGAGCACCGGGCCAGCGTGCGTAACTTCGCTCTCTCTTTGCAACTCCTGAAATTTCGACGCCTTCATGGCGTAGACGATGATCTGAAGCCCACCGTGCTGCGCCTCTCCGGTTAGTTGTTCCTCCGCTGTGTACCCTTCCCCAAGCGGCATCGCGACGAATTGCCGGATCATCCCCTTGCCGACGCAGAAGCCGTCGAGCCACGGCTGGTCAGGAACGACGAGGTAGTCCTGGGGACGGCTGGAGAGATCGTTCTTCCACTGCTTGCCCGTCAATGCGTCGATCTTTCCCGCAGCTACCTTCACGGCCATGGGATACGACGTGCGGAAGTTAATCCACATCGCCTCCGCTTGATGCATGGGCAGGAAGACTCCGCCGTGCCTGCGCCAGGCTTCCGGCACCCGGTCCGCATAGTCGTCCACATGATTGAGGGGAAAGGTCCCAAAACCCGGCGGCAAGGGATACGCCCGGTTGTCGTCCGGGATGCGCAACGTGCGCTGGAAGCCCACCCGCAGCTTGGCAGACTCATGCACCTCGGGGAACCGGAACACCAGTTCATCGTCCTTTAGCTCGATCATTGTCCTGCTTCCTCTGTCTTGCTCGCTGTCCGACACCTGACTCCTACCAGTCTCCATCTCGAATCTCCCGAACTACCTTCTGAATTGCCTGGTCCGGTGCATCCCGCAGTTGTCGCAGCAAGTCGGCGAACAGTTGCGGCCGATGAAGGATGATGCTTTGGAGGTCTCCAGACACCTTGCCCGCCATCGCCAGCAACACATCAGGGTCTTCCCTCAACTCTTCTGCCAGCCGACGGATCGCTGCCTCCGAAGGTGGTGGTACCTGATCCCGCTCGATTTTGCTCAGATACGACGGTTCGACGCCGATGCGCTGGGCGACCTTGCGAACGGAGAAGGCTCCGTCCTGAGTACGAACACTCTCGCGGACTGTACGGAGATAACTGCCGAGTGTCGGCTGGAGCCACTGACTTTTAATCCGTCGGTCCAGGGTTCGAATCCCTGAGGGCCCACCACACCTTCCATACCGCAGATAAGATCGCTATGTTTGTCACTCGGAAGAGATTAGGCAGAGGGACGCAGTGAACGGTACGCCAAGCTTCTGGAGGTATGTTTTGGCACGGTCTGTGGGGGAAGAAGAACCAAGGTCCTTTACTGAGAAAGGGCTGCCACATTTCCGCTGTGCGCTCCGACAAATCCGCATCAACTGATTCTTGAACAAAGCAAAGGAAGCCGAAAAGAACGAATTCATTAGGATGCTCCTGAACTCCAAGCGTTCATGGTATTCATCCGAGTGGAACTCGTAGAACTTGTCGCGCGCGTCTTCGTCATCTATTTGCTGTGTTTGTTGTTCTATAGTCTGCTCCCAATCTCGCAAAGTATCTTCCAAATGCGGTTCTACCAGGTCCAAGAACCGACTGTGGAGTTCCCATCTATGAGATATTAGAAACCGCTCTCCCTCGTCCCATGAGCATGACAACCGTACCTCCACATTAGGCTCTGGTGTCAGAGTCCTTGGACCAGTGCCATCCTCGGTGTAACAATCCAGTCGCCCAAGCTCTTCCTTCTTTAAGAAGATCAATAGGGCACGGGTATCGAAAAGGTTGACACAGGGCGTGGCTGCCCCACTGTGTCAAAGCAGAGGCCCAATCCCGGTCATATCAAAGAAGAGGTGAGTGAGAAGAATCGTCTGGAACGGTGAGGGTCGCTGGTGATTCGATGCAAACACGGTGCCGAGCCATCCAATCGGATTAGCGGGCATCAACGTCTGTTCCGAACCCATGGCCGGCGCCCTTTCGACATGAGCATTCACGCGCTCGAGTACCGCGTTGGGAGTGCCTCTGATGACGTAACCTACCATTGCGCCAGTTTGAGCCTCAGCGCCATAGTATCCCCGGACAAATCTGTCGATGCCTTCCACTACATAGAGGCGAGCTAGGTCATCTGGCGCAAGGCGCTTACACTCAATGCTAAAGTAGGCATCGTCGGTGAGTAAGTCCCATGCAATCACCATGTCGATGCGGTGTGCATGGGCGGGGTCTTGACGGCCTTGGAACATCTCATCTGAGGGTTCCACATGTTGGTAACGCGGCAGTAGGGCCATGTTTCGCTCGCGCCGGATCTCCTTCATGCATGCAACCAAGCGAATGGTGTAGTGGTCCTCATAATCGCCGAACCGATTGAATCCTCCGATCTGCCATCGCTCGAAGCCGTCCACAACTAGCTGAAGCATCGCTTTTTCAATTACGGGGGATACCTCACGGGATAGAGTAGTCGCCGAACCGAAAGGGGAATCTTGCAATTCAGGAGTCATCTTGATATGCGCCGGTTATCCGTTGTTATCACGAGAGAAGGTTCGTAGTAACTGAGCGATAGTCTCGTCGGCGTCGTTGTATGCCGCTGACCTTGTCCAGAACCGTTTCTCCGCAGGTTTCACTATGTGAATCACGTCAGCTTGATACACCTTTATGTTCCTTCTGAAATACAAACTCTGCGTATGTTGTTCGGTTGCGATTCGTTCCAGTTTCACCAAGAGACTGTCGAGCTCTGGTTCAGACACTATATCCACGGGTCGGCTCTGTGTATCCCTTGGCGCGAGACGAAACGAAACTGCTCTATAGGGTGAAGCTCCCTCGTAGACAACGGGTGCCAATGCTCTATTGCCCCCAGTCGTCTTCTCGAATACGTCCGCATAGGCTTGGGCATAAAGACGCAGATCGCCGGCCGAGGGCGCCTCAAAAGCATTGGCCCTTAAACCGCGGTAGTGTCGATCGATGGCTGTATTGAGGAAGTCTTCGATTGTCTGCTGCTCAGATGAGGTCACGCCATATGACTCATATACAAGTCCATCAAGTTCCGGGCGCCAATTCCAGTCGCCGCTAGTTTCTTGTATCCGGTCAACTAGAGCCACTATTCTATGCATGAGGTCTGTGTCTTCCACAGGGATCGCACACGGGAGACTCTTGTATTCTGTCAACCGGACAACATCACGCTCAACCCCCCATGTGCTGGCGGTCAAGAACTGGTAGTAGCGAGCCAGCGAAGAGTTAAGATAGGCACACGCGACCTTCAGATAGTCTTCATCCTCGGAAGGACCCGCTATGCCGTTGAGCCCATCCTTAAATACCGCATCATCTGGCAGGAAGACAGAGGCCAATAGTCCGCCGCTTATGACTCCACCTCTGATCAAAATGTGAGGACCCAGGTAAACCCTACTGTCACCCGGACGATGAAAAACTTCGCGGTTGATTCGGTCCTCTGGGCTCGACGACACATGAAAGGGCTCTACAGCATCGACCGGCACGTAGCGAATCGCCGCTAGATTCGGGGCGCGATTCGCACTGCTCCCATTGACCGTCACCCCCTTACGAACCAGCCAGCCACGACGTTGGCTTACCTTGTCCAGCGAGGGGAAACGTTCGCTGAGATCATCGATCAACGCGAGATCACGGGGACTGCCCCATAAGGCTACCTTCCATATGTAAGGATGGCTGGCAACCTGCCTACGGGAGAAGAGCCTAACTTCATCGCCAAATACTACAATGCCTGCCAGGCCTTCGGACAATGGAGATGGATGAGGGTTCAGGTACGTCAACTCGTTGCGTCCACTCTCGGTGCCTGAAGAGATCTGACAAAAGACGGCGACCATAGGTGCAACGGCTTCACGGAAGAGGGAGCGCCGGAAAGCCGAGAAATCGACGACTTGCGTTACTTCATTGGCCATGAAGAATTGACGTCGGAACTCCCTATTTGGCCCGCTTTGATTGAACAGTACACCTTTGCTGGGAGCCAGTAGGCATACTCGACCCTCGTCAGCAAGCAAAGTTGGCGCACGCCACAGGAAGGCTTGTGCGATCTGCTTGTCACCAATCGTGTGCCTATTTCGCCGGACGTAGTCAGCCGCGAGTCCTGTCAGACTGCTCCGCCAGGGCGGATTCCCTACTATGATGTCATAGCGCCGCTCGTTGAACGGAGCTTCCATGTCGAAAAAGTCGTTGACAAACAGATTGGTGCCCTTTAGCGTCGGGAAGCGTGCCGCTTCCCAGATGCTCTTAGGTTCGAGAAAGTCCAAGAGCGCCAGGTAGCAACTGAACGCAGCGACTTGGATCGCCTCCTCACTCAGGTCCACACCATTGATAGACCCTGTTAAGAGGTCTCGGAGCTCCTCGAAACTGAGGTTCTGACCACCACGGGCATGACGGTGAAGCGTAACCAACCGCCGATACGCTTCCACAAGGAAGATTCCCGACCCGCATGCCGGATCCAGAATGCTAACGTTTTGCGGTTCAGTCTCGAATGGAAGGACCTCGTTGAGCACGAAATCAACGATTTCAGGCGGCGTATAGTAGGCACTTGTCTTACGCCGATCCTCATCGAGGAACGTTTCATAGATGGCGCTGATCAATTCAATGGGAATGTATTTGAAGTTATAAGCCCAGAAATACATCTGGCCAGAGGTTACTTCTTCACCGTCTAGAAAGCGTCCAAGACGTTGGAGATGCTGTGGCTTCACCTGGTCTCGCTCCAGGCCGTTGATAGGAAACAGGTCGCCGTTGAATCGGCGGGCTAACTCATCGAACAGTTGATAGGTTTCGTCCCACGAGCCCTTCAGTAGAGCATGGAAGGTAAGGCCGCTGTCAAATCGACCAAAGTAGTCTTCGTTGATGACTCCTCGGTCCTCCAGGTAGCGAACGAAGATCGATCTCCCAAGGAGACTGTTTGTCACCGGTTCGGATAATCCATCATCAATCAGATAGCGTCGCACGTGTCTAAGGTTTTCGAGCAAGCGGTTGTCGACTCGTTGCTCCCGGTTGAATTCCCCTTGTTGACTCCGGGCAAAGCGTCCCGATACTATTTCCCTCCGTCCGTATTCGGACAGCTCTCGTCTAAGCTCAAGGACATTCGTAACCTGCTGAACCGCTTGCTTAAGTAGGGGACCATTCTCGGCGAACAATCGGCCGGAGTCGCGCTGGGGTGGTGCAAAGCAATTGTAGACTCGTACCTCTTGTGGCAGGACGGCAATTAGCAGCGGGGCACGATTATGATTCCAAAGGGAGCGGTGGAGGTCCCAAAGGTAGTCGTCATTGACCGTCTGGAGTTCCTTAAAGTAGACAACCGGAATGTTCCCATGGAAATAGGCGGCGTCTATCTGAAGCTTGTCACGGATTTCCTGCCAAACGTAGGCGCGTTCATCCCCGATATCTGGTGAATCAACTGTCACCAACCCTTTATCGTCTAGGTATTCAAGGGCATCGAAAACGTTTGTCAACGCGCTCCCAATCACGGGGACACCCCCACTGAGCCGATTCCTTGAACACTTTGACTGACTCTGTCCTGGGGAACTGTAGCGACCTGTTTCTCGATTTCGGCCAACAGGTCTGCCAAAGGAAAGCGCAAAACATATTGCCGGGCAAGAGGGTCCAGGAGTTGTTCGTTAGACCTCCTGATCAGAATTCGGTGCCCGTCGGTGACGACCTCAAGTTCAGTGAGAGGCGCAGGTTCGTCCACCAAGTCAGATAGGCTTAGGAGTGCCTGACGTATCTTCTGCAGGGACAAGCCGGCTTTACGCAGGCGAAGGATGAGCTGGAGTTGCACCACGTCCAGGAGTGTGTATAGACGCCGACTACCGCTGCCCTGCGCTGGCCGCCCATGGGGACATGCTAGTGCGGGGTCATCCCAGTATCCTAATCTGCGCTGGGTTAACCCAACGATCTTCTGCACCTCGCCCGACGTGAACAGACCGGGCAGTTGGGTTGACGGTGTTGCAGCCACGGGCCACATCTTGTCGTTCAAAGTACAAGAAGTAGTGCCTCATGTCAATATCGCGTCGTATCTTAGGTTCTGCCATTGATGGAGGACCTCCGGGCAGAGGAGGTGTGCAAAGCGGTGCGTGATGCTCTCAGGCTCGGGGGGGGGGGGCACGGGGGCGCGGGAAACGACTTCACGATGAAACCGATGGCGTAGGGGAGGACATGCATCCCCTATTGACGGATAGATAGCACCGAGCCGTCCAGCGCCATGTCCTCGGCGTTCCTGCCGGGTATGCGGCTATCGTTGGGCATGGGGATCGTATAGCGGAGGAGGGCGTCGCCGGGCGTGACGACTATCTCCTTGATCAAGGACTGGATGAAGGCCCTGCGCTCGGCCAGTTCGCTCTCGTCGAGGAAGTCCCTCATGTCCTTGGCGTAGGCGGCAATCGTGTTCACGTCGTCAAGGACCTTCCGGCGCTGGGAGAGCATCGCTCTGGCATCCTCCGCGGCATCCTCCAAGCGCTCCTGCCGGTCCCGGAGCTCCCTGATGTGGTCTGAGGCGTCAGCCATGACGGTGTCGGACGTTGCTAGGTGGCGCCAGATGCGCCCCAGTTGCCGCTTCACTTCCTCAAGCTCATCCTCGATGGTCTTCAGCCTCTTGCGCTGCTCTCGAGCCACGCCGCCCATCTCCTCGTCTACCACCTTCACCAGCTCGCGGATGTTGCCCTCGATGAGGATGTCGGAGCGAATCTTGGCGACGACCAACTCCTCGAAGCGGCGGGCGTTGAGCGTCGGAGTCTTGCAGGCGTCCTTGCCGAGCTTGATGTTCGACTGGCAGACGTAGTAGGAGTACTTGCCGCTCTGGGCGAACCGGCCGGTGAGCGGTGTCTTGCACGCCTTGCACTTGAGCGGGCCACTGAGCAGGTAGGAGCTTCCCACTCTTCGGGGGTGGCTGAACTTGGGCGCCCGGGAACTCAGGTGCTTCCCGACGCGGTGGAACTGGCTCGCTGAGGACGGTCCAGTCCTACTCTCGCATGCTGCAGCACTTCTTCGGCCGAGATGTGAGCCTACTCACTTCCCCGCCACCCCCAGTATCGCCGCGATTCGCCGTGCGGTGCCGGTAAATTGCAGGACCTCATCCGGCGACAGCGGGCGGTCTAGGACCTTACGCTCTCGGTACGATAGCCACTTCTTAAGGACCTGGTATCCGCCGAGCTTGTAGTTCCAGACGGCTGCGGGGACGTTACGCCAGTAGGCACGGTCGTTTAGGTAGACATCGGATGTGGCAGCGCCGAGGGCAGTTGTCACGTCGCTCGGTACGACACGCTCGCCTACTGTATACAGACGCTCGACGGCGCGGCCTTGGCCGGGCATCACGGCGTCGCCCTGACCAAGGTGGCCCCAGGCAGCCGTCAGCGCGAAGTCGTCCCCGGTCATGTTGCGCCCGTCGACGGTGGCGGGCACGGCAATGGCGGCGATCTCCGGGCGCAGTACACCTTCGGTGACGCCGGGAACGGGAGTGTCCGAGTCCAGCAGCGCGGCCAACTCCCGACCCTGCGCCGCCGATGCTGCAAGCTCATCCGCAGCTCCGTCCTCGTCATCGTTGGGCCAGCCCGGAAGCGGGATGCGCGGCCCTTCGGCTCGGAGTGCGTCCGCGTTAGCCTCGCGGTAAGCAGGGTCGTGAAGCACTGCTAGGGCGTGGTGGAACAGGTCATCCACGCCTGCGCCTAGGCCGTCGAGATAGCGTTGTGCGGGAAGCGAAAGATTGGGGCGGCGTCGCAGTCCATCGCCGCCGAGCCCGAAACCCTCGTCGCGGAGCCAAGCTGGGGTGCAGTGGACACCGCTGTTCATTTGGTTCAGATCACCGATATCTGAAATTACTAACGGTGGTGACAAGTCGGGCCGTGCCTTGTTCTGCAAGACTAACCACAGGTTCCCGTCGAACACATGCGACTTGTAATCGACACGCTTCTCATCAAGCAGTTTCGTCTCCGCTTCCCAATACAACCACCGCGTATCGAATGGCCGGTAGGCGTGGCGAACGAAGCCCGACTCGATCGGGCCACCGCGTCTAAGCAAGGCATCGCGCACCGCGCGGGCGTCGTAGCGCGCTGTGGCGCTCATCACCGACGGGTAGCGCCGGGCAATCTCTTCGTGGCTCAGGCCAGGGCTGAAGTAGTCCATCACGCGCGCCTTCAGTCGGGCGAGGTCAACGTCGACCAAGAACGAGTCGCGGCTGGTCGTGACTCCCGGAAACGACATCGGGAATAGGTCGGGCAGAGCTGGCCAGTCTTGCCAACTGTCGGCGACGGCCACTCGAGTGAAGGGCAGACCGAGAGCCAGGTTCGGCTCGAAGCTGTCATAGAGAGCGTCCGGCTCCGCTTGCGCCGTCGCCGTCAGCTCCTCGCGCTTGGCCTGGCCCCAGAGGTGCCGGAAACCCACTGCTTTCGTCGGAGCGTGGTCAGCTTTGCGAACCAGCGTCGCAATCGCCGTTCCCACCTGGATGCCCACCGGATCCTCCGGCATCGAGAAGATGCTGGGGTCGGTCGCACCGTCCGGCGTCGTCTTGCCCGTCTTGTACTTGTCGCCGTTAAGGCAGTCGATGCGAATGACGTCAAACGCATCCAGGTAGCGCTCCCGCATCCCGGTGAACGACAGCCCATCTAGCCAAGAGTAGTTGGAGATGAAGCAGACTACGCCCTGGCCCGTCTTCTCGGCAATTCGCCGCTCCGCCATGCGGAAGAACCGCACGTACAGGTCATTCAGCCCCCGCCCCTCCGGTGGTCTCACCTGTTTGGTTGTCCGATAGGCCATCGAAAGCTCGCGCTCTTCTTCCACTGCCATGCCGGCGAAGCCGTTGTAGGGCGGATTACCCAGAACCACCAGCACTGGCGCGTCCCGCTTCACACGGTCGGCGCGGTCGCGCTCCTCCTCCAGTTCGGGGAAGGGGAGTGGCTTCTTCACCCTCGGCTCCCAGCCGGTTAGAGCGTTGGTGAGGAAGACTCCGGCACGCTCGGCGCCGTTCTCCGACAGCGGCGCGTCCAGCGCCTGCATTGTCAGCCCGACCTGCAGATGAGCCACCACGAAGGGCGCAGGCATGATCTCGAAGCCGAATACGCGCTCAGAGGCCGCCTGCTTCACCCGCGCCCCAGTCAGCGCGCCCAGACCCTTTCCCTTCAGGTTGGCGGCGATCCGGCGCAGCACCTCGGCCAGGTAAGCGCCGGTGCCGCAGCAGGGGTCAAGGATGAAGACGTTCTCGGCGGCCAAGCCGTCGGCAATGCCGAGGTCGTCCCGAAGGGCGCGGTCGACGCGGGCGACCATGTAGCGCACCACCTCGGCGGGCGTGTACCAGACGCCAAGTTGCTTGCGCAGCTCTGGATCGAACGCCTCGAGGAACGGCTCGTAGAAGTAGGACACGGCCTCGCCCTCGTTGAACTTGGCGAAGAAGGCGGAGCGGTCCACGCGGTCCAGCGCCGCGGCCGTCCAGTCCAGCACCTCGACGAGGCCGAATGGCCGCAATTGGCCGGGGTTGGAAAGCTGCTGAAAGAGCGCCCGCAGGACGGGCGCGCGAAGGTGCCAGACGGCTTCGTGCCAGTTGAAGGAGCCGGTCGGTGGCGGCGACTGGCGTGACCACAACACCCAGGCCGAGAAGGCTCCGTAGAAGAGTGTCTGCACCAGGGTCGAGCGGAAGAAGGCGGCGCCGCGCACGCCCTCGAAGCGTACGCCCAAGGCCTCTTCCAACGCGGAACGCACTGCCGCGAGGGATGGTGCATCGCCGGCCGCCTCCACTCGTGCCAGGCCGTCGCGGGCGTAGGAGGCCAGCAGCCACGCCAGGTCCCTCGGCTCAACGAGGGCCGCGTGGTGGGAGAGGGCGCGACACAGGTACTCTCCGAGACGGGCGCCGACCTCGTCCGCAAAGGCGCGTGGCCTTTGCAGCTTGGCCTCGAACGCCTCCGCAGATTCTGCCAACTGAAACGTCTCCAGCTTCGCGGACTTGCCCGCCGGGCCTTCGCCGAGAAGCACGAAATCGCGAGTGTTGGTGACCAAGACGAGCAGGTACTTGTTCCAATACCGGCTGACTTGGTCACTGTCGGCGGTGAGCCAGGCGTCGTCGCCGGCGGACTTTACCTCCACCACGCCGCCCTCCGGAAGCTGTCCCTCCCGCGGCTGGCCCTTCTGCACCTGCTTGGCGGCATACAGGCCGAAGTCCGGGTGACCCGCGCCTTGCTGCGCCATCTCGTTGATGCAGAAGACCTTAGGCCGGAGGGTGTCTCCGACCGCGTTCAGCAGGTTGGCCAGCGGTGGATAATAGGAAAGTTCCCCGGTCGCACCGCCCGACGCCCTTATGCGACGTAAGGCCTCAAAGTACTCCTCGGCCGCTGCCGTTAGCTTCTTTCTAGTTCCTGCCATGGCTCCTTAGTCACCCCGCCCGCTCACAAGACTGGCACTCACTGTAGATGGACTAGAGCGCGATCAGCAGGCTGACTGTTCAGCAGGTGCTCCGGTGAGATGGGCGGTTGGGCACCGTCGGCGCACATTGCCTTGAGCAGAGCGAGAGCCGCGTCACCGCCAGCGATTGCTTGCCTGTCTGTCAACATTACCTCGCATCGAACACCTTCATCTATTTCATTGCCATGGCTAAGTTACCATCTGCCAATCGTAGTTATCACAATGCTTTTCATCCCGTCGGATTCCAGACAACGGTCTCTCTAGTACGGTCATGCTAACGAGCACCGAGGGAGGATTGCCCATGACGTGTCCACACTGCGACGCTGGCAAGGTCGGCCGACGCTGGCACCGCACTTCGCTCGGCTATCAAGGGCAAGGGCAAGGGCTCGTCGACGAGATCCTGTCTGGCATCCCCGATGGGTCGCCACTTGCTGGATCTCTGCTCGCGATCCTCGAGTGGTTCCAGGGGCGCAGCCAGTAGTACCAACTTGCATGGTTTCCCCATTGAATCGGCGGCGAATGTGGGGTCATTGCCTACGTGGGCAACGCGACGGACTTCGATTGGACGCTGACCCTTGAACAGCAGCGGGGTACGGAGCCGGTCGGCGCGGGGCTCGACCGAGCTACAGAGAACTCGTCCGACCTTCGCCGTAGGAGGAGAGGCGTCTCCCTCCTCGGCTGAAAGAGGGGCGGGGGGAGTGCCTTGTCAATGTCTGGCCTGGGAGAAGGAGTCTGGCCCGATTCACGCTCATCATCGCTAACCTGGGCGACCTCGTAGGGCTTCTCGCTGTCACTCTCCAACGCGTCTCTGAAGTACGGTCTGGCAAGTCCACGCGATACCTGGGGCTTGGGAGGATCCCTGTCCCTAAGGACCGCATGCGTGGAAGCAGGTTTACGGACGAGCAGATCATCGGGGTGCTGCGAGAGTCAGACGCAGGAGCTTCAACGGGCGATCTGTGCCGTCGCCATGGGATTTCACCCGCGACCTTCTACAACTGGAAGGCGCGATTGGGCGGAAAAGAGACAAGGATAAATGCGGGCTTGCGCCCGAGCCAGGTTGGCACCTGCACGACATCAATTCACCAACGACAGGCGCGACCAGGGGATTTTAGCCTCGGACAGCCAATCCTCTCCTTGACTTCATCCCCGACAAGAGGGAGTGATGTGTGACCACCGGATTAAGGGAGGTTGCACATGGAAAGATTCGAAGAGGCGGTCCCCCTCTACCTCAAGGCCTGCGAGGTCGAGGGCAAGACCGAGCGCACCGTGCAGTCCTACGCCGAGACCCTGCGCCACTTCCGGCGCGCAGTAGGCGAGCTCCAACTGCCCAACTCGGTTAGAGCCTTCAGGCCAGCCCATGTCTATCTCTTCATGGGCTGGGTGCGGGAGCGCGGCGTGAGCGCCGGTACCCAGCACCGCCGCCAGCGTGAGGTCAAGGCGTTCTTCTCCTGGTGCCGCCGCATGGACTACGTCGACGAGAACCCGTTCATGCGGGTGCCGATGGTCCGGCGCGAGCAGAAGGTCGTCCAGCCGTTTACTAAAGACGACCTAACGACCTTGCTTGCTGCCTGCAATCCCAAGACCTACGTGGGCTCTCGCATGAGGGCGATGATCCTCTTCCTCCTAGATACCGGCGTGCGCTCAAGCGAGCTCGTCTCGCTTGAGCTTTGCGATGTCCTCTTCGACGAGGGCCGTGTCCGCGTCCTTCAAGGCAAGGGACGGAAGCAGCGCTGGACGGCGATAAGCGAAGTAGCCCTCGCTGCCCTCAGAACCTACCTGGACGACTTTCGCGGCTGGAGCGAAGGCCACCTCTTCCAGACCTTTGACGGCCGAGCCCTTCGCAATCATCACATGAACGTTATGTTCACTCGTCACGGCCTGAGGGCTGGGGTGAGCCAGGTCAACCCCCACCGCTTCCGCCACACCTTCGCTACCTGGGCCATCCGCGTCAATGCGCGGGAGCTCGATGTCCAGTACCTCCTTGGTCACTCAAGCCCGATGATGGTCCGTCGCTACTCCGCGACCTACGACCCAGAAGAGGCGGCAAAGGCGCACGCTGCCTTCAGTCCGGCGATGCAGCTGTAGGGGAGGTAGACCTACATCTCATCTGCCAAGTATTCACCTTTCTTTGAATGAGGTCCGTCTGTCGATCTTTGCTTGCTTAGAAGCCGGGCCCCCTTCTACTGGGACGGATTGGAGTCCACGCGCCCCGGGAACTTAGGCGTGCAGTACGGCAACCTACGACTCAGAACAGGCGGCGACAGCGCATGCTGCCTTCAGTCCGGCGATGCAGCTGGTTGGAGCGAGCTAGAGATCACGCCTCATAACCGGCAAGGCCAAACATCCTTCTGAGATACCAGCAGAGGTAGCGCGCCTGGTCGGTGCCGTGACTAAATGTGTGGTTGGAGGGGTGTGGATCAGGCCTCGGGTCGTAGATTCCTTCTGCCAGCTCGGTGGCGCGGTAGTTCTTAAAGGCCGCCACCGTAAGGGTGCATCTGGGATGGATGAAAAAGCGCCGTCTGTCTTCACCAGACAGGATGAGGGTTCTCAGCACGTCCTGGCCTGAGGTGCCGGCATGACGCACGTATTCAGGATCTAGGGCGCTGATGCCTCGTTCCTTGAGCAGGGTAGGTGTTCAAATGCTAAAGGCTGGCACAGTGGCGCCGGACTTCGAGGGTGAACTCGATGACGGCAAGAGATTCCAGCTGAGCGATTCGCGCGGCGAGAAGAACATAGTCCTGTACTTCTACCCCAAGGACTTCACGCCTGGCTGCACGCGGGAAGCTTGTGCCTTTCAGGAGAACTATGCAGAAGTGGAGAAGTTCGACGCCGTGATCGTCGGGGTGAGCGCCGATTCGTCTGAATCTCACGGCGCCTTTCGCGAGCGGTATAGCCTGGGGTTCCCGCTGGTCGCCGATCCTGACAAGCGGATCATTCAGGCTTACGGGGCACAGAGCCTGCTCGGCGTGACGGCCCGCGTTACTTATGTGATCGATAAAGGCGGGATAATCAGATCCGTGATCCGCCATGACCTGGCGATCGGCAAGCACCTACCCGACGTACTGAGCGCCCTGGCAAAGATCGAGTCTTAGCCCTGCTTTTTTGGGGGCGCCACGTAGTCGCTAGCAGAAGCAAGCTTTCTTAGCGGTCTGGTCACACCTGGCGGCGGCCTTTGCGACGCTCGCTGCTACCGCAGTCCCCTCCTTGACTCCAAACACTCGAATGAGTAGCGCAATCCAAACCAACTCAGGCACTCTGTCGTCAATCTTGAGCGACGATTGTCAGGCGGAAGCGGTGCGATCATTGGTCACCGCCGATTGCGGCCGAAGACCTGCTCTCGTCGCTCCCTCTCCACCGCTGCATCCCGCTGCTCGGTGAAGTACCCGATGCCTGCGGCGATGACCGTTTCGCGAGGCGCGTCGGCGGGAAGGTCGTGGCGAAGATTCGCAAACGCGCCGCCAAGGCGCCGGACGAAGTCACCTCGCAGGACGTCTTCGCCTGGGGCCTACGCGAGCGCACTCTCCGGCAAGCATCCGAGCTCAGTCACGATCGGCGCCCGCATCGCCTGCCTCAGCAGCTTTTACCACTTCCTTATAAGAATGAAGGTTGTGGCGGCCAATCCTTGCGAAACACTCGAGCGGCCGCGTGTCTTGCCTGGATCGCCAAGAGGCTTGAGCGGCGAGCAGATCCACCGGCTTCTGGACGTGGTACCCGCGACGCCCGTCGGCCTTCGCGACCGCGCGATCATCCTGACGCTCGTCTTCACGGGCCGGCGGCGAGCCGAGGTACTGAGCATGACGACGGGCAGTATATCCGTAGAAGGTGAGGTGGTCTTCTACAGCTATCGGGGCAAGGGAGGCAAGACGGGGAAGCGGGAACTGCCAAGACCGGCGTTTGAGGCGATCCTGACTTGGTTAGAGTATGTGGGTAAGGACCCGGCAACGATGCAGCCGGACAGGCCACGAGCGTTCTGAGGTCATCGAGGCTTCGCCGGCTTAGGAGTACCTGAGCGATAAGGGAGCCGGTTAGGGCTCTCAGTGACATGGCATCAGAGCTCGATCACGTACCCGTCAGGATCCGCAACGTATGCGTATCGAACTTCGGGTTGGTGCTCTCCGCGTTCGACAAGCGAACCTCCAGCCTTGAGAATCGACGCCACCGCCGCGTCCAGGTCGCTCGCGTGCATGAGCCGGAATCCAAAGTGATCAAGTCCTCCTCCGGTCCCGACTGACTCCTCAGGGCTAGCCTGGCGGAGCGTTATCGTGTCGGCTGCACCAGGCGTGCGGAGGAACACCATCCCCTCCTCGCCACGTGGCATCTCCTCCATGCCGAACACATCCTTGTAGAAGGCGGCCGAGCGACGGAGGTCCTGCACGGCAAGGTGAATGTGGGTTAGTCCATGAGTCTCAATCATCGCGTCTCCTCTGCTGAGAAACGATAATCATAAACGCGCTGTCAACTCCTCTCGGTGGGTCGAGTTCGAGGCACCACTGGCTCTAACTAGTCCGACGCACTGCGTGCACTTGAGGCGAGCTTGATCCTATACGACCCGTCCTTATGAAGAGGGGATTCACCGAAGCGACTCCGCAATCATCAGCAGTTCTTCGATGGGCAGGTCGTTCGCCTCGATAGTGACTAGATTGGCATCTTGAACCCAAATGACCTCCAGCCTGAAGTCCGCCTGAAGGAAGAAGGCACTGTGCCCGTTGATGCTCACCTCGGCAGCTGACCGTGTCCATGTCGGCAGTGCTTGGACCGATTCGTTCTGTTCGATCACCAACCGCTGGATGGCGCCGTTCACCAGCGTCCCGGCCTCGAAGGTTAGCTTCAGGGACGCTGGCTCCGGGTTGCTCAGGTTCGCCGTCTGCCTTGAAACCAGCTCGTAGCCAGCCGGCAGGTAAGCGGGAGTGAGAAAGCCGGGAGGAACGTCGGGATTGTTGTCGCGTACGCGGGCCAGATTGGCCATAGAGAAGGGTGGAGGGTCGACAAGCTCTGCCTCTGGTGGCGGCTTGAAGATTACCGACTCCTCATTGATGGGCTCGCCGAGTCTTAGCTCCACAATCTCTAGTCGCTGCTTCCCACCCCGCGTCTCCCACTCCCTTGCGAGCACAAGCATCGATTCGGGCTCGATCCAATAAGTCATCCTGATGTCGATGAGCTCCCTTTCAGGATTTCCCACTAGAAACTGGACCTCAACGGCCCGCACACTCCAACCAAGCAGGGTCGTGGTGGAATCTTTCTCGGTCGCGCCCAAGTAGCCTTCTGACTTTGCCTGCAGCGCGATGAAGTCGGCGATGGACTGTGCGGGGATGAAGCCTATGTTGCCAAAGAAAAAGAATGCCTCCGCGTCCGGAACCCTTTCCCTGTAGTAGGTGTTACTCCACGGGTCGTATGAGTAGAGCGTGTCGCCATCCACGGCCACAACTGACCGCATGACCGGTTGTCCGGGCTGCGGGTGCCAGTACTGCCAGCGCAATCTATCGTCGAGATGCCATGCTTCTACGAAGGTAACCGGGTTGTAGTCCGGGATAAGTGGACTCGGCAGGTCTTCGGTGAGCTCGGCCCGGAAGTAGTAATCGGGAATGTCCCGTGTCGACCTGTTGTCTGAGGCCAGCATCGCGGCAACACCCGTTGCGACGATTCCGACCAAAACCGCCGCAGAAGCATAGAACTGCCAGTTGCGTTTTGCTCTCACACGAATATTCTACCGCACGGCTTCACCCTGAGTGAGCCGAGTCAGCGCCGGTCCGACAGTTCGGGGCCATCCTCTTTTGCCAGGTGGTTCATACTGCCTAAGGGAACCGAGGCCTTTGAATGTTGAGGGTTTGGATTTTGCTTGTCGCCGGATCGGTCGTCCTCGCTCTCTCGTGCTCCGGAAGCAAAACCAACCAAAACAAAGAAGAAGCTGGTTCGGAGAAGTGTGAGAGCGCAGCAACCTACCAGGACCGCTGGCCATCGTTCGTTGCAGGTGGCCCCAGCATCGGCCCGGTCACAATCGTGATGGCCCCGGAAGTGGAGTTGGCGCCGCAGCCGGAGTCAAAGTTCAAGATGGCGATCTTAGTGGCTCCAGAAGCTGCTCCATACGGGACTATTGTCGTAATCAGCTCCGAGGCGAAAGAGGGCAGGGCGCCGCTCCTCTTCTCTCACGGGCTAAGTGAGAATGATCCGTTCTTACCGGAGGTCAGGCTGATCGCAGATGGCCGGGGACAGTTCGCCAACCATCCGTTTGATATTCCTGGCTCGGCCATTCCGCGAGAGCGCGGCTGTTACCAGATCTGGGTCGAAGTCGACGGTCAGTCCTACGGTCCCTTTGGATGGAACGTCATTTAGGGACGCTACGCCTCAGCTTGACCTTTGATGGCACACCTTCACTTGCGGTCGTCTCGATGCTCCAGTGTGTTTGCCTGCGAAGAGCCGCTCTTGAATGTGACGGCTACCTCGGTGAACTCTGGGATGTCCATGCCTTGGGCGCTGAGGGCGAAGATCTGACCAGGCTCGAACGAGACGACCCACGCGCGCTCGGCTAGCGACATCCCTACGATTTCGTGGTCGTTTAGGAAGACGGCCGTAGCAGATACCGACTCCAGGTTTGCGTTCGAGATGTTCTCGACAGTCAGGGTGCACACAACCAACTCGTCGGAACGCCTGCAATCAACACTCGATAGAGCCAACACCTCACCGGATGGCGTTTCTTTATCGCCTGCGCAAGCTGCTATCAGAACGATGAGAAGTATGGTCCAGCGAAGCACGATACAGCGACGCTACTGTAGACGACTCTCATGTCAATGCACACCCAGGTCGGACCCTTGCTCGGGCCTCAAACGCGAGCTGATCGCGCTGGCTAGGAGATCGAGGAGCCCGGCCCGACTAATGCGACCTCAGGCGTTCAATCCACGGGTGGCCCGCATGAGCAGTGACCAATGCCTGGCACAGCCAGCTCTTTCGCTTGGGATCTAACCGTGGTAGACAGGCATGGAAGTCGTCCTCATCTTTGGTTCGAACCCCTTTGCTCGAGCCTGCCTTGTATAGCAACTGAACTTCGACCGAGAGGTACGGCCACCTTCCCCCATCCATGACCATGGCATCGAGTGGCAGTGTTAGCCTGTGGTCGCGCCTGTACAGCCAGTGCTCCACCTGGAGTCTTCGAGCAAGACTTCGAGCGACCACGTCGCGTCAGCTCCCAGCCGACACCAAACCTCATGTACGTCTGGCGGAATCAGGTCTTCCCCTCGCCAAAGACGTAGCTCGCCGGGTGGGTCTGCTACCCATAACTCCCAACCGAAGCGCTCTAGATACCTCTTAAGCTCGGATTGATCACGTCGCAGCACACCGACGTCAGTGTCATCGTGCCGCCTGCTCTTGTAGCCCAGGAAGGCGTCGATGGCGAGGCCTCCAGCCATCCACCATGGTCGATGATTGAAGTCAGCGAAGAGGAGTCCGACGTCGTCCGCCGAGAGCGGGCTCCAGTTGTTCAGATCCGGAGTCGGCATGCTTTCATCACATACGCTGGCACCATCAGAGATGGTTTTTTCAGCTCTAGGATCCAGTCTGTTCCACGTCCGGGAGGTCCGCGTAAGCGAAGCGGTCGATGCCACCCAGCCTGGCTCCCATTGCCGCGTAGAAGCGCCATGCTGCCATGTTGATGTTCTGCGTCCCAGACGTAGGATGTGCGAATTTGAACCCATGGTCCAGTTTGTTGGTCCGTTACCCTTCCGGTCGCCTCAGCCACACGATCAGGTCTAGATCTCCTGGAGACAGTCCCAGCTGCGTCAGGCGTACTGCAGCTTCAGCTCGGAACTGCGTCCCGTGATTCAGCAGGTGAGTCATCAACTGCCAGAGCGGCTGCGAGTTCGCATTGCCATACTGGTCCTCATAAGCCAGCGTGGACTTGACCACCTCATCCGTAAGGGACGCGAAGAACGAAGCCTGCTTTAAGCGTTCCTCGTCCCACATCTCGCTGAGCCTCGCATAGGTCGGCACATCTGTCTGGGCCAAGTCGCGCGGCCAGCCGCCCATCCTTCAACGACTCTGGCGGCTTCGTGCCTTGCCAACGCGACAACCACACCAGCTCGGCGAGCATGATGTGCAGCAACGTGGCGTGTAGCGAGCCGAAACTCAGCCCCTCGCTCGTAGCGTAGTAGTCAGGCTCCAGAGCCTCCGCTGTCTTGCCCATCACCTGGGCGTTCGCCCAAGAGTTGTACTCGAAGAGAAGACGATCGGCGGCCGTGGCGCGGCCCACCCACCGCACCCAGACGAAGCGCTTCGCCGATGACGAGATCGTCTCCATCGTGACGAAATCCGCCTGCTCAAAGGATGCTCCACCCACCAGGTAGCTCAGTAGGCTGCCGGGAGCATTGGCTTCAATCCGGTCCTTTAGATATGAGCCTTCTTGCCTCGTGAGGCGGAACGATAAGTCGGTAGGCCAATCGACGGGCGCGGGCGGAAGGTGAGGGTCCCAATGCACGGGGCGGCCGTCTACCGTGTCACCATCCTCGGTAATGAGGTCCGCATTGCCTCGCTCCAGCCACCTGTAGAAGCGATCGAGGTGGCGATAATACTGCGCGCGGGAACCGTTGAACTTGCGGATGCCAAAGGTGTGCAAGCCTAGACAGTAGATGTCGCTGGGCAGACGCTGCAGGCTGGCGCCAACCTCGCGCCCGATAACGCCTTCGGTCTCGCCCGATCGGAGAAGCGCTTCGATGATGCGAACCTCGTCGGTCCGGGCTCGTTGAGCGACCCGAGCCGAAGGCACGCCGAGGCGCTCAAGGCGAGCATAAATCCAGGGAATGAAGAGAAAATACCTGGCCCTGGTTTGAATCGTGCTAGTGCCTGGGAACAACGCTTCCGCGAAAGCGTCTCTTACCGTACCTATGCCGAGCTCATCCCGTGTATCTCGCTCACGGAACAGGTCGATGACCTCTAGGGCCTTTCGGCGTTCTGTCTCCGAGTAATCTAGCCATGTATAGGAGGATGGCAATGCGGGAACCTTCTCTAACCCAATCAGTTGATGTTGTAGCCGGACGCGTAGGTCAGCTCTTTGTCGGGTGTGTCGCCTCCATCCGCGTAGCCTGAGACGAAGTGCCCCTCAATGTCCTTCAGAATGTGCCGCAGCTTCTCGGCGTAGGGGCCATAAGGCGCCTTCTGGAAGTTCAAATCCAGCGACACCGAGGTCTCTCGATTCCTGTAGGGTGACGCGGAGCAACGTAGGGAGCGCTTCGGTTTACGATTCCCCCGGTTCTGGCTCCTCGCCCTTCGCCATGCGGTAGCCGACGCGAGGCTCGGCGAAGATGTACTTCGGGCTGTCGGCGTCCTCCCCCAGCTTGCGACGGAGCCGCTTCACGTAGGTGGTGACACTCCCCCTGTTGCCGGAGCGTCCAAAGCCCCACACCCGGTCCACCAGGGCATCGAAGGTCAACACCCGTCCGGCATGCACCGACAGCTCGAAGAGCAGCTCATACTCGGTGGGAGTCATATGGACCGCACTCCCGGCCACGCTCACACGCCGTTCGGCGTAGTCGATGACCAGGTCGCCCAGCACGAAGGGTTCCGACGGCTCTCCCGTTGAGGCAGGCAGGCGGCGGCGCATGGCCCCCCGTACCCTGGCCACCAGCTCCGTGGGGGAGAAGGGCTTGACCATGTAGTCGGCGGCCCCGGCCTCGATGGCCCGGGCGATGACCTCGTCCCTGCCATAGGCCGACAGAAAGATTACCGGCACCTCGGCGATCTCCAGGATGCTCTTCATCAGCTCGATGCCGTCGCTGCCCGGCAGCATCAGGTCCAGCAGCACCAGGCGGGGCCGGTCGCTCTCGACGATGCGGAGAGCCTCGTCCGGATCGGTGGTCACAACCGGCGCATAGCCCGCCCTGGAGAGGGCGTCCCGCACATACCGGAGGACCGCCGGATCGTCGTCCACCGCCAGAATCCGCGGCAGGTTTCTGGCCCCCGTTTGCGACCTGACGCTCGGAGCGGGACTCTCGACCGCCGCGACGGCTGCGCCGACCACCGGCAGCGTGAAGGTGAACGTCGAGCCCAGGCCCAGGCCGGCGCTTGCGGCCCAAATGCGGCCGCCGTGAGCCTCCACGATCCCTTTGCAGATCGCAAGGCCGAGGCCGGTGTCCGGGGCCTCCCGTTCCGCGCCGTCGTTGTTCCGGGAGAACTTCCGGAACAGCAACGGCATTTCGTCGAGTGACACGCCTCGGCCTTCGTCGGCCACGGACATTTCGACGCGGTCCTCCCCCAGCGAGGCGTTGACCCGGATGGAGGTGGACTCGGGGGAGTACCGGGCTGCGTTTGACAGCAGGTTGCACAGGACCTGGACGATGCGCCGGCGGTCCGCCATCACCAGCGGCAGGTCAAGTTTCATATCGATTGTGAGGTTTCTCCGCCCGCCCCCGGTCAGGAAGGTGTTCTTCGCCTCGTCCACCAGGTCTCCCACCTCCCCGGGTTCGGGAGTCACCGACAACATGCCCGTCTCGATGCGGGCCACGTCCAGCAGGTCGCTGATCAGGTCCCGCATCCGGTCGCTCTGTGACTTGATGATGCGGATGAACTGCAGTATCTCGGCGGAGTCAAGGGAGTTGAAGGACTCCAGCAGGGTGTCGACCGACCCCTTGATGGAGGTCAGGGGCGCCCGCAGCTCGTGGCTCACCATCCCCAGGAACTCGGCTCGCATCTTCTCCAGCTCATTCAGGGACGTCATGTCCTGCAGGGTGACGACCACCGTCTCCACCTCGTTGTCATCCTCCGAGCGCAACGGAGTGGCGTTGACCAGGACGGTGATCGACCGGCCATCGGGGACGCTCAGGACTATCTCCTCGGCCCGCACCGTCTCGCCCCTGCTCAGCAACTGGGCGAGGGGAATGTCCGCCAGGGACACTACGTGCCCATCGGAGCGCCGGACGGTAAGGACCTGCAGCAGTTCTTCCTGGGGACGGTCGGGCAGCCGCACGGCCTCCATCATCCGCACAGCCTCCTGGTTGAAGGAGATCGGCGCTCCCGTCCGGGCGTCGAAGACCGCCACACCCACGGGAGAGATGTCGATCAGCGTCTCCAGGCGCACCCTGGCCCGCTGTTCGTCCCTGTACTGGCGAGCGTTGGCGATGACCATCGCCGCCTGAGAGGCGAACAGCACCAGCGTCTCCTCGTCCTCCTGGGTATATTCACCCTCCTTCTCGTCGAGGTAGATGGTGCCCAATTGCTCACCCTGGTGGCAGATTGGAGCAGCCAGAAAAGACAGGAGGGAACTCGCCGTCATGGCCGGGGGGAACTCGGGAAGCCCCAGCGTCCGGGCGTGGCTGTGGAAGTCCTGCACTCGCAGCGGTTTCTGAATACTCCCAACGTAGTCAAAGAACCTGACTCGGTCCGGTTCGGGCCATAGCTTCCGTCCCTGCTCGGGCGTCATGCCTGAGCCGAAGAACTCCCGCATTCGCCCGGCGCCGTCGAGAAGGATGAAAACGCCGTAGCGCGACTTGGTCAGGTCACGGGCGGAGGCCAGGACCCCCTGGAGCACCGCGTCGAATTCCAGGGTCTCGTTGATGCGGCGGCTGGCCTCGCTGAGTAGGAAAAGGCGGTCCCCGGGGGCCTCAGTCTCATGGCTGGAAGTGTCGGGCTCGTTCATATGACAGGCCTCATCTTCCTGCAATCGAATCTGGCGGCTAAGCGTCCCGGCACACCGAAACGTGCTGCCGAGCGAAATCCTTGTCAGTAGGTAGCAATCAGCCCCGACTATACCTCTTCCCAGGAAACTTCACCAGACTTCCATCGAAAACAGGGCCGTTTTCCATTGAAGGTTCATAGCGAGGTGATATTTTAGCTTGATTAACCCCTGTTCCGGGGAGGCTTTCATATAGCACTCGACAGACCGGTCCATGCACTTGAGGCGGCGGGCGGAACTACGGCCCCAGCCGTCGCTCTACACGTTGCGCTGGAGGCCACCGGCTACGACGGCCTAGCTCAGACGTTCACCCCCTCCCCGATTTTTGGACTCGGGTAGCCGGCGGTAAGTCATGACCGCCTCCCGGCGTCTTGCGCCGCTCCCGCTGCTGCTCGCCCTGCTGGCGGTCTTCGGCGCCCTGCTTTTCGCCCAGGGGGTCCAGGCCCAGGGCCGGGACGTCGGTAGCGATTTCATTCTGGACGCCGCCAACGGCTATCCGACCGGCATCTGGTCGGACGGGACCACCATGTGGGTAGCGGACTTCGAGGATCACAAGCTGTACGCCTACCGGATGTCGGACCGGACCCGGGACCCGGTCAAGGACTTCACGCTGGACGCCGCCAACGGCTCTCCGGTGGGCATCTGGTCGGACGGGACCACCATGTGGGTGTCGGACTTCACCGACGCCAAGCTGTACGCCTACCGGATGTCGGACCGCAGCCGGGACTCGGGCAAGGACTTCGACACGCTTTCAGATGCCGGCAACCTCTTTCCCGAGGGCATCTGGTCGGACGGGACCACCATGTGGGTCGCGGACACCGGCAACGACACGGTGTTTGCCTACGACCTGTCGACCAGGGCCTGGGACTTCGAGAAGGACATCACGCTGGCCCCCGGCCACGGCTCTCCGATAGGCGTCTGGTCGAACGGGTACACCATATGGGTGGTGGACTGGCGGGACGCCAAGCTGTACGCCTACCGGATGTCGGACCAGACGCCGGACTCCGGCAAGGACTTCGCGTTGGACGCCGACGACGAATCTTACGAGGGCATCTGGTCGGACGGGACCACCATGTGGGTGGCGTCCCGCGACGACGGCAGGCTCTACGCCTACGACTGGAACAATCCTCCCACTGGTGCGCCGACGATCATCGGCAGGGTCCGGGTGGACGAGACGCTGACGGCGGGCACCTCCGCCATCGCCGACGCGGACGGGCTGGACAACGCAGTCTTCGGCTATCAATGGGTGTCCAACGACGGGAGCGCTGACACGGACATCTTGGACGCGACCCGTTCGACCTACATCCTCGCCTCGAGCGACCGCGGCATGACCGTCAAGGTCAGGGTGTCCTTCACCGACGGCGCCGGGAACGAAGAGTCGCTTACCAGCGAACCGACGGGTCGGGTCGGCACCCCCGGCATCTGCGACCGGACGCCTTCGGTGATGGCGGCCATCGTCGCCGGGATGATCGGCGTCGGCGACTGCTCAGAGGCTTCCGAAACGAGGCTCAGGACTTGGACCGGCTCCCAGCACTTCGGCCCCGGCGTCACGCCCGGGCTGTACCTTCAGGGGAGAGGACTGTCGGCCCTGCAGGCCGGGGATTTCCGGGACCTGCACGCGCTGCGCGCCCTGGACCTGAACAGAAACTTCCTCGAGGCGGTTCCGGAAGGACTCTTCGAAGACCTCCGCGCGGTGGAGGAGATCTATCTGTCGGGAAATCTCTTGACTGAACTGCCGGACGGGGTCTTCGACGGCAGTCTCGAGCTGCGCGACCTGGATCTGTCGATCAACGAGATCTCCGATCTGCCGGAGGGGGTGTTCGGCGGTCTCGGCGACCTGCAGAGACTTTCGCTCGCGGGGAACGATCTGAAGAACCTGCCGGAGGACGTGTTCGCCGACCTCGGGAGCCTCGGAGAGCTGGACCTTTCGGGAAACGAGTTCAAAGACCTGCCGGTCGGCGTCTTCGAAGGTCTTTCGAAGCTGACGGATCTCGACGCGGGCGACAATCCGGGCGCACCTTTCACGTTCACCGCGGAGCTGGAGCGGCGGGGAGACGATGCGGTCATGATTCGATTGGCCGAAGGCGCGACGCCCCTCGACCTGGAGGTCGAATTGTCGGCCCGGAACGGAGAGCTGTCCGCCCAGACCGTCACCATCGCCTCGGGCAGTGCATATTCGGACGTTGTGGAGGTTAGTGCGCACGGGCATCATCCCGTCACGGTAGAGATCGACTCCGCTGCTTTTCTGGTGCCTGCAGGAGGTTCCACGTCGGGAATCCGCGCCGACCGCGGCAGCGCCATGCTTATATGGATAGGCAGACCGCTGGTTCAGAGGGAATGGATCCAGGATGGACCATTTGCTCTGCATCCGGAGAACGCGGACCCGAAGAGCATATGGTCGGACGGCGAGACGCTTTGGGTGGGCGACGATGCCGCTGCCAAGGTGTTTGCCTACAAGCTTTGGGACGACCCCGGAACCGAGGCCAACGAGTACGGCACCCGCGACCCTGGCATGGATGTTCCAGCCCTGGGCCAGGAGGACTTCTTTGTCACCGGCCACGGCTCCCGCCTGTACGTCGCCGAACAGTCTCTTTACGGCGCCAGGCGGGACGTCTTCGGCTACGACCTGACGGATCTCACGCGCGCGGAGGACAGGGACTTCGTCTATGGAGGCTTGAACGTCGCGGGGGGAGTGTGGATCGTGCGCGGCATGGCGACCGACGGCCGGCACATGTGGATCACCGACACCACGTCGCACGCGCACGCCTTCCGTCTGGTCGACGACCCGGAGACGCCGGAGGACGAATACGGGAGGCCGGACACGTCCCGGAAGTTGACGATGCCCGGCACGGGCCAGCTGACCGGCCTCTTCACCGACGGGCGGACGATGTGGGGCGTCAGGTTCGGCTCGAACGACTCCACGGTGCGGAGCGTGAGACTGTCCGACGGAACCGAGGCGGGGTACGACTTTCCGCTCCACGAGGACAACGACCACGCCTCCGGCATCTGGTCGAACGGGGAGACCTTCTACGTCGTCGACGCCGACGATGCCATGATCTACACCTATCATGGCGTCGGCGGTGTCGCGCGGCCGTTCGTCGAAGACGCGGAGACCGCCGCCGCGCTGGTCGGCAACACGACGCAGCCCGGCGCAGCAGGCCACGACCTGGGCTCGGCCGGGGCAAAGAGGGCCCAGGCATTCACCACCGGGAACAACAACGCCGGGTACGCGCTCGCATCCATCGGGATCGAGTTCGACGACGTTTCGGACTCGTCGTCCGCTCCCACCGACCTTGAGGCGACGCTCAACGCGGACGGCGGCGTCCCGGGTGACGCTCTCTGCACGCTGATCGCCCCGGCGAGCCTGTCCGAGCGGAGCGTGAACACCTTCGCCGCTCCGGCCTCGGGGACGACCTGCCCGGCTCTCGTGAAAGAGAAGACCTACTTCGTGGTCGTCGAAAGGGTCCGCGTCACCGGTTCCGGAACCATCGCCGTCAGTGGAACGGCGAGCGGCTCCGAAGACACGGGAGCCGCGGAGGGGTGGTCCATCGCGGACGGAAGCGCGACATATTCTCCTCAGGCCGCCGCTCAGGGATGGGCCTCCGACGCGTTTTCCTACAAGATCGAGGTGCGCGGCTCCTTCATCAACAACCCGGCTGCCGGCGAGGCGACGGTCACGGGCAGGCCGCAGGTGAAGCGGACGCTCGCCGCGGCGGTCTCCGACGTGTCGGACGACGACGGGCTGACCCGGGCGGCCTACTCGTACCAGTGGATGCGGGTCGGCGGCGCGACCGAGACGAACATCGGGACCGGCTCGCCCACCTACACGCTCGTCGCCGAGGATCTGGGCAAGCGGATCAAGGTGCGGGTGGCGTTCGTCGACGACCGTGGCAATTATGAAACGCTGACCAGCGAGGCCACGCCATCGGTCGAGGCTTTCAAGGCGGCGGATCGGCCCGGAACCGTTTTGCTCTTTCCGGCGCGGCCGAGGGTCGGGACGGTGGTCAGCGCCGCGTTGAGCGATCCCGACGGCCTCGGAGGCGGCGGCTCGGGCCCTGCGGCGTCTTCGGGCGCGGTTTCGTGGAGCTGGGCCAGGTCCTCCGACGGAACCGCCTGGACCAGCGTCGAGGCCTACGACGACGGAGACAGCTACGTTCCAACCGAAGAAGACGAAGGGATGCTGCTCAAGGCCGAGGCGTCGTACACCGACGGGCACGGCCCCGGCAAGTCCGCGGAGTCTGTTTCGTCCGCCGTCGTGGGCGCCCGCGAATCGGGTCCGGAACTGATGGTGACGGAAATAGTCACGGGCCTGTCCCACCCCTGGGGAATTGATTTCACCCCGGACGGGACGATGCTGTTCACCCAGCGCGCCGGCGTGCTGAACGCGAGGCTGACCGATGGCACCGTCAAGCGGGTCGCCGCGGATCTCGGAGATCTGTTGGTCGACGGGTTCGCCGGTCTGCAGGCGCTGGCCGTGGACCCGGACTTTTCGACCAACCGGCGGTTCTACACGCTCCAGGGGCACGCCGGACGCGAGATGCAGGTGATCGCCTGGACGATCGACGCGGACTACGACGAAGCCACACGCGTCGTCGATCCCCTGGTAAAGGGCATGCCGATCGGTCCGGGCCCTTGGCACTCGGGAGGCCGGCTGCTTTTCGGTCCGGAGGGATATCTATGGATCGCGACCGGCGACGGGCGGGTGGTAACGGGCGCGCAGGACCTGACGTCCTTGGGCGGCAAGGTCCTCCGCGTAGACCCGCGGACGGGCGCCCCGGCGCCCGGCAATCCGTTCGGCGCCTCCTCGCCGGTGTACGCCTACGGCTTCCGCAACCCCCAGGGCCTGGCTCTGCGCCCGGGCACGGACCAGATGTGGCTGGTGCAGCACGGCCCGAAACACGACGACGAGATCAATCTGCTCGCACCAGGGGGCAACTACGGCTGGGACCCGATCCCGGACGACGGCACGTTGGCCTTCTACGACTATTCCGACGAGGCCGGCGTCCCCATGACCGACCTGGCGAAGTTCCCATCTGCCCGCCAGGCCAGATGGTCCTCGGGATTCCCCACTCTGGCGACCAGCGGGGCCATTTTCCTGGATGGCCCCCACTGGGGGGAGTGGGAAGGGCGACTCGCGGTGGCCACGCTAAAGACGAAGTCGCTGCGGGTCTTCGAGTTCACCGAACAGGGCGATTTCGCGAGTCAGATCGTCGTCCCGGAGCTCGACGGCAGCCAGGGCCGGCTGCGGACCCCGGTGCTCGGCCCCGACGGGGCTCTGTACATCGCCACCTCCAACAGACCAGGCACCGACAGGATTCTCAGGGTGAGCGCCAACCGTGCCGCGACCGGCGCGCCCGTCATCAGCGGCACCGTCGAAGTCGGCGAATCGCTGACGGCGGTCGTGTCCGGGATCGCCGACCCCGACGGGCTCGACGATGACGCGTTCAGATTCCAGTGGGTCCGCAGCCACTTCGGGAGCAATTCCTCCGACATCGAAGGAGCCACGGCTTCGACCTACACCCTGGTTACGGCTGACTTTGGCAAGACCATTAGCGTGCGGGTGTCGTTCTATGACGACAGAGGCAGCCTGGAGACGCTGACCAGTCAGAGGACCGTCAAGGTATCAGTCGTGGCGTGTACGGTTGGCGAGCAGGCCGCGGCGGCAACGGCGGTAGCGGTACAAGCCGTTCCCGCTATCGTCGAGTCCACCACCGAGGAATACTTCGTGCTCTACGTGCGGCCGGCCCTGGACTCCGAACGAGAGTTCCCGGTCTCGGTGACCCTGGGCGAAGACGGCACAACAACGCTGACTGAGCAGCTGTCCCCGCTCCCCAGGGAGCATTACCGGGTGGAAAAGTTCCTCATCGCCGACCCGGCCGACAGCGACAACGACTGCATCGACGACATCACCGAATTGGGGGACCCGGTGGGGATGAACCCGCTGAACCCCGCTAGGGCGGTCCCTTTTCGAGATGGCGCGGTGGCCATTCCCGACCGTGAGACATTTGAGGCGCTTTCCTACAAGGGCAGAGACGTTCCCTATCACCGCCATCTCCAGGACCTGGAGTTTGTCAAGTTCTACATTATCGGCGTGTCTACCAACAACATTGGCATCTATTTCATGAACACCGAGACCCACCGAATACATCCCGATTTCGGGGATGCAATCGGTCTCTGGGTCGACCCACTCTGGGGACAGGGGTACATGGGCGGTGAGATCATATACCACCCAAATGTGGTTGCTCCCGATGGTTCCCTGGGCGTCTACCGCTACCAGTTTCAGCCTATGGATGTATACCCCTTCGGCCATGTGGCCCGTTCGTATGAGGTCTTGGCAGCCAGCATGTCGCTGCTTGATGACAACCTTGCCTATTACCCGATGCCGAGGAGAGCCCTGCCGCTCTATCACAGAGAACGGGCCCTCTACGATGATTCCCGGATCAATGTGGTGTTGAGAGAGGACATCCTGCCAGATGTTCCATTCCTCCCCCTCAACGTTGGGGAGGGGTACGGTTTCCTCAGGCTCATGTCGCTGGAGGAACGCCCCGACCCGCACGACGTGGTGATCTACGAGACTATCCCCAACGAGCTTTCCCGGGTCGCCGGCCTCATCACCACCGTACCCCAGACACCGCTTTCCCACGTCAACCTGCGGGCCATCCAGGACGGTGTCCCCAACGCCTTCATTCGCGACGCCCTCGACGACGGCGACATCGATGATCTCATCGGCAGATACGTCCACTACAGCGTCACGGCGGACGGCTACTCCATCCGCGCCGCCACTCCCGCCGAAGTCGAGGCCTACTTCGCCGCTTCGCGCCCTCCCCGCACCCAGACCCCGGAACGGGACCTCACAGTCACCCAGATCACCGACCTGGACGACATCGGCTTCGACGACTGGAATGCGTTCGGCGTCAAGGCAGCCAACGTGGCCGTGCTGCGGACGCTGGGTTTTCCCGATGGAACCGTCCCCGACGGCTTCGCGGTGCCCTTCTACTTCTACGACAAGTTCATGAAGCATAACGGGTTCTATGACGATATCGAAGAGATGCTGGAAGACCCGGACTTCCAGTCGGACTATGACACCCAGGAGAAAGAACTCAAGAAACTCCGCAAGAAGATCAAGAAGGGGGAGACGCCCGACTGGATCATCGACGAGCTGGAAGAGATGCACGCCACCTACCCTGAAGGGCAATCGCTGCGCTATCGGTCCAGCACCAACAACGAGGATCTGCCCGGCTTCAGCGGCGCCGGGCTGTACGACTCCAAGACCCAGGACCCGGAGGAGACAGAGGAAGACGGCATCGACAAGTCCATCAAAGGGGTGTGGGCCAGCCTGTGGAACTTCCGGGCCTTCACTGAACGCGGGTTCCACCGCATCGACCACCTGGCGACGGCGATGGGGGTGCTGGTCCATCCCAACTACTCGGACGAGCTGGCCAACGGCGTGGCCGTCAGCTTCGACCCTATCTACGGAACGGAGGGGAGCTACTACGTCAACACACAACTCGGCGAGGACTTGGTCACCAATCCCGACGCACACTCGGTGCCCGAGGAAATCCTGTTGGACCTGTCCGGTTCATACACCACCCTGGTGACCTCCAACCAGGTGCCGCGAGGACAACTCCTCATGAACGACGCTCAAATTGACCAGTTGCGCCGGCATCTCCAGGACATCCATGACCATTTCGGGGATCTGTACAACCCCGGACCCGACGAACCCTTCGCAATGGAGATCGAGTTCAAGATCACCAGAGACGACGTCCTGTCCATCAAACAGGCCCGCCCCTGGGTGTTTGGCGTTCCCACCTCGGCCGAAGCCTTTGGAACTGCACAGGAAGAACCGATATGGTCGGCGACCTTGACGGTAGGGACCGGAGAGAATTTCGCCGGCTATACGACATTCCTGTCTTCGCCGGAAACCAACATTTTGGGTGCTCTCTCGCCCGACACCATCACGTTGGACGGCTCCAGCTACACCGTCAGAGCCCTGGGGGTTCTGAACGGTAAGCTGATTCTCTCAGTGATGCCAAAACTGACTGCCGACTTTGTCCTGGTGGTGGGGACGGACGAATTCGCCTCTACCGACGCATCGACCCTGGAAGGGGACTCCATCTCCATCATCCAGTTCCAGTGGAACGACCGGGGACTGGACTTGCCGGAGGGGGAAGAGGTCGCCGTCAGACTGGCCGCGCCAGCCGAGAACACCCCGGCCACAGGTGAGCCCACCATCACCGGGACCACCCAGGTGGGGGAGACGCTGACGGTGGACACGTCATCAATTGCCGATGAGGACGGGCTGGACGACGTTTCCTACAGCTACCAGTGGATCTCCGGCGGTACGGACATCGACGGAGCCACCGGATCCAGCTACCTGCTCACCTCCAGCGAGCAGGGGCAGCCCATCCAGGTCCGGGTGTCCTTCACCGACGATGCGGACAAGCAGGAGACCCTGACCAGCGATGCGACGGGCGCGGTGATTGCGGCGCCCAACCGTCAGGCCACTGGCCAGCCCACCATCGACGGGACGGCCCGCGTGGGCCAGACCCTGACGGCGGACACCTCGAACATCTCCGACCTCGACGGGATAACCAACGCCACCTTCTTCTACCAGTGGAGGGCCGGGGGCCTGGTAATCGGGGCCACCCGCTCCACCTACACGCTCACCACCAACGAGCAGGGCAAGACCGTCACGGTAAGGGTGAGATTCGTCGACGACCGGAACACCATCGAATCGCTGGCCAGCGATGCGACCGAAGAGGTGGCGGCGGCAGCTCCCAACCGTCAGGCCACGGGCCAGCCCACCATCGACGGGACGCCCCGGGTAGGAGAGACCCTGACGGCGGATACTTCGGGTATTACCGACGCCGACGGGCTCACCAACGTTTCCTTCGAGTACCAGTGGATACGCACCAGTGGAGGCGCCGACGCCGGCATCGCGGGCGCAACAGGCTCCACCTACACGCTCACCACCAACGAGCAGGGCAAGACCGTCACGGTAAGGGTGAGATTCGTCGACGACCGGAACACCATCGAATCGCTGGCCAGCGATGCGACCGAAGAGGTGGCGGCGGCAGCTCCCAACCGTCAGGCCACGGGCCAGCCCACCATCGACGGGACGCCCCAGGTAGGAGAGATCCTAACGGCGGATACTTCGGGTATTACCGACGCCGACGGGCTCACCAACGTTTCCTTCGAGTACCAGTGGATACGCACCAGTGGAGGCGCCGACGCCGGCATCGCGGGCGCAACAGGCTCCACCTACACGCTCACCGACGACGACCAGGGCAAAACCATCAAGTTGAAGGTGTCATTCATCGACGACAAAGGCAACAGCGAAACGCTGACCAGCGCCGCGACGGCGGAGGTAAGCAAGAGGCCGCAGTTCCTGGTCGGCAACCTGGGCGTAAACGACGCCACCGGGGTTACGCGCCCCCTTAACGCCGCTCGATCCGGGTTTGCCCAGGCATTCACGACGGGCGCGAAGACCGGCGGTTACGCACTGGGCTCCGTCGGCATCCAGGTTTCACACTTCCTCGACGGGTCGACCGTGGGGGACCACCTCCGGGTCACCATCAACGGCGTCGCGAGCGAAGGCGAGCCGGGCGACGCGCACTGCACCCTGACCAATCCGTCGAGCTTCCCGGCGCCGGGCGTGGTCGCCTTCGAGGCGCCGGCGGGTGCGGGCTCCTGCCCGCAACTGGCGGCGGAGACAACCTACTTGGTCGTCATCGAGTGGGTCGATCCGAGCGGAACCGGCTCGTTCGCACTCATTCCGCAGACCTATCCCACCGAGGAAACGGCTGCTACTGAAGAGGACCCCGGTGGTGCGGAAGGCTGGTCGATAGCCGACAAATCCTACTACCTCTCCGTCAGCTCCGACGCCCGGACCTGGACTGAATACGATGAGACGGCCAGCTTCAAGATCGAAGTGGCGGCGGCGCCGGTGCCGCTCACCGTCCGACTGAAGGTCGCCGCCCCGACCTCCCACGACGGCTCGTCCGAGTTCACCTTCGAGATCGAGTTCAGCGAGGAGTTCAAGCTGAGCTACAAGACCATGAGGGACCACGCCTTCAATGTAACGGGAGGGTCCGTGGAGAGGGCGCAAAGAACGGACAAGCCCAGCAACATTTCCTGGCTCATCACGGTAGAGCCGCAAGGCAGCGGGGACGTGACCATCGAACTCCCGGCAACCACGGACTGCGACGCCGACGGCGCCGTCTGCACCAAGGACGACAGCGGCAGGAAACTGTCCAACTCGCTGAGCTTCACCGTATCGGGTCCGGGGGGATAGACCGGGAAGTCAATCGCTCGGTCTTCCCGGCAACAGGAAGGGCCCGCATATGCGGATGGCTGGGGGCAGCGGCCTCTCCCCCGGTACGGATGCCTCCCGGCGGTGTGCAGAACCGCTGCTCTAGCCACTTTCGTTTAGGCCGACAAGAGCGAAACGTTGCAGAAATGACCTGCCCCCCGGATTAGGTCCAAGGATTCCTAGAATCCGACTAGGGGTTTCCTAGCCATCTGTTGGGCAAACTCCTGGGGCGTTTGGTTGCCCAGAGCACTGCGGGGCCGGAGGGCATTCCCACGCCGCTCCGGCAGCATCGCGTGCGTGCCGGTAACGAGGCCCGCCTCGTGAACTTGCGATACGAGGGACTCCCAAAGGCCGCGCAACTCCTCCGTAGCGAGAGCGGACTGGCCCAGCGCCTGTCCCTTTGCATACTGGACGTTCTTACCGAAGTGCTCGCTCGGAAGATTGACACACGGTCGTGAGAATCCCGTGTCACCGCCCGCTGGCATCGCGGGGTTGACTCTGGTCTGGACCTGAGTGAGTGATGGCCAACCTCAAGAAAGAAGGTGGCCGGTGGCCATCGAAGATCGGAATCTCACAGTCGGCACTCGCCTCATGGCGAACTACAGAAAGCAGGCTGTCGCCTGCATGGTTGAGAAGAGGGATGAGGGTGGTAAGCTGGCCTTCGTCCTCGAGGACGGCAAGCGTTACAGGAGCCCATCGTCGGCAGCAAGTGCCATCATGGGCGGCAAGGCCGTCAACGGCTGGCGCTTCTGGTCCGTCCAAGGCACGAAGCCGCAGGGTAAAGAAGGAGGAAGGGAGAAGCCCGAAACGCAGGCTGCTAAGAGAAAGAGGCTCGTCTACCGCGTCCCGAACCAGAAGGGGATAGCGGAGGGTCAGAGCCGCTGGTTCTGTCGAGCCTGCATGAAGGGCTTCGTCGCAAGCGGAGGTGGACAACCAGAGGCTTGCCCCGCAGGTCACCGTGGCGACGACCCGGAGCGGACCACGGCGGCGGGCCCAGCGAAAGAAGCAAGCGAGTAGGCACTGAGGGCCCCGAGACGAGGCCCCTTTGGGGGCCTCGTCTCGTAGACGGGATGTGATCAGCTCCTGGGCGCGACGAGGAGAAAGCCGGCGTTGAGGACGGCGACGACTGCGAATGAGATGGCCAGTAGCGCCTGGCCGGCGGCGACGAGGGCAAGAGCCGACAGACCGAACACTGCCATTTCGACCAGAAACCTGCCTGTGTCAGTCAGCCGCGACGCTGACTTCGGCGCGACCAGCTTCCACCAAACGAAGATGGCCGCGCCGGGAGCCAAGGCACCGATGACGATCCCTTCCGCCATACTGTCGCCGGTGAGGATGCCCCAGTACATGAGGGCCAGCAGGGCGCACAGTTCGAGGAGGAACCGCACCGTCGAGTTCAGCGCAATCCAGGCCGTCATCGAAGTCTGCGACAGAGAATACCCCCTGCGAACTGACACTACGGCCGGTTCGTGTTACCTACCAGATGTGCTCAGCCTCAGGAACTCAAGGATTGCCTTGCCGCCAGGAGTTCGGGCGAGCCGATGTGTCGGCCTCGTCTCTCCTGCCGATGCCCACGAGAGCGGGTCGGCTGCGCTTAAGCTTGCCCATGAGACAGGGAAACGGTTCGACCTAAACGTCAGAGACGATATCCCGGCGTCGTTCTTCGTACTCCTGCAACATGATGGTGCCGCGAGAACGTAAAGACTCGAGTTGTCAGAGTCGCTCGTCCAGCGGCGGCAGCCTTTTCGCGCTGCCAGCGACCCAGCCGCCGCCGTGGATGTTGAGATAGGCGCCATCTGCCTTGGGAGGCACGAAGCAACGCAGCTCGACCTCACCGGCAGCGCCAGGTATGCGGCGAGTGATGGCGTTCTCCGAATAGACCGCGGACGGACTGCTGGGACTGCGATCGTCGGCAGCCGCCATATCTCGCAGCCGCTCAATCAACCGCTTCGACTCTTCGTCGATGGCCTCGGGCTTGAGTCGCGAGGCGGTACGGACCGGCGACGCTGCCAATGCCGTTGGCGGAATAGTCCAACAGTTTCTCAAGCGCAGGAACCTTGATGTTTATGTCCATGTGAATGCCGCCCGCCATGTTTCTAACTTTCGAGAAGTGCAGGGTACGTCCCGCAACCTACGAGGGCGTTCCAAAAGGTAGCGAGCTGGCACTGGATGTTCGGCGAGTACAGCGTCGAGGTCAATAAGAATTAGGTGCATCGTTCCTGCGGCGCGGCGGTGAAACGTGGCGGCAGATCAGTACTGGTGAGTGGGAGTCCTGATTCACGTCCGACTCTTTCGGCTATGCGGGAATATGTGGCCCCGTCCTGCACGCGAGCGGCCACTACATCCGCGAGGGTGACGAGGTTCACTGCGTAGCTGCCTGGGGCGGAAGACAGGGTAGTATGAGCTGCGTGGTTCGATAGGCTCACCACGAACGTTTATCCAGCCTTACACGGAGGTATGCGGATGACGGAGACGCGTTTCGAGACGGTGGCATGCAACCTGTGCGGGTCGGAGGAGCACTCGCCGCTGCACGTTATCAAGGGGTACACGGTAGTGCGGTGCAACGCGTGCCGCCTGGTGTTCATCAACCCGCGCCCGGTGGCGTCCGAGCTGGCGACGATCTACGACGACGGCGCCTACTACGGCGGCGGCAGCGACTACGACGACCTCCACGTCGGCTACTCCAACTACATGGCGCTGACGAACCACCTGCACTTCCTGGTGGACGAGCTGCTGCGTCCGCTGAAGGACGTGACACCGGGCGTGGCGCTGGACATTGGGTGCAGCATGGGCATCGTGCTGGACCAGCTGCGCCAGCGGGGCTGGACGCCCTACGGTGTGGACGTGTCGGCGTACGCGACGGAGTACGCGCGCCGCGAGTTCGGACTCAACGCCTTCACAGGAACGCTGGACGACGTGGACCTGCCGCCGGACAGCGTCGACCTCGCGACGATGCTGCTGACCATCGAGCACTTGCCCGACCCGAAGGGCGTGCTGCGACAGGTGCACCGCCTGTTGAAACCGGGCGGCGTGCTGATCGTGGGGACGCACGACGTGGAGGGGCTGTGGCCGCGCGTTGTCGGGGCGCGCTGGCGGCACTACAGCATGCCCGAGCATGTCTACTACTTCTCGCGGCGCACGCTGACCCGGATGCTGGCCGACGTGGGACTCGAAACGTTCCGGGCGACGGAGACCGCGACGCTGGCCGGGGTCGTGGACGCCGACGACACCAACGAAGGGCTCTATGCGCCGGTACGCCTGCTGCATAAGACGCGGCTGATCGGCCCGGCTGCGCCGGTCCTGCGGGCGATGCACAAGGTGGCGCGCCGCTTCGACTGGTCGGACGGCATCACGACGTACGCGAGGAAGGTGTGAGGAGGGCTAGCGCTTCTCCCTGAGGAGGCTGCCAACGCCTGCAGTGGAGGCCAAAGTAGAGGACGAATCAGCCGAGACCGAGAGGGATGAACTCATCGCCCGGAGCCGCGAGAGGGCTCGAGAGATAGACGCGGCAGTTACCCGTACCTACAGAGGGCGACATGACCGTCGGTAGGATTAGCACGCCGGCTGAGCTGCGTCGGCAAATTAACGGGAAGCTATTAGTCGACTTCCCAAACAGCTCGGACCCCTTCTAGTGGAACCAAGCCTGTAGTTTCGAATACTATCTTGCTGCCTGCAATCCCCAGACCTACGTGGGCTCTCGCATGAGGGCGATGATCCTCTTCCTCCTAGATACCGGGGTGCGTTCAAGCGAGCTCGTCTCGATTGAGCTTTGCGATGTCCTCTTCGATGAGGGCCGTGTGCGCGTCCTTCAAGGCAAGGGACGTAAGCAGCGCTGGACGGCGATAAGCGAAGTAGCCCTCGCTGCCCTCAGAACCTACCTAGACGACTTTCGCGGCTGGAGCGAAGGCCACCTCTTCCAGACCGTAGACGGCCAACCGCTTCGTAATCACCATATGAACGTTATGTTCACTCGTCACGGCCTGAGGGCTGGGGTGAGACAGGTCAACCCCCACCGCTTCCGTCACACCTTCGCTACCTGGGCGATCAGAGTCAATGCCCGCGAGCTCGATGTCCAGTACCTCTTGGTCACTCAAGCCCGATGATGGTCCGTCGCTACTCCGCGACCTACGACTCAGAGCAGGCGGCAAAGGCGCACGCTGCGTTTAGTCCGGCGATGCAGCTGTAGTGGAGCACTGTGGCGTCCGAGAGAAGCCGGAGAGGGAGTATGGGAGCGTGTCACCACTCGGCGGGTTTGGTGATGACGCCGACATCGTCCTTAAGCGTATCGGGAAGCTGGCTGCGCCGCAGGTGGCTCTTCCATAGGCGCTTGACGTAGGTCGCGGCATCCGCGAGCCCTCTGGGGCTGGCGTTCCTGGGGTCCGGGTTGACCAGCGTGACCCGAAGACCCAGGTCGTCCCGCACGTACCGCATCGCGCCGGCAAAGTCCGCGTCGTTGGATACGACGACCGCCTGCTCGTACTCCCCGTTGAACCCGTCCACCAACAGACGGGTCGCAAGGTTGACGTCCGACCCCTTCTCCTCAGAGTCCCTGATCAGGACGTAAGTCGGCAGCCCCGGCATCGGTTCGGCCAACGGACGGCGCTTGACGCCGGACCGGAAGACGCCGTAGTAGGCGTCAAGTCCAGGCAGAGTCGCCAAAGCTCTCAGATACGCCTGCTGCCGCTGTGGTTGAGCGGGATTGTCGGGACGCGCATCGAGACGGGCGGTAAAGTAGCATACTCTCTTGATGGCATCCTGGGGGAAGAGGGTCTCGGCCAGCTTCCGCAGGTCCAGCCACCTGAAGGGGGTGTCCTTGAGGGCGCGGTAGTAGAGGTTGAAGCCGTCTACGTATAGGTTGGTAATCAATCGCTACTCCCTTACAAAGACAGAGACCGCCCTGGAAGGCGGTCTCGACCCTACCGCCGAAGCGATAGGGGTGGTGCATCAAGGCTACCACGAAGCGGCGACGGCTGTCTAAACGCGCCGATCCCAGGGACTTGCAAGCCAGGCCGACGCCGACAAGACCTCCATCTCCGAGCAGATCAGCGACATGGATGCTTACTGTGAGGACAGGGGCAATGACCGCCCGAGAATGCTCCTCACAGCTCCTTCTAGTTTCGACGTCTAGTCAGGGACCTCGCCGGGATTCCAGAGGTGCTGAGCGGAGGTTCTGGAAATCCACTGACCCAGGTCATCGAACATTCCGGGGATGACGCATAGGGAGCCGCCACGGGCCAGACACTCAGCCAGTTCGAGGGTATCGTTGGCGGGCCAAATCGCCAGGACGGCGTTCCCCTTGGACTGACACTCTTTCGGCTCCTTAGCGAGACTACAGCGTAACGAGTGGAAGCTTTGGCGATTATCGGTCGGTCATTTACGATTTGCAGCAGGTCCATCAGGATGAGCCTTGCCGCATTGCAAGGCTCGTCCTGATGCCATTCGAAGGCCGAGCGGAGCACCTCATCAGAGTCGATGCGATCGTCGTTTAGGCGGGGCAGACAGGCCGGTTCTGCAAATGTGCGGTCGTGCAGGGCGTCAACAAGATCTCGTAACCCCACCGGCTGTGCGACCGATACAATCCGGCCACAAGCTCTAAGGTAGTGCCGCAGACACTCCTGACGATGGATTATGGACAGCCGACATGGAAAGGGAGTACGTGACAATGCCTGACCAGAAGGTTACCGCTCCGGCGCATGCTGGCGCCCTTGACCGCCAGACCTTCAGCCAACGTTGAAGGGTGGAGGTCTGGTCCAGAGTGAGTCTGCTCTTATTGGCTTCCATGCCTGCCGCTAGCAGGCCTCAGGCATTTTTTCGGAGCAGTTCCCTCAGAACGTGGCTGTCGAGGGTCGCCTCCGCCAGCGGTTGCTTCAGCTTGCGGTTCTCCTCATCCAGCTGGCGCAGCCGCCGTGCCTCGCTCACGCCCATGCCGCCAAATCGCGCCCTCCAGTTGTAGAAGGTCGCGGGTGAGAGATCCGATGGCGACGGCACAGATCGCCCGTTGACGCTCCTGTGCCCGCCTCTCGCAGCACCCCGATGATCCTGCTCAGTCCGTTAGACCTGCCTCCATGCATGCTGCCCTCCTGCTTTCTCCCGGAAGGACTCCAATCATCAATGGACCGGTTTCCGGGGGAGCAGGTCACTCATCACTCTTGGACAGCGAGAGGGCTTGCCGATACAGGCCAGGTGGTTCGTCGCACTGCTCCTTTTTAGAATTCACCCTCTCTCACTCTGTCCCCATTTAGCCTCTTGACAAACATCGGCTGCACGGGGTCGTTGCCCGCAAGGGTTCCCTTGCCCTTCTTCAAGTTCATGACGGCAACGCTGTCCAGGTCCAACAGCTTCTTCGACCCTTCCAATGCGGTCAGGTCGCCACCGTAGTAGTCGAACCACGGCAGCCCGGCGGCTGCATACTCTTTCGCCGTCGGGGGGTCTTGCGGCGGCTCAACTCCCGACACCGCAAAGAACTGGAGGCTGTTGAGGACGTGTACAAAGCAACGGGCCCGCACCGACGTGCACCACGCGTCAAGGCCGTATTCGTCCTCGAAGACCTTTTGGCGCATCAGGCCGCCGGGCGCCAAGCCCATTTCGGTCATGGGTGCTTGCGCCTCGAGCACCGGGCCAGCGTGCGTAACTTCGCTCTCTCTTTGCAACTCCTGAAATTTCGACGCCTTCATGGCGTAGACGATGATCTGAAGCCCACCGTGCTGCGCCTCTCCGGTTAGTTGTTCCTCCGCTGTGTACCCTTCCCCAAGCGGCATCGCGACGAATTGCCGGATCATCCCCTTGCCGACGCAGAAGCCGTCGAGCCACGGCTGGTCAGGAACGACGAGGTAGTCCTGGGGACGGCTGGAGAGATCGTTCTTCCACTGCTTGCCCGTCAATGCGTCGATCTTTCCCGCAGCTACCTTCACGGCCATGGGATACGACGTGCGGAAGTTAATCCACATCGCCTCCGCTTGATGCATGGGCAGGAAGACTCCGCCGTGCCTGCGCCAGGCTTCCGGCACCCGGTCCGCATAGTCGTCCACATGATTGAGGGGAAAGGTCCCAAAACCCGGCGGCAAGGGATACGCCCGGTTGTCGTCCGGGATGCGCAACGTGCGCTGGAAGCCCACCCGCAGCTTGGCAGACTCATGCACCTCGGGGAACCGGAACACCAGTTCATCGTCCTTTAGCTCGATCATTGTCCTGCTTCCTCTGTCTTGCTCGCTGTCCGACACCTGACTCCTACCAGTCTCCATCTCGAATCTCCCGAACTACCTTCTGAATTGCCTGGTCCGGTGCATCCCGCAGTTGTCGCAGCAAGTCGGCGAACAGTTGCGGCCGATCAAGGATGATGCTCTGGAGGTCTCCAGACACCTTGCCCGCCATCGCCAGCAACACATCAGGGTCTTCCCTCAACTCTTCCGCCAGCCGACGGATCGCTGCCTCCGAAGGTGGTGGTACCTGATCCCGCTCGATTTTGCTCAGATACGACGGTTCGACGCCGATGCGCTGGGCGACCTTGCGAACGGAGAAGGCTCCGTCCTGAGTACGAACACTCTCGCGGACTGTACGGAGATATCGACCGAGTGTCATATGTACTATATACTACACATGTAGACATCAATGCAATTAGCACATGTGTACGGTTTTGGCCTGAGGCCTGCGGTTCCCCCCTTTTTAGGTGTCGCCATGTGTCGCCTTCAGACTCGAAAATGCCCGGGTAGGCGGCTGAAACCGGGGTCATTCCGGGGTCGTTCCAGGGTCGTTCCTGCGTTTCCCCGCTGTTTTGAGGCTGGAGCCACTGACTTTTAATCCGTCGGTCCAGGGTTCGAATCCCTGAGGGCCCACCAAACTGCTAACAATCCCCTCGTGGACTCCCAAGGCACAAGGGATTCGAGCGGGCCTGCCAAGGATGGGTTCTGGTCAGCATCCAGCATTCCACCCGCGCGACTGGAGACTGCTTCACGTGCCTATATCCCAAGCCAGAATGGCTGCTTGGAACTGCGACGACTGCGGCGAAACGACTTCACGGCTCACGTGGCTAGCGGTCGACGCGGTCCAGCGTCCAGATCTGACTGCGCGACTCTCCGACCTCATCGAAGTCGAATGCCCCCATTGCCGCGGCCCAAGCAGGTTTCATGCTTGCGCGACGTGTCCCAGGAGTATCTTGCCGACGTGGCAGTTACCGAGTGATTGAGCGGGACTATATGGGTGTACATTGAGAGATAGGCAAAGAGAAGACAGCGGGGAGTGGCGCAAGGTTACGTTAGGCGATGTATTAACTCTTCAACCTGATGGAACGAGATGCGGGGTTCCTTGGCCATGCCCGCAGCGGGCCGAGGATCCCGAGGAGCCGCTTGACCCAATCGCGGGTAAGTCCTTCTGAATCGATGAGGAAGCGATGAGACAGAGAGTTGTCATGGTGGTGGCAGTGGTGGCTGTTGCCGCCCTCGTCGCCGTTGCTTGCGGCGGAGGCGATACGATAGTCAACCCCGGCAGCAGCGCGGTCACCGGCATCAGTGTCAGCGGTACGGGCCGGGCTACAGCGGAGCCGGACCTCGTCCTCCTCCAGCTCGGCATCGAGGTGGAGCGGAGCACAGTCGCCGCCGCCCGCGAGGACGCCGCCGCCTCTCAGCAGGCGATCCTTGACGCCTTACAGGCCAACGGCGTCGATGAGGACGACATCCAGACTGTTCAGCTCTCCGTCGGGACTCGCTACGATTACTCATCCGACAACGACGAGCGCGTCCTCCGCGGCTATAACGTGAGCAATGTCGTCAGCATCACTCTGCGCGGCGTTGAGGGTGCATCCGCCGTAATCGACGCTGCCATCGCTGCCGGCGGCAACAACGTCATCGTTCGGGACATCGCCTTCGCGATCGACGACCCGACGGAGCTGCGCAAAGCGGCGCGGCGGGACGCGGTGGAGGACGCGAGGGAGCGGGCATCGCAGCTCGCCGAGGCGGCCGGCATCAAGCTCGGCCGGCCGATCTCGATCGTCGAAAGCGGCTTTACGCCCTTCCAACAGCGCAGCGACGATGACGCGGCCTTTAACCAAGCCGACACGGCGACACCTATCCAGGCCGGGGAGCTCGAGATCCTCGTCAGAGTTAACATCCTCTACGCGATCGAGTAGGGGGAACTGCCCCCTCCAGACGCGTCGCCTACTAACCTGGCGGTACACGGTCGGCCGTCGCGGAACCACCACACGAGGTCAAGGCTCGCGAGCTCGATGTCCAGTACTGGTGAAACCGGACGGTGTTCTGCGTCCCCCGCTCCGTGACAAATACCAACGTCTGTCGCTCCATCGATGCCTCCTCCGGCCTTCCCCTATATCCGCTAGCGTACGCCGCCCCCTGAAGAGTACATGAAGGTGATGTTCACGCCTCACGGCCCGGCGTGCGGGGGTTCGGGTTAACACCCCCTCTCTCCACATTGTCGCCATCTGGACCAGAGCGGTTGCCTTCGCTGTCAGCTAGCGACTCTTCGGCATCTGAGAGTCCAGCCGGTCTCTTAGCTTGACTTGTTCCCCCGGCGGAGTGAGTTGTGTGTGACCACCGGACTTAAGGAGGTTGCACTTGCCAATACTCGACCAGCTCATCCCTCTCTACCTCACAGCCTGCACAGTAGAAGGCAAGACGGACCGCACGGTCCAGTCCTACGCCGAGACGCTGCGCCAGTTCCAAGGGGCGGTGCGCGAGCTTGGCCTGCCGGAGAATAGAATATAGAAGCCTTCGGGCCGGCCCACGTCTACCTCTTCATGGGCTGGGTGCGCGACCGCGGCGTGAGCGCCGGTACTCAGCACCGCCGCCAGCGTGAGGTCAAGGCGTTCTTCTCCTGGTGCCGACGCCTGGACTACGTCGAGGAGAACCCGTTCATGCGGGTGCCGATGGTCCGGCGCGAGCAGAAGGTCGTCCAGCCGTTTACTAAAGACGACCTAACGACCTTGCTTGCTGCCTGCAATCCCAAGACCTACGTGGGCTCTCGCATGAGGGCGATGATCCTCTTCCTCCTAGATACCGGCGTGCGCTCAAGCGAGCTCGTCTCGCTTGAGCTTTGCGATGTCCTCTTCGACGAGGGCCGTGTCCGCGTCCTTCAAGGCAAGGGACGGAAGCAGCGCTGGACGGCGATAAGCGAAGTAGCCCTCGCTGCCCTCAGAACCTACCTAGACGACTTTCGCGGCTGGAGCGAAGGCCACCTCTTCCAGACCGTAGACGGCCAACCGCTTCGTAATCACCATATGAACGTTATGTTCACTCGTCACGGCCTGAGGGCTGGGGTGAGACAGGTCAACCCCCACCGCTTCCGTCACACCTTCGCTACCTGGGCGATCAGAGTCAATGCCCGCGAGCTCGATGTCCAGTACCTCTTGGTCACTCAAGCCCGATGATGGTCCGTCGTTACTCCGCGACATACGACTCAGAGCAGGCGGCAAAGGCGCACGCTGCCTTCAGTCCGGCGATGCAGCTGTAGGGTGGGCTGTTAGGTCTCGCTCCAGCTCGGCAATCCGGACCGAGCCGCGAAGAACTCGTAACGCGATGACTTGATCTTGTTACGCCACTTCGATCCACTCACGCGGCACTTCTAGCTTCCTGTCGGGTGCTTGCGCCACAGGTAGCTTGCAAACGAAGCGCAGGCCCCTAACATGAAGACCACCTCATCCTGCCCTGCCGGAGACGCTGCATCGTCTATTAGAGAATGGCGGATGCCTTCCTCGTCTGATGCGTATCCGTAGAGGTTGCTGAACGCTTTTTTGAGCGCAGGATGCAATCGGCCGGTCTTCTCCAATGACGTCAGCGCAGGCCCCAATGTGCTGGATGCGTCTGGGGCCAACTGGCGAGCCACAGACTCGACGGCGTGAGTGCTCTCTCGTATTGCTCCTGGCCAGTCGCCGCTATTGATGAGTGCCGCTGCCTGTCGAAGATGGGCCTCAGATCCGTGGAGTCCAGCCTCGCGGAATTCCCCGATCGCTTCGACTATAACTTTGCCTTCCTGTTTAGGGGCGGCAGGGAGAATGGTTGCGGGCTTCTCGATGTCGACGACATAGGCTAGACGACAGCGAACGAAGATCTCAGCGACATCCGTAGTGAAAGTAGGTGGGCACTTCGGGTGCCGCATGATCATTTGGAATAGGTCGGACACCTTGTTGAATGGGAGGCTATCCAGAATCAGGGCCCTATACTCGCCATAGAGCTTATCGTTAGCTGCAGTGAATTCATCTTTAGGAAGCTTCAGGAAGTCCAGGTGCAATTCTGCAAGTATTGGTTCCCAACGGGACAATGGCGATCCATGATATCGTCCTAGAGGTGGTGCCCATGCAGTATGAGCCAACAAATCCCACAGCTTGGTGCGGGCTTCCTTACTGATTTCTCCGAGCGCCAGCGGGCCCGGTAGCGCTTCGTAGCCTTGGGCCTGGGAGAAGGTAACGTTTGGGAATTATCCATTTGTGTACCAAAACCCCTTGCTTTCTAGGCGCCAGATTGGTACACTATCCCTATAATCTAGATAGGGATAGTGACAATGAGTATTGGAAGGTCTGCCCCCGGCAAGTTCTACCGCAAGGGTATTAGCCTCAAAACCGCGCTGCAACAGTTCGGCGACCCCATCAAGGCTGAGGCTTGGTTCGTGGCTCGACGCTGGCCCGAGGGTATACGGTGTGCTCACTGTGAGAGCGACCGCATCAGCACCCGAAAGTCCAACCGCCAGACGGCGCAGTACCACTGCAAGGCTTGCGGCAAAAACTTCACCGTCAAGACCGGAACCATCATGCACGACAGCAAGCTGCCGTTGAGCGATTGGGCTTTGGCCTACTACCTGTACGTCACGAACCTCAAGGGCGTTTCCAGCATGAAGCTCTATCGAGACTTGGAAATTCGCCAGCCGTCCGCTTGGCACCTGGCCCACCGGATACGCGAGATATGGAACGATGAGGAAAGGCGAATGGAAGGTCCAGTTGAAGTGGATGAGACTTACTTTGGCGGCAAAGAGGGCAACAAGCACGCCAACAAGAAGCTCCATGCAGGGCGCGGGCCTGTAGGCAAGACCGCCGTGGCAGGCATCAAGGATCGTAAGACCAACAGGGTCAAGGCCGAAGTGGTGACTGCCACGGACGCCCCCACTCTTCAAGGCTTCGTCCACCGTAACACCCAGCAGGGTGCGGTGATTTACACCGACGAGGCGGCGGCATACAATGGCCTACGCTGGCCCCATGCGGCGGTACGGCACAGCGTTGGTGAGTATGTCCGTGAACATGGCCCACACCAACGGGATAGAAAGCCACTGGGCCATGCTGAAACGTGGACACGATGGCGTCTACCACCATTTCAGCCGTAAGCACCTCGGACGCTACGTCAACGAATTCTCAGGCCGTCACAACATCCGCCCGATCGACACAGAGGCACAGCTGACTCTCATGGTGCAGAAGTCTGTGGACAAGCGGCTGCCCTATGTCGAGCTTACCGGTGGAGGTCAGTCATGATTGACCCTGACTTGCTACGCAAGGGCCTTGAGATGGGTGTCATTGCCATAGATGAACCCAAGAATGAGGTGACTTACCGCTTGGGGAGAGAAGCGACCTACCAGTGGAGTGATCCTGAGGAACAGGTCAGGGCAGAGATAATCCTGACCATCATCTTCACATATGAGTATTCCCCGTTGCGGATGCGCACTGAGGTCACCACCCCAGGTCGGACCCCAAATTATCGGGCCGATGTCGTTGTATTCAAGGATGACCGTCGTCGGGACCCTTATATCGCCGTGGAAACGGCTGCGCCCAACCTCTCCACTTCCGAGAGGGATCAGAAGGTTGAGCAGGTGTTCGGGAATGCAAATGCTCTGGCTGCTGAGTATGCGGTTTTCTATGACGGGGATAAACCTAAACAAACTTGGCGTGTTCAGGGTGAAGGTGGCTTGGAACGCGAGCAAAACGTTATAGCCGACATACCTAGTAACTACGGGGACGTTCCCACATATCTGTTCCATCGTGGAGGGGCAGACTTAGGGGTTGTCAGTGACAACATCTTGGCTTCCACCTTTGACAAATGCCACAACGAATTATGGTCGGGTGGACGAGTTGACCCGACGATGGCGTTTGATGAAATGAGCAAGCTCATGTTTGCCAAGATGTACGATGAGAGGCGAACACAGAACGGCCAGCCCTACACCTTTCAATGGGGTGACCAGGAAACTGACATCATGGTAGCCGATAGGGTTGTGGAGCGGTACAGAGCGGCCAAAGCCCTTGACTCAGGGGTATTCACAGACGATATACGCTCCGAGCCGAGGAAGATTGCCAACGTCGTCAAGCTGTTGCAACACATTTCCCTGGCTCGCACTGACCCAGATGCCAAGGGACGGGCATACGAACAGTTTTTGGGGGAGGTCTTCCGGGGGCGCTTGGGGCAGTATTTCACTCGGAGGGAAATTGTTGATTTCCTGGTGGGATTGGCGCAGCCTAATATTGATGACACTCTACTCGACCCGGCTTGCGGGAGCGGAGGGTTTCTGGTCTATTCTATGAAGCAAGTCTTTCAGCAAATTGAGGCGGGGTATATCGGGGATGATGCCACCATATACCAGCTGAAAAATGAGTTTGCTAAAAATCACATATACGGTGTGGAAATCAACGAGAAGATTGCCAGGGTAGCCATGATGGACATGGTTATCAACGATGATGGCCACACCAACATAGAAGCTCAGAGCGCATTTGACACCAACTTCATCAATCCCAATATCAAGAATGGTGCCTTTACCCTTATCCTCACCAATCCTCCCTTCGGCGATTCAGTAAAGGATCATGAGCGCGATAAACTGGGGCAATCCGACCTCAATAATTACGTTCTGTCGCGGGGGAAAAGGTCTGTTAAGTCAGAAGTCCTGTTCATTGAGCGTTGTAACTTGTTCTTGCAAGAGGGCGGGCGGCTCGGAATGGTTGTGCCAGATGGAATCCTGTCCAATCCATCCGACCAATATGTTCGAGAGTACCTCTTGGGAAACTTCCACATCATGGCTGTGGTCACCCTGCCATCCTTCGCTTTTCGCAAAGCAGGGTCTGGCATGAAGACCAGTTTGGTTCTTGCCCGAAAGTGGAGGGCTGGCGAACAACGGGACCAAGACTACCCTATATTCATGGCGATTGCTGAACATATCGGCTATGACTCTACAACTAGGCCTGACGACAGCGACTTGCCCGTGTTGCTTGAACACTACCGGAACGGGACTGGTTCCCTAGACGATAAAGTCATTCGTGTGCGCAGGAAGAATGTGGTCAACAAATTTCGCCTTGATCCCGCGTATCACTACCAAGGCCCCATCATTCAACAAGCCTTTGAGAGGATACCGCACCCAGTGCACACTCTCCAAGAGGTCTCCGTCTGTGAAATTCAGAGCGGTAAGTCGCCGCCAGGAGGTGCGACGTATAGCGTCGGATCAATACCCATCATTATGGTTGGGAGCATCGGCGCAGATGGAATACTAGACCTCCAGCGGGACCCATGTTTTACCGATGAGGCCTTTTTTGAAGCGAACCAAGAACGAGCAGCGGTTTATCCTCTGGATATACTTATAGCCAAAGACGGTGCCACAACCGGCAAGATAGGGCTAGTGCGCCCCGACTTCGACGAGGATAAATGCCTCATCAACGAACACATTTTCAAATTGAGCATTGGAGCGACCCTACCGGGCGACGATGAACCTACCGCCGATAAATTAGAAGAACGAAGGAGCCTCAATACGGAGTACATCTTCTTCTTCTTGAAGTCTTGGCTAGGCCAGCAACAGATCAAGCGGGAGGTATCGGGGGGGGGGGGCGCAAGGCGGAATTACCAAGGAGTTTGTTGAGAATATCAGGGTGCCGGTCCCTCCAATGGATGAACGCCAGCGGTTTGTCAATGCAGCCAAGAGCGAGTACGAGAAGTATCTAACTCTCGCTGCTCAAGCCGATGATCAACGCAGTCGTTTTGAAGATTCGCTTGGCAGTGAGATGCTTAAGTGGAGAGACGCCGACCCTACCCATGACGCCTACGCATGACGCCTACGCATCTACTGCCCATCGCATATTCAGAAGGCTTTAGGAAGGGACCAATGCCACGCCAGAAGAAGCAACGAGGCCGTCCGTCCAAGCTCGTCATGCCGGAGCGCATCAACGCAACGCCTGAGCAGGTGGCCGATGTGGTGATGAAGGCTAGGCCGAAGGAAGTCTGGCGCTACGAGGAAGAGTACAAGCGGAAGTACGGTACGCTGCCCAAGTAGGCCACTTTGGTACACAAATGGATAATTCCCTAACGTTTCTGGGATCCAACTCTTCGCTGTCCGTCATGCGCAGCCTCCCTCTCTTGCTTGCTGTCCATGATAATCATGTCAAACGGTGCCCTTCTGCCGGAAGGCTCTAGGCTGTTCCCCGTCGGGTGCAAATTTACAGGCCAATAGGCGCGGCGGAGATGTTGCTTGAAGTCGCCTCGCTATCTCGCCAAGGTAAAGGTCGCTCCATGAGCGAGGGCTCGCGTTGAACGTTCTCAACCACCCTTTACTGCCGTCCATCGCCACATCCTGCTGGACGAGCGCTACTGCCTCTACAGACACAGCCTCGAGGAGCTGGACAGCCGCCTTCTGGGGTGGTCTGGATGAACCGTAGCGCGACTGAAGCCGCCTGACGGATCGAGAATGGGGATTGAAGGTTGAAGGGCCAGGGAAGCTACGCGGGCCAAGTCGGCCCCTGTCTAGATGGGTGCCAGACAATCCTGGCCGTCGTTTTCACCGAGTTCACCCTCGGCGAGACGGGCGTTCCGACGAGCGGGGCATCGGGGGGCGGCTTCAGGAGCCGATAGTCCTTGGGCTGTAAGCCTGACCACAGACGGCGCGACCGACGATCAACTGGCCGCGGTTACGCTCGGCGGCCGCCTGGACGCCCTAGGTGTTGGCGGCGGGGGACTGAGACTAGAGCAAGTGCAGGGCAAGGGCTCGTCGACGAGATCCTGTCTGGCATTCCCGATGGGTCGCCACTTGCTGGATCTCTGCTCGCGATCCTCGAGTCGTTCCAGGGGCGCAGCCAGTAGTACCAACTTGCATGGTTTCCCCATTGAATCGGCGGCGAATGTGGGGTCATTGCCTACGTGGGCAACGCGACGGACTTCGATTGGGCGCTGACCCTTGAACAGCAGCGGGGTACGGAGCCGGTCGGCGCGGGGCCCGACCAAGCTACAGAGAACTCGTAACGCTATGGCTTTATCGGGTTACCGCGCGCCGCATTCGCACCAGCGTGAGCAGCAGGCAGGCGGCGGACAGCGCACGCCGCCTGCAGTCCGGCGATGCAGCTGTAGGGGGTCTGTTTGATCTCGAGGCCCGACCGTCGATGCAGCCATCGACGAGCCGAAAAACTCTCCAACGTGGCACTCTGCACGAGATGGTCATCCCATTGGACGAGTCGCATGTCCGGTCCAGCACAGAAATGTCGCAGATGGTCTTCCAGAACGCGCGGAGGAGCTCCGGTCCCTCGCTCTGGGCGATCACGTCCTGGGCGGACTGCTCCTGTCCTAGACTGGTAGAGTCGGTACTTCCGTACAGGCGGGCGCGTCGTCAGGTTGAGACCAATGCAGGTTGAGACCAGTGGGGGTGAGGAGGATAAGATGACCGCTACATCAACGCGGAGTGTGCGTGCTCTGGGGTCGGGCCGATCTGCAAGACACTGCAAGGTTGCCCTTTTGACTACTACGCCCCCACCTCGGTCATGTCCCGTCAAGTGGTGTCGGAAGGTCATCTTCTGGGTCGTTCAGTTGACCATCGTTCATCTGGCCGCAGCGGGAGGCACGCTCTCATTCGTCGTGGGTTCGCATTGGAGCGATGGGGCACCATCGCCATCATCACAGGTAGGGCGGCGGCCCCTCACTCATCGTGATGCTAGGCGAGGACGTCCGGCGACCCGCCACTTCGTCCGAGCTCACGATGATAACCTCTTTGGCCTCGCTCATCTTCAGTGTCTCCTTGGTTGTTCAGAATATGGCTGGGCTCTTGGTTCGCGGCCGCCTACCTTGGGTCACGGCAAGCTAGATCGGCAACCCGGCCAAGCCCTTCATACCGCGCAAGGTGGAGACCTCTCCCAGATGGCTGAGGATGTGGTTGCTCGCCGCCACTCTCAGCATCCAGCCTCTGCGTCGCGGGCTGCCGAACGCCTCGATATCATCGTCGAGTGTCGCCGGGTCGAGACCGGCCATGAAGTCGTCCATGCTCTGCTGCACTTCCCGGCGGTAGGCATTGAACGCTTCAATATTTAGAGACCAGCCTGGCTGCCAAATTTCGTTGTCTTCAGCCGGGATGCCGGTCTTCGCCGCCCAATCGCCGCTTACGAACAGCTGCTGGCCGCCCTTAAGCATCTGATTCACTACCGCGTCCTCGACGACGATTGTGTGGGCCAGGAGGCTGGCGATCGAGTTTGCGGTGCCGCCGGGTTGCCATTCGGCAACCTCACTGCTCAGGTCGGACAAGGCCGCACCGACCATACGATGCCCGTCGGCGAGCTCCTCAATCAACAATTCGCGTTCGTCCATCATGCGTCTCCGTTCTAGCTGCTCATGGCAGCGCGTTTAACCATACCCATTGGGCAGGCCCTGATGTTTCGCTGCTTTACGGATTCTGTTGCCCAGCTGGTTCCTTGATGTCCGGTGGGACTGGCAAGAGACTTGCATGAAGGCTAGCAGGCCGGCTGGGCTTGCTCAATTGGGCCTCGGACGCAAATCCCAGTCACGGCAAGGCTAGCAGCCGAGCTCAGTTGCAATGCCAACTAGATGGGCAGTCGATGCCATGCAGAAGGAGAGATCGTCCTCGTGGCCGAGCATGTGATTGCTACTGTCGCTGAATCTGTCAGCCCCTTGCCTACGGGTTGATCCTCAATCACGACGGGAGGGCGGGTCAAAAGTCTAGAAGGCAACCCCTCGTAGAGCGTGGTTGGCAGGAGCGCGCGCCGCCGTGAAATAAGGATCTAGAGGTATCATGCCTATCGCATACGAGAGTGGGTGAAGTGTGATGCTTCATGGTCTCGCCGGAACGTCCTGGATAGCAGTTTCAGATACGCTTTAGTGACAATGACGGGGAGTCCTGCGCGGTATGAAGGGCTTGGCCGGGCTGCCGATCTAGGTTGCGGGTTGGGTTTTCCACTCCCACGGAGGAGTCGGATCCCCCCGGGGTCCGGGCCGAGGAATTAGCGAGAACGGGGGAGCTATGGAAGGGCTACAGAAACCGCTTGGGGCCTACTTGGTTGGCATCGCCGTGGTGGTGGCGGTCTGGTTCATCATCAACACATTCTTCGTCAATGTCTTCGAAGTCCAGGATGCCTGGTACGTTCTAGACGCATTCATGTTCGCCGGGTTGGTCCTGGCATTGGGTTTCAACGCCCGCCGCATGGCGAGCGAGGGCGGACCTGACGCTGGCGAGCCAGTGACGCGCAGGTACCTGGAGGTAAACCTCCTCTTCTACCTCACCGCGGCGATCATGATTCTGTTCATGCACAACTGGTTTTCCCTTCTGGCCCACGGAGCGGACAACCTGGAAGGGAACGATCCGGCATGGATCATCTGGGCGGTGGTGGACACGATGCTGCCCATAGCCCTGGGCGTGACGGGCTGCCGCATGTGGTGCGACGCCTCCCCTTCTAAGTCCAACTCCTGACCCGGGACGAATCGGAGAGGCTGCTGGGTCCGCTGTTGCCGATGGTGTTCTTTCTGCTTGGCAGGGTGTTAGCGAGAGGAAGTGCTGCCCGGCACGTACTGGTTCAGCGGGAGGCGGAAGCGCGCGGAGGCGGCGAACAGCACGGCAGCCGTAAGGAAAGCCAAGGCGAACATCACCAGCGCCAGGTCATAGGAGCCGGTGGAATCGAAGATGATTCCCGCAAGCGTAGGACTGGCGATCTGCGTTGCCGTTTCAACTAATACGACGCTGCCCAAAATTGTCGCGAAAGTAGCCACACCGAAGGAACGCGCGATGAGGGGGCAAGCCGCAGGAGCCATAAAGTCGGCGCGAGAGCCGGCTGGGGTTGTATCGGTGAGGGCAATGAGCGCCTGGATACCCTCTACCAGGTACTTCGTTACCCGTTGACTGACGAGCTTACGCGCCATAGTGTGAAACCCGCGGACCTAGAAGAGGTTGAGGAGCCGCTAGTCCTAGACCCACCAGGGCTGCGCCTATTCCCGCCACTAGGACTATTGCCCAGACCGGCGGACTGTGGCCACCGGTACTTGGAAGCTCCACAATGCTCAGCGTGCAAGAGATGCGAGAATAGTAGAAGGCGCTCAGCCCCTCGAAGCCCGAGTCGGTGCCGACGATCAGCCAGACCCGGCCTTCGCTATCGGTGTCCACGCTCATGGGTCGGGTTGGATCTGGAGGGCTTGACCGTGAGCTGAACTAGCCATCGGTCAGAGAAAGTAAACCCTCTCCTGATGGGTATCCAACCTACTGCTCGGCCGCCTCGAACACTCGGTTCTGTCAACGGTAAACATTGGTGGGCCACATACCTTTGGCTCCGAAGAGAATATTGTTCAGCACTAGTGCTGGTCCGGCAGCTGGCTCCCGCCGGGAGCCTCTCTGGCCGCTGCTTGAAGCGGACGCCGTCACCTGCTGCCCTGATCATCATCACGGCGCCGATGGGATACTGGTTTGGGAACTCAATCCTGCCCGAATTTGCTCTCAACAAGCGCCGCGACGCCCTCATCCAGTGCCGCCAACAGTGTCCTCTGGAGGCCTTCACTCAGGGACGACTCAGAATAAAAAATCACCATCGAGGCGAAAACCCTGCTATTCACAAAAAGATAGGAGCGGATCGTTTGACCGGCATGGGAACCGGCCGGGTTGCCAGGAGACTCGTATGCGGCAGAGTCTTCTCCAAGCTCAGGGTCGGGCAGTTGTCTATAGCTGCATGACTGGGATGTGGCGTCTGCGGATGGATCACATTCCTCTCTAGCTCTGCGCAGGTCGGTCTCGTACGACTGTATATGTCTATCTAACCGCGCATCGGCAGGCTCGACGGCGATCACGAAGAGCACGCCATTGCCCGCGTTATCGCCGTACCACATTCGAAGGCTTGGAGGGGGATAGCGACTAGTGGTGGAACCAGGGAACCCAGGATCGCGACCCCGTTCCCTGAAGTCGGGTGGGAGCGCTTCAGCAGGCATTGCTGACAACAGGTCTCGAGTATTCACATCCTTTGGGTTCGAACAAGCCAGGGTCAAAACGAGTGCAAATACAAGCAAATAGAGCAGCGTGTGGCTCGATTTACAAAACCGCACAAGTACGATCACCCCTCCGCTTCCGTCTCGGTTGCGTATCTCGCCGACCCAGCTTGCTTCCGGCCGGCGAGAGGCCACCAATTGGTCGAACTGGAAGAGAGCCCCGTCGCGGTACTCATGGGGGGTCGGTGCAGCCCTAGTCGTAGACAACGTAGATGCGGCCGGCGTCTATTAGGCTTGGTCAAGGGCCTGAGGTCGTACACGGATCGCTCCGAGGATTCCACCGAATGCGGCCATCAGACCGCCGAAGACTGTGAGCCATAGGCCGGACCCAACCGTAACGGGGTAACCTCCGAGGTCTGGAGGGTACAAGGACGGATCTTCCAGAAGCGGAAACACTGAGCTTATGTTGGAGATTTCGTAAATTCCTATTCCAAGAGCAATGACCGCGAGAACAGCGGCGGCCGCTGCCGTGAACGATGTGTATCCGAACATGATGAACAAAAGACCGACGCCGCCCAGAGCGAGTGTTATCACACCGTTCCCGTCAGTGCCGGGGACGCTGAACGGGAGAATTCGAGCCCACGGGAGGACGGCACCGATAATCACGCCCGCAAAGCCGAATACCGCCATGCGCTTCTCTGTACTCAGTCGATCCATACGAGAGAGCCCCCATGCAAGCTATCAGCCTAAGTTTACAGTTGCGCGACCGAGGCCGATCGATGGTCGGCATGGCGTGATCATAGTTACGCGGACATATGTTCGCAAGTGAGTAGGGGTTTCGTTAGGCATTCTTGGAGGTGGTCGAAGGTAGTGCCAAAATTGCCAAAATGAATCTAGAGGAGGTGACTTTTAATCCGTCGGTCCTGGGTTCGAATCCCAGAGGGCCACCAATTCTTAACAAGCGAATCTCAAACGTCCCCAAACCACCACCGTCTCCCATAGTCAGGCAACGCCAAGGGGTCCGTCAGGTCGACAAGCAGCGCAAGATCCTGGTCAACGTGATGCATACCGGGACGGTTCGGAGGGGGCCGACGAAAAGGTGCTTCGAGTAGCCGGCAGCCTACCCTACAAAAAGAAGAGGTGCTGGTCTGCGCAGACCGCTGACAGTAGGCCGATAGTGGAGGTAGCACAAGTACCTAGAGAAACAAGGGCCTCTGCACGAAGACATACAAATCCTTCTGTACGAGACACTCTTACTGAAGCCTTTTCCAAATGACTCTAATTTGTTTCACCGACGTCGAAGAGTTCAAGGACCGCATGGACTGGTACCTGGCTGAGATGGAAGCGACGCTGACGGCGCCCAGGACGAGGCCCCCGTAGGGGCCTCGTCTCGTACATGCGATGCGATCAGCTCTTGGGTGCGACGATGAGAAAGCCGGCGTTGAGGACGGCGACGACTGCGCATGAGATGGCCTGGAGCACCTGGCCGGCGCCGGGCGCCAAGGCACCGAGGACGATCCCTTCCGTCATACTGTCGCTGCCAACTGGATCTTGCCTACGGTGCACTTGGTTGTCCGAAAGCCGAAAGCTCCTCTACTATCACGTGCGTGATACAAGTACGTGATTCTTCACGCGACTCGACCTTCCGAATCGGTCAGTTGAAGTATGTCGCTGCGGTGGCCGCTCTTCTTCTTGCGCTAACAGCATGCGGAGGGGATCAGCAAGTCCTCACGTGGGATCAGCTAGAGAACGCCGCTTATCCAGTTGAATTCGTGGAGCCCGATGGGATCGCACAATTAGAAAGCGGCGAGTTTCGCCAGCAGGCGGCCCCAGGCTCTGCCACAGAGACCGTTGTTCGCTTGGCTCAAGTTCGCAGCTTCGGCCGCATCGATAACGGCAGTTCGATCGATGCAGCGCCCATCCTTATCGTGGACCCCGGTGGCTCCGGGACGTTCATTTATCTTGTAGCGGCCCTCAACGTCGATGGGCACCCGGAGATGGCGGCAACGACACTGCTAGGCGATAGAGTGGCAGTTCGCTCGGTCAGGATAGTGGACAGCCAGATCGTTGTCGGCATGCGTGTAAGGGGGCCTGATGACCCGTTCGCGTACCTGACGACTGAAGTTACTCGTACCTATGTCCTCGAAGGAGACGAGCTAGTTCTGCTAAGCGAAGAGACTTCCACCGCTCCGCCACCAAGTCCCGGCGATTATGGGTTCACGCCCGAGCGCATCGAGGTCAATGGGGGAGAAGGGGAAACCGTCATGGGACGTTTGGCTCCCGGGGAACTTGGTGATTACGTTTTGGAAGGAGAAGCAGGACAAGAACTCCAAGTCGCATTGAGGAGTCAGTTCTCGAATGCCATTCTGTCGGTTTATGGGCTTACCGACGGACAAGTCCTGGTCAGTGTGACGGAGTTCAAAGCTCGATTCACCGGCATCTTGCCCAGTAGTCAGGACTATGCGATTAGAGTGATCACGCTTGCAGGAGACGAACTGGACTATAGCCTTGACGTCCAACTTCAGAGGCGCTCATCCACCATCCCTTCCTTGAGCTCCCCGACTAGCCCGCCTCCGGACACCCCGACAGCGACCCCCGAAGTGGTCGCGCTGGCAACACCAACCCAGTCAAGGCCGGTTAGTGGTGTTCAGCCACCCCCGGAGAGTGGTTTGTTCGTCTACCTCACTTTCGATGACGGCCCCAGCGCTCCCTTCACGGGGCAAGTGCTCGACCTCCTTGCCCGTTTCAATGCGAAAGGCACATTCTTCGTGTTGGGAGTCAACGTGCAAACGATGCCGGAGTTTACTCGGAGGGCTGCGTTGGAGGGCCACTCCATCGCCAACCACACCATGTCGCACGCTTCTCTCCAGGGAATCGACCACGACGCCTTTTTCAACGAGGTGACAGCAGCTCAGTCAATTCTCGATGAGTTGGCGGGTGCTGCCTCGACACGGTGCCTGCGACCTCCCTACGGAGCGACCGACTCCTTTACTCGTGCATATGCCGCAGAACTCGGCTATGCGCTGGTGCTTTGGGATGTCGACCCACGCGACTGGGCGCGACCTGGAGTCGACGAAATCGTTTCAGCCATAAGGGAAGGCAGTGGGCCGGGCAAGATAATTCTTATGCACGATGGCGGTGGTGACCGAACTCAGACGGTTGCGGCACTTGAACAAGTGTTAGCCGAGCTCTCCGACTTGGGCTATGCATTCAAACCGCTATTGTGTGCCTGAGGAACAGGGGCCGCTCAACGGCCACCGGCGGATGGCAGTTTGCGGCGGAGAGCAAGACTGGCTGCGGTGAGGAAGCAAACGCCCCAGGCGTTTGCACAACAGATGGCTAACCAATCACAGAAACATAATTAGTCAGCGTTTTGGAAGGGTCGTCACTATTGGGTCGGGGCCTTCCGGCGGGCCGACGGGCGGGAGGTCTCCCTGGAGGAGTGCCCGTGGCTGAGGCGTTGAGCGCCTGGGCCACGGTGCGGGTCGCGAGATCGTCATGCAGGCCCCCGACGGCGCAGTGTCACAACCATCGTCAACTCCACGCCCATCCGTCTGACCAAGCGTCGTAGGTCTCTCTGGTGTGGTGTATGCGTTGTCTCGGCATCGAGCCGGTCCTTCAAAGGTATACGCCGGGCGTCCTCCTACGGGAGCCTCCGGGCCGTGTGGCAACCGCGCAGCGGACGGAACAACGCTTGCGCTCCCGCCGCTTTCCGTCCGCTCCCCCATGCCCAAGAGAGTCCCGGTCCGGGCGAGGCGGCGGCCCCCGCCCGGACGTACCCATCTGTGAGGCTCTTTTGGGTTGTCCGCAATTCCGAGCAAGGGGGCAGGTCAGTCGGCCTGGGTGAGGCTGACCCCCACGGTGTCCACATCCGCCAGCATCACTCCCTGGTTCGCCCACCCGTATTGGGTGGCACCGGAGGAGTATTCACGGATGCTGGCGTCTTGCGAGCTGAGGGTGGTCGCGCCCACCTGCAACGTGAAGCCGACCGGAAGGGCCTCGTCCAATGTCAGCTCGAACTGCAGCCCGTTGGAGTCAGCCAATGCGGAGGGTCAGAGCCGCTGGTTCTGTCGAGCCTGCATGAAGGGCTTCGTCATAGGCGGCGATAGGCAACCAGAGGCTTGCCCCGCAGGTCACCGTGGCGACGACCCGGAGCGGACCACGGCGGCGGGCCCAGCGAAAGAAGCAAGCGAGTAGGCACTGAAGGCCCCGAGACGAGGCCCCAAAGGGGCCTCGTCTCGTAGACGGGATGTGATCAGCTCCTGGGCGCGACGAGGAGAAAGCTGGCGTTGAGGACGGCGACGACTGCGAATGAGATGGCCAGTAGCGCCTGGCCGGCGGCGACGAGGGCAAGAGCCGACAGACCGAACACTGCCATTTCGACCAGAAACCTGCCTGTGTCAGTCAGCCGCGACGCTGACTTCGGCGCGACCAGCTTCCACCAAACGAAGATGGCCACGCCGGGAGCCAAGGCACCGATGACGATCCCTTCCGCCATACTGTCGCCGGTGAGGATGCCCCAGTACATGAGGGCCAGCAGGGCGCACAGTTCGAGGAGGAACCGCACCGTCGAGTTCAGCGCAATCCAGGCCGTCATCGAAGTCTGCGACAGAGAATACCCCCTGCGAACTGACACTATGGCCGGGGCCTGTTACCAAACTCCCGGCAGGATCTGATCAATGATATGATCGATAGGGGCGACCTTAGTTTGGAGGAGGGAGCCCATGATGGGCGAGCGAGAGTTCGGGACGAAGCTGTATTACCAGTTGTCATTGGACGGTCTCGTACCCCAGGACCACCTACTGCGCCGTATTGTGCTTTCGAGTATTCGCGCTGGTGGACTTCTCGGCAAATCGAGCGATCCCAAAGTCTGCGAGAAGCCAGCGTCCGTCCAGCAGCAGGCAGACCCAAACAATCGATACCGGGCGAAGGACCCACGCAAGCTAATCCTGTCCCTTGCCTCGTACGGCTACGAGGAAGTTCCAGACGATATCCAATCCTAAGGACAGCCATAGCTACTACATTGCCGTACAGCGCCCATGCCCGGGCTGGTCGCAGGCAAGCGGTTATACAAGTGTGCGGTCGTGCAGGGCGTCAACAAGATCTCGTAACCCCACGGTTGAGTTGCTGTCGGCAATAGAGGCAGAGTTAGGCGTTTACATGGATGAGAGCCAGTTGAGCCCGGAAATGACCGTCCGGCAGCTGGAGGATCTCGTCGAAGAGGGTTCAAGGAACCAGCCGATGATGAGGTTTCCAGGCTGGGGTATGCAATGGTGGTGCCGTATCCTTCGCGGATTCCTCCAACGGGCGGTCGTCTTCCCCCTCGTCAGCCTTGCCTATGGTCTAAAGGTGGTGGGCCGGGAGAACCTGGAAGGCATCACCGGCCCGGTGCTCCTCGCGTCGAACCATAACCTCGGCCTGGATAACCCGCTGATCATCAAGGCGGTCCCTGTCAAGTGGCGGCGTCGGATGGCGGTCGCCGGGGCAGCCGATCTCTGGAAGAATCCGGTATTGTGGATCATGAACCCCTTACTGGCAAACGCCTTCCCGTTCGCTAAGGAGGGCTCAATAAGGCCCAGCCTTGAGAACATGGGCAAAATCATGGACAACGGCTGGTCGGTCCTGATATATCCGGAGGGTGAACTCACCATTGGAGGGCCGATCAAGCCCTTCATGAACGGTACCGGCCTGGTCGCCGTCGAGGAGCGAATTCCCGTGGTCCCGCTGCGCCTATGCATCCGTAAACTAGGTTCCCCCGCACGATTCCCCGTCCTCCGGCGGGGGAAGGTCGAGATCCGCTTGGGAGAGCCGCTGACCTTTTCGCCGGGAACAGACTATCAGGACGCAACATCGGCCATCGAGGACGCGGTCAGATCCCTATGACGGATGTCCACCGAAAGTTCAGACCCGTCCTCCCGTCGCGCTTGTTGTCATGGCTACAAGGACGTTAGGGGCGCAGGCCATCTTGGTCCGCTTTCACAGGAAGTGGTACAAAGACTGGGGCAGGTCAGGGTCGTACCCCGTTAGCCTCCTGCCATCAGGTCGACATCGCCCATCGCGAAGGTGCCTCTGCGGTTCTGGCCTGTTTTTGCGCGTTTTTGACGTGTTTTGGGCCTGTTTTGACGTGTTTTTATGCATGTCCTCAGTTACGAATTTGCAGCGCTCAGATACGATGCTAAATGGCGACAGGGGGCATTTCCTAGGAGCGGTGTGAGTTGATATCTCCTAAGTCGGATCGAATAGCGCAACGAGGAGTGGCTGTGGCGATGGACTCGTTTGAGGCCCTCGGCTTTGCGTTTAGACCCCAGTCTGCAGAGGACTATGGCATAGATGCTCATGCCGAGCTAATCGAGGCCGAGCACCCTACAGGCAGGTTACTCGGAATTCAGCTAAAGTCCGGACCGAGCTACTTCACCAAACGGGAAGGCGATTCCTATGTCTTCCGCGCTGACCGGACCCACGTTGAATATTGGACTGATCACTGCTTGCCGGTGTTGGTCTGCCTTTGCGATGTGGACAATCGTCAGATTTATTGGCAGGTCGTTAATAGACAGACGGCCATATCGACAGGGAAAGGGTACAAATTCCTGATACCGATGTCCCAGCAGGTGGATTCTGAGTCTGCACCCACTTTCACCGACCTGTTGACGCCGTGGTTTCTGCCAGCAGTTACACCATCTTTGAGGAGTCCGATGTGGGTCATGCAGGGGCAAAGAGGTGTTCTTTCAGGGTCGTTGTGAATAGCACGCTTAACAAGACTGAGGTTGCTTCAATCGTGCGCCAGTTGACGAATGACGGAGCCAAGAGGATATACCACCGGAACCACCTTTCTCAGGGCCGTTGGGGAGACTCCGAGGCAAAAGTAGTCTGGACTTTCCTCTACGCGAGTGCCAACGACTACGCCACGAGCAATCCAATTTGCCGCAGTCAATGGGTTGACCCTGATCTCCCAGAGCAACATCGGCCGTTGTCCTTAAGCGGCGAGAACATCGGAGACCACATCTATATTGCATGGAATTCAATGTATCTAGAGCTAGCTCGCCATGTCGCTACAAATACTTCGCCAAAGTCAGAGTACCTCGGCAAAATCGTTCCACTCTTATGCGAGATATCTCCGCTGCTTAGAGTGATGGAGGAACAGATTGCGGCGTTATCCGACAATACCGTCTCGGAGGGGGCCTTCTTGTCGAGGACCGAGAAACTGCGCACGCGCATCATCCAGATTGAAGAGGAACTCTCGGACATGCCGTTCCCTCCGTATGAATGCAACAACGTCGACGAGGTGTTCCGAAGGCTTGTGGCAAACTTGGGTAATATTGCCCTGTTTTATTCAGAGAGGGGAAGGCAGACTTGGGCCAGCGCAAACCAGAGGGCCTTCCTGGCCGTCCAACAACTGGCGGACGGCCAGGAGGCACTGAGAGCGGTGGAGTACGAAATCGGCAAGGTCCGGTAGGAGAATCAGCGTCTGGGGGAGTAAACCGACGCGTCCTTCTCGTCAGTCTCTAAGATGTACCGGGCAATTTACGTGTGGGCAGACCAAGGCTTGTTCGAATATTATGGCGAGAGCCTCACAGAACTAGCCACATCTCAAAGATGGTTCTGGTCTACCGTCAACTTAGGCCCACCAACGCTTACGCGTAGATACCACCATCTTCGAGAAGTGGCTCGGTAGCCTGTCGACGCCCCGAGGTCTCTCGATTCCCGTAGCGTGACGGGTAGGGACGGAGGAACGTCGGGAGCGTCTCGCCCTTTGGTCGTCACTCTCCCGGTGTCTCGCCCTTCGGCATCCGGTAGCCGACACGGGACTCTGTGAAGATGTAGGTGGGGAAGTCCGCATCATCCCCCAGCTTGCGACGCAGCTTCTTTACGACGGTGCGCATGGGCCGCATGTCACCGCTCTTCCTCTCGCCCCAGATGCGTTGCAGCAGTGCTCGTAGGTCACCACCCTTCCGCCGTTTGCCGAAAGCTCGGTGAGCATCCGGTACTCAATTGCCATCAGTTCGACCGGACGACCTGCAAGGGTCACCGCGCGTTCGGCGTAGTCGACAACCAGGTTCCCGCCAGCTCTCCACGACGGTCCGGGCCAAGGGAAGGCTCATGAACCAATGCTCGTTGAGGCATTCGTCGCGCAGCCGCCCGTTGAAGCTCTCGATGTAGGCATTCTGCACGCGCTTGCCGGGATCGATGAAGTGCAGCTGCACCCCATGGGTGTAAGCCCAAGCGTCCAGGACCCTCCCGGCGAATTCAGGGCCGTTGTCTACGGTGTCCAGCTCCGGCAGGCCACGGTCAACGGCCAGTCGGTCTAACACCTGCGTCACGCGAAGGCCCGGTAACGATATGTCCACTTCTGTGGCAAGGCTCTCCCGGGTGAAATCATCGATCACGGTCAGCACTCGGATCCGCCGGCCATTGGTGAGGGCGTCGGACACGAAGTCCATCGACCATCGCTGCTTTGGGCGCTCCAGTGCCGGCGTGGGGACTCGAGCGACGCCGGCCTACGCTTGCGCTGCCGCCGCCGCACGGACAGCCCCTCTTCCCGGTAGAGTCGATAGGCCCGCTTGCGGTTCACGCCGAACCCCTCCCGGCGCAGCAACACCAACAACCGGCGATACCCAAAGCGCCGCCGCTCCGCTGCCAGGGAGCAGAGCCGCTCCCGTAGCTCCGGCGTGTCGTCTCCGACCCGCCGGTAGCGTGCGACCGATCGCTGAATGCCTATCAGCCTGCAGGCGCGACGCTCGCTGAAGCCCCACCGCTCCTGGACATGGTGCACGGCTTCGCGTCGGCCAGCAGGCCTCAGGCATTTTTTCGGAGCAGCTCCCTCAGAACGTGGTTGTCGAGGGTCGCCTCCGCCAGCAGTTGCTTCAGCTTGCGGTTCTCCTCATCCAGCTGGCGCAGCCGCCGTGCCTCACTCACGCCCATCCCGCCCAATCGCGCCTTCCAGTTGTAGAAGGTCGCGGGTGAGATCCCATGGCGACGGCACAGATCGCCCGTTGAAGCTCCTGCGTCTGCCTCTCGCAGCACCCCGATGATCTGCTCGTCCGTAAACCTGCTTCCACGCATGCGGTCCTCCTGCTTTCTCCCGGAAGGACTCCAATTATCAATGGACCGGTTTTCGGGGGGCAGGTCAGAATCTATCCTTCCTAATGGGAAATGTAGGTCTAAAATTAAGGCCTGGTTTCTAAATGCGAATGCGTTGTGAGGCATTCAGCAAATAGCCAGGAGGCGAAACGAAATGCCCATGTCCAACCAAGACTGGTGGCCGAACCAGTTGAAACTGACGATTCTCCGCCAGAGTTCTCCCCTATCAGATCCTATGGGCGAGGATTTCAACTATGCCGAGGAGTTCAAGACACTCGACCTCGATGCTCTGCAGGATGACATCGAGGAGGTGATGACGACGTCGCAAGACTGGTGGCCAGCCGACTATGGCCACTATGGGCCGTTCTTCATCCGGATGGCGTGGCACAGCGCGGGCACGTACCGCATCAGCGACGGCCGCGGCGGGGGAGGCTCCGGCTACCAACGCCTTGCGCCCCTCGACAGCTGGCCCGACAACGCGAGCCTCGACAAGGCGCGCCGGTTGCTCTGGCCGATCAAGCAGAAGTACGGCCGGAAGATCTCGTGGGCCGACCTGATGATCTTCGCTGGCAACTGTGCCCTGGAATCGATGGGGTTCAAGACCTTCGGTTTCGCCGGAGGGCGCGAGGACGTGTGGGAGGCTGACGAGACGTACTGGGGGCCTGAGAACACGTGGCTTGCAGACGAGCGCCACAGCGGCGATGGGGAACTCCAAGGATCCGTCGGGGCCGACCACATGGGCCTGATTTACGTGAATCCGGAGGGCCCGAGCGGTAATCCGGACCCGAGCGTTGCAGTAAAACATATTCGCGAAACGTTCCGTCGCATGGCGATGAGTGATGAGGAGACGGTCGCGCTCATTGCCGGAGGACATACGTTCGGCAAGGCACATGGTGCTGCCCCGGAGAGCCACGTCGGTCCCGAACCAGAGGGCGCCAGGCTGGAGGACCAAGGCCTCGGTTGGAAGAACAGCTTCGGCAGCGGCAAGGGCGCCGATACGATCACCAGCGGCTTGGAAGGCGCGTGGACCACCAACCCGGTGAAGTGGGACAACAACTACTTCGAGAACTTGCACGGCTACGAGTGGGAGCTGACCAAGAGTCCTGCCGGTAAGTCGCAGTATGCTCCAAAGAATGCATCTGCAGTGGCCGTCGTACCGGATGCTCACGATCCGTCAAAGAAGCACGCCCCCATGATGCTCACGACGGACCTCGCACTTAGGATGGGCCCGATCTATGGGCCGATCGCGAAGCGGTTCCACGAGAACCCGGAGGAGTTTGCGGACGCCTTCGCCAGGGCGTGGTACAAGCTGACGCATCGCGATATGGGGCCCCGCAGTCGGTATCTCGGCGCGTCGGTTCCTCCGGGGCCGCTGTTGTGGCAAGACCCGGTCCCCGACGTCGATCATGAGTTGATCGAGGCGCAGGATATCGATGCCCTCAAGGGCAAGATCCTCGCGTCGGGATTGTCCGTTTCCCAACTGGTCTCGACCGCCTGGGCGGCGGCGGCATCGTTCCGCGGCACAGACAAACGCGGTGGGGCAAACGGGGCGCGCATACGCCTCGCGCCGCAGAAGAATTGGGAAGTGAACAACCCGGCCGAGCTGGGGAAGGTGCTCCAGACACTGGAGCAAATCCAGACGGAGTTCAACAGCTCCCAGACCGGTGGGAAGAGAGTCTCCCTCGCTGACCTGATCGTTCTGGGCGGGTGTGCAGGCGTCGAGCAGGCCGCGAAGAACGCCGGGCACAACGTGCAGGTCCCCTTCTCACCAGGACGCACGGACACGTCGCAGGAATGGACCGACGTGGAGTCGTTTGCCGTGCTCGAACCCACTGCGGACGGGTTCCGCAACTACGTCCGCCCAGGACTCCAGGATTTGGCGGAGGAGCAGCTGGTGGAACGAGCGTACCTGCTGACGTTGACTGCTCCCGAGATGACGGTCCTCGTCGGGGGCATGCGCGTCCTGGATGCCAACTCCGGGCAGTCCGCACACGGCGTCTTCACCAAGCGGCCTGGGACGTTGACCAATGATTTCTTTGTGAACCTGCTCGACATGAACACTGAGTGGCAGGCGTCCTCGATATCCGATGATGTGTTCGAGGGGCGCAATCGAGGGGCGGGCGAGCTCAAGTGGACTGGCACCCGCGTCGACCTCGTTTTCGGTTCGAATTCCGAACTCCGAGCTCTCGCCGAAGTCTACGCATGTGACGACTCGCAGCAGGCGTTTGTGCGCGATTTCGTGGCTGCGTGGGGCAAGGTGATGAATCTTGATCGCTTCGACATTGCCTTTGCCTAAACTAGGAAAGACAACGAAAGAGGGCCGGCCGGAATCCGCTGGCCTCTTTCATTTGCGCCGACTGAAGCGAGAATTTGCCCTAGACGCGGTCCTCAGGCACCGTGTGATTGCGCTTGAGTTCTTCCCTGCCGGAGACGGCCATCCAGCCCGTCCAAGGGTAATAACATACTTGACTCAGTAGCCCATATCTCCTAGACTGTCCATATTGGAGGTCAGGCATGAGCGAGCCAACCACTCTCTTAGAAGCCATTCGTTACTTCTCCGACGCAGAAGCGTGCCAGGATTTCATGGTCAATCTGCGCTGGCCGGGCGGCGTTGTGCATTGCCCGACCTGCGACCGTGACGACGTGCGCTACGTATCGACTCGGTGTGTTGGGGAGTGCAAAGACAAGCATCCCAAGCGGCAGTTTTCGGTCAAGGTTGGCACCATCTTTGAGGACTCGCCCATTGGCCTCGACAAGTGGCTCGCTGCCATCTGGATGATTGCCAACGCTAAGAACGGCGTCAGCTCCTATGAGCTGGCTCGCGCTATCGGCGTCACTCAGAAGTCGGCGTGGTTCATGCTGCACCGCATCAGGCTCGCCATGCAGTCTGACGATTTCACTAAGCTCGACGGCACCATCGAGGCCGACGAAACCTTCATCGGCGGCAAGGCCCGCTTTATGAACCGCGACCGCCGGCACAAGGCCGTAGGCGGTGTTGGCCCTGTCGGTAAGACTGCTATAGCTGGCTTGCTTGAGCGGCATGGGCCGGATGGCCACAGCACCGTCCGCGCCAGCGTTATCCCGAACGCCAAGGCACGTACTTTGGTTTGGCAACGTGCGCCGTCAGGTAAAGCCAGGCGCACAGGTAATCAGTGATGCCTACGTCGGCTACAACGGCCTTGAGAGTGAGTATAGGCGCGGCGTGATTGACCGTATGTGGACGGCCAGATTCATACCAACGGCATCGAGAACTTCTGGGCGCTCTTGAAGCGAGCTATCAAGGGGACATACATCAGCGTCGAACCGTTCCACCTGTTCCGGTACTTGGACGAAGAGGTATTTCGGTTCAACAGCCGCAAGGCTGCCGATGGTGACCGCTTCCGTCGTTTGGTTGTTACTGTGTTGGGTAAGCGGCTGACCTATGCCGAGTTGACCGCTAGCACTACGACGCCAGCGTAGACAGGGGAGAGGAAAACATGGCAAGACCCGCAGAGCCAAAGCCGGGAACATCGCCGTTCGCGCGCTTCCAGCAGCTCGCCAAGAAGCTGGTAGCTGCCCCGAAGGAAAAGGTAAGCAAGGACGACTCCAAGACTTCTGAGTCATGAGATGATGTTCTGCAACGTCTTCAGGAAGGTATTGGTGTCACGGTAGAAAGATGGGTACCCACGCCTCACAGCGGCTGCATCTGCTGCCCTGACTAGAACGACATCACCCTCTTCTGGCTTCTGCCCCTCCATCAAGTCGTAAAAGCGCGTGGCTTGTTCAGCTTGCCGTGCTGGAAAGGTACTCATACGGATTTGTTTATTTGGTGGGTCTAGCACTAGCACTACATACTTACTCTTGGAAATGCGCTGTCTTTCAACCACTTCGATAAACCGTCCAAAGCTCTTCAACCTAGTCGCAATATCTAGTTTTTCAGCTAATGCCCGCAACTCCGCTCTTAGGGCTATCTCACTGCTCGGCGTGTCCCAAACACGCGGACGGCCCTCTTGCCACGCCAGAGCTGTACTCATGAGAACAAAAAAGCGCATCCATTCCGGTTCGCCTTTTCCGGCTTTCAGTCTTCCATTTAACGCTGCATCTGCTGTCTCAACAGCCGTAGCCCAAATGTGTTGCAATTGAGAACGAATTTGTAGCTCAATACGGAAGCCGTCATAGATGGGCCAACGTTTGCTGTAGTGTCGATAAATTAGATGGTAACTTCTGTAACCTGTTCTCCTGGGCAGCTCGATATAATCTTGTTCCCTTTCAAGAACGTGCAAGAAATTGCTGTTCTTATATTGACTGACAAGGCTGTAAACGCTGTGTATGGATGGGAAAACTGCCCTGCAACCACCAATGTCCTGCATTTCAGACAACTTGATATCTGGTCTATCAGTCAGCTTAGCTTCAATCGCTGGGCGGCGTTTAATGCGGCTCGTAATGTCGGCCTTTGAATCAATAGCAAAGGCGCTTCTGCGCAGCGTTTGGATAAACGTGTTGAGTGGATATTGGTGGGAAGCACGCCAATTGTTGAGTATGTCGCTCTCGCTGGTATCCACCGAACCGAATAAGGCATCCCCCGTCAAATCGACCCTGGCAATGGTCCCATCATGATGGTTGTAGTCAGGTTGTGTGTAACTCATGATACTCAGCAAGGTAGCCCACCCACCGGTACTGAGTCAAGTATGTTATTACCCGTCCAAGGGCGGTAGAGAACCGAGAGCGCCTGGAGACTCTGAGTGACCGGACCATCCGCGATGGCACGCAGTGGAGCAAGACTCGGAACCTCGCGGACATTCCTCTCTTCACGCCAGCGAGGCGAACGAGACTACCCATGCTCCAGGGGAGATTGACATTTCGGTGCTCGCTCCCTGTGAACGTCTGACGCCGACGCGCCCCCTTCCTCTTCCAGCCAGTTCGACCTCCCGTTAGCGGCGTTGTACAATGTTACAGATATGACACTGAGAAGAGATTGGAAGCCAGCGTTCATCGAGGCGCTTCGCGCGACGGGCAATGTAACCCTCGCTGCGAAGTACGCAGGGCGATCGCGGAATCAGGCCTACTATGTGCGGCGGCGCTCGGAGCACTTCGCAACGCAGTGGGATGAAGCACTCGAAGAGGGCACCGACCTTCTGAAGGCAGAGGCCTGGCGGCGTGCAGTCAACGGTATCGACAAGCCCGTGTACTATAAGGGGGAGGTTGTCGGGAGCATCACGAAGTACTCGGATAGGCTGTTGATGTTCCTCCTCAAGGCACACGACCCGAAGTTCCGCGACGGCAGCAAGGTCGAGCAGCCCGGCGCCACTGATGCCAGCGTTGACAAAGACCGCGAGTGGCTTATAGAGCGCCTGGACAGGATGGCTGCACTGGATGATGAGGCTAATGAGTAACGCCGGCCAAAGGACGCTCCATCTCGGAGGCGACCAGCCGTCTGCTGTGAAGCCGCAAATGCCCCATCAAATGCCGGTGTTTCCTCTCATGTTGGCTGCGGGACACGAGTTCCTTCCTGGTGTGCCGGTCCATTCCAGGCCGCGTTAGGCACTCTAGCCCGATCTCCGAGAACAGACCCTGATCTTCCGGTGATTCGGCGGCCGTGGCACGGCCCACCCACGGCACTGCACGCAATAGCAGTTCTTCGATCGGGTCTCGTACTTCATGAGCCACCAGCTCCTCGACGCCGCTTACTTCTGGCCAGCGGAGGGTCGGGGCCGCGGTAGGCCCCGCAAGCATCTTGACACTGACGACAATTATACCTAGTCTGTTAGCTAGTCAGGACAATAGGAATTGAGGTGAGCCATGAGCAAGACATGGCCAGTACAAGATGCCAAGTCGCGGTTCAGTGAGTTCCTCGACACAGCCCTTGCTGAAGGGCCCCAAATCGTTACCAAGCGAAATGTCGAGACCGCCGTGCTTCTCCCCATCGAGCAGTGGCGCAGGCTGCAGCGCATGACCAGGCCTGACCTGAAGGAGTTGCTCCTCGCTACGGAGGGCCGCACCGAGGAGCTTACGCCACCACGCCGACAGCATCGCCACCGAATACCCTCGGCCGTGGAGTAGGTCATATACCTCCTCGATACTAACGTGGTCTCGGAGCTGCGTCGCCCCCGTCCGCACGGCGCTGTCCTCGATTGGATTGCCGATGTGCCCGCAGGGCAGCTCTTCCTGTCTGCCGTTACGGTTGGAGAGATACAGGCGGGGATCGAGATCACCCGAGAGCAGGATGCAGCCAGGGCGGAGGAACTAGAAGCGTGGCTGGACAAAGTCCTGGCTTCCTACGGTGTATTGCCAATGGACGCTCCCGCCTTCCGGGAGTGGGCGCGGCTCATGCACAGGAGATCGGACGCTATGAGCGAAGACGCCATGATAGCGGCGACGGCCATTGTGCACCGGCTGACGGTGGTCACCCGGAACGTGAGTGACTTCGTCCAGCTTGGGGTTGAGTTGCAGAATCCATTCGAAGGGGAAGTCGGATGACCACTACAGCCAACGGCGCTACGACAAACCTGGCAAGGTTCCAGGATTTAGGGCGCTGATGCCTCGTTCCTTGAGCTCGAAGCGGAACTGGACGGCGGACGGGTCGCCGGCGGCATCAGGCCAGGTGTCCGGCCAGGGACGGGGCCAAGCCGCGCCTCGACTGACAAGCGACGACAGCACTTCGCACATATGTGCCCTTTTGGCCTGAGACCTGCGTTTTCCCCTCATATGCGTCATATTTGTCATATTTTGTATCTGGGAGGTGGCCGGAAACCTGCCGCTTTCCGGCTGTTTTGAGCTGTTTCCCGGTTTTTTGACGCTGTTTGGGGGCGGTTTTAGGGCTGTTTGGGGGCTGGAGCCACTGACTTTTAATCCGTCGGTCCAGGGTTCGAATCCCTGAGGGCCCACCACGTTTCCACTATCTAATGCAACGCTCTTACCTGGAACCGATGCTGCGCCTGAGCAGTGGACCTCGATGCAAACTCCTCTGAATTCGCGGCACCAACGGAGACTCAATCATCCAACCCAGTTGATATGCCTTTCAGCAGTGCCAACTGCCCAGCGCCCGCTCCAGGGCGGGACGGGGAACCGCGAGCCGGCTAAGAACGTCAGGAGTGCATGCGCGGTGTTCTGAAGAGGGTTATCCGGCAGAGCGTTCAAATCACGGCTCTGGCGCTCATGGCATCAGTGGCAATCGCGTGCTCAGGCGAAGAAGAGAAGAACTACCCTGCGTCGATTGCAACACAAGCAGCACGCCCTTGATCGAGACTCCAGGCCCGACGATTCCCGTGCTTGTGGGCGTATTCGAGACTGGCTTCGAGCACTCGGCCTTCTATCCAGACGTCGAGTGTGCGGCGGGCAGCACCCCGTACTGGGTGTCTTGGGTGCCGGAGCTAGACTTTGCGCAGCGCATCATCGACGAAACAGGTCAGCATCTTTTCGCTGAACCATTCGTGCCACCGTTCCGCGTACGTGTTCGCGGAGTTGTATCCGAGCCGGGGAATTACGGGCACCTCGGACAGTACCCTCGTGAGGTCGTGGTGCACGAGGTCCTGTCAGTCATGGTGTTCCAGTACACGTTCGGGTGCTAGACAAGAAATGACGAGCAAAACGCGGGTAGAGGCTCGAATCCACACAGCCTCCGGGTGATGCCCAGCTTCGGAGTCGGGGACGTTAATCTTCGCTTTGATTTCCTCGGAGACGTCAACGTTCCAGTACCATGACAGGTCTCTGCTGCGGATAATCACCCCGGCCCGGCCACCAGGCTTCAGCACCCGATTCAGTTCAGCGATAGCTTTGTCGGCGTCACACTCCTCGAAAACAGTCACGGAAAAGGCGACGTCGAAGGACTCAGCCTCGAAGGGCAAGCCTCAGCGTTGCCGTAGTCCTAACGAAACGGCGAAGACAGGGACGCCTTACTCGCGAAGTTACGCGCCTCGCCCAGCATGTAGTCGTTGATGTCGACGGCGACTACCTCCACGAGTCCTGGTGTTCTCACAGCAAGATCCCGAGCAAGAGTTCCCTAGCCGGTGCCCACCTCGAGCACGCGCTCGTCTGCCCTCATATGGAACAGGTCAAACATGGAGCGGATCCCCTGGATGTAGGTGCCACTTCTAGCGCGGAACTCCAACTGCGAAGCCATCCCGACGTATTCACCACCGAGCCGGATAGTGGTGAAGTGCTTGCTCAGCTCGCCCATAGCTGCATCCCACTGGCCGGTGCAAAGGCCGATAGGGAAGAGGAGAAGCGGTGGGCCTGAGCCCGCAACGCGATACGTGACCCCTTCGACCTCGCCTTCTTGGCCGCCAAGCTCCACTGACTTGGCTTCCCATCTGGTAGCCTGCTAGACAAGGGTCTCGACCACCATGTCAGCCTGATCGTGAACGATGTCCGTCCACATTTGCGGCGTGTATCCGGCTGGATAGTTGACGAACGTCACACCACTCCAGCCTCGGATGGTCTCAAGGTTGCGCTGCTGCGTTCTATTCGCCATTTCGCCCGCCATGCAGACTAGGCGCTGCGCGAAAGGCTCAACGAGTTTGGCGTCGATTTCCAGGGCCATAGGCACCGATAGATGCGTAAGAGAAGCTACGCTATCGGGTCGCTCGCGTAACCAATCGAAGACATCCCGCGGAGGAAGTCCAGCTACGTGAGCCCTGTCAATGCCAAGATGATCCATCACGGCGGCAAGTCGCTGTCCCTTTGTGAGCTGTGATTCGTTGGCCATGCACTCCCCCTTTTGCGAGGTGACCTTTCAGCGCCTAAGAGTCGATGCCTACGCCTTCAGCAGCCCCCGACGCCCCAGCGCCCGCTCCAGCGCGGGGGCCCATTTCTACGGCCGGCAGCGTCTCGGCCGGATTCAGGGGTCGGGCATGATGGTGGGCATCGCCTGGCGCCGCGATCGGCCCTCTGCCGCTTGCCTTGCTGGAGGCTGCCTTCAATGGATTCACCGAGGGACTACTCGCGCTGATGATTCTCCCCGTCCTGGCGATCTTCGTCATCTCTTCCGCTCGACCCGTCTCGGATCATGGGGGCCAATAAAGCGCCGCGTGAAGCCCGCCGCTCGGTCAGGTAGTCCTCAGGGCTTCTTCTGGCGCACGCCCCACGACGACATGACTTCCAGCCGATCGAACCCGGCGTCACCGGGTGCGGCGGTCCGATTCTTACAGCAAGACGAGGGGTCACCGTTCACGTTTCGATCGGTCACCCCTCGTCAGGTTCGTGACTTGGGCCTGGCTATGGCGGGTTAGGAGGGTCGGCTCAAACGTCCTTGCCCACCTTCATGCCAGCTTCGATATAAGCCTCGCCAATCGACTCGTACTGCTCGCTCTTGCCGTCGAATCTGACTTCGTAAACGATCAGGCTGGGCGATTCCTGTACTTCGTGCAGCTCGGCCTTTCCATGCGGGCCCTCAACCACTTCGACGAGTATGTCGCTGATCGGCATCGCTACCTCACCCTTGGCCGGGAAACCATCAGCGGCGCGACGCATCTGCGGCGAATGCGGCGCCACCGATCATGCGCTCAGGGTCTACCTTCGTGCGGCCGGAACCACCCGCGAGGAGCGCGTTCATGATCGGATCGTCCTCGGAGCCCAGCACGGTCCAGTCCTCGCCGGGCAGCAGCACCTTGTCGGGCGTGCCGATTCGGTCGTAGGGCAACTCGGGATCGAGACAGGGCGGGTCGATGCCCTGTTCGAGGTTCTTGGCCGCATCAATGAGTAGCCGCCGCATGCGGATGATCTTGCGGTCGAGAACGCCGAGATGTTCCTTGGTTCGGTCGCTGAAGGCGGTCTGGGTCGCCATTATGTCCTGGTTGTTGAAGAAGCCACGAATACCGGTATTAATAGTGCCGTTCTTCTGGGCTTCGCGGTCGATTAGCCAGTCGTTTGCCTTGTTGCGCACCAGGCCGTCATCACCGTAGGGCCAGCCATCGAAGTCAAGACCGAGGTAGCCGCTGACCACCAGCGAGGCCTTCCGCTCGGTGTGGACGGTCACCATCTGGTACGCGCGGGTCTGCGTGTCGTCGACGGGGACTATCCAGGCGTTGCCGCCGGGTCCGGCCGTGTAGGGCATGGTGTAAGTGTAGAGCCGGGCGTGCGTATTGCCGTTCGGCGTGTTGCGCAGGCCCGCGGCACGCCAGCCGTGCCACGTATCGACCACCTCGACTCGCGGTGCGCGGTCGTAGGCCCAGAACCTCCACTGCATCTTGCCGGAGTTGTAGGCCCCGGGCGTGTCGGAGCCGTCGTCCTCGATGTCGTCCGCGCCCTTCCAGGCGTGCAGCCACGAGGGGTGCGTCGTGTCGATGGTTCCCTCCATCGCCTGCATCCAGTTCATCGGCTGCAGGAAGGACGCGGCGCGCCACTTCTCGCGCGGCAGGTGCTCGGTGCCGAAATCGCGGAAGCCCGGCATCTTGTCCCTCGGACCCATGTAGGTCCAGATCACGCCGCCCGATTCGTGCACCGGGTAGGAGAGAACCTTCAGCTTGTCCTTGAACACGCTGCCTGGCTCGCTCGGCATGTCGATGCACTGGCCGTGCACGTCGAACTGCCAGCCGTGATAGACGCAACGCAGGCCCCCGTCCTCGTTGCGGCCGAAGAACAGCGAAGTCCCCCGGTGCGGGCAGTTCTGATCGATCAGGCCAATGCGGCCCTCTGAGTCGCGAAATGCCACGAGATCCTCGCTGAGCAGGCGCACCCGAAGCGGTGTGCAATCCGGCTCCGGGATGTCGCTGCTGAGGCACGCCGGCGTCCAGTATCGGCGCAGGAGATTGCCCATTGGCGTGCCTGGGCCCGTCTGTGTGATCAGCTCGTTGTCTTGCTTCGACAGCATCTTCTTTGTTCTCCCTCTTATCCGAGTACGGATATGACCGTGAGTTTGGCGCCGCCGACCTGTATGACGGCCCAGATCTTTCCTAGCGTCCCACTAATCATCGGATTTGTACACAGCCGCGATTAGGTCAGACGCTCCGTATAGGAGGGCTTCCCAAGGTAGTTGCTTGCGTCGTCGCGATGCTACGCCTTCAGGAGCCGCTCCCCAGCGCGGCGTGAACTTCGAGGGACGCTGCCCTGCTCGTTTCACTCTCTCGAGAGCGTCTCGGCGAGGAAGGTATCCACCACGTGATTGAACACAGAGGACCGCTCAAAGTACACGGAATGGGCGGCATCTTTCACTTCTACGAAGCGCGCATTCGGCACAACCTGACTCGCCTGCTGTACGAATTCTGGCGGGAAAAGCACGTCTTCATTGCCGACTAGGAACAGCATCGGCACTTTGGCGCCCGCTGCGATTACCTGTTCCATGCTCGGCCCTTCCGGAGGGTTACCCTGGCCAAGACGCTCCGGGTTGAAGCTAGCAATTTGGAAATAGAGCTCTGCTTTTGCTGGTTCTCGTTCAGGGAAGCTTCTTGAATACACAACGACAGACTGCATATCACGGCCTGTGGGGCCCCATTAATGCATCTGACGGCTTCCCAATAGTATTCGTGGTGCAATCCGCCGAGCACACGGCGGCCACCGACTCTTCCACCATCAGGCGGCTTAGGCAGTCGCGGTCGCGGTCGCGGTTCGGGCGCTTCGAGGTCCAACGACCGATGCGGACGGGCAAGGTTGTAGTGTTCGCCGTACTCCCGCACTAGCCGCAGAAGGTGCCGTTCGTTTAAGACGATGACGTGGTCGAGGCACTGTTGGCGAAACGTTCCGACCATGCGCTCGGCTAGGCCGTTAGCCTGTGGACAACGGAAGGGTGTGAGCACAACATCGATGCCGATGGCGCGCGCACGGGCAACGAAAGCTTGGCCGAAGCAAGCATCCCGGTCTCGAATCAGAAACCGCGGCTGCCTGCCCCAGGCTGTTGCCTCGATCAACTGACTGTGGGGCCCCAAAACTCCATCCGAATCTAAGCTGGCGGCATGTTCAGCCTGTTCGCCGCCCTCATCGCCCAGTTTCGCCATGCCTGCTGACCGAAGAGACCTGCTGCTCGAGAACCTGGCTCTGCGCCAGCAGCTCGCAATACACCAGCGAAAAGGCCGACGCCTCAAGCTCCGCCGCCCCAGACCGCCTCTTCTGGGTCTGGTTGTCCTCCTTCTGGTGGAACTGGCGCTCAGCCCTGCTCATCGTCCAGCCGCAGACCGTGATTCTCTGGCATCGCCAGGCATGGAAGCGCTACTGGACCTGGAAGCGCCGCCACCAAAGGACCGGCCGTCCGAGAATCTCCCAGGAACTGAGAGACCTGCTCGTGAGAATGGCCAGGGAGAACCCGCTGTGGGGCGGCCAACGCATCCGCGGTGAACTGATGAACCTCGGTTTCCAGATCAGCGCTGAGACCGTACGCCGCTACATGCATGACGCACGGCGGAGGCCTCCATCCCAGACCTGGCACACATTTCTCAATAACCATGCAGGCGAAATCTGGGCTTGCGACTTCTTCACGGTATCGACCCTGTTCTTCGGCACGCTGTCTTCTTCTTCATCGAGCGCGGCAGGAGACGACTGATTCACTTCAACGTTACAGCTCACCCGAATGCAGAGTGGGTCTGGCGTCAACTCATCGAGGCCACACCCTGGAGGAGACAACTCCGGTTCCTCATACGGGACCGGGATGCCTGCTTCGGCCGTCAGTTCATCACGCGGGCTCGCGCGCTAGGCATCGAAGTTGTGCTCACTCCATTCCGCTGTCCACGGGCGAACGGCATTGCCGAGCGCATGGTCGGCACCTTTCGCCAACAGTGCCTCGACCACCTCATCGTCCTAAATGAGCGCCATCTGCTGCGCCTCGTGAGGGAGTATGCCGAGCACTACAACCGCGTCCGGCCGCATCGGTCGTTGGCTCTGACGGCACCGGAACCTCGACCGCGACTTCTCAGACCGCCGGATGGCGGGAAGGGTCGGTGGCCGCCCCGTGCTCGGCGGATTGCACCATGAATACTTCTGGGAAGCTGGCTGATGGATTAGTGGGGCCCCACAGTCGACCTGGACAAGGTTACTTGGATCCTCGGCGATGAGGAGCACGGCGAGGCATTTCAGCGAGACGCTCCGAAGAATGCGGAAATATCGCGATGGAACGAATTTGGGCCAGTTGCTCGAAGCCGGCGAGCTGCAGGGCGGCCTCGGGATTGGGGGGCAATTCTCCTGATATCGGGCCATTGCTGGCAGATCCAGATCGATGCAAGAGCCTACTTTAAGCGTACCGGAATTTATTCCATTAACCACACGATCGTGATCAAGAATTCTCTCCTAGCAGAGCATCTGTGGCTCGCACCCGCTTTATTCGAAGCCTTCAGCAAGGCAAAGGAGAACTGGTTGGAGACGTCCAGCAAAGAGGAACGGCTCGCGATAAGCGGGGGCATCCTGGGAGGTGATCCTCTCCCAACAGGCATAGAGCCGAACCGCGCAGCCTTGTCGACGATTATTCAATATGCTCACAATCAGAAGATCATCCCCCTGTATGATGTAGAAGAGCTATTTGCTCAAAACACGCTTTTCTTGAAATAACGAAAAAGGTTAACGGGAAGCCGTTCTTAAGAGTTGTCTGGGTTGATGGCTGACAACCACAGCTACGGTAGTCGTTACAGACGTGGTTAAACAGGAAATCATCAGAGTGGCCCGACCAAAGGAGGCAAGTGGTGGCAGACAATACTGAACGGCGCCCAGGACTCAGGGACGTTATCGCTGGCCAAACGAAGATCTGCGAACTCGACGAACAGGCCTCGCGTGTCTACATTTACGGCTACTCCTTGGAGGAGTTGGTTCAGGAACATAGCTACGAGGAGACCGCCTACCTGACGCTGTTCGGCAACCTTCCCGCCAACGGACTGGTGTTCAATGCTCCCGACGAGCACGTGCTGCGCGGCGTCTGGGGCACGCTAGACACGGAGCCTCGAGATGCGCACCCGATGGGCCTGCTGAGGAGTGCGATGTCTAACTACGCCAACCGCATCGACGCGAATGGCGGCCATCCTCTCACGTATGAGGCCGAACGCGACGCCGCACTCGCCATGACGCCCGACGTCGGTTACCTCGTCGGGCAGGTGCACCGCCACGTGCAGGGCATGGATTGGCTGGCGCCGACGGCGGGTCAGACCTACGCCGAGAACATTCTCACGCTGTTACGGGATCAGAAGCCGGACGAGTTCGAGGCGCGCTGCTTGGACATGGCGCTCATCCTCTACACGGAGCACGAGTTCAATGCCGGCAGTTTCGGCGTCCGCGTCGCCGCCAGCGCCCACAGCGACCTATACTCCTCCGTGATCGCCGGCGAGTGCATTCTGCGTGGCCCGCGTCACGGCTGCGCCAACGAAGAGGTGATGAAGCTGCTCATGGACCAGGGCGGCAACCCCGCCACGGCGCGCAGCTATGCCGAAACCTTCTTCGCCCAGCCCGGTGCGCGCATGCCCGGCTTTGGCCACGCTGTGTACAACCTGCCTCACTCGTACGACCCCCGCGTGCAAATCCTACGGCCATGGGTGAAGGAGCTTTCACGGCGCAAGGGCGACATGCGATGGTACGAAACGCTCCTAGCGCTCGAGGAGTACATGGCGGAGCGTATGAAGCCTCGCATTGAAAGCGGCCAGCCCAACGCTCCTGCGAACATGGACCTCTGGACGGCACCGCTTTACTACCTCCTCGACATTCCGATCCCGATGTACACGCCTCTCTTCGCTGCGTCTCGTATTGCGGGATGGGCGGCGCACTATTTGGAGACACGATACGTCAACAACGAGCCGATCCTCCGCCCTCGTGGCGAGTACACCGGCCCACAGCCTCGCGAATTCAAGCACTCATCCACCTTCGGAGCACCCGCAAACTGATGCCCGAAGCCGCCTACAACCCACTGCCACGCTTGATCGACTTTGGAGCCAAGCTGCGTTACGAGACCTACCTGAGAATGTCGTGCACGAGACCAAGCACCGCGTCATCGACTCCTTGGCGACGGCATTTGGTGCCCTCGCCGACTCGCGCATGGTCGAGCGCTGGAGCTTCTTCTCGAAGCGCCCGATCGCCTACGAGCCGGGGGATGGGCCTACGGCGTTCCCGACAAGCTTTCGCTGTGCGACGCCGCCTTCCTCAACTCGACGCTCACACGCTGGCTTGACTTCAACAATACGTATCTGGCGAAGGAGCCGGCGCACCCGAGCGACAATATCAGGGGGTCTCATCGCTCTCTCTGGTGCGACGCCCGTCAGTGGTCGATACCTCATCACGGCGATTGTCCTGGCCTACGACGTTCAGTGCCGCCTGACAGAGGCGGCGTCTCTGCGAAGCCGCGGCTGGAACCACGTCAACTACATCCTCTTCTCTCAGGCACTGAGTGGCGCAAAGCTCTTGGGTTTTGATGCGAAGCAGACATACGACGCCGTGGCGCTCTCGCTGAGTTCGCACGGAGCGATGAGGCAGGCGCGAGAGGGGTCCTATCTTTCGGAGCAGAAGAACATGGCGGCGGCGGATGCGGTGCGAGGCGCCATGTGGGCGCTTGAGAAGGTGCAGTCCAGGTCCAACGGCCGGCCGAAATCATCGAAGGCAAGCACGGCTTCTTAGCCCAGATGTCGGGCCACTCGAAGAGGCGGCATTTGCGGACATCGGCGAGCACTTTCTACTGGCGGACACTTACATCAAGCCGGTGCCGATGGAGTACCATGGCCAGACCATCGTCGAGCACGCTATGGCGGTCCGCCAGCAGTTGAACGGGGTACCTCTGGGCAACATTGCTGAGATCCTTATCTTCGGCTACGAGGCGCAGCTGACAATCATCGGCGACGAGAGCAAGCGCCACCCGAAGAACAAGGAGACAGCAGACCATAGCCTGTACTATGCTTTCGCGGCGCCGTTGCTCGAAGGCAAGCTCGGCTTCGAGCAGTACCGCGCCGAGATGCTGACCAATTCTGAGCTTCTCGGCCTGATCCACCGTACGAAGTTTGTCGAGGTCCCGGAGTGGACGGAGTGCTACTACGCGCCGCAGGCGGAGCGTGGTTCCGCAGCGCCGTGCGCGTCACCCTGCTTAACGGCACAGTGCTGGAGACGAGCGAGCGGTGCCCTACGGTCACCCGAAGAACCCGATGAGCGACGGCGGCCTGGAGGCGAAGTTCGAGTCGCTGGCGGGCGTGCTAGCATCGGATCACGGCGTCCTGATCGATTCCGTTTGGGGACTGGAGAAGCTGAAGGATGTGAGCGGGCTCGGAGCGATGATCGAGTTCGACCCGAGAGGTGGGGCATGACGGCGACGATGGCGAGGTCCTGGGCGGGCGGGAACTACGGGCCGCCCTCGAGCGGGAGCTGGTATCCGCGGTGGGCGCCTTCAACCCGTTCGTGGCGCGTCTGGTGGAGGAGGCAGGGTTCCAAAGGGGTATACGTCTCCGGGGCGGCGCTCTCAAACTCGCTGGCGCGACCAGACGAGGGCGTGATTCCGCGTAACCGCGTGCTGGAGTTCACGCGCGAGATCGTCGAGGCCGTGAGCATTCCGGTGATTGGGACGTGGACACCGGCTTTGGCGGTCCGAAAGGTACGGCGGAGACAGTGCGACTCTTTGAGGCCGCCGGTGCAGCGGCCGTGCAGATCGAGGACCAAGACGCACGCTGGAAACGCTGCGGCCACCTCGAAGGCAAGAACCTGATTAGCTCGAAACGTATGGTCGAGAAGCTCGAAGCCGCCGTGGCCGCTCGTCGTAACCCTGGGTTCGTGATTATCGCCCGCACGGACGCAGTAGCAGTCGAGGGCTACGATTCCGCCGTCGCCCGTGCACAGGCCTACGAAGCAGCTGGCGCGGACGTCATTTTCCCGGAGGCTCTCACCTCCCGCGAGATGTTCCAGGCCTTCCGCGACACGGTCTCCGTGCCGCTGCTCGCGAATATGACCGAGTTCGGCAAGAGCCCCTGGATTACCGACGAAGACTTCGTGGCGCTGGGCTACTGCCTCGTGCTGCATCCGGTTACGACGTTCCGTCTGGCGGCCAAGCAAGTCCGTGATGCCCTGCAAGAGATGCGCGCCACGGGCAGCCAGCAAAGCCTCGTCCAGTCGGGGAAGCTGATGAGCCGGGCCGAGATAGACGCCCATCTAAAGTCAACTTAGAGGCGGCGGACGCGATAATCACCGAGGTTAAGCTCCCAGAGATTGGCTCCAACGTAGAGGAGATGACTATCCTGCGTTGGCTCAAGGTCGAAGGAGATGAGGTGGGGCGCGGAGAACCCATTGCAGAGTTAGAGACCGAAAAGGCGAACTTTGATCTCGAGGCAGATGTAAGTGGAATCATACTTCGGATACTTGCCCGAGAAGGGGAAACCCTGGCGATTGGCGCCCTGATTGCAGTCCTTGGTGCAGAGGGTGACGATGTGTCGGTTTACGGCGAAACCGCTGCAGTCGCCGCAGAAGTCACAAAGACGAGACTCGAGCGTCCGTCAGAGGATACGCCGGAGCGAGCAACGCCGAATGCCGATACCACCGGCGTTCAGGAGGTGGAAGAGGAACTTCCTGCGAAGCGAAGCAAGGCCCTCGTTTCGCCGCTTGCGCGGAGGCTAGCGCAAGAATTCGGGATGGACCTCACGAAGCTCGCTGGCACCGGCAGCAGCGGGCGCATCATACTTCGTGATGTCGAGGCAGAGTTAGAGCCACCGCTCGCGGTGCACTCACACTCTGGACGCGCTTTCGAGCTTCCAGACATTGCGCCAACGGCGACAGAACCGCAAGGAGTCCCGCTTACCCGCATGCGGCAGATTATTGCCCGGCGCATGCTCGATTCTAAGCGATCGGTGCCGCACTATTACCTGCAAATCGACGTTGAGATGACAGAGGTGCTGCGCCTCAGGGCCGAACAAAACGAAAGTCTCGGCGAGGCCGGCCACATCAGTATCAATGATGTCATTGTCATGGCAGTAGCGCGGACTCTAGTGCAACACCCGAAATTCAATTCGTGGTACTCGGAAGACAGATTATGGCTGCAGAGTCGGGTCAATGTTGGTCTAGCTGTCGCTCTGGATGGCGGTCTCGTCGTTCCTGCGATTGCTGACTGTGGGAAGAAGGGTCTGCTTGAGATTTCATCTGAAGCGCGTGACTTGGTGACGCGAGCCCGAGAAGGGGAGCTACGTACGGACGAGATGAGTGCTACGACGTTTACGATTTCTAACCTCGGAGACATGGGAATTCAGTCGCCAGTCGCAATCATCAATCCGCCCCAAGTCGCTATTCTGGCGGTTGGGGTGGTGGAGGATCGTCCTGTCGTCAGGGAAGGCGCAATCGTGGTACGCCAGATAATGTCGATGGTGCTGTCAGCCGATCACAGGGTCAGCGACGGGGCAGACGGCGCTCGCTTCCTCCAGACTCTGCGCGCTAATCTGGAGAAGCCCGAATTGATGCTGCTTTGACAACGCAAGACGCAAATCGCTGACGGGAGATATCGATGGGCCGAAGGCGAGCCGGGCAGAAGCTGGAGAAGACGCGCGAACCGAATACGATTGCCTTCCTGAAGGAGTTGGAGCGCAAGGTCCTCTGGCTTTCAACGTGGACGATTCACAACGCCAATAACATCCGCCCGAAGCGCGACGGCCTCAAGGTTGGCGGGCACCAAGCCTCCAGCGCCAGCGCCGTGACGCTTCTCACGGCTCTTTACTTTCACACGCTGCGGCCGCACGACCGCACCGCCGTCAAGGCGCACGCCAACCCCGCGTTTCACGCCATCCAGTACCTCATGGGCCGCCAGACTCGCGAGCAGCTAGAGCACTTCCGCGCCCTCGGTGGTGCCCAGTCCTACCCATCTCGCACTAAGGACAGGGTCGAGGTCGACTTCTCGGGCGGGTCGGAGGGCCTGCCCGTAGCGACGACACTGTTTGCGAGCATCGTGCAGGACTACATGCGACTCAAGGGCATGCTCGATGAGGAGAAGACGCCCGACCGCATGGTCGCAATGGTGGGCGACGCCGAGCTCGACGAGGGCAACATCTACGAGGCGATGCTGGAGGGCTGGAAGCATAACGTCCGAAATGTCTGGTGGATTGTCGAGTATAACCGTCAAAGCCTTGATGGAATCGTTACCGACCGTCTATTCAACTGCATAGACACCGTGTTCCGGGCAACGGGCTGGCGGGTTGTGACGTTGAAGTACGGCAAGAAGCTTGACGCAGTTTTTGCGAGGCCCGGTGGCGATGCCTTGCGCAATTGGATCGACGAATGCCCAAACTCCCTGTACTCCGCTCTCGTTTTACAAGGGCGGCTCCAGCTGGCGCGGACACCTCGAGCAAGACCTGGGTAACAACGCCGGGGTGAGAGCGATCCTGGACTCGCACGATGACGGCAGTTTGCAGGAGCTGATGACGAACCTCGCAGGCCACGACATCGAGGCGGTGCTGGAGGCCTTCGACGAGGCGACGCTTTCCGACGAGCCGACCTGCTTCATCGCCTACACGATCAAGGGCTTCGGCCTGCCGTTCGCTGGCCACCAGGAGAACCACGCCGGCCTCCTGAATCCGGAGGAGGTGGAGAATCTGCGCGGAACTATGGGCATCGAGCCAGGGAGGGAGTGGGACAAGTTCGCCGGCCTTAGCGTCGACAAGGAGGAGCTGCAGGCGTTCATCGCTTCGGCGCCGTTCTCCCAGGCGGGTACAGGCGCACACGACGCCCCGCGTGTCTCGCTGCCTCCGGAGCTGCCAATGCTCAAAGCGGAGTCGATCTCGACCCAGGATGCGTTCGGGCGAATCATGTTCGACATCGCGGGCAGCGAGTCCGACCTGGCGCGGTCGATAATGACGACGGCGGGGGACGTGACGATCTCGACGAACCTCATCGGTTGGGTCAACCGCAGGGGCATCTTCTACGACCGTTCGGAGGATGACTCCTTCCGCAGCGAGAACGTGCCATCCACGTTGCGCTGGAACAAAGGCCCTGCGGGCCAGCACATCGAGCTCGGTGTTGCTGAGAGCAACCTCTTCTTGCTTCTCGGCGCGGCGGGTGTGGCAGGGCAGCTGTTCGGACGGCGGCTTCTGCCGATCGGCACCGTTTACGATACATTCGTTAACCGCGGCCTCGACCAGTTGAATTATGCGTGCTACCAGGACGCGCGCTTCATGGTCGTGGGAACGCCCAACGGCTTGACCCTCGCGGCGGAGGGCGGTGCGCATCAGTCAATCATCACGCCACTCATCGGTCTCTGTCAGCCCGGTCTCACGCAGTTCGAGCCCGCCTTCGCCGACGAGCTGACGATGATGCTGCATTGGTCCTTTGACCATATGCAGGTCGAGGACGGCGGTTCCGTATACCTCCGCCTTTCCACGCGGGAGGTCGCCCAGCCGGACCGTGAGATGACGTCGGCGCTTCGAAGCCAAGGCATCGACGGCGCCTACTGGCTAAAGCCGCCTCAGCCGGGCGCACCCCTGGCAATCTGCTACACAGGTGCCGTGGCGCCGGAGGCCATCGAGGAGTGGGAGCATGTGGTGGAAGACGTGCCGGGAGCCGGCTTGCTCGCCGTGACCTCCGCGAACCGACTCTATAAGGACTGGAATCGTAGCGAGCTCGAATCGTCGTCGAGCTCCTCACACATAGAGCGGCTGCTAAGCGAGCTCGGACAAGCCGCCGCACTGGTGACGATCACGGACGGCCATCCGGCATCGTTGTCGTGGCTGGGCTCAGTGCTACCGAGCAAGACCTACAACCTCGGCGTCACTGCATTCGGACAGTCGGGCGATATCCCGGACCTCTATCACAAGTACCGGCTTGACGCGGAGGCGATCGTAGATGCCTATGCGGAGGCGCTCGTTGGCCGGACTCGCAAGCTGAGGGCGATACCATACGCGCCGGTGTAGCGACGGTTTCGTGTGGTGGCTCTCCCGCCACGGAAGCGGTTGGGAGTATGAGGTGACGAGTGCGTGCTAATTCTAGTGCCAAGCCCGACTGGCTCAAGATCCGCTTCCCCGCCGGCGAGCGCTACCACGAGATCAAAGCCCTCCTGCGCCAGCACAACCTCCACAGCGTCTGCGAGGAAGCGGACTGCCCCAACATCGGCGAGTGCTTCAACTCCGGCGAAGCCACCTTCATCATCCTCGGCGATATCTGCACCCGCTCCTGCGGCTTCTGCTCCGTCACTTCCGGCCGACCGCAGGGGCTCGACCTCATGGAGCCTATGCGCCTCGCCCGCACCGTCGACATCCTCGGCCTCGACTACGCCGTCATCACATCAGTGAATCGAGACGACCTGCCCGACGGCGGCGCGGAGGTCTGGGCCGCCTGCATCCGCGCCATCCGACACCTCCGCCCCCAGTGCCAGGTCGAAATCCTCACCCCGGACTTCGAAGGCAACTGGGACGCCCTCCGCACCGTTGTGGAGGCGAAGCCCGTCGTCTACAACCACAACATCGAGACTGTCCCGCGCCTCTACCGCCACGTCCGCCCCAAGGCCCGCTACGAGCGCTCCCTGGAGATGCTCAGCCGCATAAAAGAAATCGACCCCGCCATGACGACGAAGTCCGGCATCATGGTCGGCTTCGGCGAAACCGTCGACGAAGTCGCCGAGACCATGGCGCACCGCCGCGAACACGAGGTTGACCTCCTCACGGTCGGCCAGTACATGCAGCCCGACGCCAAACACCTCCCCGTCATCCGCTACTGGCACCCCGACGAGTACGCGGAGATCAAGTCGATCGGCCAGCGTCTCGACTTCGCGCACGTCGAAGCCGGCCCCTTCGTCCGCAGCTCCTACCACGCCGGCGAACAGGCCCGCGCCGCCGGCAACCTCGTGCCATCGTCCGTGCCCCGGCCTTCAGGCCGGGGGGACTTCTCCCCTCTCCCCTTCTTCGAAACGAGCCCCGATGCCTGAGCTCTACGACGTCCTCGTCATCGGCGCCGGCCCTGGTGGCTACGTCGCTGCCATTCGCGCCGCCCAGCTAGGCCTTAAAGCCGCCATCATCGAAAAGGACGCCGTTGGCGGCACCTGCCTCAACTGGGGCTGCATGCCGCCCTGTGCTCGGCGGACTACATCACGAATACTCGTGGGGTGGCCTGATGGAGTTTTGGGGCCCCACAGGTCTCAATCGCGACATCATGGTTCCCGGACCAACGCGAATCCATTGACATTCCGGCATGCCCAACCTAACCTCAAGGTCGAGCCTAGAATGAGCATCGAACGCTGGGATAAAGCTCGGCCGGTCGCGGCCATCACGTGGTCTTGTCGAGCTAGCCAGGAGAAGTTATGGCCTGGATAAGGGAACTTTCGCGAGAAGAGGCAGTGCGAGCCTTCTCTCTGGATGTCGTAGGGCCAATGGGCCGTGGTATCGAAGGGCCAGTGGTCCGGATGTGGGAGGACGGCGCCAGAACTCCAGGGATTCTCACGGTTTTCAGCCTCATTCCGGAGTTGATGCTCGCGAGGCTGAAGTTCGGGTGGTCCATGACCTTCGGCGGTTCGGGCCTTGGTGTACGCATGGAGGAATTGATTGCGACTCAGGTTTCCGGCCTTCTCGGATGCCTCTATTGAATAGGCCACGGATACGCCCTCCGTGCAGAGGGTGACACATCCGCAGAGGAAGTTGCCAAGGTTGCGACCGAATGGCGCAGCGCGGCTCTCAACGAGCAGGAGTTCGCAGTTTTGGAGCTTGCGGAGCGGCTCACTCAGACCCCGATTCTGATTGGCCGCGACGATCTCGAACCCCTTCGCGAAGCCGGCCTGAATGACGACCAGATACTTGCCGCGATCCTGGCAATCTGCTATCGGAACTTTATCTCGCGGGGCGCCGACATGCTGGGTGTAGAGGTGGATGTAGAGGCGAGGCTGCAACGCTCCGATGATTCTGCCTACCTCGAAAACGCCTTCGAGGACATCGTCGCCAAGCGAAAAGCGTCGCAAGCTCCCCGGAAAAGCCCGGCGAGCACCTCCTCGCGTGAGTCAGAAGTCGTTGAATCGGAAGCGGGGGGCAGCGCAAGTTTCCTCTCGACAATACCAGGTACCGATCTTTTGGCCGTCCTGCAAGCGCGGCCTTCGGTTGCCGCTGGTCACGCAGCGATGCGCCAGGCGATCGAGTCCAACCTGCCGTCACGCTGGCAGAGTCTGATCAGTGTTTGTATTGCTGGATTACTTGGCCTGGACCACCAGGTCTCCGCGCTGCGAGGTGAACTTGAGCCGGAGCTGGCCGAGAAAGTCGTCGCGAACTGGCCAGGAGCGCCCTTGGATGCGAAGGAAATGGCACTCCTTGGGTTCGCTCACGCTGGAACAGTCGCCGAGGCGACGATAACAGAGCAAGACATAGGCGAACTACGCAGCGTCGGGCTGTCCGATCGCGATATCCTCGCGGCGGCTGCCCTCACTGCCTATGACAATCACGCGCTCCGTGCTAGTCAAGCGCTAGGAGTGTTGGCTCGCTGATCTGACCTCAAGTCATCAAATGAAAGGATGCCGGATGGACGCTGGCCTTAGACAAGCCTCATTCAGGCTCCCCGAGCTACGGCAGAGTTGCCCAGGCAAATGAACGCCCCTCATGCAACCTATGCTCAACATCGAGCACGGGATGAGCATCGAACGCCTGGGATAGGAAGCTCGGCCGGTTGCGAGCCAACACGTGGTCTCGTCGAGCTAGTGTAGGAGAAGTCATGGCTTGGATAAGAGAACTTTCACGAGAAGAGGCAGTTCAAGCCTTCCCGCCTGATGTCGTAGGGCCAATTGGCCCTCATGACGAAGGGCCGCTGGTCCAGATGTGGGAGGACCGCGCAAGATCTCCAGGGATCCTGAGGGTTTTCAGCCTCATTCCGGAAATGATGCTCGCGAGGATTAAGTTCGGGTTCTCCATGACCTTCGGCGGTTCCGGCCTGGGTAGACGCATGGAGGAACTGATTTCGACTCAGGTTTCCGGCCTTCTCGGATGCGCCTATTGAGGCGTTGGCCACGGAGAGTTGCTCCGTCGAGATGGTGAAACGTCCGCAGACGAAGTTATCAAGGTTGCGACCGACTGGCGCAGCGCGGCTCTGAACGAGCAGGAGTTCGCGGTCCTGGAGTATGCAGAGCGGCTCACTCAGACCCCCATCCTGATTGGCCGCGACGACCTCGAACCTCTTCGCGAAGTCGGCTTGGACGACGACCAGATACTTGCCGCGATCCTGGCAATCTGCTATCGGAACTTTATCGCGCGATCCGCCGACATGCTGGGTGTAGAGCAACAACGCCCCGATGAGTCTGCCTACCTCGTCAACGCCTTCGAGGACATCGTCGCCAAGCGAAAAGCGTCCCAGGCTCCCCGGAAGAACCCGGCGGCCACTTCCTCGCGTGAGGTAGAAGGCGTTAAGTCGGAGTCGGGGGGCAGCGCAAGTTTCCTCTCGACAATACCGGGTACCGATCTTTCGACTGTCTTGCAAGCGCGGCCTTCGGTTGCCGCTGGTCACGCAGCGATCCTCCAGGCGATCCAGTCCAGCCTGCCGTCACGCTGGCAGAGTCTGATCAGCGTTTGTATTGCTGGATTACTAGGCCTGGACCACCAGGTCGCCGCGTTGCGAGGTGAACTTGAACCGGAGCTGGCCGAGAAAGTCGCCGCGAACTGGCCAGGAGCGCCCTTGGATGCGAAGGAAATGGCACTCCTTGGGTTCGCTCACGCTGGAACAGTCGCCCAGGCGACGATAACAGAGGAAGAGCTAGGCGAACTGCGTAGCATCGGGCTGTCCGATCGCGATATCCTCGCGGCGGCTGCTCTCACCGCCTATGACAATCACGCGCTCCGTGCTAGTCAAGCGCTAGGAGTGTTGGCCAGCCGCCCGAGCGAGCCCACGAAGGCGAGGATCTAGGCGTCTTTCATTCACCGACAGAGGTCACTCAGAGAGGCCCGGCGTAGCGCCGGGCCTCTTGCTTTGTCCTCAGACCATCCGTGAATTAGCTGCCCGCCGCCGCGTTCAAACTTCTCGACGATCGCGTCAAGGGTTGGGCCTGTGACATCATCATCCAGCGTGCCCGGTGGCCCTATGAACGTAGCCGTTACCGCCGCATTACGTAAGGCCAAGTACACATTCCAGCGAAATCCAGTCGATGCCGGCGAGGCCCACCTCGATGTCGAAGGCTCCCTTCCAACGACAGGCATGCTTGGCCGGCATCGTCACTCGTTAAGTGAGTATCGATCGGCTAGGAAGGAGGGCTAGGCCGGCCTGAACTTCGGCAGCGTGATCGTGTCGCTGATGTCCTCGAAGACGACCTCGCAGGCCATGGGCAGGCGCAACGGGTGCGATTCGCCGATGGCGTTCAATTGGTAACAGCTGGCGAAGTAAGAGAAGAGGGCGGCCAATCGGCCGCCCTCTTCTGATCCCTGAACGAGTCTATGAATTAGGCGAGCGGCGCCTTCGTGTCGTCCAGCCAGATCTGGTAGTACTCCCACTGTTGTCCGCCTTGCCAGACGCGGGTGTTCTGGACGGCCGGCCAGGACCCGAAGATGGTGGAGGCGCCACCGGGCTCGGTGATCGACCACATGGCCTTGCCAAGGTAGCGCTGTGCCTCGTGGACCAGCGACTTCGCCGCCTCCACGTCCAGCTCGACGCGAGCCTTTTGAAGGATCTCGATCAGGGCCGGGTCGCCGGTCATGCCGGTGCCGCCGTCCGCGGAGTAGCCGTGGTAGGTGTTACCGGAAGTCGGCAGATGCTCGGCGACGAGACCGAGCACCGGGCTGATCTGGGCCGGTATGCCGCCGACTGTCGAGTGCCATCCTATGCCCTCATAGGCGCCACGCGCGTCGCGGTTATTCTTGCCGTAGTCCTGCGTGTAGTCTGTCTGGGCGTTCTGGTTCACGGTGAGCCCGAGATCCCGCAGATAGGAGAAGAAGGGCTCGAGGTTGGCTTGCCTTATCGCGCTGAACTGCTGCGCGTCGGGGTAGTGGAAGGTGAACTCGAAGCCGTCGGGGTAACCGGCGGCCGTCAGGAGTTTCTTGGCCTCTGGGACGTTGTACTGGAAATACTTGGCGTTCTCACCGAAGACCGATTCGTCACTCGGGTCGAGCCACCAGCCACCACCAACAGTGCTGTCGTAGGCCACAGTGTGCGAGTTCCAGCGCGTCCCGATCGGGATGCCGGCTTCCTCGAGTTTCTCGATGTTATAGCGGATCTCAAGGTCGAGGTCGCGGTCCCAGGACATGGAGATGGCCTGGCGGACACGCTCGTCCTGGAACTGGTTCTCTCCAAGGTGCCCGAACGTCCAGACGAAGGCGGACGCCCTGAAGGTGCCTTCGTAGAGGTTAAGTGCCGGCTGGTCGTTCTTCATCGCGAGGACGTCCGTGGCGTTCATTATGTTGCCGTTGTTGTTCCAGGCGTGGTAAATATTGCCGGCCTGCAGCTGGCCGTTCCGCGCCGCGTACTCCGGCACGATCGGCATGGCGATCTCGTCCAGCAGCCAGTTGTCGGCGTCCCAGTGGTCAAGGTTCTTCTTGAAGTCGAAGCGCACGGCGGGCTCGTGTTCCGCCAAGAAGAACGGGCCCGTCCCCAACATCTGGTTGCTCAAGTCCAGCGTGTCGCCGGTGGCCTCCCGGGGCACGATGGCATGTGAGCCGGAGTACGGGCCGAACGGAGCGAAGTGATTGAGTATGTAGCTGATCGGTTCGGTCATCTGCAATACAACGGTGCTGGCGTCCGGCGCCGTTGGGGCGAGTACAACCCCGCCTGCGCCAGTCGAGGCCCAGACAAGCGCCCGAACGAGGTTTAGCTCGGCGCTGCGCCCGAAGGAAGCCAGTACGTCCGTCGAGTCAAAGTCATGCCCGTTGACCGGGGCGATGTCATGGAACTTGACGCCCTTACGCAGCTTGAACGTCGTCTGCAAGCCATCCGGCGTGGTTTCCCAAGACTCGGCCAGGCTGCCCGTCAACTCTTGCTTCGACGGCTCCAACAATCCGGGCTTCACGTCCAGGAGGTTTTCGTAGACCAGTTTCCCTATTTCGTTGATAGCGCCCGAGGTGCGGTTGATGTCGAGGCTGCGAGGCTCGGACGTTTGATAACTCCTGAACACACCACCCTTTTTCGCCTGAGCCGGCGGGATGTGTACGGGTTGGGTGAGGAGGCCGCTGGTGTCGCCACCCGTCGTGCCGCCACCCGTCGTGCCGCCACCCGTCGTGCCGCCACCCGTCGTACCGCCACCCGTCGTACCGCCCGTTGTGCCGCCGCCATCGTCGTCATCGTCGCCGCCGCAGGCCGCGAGGAACGCAGCTGCCGCCGCGACGCCTCCCGTAGCTGCCAGCGCCCGCCGCCGCCCGATCCTTCTGTTCGTAAACTTAGACCAGTAGTTGTCTTGCATGATCCTCTCCTGTTGAAATCCCCGTAAAGGGCTCAAAACACCGTCCTGCAAAAGCCATCGAAGAATTGCTGGAAGCGTAGACTAGCTATGGGCGGGATTGTCAAGATTTTCCCTATCAGTAATCCCGCCATTAATCCTATCATTAATACGAAAAAATAGCCGCAAATGTTTTCCGTTCACTATATTGACATTTTATCAGGCCTAACCTAGATTTCAGACTGCGATTTTAGATTGCAGATGGTCAGGGGAAGCCGCAAGCGATCGCGCCACGTCGGTGGTCTTGTAGAGCTAGTCAGGAGAAGTCATGGCTTGGATAAGCGTGCTTTCGCGAGAAGAGGCACTGCGTGCCTTCCCTAATGACGAAGGGCAGGTGACCAGGCTGTGGAGCCAGGAGAGCTCCACATCTGTAAACATCATTCAGGTCTTCAGCGTCATTCCGGAGTTGATGCTCGCGAGGATGAAGTTCGCGTACTCCATGACCTTCGGTGGTTCGGGCCTCGGTCGACGCATGGAGGAATTGATTGCGACTCAGGTTTCCGGCCTTCTCGGATGCGCCTATTGAGGCGTAGGCCACGGAGAGTTTCTCCGTCGCGATGGTGACACATCCGAAGAGGAAGTTATTAAGGTTGCGACCGAATGGCGCAGCGCGGCTCTCAACGAGCAGGAGTTCGCGGTTCTGGAGTATGCCGAGCGGCTCACTCAGACCCCGATTCTGATTGGCCGCGACGATCTCAAACCCCTTCGCGAAGCCGGCTTGGACGAGGACCAGATACTTGCCGCGATCCTGGCAATCTGCTATCGGAACTTTATCTCCCGGTCCGCCGACATGCTGGGTGTAAAGGCGTACCCCTCTCAATCTGCCGACCTCCTCAACGCCTTCGAGGACGTCGTCGCCAAGCGAAAAGCGTCCCAGGCTCCCCGGAAGAACCCGGCGGCCACTTCCTCGCGTGAGGTAGAAGGCGTTAAGTCGGAGTCGGGGGGCAGCGCAAGTTTCCTCTCGACAATACCGGGTACCGATCTTTCGACTGTCTTGCAAGCGCGGCCTTCGGTTGCCGAAGCTGACGCAGCGACGCGCCAGGCGATCGAGTCCAACCTGCCGTCACGCTGGCAGAGTCTGATCAGCGTTTGTATTGCTGGATTACTAGGCCTGGACCACCAGGTCGCCGCGTTGCGAGGTGAACTTGAACCGGAGCTGGCCGAGAAAGTCGCCGCGAACTGGCCAGGAGCGCCCTTGGATGCGAAGGAAATGGCACTCCTTGGGTTCGCTCACGCTGGAACAGTCGCCCAGGCGACGATAACAGAGGAAGAGCTAGGCGAACTGCGTAGCATCGGGCTGTCCGATCGCGATATCCTCGCGGCGGCTGCTCTCACCGCCTATGACAATCACGCGCTCCGTGCTAGTCAAGCGCTTGGAGTGTTGGCCCGCTGAGCGGTCGCCCGCGCATCGAGTCTTCAAATGCAGGGACTGCCGGATGGACGTTGGCCTTAGACAGACCTCGTTCGGGCTCTCTGAGCTACTGTGAGTCGGCTGAAATGCAGAGTCTCCGTGCGACCATGACTACCTCCACGACTACGCGTTACGCCGCTGACGCGATAATGTTACCCGCCTCGCAAGTTGTCAAAGGCTGCTCGGTGCTCGTCACCTGCGGTGAGGCGTGAACAACGTTAACCACGGCCCACGAATGGCATCTTCGTCGCCATCACCGTCATGAACTGGACGTTGGAGTCCAGCGACAGGCTGGCCATGTAAACGACCGCCTTGGCGACGTCCTCCACGTCCATCGTCGGCTCAACCATCGTCTCGCCGTTGGCCTGCGGCACGCCGCGCGTCATGGGGTACGCCAACGGCGTCAGCGCATTGCCGATATCGATCTGCCCGCAGGCGATGTCGTACTTGCGCCCGTCCAGCGAGGTCGACTTGGTCAGCCCGGTAATTGCGTGCTTTGTGCTCGTGTACGCCACGGAGTTGGGCCGCGGCGCGTGGGCGCTGATGCTGCCGTTGTTGATGATGCGGCCGCCGCGCGGGGCCTGGTCCTTCATGACCTTGATCGCCTCCTGCGTACACAGGAACGACCCCGTCAGGTTGACGTCTACGACGCGCTTCCAGGTCTCGACCTCCATGTCCTCCAGCAGCCCGGGCGGCGAGCCCATGCCGGCGTTGTTGAACAGCAAGTCGAGCCGTCCGTACTTCTGCTTCGTGGCGGCGAACAACGCCTTCACCTCGGCCGGGTCGGCGACGTCGGTCGGCACCGCGAGCATTTCGGCCCCAGAGCCCGCCTTGTCGACCGTCTCCTGCAGCGCCTCGGGCCGCCGGCCCGCCAGCACGGCCGAATAGCCCTCTCGCGACAAGGCGAGGGCACACGCCTGCCCGACGCCGCTACCGGCCCCCGTGATCAGTGCAACTGGTGCCATGCCTGGTCCCCTTCCTAAAGCAGCGTGCGTCCGCCGTCGATCGCGCCGGGCCGGCGGCAGGCTCTTACGGCAGCGGTTGGCAACCCACGCAGGCCTAGTGCATGACGAGGCCGCCATCGACGTTGATCGACTGCCCGGTGATGTTGCGGCCGCTGCCGGCCAGGAAAACGGCGAGCGCGGCGATGTCCGCTGGTTCGTTGAAGCGCCGCAGCGGGATCATCTCATTCAGCTGCGCTTCCAGCTCACTGAAAGGGACCCCACGCTCAGCCGACCGCTCTGAGAACAGGTTGTAGAACATCGGCGTCCTGACTACGCCGGGGCAGATCGCGTTGACCCGGATCGAGTGCTGGCCCAGGGCGTGCGCCGCGGTCAAGGACATCGCCACCATGGCCCCCTTGCTCGCCCCGTACGCCGCGTTGGACGACAGGGGGAAACCCTTCGCGGCGATCGACGCAATATTGATGATGCTGCCGCCGTTGCCCTGATCGACCATCTGTCTTGCCACTCGCTGCATGCAGAAGAATGCGGCGCGGGCGCCGATACGGTGGATGGTGTCCCAGTCATCCTCGGTGACATCGAAGAAGTCCCTGTGCCAGGTGGTGGCGGCGCTGTTGACGAAGACGTCGATAGAGCCGAGCTGGCGCACGGTTTCCTCGACCATCGAGTCCAGCGCCCCTGGCTCGGTCAGGTCTACGGCCAGAGCGATCGCTTGCCGTCCCGTCGTCTCGATCTCTTTTCGGGTCTCCTCGAGCGCCTCGGCCCGCCGCCCCACCAGCACGACCGAGTAGCCTTCCCGCGACAACGCGACGGCGCATGCCTGCCCGATGCCGCTACCGGCCCCCGTGATCAGCGCAACTGGTGCCATCTCCCGTCCCCTTTCTAAAACAGCGTACGGCCGCCGTCGATCGCGCCGGGCCGGCGGCAGGCTCTTACGGCAGCGGTTGGCAACCCACGCAGGCCTAGTGCATGACGAGGCCGCCATCGACGTTGATCGACTGCCCGGTGATGTTGCGGCCGCTGCCGGCCAGGAAAACGGCGAGCGCGGCGATGTCCTCCGCTTCGTTGAAGCGCCCCAGCGGGATCATCTCATTCAGCTGCGCTTCCAGCTCACTGAAAGGGACCTCACGCTCAACCGAGCGCTCCGCGAATACGCCCAACATCATCGGCGTCCTGGTAACGCCGGGGCAGATCGCGTTGACCCGGATCGAGTGCTCGCCGAGGGCGTGCGCCGCGGTCAAGGACATCGCCACCACCGCGCCCTTGCTCGCCGCGTAGGCCGCGTTGGACGTCTCGCGGAAACCCTTCGCGGCGATCGACGCAATATTGATGATGCTGCCGCCGTTGCCCTGATCGACCATCTGTCTTGCCACTCGCTGCATGCAGAAGAATGCGGCGCGGGCGTTGACACGGTGCATGAGGTCCCAGTCATCCTCGGTGACATCGAAGAAGTCCCTTTGCCAGGTGATGGCGGCGTTGTTGAAGAGGACGTCGATAGAGCCGAGCTGGCGCATGGTTTCCTCGACCATCGCGTCCAGCGCCCCGGGCTGGGTCAGGTCTACGACCAGAGCGATCGCTTGCCGCCCCGTCGCCTCGATCTCTTTTCGGATTACCTCGAGCGAGTCCGCAGCCACGGGCCTCGCGCCATCGTAACCCTGTAGGTTGTCGACGAGGGCGACATTCGCGCCCTCGTTGGCAAGCGCATGTGCCGTCGCCAGGCCGATGCCGCCGGCCGCGCCCGTTACCAATGCCGTCTTGCCGGCTAGCTGCATGATTCTGCCTCACGTTTCCCTGCTTCGGCGGGACCTTGTCCGCACCACCCATCCTGCGGCGGTTTCAGCCGCTGTTCGGCGAGGTTAGCAACGCGATAACGATTGCGCAACGTCTCACCCGATGTCACGAACCCGGCGAGCCGCTGCCGCGGTGGCTGGAGGAAGACTGGCCGCAATCGTAGGGCAGCTTGCCTCTAACCAACGTTTAGGACCGCCTTACCGGGGTAGGAGCGCTCGAGAAGCTGCAGAGCGACGCTGCCGATCTCGCTCCACGGCGCCTCGATGGCGATGTGGGGCTTGAGCGTCCCGGCCGACACCATGCCGACCAGTCTGCCGAGGCCAACCGCGGCCGTCTCCCTGTGCAGTTCGGTGAAGACGGAGAGGCCACTGATCGTGAGGAACGACTGCAGGATGACGGCCGAGTCCACCGTGATCGGTCCACCCGCCGAGACGCCGTAGACGACGATGTGACCGCGCGGCGCCATCATCGTCATGACGTTTGCAAGGACCTCGCCGGACACGGATTCGAGCGCGTGGTTGTAGGGTCCGAACTCGGCCGCGGCGGCGCCGGTTTCGTCGGCGACGACGTGGTGCGCGCCGGCGGCCCGCGCCGATTCGGCGTGACGCTCCTGGCGGACCAACGCCGTGACGTCCGCGCCGCCCTTGACGGCGATCTGGATGCCGATGTTGCCAACCCCGCCGGAAGCGCCCGTGATCAGCACTTTGCGGCCGCTCAGTCCGTTGGCGCGGTCCAGGGCGTAGAGGGCGATGAGTCCAGCGACCGGCAGCGTCGACGCCTGCTGGAAGCTGACGTTGTCGGGCAAGACGGCGAGGTTGCTGGCCGGGATGGCGACTTGCTCGGCCCAGGCGCGGTTCTGCAGGATGCCAACCACCCGCTGGCCCTCCGCCGGGCTATTGCCATCGGCCGCAGCCCTTTCGACGGTGCCCGCCACGTCCCAGCCGATGCGGCTGCCCGGCGGCGCGTTCTGGCCGCGGCGGACCTCGCCGCGGTTGAGGGACAGCGCGCTGACGCGAATAATCGCCTCTTCCGGCCGCGGCGCCGGGTCCTCGACCTCGGCGATGGCCAGGTGCCCGGGCGCGTTGGCATCGATGACGACGGCTCTTGTGCTCATTGCGTTCTCCTTAGCTGCGCGGGGCATGATTTCGTTCCAGCTGTGCAAATGATGATCACCTTGTCTGCCTCCTTCACTTCCGCGGCCACTTCCTCGAAGGTTTCAATCCCGGACTGATGGTGGAGGTGCCACATCCAGGCGCCAATGCCTTGTCCGACCAGGGCAGCAACCACTCCGTAAGCGATTCCTAGCCCGTCCCCCTCGTAGCTCACGAAAGCCTCGGCCATACGTCGCAGATCTTACAGCCGACAAGAATTGTCAGCCCTCCTGCCTCCTGGACACGTGCTCATGCATCAGGTTGGCGAGCCTGTTAGGATACTTGCCGAGTCTGTAGCGTACTGATCTCGACCGGGAGACTTGGCGCCGCCTCAGCAAGAAGTGCACGGGTCGCTGGAGCCGTGGAAGAAGGTTTGTGTGTCGAACCCAAGTGGCGCGAGCGGGCGGGGCCTCGAAGAGCAGGAGGAGAGAGCGAGAAGAGCGATCAGTCCTTCTGATCCTGGGACGGCGAAGAGCGCCACCAACCTTGACTACCGCGCTCGGATCCAACGCCCGCCCATGGCCTGGGCCTCTCTGGTGATGCGCTGTCTTGCCTGTTCGTCCAGGCCCTCGGTCTTGATCAGGGCGAAGGCAACGTCGCGGTCGAGCTGTGCGTCGTGGGCCAAGTAGACCCGTTTCTTGCCGCCCTCGCCCAGGAAGCGTTTGACTCCGTAACGGCCCGAGGCGAAAGAGGTGGGCTGGGGTTCAGCTGCTGATTAGGGTGGGCGGGACCGCTGAATCACTTGCGCCTGCAATGGTCCCAGAGGACGAAAGGCCGCGTTTAGCTATCTCCACATATGCATTGCCATCAGCATTGGCAGGGTCGGCCGCAAGCACAGCCGTCGCTCTGTCTTTGACCGTACTCCACTCCGGCCGGGCGACAGCCTGGTCGGCCTACTAACGAGTCGATGCGGCGCTGGATGCGCTCGCCAGTCATGGTGCGCGATCTTTGTCGCGGCCCGACCAAGCGTGTCAAACACAACACGATATCCTCTTAGGCCCATCTCCCTCGAAGCGGAGTCCCCCTCCGCACTATCGGAGCGGGGGGCTCCAGAGAACCTGGGATTGCGAGGGCGCTAGCGTGTCGCTTTGGCGCTCGCCTTCTCGACCTGACCCGACAGGTCCCAGACGTCCTTGGGCAATTCGATACCCTTTTCCTTTGCCAGCTCGGCTGCATGCATCCTCGCCTGCACGGCGCTCTCCGCCGTCTCGTCTGACACGCCCAGACCGAGACCGTCTACAACCCGGACGCGGAAGTTGAAGTAGGCGCAGACCGAGACGATGTCGAGGACGTCCCGGTCCGTCCAACCGACGGCTCGTAGGCTGTCGATGTCGTCCTCGGTCATTGAGGCAGGCGCGATCGTGAGCTTCTCGGCGTACTCGAGCATCGCTCGCTCGGCTTCGGTAAGGTCCGCCTTACGCCAGTCGTTCTGAATGAACTCCGCTGTGAGGTCGTCGCCGCTGACTCTACGCAGGGACCCTGCGTGGGCGACTGTTCAATAGCGACAGTCTGTGGTGACGGAGGTGACGGTGGCAATCATCTCCCGTTGGGCGGGCGTTAGCCTGGACGGCCCGCGCATGACCTCCATCATCAGCTCGCGGGCGTAGAGCATCGCCTTCGGGTTGAGACTCGATAGCGTTGGCGGCCAAACAGCTTCGGGACCCGGCGAGGCGTCGAGAGGCTGCTCACCTGGATTCATCGCAGCGTAAGCTCTGTTGACCTCCCGCATCTTGGCGTAGGTTTCTTTCAGTGCACCTTCTGATTCACTCTCCCGAATGACCTTGATCCACGGCATCGCTAAACCTTCTTTCTCAATCGACTGACTACTTCGACGCAGTCTATCCCAATTCGGACGATGTCGAGATTGAGTGATCCGCGATGCGTGTCGGCCACTATAAGTGAGGCTCGCTCTACGGACCACACGATGACCAAATCGTGTGGCTACGCCTTCAGCAGCCCCCTGCGCCCCAGAGCCCGCTCCAAGGCAGGCTGCATCTTGTAGGAGGTTCAGTGGCAGGGCTGAGTGCGTTAGGATGTGGGCGGAGGTGTAACCATGATCGGACTCAACGTCGTGACGCCGGACGCGCGCTCGCTAACGCAGGCCGTGCAGGCCGCGGAGACAGCCGGTGTACCGGCTGTCTGGCTGACTATCATCGGCGCCGGTGGTGCCGATCAATGCGTCGCCCTTGGTGGCGCGGCAATGGTCACCGACAGCATCAAGATGGGGACATCGATCATACCGACCTGGCCGCGACACCCTGTCGTACTCGCCCAGCAGGCGCTTGCCCTAGCATCGTTGGCGCCGGGACGCTTCCGCCTTGGAATCGGCCCCAGTCACAAAGCGGCGATGGAGCAGAACTTCGGCTTCGAATGGCGCACACCGCTGCGCAATCTACGTGAGTACCTCACCGTTATTGGTGACCTGATGCGCACGGGCGCTGTTGATTACCAGGGCGAGCATGTGGCTAAGGCAGTGGCGCAGTTTCCCGGCCCCGTCGATGTCCCGTTAATGGCATCTGCACTGCGGCCAGGCTCGTTCCGCGTCTGCGGCGAGCTAGCCGATGGAGCCATCAGCTGGGCTTGCCCATGGGACTACTTGCGGGACGTAGCCCTGCCCGCCCTGCGCGCCGGCGCTGAGAAGGCGAGTCGGGCCGAGCCACCACTGATCGCCCACGTGCCGATCTGCATTAGCGAGGATCGTGAAGCAGTATCAGTCGCGGCAAAAGAGCAGATTGGCTATTTCGCGCGCAACCCCACCTATCAGGCGATGTTCGCCGAAGCTGGCTTCGAGGACGTATCGTCGGGAGTGAGTGATGCCCTAATCGAAGGACTCGTCGTCCATGGCAGTGAGTCAGCGATAGTTGAACGCCTCAGCGTGATCCTCAACGAGGGCGCTGGCGAGATCATTGCCCATCCCATCGTCGTTGGGGACAACCCCAAAGCCTACGAGGAAGCCGTTTACAGAGTAATAGTCGAAGCCAACCGGCGCCGCACTCAGTCATAAGGTTCCCATCGCCATGGTTGGCGTGAAGCGGCCACTAAGAGAAGAGCATTGTTGCAGTCGTCCGGTGTCCGAGTCGAACCGCTCGGAGCAGACGACAGGACCGGTGCCGCAGAAGGGTGGGGGTTAAGTATTGCTGTTCGGTGCGTCTGGGTGTGTTGTGTACGAGTGGCCGTGGACGCTGCCCGCCCCTACGCCTTCAGCAGGCCCCTGCGCCTCAGCGCCCGCTCCGCACCACCCACCCGAGCGGGCCGGAAAGCTGTTCGCGGTCATCCGGCCCATAGGTCCAATGACGATGCGCGGGCGTTGGACTCTGGCAGAAGGGGTCGGACGGAGCTTAATAACCGCAAGAAGAGGCTCAAGAGCTCGTTTCGGTCTCGGTACTCAGCTGCTTCAGGGTCTAGGACGACGTGGCTCCTTCGCTGCCGAATCGGCGCGTCAGGGATGTCAGAGTCCCTCTGTAGCGGGCCTCAGACCCTAGCATCTCAAGTCCCTGATGGAACAGGTATTCCAGGTATCCGTAGCTGGATGCGCCTCAGTGTGTGGCGGGTCGTGACGAATAACGTTTTCCAGTCTTCCCCACCCCAAGCTACGTTGGTTAGCATAATTACACTAGGCACGATGATGCCCAGGTGTTTGCCGGAACTATCTATGATCCAGAGGCCTCCTGATCCGCCGCAATACACGTTCCCTTCTATGTCAACCTTCATGCCGTCTGGGACGCCGGGCCTGTCCCCATTCAAATCGCAGAAAACGCGGTCGGTTGCCAGATCCAGCATCCCGTTGGGATCCACTTCGAAGGCCCTTATGTGCCGTCTGTGGGAGTCGTTTATATAGAGGATGCTCTCGTCCGGCGAGAAGGCGAGGCCATTGGGTCGCTCCATATCGTCAAGCAGCAGCGTGAGCTCTCCGTCTGGGCTGACGCGGAAGACGCCCTGGAAATTTAGCTCCTTGCCCTGGCTCTGGTCCGGCAGTCCAAAGGGTGGATCGGTGAAGTAGATGCTGCCGTCGGACTTCACGACGACATCGTTGGGGCTGTTGAAGGGCTTACCACGATAGTTGTCCGCAACGACGGTGATGGTTCCGTCCGGTTCCAGGCGCGACACACGGCGAGCGCCGTGTTCACAAGCCAAAAGCCTGCCCTCGAGGTCTCGGGTGAGCCCATTGGCGCGGTTGGTCCCTTGCTGATGCAGCGATACGCCTTCACTCGGAGTCCACTTCATCCTCCTGTCATTGAAGATATCGCTAAAGAGAAGATAGCCGCCTTCCTTCCACCATAGAGGCCCCTCGGTTGGTCCGGGGTCGCCACCGTACCCGTTACCTAACTCCTCTATGTCAGTGTCAACTGACACGATGCGTTCCAATTCAGGCGAAATCTGCTCAATGGGCACGGAAGCTCTCCAGTGTGACGACGTGCTTAGGAGGGTGTTCGCCAGCCTCTCTCTTTGTTACTAGGGGAGGTCACGGCGCAGCCATTCTGTCGTCGAGGGGCGAGCGTGTCAAATGAGTTTCAGCTTGAGGAGGAGTTCTTCCTGATGGCAGCAAAGCCAATGCTCCTGGGCGAAAGCCCGTGCCATTCACGCAGCACACAGCCCCGAAGGCCGCAGCATCCAGTCCTGGCGAAGAAGTGCGAGAGCGACGACTGATACCAACCGCCGAGCGGCACCATTGGAAGGCGGCAAGGCTAGGTTCGGCCGGCATGGAGGGCCATTGCCGCCATTCCAAGGTGGGACTTGTGCGGAGGCCCACGCCGCTGCCGGGCCATCAGGCTGTGGGGCCCCACTAATCCATCAGGCAGCTTCCCAGAAGTATTCGTGGTGCAATCCGCCGAGCACAGGGCGGCCACCGACTCTTCACCATCTGGCGGCTTGAGCAGTCGCGGTCGAGGTTCCAGTGCCGTCACAGCCAACGACCGATGCGGCCGGGCACGGTTGTAGTGTTCGACGTACTCGCGAACGAGCCGCAGAAGGTGCCGCTCGTTTAGGACGATGACGTGGTCGAGACACTGTTGGCGAAAGGTGCCGACCATTCGCTCTGCAATGCCGTTTGCCTTTGGACAGCGGAACGGCGTGAGCACTGCTTCGATGCCGATCGCTCGCGCGCGTGCAACGAAGGCTTTGCCAAAGCAAGCATCGCGGTCGCGAATCAGAAACCTCGGATGCTTACCCCAGGGTGTTGCCTCCAGCAGCTGACGCCAGACCCAGTCTGCCGTTGGGTGAGCCGTGACACTCACATGTATCAGCTTCCGCCGACCATGTTCGATGAAGAAGAAGACGTAGAGCGTGTGCAGGGAGAGGGTGGGCACCGTGAAGAAGTCGCAAGCCCAGATTTCACCTGCATGGTTGTTGAGGAATGTGCGCCACGTCTGCGATGGTGGCCGTAGCCGAGCCAGGTGCATGTATCGTCGCACCGTTTCTCGACCAACACAGTAGCCGAGGCCAAGCAACTCGCCGCGGACGCGTTGGGCGCCCCAGGGCGGGTTCTCGCGCGCCATCCTGATGATGAGCTCGCGGACTTCGAGTGGGATCCTCGGATGACCTCTCGAGCCTCGCCGGCTCTTCCAGGTCCAGTAGCGCTTCCAAGCCTGGCGATGCCATTTGACCACCGTCTCCGGCTTGACGATGAGGAGGCTTGAACGCCAGGGCTGCCAGAAACGGGAAGGCCAGACCCAAAACAGCCGGTCGGCCGCGGTCAGCTTGGGCTGTGAGCCTGTGCGCTGATAGACAGCCAGTTGCTGACGCAGCGCGGCGTTCTCGAGGAGCAAGTCACGATGGTCGGCGAAGGTCTGGCAAAGGCGCGCGATCAGGCAGGCACGTAGGGTAAGCATTGGGCCAGTTTAGATTCGGATGGATTACTGGGGCCCCACAACCCGGCAGGAGGCAGCATTCCACTCGAAAACGGCGGCATAGATGCGCACCAGGGTTAACTGCTGAAATCCGAAGCCGGTCAGTGCCTGCACAGCCTGAGTCATGATGCCCCGGCCCAAGCACGACTCCCCAAGCCAATAGCCTATCTCGGCACTCTGGCGGGCCACATCTTGTTGCTCGTGAAGCGAGACGCCTCCACTAGCCTCACCATCCACTTCAATGGCGAAACTGAAGCGGCTCGCCAGGGCAACCTGCCGTTCCACATAGTCCTTTGCATCACCGAGCGTGTACGGATGAGGAAAGGTGTCTCGTAGATTTCGCCAGACGTTGCGGTTGTTCGCATGTCGGGCTAGCGACAGCTCGTCCCCAAACCTCCAAGGCCGAACTAGGGCACATGAAAGCTGAATTTCCATGGTGTTATTGGACGCTGTTGATTGAGTGCCTGATCGAGCGGCTTATTCGTGTCCAGCAGGATCTCATCCAGGTCCTCGAAAGACTCCTACGAGAAGCTGGGGGCGCGGGCCGAGATCGAGAACCTCAAGCGCGATCAGGGATTGAGGCACGACCTCACACTATCGCCCGGTCGTGTCAGCACCTCGGCTTCGCCACCGCCGAGCTCCAGGACATGACGATGCAGCCTGCATTGGAACGGGGCACTGGGGCGACGTTGGCTGCTGAAGGAGTTGAGATAGGTTCGGCGACGGTGCGGATCTAGGGCTGAGACAATCGCGGCGCGAGACCCGAGCTTGGCAGATGGGTCGAGGCGACGCTGAGTAGACAGCGACACCGTTCCCGATCAAGAGTTCATCGAAACCGCGTGAACTCCGCCAAAGTTGAGGGAGCGTGGAATGTCTGAACGAATGAACACGGAGAGATCGGCTAGTCCAGTCGAGCCTCACAGCGATTGGTCGAATGTCCGTGCTGTGTACGACGCTTTCGATGAGTCGCACAGTTATCTTGGGGAAGGATTTAACAGCTTCGGCTACTGGCAAGGGCTCTCACCAAATGACCCAGAGGCTGGGACTCTGGCTGCCCTCCGGATGTACGGGGCTCGGCAATGGCACCGCGAACCTATGCGACACGTACGAAGAATTCCAATTCGTCGGCTTAGACTTTTCGATTTCTCAAGTTGAACGAAGTGTGCGTCGAATAAATGATGAACGACAGCGGCGCCTTTCCTTCGTGCAAGCCGATGCCACTGAGCTCCCTTTTGGTGATCAGCAGTTCACCGGGGTTCTTGCCGTGGGAGCGATTCGACTTTCTCATCCCGATCGAGTACATTGGCGCTTGTGCCCAGAATGCGGGCTTAGAGATCATCGAATACCAACCCCTTGATGATCACGTTTTTCAGGATGTTTATAGTTTTGTCGATGAAACGACGATCTCCTGGCAAAACTCGAAACTTCAGTCGTTCCGGCAGGCTGCTCTGGCCCTATTTGGCGGGTTCCATTACGCGTTCGAGCAAGGTTGGCTCGATTACTATCGAGTCGTTGCCAGCAGGTAAGCAGAGTTTGGCTTGCAACCGCATCGCGCTTCTACGAAGCGCTAGGGATTCAGCTAGCATCCATCCCGCAAGGGTGCGTGATTAATACTCCTTCATGGAGGGTAAGTGTCGAAACGAAGGCTCCTAATAAAGCTCGTCCGCTCGCTTTCGCCCGGGGCTCGCAGACTGCCGGACCTCTCCTGGATCACGTCTAGAATGAGCGTGTCGGGGACCCTGCATCCGCGACACCTCGAGGCTCTGAGAGAGATCGGCGTCGGAGCGATCGTCGACCTGAGGGAGGAGAATAAGGACGATGAGGAGTTGCTCAGGACCTTTGGCATCCGGCTCCTCCACCTGCCCGCGCGCGACCACTGGGCGCCCACACAACAGCAGCTGGCTATCGGCAGTGAATGGGTGACGGAACAGCTGGCGGACGGCCGTAATACGCTGATTCACTGCCGGGAGGGGATTGGGCGCAGCGTGGTTCTCGCTTGCTGTGTCCTCACGAGCCAGGGTCACGACCTTGCCTACTCCCTCCAACTGACGAGGAAGCGCCGCTGGGGCGCAGCGCTCAGCGCGCCTCAGTTGGAAGCGATCGAGGAGTTCGCGGCGTTAATCCGAGTGTCGAAGCCGAGCGGGAGCCTCTTGGGCCAGGTTCAAGCCGACCGACTGGTGTGAAGATCTATTTGGCCAACGTGGACCAGTGGGTCCTGCCAGAACGAGCCTGGGCGCTGATCGAGGCACGGGGCCACGAGGTTGCCGGAAACTGGGCGGCCGCGCCTCGGAAGAAGGGTGTTCAGGAAGCGGCGCCGGACGTGATCGTCTACGCGCCGCACAGGCAGAAGGAAGACCTGGCGTGGCGAGACGCCGCACTTAGCCTCCCGCTCGAGTTGATCAGGGATGTCCCGACCATCCTCTGGGCCCTCTACCCGGACTACCTCACTGGTTGGAATCACGACAGAAACGACCACGGCCCTGGATTCATCGAGCCAGTGAGGTGGGCCTTACCCCTCTTCCGCTCCACCCTGACGAACAGCCTATTCAGCAAGACGCTGCTGGAGGCAAGGGCGCCGGGCACGAACTTCGGAGTCTGTTATCTCTGCATCGACAGCAAGGGAATCGAGGAATCTGCGTCGCGCTTGGAAGGGCAGGCACCTGGTCGAAACGTGTTGTGGCAACACCGCTGGGCCACCGACAAGAACTTCCAGGGCGCCCTCGAGATCATTCTCGACCTCGCGCCTAGGTACCCCGACGTGACCTTCTACCTCGGTCGCAAAGAGAACTGGGATGAGGCCACCTGGGTGCCGCAGTGGCTGAGGCACCTTTATACAGAGCAGGCTCGTGAGATCGACCAGCTTGAGAACGTCCTTTACAGCCGCTACTTCGAGACACAGGAAGAATACTGGCGCTTCCTGTCGGGAATCGAGATAGCATTCTCCTGCTCCTACCACGAGACCTTCGGGATCGCCATGCTGGAGCAGGCCTACGCCGGCGCGGCCTGCGTGGTGCCGAAGCGAGCTGCCTACCCCGAGGTTCACGCCGGCGCCCTGATCATGTCACCCGACCAGATCGGGCAAGGCATCGAAAGCCTTCTCCGGGATCCAACTCGCAAGGCTGCAGTCGCGGCGACGGCAAGAGCCAACGCGGCGCGGTTCAGCGTCGAGGCGACGGTCGAGACGCTGCTCCAGTTCGTGGAGCGGAGCCTAGCCGAGCCCAGCAAGCGCCTCTCGGTTGCCGGATAGCAACTCCATCATGACAGACGACCAGAGGACATGGAAGCTGGATCTAGTCAAAAGAGTGCCGTTTTGGTGGCACACGATCGATCTCGGAGATGGGATCCTCACCCCCGGCAAGTCAAGCGTCGAGGAGCAGAATCGGCGTGCCCAGGGTATCCCGAGTTCCCTACAGGGAAAGACGGTTTTGGACATTGGCTGCTGGGACGGATTCTTCTCCTTCCTCTGCGAGCAGCGTGGCGCGATAGTTACCGCGATCGACGACTTCCAGCACCTCGACTTCGTGAGGAGCAAGTACAGCACGGATCTGAAGCCCGGGCAGGGATTCAGGATTGCGGCGCGCTGCCTCGGGTCATCACTTAACCCCAGTAAAGGCGACTTTGTACGGCTCAGAGGCGCCTATGACGTGGTCCTGTTCCTGGGGCTCCTCTATCACCAGAGGCATCCGCTGCTGGCCCTCGAACACATGTCGAGGCTGACGCGCGAGTGCGCTGTCATCGAAACTCATTACCTGAGGGACGAGGAGCGGCCGGTGCTGCGGTTCTATCCCGGCTCCAGCCTGAATCAAGATCCGACGAACTTTTGGGGGCCGTCCCTTTCCAGCCTGGATCTGATGCTTAGGGACGTGGGTTTTCGCAGTGTCGAGCTCATTTCGACCTGGAGCGGCGATGACGACCGGGCGCTTCTCGTAGCGCGCAAGTAGCGCGCCCGAGCCCGGTGTACGCTTTGACGCTCCTATAGTGGCTGCATAGGCTGGTACTTAGTGTTATGAGCCGACACTTTAACTGGTTATTTGCGCTCCTGGCGGCGATGCCATTTTCGTGGATAGCGCTCCCACTCCTGCTGCTGATGCACGTCAAGAATCATCGCTTCGGTCGTCTGCTGCGTCCTGTTGCATTGATCGCCGCCGGCTGGTTCTTAATTGCGACCATTCCGGTTCTGGGCTTGTTACTGGTCGTGCTAGCCCTAATCGCGTGGCAAGCTTACGACGTTAAGCGTCTAATCGATGGACTTCAGGTCTCAGTCCCCTAACGGGCTCAATCAAGCCTATAGCCGCCGGACGACGCTCGGGAACGTCGCTTCTCATCGTTGGGGATTGCGATCACGGCCTGTGTGTACGCGACGTACCCGCAGTTGAAGCACACCCAATCATCTGTCAAGTGGTCGTGCAGCATCTTCCCGCTGCAGCGCGAACAAAGGGCGACCGCCGTCCTCTCAGTCATGCTCCCCCCTGAGTTCGGATCCTACTCCCGTACGGGAGGGAGTGACCGGTTCTGGCTCGGTGGTTTAAAAAGGCGGCACGCCGGAAGGAGCCAACTTCGCCATTCGCCGAGTTCCAGGGCATGAAGATGCAGCCTGCGCTGGAGCGCGCGTTGGGCGAAGGGGGTTGCTGAAAGCATGACTGCATGCATGTTGGACGCCTTTCCAGCCCAGACATCCATTAAGGTGCTCACGAGATCCCCCACGCCCTCGTGGCGCCTTCCAGGTCGTGATGTTGTGAGTCCCTAAGCGTACCCGCCAGCGACAGGCTCGTGTTGCTGTGAACTGCTGAACGATTCCGCCGCAGGCGAAAAGACCTCATGACTGGCACAGGTTAGGCCGAAGATGGAAGAAGAGGCCTTAGCACCCGGCGTTGGGAGCTTGTTTGGACGATTGCGAGTTGCCGGTTCAACCAGACGTAGCACACCCCGCAGGCGCAGTGTCAGGCGTGGGCGACGGACTCATCGTGGTCGATGCCTCGGGCGACATGACTCCGATTGACGTCGCCGCCCTCACGCGAAGGAACAAGTCGCTGCCCTTCAACCAACGCTTTGCTCGAATGTGGGAGATCTCGGAGAACACGCTCGAGCGAATCAAGGTTGAGCAAGAGGTCCGCGGCGGCATTGAGCGCGACGAGTTTGAAGTACACGTGCAGCCTCAGGCCGATCTTAGTACCGGCCAGCTCGTAGGCGCGGAGGCACTAGTTCGGTGGCGCCACCCTGAACGTGGCCTGGTTTTGCCCGAAGACTTCATTTCGGTTACTGAGGAGTCCGGCCTCATCGTGCAACTGGGGGAGCGCGTGCTGCGAATCGCGTGCGAGCAGGCGGTGCGGCGCGAGAAGCAGGGTTTTCCATCGGTGCGCACCGCGGTGAATCTTTCCTCTGTCCAGTTTCACGAACCTGGTCTCGCCGGGATGGTTTCAAATGTGTTGGATCAGACTGGGATGGACCCGCGCCTTCTGAAACTCGAGATCACTGAGACCGCAGCAATGCGACACGCTGGCGCGGCCGCAGAGATCATGCACGATCTCGCATCTATTGGCATCGCTCTATCGCTTGATGACTTCGGCACTGGTTTCTCGGCACTCCAGTACCTGAAGGAGTTCCCAATTCATGGACTGAAAGTGGATCGATCATTCGTGAGCGGCATTACGTACGACGCCAACAGCGCGGCGATCGTGGCGGCCGTTGTAGCCATCGGCCAGGCTCTCGGGCTCAAGGTAATTGCGGAGGACATTGAAACAAGCGAGCAGCTGATCTCGGTGAGAGAGCAAGGCTGTGATTGGTATCAGGGCTTACTACTCGGTCCACCAATGTCCGGAGAAGCCTTCGACTCTGTCTTGAGGCATCGGGCGGCATAGGGAGGGCATATGAAGGCACTGGACATCATGAACACGCCGATCATTGCTGCCTCAAGGAAGGCATCGACCAGAGAGGTTGCGCTTTATATGCTCCTGGGCGGCTTTAGCGGGGTGCCGATCGCCGAGCCAGATGGATCGCTCGTAGGAATCGTCACGGAGTTGGACTTGCTGCGCCTCCTCCGTTTGGGGAGATCGTTGGAAGCGACGACTGTCGATGAGATCATGACGACAAACGTCCTCGCCGTGGACGGTGAAGTGAGCCTCGAGGAGATCATGGAGATCTTGGACACGAATCGTATCCAGCGTGTACCCGTGACCACGTGCGGCAAGCTGGTCGGCATCGTGTCTCGACCGGATGTGATCCGTGCGGTCGTTCAGCCACAGTTCATGCGCGTCGGGTAGGTGTGGCCCGCTGGAGGTCGCACTTACTCGGCTGGGTCCCCGCGAACTCCTCCTCGACACTATCCCCACGAGCGTGACGCCGCCATCGAGCACCTCGACTTCGCCATCGCCGATTCCAGGACATGAAGATGCAGCTGGCGCTGGAGCGAGCGCTGGGACGGCGGCGGGCTGCTAAAGGCGTAGCCATACCGTGCCTTTGCATGATTCCGTTGTATACGAATCGCTCTTGACAGCACATTGCGTGTGCAACACGCTTCCCCTCTAATCCCCGCGGCCTGTTGCAACCAGGTCGTCGAACCGAACTGAGATTAGCGGTTCGGTCGTCGCGGTCGGCAAAAGATCAGTCAGCCAGAAGAGCGTGGCCCGCGACTGCCCACCGATGATGCTCAGCTGACTAAATCAGTGCCAAGTGAAGAGGGTTTTACTATCAAGAACGCAGCGGGGTTCAAAAGGATGACATCGATAGCTGGTCCAGAAATCGGCCCTCCCCGTACGGCCAGCTGGCGTGAGCGAGTTACAACTTGGCTGAGTTCTTCTGCTTACCGAACTCTATGGCTGAAGCTGGGACCGCTTCTCTCCGTTGGGTTGCCCGGCTTTCTTCACCTCAAAACGGTTGCACCCACGGTTTACAACCTCGACAGCGCTGAACTCGCCACCGCGGGTGCCACCCTCGGGGTGCCGCACCCCCTGGCTATCCGCTTTATGTCTTGCTGGCGAAGGGGTTCACGCTGATTCCGATTGGCGACGTCGCGTATCGCGTGAACCTGATGTCGGTATTCTTCGCGGCAGTCGCTCTATTGTTCGTTCACCTGACGGTTCGCAGGATCACAGGCTCCACGCTGGCCGCTCTTGGCGCGAGCTGGATTTTGGGCCTGAGCTATCCCTTCTGGGCCAACTCGGTTGTCGCAGAAGTCTATACGCTCGATGCTGCGCTCGTTGCGGCGATGCTGTTCTTCCTTGTGCGATGGGATGACGAACGCCGCCCTGCCGACCTAGTCTTGGTCTTCGCCCTTTTCGGCCTTAGCCTCGCGAACCGGACAACAAGCCTTCTGATGCTGCCGGCCATCGTCATATTCATCTCACCAACCGTCCTGCGCGACTGGAAGCTTGCCCTCGCGCCTTTAGCTACGCTCCCGGCTTGGCTCTCTATCTACTACTACCTCTTCGTGCGGCTGGCGATGCCGCCTATCGCTGGGGCACCAGCTATTCGGCTGATGGGTCCCCAACGGCCATCGACTTAACCAGTATCTCCACGTTCTGGTGGTACATCTCGGCACAGATATATCGGCCTCTGACTCAGGTGTACGGCTGGCCTGAGCGAATAGATGAAGCCGGCGTGTTCGCGTTCGGCTTTTGGAGCGCCTTCCTCGGCGTGCTACTCGCGCTGGTGGGTTTCTCTTACCTAGTCGCAGTTCGTCGCCGACTTCTCTTTCTCATTGTGATGTTCGCGTTGCCGCAGGTTGCCTTCTTCATTAATTACGCGGCAATCGACAAGGAAACGATGTTTCTCAGCGCTTACCTCCTTGGGGCCGTGCTCGTCGGTGTCGGAATCAGCGTCGGGTTCACGCTACTCGCTGGATTTGAATGGTTCAGGGCACGCTCCATTCTGGCAGGGACGCTGGGTTTGCTAATACTGGCGCTGATTGCCATCAACCTCCCTCTGGTTGACGTGAGCGGAGATTACCGGGCGCGCGACCGGGCCGAGCAGTTCTTCGCCGCGGCCGAGGCAGACACCATCGCCATTGGCTGGTGGACCGACCTCGCCCCTCTTGAGTATCTCCAAACCATCGACGGCGAGCGTCCCGACGTTCGACTTGTCCATACCTGGGCACACGACGAACAGCAGCTTCGGGCCCTTGTTAGGACCAGTCTGAAGCTGGGCCAGCCGGTCTACGTTCTTCGTGAGCACCCATGGACTGAACCGGAGTTCGACGCCTTCTCGGAGGATTACTGGTACCGATTGGAGCGAGCGGAATACGCGGAAAGGGAGAGTCTGAATGAGTCTGAACAGCTTGAGTAAACGAACAAAGTCGCGATTGCGAGTTCTACTGCAACCGCCGTCCTTGCAGCGACATTGCTGTCTATCGTATTCGGAACGGGTTTCGGTCCTCTTGACTGGACACGAGCTGAAGGTCTGCTCTATCCGAAGCCCAGGGCTGAGGTATTTAAGTCAAACGTCTTCATACCATGGGAGTCCTTCGTATTTGTTCCATGTGCAAATGGCGGCCTGGGCGAAGATGTTCATCTGACGGGCACCCTCCACGTGCTTACCACATTCGTGGAAGATGCGTCCGACGATATTCCTGGCTTTCATTCTCAGAGCCAGTCCCAGCCACAAGGCGTCTCCGGTCTTGGACTAGTAACTGGTGATACCTATCGTGCAACTGGAATGCTGCGGAGTTCTCTAAACGCGACAGCCCCAGGATCGCTAGCCTTTGAGCAAACTTTCGTTAACAACTTCCAATTCATAGGGCTTGGTCAAGGGAACAATTTCCTCATTCACCAAACCTTCCACCTGACAAGAAATGCCAACGGAGATGTCTCTGCTTTCATTGAAAATTTCACGGTCGAGTGCAAGTAGTCCGCCTAATGTGTGGGAGATTGAATAGCATCTCGCGATATGGAGGCTCCTGGGCGGCACCACCGGGGGCTACTGAAGACCTGACGACCATAGAAGGAGGAGCTACATGCTGTTTGCAGATAATCATGGCGTAAGGATTCACTACGAAGAGATAGTGGTCCACGAACGCCAAGATGACAGCGACCTAATGTCGCGGAAGCGGCCGCAGCTGACTCACTGATCTGGTGGGTTGAAAAGGCCCGTGACGCTGTTACTGAACCAGAAAGCTTCCGACCATTTCGGGGTGGATACTGCACTGGAAGCTGTAGCCTCCGGCCTGCCCGCTATCAAAGGTAATTGAGGCGCTGCAAGGTCCAAAACAGGTCTCGGAATGGGGCACGAACGGCACGCTGACGCCGAAGTCATGCGGGATAGCCGCATCGTTGTTGTGAAATTTACGGTGACCTGCGTGTTGGCAGGCACTGAGATTGCGGCTCGGTCGAACGTCAGGTTTTCTGCGCTCACGTCTATGGTAATTGGACCCTGCGCTTGTGGCGTCGGCGGAGGACTGGTTGGCCGCAGGGGTTGCGTTGCCGTTACCTGGATGCTCTGCGTGGATGTGGGCGCGACCTCCGTTGGCGCAGCCGTTGAAGGCCGGGGAGTAATGGTTGAGGGAACTGGAGATGGCTGCACTGAGCCAAGCCTTGATGAGGTTGCGGTCGCGCCTGGAGTGGACGAGGCGTCTTGACGTATCAAGTCGCCGGAGCCGCCGCACGAAATCGTTAACGCCAGAAGGAATGGTGCTATCGAACCCCAAGACCTAAGGCGTGAGCTCATATTCAGTTTAGGAGGACCCTTACCAAGCGGATCCTCCTCTGCTGAAATCGTTACACAAGTCGACGGGCGAGAATGAGACCTGCTCCGAGGCCAAACACCGCCAGGCCTGCCAGCACCAACCACCGCGTCGAGGTTGTCTCTTCGGCAAGACCGGCATCTCCAGTGCTTGGAGGCGTCACCGTGGACCCGGAGGCGTCGTCTGGCGATTCGAGTCCCGGGAAGATGATCTGCGCTCGCGCGAAGCCACCTGGATTGCTCAGAGAGTGGACGTTGAGATAGAAGTTTCCCGCCGAAAGATCAGCGACATCCTCTGACGTCAGCGCTATTGAGCCAGAAGTAATGGCGAAGGGCACGGTCGAGAGGGGGTAGACGACGGGCCCGTTTGTGCCGGCGCCGGCTCGATGGATGTGGGCGGCGGTTACCTGCGTCTGAGATATGCCGCTGACGGTGACGGCATAAGTTAGCTCCTTGGTATCTGTATCGAACGTGAACCTCGCGATTGCGCTTCCCGGCGACGACACGGCCGGATTCTCTTCGGCCCCGGTTCCGACGACATCGATGCTAAGCGTTTCCGCTCGCGCCACGTCAGGGCCGGCCAAACCGAGCGAAGAGCTAGCGACAAACAGACTGAGAACGGCTAGCAACGGTAAGAAGCGTCTCATGTATTTTTCTCCTGGCTATTGCGAAAGCAGGGTTCCAAGAAGGCGGCTGCATCTAGGTATAGCTCGCAGCACCCGGCCCGTTAGATCACGCGATTCGCCAGAAAGGATTCAAAATTGAAAAGAGACTGACAAAGAGGCCCACCGGTTTGCTGCGACCGCTCAGTCAAATGACCAAGAAAGGACACGATTTGGTCATCGTGTCACCAGCTTGTTCCAGGACTTGAAGATGCAGCCTGCGGCGTTTGAAGAATCTCATGACAAGCTCGATCCGTGATCCGCGGCGCCGATCCAGCTAGTCCCTGAAGTCGTTCTCAACCCGCCACTGGGCATATGTCTTTAAGCCATCACGAACGCTGATCCCCGCCTCAAACCCAAAGTCTTCCTTGATGCGTGAGACATCCATGTCCATGCCCGGACCTAACTCGGCGTCCGTTGGCATCGGTTCGACGCAGCTGGTGTCCGGGTATGCTGCCAGGAGGGCGCTCACCACCTCACTGATTGGGTAGTAATTCGGGTTCTCCAGGTTGTAGAGCCTGTGGGGTAGAAAGGGAGCATCCAGGACAGTACAAAGACCTTGGGCAATGTCCGTAACGAAGGTCGCCTTGCCTCCGACAGTTGGTCCCACCTCGATAGGCTCGCCTCGCATCGCCTTTCCGGTCCACTCGAAAAGTAGCGACGTATTGAGATTGAAGTCGGTTGCGCGCTCCATCGGGCCGTACGGCGCACCCAGACGAACGCTGACCGTATCCATCGCATGAATCTCGTGATACCGCTCGACAATGCGTTCACAAGCGAACTTGGAAATGCGGTACAGACGAGAGGGAAGTAACGGTGCATCCTCTACTTGTGACCCCGGCGACAGCATGTCGCCATAAATGCCACCGGAACTCACGAAGAGAAACCGATTGACGCCGATCTCCCTGGCATGGTCGAGGACGTTGATCGTTCCCATGATGTTCGTCTCGAGGACCCGCTTGCTATCCGATGCCTCCCGGCTGCCGGGCGTATAGTAAGCGGCGTGCACCACTTTGTCGATGCTGCGATTGAGGCCGAGGCTATGTAGCGCGTCCACGTCGAGGACGCTCCCTTGCACGAAGCTGATGCGTTGGGCCCAAGGGGCGACGTATCGCTGCAGCAACTCCGAGGGCCCCTCCAGGTCAAGGACGAGAACCTCGTGACCTCGCTCGGCCAGCGCTCGCACGATGTTGGAGCCGACGAATCCGGTACCGCCGGTTACCAGGGTGGCCATCTCGCTTAACGTGCTTCGATTTTCGTGGCCAGTTCGGTCTCTGAGAGAGGCCGCATTTCGAACGCGATAGGCAAGCCTTCATCGGCGCCCCTGATCCGCTCCGTTTGACTGTTCCAGTCGGCACCCTTGGGGAGGATGACGGATGCATGCCGAGTCCGATCGAGCTGGACGTTGTCGACGTTGGCTGGTGCCAAGCCCTGGTTCCTCAGCGTAATCGCGGCCTTAAGAAGTTGGCGACGCACAGCTATCACCATGACATCCAGCGTTCCCAGGTGCTCATGACTGCGGTCGTAGATAACCTCACCTTTCTCGCCGGTCATCAGTTCGGTCATGGCGCGGTCCTGAAGGTTACCCAGAAACGCTACCCCACAGACCTGAGTCGTTCTCTCTGCCTCGTAGTCGCGAAGGTAATCGTTGTGTCGATTTGCCTTTGTATAGAAATAGCTGCGCGGGTCGCTGGTACGCTCGGCGTAGCTATCCGCCGACAGCGAGAAGGGGTCGGCCTTCAGCGGGTCACGTCGCGCTTCGAGCGAAAGCGGCGTGGTCAGGCTACCGGTCTGAGTAATTAGCATCGCCCACTCGTCGTCCAACGGCACGAAGGAGCGCAGGTTTACCTCGTTCCCACCGGTAATCATGGTGTGGAAAGGGAAGATGAACTGAGTGATACGGTGCCATTCGAACGCGCCGTTTTCGTGCCAGGTTCTCTTCGCCGTGTAGTAGGCACCGTAGTCAGTCAGGCGGACATCCAACCTGGGCGACTTGTCTCGATAATGTCCTCCTAACCCGGGGACTGTAGGCATCGGCGCGTCTTCGAAGAGACGCCAGCGCATCGCGTCGAGTCGAGAGTGCAGATAGTCAACGTGACTGGAGTCCAAATCGCCCTCCAGATTTTGGACCCAGTTCGACTCTTCCATCATTATGCTGGGCTCGGCGACGTGGTCGGCGGGAAGTGTGTTGATCTCGAAAGCAGGGAAGGGAGGTGGCGTCTCGCGCGCGCCCATATAAACCCAGACCATGTGGTTGACGTCACGACAGGGATAGGCCCTGGCTTTCACTTTTGATTTGAAATTAGACTCCGTCGGTTCCGATGGCATGTCGATGCAAGCGCCAGCTACATCGAACTTCCAGCCGTGATAAACACAACGCAGGCCGCCCTCTTCGTTACGACCGAAGAACAGGCTCGCCCCCCTGTGTGGACACGACTCCGCGGCACAGCCCACCGCGCCCTCGGAGTCCCGGAACATCACCAGGTTCTCGCCCAGCAGCTTCATGCGTTTTGGAGGGCTATCAGGGGCAGCGAACTCCGAGGAAGGCAGCGCTGGTATCCAGTATTGACGCATCAAGTCGCCCATGGCTGTGCCGGGGCCAACCCGACATAGAAGCTCGTTATCTTGCTTGCCCAGCACAGCTCTTGCCTCCTAGCCATCAGGTCCGGTAGGTGAGTTAGGTATCAGTCAAACTGAATGGCCACGTCGTAATCCTGTGGCTGCTGATGGCCCGTGTCAAACACGTGACACTATGACGGCATCGTGAAGCCTGAGGCGGATTCTTTCTTAAGTGCTGCCCGGTCGGACCAGCCCACTGTCGTACGCCAGGATGACTGCCTGAGTGCGATCGCGAACGTCCAGCTTGTCCAGCACTCGCTTGACGTGCGTCTTAACGGTCCCCTCACCCAGGATCAGACGATCGGCGATCTCGCGGTTGGAGAGCCCTTCTGCCATCAAGAGCAGTATCTCGCGCTCACGCTCGGTCAGCTCGCGCAGCGCATCGGACGCCGGAGCCGGTGGCTCGGACTCGACGAACCGGCTGATGAGCTTGCGCGTCACCGAGGGGGCGAGCAGCGCCTCGCCGGCGGCGACGACGTGGATTCCACGTACCAGCTCCTCCGGGGGCGTCCGCTTCAGCAGGAAGCCGCTGGCCCCCGCTTTCAGCGACTCGTAAACGTACTCGTCCAGCTCGAAGGTCGTAAGCATGATGACGCGCGGCAGCTCGCCTACCGCGCCCTGAATCGCGCCCGTTGCTTCCAGTCCCGTCATTTCAGGCATCTGGATGTCCATCAGCACGACGTCGGGCTTCAGCTGACGCGCCAGCTCGACGGCCTCTCGGCCGTTTTCCGCCTCGCCGACGACTTCGATGTCTTCTTCGCCCACCAGGATCAACCTCAAGCCGGCTCGGATCAGCTGTTCATCGTCGGCCAGAAGGACTCGTACCGTCATGATCGCACCCCCGTGAATGGGATTCTCACCATCGCCGAGTTCCACGACATGAAGATGCAGCTTGCACTGGAGCGGGCGCTGGGTCGGCCGGGCCTGCTGAAGGCTGTAACGCCAATTATCGCTAAATAGGCTCCAATTCGAGTCATGCCTCTCGGAGCCGGGCCGATAATCTCTTATGAAGTCGACGCCAGTCCGACGGATCTTCTTCCTCTCTCCCTTGGCACTTATAAGGGTTCTCCTCGACATCTTTTTGATCGGGAGCTGGATTTGGCTGGCAAGCGAGAGTTTGCCTCAGCCACTACCTGCACTCGGTGCCGCCTTGTTCGGTGCCGTCAGCGCTGGCTACTGGACGATGCACGGCGCCGCTAAAAGGGATGAGGCGCTGCAGAAGGCAGGTCCAGCGGGAGAGGAAGAGATAGGGCGCCTCACTAGGTTTACTAGCAGGCCAGCCAGAGAACCCGTGGCGGCCAATAAGGAATGGTTCAACGACCCCGAACTAGCGCGTCGAATGCAGGCGGAGGCCGAGCGGTGCGAAGGGCTCGCGATACCCATGTCGGTGATTTTTGTTCGCACTGCAGCGAGCTCACTTACAGATTTGGCGGATGGGCCCGCACCGACGACTCTGCCCGATGTCCTTGCGAGGCTGCTCGATGGGTCGCGGCAGAAGCATGTGTGCAGTACAAACGGGGGTGAAGCAGTGATCGCATTTAGCGGCGGTGACAGAGCTGCGGCAGAAGACTTGCTGAAGAGGCTTTGCCGGCAGCTTGACTTTGGGGAATGCGAAGCGGGCATCGTCATTCACCCAGACGACGGGATTGACCCTGCCGCCCTGGCGTCGGTTGCGAGGCTACGGCTCCACCAAATCAGGGGTTCTGGTTCTTCATCGCCTATCACAGGAACGGTTGCGAGGCCGACTGACAGCCCAGAAGCCAATCCACGAGGTGAGACTCCATCTCGCTGCAGGAACCCGACAGCCCAAGTACAGCGGCAAGCTAACTGACTCAACTCGAAGCAAACCTTCAGGCGAGCATTCAGGGATCGGACGACGTGACACTGTCGACCGATCGTGTGACCGCCTCGGCCTCGCGACCGCCGAGTTCCAAGACATGAAGATGCAGCCTGCGCTGGAGCGGGCGCTGGGGCGGTGGGGGCTGGTTACCGACTCATTCGAACCTGATTGTCCAACGCCCTTCGGCGTCTACCTCGAGGAAGATGGCATCTGCCGGATGCCGATCCGGCGGTCATACGGTTCAGTCGTGTTCACAAGTAGGTCGCGGAAGACCCCATAGGAGACAACGGCGAAATGTCTCGAATCCGCGTTGCCGATGATCTGGGTAGTGCCTGGTGTCCCCGAGATCAGTACAACGTCATCGCTCTGCCCAGTGATTATTCCGGGGACGTCGGCTACTCGTGCAGCAGAAAGAGGAAGGACCTCCACGGTCCAGAATCCGACAGCAGTGATTTCCAGCCTCGCCGTGGGTTCATCAAAATTGAGAGGGACGGTGCCCACGTACGGGTCCGTAGTGTTGACGAACAAAGTGGTTCGGTCGCCATTGGCATCCCTGCCCCACACAGCAAAGTGATGACCTCCTGCGTGCCCGGTTATGCGGAGCAGGCTAGCACCGGTGTGAAGCAGTAGCAGGTCGAGACTGTCTTTGCCTTCTGAGGAGACTGGCTGGAACTCGCAAGAGGCGCTCCAGCTGCAGCCCAACCCAGGCGTCGATGCCACAGGCGCTGGGGTGCTTGTAGGTGGTAAGGAGGTGCTCGTCGGGGTGGCCGTTGGGGCCGGTGGCTCAGTAGGCACTACCGGGGTCAGGGTTGGAGGCGCCTGATTCGCGGCGGTAGGAGATGCGGACGGCGATGTCCCGCTCGTTGCCGAGGGCGACGGTCTGGTAGTGGCAGCGCCGGATGGAACAGCGGGTGTATCTCTCACCGCCAGGGAGACAGGCTCTTCGGAAGACGAATCCGACCGTCCCAGTGCGTAAACGCCGCCAATCAGGGCCACCAGCAGAAGGACTGCTCCTCCACCGAGGATGAATCTGCGAATGTCCATGGCCACTCCGTCCCGCCATATGCCTGGTCGACATACACTAGCCTTAAGACTGTAGGGAGGCTAGTGCCGTTCGGTAGCCTTGGCTACCGCCTCCGAGGCGGTCTGTAGCGGTCAAAACGAACTCTACTCTGCGGCGTCTGACAGTCAGCGCCCTTTGCTTCGATTGCACCTCGACTTCGCCATCGCCGAGTTCCAAGACATTAAGATGCAGCCTGCGCTTGAACGGTCACTAGGCCGTAGAGGGCTGCTCAAGGCGTAGCGCCGCTCGATTCATCTCGTGAAAACTCGCTGATGATTGACAGGTCGAGGGGCCAAGAACACTATTGCCTAACTTTGCTCGCTCTGGTTTCAACAAAGGTCGCTTTTGCCAAGCCAGCGTGTTGATAAGCTACTCGGCGTAATTCGCCCGCGCCTGCGGGCGCCGCCGACGTTCACGTCACTGCGACACCCTGACTTTCGTCTGCTGTGGACCACTTCCGTATTAAATGCGGGTTCGAACTGGCTGCAGCAGGTCACGTTGGGCTGGCTCGCCTTCGACCTCACGGGGTCGGCCCTCGCAGCAGCGATGGTTTACGGCATGCGCTCTCTGCCAGCGCTGGTCATATCACCGCTCGGCGGGGTGCTCGGCGACCGTTTTTCGCGCAAGCGTGGCTTGCAGGTCAACTCTGGCTTCATGGCCGCGCTGGCGCTCGGGTTCGCGCTGCTTCTGGCGACGGGGCGCGTCGAGGTCTGGCACATCCTCCTTTTCACCTTTTTGCAGGGATTCTCACAGGCGATGGTGCAGCCGGTACGGCAAGCGTTGGTCGCGAACACAGTCCCGCCTGAGGATCTGATGAACGCCATCGCCCTCAACTCATTCGCCCAAAGCACCATGCGTGTCATGGGCCCAGCCGTGGCCGGTTTGCTCATCGCCCTCTCCAGTCCAGCGGTGAACTTCGGCATCCAGAGCGGCGCTTATGTGCTTATTTTCCTCCTCGTCGTACCGCTGCAGAGTCCCTACGGCATGAAGGCCTCGCAACGCAGGCAGGCTTCGCTGCGTGAGAGCTTCGGGAGTGGCCTCAAGTATGTCGCTCACCAGCCGACCATTTCCGGCTTGATTCTGCTGGCGCTAGCACCTTCATTCTTTACCACGCCAATCCAACTTGGGCTGCTACCGGTTTTCGCCCGCGAGGCGCTGAACGTGGACGCGGATGGCCTCGGTGTGCTCTATTCGATGCAGGGTGTTGGTGCGGTTATCGCAACGCTCGCGATCGCTTCGTTCGGCAATTTCCGCAACAAAGGGTTGCTACTTTCGGCGGCCGTGATCTGCCAGGCGCTCGCCGTAATTAGTTACTCCCAGATCACGCTTTTCGTCCTCGCACTACCATTCCTGGCCCTGGCCACCTGCTCTTGGACAACTTTCAATACGCTTAACCAAACGATCCTCCAGACGGTTACGCCGGATGAATACCGTGCCCGAGTGATGGGCCTGCGCATGATGGACAACGGCGTCACGCCGCTGGGCAGCCTCGTGTTTGGGGTGCTGGCCGAACTCTACGGCATTTCGACGGCGATTTTGATCGCTGGCCTCTGCGGGCTGACTGTTGCCCTTCTGATTCTCGCGCGCTTCCCGGCGATACGCACTTTCCGCACGGGAGTATCGGCTGAAGTCCCGGCTTAGCCCTCCGCTGCCGTGACGGCGAAGGCGCCGGCGCGAGTTCCGGGACATGAAGATGCAGCCTGCGTTGGAGCGGGCGCTGGGGCGTCGGGGGTTGCTGAAGGCGTAGGCACACTATCGCTTGATCGTGAACCATCCTTCGCTAACAACGTCAGCTAGAATGGCGAGGACTCAACCAGGATTGAGTATAAGGACGGCGAGTATAAGGACGGATGGTCGCTGCAAGCCCTCTACTCGAGACCAAGCTCTACATACCCAAATGGCGTCCCGGCCTCGTATCACGCCCGCGACTGATCGAACGGCTGGACCAGGGGGCCGAGCGGAAGCTGACCCTCGTCTCCGCACCAGCTGGCTTCGGCAAGACCACGCTGCTGGCTGAATGGCTGGCGGCATCCAAAGCCGGCGGAAGACCTGCAGCATGGGTCTCACTCGATCAGAGCGACAACGACCCCGCACTTTTCTGGGCCTACTTCATCACAGCGCTGCAGACGGTAGAGTCCGGGATCGGAGATAGCGAGCTTTCTCTTCTGCGTTCGCCTCAACCACCACCGATCGAGGCTTTGCTGGGTACCTTACTCAATGAGATCAGCGGCATCTCGCACGACTTCGTGCTGGTCCTCGATGACTATCACGTTATCGACGCCCAGTCGGTCCACGAGGGCACTACCTTTTTGCTTGACCATCTGCCCCAGCAAATGCACTTGCTCATCGCTTGCCGCGCCGATCCGCCTCTACCGCTGAGGCGCTTGCGAGGTCGCGGCGACATGGCCGAGGTCCGAGCCTCCGAGCTGCGTTTCATCTCCACTGAGGGCGCCACTTTCCTCAAGGAAGTAATGGGTCTGAACCTATCAGCGCAAGATGTGGCGGCTCTGGACGCGCGAACCGAAGGTTGGGTCGCCGGAATCCAGCTGGCAGCCTTATCGATGCAGGGACGAGACGACGTAGCCGCGTTCATCACGGCCTTCACAGGTAATGATCGTTACATCGTGGACTACCTCGTCGAAGAGGTACTGCAGCGTCGGCCCGAACGTGTCCAAAGCTTCCTACTCCAGACATCTATTCTCGACCAGCTGAGCGGCCCACTGTGCGATGCGGTCACCGGCCGGAAAGATGGCAAATCGGTGCTGCAAGCACTAGAGCGAGACAATCTGTTTTTGGTTCCGCCGGATGACAAGCGCCAGTGGTACCGCTATCACCACCTATTTGCGGACGTTCTCCGTGCCCATTTGATGGATGAACACCTCGATCAGTTACCTGACCTGCACCGGCGCGCGGCGGCATGGTTTGAGGAGCACGACATGTCGGCCGAGGCGATCGAGCAAGCACGCAGCGCAGGAGCCCATGAAACCGTGGCCCGCCTCCTGGCTGCCAACTTCGAAGAGTTCCAGCGTCTTGGACGATATGCATCGATTTCAAGCTGGTCGGCATCGCTGCCGGAGGAGATGGTTAGACAGAGGCCCCGGCTTGCGCTCAACTACGCCGCAGTCGCGATGGACGTCGACAACAACAATCAGGCTGTCCGTAGGCTTACCTCGTGGGCAGAAGAGGCGATCGAGGGCTCGAGGACCGCGGCGGATTCGATCCCTCGGACGATGTCGACGGCACCGTTATCGGATTCGAAGGACTGGACGCTTTGAAGGGTGAGCTGCTGGCGCTGAAGCTTTCCCTCTCAGCCCGGAACCTGCCACCAGAGGAAACAGCAGCGATCGCCAGCCAGGCCCTTGAGCTGCTCCCTCCGAGTAAGCACCGCGTCAGGGGAATGCTTCACATGATGGGCGCGGGGATCGAGATGACAGTCAGCGAGTTGAAGGCGGGGCTCCCCAACCTTGAGAAGAGCCTGGATGAAGCCCGCCGAGCCCAGAATCCGCCACTTCTCACCAGCATCCTGACGCGCGGGGGCAGGCGTACTTGGTCATGGGTCGGCTGGAAGACGGCCGCCGCTCGTTCGAAGAGGCGCTTCTGGCGGGTCAGGAAGTCTCCACAGAGGCAAACCTGTTGATGTGCGGTCCACATACCGGGCTTGCAGAAGTACTGTTGGAGCGTGGCGATCTGGCGGCAGCCGCCGACCACGCTGCGAAGGCTCTGGAGTTCGCCGGCAAGTCGCCGACCAGGAGCCCTGTCCTTTTCGCGCGGACCACAGCGGCGCAGGTGATGCTGGCCGCGGGCGACTCCAAGGCGGCGATCGAGCAGCTGGCGGAAGCGCAGGGGTTCGTGCGGGGTTCCCGCGATTCCCGCTTTGTCTCTTTCCTCACCTCGGTGAAGCTGAAGATCTACTGCGGAAGCGGTGACCTCGAATCGGCAGGGAATATCGTGCGGGACCGGGACCGGGACCGGCGGCAGGTCGGCTGTAAGGCGCCGCCAGCTTTCACCCTCATCGGCGCTGGCGTAAATCTGGCCCGTGTTCGTGCCGAAGTAGACGCCGGCCGGCTCGAGACTGTCACAGACCATCGCCTCACGATAGCCGCTCATGAAGGCGCCCCGCTGAGGCAGGCCGCGCGTCAGTGGCTGCCAGGTCCTGCCAGCATCCGCAGTGCGAAAGACGCGCAGCTTGCCCTCTGGCGGGCAGCGAAACTCGGCGCCCTGCAGCGGCAGGACGTAAGCGACGTCCGCATCCCACGGATGAGCCGCGATCATCAAGCCAAAGTCAGAAGGCAGGCCTTCCGTGATCTCGTTCCAGGTCGCCGCTCCGTCATCGCTGCGATACGTACCCCAATGCGTTTGGGCGTAGAGCCGGTCGCCGCCACCTGCAGCGCACACCATGTGGTGGACGCACTGCCCTACCTCGAGATAGAGCTCCGCGTTCGGCTCGTACTTCGCGAGGATGTTCTTTAGACCGCTGTTGAACGGCTGCCAGGAGCGGCCGCCGTCCTCAGTGCGAAAGACACCCGCGGCCGAGATCGCGACCCACATGCGGTCCGCGTTAACCGGATCGAGGACGATCGAATGGAGGATCAGGCCGCCGGCTCCTGGCTCCCAGCGATCGCGGGTCGGATGGTCGTTCAGTGCCTCATCTTCAAGCCAGGTCTCACCTGCGTCGTCGGAGCGGAAGAGCGAGCCCGGGGTCCACACCGCAGAAGAGAACGCCGGGCTCGGTCGGCCGACCCGGTTCGATACGCCAGAGCCTCGCGACCGTCTTCACTTTCTCCGCTGCGAATTTCGGGCCGCCGAATCCTTCCTGCCAGCTCGCGCCCAGGTCGGCCGACACGGCAACTCGGTTGCCGAACCAGGGGTCGTTCGCGGTCGCATAGAGCTTGCGGCTGCGTAAGTCTAGGGTGGCGTGGGTGATGTCGGCGCCGCTCAGATACGGCCCACCGAGCCGCCAACGCGAGCGATCGTGGTCGCTGGTGAGCGTAAAGAGGCCTTTGCGCGTACCAATGAGGAGTACCAGCCGGTTAGCCATCATCCACCTCCAGCGACTGTAATTCGCCACCAGGATAGTAGCAAGAACGCGGCTCGGCTGTGCATGGTTGGGAGAGATGGACCCTGCCGATGGTCATTTGATTTCTCTCTGCTCGCCGTCATCGCCAACTACACCCGCAAATTACACCCCTCAAATGCACCCTTTGGCTGAGGTCGCGTATGCACCTCCGGTTGCAACATCGTCCCGTGAGCGGCAACTAGTGCCGCGGTCAATGCAAAGGGGTGCGGAATGAGGATCGAACAGTGCAAGCGATAGAAATCGAACGACTACGAAAGGGTACGAAGGCGGAATCGTCGCCGTAGGCAGCGTCGACCTCGAGGTGGAAGAGGGCCAGGTGTTCGCCGTCAGGAGCAAACCACTCAGCGCGGCTCGAGCGCAGGAGCTCTGGCGGGCTAGGCGAAAAATGATTGTCTGGCTTGCCATGAGTAGAGCGCGGCTCGGATCCTATACCGAGTTCGCCGCAATCTATGAAGCGCAGACAGATAGCGGGGAATTCTGCATGAGCTGGATTGTTCGATGAGCTGCCTGTCCGAACTCAAACGATTGTCGACCCTTAGCAAGAGGCTGCGGCTCCCGATCTAACGACCGACGAGGGCTTATCGCGGGACCACCTCGGCTGCCATTATTAAAACTCCAATGTGAAGGCGCTTTACCGCCGGATGTCCCTATGCCTGTGCGTCCCTATTCTCTGGGTCTAATGCAGGCTGGTTTCGGCTTTCGAGCGCACGGTCGTCCAGTCGGCGGAAGCCAGCGCTCTCCGGCTTCTCTCAGCAACGATTCCGTCTGAGCCCGAAAGGAGTGGCTAGCCACGGTGCGGTGATCTGTTGCTGGCGAAGTCAGGGTGTCACACCTTGCACGATCCTTATCGATCCACCCGAAAGTGATCCGCGTCCGACGGTGCACGGAGCTGTGGTGAAACCCTTGAGGGCCCGGTCGGTTAGCGTTTAGCCTCGGCACCCGCCTTCTCAACCTGACCGGTCAGATCCCAGACGTCCTGCGGCAACTGGACACCTTTCTCTTTTGCCAGCTCCGCCGCCCGCTGCCGGCCACTCAGGGCTCGAACCGCCGTTTCATCTGACACCTCAAGGCCGAGACCGTCCACCATGCGCACGCGGAAGTTGAAGTAGGCGCAGACTGAGACGATGTCGAGGATGTCCCGATCCGTCCAACCAACCCTTCGTAAGCCTTCGATGTCGTCCTCGGTCATCGACGCTGGCGCAATCGTCAGCTTTTCGGCATACTCGAGCATCGCCCGCTCGGCTTCGGTGAGGTCTGCTTTTCGCCAGTCGTTCTGGATGAACTCCGCTGTGAGGTCGTCTCCGCTGACTCTACGCAGGGACCCTGCGTGAGCAATCGTTCAATAGCGGCAATCCGTGGTGACGGAGGTCACCGTGGCAATCATCTCCCGTTGGGCAGGAGTTAGCCTGGACGGCCCGCGCATGACCTCCATCATCAGCTCGCGGGCGTAGAGCATCGCCTTCGGGTTGAGGCTAGAAAGCGTCGGTGCTCCGATAGCGCCGCCGTCCGGCCGCGCGTCGAGAGGCTGCTCTCCCGGATTCAGAGTCGCGTAGGACTCATTGACCTCTCGCATCTTGGCGTAGGTCTCTTTCAGTTCGCCATCAGATTCGCTCTCGCGAATTACCTTGATCCACGGCATCACAAGACCTGCTTTCTCACACTAACTGCGTTTCGCCAGCATTCTAGCTCAACCTGACGCTCAGCGTAGCCTTCGAAATGACCGGCGACACACGCTGAGCGGGCAGGGTGGTAATGACACGCTGAACGGTGATGCTGACGCGGACACATCGATGGTGTGGGCGCAACACGGCTAATAGTTGCGGACTGCCATAAACCACAAGATCGGCCCGGCGACCAGCGGCAGCGTCCTGCCGTCATGCAATGACCTGAAGGCGTAGGGCCAGCCTTACGGCTAGAATGTGGGCTACAGGAGTGCCGAGACGGAAGGCCGGGAACCATGAGGATTGTCTCCCTAATACCGAGCGCGACAGAAGTCGCGTGCGCCCTTGGACTTGGAGATCACCTTGTAGGGGTTACACACGAGTGCGATTACCCCGAGTCCGTTAGAGCCCTGCCCAAGCTGACTCGCAGCATGTTGCCCGAAGGGCTTACGAGCGCCGAGATAGACGTTGCCGTCGCAGCCTCACTCACCGACGAGCACACGGTCTACGAGCTGGACGTTGAGTTGCTGGCCAAGCTCGAGCCTGATGTCGTGCTGACGCAGTCGTTGTGCGAGGTGTGCGCCGTTCCCCGGGCGCTTGTGGATGAAGCGGTGTGCAGCATGCCGCAAGCAGCGCAAGTCATTTCACTGGACCCGTCCACCATTGAAGAAATGCTGGACGACCTGCTGCGAGTCGCTGAGGAATTCAACCGGCGCGATACGGGCGAGGCACTCGTCGGCCAACTGAAACGCCGATTGGAAGCCGTCACCCTGCGCACTGCGGACGTCGCATATCGGCCTCGCGTCTTCTGCGTCGAGTGGGTGGACCCGATCTTCTGTGCGGGACACTGGCTGCCCGGGATGACCTCCATCGCTGGCGGAGTCGACGGACTGGGACGTCCGGGCGTCGATTCCGGGCGAGTCACTTGGGAGCAAGTGCAGGCCTGGTCGCCAGAGGTCATCGTTGTCATGCCTTGCGGCTTCGACGCCAAAGGCGCGCTTGAGCAAGCACGTGGGCTCACTGGACGGCCCGGCTGGAGTGAGTTGCCCGCAGTGCAGGCCGGCAACGTCTTTGTTGTCGATGCCAACGCCTACTTCGCGCGGCCAGGACCGCGGCTCGTCGACGGCACCGAGATAATGGCTCGCCTATTCCATCCGGAGTTGTTTGATTCACCGCTTGGTGAGAACGTCGCGTTCAAGCTCGAGACCGGCGAGTCAGGTCGATTCCAGCCGTTCAGATGAACAACCTGGGCTGGCGAGGGGCTCAGCGCTCTAAGAGACAACCTCCGCCCCAGCCTCCGAAAGCGCAGCCCGTGCCGCCTGGCGCTGACTCAACCCCAGAAATATCAACGCGACCAGCAGGATCGCCGCGCTGAGCCCGAGAGACCACTGGATCCCGATCAGAGCCCCGAGGAACCCCACCGTCACGCCGCTGCCCACGCGCAGCCCATTGAGCGACGTATTGAATAGCCCAATCAGCCGGCCCCGGCTCTCCATCGGCGCCTCGAGCTGGACTAGCGCCTGCGCCATCGACGTGAAGCCGATAAGGAATACGCCTGACAGGAAGAGTGAAACGAGCGCCACCTCATAGACCGGCGCCGCCGCGAACAACAGCATCGTCACGGTCCAGCAGAGCGCTAACCAGATCGACTTGCCCGGCGTGGGCGAGCCGTTGGGCAGTATCTCCAGCAGCAGCCCTCCGAAAATGGCCCCTATCGCCCCAACCAACAGGAGCATCGTGTAAGCTAGGCCCGCGTCATCCTCCAGAAACGATTCGGCAAACTCCGGCAGCTGCGCCTGATGAGCACTACCGACCAGCAGCGACGTCAAGCCTACCAACACGATCATCCCGAAGATCGTCCGATTCGCTCGCGCTAATTTCAGCGCCTCAAAGTTGGCGCTTAGCCGCCAGGACACCTTCCTGCGCGCGGACCTCGGACGGCACGTCGCCGTGGCCCGTGTACGGTTCACGCAGCGACCAAGCCACCATCGGCAGGTAGATCGCTGCGTTGATGGCGATGCCGAGGTCTGGCCCCAGGACGAGAAGAAAGAGTCCGCCTACCGCAGAACCCAAGAGCAGACCGACCTGACGGCCTGTTGCCGTCAGACGCACCGCGCTCGCCAGCCTATTGTTCCCCACGATGTCGTGGATGATTACCTGGCTCGCCGGAGAAAAAACCACGCCGGCGATGCCGTGCAGGGTCAGGAGTACTACCGCGTGCCAGGCCGCCAGCGTGTCGGTCCAGAACACGAATGCCCATCCGAGGGAGACGAAGATGAACATCGTCATCGCCACGAGAAAGAGCTTGCGGCAGTCGTACCGGTCGGCCAGGGAGCCGCCTAATACGCCTCCCAGCAAGAAGGGCGCCCAGTGGCTGATTACTGCGTAGTCACCGAGCGTCGGGGAGTCGAACTCCTCGAACAGCACCCAGTAGCTGATCACATGCTCGATATTGTCGCCCATCATCCAAAGGGTGGAGGCACCGTCGTGGGCCATATGGTAATGGAAGCCAGTCTCTGCAGAGTCCAAACGCGAGGGCTGCCGAAAGTCGACAACGGTCTGAGAGGCTTTTGCTGAACCAGAAGAACCGGCAGGTGATAGAGGAGTTTCGCGCCAACGGCGGAGTCGTAACCGCCACGCCACCTCGAGGTCCCATCCTTATCCTTCATTCGAGAGGCGCAAGGACGGGGCAAGCGTGCGTCACACCACTCATGTACCTGCAAGACCACGATCGATACATCGTCTTCGGATCGATGGGTGGTGCGCGTCGAAACCCAGACTGGTACTACAACCTGGTTGCAAACCCAGAAGCCAAGATAGAGGTTGGTACAGAAGCCTTCGCTGTCATGGCGGCGGTCATCGAAGGTGACGAGCGAGACTCACTCTTTGCGCGGCAGGCCAACGCGTTTCCCCAATTCGCCTACTACCAGCGCAAGACCAGGCGGAGAATCCCTGTCATTTCCCTCGAGCGCGCGGCCCGTATTACCGGGGCGGGTTCCTGATTCGTCGCTCCTCGATTCAAATCCGACTAGCCCGCCACGCATTTGATTCTCTGGATTCGCTGAGGACGAACCTGCTGCTTAGGTTTTTTGCTGAGCCTGCTCGAGACGGCGTCGCTCTCGGTTCGTAATTTGACGAACCGCCTCATCGGCACCCATGCGTCCCACAGGTCCGGAGGCGTACATCGCCCCCAGCACGACGCCACCCCTGCCCAGCAAGAACTCGGCCGGCTGGATGTACCCACCTCTATCTTCCGACCACCAGGCGCCAAATGACTCTGATTCTTCTCGTGTGACACCGTAGGCGACCGGAAAGGTCAGGCCTGCCTTGTCGACCATCTCCTGGGCGTGCTCCTCGTCATCGACGCTGGCCAGAAAGATCGTTGCCTCAAGTTCTTCAAGTTCTGCTTTTGTTGCCTGCCACTCGGCTAACTGCCGAGCACAGTACGATCACCAGGAACCACGATAAAAGAGTAGCGCCGTGTATCGCGACGGCGCCTCAGCCGGAAGCGTGACCGTGTCGCCGCCCAACAGCTTCAGCGTTATCGACGGAAAGTGGTCACTTTGTTGCAGCTTTTCGCCCACGTTTCCTCCACTGGTTCTCTATGTCGCCTTTGCTTTATCCGAGGTGCTCGTCATTCTAACAGCATCCCCTACTGGACTCAGGGGCACCCGTGTGCTCGCTACGGCGCCACTCCCGAGCGCGACTGAGCACGGATCGTCTGTCAATTCGCTCCTCCGCATCTGGCGCCGTGATAAGTAATCGGCTCCTTTAGAACGACCTGGTAAGTACGTCATGGCTCAATGCGTGGAACTACGCATTGGCCGGCCACTGACCGTGCTCGACGTCCGCGAAAAGTTGGGTGTTCATACGGACGCGACCCTTACGACATGAGCCTAGTCTCGCTCGCAAGGAGGTTGCTATGTGGAAAATCGACCAGAAGGACACCGAGACAGTCGAGAACATCAACCATGGCCAGATAGTAGTTATCACGGCACGCTGGATTCTGATCCTGGCTGCCTGGGTACTCACTCTCTGGCAACCGGTTGACGGCAACGCGCTTTAGGGTCGGCCGACGTGACACTATCGCTTGATTGTGGCGCCGGCGACGGAGCTTAGACTCTTTTCGCGAGATTGTTGCGGTTGGATACAACGTAAATGCCAGTGCTCAGGTCGTAAGCCCGTCGCAGGGCAACCCGAGCTTGCCAGACCAGGCTCTCCACCGAGCTGCGTTCTCCGGAACAAACTCCGATTCCAAAGGTGAGATTGAGCGGAGTCATTCCGATTTCGCTCTGCTTCAAGTCACGCAAATCTCGGAGCAACGAATGGACTGTTTCCTCGAGATCATAGGATGCAGACGCTCCCACAAGAGTAAGGGCGAGGCAGTTTTCACTAAGCTCGATCGTTTCCGCCTGGCCCGACCGAAACCGCAACGCCAGCTTGATGCGTTCGAACGCATGCGTCCTTCCTCTGCCGGCCGGCTCTGCCTGATCGGCCTCCATCAGCATGACCGCAACAGCTAATTCTGGTTCCGCTTTGTCAGCAACCTTGAGCAGAGCCGCGAGAGACTCCCGCAAAGCTTCCTTGCCTGATACAGGATGAGTCCTAACGTTCCTAACTGGCGCGGGAGTCGGAGTCTCGGCAGCCTGCACATAAACCACAAGTCCAGCAGTCAATGCCGCCAGCTGCGCAACCGCAAGGAAGATAGTTAGCTCGACGAGTCCCTGAGGCGAGGTCGCGGCCATCGCGTAGAACACGCCGGAAAGCGCTACAAAAGCCGTCAAGTACAAGCGTCGTCGAGCAGGAGCCCCAGGTGCTGGACCCACAAAGGTTAGCGAAGTTAACACGGCACCCTCCGTGTTGATTCTCGCCAATTCGGATCGATCCCTTAATCCTCGTAACCAGGAGCCCGTCGCCAGCTAGACCATTCCTTTATGGGAAAAATCGATCTCCTGGGAGGTGATGAAGTCGAGCAACACGGCGTGTCCGGCTTCGTTCTCCTGACGCGCGCGCTTGATAGCGGGCACTATCTCAGCCGGCGATTGCACGCGCTCGGCGTAGCCGCCCATCGATCGCGCCATGTCCGCGTAGTTCCCGCCGATATTCCGGACGCCGTAAAGCTCGTGCGACGCCACCAGGGCGTGACGCTCGATTGCCATCGCCGAGTTGTTGAGAACGATGGTTGTGATCGGTATCTCGTTGCGCACCGCGGTTTCGAAGTCCAGTCCCGTCATCCCAAAAGCCGCGTCGCCCATGAAATTGACGCAGAACTTCTCAGGCGCAGCCAATTTCGCGCCCATATTGAGGCCCAACCCGGTGCCCAGCGCATGGGACTTGCCCCACCCCAGGTAGCTGCGTGGCGCCGAGGCCTGATAGAACGGCATCAGTTGATCCCTCGGACTGCCGGAATCATGCGTCACGATCGCCTCTCGTGAGTCTACCGTGCTGATGAAGTCCCACATTACGCGGTAGGGATTGAGCGGCACCTCGTCCGACGTCAACTTTGGCAGCCAATCCCGCAGCCATCGCTCGCGTATCTGAGCGATTTCGCCGGCTACACCGGCCTCCCGTGTCTCGCGGCCCATCAGGTCCTGGCAGGCGTCGATGAACTGCCGTAGCACCAGCTTGGCGTCGCCGAGGATCGGGTGCTGCGTCTGGTAGTTCTTGTTGAGGTCGCGTTCATCGTTCGTGGCGTGGATGATCGTCTTGCCTGGCGGCAGATTGGCCACCATGCCGTGTTTGGTCAGGCTGGTGCCGACCGCGAACACGGTCTCCGCCCGCGTCAGGAATTCCAGCGCCGGGCCGCTCATGACACCGCTTGCACTGCCTAAGGCCAGCTCGTGGTTCTCGGGGAACGCGCTCTTGCCCTCCAGCGTGGTCATGACCGGAATCTGCAGCAGCTCCGCCAGCTCCAGCAACTCGTCGCAGGCATCCGCGTAGAGCACCCCCTGGCCGGCGTGGATGATGGCGCGTCCCGACCCCAAGAGAACTTCAGCGGCATCTGTGATGTCCTTCTGATTGCCCTCGGATCGGGTCGCTTTGACCGGGACGTACGAGAGTGAAGTCCGAGGTATCTCTTCGAGCGCCACGTCGGCGGGAATCTCGACCATCACAGGCCCCGGCCTGCCCATCCTCAGGAGGCTAAACGCGCGTCGCATGACCTCCTCCACTTCGCCGGCCAGGTTCAGCGTTTCGACAGACTTCGTGACCGCGGCAAAACTGCGGGCCGAGCTGAACAAAGGGTAGACCTGGGCGCGGTTCCGGGGATGGCCCAGCGGCAAACAGAGCATAGGCGTCGAATCCGAGTACGCCGTCGCGACGCCGGGGAACGCGTTCTCCGCTCCGGGGCCGTATTGCATGGCGAAGACGCCAGCGGGTTGCCGTTAGTGACCCGGCTGTAGCCATCGGCGATACCGGCACCGACGCGTTCCTGTCGGCAGAGATAGGGACGGATCCCAGCCGCCGCACAAGCATCGATGATCGGCGTCGTCGGATAACAACTCAGGAACTGGATGCCCTCGCGCTTCAGGATTTCGGCGATTGCGTCTACTACCTTCATTGCGATACTCCTAGCGAAGTCCGAGGCTTATCGCTTGCATCCCCTGGCCCGTCACTTTGACAATGCCTCAGGCCAATTCTTTCAAGCCAACGTGCTCCACGAATCCCTTGCGAAGCTCCTGGGTTTCCTCCCACCAGTCCACCGTCCGAGGCAGGATGACCTGGCCCGATCGCTGGGCGTAAACCTCCGAACTCTCTGCACCCGGCGGTGACGTTCCGAAGTCTCGCAGAGCCCGGGCGGCAGCAAGCATCCGGCGCCGCGTTCTGATGATCAGGGCATCCGTGGTACCCAGGTGCTCGTGCGATCGGTCATAGATGGCACCCATGCTCCAGGTCATCGCCATGTCCTGCGGCCGGGCGCCGCCGGGGATTCCGGTGTAGCTGGTACCGGACCGCTGAACCTCTCGATCGATCATGAAGTCGTTGTGTTGGTCCTGCGTCAGGTGATAGCGGCCGAGCCAGTCAGTGGTGCTGGGCCGCCAGTTCAGCCTGCCCGTCAGCCCGTCGATGCGCTTCTCAAAATCGGGGCCGGCGATCTGAGTCCACATCATCGTGTGCTCATCATCGATCGGCACGTACGCGCGCCAGAACACGCCTCGTCCCAGTGTGCCGTTGGGGATCATCGAGTAGAAGGGGAACAGGATGTGCGAGATGCGCCAGTAGTAGGTGTCCGCTTCGGCCGGCCGGTAGGCGCCGTAAGAGGTACCCCACTCCGTGTCCAGGACGCTGAAGCGCGGGGCCTTGTTCCCCTGTACGTAGGACTGGACGGAACCCGCCTGCAAGTTGGCGCTGGGAGTAAACGAGCCGTGGAGGAAGGCGGCGTGGACGGTGTCCATGTCACCTTCCCAATTCTGCATGAAGTTGCCCTCGCAGAAGAGATTGTAGATATAGGACTGACCCTCCGGCTGCATGTTGCCTTCAAGCATTGGTAGGTCAGGCGGCTCCTCCAGCGAACCCATGTAAGCCCAGATCACGCCTCCCCGTTCTCGAGTCGGATAGGCCGGCGCGCGTACCTTGCTGCGGAAATTACTTTCGGCTGGCTCTGACGGCATATCCACACAGGCGCCCGAAACGTTGAATTTCCAACCGTGATATACGCAGCGCAGGCCTTCCTCTTCGTTACGTCCAAAGAAGAGAGACGCCCCGCGGTGCGGACAGGCGTCTCGAAACAGGCCGACCTCCCCCGAGGTGGCCCTGAATCCGATCAGGTTTTCGCCTAGCAGCCGGACCCGGATCGGAGGTGAATCGACTTCCGGAATCTCATCCGAACGAATCGCCGGAATCCAGTAGCTGCGCATCAAATCGCCTACCACCGTTCCCGGACCGACGCGGCAGAGTAGCTGGTTGTCGGCTTCACTGAGCATTGCTTCACACTCCTCGACTGGCCATTCAGGCGCGAACTTCCTCGCTCCAGGCGCTCGGCGGTAGCTTAATCCCGCGTTAGGCCTGTCGCCTAGACTTCGGCGGTCCGGCTGCTTGATGATATTCTGCTTTCGCGCCGGAGGCAGTAGTGACCGTTTCTCGCATCGACTCTGAGGGGCTCGCAGGAGTCCTGGGCCCGATCACAATTCCAGGCTTAGCTGGAAGTGAGGCGAGTGGCCAGGGCAATCTTGTTACCCGCCTCGGCCCGGCCTACGTCCTGAAGCACGACTCCGGAGGCGGCAAGACAAAGTACGTCGTCGTCCTCGGAGAGGGGCTCGGCCGCCGAGCCCTGATGGATCTCCTTTACGCGCTCGCACCTTACAAGGCCCACGGTCCGGATCGATTCGCCCGTGTACTCGACAACTGGCGCCTCCACGACCGGGCCATGACCAGCTCCGGATCTGAAAGCCTGCTTCGCCAGCACGCCGATAGCCTGAAGCTAAACTGGCAAGTGTTTGCCAACCATCGTGAGGTGTTCATCGAGGTCTTTGAAGACGACACGGAGAACACACGTGTCTTACCGATTGTCACCTGGGAGAAGAGCCCGGGTTCGGCTCGAAGATGGCGTTTTGACGCGCTCGATCAAGCCCTCGTCCGGACGCTCGAAGAATCGATTCCGGTTCTCAGGCAACGCGACGGGTCAACGATGCGGATGAACCCGCTCGTGGGGCTAATCGCCATTCCCTACCTTCTGCCGAAGCTGCACAAGAATTGGTGTCCCTGGCAGTCGCTCGTGAAGAACGGCAAGTCAAACTACGTCGGTCCAGCGTCGGTACCCGTAGTTGCCCTCATGCACCGGCGTGCAATCCTTAACAGCCACATCATTCTCGCTGTAGAGCAGCTCGAATTCGAAACTTAGCGGAGGTCTCCAGTGGACGAGAAACTGATCATCTACACGACCAACGGCTGCGACGTCTGCGATCGCGCCCGTGCCGAGATCGTCGCCGAAGGGACCGAGTTCGAGGAGCGCAACGTGATGCAGAACAAGGCTTGGTTCGACGAAGTCCTGAAGCATACGATCTTCGTCCCGATGGTGGTCCGCGGCGGCGAGATTGAAATCGGCTGGCGCGGCGCCGTCGGTTGAGAAATCACCTGAGCCGGGTCGTGCACCCGGCATACCGAGAAGGCCGGCGTGGTTAACCACGCCGGCCTTCTTCAATCACGCTCGTATCCTTAGGGTGCCGCTGGTACAGGCTCCTCAACGCCGATTGCTTCTCGCAGCGTCTGCTTGGCCTGGCCTATCTGCCTCAAGGACGGTAGGAAGTCCTTGTCTTCCGCTTCCTTGCGGTCGTACACCTTTTCGCCGTTGATGTAGACCTCAAAGCGTCCCTCGTGTACAGGCGTCAGCGTGATGTCAGTCTCTTTGATGTGGCCATCTGCCAGTTCGGTCGCCACACTGGCGGCCTTCCAGAAGTAACCTCAAGTTACGCAGTATTTGATTTCGAGCTCGGCCTTACCAATCATCCTGATCCTCCTTTCGGATCAGGATGAATTTATGCCTCTTTGCGAGACCTGGCAAGCCTCCAGATTGCAAACCGGATGCGTCGACGCTTTTATTGAGTCCAGAGGTCGCGCTTCGTTCACCTGCGTGACCTATCGCACTCGATATCTGACAGGTCAACGATATTGATCGTAGCGCAGAATGCCGAATAATAAGTCAAACTGGATCACGAAGGTATGCCATTCTCGACATCGAAGACGCCCCCAAACTAACTCTGCAACAACACGCAGCAGATCGAACCGTAAGGCCAGAGGATTACCTACCCTTCGTAGGAGCCGAATCCGTCGACGCCATGAAGCGTCTGGCTGAACCGATTGGTACGACCTGGGCTAACGTCAACTCAACCTTCAGTGGTGGTGGCGTGGCTGAGATGCTGCGCAGCATCGTTCCCCTGGCCACAGGTCTGGGCATCGACGCCCAGTGGTGGGCAATCGAGGGCTCCGAGGACTTCTTCAAGGTGACCAAGAAGTTCCACAACCTGCTGCAGGGCCGGCCTGAGTCCCTGATTCTAGACGAGATCTTTGGCGACTATCTCGACACCATAGAGCAGAACGCTCTCAAGGCCCACATCGCAGCCGATGTCATAGAAATCCACGATCCTCAACCGGCGGCAATGATCATGAGCGGCGTGCTTTACGGCAACGTTCTATGGCGCAGCCACATCGATACATCAAGCCCGGACCGGGTTCTTTGGCGATTCCTGCTGCCTTATATAAACCAGTGCGCAGGCGCTATCTTCACGTTGCCGAAATTCGCTGGGCCCGGACTGAACATACCGCACTACCAGGTTTACCCGAGCATCGATCCACTCGCTGAAAAAAACCGCCAATTATCCACGGCAGAAGCTTTAGAAGTTCTCGCCCCTGTGTTCCATGAGCACGGCATCGACTCTGAGAGGCCGATAATTGCAGCTGTCTCGCGCTACGACCCTCACAAGAATCAGGCTGCAGTTCTCGAGGCCTTCAAGGCGCTGCGCAAGGTTTACTCCGGCAAGTGTCCGCCTTATCTGGTCTTCCTTGGCAATACGGCGAGTGATGACCCTGAAGGCGAATCCATCCTCCGGGACCTACAGCAAGTCGCTGGTGACGACCCGGACGTGCGCTTTCTTGTCAACGTAGAGAACAACGACCGGGTAGTCGGCGCTCTGATGCGCCACGCTCGTCTCTGTGTCCATGTCTCCACCAAAGAAGGCTTTGGCCTGGTTGTTGCGGAGGCCGCATGGCAGGGCACCCCAGTCATCGGCTCAACAGCGGGCGGGATCGATCGACAGATCGTTGATGGCGAAACCGGCTATATCGTCGAGCCCAACGATGTGGACGCCCTCGCGTCCAGAATGAGTCAGCTTCTAGACGACCAGGAGCAGGCCGAAACGATGGGCGAAGGTGGAAGGGAACACATCAGGCAGAACTTTCTGCTTCCCTCCATGCTTCATCGCTACCTGGCCATCCTTCAGTTCTATGCCGGCAAGACAACTTCGCTGCCCGCGAGCCGCATCGACAAGCTCTCTTATCGTGAAATACAGGATCACATAGGAGCACCAAAGCGAGGTTGGCTGGCAAGTAGCGTTGAATCGAAGGCCGTCCACGATGGCGCTACGAGCAAGACAAGCTATCTCGTCATGGCGCACCAGACCGTGGGCAGCCCTCAACTCCTTCGAGCCCTCTTAGAGATTCAGGCGAATGAGCCTGAGGCCGAGTTCGTACTGGTCATTCCCGAGATAGGCCGGCGGCCTGAAGGCGATGGCCCAGAGGTTCTGGCGGCCGAGCACGAACGTCGTTCGTCAGCTGTTCGTGCGCTGGAAGAGTCAGGAGTCAGGATCGAACGAGTCGAGGTCAGCGAACGCATCGCCATCGACGCTCTGGAGCATGAGCTCAAGAGTCACGCCACGAGATTCAAGGGGACGATACTTTCGACGCTTCCAAAGGGGATGTCGTGGTGGTTGGATAGCGGGCTGGTCGATCGAGCCGCGAGTTTCGGGCCACCGGTCTTGCATGTCGTTTCGTTGAAGAACTCAGACGAGCCCAAACAAAAGGTACGCCACGCACCACTGGCTTCGGACGACAGTCAGACCGCTGCCGGTTAATACCGCCAAGTGTCCCACGACAGCACCCTGTAAGTGGTCAATCTGAGAGGCGCGGTCAGACGACGGGCCAGCGCTGCGCAACTGGGACGCCGGTCCTGGCGAGGAGACCTTCTCCCAGCTCCTGCGTCTTCTGAATCAGGCTCGACTCGTCGACGAAGAGCGGCTTGTGTGCCGCGACCACCACCTGGCCGTCGACGATGACGGTGTCCACGCTTCGGCCGTCAGCGCTGTAGACCAGATTGTTCACGGGGTTGAATAGCGTACGCCATTCGACGCGACCTGCATCGAACAGGACCAGGTCAGCCTTCTTGTTGACCTCGGGGACCCGATCTCGTCTTCCATGCCGAGAGCTCGTGCGCCCTCGATCGTGGCCAGCTCGAGGGCAGTCTCAGCCGGCACCATACTCGTATCTCTGCGAGCGTCTTTGAAGAGCACAGCGGCCAGGTAGATCGACCGCAGCGTCTCCACGAGATTTGAGTTATTGGCTGCGTCGGTACCGAGGCTGACATGGACACCCTTTGCCAACATCTCCGGTAGCAGGGACCGTGACGTCACGCCTTCTCCGATCTTTATCGATGCTGTTGGGCAGAACGCCAGGCTCGCACCGGTCCTGGCCACCCGCTCAACGTCGGAAGCATCAAAGCCGACGCCGTGCGCCAGTAGCGTGTTGTGGTCGAGCACCCTGAGGGCCTCAAGGCGTTCGATGGGGCGTTGCCCGTGTTCGCGTACACTCGCTGCTACGGAGCCGTCATCGTTCATCTGATGCAGGGTTAATCCCGTGCCGCATTCGTCGGCGATGCGTTTGGTCTCGACCAGCAACTCGGAGGAAGCGTAATCGCTGGAGAACGGCATCGCCCAGGCGCGAACACGGCCACCGAGTGCGCCATCGTATCGCCTGATTGTGGCCTCAGTCTGCGCCAGTGCAGCCTCGGTGGAGAGCACCGGCAGCCTCACCGGATTCGGCTGGTCCACGACCTGCGAACCCATGATGATGCGCGTACCGGAGTCCTTCCATGCCTGCATGCACGAGTCGATGAACTTGGTCGTGCCCGGGTCCACGAAGCAGGTTGTACCGGACTTGATCAGCTCCGTGATCGCAAGCAGCGACGTGTGATATTCCTCTTCCTGATTCATCGCCGACTGCAGCGCGAAGACCCGGGACAGGTAATCGATTCGGTCGAGGTCGTCGGGGAATATCCCGCGGGTGGCGTGGGCATAGCTGATGTGCACGTGCCCGTTGATCAGGCCGGGAGTCACGACCATGCCGCTCGCATCGATCACTCGATCCGCGCCAACATCCGCCAATTCAGAGGACTTGCCGACCTGTCGGACCGTCTGCCCGTCAATGACGATCGACCCGTCCCGGATAATCCTGCGCGCAGAATCGACCGTGATGATGTACGCCGCGTTTTCGATTTTCAGGGTTGCGTTCGCCATGAAGGAATCTCCAATCTCCCAAGCGAGTATGGGTTAACGGGATTGGCCAAGGGCGCATATCCGTTGGGTCGCGGGCTGGAGTCCACAGGAACGATTCATTGGACGAGGAGAAGCGCTAAAAGGCCCGGGAGGGAATAGTTAGGCCCCTTGGCCGTTTCATGCCCATTTCTATCCAATCCTGGACGTACTAGCCCTTTCGAATGTCTTTAATCTTCTCGTTTAGACGCACGGTCATTAGTGACCATGCGAGTTTTCCGGTGTCCAGTAAGTCCTCGACCTGTTCTGTTGATGTTCCGGCCGCCAGACCAGACAGACTTACGAAGGCGTCGGCTGATTCGTAGTTGCCGAGGTTTACCTTCATTGACACTGAAACTGAGATAGTGGGCTTTCCCTCTTCCATCTTGCTTCCTCCTTCATTGTGACCATGACGACTGCCGTACACCACTCCGCGGTTGGAGCAGGAGTGTAGACGATGACGACAGGCTTCTGTCAGAACTCAGGGCAAGTCGCACCAATCTTGTTTTTTCAACTAACAACAGCTCTGACAGCACCCGCGACGCACATCGGCAACCGTCACGCTTCATCGAGGACAAGAGACCCCAAGCTCAGTTCTGGATGAACGACTCAGGACCCACCACCAAGACGCTTTGATCCGCTGGTTCTCGGTTCGAATTCGAGAGAGCCCGCCCATGCCTCATCATCTAGTATGTCTGGTACGTCCACCCAGGCGAGTAAACGCACAACGACGGAGGCCTATTCGGGGCTCCCGTCAAACCGTGTTCAGGCGGCCTCGGTCACATGTTTAACACCGCTGACGGGCCGGCCGACGCGGCGATCCGGGCGTGGCGACGAGCAGAAAGGGACACGAGAAGTTGAAGAAGTATCGAGCAGATCAGGTCGGCAGCTTCCTGAGGCCTCCGGCGATCAAGGAAGCGCACACGGCCTTCACGCAGGGCAAGATCTCGGAACAAGACCTGCGCAAAGTCGAGGACGAGCAGGTTCTCCAGCTCCTCGAGATGGAGAGAGAGTCCGGCATCGAGGTGTACAGCGACGGTGAGTGGCGCCGCGGCGGCTGGTCCAGCCCCTTCGCGGACGCCATGTCGGAGGGCTACGTACCCGGTACGCCAGCGATTCGACTGCAAGGCCAGCCCAACCCTATCGCCGGCCGCCTCGGCGCGGAGCCGGCAGACGGCGCCGGTGTACCCGGTCAGGGCGGTGGGCCCGGCGGCTCGGGCAGGGTCCTCGGTGCGCCCATCGTTCAGAAGCGCCGCCTCACCGGCTACGACGCGGCCTTCCTGAAGCAGCACTCGCCAGGCGACTTCAAGATAACGATGCCCGCAGCCTCCTACGTCGCCTCGCGCGCCTACAGCCCCGAGGCGTCCGACCCGGTATTCGGCAGTCGGGCCGGTCTCCTGCGCGCCGTCGCCGAGGTGATCCGGGGCGAGGTAAAGGCGCTCATTGAAGATGGCGTGCCTTACATCCAGCTCGACAACCCGCACTACACCGACTTCGTCTCGGGGGAGATCAGGGACAAGTACACCGCCATCGGCATCGACCCGTTGCAGGCGCTGCGCGACGACGTGGAAGCCGACAACTACTCGATCTCCGGCCTCGACCGCTCCAACGTGACCATCGGCATGCACTACTGCCGCGGCAACACGGGCGGTGGCGGCTGGCACAAGTCCGGTGGCTACGACTGGGTGGCCGAGACCTCCTTCGGTGGCCTCGACGTCGACACCTTCCTGCTCGAGTACGACACCGAGCGCGCCGGCGACTTCGCCCCGCTGCGCTACATGCCGAAGGGCAAGACCGTTGTCCTCGGCCTCGTCACGACGAAGTTCCCGGAGGTCGAGTCGCAGGACGAGCTGATCGAGCGTATCCACGAGGCCGCCAAGTACGTCGACCTCGACGACCTGGCGTTGAGCCCACAGTGTGGCTTCGCGTCGACCTTCCAGGGCAACTCGCTGACCCCGGAAGAACAGGCGGCCAAGCTGAAGCTGGTCTCGAGCACGGCGAAGAAAGTCTGGGGCTAGCGAGCGGCCCGGCGCATCACCCGAGCGATCGGAGCCGCTCGATATCGCCAAGCTCGGCCTAAGCCACCGCCGACAGCACGAAATGGGGAATCGACATGACTACCGCCAGTCGCTGCGTGGTTGGAACCGAGCATTGGGTCACCAAGACTCATGCCAGTGGCCCCATCCGCCTGTTTGCATGGGAAAAGTTCGCTCCATCCTTTTGAGGGCAGCTTCCTCGGTACCGTCCTGCTCATTCACGGCTCTTCGATGGCGTCGACTCCCAGCTTTGACCTGCACGTACCAGGACATTCGAGCGAGCACTCGTTGATGGACTTTCTTGCCCAGCGTGGCTTCGACGTCTGGTGCTTCGACTGCGAGGGCTACGGTAGGTCCGACAGAGCGCGCGACAGCAAGTTCTTCATTGTCGACGGCGCCGACGACGCCAGCGCTGTGGCCGCTACATTCAGGAGCGCCGCGGGAACACAAGACTTCTCGTGCTTGGTGTTTCATCCGGCGCGCTGCGGGCCGCGATGCTCGCCGAAAGACGCCCTGAAATCGTCAAGCGGCTGATCCTGGACGCGTTCGTCTGGACGGGCGAAGGCAGCCCGACGCTCGCGGAACGCCGCAAGCGTCTGCCGCAGTTCGAGGCGACAAACCGCAGAGCCATCGACCAGGCCTTCGTGAGATCGATATTCACGCGGGATCATCCCGGAACCGCCGATGAAGACGTCATCGAGGCTTTCGCCGACGCGATCCTCGCACTGGACGATTCGGTCCCTAACGGCACCTACATCGACATGTGCCGCAATCTGCCATTGGTAGACCCCAGCAAGCTCGATGTGCCGGTCATGATCATGCGCGGGCAGCACGATGGTATCGCGGGCTTCGAAGACCTGGTCGGTTTCTTCCAACGGCTGCCGAACCCGGATAAGCAGTTCGTCGTCATGCCGGGATCGGCGCACTCAAGCCTGCACGAGAAGAACTTTCGCACCGCCTTCCACCTCGTGCTTGGCTTCTTTGGCCAGCCGGACCCAATCTACGTGGGCTGACGGCCACCCAAACAATCAGAAGTCGCGTTCCCGCCTTATGTTAACTTACCTGGCTTGGGCCCAGGCTCTCCCAGCCAACTAGACCTCTGATTTCGTTGCGAGGCGCGCGGCTAGCTGGTCTCGTCACCTCACCATGTTGACGCGATTGCCCGACACGAAGCCATTTACCCGGTCAAGCTCCACCACCAGCGCGAAACCCTTGCGCTCTGGATCGAGGCGCTGTTCCACAGGCGGCGACCCCTCGAACACCCGCGTCCGCGTTTCTCCGTCTTCGTCAACATGGGCCCGGCCTTGAAACTCGAGGCTGCCGGAGTAGGGGCTGCCTCGATAGGCGAAGTAGGAGACCGCAATCCTGGGATTGTGCTTTATCGCCGTGGCGATTCCGCCCTCTCGGTTACGGACCCAGATGGCTAACTCGTCCTTGCTGAGCACCTGCGTGGTGCCTCGCGGCGTAACGTGCGGCTGGCCGGAGTCGTCAACGTAGGAGACCATCGTCGCCAGTCCGGACTCGAAGGGCCCCGTAACACTTCGACGAAGTTCTCCGTGAGCTCGATCGGTCCCGGCGGCAGCGGCCTGATCTGGCGGACGTTGCTCTGGACTATCTTCGCGATCGAGTCCGCTTCGTCGAAGTGGAGTTCCCACAGGTAGCCGCCGGTGAAGGAGACCAGCGGCATCTCTGCCTTCACCTCGACGGTGCCGTCGTTCTCCGCAGGCTCTCCCCACGTCTCGATTCTTGCGTAGGCGCCGCTTGATTGCGCCGATTGGAGCTGCGTAAGAGCAGCTTGCTTCCCCTCAATCGTGCCACCCAGGAACGTCGACAGCGCGAGATCTTCTGCCAGTACTTCGGACAACGAAGCGAAATCCGCCGCGGACCCGCTACCAGCGCCGTAACGAGCTTCTTGGCGACTTCGAGTCGACTCATTCAGTAGCCTCCATCTGGCTCACGCCGCAACACCATAGCATCTCAATGGAGAGGGGCTGCTACGCGCGCCGTGCGCTCAAATGTCGCAGAGTCTCCCTGGTAAAGCACGCCCTCGCGCCTCGAATCGGCTAGAGTATCGGCGATTCTGCGATTGCGAGGAGGACCTAATGCCTTTCTACGAAAACGGGGACGTTCGTATCCATTACGACGAGGCCGGCTCAGGCTTCCCGTTGCTGCTCATCCCCGGTGGCGGCCTCAACTCCAACATCCGCGTCTGGACCGCGTCAGGGCCTTTCGATGCCATGAACGAGTTCAAGGACCGCTTCCACTGCATCACGATGGACCAACGCAACGCCACCGGCGGGCAATCGACCGGACCGCTGCGAATGGATAACCCCTGGGACGGGTACGCCGACGACCAGCTGGGGCTGATGAGCTATCTCGGGTGTGAGCAGTTTATGGTGCTGGGCTGCTGCATCGGCGGACCGTTCCTCTGGAACCTCATACAGCGAGCGCCGCAGCGAGTGGTCGCGGCGGTCATGTGCCAGCCCAGCGGCTTCCGGCCAGAGAACCCGACCCTGTTCTACGACAACAACATGCGGGACTGGGGCCCGCCGCTTTGCCAGCGCAACCCGGCGATCACGATCGCCATGGTCGACACGTACTTGAACGCCATGTACACGTCCCGGGCCGACTTCGTCTTCACAGTGACGCGGGACTTCGTGCGTGACTGCCAGACGCCAGTCCTGATCATGCCTGACGACGTTCCGCCACACCCTTACGAGGTCGCAATGGAATCGGCGAACCTGGCGCCCAACTCAGAGGTGACGATCTTCCCCTGGAAGGACACCCAGGAGCACCTCGCGGAGGCAGTCGGGCACGTGCATCGCTTCCTGCTGGCGCATGAGCCGGTGGCGGCGAAGTAGCGGCCTCGCGCTCTGGACGATAAGGAGCACCGATGCCCCAAACGCAACTTCCGCCGACCGTAACGCTGTCCCATGGCGTCGCGATGCCCGCGCTGGGACTTGGCACCTGGCCCATGAGTGATGACGAGGCTGAGATCACGATCGCCAAAGCGATTCAGGCCGGCTATCGACTGATCGACACCGCGGAGGCCTACCGTAACGAACGCGGCGTCGGCCTGGGCGTCCGGGCCAGCGGTATCAGTCGGTCTGAGGTGTTCATCACAACCAAGTTCAACCGTGAGTGGCATGGCCTCGAAGCGGTCAAGCAGGCGTTCGCCAACAGCGCGGCACGTCTGGGAACCGATTACATCGATCTGCTGCTGATCCACTGGCCGCTCCCGGCTCAAGATCGCTACGTCGACGCCTGGCGGGGGATGGTGGAGCTCCTGAACGACGGCAAGGTTCGCGCCATCGGTGTATCGAACTTCAAACCAGCGCACATCGACCGTCTTCTCGAGGCGACCGGCGTTGCGCCTCACGTAAACCAGGTCCAGCTCAACCCCTGGATCCAACGTCGCAGCGAACGCACCTACCACGCCGAGCATGGCGTCATTACCGAGACCTGGGCGCCACTTGCAAAGGGCAACGAGCTTCTGCGTGAGACCGCAATCCTCGCGACCGCCCGGCGACACTCTAGAACGCCGGCTCAGGTGGTCCTCCGCTGGCACGTCCAGTCTGGCTTCGTTCCCATCCCGAAAACGTCCAATCCGGAGCGCCTGACCGAGAACCTCGACGTCTTTGGCTTCGCTTTGACGGATCAGGAGATGGCGCAGATCTCCGGTCTGGACAAGGGCGGCGAAGGCGCGGTCGACTCCGAGCTGATGGGCCATTGAAGCCGGATGAGCACGTGAACTTGCTCTGACCTGCTCTCCATCGCCCGAAGGTTACGCAGGCCTTCTGGCGCGCCGACTCAAAATGCACCGGATCGGCTAGAGTAGCGGCGACTTAGCGATTCGCGAGGAGGAAGACAGATGCCGTTCTACGAAAACGGAGACGTTCGTATCCACTACGAGGAGGCCGGCTCCGGTTTTCCGTTGCTTGTAACGCCTGGCGGGGGCCTGAACTCCCGCGTTAGCAGTTGGGGCACCGCCGTTTTCAACGCCATGGACGTGTTTAAGGACGACTTTCGCTGCATCACGATGGACCAGCGCAACGCCATCGGCGGCGAGTCGACCGGCCCGGTGCAGATCGAGAATCCGTGGGACGCCTTTGCCACGGACCAGCTGGACTTGATGGACCACCTGGACATCCAGGAGTTCTTCTTCCTCGGCTGCTGTATCGGCGGACCCTTCGTCCTCAAGATGATCGAAAAGGCGCCTGACCGCATCCTGGCAGGTGTGCTTTGTCAGCCGGTCGGCCACCGGCCGGAGAACCCGGACGTCATGTACAAATCCGGTCTCGATAGCTGGGCCTCGGAGTTGCTCACACACCGCCCCGACCTGACCATGGAGACGATCGAGTCGTATCTGCACAACCTCTATCGCGTGCAGCCGGACTTCGTGTACAGCGTCTCGCGCGATTTCGTTCGCGCCTGCCAAACGCCAATGCTCGTCATGCCGGACGATGTGCCGGCGCACCCCTACGCCACCTCCATGGAGATCGTCGAACTCGCCCCGAAGGCAGAGGCGACGGTCTACCCCTGGAAGGAAACCAGCGAGCTCAAAGACCAGGCGGTCGAGCACGTCCGCGGCTTCCTCAAGACTCACGAACCGGTGACTTCGAGTCGCTGAATGGTTCGAATCGCTCGTCCAGGGTTAGAATCCTGCGCGCCCACCGCGCTCCTAGCCGGCCGGCACGGATTCGCTCGCCGCGGGCTCTCGGCGTTCCCGGAGCTCGATCTGACGTAGCCCGATCAGCAGGCTGAAGATGACCACCGCCACGCCGCCGGCCGCCAAAACCACCGGGGTGCCGAAGAACTCGGCAGTGACGCCCCCAATCAGTCCCCCCAGCGGCATCAAGCTCCATTGCAAGCCGTATACAGCCATCACCCTACCGCGGTAGCCGTCATCGAGATGCAGCTGGAGCATCGTTTGGGCGCTGGTCATGTAGAGCGCGCGGACCAGACCGATAGCCAGAATAATCACCATCGAAACCGGCAGCCAGGTGGAAACGCTGAAGACGATTAGCAGGCCGCCGAATGCCACGGCTCCACCAACAACGAGACGCCCCTTGTTGGGAAAGTCGCCCAGCGCCGCGATCACCATCGTTCCAACCAGCGAGCCGATGCCCATCGCTACGTAAAGTCCCCCGAACTCCCCGGAACCTGCGTTCAGTTGCTCAATGGCGAAGGCCGGTAGCAGGACAATGAACGAGAGGCCAAAAACCGCGTTGAGGAAGGCCAGGCTGATCAGCGCCCGGAACAGCCGGTTGCCGCGAATGTACGACATCCCGGCAACCAGATCAGCGCCGATGGTCCGCTTGGCGCGTGAGATCTGGCCGGGCGCGACAACAGGCGGCCGCACCTTGAGGACTGTCAGAACCAGGATGAAGACAGCGAAGCCCGCCGAGGAAAGGTAAAACATCGCCGCGAATCCCGCGAATTGGATGACCAGGACGGCAATCGTCGGGCCGATGATGGCGCTTGCCTGCCAGACCGCCGAGGTGAGCGCAATGGCATTGGGCAGGTCTTTGCGGTCGATCAGCTGCGGCAGAATGGCGGAGCGGGTCGGCTGATCGAAGGCCTGGAACGAACCAAAGACGAAAGCGATAGCCGCGACCTGCCAGACCCTGATCACGTCCACGGCCACCAATGTCGAGAGAGTCAAAGTGCAGGCCATGGCGCCCACTTGCGCGAGCAGCAAGAGCTGACGCCGTTCGACCCGGTCGGCTATGACACCGCCCAGTACAGCGAACAAAATCCCTGCAGCCGCCTGTGCCCCGCTGACCAGCCCCAGGTTGAGCTCAGAGCCTGTCCGGTCGAAGACGAAGTAGCCGATGCCAACGATCTGTATCTGGAAACCGATGATCGACGCCAGAAAGCCGAACCAGTAAAGCCTGAAGCTCCGGTTCCTCAGGGCGCTGAGCATCGTTACGTCCATGCCTCATCATAATCCTGTGTCTCTCAACGACACGATTCGCTCATGATGAAACTTGACCGTTTCGCTCCGCGGCCGGCGCGTTCGATCGACACATCGGCGGCGGCCTGCTGTACGTTGGGTTGCATGAACCGCAGAGCCGGCCCATCGACCGTGACGTTGAAGAAAGACCTGGCGCGATCGATCCGCCGCGGCCATCCCTGGATCTATCGCAACGCCCTTACGCAGCGCGAAGGCCTGGAGAACGGATCCCTGGTCGAGGTCCAGACGCGCGACGGGCGGCCGATCGCGCGGGGTTTCTGGGACGTTGCTTCACCGATCGCGGTTCGCGTCCTGGAATCAGGCGGCCCCGGCCACCGCTTTGCAGACGCGGACGCCCTTGTAGCTGAACGCCTGGGGTCGGCGCTGGACCGGCGGTTGGCAGTGCTCGACCTGACTCGGACCAACTCGTTTCGATGGGTTCACGGCGAAGCCGACCTCCTGTCGGGCATCCATGCCGACGTTTACGCCGATACAGTCGTCATACGCTTCGACGGAGAAGGGGCGCGAGCTTTCTATCAACCAATCGAGGAGCGATTGCACGCGGCAGCTGGATCTCGTTTGCCGCTTCGATCGGTCTTGGACCGCGCATCGCGAAGCTCAGACTCCGAGCCCAATGAACGTGAAGTCTTGGAAAATGGCCTAAGATTCGTCGTGGACTTGGCACACGCTCAAAAAGGAGGGCTGTTCCTCGACCAGCGCGAGAGCCGCCGGATGGTGGCCGAACGCGCTCGCGGCGCCTCCGTGCTCAACCTCTTTGGCTACACGGGTGGCTTCTCACTGCATGCCGCGGCGGCTGGGGCACGCAGCACCGACACGGTCGACGCGGCCGGGGCTGCGATCGAGACAGCTCGTCGCAACTTTCAGCTCAATCGTCTGTCGCTGGCCGACGCCAACTTCCACGTCAGTGACGTCTTTGTCTTCCTGACGGCTGCTATCGAACGAGGAGAACGTTGGGACATCGTTATCTGCGACCCGCCCAGCTTCGCCCACAACAAGGACGCCGTGTCGGCCGCATACCGGGCCTATCGACGCCTGCACAGGATGGCGGCCACGGTTACCGCGCCGGGCGGCCTGCTTTGCGCGGCCTCCTGTTCGAGTCACGTCACTCAGGACGGCTTCCTGGCGAGTATCCAGGCCGGCGCGGATCTGGCCGGTCGCCGATGGGTACTTGAGGGTTGCTATGGCGCCGCATTCGACCACCCCAGCTTGCCGACGTTCCCCGAGGGCGACTACCTCAAGCTAGCGATAGGTCGCTGCCTCTAGGCAACTCTCGCCTTTAGTGAGCACCTGGGATCGAGTCACATGGCGATCTATTCGAAACCGGAACCGCACGTCAGGGAGGCAGCTTCGTAATACTCAAAGCGAATCTCGGCATCCGACGGCTGTGTCTCCTGCAGCGCCATGCACGCCGGCAACAAGCCAATCTCGATGAGCAGCAGGATGTCGGAGTTCAGGATCGGTTCCGATATGGAGAGGAGGCCCTGGTTCTGTAGCAGTTGCAGCGACGCAACCGTCTTGATCTGACGGCTCGCCAGCGCGCCAGCCAGGAAGGCAAGCGTTTCCTCCGCCCGGCCCTCCGGGCCCAGCGCCTCGTAGAGGTCGCCCACTACCTGTCCGTACAGCCTCGGATGTGCCCGCTCGAAGTACTCTGAGGCTGAGCCGAGAAGCGCACGTCGCGGCAGCGGGACTCGGTCGATGTAGGCATGCACCAGTTCATGAGCCAGGCTCGACGTCTCGCTCAACCTCCACACTGGAGCCTGGATCAGACCCATCTGCGGTAAATAGAGAGCTCTGATGACACCCCTGGCGGGAGCCTGGAGCACGAGAAAGGCGGGAGCGGTCAGGCTCACGTCGCTGGCCGCCTCTTTTAAGCCATTCGCCAGGTGGTCGACCACGGTGTTGGCCACGATTCGCTCCTCCAGCAAATCCGTTCTGCCATTAGCGAAAGGCCCGAACAGCGTGTACTCGGCGCTGGACAGTTCCTGCTTCGGCAGCGACTCCAGGTCAGGCAGCTTGGCTTCTATCGCTGCGGCCAGTGCAGCAAATTGGCCCTGGTTAGCGGAGCTGGACTCTGGCAGTGCCAGGAACAGCCCTTCCGGCCCCGATCTCGTCCGCAGGCTCGAAGCGGACTCTACGGCGATCGCGATGGGGCGGCCGTCGTCCCAGAGGACAAGGAATCGAAACCTCTCGGACCGAGTCTCGGCGCTGAAGATGGTGGCTTTCTCGTTTCGTTCGCCGAAGATCCTGTCCGCCACCGTCCTTGGAAAGGCAACTTCAAAGACCTCGCCCTGGAGCTCGAACTGCGGATCAAGGTCAGCAGCGAAGAGCTCAGCGATCGTCTCCAGTTCGCTGCGAAAGGCCTGGTTAGTTCCGAACAGCTCCGCCTCGCCCCCGAAGGACAGCGAGGGGATTCTGGTCGCAGGGTTGTAGAGTCGATCTCCGGCTAGGAAAGCCGCAAAACAGATGGCAATGCCGGCAACCGCCGTTATCAGCCATGGCTTGCTTCTTTGCCAGACAGATGGGGCCGGAGCCTCAGCTTCCGGGAAGTCCTCGTCAGGGTATTGCGTCCGCCACTCCTTGCTGTCTTCGAAGCGTCCCTACGGCGCCAACCGAAACGGCGGGTACCTGTCGGTGACCAGAAGGAAGGCGTAGGCTTCCACCCGATTGCCCCAGCGCAGCACACCTTCGACGAATGTGAAAAGGCCCCTCGGGTATCGACCGGTGAACAGGATCGCGAACCAGGCGATGATCACGCTGACGATCAGCGCGACGAAGAGGAACGCCAGCACAGCGTAGTGGGGAATGGCCAGGAGCCACTTCACCAGAGGCAGCCATCTATTAAGTTCGCTGGCCGCGTCCGGGTAGGAAACGTCGAGATGCACAGCTTGCTCCTCGTCGGTGGACGGATACTGGTCGTCCATCAGCGCAAGGTAAGCACTCATGCGACTGCTAAAGCGCCAAAAGCCCAGGTTCCAGTCGAACCACCATCTGGGATACTTCTGCCTGAAGACGATCATGAGCAGCGGGCCGAAGAACAGCAGTCCGCCGGCGGCGGACTCCCCGCCGGACACGGCTAAGAAAACGATCAGAATGGGTATCACGACCACGATGCGAAAGGCCGTAGTGAGTTTGTTCAGCGGTCGGTCGGGGTAGTCCACCGAAAACTGAACCGGATACTGTGTCTCCTGCATAATCCCATGCCCTCCCTGTTCCCTGTGATGGCTCGCTCTTCAGCCGGTGGCGGAAGTATACGTTCGCAGGCTCTGCTCAAGCGATAGCGACCGACAGGGCTAACTGCCCCCAGGTAGCGCCCTTCGGCTCCAGGCGTAGGCGCTATGAGGGGCATACCGGGCCTCTTTGGCTCGACGCGGTAGATGAGCTTCACTCCGGATCGGCGATGCACCCGCTTAACGTGTGACCAACAACGGCGATCCGAAGAAGTACCAGAGGCGACTTTGGCGCGTCTTGCGTTTGACACACCGCAGCCGCGCCGCCGGCGCCCACCTCGCTGCGTGCCCTTCGACCACTATTCCGGCGGCGCGACGCCCTCATCGCGCGCCTCGACTTCGCCATCGCGAGCTACAGGACTTGACGATACGGACGGCGCTAGGCGTCGCGGACTGCTCGAGGCGTAGGCGTCATGACCAGGGGGCCTCTCAGAGCCGGCGTGGCGATTGCTGCTAAAAGTCGTCGCCGAAGTCGTCCATGCCACCCATGCCACCCATGCCGCCCAGTTGCTGCATCATCGCCGCCATGTCGGGATCGCCGAGGTCGAAATCGGAGTCGGAGCCGCCGATACCATGAACCGCAAAGCTGGAAATCGCGCGCGTTAGTTCCTTACTTCCGCATTTCTCGCAAACGGCGGTGACCTCGGAGTTCACGGAGCGCACGAAAACGCTAAGCGGGGATTTGCAAGCGTTACACGTAAATTCGTAGATAGGCATATCACACCTAGTATAGATGCGGCGGGCGAGATGATCCTGATCGCTCGATCCATCGAGTCCCTGAGCCGCCGGGCCGGAAGCGTTCGGCTGGGCGCATGAAGCTGACCAGGCCTGACATTACGTCAGACCGGCTTCACCGGACATTTCGGAGAGGACAACGCCTCAGTGGTGAAAGAGGAGCGATCACGGCTACTATCGACCCGGACGAAGACCTTTCTTCTTCCTCGGGACCTTGAGCGCCAGCCGACGCTCGTAGGGTCGGCGTGAGCCTTAATTTGAAGAAACGAGGCCGGCAATGGCAGCTGGGGGCACCTTCGTATACGTTTCGAATGCCGATAGCAAAGAGATCCTGGTATTCAGCCTCGATTCGGCGACCGGCTCTCTGGCTCCGGTGCAGCGCGCCGAGCTAAGCGGGCCGGGGCCACTCAACCCCATGGCCGTCAGCCCTGACGGGCGCTTTCTTTACGCGGCGCAGCGGGAGGCGCCGTATCCTGTCTCCTGCTTCGCCATCGATCAGTTAAGCGGCGAGTTGACCTATCTTTCCAGCGCGCCCTTGGTTCAGAGCACGCCCTACATTGTCACCGACCGCACCGGGCGATGGCTGCTTGCGGCTTCTTACCAGGGCAGCCTGATCAGCGTCAGCCCCATCGGTCCTCAGGGCTTCCTGCAGCCGCCGCACCAGGTCATTCGTACCGAAGCCAACGCGCACTCGATCCAGATCGATGCCGCCAACCGTCACGTTCTGGTTCCCTGTCTGGGCGGCGACGTCGTGATGCAGTGGCGATTCGACGCCATCACCGGCAAGCTCACCGCCAATTCGCCAAACGCGGTGAAAGTCGAAAGAGGCGCCGGTCCACGCCACTTCGTCTTCCACCCCAACAACCGCCGGGTCTACCTCCTCAACGAGCTCGACGCCTCCGTTTACGTCTTCGACTACGACGCCGCGTCAGGCACCCTGAGCGAGTTGCAGACGACGTCATCGCTTCCGCCGGACTTCAGCGGCCCGCCATTCGGCACGCCAAGCGTCAGCACCAACGGCGGGCCCAAAGCCGCCGATCTGCACGTCAGCCCGGACGGCCGCTTCCTCTACGCTTCCGAGCGGACCACCAACACGCTGGCTGCGTTCAGCATCGACCTTGATTCGGGGCGACTAGAACCTATCGACAGCTACACCACGGAAACGACACCCCGGGGATTCAATATCGACCCGACCGGGCGTTACCTGCTGGCGGTCGGCCAGGGCTCGAACCACCTCACCGCCTACTCCATCGATCAGGAGTCGGGCCGGCTAACCGAGCTGCAGCGGTACGCCATGGGCCAGGGGCCGAACTGGGTCGAGATATTGAGCCTGCCCTAGCTCCGTAGGTCACCTCCGCTTTGCGGCGCTTCGTGGTGACGATGCTTGAGGCATACTACGCAGCACAGGATCGAGACGTTCGAGCGCGACTTCGGGGCCGTCTTGCTTCGACAAATGCAAACCCGCGAACTGAGGTGAAAAATGAGTGGCCAGACGATCGCTGAAAAGGTGATGTCGCGTCAGAACCTGCTTGGCCAGGAAGCCAGAGCGGGGGACCTGATTGCAGCCCGAGTCGACGGCTTGATGGTTCACTCGTTTCACTGGGCGGCGATAAGGGCTGGCTACAAGAGGCTGGGCTTCAGCGACGGCCCGCCCAAGGTCTGGGACACGGAGCGCTTCTACCTGATGCTCGAGCATCAGCAGCCGCCCCGGGACCACGACACGGCCGATCACAACGCCCAGACACGGGTCGAAGCGCAGCGGCTCGGCCTCAAGCGGTTCTACGACTCCGAGATGGGCATCTGTCACCAGATGATGGCCGACTACGGCCTGGTCCGGCCTGGCGAGTTCGTGGTCGGTACCGATTCCCACACGCTCGTGTACGGGGCTCTCAACTGCCTCTCCTCGGGGATCGCCACTGACGAAGCCGCCTATGTCATCCCGTTCGGAGAGCTATATTTCACAGTTCCGCAAACCATCAAGGTGACGCTCAACGGAAAGGCCCGCCCCTACCCCTTCGGCAAGGACATCATGTTGTACCTGGCCGGACAGTACGGCAACGCGTTTGCGGCTGGAAAATCGCTCGAGTTCCACGGCCCGATGGCCGAGGCCATGACCCTCGCCGACCGCATGTGCGTCGCCGACCAGGGCGACGAGGTCGGCGCGAAATTCGCCGTGTTCTTGGCAGACGACAAGACCAAGGAATACGTGCGAGCCCGCACCAACGTCGCCTTCGAGCCGGTGCAGCCGGACGAGGACACGCACTACGAGCAGGAGATCGTCGTGGACTGCGACGCGCTGGACTTCCAGGTTGCCAGGCCCTACCGATTCGATAACGTCGTCCCGGTGTCGGAAGTCAGCGGCACGCAGATCGAGGAGGCTCGAATCGGCACCTGCGCCAACGGGCGCTTCGAGGACATCGAGATCGCGGCCCGGATCCTCTCTGGTCGCCGGATCGCGCCGGGAGTGCGCTTTTACGTTTCGGCCGCGTCCCAGTCCGTCTACAAGCAGTGCGCCGACACGGGCGTCTTGGCGTCTCTTATTGAGGCGGGCGTGCAGGTGTTGCCGCCCGGCTGTGGCATCTGCGGCCAGATCTTGCTCAACGACCAGGTGGGCATCGCCACCGTTCCGCGCAACTCGCATGGACGCTTCGGTGGACCGCAGTCGGACGACGCCCAGATGTACCTGGCCGGCCCCGCGACGGTGGCCGCCTCCGCGATCGCCGGCAAGATCGTCGACCCCAGGGAGATGCTCGATGCCTGACCTGCAGTCCCTCTTGCGCGGCAGGGTCTGGAAGTTCGGTGACTCGATCGACACCGGCCAACTGGCAGGCGGTGGCGTGCGCGTCTCCGACGACGTGATGGAGAACCTCAAAGCCAACTGCCTGAGGGGCGCACGGCCGGAGTTCAACGAGCAAGTCCAGCCCGGCGACATCCTCATCGCGGGCAGCAACTTCGGCCTCGGTTCGAGCCGGCCCGTCGGCGTCGTGGCGCTGCAGGCCTGCGGCATCTCGGCGGTCCTCGCCGAGTCGGTATCCAGGCTGTATCGCCGTAACAGCGTGGCCCAGGGCCTCTTGACGTTCAGCTTACCGGGTGTCACGTCAGTCTTCGACGATGGCGATCAGATCGAGGTCGACTACGCAGCAGGTAAGGTCCGAAACCTCACTCGCGGTGTCGAGATCGAGTTACCCAAGTACCCGCCGACCGTTGAAGAGATTTACCGGGCCGGCGGGATCTACTACTCGATCGCCAAGCGTCTCGAAGACGAGGGCATCAGGCCGCCTGGTGGATGGACCCTGGACAAGCTTCGCGGCCCACCCCAGGAGGCGCCCCGGGACTGACGCCGGGTGCGGCGACCGATCGACCTGCCGCTCACCTCATCGCATCCGTTGGCGCAGATGGTCTCCGACTCGTAGCGCGTTGGCGATGATCGTCAGGGACGGGTTGCACGAAGTGCTGGATGGGAAGAACCCGCTGTCGACGACGTAGAGATTGTCGAGCTCGTGTGCCTTGCAGTTGATATCGAGCACAGAGATCCCTGAGTCGGCACCGAAGCGTACCGTCCCGTTCTGATGCGCGACGCCGGCGATCGGGATGTGTTTGTGCATATAGACCGCCTGGGGCAGGAGATGAGTTTCGCCGTCGATGTGATCCATGTGGCGTTTGAGCTTCGAAATCAGCCGCTCGTGAGGCTCGGTGTTGTTCGGCTGGTAGCTGACCTGGAGGCCGCCATCGCTCCGGACCTCAACGCGGTTCTCGCCGCGCGGCAGGTCCTCAGTGGTCAGCCACCAGTCGACCGAGTGGCCGGCGATGTAGGAGAGCGTGCGTCCAACGCCCGGCAGCTTGAGCCGAGGCGCATCGCCTTCTAGCTGGGCCGGCAGGGATTTGCCAAGCGTCTGAATGTGTCCTAGCGGATATTCGAAATCGTCCGAGCGCCAGTAGTAGTCGTTCAGGCCGATGGTCTTGGTGAACTTGCTCGGGTTCGCTTTGCGCGAGACCGCCAGCATCGCAGTGTTGTTGTGCAGCATCAGGTTGCGCCCAACCTGATCGGAGCCGTTGGCCAGGCCCCTTGGATGCCTCTCGTCGGCCGATCGGAGTAGCAGAGCCGCCGAATTGATTGCGCCGCAAGCGACAACCACCACGTCGGCTGAGTACGACAGCGTCTCTCCGTGATGCTCGACCTCGATCCGGTTAACCCGCCGGCCGCTGGCGTCCGTGCCCAGCTTCGAGACGTATGCGTCCGTCAGCAACGTGACGTTCTCGTGAGTCAGCGCCGGCAGCACGCAGGTCGTCTCGGCGTCGTACTTGGCGTCCAGAAGGCAGGGAAACCCATCGAAAGTATCGCACTTGATGCAGGCGCTGAGTTCAGGCTGCGCTTCGTCCAACCTGACGCCAACCGGCAGCGGGAACGGGCTGAGCCCCTGGCTCCGAAGGCCGTCGTAGATTTCCTGCATCCACGGCTCGTGCTTCACCGGCGCGAACACGTAGGGTTCCGATTCAGGCGGTTCCGTGGGGTCCGTTCCCCTTTCGCCGTGCACGCCGTACAACTGCTCCGCCTTCAGGTAATAGGGAGCAAGGTCGCCGTAGCGAAGCGGCCACGCGGGCGAGACACCGTCGAAATGCTGTACCTCCTCGAAGTCGTGCTCGCGGAAGCGCAAGAGGACTGCTCCGTAGAGCTTGGTGTTGCCGCCCACGTGATACGTGGTCCCGGGCCTAAGGCGGAGCCATCTTTGCGTACCACTGCTCCGTCGGGTGGTAGCGCTCCTTGACGAACACCTCTTTCGGGTCCCAGTTCTCCTTCTCGCGCGGCAGCCACGGCCCTCTCTCGAGAAGAAGGATGCGCTTGCCGGTGTCCGCGAGACTGTAGGCCAGCGTCCCGCCGCCGGCTCCGGTACCAATGATCGCGATGTCATACGTGCCGTCGTTCGTCGTCAAGCCTATTCTCCTCTGCTCAGATCACAGCTGCCGGTGCGATCACCGCAGCAGCCTGCGAGGGCCACCTGCGCTCAGGATTAATTCCAAGGTTCATCTCCGTTCCGTACCCGCCTGTGTCACAGCAAGAGCCTCAGGAGCGTGTCTTCAGCGAAGAGAGGCAACGCCGGCAATCCCAGGTGTTTGTACAGCTCCGGCGGAACGCTGATGTCGGCCACGAACAGGTCGCCGACCATGTCGGCGGCAGGCGGCTTGACGAGGCCGACCTTCGGTAGCGCCAGAGTCACGGTAGCCGTGGCTCGAACGGCCTCTCCCGGAGCCTCACCGGTATCAACGTCAATCCCGGATGGGACGTCGAGGCTAATCACGCTGGTCTCAGCCCGGTTGGCAGCAACGATCATGTCACGGGCGACCCCACGAGGTGCACCATCAAGGCTGTAACCGATCACGGCGTCCACCACCGCATCGCAGGCAGGCAGCTCCCCCGTGAACTCAGATATCGGGATGCCGATCTGTGTCGTGGCCTGCAGCTGAAGCGCCGGGACGCCTCCGTAGGATCCGGGAGGCCGGGGGGTAACGATCTGGACGTCCGCACCCCAACCGGCCAGCCTTCGCGCCGCGACGATCCCGCCGCCCGCATTGTTACCGCTGCCAGCCAGGATGACGACCTTCTTACGATCCAAAGAACCGCTCAGATACGAGCGGACCAGGCGTGCCAAGTTGAGGCCGGCGTTCTCCATCATCTGCAGGAGCTGAATCCCGTAGACGTCGATCATGAGCCGATCGACTTCGATCATCTGATTGCGCGTGACGGCAGGAATCCGATCGACGGCCAACTGGGGAAAGCGCTCAGACATATCTGAGCTCCTCCGAACGCGGTCCTTTGGTCCGCCGCAATGTCGAGACCATAACCAAGTATGGCAGCTGCTCGTCTTTGGCCATCGCCTCGTTCCTCTCTTTATAAGATAGATTAGGACAGCTCCGAAACGAGCGCGTCAGGAGGGGCAGAGTCGCAGTAAACCGTGGCTGCTGGCGATCCAGACGGCCTCAGCCCGGGGCTATACCTCCAGCTCTTGCCGAACATTAGCGACGTGAAACTTCGGCTCCCGGTAGCGAACTAGCTGGAAGGACGCTGGCCCTGGCCACCGAAGGAGCGATTCAATAGCGCGATTCTTTAGGGGAGGATGCCGCAGATGACCGACGAATATCCAGAAGCTGTCATGCCGACCTCCGCAATCCGAGACGTCGTGAGGGGGCAGAAGGCGCTGGTCACCGGCGCCGGTTCCGGCATCGGCAAGGCTGTCGCCATGGGCTTGGCTGAAGCCGGTGCCGACGTCGTTGTCAACTACAACTCCAACCCGGAGATGGCAGAAGCGGTCGTCGCGGAGATCAAGAACGTCGGGGGCGAGGCGATGGCTATTAAGGCCGACTGTCAGCGACGAAGACCAGGTCCAAGCCATGTTCCGACACATGATCGACGAGTTCGGCACCATCGACATTCTCGTGAACAACGCCGGCCTCCAGAAGGACGCGCCATTCGACGAGATGACGCTTGCAGACTGGAAGTTGGTGCTTGACGTCAACCTCACCGGTCAGTTCCTCTGCGCCCGTGAGGCTGTCCGTGAGTTCAAGCGACGCGGTGTCGTTCCGGAGGTCTCAGCCGCAGCCGGCAAGATCATCTCGATGAGCTCGGTGCACGAAGTCATACCCTGGGCCGGACACGTAAACTACGCCACCTCCAAAGGAGGCGTCGCGATGATGACAAAGAGCATCGCCCAGGAGGTTGCGCCGTACCGCATAAGGGTCAACAGCATAGCTCCGGGAGCCATCCAAACCCCAATCAATATGGAGGCCTGGGCCACGCCCGAAGCGCTCGAGGAGCTACTCAAGCTCATACCTTACAAACGAATTGGCCAGCCCGAAGACATCAGCCGCACCGCGGTCTGGCTGGCCTCCGATGAATCCGATTACGTTCACGGTGCGACGATCTTCGTTGACGGCGGCATGACGCTCTTCCCTGGCTTTGCCTCCGGAGGCTAAGCGGAAATCGATGTCAGCGTTCAAACACGTACCCTCGGATCGAAGATCACGGCATCATCGGTGACCTTAACCTGGCCGAAGTGTCGCGGTGTGGCGATCGGATTTGTCCTAAGCTACGGGACAGGCCGTTTGTATGACAGCGAGATACGAACGGCACTTCTGGATTGCTCTCACCAGAGGACACGATCTCTGATAGTGCAGTCTGGCTTTTGCATTATCGAAGGCTCGTAGCAAGCATGGAGGCTGACTAGTGCTGACGCTCAGGACGGCCATCGGCAACGATGGTTACACCAAGGGAATCAAGGATGGCAGCATCAGCCCGAAAGACACCCTGCTGGACCACGTCGAGATCACGCCCCTGAGCGGAACGTTCAAGCGCATGGTGCCCGTCGCCGATCTGGACCTGGCAGAGATGGTCTTCAGTCATTACCTAATCGCGCGCGACCACGGCATTCCATTCACGGCGATTCCGGTGTTTCCTGCCCGTCAGTTCCACCACTCGGCGGCGACCTGCAACGTAGGGGCCGGCATAGCGTCTCCAAGGACCTCGAAGGCAAGCGGATCGGCGTGCGAACCTACGGGTTCAGTCGCAGCTTCTGGCTTCGCGGGGTCCTGGCGGAGGAATACGGCGTCGATCTGGAGAAGATTACCTGGGTCGTCGGACAAGGCGAAGCCCTCGCGCAGTACGAACTGCCGCCAAACGTCGAGGTCAACCCTGGCACCAACCTGGGCAAGATGCTGGAGTCGGGCGAGCTGGACGCCGGTGTCGGGGTCGCGACGAGCGAAGGTTCGGCCGCCGTAAGACCTCTCTTCGAGAACGCTCAAGCCCTGGAAGCCGACTGGTACCGCAAGACAGGCGTATACCCGATGAGCCATGTCCTCTTCCTGCGAAATGAACTGGTCGAAGCAAATCCCGAGCTGCCGCTAAATGTTTTCCTCGCGTTCAAGGAGGCGAAGACGCGCTTCCTGGAGGAGCTCGACTCGGGCACCGGGCTCGAGCGAGCGGAGGAAGGCCTCTCCACCATCCGTGCGGTCGTCGGCCCAGACCCCATCCCCTACGGACTCGAGCAGAACAAAGCCACCGTCGAGATGGTGCTACGACAAGGCATGCAGCAGCATTTCACGTCAAAGCTGTTCACATCGGACGAGCTCTTCGACCCGTCTGCCACCGATCTGACCTGAGCGTTGAACCCAGAGCTGTAGTGATCTTGGCTCCAAACGAGGCGACTCTCATTCGGTCGATCCAGGGTTCAAGTCCCGGGCCGCCCTCAAGCAACCTTCGCTGCACGTACATGATCGCTTAGGCTTACGGCATGAGCGATCAGTCGGCGATCCGCCTCGACCGGATTAGCAAGCGATTCGCGGGATCCGACGTCGAAGCGGTGCGCGAGCTTAGCCTGGACATCCCACGCGGCTCGATCGTCGCTCTAATCGGGCCCTCCGGTTGCGGCAAGACGACGACGCTTCGGATGATCAATCGCCTCATCGAACCGACCGGCGGGCGCATCGAAATTGACGGTGAAGACGTCAGCTTGAAACCGGCAACCGATCTGCGCCGCAGCATCGGCTACGTAATCCAGCAAGTCGGGCTGTTCCCTCACCGCACCGTCTCCGAGAACATCGCCACAGTTCCCAAGGTACTCGGCTGGAATCGCCGGCGCATCGACGATCGGGTCAGGGAGCTCTCCAATCTGGTTAGCCTCGATCCGGAGATGCTTTCTCGCTACCCCGACGAGCTGTCGGGCGGCCAGCAGCAACGCGTCGGCGTCGCGCGGGCCCTTGCCGCGGACCCGCCGGTGCTGCTGATGGACGAGCCGTTCGGAGCGGTCGACCCGATCGTTCGAGGCCGCCTCCAGGACGAGCTGCTAACCCTGCAGAGCCGCGTCCAGAAGACGATCGTCCTGGTGACGCACGACATCGATGAAGCGATCAGGGTGGCTGACCGGATCGCGCTGCTCAACGTTGGCGGGGTCCTGGAGCAGTACGCGCCAGCCGACGAGTTACTGCGTGCCCCCGCGAATGACTTCGTGGAGCAATTCGTCGGCGAGGACCGTGGCATGATGCGCCTCGGCCTCCACCTGGTTTCCGAGCTGCCGTTCAATCGAGGCTCCATTCTCGATGCCGGCGCTTCACGCTCTGAGGTCATCGCCGCGCTCGAGGCCGAACAAACCGATTGGTTCGGTCTCACGCTCAACGCCGGGTTTCTCGGCTGGACTCATCGGGCCGAGTTGAACCGAAACGAGTCGGCTGAGCTCGTCGACCTGCCCCACGAGTTACCCGCCGCGCAGGTGACGCCGCGCAGCACGCTGCGCAGGGCCATGGAGCTGATCATGGCCTCTGATACATCCGTCGCCGTCATAGATGATGCGGGGCGCTTCGGCGGGGTCGTGACCCTGGAAGCGATCCGCGCCAGCCTCGCCGCCCAAGACGAAACGTGATGCTGCTACTACAGTCTCGCAACCCGGTGATCCGCTGGTCCTATATCGTCGACGAGTGGGACCAGATCCAGGCGGCGCTGCAGCAGCACATCGAGCTGACCCTGATCTCGATCGGCCTCGGATTGCTCATCTCGAGTCTATTGACGGCTGTCGCGCTGCGGTACAGCTGGAGCATGCCGCCGATTACCGCGTTCAGCGGGTTTCTCTACACGATTCCCAGCGTGGCGCTGTTCGGGTTGCTCGTCCCCTACACGGGCCTGAGCCGGACGACGGCGGTGATCCCTTTAACCAGCTACACATTGCTGATCCTGGTGACGAGCATGATCGATGGCTTCCGGTCGGTCCCGGCCGAAGTTCGGGACGCCGCGGATGGCATGGGCCTGACGCCGATGCAGCGAGTCTTGCGCGTAGAGCTGCCCCTGGCGATGCCGTACATCATCTCCGGGCTGCGGATCGCCACCGTTTCCACCGTCGGGCTGGTGACGATCGCCGCGATCATCGGGCAGGGAGGACTCGGGCGGCTCATCCTTGACGGTCTCCGGCGCGCCTTCTGGACGCCGATGACGGTCGGCGCTTCGTTCTCGATCCTGCTCGCGTTGCTCCTCGATGGACTGATCTACAGTCTCGGACGGCTTGCGACCCCGTGGATACGGCGGAGCCGCGCCTAGTGCCGCCGTTCCTGTTCTCGCCCGCCCAGCCGGCGGTACCTCGCGACATCGGTCTCTTCGAGTGGCTCTTGGACCCGGACACCTGGAGTGGCAAAGACGGTGTGCTAAGCTCCGTGTTCGACACGGTGACCCTGTGCTCGATGGTCCTTGCGACCGCGGTTCTCGCGGCCGTCCCGCTCGCAACCGTCCTCGCCCATTACTGCAAAGGCGAACTAACCGTCACCTGGCTGGTCACCCTGAGCCGCGCCGTGCCTACCTTCGCCGTCGCCGGGCTGCTGGTCCCCGTCGCGCTGAAACAAGGCTGGGGATTCGAACCGTGGCCGATCTTTACCGCCCTGCTGTTGCTGGCGCTGCCGCCGATTTACCTCAACACGTACACCGCCGTCCGTCACGTCGATCAAGGCGCGGTAGACGCCGCCCGAGCGATGGGGTTTGGCGAGAGCGCAATTCTGGTCCGTGTCGAGCTTGCGCTCGCCATGGCGGTCATGCTGACCGGGATCCGCGTGGCGGCGGTTCAGGTCGTCGCAACCGAACCGATCCGTGCTTTTCTTGGTGGTGACGGCCTGGGGAGGTACATCAGGGACGGATTAGGCCAGAACAACGACACGCTCGTGGTGGGCGGCGCGATCCTCGTCACCGCGCTCGCGCTAACGACTGGTACCGTGTTTACAGTCCTCGAACGTGTAATACTGTCGCGTGGCATCCGGCGACTCCGAAGGATGCCAAAGCAATAAACAGGGGGACCGATGACGAAGAAGACACTATTTCTACTGGTAGGACTGCTAGCCAGCCTCGTTATCGCCGCATGTAGCAGCGATAACGACCCCGCGGATGGCCCAACGATTCGGATTCGCGGCCAGGCGTTCTCTGAGTCTGAGACGATCGCTCAGGTTTACGCTCAGTACCTTGAAGCGAAGGGCTACAACGTCGAGGTCCTGATCGCGGCCGGCTTTCGGACCGAGGCCATCGACAGCCTACGCAACAGGAACGTCGATTTGATCATCGACTACATAGGCGGCGCCCTGTCCGCGCTGGCTCCCGAAGCGGGACCAAGCGCAGACCCGGACGAGATCGTCGGCATCATCGCACCGCTCTACGAGGGGTTCGACGCGACCCTGCTGGATTACTCGCCTGCGGTCGATGGTGACGCCCTCGTGGCGCGCGGCGACCTTGCTGCCACCACCATCTCGGACATCGCCGATCTGGGCGTGATCCTTGGAGCGTCTGCAGCCTGCTTCGAGCGCCCCCAGTGCTACCTGGGCTTCACGGACCCGGCGATTTACAACATCACTTTCGCCGACGAGGTCACGATCGAGTTCGGGCCGCTTCTTGGTGAGGCGCTCTCCGCCGAAGAAGTCGACGTCGTGGTGTGGAACACAACGGCGCCGCAGATCGAGGCGGAAGGCTTCAAGCTCCTCGTGGATGACAAGGGCCTGTTCCCGGCTCAGAACATCGCGCCGATAATCCTCACCTCGGTACTGGACGCGTACGGCGACCAGCTGCGCGACGATCTGAACGAGCTGAGCTCCAGGATCAGCACGGCAGACCTGCTGGCCTGGAACACCGAGACGGACATCGAGCTGCGCGAGCCGGACGATGTTGCCGCCGAGTGGCTCGAGGCAGAGGGCCTCAACTAGCGGCATCGCATACAGGGGTCACTGATCCCCAAACCACACACAGAAGCCAGGCTAAGCCCGGCTTCTGTCGTCTCGCAGCCGGAGTGCCGGTGGGATAATGCCGTTTAGCCTGCGGTGTTACCGACCGGTTCTGGGAATACACTGGCTCGACGACACCCCGTCCCGCATGCTCTGATTCGGAGAGGACCGCCCCTTTGGAACCCGTGCCGAGATCGTTCTTCGACGCGACGGCCGCATTCAGGGATGGCAGCGACACCCCGAGCGCCTTCCTCGAGCGCTGCATTGAGGCTATCCAGTCGCAGGAACCCGAGGTCGGGGCGTTTGTAGAGCTCAATCTGGATGCGGCGAGGGCTGCCGCTGAGGCGGCCACCCAACGCTGGCAGGCGAACGCCCCACTTTCCCTGATCGATGGCATGCCTGTAGGCATCAAGGACATCATGGAGACGGCGGACATGGTCACCGAGCAAGGTTCGCCGCTGTTCGCCGGCTGGCGGGGAGGGCGCGACGCTGCGGCTGTCGTAGCACTGCGAGAAGCCGGCACCGTGATCCCCGGCAAGACCGTAACCACGGAGTTCGCGGCGACCGAACCCCGCGCGACGCGAAACCCATGGGATCTGCAACGCACGCCCGGAGGCTCCAGCAGCGGCTCCGGAGCAGCCGTCGCCGCGGGAATGTTACCCGCGGCCCTGGGTACCCAGGTCATCGGTTCCATCCTGCGACCGGCAAGCTTCTGCGGTTGCTACGGCTTCAAACCAAGCGTCGGCGGCATCAACCGTGGCGGCAGCTTCGACGAGTTCAGCCAGAGCTGTACCGGCGTCCTCGCCGCCAGCCTCGCTGAAGCCTGGTGCGTGGCTCGCGCAGTCTCGGCCCGGGCTGGTGGCGATCCAGGGTCGACCGGCATCCTCGGCCCACTCGAGCCACCAACCGCCAGCCTGCCTCGACGCATCGCTCTGCTTGAAACCGTCGGCTGGCAAGACGCCAGCGATGAGGCTAAGCGTGCGCTTCGCGGCGCGGTCGACAGGCTCGCCGCCGCCGGGATCGAGGTCGCTGACCGAAGCTCCGACCCGCAGATCGCAGAAGTCGAGTCGGCCATCAGCGACGCGGTGCGCATGTCGAGGGCGATAAACGACTGGGAAGGGCGCTGGCCCCTCAACACCTATGCGCGCGATTTCGATCGCACGAAGCTCAGCCAGAGCGCCCAGAACAGGCTGGCGAACGCCGAGACAATGACCCAGGCTGACTATCAATCCTTGATCGTTCGACGAGACGAGGTCCGTGCACAGTACGCTTCAATAGCAGGAGAGTTCGACGTTTGCGTCACCCTTGCGGCCACCGGCGCGGCGCCGGTCGGTCTGGGGTCCACCGGCGATCCGGTCTTTGTCGCACCGGCGTCGCTGCTGGGCACGCCGGCCTTGTCACTGCCCGTCCTTGAGGAACAGGACCTGCCGCTCGGGCTTCAACTCATCGGTTTCAAGGACGCTGACGCGGCGATGTTCTCGGTCGCCGCAGCGGTTCTACCACTACTCAGCGACCTCTAGCTCACGAGTAGGTTCATCGAATGACGAAGACTACACGACGATCGAAGAGTTTGGATTAGTTCTGGCAGCGAAAGGAGCCGACCTTTGAAGCTCGGAGTAGGCCTCCCCCAAAACGAAGCGATGCAGGACCCTTCGGCCGTACGCGATTTCGCGCAAGCAGTCGAAAGCCTGGGCTTTGACTTCCTCTTCACCGCCGACCACGTGGTCGGCGTGGATCCTGCTGATCGGCCTGCCGGCTGGCGGGTCAGCTCAATCTACCACCACAAGACCTTTGTTCACGAGCCGCTGATCTTGTTTGCCTTCCTCGGCGCGGCCACATCGAGGCTGGAGTTCTCCACCGAGATCATCATCCTTCCCCAACGCCAGACTGTGTTGTTCGCCAAGCAAGCCGCCGAGCTCGACTACCTCATCGGTGGCCGTCTCAGGGTCGGGATCGGCGTTGGCTGGAACACCCTTGAGTACGAAGCATTGAATGAGGAGTTCAAGACACGTGGGCGCCGGGTCTCTGAACAGATCGAGGTCTTGCGTGCCCTCTGGACTGAGGAAATCGTGGACTTCGAAGGTCGCTGGCATCGCGTCGACCGTGCTGCCTTAAACCCGCTGCCTCGCCAGCGACCGATCCCGATCTGGATTGGCGGTCACGCGGAGCCGGTCATCCGCAGGACCGCCGCCCTCGCCGATGGTTGGCTGCCACAGTTTGACCCCGCAGCGGAGTCGTCGAAGCAGAGCGTAGCACTGCTCAGGCAGGCCACTGTCGAGGCAGGCCGCGAAGTCTCCGACGTAGGCATCGAAGGCAGGCTCGTGCTATCTCAGACGCCTCAAGAAGAGTGGGGCCGCCAACTGGAGGCTTGGCAGGCGATCGGAGCGACCCACATCGGCTTGAGCACGACCGGGCTCGTCTCGCCCAACGACCACCTGGCGGCTCTGGAGCTATTCAAGCAGGTAGCCGAGGGTGCCTTACCCATCTGAGCCCAACCCGAACGCGGCTCACTGGTAATGCCTCACGTTATTGAGGGGTCTGCTTCAAGGTAGCGCCAGAATCCATCTCTGCCTGCGGTGAGTCACCCTCACTCTTTGACAGACTCGGCTGTCCGACTACATGATCGCCGCCTGGTAGAACCCCGATAGGTAAAGACAAAGGAGGCTTTGTATGTGGAAGGGACAAAGGACAGTCGACGTTCACGGGCACATGACAACCCCCGCCGACTACCGAGCGTTCGCGGCCGGCTTGACTGCCAACCGAACGCCGCGAACCGCGCGATTGCAGATTTCCGACGACGCCCTGGAAGGCGCCCTGCAGCGCCACCTCAAGAAAATGGACGATGGCAACATCGACTATCAGCTTCTCGGCCCGCGACCGGTCTCGATGTCACACTGGGAGTCGATCTATCTACAGAACAAGTACGCCGAGGTGACCAACGACGTCATCGCCCAAACGGTTCGGCTGCACCCGGACCGCTTCGCGGGCATGGCGCAGCTACCACAGCATTGGCAGCACGACACCAAGGCTTGCCTGGAGGAGTTCGAGCGCAGCGTCAAGGACCTTGGCTTCGTCGGCGCCTACCTGAACCCCGATCCCGGCGGCAACAGCCTGACGCCCGGCATGAACACCGAGTACTGGTATCCGTTGTACGAGAAGGCTCAGGAGCTGGACGCGCCGCTGATGGTGCACCCCTCGATCCACTTCGATGAGCGGCGAGAGATCATCCCCGCCAGCTACCAGTACAACAACGTGGTTGAGGAGTACCTGGCGCTGCAGCTACTGACCCACGGCGACGTCTTCGACGTCTTCCCGCGGCTCAAGATCGTCATCTGCCACTTCGGCGGCGCGCTGGACCGCTTCGTCCTCTCGGACACCGGCCACATTTCGCGCAAGGGCTACGGCACCAATCTGTTCTTCGACACCTGTGCTTACGACAACGACTTCTTCAACGCTGCCGTCAAGCAGAAGGGCGCCGACGCCTGTGTCTTCGGCACGGAAGCGCCCGGCTCGGGCGGCGCCAGCCGGACCGATACCGGCAAGCCGTCCGACGAGTACGTCGTGGATCTGATCGATCAGGTGCCGTTCATCTCCGAGGACGAGAAGCTGGGCATCCTGCAGCGCATTCCGCTCAAGGTATTCTCGCGGGTGGATGAAAAGGTCGCTCTGGCCAAATAGGGTCAGAAGCGCTCGGAGCGAGCTTGTAAAGCCCGCCGGTTAGCCGGAGCGAGCTGAGCAAAGAACAAATCAAAGAGCCGCCCCTTTGAAGGGGCGGCTCTTTAGCTGGTGCCGTTCGGCTGACTACTTGCCGTTCTTGCCGTTGGTCTGCCAGTGGCCGATGCCAACGCCACAACCCGTACCAGCCAGGCTGCGGTAGCCGGGCTCGTAGGTGATGATCTCCATCGGGGTGTCACCCATGGCGCCAGCCGTGGCGACCCAGTTGAGGATCTCCGTCGTGGCCGACTGCAACCGGTGACGCGGCAGCGTGCTGAGGATTTCGCCGTTCGCCTCGTTGAGACCCTTGAGGGTCAGGCGGTCAATCTCTTCATCGACGACGAAGTGGCTGAGGCCGCCGGAGGTGGCTATCGCGACTTTGACGTCACCGTCCCAGTTGTTGACGGCTTCGCGGACAGCTTTGCCCAGTGCGTACGCTCGGCGCGGGCTGATCCAGTTCGGCGGGTAGCAGGTGTTGATCGTGATCGGCACGATCGGGATCTGCCTGCTGCCGAACCAGCGCGAGACCGGGAAACCGAAAGCGTGTTGCATGCCGAAGGGGCGCTGCTCCGTCGTGCGCTGCATGTCCAGGTACCACGTTGCAGGGCCAATCGTGCCACCGTAGGTGGCAGGCTGGTACTGGGACTGGGCGATGTCGAAGTCCTTCTCGATCAGCGACTCGATAATGTGCAGACCCAGCTTGGAGTCGACGGGCCAGTCCATCTCCTCGTCAATGTAGGAGCGAAGGGGACCGCCTGCACCACGCGGCAGGATGTGCATCTTGTCACCCCAGTAGACGTTGATCATGGGGTAGTTGTCGTCGAAGAAGAACTCGTTCTGGTCGTCACCGAACATGACAACCACATCGATGTCGGTCTGCTCGAAGCGTGTCTCCAGCTCGTCCAGGCCGCGCTGAATGCTGTCTTCCTTCTGGATGAAGGTCTCGACGTTGATGTGCCCGGCGATTGCGGGATCCACCGACGCTTCCAGTTCGTCGTACGTTACCCGCTTGCCTTCGGGCATTTTGACTAGCTCAGGATTGCCCCGGTCCCGCTCGCCGCGCTTGCCCCACTCTTCACCTGGGGTGTACATCAGCGGCGTGTGAGACGAAGCGAAACCCCCTACAACCTTAGCCATGAAGTTCAGCCTCCTTAGAATGTCGTGCCAACAATGTTGCGCTAATAGTCGTACCCAGTGGCCAATCCGTCAAATGCAGCTTTGAAAAGGCTCTCCGGGCGAGAGCTATTAGTATATCTCCTATGCGAATCGAATTGCTGCCCGACTGCGTCCAGCGACTTCGGCAAGCCCGCGCCAGCTTCATCATGCTCGCGATGATCGCGCGAATGCCGGCGCTGACGACTCGATAGCGTCCCAGCCGCCAACTTCGGAGATGCGCAAGGCGAGTGGCCGAGTGCAAGGCCTCATTCGGGTCGCGCCAGCCTCGCCGCGCCTCGCGCCGGGACAGGCGGGCGCCTGGCAAGCAGGAAGAAGACGGACCCGAGGCCGGCGATTACGGCCAGCACCGTGAAGCCCAACTGGTAGTCGCCGGTGCGGTCTGCCAGAACGCCGGCAATCAGCGGTCCGAGGATCGAGCCGAACATCGTGATCAGGGACGAGGTGCCGAGGATGGAGCCGTAAGCGGTACGGCCGAAGTAGTCCGCCCTGATCGCCTGCATCATCGGGCCTCGCAGGCCCCATGCGGCTCCGTGCAGGACCGCGAAGGCAAACACCATCAGCCCGTTCACGGCGTAAGCAACCAACAATAGGCTGAGTGTATGGGCCACCATGCAAGCGAAGGCCAACAATCGTTTGTCGTAGCGGTCGCCGATTGCACCACCGAGAAGTGTGCCGGCCATCTGCGCCCCGTTGATCGCCGTGACGACCACCGACGCCACTGCCAGCGAGTAATCGAGGTTCTCGGTCAGGTGCAAGATCAGATGGACGTTCACGGCGGAGACGATCAGCAGCGCGGAGCCGTGCCCGAAAGAGATCAACCAGAACGCCGGCGTCCTCGTGGCCTCCCGCAGGCTGAAGTCCGCTCCTCGAACCGTCTCAGCATTCTCAGCTTCTGACGCTCGGTCAGACGCTGCCGGTGCGGCGTCGCCGTCCAAACGAAGGCCCATATCCTCCGGTCTCTGGCGCACGAGCTGCACCAGTGGCATGCCGATGACGATCACCAGGACGCCGGATACGAAGGCTGTGGCGCGCCAGCCCAGGCTCTCGAGCGCCAACGCCACCACGACGACCAGCAGACCGCCGATCGCGCTGCCCAGCTGGATGCCCGCCAGCGCCTTTGCGCGCTGGCGCTCGAACCAGTTAACGATCACGACCGTGAATGGGAAGAAACCGCTGACACTGCTGCCAACGGCCATGCAGAGATAGGCGAGGTAGAAGCCCAGCAGCGAGTCGATCTGGCTGAAGGCCATGAAGCCCAGGCCCAGCATGAGGACGCCGACTCGCATGCTGAGCCGCGGCCCGAACCGGTCGATCAGCCAGCCCTGAAGCGGGCCCATCATGCCGTTCTCGACCTGCTGCATCGAGAAGGCGCCGGACAGGGCGGCTTTGCTCCAACCGAACTCAATGCGCAGCACCGAAGCGTAGGCACCGAAGGACCTCTGCAGCAGAGCAGCAGCCAGCGCCTGGTTAAGGAAGCCCGCGCCGACGATGCGCCAGCCGTAGTAGAGGTTGGATACGCGCGATCTCAGATGCGTCTCCTGCCCAGCTCCAGAGAACTATGCCAGAATGCCACCCCTGGTGCTCACCGACTCGTGGGGCAGGCTTTGACAGGCGATAGCGGCGCCCCAACCTTGTCCCGTTCCCGCCTTTAGCCGGCGTGCCGAATCGGCATTGGCGCGCTAGGATGCCACGTATGCAGCGTCGTGGCTGAGCTTCAGCCCCAAGGGAGGATAGAAGCAATGGCAGACAGCAACGGTCCGTTGAATGTCGGGATCGCAGGGCTTGGCATGGCGGGGGCAGGCATACTCCGAAGCCTGGCAAGCAATCCAGACATCAAGATCGCCGCCGTCGCCGACCCCAGGGAAGCCGCGCTCGCCGCGTTTCGCGAGCGTCACGACGGCCGCGTATACCAGAGCTTCGAGCGCCTTTGCGACGATCCGGACGTCGAAGCCGTCTGGGTAGCCACGCCGTCGCACCTGCATTGTGAGCAAACGATCGCACTGGCGGAGGCCGGCAAGCACGTCATGTTCGAGAAGCCGATGGCCACCTCGCTCGAGGAGTGTCAACGCATGATCGATGCCGCCGAAAAGAACAACGTCAAACTGATTGCCTGCGGTCATCAGAGCTATAACCCTGCATTCCTCGAGATGCGGCGAGTCGTCAGATCGGGACGGCTTGGCCGGCTTGGCGGCCTGACCAACTGGGTCTTCGGCGACTGGATGTTGCGGGCTCGAATGCCGGGAGAGGTGAATGTCGACGTCGACGGCGGCATGGTCTTCAATCAGGGCCCACACCCTGTAGATGCGATTCGGCTGGTTGGTGGCGGCATGGTGCGCAGCGTGCGAGGCACCGCTATTGATCTGTCTTTACCCGGCCGACCCTGCCCCGGCTACATGACCGCCTATCTTGAGTTCGAAGACGGGATGCCGGCGACGGTGCTCTACAACGGCTACGGTTATCTGCGCGGCTGGGAGCTGGTGCCCTGGGGCGAGACACCTCAGCGTCAGACGGCGATGGAAACCTCTTACGATTACCGCCGGCGTATGCGCGCCGGGATGCCCGATGAGAGTGACGCCCGAGAGCTCCTCCGCTTCGGTGGCCGTCCGGAGGCCAGTCGAGCCCCAGGTGCGGCCGTCGACGACTCATGGGTCCCGTCAGACTCGGGTCTACTGGTGGCTACCTGCGAGCTGGGTGAAATCCGGCAGTCCCCTCGAGGCCTGTTCGTGTACGACGATGCCGGCAGACGTGACGAGGCTTTAGGGGACAGTGCGGATATCCGCACCAACGAGGTGAAGGAGCTGCGCGACGCGATCGCCGGCCGGCCCGTATTTCGAGATGGCAGGTGGGGTATGGCCACCCTTGAGGTCGTGCTGGCCATCCTGCAGTCCGGGTCTGAGCGGCGCGAGATTACGCTTCGCCACCAAGCGCCGGTCATCGATTCCTAGCCGGGAAGCCCGCCAAGGGAGGCACCACAGGTGACGGCGGACGCTAAAGAACAGGCGATTCGCGAAGTCACACAAACCTGGCTCAAGGCAACCGTCAACGCGGATACAGACGTGCTGGACGAGTTACTCGACGAGGGCTACACGTTCACGCACGCCACGACGGCGATCACCGACACTCGCGAAGAATGGTTGGAGTCCCTGCGCTCTGGACGTAGACGCTACAAGTCGTGGCAGATTTTCGACTTCCGTGCGCCTGTTTCCCGGTACGGCGATCATGAGCGGGCGCGGCCGGCAAGAGATTATCCGCCCGGACGAGATCTTCCTCCTGAACACGAGCTTCACCAACGTGTGGATCGAGCAAGACGGGCGCTGGCTACTGGCGGTCTGGCAGGCCACCCTGGAGCCGGACGCCTAGCTCGTAAGGGCCCCCCTCGCTCCGCCGCCAGGGTCGAGTCCTCAAGGCCGAGTGTCTCGACCCACCGACCGCTCCGGCACGACAGCAGGCTTTATAGGAAGCCTTATAGAAGGTCCGCCACCTCGATCGGCGGCAGACCGAGCGCGGCCGCCGAGGAAGCGATGACGGTCCGAAAGTCCTCGGGCTCATGCCTTGCGACGAAAACGCCGGACAGCGACGCCACCGCGGCTTTTGCCCGCTCCTCGCTGACACCCCAGCGATCGCTGATGAACTTTACGGCTTCTGGCCGCCCTTCCTCGATCCACTGTGAGACTTCGGTGTGAGCGTTGACGAGTCCGGAGAAAAGCTCCGGATTCTCGCCAAGCGTCTTCTCCATGACCACCAGGCCATGGACCAGGGTGTTCGGAAAGGCGGAACAAAGCTCGACCAACATGTTGTAGCCCCGATCCTCCAGCACCTCACGCTCCAAAGTCCGAGCGATCGCCGCGTCCTCAACCGGCGAAGGACCGTCCTCGGTCCAGCCGGGATGTGAGCGCTCGTAGCTCAACCGCACGTCTGTCTCTGGATCGAGGTCGTTCTGCCTCAGCCAGCGACGCACCATGACGTCGGGCTCGCTGCCCTGGTCGCCTGCCTGGATGGAGCCCCCTTAGATCGCCGGCGCTGTCGATACCGGTCCGGCCCATGACCCAGTGCGGCGCGTTGCGGTGCACCAGGAGCAGCATTTTGAGCGGCAGCGGCTCCTGCATCCTCACCTGGATCGCGGCGCCGATCGATACGACCACGTCAAGCTCGCCGGCCTCGAGGGCCCTGATACTGCGAAGGCCGGCCAGGGTGTCGAACTCGACCTCGAGGCCGTGCTTGCGGTAGAGCCCGGCGTCCTTGGCCAGGAGGAAGTCGAGCATGTTGATGGTCTTGTTGATGATGCCAATGCGAGCTTTAATCATGCTCGTTCCTCCCCAGGGCGAACAGCGATCCGAACTCTAGCGCGGAAAGTAGCCTGCCGCCTCAGAACTCATGGACCACGGAAGGCCCCAGGCGGCCACCCGTGGCTCACGTGAATTGATATCTGGCGAGCACCGCGAGTATACCGGCCCGAACGCGCTCCGACCGACCTCGCTGAACCCGGCTGCTAGACTGTAGCGCCACCTCGTAGTTGGTCATGCAAGCGCCCGGGATTGGCGCCGGCGACGGCTTGTACCGTCGAACCAGGTGTGAGCCGCGGCCATGTCGCCTAGCAAGGAATCCTCATCACGACCAGGCCTCCAATTGTCCTGCCCGGGCGTCTCTACTACGGCTGGCTGATCGCCTTGTTTGCGTCTGTCATTGCCTTCAGCTCCGGGCCGGGGCAATCCTTCGTGTTCTCAGTCTTCGTCGACTCGATAATCGAGGAGACCGGGTTCTCACGTTCGTTGGTCTCCACCCTGTATGCAGCGGGGAGTGGCGTCAGCGCCGTCATGGTCGCGCTGGTCAGCCGAATGGCGGACCGCGTTGGCCCCAGAAGGGTACTCCTCTTCGTTGGTACAGCCCTCGGGACGGTCTGTCTCATCCTCGCCACCGCACAGGCCCTGGTCGTCTTCCTGGTGGCTTTCGCCGGTTTGCGCGCGCTTGGCCAGGGTTCCCTGCCGGTCAACGGGACGCTGCTGATCGCGCAGTGGTTCTTTCGATACCGGGCTCGCGCCGTGGCAGTTATGAGCCTCGGATTCGCCCTGTCGACGGCGATCCTGCCTCCCCTGGGCCGATTCCTCATCGACAACTATGGCTGGCGTGAAGCCTACGCGGTGCTGGGCGTAATGGTCTGGTGTCTGGTCCTGCCCGGGACGTTCTTCCTGGTACGAGACACGCCGGAAGAGGTAGGCCTGCTGCCGGACGGCGAAGCCGTCGCGGCGGGGCAGGCGCCGCCCGCCGCGCCCGAGACGACAGGGCCCGACAGGCGGCGGGTCTTCACTTCCAGGACCTTCTGGGCGCTCGCCCTGCCGCAAGCGACGCCATCGCTCGTGATTACCGCTATGGTCTTTCACCAGACGGGCATCTTCGAGGAGCAGGGTCTGAGCGCGACCACGGCAGGCGCCGTCTTCGTACCCTTCGCCATTTCGTCAGCCGTGAGTGCGGTGGTTGGCGGCGTGCTGATCGACCGCCTCGGGCCTCGCCGGGTCTTCGTGGGCGCGATGGTCCTGTTGCTCTGCGCCTTGGCGTGGCTTCAGCTCGTCGACACGGTGCTGGAGGCCGTGGTTTACGCGCTGATCCTGGGCGCTTCCGGGTCCTTGTCGCAGACCATTAGCGGCGTGATCTGGGCCCACTTCTACGGCCGGCAGCGACTGGGACGTATCCAAGGGTCGGGCATGATGGTGGGCATCGCCGGCGCCGCGATCGGTCCCCTGCCGCTTGCCTTGCTGGAGGATGCCTTCAACGGATTCGGTGAGGGACTGCTGGCGCTAATGGTCCTTCCCGTCCTGGCGATCGTCATCATCTCTTCCGCTCGCCCGGTCTCGTATCCCGTGGGTCAGGCAAGCGTCGCCTGAGCCCGGGCCGCTCCGTGAACGCAGCTCGTCGATCCTCGGAGGCACAGAAGAGGGGTTGCCGTTCGAACGACAACCCCTCACTTCACCCTAGCGGGGCAGGGGACAGGGACTCAAACGTCCTTGCCTACCTTCGTCCCCGCCTCTATATACGCCTCTCCAATCGACTCGTAGCGTTCGCTCTTGCCGTCGAATCTGACTTCGTAAACGATCAGGCTGGGCGATTCCTGTACTTCGTGCAACTCGGCCTTTCCATGCGGGCCCTCAACCACTTCGACGAGTATGTCGCTGATCGGCATCGCTACCTCACTTCCGGCTGGCGGCGTCCCCGAATTGTCGCGCCCGGCCACGCGAAATCATCATCATGTGCTCGGGGTCGACCTTGGTGGGGCCGGTAGCACCGGCCAGGAGCGCGTTCATGATCGGGTCGTCCTCGGAGCCCAGCACGGTCCAGTCCTCGTCCGGCAGCAGCACCTTGTCCGGCGTGCCGATTCGGTCATACGGCAGCTCGGGATCGAGGCAGGGCGGGTCGATGCCCTGTTCGAGGTTCTTGGCCGCATCAATGAGTAGCCGCCGCATGCGGATGATCTTGCGGTCGAGAATGCCGAGATGCTCCTTGGTTCGGTCGCTGAAAGCGGTCTGAGTCGCCATTATGTCCTGGTTGTTGAAGAAGCCACGGATGCCCGTGAAAATGGCGCCGCTCTTCTGGGCCTCCCGGTCGATCAGCCAGTCGTTTGCCTTGTTGCGCACCTCGCCATCGTCGTCGTAGGGCCAGCCATCGAAGTCAAGACCGAGGTAGCCGTTGACCACCAGCGAGGCCTTCCGCTCGGTGTGGACCGTCACCATCTGGTAGAGGCGCGTCTGCGTGTCGTCGACGGGGACCACCCAGGCGCCGCCGCCGGGTCCGGCCGTGTAGGGCATTGTGTAAGTGTAGAGCCGGGCGTGCGTATTGCCGTTCGGCGTGTTGCGCAGGCCCGCGGCACGCCAGCCGTGCCACGTATCGACCACCTCGACTCGCGGTGCGCGGTCGTAGGCCCAGAACCTCCACTGCATCTTGCCGGAGTTGTAGGCCCCGGGCGTGTCGGAGCCGTCGTCCTCGATGTCGTCCGCGCCCTTCCAGGCGTGCAGCCACGAGGGGTGCGTCGTGTCGATGGTTCCCTCCATCGCCTGCATCCAGTTCATCGGCTGCAGGAAGGACGCGGCGCGCCACTTCTCGCGCGGCAGGTGCTCGGTGCCGAAATCGCGGAAGCCCGGCATCTTGTCCCTCGGACCCATGTAGGTCCAGATCACGCCGCCCGATTCGTGCACCGGATAGGAGAGAACCTTCAGCTTGTCCTTGAACACGCTGCCTGGCTCGCTCGGCATGTCGATGCACTGGCCGTGCACGTCGAACTGCCAGCCGTGATAGACGCAACGCAGGCCCCCGTCCTCGTTGCGGCCGAAGAACAGCGAAGTCCCCCGGTGCGGGCAGTTCTGATCGATCAGGCCAATGCGGCCCTCTGAGTCGCGAAATGCCACGAGATCCTCGCTGAGCAGGCGCACCCGAAGCGGTGTGCAATCCGGCTCCGGGATGTCGCTGCTGAGGCACGCCGGCGTCCAGTATCGGCGCAGGAGATTGCCCATTGGCGTGCCTGGGCCCGTCTGTGTGATCAGCTCGTTGTCTTGCTTCGACAGCATCTTCTTTGTTCTCCCTCTTATCCGAGTACGGATATGACCGTGAGTTTGGCGCCGCCGACCTGTATGACGGCCTAGATCTTTCCTAGCGTCCCACCAATCATCGGATTTGTACACTGTCTAAACGCGTCAAACGCACCGCGCTGGTGTAGACCCAGGCGTTTCGCCAGGCGATTCAGACGCCCATTCTTCCCGCGTCAGGCAGCGAAGTTCGGCACCCTGCTTTCTTCTGCCTGGTTTCTTCTGATTGAAATGCGGCGAGGAAACGCCTATTCTGAACTACACGTCATCGTAGGAAAGGAAACTGCTGCATGCTCTCGATAGAGGACAACGAACTCGTTACCAATACAAACGCCGGTAGCCCCATGGGGGAGCTGTTCCGCCGTTTCTGGCTTCCGGTTGCGCTCTCCGCGGAGCTGCCCGGGCCAGACTGTGAGCCGCTACGCGTCAAGGTTCTCGGCGAGAACCTCATCGCCTTCCGGGACACGGCAGGCAAGGTTGGGGTCATAGACGCCTTCTGCGCCCACCGCGGCGCGCCGATGTTCTTCGGCCGTAATGAGGAAGAAGGGCTGCGCTGCGTCTACCACGGCTGGAAGTTTGACGTCACCGGCGCCTGTGTGGACATGCCGAACTCTCCCGAAGGCGCGACATACAAGGACAAGATCGAGATCAAGGCTTACCCGTCCGTCGACGCCGGCGACCTGATCTGGGCCTACATGGGGCCGGCCGAGAAGAAGCCCCCCTTCCCGGAGTTCGAGTGGACGAAGCTGCCCAAGAGCCACCGCTACGTCACCAAGTTCGTCGAGCAGTGCAACTACCTGCAGGCCATGGAGGGCGACTACGACCCGTCGCACGCCCGCTTCCTGCACAGCACCCTGCACCCGGCGGAAGTCGATGCGATCCGAACCGGCGGCTCACAGCAGCAAGTCTTTCAAAACCCGGTATCAGCCGATGAGCCCTTCCCGCTCGCCGTCGGCAACCGCCGCATCACCAGCAAAGAAGGCTCCTACATACCGGGTCAGCGTGGTGGCGGCCTGAATGCCAAGCTCGAGGACTACGAGCAGGCCATGCTCTCGGTACAGGCCTCGCCAACGCCGGACGGCAAGGTCGCCGCCAGCGTCGGCGCATCCTGGTGGATGCCGATCTTCTGCACCGCTGGAATCGCCTTCGACGGCCACTACTCCAGCAACATGCGCATCCCGCTCGATAACGAAAGCCTGATGTTCTACCGCCTGCGCTGGAGCTGGGAGCCGATCTCCGATGAGCACCTGCACGAGTACAAGAACGGCGGCTACAGCCACCCGGAGGTGATCCCCGGCACCTGGATACCGAAGGCCAACCTGCAGAACGACTACATGATCGACCGCGTGGCGCAGAAGACGTTCTCCTACACGGGCATCAAGACGTTCCCGTTGCAGGACATCGCACTGATCGAAGCGCAGTGGGGCCCGATCGCCGAGCGTCAGTACGAGCACCTCGTCGCTTCCGACTACATGATCATTCATGTACGCAATCGGCTTCTGCGCGCCGCAAGGGACATGCAGAACGGCATCGACCCGGAGGGCCCGTTCCACCCGGAGGTGTTCCGGGTTCACCGCGAAGGCGCAATCGCCGATACCGAGGAAGAAGCGATCGCCCAGGCGCGAGCCAAGGCGCTGGCGGCGCAGATCCCGGAACGCATGCCGGCGATTGCTGCCAGTACGTAGCGAACTAACCTGCCTCAAACAAAGAAGCGGCCCCATTGGCGGGGCCGCTTCTTTCTATTCAGGAACCTCGACCTACACACTCAGGACTGATCGCCGATGCGTCGGTCGAGATCCGTCTTACACTGCGCTCATGGCCACCGCCTTGCACCGTCTGACGTGAGGCAAAGCGCACTCGCCGTCGGGGTGGACGCTACGCCGGGCCGGCTTCGGCTTCGGACGTCAGCGCTGCTGGCGGCCCCGTCGGGGCGGGAGGACGGGCCAGGAGAATCGCCCCCGTGGCGACAATCAACGCAACCACGCAGAACCCGAAGGACAGGTTATAGGACTGGGTTGAGTCATACAAAATAGCAGCCAGCAGCGGCCCTCCCAGTCCCGCGACTACTTGGATCGGCGTCAGGATACCCCGGATACTCCCGATGAAGGCGCGGCCGTAATAGTCGGCCCAGATCTTGGCGTTGAGGAATGCGACGCCCTGCCCTAGACCGGTGAAAACCACGTAACCCCAGAGCCGAACCCCACCGCTGGCGACCAGCAGCAGAAGAATGCTGATCGCGCGTGCCACGTCGTTGCCCGCCATGCAGTAACGGACCGGAATACGCTCGGAAAGAAATCCCCACATGACCTTGCTGGGCAGCGTGGCGAGGTGGCCCATAGCGAAGATGAAGCTGGCGCGCTCGAGGCTCAAGCCCGTGTCGATGAAGTAGGCGACCTGATGATGATTCAGTGTCCCGAGAGCTATCCCAACCATGCTGGTCGAAAGGACGATGAGCCAGGTCGAGCGCTTTCGTAACGCTTCCTTGACGGTGAAGCGGGGTTCGGTAATCCGCACGGCCGTGGTCTGGGAACCGTCATCGGTGTCCTCGGGCGGGTCGCCGTCTGGTCTCAGCCCCATGTCCTCCGGCGAGCGCCTGAGCAGAAAGATCGCCGGCGGTAGCAACACCACCATGACGATGATCCCGAGGACAATCCAGGCGTCGCGCCAGCCAACGGACGAGATCAGGATCGCGATCACCGGTCCGAACACGACCGCGCCCGTGTTCAGACCGAGGCCGGAAAACGCGAGCGCCCGGCCTCGCATACGGATAAACCATTTGGAAATCACGGTGCCGGTGACGAGGTTGCCGATTTCCCGCAGGCCGAGTGCACCCGCGAGACCATATAGCAAATAGAACTGCCACGGCTCCTGCACCTGACTGATCAGGGCAAATCCGGCCCCGGCGCAGAGCGCGCCAATGACCATGACGATCCTCGGTCCACGCCGGTCCAGCACGGAGCCCGCGACTGGCGCCACGATGATGTTCCCCAGCTGCTGCACCGTCAGGGCAAACGTCAGCGTGGTGCGAGACCAACCCAGGTCTTCGCTCATCGGTTGCAGGAAGACGGCAAGACTCGCGCTGCCTGCGCCGAAGGCTGTCGCCTCCGCAACGAAGCAGACGCCGACGATCACCCATCCATAGAAGAAGCGAGGTTGACGCTTCACGCACAGTCCTCGCGGGGCGACGAGCGGAGACTCGGTCCGTCTGAACCCGCCGTACTAAATCAAGCCGGGCCGAGGCACTCTAGTTGCCGCTCTCTCGATTCGCAGACCCACGGTCATCCGTGAGAAAGACCGCTTCGTCCTCTCGACCGGCAATCTGGACGTTCCGAAACGCCGAGGCCTATGATAGCCACCCGTCCCGTCGAGTGACTAGTGTTCTAGAAGGATGAGGACCGATGAGAGTTGGATTCTACGATGACTTCAAGCCGTGTCTCGTCAAAGACGATGGCGTAGTCGACATCTCAGCTGAGGTGGGTAACCTTCCGAGTGGATCCCCGCAGTTGCTACTCGAGGGCATCATCAATAACTGGGCGTCGCTTCGCCCTCGCCTCGCGGAGCTCTCGCAAAGCGGGACAGTTCTCCCGATGGACCAGGTCCGCCTGCGTCCTCCGGTACCGCGCCCCGGCAAGGTGCTCATGGGGAACGGGAACTTCATGGAGGGCGTCAAGATCGAGCCGCAGCGCCCCCTGGTGACCTTCTTCAAGTCACCGGACGCCGTGATCGGAGACGGCGACACCGTCGTCCTGCCTAAGTTCAAGCCCGTCATCTTCAACCACGAAGCAGAGCTCGCTGTCGTGATCGGACAGGAAGCAAAGGAGGTATCCGAATCTGAGGCGCTGAATCACGTCTTTGGTTACACCACCGGCGTCGACGTCTCGGCCCGTGCGCCCTCAGACGGTGAATCCGCCCTCTCCGGACACCAGTACGGCAAGTCGTTCGACACCTTCCTGCCGCTGGGACCTTCGATCACCACGGCAGATGAAATCGGCAACCCCAACAATCTGCAGGTGCGCTACTGGGTGAACGAACGCCTGCGCCAGGACTACAACACGAACGACATGGAGCACAGCATCGCCTACATGATCGCCACCCTTTCGCACAACATGACGCTCAAGCCGGGCGACGTGATCATGTGTGGCACGAACCACGGCAACCTCGGACCGCTGCAGGACGGAGATCTGGGCGAGATCGAGATCGAGAAGGTCGGTCACTCCCATCACCACATCAAGGACGACCTGAAACGGACCTGGGATGCCAATGTCCTGAACGATCCGAAGGCGAACGCGGCGCGCCGCGAGACGCTCAAGGGCCAGTCCAATACCGGTACGTGGCCCTTCACGTCTCCCAGCGGCTAGCGAACCGAACAACGACCGGCGTACGCCTGAACGAATCAGGAACGCACGCCGGTCGTTGCGCTTCTATAGTTACTTCGGCGCCGACACGCGGCGCCTGCCCGTAGCCGAGCTAGGACACCATGGGCGTCATGAGCTCCTCCACGCGTTCGTTGGTGTGGAAGTCGTCAGCGCTGTCACGCGGCAGCACCTCCGACCAGGAACGACGGTGATACAGCGTTCCGTCGAACGCTGCCTTCGGTTCCTCACCTCGCATCAAGGCTTTGGCGCCATTCAAGAGCTGCCGCCGCATTCCGATGATCGCGGTGTCGCTGGTTCCCAGGTGTTCTTTAGTCCGATTGACGATCGCGCCCATGCCTTCGACGACAGCGGTGTCCTGCTCGCGAGTCCCCACGATGCCCGTGAACGAGTGCTTTCGCTGGCGTTCGCGGTCCTGCAGGAAGTGATTGGCCTTGGTCGCGCGCAGCTTGCCTGTCAGAGGATCGAGGCTGGAGATGTGGGGATTGGGGCCAGAGAGAATGCCGTAGCGTTCCGCATCGGTCAGAGCCTCGTTGGGGGCCCAGATGACGCACCACACCTGCGTATGCTCGTCATCCACCGGGACCCAGATGTGGCCGTGACCGCGGCTCTGGTCCAGCGGTCCGGCGATGGTCGTGTACCAGGGCAGGTAGAAGTGGTTGATCCGCCAGTAATAGGTGTCCGGCTCAGCATCGCGACGCGCCGCCAGCATCAGTCCGTAATCGGTCGGCTCGACGATCCAGCGCGGGTGCTTGTCCCCGGCTCGGTAGCGCGCCTCCTGGGTTCGCGGATTCTTTAGCGCGTCCAGGTCCATGTGCAAAAAGCCGATGTGGCTTGAATCGATGTCGCCTTCGACTGCCTGGACGAAGTTGCACTCCTGGTTGTACTGCACCAGGTTGCGCTGCGACGAATCCACCTTGGCCCATTCGATGTCCGGCAATTCGGGCTTCAAGTGCGGCGGACCCATATAGACCCAGATGATGTCCGACCACTCCTCGACGGCGTAGCCGATGAGCCGGACCTTGTGCTTGAAATCTGAGTCCGCCGGCTCCGAGGGCATGTCAACGCAGGCGCCGCTCACGTCGAACTTCCAGCCGTGGTAGATGCAGCGCAAACCGCTCTCTTCATTGCGCCCGTAGAACAACGGCGACTGACGATGCGGACAAAACGCATCCAGGACGCCGACTTTGCCGTCAGAATCTCGGAACGCAACCAGGTCCTCGCCGAGTAGTCGCAGCTCCACCGGGTCGCAGTCAGGCGCCGGGAGCTGCGACGACATCATCGCTGGGATCCAGTACCGCCGCAGGTAATCCCCCATCGGCGTTTCTGGGCCGACATGGCACATGATCTCGTTGTCAGTGCTGTTCAACATAGAAGCCACCTCCTTGGCGCTCGCGAAAGCAAGCTCGCAGCGCTGCTAGGCCGGCTCCGACCGGCCAGTTCTACTGCCACGTGGCAAATGCCAGACCAGCACCCGTCCCCGCAAGGGAACGATACGCAGGAATATACTCCACAATCTCCATGCTCAGGTGCTCCAGCGCCCCGGCGGCGCAGATCCAGCACAACACCTCGCCTGCCGAACCCTGCATCCAGCCGCGGGGTAGCTGGCCGATCGCGGATACCTCCTTGCGCTGTACCGCGTCTAGCATAGCTCGATCCAGCGACTCCTCCAGTACCCCGACGCTGAGACCGCCGGTGGCGACAACCGCCACCCGCAGATCTTCCTCCCAGCTCTCCACCGCGGCTCTCAGCGCTCGACCCAGGTCGTAGCAGCGCTTGGGCGTGGGCTGTGCCGGCGGCGTGTGGACGTTGATAATGACCGGGATGATAGGAAGGGCGTTTCCGTCGAGCAGCCGCTCGAAGACGAAACCGAAGCCGTGCGCCATCGCCTGGAGCGTCAGCGAGTCCGCAACGTCGAACTCCGCCTCGATGAGGTGATCGAGCACCCATCCGGTCAGCTCCGCCGCTACCGGATAATCGCGCTCCTCACGTCCCCACTGCCAGCTAGTCGCGGTCCCAATCGGGTCATCCGGGCGTGTCGCGCGCGGAATGTTGCGCCAGGTCTCGCCCCGGTAGAGCGTGATCGCCGGCCGCAGGTCGTCGTGAATGTACTCCTCTTCGTCATCCCCCATGACCAGCAACACGTCCGGTTTGGCCGCGGCCATCCGCTCTACGACGCGCGCCATCGCGGCCTGCGACGCTGCGTACTTCGTCTGCCAAACCTCGGGCTTCAGCTCATCAGCCATGGTCGAGGGCGCCTTCGCCAGCAGTTCTTCGTAAGTGACCGACCTTCCGGCACCATCGCGAAACTGCGCGCGCTGAGCGTCTCTGGCCCCCAAAAGGCCCCATGTTTCCGGTCCCGCGGCGGTGAGCGGGCTGCGGGAGGTTGCGGCTCCAAATACAACGCGTGCCATCGGATTTTCAGTCCTCGCTGATCACTGGCCGTCGCCCGGGATGACGATCGCTCTCAGCCGCTGCGCCGCCTCCACCGTACGTCCCTCGCCGGTGAGGTCATGAGCCTCGCTCACGGCGTGAAACAAGCCTTCCAACGTGGCCGCCGTCGGACTATCGGGATCGCTGCGCCGCGCGTTCTCGATCGCAGCTTCGACGTAGCGCCACAGATCGTCTAGCTCGGCCTCACGCAGGATCCAGTGCCGCGGCAAGTCCGAACGCTCCAGTCGGTCGACCAACCTGAGCAGCGTATCGTTCGAGAAGTCCGCGACTTCCAGCCAGCGATCGAGATCGAGTTCAGCCATGCCGTGTCCGATTCGGCGTGTTATTACGCGCAACCAAAGGCAAAGGGTTGACTCGTACAGCGCGCATCAAAAACTCAAAGCTCGGACCCATCGTTGCCAACTATGCGCGGCCTAGTCGAAGTCCGGAATGACCGGCGCAACCAGCGCTTCAGGCCGGTGCTCCACGTACGCTTTGCGCAACTCCGTCGTGGCATCCAGCCAATCGGCCTTGCGAGGCAGGATCACACCGCCGGAGCGCTGCTGATAGACCTCCGGGTTATCCACGCCGGGAGGCGCTATGCCTTGATCTCGCAGCGCTTTCGCCACGTTGATCAGGCGTCGGCGGGTGCGGATGACCATCGAGTCGGAGGAGCCGAGGTGCTCCCCGGCGCGGTTGATGATCCGGCCCATGCTCTCGGTGACGGCCTGGTCCTGCTGGTGGATGCCAGGAATGCCGGTGTAGCTCTTGTTCGAGCTCTGCGCCTCCCTGTCGATCAGGTAGTCGTTCTGCATCGTCTGGTTGATGCGGAACCTGCCCAGCCCGTCCGACGTGTCTGGCAGGAAGTTGATGCCCATCGCGCTGGGGCCGGCAAGGGCTGCGCCGCCGTCGCTGTCGGCGCTCTGGCCGGTGAGCTCTCGCCAGCTCTTCATGGTCGAGATGTGCCAGAACATGATGTGCTCATCGTCGATCGGAACCCAGGCGCGTACCAGGACCTGCGCCCCGAGAGTGCCGGTTGGGATCATCGAGTAGAACGGGAAAAGGAAGTGCGCGACTCGCCAGTAGTAGGTGTCTTCCTCCGCGGGTCGAAAGGCTCCGTACGACGTGCCGAACTCGGTTTCGTGCACGTCGTACCCGGTCGGCGCCCGGATCTTGATGCTGTAGTAGTCAAGCCTGCCCTGCTTCATCTGCTCCGCCTGCACCGATCCGAAGTGGAGGAAGCTCAGGTGGCTGGTATCAATGTCGCCTTCCAGCCCCTGGACCCAGTTGCAGTCCCGCATGATTTTCATAATGAACGGCTCGTCCGGGACCGCGTTCGGCTCGAGGTCCGGAAGCGGCGGCAGCGTCTCGCGCGAACCCATGTAGGTCCAAATGATGCCGTTCCGCTCGATGCAGGGATACGCCCTGGCGTGCACCTTGCTCTTGAAGTTGCTCTCGGCCGGTTCCGATGGCATGTCGACGCACGCGCCCGAGACGTCGAACTTCCAACCGTGGTAAACGCAGCGCAGACCTTCTTCTTCGTTCCGCCCGAAAAACAGGGAGGCGCCGCGGTGCGGGCAAGAGTTGGCCACCACTCCGACCTTGCCAGAGGTGGAACGAAACGCGATCAGTTCCTCGCTCAGCAGTCGCAGTCGGAGCGGCGGGCCGTCCGGGGCCGCAAGCTCGCTCGACATCAGAGCCGGTATCCAGTATTCGCGCATCACATCGCCCATTGGCGTACCAGGGCCGACGCGGCACATTAGCTCGTTATCTTCTGTTCTCAGCACATCCCACCTCCAGATACGTGACCCCGGCGCCGCTCGAATCGGCGGCCAGGCCATTGACCCAGCGAATACGCGGTCGATTATACGATTAGAGCGTCGCCGGCGCGTCGATCTCGGCCGTCTTGGCTGTACCGGCTTACCTTGGCCCACAAGGTGGACTGGGTCATCATGGAAGCAACACTGTATAGATTGTGGGCTCGCAGTCATTAAACTCTCAGATTCCACGGCTCGGTCGCGTTGGTGGCTCGGATTTCGCTTCGGCGGAGCCTTGTTGGTTGCCGTGATGACAGCTTGCAGCTCGTCAGACGATCGCTCTGCCGAGGTTCAACCGATCGAATCGATTCTCGCGTCTCCCATCCAGATCGTCGACATCACTGCGGACGGCGCCACGGTCCGTGTTGATACCTCGATAGATGTGGTGTGCTCGGTGGTCTTTGGCGTCGATCAGGCCTACGGCGGGCAGAGTACCGACCTCGACATGGCGGGCAGAGGGCACAGCACGCATAGTCCTCGCCTGCAGGGACTTGAAGCAGACACGGTCTACCACTTCCGGCTGCAAGGAACCTCGGCGGACGGGAGGTTTTTCGCCTCGGAGGACATGACCTTCACAACCGCGTCCTCCACCGTCGCGGAATCAGACCCCAGGACGAATCTGGCCAGCCTGTCCCAGGGTGCAACCGTGCAGGATGCGAGCTCTCAGATTGGGAACTCCCCGACCTGGAGGCCCGAGAACGCTATCGACGGCGACGCCGACACCGAATGGTCCAGCGCCGGTGACGGCGACGACGCCTTCATCACCGTAGAGCTAAGCCGGTCCACGGAGCTCGCGGTGATCGGCTTGTGGACGCGGACCATGGGCAACAGCGCCCAGATCAGCAGCTTTCTCGTGGTCACGGACGACGGCACCGAGTTAGGACCCTTCGATGTCCCCGACGGAGCACGGCTGTACGAGTTCCCGGTCTCGGTGACCACACGGACGCTGCGATTCGAAGTCGTTTCATCGTCCGGCGGCAACACCGGGCTGATTGAGATCGCCGCCTTCGCCGCTGACTGAGATCTGCCTCCGCGAACTGAACCAGGCGCGCCGGTGTAGACTGCTCCCGAATTCGAGCGACCCGCGAAGGAGCCGTCAATTGCCACGCTTGCCCTTACCTGCAGATAGCGACGCATTCTCCGAAGGCACCCGTCGCGCCGTGAGACACATTCTCGAGACCCGGGGCGGCAATCTTCCGCCGCCGAGCGGCCTGCTGACCTACGCGGAGAACGCCGGCGCGCTGTTGTCAGACCTCGTGGAGCACCTGCGCTACCACACGTCGCTGACGGATGTCGAAACAGAGCTCGCGATCTGCGTGTCCGCCCGCGCCTCCAACGCCGACTACATCTGGAATGGGCACACCCGCCTCGGCCTGGAGGCGGGTGTGCGCGAGGAAGCGCTGCACGCGGTGGACACACACGGCTCCCTGGACGGCCTCACCGCGGACGAGGCGCTGATCATCCGTTTCGGCCGCGAACTCCTGGAGCAGCCGGCCATCGCGGACGCGACCTTCGACGCCGTCCGAGCGCGTTACGGCGAGAGAGGGCTCATGGACCTCGTGGCCGTCATGAGCGTCTATACGATGAACGCCAACATTCTGCGAACCGTGGACTTTCAGGCGGCTCCCGAAGCACGGCATCTCGCGCGCTAGGGACGCCCGCGTCGTCCGCTGCCATTCACGCACAAGAGGCTCACGACAACCGACCTTAACCTCACTGGGAATCACGCGCTGGCTGCCCTGAGTCATCGCTGGCAATGATCGGTTCGTTTGTCGCCGCAGCGCCCGCTGGTCCAGACGACGCGCCTTTGATCCGTACCGCCCTGGGAGGCTCCGGCGATGTTGGCTAGGAAGCCGGCCCTGGGTCAGGGGAGGATCTTCTACGGCTGGTACATCGTCGCCATCGCCACGGTGGGATCCTTCCTCGCCGGCGGACTCACGAGCCAGGTGTTCGCGGGTCTCGTCTCACCCTTCAACATGGCGGCGTTGGGCGCCGGCCCCTGATCGCGTCGCTGTCCTTCGACGTAGCCGGTTCATACACCGCGGCATTCACGCTGTTCATCGGCGGCTACCTGATCGCCGCGGTTTCTTGTGGCTGATCAAGAGGCCACAGCCTCTGGAACGCCTGCTCACAACCCTCCGGAGTCCTAGGCCGCCTGGTGTAGAGTCTGCAGACTTCGCCACGCGGCCACCCTCAACTAACACCCAAACCAAGTCCACCACCTCTCCTCTTCCACAGCCCCTCCCCGGATGCCGGAGAGGGGCGCGCGGCAGCGCAGGAGAGGTCGTACAAGCATCCCGGCCGACGCGCTCCACGTTCTTCGCGTAGAATGTCGCTCAACGTTAGTCACTACTTATTCGGAGGTGGCGCATGCTAACAACCCGTAACAATGAGCTGATCACGCGTACGGGACCCGGGACACCGATGGGCGAGTACCTGCGCCGTTTCTGGATACCTGCGGTCACAAGCCACGAGCTTTCTCAGCCCGATTGTCCTCCGCTACGCCTCAAGCTGCTGGGCGAAGCGCTGGTCGCGTTCCGCACGACGTCGGGCGAAGTCGGCCTTATCCGAGAGAACTGTCCGCATCGCGGGGCGTCTCTGTTCTTCGGACGCAACGAAGAAGAAGGGCTGCGCTGCGTCTATCACGGCTGGAAGTTCAACACGCATGGCGACTGCATCGACATGCCCTCGGAGCCAGCCGAATCCAACTTCAAGACCAAGGTTCACGCCGCCGCTTACCCGACGCTTGAGCGAGGCGGCCTCGTCTGGACCTACATGGGACCACCAGAGCTGAAGCCGGAGCTGCCTCAATACGGGTGGACACAGGTGCCCGATGTTAACGTCGTAGTAAGCCGGCGCATCCAGCACTGCAACTATCTGCAGGCGATCGAGGGAGGCATCGACTCTGCGCACGTGCCCTTCCTGCACGGCGTCCTCGACCCGGCGGAGCGACAGGCCCCCGGCCGCAAGTACCTCTACGGGGACCTCGCCCCGCGTCTCGAGGTGCAGGAGACGGACTACGGCTTCGCCTACGGCGCCCAGCGTGACGCCGAAGAGGACAGCTACTACTGGCGCTTCACGCCCTTCATGCTGCCCTTCTTCACGGTGATTCCCGGTTTCGCCCCTCCGAAGGAGTCGCAGCAACCGCAGGACCTCACCTACAGCGGACACGGTTGGGTCCCACTGGACGATGAGAACTGCTGGATGGTCACTTACTCCTGGAATTACAGCCGGGCGCTGAGCGAAGGCGAGGGCCATCCGGCCCACTACGTCGAGCTGCAACCCGGCACCCTAACTGCCGTAGCCAGCGCCGCCAACGACTACTTCATCGACCGAGAGGCGCAGCGGACGCGGACTTACACGGGCATCGCGAATGGCTCGCTCCAGGACGCAGGGATTCAGGAGAGCATGGGAACCGTCTTCGACCGGACGCAGGAGCACCTGGGGACGACCGACCGGGCGATCATCGCGCTTCGTAACCTCTATCTAGATGCCGTGCGCGATCTGTTGGAAGGCACGGAGCCTTCTCTACCGAACGACGAGCTCGCCTTCCGGGTACGCTCGGTCTCGGCGGTCCTCGATCGAAGCGTCCCCTTCGAAGAGGGCCGGGTCGCTATGAGTCTGGTCGCGTCAGGCCAAATCCCGGCCTCCTAGTCGAGTCCGAGGGTTTCGCATTCGAGGGTGCTGTGGAGATATACGGTAAGTCGAACGGGTCGGAGGTCGACCGCGTCGTCTGGATCGACGATCTCTCCGTTGGCTCCCTGATCAAGCTCATCGAGCGGCTCGAGCGCACCATCGAGTTGGAGCAGTTCATCTTCCGCGAGGCAGAGATGGACGACGCCTACAGGCAAGCCGACATGGACTTGCGAAGCGCCATCAGGGAGCAGCTGGCTCCGGAAGTCATCGCCGGCTTCGAGAGGGTCCGGACCCTCATCTTCTCCGCCCACGACTTCGTCGGCCTCGGTAAGACAGATGAGGCAATCGCAGAGTTGAACACCGTTATCGGTCTTCGGATCGGACTGGAAAAAAACCTAAAGGTCTGAGAGGAACTACGCATGCTGTCCAAAGAAGAGAATGAGCTGCTGACGCGAGTTAGCCCCGGTACTCCGATGGGTAATCTGTTCCGGCGTTTCTGGTTGCCCGCCATGATCACCGCAGAGGTGCCTGAGCCGGACACGCCACCGGTTCGACTGCGCCTGCTAGGCGAAGACCTCATCGGCTTCCGAGCCACCGACGGCACCGTCGGCATCCTGGAGCCGTACTGCGCGCATAAGCTGGCGCACCTTTTCTGGGGCCGCAACGAAGAACAGGGCCTGCGCTGCGTCTACCACGGCTGGAAGTACGACCCGAGCGGCAACTGTGTCGATATGCCGAACGAGCCGGCCGACAGCAGCTTCAAAGCGAAGGTCAAGATCAACGCGTATCCGACTCGCGAAGCTGGCGGCGTCATCTGGATCTACATGGGGCCGAAGGACAAGATGCCTGCCGAGCTGCCGCAGTTGGAGTGGGCGCGGGCACCAGAGGGCTATCAGGTCGTCACGAAGTGGCTGCAGCGCACCAACTGGGCTCAGGGCATGGAAGGAGAGATCGATACCTCCCACATCTCCTTCCTGCACAGCGGCCGCGGCCCAGAGTGGCAGCCCAACTATCCCGGCACGAGCCGCGTGACAGGCGGCGTGCGCCAGCTCGACCCCAAGCGCGCCCGGGCTCAGACCGACGGCGCACCGATCCTCACCCTCCGTGAGACGCCGTACGGCTTCACGTACGGCGCCCGCCGCAATGCCGGCGAAGGCGACTATTACTGGCGCGTCACGCGCTGGCTCTACCCCTTCTACAGCCTCATCGCCGGCGGCAACACCGGCGGCCGCTGCTGGGTGCCGATCGATGACGAGCACACGTGGACATTCGGCTACCAGTGCCGCGACGACCGTCCCTACACCGACGAAGAGGTCGCAGACGTCTGGAAGGGAGCGACCTTCCCACCACGGGTCACTCGCGGTACCTACGCGCTGCCCGATGGCTACGTGATCGATACCTGGCTTCCTGACGCCAACAAGGAGAATGACTACCTCATCGACCGCAAGATGCAGAAGCACGGCAACTTCACCGGCATCTGGGGCCTTAACGAGCAGGACCGCAGCATTCAGGAGGCGATGGGGTCGATCGTCGACCGCAGTCGCGAGCACCTGGGCACGACCGACGTCGCTGGCATCGCAGCGCGTAGATTGCTGATCAGGATGGCGCGGAACCTGCAAGATGGGATCGAGCCGGAGTGCCTCCAGAACGTCGATGCCTACCGCGTGCGCGCCATCGACGTCGTGGTGCCGATCGATGACTTCGACCGTCTGCTGGAGGTGCACCACCAGGAGGTCGGCGTCGCGGTTCTCTAGCCATGCGCCCGGCAGAAAAGCTGCGCCTGCGGAACCTTGGTTCTAGCCGTGCAGCCTGTCGCTTCGTTCGGGAGACCCTGTGACCGCGCGGACTGATACGCCCATCCGCGCCGGTATCGCCGGCCTCGGCATGGCTGGGGCCGGCATCGTCAGTCAGCTTTCGGCGATCCCGGGCGTCGAGCTCGCCGCGGCCGCCGACATGCGGGAGAACGCGTTGGCAGCGTTCCGAGATCAGTACAAGGGCCGCGTCTACCAGAGCTTCGAGCGGCTGTGCGAGGACCCCGACATCGACGCGGTATGGGTCGCGACACCGAGCCATCTGCACTGCGAGCACGTGGTCAGGCTGGCAGAAAGCGGCAAGCACATCGTGGTCGAGAAGCCGATGGCGATCAGCCTCGATGAGTGCACTCGCATGGTTGAGGCTGCGGAAAAGAACGGCGTCACCTTGATCGCGGGCGGCGCCCGCAGCTTCGATCCGGCGTTGGTCGAGATGGCCGGGATCATCCGTTCGGGCCGCCTCGGTCGCCTCGGCGCTCTGACAACCTGGGCGTTCACCGGCTGGATGACGCGGGCTCGTGAACCGCATGAGCTCGATCCTCAGAAGGACGGCGGCTGCATCTTCAACCAGGGGCCTCACCCTGTTGACGTACTCAGGCTCCTCGGTGGTGGAGTCGTCCGCAGCGTGCGAGGTTCGGCTGTCGACCTGAACTTGCCGGGCAGGCCGGGGGCCGGCTACTTCACGGCCTTTCTAGAATTTGAGGACGGGACGCCCGCATCATTGGTCTATGACGGCTACGGCTTCATGCAGGGCTGGGAGCTGGTGCCGTGGGGCGAGACCCCTCAGCGACTCGCCTCCAGCGAAAACGCAAACGCCTACCGGCGTCAGCTTCGCGCAGGCCAAGCCGACGAATACGGCGCCCGCGAGCTGCTGCGGTTCGGCGGCGGCCGCGGCGGCGGCTTTGGCGGCGGCGATGGCAACTGGACTCCTCCAGACGCAGGCCTCGTGATCGCGAGCTGTGAGCTGGGAGAGATCCGCCAGTCCGCCAAGGGCCTCTATGTCTACGACGACGATGGCCGTCACGACGAGTCGCTGGACGCCGGCTTGAGCGCCCGTCTCAACGAGGTCAACGAGCTACGCGCTGGCATGTCCGGCGGCAGGCCGCTGCATAGCGGCCGCTGGGGCATGGCGACGATGGAGGTCGTACTCGCGATCGGCGAGTCGTCCCGCCAGCGCAGCGAGATCTCGCTCAGCCACCAGGTGCCCTCCCGCTAATCAGCCCGAGTCCCGGAGAGCATCGCGAGTGCCGTCCTCGATGCCGGCCAAGGCATCACACTGGCGACCGTACTGGTCTCTTCGCGGCGAGGAAGAAAATCGTGCCGGCCCCTGCCAGCAGGGCCATCAACGTGAAGCCAACCTGGTAATCCCCGGTCGCGTCCGCGAGGAAGCCGGCCAGAAGCGGCCCGGAAATCTGGAACCACATCACCACCGTCGCCGACAGTCCGAGAATGACTCCGAACGAGGCCCTGCCGAAGTAGTCGGCCCGTATCGCTTGCATCAGGGAACCGCGAATGCCCCAGGCCAGCCCGTGCAAGAGTGCGAAGCCGAACACCATGGGCAGAGATATCGCGAAGGTCACGAGTAGCATCCCGATCATGTGCATCAGCATGCAGCCGGCACAGAGCAGCCGTTTCTCGACTCGATCGCCGAGAAGGCCGGTGATCAGTATGCCCGCCACCTGCAGGCTGGTTAACAGCGTAACCACCAGCGCGGCGCTACCCACCGTGTAACCCAAATCGTCCCTCAGGTGCGAGATCAGGTGGACGTTGACGGCGCCCACCACCAGCAGTGACGAACCGTGGCCTAGCGATATCAGCCAGAACGCCGGCGTTCTGATCGCCTCTCGCGCCGTGAAATCACGCTCCTCCGCAACTGACCTCGCCGGTTCGCTGATCCGCAGATCGTCTGGCGGCTGCCTGTCTCCGTCGACGACCTCGCCGTAATCTTCAGGGCGCCTCCGTATCACCTGAACCAGAGGCAATCCGGCGAGCATCAGCACCACACCGGAGCCAAAGGCTGTCGAGCGCCATCCAAAGGTCTCCAGCGCGGCTGCCACCAATGGGACCATCAGGCCCCCGACCGCGAACCCGAGCTCGAGGGTTGAAAGCGCCCTGGCTCGTTTTCGTCTGAACCAGTTGACCAGCGCCACCGACAGCGGGAAGAACGAGCTGAGCCTGAAGCCGAGGGCGATGACGGCGAATGCCGCGTAATAGGCCGGAACCGAGTTCACCTGACTGAGGCCCATCATTCCCAGGCCGAAGAGCGTGATCCCGACTCGCATGACCGCTCTCGGGCCGTAGCGGTCGATAAACAGGCCCTGTACGGGTCCGGACAGACCACCGACGAAATGAATCAGCGAGAACGCCCCGGCGAGCGCGGCGCGGCTCCACCCCAGGTCGCTCTGGAGCACCGCAACGTAGGCGCCGAAAGACTGCATCAGCAGTCCGCCCACGAGTATCTGGATGCTGACGCCGGCAGCCACCATCCGCCAGCCATAGTAGACGGAGGTCAGTGCTCGTCGCGCCTCCACAGCCGATCTGGCGATCCTCATTGACGCGGCATGGCCTCCTCGCGATCCTAGGGGCCCGCCTCGAGTAGGGGTACGGTGAACCGCAGCGTCTCATTCTGGTAGACGCCGCGGCCGGCCGCAAACTGATCGTCAGCGCGAAGATGAATACGGGCAACTCCGGCATGCGCCGAGCATAGCCGGGCCGGGCCTTAGTCGCGATTCGTGTGTAGTATGAGGCTGCGGCGCTGCGGCCGAAGAGAGGTCTGCATGCCTTCCGAACTGCTTGCCTTCGACGTGAATGAGACGCTGCTCGATCTCAGAGCGCTCGATGCACCCTTCACGGACGCGTTCGGCGATGCGTCTTTGCGCCCGGCCTGGTTTCAGACCATGCTTCAGCTATCCTTCGTCGGCGGCCTGACCAGTGCTTATGTCGACTTTACCGCCGCCCAGCATGCTGCCCTGAAGATGGTCGCGGAGCGCGCCGGGAAGACGCTGGACCCGTCCAGGGCAGAGTCGATCGTGGACGGCATGCGCCGGCTCCCGGCTCATCCCGAAGTACCGGCAGCGCTGCGCCAGCTCAAGCAGGCCGGCTTCCGTCAGGTGACGCTGACGAACTCCACGCTCGAGGTCGCACGCGCCCAGCTCGAGTTCGCGGCACTGGCAGACCTCTTCGAGGACATCATCTCCGCCGACGAGGTCAAGCGGCTCAAACCGGCGCCGGAGCCGTACCGGCTGGTCGCCCAGCGTACCGGCGTCCCGCTCGACCAGGTTCGCCTCGTGGCGGCGCACGCCTGGGACGTCAGCGGCGCGCTCGCGGCCGGAGCGCAGGCAGCCTTCGTAGCGCGGCCGGGTGCCGTGAAGAGCCCTCTCGGCAAGCAACCGGGCATCGTCGGCAGCGACCTCAGCGAGGTTGCCCAGAAGCTCCTCGAGCACGTCTAGTCCAGGCCCGCGCACACGAGCTGCGAATCTAGGATCGGGCGGTCGCGTCGACCAGCGGCAACACGACGCTTTCGATCTCGGCTTCACTGGTCAGCGCCGGCAGGTCACGGAACAGGCGCCACTCCTCGACGTGCTCGGCCGTCGCGTCCGGCTGCAGGGTCTCCAGAGGCCCCAGCGTCTCGAGCTCGAGCATCTCCGCGTTTGTGAAGTCTCCACCGTGCATCCCAGGTCGGGATATTCACGGCCCGCTTTGTAGTCGAAGCGCTTCACGAACAGGTGCCCCTGCCTCGCGTAGGCAACCCAGCCGTCCGTGTCCATCACGCCGGCCTTCTGCGGCTGGACGGCCTGCGGATCCTGACGCAGCAAGACGAAGCGCCGGCCCCAGGTCCAGCGCGCATCGGTCATATCCGTGTAAGCCCAGCCCGCGATCGTGTTGGCGGGCAGCAGGTTGCCCTCATGCGTTCCTCTGGCTAGTAGGGGCACGATCGCCTGACCGCCGGAAGCCATGACCGAGATCGCCCAGGGAGCTAGCCGCTCCGGCGTTGAGCCCATGTTTCGCAGTCGGTGCGTCACGACTGCCCTAGGCTCGTCGCCAGGCAGGCTAACCTCGATCTCCTTCTGGATGCTGCTCGACGTCCCGGCCGGTTGAGTCAGCCGTACGCCGTCTGCGCTTGTGTCGACTTGAACCGGCTCGTTGTCCGGCACGTAGGTAGTCGATTCGTCTTCCGGGGCCCGCCACAGACGGTACCACCGTAGATTCGCCACTCCCGCCCTCCTGTTTGGCCCAACTGTTCCTCGTACTCCTTGAACTCGTTCTCCGCGCCGACGAAACCAAAACGAATCACGCGCGGCCCTACGTCGGCCGTCACGATCAGCTCCACCGCGAGATTTGAAAGGCGATAGCAATTCGGCCAGCCGCCGTAGGAGGTCTTTTCCAGGTTCACCGGCATAGTTCGACTCCTCGTAACCAAGTTCGGGCGTGCTTATCTTGAGACTCAATTGAACCAGAAGCTCAGAAGACGATTCAACGAGAGGACGTATTCTTGGTCGAGCGCCAGCGTGGCGCCATCACCCCTTCTGATTCGCCCGCGAGTCGAGCCGCATCGAAGCGGAGGCCCCGCAATGAAGATTTCATGTCCGTACCGGCAAATAAATTTTCAGCTCGTTGTGTCCGTGATCACATTACGCGGCTTCGGGACGTTCTACGGTATCTAGTAGATACCCCATAGGGGTATGTGGAAAGGGAACCAATGATGACCAGTAAACCGCTCAAGAGGATTCGGCCCAAGAGCTGCCCGCGCTGCGCCGGTGACGCGTATATCGACTTCCAGGACGAACCGGAATGGCGTTGCCTGCAGTGTGGACGTCTGGTCCCGCTGGACCAGGAACCCGCAGGCGTACTGATCGCTGCCTGATCAGGCGACGGCGAGCGGAGAGCTCGCTCCGCGGTGGAGCAACCTCCGCAATTTGAAGATCGAACAACAAAAGGGGTGTGGTGATGGAAGAGGTTGGTATCTATTTCAACAGTGCTTCGAAGGAAATATTCGCGAGGAGTTCCCTGGCGACGCCGCTGCCTGAGAGCGAAGGCTGGGCCAAGGTAAGCGACGATCCACGTATCCGCCTCCTGGCGGTGCGTGAGCTCCTCGCCATCGACGGCTTCGTGGACGATCCCCGGCCCGTTGACTGGTACGGGACGAACCTGCGGCCGGACGACCAGGAACTGACCGAGCTGCTGGCTGAGATGTCGGTCGGGGCGTCGTGCTTTCTGGAGCTCTCGGCTCGCGGGTCACGACGATGCTGCCGCCCAACTCCTCCAACGAAGCGCTGTTTGATCTCAAGCGTTACCACGATCATCGAGCGGCATCTCCTTGCCTCAGGCGATTAGGATCCCTGGGGCGGACAATAGGTATGGTGACCTCATGAAGAAATTCTTCACGATACTGACTGCGGTGGGACTGATCGCCGCCGCTTGCACGGGCGGCTCCGTCCAATCCGACGACACCGCCTCTGATCGGCCGACCCTGCGGGCTCAACGGACTCCCTCGAAGATCAGTGGCGCAGGATCGTCCGCGGAGACGTCTGGGCGACCGACTTCAGCCAGTCCTCGATTTCGCCCCTGGACGTGACTCAGGGACAGGTGAAGGACGGCATCCCGGCCATAGACACGCCATCGTTCTTCAGCGTTGCCGACGTGGGCTTTCTCGGTGACCGTGAGCCCGTCGTCTCCATCGAATTGAACGGGGATGTCCGCGCTTATCCGCTGCAGATTCTGACCTGGCATGAGATCGTCAACGACAACATTGGCGGCCAGCCGGTAGTGGTGACGTTCTGCCCGCTCTGCAACACGGCGCTGGCCCTCGAATCCGTGCTTGACGGCCAGGTGCTCGACTTTGGCGTCTCCGGTTTCCTGCGTAACAGCGACTTGATCATGTACGACCGGCAGACCGAAACGTGGTGGCAACAGGTTACCGGCGAGGGCATCGTAGGTTCCCTGACCGGCACTAAGTTAACGTCTGTCCCAGCCCAGATCGTAGCCTGGCAAGACTTCCGGGACAACTTCCCGGAAGGACAGGTCCTCTCTCTCCCGTCACCGGCTTCAATCGTCCTTACGGCAACAACCCGTACCCCGGCTACGATGACATCGATTCCTCGCCGTTCCTGTTTAGCGGTGAGAGCGATGGCCGGCTCGCCGCGATGGAGCGGGTCGTGACCGTTGAGTTGGGCGATGAGGTTGTCGCCTACCCGTTCATCACGATCAGCGAACTGGGCGTCGTGCATGACCAGGTCGACGGCACCGATATCGTCGTCCTGCACGCTGCCGGTGCGGCTTCCGCACTCGACGGCGCAGACATCGCCAGCAGCCGCGACGTCGGCGCCTCGGGCGTGTTTTCGCCGGCCGTCGGCGAGCGACAACTGACCTTCGCCCGGCAGGGAGAGGGGTTCGTCGATAACGAAACCGGATCGGTCTGGAACATCTTCGGGGAAGCCGTCTCCGGTGAGTTGGCCGGCACGGAGCTTCAGCCGATCGTCAGCGCGAACCACTTCTGGTTCGCCTGGGCTGCTTTCCAGCCCGACACCCGTATCTGGACGGAGGCAACCTCGACTTCGTCCTAGGCGGGCGGCCTCCCGCCGCTAGTCGAGCTCCCGCGGAGAGAGCCAGGGTCCAAACGGGTCCTGGCTCTCTCTTTTACCCGTTGCAACCCGCGAGAATAGTCCCAACCGAAAGCGCGGCTTGACACCTTCGTCGCGCGACACCAGAATCGCCGCACCGTGGGGTCTGAATCGGTCAGATCCGAAGCCCTATCGAGGTGCGACGGTGAAACTGACACTTCTGGGAACCGGGATGCCCCGCCCCAACCCCCTGCGTGACCTTTCGCTACCCACACATCCACACCATCGAAATGGGCGGTGACTCCACGGCACGCGGTGTAGTGACAGGGCACGCAGAGATGGGCCTCGACGGTGAGGGCTGGATCACAGCGATGCGTTACACCGACCAGGACCGCATCGAAGCAGGGCGCTGGCGGTTCGCGGAGCGCGTCATCGCCACCTGGTAGTACATGCGACTGGCCGATCTGCCGGCGGGTCTCGGTTGGGAGCTGCGCAAGCACTACCGCGGCGAGTTGCGTACCGCGGAGCTGCCGGAGAGCCTCGATACGTACAAGGCCTGGCGCTAAGCCAGGCATCGACGTGACCTTTCGGAGAGTCGGAGTAGGTCTTCACTGTGTCCTGCCGGGGTTGCTTCTAACTGCCATTTCGGCGGATAGTGTCATTAATCCCTCGAGAATTGATCAATTAGCTGTGTGATACCCGGCCAAGGCGATACAGATTCCCGATACTTTGTTACGATAAGCAAACCTATGCGACCGATCGTTCGAATTTATCTCATGTGCGTCCACTTCTACCCCAAGATCCTGCTCTTGGGCTACCTGGCCGTACTCGCCGCCGGATTGTCGGCGCTCGCGATACCGCGTGTGCTCAGCACCGGCATCGACCGCACGCTCGACTCCGGCAACGAAAACCGCGGCATCGAAGCGCTGATTACACTCGGAATCGTGCTGGCACTGCTCGGCATCACTCGCGGCTTCTTCCAGGGCGGGCAGATGTTCATGGGCGAGAGCCTCGCCCAACGCATCTCTTACAAAATCAGAAACGACTACTTCGAAAAGCTGATGCACCTCTCCTTCGCATTCCACGACAAGCAGGGCACAGGCTCCCTGATGTCTCTCGCCACGGCTGACGTAGAAGGCGTACGGCAGTTCATCAACATGGGTGTCATCCGTTCCGTCTTCATCCTTGTCATGTTGTTCGGCTCGGGTATCGCCATGCTGCTGGTCGACGTGGAGCTAGCCCTGCTCACGATGGCGTTCGTTCCGTTTCTGGCCTTCCGAGGCGTGCACACCAGCCGACAGCTGAGAAAGATGTGGACGCGCGTGCAGGAGCTGACGGCCGATATGGTGTCGGCCGTACAGGAGAACCTTACCGGCGCTCGGGTGGTCAAAGCCTTCGCGGCCGAAGAACACGAGCGCCGCAAGTTCAACGAGCGCTCCTTCGCGGTCACGGAGCAGACCTATCTGGCGGAGCGCACGTGGGCCAGAAACTTCGCGATGATGGACTTCGGCTTCATGCTGGCCATGGCGGTAATCCTCTGGTTCGGCGGCAACCGCGTGATCGATGGCCGAACGATCGTCGATGGGCAGGTTGTCTATACGGCGCTATCGCCGGGTGAGCTGGCATCGTTCTTCATCTATCTCAACATGATGGTCATGCCGGTTCGCATGATGGGCCGCATCGTGAACATCTTCTCGCGGGCCGCGGCCTCGGGCGATCGGCTGTTCGAGATTCTGGACGCGGAATCGCCCGTTCAGGAGGAGTCAGGCGCCGCGCTGCTCGAGGACGTGCGAGGCCACGTCGAGTTCAGGGACTTGTCGTTCTCCTACGACGGCTACGAGCCTGCCTTGCGCAACATCAATGTCGAAGTCCCGGCCGGCACCAGCGTTGCCCTGGTTGGGCGGCCTGGTAGCGGCAAGACCACCTTCGCGCATCTCCTGCCGCGTTTCTACGATCCAACCAGCGGCACCATCCTGATCGACGGCCAGGACATTCGTGACTTCACGCTGGCCTCGCTACGGGCCACGGTCGGCATCGTGCAGCAGGATGTGTTCATCCACACCGCCACGATTCGTGACAACGTCGCCTTCGGCGACCTGGCTGCCGACGACGAGCGCATCCACGAGATGATGAGCATCGCGCAGCTGCATGACTTTATCCAGGAGCTGCCCGCCGGTTACGAAACCGTGGTCGGCGAGCGCGGCGTCGGGCTCTCGGGCGGCCAGAAGCAGCGGCTCTCGATCGCGAGGACCATCCTCATGGACCCACCGATCCTGATCCTTGACGACTCGATGTCGAGCGTCGACGTTCACACCGAGCGCCTGATCCAGCGGACTCTGGAGGCCGTCGTATCCAGCCGGACCACCTTCGTGATCAGCAACCGCTTCAACACGATAGCGCTTGCCGACAAGATCCTCGTGTTCAAGGACGGCGAAATCGCGCAGTCGGGAACCCACGAAGAACTCGTTTCGGTTGAGGGCGAGTACAAGGAGTTGTACGACTCGCAGATGCGGCCGGCCGAAGAGGCCAGACGCAACGCCGAACGGCTTCTCGCCAGCAACGGTCACGGCGAAGAGGCCGTTACCGAGCTGGACGCCTCGGGAGGCGTCGGTTAATGGCGACGCAGACCGCGCCCCGAACCAGCAAAGCGATTACCGGCAGCCTGGATGAGGTCTTCCTGGCAAACGTCTACGACCCGAATGTCGTTCGGCGACTGCTGGGGTACGGCTATCGATACAAGCTCAATTTCGCTATTGCGGTCCTCGGTATCACAGGCTATGTCGTTGCCATTATCGCTCAGCCGCTGCTCATTGCCTGGGGCATCGACAGCTTTATTACTGCTGAAGCTGGCTCAATCCCTTCCGGAAGCCTGACCCTTGTCCTCGCCGTCTTCGTAGCCGACACGGCGCTTCTCGGCATTTCGCAGTTTGTCCAGTTTCGCGCGCTTGCCAGGATGACCACCCGCATCCTCTTCGACCTGCGCAAAGACATGTTCGACAACCTTCAGAGGCAATCACCCACCTTCTTCGACAAGAACGAAGTCGGCCGGCTCATGTCTCGAATGCAGAGCGACACGCTTTCGATGCAAGAGTTTATGGAGATGAGCATCCCGACCATCGGCGACATCATCATGCTCTTCTTCATCGCCGTGGTAATGTTCGCCGTCGACTGGCAGCTCTCCTTGATCGCGCTGCTGCCGTTCCCGGCCCTGGTCGTCCTCCTGACCTGGTGGCGTAACTACGCCAAGCCGACGTTCATCAGGATTCGCGCTGCGATCTCCGCCGTAAACGGCAATCTTCAAGAAGGCATCAGCGGGGTTCGGGTGACGCAAAGCCTGAATCGTCAGGCCGTCAACCAGGCTCACTTCGACGAGCTCAACACGGAGCACCGCAACGCCGCAATCAGGGGCGCCTTCCTATCCGGCATTCTGATGACGCCCATCGAGTTCGTAACCATGGGCTCGATCGGGCTCGTGGTGGTGATCGGTGGTTCGCGCGTACTGGACGGGACGCTGGAGCTCGGCGTGCTCGTACTGTTCGTGCTCTACTTGATGCGCTTCTATGAGCCGGTTCGGATCATGACTCTAGACTTCACTATGTATCAGAAGGCGATGGCCTCGGGTGCGCGGATGTTTGAGCTCATGGACGTGGAGCCGGAGCTCGTGGATAAGCCGGATGCCGCGCAGATGCCGGACGTCGGCGGCCGCATCGAGTTCCGCAACGTTAGCTTCTACTACATACCCGGCCAAAACGTGTTGCAAGACGTCAACCTGACCATCGAACCCGGCGAAACGGTGGCCTTCGTCGGACTGACGGGCGCCGGAAAGACCACCCTCGTGTCGTTGGTACCGCGTTTCTACGAAGTTACCGAGGGCGAGGTCCTCGTGGACGGCTTGGACGTGCGTGACGTGACCAGGGAATCGCTCGCCGGCCAGCTCAGCATGGTCCTGCAGGAGCCGTTCCTGTACTCGGAGAGCGTCAGCGCCAACATCCGCTACAACCATGCATGGGTCACGGACCAGCAGATCGAAGACGCCGCCCGTGCCGTCGGCGCGCACAACTTCATCATGCATCTGCCGCATGGGTACGACTCGATCCTCGAACAGCGCGGCGCCAACCTCAGCATGGGCCAGCGAGCGTTGATCAGCATGGCACGGGCCATCGTCGCCGATCCCAAGATCATCATTCTCGATGAGGCGACGGCCAACATGGACTCGGTAACGGAACAGAACCTGCAGGACGCCCTGAAGATCGCGCTCAAGGGCCGCACCGCGCTCGTTATCGCCCACCGTCTCTCGACAATCACCAGCGCCGACCGCATCGTGGTGTTGGAGCTCGGCCGCATAGTCGAGGTCGGTTCGCACACTGAATTGCTGGCGAACGACGGTCTCTACGCCCGGCTCTACGCGATGAACTTCGGGGAATCGGCCTAACGGGCTAATCTGAGTCCACCCTGTCACCTGTGCATGGCATAAGGCCACTAGCCGGCGGATCCGGTAGTCCGGTTCGCAGGAGCCCGTGGCGTTCTATCTCAAATAGCTGCATCCAGATGCAGGAACGCGGCTATGTTGCCGCAGACCATGGCGTGACGCTCCGCGTCTGGGACATTGCGGAAGTTCTGCTCGATGACACGCATCGAATGCGGGTACTCGGACTCCTGGTGCGGGAAGTCCGAACCCCAGACCAGGTTTTCCAGGCCGATCCAGTGCCGCAGCTCCACGCCGGCCGGGTCTCGCTGAAAGCCCCAGAGGATATGGCGTCGTACGTAGTCGCTCGGATGCCCGTTGGGCAGGGCCTGGAACCCCAGCAGCTCCTCGGCCCAAGGCAGGTGGCGGTCGTAGCGCTCGTCCGCGACCGTCATGAACGTCGGCACCCAGCCGATCTGGTTTTCCGCCATCAGAATCCGCAGCTCGGGAAAGCGATCGAAGACGCCCGCCATGATCAACTGCACCGCGTTGACGGCGCCTCTCTGAGCGAAACGCGCCACCTGCCCGGCGATGTCAGCCACGCCAGCCTGCTTCACGTAGCTCATGAGCGGGCCGGCCCGCGGCCCGGAACGGTCCAGATCGATGTGTACTGTAAGCGGCATGCGCAGCGTCAGTGCCTCGGCCCAGAACGAGTCATCCTCCGGCGTCGGGTAGCCTTTTCCGCCGGGGAACGCGGTCAACATCACGGCTTTCAACCCCAATCGCGCACAGTTGTGCAGCTCCTCTAGAGCGTCAGTCACGCTGGCGGCCGGGATTACGCCAACCGCGATGATCCGGTCAGGCGCCTCCCCCGCGTACTCCTCGGCTATGAATTCGTTGTAAGCGCGCACCAGCGCGAGATAGGCGTCGTCGTCCTGAACACTGCGCCAGGCGCGTGGGCCCGTGACCACGGGCGGGAACAGGACCTCCGCGTCCATGCCATCCAGGTCGAGGCACTCGAGCCGGTCTTCCGCCGAAGCCGTTCTCGGCGTCGATTCATACGTCTGACCGAACGGACCCCAGGCATCGCGGCCCTTGCCGCCGTAGAGGTCGAACGCGTTCTCCCTCACGGGTTGTCCTTCGATCAGGAAGCCGTCGGCCCCGTTGGCCAGCCGCACGGTCCGTGGCGCCCGATCGCGCAGCTTTTCCGGCACACGGCAGGTCCAGCGCTGGGCCGGAACCTCCAGGTGGGTGTCGCCCGATATGTAGGTGTAGGAGTTTTTCGTCATTTCAGATGCTCGAGGCAGTCTATCAAATCTCGATCCGGGGCTTGTTCGCAACCCGGATGGCTCTCCATCTGGGGCGCCCGCGAGTCTGGTACGATTCGCCACGATGATCATCGATACGCACGCCCACCTGACGGGCCCGGCCAGCCTCTACGCCTACTACCGCGCCCTGGGCGCCGCAACCGGTCCCGTGGGCCAGCCGAAGCCACCTGAGATCAGCGACGAGGACCTGGAAGCCAGCATCAAGGACCACGCTGCCGAGGTCGAGGCCGTGGGTACCGACCTGCAGCTGATCGCGCCGCGTCCATGGGCGATCCCGACCGGCGATCGCCGTGAGCCGCTCGTGCGACAGATCACGGTCAGCATCAACGACACCATCGCGCGCGTGGTCGACCTACATAGCGACCGTTTCCGGGGCCTTGCGGCGCTGCCTCAAACCGCCGGCGTGCGTCCCAAGGCGGCGGCCGAAGAGCTCCAGCGCTGCGTCGAGGAACACAGCTTCATCGGTTGCAAGATCAACCCCGATCCAGGCGAAGGCGCGGGAGAAACCCCGCACATGGGGGACGACTACTGGTACCCGCTGTACGAAAAGATGGTCGAGCTCGACGTCCCGGGCTTGATCCACGGCGGACCGTTTCGCTTCTCCCGCGAGCCCGAGCTGGGCTACTTCATCACCGAGCAGACGATAGCCGCGTACAGCATTCTGCGGACGCCGGGCCTGTTCAAGGACTTCCCCAACCTCAAGCTCATCGTCGGGCACGGTGGCGGCTATCTGCCCTACCAGGTTGGCAGAGGCCGCGCCTTTTGGCTCAACGAGATCGAGCGAAACCCCGGCGGCGGACTCGAAACCTTCGATGAGGCGCTGCGGCACCTCTACTTCGATACCGTCCTCTACAGCCAGGAGTCGATCGAGCTCCTGATCAAGGTCGTGGGGGTCGACCGGGTCCTGTTTGGCTCCGATAAGCCGGCCAACGGCTCCGTCAAGGACCCCGTAACGGGCCACGCTCTCAACGACATCAAGCCGATGATCGAGGCGATAGACTGGCTCAGCCCCGAAGAGCGTTACGCCATCTACGAGGGCAACGCGCGCCGTGTCTATTCCCGCCTCGACACGTCGTCGTAGGCAACTGAGGCGACCAGATGGAGAACCAATTACCACCCGCGCCCCTTTACCTCAGCGACGCGGACGTACGCGGCCTGATGACCGGGGACGATTGCGCCGCGATCATCGAGAAGCTGTGCCTCGACGACGCCCGCGGAATGGCAGAGCAAACGCAGACGACCGAGCTTCACCTGCCTCGCGGGCCGTTCCGCGTCAAGGTCGGCGGCGCCTACGGCTTTAATAGCTACGGGCTGAAAGCCTATCTCGGCAACGCGGGCTATCGCGTCTTCGCGTACGACCTGGACGCTGGCTTCGCCGGCATCGTCGAGGCTTTCGCCCTGACCGAAATGCGCACCGGCGCCGTCTCCGCGGTGGCCACCAAGTATCTCGCGAGGCCGGAAGCCGACACACTCGGCATCATCGGCACGGGTCGGGAGGCGCGGGCTCAGTTCGAAGCTGTAAGCGGCGTCAGGAAACTGCGCAAGGTCAAGGCCTTCAGCCGCACTCCAGAGAACCGGCTCGCCTACGCGAAGGAGATGTCGCAGAAGCTGGAGCTCGACGTCGAGCCGGTCGAATCGGCCGAGGAGTGCGCCCGTGATTGCGACATCGTCCTCACCATCACCAGCGCCAACGACCCGGTCCTCAAAGGCGAATGGCTCTCCGAAGGCACTTTCGTCTGCGGCGTCGGCGCCACCGGCGTTTACCGCCGCGAGCTCGACGAGGAAGCCATCGGCCGGGCCGAAACGGTTGTCGTCGAGAGCCTGCCCGTGGCCGAGTCGGAGTGCGGCGATCTGATATACGCGGCGGCCCGAGGAAAGCTGCGGTGGAACCAGGTCCTCGAGCTCAAGGACGTCGTCGGTGGCCGCGCCCCGAAAAGCACAAACCCACGAGCCCTCACGATTTTCGACAGCATCGGCACGGGCGCCCAGGACGTCGCGATCGCCTCCGAAGCCATCAAGAAGGCCCGTCAAAGCGGCATCGGCGTCGAGCTACCGCTGCCGCCGCCAACCACCCGACAGCGCTAGTCCCCGGAGATAGGCGCCGCAGCCGGCAAAGGAGACCGAGTTGAGCAAGCAAGGATTCCGCATCATCGATAGCGAGCCGCACCTGATGGAGCCGCCGGACCTCTGGGAGCGCAATCTGCCGGAGCCGTTCCGCTCGCGCACCAAGCTAGAGAGAGCGGATGGCGGTGGCTTAGGCGAAGGCAGGAGCATGCGTCTGGTCCACGAAGGCGTCACGCAGCCGCCCGTCGACCCCTATCCCCTGGTACGCAGGCGCAGCCAGCGGCGCATATCGCAGGTGCTTCACCTCGTGAAGGTCTCGAACGACGGCACGCCCGAGAACTTCCTTGAGGGCTTCGATATCGAGGGCGTCGACGTGGGCGTCATGATGCCAACCCTGACGATGGGCATCGTCCGCTATGACGACCTCGACCCTGAACACAGCCTGGCGTTATGTCGGGTCCACAACGACTACGCCGCGGACTTCGTCAGTGCCAACCCGGAGCGCCTCAAGTTCTGGGCCTGGTTGCCACCCCATGACGCGACGCTGGCCGCCCAGGAAGCGCGCCGCGCCATCAAGGAGCTGGGGGCCACCGGCGTCGCCATGACGGGCGGCGCGGTTGGCGGCCGGCTGCTCTGCGACGAGTTCTTCGAGCCCCTGTGGCAGGAGCTGGAGCAGCTACGCGTCCCGTTGGGGCTGCACGGACCGCCGGCGAATTACATGCTCAAGGACAACTACAACCATCGCTACCGCGGTCACGGTGACCTCAGCGTGGTCGGCAACGCACTGGTCGGTCCCGTCCACGCCCACACACAGGTCGCGGAGCTGATCCTGGGCGGCGTCCTGGAGCGCTACCCACACCTGATGCCGGTCTTCATGGAGGTCAACGCGTGCTGGATCCCATGGTTGCTATTCCGCCTCGACGATAAGTGGGAGGTGCACGCTCCCGACATGGACCTAGAGCTCTCAATGAAGCCGAGCGAATACTTCAAACGCAGCTGCTACGCCGTCGTCGAGCCGGAAGAGGATGTCGTCAAGTACACCATCGATTACATGGGTGGTGCTGACAACCTGCTGTTCTCCACGGACTACCCGCACAGCGACAGCATGTTTCCCAACGCGGTCGACATGTTCTTGAAGCTGGACACCATCTCAGACGAAGACAAGCGCAAGATTCTCTGGGACAACCCGGCGAGAATCTTCGGAATCTCCTGAAGAGCCAGCCGGGCCGCTGCTCATCGCACCACGGCCCGGCTCAGAGTCTCGAATCAGCACGTCGGCAGCGCGCGCCGCTCGCCGAGGTCACACCATCGCGACGGCTGGCGCCTTCTCCCCCTCCGGATACATCTCCGGTAGGAGAACCTCGCGCCACGGAACGTCGCTGGCAAAGACTTTTTCGCTGGCTCGTATCGAGTAGTAGCCGTCTGCTACCCCTCGAGGCTGTTCCCCCAGTGCCACGCCCCGTGTAGCCTCCGCAAGCAAACGTCGAGTCGCGATAATCGCCCGGTCAGCCGGCCCGAGATGCTCGCGACTTCGATCCACGACTCGCCCCATGCTTTCCTGCACGGCTCGGTCTTTCGCATTTATCCCCGAAATGCCGCTGAACGTCTGGGTCCTCTGAACCTCACGATCGATATGCCAGTCGTTGTCGCGATTGCCATAGGCGCGAAACGTCTTGAAGTCGAAGTGGTGCGTACCGTTGCCCGATGAGTCCATCGAGCGCTCTTCCTCGTCGAGCACGTGGTCGCCATAGCTGTAGTGCCAGTTCCAGACCATGCAATGCTCGTCGTCGATTGGCACCCAGTGATGGCCTGACACCACCGGCCTTTCGGCCGTATCGCCGCGGCTAACGTTCTGACCGGGACGCAGCTGGGTAAACGGCATCACGAAGTGATAGCCGCGCACATACTGCTGGTCCTCGTTGAGCTGGCGTACGCCGGCGTAGCGATAGCCGTAGTCGGTTATGTCTATTTCGAGCAGCGGTGCGCTCCCCTGGACGAACGCCGATTGGGCCGCGATTCCAGCGCCGCCGCTGGCGATCGCTCGGTGCAGGATCGGCGCGTGAGAGGAGTCGATACCGCCTTCGAGCGCCTGCAGCCAGCCGCACTCCTCCTGCACCTTGCTCACGGTTCGGTGGTCGCCTTGCGCCCGCGTGTACTCGAAGTTGGGAGGCGGCGGCGTCAGTTCCGGCGGTCCCATGTAGGTCCAGATAACGTCGCCCTGCTCCAGCGCCGGATAAGCCGTTGCCTGTATCTTGGCGGCGAAGCTCTCGGGCTCGTTCATCTGGTCGACGCAGGCGCCGGAAACGTCGAACTTCCAGCCGTGGTAAATGCAGCGCAGCCCTGAGTCCTCGTTACGGCCCAGCCAGAGCGACGCTCGCCGGTGCGGGCAATTCTCCTCGAGGATCCCGACGCGGCCTTCGCTGTCGCGGAAGGCGACGAGGTCGTCGCCCAGGAGCCGCAAACGGACCGGAGCGCAATCAACCGCTGGGAGCTCCCAGGAGAGCAGCGCCGGCAGCCAATAGCGGCGCATCAGGTTACCCATAGGCGTGTCCGGCCCGACTCGACACAGCAGATCGTTCTCTTCTTTGGGGAATTATATACCAATTTACCCCGCCGCCGACTAGGAGGCGGCTTCCTTCCCTCGCTTTTGGAGCATCTTCCTCTCATGCTTGGGCCGCGTCCGCAACAGCGACTTCGTGACGTTGCCTGCCGTGTCACGGATCGACTCCGGCGGCTTACGCTTCATGGGGCGGCCTGGGTTGCGCTTCGCCTCACTCATAGTGCTATCTCCTTCAGCTTGGATACAAGATACTCCTGAGGCCGGTCTCCCTTGATGCGATTACAGGAACCGCATAGCAGCTGCAAGTTGTCCAGATGGTCGGTACCGCCCTTGCTCTGCGGTACCACGTGATCCACCTCGAAGTGGCGAAACTCGAAGGGCGTCCGGCAACCGTTGCACTTGCCCTCCTGCTGGCCGTAGAGCACGTGCTTATTCTGTCTGTAGTTTATAGGCGCATCTATATCCGTACGGCGCGGTATGTCCGTGCGCGTTGTCACGAACCCGTGATGGAACAGGTCACCCATCTCGCCGCGCAATCGGATGTTAACCAGCTCCGCAGCCTTGGGGATAGGTCGATACCCACCCACTGTCGTCCCAACTTCTCCGCCGCGACGCAGGCCGTGGCGCATCCGCAAAACGGGTCGAGCACCACGTCGCCCTCGTTGCTACTGGCCTTGATGATGCGCTCCAACAAGGCAAGCGGCTTCTGTGTGGGATAGCCTGTACGTTCCTTCGATTGCGCTTGAATAGGGGGCACATCGTCCCAAATCGTATCGACGGGGTTCCCTTGCATCTCGTCAAGATACCTCTTGAGTGCACGGACCGCTCCTGGGCTGCTGGACTACGAGGCCTTGTTCATAGGCTGCCTGCATCCTCTCCTGGGTCCAGCGCCACACCCTGTTAACGCCAAGGAACTCGTATGTCAGGTTGGGACGGTTCTTATTCGGATTAGTCAAATCGCCAAGACGATAGCGCCGCCCCGTTTCCGGTTCAACGTACCTGTAGAACTTCTCAACGTAGGCTTGGTCGTGCGGACGATAGGGGCGATTCCAGGTGAACTGGTCGGCCTTGCTGTAGTACAGCAGGAAATCGGAGTTATTCGGATAGCCCCTGAAGGCCAAGCCCTTGGCATTGATGCGCCTCCAAGTGACCTCGCTACGGAAGTTCCCCTGCCCGAAAATGGCGTCCGTCAAGAGCTTCAGGTAGTGGCTGGCCGTGGGATCACAGTGCAGGTAGATGCTGCCCGTGTCCTTCAGTACACGTCGCATCTCTAGCAGCCGCACGGCCATCATGGTCAAGTAGGACTGCATCCCTTTGCCGTGCGTTCGTCGGGACGCGTCGAGTAGATAGGCGATCTCTGGCTTCTCGTCGGCAATCAGGCCCATCCAGGCCACGTCCAGGTCTGAGAGCGTCCAGGTGTCCTTGAACGCCGCACCTGCGGCCTTGCTGCCCACGGCGCGGCATAGTCCTGGTTGGAGTTGAAGGGTGGATCCAGGTAGATCAGGTCGACGCACTCGCTGTTCATGCCCCGCAGTATGTCGAGGTTGTCTCCTGTCCAGATCGTCCGGTTGACGAAGTTGGGTGCGGCCACGCCGCTCATGCAATCAAGTCTTCATACCGGAGCCGCTTGCCGTTGCTTCCCAGCACCATTGCCGCCATTTGCGTGGCGGTATCCCTGGGTCGGTCATTGTGACGGCCTGAGAATTCCGTGACGTAGCGGTCAAGGTGCTTGACGCTCATCTGGTGGTACACGCCGACGTATCCCCGCTTCAGCATTGCCCAATGACTCTCGATGCCATTCGTGTGAGCCATGCCGTGAACGTACTCGCGGGCGGAGTGCTTGACCGTTGCGTGAGGCCGCTTGATCCCGAGATAGGCCAGGGCGTCGTCTGTGTACACCTGAGCATCGGTCTCCGTGTTCTGGTACACGAAGCCTTGCAGTGTCGGCGCGTCGGTAGAGAGGGCAACCTGAGCGGTGACCTTGCCCGTCTGCCTGTCCTTGGCTCCAACGATAGCGGTCTTGCCGACTGGCCCACGGCCAGCACGGAGCTTCTTCGAGGTGTGCTTGTTGGACTCCTTGCCACCGATGTAGGTTTCGTCCACCTCTACAGGGCCAGCGAACATGCTGTTGTCGTGCGCCCATGCCTCGCGGATGCGGTGACCCAGATGCCACGCCGTCTTTTGGGTGACACCGAGATCGCGGTGGAGCTTCATGCTCGACACGCCCTTGAGGTTCGTGACCAAGAGGTAGAGGGCCATGCCCCAGGCCTTCAGGGGGAGCTTTGAGGCGTGCATAATGCTGCCGGTCTTTACGGAGAAGTCCTTACGGCAGCCGTTGCACCGGAAGGGCTGAGGCTTGCGGGTAGTGCGGTGCTGGATGTCCTGTGATTCGCAGTCGGGGCATTCCACGCCGGCGGGCCAGCGTTGCTCCACGAACCATGCCTCGGTGAAGTCGAGGTCTGAGAACATCTCGACAGCCTCCATGAGGCTGATGCCCTTGCGGAAGTGCTTGCCTGGTGCGTTGACGGCCATCAGGTTACTCCCTCTCTTTATGAGAGAAGTTTACCCTACTCAGCTATGAATGTCAAGCGACATCGCGGACTCGTTGCGGCTGAGTAAGGCCCTAGCCGCCGACACCATCGACCAGATGCAGCGCATCGCTGGCGGCATGACGGGGAAGCGGCTCCGGTATCAGGATCTGATTGAGGGCTAGGTGAGGGGGTAGCCCTAGCGCGTTGGGATGTTCAGTGCCTCAAGAATGGTCCGTACCTTGTCCGGCTGAGGAAGCCCGTCTATGAGAACGCCCTCGCTGATCTGGTGGAGACAGACCCCAATCGGCTGACCGGGATTCAACGAGAAGTCGACAATGCGGTTATCGTCCAACTCCTTCGCGTAACCCGCCGTCCCTGACTCAAACTCAATGTAGATCGAGTCCTAGCCGTTTAAGGGCACGGGTCAATTGGCGACTAGAACAAAGAGGAAGCTTGTTGTATTGCACAGTAAGTAGCTAGGCGAGCACAGGAAGTTCATGTTTTATGGCCTTGAACATTTTACCTACCGGAACGTTCAAGGGGATACTGTGTTCGGCCAGGATTGATTCAACGTCACTAATATTTCTTTCACGCAATACCCTGTCTAACTCGCCAACTTCCTCTAAAGCGGTGAGATGAACCCAGATAGCTTCTTCGAGATTCGCAAAGGCTTCCTGAACAGTGTCGCCGCAACTTGAAGTGCCAAGTTCACAGCAAGTTGATACGAACTGGCCATCCTCTTCCTCAACGATTCCAGTCAGAATAACGGTGCGACCCATCTCTAGTTCCCCCCTTGAGCTTGCCCGATGGCGGGGTTCTTCCTGCGGAATTTACGCTCGCATGCGAGCGTACCTATGAACTCATCATTGTGCCAAGGTGTTTATCGCGTATACCGATGCGTCAATGGGCAGACGCTCATCGAGCCTGAGCACCCCTAGGAGCCGCTGAGCAGGATCGCTTCTTCCGCCTGGGGTAAATTGGTATGTAATTCCCCTTCTTTGCTTAGCATGTCGCCTCCTCGCCGCTACCTGGCAATTCTTTCTAGCACGCTGCCACGAAAAGTCAATCCAGCCTGGGCGGCCTCATAGATCGCATTGACCCGTAAAGAGCCGTAACCACATACTCGACCGCGGGCCGGCAGTCTTCAGGCGCACGCAGCGGGCTGTCACGTCACAGGCCAGACAATCCACGTCAACGGCGGAGGCTACATGCCATGAGCGAAATTCCCACTTCTCCGCCGCCGACCAGGGAACTGGCAGCCTACATGGCGGCTGCGCCGCGAGAGCCGCTCCCGGCAGAGGTCCAAGAGAAGACCAAGCATCATCTCCTGGACACGCTGGCCGCCATGGTTTCCGGGCAGCCTCTGCTGCCCGGGCGCAAGGCCATCGCCTACGCCAGGAATCGCGCCGGGCCGGAAGAGGCGTCGGCGGTCGGCACCGGCTACCTCACGACCGTCGAAAACGCGGCACTCGCAACGGAATGCTGGCGCACTCAGACGAAACCGATGACTCCCACGCCGCCTCGCAGACGCACCCCGGCTGTGGCGTCGTCGCCGCCGCGCTAGCCATGGCAGAGGCCCGTGGTGCCGGAGGAACCGCGCTGCTCAGGGCCATCGCGCTCGGCTACGACATCGGCACACGATTCACGATGGCCCTGAACGCGCTCGAGTTTCGCGAAGAAGGACACTCGACCCACAGCTTCGGGCCGACATTCGGCGCTGCCGCGGCGGCCGGCGCGCTGGCTCGCCTGGATGCCGCGCGTATGCGCCACGTGCTGACTTACGCCGGCCAACAGGCCTCCGGGGTAGGCTCGTGGATCGGCGATCTCGACCACATCGAGAAGGCGTTCGACTTCGGAGGCATGCCGGCGCGCAACGGTGTCACCGCCGCATCGTTCGTGCTGCACGGCTTCACCACGACGGACGACATGTTCACCGGCCCTCGCAACTTCTTTCAGCCTACACGCACGCCGGCCGTGTAGCCGACCCCAACGAGCTCATCCGGGGTCTCGGGACGACCTTCGAGATCATGAATACGAACATCAAGCGATGGTCGGTAGGCTCACCAATACAGGCCCCGCTCGACTCGCTGCTAGAGTTGATCCGCGCCCACGGACTGACGGCCGATCAGGTCGAGCGTGCCGTCATCCGTGTCTCACACACCGGCGCCACTACGACCGACAACCGCGCGATGCCAGACATCTGCATGCAGCAGATGTGTGCCGTGATGCTCATGGACGGCATCGTGACCTTCGAGTCCGCCCATGACGAACCGCGGATGCGCCACCGGCCAACCATGCAGGTTCGGCAGCGTATCGAGCTGTTTGGCGACGATGATCTACAGGCAAGGCTGCCGGGGCGCGAGGGGATCGTCGAGCTGAAGCTGAGGGATGGACGTGAGCTGCATCACCACACGAGGGCCGTGCGAGGCACCGCGGAAAACCCCATGGCCAGGGCGGAGGTGGACGAGAAGTGCTATCACCTCATGGCGCATCGACTCGGCGCACGACGTAGCCGGGAACTCTGCGATGCGATATGAAACCTCGAGAAAATCCGAGACGTGCGCGAATTGCGACCGCTCCTATCGCGCAAGCTGTGAGTTCTGTACCGGGCTATCGGCTCGGCCTGGCGATCTCAGGATCGATGCTCTCCGGCGTTGTGTCGTTGCCCAGCATCTGGCGCGCGTGGATGAACTCGATAATGTCCGACCGCTCGATCATGCCTCGAAGCAGGTTCCCATCTACGACGGGGATTTGATTCAGGCCGCCGGCGGCCATCAACTTGAGCACGTCTGAGAGCTCATCGTTGGTTCGCACCGTCTTGAGCTCGGCGAAGGGAGTCATTGCCTGGTGAGCCGTCGCGGTGTTCCAGCTCCCCCGCGGCACGCGCCTGACGTCCGAGAGGGTAAGCACGCCTCGCAGCTCCTCGCCGTCTATGACCGGCAAGCAGCGCCTGCTGCCTGCCAGGAAAAGGTCTTCGACGATCTCTGCGATGGTCTGCTCCGGTCCAACCTTCGCGTAATCGCTGCGTGCAAGCCTGCTGGCGGGAATGCCTTTGAGCGTCCGTTCCGTGACCAGTTGCTGATAGCTGGCCACCGAAATCGCGCGCAAGAAGTTGCCGATCAGCAGCAGCCATATTCCGCTGACGGCGTCGCCGCGGAAGATCGATAGCAAACCGAGGCCCATGATCAAGTAGGCGACGTACACACCAACGCGGGATGCCATACGCGTCGCATCAAGAAGGCTGCGATTCCGGCCCAGAACAGGCTGCGCAGCACTCGCCCGCCATCGAGGGGGAAGCCGGGAATCAGGTTAAATACGCCGATCGCGGCATTAATCACGGCAAGCCTGCCCGACACGTCCGCGACGCCGGATTCCACGTCGTTAATGGCCACGAATCCGATGGCGAAGACCACCGCCATCGCGAAGCTGGCCAACGGCCCGACGATCGCGATCCAGAACTCCTGCCTGGCGCTGCCGGGCTCCTGACCCAGGCTGGAGACTCCGCCGAAGACGAAGAGCGTGATGCTGGAGACCGGAATTCCATAACGCCGTGCCACGATGGAGTGCGATAGCTCGTGGATCAGAATCGATGAGAAGAAGATGCCCGACACGAGTGCGCCCGCGAGCCAGCGCTGAAGATCGCTCCAGCCCGGGTAGACCTCCTCGAGAAGGCCGGTCGCGAACGTCCAGGTGACGAGCACGAAGATGAACACCCAGCTCCAGTGCAGGTTGATGTCGATGCCGAGGATTCGTCCGATTCTGAAAGTGCTGAACATCGTGCTTCTCTTCGAGAGAACAAGCGCTTCGCTTGGGAGACATGAGAACTAAGAGGCCCTATCTGAAAGTCCTATAGGTCAGCCAATGCGCTACGAGGCCGACTTCGAAGTCGGCCTCGTAGATGGCGCCGTCATTTCCTATGCGTCCAGCCTTAGCCGGCGGACACCTTCTTCAGACGGCGCAGGCCTTTGTAGATCTTCGGCGGGTCTTCGCGACGGCCCCGCATGGTGTAGGACACCTCAGCCATATAAAGATTGCCCTGCGAGTCGGCGGCACAGCCGTGGATCGCGTTGAACTCGCCCGGTCCGTCGCCCTGCACCGGCGAACCGATGCGCGCCAGCCGCCGTCCGAATTTGCTGAGGATCGTTATGCGGTGGCCGAGTGCGTTAGTGTCGTGCATCGCGACGAGCTCGCCAACGTAAAAGATGCCGTTGGCGTCACGGCACATCCCATCTGCCCGGAACACCTGGTTCCAGATCGCCTCGACGCGGCCCTGACCGTCGAAGACCTGCACCCGGTTGTTCTCGCGGTCCGCGACGTAGACGTACTCGTCCTCGTCCACGACCACGTTGTGCGGGTTCATGAACTCGCCGGCGTCGGAGCCCACTTCGCCCCAGGAGAGCAGCAGCTTGCCGTCGGGTGAGTAGCGGTGCACGCGAGAGTTGCCGTAGCCGTCGGTCACGAAGATGTCGCCGCTCTTTGGCGAGACGGCCATGTGGGTTGGCCGGTTGAACGGCTGGCCGCTCCACTTCGGCGCCTCTTTGCCGGACTCGCCGAGCGTCCAGATCAGCTTGCCCTGCAAGTCGAACTTGTGGATCGCGTGCAGCGAGTCGGCGACCAGGTAGCAGAAGCCGTCCGGACTGATGTGGATGCCGTGCTCGCGCTCGGTAAACGTATCTTCGCCGAAGGACCGTAGGAAGTTGCCGTCCTTATCGAAAACGATGACCGGGTGTGGCCCGCGGTTGAACACGTAGACGTCGTCGTTCTCATCGACGTCCACACCGGCCGCTTCCGGGAACTCGAAGCCAGGAGGGATCTTCGCCCAGTCGTCATCGGCTTCAAAGGCGAAGTCTCCGGACGTAAGGTAAGACGTAGCAATCGCGGTGGTCATGAATGCCCTCCTGAGGGTAAACAGGGACGATCGCGGGGGACGCACGCAGCATACTCCAGATTGAGTAGTCGGGGCGCGAATGCTGGTTCGGCGCAGCTCCCGCCAATTCACGCCCTCCGCGGCTCGACGAAGCCTGGTTAAGACTCGGCCGCGGGAGTCGCCCGCGACTCCCGCGGAGCCTTCGATACGCGAAGCCCGGGGCCGGTCTACCTAGACGCCAACGTTCTCGATTGGAGCGCCCACCTCCACTTTCGGCCAGCGTGCTTCTTGCGTCGCTTCCATCCAGCTGGCGGACCTCGGCAAGATCACGCTGCCTGAGCGCGTGCGATAGAACTCCGCGTTTTCCACGCCTGGCGGTGTCTCATTGTTCTCACGCAGCGCCTTCGCCGCGTTGATCACGCGCCGTCGGGTCCAGATGATCATCGCGTCCGTGGTTCCCAGGTGCTCCTGGGACCGTATGTAAACGGCACCCATGCTCTCCGTCACCGCCTGGTCCTGCTGGAAGATTCCGGGGATGCCCGTGAAATTGTCGCCGCTGCTCTGCGCCACGCGATCGATTCCGTAGTCGTTTGACCTGTTCTGCGTCAGACGCCAGCGCCCCAACCAGCCGGAGTTGAACTCCTCATACTCGAAGCCACCGGTCTGCCGGCGTGTCGCTTCTGCCCCCACCGGGCGTCCGCTCGCCGCGTTGCTCTCGGTGCCCGCCTGTCCCCGGCGGCCCACCTGCCTCGACCGCGTCAGGTTCATGCTCCAGTACATGACGTGCTCGTCGTCCACAGGCACCCAGGCCCGGACGTGAACCGCGACGCCCAGCGTCCCCGTCGGGATCATCGTGTAGAACGGGAACAGGAAGTTGGCGATGCGCCAGTAGTAGGTGTCTTCCTCCGCCGGCCGGTAGGCGCCGTACGTCGTCCCGAACTCGGTCTCATGCACGTCGTATTTCGGGGCGCGGTCCCGCACGCCGTAGTAGTCAAAGCTGCCAGGCGCGGCGTCTTCCGGCTTGACCGCACCGAGGTGCAGGAAGCTCAGATGGCTCGTGTCGATGTCGCCTTCCAGCGCCTGCATCCAGTTGCAGTCGCGCAGCACCTTCTGCACCCTCACGTCCGGGGCGGCGACCATGTTGGGCTCGATCTGCGGCAGCTCCGGCGGCTCAGCTCTCTGGCCCAGATAAGCCCAGATCACACCGTTACGCTCGCGGCAGGCATATGCCTTCGTACGCACCTTGCTCTTGAAGTTGCTTTCGGCCGGCTCGGAAGGCATGTCGATGCAGGCGCCGGCCACGTCGAACTTCCAGCCGTGGTAGACGCAGCGCAGGCCGTCTTCTTCGTTGCGCCCAAAGAATATCGATGCCCCTCGATGCGGGCAGGCGTTTTGGACTAATCCGACATCGCCTGAAGAGGCTCGAAACGCGACCAGATCCTCGCCAAGCAGGCGTACGCGCAGCGGCGGCCCATCCGGCTCGCCCAGCTCCGACGTCATCAGGGCCGGCAGCCAGTACTGGCGCATCAGGTCACCCATCAGCGTCCCTGGACCCACTTGGCACATCAGCTCGTTGTCTCGCGTACTCAGCATTCTCGTGCTCCTTTGAGGCTCTTCAGGAGTCAATATACAGCGGATATCGGCCGAGTGCCGAGCGCTCAGACGCCGCCGCCATCGTTGACATCGCGCGTGGCGAATACGAGCATTGCCGCAAGAGCGTCGTTGACTTGATGCGACGCCGGCTCAGGAGGGCTACCATGGCTCGCATCAGACATATCGCGATCAGCACCCAGGACGTAGAGGCCACCGCCAACTTCTATATCGAAGGCCTCGGATTGGAGCGCGTCGGCAAGGTGAACTCAGCCACCGCCGAGGGTTACTACCTCACGGATGGCCACGTGAACTTGGCGATCCTCAAATTCAAGGCCGATGAGCCCGCGACGACGGAGGGCGCACCGCGCCACACCGGCGTGCATCACTTCGGTCTCGAGGTTGAGAACATGGCGGAGGCCCGCGCGCAGTTCGAGGCCGCCGGCGCCGTGCTCCGACCGTATGCGGGCACGGGGAAGATGGACAGCCACGGCAACGTCGAGGTCAAGTTCACGGGACCGGACGGCGTCACGATCGACCTCTCGGAGCACGGCTGGGCCGGGACCAAGTAGTCACCGGAAGCGACTGACGCCCCGCGCCCTCTGCGGGAACCTGGGCGCCTCGTCATAGATCCTCCACCCGGACGCCCCGTCAGTGGGGATCTCGGGGCGGAGCCCCGGCTTTACAGTGGCTCGGGGCAGAGCCCCGCCTTTATGTGAATCCTCCGCCCCAAACGCCCCTTTAGTGGGGTCTCGGGGCGGAGCCCCGGCTTTAACGATAGGAGAAGCGCCATGCAGGACGTGTTGACGCGAGCCGGAGACGCCGCCTGGAGCGAATACCCCGCCGAGGAATGGTCGGACGCCCTCGTGGCTTCGATGAAGCTGGGCGGCATCGACAACCTCTTCTTCGTCTCGGGGTCTGAACTCGCCTTCTACCAGGAGGCGATCGCCAAGGCCAACCAGCTAGGCCGCCCGGCGCCGCGGCTGGTCACGATGATTCACGAGAGTGTCGCGTTGAACGCGGCGATGGGCAATACGATGGTGACCGGCAAGCCGGCGGCAACCGCGGTGCACGTCGACGTGGGGACGCTGCATTCCGGCGCCGCCCTGCATACGGCCTGGCGCGGCGGTTTTCCCGTGCTGATGACCGCCGGTACTGGTCCCAGGGCCTACCCGGGCTCGATGCCCGGCGCTCGCGGCGGCATGCAGCAATGGTTGCAGGAGCCGCGCGACCAGGGCGAGATCGTGCGCCAGTACACCAAGGCGGATCACCGCCTGGAGCACCAGGACAACCCCGGCCTCATGGTCAGCCGGCTGCTCCAACTCGCTATGAGCGAGCCTCGCGGCCCGGTCTACCTCTCGGTGCCGCTCGAGACCGCTTCGCTGCCGATGCCCGGCGCTACGTCCTTTCCCACGCTGGCGCAAATGGGCGTCGCCAGGCCGTCCTATCCCAACCCGGACGATGCCAGGGAGATCGCCGGCTGGCTGGTCAAGGCAGAGAACCCGATCCTCTTCACGTCCCGCAGCGGGCGCGATCCCGCGGCACTCGAAGCGCTCGTACGCCTCTGCGAGCTGCTCGTCATCCCGGTCCAGGAGTCAGCTCAATCAGACCGCATGAACTTCCCGGCTACGCACCCGCTCTACGGCACCGGCCCAACGGCTCGAGACGCGGACGTCGTACTCGTGGTGGAGGACATCGTGCCGTACCTGCCGGATGCCGGCCCCGGCCCGGCGGCGAAGGTCGCCTGGGTCAGCACCGACCCCGTCTTCTCGCGCCTCAAGACCTTCGAGCAGCGCGCCGACCTCTGGCTGACCTGTTCGCCCTCCGGCGCCGCGAAGGCCATCTACGACGCGGCGACCGGCCTGCTAACGACGAGCGACCTGTCGCGCATCGAAGCGCGGCGCGAGCGTCTGACGCAGCGAAAGCAGGAAATGGTGACACAGCAAGAGGAACTCGCTTCAGAGGCGGCGTCGCGTCCGACACCCAACGGCCTTCTCGTCTCTTACGAGCTGGCGAAACTCCTCGAACCAGACGCCATCGTCCTCAACGACGGCCTCAGCAACGGTGGCTTCGTCCAGACCTACGCGCGCCGCGACCGAGCCGGCACGTATTTCCGCAGCGGTAGCAGCAGCGGCGGCTGGGGCTCCGGCGCGGCCTTCGGGGCCAAGCTCTCGGCCCCAGATCGCGACGTCGTCCTCGCCAGCGGCGACGGCTACTTCAGCTTCGGCACGCCCATGGCCTCGCTGTGGGCCGCCGCGCATCACAAGGCGCCGTTCCTCTCAGTCGTCTTCGTCAACCGCTCCTACAGCACCGGCACCACCGGTCTGCGCCGCGCCTATCCGGAAGGGTTCGCGGTCAAGGCCGGCAACTACGACGGCGGCACGTTCGACCCGCCGCCCGACTTCGCAAAGCTTGCCGAGGCCGCTGGCGGCTACGGCGAGACCGTCACCGAAACGGCCGAGGTCGGTCCGGCGCTGCGACGCGGCCTGGCCCGGACGCGTGAGGGCGTGCCCGCGGTTATCGCTGTCGAGGTTCCCGGCCCGACTCGCAACCTGTAGCGATGGCCGGCCGCAACGAGCTGCTGACCGGCGGCAACCGGCTCAAGCTCGGGCTGTTCGGCGCCAACTGCTCCAGCGGTCGCACCTACACGACGGCTCCCGAGCGCTGGGAAGCGTCCTGGGACAACAACCTGCGTCTGGCCCGGATCGCCGACGCGGCCGGGATCGAGTGCATGATCCCGATCGCGCGCTGGAAAGGCTACGGCGGCGACAGCAACCCCAACGGCGAGAGCTGGGAATCGATCACGTGGGCCGCCGGCCTGCTCTCCGCCACCCAGTCGATCAACGTCTTCGCGACGGTTCACGTCCCGCTGATCCATCCCGTCGTCGCGGCGAAGCAGCTGGCGACCGTCGACCAGATCGGCGGCGGGCGGTTCGGCCTCAACGTCGTCTGCGGCTGGAACGACGACGAGTTCCAGATGTTCGGCGTTGCCAAGCAGGAGCATGAGGCAAGGTACGAGCAAGGCACCGAGTGGTGGAACATCGTCACCCGCATCTGGTCGGCAGAGGCGCCATTCGACTTCGATGGCAACCACTACCGTCTCGAGCAGGTCGAAGGCTCGCCCGGCCCCTTCGCAGGCCGCGCGCCGATCATGATGAACGCCGGCACCTCTCCGTCCGGACGCGCCTTCGCGCTGCAATTCTCCGACCTCCACTTCGACGCCGTGCGCTACCCCGAAGACAGCGCCCAACGCGTTGCCGAGACCAAGCGCCAGGCGGCTGCTGCGGGGCGCTCGCTGCAGGTCTGGACGCCGATCGGCGTGGTTTGCCGGCCATCGCAGCGCGAGGCGGAGGATTTCACGCAGCAAGTCATCGACCACGCCGACCTGGGCGCCATCGGTCACATCGTCGACCTGCATGACAGGGACATACGCCGCCGGCAAGACGACGAGGGCGCCTTCCGGCGCATCGGCGAAGGTCCCATCGAACGCCAGGTCCTCGCCCGTGGCAACTTCTGCGCCATCGGAGACGCCGATCACGTCGCGAGCCAGTTAGTCCGCCTGCACGATGTCGGCTTCGACGGCCTCGCCCTCAATTTCGTCAACTACCTGGAAGACATCGAGTATTTCGCGCAGGAGGTCCTGCCACGTCTGCAGCAGAAGGGCCTGCGTCTGAAAAGGCAAGCCTGATTCCTTCTCGCTGGCCGTAAGATGTCGGTGCTAAACCGGAAGGAGACGACGATGGCAACTTACAGTTACGACCACATTCATCTGCGCACGCGTGACCCGCAGGCGATGGCCGCCTACTTCAATCAGATGTTCGACGCCAAGGTCCTGGAGTCCGTGCAATCGGACGGACGTCCACGCGTCGACCTCGACCTCGATGGGCTGATCATTTTCATCGCCCCCGTGGCGGCCGATGCGGATATCGCTGCAGGCCCTCGCGATCCTTATCTCGGCCTCGACCACTTCGGCCTGCGCGTCGACAGCGTGGACGACACCGTCGCGGAGCTGAAACGCCGCGGCGCCGAGATCGTCGACGAGCCGCACACGATTCGTCCCGGCGTGCGCATCGCCTTCGTCCGCGCCCCGGAGGACGTGCGGATCGAGCTACTGCAGCGCGACTAGGCGTCTGCCGTCGACCTGCATCAGGCCCACCTCAAGCAATGCGAGGAAGTCACCTTCGCCGCCGGCGGTACCACTCTGCGCTCGCCGCGGGAGGCAGAGGTGGCTGCGGTGAAGGTAGGAAACTCACCCTCTGCCAGTCGCAATTCTTCGCAAGCCGGCCGATACCTAGTAGCGTGACCCTAGGTCTCCAGGGCCTCCACCGATACGTACACGTCGTCGCCCTCAACCCGGACCTGATAGATGCAGAGGTCGCGATCGGTCGGCCCGTCCAGCACCTCGCCGGTCTTCAGGTCGAACCAGGCTCCGTGCGAGCTGCAGAAGATCCGGTTCTCCGGCCGAATGCGCGTGTAGTTGAACAAGTAGTTCGCGTGCGGACAAGCGCCCGTGACGGCGTAAAACTGCCCCTCATGCCGGACGACCGCGACATCGATGCCATCGACGATGAACACGCGGACCAGGCTGTCGCTGAAGTTGGACGCGGCCGCAACGCGCTGAAAGCCCGGCATCAGTACGTCGGCTCCACATCGAGCCGTACGGCTATGCCCGCCAGCTCTTTCGACGCCGCGGGATAGCGCTGCATGACCAGCGGGTCGTGCCCCGGCACGATGTGCTTCTCGGAGGCTGCCAGCTCGCGCAGCGTGTCGAACCCGGCTAGCACCTTGGCCGCGTCGTGCGTCGTCGCGAAGGGACGGCCGGTCTCCATGTTCTCGTAATAGTGGGTCGTATCGGACGCCAGCACCACCCAGCCACGCTCCGTGTTGACACGCACGATCTGGATCCCGGGCGTGTGCCCGCCAACCAGGTGCACGCCCACACCCGGCGCGATTTCCCAGTCACCGTCGTGCAGTCTCACGCGCTCATCGTACAGGCCTCGGACGATGTTAACGACGTCATCGGCCTCGAAGGAACCGCTTGCGCCTCGTTCGAACATCTCGCTGCTGGTTACCCAGCGCAACTCCTGCTCCTGCAGATGCAGACGCGCGTTGGCGAAGTCGTTGACGGTGCCGGCGTGGTCGTAGTGCATGTGGGTGACCACAACGTCCTCGATCGCCGCCGCATCGATGCCGATTAGCTTCAGGCCATCGGCGGGCTGGCGCAGAAACGTCCGGCCCCGTCGTGCCCCCGCAGGCTCCGCGAAGCCCGTATCGACGACGATGGTTCGAGTAGCATTCTGGACAGCCCAGACGAAGTAATCCATCGGCATCGGCGCGTCGGGGTCCGGCACGTTCGCCGGGTCCAGGAAGTGATCGGCGCGTTTGGCATCTCGCGTGGCGTACTTCACGGCGTAAATGCGATACGTCTCGTTGCTCGCCAAGGCGCCCCGCCCTCCGTTCTCTAGCCGAGGCCGTGAGGCTGCAATTCTATGATCCCGCTGATTGAATACGGCCCGTGGGAAGGCTAGGCTGAGGGCATCCGCTCGCCGAGGAGGCCGTCATGGCAAAGCCGCTCTGCATCTCGTCCGATTCCCACGTGGTCGAGCCACCCGAGCTCTTCGCACCGCTGCGGAAGCGCTTCGGCGACCGTGCGCCATACATCCGGGAGACCGAGGACCAGGGGCCCCGTCTAGACCTTGGCGATGGCCGGCTTGGGATCTCAGTCGGCGGCTTCCTGATGGCCGGTCATGATTTCGACGCTCCCAATCACGTAGAGATCCGCGCGCGTGGCTATGAGCTGGCCCGGCCGGGGGTCTATGACATCAAGGCCCGGCTCGATGATGAGGCGCTGGACGGAGTCGATGCTGAAGTGCTCTACCCCAGCATCATCTTCAACGTCTATCAGATCGAAGACGTCGATATCGTCAAGGCCACCTTCTCAAGCTACAACGATTGGGTGACCGACTACATTTCTCAGTCCCCAGACCGCCTGTTTGGGCTGGCTTCGGTTCAGCTCTACGACCTCGACGAAGGCATCCGCGAGATGGAGCGCGGCAAGAAAGACGGCCACGTCGGTGTCGGCATCCCGGCAACGCCGCCGCCGGACCGCCCGTACTCTGACCCCTGGTATGACAAGTTCTGGGCCGCCGCCCAGGACATGAACATGCCATTGACCATGCACATCTTCACTGGCGCCACCGCCAATCACGGTCTGTCCAACAAGCACGCCGACTATCCGCTGGCCTTCGCCGGCATCGTGTGCACCATCGCCGATTTGATCTACTCGGGCGTCTGTGAGCGCTTCCCCGGCCTCCGTTTCGTGATCACCGAGTTCGAGACCGGCTGGACGGCGCACACGCTCACCCGCCTCGACTGGGTTTATAAGCGCCGTGGCGGCACTCGCGGCTACCCCGCCTGCCTGAAGACGCCCAGCTATTACTGGCGCCAGAACTTCCGAATCACCTTCGAAGACGATCCCATCGGCATCATGACCCGCGACGGCATCGGCGCGGAAACGCTGATGTGGGGCAGCGATTACCCCCACGGCGACTCCGTCTTCCCGGACTCGCAGGGTGTCCTCAACCGCATCATGGCGGACTGCACGCCGCAGGAGCGCCACCTCATGACGGCGAAGAACGTCGTCGACCTGTACGGCCTGCCCTTCGAGGCCTGAGCCAGCGCGGAACGCCGCAGGGTTGTTGTAGATCGGAACGGGCCGTCTCCTGGACGGCCCGTTTAGCGTGCTACACCTTGACGGCTTTGTAGACCGGCGTGCGCCACTCCTCGTAGCGCTTGTCCACGCCGCGCACGATATCGAGGTAGGCGCGCGACAGGCGTCGCGTAATCGGGCCAACCTCTCCATCACCGACCGGGAAGCGGTCGATCGACGTGATCGGCGTGAGCTCGTAGCCGCTGCCGCAGAAGAACGCCTCGTCAGCTACGTACAGCTCGGTCCGCGCGACCTCCCGCTGATCCACGCCCATCCCGAAGATCTCGGGACCTATGGTATCGATCAGTGTCGAGCGAGTGATGCTCTCGAGGATGTCGGCCGTCAACGGCGGCGTCACCAGACGGCCCTTACGCACCATGAAGAACGTCGCGCCGGTGCCCTCGGCGACGCGTCCCTCTTTGTTGAGAAAGATCGGCTGATCGTAGCCGTCTGCCTTGGACTGAAGGACCGCCAAACGACCGTTCTGGTAGTTGGAGCCAGATTTCAGGCGAATCGGGATCGCGTTGTCAGAGGTCCGGGCCCACGAGCTGACGTTGCAGCTCAGACCTCGGGTCTCATCGACGCGAGCTCGGCGCCGCGGGATGATGTACAAGCCCGTGGGCTCTGTCGCGTCCATTCCCGCACCAGAGACGTACGCCACCATGTGCATGTGGACGTCTTCCTGGATCTCGTTGCCCCTGAGGACGGATCGCACCACTTCGTACAGGTCGGCATCGCTGTACGGGATGTCGAAGCGCATCATCTTCATCGACTCGCGGATGCGCGCGAAGTGCTCCGCCAGCCGGAAGCAATACAGCTCCCCGTCGTCCTGGTTCCAGTACGCCCGCAGTCCCTCGAAGACGTTGGTGGCGTAGAATACCGCCGCGCTGTTTATCGGCAGCGTGGCCTCAGCCTGCGGCACCAGTGAACCGTTCAACCAGATTCTGAGCTCGTTCATCGTTCAGGCTCCTTCGAATTTCTGCTGTAACAATACAGGACCCGAGACCTACCCGGTCGCGGCGCTCAACGGACGCTGCGCTGGCGTCGAGCTAGCACCATGAGCGCCAGCGGGAAAGCCACGATCAACGCCCCAAGCACGACGACGATCGTCGAAGGCTCCACGCCCAGGATCGAATCGATCTCGTGCCGGATCCAGTCGATCAACGTCGGGTCGACCGACTCGGCGTGGTGCAGCAGCAAGCCGAGGCCGCTCACGACCCTCCCCCCGCGGCGGTGACCGGCTCTGATTCCTCCAAATAACGCGCCGAGAAGCGGCGCTCGCGCAGGCTCAAGACGGTCAGGCTCGCCGCCGCCAGCAGAATCGCGCTGGCGGTGAAGGAGAAGTCATACGTCCCCCACACGTCGAAGGCGACGCCGAACAACACCACCGCCAGCGCGCCACCGATCTGATGTGTCATGTTGATCAGCCCGCCGAGCGTCCCCAGGTTTCTCAATCCGTAGATGTCCGCCGTCAGTGACGAGGTCAGCGGCACGGTCGCCAGCCACGAGGCGCCGCCGATCATCGCAAAGGCCCAGATCGCTATCGATCCGGGCAGCAGGATGATGGCGACGAACGCAACGGCGCGAATCGCGTACACCGCGCTCAGAACGACCTTGCGCTCCATCCGGTCGGAAAGCGCGCCGACCACGATTACGCTGATCGCGTTGATGCCGCTAAGGAGGCCGAACGCCAGCGCGGCCGTCCCCGGAGAGATGCCTTCATCAGACGCCCAGCGCACGAAGTGCACCGAAACGCTCGCGGTCGTCACGCCGCAGACCCAGTACGCCAGCGAGAGCTGCCAGATCGGCGCCGAGCGGAACGATTCCTGCCAGCGGGCCGCCATCAGCGGACCCGCAGCTCGTTGCCGGCCGGCCGTGGCGCTCGCGGTATCGGCCGGCTCGTCTCCATCTGCCCCGAGGCCGACTTCAGATGGGTCGCTCTTGACGATCATCCAGACCAACGGCAGGCCAAGACACAGCGCGAACAGCCCCGCGACGGTCCAGGCGGTCTGCCAGCTCGTGGCCAGGAACAGGTAGGTGATGAACGGGACGAGCACGAGCCCGCCGATCGAGCCGCCGGAGACCAAAAGGCTCGTCGCGATACCGCGGCGCCGGCGGAACCAGCGAGCCGCCATCGCGCCCGTGATCCCAGGCGATATGCCGCCGGTGCCAACCGAGATCAGGATGCCGTAGACAAACGCCAGCATGAAGACGTTCTGGACCAATGGCATCGCCAGCAGTCCGGCGCTCAGGAGGAGCAGGCTGAGCAGAACAACGTGCCGGCCGCCGGAACGGTCGCTCATGCGCCCGAAGAAAGGTTGGACCAGCCCGTTGAGCAGCCAACCCAGGGAGGCGGCGATCGAGATCGTGCCGACCGAGACCTGCCACTCTTCCTCCCAGGTTTCGACGAAGACGCCGAACGACTGGCGCGTGCCGATAGCCAGAAAGGTGGCAAAGAACAGCGCCCCGACGACGTACCAGCCGTAGAAGGTACCGCGCGGCGCAGCCTTAGTGGTCATACCGTATTATGCCGCCTCGCCTCAGTGATCCGCCTCACCGGGCGTCCAGGCGCGCTTGGCACGGGCCGACGTGTCGCTGACGACCTCGACCACCGCCGGCCTGCCGGACGCCAGCGCCGCGTCCAGCCCGGCTCGGATGCCCTCCGGGTGCTCAACCCGTACGCCGAAGCAGCCGAAGTCCTCGGCGATTCGCGCGAAACTAACCTCTCGCAGGAAGGGTGACGTCTCGCCGACCCCGCCGGAGTAGTTGTTGTTCACGACGATGACGGCGTTTATCCCCATGCGCGCCGCCGTCTCGAGTTCGGCCACGTGGTAGTAGAACCCGGCATCGCCGCAGAAGCCGACGATCGGCTTATCCGGCCACGCAGCCTTCACGCCAAGCGTCCCCGGCAGCCCCCAACCCAGCGACCCGGCGCACCGGACGTACTTCTGCCCGTCTTTCAAGCGCACCATCTGGGCCGTCCAGATCGCGGCGTGAAACGTGTCGCAGACCAACGTGCCGTCAGCGGGAAGCCAGTCGTTCAGCTCCTTGCAGAGGCGTTCCTGACGTATCGGCACGGCGTCGGAGCCGCGCATCGGCTCGCTCTCGGCCCAGAACTCGCGGTCCAGCGTCTGCACCCGCTCGACCCACTGCTGGCGCGGCGGCTGCGCCTCAACCGCGTCGATCAGGCGCTGTACCGAGGCCTTCGCATCGCCGTGGATCGACGCCGCGTTAGGATAATTGCGCCCCAGCTCCTGCTGGTTGATGTCAACCTGGATCACCGGCGTGCCGATAGCGGGGACCTGCCAGGCGTTGGTCACCTGCCCGCCCGTATGGCTGCCGATGAACAGCACGAGGTCCGCCTCCGACACGGCCCGGTTCGCGGACCAGCGCGAGTAGGTGCCGGGCACGCCGATCGCCAGCGGGTGCTCGTCCGGGATGATCTCCTTCGCGTTCAGTGAGGTCGCCACGGGTATCGAGAGGCGTTCCGCCAGCTTGACCACCTTCGGCCCCGCGCCCGAGGACGTAACGCCGCCGCCGGCGACGATGATCGGTCGCTCCGCTTTCGCCAGCAGCTCCGCCGCCGCGCCGATGTCGGAATCGTCCGGTTCGGGCCGGAACGCCGGGTACTGCTTGTAGCGCTCCTCGAACACCATGTCGAAATCGGCTTCTCGCTCCAGCATCTGCCCCTGGCTGCCGCGCAGCTCCAGATGCACCGGGGCGGGCGTTCCGGAGGTCGCGGCACGGAACGCCTGCCGCAGCAAGTCCGGCAGCCGTTCGACCGTGTCGACCGTGAAGTTCGCCTTGGTCACGGCGTCCCAGGCCCTGAAGTCCTCTGCGTTCTGATAGGCGTGGCGATAGCGCGGCTGGTCGTCCTGACCACCGGTGATCGCGATGACCGGTGATGACCCCATGAACGCGTCGCGCAGGCCCGCCGCGAGGTTAGTCGTGCCGATGTCCTGGCACAGCACGATGCCCGGCTTGTCTGGGGCGCGGGCGTAGCCGTCGGCCATGTAAGCCGCTGCCTTCTCGCCGTGGGTGATGACGGTCGTGACGCCTTTCTGATGTAGCAGCGGCATCAGCCCGCCCAGCACGGAGGGCACGTAAAACAGGTGCGTCACGTCGTACGCGCCCAACGCCTCGGCCAGAAACTGCGTCCCGGTCATTCGGGTCATGATGTTTCTCCTACCAGAGCTCCAGATGACATTGAGTGATATCGACGGGGAGCCGAAGCTAATCCCCTCGGGAACCGCTGTCAACGCGCCGATAACCGCGAGTCTATAATGCGGCGACTCACGCCCCGCCGGCTGGCCAGACGCGATCGTCACCTAGAAACGAAACCGAATGTACATCTCGAGGTCATTGATCACCTTCCAAGGCGAGCCTGAAAGCGACCTCTTCGCGAAGGTCGAAGCGGCGCATGAATCCCGCCGCGGTGCCGAAGGCTTTCGCTGGGCCATGCTGCTGCGCTCCATCGATGACGCCACTGACTACGCTTCCGTCTCCATGTGGCTGACGCCGGAGCATGATCAGACCTGGCGCGAGGCGAACGAGACGCCGGCTCCAGCCCATGGTTACGATGTCACCACTGCGCGCGGCTCCATGACACCCGCCTCTGCCGTCGCCATCGTCGATTGGCCGGTGCGGCCCGCCGAGGCCGACCGCTTCGCCGCTCGCTGGAATGCCGTGTATCACGCCATCGAAAACGTGATCGGTAGCCGCCTGCTCCGCGACCTCGCTTCACCCGATTCGTTCGCAGCGTTGCACGTAGTCACCGACCCGGAGCGCCTCGACCCAGCAATCCTGAGCGCCGACCTGACGGATACCGAGGGCCTGGCGATCGCGCCGGCCTTCGTGCAGCGCTTCGAAGTTGTCCTGCTTACGGAGGCGCCATGACAAAAGAGATCAGCGTCGCAGAACTCGGTACCCTGCTTGCCAGCGAGGGCGATGACGTGGCCTTGCTCGACGTGAGGGAGATCGCGGAGTACAACCTGGCGCACATCGCCGGATCCTGCTCGCTGCCGCGCCGCCAGATCGAGTTTCGCGCCACCGGCCTGGTTCCCTGGCGCGGCGCCCGTACCGTCGTTTGCGACGACGACGGCGTCCGTGCCGCCCTGGCGGCCCGAACCCTCGAAGCGATGGGCTACACCGACGTCTCAGTCTTGACCGGCGGGCTCAACCGCTGGGTCACGGAGGGCAATAACACGGAGTGGGGCGTCAACGTCCCCAGTAAGGACTTCGGCGAGAAGGTGCTGCTGCAGCAAGAGGTGCCGGAGCTGGAACCGGACGATCTCGCCGCCTGGCTCGCCGAAGGTAAGCGTCCCATCCTGCTCGACTCGCGCACGCCAGAGGAGCACAACCGCTCCTGCATCCCCGGCAGCCGCTCCATGCCCGGCGCCGAGCTGGGCTTGCGTATCTGGGACCTGGCGCAAGACCCGCAGACCCCAGTCGTGGTGCATTGTGCCGGGCGGACGCGCAGCATCGTCGGCGCTGGGACCCTCAAGTGTCTCGGCGTGCCCAACGTCTACGCGCTCAAGAACGGCACCATGGGCTGGCAGCTCGCCGGCCTCGAGCTCGAAACCGGCTCCGACCGCCTCGACTTGCCGCAGCCGACGCCGGAAGGCCGGCAGCGCGCTGAACAAGCCGCCCGTTCTGTCGCCGAGGCGGAGGGCGTGCGCTTCGTCGACCCCTCGACGGCACGCGAGCTCCTCGCCAGCGCCGAGCAGCAAACCACGTACGCCTTCGACGTCCGCGGTCGTGAGGAATACGCCGCCGGCCACATTGCGGGCTTCGCCTGGGCGCCCGGCGGCCAGGCCGTACAGGCCACGGACAACTACGTCGCGGTGCGTAACGGTGTTTTGCTGTTTGCCTGCGACGGCATCGTGCGCGCCGCTATGACCGCTGCCTGGTTCCGCCAGATGGGTTTTCCCAACGTCCACGTCCTCGAAGGCGGCACGGGCGCCTGGCTGGCCGAAGGTGGCCAGCTCATCGCTGGTCCGCAAGACGCGACGCCCTTCGGCCTCGACGCCGCCCGTGATCGAGTCGAACTGAGAGCGCCAGCCCAGCCTAACGACCAGCTGGGCAAGGACGGTCTCGTCGTCCTCCACGTCGGCACCAGCGACGAGTTCAGCCGCGCCCATGTCCCAGGCTCGCGCTGGCTGTCGCGAAGCTGGCTCGAACCTCGCATCGCCGAATTCGTGCCGTCGCGTTCCACGCCGATCGCCGTCACCTGCGCCGACGGCGTAGACGCAGTGCTGGCGGCGGCGACGCTACGCGACCTCGGCTACGAGGGCGTCTCGGCGTTGGCAGGCGGTCTCAACGTATGGGCAGTAGCCGGCCTCGCGATCGAGACCGGCCTCACAGGCGTCGCGGACCCACCGAACGACGTCTTGCCGGTGCGCCGGTCCTACGCTGAGATGCTCAACTACCTGCGCTGGGAAGAGGCTCTCGGCGAGCAATACGCCCATCCAGACTGACGGACCTGGCCGGCTTCTAGCTGAGACTCGACGGTTCTAAACGGCTCCCTAAGGCACAGTGACGTCGTCACTCTCTATCCACAGATGATGCTCCACACCATCCGCGGAGAGCCCTCGAATCGTGTAGACGTAAGTCATACCTGACTCGACGTCATGATCTTCATAGGTATGCCACCTTGGCTGATTGTCAGTCTCTGGCACCTCGGAAACGCGAACTTCAGATTCCTCCAGGGTGGCACGTCTAGAGATCACGTATGTAGCCGCGATGAAGGGACCACCCCATCTCCAGCTAAGAAGCACAACGTTGTTCTCAGTCTCGACTTCGACCTGGTCACCTGGATCGAATAGCTCTGCCGCCTCCGTGGCATTTATGCCAATTTCAAGGCTATCGGCAGAGTTTGAGCACCCCAGACCAAGGACAGAGGCAGTCACTGCCAGCAGGCCAACAATCCACATGGACACAGACAACTTGCGCCACGTCTCCATCATCAATACCATCGGCTCCGCCCCACAACCTCTTTAGTTCCACCGCCTCTCTTGTAGTACGAGCACCAGATGCTACGAGTTTGCAGATCTGATCTCGATGCGTCGGCAACTGATGTTGGTGACGTGGGGCTTACCTCAATGGCTCACGGCAGAATGACCTCCAAGGGCACCGTGCTAATGCTCCCAGCAGTTCCATTGACCGCCGTTTTCCTGAGCCGTCCTTCAACCAGTCCTTGTCCTCGCGGGCGACGACGCATCGAAACGGCCTACCTAGACTGGCTTCACGTTGTCCATCAGCGTGAAGAAGCCCTCGGTCAGCGTCGGGTGGATGAACATGCGCTTCTCGAACAGCGTCCAAGGCGTGTCGGTCAGCATCAGCGTCATGATCGTCTGAACCAACTCACCACCGTCGACCGAGAGTATCGTGGCGCCAAGGATGCGGTCGTCGTCCGCGTTGATGACGATCTTCATCATGCCCTTCGTTTCCGAGCGCTCGATGGCGCGGGCCACCCACGTCATCGGGATGGAGCCGATCTTCAACCTGTACCCCGCTTCTCGCGCTGCCTTCTCCGTCAAGCCAACTCGGCCCAGCTCAGGGTCCGTGAACAGGGCGTACGGCTGGATCCGGCCTTCAATCGAGCGATCTTTGCCCTCGATCAAGTTGTCGTAAATCACCAGGTAGTCGTCGTAGGAGACGTGCGTGAAGGCAGGTCCGCCTTTCACATCGCCCATGGCCCAGACACCAGGCACGCTGGTCTCCAGTTTGGCGTTAGTCTTCACCCAGCCCCGATCTGTTTCGATTCCAGCCGCCTCCAGGCCGAGGTTGTCAGTGTTCGGCTGCCGGCCTATTGCCACCAGCAGGTGGGAGCCTTCAAGCGTCCAGTGCTCACCGCCATCCTGCGGTTCAACGGTTACTTCGATGCCAGAGGCCGTCTTCCTCACCCTGGATGCCGATGCGCCGAGGTGGAAGCTGAACCCCTCATCCTCCAGCGCGTCCTGGAGGGTCTTGGCGACGTCCTCGTCCTCGTAAGGCATGATCTGGCCGTTCAACTCCAGGACGGTCACCTTGCTGCCGAAGCGCGCGAACATCTGCCCAAACTCGAGGCCCAGGTAGTTGCCGCCCAGCACGATCAGGTGCTCCGGCACCTCGATCAGGTCCATGATGTTGCGGTTGGTCAGATACTCGATCTCTTCCAGACCTGGGATCGGCAGGGTGCGCGGGCTGGTACCCGTGTCGATGAATATGCGTTCGCTGGTCAGCGTTTCGCCGTTGACCTCGACCTCGTGCGGCCCGGTGAAGCGGCCGTGGCCCCGGTACAGGTCCAGGGTGTCGCGGCTTTCGACCTGTCCCTCCTGCCCGCCGCGCCACTGCATCACGAGCGCGTCCTTGCGGGCCACGACCTCACGCAGGTCGACTCGTACGTCGGTATGTACGCCGAACTCCGGCCCGCCGCGGGCGTAGTTCGCGATTCGCGAGCTCGCGATCATCGCCTTGGTTGGCGTGCAGCCGTAGTTGATGCAGGATCCACCCAGGTGTTCGCGCTCGATCAGCGCGACTTTCTGACCCAGGTCAGCGAGCCTGTGAGCCAGCGGCGGACCACTCTGTCCGGCGCCGATAACGATGGCGTCGTAGTTAGTCAATTCAGCCTCCTCAGCATTGCGGCGTCTGCTACTCACTGACGCCCGCGGATCTGGCAAACCGACCGATTCTTTCCCTGTCGCCACCCGTCCAGCCCAGGTCATTCGGTCGCTACATACATGATCAGGCGTCAATTATGGCGAGCTCTGTGCCAAAGCTCACGTTGCCGTCATTCATTGCAGCACTTTACCGCAGGGATGGCGTGCCAACGTGGCTCCTTGTGGGTGGCGGCTTTGCTAGACTCCGCGCATGACCATGCACAACCGCCGCGCCGTCTACTCCAGCGACGGCGGCCGCCTCAGTCGGCCCAACCCCAAGGCCCGCGTCGCGTCGCAACCTGGGTTCCCGGACGGTGGAGTCGTGCGGCTTTCACGTGAGAAGGGCGGCCGCGGTGGCAAGACCGTCACGGTGGTACGCGGGCTACCGGCATCCAGCCTCGAGGCGGAGGCCGCCGGCCTCAAGCGCCTCTGCGGCGCCGGCGGCACCCTGCGTGACGGTGTTATCGAGATTCAGGGCGACCATCGCGAACGCATCGCCGATCGACTGCACAAACACGGCTACCAGGTCAAGCTCGCCGGCGGCTAACCCCTGCGTCGATCACAAATCGCTAGAAGGACGTCGTCATGGCAATGAAAGACGAGATGGAATTCGGTTTCGTGCTGCCTTGTCGCTCATGGGCACCGATCGAGATCGAGAGCGTGCGGCGCACGCGGTCCGGGCCGACGAGCTCGGCTTCCGTGACCTCTGGGTAACCGAGAACACGCTGGACGACTCGTACTCCGTCGACCCGATGGTCGTCCTTACCTACGCGGCCGCCGTGACGACGCGCATCCGCCTCGGTGTCTCCGTCGTAGTGTTGCCGCTGCATAACCCCGTCTTCGTAGCCCACCAGATCGCCTCGCTCGACTACGTCAGCGGTGGCCGTGCGGTCCTCGGTGTTGGCCTCGGCCGGGCTGGACACTACGTGGAGTTCGGCGTCCCGTTGGAACGACGCGTCGCGCGATTCAACGAAGGCCTCGAGCTGATCAAGGCGCTCTGGACCAAACCGACGGCGGGTCATCACGGCGATTTCTTCGACGTCGATGGCGGGATGGCGCTCAAGCCCGTGCAGCAACCACACCCACCGATCTGGATCGGCGGCACCCACCCGGCAACGCTGCGCCGCGCAGCCCGAGTTGCGGACGGCTAGATGGGCGCCGGCGGTTCCAGCAAGCAGGGTCTTGCCGAGGCGGTGCCGATCCTGCATCAGGCGCTCGCAGAGCAGGGACGCGACCCCTCTCAATTCGCCATATCGAAGCGAGTCTTCATGTCGGTGCACGAAAAGGCCGAGGTAGCCCACGCCGAAGCGCTGCGCTGGTTCACGGACGTGTACCACAATCCCGCCATGCTCGAAACGCACGGCTTCTACGGCACGCCGGGGCAAGCGCGCGAGTACATCGAAGAGATGCGTGACCTGGGCGCGACGCATCTGCTGCTCAACCCGATCACCCGCTACGAAGAACAGGCCGAAGCGCTGGCAGAGGTCGTTGGGCTCACCTAGGCAACCCGCTCTCGATTGTCGTCCTGAGCGACTTCAGGAGCCGAAGGACCAAAACGCCAGGGGACCGCTAACCGCCCCGGATACAATGCCTCCGTCAGCCAACCGGCTGTCCAGCCCGAACGTAACGACCGATCCTTCGGCTATCGCGCTATCGCCTCAGGATGACAAGCCGGCTTCCTAGCTCGCAACGTCCCCGGCGAGATAGCCGTGCCGCCATGACCTCGTAGGCAAGCGAACCGAGCTGCTGACCCAGCGCCACGTCACCATACTCACCCGGCACCTCCTGCGAGAAGAAGCTCAGCGCGTAGGCGTACTCCTCATCGCCGCGCTGCAGCCGGATGATCCCCACGTCGTTGTCGACGTAGCCGTTGCTGGCCAGGAAGAAGCCGTTCTTGTGGCTCACGTCGCCCTCCGGCACAGCCGCCGACAGGTAGTTTAGGCCCGGTTTTACATCCCCAAGCACCTCTAGCAGATAGTCGCGCATCTCGCCGTCAACGACGTCACCGGCCCACAGCGCGGCCAACGCGCGGTTCATCGACTCCGCGGTGACGTAGTTGTTGTAGTCGATGTCGAGGCTCTGCTCGCGAAACGCCGGCGGATGGTCGATCAAGACGTCGTCCAACCCGAGCGACGCGATTAAGCCCTGGACGCGCCGCACGCCTTCGACTCCGTCGCCATCGCCGGCGATAACGTAGAGATCGCGGGCCGTCTTGGCATTGCTGCTCCACGTCGTCGCGCGCACCAGATCGTCGACGGCCTCGAGCACGTACCGGCCAGCCTCTACGTCCAGCGCGGCCTGATACAGCACGAAGAGGTTCATCGAGCAGCCCGAGAGGTGACGCTCGCCTCCCCTGACGCCCACCGTCTCGCCCGTCTGCAGGTCCGTGACCGCGGCCGCGTAGACGCCGCTGAACCCGTAAGCGTCCACAGCCGCCTGCATCGCCGCCTGCAAGTCCAGCATGTCCTGCCCGATCGCGGACGCGTCCGTAAACGGTTTCGGCGCCGCAGTGGGCGTTGGCTCGGGGCCGGGCGCGCGGGGTGGACCGACGCGGGGTGGTGTGACGCTAGGCAAGGCCGTGGCTTCCGGCGGCGGTTGCGTCGGACTCGGCGCGGCCAGGCTCGGACCGGACGAGACGCGCTCACCTTCCGGTGAACCGCTGTCCGTACACGCCGCGAGTAGGACCAGCAGCGGCAAACCGAGGATCGTCAGCCGTTTCAAGAGCCACATTTCGCTGGCATTATCGGCATACCGGGCTGGTTCACCATAAGGAGGACCGCTATACGCGGCCTGGTGTGCTGCGAGCCAGCCATCTCTTTGCCTTGATGTCCTCTATGTACTCGATTCCATCGCTCCAGGCTGCTGCCCCATCAACAGCCTGCGGTGCAGCGCGCTGATCATCTCGTCCACCGCGGCGCAGGCTCAGACCTGGAAAAACGGCGAGTCCTGCAGCGCCAGGAACAGAGGTCCCGTGCGAGCAGACACATCCTGCGCCGATTCGCCGGCCAACGGCTCGCGGATCTTCGCCACCACCGTGTCTTTGTGGTAGAGGGCCGGGTACTCCTGATAGTGGTACAGATACTCAAGACCCTTGGTGTAGAAAACGCAGACGGGGATCGATTGCCAGGTGTTGCCGTTTTTGTGGTTGAGGAACTCCGCCATGATGTCGGCGTTGCTGTCCGGCGCGTCGGCCAGCAAAGGGACGTTGGCGTCGGAGAACTTCTGGCCGTCGCGGCGGAAGATGCGCAGTTCCATCCCCGTCTCCGCCGCGATTCGCGCGAACACCGGCACGTCGCGCCGGCAATCGGACGACCAGTCCTCGGAAATCGCCACCATCTTCGCCGGTCCGCCAGGCTGCTCCACGAGCCACTTCCATGCCGCCAGTTGGGCGTCCGTCAGGTGTGATTTGTCGAACCCGGCGCGGAAAAACGCGCTGAAATCGCGTCTCGCGGCCCCACCCGTACCCTCTCGAGCCAGGTTCTCCGGCGTACCAACGTACGCCACGTACTCGTCGAAGGTCATGCCCGAGGCATAACGCTCCGCTGTCAACACGCTCGCCATCGAGATGCTCCCTTCAATTACTCCGAAGCGCAGTTCGCTGCGTAGATTGCTCATCAGACCGCAGCCCCAGGATAGTAACCGCATTAGGAAATGCGGTTCTTCAGCCCCTCCGTCCTGGTACTGGCAGTTCTTGCTGGACGCCGGCCGCCCTTGTCCGCGTCCGACGCTAGGACTTCGACGTCAGCAATGCTGACCAGAGGCGGGCCGGTGTTTCCGGCCGCCTTTGCTTTGACGCGTCAGCAGGCCGGTGATAACGTCAATGGCAAAGACTAGGGACAGGAGGCTCCCGCTATGTTTCTCTTAAGGGCCGGACCGTTTGGCCTCGGGCCGCTCGAGCTCGTAATCATCTTGCTCGTGCTGGTCATGCTATTTGGCGCCTCCCGTCTCGCCGATATCGGCGGCTCCCTCGGCAAGGGCATCAAGGAGTTTCGCCGCGAAGTCGCGACAGACGAAGACGATAGATCTGGGACCGGCGATGGAACCAGCGCCAACCCGGAGAACACCGTCTCGGCCGCCAAGTGCACTAGCTGCGGCAGCTTGAACGAGACCAGTGCGCGGCATTGCAATCAATGCGGAGCCGCCCTCAACACCGCGGTCGAGCAGAATTAGGCCTCACTCAGTCCGACGGTCCGGGCGATCCGCGGAGGATGCCACCTCCCAAAAGCTGATGCTCCCGACTCTCTGCTTGCGAAGCCCTGCCTGAACACCATCCCGCATTCGACGTAGAATCATCCCGCATGGCGATATCCGAAGCCTCTGAACCGCCTGGCGTCCGGCGCAGAAAGAAAATCTTCCACGGCTGGTACCTGGTCGCCGCGGCCTTGATCGCCGGCGCTTTCATGTCCGGCGCCAGCACCTGGGCCTTCAGTCTGTTCGTCAAGCCGATGACCGAGGACCTGGGCTGGTCCAGGTCCGCCTTCTTCGGCGCGCTCACGGCGCGTTCGATCGTTTCCGGCATCATCGCCCCGTTCGTCGGCCCGATTCAGGACACGAAGCGCGGGCCGCGTCGCTTGATGTTCCTCACCGTCTTTGGCATGGGCATCGGCTTGTCGGCGATGTACTACGTCAACAGCTTGATAATGTTTTACGTCCTGTTCGGAGTGGTCGGCACGCTTATGGCCGTCGGCGGCTCAGAGATGCTGATCAGCGCGGTGATACCGAAGTGGTTCATCCGTAAGCGGGCTCCCGCACTCACCTGGGCTTCGGCCGGCGCGGGCGCCGGGCCGCTAATCTTCCCCGTTCTCGTCAGCTTCGTTATCGATGGCTGGGGCTGGCGTACCGGCTGGGTCGTGCTCGGCGTTGCTGCGCTGGTGATCTTGTTGCCTCTCGCTTTTACGGTCCGCACTCGGCCTGAGGATATGGGCCTCCACCCAGACGGCGACCCGGAACCACCCCCCACCGCAGTTTCCCGCCAGCCGTCGAGCGAGCGCAGCTTCACTCGCCGCGAAGCGATGCGTGAGCCGTCGATGTGGCTGATCAACCTTTCAAGCGCCTTTTTCATCATGGGCGTGACCGGCCTCCAGACCAACTGGTTGCTGTTCTTCCAGGACCAGGGCTTCGCCGCCACCACGGCCGCGTTGAGCGCGAGCGCCTTCGGCGTCGGTTCATTTTCGTCTCGTTTCATCTGGGGCTTCCTCGCCTACCGCTACCCGGTCCGATCCTTGATGGCCACATCTGTCAGCATCACCGCGTTCTCGGTCCTCCTGATCTTCCAGGTCGACAGCGTGCTGACCATGATGCTCGTGGCCCTTTTCAATGGACTGGCGCTTGGTGGCAACTTCATGATGCGCCCGCTCATCGTCGCCAACTATTTCGGCCGTGACCATCTCGGCGCGATCAACGGTGTCCTGCGGCCGTTGCAGGTCGTCGGCGGCGCCACCGGCCCGCTCGTCGTCGCCGGCCTCTTCGACCTCACTGGCGACTGGCACGTCGCGTTCGGCGCCGTGATCGCGATCTGGGTCGCTTCGGCGGCCAGCATCGCCATTGCCCGCCCGCCGCGGCGGCGCGAAGCACCGTCTGCCGCCTGACCCAGGACGCCTTCTGTACACTTGAGCTGTCATGCACGGACGCATTACCAATGAGAAATACGCTGCGGGGGGATCCAGCCGGCGTTTCGACGGCCCCACAACCGCCGCCGCAGGGACCTCGGAGGCCTCGTCCTGAACAACGCCGACCTGATCGTCGAGACGCTGCAGCGCGCCGGTGTGAGGTGGGCCTTCGGCGTGCCCAGCGGTCCCGTACTGCCGCTGCTGGAAGCGCTGCGCCACAGCGAAATCGAGTACGTCCTCACGGCCAGTGAGACCTCCGCCGGCTTCATGGCCCAGGCCGTCGGCGCCATAACCGGTATCCCGGGCGTCGCCATCTCCACGCTCGGGCCCGGCGCCACCAACCTCGCTACCGGCGTCGGCGCCGCCTGGCTCGACCGCTCACCCATGATCGCGATCACCTGCAACATCGAGTCCGCCATGCTCGAGCGCCGGGTTCAGATGCGCATCGACCACAGCCAGCTCTTCCAGCCGCTGACCAAGGCTTCGTTTGATTTGCGCTCAGACCACGTCGGCGAGACGCTGGCGCATGCCTTGCGGCTCGCCATGGAGGAGCCGCCGGGGCCGGTGCATCTCGACCTGCCCGAGGACGTAGCGCTGCAGCCGGCCGCTGAATCCCCTTCAGCAGCTGAGCCCGCGGCGGCCCTGGAGCCGGTCGCGACGGACGTCTTCGATCGCCTCTGTGACCTGCTCTCGCGAAGCCAGCGCCCGCTCCTGGTCTGCGGTCTCGAGCTGACGCGCACCCGCCAACACCAGCGCCTGATCGATTTTATCGAGACGCAGAACCTGCCCTTCATCCTCACGCTGCACGCCAAGGGTTTCCTGCCCGAAAGCCACCCTAATTACGCGGGCGTCTTGGGCCGCGCCCGCCGCTCCGACGTGTCTCGATTCGTCGACGAGGCCGACCTGATCGTCGCCGTGGGCTACGACCCGATCGAGATCAACTACGAGGAGTGGGTGGGTCAAACCCCGGTTGCCCATATCGGCATCCAGCCAGCGGAGCAGGGGAGCTTTAGGCTCGCGTTGAACGCAGCCGGCGACCTGGATGACGCGATCGAAAGGCTTGCTTCACTGCCAGCCTTCGACAACGCCTGGTCTGCCGCCACCATCAACGACCACCAGCGCAATCTCGAGCAGGCTCTGCGCCCCGAGAGCGATGGGTTCGGCCCGCATCATGTGCTCGACGGGCTGCGCGCGCGCCTACCCGCGGACGCCATCCTGGCCTATGACGTCGGCGCGCATACGCACCAGATCGCGACCCAGTGGCACACCGACGAACCTTGGACCTGCATCTCCACCAACGGCTGGTCCTCCATGGGCTACGGCATCCCGGCGGCGTACGCCGCCAAGCTGGTGCACCCGGACCGTCAGGTCATCGCGGTCGTCGGCGACGGCTGCTTCGCCATGACCGCCGGCGAGCTGGGCGTGGCCAGACGCCTCAGCCTCGCCGTGCCCGTCATCGTCCTCAACGACGGCTGGCTCAGCCTGATCAAGGTGAAGCAGGAACGCCGCGAACTCGGGCAAACGGGCGTGCGTCTCGGCGACCCGCCGCCGTCACCGGGGCACTATTTCGGCGTTCCGGTGCGCAGCGCTAACTCGCAGGACGAGCTGGCCGCCGCGCTCGATTGGGCCATGGAGCAGGACGGCCCCACGGTGGTAGAAGCGTTCATTGACGCTACAACCTACTCCCAGACCGTCTACGACTAGGTCTTCTCGATGATCACCAGCGGTATCTTGCGCTTGGTGCGGCCCTGGTATTCGTCGTAAGCCGGATAGATCGCCGCCATGATCTTCCACAGCCGCGCCTTCTCTTCGCCCTCAGCCGAGTGGGTTCGCGCCGTGAACTTGTCCGCCAGCACCTGTACCTCGATCGCGGGCTTGGCGACGAGGTTGAGATACCACTGCGGATGATGATCGGCGCCGCCGCGCGACGCGACGATCAGGTAGCTATCCCCGTCTCTACCGTAGATCAGCGGCGTCGTGTACGGCGTACCCGACTTTCGCCCCGTCGTCGTCAGCAACAGCGTAGGCACGCCGTTCCAGATGTGTCCTTCGGCGCCGTCCGTCTCCTGGTAGACCTTGACGTGCTCCATCTGCCAACCGGGCGTCCCGGTCCGCGGTATTCTGCTTTCACTCAAAGGATGCCTCCCGTAGACTCTTGCGCTTCTTGGGCTGGGCTCACCTCGCCTCAGCCTACGTCGCGCCTTGTGCAGTCGCAAACATTGACTTTTAGGTCACAAATGGTAGAACGAGTCAGGATCGCTAAGATTCAAGGAGATAAAGACGATGCTCAGCGAACTCGAGAACGAGTACCTTTGTCGGATCGGCCCGGGGACGCCCGTGGGCAACCTGATGCGCCAGTACTGGCTGCCCGCCGTCCGCAGCGACGAGCTACCGGCCCCGGACTGCCCTCCACTGCGGGTCAAGCTGCTCGGTGAGGACTTGATTGGCTTCCGCGCCACCTCAGGAGCGGTCGGGCTCATACCAAACTCCTGCCCGCATCGAGGCGCATCGTTGTTCTTTGGCCGTAACGAAGAGGAAGGCCTGCGCTGCGTCTACCACGGCTGGAAGTTCGACGTCACCGGCGCCTGCGTCGACATGCCGTCCGAGCCGGCTGAGAGCAACTTCAAGACCAAGGTACGTGCCCGCGCCTACCCCACCTACGAGCGCAACGGCATCATTTGGGTCTACATGGGCCCCCGCGAGGTTCCGCCGCCGCTGCCCGAGATCGAGGCGACCCTGCTTGCCAGCGGGCCGCATGAGATCAGCCTCCTGCACCGCCCCTGCAACTGGATGCAGGGCTGGGAGGGCGAAATGGATACGGTCCACGCCGCCTTCCTGCACGGCGGTCAGAACAACTCCGAAGATTACGAGCCCGGCAGCTTCAGCTTCTACCAGTACCGCCAGCGCTCGGCCAAGTTCAGCACCGTCGACACCGAGTTCGGCCTGACCAACGGCGCCTACCGCCCGGCGGAGGACGACACCTACTACTGGCGCGTCACGCACATCCTCTTCCCGTTCTACAACATGATCCCGACCGGCGAGCTCGGCAAGGGCACTCGCATCGGTGCCTACGTACCGATGGACGACGACCACACGATGCACTGGGAGATCCAGATCGTCCCCGGCCAGAGCGAAAACGCGCCGATGTTCCTGCGCAACTCACACGCCATCCCCAACACCACGGACACCTTCGGCCGCTTCAACGTCGAAGAGACGCTGCAGAACGATTACCTCATCGACCGCGAACTGCAGGGTCGCAACAAGGGCCCCGGCGGCTACACTGGCATCGTCAACGGCCGTCTGCAGGACGCAGCCGTCACCGAGACAATGGGCCCGATCTACGACCGCTCCCACGAGCATCTCGGCACCACGGACCAGTTCATCATTCGCGCCCGCCGGCGCATGATCCTGGCCGCGCGCATGCTGGAGCAGGGCATCATCCCGCCCGGCGTCGATGAGCCACACATCTACCGCCAGCGCTCGGGCGAGATGATCCTGCCTCGCACCGTCGACTGGTGGGACGCTTACGAGAAGCTCCGCGCCGGCTTCGTCCGCTACGACGCCGTCACGCAGGTCGAGTCGAAAACGGGTTCGTAGCTCAGCGAATCACGGTCACAAATAACGAGAAGGGACCTGGGCATGGCCTCAGGTCCCTTCATTATGCGATGTGCGATTTAGGTGCAGCTCTGGCCTCAGACCACCGTGTACTTCTTCAAAGCGGCCTCGTCGAACCTCAGGCCGAAGCCGGGCTTGTCTGGCACCACGATCTGCCCATCCTCGATCGCCGGCGTCTCCTCGAAGAAGCGCAGCGTCCACGGCATGTATTCCACCGTCAGCCCGTTGGCGATGCCCGCGATCAGGTGCGTCTGAAACTCCGGGATCAGGTGGCTCACCACCGGCAGGTTGAACGCCTCGGCCATACCCGCCACCTTGAGGAACTGCGTCACGCCGCCGACGCGCAGCAGGTCGACCATCACGATGTCGACCGAGCGGTGCTCCAGCAGCTGGCGAAACGGCGCGATGCCGTAGACGTACTCGCCGGCCGCAATCGGCGTCGTCAGCGCGTCCGCCACGCGGGCTAGCCCCTGATAGTCGTCGTGCGCCACGACGTCCTCGAGCCAGAACAACCCATACTCTTCGACCCGCTTGCCGACCACCGTGGCGTGCTGCACGTCCCAGAGCTGGTTGATGTCACACATCAGGTCGATGTCCGGTCCGATGCCCTCGCGCAGCACTCGTATGCGGTCGACGGACGCTTGTACCGTCGGTTCTGAGCCCATCTGCGTCTTCATCTGCTTGAAGCCCGTCTCCACCAGACGCGGGCCGGCCTTCTCGATATAGTCGAGCGGGTGCTGGCGCATCAGCGCGCCGCTGGCGTAGGTCGTCACGCGGTCGCGATGACCGCCGATCAGGGTGGCGACCGGCAGGCCCAGCGCCTTGCCCTTAATGTCCCACAACGCGATGTCGATCGGTGACAACGCCAGGGTGAATATGCCGCCAGGCCCGGAGCCTGAGGCGAGCTGCAGCTTCTCGGCGATCGCCTCAACCCGCATCGGGTCCTCACCGATGATCAGCTCACCGAGGTCGTCTACGGCCTGCCGCAGCGCTCTGGTCAGTGCGCCGCCGAAGAAGGTGATGCCGATGCCCTCGACCCCATCGTCCGTCCGTACCTCAACCGTGACGAACTCGCGCGTTGTCGTCGGCTCCGGCAAGCCGACCACGAGTGGGTTGTCGGCCGGCGTTTGCAAAATGCGCGTGCTGACGCTGGCTACCTTCATGTCATCCTCCCGCGAGCTCGAGGCGCGTTAGCGCTGGGGCGGCCCGAACCGCCCGACGCCGAGCGCCTGTACCACGTTCCACTCGTAGATCTCGCTCACGTCACGCAGGCCTGGCAGCGACCCAAGGGTGACCCTGCGCCAGCTTCGAGGCCTCGTCCTTGCTGCCGGCGCGCAGCACCCAGATGCCAACGCCCTCCGTCGTCGGTTCGCTGAACAGGACTCGCCCGGCGTATGGTTTTCCTTCATCAGTCCAGGTTTTCGTGCTCGCGGCCGCGTATCGCCTCACGCGAACCAATCGACTTGCCCATCACGCCGTACCATATGCGCGATCCTCTCACGTTTCGGGGGCATCCAGGGACGGGGCGAACGTATCCTACTTCAGGCCGTGACCGGCCGGGTATCGCGCGGTAGCAGGCCGCGAATCTCCCGCAGGTACGCTTCCGGCGGCCACGCGCCGCCAGCGCCGCTGGCCGGCGAGCACAGCACGTCATCGAAGCCCAACTCCGCCAGCCTCGCCAGGCGCTCCGACGCCTCCTGCGGTGGGCAGTTCAAGTTGAAGCTCGCATCGGGATCGAGCAGCGCATAGGGCGCACGCAGGTTCACCGTGACCGACGCGACCAGCTTACGGCCCGTACCGCCCGCCTCCCGATAACGCTTGATTCCTTCCGATATCACTCTGAAGCTCGAGCTCCTCCCCGACGCCATCCAGCCGTCGTACTCTCGCGCCGCCCGCTCCACCCACCGGCCGCTACCCCACGCGCCGATGACGATAGGCGGGCCGCCGCGCACGTTGGGCCATGGATTGATCGCCTTGCCGTCCACCGTCTCACCGTTGAGCAGGCGCTTGATAGTCGCGGCGCCTTCGCGTAGCAGCTTGAATCGCTGCTCGAAGTCGAGACCCACGGCCACGAAGTCCTTAGCGCTGGAGCCTGCGCCGACACCGGCCGTGAAGCGCCCGCCGCTCAGCGCCTGCAGCGTCATCAATCGTTGAGCCAGTTCGACCGGTGGCCGCAACGGCAGCTGCAGCACAGCGGTACCCAGCTCTATCCGTTGCGTCGCGCAGGCCGCGGCGGTCAGCCATTGCAGCGTGTCAGGCGATGTGCCGTCCCCGCGCGCCACCTGTTCAGCCAGCCAGATCCCGTCGAAGCCCGTCTCCTCGATCAGGCGGGCACGCTCCATGATCTCCTTGGCGTTCGGCGCTCTGCCATCGGCGCGACGCGTGGGCAGGTTGATCCCGAGTCGCAATCAGGTCCTCTTTCCAGACGGCCGCTTCGTTTGCATGACCGATGCTAGCTAGCATTCGCCTTCCTCGGGCGAGCCGAGGTGCAGGATCGTCCCAGGCTGGCGACGCGTTAAACGCTGCTGGTCTCTTTCATTGGAGGTGCACTTGCAGATAGCCCAGATCATCGGTGCGGTCGCGATTCTTGCCGGCTTCTTCCTGTCGCAGCGCCGCCTGCTGGCGCTGGACGGCTATCCATACCTGTCCCTCAACCTGAGCGGCTGCGTAGTACTGGCCGTGGTAGCACTGGACGGAACGCAGTGGGGGTTCCTTTTGCTGAATACGTCCTGGGGTGCGGTCTCCATCTGGAGCCTCGTCTCGAAGCTACGCCGGCCGGACCGCGTCGCCTGAAGCCGCCGAGTCCGGTCAGTCTCAGCTCAGGCGTCTTTTATCGCGCCGCGCAAGAAACGCAGCGCCAGCGTCGTGAACTCGAGCATGTTCGCCTCACGATCGCCCATCCCGGTCTCGAATACCTCGACGCGGTTGATCGGCCCCGAGACGCCGATCGTAGTCCTCCCCGGGGGCGCCCCCGAGCGTCCGCCGGTCGGGCCCGCCAGGCCGGACTCAGCGATGCACCACGCAGCGTCCAGCCGTTGCCGCACCGTCTCAGCCAGCTCGCCCAGCATCTCCGGCGTCGTCCCCTGATAGTTCTCGTAGCGCGCCGCCGGTACGCCCGCCAGCCTCGTCCGCGATGCCAGCGTGTAGAGCACGCCGCCGCCGGCGTAGTACTTGGACGCGCCCGCGACTCGTAGCAGCGCCGCGGAGACGAGCCCGCCCGTGGTCGACTCCGACACCGCAACCGTCTCGCCGCGCTGCGTCAGCAGTCCCGCGATTTCGTCCGCCAGGGCACGCTGCTCATCGTTCAAAAACGAAGCCATCGATTCTCCTCCGTGTCCGTTTGCCGTCCGCCGCTACGGGTTGGGTTGCCAGCGGGATACTACATCACCGCGCCTGCAGGTCCGGGGGTGCTTCCGTTACAGTGCACGGCAGCACCATCGTGGGCGCCGCCTGGCGCCATAGCCCGAAGACAGTGGAGGTCCGGATGGCACGCACTCAGGTCCCAACCGAAATACGCTTCGCCCTGCACGACAACCTTCTCGCCTACGCTTGGGCGCTCGACCGCGCCGACGCCGACGGTGTCGCCGCGACGTTCACGACGGACGGCTCGATAACCGGCTTCGCGGGACAGAAGTTCAGCGGCGGAGAAGGCGTGAAGCAGTTCGCACAGTGGGCCTTTCAGCAACCCGGCTTCAAGGGCCGCCAGCATCACGTCCAGCCGATGTCGATCGAGCCGGATGGCGAAGGGTGGAAGATGACCTCATACTGGATGTCGGTTACCTGGGACGCGGGGCGTTCACCGACGATTCTCCAGATGGGCTACTACCTCGACACCATCGCGCAACAAGACGGTGAGTGGCTCTTCGCGGAGAAGCTCATCCTGCCGTGGGACAACCAGAAGGCGCCGACGGTCGGCCCTTCGACCTAGTCGCCATGCTCACCGCTTGGCGTGGACTGCAACGACGGCCGCCTTCAGACCATCGAGATCGCTCACGCATTCAGCGTCCCAACCGCAGGCGCGCGCGGCTGCTACGTTATCTGGGCTGTCATCGAGCAGCAGTAGTCGCTCCGGCTGCGCGCCTAATCGAACGGCCGCTTGCTCGAACGCAAGGACGTCCGCTTGCATGCCCGGAGATGCCACGAGCAGATAATCTCGTCGAAGACGGCAGCGAGTCGGCTTAATGGACCGGCCAGGCACGCGTCGAGCATCGGCCCGTTGTTCGTGAATACAGCTTTGCGGCTCCCGAGAGACGCGACGTACTCAAGAATCTCGTTGTCGGGTTCGAACGCCAGCGCCCATGCCTCAATGAGCGCGGTGTCCGAGCCTTGATAGTCGAGTGCGCCCCACAAGTTGGCCAGAACTTCCTCCAGCGAATAGGCGCCCAGCTCTGCGCGGTGTTCGAGTCCGGAGTCGAAGATTAGCTCCTCGATAGCCTTTTCCGTGGTCCTGCTCAGCGAGGCGAGCGCTTCCAGCCGGCGTTCGGGATGGAAACGAGCCGCGACGCCACCGAGATCGAGGACAATCGTCTCGATCACGGTCGCTCGCGCTCGTCGACGACCCGTTGCATCAGCACGAGGTCCAGCCAGCGGCCGAACTTCTGTCCCGTCTCCGGCATCCGCCCCACCACGGCGAAGCCGAGCCGCTCGTGGAGCTGGATCGAGGCCTCGTTCTCGCTGTCGATCGCTGCCACGAGGACGTGGATGCCCGAAGCGCTCGCTCGCTCGACCAGCGCCTCGATTAGGGTTCGCCCGACGCCGCGCCGCCAGCGGTCCTGACAGACGTGGATCGTCAGCTCTGCCGTCGCACGGTAGCCCGGCCACTTGCCTTCGCTCCGGAAATGCTCGTACGTGGCGAAGCCGGCTATCTCGCCCTCGTCTTCTGCTACGAGTACGGGGAAGCCGTCGCGAACCTGGCGCTCGAACCAGGCGGCCCGCTGCTCCAGGGACTCCAGCGCCTCCGTCCACGTGATCGTCGTGCTGGGGATTAGCGCGTTGCCAAGCTCGGTGATCGCCGGGACGTCGGCCGCAACGGCGTCGCGGATGATCACACCGTCCCTCCTCTATTCCTAGTTCTCCGGCGGCAGCACCGGCTTCGCATCGATGAGGACGAAGGCGATGACGCACGGCTCGTTGCCGTTGTTGACCCAGTTGTGAATCGTCCCGCGCTGCACCAACACGTCACCCGCCCGCAGGTGGACAGCGCCACCGTCCATCTCCATGTCGATCTCGCCGGAGATCACGACCGCGTAGTCGATCGACGACGTGCGGTGGTTGCGCGGCGCCACGCCGGGGCCGTAAGAGATGACGCGAAACACGCTGCCGTTGGCCAACGTGGTGCCGACCTGGCGCAGGGCGCCGTCCTCCTCGCCGCTGTTGTCGGCCGGGTTGCCTTCCATCGTCCAGACCACGACGGCCTCATGTCCCGAGCGGCCGCTGTGCGGCTGCGGCGACTCGTCGATCTTGACCACGGCGCGCCCCTCAGCGTCGTGGCCGGTGACTACTCGTCTCAAGCGCAACGCCATCTCAGTAACCCCTCTTGCGATGGACCCGGCTCTGCGTGTTCAGCAGCGCCCGCCGGTGGGACAGCTCAGTTACCTCGCCGTCTGCATCGCCTTCGATTGCCACGGGCCGCTGAATTGGTCCGGCTTGCAGACCTTGCAGGCGCGAAAGCCCGCCGCGACGGCCTCAGACTCGGACCGAAACCTCACACGGTTACGCGGCAGCGTACGGCGGCCCGGCGGGCAGTTCTCGCGACAGTAGATCCGCGTCGTCCGGCAGCCGCTCAACGTCACCCTTAGGCCATCTCGACTTCGCGGACTTCCATCTTGGCAACGGTGGTGCCCAGCGTCATACCGGCCGCGTCGACCGCGGCACGGAACGCCTTCGTCTTCGCCTCCAGGTCGGCGGCGTCCTCATAGGTGCGGACCCAGATGAACTCGTTCTGCGGCCTATTGACCCACGTCGCGACGACTGGCCAGCCGATCTTGTCGTGAATCGGCTTCGTTTCCTCTTTGAAGTGCTTGACGAAATTATCCAGCTCACCCTTGTTTATCGTGTAAATGCGGACCTGTGCTTGCATCTCTGATGCCTCCATTCGCGCTACCCGGGGCGTTCTCCATCTGAGTCTACGTCGAGTCTAACGCAAGGCATTCGCCAGCGCGAGCAACCTCGAACGAAGCGTTCTCCTCAGCGCGATCCTCTATCACGAGACCCACGCTGATCTAACCGTGGATTAACGGCCCGCCGTGGCTTTGACCAACGGCGCCAGCGCCTCCATGAGCGGTCCCTGGACGATGCGGTAAGTCACGCCGTAGCGCTCCTTGTCCAGAAGCACCTTTTCTTCCATCTGACCGATGTTGCCGATCAAAGTGTGCGGCATCTCCTGCGCCGCCTCGGTGCTGATCTCGAAGGCGGCTGCCAGCTCTTCCACGGCCGTCCCGGCGTCGTCCGTAAGCGACGCGCTCTCGGCGAAGACGCATAACTCGAGGTCGTCATATCGCGAGCTTGCCGCACCCTTGAGGATTTCGAGCTCGTCCTGGATCGCCAGGCCGAAGCCCACGCGTCCTCGGGTCGTCGTGCCTTTGATCGGCGGCCGCGGCGCGATGTTGATGATGTCAGCTTCACGCGCACAGAGTCGCAGCATACGTGGGCCGGCGCCGGCAACCATGATCGGCGGATGCGGCTTCTGCACCGGGCTCGGGGACGGGACCACGTCTTTCGCCTTGTAGAACTCGCCCTCGAAATCGAACTTCTCGTCGCTGTGCAGAAACTGCTTGATCAACCGCAACGACTCCTCGAAACGCGTCACTCGTGGACCGGGCTCGTCCATCTCGATGCCGAGCTGGTTGTAGTCGGATCGTCCGATCGGACTCGTCGCCGGGTGCCCCACGCCGATACCGGGCTCGAACCGGCCGCCCGTCAGGACGTCCATCGTCGCGATCTCCTTGGCCAGCACGACCGGCCTGCGAAAGTCGTTGGCCAGGACCTGCGTCCCTACTCGCAGCGTGGTGGTTGCCTCCGCGGCGGCGATCAGTGCCGGCAGAGGCGCCCATTGCTGGCCCAAATGATCCGCCAAAAGCAGCACGGAGTAGCCCAGGTCTTGCGCCTTGCGCGCCGTTTCGCGCCACTGCTCGGGCGATTCAAGACGGCCCGCTGCTAGGCCGTAGCGAATATTGTGTTTCGTCATTTCGGTACCTCTCTATTTCACACAGCGCCTTGGTCGGCCTGGCGTCTACTGCGACGGCGCCGGCAGCTGCCCGCCGGGTATCTCGATTGAGATGCCGGCGTCGACGTGCAGCGTTTGGCCCGTAATCCAGCGCGCCTCATCGCTGGCCAGAAAGACCGACGCCCAGCCGATGTCCCAGGCGTTGCCTTCCTCTTTGATGATGCCTGAGGTTGCGCGCGTCTGGCGTCCCTCCGGAGTCAGCCGTCCCGCCACCAGCGGCGTATAGACCTGGCCCGGCGCCACCGCGTTGACCCGGATCAATCGGTCGCCCAGCTGGCCCGCCAGCGCCACCGTCAGCCCAATGGCCGCCGATTTGCTGGTCGTGTATGCCGTCGAGGTCGGCGGGTAGGCGCGTATCGCGGCGATCGAGGAGAGGTTGATGATCGACCCGCCGCCCGCCTGCTCCATGTACGGCACCACGGCCTGCGCCGCCAGTACCATGCTGCGAAGGTTGATCTGAAAGTGGTTGTCCCAGTCGTCCTCGGTGATGTCCTCGAGCTTCTGACGCGAAGAGACGCCGACGTTGTTCTGAAGAATGTCGATACGGCCGTAGCGCTCGAAGGCCGCCGCAGCCATCGCCTTGCAATCGGCTTGCTTGCTGACGTCTGCCACCCAGACCGACGCGGCGCCACCCTCGTCCTCGATGATGTTCACCGTCTCCTGGGCGCGCTCCTCGACGATGTCGACGCAGAGCACGCTGGCGCCCTCGCGAGCGAACAGGATCGCCGCGGCCTTGCCGTTGCCGACGCCGGGCCCACTTGACCCCGCGCCCGTAACGACTGCTACCTTGCCCTTTAGTCGGTCGGTCAATGCTCCGCCCCCGCTTTTATTTCATCCTCGCGCGGCAGTCTAGCATCTTGGTACCGTCCGGCCCGCACAGCAAATCGCCCAGCGTTAAGAATCTCGTAACCTCCGTAATCTTTATGAACTGTGCGGCCTCCAGTATCATCAGGAATCGGCTTCGTCCGGAGCCGGCCGTACCAGTCAGAGGAGGAAGAAAGTTGAGCAGGACGCTATCGATGACAACCCTGGCCATGCTCGCCGTCGCAATGGCGGCAGTGGCCGCCCTGGTTGCTCTGCCGGGAGGAACACGCGCCGTTAGTGCGCAGGGGCACCGTATACACCGTGATAATCGAGAACCTGACGACCGGGCAGCCCTTTACGCCGCCGGTCCTGGTGGCGCACAGTAGTGGCCTCGACCTCTGGGAATCCGGCACCGCAGCCTCGCCGGAGCTGCAGGAGATCGCCGAGAACGGCAACGCGGACCCAATGGTGGCGCTGCTCAAGGCCTCCTCTGATGTCAGCGCGTACACCGTCGGTTCCGGTCCTGTGCGGCCGGGCCACGGCGTTAGCCTGACCATCGAGATCGGCGCTGGCGACAGCTTTTCCTGGGTCGCGATGCTGATCTGCACCAACGACGGCTTCGCCGGTATCGACTCGTTAACGCTCGAGGCCTCGGGCAGCAAGGGCGGGACCGGCGCCTACGACGCCGGCACCGAGATCAACACCGAGGACTTCGCCGACATCGTCCCGCCGTGCCAGGGCCTAACGCCGGTTAGCTCCGACGACGCGGGCACCGGCATGACCAACCCCGACCTCGCCGAGGGCGGCGTCGTGGTATCGCATCCCGGCGTCCAAGGCGGCCGCGACCTGACGGCGACCCACATGTGGGAGGGCGCAGTCGCTGGAGTTACGATCACCCCGGGTGGGGCGATCAGCCCGCCCTCCACCGGCAGCGGTGGACTCGTCGCTGACTCCGGCTCGACGCTTTTGTACGGCGCGGTCGCCCTGCTGGCGATATTCGCCACCGGCGGCGGCGTAGCCTACGCTCGCCAGCGCAGCTAACTCGCTCGGCACACTGAGCTGATGAGGCCCCACGGATGTCCGTGAGGCCTCATCGCGTCCGCAGCGTGTAGAATCCCGCCGTAACCGCCGCCACGCGTCACTGGAGGGTACGCTATGGACGAGCTCAAATTCGGCATCTTCGATTGGATCGACACCAACCAGCGTCTCAGCCTGTCGGAGACGTACGAACAGCGGCTTCGTATGCTCGAGCTGGCCGACGATCTCGGTTTCTGGTGCTACCACCTCGCGGAGCATCACGGAACGCCGCTCTCCATCGCCCCATCGCCTAACCTCTTCCTGGCCGCGGCGGCGCAGCGCACGTCCCGTCTGCGCCTCGGCCCTCTCGTCCAGCTGCTGGCGCTCTACAACCCGCTGCGCAACATCGAGGAGATCTGCATCCTCGACAACCTCAGCGACGGCCGGCTCGAACTCGGCGTCGGGTGCGGCATCTCCCCCGAAGAGCTGGCGATATACGACATCGACATCGCCGAATCGCGCGACCGCTTCCAGGAATGCTTCGAAATCCTGATCCAGGGACTCACGACCCGCCACGTCACGTATCACGGCCGGTACTACGACATCGACGACGCGCCGGTCCCGGTCGAGCCGCTGCAGCTGCCATATCCGCCGCTTTGGTATCCGACCAGCAGCCCCGACCGCGTCGAGTGGGTGGCGAAGGAAGGCTTTAACACGCTGCTCGGCTTCACGCGCACCGGCCTCGACGTCATCGCCTCGGGCATCGCGCGCTATCGCGAGGTCTGGCAACAGCATCGCAGCGATGAAAAGCGCATCAACGCCCACGTGGCGGAGCCGCGCCTCGGCGCCACGCGCCACGTCTTCGTCGCCGCAACCGCTGTTGAGGCAGAAGCCGTCGCCCGTGCCGCTTACAACGACTTCGACCGCAACTTCCTCACGCGCCCCGGCCGGGTCGAGGTCGAGTCACGCCGCGGCGATTACGACACCGCGGTCGACTGGGGTGGCATCATCGTCGGTACGCCGGACTCCGTCCGGGACCAGGTCCAGGCGTTCATCGACGGCAGCGGCGCGAACTACTTCGTGGGTTCCTTCGCCTTCGGAAGCCTGACCACGCAGCAGACGCTCGACTCCCTCAGGCTCTTCGGCGAGGAGGTCATGCCACACGTCAAGCCGGCGCAATTCGTGGCTTAAAGCTCGATGTTGCGGTGGACAGGCGTCATCTTGCGACCGAGAATCGCACGGCAGCGTGATCATGGGCGCGACGCGCGTCGAGCAGAACCTCCAGTCCTGCGAGTGGCGCCTCACTCTGGACGATCTGGCGAAGGTCGACGAACTCTGCACCGTCGCCGCCTGACGGCGAACCGAGTCGCCCCTTTAGGTGGGGTCTCGGGGCGGAGCCCCTCCTTTAGGCGAACCGAGTCGCCCCTTCAGTGGGGTCTCGGGGCGGAGCCCCGGCTTTAGTCATAAAATGAGGACCGTAATGGCGATTCCCTTCCGTACCGACCACGTTGGCAGCATGGTGCGGCCCGAGCGTCTGCTCGACGCCCGTGACCGCGTTCAGGCCGGCGCCATGACCCACGAAGAGCTGACGCAGGTTGAGGACGACTGCATCCTCGAGGCGCTCGACCTGCAGCGCGGCGCCGGCATCGACGTGCTGAGCGACGGCGAGATGCGCCGCGACGCCTACACCACCGACCAGTACGACGCCATCGAGGGCTTCGCCGATGAGTGGCCGGTCGTCGAGCAGACACGTCCCGACGGCTCGAAGGTCCAGGTCGAGATGCACACCAAAGCGGTGGTGGGCAAGCTGCGTCAGGTCCGTCGCCTGGCTCAGCACGAAGCGTCCTTCATGCAGCAGCACGCCGGGGGCGTCTACAAGGTCACGATGCCAACGCCGGTGCGGCCGCCGGCCCAGGCGCAGCAAGAAGCCCCCGCGCCGTACACAAGTTGGGACGAGGTCCAGCAGGACATCGTCGACATCTTCCGCGACGAGATGGTGGTATTGGCCGGGGAGGGCGTGCCCTTCCTCCAGATGGACAAAGTGCCCACCCCTTATCTCAACGCGGAGATGCGCGCCGGCATGCAGCAGCGCGGCATCGACCCCGTGGCTGCGCTCGCGAAGGAGATAGCCTGGGAGAACGCCTGCTTCAACGCCGTCCGTGCCGAGTTCCCAGACGTCGTCCTCGCCATGCATCTCTGTCGTGGCAACCGGACCGGCTGGACCGGCGGCAGCGGCGGCTACGATCTCGCCGCGGAGCAGTTGTTCAACGGACTCCACGTCGACCGTTTCCTGCTCGAATACGACACCGAGCGCGCCGGCGGCTTCGAGCCGCTACGCTTCGTGCCCGAAGGACGCATCGTCATGCTCGGGCTGCTCAGCACCAAGACCAACCGCCTCGAATCGAAGGACGACCTGCTGCGCCGCATCGATGAAGCGTCGAAGTTTATTTCGGTCGATCAGCTGGCGATCGGCCCGCAGTGCGGCTTCCAGTCCGCGGCCAACCGTGACGGGGTCAACATGACCATCGACGACCAGCGGCGCAAGCTGGAGCTCATCGTAGAGGTTGCGCGCGAGGTCTGGGGTTAGGCGTCGGGCAGCGCCTGATACACCGTCGCGTCGGCGGTCAGCACCGTCTCGCCGTCCTGGTTTCGCACCGTGAACGCCATCTGGTAGATGCGCCGCGTCTCGCGCGCCGACTTGATCTCGCCCTCCGCCGTCAGCGTGTCACCGATGTAGACCGGCTTGGGGAACGACCAGCTCTGCGACGTGAACACGCTGCCGGGGCCGGGTAGGTCCATCGCTACCAGCGCGTGCAACAGTCCGGTCGCCAGCCCGCCCTGCGCGATTAGCCGTCCTAATCGAGTCCTGGACGTAAACGCTTCGTCGAAGTGCAACGGATTGTAATCGCCGGTAATCGCGGCGTACGCCTCCACGGCCTCGCGGGTCACGGTCAGGCTGCGTTGCGCTTTCGCGCCGACCTTTGGCTGCATCAGCGAGAGCTAACCGACGAGCTGCGAGCGCAGGTGGCCCGCCTGATCCGCCGGGCGTCCGGACGGCAGATCCTTGCGGTCGTGCTCAGGCTCAACTCGCAGCGCCACGAGCACCGGGCCGGCCTGCTGCAGAACCGACGGCAACCGCTCGCGCAAAACGGCGATGTCGTCGAATTCGTAGGCTGCCTGATAACCGGCGCCGAGCGCCATCGCGGCAAAGTCGATCCGCTCCGAACCCGGGGTCGGCTGATAACCCGACGTCTCATAGACGCCATTCACCAGCACGAAGTGATAGAAGTTGGCTGGCGCGGCGCCGGCGATGCTGGCCAACGCGCCAAGCTGCATCAGCAGGCTGCCGTCGCCGTCCAGCACGAAGACTGGCCGCTGTGGCTGAGCCAGCGCGATGCCCAACCCGAAGGCGGCGGCCGCGCCCATGCAGCCTCGGTTATCGAGGTTTAGCTGCGGCGCCGCGCCCGTCTCGTACCAGTCCGGGATCGCCCGCATCGTAGCGACGCTTACGCCGTCGCCCTTCTGTTCCGCCAGCAGCTCCAGCGCCTCGGCGCGTCTCATGCCGTCGGCGCCCCGATCAGGATAACGACCGGTTTGCGTTCGCGGCGGCTCTCGTCGAACGCCGTGCGCAGAAGGCCAACGTCCGCTTCATGGTCGACTCGATAGAAGCTCACGCCCAGTGTTTGTAGCAGCGGCTCGATCAGGCGCACGCCGCTAGTAGCGCTTTCTTCCACAGGCCGGTCGACCTCCCGCCCGTACTGCCCCACGAGCATGCAGGTCGGCACGTTCATGTCCATGCTGACGCCGCGCAGCGCGTTCATCGCGGCGAACAGCCCCACGTTCTGAATCACGACCAGCGGCTCCGCGCCGCCGATCCAGAGGCCGGCGTTGACGCAGAGCGCCTCGTCCTCGGTCGACAGCGTGATCGTCGAAAACGCCTCGTCGGACATCAGCAGCGCCAGCAGCGTCTTCTGGTGCGTGTCAGGCACGCTGAGGACGTGCGTCACGCCCAGATCCCGGATCACATCGTGCAGCAGCGCGGCGGGTATTGAATCTGCCACGTTTGTGGTTTGAGTCTCGCTCATTTGGCTGCCTATCCTATCAGGTCACGCCGCGGCGAGTGGTAGACTGCCGCCAAACGCCGCGAGAGGAGCCTCGCCATGACGCTCAGCTTCCGCCAGCTCTCCCAACACTTCGTTGGCGAAGTCAGCCCGATTGACCTTCGTAGCGCATTCGACAAGGAAACGCTCGAGCAGATCCGCGCCGGCATGGACCGCTTCGGCGTCCTCGTATTCCACGACCAGAAGTTCACCGACGCCGAGCAGCTCGCCTTCGGCCAGCGTTTCGACGGTGAATTGCACGCCAAGACGGGCCAGGCGGTGCTCGGCAAGAACCGCCTGGGCGACAATGAAGCGCTGACGGACATCTCCAACCTGGACGAAAACGGCGAAGTCATGCAGTCGGGCGACCGGCGCCGCATGTACTCGCTAGGCAACCGCCTCTGGCACACGGACGCATCGTTCGAGGACCCGGCCGGCCGCTATTCCATGCTGCACGCCCGCGTCATCCCCGACGTCCCGGCGGACACCGAGTTCACCGACACGCGCGCGGCATACGATGCCCTACCCGACGACATGAAGCAGCGCCTCGACGGCCTGATGGTCCACCACTCGATCGCCTACTCGCGCATGACGCTCGGCTTCGAGTTTTCGCCCGAGGAAGCGGCGCGGCTGGAAGGCGCCATCCACCCGCTCATACGCACCATCCCCGGCTCAGGCCGCAAGTCGCTTTACGTCGCGTCGCACGCATCGAGCATCATCGACTGGCCCATACCTGACTCGCGTCTCTTGCTGCGCGACCTGATCGAGCACGCCACACAGCCGCAGTTCCGCCACCGTCACAGCTGGCGAGTCGGCGACCTCGTGATCTGGGACAACCGAGGCACGATGCACCGCGGCCTCGCCTACGACGACACGACTCACCGCCGCGAGCTGCGACGCGTCACCAGTCTCGACCTACCGTTCGAGATCGCCGATGCGCAGCCGGTCCTGGCGGAGACTTCTCGGCAATAGGCAGCCGCGTCACCACGCCTTCGGTTTGCTCTCATTCGGGCGATCTGAAGCCTTGCTGACATAAGACTTGCCTCAACCCGACATAAGTGGCAATATTACGTCTACTTAAGCCCGCCCTCTAAGCACGCGTAGTCCGCCGTCACGCGTTCGGTCTGTTGTAGAAGGCAGTACGCGTGAGCCGTATGCGCACCTCCAACCAAAACGACGCGAATGGCATCAGCAAGCTTGCCCTGCTCGCCTCCGCGGCGGCGGCCGCCGCCCTCGTGGTCTCCCAAACCCGCGTCCTGGAGCGCCAATACGACGGACCGTCCGCACGCCGCAGACGGCCGCCAGCAATGACCGAAGCCAGGCACCCTGCAGTCATGGCGCTGCTTACGACCACGTCGGATGCGCCAAGCGGGTCCGGCGACGAGGAGTTCGACGCCGAATACCTTGCCATCGTGGAGGCGATTACCCACGACGGTCAGGTTGACGACTACGATTTCGATGCTGACTACCTCACCATCGTCGAATCGATCGTCCGGGATGGGCCGTTGGAAGAAGAGCCTGACACACCAGAAGTTCAGCCTCTCACTGGGCCCGCCCTTAGGAGCAGGTTAGGCATCACCGTCGAGGAGATGTAGTGGTTGCCGACACCTCGGCTGCAGTACATCTTCGCGGCCCTTATTTACATCGCTGCCTCGGTGGCTGTAGGCTCGGATCCCGTTTCGCTGGCGTTGGAAGGCGTTCTCGCGCTCACCGCCATCGACAGCACGAATGACTTCGTACTGCTTGGTTGGCTGTTCTGCGGCCTGATCATCCTGGTTCCGCTGAGTGCGATCGTCAGCCGCCCCTTGCGGCTCGCAACCGGCGGCAGGCTGAACCTGCCCGGACCTTTGTCTCAGGACAGCATTGATTTCGCCGACTGGGGGGTTCGCTTCCTTGCGACATCGGCGTTCATCGCCGGCGCCGTCCTTTACACGCCGCATGCGCTTGGCTGGGCCCTCAACACCGACTACCCGGTGGCGGCGGTTTCATCCTCCTCGATGTCACCCGGACTGGATGAGGATGATCTGGTCCTCATCGACGGCGTCGCAAACATCGATCAGCTTCAAGTCGGCGACATCATTGCCTTCAGGCACGGACAAGGCATCGCGGTGCGCCGCATCACCGGCTTCACTGAAGGTGCCGCCATTGCCAGGGCAGACGCGTCGCCTCGACAGGACATTGTGGTCCCGTTTGAGGACATAGCGGGCCGCGTGCTGACCGTGGCTGGAGCGCAGGTCAAGCTGCCGCTTCTCGGCAGCATCTCATTGCTCGGCGAGCGGACTGTAGAGCCGTTCGAGGCTGCGCGCCCTTCCCTAACCCGTTACCACGTCTCCATCACCTGTCGCATGATCGCGAACTCGCCGATGTGGTAGGCGTTGTGGTCGCAGATGATCAAGATCGAACGCAGGGCGTTGTGCTCCGGCGCCCATCTGATCGGCTCGTAGAGGTCCGTCTGGTCATCCTCGACGATCGCAATAAAGGCCTCGATATCGCTGAAAAAGCCGTTGACGCTGGCAGTCCAGTCTTCCGCTGAGGCGGTCTCGTTTTCACCAGGCCAGTAGTCCTTCGGCCACTCCCCATGGACGTAATTCGGGTTGGTGACGTAATCCAGCATGTCGGCCTGCGCGCGGCGCAGGTGTTCCACAAGGCCCCACGCGGAGTACGTCCCGTTGACGAAGCGATCGTTGATCCGCTCCACCGGGAAGTCCTGAATCGCCTCCTCGAAGGGCATGTGCGCGCCGCTCCCCTTGAGGCGCTGCACCAGCTGCTCTCGGATCGCGGTGTCCTGTTCGTTCACGATTGCACCCTTTCGAACACGGCAGCGATGCCCTGACCGCCGCCGATGCACATTGTCTCCAGTCCGAACTGCGCGTCGCGGCGTTCCATTTCGTACAGCAGCGTCGCCAGGATGCGACCGCCGGTAGCGCCGATCGGGTGGCCGATTGAGATGCCGGAGCCGTCGACGTTGGTGCGCTCGAAGTCGCCCTCCGCGAAACCCCACTCCCGCGTGCAGATCACGGCCTCTCTCATGGCGGTCCTCCTTTCGTCCCTGGCGGGCGCCGACATTGTAGCCTTCAATTTTTGCGTCCACTCTTCCCGCACATGCGATATGATTGGGGCTGCTAGCATTCCTCGCTCCGCCGGCTCTCGGATAACCCGGATTCATCACAGGAGATGCGCCGTGACCACAACGAACGAACTTCTGACCCACTTCCGTAACCAGGTGCTACACATCGAGCCCTCGCCGCGGTGGATCCGCGGTTTCTCCGGCGGCATCCGCGTCGTTGATAGCAAGAAGGTCATCCTGGTGCGGGCCACCGCGCCCCGTCGCGGCCGCCCCACGTACTACTTCCCCACGAGCGAAGTACGTATGGACCTGCTCGAGCCCTCCGGGACTACAACAAACGACCGTCACATCGGAGACGCGACGTACTACAACCTGAAGATCGACGGCAAGGTCGTCGAGAACGCCGCATGGAGCTTTGGCGAGCCCCACGCGACGGAGGACGTTGAGCGCGACGATGCACCCGACCTGCGCGGCTACGTCGCCTTCGAGTGGGACAAGATCGAATCGTGGTTCGAAGAGGCGGAGGAGATCTTCCGCCACCCGCGTGACCCCTACAAGCGCGTCGATTGCATCGCCAGCACCCGTCACGTCAAGGTCACTTTAGGCGGACAGGTCGTCGCCGAGACCGATCACCCGATTGTCCTGTTTGAGACCGGACTCAAGCCACGCTACTACTTGCCCAAGATCGACGTCCGCATGGAGCTGCTGCGCGACAGCGACACTCACACCGCGTGCCCTTACAAAGGCACCGCTTCGTACTACTCAGTCGATGTTGGCGGCAAGCTGCACGAAGACATGGTCTGGTATTACCCGCAAGCCCTGCCGGAGTCGATGCCCATCGCCGGCGGCTACGTCTGCTTCTACGACGAGAAGGTCGACGCCTTCGAGGTCGAGTAACCGGCATCTTAGCGACACAATGGAGACAAGGGCGACCCAGTGGGTCGCCCTTGTCTTTGCCAAGGATCGGAGCGACCAGATGGATGACAACGTCAAAGCAGCGCTGCAGAAGAGCGGCAGCATCATCGACATCACCACGACCGGGCGCAAGACGGGCCAGGCTCGACGCATCGAGATCGTCTTCCACAGCTTCGGCGGCACGGTCTACATTTCGGGTTTCCCGCGGCCCCAGAAGCGCGGCTGGCTGACCAACCTGGAAGCCCACCCAGATTTCACGTTCCACCTCAAAAACGACGTCAAAGCCGACCTGCCTGCCACCGCTCGTTCGATCACCGACCCGGCGGAGCGCCTGCCGATTCTGCAGCAGGTGAAGAGCACGCAGTCCGGGTGGAATGATGTGGACATCGACGACGCCGTCCAAATGGCGCCCCTCGTCGAGGTGACGTTCAGGGACTAGCCCCGTGTCGTAAGCGCCGCCATTGCGACGACAATCGACGTACAGGCCTCGGCCAGCTCTTACCCTTGACCAGAGGCATGTGCTCGCTGAAGAACCGCACGTGCGTCTCGGTCTCATGGAACTGCTGCGGCGTCAGACCGCCGAGAGCACGGGCACATCGGTTTCAAGGCTGACCTGGACGATACCGTTCAGCACCGCCTGCGCCACGAACTCGTGACGGTAGATGCCGCCCACCACGAGGCCACTGAGGCACACCGCCGCGTAGTCGCCCGAGCCCGCTAGCCGCTTCGCCATAAGCGGCAACGCCAGGCTCGCCGGCATCGAGAAGTACTCGATCTCGGAGTCGTCCCACTCGGCGCGCTTCATCTCCGCGGCGAACGCCTCCTTGCACCGATCCGTGATCTCCGAGTGCCACCCGGCCTGGACATACGCGACCTTGTGTCCCCTGCTCACGATCTCCCCTTCGGCTCAGACGGTGCGGTCAATGCGGGCCGGGCGTCGGAAATGGGCTAGACGCCGATCAAGGGCGCGAGGCTTTCGTGGCTCACGAACGCCTCGCGCAGGTCCTTCGTTGCCTCCCACCAATCAGCCGTGCGCGGCAGGATGACGCCGCCGGAGCGATGGCGGTAGACCTCCGGTTGGTCCACGCCCGGCGGCACGACGCCGTGGTCGCGGTGCGCCCTCGCCGCCGCCAGAATGCGCCGGCGCGTCCGGATGATCAGCTGGTCCGTCGTGCCGAGATGCTCGCGCGACCGGTTGTAGATCGCGCCCATGCTCCAGGTCACGGCCATGTCCTGCGGCCGCGCCCCGTTTGGGATGCCCGAGAAGCTCTTGCCGGACGACTGCAGCTCGCGGTCGATCCCGAAGTCGTTGCTCGGGTCCTGGGTCAGCCGCCAGCGTCCGTACCAGTCCGTCGTGTTCGGCAGCCACTCGATGCCGCCAGACCGTCCGACGCTCTGCGTGCCTCCGGTGCCGCGCAGGCCTTCGCGTCCCGGCCGGTCGCCGTTGAGGCCCGTGATCGTCCAGCACATCGTGTGGTCGTCGTCCATCGGGACGTAGGCGCGGAAGCGTATTTCAATGCCCAGCGTGCCGGTCGGGATCATGGCGTAGAACGGGAACATCTGATGCGCGATGCGCCAGTAGTACGTGTCGTCTTCCGCCGGCCGGTAGGCGCCGTAGCTGGTGCCGAAGTCGGTGTCGATGACACTGAACCTGGCCTGCCGCTGTCGCGCGATGTAGTAGCCCGCCGTGCCTTCTTGCAGCTCCTGCGGCCGCTCAGAGCCGTAGTGCAGGAAGGCCTGGTGGACCGTGTCCATCTCGCCCTCCCAGCCCTGCATGTAGTTGCACTCCTGGAAGATCGTGTACAGCGAGTACTTACCCTCCTCCAGCATGTTCGCCTCGATGTCGGGCAGCGGCGGCGGCTCCTCGCGCCTACCCATGTAGGTCCAGATAATCCCGCTGCGCTCGATGCAGGGATACGCCTTCGTGCGCACCTTGTTCTTGAAGTTGCTCTCGGCTGGCTCCGACGGCATGTCGACGCAGGCGCCGCCCACGTCGAACTTCCAGCCGTGGTAGACGCAGCGCAGCCCTTCTTCTTCGTTGCGCCCGAAGAATATCGAGGCGCCCCGGTGCGGGCACGCGCTCTGCACCAGCCCGACTGCCCCAGAGGTCACGCGAAACGCGATCAGGTTCTCGCCCAGCAGCCGGATGCGCACCGGAGCGCTGTCAAGCGCCGCCAGCTCGTCGGAGCGCACGGCCGGAATCCAGTACTCGCGCATCATCTCGCCCGTCGGCGTGCCCGGACCGACTCGACACAGAACGTCGTTATCTTCAGCGCTTAGCATCCGTTTACTCCTCGTAACCCCAGCCGCTGCTGCATACCGTTGATGTGACTTACTTTAGACCTCGCGGTCAACGCCGGCACCTGCTCCCCGTCGTGTAGAATCACCTCGTGCCCACGTCTGTTGGCCCAGGACCTTACGTCTACCATCGTGTGCCGCCGAATCTGCGCGGCACGGTTCTCTACCCACTAAATCGGCTCGAAAGAGTCTATCCGGACCTGTACCTTGAGCTGAAGCAGAATTACGCCACGCGGTTGGACATCGCCGCGCTGCGAATTCCGCCCCTCGACGACTCCTCTGGAACGATGTCCTGCACTTTTCGCCCGTCCATCCGTCTCGGTTGAAGGCCGCTCTGGCTGACGCTGGACACCTGTTACCCGATGCTTGGCGCGCCTACTACCAGGTAGACGCTCATCTACTCGACCGGTCTTCAACCGTCGTCTATCAGATGTACGAGCCCCTCTGGTCGGGCCGTTTCGACATAGACGAAAGCAGCGCCCAGATCGGCAGGGATTGCTTACCCTTCAGTCCTGAACTACTTGAAACGCTGACGGACATACCGGAAGTAGCGCGGGCGCACTACGCCAGCGTTCCACCGGGAGGCTCGCCGCCCATGCTCTTCCTGGGTGTTCCGCACGTTCTCTACAAAGGACAGCCCGACATCTCAGTCGGCGATGTGAGCATCGTCGAGGTCTAGCGGACCCTACCCACGCCCCACGAATGGCATCTTCGTCGCCATCACCGTCATGAACTGGACGTTGGAGTCCAGCGACAGGCTGGCCATGTAAACGACCGCCTTGGCGACGTCCTCCACGTCCATCGTCGGCTCAACCATCGTCTCGCCGTTGGCCTGCGGCACGCCGCGCGTCATGGGGTACGCCAACGGCGTCAGCGCATTGCCGATATCGATCTGCCCGCAGGCGATGTCGTACTTGCGCCCGTCCAGCGAGGTCGACTTGGTCAGCCCGGTAATTGCGTGCTTTGTGCTCGTGTACGCCACGGAGTTGGGCCGCGGCGCGTGGGCGCTGATGCTGCCGTTGTTGATGATGCGGCCGCCGCGCGGGGCCTGGTCCTTCATGACCTTGATCGCCTCCTGCGTACACAGGAACGACCCCGTCAGGTTGACGTCTACGACGCGCTTCCAGGTCTCGACCTCCATGTCCTCCAGCAGCCCGGGCGGCGAGCCCATGCCGGCGTTGTTGAACAGCAAGTCGAGCCGTCCGTACTTCTGCTTCGTGGCGGCGAACAACGCCTTCACCTCGGCCGGGTCGGCGACGTCGGTCGGCACCGCGAGCATTTCGGCCCCAGAGCCCGCCTTGTCGACCGTCTCCTGCAGCGCCTCGGGCCGCCGGCCCGCCAGCACGGCCGAATAGCCCTCTCGCGACAAGGCGAGGGCACACGCCTGCCCGATTCCGCTACCGGCCCCCGTGATCAGCGCAACTAGTGCCATGCCTGGTCCCCTTCCTAAAGCAGCGTGCGTCCGCCGTCGATCGCGATCGTCTGGCCGGTGATGTAGCTGGCGGCCTCCGAGGCGAGAAAAACCGTCACGAGGCCGACTTCGCGCGGGTGCCCGACGCGGTTCAGCGGCACATCCCTCACCTCGGCGTTGCGCTTTTGCAGATCCGCCTCGCTCATCACGTAGGCGTCCGGGAAGGTGCCCGGCGCGACCGCGTTGACGCGCACCTTGTACGGCGCCCACTCCAGCGCCAGCGACTCCGTGAACCGCGACAGCCCGGCCTTGCCCGACGCGTAGGCCACCATATTCGCCCCGGGACGCAGCGCCGCGAAGCTCGATATGTTGACCACGTTGGCCGCCTCCCCCTTCGCCAGCAGGTGCGGCCCGAAGACGTGACAGCCGACGTAGGCCTGCGTCAGGTTGACGTCGATCACGTGATGCCACTCCGACTCGGTCAGCGCATGTCCATCGACTCCCGGCAGCTCGGAGATCGTGCCGCGAATCGCGTCGCCGAGGCAGTTGACCAGGATGTCGACCCCGCCCAGTGCCTCGAAAGCCTGCTCACGCAGCGTCTCCATCGGCGCGACCTTCGTCGCGTCGGCGGCCCAGCCGAAGCCATTGCGCCCCAGCGCCTTCACCTCATCCGCCACCTTGACCGCGGAATCGCCGCCCAGCGAAGTCACGCCGACATCGGCGCCCGCCTCCGCCATCGCCAGCGCGATGCCGTGGCCGATGCCGCGTCCGGCGCCCGTTATCAAGACCCGCTTACCCGTCAGGTCGAAATCGTTCAGCATTTGTCCTCCTCCAGAACGTTCCCGATCCTACAACGCTTGGTGCTAAGACTCAGGTCGCGGTTAAGCGCACTGAAGAGCCACCGGCACAAGCATCACGATGTTCAGCACGCGGATATCGAGGTCTGACCGCGCAGCCAGCATTCTGGCAACCGACTGCACCGCCTCGTGGAGGTCGTCCGCTCAGTTCCACCAACTTGGGCGGAACGCTCCGCGTGCGTAACTTAATTCAATCCCCTCTCCCTCGCAAGGGAGAGGGTGAGGGTGCGAGGCCCCGATCAAAAAGGCCCTTCGTCTCCACCAGACTACCCATCTATCTTGAACAGACGCTGCGCGTTGCCACCCAGCATCAGGTCGCGCTCCTCGTCCGTCACCCCGATCGCGTTTTGGATCGCCGCTACCGAGTTGTAGGCGCCCATGTCGAAGGGGTAGTCGGTGCCGAGCATGATGCGCTCCGGCCCCACCGTCGACGCCAGGTAGCTCAAGGCCGGCCCGCCGTGCGTCAACGAGTCGAAATAGAGCTGGCTGAAGTACTCGCTCGGCGGCCGGTCGATCACCGCCTTGCCCTCGCCCCGCACCCTCCAGCCGTGGTCCCAGCGATACCTGATATAAGGGCACGCCCCGCCGCCGTGCGCTAGGTAGAACTTGATCCGCGGGAACTCGCGCAGCACGCGCCGAAGATCAGCGACGCCGCCGCGATCGTCGTGTCCATCGGGTTGCCGATCAGGTTGGTCAGGTAGTACTTGCCCAGCCGTTCCTGCAAGCCCGGTACGCTGGCCGGGTGGATGAAGATCGGCACGTCGCGCTCCTGCGCCTTGGCCCACACCGGCGCGAATTTCGGCTCGTCCAGGTTCTCGCCGGCGATCTGGCTGCAGATCTCGGTGCCGCGCGGGCCCAGCTCCCTGACCGCCCGCTCGAACTCACGCGCCGCGTCCTCTGGCGACTGCATCGGCAGGCCGGCCAGCGCCAGGAAGCGCTTCGGGTTGGCCGCCACCACCTCGGCAAAGGCATCGTTGATCTGGCGGCTGATCTGTACCGCGCGGTCCACTGGCAGCAACGGCGTGAACATCGGCTGCAGCGAGATCACGTGCATGTCGAGGCCCTGATCGTCCATGTCGTGCAGCCGCCGCTCGACGCTGTAGATCGTATCGGCGTCGAAGTTATTCACCGGTCGCAGCGGCATCACGTGCGGCTCACCGCCGTCGGCCGGGAAGCGCACCTCCTCGCCCTCGACGAACTTGGCCGGGATCATGTGCGCGTGGACGTCAATCCTGAGCATGGAAAGTCTCCTGACTCTTGGGCGGGCCAGCTTTCGGGAATGATACTTGCGTGGCGCTATTTGCTACCGGTCACAAAAGGAACGAGTAGGAAAACGGTAGCGAATTCAGCCAGCAGAATGCCTGTTGTCCCGAGGAGGATGACCGTGATTCGAGCGCTTGCGGTGGCAGCGGCCACTACAGCGAGCGCTCCCGCGGTCGCGAGGGGTGCTAGCAACAGGCCGCTCACTTGTACCCCTTCGCTGTCATCGCAGATATCTTCGCGCATGATGCACCAGTTAGGTCTGAGAAGATGGTCTGGGGATACCCAACGATGGTCTTCAATTTGTAAGGCAAACCAGCCCAGCGTACCCATCAACAGAGCGATTAGCAGCAGGAGTATCCGGCCCTCGGGTGCCACCGGACCGCGCATAGCGCCAGAGTCTCCCTTGGCGTCCAGGGCCGCGATACCTGAACCTACCGCGATTGCAGGCAACACTGCCGCGAATGGGCTAATCTCGAAAAACAGCAGGCTGGACCCGAGAAGGAGAACGGCCAGGGGGCGCCCAGAATCGAAATCGACGGCGCAAGAAGCAACGCCCAGACCAGGTGGCTCCCTTGTATTCTGAGTCCAATCATCATGATCTAATCATCGGCTGCGATAAAACCACAACTAGGTCCAGCTTTCGCTCCAAGTCAGAAGCCGTTGACTGGCAGCCGGCGGCGTCCCTATAGTCCCGTAGCCCTCGCCGTAGCAGCGTCAGGAGGCTCGTCATGAAAGTCCTCGTTCTCGGCGGCGCCGGCTTCATCGGCCCGCGTGTCATGCAGCGCCTCGTCGACCGCGGCCACGAGATCGCCTGCATGGACATCAACCCCAACTCGCCCACGCTCGAGCCGCTCAAGGGCAAGATCGAATCGACTCGCGGTGACATCACCCTGATGGACGACGTGGTCGAGGCCGTGATCCAGACCAAGCCGGACCGCATCATCAACCTCGCCTACCTGCTCGGCTTTCACCCCGACGGCGTCACCGACGCTGAGGACCCGCACTACGCGGTGCGCATCAACATCCTCGGCATGGATAACGCCTTCGAGGCGGCCCGCATGTGCGGCGTCAAGCGCGTCGTCTACGCCAGCTCGCTCGCCGTCTACGGCCGTCAGAGCCTCTACGGCGAGCGCCCCCTCACGGAAGACGACGTCCGCATGGGCTCGGGCGTCTACGCCGCGTCCAAGATCTACAACGAGCACCAGGCCGAGTGGTTCAACAGTGCCTACGGTATGGAGATCGTCGGCATCCGGCCTTCCAACGTCACCGGCCCCGACAAGGTGCGCGGCTCCATGGACCACGTCCGCTGCATCACGGAACCCGCCCGCGGCCTGCCGGTCAGATTCCCGTTCAGCGACTCGATGCGATTGCCGATCCACGTCGACGACATCTCGGAGATGTTCACCCGCGTCGCGCTGGCCGAGAAGACGCAGCACGCCGTCTACAACTCCGGCGGCGAGACGACCAGCATGGGCGACATCGCCGCGTTGGTGCAGAGGTACCTGCCCGAGGCCCAGATCAGCTTCGAGGAGGAGACAGGCGGCCGCGAACTCTCGGGCAACTACATGATGGACAACACGCGTCTGGTCCAGGAGTTCGAGTACGACCTCGCACCCTACCCGCAGCGCGTGCTCGAGATCATTAACGCCGTGCGTGCCGGCGAGGGGCTGCCGCCGGTCGGCTAGACGCCCTGGCTCGAATAACCTCCGTCCACCGGGATCGCCGCACCGGTGACGTAGTCTGAGGCCGAGCTCGCCAGGAACACCGCGACCCCGGCATGATCATCGCCACTGCCCCACTTGCCCGCCGGGATGCGCGAAGAGATGCGCTCGTGCAATCCCGGCAGCTCGTGGTTCCAGATCGGCGACGTAAGCTCCGTCTCGATCCAGCCCGGCAGCACCGCGTTGACCTGGATGTTGTCCGCCGCCCAAGCTGCCGCCAGCGACTTCGTGAACTGCACCACGCCGCCCTTTGACGCTGCGTAGGCTGCCGCGATCGGCGAGCCGAAGATCGACATCATCGAGCCGATGTTGATGATCTTGCCGCCGCCTTGCGCCTTGAAGTGCGGGAAGGCAGCCTTGCTCGCCGTGAAAAGGCTGGTCAGGTTGGTGTCGATGACCCGCCGCCACTGCTCCAGCGTGATCTCCTCCGGACGCCCACGAACCGACGTGCCCGCGTTGTTGACCAGGATGTCGAGACGGCCCCAGAGCTTCGCCGAGGCGTCGATCATCGCGTTGACCGACGCCTCGTCCGACACGTCGACCTCGATGAAGGCGGCCTCCGCCCCCAGCGCTTGCAGTTCAACGACGGCCGCGTCTGCTTTGGCTCGATTACGCGCCGCCACGACGACCGATGCCCCGGCGGACGCCAATCCCTTCGCCATGCCGAGGCCAATGCCGCCGTTGCCACCCGTGACAACGGCGACATGGCCCGTCAGGTCGAACTGCTGCCGCGCACCGCCTAGTGAATCGGCGAGAAGTCGGCTGGCAACATGAAGCGTACGAGCTGGTTTATCGGACGAGCGTCCGAGTGCGGTGGCCAGACGCCCTGCTTGCGGAACTCGGTGCGCACTTCTTCGCGGTGGTCCCAGCTCTTAAAGGGGAAGATCTGGTACATCCGGTTGAGGTTACCCTGCGCCGCGAAGAAGACTCCCGCCACCGGGTAGACACCGTCGCGACCGGGCAGCGCTTCGTTGAACGCGGTGTTCACCTTCCCGATGTCTCCGGGCGCGTAGGTGTAGACGCGCATCTCGTAAACCTCACCCCACTTTTGCGGCTCGCCCCAGGGCTTCATGTTCGCCGCAGGATCCAGGATATCCACCTCCTGGGTTAGCATCAGCTCGGACGCTCGCGGCGGCCACAGGCCGCTCGTGTCTTTGGACGCGGCGGCGCGGACGTCGGCACGATGCTGCATGCTTTCGTAGGGCCAGATGTGGATCACCTGGTTGATCGGCCCGATCTCGGTGTGCCAGAAGGCGCCGAGCTTCGAGTACTGCTCGCGCACTTTGTACGCCTCACCGAAGAGGCGCTCGTATTCGGCCACCGCGCCGGCCCTAAGCGTGTATGTCCTCATTTCATAGATCACGTGGTTGCTCCCGCTAGAACCTTAATTTGACTTCCAACCGCGCGATTATACGTCCAGTCTTCGCCTGGCAAGGCGTCGCTCAACATCTTGACTGAACTTCCAGCGATGTTAATCTGATCTGCGCCAACCCTTCCGTTTGGGTTAGAGTTGGAGAATTCCAACCTTATTTGGCGCGGATCGAGGCCCCGTCTCGAAAGAAGAGGCAATGAAGCGGAGCACAGACCGTATCCTCACCAGCCACGCCGGCAGCCTGCACCGTCCAGAGGACCTGCGCCAGACCATGGCAGCTCGACAAGACGGTGAGCCCTTCGACGACGCGCTTTCGACCCGTATCAAGGAAGCCATGAAAGACGTCGTGCGCCTGCAGTCAGAGAACGGCCTCGACGTCGTCAACGACGGCGAGTACACGAAGCGCAGCTGGCAGACCTACTCTCGTGGCCGCCTTGGTGGGCTCGAGTTTCGCGCCCTCAACGAGGGCGAGGACCCCTCCTACGGCGCGATTACGAACCGTGAATCGAAGGTCTTCCCCGAGTTCTTCGCCATGGGCCTGCCCCCCATGGGCCGGCGCCAGTCGTCGGTTCCTCCACCACCTTCGACGCCGCAGGGCGTCTTCTGCGTCGGCCCGCTGACCTACGTCGGTCAGGAAGAGTACAAACGCGACATCGAGTGGATCAAAGAAGCCGCCAAGGGCGTTCAGGTCGAAGAGCTCTGTCTCACGGCGCTGGCCCCGGCGACCATCGAGCACTGGATGCGCAACCAGCACTACAAGACGCAGGAAGAGATGCTCTTCGCCATCGCCGACGCGATGCACGAGGAGTACAAAGCCATCGCCGACGCCGGGATCATTCTCCAGCTTGACGACCCCGACCTGCCCGACGGCTACCACGTCCAGGCCGGCATGAGCGTCGCCGAGTATCGTAAGTTCGCCGACGTGCGCGTCGAAGCGATCAACCACGCCATCCGCGACATCCCGGAAGAGATGGTGCGCCTGCACATCTGCTGGGGCAGCTCGCATCACCCGCATACCCAGGACATCCCGCTCAAGGACATCATCGACCTCGTTTACAAGGTGAAAGCGCAGTGCTACTCGATCATCCCGCGATCAGAAGATTGGTGGGATGCCTACGAAAAGCTGCGAAGTTCCTGGCAAAGGGTTAATATTCCAAGCACTGTGATCTCATAGAAAGAATTGAGGTAAGAAATGGCTAAGGTAGTAGGCGGGTTCGCATCCTCTCACAGTCCCCTCATGATGCTCCCGACGGGCGAGCTCTGGGAAACACATTCCCAGAATGACCACAGGAACCGGGAACTGGTCAAAATGCCGGAGGGCAAGCGCGTCACATACGACGAGCTGCTTGCGACGGCCGACCCGGAGATCGCCAAGATGGTCAACCGTGAGACATTCGACCAGCGCATCGAGGCGCTGCAGGACGGTCTCAACGACCTCAACAAGCGTTTCGGGGAGACGAAGCCCGACGTCGTCGTCATGTTCGGCGACGACCAGAGCGAGTTCTTCTTCGACGACAACATGCCCATGATCAACGTCTACTGGGGTGAGACGATCCAGCTCGTGCCACGGACCATCCGGCCCGACATGAGCGAGGCAGCCAAGGTCTCTGCTGCGGCGTACGGGACGGACGACCGTCCCTACCCGGTCGACCGCGACCTCGGCCTGAAGCTCATTGAAGGCCTCTGCGAGCAGGACTTCGATGTCTCTCACACGCAGTTCGAGAAGGCAGAGTACGGCGGCTCGATTGGTCCGGCCACGTGGTACCTCGACATGGAGCGCTCCACCAAGCCGCGGCGCTTCGGCCTGCCGCACGCGTTCTCTTTCCCGGTCGCTCGCTGGTTCGACGGAATGGACGTGCCGATCGTGCCGATCTCGATCAATACGTGCTACCCACCGAACTGGATCGGCCCAAAGCGCGCTTACGCGCTCGGTGCGGCCGTCCGTAAGATCGTCGACGGGTTGGACAGCGACAAGACGGTCGCGTTTGCCTGCTCGGGTGGCCTCAGCCACTTCGTCGTCGACGAGGAACTCGACCGCCTCGCGCTCAAGGGCCTGGAGGCCGCTGACGGCAACACGCTGAGCACGCTGCCACGTCATCGTCTTCAGTCAGCCACCACCGAGACCCTGAACTGGGTCGCGACTGCTGGCGCGATGGGTAGCACGAAGATGGAGACCCTCGCCTACGAGCCCGGCTACCGCACCGTCGCCGGCACCGGCTGCGGCTGCGCCGTCGGCCACTGGCACGACTAACCGTCTAACGCCAAACGTCGCGTAGAATCGAACGCGCCCCGAGCACTCGGGGCGCGTTCCTATTTGCCAAGAGTCCATGCACGGCCTCAACCCCGCAAGCAGGGTTGCATGTCGGCCCTTCAGTCGGGGGTCTGGGGGAATCCCTCAGCTTCAAAGGAGAAAAGCATGCCCGGACGTCAGAGCTTCGAAATCCAGCCGGTACGCCACAACGCGCCCATACCCATGGCCTCCCGCGTCGGCAACATCGTCATGACCTCGGGCGTCATGGGCGCCGACCCGGCGACCGGTGAGGTGCCCGCTTCGTTGGAGGAGCAGGCGAAGAACTGCTTCCGCAACCTCGAGAACGTGCTCGCCAAAGCCGGCGCCACCAAGGACGACGTGGTACGCGTCACCGTTTTTATCAAGAACAACGCCAACCGGCAGCTGGTTAATCCACCCTGGCTCGAGATGTTTCCCGACGAGAACGCGCGCCCGGCGCGCCATCAGACGGTCGTCGAGACGCTCAACTTCGATATCCAGATCGAAGCGACAGCCGTAATCACCGGCTGAGCACCTGTTGTGCGGATGCTCACAGTGCGTTCGCTGGACGCGGGGTAGAATCGCCTAATGACCTCTTCACACCACAGACCCCGTCGTCGCGCCGGCAGCCGCGAAGCGATCCACGCCTCCAGTGCCCGTTTGCGCGTCGCATTGGCGCAGGTCGACGCCGAGCCCGGCGACTGCTCCGGCAACATCGAAAAGGCAAAGCGCCTGATCGCGGAGCAACGCGGTAAGACGGATCTGCTCGTCTTCCCGGAGTACTTCGTCACCGGTTACCTGACCGGCCAGGACGTCTATGACCACGCCCTACGGACCGACGACACCCTGTTCCAGGACCTCGTCGCGTCCACCGACGGCATCATGGTCGCCATTACCTTCATCGAAGAGACTGGCGCCTTCAACTTCTACGACAGCATGGCCTTCATCGCCGATCGCCGCATCATCGGTATTCATCGCAAGATCTACCTCGTCAACTACGGCGTGTTCGAGGAGCGGCGCCACTTCAGCGTGGGTCCCAACCACCAGCCAATCGAGAGCGGCGCCTTCCGAATTGCCCCCTTCGTCTGCGCCGACGCCTGGAACCCCGCGCTGGTGCACCTTGCCGCGGCGGACCTGGCCCACATCTTCATTTTCTCCGCCAGCAGCCCAACCCAGGGCCTCGGCAGCCGTCTCTCGACGAAGCAGAGCTGGCACCGCATGAACCAGTTCTACGCTTCGATGTACGGAGTCTACGTTCTCTTCGTGAACCGAGTCGGTGAAGACAACAACCTCAAGTTTTGGGGCGGCAGCCAGATAATCGACCCGTTCGGCAAGGTCATCGCGGAGGCAAAAGGAGACGGCGAGGAAGTGATCGAAGCCGAAGTTCAGATCGCCGAGGTGCGCGAGTCGCGCACCGTCCTGCACACCGTCCGGGACGAGAACCTCAGCTTCCTCCACCAACGTCTCGAGCACGTCATGCGTTCCAACTACTCTTCCGTGGAGGCTCAGGACATATGAGGACCGAAGCCACCGCTTTCTACAGCGAGGGCCTCAAGCTGGATGCCTCCTTCTACCTGCCGGACGAGGGCAAAGAGGACCCGTCGCGCCCCATCATCGTCGTCTGCTCCGGCTTCATGGGACTCAACCGCATTCATCCGGCGCGATTCGCCCGCGCCCTGACGCCGCTTGGTTACACGACCTTCGGCTTCGACTACCGCGGCTTCGCCGCCAGCGAGGGAACGCCCGGCCGCGTCCTACTCGAAGAGCAGGTCAGCGACATCGCCAACGCCGCCGCCTTCGCCAGCCAGCACCACAATGCGGGAGGCGGACGTGTCGTGCTGATCGGCTGGGGCATGGGAGGCGGCCTGGTGGTCGACGCCACCCGCCTCGTTCCCAACCTCGCGGGACTGATCTGCGTCAACGGCTTCTACAACGGTCGCCGGGTGCAGCGAATCGTGCGTGGTTACGATGGCTACGCCGAATTCGTCGAGAAGCTCGCTGCCGCACGCGCCGAATCCGCTCGCAGCGGCGAGGTGCAAAGGGTCGACCCGTTTACGATCTACCCCCTTGATTCGCAGTCAGCCGGCTACGTGGACGACGTGCTGTACAAGGTTCAGGATTTCGGTGGCGACTTCACGCCCATGCTTGCGGATTCCCTGCTGCGCTTCACCGCTGACGAGGACTTGGAGGGCCTTGGCACCGTGCCCATCCTCATCGCCCACGGCGACAAGAACCGCGTGCACCCGCCCAGCGAAGCTGAGTCGCTGTACCGCAACTACCCGGGGCCGAAGGAATTATTCTGGCTCCGGGGCGCCGGCCACACCGAGTTTATGGATGACGAGAACCCGACCTTCAAGCGCCTGGTTGGCGCGATCGAGAGCTTCCTGCAGATAGAGGTGCTCGACAAGAGCTGGTGACGAGGAGCGAGCCTTGATAACTGATTCGCAGGTGCATATCTGGGAGGTCGACCGTCCGGATCGCCCCTGGCCGCAGCCGCCGCGCAACGAGCCGCAGTTGCCCAACGGCTTCTCCGTCGCCGAAATGCTGGCCGAGATGGATCGGGCCGGCATCGACCGGGCCGGCATCGTCCCGCCCACCTGGGTCGGCGAAGGCAACGAGACCGCCCTCGACGTCGCGCACCAGCATCCCAAACGCTTCGCCATCATGGGCCGCATCGACGTCAAGCGCCCCGACCTCAAAGACGCCATGGCAACGTGGAAGCAGCAGCCGGGCATGCTCGGTGTGCGCCACACGTTCCGTACCCAACCCTACCGCGGCTGGCTCGACGCCGGCGATTACGAGCCCTTCTGGGCCTCCGCCGAGGCGAACGACATCCCGGTTATGGGCCTCGTGTCGGGCTTTCCCGAGGTCCTCGGCCCGATCGCTGAGAAGCATCCCGGCCTGACCATGATCGTCGACCACATGGGCTGCGATCTCTCGGCCGGCAAGGGCGCGCCGTCCTTTGCGACCATCGACCGGCTGGAGGGCCTGGCGAAATACCCCGGCATCAGTGTCAAGGTATCTTCGGCGCCGTCCTTCTCCGCCGGCCCGTATCCCTTCGCCGACATCTACCCCTACTTGAAGCGCATCCACGAAGCCTTCGGAGCCCGGCGCTGCATGTGGGGCGCCGACCGTACTCGCCTCACCAGCACCTACGAAGAGTGCCTTCGGCACTACTCTGAAGGCCTCGACTTCCTCTCCTCGGACGACAAGGAGTGGGTCCTCGGCCGCACCGCCGCCACGGTGCTTAACTGGCCCGAGGATTAGCTGTCGTCCTGAGCCGCGCCGCGGGCGAAGGACCAAAGCGGCCCAATCCCCGAAAACGGTTGAGAAAAGCAGGACGGCCCGCCTGATGACGAGTCGTCCTACTTATGCGTCTCTAGCGTCAGTCATACCGCCGCGGTAACCGGTTCGATGACGTCCTGCAGGTTATACAACCGCAGCATATTGCCGCCCAGGATCATCTCTCGCTCATCCTCGGGCACGCCCTCGAAGTTGCGCTCGATCGCTTCCAGCGATTTCGGGAACGTCGAGTCGAAGTGTGGGTAGTCGGAGCCCCACATCAGCTTGTCCACGCCGATCAAGTCGCGGCAGCGGACACCGGGAACGTCGTCTTGGAACGTCGAGTAGACGTGTTGTCGCCAGTACTCGCCGCCGCCCATCCGCATCTGTGGATAGCGGGCCTTGAAGCGGTAGGAGTACCAGTCAAAGCGCTTCAGGTAGTTGGGTATCCAGCCGATATCGTTTTCCACCGACACGACCTTCAGTTTCGGGTGTTTGTCGAAAACGCCGCCGATGATCATGTCCGCGATCGTCCGAAACGCCGGCACGGGCAGCAGAACGCCGTCTACCAGGGGGTTCGTCGCCGACACCTGGGTGCCCCTCTGAAGCGTCAGAATGTGGATGTTGACCGGCAGGTCGTACTCCTCAACGGCGCTCCAGAACGGCTCCCACATTGGGTTTTCGTAGCGGCGCTCTGGCAGCGGGTCGTTGGAGATGAAGATGCCCCGGAAGCCCATCTTCGCAACGCGGTGCAGCTCTTTGAGGTCCTCCTGCACGTCCGTCATGGAGATGTTTACGATCGGGAAGAGGCGCTGCGGCGCGTAGGATGCGTACTCGGCGGCCCAGTCGTTGTAGGCGCGGTGCGCGTCGCGCTGAAACGCTTCGTCCGGGTGGCCGAACATGCTCATGCTATAGCCGCAGTAGAAGATCTCCGCGTCCATGCCGTCCAGGTCCATGTCCTTGAGGCGCTCTACGGGGTCCCAGCTACCGGGCCGGCAGCTAGCGTAGCCGCCCTTGGCGAACTTTTCCTGCTCTTCCGGCGGGATACCGGCGCTGCCCAATGAGAAAGGATTGAACGGGCGCAGCGGTGGGCAAACGATGAAGTCGCCTTCGCGTCCGTCTACGTTCTTCTCAACATGCGGAGCCTTGTCGCGGAACTTCGTCTCCATGCGGGTGGTCCATAGGTCGGGCGGCTCCAGGACATGAGAGTCGGCTGACAGGATCTGCATTGGCATTGCGCACCGTCCTTTCTCAGACGTCAGGCTGTCAGCAATGTTGCGCCACCCACAACAGGTTTACAAGGCTCCGGCAGTCGGGCCTAACGTCGCGCCGTTGTAGAATGCATACGCCTCGCTACTAACGCTCAAGGAGCCCCTATGCCGCCGATTTCGCTTAGCTTCACCTCCAAGGTTTTCCAGGTCGACGTGATCGATCTAGAGGGTCACCAAGAGCAGATCGTCAGAGGCGGGCGCCACCTCTTCCCCCTCCTGCCCAAAGCCTTCGAGGGCATCGAGCAGATCGGCGTGATCGGCTGGGGCTCACAGGGTCCCGCCCAATCACAGAACCTGCGCGACTCGCTGCACGGCACGGACATCAAGGTCAAGATTGGTCTGCGCCCCGGTTCGAGCTCGATGGACCAGGCGCGCGAAGCCGGCTTCTCCGAATCGGACGGCACGCTGGGCGAGATGTTCGAGACGGTCCGCGAGTCCGACCTCGTCCTGCTCCTGATCTCCGACGCTGCACAGGCCGAGCTGTACGAGGACGTCCTCAAAGCAATGAAACCCGGCGCTACGCTCGGCCTTTCGCACGGCTTCCTGATCGGCCATATGAAGAACGTCGGCGCCACGTTCCCGGACAACATCAACGTCATTGGCGTCTGCCCCAAGGGCATGGGGCCATCGGTGCGTCGCCTTTACGTGCAGGGCGCTTCCGTCAACGGCGCCGGCATCAACAGCAGCTTCGCCGTCGAGCAGGACATCGATGGCCGCGCCACCGATATCGCCCTGGCCTGGTCGGTCGCCATCGGCTCGCCCTACACCTTCCAGACCACGCTCGAGTCTGAGTTCAAGTCCGACATCTACGGCGAGCGCGGCATCCTGCTCGGCGCCGTCCACGGCATCATCGAGAGCCTGTACCAGCGTTTCATCAGCCAGGGTATGAGCCGCGAAGACGCCTTCCAGCACTCAGCCGAAGCGATTACCGGCCCGATTTCGAAGATCATCTCGCGTGAGGGCATCAAAGGCGTCTACGAGGCCGTCGGCCCCGACGGCAGGCCCGTTTTCGAGAAGGCCTACGCCGCCTCGTACCCGGCCGCGCACGAGCTGCTACGCGAGATCTACGACGAGGTTTCGTCCGGCAACGAGATCCGCAGCGTAATCCTGGCCGGCGATCGCCTCAAGCAGGCGTCGATGGGCAAGATCGACGGGACGGAGACCTGGAAGGTCGGCGAGAAGGTCCGCGCCAAGCGGGTCGAGGAGGAGATCCCGCTCGACCCCTTCACGGCCGGCGTTTACGTCGCGACCATGATGGCCCAGATCGACATCCTGCTCGACCACGGCCACCCATACTCCGAGATCGCCAACGAATCCGTCATCGAAGCCGTCGACTCGCTGAACCCCTACATGCACGCCCGCGGCGTCTCATACATGGTCGACAACTGCTCGACCACGGCCCGTCTGGGCTCGCGGCGCTGGGCGCCCCGTTTCGATTACGTGCTGACCGAGCAGTCCTACGTCGCGTTGGACGAGGACCAAAAGCTCGACGATTCACTGGTCGAAAAGCTGCAGAACCACCCGATCCACACGGTGCTCGCGGAGTGCGCCAAGCTGCGCCCCTCGGTCGACATCTTCGTCGAATAGGCGCCGCTGTCATCCCGAGCGGCGCCTGCCCAACCCTGTCATCCTGAGCCGCGGCCAGCCGGCGAAGGATCAAGGCGCTCCGCAGGGAGCTTTCCTCCCGACCAGCGGAATCGCTCCCGTCAAGACCCGTGCGCGCAAAGAAAGACGGCCCGTTCATGACGGGCCGTCTTTTACTTACCGACGCCGGATCCTACTTACCCCAGAGCGTCTTCGTCGCGATCTTCGAGCCTTCGACCATCGCGTTGAATTTTGCCCAGACCACCTCTGGGTGGCCGACACGGCTGCCCATGCCGCAGTCCGTCCCGGCGATCACCTGCTCTTTGCCCATCAGGTTCGCGTAGCGGATCAGACGATCCGCCACCACCTGCGGGTGCTCGATCGTGTTCGAGACGTGGCTTATCACGCCCGGCATGTAAGAAGCGCCGTCCGGCAGCTTCACCGTTTCGAAGACGTGGTAATCGGCGTCGTGCTGCGGGTTCGCCGTCTCAACGGAGTAACACTCAGCCTTGATCTTGAGCATGATGTCGACGAAGTCCTTCAGCTCGATGTCGTCCATATGAGGTCCGTGCTGGCTACCCCAGCAAGTGTGGAACCGGATCTGCTCTCGTGGCACGTCCTTCAGCGCCTGGTTCAGCGCCTCGACGCGAAGGTCGGCGTATTTGCGGTACTCGTCCACCTTCATGTCCGGGTACATCTGCCAGCCGTCCGGCAGGTCCGGGTCGTCGATCTGCAGGATGAAGCCGGCGTCCGTGATCGCCTTGTACTCCTCCGCCATCGCGGCAGCGATAGCGAAGAGGAACTCCTTGTCCGTCTTGTAGTACTCGTTGTACATCCAGTGCTCCATCGTGCCTGGAGCCACCGCGGGCAGATAGCCCTCGATATCGGGATTGTCGGCCAGCGCCGCCTTGAGGTTGGCGATGTCTTCCTTGTAGGCGTCCTGGCCGATGTAGGAGATCGGCCCGACGCAGAACACCATCTGCCGGACGCGCTCCGTGCTACCAGCCATCACGCCGCCGCTGCCGGAGACGGCGCCCCCACCCGCGGTGAAGCCACCGGTCGTCGGTTGACCGCCGGCCCGCGCCGGAAAGCCCTGCTTGCCAAACTCCGGGAAGTCTCGCCGGTCGCGGCCCTGTACGTCGTGTGGCGCCGGGCCTTCCCCGGTCTTGAAATCGCGCATCTCAAGGCCGCTCAGCCGCTGGCGAGGGTAACCCGAGAATCCGCCGAGCTTGCTAATCTCGCCATCGTTGACGACATCGAAGCCGCCCTTTATCTGCTGGTCGACGACCTCTTTAACCGCGCTAGGCAGGCGCTCGTGGAACTCGGCTTCTCGCCCGGGCGCCATCATCTCCCGCAGGTCGTCCGGGCGCGACAATACCCCGGCGTGCGAGACAAGTATCCGATCAGTACTGCGCTTCATCCCTGAAACCTCTCCTACTTCGTAGCTGTGAATCAAGGCGGGAGTAGCCAACCAGCGGGCTTGCGCTGGCGTCAGAAGTCTAGCGCAGTTGCCGTCTACGGTGTGCACCTCTTACCAGCCTTCAGTAGTCCGCGCGGGCCGATTCACCGCGCCCCGCGTCCCTGCCCGGCACGGCGCGATTCCGACTCCTGAGTCGTGGGATTGACGCAGTTCACCTCGAAGACAGACGATGGCGCGCAGACCCCGCTCTGGAGGCGCAATCTGGATTCCGGACCCTACTCTGGCCAGGCGCTGCTCGAAGCCGCCCGCTCGCTGGCGCCACAGGTCGCCGCGGCCGCTGAACAGACCGAGCTCGAGCGGCAGGTGCCGGCGTCGTTGGTTGCGGCGCTGAAAGGTGCGGGCCTCTACCGCATGATCGTCCCTCGCTCCGTGGGCGGCGCCGAGCTGACGCTGCGCGAGTTTGCCGAGGTTATCGAGGAGGTCGCGAAGTCAGACGCCAGCACCGCCTGGTGCATATCGCAAAACTCCGGTATCTGCAACGTCTCCGGCTACATGCCGCCGCAAGGCCTGCAGGAGGTCTTTGGCGACCGCGACATGATCGTTTCCTGGGGCAACGGCCCTTCGACTGCCCTGAAGGTGTCTGGCGGCTATCAATTATACGGACGCTGGTTCTTCTCCAGCGGCATCCACAACGCCGTCTGGGCCGGCGCTCATAACGCACCAGTGGTCGACGAACGCGGCGCTCCCGTCCTCGACGCGGCCGAAGCCCAGAAGTACGTGACGATGTTCTTCCCGGTCGAGGACATCGGGCTCGTCGACGACTGGCAGGTCAGCGGCCTGCGCGGTACCGGCAGCGACACCTACACTGTTACGGACCTCTTCGTCCCGGACCATCGAGTCGCGCTGGACGAGCCGCTCGAACCCGGCCCGCTGTACCGCTTCAACACGACCAACGTCTTCTCGGTCGGCTTCGCGTCCGTCGACCTCGGCATCGCCCGCAGCATGCAGCAGGCGCTACAAGAGCTCGCGATGACGAAATCGCCGCGTGGCTACGAAGGCTCGCTGGCCAGTCAGCAGCACGCCCAGATACGCCTCGCCGAAGCCGAGGGTACGCTGCGCTCCGTGCGCATATTCCTGCTCGAGGAGGCCGACCGCTTGTATCGCAAGGTCGGCGCCAGTGACGAGCTGGACCTCGAGACCCGAATCGACCTGCGCCTGGCGACCACCTACACGATCCGGCGCTGCGCCGGGGTCGTCGACAACGCCTTCCAGCTGGCCGGCTCCTCCGCGATCTTCAACGACAGGGCCTTCGAGCGCCGCTTCCGCGACATGCACGCCGTGACGCAGCACATCCAGGGCCGCGACGACCACTACGAACGCGTCGGGCGCTTCCTGCTCGGACTCCAGCCGAACCTGAACTTCATGTAAGGGGTTTCAGGTTCAAAGTGACCGTGGTCGGTCTAACCCGCCGTCTTCGCCGACTCTCGCTCCATCTCGACGTGATGCCGGATCAGCGCTGCGTAGCGGTACACGACGTGCGCGAACTTGCCGTAAGGCAACGCCAGATAAAGCGCCGCCACGATGCCCAGGTGCACCGTCAGCAGCGTACCGGCAGCAACCGTTTCGCGCCCCGCCAGCAGAATCAGCCCCGTGATGCTCGTCAGCAGCAGAAGCAGCAGAAAGGCGTAATCCAGCGCCAGCATGCGCCGGTTGGCCGGGTCCATGTCCTGCACCCGCTTCAACCACAGCAGCCCCAGGCCTCCGACGACGATCAGCACGCCGCCCACGGTACCGGTCACGACAGGGATGCTCAGATAGTCATACGGCGCATCGTCGCCCAGGAAGTTGTGATACACCGCCGCCACCGTCGTCGAAACGAGGTCGAGCAGGACGCCCCAGACCAGTGAGTGATGCAGCCAGCGACGCGCGTTCGACTTGGCCGGGCCCGGGTAGTCGCAGCCGTCGCCACCGCCCTTGAGGTACTCCAGCCCGAATGCGTCCTTCGTGGCGCGTAGGAACGACCGCGCGTCGATCAGCTGGCCCGCCCTCGCGTTGGTGCTGCGCCAGAATCGCACGCCGCCGATCGCCAGCACGGCCAGCCACCAGCCCGATAGCAGCAGCGCCGGCAGGACCATCGCCGTGTACGGGATCACGCGGTAGAACGAACCCTCTTGCGTCAGCTCGTCGAACACGACGTCGCCGCCCTGCAGCGCCAGCACCGACCCGAACACGATCAGGACCGAGACCAGCGCCACTAGCCCCACCATCGCCGTGTTGCCCTGGAACAGCCGCGACAAGAACCCCGGCGTCGCAAACTCGCGGTACGTCTCCACCCGCACGTCTGCCATGACCTGCGGGATGTTGATCGCGTAATCGTGCGGCGGCGTGTAGGGGCACGCGTTGTAGCAGGCGCGGCAGTCGAAGCAGAGGTTGGCGAGATGGATCACGTCTGCTTCCTCAAAGCTGCGTCGCAGCTCCATCCCTGGGAAGACGGCGCAATAGCCCTCGCAGTAGCGGCACGCGTTGCACACGGCTAGCTGCCGCTCGACTTCGTGGATCAGGTCAGGCGAGGGCATGCTTCGCCGCCTCCCGTCCCGCGATGCGTCCGAACACGCTGCCTATCGTCATTCCGAAGCCCGCCAGGTAGCCGTGTCCCAGGATGTTGCCGGCCATAGCCTCGCCCGCCGCGAAGATGCCGGGTATCGCCTCGCTGTTCTCCGCCAGCACCCGCGCTCGCTCATCGACCGCCAGGCAACGGTAGCTGAAGGTGATGCCGGTGCGCAGCGGATAGGCCAGAAACGGCGGCGTGTCGATGCGGCGCGCCCAGTGGCTCTTCGCGATCTCGAGGCCCTCAGTTCGGCAGTCGTCCAACGTCGTCGGGTCGTAGGTACCGTCGATGACGGACTCGTTGAATCGCGACACCGTCCCGGCGACCACCTCCGGGTCGAGCTCCATCGCCCGCGCCAGCTCCGGTATCGACTGCGCCTCGACGGGCGGATACAGCGAAGGCATGAACTCGTGCGCCATCTTCGAGTCGAGCAGCGAAAACGCCAACTGACCCGGCTGCTGCGCGATCAGGCCGCCCCACGACGCGTAGCGCTTGGGCCAGACGTCGACGCCCTCGTCGGAAAACCGCAGGCCCTCCTGGTTGACGACGATGCCGAACGGGACAGTGTCGAGCCGCGTCACGATGCCGCCATCGAACCGCGGCCCGCGCGCGTCGACCGCGATCGAGTGAAACTCGTGCGGGCTGCCGATCGCCTTGGCGCCGCGGTCGATCAGCGCCGACATCGAGCGGCCGCGGTTGTACGCCGTGCCGCGGATCGCGAAGTTCTGCGCCGCCTCGCCCCAGTTCTCGGCCAACCAGTCGAGGTTCGCCTCGAAACCGCCCGAAGCCACCACGACAGTGCCTGCTTCGACGCTTTGCATCGTCCCGTCAGCCTCGAACGCGACGCTGATTTTGCCGCCTTCGCCTGGCACGATGTCGCACACCTCGGCCTCGTAGCACACGTCGACGCCGAGGCGTTCGATCGCCTCGTAGTACGTGTTGACCAGCGCCTTGCCGCCGCCCAGGAAGAACGCATTCGTCCGCGACAGCTGTAGCGTGCCGCGCAACGGCCCCTGCCAGCGCACGCCGTTGCTTTCGATCCACGTCCCCAGGTCCTTCGACGCCCGGATCGTCATCCGCGCCAGGTCTTCGTTGGTCTCGCCACCCGTGACCTGCAGCAAATCGGCCAAAAACTCGTCCTCTGAGTACGTTCCTACCAGGTTGAATTCGGGACCATCGTGCATGTAGCGGCAGTTGCGCGTGTGTCGGCTGTTGCCGCCGCGCAGGTGCTTCGGCGCCGCCTCCAGGATCAGCGCCGTCGCACCGCCCCGCGCCGCCTCCAGCGCGGCGCACAGCGCGGCGTTTCCCCCACCCGCGACCACGACGTCGTACGCCGGTCTCATCGAGCAATGAGCGCCATCGGACGGTCCACCGGCAGCTCCCGTAGCGCCTGCATAAACCGGATCTTGTAGCCCATCAGGTCTCGCTGCATCGATCCCGTCGCCGGGCCGGCATCGACCTTCACCAGCACGAAGAACGGCCCCTCCTCGCTGAGGATGCGGTCGAACGCCGTGGCTAATTCTTCCTCGTTCCGCGGCTCGATCACCTTCTCGATGCCGGCGCCACGCGCCACGCCGGCCAGGCTGCTGCGCATCGACGTCGCCGTTGGTTGGCCGCCCGTCGTCTGATGCACCTCGTTGTCCCACACGACGATCGCCAGGTTCGCCGGCGCCGTGTTCGCCACGGTGCACAGCTGCCCCAGGTTCATCAGCATCGAGCCGTCGCCGTCCAGCGAGACCACGCGCGCATCCGGCCTCGACAGGGCCACGCCCATCGCGATCGCCGAGCACTGCCCCATCGAGCCGAACGTGTAGAAGTTCAGCGGCCGGTCGGCGATCTGCTGCATGTCCAGCGTCGCTTGCCCCAGGTTCGTTACCACGACCTCATCGGTCAGCTTCTCGGCCAGCAGCCGCGTACAGGCGTCGCGCTTCACGAGTAGCGACCTCCCGTCAGGTCGTTCGGCAGCAGGAACGCCACCGGCATCGAGCGCGTGTACGCCAGCTTGATCAGTCCGTCCGCCGCCGCCTCGAACTCCTCAACCGTATGCGGTTGCAGGGTGCGGACCGCCAGCGCCTCCAGCACGCGCTCCGCCGCCTGCCCCATCGGCACCTGCGCCGCGTTGTACTCGCCGAGGTCGCCGCGATGGCTAATCACCATAACGACCGGTATCTGCGACGCCACGTTCAGCGACGCGATCGCGTTAACGCAGTTACCGAGCCCCGAGTTCTGCATCAACAGGCAACCACGCTGGCCCGCCAGGTAGGCGCCGGAGAGCAGACCGAGGCCCTCTTCCTCGCGCGTTACCGTGATCACCTTGCACTCGTCGTCGGCCCAGAGGTGCTCCAGCACGTGCGACACGATAAAGTCCGGCACCGTCGCGTAGGTGCGGATATCGCTGCGCCGCAACGCGTCGGCGATCGCCTTCGACCAGCCCTCTTGCGCCATGAAGCCTCCTGTCGATGAGAGTCGCCCTATGTTATCTGCGAGCCGGCTCTGGTCAATCCTGCTGACGCGGCTGCAAGGCCTGCGGTCGCCAACGAGCACGCCGGGGTTCGAGCAGCGGCCTAGCCGCTAACCGCGCCACTGACGAGCTGGACGCACCGACAGGGAGTGACACCGGGCACGATCACGTCAGCCGGTTTCACGGTCTCCAGCCCATTGAGTAAGAGCACCAGATGATCTTGGACGCGAACCAGATCGTCCAGTCGCTTCCCTGTCTCGTTTAGGGCGACCCTGAGCGCTCCCACAAGACCCTGGCGAATCTGGCCGTACTCGCCAGTGTGCGCCAACGCCAGCACCGGCCCCGCATCCGCTAGAGGTACACCCAGCTGCCTCAGCCCGTTGGCAAACCTCAGTATGACGACGTGGTCGGCCGTGTAGCTGCGATAGCCGTTCGACTGCCGCGGTGGCCTTGGTAACACGCCCCGGCGTTCGTAGAAACGGATCGTGGCTGGCGCTAGCCCGCTGAGCTGAGACGCATCCTGTATGTTCATCGCCACCTCTGGTCGTTAACCTTTAAGTTACTTCAAGCTTTAGCGTAACACGGTGAAGCGTAAAGAGAGCGTCTCGAGTTCCGAACCCGCCGTGCGTGCATTTTCGAGTGTCTTCTTGTGACACTTCACGGCCAGAGCCCTCCCTGGCAGGCCCGACTGCCCTTCTTCTACGGCTACGTCATTGTCGCCGTGGTCTTCCTCCAGACGTTCGCCGGCAACGCGCCGCTCTGGAGCACAGGAGTCCTCTCCGTCCCTATGCAGGACGACCTCGGCTGGAGCCGGTCGACGATCTTTGCCGGCATAACCGCAAGGATGCTAGGCGGAGCCATCGGGGCGCTCCTGATCGGTCGTTGGTTGGATGTATCGGGCCGCGCCAGAATCCTCGTCGTCGTGAGCGGGTCCGCCGCGTCCCTGGCCCTGGTGCTGGTGGCGTTCGTCGAGCAACCTTGGCAGTTCTTCGTCGTCTTCGGCCGGGTCGGCGGCCTCCTCGGCACGGGCCCGAGTGCGCTGCTGATTGGTACGCTCGTGCCGAAATGGTTCGTGCGCAGACGCGCCCGCGCGGTTGCAACCTCGACGATGGGTACTGGACTCGGAGCGTTCGTCCTGCCGCTGATAATCAACGTGGTGGCGGATTCATTTGGCTGGCGCTCCGTCTGGATCGCCCTCGGCGGGATGACCGCCCTCCTCACGATACTTCCGGCACTGCTTCTCAAGACGCGGCCGGAGGACATCGGCCTCAACCCTGACGGCGACGGGAAAAGCACCGACCTCGCTTCGGGGCGTCCATCACCCGCTGACACGAGCCTGACCGCAGGTCAGGTCATACGGACGTCCACATTTTGGCTTCTCATCCTGGCAGTGGCGTTCGCCTTCTTGTCACTGCCGGCTTACCCGGTGCATCTGGTGCAGATATACGTTGACCAGGGGTTCTCATCATCTATGGCGGCCGCCGCGTTCAGCGCCTACGGCCTCACGAGCTTCATGAGCCGCTTTCTGTGGGGCTACGTGGCCAACAAACTGCACATCCGAATGTCGCTCCTACTCGTGTCCGTTTACACCGCACGATGCTACCGCTACTGCTAGTATTTCCCGGCAACAGCGCACTGGTTGCCGGCGCAGTGACGGGCCTGGGAATCGGCGGCTGGGTGGGGCTAAACGAGGTCGTCTGGGCGGCGTACTTCGGGCGGGCACACCTTGGCGCCATCGGCGGGATCACCAGACCTCTGATCACGCTGACGCAGGCTGTAAGCCCGCTCTATGTCGCCGGTCTGGCCGACTTCTCCTGCGGTTACACGCTGAGCGTGCTAGCGATGACTTCCGCGTGGTGGCTGTGCGCCTGCTGCTTTTTCCTCGTCAGACCGCGGCCTCCACGATTGGCTGCGGATACGGTCAGAGCCCGATGATCTCGGTCGCAGCTAAACGCCTTACCTCCCTACCCCCACGAGGCGCATAATGCGGCCACACTCGAAAGGGGGCAGGCAATGGCAAATACGGGACTATCGGCGGTCTGGCACGACGAGGGCAAGCGCTGGGAGATTCGCGAGCTGCCGCTGCCTGAGATCGAGCCCGACGGCGTCAGCATCCGCGTCCAGGCCACCAGCGTTTGTGGCTCCGACCTGCACATCTGGCGCGGCGACGGCGTCAAGCCCGAGGACGGACCGCGCGATCCCTTCGTCTTCGGCCATGAGATGATGGGCACCATAGCCGGCCTCGGCAACCGCATCACCACCGACTCGCTGCGCCACCCGCTCAAGGAGGGCGACCGCGTCGCTTTCGCTTACTTCTTCCCCTGCATGCGCTGCTACAACTGCATCCGCGGTGAGATGGGCGCCTGCAAGTTCCGCGTCGGCCGCAAGCCCCTCAACGAATGGCCCGTCTGCAACGGCGGCTTCGCGCAGTACTACTACCTGCGCAGCCCGCAGTTCCTTTTCAAGCTGCCTGACGACATCGACGACGCCGCAGCCGCGCCGGTTAACTGCGCCCTGGCTCAGGTCATGGAGGCGTTCCACATCGCCAGGCCTCGCTTCGGCGACAACGTGGTGATCCAGGGCGCCGGCGGTCTTGGCGTCAACGCCACGGCAGTCGCGGCGGAGATGGGCGCCAACAAGGTCATCGTCATCGACGGCCAGGAGCCGCGCCTCGATCTCGCGCGCCGGTGCGGCGCCACCGACACGATCAACCTCAACGAGTACCAGACGCCGCAGTCACGCGTCGACCGCGTCTTCGAGCTGACGGACGGCATCGGCGCCGACATCGTCATCGAGCTCGTCGGCTTCCCGGCGGCGGTCGAGGAGGGCGTGCAGATGTGCCGCATGCGTGGCACCTACCTCGAGGTGGGTCACATCTCGTCCGGCAGCATCGCCCACCTCGACGTGCAAAAGCTGGTGCAGAACCAGATACGCTTCAACGCCATCCAGCACTACGACCCCTGGATCATCCCCAACGCGATCGACTTCCTGGAGCGCACGAAGGACAAGTACCCGCTGACCAAGGTCATCTCGCACGCCTTCCCTCTCGAGCAGATCACCGAAGCCTTCGAGACCGCCGAATGGCTCGGCCGCGAAGGTGGCAGCGCCGTAACGCGGGCAATCGTCACGCCGTAATCAGCAGGAGCCTAAAACCAAAGAGAGCGGCCCGTGGGCCGCTCTCTTTTTGCGTCTCGTGCTAAGGCTTACCGCAGCTCGGCGAGAAGCGCCTTGTAACCCTCGAGGTTGTTGTTGACGTCGATGTCGCAGAACACGGGGGCGTGGTCTGCCGAGACGCCGAGGTTCTCAGCCATGCTGGGGTTCGACTCGTCCTGCAGCAGCAGGCCCGTGACCTCGCGTCCCAGCTTCGCCGCCTCCGCGATCAGGCGCAGGCCGTTCAGCGCGGCCTCAGGGCTCGAGGGGTCGTACTCCTCCGGCAGCTGCGCCGCTTCGGCCGGGCTGAAGACCTCGTTACGCATCGTCTGCCAAGCATCTTTGATGTCGAGCACGTAGTTCTCGCGGTACCAGTCGAAGATCGGACCGGAGCCGCGGTATCCCGGCTCGCGATGGTAGGTGACGCAGGGCGAAAACACGTCGACCAGGCTGAAGCCGTTGGTGTTGACCGCCTTCAGGATCAGGTCGACCAGTTCGTTGCGCTGCCACGAAACGCCGCGCCCGACGAACGCCGCGCCGCCGGCGATGGCCAGACGCAACGGGTTCACCGGCCGGCCCTTCTTGCCCTCGGGAGTCGAGATCGTGCGCAGGCCGCCGTGCGCTGTCGGCGACGCCTGGCCCTTGGTCAGACCGTATACCTGGTTGTTCATGATGATCAGCGTCACGTTCACGTTGCGGATCACCGAGTGCATGAAATGCTCCATGCCGATCGCGTACGTGTCGCCGTCGCCGCCGAAATCGAGCACCTTGAGCGCCGGGTTGGCGATTGCGACGCCGATAGCCACCGGCAGAGAGCGTCCGTGCTGGCCCTGGTACGCGTTAACGCGCAGCATATCGGGCTCTTTGCTGGAGCAGCCGATACCTGAAAGCGCGAACATGTTCTCCAGCGGCACCCCGCCCTCGTTGACCAGCGACATGATCACCTGCTGGACGGCGGAGTTGACACCGAAGTCGCCGCAGCCGAGGCACCACCAAGCGCTCTCGCCCGTGATGTCAGACCGCTTGATCGGCGTGATCGTGATGTCTTCAGTTGGCAACTTTGGCCTCCTCGATCCGGCTGACGATCCAGCCGGGTGTCATGTTGCGTCCGTCGTAGCGCAGCAGCGATTGAAGCTTGGGCGACGGCCCGGTGGCCTCCCGCTGGATCAGGCCGCGCAGCTGGGCTCCAGCCGAGTATTCGGGAACGTATACCTTGTCACAGCTGTCGACGAAGTCTCTCACCTGCTCGCCGGGGAAGGGCCACAGGGTGCGAAGCTCCATGAACTTGCCTTTCAGGCCCATCGCCTCCATCCGTTCGATACCCTCGACGATCGGCCCGATGGTGCCGCCGTAGCTGATGAATCCGACCTTGGCGCTCTGGTCGCCGTGGAGGTGTGCCTGTGGCAGTTGCGGCTCGGCCTTGATCAGCTCCATGCGCTGTTTGAAACGCTTGTCCATCTGGATCTGGCGTACGACTTCTTCCTCCGTCAGGAAGCCGTCCTCCGTGTGTTCGTTCGTGTTCGAGTAGAAGTTGTTCACCCCCGGCGTGCCGGGCACGGCGCGGTAGGAGATGCCGTCTTCGGTCACCTCGTAGCGCTTGTAGCGCGTGCCGTTGCCGTCGCGGTTGTCGCCGTATCTCTCGCGGAACTGCTCCGTCGTCAGCAGCTTGCCGCGGTCGATGACGAAGCCAGAAGGGTCGAGCTCGGGCACGGTGTACTCCGACTGCGCCAGCATCAGGTCCATCAAGAGGAACACCGGGCACTGGTAGCGTTCCGCCAGGTTAAAGACGCGCTCCATGGTGTAGAAGCCGGCTTCCGGGTCCGACACCGCCAGTACGATGCGGGCGATGTCGCCATGGCTGCCGAAAATCGCTTCGTTCAGCTCTTCCTGCCCCTGGCGAGTCGGCAGGCCGGTCCCGGGGCCGCCACGCATACACAGGACGATAACCATCGGCGTTTCCGTAACGCCGCTGGCCGAGATCGCCTCCTGCATCAGGTCGAAGCCTGGGCCTGAGGTCGCCGTCATGCTACGAGCGCCTGCCAGAGCAGAGCCGATGACGTGGTGCGCCGCGGCCATTTCGGAGTCGGCCTGAATCATCGCGCCGCCGAACTGGTTGATTCTCTCCGCCATGTACTCCAGAACCTCGGAGGCAGGCGTAATCGGGTAGCCGGCGTAGACGCGGCATCCCGCGGCGATCGCGCCGATGGCAACCGCGAAGTTGCCGAGGATGAGCTGGCGCGTGTCGTTCTCGATAGGCGTCACGTCGAGGCGTACGTCCGGCAGGTCCCAGCCCTCGCTCTTCGCGTGGTTGATGCCGATTTCCAGCGCCTTCTTGTTCAGCTCGTAGTTCTCGGTGCCCTCACCGAAGTTCTTGGCGTAGCGCTGCAGTATGGGGTCTGGGTCGATACCGATCATCTGTGCGATGGCGCCAAGCGCGATCGTGCCGCGGACGATGTAACGGCCGTCGCACTCTTCCTTGGCGATCTGGCCCATCGGCAGCCCGAAGGTCCGCAGTTGCTTCTGGTCGACGATGTCCTGGAAGTTCTCGATCTTGATTTCGTGGCCGGTGTTCGGGTAGTCGAGGCGAGGCGAGGAGTCGTAGATCACGGCTCCACCCTGCTTGAGCCGGGTTATCGGCGGGATGCGCCCTTCTCCGGCCTCGTCGCTGTACGCGCCTGCGTCGAATGCCTCCAGTATTTCGAACTCGTCGTCCGGTCCGAAGATCTGCTTGTCAGAGGCGCGCATCCCGAATCCGCTGTCGCGAGTCTGGATGTTGGAATACACCTCATCGCGCCAGAAAAAGGTCCAGGCGCCCATATCCTTCAGCGCCTGGGTCAAGATCTGGACGTTCGTGTTTGTACCATCACCCGCTCGACCGGCACCATATATCTGAATGCTCGCCATTCAACGTTCTCCCGTCCCGGAAATCAGCCCTGCGGTTGCGAATGCGAATCTGTCCGCCGCGCTCAGCTATAGATTAAGTGTAATGCACCCACGCCCTAGCGAAAAGATGCTCTATCGCTGAAACGGGGCCACTCGGCACTTGAAATCCTAAACGATATTAACCCATGCGCCCTGCATGGCGGAGTGGTAGGCCCCCTCCAGGTATTCCATATTGTGAATACCGTCATCGAAAGTGAAGCTCGGTTCTTCGGCTTCGCCGATGACCAGCCGCACGAACTCCTCTTCGACCAACCACGGGCTATCGTGTTCGGGTGGGATCGGCAGCTTCTTTAGCGCCTCATCGCCGTCCTGGGCGGCCAGCAGCACATCGCCGCGCTGTTTGTAGACCAAGGTCCCTTTGTCTCCATAGAGTTCGATCCGGCTCTCACCAAATCGGGCCGCCCAATTCAGCACGTTCAGCATGACGGCGCCGCTCTCGGTCTCGGAGATTACGGTGACCTCCTCCGGGTATGGCGCCTTGGCCATCGGCCCGCCGGGTGTTTCGGGACGCTCCTCAACGAAGGTGGCCCGATGTCCCAAAACCCGGGTTGCGCGCCCCGTCCAGGGAATCATCACGTCGTACATCAGTCCAAGCTGCGCCGCGTTGTACTGCCCGTACAGCTCGAGGTCGTTGCGCCCCACGCTGAGCGGCGTCGCCGGGTCCGCCATGGAGCCGTTCATGTTGAACGCCTGCACGTGTGTTACACGCCCCAAATAGCCGGACCCGACGAGATGCTCGACGAATCTGCGGCCGCGGTAAAACGGCCCCGGCGGGACCAGCATGCTGTGCACCCCGCGCTGCTTGGCCGCATCGGCAGCCGCCTTCATCTTGCGCGCGTCGTCCGCCGTCGTCGCGATGCGCGTCTGACACAGGACGTGCTTGCCCGCTTCCAGCGCCGCCAGCGTCATCTCCAGATGCGTGCTCGGCGGAGTGCCGATCAGCACAGCGTCGACGTCACTGCTTTCGATGACCTGGCGCCAGTCGTCCATCACGTTCGGTATGTTGAACTGTGCCGCGACCTTCTCAGCGTTCTCGCGGCGGCGGTTAGCGACAGTCGTGACCTCACAGTTCGCCGCGTTCTGGAAGCCCGGCAGCATGCGGCTTTTCGTATAACCTCCCGCACCGATCAGCCCAATGCGCACTGTATCTGGCATCTCGTCCTCCTCTAGACACGGCTAACTCTAGCAGGCGTACATCGCACTCCATACCGAAAAGATGACTCGCAGGCTAACCGGCGTCCTCGCCGCGAAGCCTGGCGAGCGCTCGCTCGCACCACATCGGCCACGCCCTGCCGTAATCCTGTGGCGCCGATCCCGCGACCGACTCTGCCTCGTCGAGGAAGGCAATCTTGTCTTCCGAGCCGGCCAGCGTAATCGCCTGCAGCTGCATCTGCGCGCTTTGCTCCAGGTAGATGCTGCGCCCGACCGCTCGAGGCAGGCTCTCGCCGACGACGAGGGCGCCGTGACCTCGCATCAAGGCCGCCGGCTTGTCCGCCAGGACGCCCGCCAGTGCAGCCCCAAGACTCGGACTCTTGACCAGCAGGTCGGTCCCCTTTTCGAAGTCGCGTATCTCAAACAACGGGACGCCCAGCCCGACGAACGCTGCCATGTGAAAGATCGGCCGCAGTTGGACCTGCGTCACGCTGAACGGCACCACGGTCGGCGAGTGGTTGTGCACCACCGCCATCACGTCGGGCCGCGACTTGTACACCTCGCCGTGGACGAAACGCTCGCGTACCGAATCGTGGCCCCGCTCGTCCATCGGGTTGCTGTCGAGGTCGTACTCCAGGATGTCAGCTTCGGTCACCAGCTCCGGCGCCAGCGAACGAGACAGCAATAGCGGTTCGGGTCGCGCTCCGACCGCACGCTGACGTGCCCGTAGGCATCGATCACGCCAAACTCCGCCAGGATGCGGTAGGCGGCAACCAGATCTTCGGCCTGACTCATGGCTTCGCTCCCTTCCGGTGCGGACGCGAGTATAGCTTCAAGTCGGCGCCAGACTGTAGTACTGACCTCGGCGAACCGAAAACAACACATAGGAAATGCGCGAATACGAATCAAGAGCACTTGATGTGATCAGGAGCCCGCGAGCCCTACTAGCCGGCGTTGCCGTTGTGGCCGCCTTCGGGCTCTCGATCTGGGCTTCGCCGATTGCTGCTGCCGTCGTGTTGGCTCCGCTGGCGCTCGTGGCTGCCTTCGCCGCGGCGCCGAACCAGACGGCAGCGCGCGCCAGCGAAGCTGTCAGAGCCAGCATCAACGCGGGCCTCCACCGCCATACTCGCAACGGTCGCAGGATTTCGATTCTCGACCCGGCGACTGGGTTGCTGCAGCGCTGGTATTTCGAGCTCCGAATTGCCGACGAAGCCCGCCGCTGCCGGCGTTACGGCATGAGTATGGTGGTGCTCTTCATCAACGTCGAGGGCGATGAGGCCCAAGCCAAGGACCCCGATTGGACCACCGAGGCCCAGATGGACATGGTTCAGGTCCTGGCCCGCCAGATGCGCGCCGTCGAGCTGGCCTCACGCACCGGCGAGCGCGAGTTCGCGCTGTGCCTGCCGCACACCGGCGACGAAGGCGCCCTCTCGCTGGCCTGGCGCATCTCTCAGAACGCCGGCTCTTATCGGGTGACGATGCGCAAAGCACTCGCTCCGGACCAGGGTTTTGATTTCGACGCCCTCTACGAAGCCGCGGAGGCCTTCACACCCCAGGAACCCGTCGCCAAGCCGGCCGAGCAACCGTCGACGCATCTACAGCTCGTGCAGCTCGTGAAGAATTCACCTTTCGGCGAGGTCCCGATCCCGGAGGGGCAGCCGGCTCGCAACACAAAGACGAAACTGCGCCGGGCCTCGAAACGTGCCGGCATCGAAGTTCGCATCTGGGAAGCAGCCGGCGTCGTCCATTTCGAGCGCCTGGCCAGTTCGCAGCAGCGCGGGGTTGCTTAAGAGCAGATCATAGCCGTCTTTGCCCAATCTCTTCGTCAAATTAGCCCGATGCCTGAGCTAAGCAGTCTGTGTTCAGATAACCAACTGGTCGATAACTTCGTTAAGGACAGGTTGGTTGGCGATGGCTTCAAGTAACCGCACCCGGTCACTAGCTTGGCATGAGCATTGCAAAGACTGCGGCGCGGTCTTCGGTATCGACGAGCTCGAAAGCGGGCCACTCCGATTCCGGTTGCATCTAACAGTCGAAAACACGGGTGAGCACGGCATCCTCAGTCTGGCCCTTGATGGCAGCCGTGTGTTTATCCTCGACAAGGAACAGGCTCCGGGTTGGATCAAATCCTATTCCTGGCTTCGAGGTCAGAGCCGCACGGCGTGGGAGCTCTACGAACGCGGCGGGATGGGCCATGTTCTGCGTCTCGTGGATCCTGGATCGCTGCCTCGCGACCTCTTCCCGGGGGAGCGCTGGTCCGGCTGGCTCGAAGCGACCGGTCGTAAGCTAGTCGACGATGATGTCGGTCTCATCGGCATATTCGGTCCGTTTCGACGCGAGTCTCCTGTCGGCTACCTGAATCACATAACCCATGACAGGACACGGCCCTTCATCGGCTTGATGGAGGAAGTCACAGTGAAACCGCTGTCACCCTGGAGCTCTACGTTGGCCTCCGCTCTGGCTCAATTGAGATGCGTCTGGACGTATCGCTTCCCGCTGGCGGGCATGCTTGCAGGCGGAATCATCGGCGCAGAGTTTGATGGCATCCTCAGTACAGAGCCGCTACTCGGCCTCCTCGGAATAGTCCTCGGTGGAATTGGCGGTTATCATCTGCCGGCATTAATCCGGCGACGTAGGCCGACACGACCTGATTCCTAGGCTCGGTTGACTCCGCATGTAGACTCCGGGCACGTGACCAGTCTTGCCGGCTGGGCTAAAGACGCCACCATGGAGTTGGGTCGTTCATGGAGTTGCACGTCCGCCCCGGACGGCCACCGTCCAAGGCCTTCGAAGCGCCACGCTAGCTACCTGGCCGCCTTCGCCTCTTCTTCGATCGGTGCCGTGCCCGACCAGCTCCCAAGGTCAATGACGATGCCGTCCGGACCCTCGAACTTGACCTCGTAGTGAGCGCTGTCCATGCGAACCGTATTGGCCTCGGTCGCCCCGAGCTTTTCGAGGCGTTGTTTCGTCTCGTCCTCGTTCTCGACCGTAAAGCCGATGTGCGCCACGCCGAGCCCCGCCTCGCCGCTCAACGGCATCAGCGATGAGGGCAGCAGCGTGATGTTGACCGTCCCGTCCGACAGATCGACGGCGCCGTTCGCCCGTCGCTCGACGACCTCCATCTCCAGGCCCTCGACGAAGAACTTCTCGTAGCTCGCGATATCACTGCAGCGGTAGGCGATGTGCCGGATCTTTGCCATCTTGTTACTCCTCTTGAGGATCTGCTACGGCCTGAAGACCGCGAACACCTTGTCCGAGTTGCACAGCCACGACTCGACGAAGTGCGATTCGTCAGGCTTGCGCCCCAGCTCCGACATCGCGCCCGCCAGCCCGTACCAGTTCAGCAGCTCGTTGTGGCCGGCCAATTCGACCTCCTCGATCGTCGTGTTGCGCCAGAAGTCGTAGTCGCCGGCGACCAGCGCTTCGTAGTAGCGCTGGTCGGTCTCGACGTCGGGATGGAAGTAGGCGTAGCGGCCGGTCAAGAAGTTGTGCGACCAGCTCGAAGACGCGACGAGCGCCACTCGCCACGGGCTGTCGGCCATGGCCCGCGCGATGCTGCGCCCCAGGTCAAAGCAGCGCCACGGATGCGGCGAGCTGGGGTCGGCTTCGTCCTCGTTCGGCAGGTCGGCCAAGTGGTTCAGCACGCTGCCGTGCAGCTTGGTCAACGGACGACCGTAGCAGTTGGTCGAGAAAGGCAGAATCGGGTACGGCAGGCCCTTGCGGTCCCAGTCGAGGTAGAGGGCCGTGTTGGCGAAGGCGTGCCCGAAGCCTTCGCCGTGGTTCGCCTGGTACGAGTACGCCACGTCGAAGCCGTCCGCCAGCAGCCGGTTGGTCAGGTACTTGCCGGCCTTCTGATGGCCTTTGTAGCTGAACGCCTTGTCCAAGTCCTCGTCCCAGGCGTTCTCGGTTCCGGGCCGCAGATGATGCCATGGCTGGATGCTGAACTCGGGGTAAGCCAGCACCGCGAACGGCGGCACGACGTCTTCCTTGAAGTTCTCGTACTGGTCGTCGCCCCAGATCAGGACAACATCAGGGTTGAAGGCGTCCAGCTCCTTGCGGATCCAGCGGAAATTCTCGATCAGCAGCCTGCGGTGCTCCTCGGAGTGCGCCCAGCCCTCGTCGTCGGCCCACTCCTTGCGCATCGGCTCCGGCCACGTCTCCGGGTTCTTGAACTGCTCGGGCAGCAGCGGGTCGTGCATAAAGCTCTTGGCGCGCCCCGCCAAGGTCCCTTTCATGGTCATACCGGGGTAGTGCGTCATTCCGAGACCGAGGATCTCACCCATCTCAACCCTCCGAACGAATTTGCTTCTCTTAGATGCGCTAATTCTGCGCTCACGTGTCAATGTGTGCCTTGCCTCCGGTGCTAACCTTGCGCTCATGGCGAAGGTCACCGATGTCGTCGCCGGCGCCCGTGATCGGCCCGTGATCATCTGCGACTACACGCCGCCACGCGGCGGCGATCCGGCTTTGCTCGACGGCGCAAGGGACCTCGTCGCCGCCGACTTCATAGCCGTCGCCTACAACCCCGGGAAGCTCGTGCGAGCCGATTCGGCCGCGGTGGCGCTCGCGATCAAGCAACGCCAGGGCACGGACGTCATCTTCAACTTCTCGCCGCGCGATATGAACAAGCTCGCGCTGCAGTCGCGGCTCGTCGGCGCGCAGCTGCTCGGCCTCGAGAACCTGCTCGTCCTCCAGGGTGACGCGCTGACCGAGCGCGACGGCGCAGCCGCTGTCGCCGAGTACACGGCGTCCGGACTGATCGGCGCGATCGCCGCATTGAACCAGGGCACGGACCTTAAAGGCTCGAACCTGCGCGCGCCAACCGGCTTCTGCATCGGCGCCACCACGGACCTGAACCGCGGTATCCGCGCCGAGGCCGAGCTCACGGCGCGGAAGGTCGCGGCCGGCGCCGAGTACGTCGTGACGCAGCCGATCTTCGCCGCCTCCGAGGCGCGGGATTTCCAGCAGGCCTACGCGGAAGTCGCCGGCGCTCCGCTCGCGATACCCGTCTTCTGGGGTCTGCAGCTCTTGCGCGCCGACGGCGTGCTGTTCAGCAACGTGCCGCAGCCGGTTCTCGACGGCCTGCAGAACGGCCGGGACGGAATCGATATCGCCGCCGAGCTCTACGCCGAGTTCCTCGACGCGGGCATCGACTGCATCTACCTCGTGGCGCGGATTATGAAAGGCGGCGCCCGCGACTACGAAGCCACGGGCGCCTTGATGTGTCAAATCACGGGGTAGAAACGACCGCTATCCCTTGAACCGGGCGAAGACCTTCTTCGCGTTGTCCTCGAAGATGTTCTTCTTGTCCTGCTCGGTCAGCCAGTCGATGCTCTCGATCACTGGCCTGATGTCGTCCAACATGTGGCCCGTCTTCGGGTCCTTGTAGCTGCCCGTACCGGGGTTTTCCGTGCCGAAGAGACAGCGGTCAGTGCCGACCATCTTGAACAGGAAGTCGAGCGACTCCTTGTTGTAGAGCACCGTGTCGAAGTAGAACTTCTTGAGCTGCTCGTCGAAGTCGATGCCCATGTGGCGGCCGTAGTTGGCGCGCCAGCGTCCGACCTGGTACGGGATAGAGCCGCCGCCGTGCGAGACGATGATCTTGAGGTTCGGGAAGGCATCGAACGTCTTGTGCTCCACCATCGAGAGGATGCAGGACGTCTCCGTGGTAATGAAGTAGTTCTGGTACGTGTCGTACGGGTTGCGGGTGCCTGCCGAGTGGATCAGGGCCGGGACGTCCAGCTGGACCATCTTCTCGTACAGCGGGTACCACTCTTCCTCGCCCATGCCGGGGAAGTAGTCGCCACCCGCCTCGTATGGGTCCGGGTTGATCATCAGGCCGATCATGCCCAGCTCGTTGACGCAGCGGTCCAGCTCGTCGCACCAGTCCTTGATCGGGATGTCCGGGCTCTGCGGCAGGCAGGCAACGCCGCGGTAGCGCTTCGGCTCGATCTTCACGGTCAACGCGTTGACGTCATTCGAAGCCTTGGCGTACCAGTCAACGAGCTTCGCCGGCTTCTCGGAGTGCATCAGCTGGAAGGGCCGCGGCGAGACGAACTGGATGTCCGTGCCAACCTGGTCCAGGATGTTCTTCTTGTGGTTTTCGATCGCTCGTCCGAGCGCCTCTTCGTTCTCCTGGTAGTGGCCGCCGTGGTAGCCGCGAGACGCAATTAGGCCGGACTTAAAGTTCCCCAGATTGCCGCCGTTCGTGTGTGCATGCGCGTCGATAATCATCTCGATCCTCCTTGGACAAACACGGGTAGACAGACGGGGCGTGGTAATGCTGATACCGCGGTGAGTGGCTGTCAATCTCGCTCTGGCTATCTGGCGTCCAGGTGTTCCGGGCTCTACGATCCCAGGCATTCCGTCCAACCAAGGAGAACCCAAATGAGCACAAGAGCCATCGTCATCGATGCCAACGCGCCCGGGCATCTGGCCATCGCCGAGGTCGAGGACCCCGTGCCGCGGCCGGAAGAGGCGATCGTTCGCGTCAACGCGCTGTCCCTCAACCGCGGCGAGATTCGCCGCGCCCAGGGTGCGCCTCCCGGCGGCCGTATCGGCTGGGACGTGGCGGGTGTCATCGAGAAGGCAGCCGCGGACGGCGCCGGACCGGCATAGGGACAGCGGGTGGTTGGCGTCCTGCGGAACCGCGCCTGGGCCGAGCACGTCGCCATCCCCGCCAGCAACCTCGCCGTCTTGCCCGACAACGTCAGCTTTCAGCAGGCGTCGACGCTGCCGGTCGCAGGCCTCACCGCCCTCTACGCCTTGGACCGCGCCAATGGCCTCACCGGCCGTAAGGTGTTGATCACGGGAGCTTCCGGCGGGGTCGGCAACATCGGCATCCAGATCGCCGTCAACGGCGGCGCCGAGGTAACCGCGTTGGTCCGCCAGGAGCGACACGCCGAATCCGCGCGGGTCGCCGGCGCGCATCACGTCGTGGCGGACGAAACCGGCGCAACGGCAGCCGAGTTCGGCCCCTATAACCACGCGCTCGAGTCCGTCGCCAGCGACGTCCTGGCCAACGCGATGACGATGATGGCGCCGGGCGGACACATCGTCGTCTACGGCGTCTCCGCCGGCGGCCCCTGAACGTGGACTCAACGGTCTTTCTCCGCTCGCGACTCACCGTGAGCGGCCTTCAGGTGTTTAGGGAGCTGCACAGGGAGACGGCCGCGGTTGGCCTCGGCAGACTGGTCGGCATGGTGTCAGCCGGGACGCTCAAGCCCCACATCGCCATCGAGGCGCCGTGGACCGAGATCGGCAACGTCGCTCTACAACTCATCGAGCGCTCTTACCCCGGCAAGGCGGTGCTAACGATCAGCTAGCGGGACGTATCAGGAGCGCCGTTCGACGCGAGGTGCGGCGTAGGGTTACTCGTCGGCCGACCAGTCTTCCTCCAGCCATGCGGGCAGCGGCTCGCCCGGCCTTGTGACCTCGAGCGAGACGTCCTGATCGCCCCTCGGGTTGTCCTTGTAGCGCTCCAGAGCGCCGGGGACCTCGTAGTAGATCTCCAGGCGGTTGCCGTCCGGGTCGGCGAAGTAGATGCTGCGCTGACTGATGTGATCGGTGCAGTGGCTGATCTCGACGCTGTGGTCTTGCAGCGAGCAGTAAGCGTCGCGCAGGTCCGCGTAGCTGCCGACTTCGAATGCAAGATGGAACAGGCCGACCTGGCCGCGCTGCGGCATCGTCGCGTTCTGCGGCTCGGGGTGAGGAAACACGTCGATCGTGTGGAAGTTTTCGCCCAGCGTCATGAAAGTGCCGCCATGCTCCGGGTCCTGTTCGCTCACGTCCAAGCCCATGACGTCCCGGTAGAACGCCCGCGAGCGCTCCTCGTTCGACGCCATCAACGCGACGTGGCCCACTCGCTCCAGTTTCATGCCGACCCTCCAATATGCCTCGTTGGCCGGATCGTTACGCCGCGCCGCAAGCTTGTCAACGCCGCCGCGCACGCTTGTTGAGGGCGCTCGCTCTAACGCCGCAGGATCGACGCCAGCCATTCGTTGAGTGGGCTTACCGCCTTGAAATGCGCCACGCATTCATCGGCGAATCCGGCGCCTCCCGCCGCCACTGGAATCGCGCCCTCCAGCGCCGCGGCCAGGCCCTCGTAGAGCAGATACGCGGCGCGGGGGTGCGACGCATCGTAGCCACGCGGCACCGACTTGCGGCTCGGCTGGCCCAGCCCGTACCGCTCGCCCAGCTTCGCAAGCGCGTCTTCCAGCGCGGCCCTTTGCCATCATCCACGACCGCGTCGCGGAACACCTGGAGACCTTCCTTGCTCAGGTGATGGATGCCTCCACCGATGCCCCACTCGTCGGGCAGCAGGCGCATGAAGTAGCCCGGCGTCTCCCAGCCCTTCTTGTCGCCGGTCCAGAACCACATGTCGATGTGATTCTTGTACGGCGTCTTATCCTTGGAAATCGGATGTCGCGATTGATCCGGAATAGCGACCCGTTGACCCTCGCTTCGAACCGCACGTCGCCCGGCAGCTCGGCGGCCAGCCGCGGGCCGATCGCCTCGATGAACCCGAGCGCCGCAGCCAGATAGTGCTCTTCGTAGCGGGCACGGTTCGCCATGAACCAGTCGCGGTCGTTGTGCAGGGTCAGATCGCGTAGGAAAGCGAACGTCTCGGGCCCGAAGCCCGTGAATTGGTTAACCATTGGTCACTTCCTCCAGACGGCGTCGCAGGTAGCGCGTTTCCACCGGGTTGCCGCACAGCTCGATAGCATTGTGGTAACTCTCCGCCGCTTCCTCGCGCCGATCGGAACGGCGCAGCAGATCGGCGCGGGCCGCGTGCGCCAAGTAGTAACCGGCCAGCTCGCCGCGGGCGTCGATGTCGTCCAGAAGCTTCAGGCCGGCCCGGGGCCGAAAGCCATCGCGACCGCGGCAGCCCGGTTGAGCTCAACGATGGCGCTCGGCTGCAGGCGCAGGAGCTCGCCGTAGAGCAGCGCGATCTGGGTCCAGTCCGTATCCTCCGGTTTCGATGATTCGGCGTGCAGAGCGGCAATCGCGGCCTGAAGCTGATACCGGCCCGGCCGCCGCATCCGCAGCGACCGCTCCACCAGCGCCTGCCCTTCGGAGATGCGGGCAGCGTCCCACAGAGATCGATCCTGTTCCTCCAGCGTCAGGAGGTCGCCGGCGCCGTCCGTCCTGGCAACCCGCCGCGAGTCGATCAGCAAAGTCAGGGCCAGAAGCCCGATCACCTCAGGCTCGTCCGGCATCAGGCTCAGCAGCAGCCGGGCGAGTCGAATCGCTTCGTCACAAAGCTCCGCCCGCAGCAGCGTCTCACCGCCGCTCGAGACGTAGCCTTCGTTGAAGATGAGATAGATCACCGCCAGCACACCATCGAGCCGGTCCGGCAATTCGTGCTCCGGCGGTACGCGATACGGAATACGAGCGTGGCGAATCTTCGAACGCGCCCGCGTCAGACGCTTCGCCATCGTCTCCTGGTTGACCAGAAAAGCCCTGGCGATCTCCGGCGTCTCCAGCCTGGCGACCGTCCGCAGCGTCAACGCGACCTGTGCATCGAGCGCAAGCGCCGGATGGCAGCAGGTGAAGATGAGGCGGAGGCGGTTGTCATCCACTGGGTCCTCATCCTCCCCAGTAGCGTTTCCGCTCGTTGCCTGCTCCTGCTCGACCAGCGCCTGGAGCATCTCCTGCCTGCGCCGCAGGGTTTGCCCGCGGCGCAGCTGGTCGATGGCCTTACGGCGCGCGGTCGTGATGATCCAGGCGTCCGGGCTTGCCGGGACGCCGTCGGCCGGCCAGCGCTCCAGCGCGGTTATCAACGCTTCCTGGAACACGTCCTCGGCGAGCTGAAAGTCGCCATCGCAGAGGCGGATCAGCGTGGCCGTGATGCGCGCGCCGTGTTCCAGGGCGACCGCCTCCACCGCGCGACGTTGCTCGGCATCGTCGCGCGATGGGACTGTCATTGACGGTTCGCGCCGCGTCAGGCTGCCCTACCCGAAATCGACGACGGGCCGCACTTCGATGTGCCCGCTCGGCGCCCAGGGCACCTTCGCGGCCAGCTCGATGGCGACGTCGAGGTTCTCGCAGTCGAGGACATAGAACCCGTCGATCTGCTCCTTCGTGTCGACGAACGGGCCGTCGGTGGTGATCACCTTTCCATCACGCACGCTCACGGTCGTAGCGCTCTCCGGCGGATGCAGCGCCTCACCGGAGGTGATCTTCGCCCTCTGCTCTGCTTCTTTATCGAACGCCTCCCACTTCGGCATGTCGGCCGGGTCCGTCGTCTCAGGCGTGATCTCGTTGAACAGCATCAGCATGTACTTCACGGTCAGATTGTCCTTTCGCAACGGCAGGCTCCGTACCTGCCCGAATAGTAGACGAACAGCCTATCTCCAAAAGGACAAGCCTTAGGCGGACCCCGTCAACGCCTCCAGAACCTCAGCCTGCAGGTCGTACGCCGCCTTTTCCAGAGGCAGCGTCTTGCTGTACTCGAATCCGTTGCGTGCTCTATCACGAAAGTAGCGCATCAGGAACCCGAAGTGGCCCATGGCGCGGTACTGCTCTACGTGCTTCAGCTCATGAGCCAGAAGGGCGATGGACCTCGGATCCTGAGGATTGAAGCTTGCCTTGCCGTAAAAGATCAACGGCGATCGTCATCGCGCCCTGGCGCAGGAGGTTTTTGACCACGGCGTTTAGCGGCCATGCATCGACCAGTGTGACGCTCCGCATGTCGAGCTCGGGAAACCAGGGACGTAGCTGTCTCGAAGTCTCGGCGTCGATCTTCACGCTCGCCTCCAATCGCCTCCGTGCTCCGTTCCCGGAGGACGCTATTCTAGCGCTGCGAGGTGATTGTTAGGCGGCCTTTCGTCCAGGAACGCTGTCGACGATGACGTGGCATCCTCGCCCCGTCACTAACGCGTAGTGCAGCGCAATGTCGGCCAGTGCCATCAGCTGGGGCGCGCGACAGTCTCCCCTGCTGCTGTAACCGATGCCGATGATCGTTGCGATGTATCGCCGCTCGGCTGCCAGCGATGCGTCGCTGCGTACGGAGCTGATGATCTCATCTGCCAAGTGCTCCACCTCGGTAACCGGTACGTCATTCAGGATGACTGCGAACTCGCGGTCGCGCAGATGTCCGACGGTATGATCCGGGGCCACTGAGGTCATCAGGTGGGCGAGGCGGGCGAGCAGCTCGGGACCAACCGACTCCCCGTTCTCGACAAGGCCCTGCACGTTCGAGAAGTCCACGATCGCCAGCGCCACGGGGTGCTTCTGACGCGATCTTGCAAGGCAGCGTTTCAACTCCAGCACGATCGCGTGGCGCGTAGGCAGACGAGTCAGGGGGTCGATGAGCCTGACGTCGCTATATGAATCGGCCTCATTCGGGCCAAGAATGCGGTTTAAAAGCTGGGAGAAGTTCAACGGCGCCATGTCACCACCTGTAGCGAGGTTGCTGCATGCGGAACTGCAGAAGGATCGGCAGAATTACGGGAAAGTTGATACCCGTTCGCGGGTTTCTGCTTAGATAGCTTCCCTGATCTCGACCCGCCGCAGGCGCTGGTTCGCGTACATGAACCCGGCGATAATGACCACGGCACTCAGGATCAGCGCCGTCACGCCGCCAACGTAAGCCTCGAGATACGCGTCTGGTGCGTCGGCCAGCCAGTCGGCGAGGCCAAGCGTGTAGTGGCGGATGCTCAGAAGGCGCACGCCTTCGAAGATGCCGGTTAGGGCACCTTCCCAGATGAAGACGAAGATCAGGCCGGCGATCAGGGCCCGGCTGGTCACGATGCTCAGCAGCGTGAAGACCACCGCGTAGGCCAGTGCTCCGACTGCTGCCGCGACACCGAATCCCAGCACAATCGAGCCGCCGTCGCCACCCAGTACGATCATCACCGAAATGAAAAGCGACGCGACGACGAGCGCCGTGGTGAGAAGCCAGGCGGCGGCGACTTTCGGCAGCAGGATCAGCCAGCGCTGTACGGGCTTGGTCAGCAAATAGATCACCGTACCGTCCTCCAGTTCATCGCCAAGCACCGAGGTCCCGAAAAGCACCGACGTCAGCGGCAGCACCGTCGTGGTTATCAGCCAGACGGACAGCACCTCGACGGCGAATTCCTCAGGCAGCGTTTCACCGTTGTTACCGACCTCAAAGACAACGGCGATCAGCGCCGGTATCACGGCCAGCAGCAGGAGCAGCAGCGTGCTCTTGCGAAACACGAGCTGTCTTAACGTCAGGCCGAAGATGAAGCCGATCATCGGCGCACCAGGTAGGAGAACACGCTCTCGAGCGATTCGTCGGTGGGTGACAGCTCGTACACGGTGATGCTGCAGTCGCGCGCCACGACGGGCGCAACCCGCGCGAATGCCACGAGGTCCGACGCCTGGATCGTCAGTCCCTCGGACTCGATATCAACACCGAACACCGGCTCCTGGCCGATCAGCGCCGCGGCGAAGCGCCGGTCGTCGCTCGAGCGCACCCGCAGCGTATGCGGCCGGTCCGTCATCAGGCGGCGTATCTCGTGGAAGTCACCCGAGGCGGCCAGCCTGCCCGCGACGATGACGAGCACGTTCTCGGCCAGCCGCTCCACCTCTTCGAGGATGTGCGACGAAAAGACGATCGTCGCGCCGTCCGCCGCCATGCGCTGCAGCATCTCCATCATGCGCAGCCTCTGGCGTGGGTCGGCTCCGTTGAACGGTTCGTCCAGCAGCAGGATCGGCGGCTGATGAACGATCGCCGCGGCGATCTTGATGCGTTGCTTCATGCCCTTCGAGTAGCCGCCGATCACGCGGTCCTTCGCGTCGGCCATCTCGACTTCGTCGACGGCACGCAACGCGGCCGCCTCCGGATCCGGTAGGCCGTGCAGCCGAGCACTCAGCCTGACGAAATCGAGGCCGCTGAGGAACGGGTAGATGGCTTCGCGCTCCGGCACAAACCCAACCAGGCGATAGATCTCGGGATTTCGCCAGGCCGCCTCCGCGTTGACCAGCGCGTTGCCGTTCGACGGTTCCAACAGCCCGGCCAGCATGTGCAGCAGGGTTGACTTGCCGGCGCCGTTGGGCCCTAGCAGGCCCGTAATCCCGGGTCCGAGTTCGAAGGAGATGTCGTTGACGGCCACCACATTGCCGTACCAGCGCGATACGTTGCTAAGCGTCAGCGCGGCGGTCTCTGTGCTCGTCATACGCTCATCCTCGCGAAGCGGCGGAAGACAATCGCAGCGCTGAGCAACGAGTATCCAACGGCCGCAGCAAAGAAGTACACACCGTCGAAACTCACATCAAATACTTGTGAATCGAGATCGGGCGTTGCACTGAAGATCCAGTACACCGTCCCTTCTAGCACGGCCACAGGACTGATCAAGAGCGCGAAGTCACCATCGGCGCTGGAGATGGTCTCGTTCAAGATTGACCCCAGCGCAGTCGTAATCACGAAGTAGACGATCACTGCCCCGGTTGCCCATGCCCTGCGCGATGTCTGCGACGCAATCGCCAGCGATAGCGATCCCATCATCGCCGCGATGACAAGCGAGCTTGCAACGATTCGCGGTATCTCGTTGAGGTTGTCGTTGAGGTAGTCGACGACCGCCTCCGTCGCGACGGCGTTGCCAATCAGCAGAAACGCCTGGGGCACTAGCAAGACGATCAATAGGCCCGCGAGGAGTGCCGCCAGCTTCGCAGTGACGTAGTCAACGCGAGAAAGGGCACGCGAGAAGTACAGTGCGAGCGTGTGATGCCTCTGGTCTCGGCCGACAACCTCCGGCGCCGCAACGGCGCAGAACAACGCCTGGACGATATTTACGAAGCCGAAGTAGTTCTCGAACCGGGCGAACTCAAACTCCCCGGGCGCAATCGCGGCCACGGCCAGCTGAACGAGCGCCGGGATCAGCGCGATCAAGGCCAGGCCCATCGCGAAGGCCTTGGCGACCCAGGAGCGGCCGATGCCGAAAACGGCTCGCAGGCTATACGTAAACAACGACACGATGGCGTAGGTACGCCCGAGTCGCTGACCATCGTAAGAGTGGTAACCGAGGTCGTAGATGCCGGTCTGGAGACGGGACGGCGTCGTCTGCTCAGACATCGACCGTATCCTCAGACTCGGCCCGGAACAGGTCCTCGAGGTGATGCCGGCGCTGCTCCATTCGCAGCAAACCAATACCCAGGTCGACGACCTCGTCGCGCACGACGTCGTACGGCTGCTGGCCGTCGATGTTGACCAGAAGCAGCGTGCCGTCGGCGGCGACAGTCAGCCCTTTGGCCTCGAGGCGAGCCATGAGCTCGTCCTGCTTCTCGTCCACCTCGACTGTCAGGACCTGCATCTCACCCGTGAACGAAGCGATCGTGTCTGCACGCATCAGGCGCCCCGTGTCGATCACCACGAGGTGGTCGCAGACGCGCTCGATCTCGCCCAGCAGGTGCGAAGACATCAGCATCGAGATGCCGAATTCGAGGCCGACGCGCCGGATCAGGTCCAGCATCTCGTCGCGACCGGCCGGGTCGAGGCCGTTTGTCGGCTCATCCAGCATCACCAGCTTCGGGTCGTGCACCAGCGCCTGCGCCAGTTTGACGCGCTGCTTCATGCCGGTGGAGTACGTACCAATGGGCCGGTAGCGCTCCTCGAAAAGGCCGACATGGCGCAGCGTTTCGGCGGTGCGCTCACGCGCCGCGGGACCGGGCAGACCGTTGATCCGCGCCATGTGGATCACGAAGTCCGTCGCGCTCACGTCGGGCGGCAGGCAGTCGTGCTCGGGCATGTAGCCCACGTACTGCCTCAGCGTCGGGCCCTGCGTCGCGACGTCGTAGCCCAGCAGCGTGACATCGCCGGACGTCGGACTCAGCAAGCCTAAGAGAATCTTGATCAAAGTGCTCTTGCCCGCCCCGTTGGCGCCCACGAGGCCCGTGACTCCCGGGCCCACGCGCAGGGAAAGCGTATCGAGCGCCATGACTTGACTGCCGTAACGCTTGGTGAGGTCACGGGTCTCAATCAACGGCACGTCGACGGCGGCGGAAAGGTTATTCACAACTCTGAAGCGAGTGTAACAGCGGCGGTGACTCGTCAGCTCGCCCGCGAACCGGCGTCGGCTTTAGAATTCGCCCCATGGCATCTGAGGCCGCCTCCGAAATCGAAGTCAACGTCAACGGCGAAGGCCGGACCGTACAGGCTGAGCATCGCGCCTCACTGCTAGACGTGCTACGGGAGGACCTCGACCTCACGGGCGCCAAACGGGCCTGCGACCGCGGCGAATGCGGCGCTTGGCACCGTCCTAGTCGACGAGAGGCCGATGCTCGCCTGCAACCTGCTGGCGATGCAGGTCCGCGGCAAAACAATCACGACCGTAGAGGGCCTGGCAGCACGCCCCGACTTCGCGCCCATACTAGACGCCTTCGTGGCGCAGGATGGCGGCCAGTGCGGCTTCTGCGTGCCGGGGTTCGCCGTCGCGGCCTACGCGGCGTTGAAGCACAACGCCTCAATGAATGAGCTGGCGTTGCGCTGGGAGCTGGTCGGCCACGTCTGCCGCTGGAACGCCTACGACCGCATTGCCGCTGCCGCAACCGGCGCCGCCGGAGGCACACCGTGACGCAGAGCCCGGCCTTCATCGGTGAGTCCGTTTCGCGCAGCGGCCTCGACGCCAAGGTTCGTGGCGCCGCCGAGTACACGGCTGACTTGAAGCGTCCCGGCATGCTTTATGGGCGCATCCTGCGCAGCCCGCACCCGCACGCCCGCGTCCGCAGCATCGACGCCTCCAGGGCTCTGGCACTGCCGGGGGTTCACGGCGTGCTGACCTACCAGGACGTACCTCAGGAGCGGATCGACGCCGACCTGCTGCCGCTGGACCCGCTGCTTCGCTTCGTCGGCGACGAAGTGGCCGTGGTTGCCGCGGAGCGCGAGTCGCTCGCCGAGGATGCCCTGTCGTTGATCGAGGTCGACTACGAAGTCCTGCCACCCGTCTTCGACGCCGGCGGAGCACTGGCTCAAGGTGCGCCCGTTCTCCACGAGCACGCGCCGGGCAACCTCGTCGGCGGCGATGCGCTCGTCGTTGAGCGCGGCGACGTAGCGTCCGGCATGGCCTCCGCGGCGCGTCGCTTCAACGCCAGCTTCCACACCCAGATGCACAGCCCGGCCGGCAGGGAAACACGCGCCGCGCTGGCGGAGTGGGACGGTGACAGCGTGACGATCTGGAAGACCAGCCGCGCTGTCCACGCCGTCGACAGGCGCAACCTTGCCCGCGTGCTGCAGATTCCCGAGGCCAACGTCCGCGTCATCTGCACCACGATGGGCGGCGGCTTCGGCGCCAAGGACGAGAGCCGTCTCGGCGCCCTGACCGCCCTCGTGGCTCGACAAGCCAGACGACCGGTGCGCATCGAGTACAGCCGCGCCGAGGAGTTCACCGCCGGCCGCAACCGTCAGGAGACCGACATCGACCTCGAAATCGGCGTCGACGCTTCCGGCGCCCCGCTCCCCGTCGACATGCGCGCCGTGATGAACGCGGGCGCCTACGTGGCCTCGGGCATGGGCGTGACGCGAAGCATCGGCCAGGGGCCGATCTACCTCTATACGACACCGAACGCGCGATTCGAAGGCCGCACCGCCTACACGAACCGGCCGGCCGGAGGCTCCTTCTGCGGCCTCGGAGCGCCGCTGGGCCACTTCGCCCTCGAGGTGCTGATCGATCAGATCGCAGCGCAGACGGGCGCTGATCCGTTGGACTATCGCCTGGCGCACCACGTCAAGCTGGAAGGCCAGCCCGGCCAGCGCCAGACACCGGCCGGTGAGCTGGTCCCCGACCAGCCGGTGGAAGGCGGTGTCCCGTTCTCGAGCAACGGCTTGCGCGACTGCATCCTGCAGGGCGCCGAGCGCATCGGCTGGCGCGCGCGTCGTCAGCCCAACGGCGCCGCGTCCGGGCCGATTCGGCGCGGCATCGGCGTGGCGCTCGGCAACTACAAGGGCGGCGGCAACGTCACTGCGGATGCAGAGGTTCGCGTCGCTCCCGGCGGTGACGTCCTGGTCTCGATCGGCGTTGTCGACGTTGGACAGGGCTCCGAAACCGTGCTGGCCCAGATAGCCGCCGCGACACTGGGAGCGCCGCTGGATTCGATTCGCATGGTGCTTGCCGACACCGGCACCACACCCCCGGCGCACACAACCGCGGGATCTGCCACGACGATGACCTCCGGAAACGCCGTCAAACAAGCGGCCGAAGACGCACTGCGCCAGCTGCGTGAGGTGTCCTCCGGTGGCGAGGGTTGGGCCTCGCTGGCCAGTGGCCTCAGCGGCGAGGTCATCGGTACGGGGTCCGTGCAATCCGGCAGCACGCTGCACGTCCTCAACTCCTTCGCGGCGCACTTCTGCGAAGTCGAGGCCGACGTCACGACCGGCCGCATCCGCATCCTGCGCTACGTGACGGCCCACGACTCGGGCCGCATCATCAACCCGCGCTTGGCCGAGAACCAGGTCTCCGGCGGAGTGCTGCAGTTCCTCAGCATCGCCATGCGGGAGGAGATGTTCATCGACAAGCGCCTCGGCGTGACACTCAACGCCAGCTTCCTGGAGCACAAGTTCACTAGCTTCGTCGACTTCCCGGCGATCGAGGTGTTGTTCTGCGGCGAGCCGGACCCACTGGGGCCGTTCGGCGCCAAGGCGCTCAGGGAGCCGCCCGTGGTGCCCGTCTTCGCGGCGGTCTCCAACGCCTTCGCCAACGCGACGGGCGTCTGGCTGCACGAGGCGCCCAATCGCGTACTCTCTGCGCTCAAGACCGGCGGCGTGACGGCGTGAGACCCATCACCTTCATCGAGCCGTCCAGCATCGGCGAAGCCATTGCCGAGTCGTCCACGGCCGGAGCGCGGCTGATCGCGGGCGGCAGCGACCTGCTCGGCGAGCTCAAGGAAGGCAGCGCTGACTATGGGCAGCTCGTCAGCCTGGCGCGTATCGAGGCATTGCGCGGCCTCGAAACCAGCCCGGACGGTCTACGCGTCGGAGCGCTGACCACCATCGCCGAGCTCGAAGGCAGCCCGCTGTTGAGCGGCCCCTACCGCATCCTGACCGAGGCAGCGCGAAGCGTAGCGACTCCGGAGATTCGCAATCAGGGCACGCTAGGCGGCAATCTCTGCCAGCGACCGCGCTGCCTCCACTTCCGTCACGCTTTGGTCAGCTGCCTCAAGAAAGGCGGCGAGGGCTGCCCGGCGGCCGAGACCCCCTATCAGTCATACCTCTCCGTCTTCGATGGCCCGGGCTGCTATGCGGTGAACGCTTCCGACCTTGCCCCGCCGCTCATAGCGGTTGCCGCGGTCGCGACGATCGAAGGCCCCGGCGGCGCGCGCGAAGTGGCGCTCGAGGCGTTCTACGCGGTCGCCGCCACCGACCCCCAGCGCGAAACGCTGCTCGAGCCCGGCGACGTCCTGACCGCCGTCACAGTCCCGCCCGTGCCGCCTGAGTGGCGTGGCTCCTACTTCAAGGCCCGCGAGCGTACGGCCGGCGACTTCCCCATCGTCAGCCTGGCGCTTGGGTATGAGTTGAACGACGGGAGAATGACGCACGTCCCGCTCGTCCTCGGCGGCGTGGCCCCGGCGCCATGGCGCGTCCACGATGCCGAGGCAGCGCTGGAAGGCCGCGAGCCGGCTGAGGATGTGTCTGCACTCGCGGCCGACATCGCGCTGGCAGGCGCTGCCCCGTTGCAGCATAACGAGTTCAAGCTTGACCTGGCTCGCGCTCTGATTACGCGCGGCGTCACGCGCCTCGCGACCGGATAGCTTACGGCTGCGGCAGGAAGATCAGCGGGTCGACGATGTTGTCACCGATGCGCACCTCGAAGTGCAGGTGATTGCCCGTCGCGTAGCCGGTGTCGCCCGCGAACCCCAGCAGCTGGCCGGTGCTGACCACCTGACCCTGCACCACGTCAATCTGCGAGAGATGCGCGTACAGCGTACTCGTGCCGTCGCCGTGCTCCACGATGACGTAGAGGCCGTAAGAGCAGCACGTGTTGCCGCCCGCGAAGGTCACGATGCCTGACTTCGCCGCGCCAACCGGCATGTTCGGGTCTTCGTATAGGTCGATGTCGATACCGAGCGGATGCCCCGGCCCGAAGTAGCTTGAAATCGCTCCCCAGACCGGCCAAACGAAGCCATAAACCGAGGCCTCGGTTGGGCGGTCGCCCAGGTCAGAGACGATGATCACGGGCGTGCCCTCCGGGTCAGGTCCGACCGTATCGATCGGCTCCGGCCTGCTAATCGGCGTCGGTTCGGCGGGCTCAGTTGTTTCGACTGGTGGCGGTTCAACCGGCTCCGGCGCGTCGTCGTTGAGAACGGCAGGATCCTCCGTCGGGGCGGGGATCGGCGGCAGCTCCGGCGTCACGACGGGCGGCAGATGCTGCGGATCCGGGATCAGGATGTCCTGCCCCACCTCGATGCCTCCGTCCGAGGCGATACCGTTCTCCGGCACCGCGATGACATCCTCGACGCTCACGCCGTACTGGCCGGCGATCTGGCTCAGCGTGCTGGCGGAGAACACCGTGTGAATAATCCCGACTCGCTTCGTCAGGCGGAGCTTCTGCCCCGGGACGATCTCATCCGAGCTGACCACGTCCGGCTTGTTGCTTTGCGCCAGCATTTCGACCGCCGAAAGCTGCTCGTTACCACTGAGACCGTAAATCAGCGCGATGCCCGACAGCGTATCCCCGGGCTGGACCGTATAAACGCAGAAAGTCGGGTGTACTGCGTCTTCGACGCACGCTGGTGGCGGCAGCATATGGGTCCGCAGAACGAGATCGCGCTGCGCGACCTGCGATTGCGGCGGCGGAACGTAAACCGGCGACAGTGCGGAAAACGTCGAGTCTTGCTCGCCGCCGCTGCGTGCTTGCAAAACCGACGTCTCGATCGCGTCAACTGTCTGGGCGCCGGCGACGAGTGCCGTACCCTCATCTGCTTCGTTCGCTAGTGAGACTGTCCCCAGGGCTGTGGCCGCTACGAGGCCGACCACCAAGACATGAAGCAACGTCCACGGGAAACGCCTCGCGGGCGGATACACTCGGCCGCGAAAACGTCGCGGCGCGTTCGGATTCTGTGGGTGCTTTCGCCTTACCCGGATACGAGGTGCCTCCGATCCGCCGAACTTAGTTTACTTAACGGTGGCCCATTGTACATCAGTGGATGCGCCATCGCGTGGCCATCCAGATTCGCGGGGGTCGGGCGATAGTAAAGGTGATAACAAATGAGCCCTCCTTGGCCCCGCTCAAGGAGAGACCCTTTTACGGGTCAGAGTTGAGACGTCAGGAGGGCTCCTCTTGTTATCGGCACCGCGTTGACCGCCTGCAATCAAACGACTCGGCGTTAGCGCGCCGAGTCGTTTAACATTGCCTTCGCAGTGACAACCCCGCCTCGCAGGGCGGTGGGCCTACCGTCCCGCTAGTCCGGAGCTTCACATGCCGGGTCCCCTCGAAGGCATCAAGATTCTCGACTTCACCTGGGCGCTGGCTGGCCCGTTTGGCGTCATGCAGCTCTGCGACCTCGGCGCCACGGTTTGGAAAATAGAAGTCGTCGGCCAAACCGAAGACCTGCGCGGCAACGGGCCGGTGGTCGACGGCATCAACACCTACACCTTCAGCATCAACCGCGGCAAAGACAGCATCGAGCTCGACCTCAAGGATCCGGAGGGCAAGGAGGTCGCGCTATCCCTCGCCGAGCAGGCGGACGTCGTCATCGAGAACTTCTCCGCCGGCACGATGAAGCGCCTCGGCCTCGGCTACGACGTCGTCTCCGCACGCAACCCGGCCATCGTCTACGCCTCGCTGTCCGGCTTCGGACAGACGGGCCCCTACGCCAACCGCGGCGCCGTGGACGTCATCGTGCAGGGTCTCGGAGGCGTCATGAGCATCACCGGCTACCCGGACGGCCCGCCGGCCCGCGTCGGCTACTCGATCGGCGACCTGGCGGGCGGCCTGTTCATGGCGCAGGGCGTCCTGGCTGCGCTGGTCGAACGCGGGCGCAGCGGCAAAGGACAGTACATCGACGTCTCCATGCTGGACGCGCAGGTCAACCTGGCCGAGAACGCCGTCGTCCGTCACTTCGCCACTGGCGAGGTGCCCAGCCGCATCGGCACGCGGCATCCGCTCAACACCCCGTTCCAGGCCCTCCCTGCCAGCGACGGCTACGTCGTCCTCGCCGGCGTGCGCGACTGGGCGTTGTTCTGCGCCTTGATCGATCGCGACGAGCTGATCAACGACCCGCGGTACGGCACGATCCGCGAGCGCACGAAGCACCATGCTGAGCTCGAGCCGGTGCTCAACGAGACCTTCGTGCAGAAGACGAAGGACGAGTGGATCGCGATTCTCGGCGAGAAATTTCTCATCGCGCCGCTCAACACCATCGCGGACATGGGCAAGGACCCGCAGGTCAATCACCGCGAGATGCTCATCGACCTCCCTTCATGGTCCGGCCGAACCTTCCGCGTCGTAAATTCGCCCGTCAAGCTGTCGCGCACGCCGGTCAAGCTAACCCGCGGCGCCGACCGGCCCGGCGGCCATACGCGCGACATCTTGCGCGACGTCCTGGGCAAAGACGAGACGGAGATCGAGCGTCTATTCTCCGCAAGCATCGTCGGAGAGGGCTGGGAGTAGCCGATGCAGATCAACACGACGAAGCAGAAGCTGCGCGAGGGCAAGGTCGTCTTCGGCGCGATCGTCGGCGAGTACGCGCCGACAACGGTCGAGGTCCTGGGCGGCATCGGTTTCGACTTCATCATGATCGACTGCGAGCACGGCTCGATGGGTCTGCTCGAGGTCGAGCACCTTGTCCGTGCCTGCGAGACCTCTGGAATCACACCTCTGGCGCGCGTGCCGGACCACGAACCGTCGGCCATCCTGCGCTTCCTCGACCGCGGCGTGCAGGGCGTCATCGTGCCTCACGTCAACACTCGGGAACAGGCTGAGGCAGTCGTCAATGCGGCGCGCTACTATCCAGACGGCCAGCGCAGCATCGGCAGCACGCGGGCGCACGACTACAACATCGGCGTCTCACGCGTCGAGTCGACGCGATGGCTCAACGAGCAGGTCATGGTCATCCCGATGATCGAGCACGTCGACGCGGTAGCCGCGCTGGATGACATCCTCAGCGTCCCCGGCATCGACGTCATTCACTGCGCCCCGAACGACCTGGCCCAGAGCATGGGCTTCCCAGCGGAAGAAGAGGTTGTCAAAGTACGCATGGAGGTCGTCGCCAGGTGCAAGGCGGCCGGCTTGCCGGTCGGCATCGGCGGCAACTCGCCGAGTAATCCCGCGGCCGTGGCCGATCTGGCGAGGGCGGGCGCGACTTTCGTCACCGTGCCAGCGTTGGGCATGCTGCAACGCGGCGCAAGCGAGTTCCGTAGCGGAGTTCAAGAAGCGCTCGCGGGACAGCCGGCGCGCTAAAGGAGAGGATCCGAGGTTGACCACCTATCGAGTGATCGGCAAACCCCTGGGCCGGCCCGACGGCATCGACAAAGTGACCGGCGCGGGACGCTACTCCGCCGATCATCCGCTTCCCGGCATGATTTGGGGCAAAAGCCTGCACAGTCCGTACGCTCACGCCCGCATCCTCAAAATCGATACGTCGGCGGCGAAAGCACTGCCCGGCGTCCACGCGGTCATCACCGCGGACGACATTCGCTTCGGCCCCTGGGGCCGGGCGATCAAGGACATCCCCGTCCTGGCCCAGGACCGCGTGCGCTTCATCGGCGAGCGCGTCGCAGCGGTCGCCGCCGAAGATGAGGACGTCGCGCAGGAAGCGCTCGATCTCATCGAGGTCGAATACGAGGAGCTGCCGGCCGTATTCGATCCGCTCGCGGCGATCGAAAACGGCGCGCCCTTGCTGCATCCGGACTACTCGTCCTATACGGGCGCTCGTCCGCTCGAAACGGCCTCTAACGCTTACTCCTCGGCTGTTAACGAGAAGGGCGACCTCGAAGCCGGCTTCGCCGAGGCCGATGCCGTCGTCGAGAACACCTACACGCTGTCGCGCCAGCACCACGCATACCTCGAGACCCAGAGCGTCGCGATCAACGTCGAGGACGACGTCGTGCAGGTCTGGGCTTGCAGCAAGGCGCCCTATGACACGCGTAACGCGCTCTCCGTCGCGATCGAGGTGCCGGATGGGAACGTGGTCTTCAACCACAGCTACATTGGCGGCGACTTCGGAGGCAAGGCAACGCCGGCCAACCTGCCGATCTGCTACTTCCTGGCCAAGGCCACTGGACGTCCCGTCCTCATGGTCAACGAGTACATCGAGGAGTTCATGGCGGGCAACCCGCGACATTCCGCCGTAATCAAGCTGCGCACCGGCGTCAAGCGCGACGGCACCATCACGGCCCACCACGCCCAGGCGTTCATCAACAGCGGCGCTTACGCCGGCTACAAACCACTCGGCATCATCGGCGGCGGCGTGCGGGCCGCCAGCGCCGGGCCGTACAGGATGGCCAACGCACGGATCGAATCGACTGAGATTTACACGAACACGGTTCCCTGCGGTCACATGCGCTCCCCGGGCGAGCCGCAGGGCGTCTTTGCCCTCGAATCGCACGTCGACGAGGTCGCGCGCGCCATCGGCATGGACTCGTTCCAGTTTCGCTTGCACAACGTAGTCCAGGAGGGCGACGAGTTCCCCCTGGGCCAGGTGCATACAGATCTGCGCGGCCATGAAACCCTGGTCGCCGCCGCCGAAGCGACAGGTTATAACCAGCCCCGCCGGACCACCGTCGGAATCGGCATGGCCCTCTGTGACCGCGCCACCGGTGGCGGGCAGGGCACGATGACCGTGACGTTGGATGCCCAGGGCGGTGTCACAATCGGCACCTCAATTTTCGATCAGGGTACCGGCACCTACGGGACGCAGCGCCAGGTCGTCGCCGAGGCGCTGGGCGTAGACCCCGATAGCATTCAGTTTGAATACTGGCCAACCGGACGCGTCGACCACGATTCCGGCATCGGCGGTATGCGAGGCACGCGCGTCAATTCGCTCCTGGCTTACGAGACGGCGCAGGACGCCAAACGGTCGTTGCTTGCCCTCGCCGCCGAGACCCTCGGCTGGCCCGAAGACAAGCTCATCCTGCGCGGCAACGAGGTCCGGCGTACCGATCAGGAGGAAGCGATCGGCTGGACCGAACTGATCTCGCGGGCTGGCAAGCCGGCCATCGGCAAGGCCAACGTGAACGAGCAGGGTCGCGCCGACGTTACCTGTTTCGCCGTTCAGGTCGCGGAGGTCGAGGTCGACCCTGAAACGGGCGAGGTCAAGCTGCTCAACTTCACCACGGTCCACGACACCGGCCAGATCATCAATCCGGTCGGCCACCAAGGACAGATCAACGGCGGTCTAGTCCAAGGCATCGGCTACGCGCTGATGGAGGAGCTGCGGCTGGAGGACGGGCGCATCACGACGCTTTCGTTCGGTGACTACAAGATCCCGACGACTCGCGACATCCCGCCCCTGAAGACCGTGATCCTCGACTCCGAAAGCGGGGTCGGGCCGTATCACATCAAAGGCATCGGCGAAACGCCGAACATGCCGACTGCAGCCGCGATCGCCAACGCGGTCCAGGCTGCCTGCGGCGCGCGGATCCGCGACCTGCCGATAACGGCCGAGAAGGTCTACCACTCGCTGAAGGGCTAGCGCCAGCCACAAGGCCCGCACTTCACGGCCCAGGCCAATGCCCGCGGCCTCGCCTCTTACCGGCAAACGAACGGCGAGGCGTGAACGCGACGATTCAACGCTAGCTGGCAACAGATTCGCGCCCGACCGGTCGATTATGTCCCAGACGGAGTTCTAGACGGGGCTGATCTGATTCAGGACGAACAACGGGAAGACACGCCTTCAGAAGTCGAGGCCGTCATCCTCGCGGCTTGGCGACGCGCCGTGAAGGACGGCGACGGCCCCGAGTTGACGCTGCCCGAAGCGGCCGTCTTGCTCGGGACTTCGGTTGAGAGCGTGCGCCGCCGTATCAAGTCCGGCCGAATCGTCGCTTTCCACGACGCTCGCGGCCGCGTACGGATTCAAGCGTCGTTGTCACCCGTCATCGAGCCGCAAAGCCCGGCTTCAGGCCTGTCTGAACCCTGGGACGAGCTCAGAACCGCGAGGCAGGGACTGACATCCGCATTGTCGGGGTCGGGGGAACTCCGGCGGGAGCTCGATCTGGCCCACTTCCACCGCCGACAAGCGCAGCAGGAGCTGCAAGGTCTGCAAGCCGAGACCCACGGGTTGCAGGAAGAGCTTGAGACCGCTCGGCAGGAACTCCAGCACACACGGCAGGATCTGGCCGCCATGTGGCGGGTCATGAGCTCCCGTAACCAGCGCGCCGATGGCCAGCTCTCCCGCATGACGGACGGCAACGAAGCCTTCGACCTGCCACCCTCACGACACAACCTGGAAATTGAGCGCTCTCGAATCAAGACTCAGATCGATCGCGTCCGCGACGTCTCAAAACGACGGCGCTGGCCCTGGCCACGGGCGAGCTAGTCATGGCAGCCAACGCGGGCATCCAGGACCGCCAACCAAACACACGGAAGCATGGGTTCCAAGGTTCGCCCTGGTACCAGCGGGCCTATTTAGAGGAGCGGGTGAGCCGGGAGCTCTACCGGTCCCAGCGCTACAAGACGGAGACTTCGATCGTGCTGATCCGCATCCCGGCGATCTCGCGCCGCGCCGCACGTGGTCTCTTGACCTACGTCTCGACTCAATTACGCACTATCGACATGGCCGGAATGCTCGGCACGGGCGACTACGTCCTCTGCCTGCCGCAGACTGCACAGACGGGCGGTGAGGTGGTCGCCTCCCGCATCCGCGCCTCCTCGATGAGTATTCGCCGCTACTTGACGTCGCATCTCATGGCGAGGACGGCCTCGACTTCGAATCTCTCCTCGTGACCGCCGAGGCCCGGCTGGCCTGACACTTCAAGCGGTTGAAATAGAACGGCGCGTGCTAAAACACGGCCCGTTCTATTTCGCCTGGATTAGTCACATGTAACTCGGGTCTAGCATCCTATTACTGCTAAAATCCAGCGTTATTGGACTAATTTGTGTCTTACTAAGTGTGTCTTATGGTGTCACAACAAGGGACGCATCAGTTATGGATGCCTGGTAATCAAGTGTGACCATCTAGATGCGGATCTGTGGTCGCTCTGTCTAAACTGATTTGTCCTTCGGTTTTTGCTTTAGCTCCCATGCGGCACCAGTTCCAGTGCCAAATATTGGACCTATTGCAATACCAATCGCTATGTTATTCATAGCAACACCAATCGCCACTCTGGAAGACATCCCCAATGCAACACCTAACGATGCACGAGCTAGCTTAGGAAGCCAAGGAAACATATGAAAAAGCCTCCGTAGATGAGAAGTGATTATTACTTAGCCCATTCTCTTTAGCAACGAAGTGGCTGCTTAAGAACCCCCGCCCGACACCGCGGTCTCGACCGATTCCGGGACGGACCACTGCTCGCGCAGCTCTCTGGTGCCCTCCCACCAGTCGACGTCACGCGGCAAGATAACCTCACCAGACCGCTGTCGATACATCTCCGGGTTGTCCACGCCAGGCGGCACGACGCCTCTCTCGTAGACCTCGTTCGCCATCGCGATCCAGCGGCGCCGGGCCCGGATGATCATCGCGTCCGACGTGCCGAGGTGCTCGCGGGTGCGTCGTGCGGAAGCCGATCAGCTCCTCGCCGAGCAGCTTGACTCGCATCGGAGGGCCATCTGGCGTCGGTAGCTCGTCCGAGCGGATCGCCGGGAGCCAATAGTGGCGCATCAATGTGCCCATCGGCGTGCCGGGGCCGACGCGACAGAGGGTGTCGTTATCCTGGGCGCTAAGCATCGTTGATCTCCTCGCCGACGGTAGTCACACGCTAATGATAATCCCGGATTATAGGTTGCGCGCCGCGAAAACCTCGGAGGCCACGGCGGCCGCGTTCACGCCCGTGGGCCAGCCGGAGTACATCGTGACGTGCGTGATGATCTCGACGAGCTCGTCCTTCGTCACGCCGTTGTCGAGAGCGCGGTTCACGTGCGACCGCAGCTGATCTGTGCGATACAGCGCCGTGTTCACGGCCACCGTCACGAGGCTGCGGTCCCGCTTCGAAAGCCCCGGCCGCTCCCAGACGTCCCCGAACAGCATGCTGTCCGTCAGTTCGGCCAGTTTAGGGAAGTCCTTGCTCCACGGTCTTGCTTGCTGCTGAGTCACTCTCGTCTCCTAACTCTGATTCGTTATTCCAGGTTGAACGCCACCTCATTATCGAGCCATCTCGGCGGCAGTCGACACTCCGCGCTTCGCACGTTACGGGCGAAGGCACCATTCTGGCATTCGCCGCGCCGGCCCGCCAGCGTTCGCTTGCGTTGTCACCACGACTGATCAACGCTAGGCACCACCAACAAGACACGACGAAATACGAGGGAACCTGCTATGACGACGACGTTTGAAGGACTGCCTGCGCGTATCAAGCCTGAGGTTTCGGCCCGCGATCTCTCTTCGATTCAGAACGAACGCACCCGCGGCATGCGCGACGACGGCCTCGCCGCTACCGCGGAGACTTACGTCGGCGTCACGGAAAACGGCAAGCTGACGCCCGGCCTCTTCCCCGTCCGGTCGACCGGCGTCTCGACAGCCCCGATCAAGGCCGCCGCGGACGCCTTCCTCGGCCCGTTGTCGGCGGAGCAACGCTCCGAGGCCATGTTTCCTCTCGAGTCTGAGACTTGGCAGCGCTGGAGCAACGTCCACATGTTCCTCATGCGGCACGGCGTCTGTATGGAGCAGATGACGGAGCCGCAGCGCGAACGCGCGCTGGACCTGATGCGTGCCACGCTGAGCCAGGCGGGCTTCGAGACTTCGCTGGGCATCATGCGTCTGAACGAGACGATCCGTGAGATCACGGGCCGCAACCTTGAATTCAGCGACCTACTTTACTGGTTCAGCGTCATGGGAGAGCCGTCCGACACGGAGCCCTGGGGCTGGCAGGTCGACGGCCATCATCTGATCATCAACTGCTTCGTCATGGGCGATCAGATCGTCATGTCGCCGCAGTTCTTTGGTTCGGAGCCGGTCATCGCCACGGCCGGCAAGTACGCCGGTACCAGGGTCTTCGACGAGGAGCAGGACCGCGCGCTGGAGCTGATCCAGTCGCTCGACGACGCCCAGCGAAGCAAGGCCATCCTCATGCGCGACATGCCGCGTGAGGTCATCGTCGGCGCCTTCCGCGACAACTATGACCTGGCTCGCGAAGGCGTACGGCTCGATTCCTTCTCGGCGGGCCAGAAGGAGCTCGCGACCTCCCTGATCGAGACCTACGTCGGCCGCCTGCGCCCCGACCACGCTCAGCTCTCGATGGACGACATCGGCGCCCACCTGGACGAGACCTACCTCAGCTGGATCGGCGGCACCGAAGACGACGCCGTCTTCTATTACCGGATCCACAGCCCCGTCATCCTGATCGAGTTCGACCACCAGCCGGGCATCGCGCTCGACTTCGACATGGCGACGCGACACCACATTCACACGATCCTGCGCATCCCGAACGGCAACGACTACGGCAAGGACCTGCTGCGCCAGCACTACGAGCAGCACCCGCATCCGGTGAAGTAGCCACAGGCCCGCATGCAGCTCGACTCGATTTTCTGCCGAACCGCGTCTGATCGCCCGGTTCGACGATGACTTCAGCGTCACTTGGCGGACCCACGCGACGCCGAGTCGGTTGGGCCGTCGACCGCCTGCACTTCACGCATCCGATGCCCCCTCTGACGCAAGACCTCTATCGTGAAGTCATCGACAGCTCCTGGGCCACGCCCTGCGTCTTCGAGGCACCATCACGCTGCACGCCGACGGCTTCCAGGGTTAGCCAGCATTGTCCCGTGAGTATCCTCGTGAGGCGTCTTAGTCTCAGACCGCCGTCAGCGAGGACAACGCCCAGCCCGGCTGGCCGTCTTCGCCGAGGTAGTAGCGACATCGTGGCCCGCCGCCCTGCCTGCTCCCGGTCTGCAGCTGCCGCAGGAAGCGGGCGCGCAGCAACGTCGGCGTCAGCCCATCGATGCCCGCCTCCGCGCCGCGCCGTGCCACGATGCGATTCACGGTCGATCCAGCGATATCACGCGGCACGGGCGCGCCCGAGGCGTCGTAGGCGAGGAACAACGGCCCGCCGCCGCTGCCTCGCTCAGCCAGCCAGCGCTCGAGGTCCCCGCGACACTCACCCTCGAGCAGTATCGAGCGGCGCCCGCCACGCCACGTCTTGACCTCGATGCGGCCATCGGCGTCGTCGTAATCGCCGCGCCTCAACACAACCACCTCCTGGCGACGCAATCCCGCCAGTAGGAGCAGCGAAATCATGGCGCAATCGCGGCGCGCGGTAGCGTCCGAGGCGTCGCGGCAGAGGTCCAGCAGCAGTCGAGCCGCGCGTCCCGCCACGCCGGCCGCGGCGTCGGGACGGCGGCGGGACCGAAGCAGCGCGGGCTGCACCGGCGCAACCGCAGGTTCATCCTCGCAGACCTCGGCGCCCTGTATGACGTGACGCAGCTCGCGTAGCAGGCGCCTCTCCGCCGGCAGCGGCAGCGCCTCACGGGCCCAGTGCCGCACGACGCGCAGGTCTTCACTGCCCAGGGCGCGCCAGGGCAGGCTGCCGTCGGCCGTCTGGCTGCCGGTGAGAAATTCCGCGACTGCTTCCAGTTCCGTGTTCATCGTGTTTGGCGGGAGTCCCGGGTATCCCCGCCGAGTTACCCGGCCTCCCGTCAAGGTTATAGCACACGTGTTCTATCATGTGAAGAGTACATTTCTGGGTCACTCGGAATAGCCGCGTGACACGCACGGCTCCGCTAAAAGAAGACGCCCCGGGTTTCCGGGGCGTCTTTCTATTGGGGCTTGAGTTGGTTAGGCGAGGTGCTTCTCGTAGAAGGTGAATATCTTGCTCCAGCCATCCATCGCCTGCTCCTGGCGATAGGCCGGGGCGTGGTAGTAGAAGAAGCCGTGGCCGGCGCCGTCGTAGCGGTGGAACTCGTAGTCCTTGCCGTTAGCCTTCAAGGCTTCTTCCAGCTGGTCCACCATCGCCGGAGGAGGATTCTGGTCGTCGTTGCCGAATATTCCGATTTCGGGGCAGGCCAGGTCCTTCGTCAGGTCGATCGGCGATACCGGGCGCTGTGGCGTGAACTCGGTCTGCACTACGCCGCCGCCCCAGAGGTTGGCGCAGGCGCTGAACTCTTTGCTGCGGCAGGCCACCATGTGGGTGTGACGGCCGCCGGAGCAGGTGCCGATGAGGCCGACTTTGCCGTTGCAGGCGGCCTGCGACTTGAGATACTTCGCCCCGCCCTCCATGTCGCCGAGGCACTGGTCGTCGCTGACGCCGCCGTCGCCGCGGGCCTTGGCAGCCGCATCGTCGGGCGCGCCAAAGGCGAAGCGGCCGTACATGTTGGGGCAGATCGCCATGTAGCCATGCTGCGCGAAGCGGCGCGTCGACTCGCGGTAGAACTCATCCCATCCCGGCAGGTGGTGGATCAAGACCACGCCCGGAAACGGACCGTTACCTGCTGGCCGCGCGTAGTACGCGTTGACGTCTTCGCCGTTGTATCCCTTGATGTTGACGACTTCGCAGACCATGCTGCCCGCATCGCTTGCGGTGTCAAACTGGTTCCACTGCACAGTTGAGCCTCCTGGTTGAGAACTAGGGCGCGTGATGATCAAGAACAGCGGGGATCGCAGAGACTTTGGCGCTGCTGTCCTCCAATGTCAAGGCTGTTCGTCTTAGAATCAACTGCAAATCTCGGGAGGGACCATGGCTTACGACGAGTCGGTGGCGCAACGCGTACGGCAGGCGATCGACGGTCGCGACGGGCTCAGCGAGCGCAAGATGTTCGGCGGGCTCTGCCTCATGCTGCACGGCCACATGTTCGCCGGCGTGATCAACGACGAGCTGATGCTGCGCGTCGGGACCGAGAACTCCGACACGTTGCTTCAACTTCCCGGCGCCCGGCCGATGGACTTCACCACCAAGCCGATGAAAGGCTATCTCTACGTCGAGCCCGCGGCCTTCGCCACGCCGGACGGCCTGAGCCGGTGGCTGGGACACGCCCTGGGCTTCGTGGAGATGCTGCCGCCGAAGGACGCGGCCAGGCCGGCGAAGTCGAAACGCCGCTAGACGACCGCCGGCTCCTGCGGCTTCGACACGCCGTAGGTCGACAAGATCAGCGGTAGTGCAACGAACGGTCCTATCGCCAGGAGTAGGAACGATGGGCGATAGTCGGCCGTAGCGTCGTAGAGGACGCCGGCGAGCAACGGCCCGAAAAACGCACCGATGGTGGACGCCGTGAAAAGCATCCCCTGAATCGTCCCGTACGCCTTCAGCCCGAAGTACTCCGCCTGGATCATCGCCCGTAGCGGTACTGCCGCGCCAAACCCGACGCCGAAGAACGGCAGCACGTAGATCAGCTGCCACTCATGGTGCACGGTAGAGAAGAGCACCAAGCCAAACCCTGTACAGGTCACTGCGACGCCGGTCAGAAGCGCCTTCGAATACCGGTCGGCTGCCAGCCCAAACCCGAGTCGCCCTATCAGGCTGACTGCGGTCATGAGCGTGACACTGAGCGCGGCGAATGCCTCGCTGCTGCCGATTTCCTCCACCAGGAACGGGATCTGATGCACGATGATCGCCGTCGTCGCGAAGTTGCTCAGCGCGAAGGTCATCGCGACCTTCCAGAAAAGCGGCGAGCGCAGCGCCTCGCGGCCGGTCAGGTCCAAACCGGTCGTCGGCACGGGGCGATTGGCAGCGTCGAACTCCGCCTCCTCTTCCTCGGAGAAGCCATCGACCGTCAGGCCGACGTCCGCCGGCTTGTTGCGCATGCTCAGCGCCAGTGGCAGCAGGACCGCGATTTGAATAATCGCCACAACAACAAGGGCGTCCCGCCAGCCCATCTCCGAGATCAGCTCAGCGAACGCGATCGCAGATATTCCTCCCAGGCCGCCGCCAAAAGCCATCAGCCCGAGGGCTCTTCCGCGTCGACGGCGAAACCACTGGGCGATGATCGTTGCGGCGTTAGCGCCGCCCGTTGCGCTAGTCCCGATCGCGATAACCAGGATCGCGGCGTAGAACGCGGGTAGCGAGTGCACACGGCTCAATAGCAAGAAGCCGACCGCGACGACGACGACACCTATCGTGGTAAGTCGCCTGACTCCGACGCGGTCGACCATTACGCCGACCAGCGGCGCCGCGATGCCGCCGACCTCGGTTCGCAGCGAGAAGCCAATTGATACCGCAGCGCGGCTCCAGCCGAACTCGGCGGTCAGCGGACCGACGAGCAGCCCAAAACCGTAGAAGAACGTGCCCGCGGACAAGAACGTGATGGTGGCCGCACTGAAGACGATCCACCAGCCGTAGAAGATGCCAAAGCGGCTGAGTAATCGGACCAAGTTATGCGGCCGTTAGACTTTGCTTTTGACTTCGGTTACCGGCTCCAGGACGGTGCTCTCACCGGTCGACTGTCCGATCGAGAAGTGGGCCATGCCCGTCGTTTCCGTACCGCCGTGCCAGTGCTTCTCGCCCTCGGGAATCACCACCACGTCGCCCGGCTCGATGATCTGCTCGCCGGCTTCACTCGCGACGATGTCCTTGCCTTCGAGCACGATGAGACCCTGCTCGAAGCCGTGCCTGTGCCACTTCGTGCGGCCGCCGGGCTCGAATCGCACCAGGTTGATCCGCAACGTCCTGCCTTCCGCTTCGCCGATGTGCGGGTGATGGTGCACACGCCCGGTGAACATGTCGCGCGTGGTGAGCTGAGGATCGGCGCCTTTGCCCCTCGAGACGTACATGGTTCCCTCCGGAAATCGAAAAGCGGGGTACACAGCGATTCTAATGGTGGCGCGGCGTTGCCACTAATCGTCAGCGCCTCGTCCTCACCCGCAGCTTCGCCGTGGTGCGTCACCCTCGAAACCAACCCGACGTAATGACACGCTACGCGCGACGTCCGTGTTCTTGCGGACGATGCCTTTCGCACTTCAGCCCGTGAACTCGCTGCGCTAAGGACGCTTTCCCGTCGATAAACAGATCGATGCGACCCTGGTTTCTCGTCGCCTTGCTTTGCGCCGCCCTGACGCTGGGCTGCTCGACCCTGAATGCCGAGCCGGCCCGGGTTCAGCCGTCGCGCTCCCTACCGCTGCAAATCGACTTCGCCAATACCTACCACAATGAACATGTACGGGTCGTGGAGACTGTCTGGCTCGATCCCTACCCGGTGGACGCGCGGGGTAGCCTGACCGATATTCGCGAAGAACTCGACCAGATCGGGCCGCAGTCGGACGTAGCCGGACGGCGCTTCGATGCGTTGACGACCTGGGGGCTGCGCTGGAGCTTCAACTTCGAGCAGGCAGGTGCGGCTTGCAGTCTGCGTCAGGCGACGATCGAAGTCGAAGCCATAATCACTCTGCCGGAGCTCGACCGCGATGGCGATCTTTCGCCCCCTGAGTCCGGCCTCTGGCAAGACTATCTGGCGGCTCTCCGCGCGCACGAAGACGGCCACGTCAACATTTATCGCGCTGCCGCTCAGGAACTGAGCAACGAGATTCTCGCGCTGGGTGTGATGCCCGACTGCGACCAGCTACGAAGCGCGCTAGCCGTGTTTGGCGAAACCAAAATTGGGCGCATCAGTCAGGTCGACCTCATCTATGACCAGGAAACCGGGCACGGTGCGATCTTCCCGACACAAGAATAGGCACCAGCCCGGCAGAGGTACATCATTAGACACACGTCGATAAGAAGACGGAGCAACATCGCAAGGAAAGGCGGAACGCTTGGAGCAGATCGTCCTCTACCTGGCCATCCTGGCCGCTCTTTCAGGTTTCGCTATGGGCTTGCTCAACCTCGCGGGCCCTTTCCTGAAGCGCCGTAACATCACGCTTCCCTCGTTGAGTATCGCTTCGCTGCTGCGCCGCAGCGCTGAGGACGAAGACGACCCACCCGACCAGACACTCGGCGATGCCGGAGACCTCAGCCCCGACCGCGATTCTGCGGATAGCGACCTCAACGCCTCGGAGAAGTCGCTTCTGGCTCGTCGCCGACAGGCTGGCGACGATGATGAGGAGCTCGACGAAGAGCTTGCGTCCGTCCTGGATGAGGTCGCCGTAGCCGAGCCTGAGGTTGCCGAGGAGGAGGAGGAGGAGGAGGAGGAGGAGGAGGAGGCTTCCGGCGAAGATACCGACGGCACGGTTATTTACACCGTCCCGGCCGAGGTTGAGGAGCACTCTGAAGCAGAGGACGAGGAGCAGGAGCTCGAAGACAAGCTGCCGGTAGTCGACCGGGACGACGTAGACGACGAAGTCGAAGACGTAGATGACGACGAAATCGAAGATGTCGCAGGAAAGACCTGCCGCAGGTTAACATCGAGGAACTGCTCGCCGAGGCCCGTGCCATAAGCCAGCGGATCAAGGGCAAGAAGTCCGACGCCGCATGAAGTCGTCCCCAAGGCGGCGTAAGCAGCCGGCCAACCGGCTGGGCGGGCGCTCACCGCGCTGATCATCGGCGCCGGCCTGAGCGCCATCGCTTTGTCATTCTTCCCAGGGTCCCTTCCAGCGTTGCCCGCCCGCGGTGAGACGACGTCACAATCGCCAGCCGATTCCGCCGACCTGACACTGCCGGCGCTGCCGGCGCAAGCGTCTCGGGCCTCGGATCTGCTGCGCTCGGGCTCCGGTGGTGGTATCGCCAGTGAAGCGAATCCCGTGCTTCAACCGACACCTCGTCCGATCATTCGCGATGCGCCGCCGACGGGTGCCTTGTCAGCCGTGGGAAACGCGCGTGGCATCAGCACCGGACGCGCCTCTGACCAGGCCGCCTCTGCTCCACCGGCACCGTTTTCTATCGTGCTGGCCCTGGAGAACCAGGACCCACTCCAGCCTTTGGCGCTGGCGATCGCAGCCGCTCTCCTGGAGAAGGGCGTTAATGCCGCCCTGGCGCCCCTGTCAGAGGCTGGGCGTCCGGACGCAATTCTTGCGCTCAATGGCATCGTGGGCTCGAGCAACGAGACGTGGTTCTGCGACCCCGGTCCGGAACAAAGCATCGTCCTGGCTACGGAGCTCCTGCAGGCTCTTGGCTCCGGAGAAGGGGGCGCTCCGCCCTCTGCCGAACCCCAAAGCGATTTCCCCTGCCAGGACATCCATGCCGGCCGCGCCCGCGTGCCCGCGGTTCTGCTCGAGCTGGCGAATGGCGGCACGGAGGCGGACTCCGTCGCCATCGCAGAGGCGTTGAGAGGGTATTTCGGCACGCATCGCGGCGTCGTGCTGGCGGCGCGCGCGGCGCCTCGGCTGATCTGGCCCGCCCTTGGCCCGGTGACCAGTCACTATGACACCAGCCACCCCCTCGGCATCGACATCGGCCAGTGGGAGGGCCCCGTAGTGGCCGCCACGGATGGCGTTGTCACCGTGGCGGGCGGTAACCCCTGCTGCTCGTACGGCTTCTTCGTCCTCATCGAGGGCGACGGCCTGGGCACGCTTTACGCCCACCTCAGCGCCCTGCACGTTTCCCAGGGACAGCAGGTTAAGCAGGGCGACGTCCTTGGTGAGATCGGTTGCACCGGCACCTGCTTCGGTGCGCATCTACACTTCGAAGTCTGGCAGGAAGGCGTGCGACAGAACCCCATGCGCTTCTTGGACTAGACACGAAACCGACTACCTCCTGGCACTCAGAGAACTGTCAGCACTGATCGAGGAAGCTGAAGAAAGCTACCGGGCCCCCGGCCCCTTACGCAAAGTTAGCTAGGAGAGCTCCGTGGAGAAGGCAATTGCGACGGTAATCCTGACCGTCGCGGGTATCACGGCCATCGTCACCGTGCTCAATGCGCTGATGCCCGCGATCTCCCGTACGAGCGGCTCACTTGTCGCGTCGGCCGACAGCGTAGACTCGCGCATTAGCACCCAAATTGAGATCATCCACGCCGTCGGCACCGACGCCAGCCCAACGGTCGACACCTGGACCAAGAATGTCGGCGCCGTCGCCATCGCTCCCATCAGCCGTGTCGACGTGTTCTTCGGCACGGCGAGCAGCTTCCTACGCGTTCCCTACGGCGGCCCGTCCTGCATCGCGCCCTGCTGGGATTACACGATCGAGAACGACACGGTTTGGAATCCTACAGCGACGCTCAAGGTGACGCTCACGCTGGACTATAACCTCGTGGCAGGCACCACCTATTTCTTCAAGATCGTCGCACCGAACGGCATCAACGAAGCCCGGTTCTTCACGGTGTAATTGTGGATAACGCGATACCGTCCATGCTCGTCGGCGCCATTCTCCTGACCGCGATTGCGATCGTGGGGCGTGGCAGCCTGCAGACCTACGATAACGTTGGCATGAGCTTTCGTGCCATGGAAGCCCGCCTGACCGAGAAGTCCACAACGGACCTCTCCGTTACCAACACCTCGGTGGACATCACCGGCCAGTACGTCACCATCACACTGCTTAACGACGGCTCGACCCGTATCGGCACCATAGCAGACCTCGACATTATCGTTAGCTTCTTCACCGACCCCACCGGCGAGGCCAACCTCTGGCTCCGTACGACGCAACCGGGTTGACGGACAACACCTGGAGCCTGTCCAACATCCTCAACGATGACCAGGAACCCGGCATCCTCAACCCCGGTGAGAGCGCCGAGCTGCTGCGCAACCTCGTTCCTGGCGTCGCCGTCGGCCCGTCCAATTCACTGATCATCAGCACCGAATTCGGCGCCACCACCGCCGGCTCGTTCACGAGGCTCGTCTAGGAGGCGTCTTGGTCAGCACTGAAGCACCACGACTGGTCACGACCGGCAACAGCGAAATCGATAAGAAGATCGGCGGCGGCCTGCCGCTGAGCTCGCTGACGATCATTGAAGGTCAATCCGACGCCGGCAAAAGCGTCCTGGTGCAGCAGTTCACCTGGGGCACGCTTCACAGCGGCCTACGCATCGACATGTACACGACCGAGAACACCACGCCCAGCCTGTTTCGACAAATGCAGTCCCTGGCCCTCGACATCGACGACTTTTCATCGTCGGGCGAATCAATATCTACCCGGTACCGAACAGCTTCACCGAGGAGCAATCACGCCGCATCTTCAAGATGCTGCTGGCCCATATCGCCAAAAGCAAAGCCGACGTCGTCGTTGTCGACTCGTTGACCGCGTTCGTAACGCACGCCTCAGAGGCGGAAACACTCGACTTCTTCTCCCGGGCCAAGGAGTTGTGCGACGGTGGTCGCAGTCTGATCTTCACTATGCACTCTTACGCCTCGACGGAGCAATTGCTGACACGGTTGCGTTCAATGTGTGACGCCCACTTGAGGCTTCGTGTCGAGGAAGTTGGCACACAGTTGGTCAAGGTGCTTGAGGTTTCGAAGGTACGAGGCGCTGCCAAGAGCACCGGCAACATCGTGTCCTTCGACGTTGAGCCCGGCCTCGGCATGAAGATCATCCCTGTAACGAAAGCCAAGGCATGAGCGAAGCGGCACCCGCGGATCTCAAGCGGCGCAAGAAAAAGCCCAAGAAGGCACCGGAAGAAGCGCCGGAAGACCCCGAACGGGCAGAACGAAAGCGGGCGTTTCAGGAAGCGGCCGCTGATTCGCCGCATCTGCGGGCCTACCTCGGAACCCTGGATTACGAGGCCCTGGGCGGCGAGCCCGAATTTTACGAGAAGGTCAGCCGTGGCGCCGGTGAGGTACCGTTCAAGAACTTCATCTACGCTGTCAACGGCGGACTCTTCGTCCACATCATCACCGACAACGAGGATGCTCGCGACACGTATGCCTCCATCGAGCCGTCGATGGTTGACCCCAATCAAGAAGCCCGTCACCTACAGGAACCCAATTTCCGACGCGACTCTGCCGGACGGCTCGCGTATCAACATCGTTTATGGTAATGACGTTTCGACCCGCGGCAGCAACTTCACGATCCGTAAGTTCACTGCGGTGCCCCTGAGCATCCTCGACGTCATCAAATCGGGCGGTATCAGTTCAGAGATGGCTGCCTACCTTTCGCTGATGATCGGTGACGGCATGAACCTCTTCGTCTCCGGTGAAACGGCATCCGGTAAGACGACGCTGCTCAACGCGTTGACCATGTTCTACCCTCCCGCGTCCAAGATCGTAACCATCGAGGACACGCCCGAGCTCCAGGTGCCCCACTCCAATTGGACTCGAGAGGTGGTACGAGGCTCGATGTCTGCGTCCGACGGCGGCGGCGTCACGATGTTCTCACTGCTGCGCGCTGCCTTGCGTCAGCGGCCCAACGCCATCCTCATCGGCGAGATTCGTGGTGAGGAGGGCGCCATCGCCTTCCAGGCCATGCAGACGGGTCACGCTGTGGCGTCAACCTTCCACGCCTCCTCAGTCGAGAAGCTGATCCAGCGTCTCACGGGTGCGCCAATCAGCGTCCCGAAAGCGTACGTCGATAACCTCAATCTCGTCGCCATCGCCAGCGCCGTTCGCCTGCCCGACGGCAGGCCTGGGCGCCGCATCCTCAGCCTCAACGAGCTGATTGGCTATGACACCCAGGCCGATGCCTTCTCATTCATCGAGACGTACCGTTGGGTGCCTCACAACGACACCTTCGAAGCGACGGGCCACATGAACAGCTATCTGCTGGAGAACCGGGTCGCGCCCGCACGCGGGATGGACCCCCAGAACAAGCGCGCCATTTACGACGAATTGGCCAAGCGGGCGCGCCTGTTCGACCGGCTCCTGGAAGCCGGAAGGACGAACTTCTTTGACATCTTTAAAGCTTATGCCCAGGCTCAGAGGCAAGGGATCATCTGATTCCGGCACCGAGGCCCGGAAGGTCAAAGAGGACGATTTCGGGGCCTCGTCGCTGTTCTTACGAGAGCCGATCGACTTCGACCTGATCACGCAGCTGACCCACATGTCGGCTGTGGCAACGTCCGGCATCTCACGCGACAAGCTGTTCGAGGGAACGGCGGAGCTGGATTACAGCACCTCGAAGTACTTCCGCCGCGTCCACCGCGTGGCGCAGCGCCTCAACTACGACTACTCACAGGCCTGCGAGATCGTCGGCGAGCAGGCAAAGGTCGACAGCGTCCAGAACCTCTTGCTGCACTTCGCAACCGCGCTCTCTGCCGGCGAGTCGGAAGAGGACTTTCTAAAGCGCGAAACCGAGGTCCAGCTCGAGCTGTACGGCAAGCAGTACGAACGCGACATGGAGTCGCTGCGTAAGTGGACAGACGCCTACATAGCCTTGATGGTTTCGACAACCCTGATCGTCGTAATTTCACTCGTTTCGATGATGATCTACCCGGTTGGCACGATCGCAATCGCTGGGCTCTCCCTGGTCGTCATGATAGTGACCGTCGTGGGCGGGTGGATCATCTTCACCGTTTCGCCTCACGAGGTTAAGACGCATCGCCTTCCAAGACGTTCGGCCGAGCAGGCGCAGATGGACAAACTGGCCGTGCTCCTGATCTCGGTGACCGGACCGGTCTTCGTCCTGGGCTGGCTAGTCTTCGGCCTCGGTATCGCGATGATCGTGTCAGCCTTGCTCCTCACCCCCAGCGCGTGGCTGGTCTGGCAAGACGACAAGAAGATCGACCAGCGCGACAAGGACATGCCCGCCTTCTTGCGCGGTCTCGGCAGCGTGATGGGCGCCGTGGGCACCACGGTGTCCGAGGGTCTTTCGCGCCTCAACCGTCGGTCACTCGGCGCGATGGAGCCACACGTCCGCAGGCTCTATGTGCGTCTCACCAACGACCTGCCTTCAGACATGACCTGGGCCCGGTTGGCTGGCGAAACGGGTTCAGAACTGATCACCCGTACTGTCCGAATTTTCTCCGACGGCATAAAGGTCGGCGGCGACCCGGCAGCGGTCGGCGAACTGGCATCATCCTTCGGGCAGAAGGTTTCGCTGCTACGGGCCTCACGGTCCCTCGTTACGACCTCATTTGCATTCGTTGTCGTGCCGATGCATGCAGTGCTGCTTACCATCATCCTGTTCGTAACGGAGGTCGTACTGATCTTCGGCGGCAAGATCGCCGAGGTGCAGGACGAGAATCTTGACTCCGACCTCATCGCGGAGGCGGGTATTAGCAACGCCATCGTCTTCGCCGCGCCGGACGCCGCCTTCATCCGCCTGCTAGTCGTCGTAAGCATCATCATGCTGACGATGGCGAACTCCTTCGCGCCGTATGCAGCGGCAGGCGGGCACCGCTACAAGATCTTCAACTTCGCCGTGATCATGATGCTGATCTCGGGCGTGGCGTACCTAGCCGTCCCAGAGGTCGTCCAGGGTCTCTTCCGATCGGTATCGGAAACGCCGTTAAGCGGCACACCGGTCCAGTAGCGCCTAGTGGCCCCACGACACCGCCTGCGCGCCATCCACCAGTAGCGAAACGCCGGAGATGAAGCTCGCTTCGTCCGAGTGCAAAAAGAGCGCGGCGTTGGCGACGTCCCAGCCCGTGCCCATCTTGCGACCCAGCGGCACGCGTTTGTCGCGCATCTCGACGACGTCGGACCGCGTCATGCCGTTCAGGCCGATGCGGTTCTCGATCGCCATCGGCGTGTTCATCAGTCCGGGCAGGATGGCATTCGACCGCACGCGTACTCCGCGTTGTACACGGCAAGGTTTTCCGTCAGGGCAACCACGCCCGCCTTTGTCGTTTTGTAGCCCAGGTAGGGATACGGCTCGATCGCTGCCATCGACGCGATGTTGACGATGCTGCCGTGTGATTCGCGCAGCGCCACAAGCGAGTGCTTGCAGGCGAACCACATACCCTCAAGATTGACCTTGAAGCTGCGCTCGAACGCTTCCGCCGTCAGGTCCAGCGCGTTGGCGTCGCCGAGCGCCAGGCTGGGGCCGACGTTGTTATGCAGGATATCGAGCCGTCCTTCGCGCGCCAAGACCGCGTCGATGACGCCCTTGACCGCCGCCTCATCGGTGATGTCGCACTCGGCGGCGACGGCGCTGGGACCCGCCTTCGTGATCTCGTCGGCGGTCTCCTGAGCTCGCGACAGATCGCGGTCGACGATCGTGAGCTTCGCGCCCTCGCGCGCCAGGACGATCGCGGTCGCGCGGCCGTTGCCGATGGTCTCGCCCGGCGTCTGGCCGCCGCCGAAAACGATAGCTATCTTGCTCTCAACCCGCCCCGCCATATCAACCTCCGTCTGCTCAAGATTCCGTCGCAGGCAGATTCTAGCCTGAGACGAGCTGACGGTCAGACAGGCAGTTTCTGTCCCTTCGCCGCCGGTTTGGCAGGTCCAGGAGAGGCCGGGATCGACGAACGGAGAGCTACAGCCTTTGCGTGGAACATGGCGTATTCATCCCGCGAGGGTGTGTGAAATGGGTGCCCGAAGACCAACTCGATGAAGCGTTCAACCTGCCTTGAGAGATCGTGCTTTCGGCTTACATCGACAAAGAAATCCGCGAGTGGAAAGGTGGAACGAACATGCTGCCCGAAGAAGTTCTCTTCATCTGAGTGATCTCTGAATATCAACTGCTCAGCATTGGCGCGAAAGGCTTCCGAGCGGAAGCCTTGGTGTGAAACTGCGATCGCGCCGGCAATCTCTTCTAGCCGCCTATCTCTCGGCGCATACCCCGCCACCAAGATAAAGGCCTCGCCATAAATCTCTCTCAGAGTCCTGACTTCATCCTGGTGTTTCAGTGAGCGAAGAAGATAGGCGCGCCGTTCCAGCGTGCTGTTTTCTTGACCTGTTGATTCAAGTCGTTCGGCCCTAATTCGAGCAATAGCAATCAGTGCGAGTGCGTCGCCTCTATCTAACAGACCCCGGAGTTCATCCCCAGCGTCCATATGAGTCTTGATTCGCTCATCGACAGGTGCCTCCGGGAGCTCCGTCCACTTTGGCAATTCATGTAGTGCTTCGCTCAACTGAATCGTTGTACAACTGTAGTTCACTTGCTTCAGGCTTTCTTCAATTGTTTGTCCGAGGAGAGACAAACCTCGGGCGTTGGCGTCTTCGACGCCTGCGGCGTCCGCGTCCGCGACCTGCCGATCACGTCGGAGAAGGTGTACCGGGAGCTGAAGACGTAACGCATCGTCTCCGGCGTGATGAATCGCGCCCTTACCGAGGTCTAGCCTACCGCCCTACCGAGGTCCAGACCTACCGCCAATCGCCCACGCAGACCGTCTCGGTAATTGATGCACACGGTCTGCCTTCCCACACCCAGCCACATGTCGTTAGTGCTACGGTGAGTCCGTGCGCAAGCGCCTCGGTCTCCCGCTCCGTCTGGTCGCTATCGCCGTCGCCGGCATCGCCGCCGTTGCCTGCTCCGGTGGCGGCGATACAACGCCGGCTGCGGGGCCCAGATCAACCGCGGGGCCAACAGGCAACCTGTTCCAGAACCCCGGCTTCGAAATGGGCGCCGCGCCCTGGTTCACCATCGCTGAGGAGTCCGGATTCGAGGTGACGTCGGAGCTGGCCCACACGGGCGGCCACTCCGCCGTCCTACGCATGGACGATCCCGCCTTCGCGAGCGGTAACAAGGTCTACTACCTGGTTCAGGAGATCGAACCCGACGAGCTGCCCGAGGTAGTCGAGGGGTTCTACCGGGTCGAAAACTGGAACCGCGGCGCGGAGCGGCAGTACGTCCAGTTTGTGATCATCGCCATCGGCCCTGACAACTTCCCTGATTTCGCCGACAACTCCAGCTTCGTTATCTCCTGGCCGGTCAGGAGGTCCCACCGTTCGGAATCCGCAACGGCCGCTTCGTGTTCGTCAACCGCAACCAGCCAGTGGAGGGCGAGTGGGTCCGGTTTAGCCTCAACGTCCGCGACGACTTTGCGACGTACTGGCAGGCGATTCCAGAAGGCTTCCAGACGATACGGCTTCTCTTCGAGGTCCGCTGGGACGCCAAGGAGAGAGGCAGCGGTGCGCCTCGCGGCGACGTCTACTACGACGACCTGTACATCGGCGACAAGCGGAATTGAGGCGCCTGGTCCAGCTTTGAAGCTGGGGACAAGCCCAGGCCCCCGCTGAATGGCGTCCCCTCCCGTAGTGCGTGGAACCTAACAACTCGCAAACGTAGACTGCCTTTAAGTGTTATCCCTGATCCGTAACCGTCCGCCGATCTTCTACGGCTGGGTCATCGTTGGCACGACGCTGACCATGAACCTCGCCGCGTCGCCGCTGAACGCCGCAGTTTTCTCCTTCTTCGTCACGCCAATGAGCGATGAGCTGGGCTGGAGCCGCAGCGACCTGTCCTGGGGCTACACAACGCGCTTGATCGTCGCAGGCGTCGCGGCGCCGTTCGTCGGCGCGCTGCTGGACCGCATCGGCTCGCGCGTGCTCGGTACGCTGGCAGGTTTGATCGCCGGCGCCTGCGTGCTGGGGTTGGCGGGCGTGCACAGTCTCATCGTCTTCTACGCGCTGTTCGCGATCTCCGGCATCGCCGGATTCGGGGCGCCGGGAGGGCAACTGATCACCACGGTACCGATCGCGAAGTGGTTCCACACCAACCGCGGCCGCGCACTGGCGATCGCAACCATCGGCATGCCGCTAGGCACCTCGATCTTTCTGCCGATCGTGGAGGCGTTGATCGACAACCTGGGCTGGCGCGAGGCGTGGCTGGTCTCCGGCGTCATGGTGATCACCGTGATCGCGGTGCCGTGCGCCATCTTCATGCGCAAGGACCCGGAGTCGATGGGCCTGCACCCGGACGGCGCCGACCACCCGCCGGTCTATACGGCGCTGGAGAGCTCGGCATCGACGGCCACGTCGGAGAACTGGACCGCGGCGCAGGCGATCCGCAGCCCCACGATGTGGATGATCGTAGCGGCGATGATGCTTCTGGGCGCGGTGCTGCCGGGGACGGTGCTCTACCGGACCGCCTACTGGCAGGACGTCGGGCTTTCGACCGGCGTGATCGCGCTTGCCACGGCGCTCGACCCGCTCATGGTTTCGGTCTCGGCCCTGTATTGCGGCTTCTTGGCCGACCGGATTCAGACGCGCTACCTCGCCTTCTTTGGGCTGACGATCGCCGGCTGCTCCATGCTGGCGATGATCCTCGCGCAGGACAGCGTCGTCTATCTGCTGGCCTACAACATGATCTGGGGCATCGGTATGGGGGCCAACGTGACGGTGCAGAACATCATCTGGCCCAACTACTTCGGCAGGCAGTTCGTCGGGACGATCCGCGGCATCGTCTTCCCGATCTCGGTGATCGCCTCGGCAGCCAGCGCCCCGCTCTTCGCCGCGCTGCTGGACGCGTTCAGCGAGGATCGCTTCGTCTGGATCGTGACGCTCGCCGGGTTCTGGGTCTCCGCTCTGCTGCTCCTCGTCGCGAAGCGGCCGCGACTACGCGCGGACGCGCTGGCAGAGGAGCAGGACGCGGCGGGAGCATGACGGTCACCCGGCTCGCAGCGCCTCGACCGGCTCCAGACGGGCGGCGCGGAGCGCTGGATAGGTCCCCGAGACCAGGCCGGTGAGCGCCCCAATCGCCGGCGCGGCCAGCGGAACCAGCGGATCGAGCACGGGCGTCCAGGATTGAACCGACGAAACCATGACCACGATTAGGACGCCCACACTTCCTCCGATGACACCACCGATCAGACCCATCGTGGCGCTCTCTAGCAAAAACTGAAACGCAATATGACGCCTGGCTCCTCCTAACGCGCGGCGCAGACCGATCTCCCCCGTCCGTTCGATCACCGAGACCAACGTGACGTTTGCGATACCAATCGCGCCGACCAACAGCGAAACGCCGCTGAGCATGAGGAAGAGCGTGCTCAAATCGTTCTGCACGAGGTCTCGCGCCCGTTTTGGTTCGCTTGGCGCGGCCACCTTGAGACCTCGCACGCTGTCCGGCCGCAGCGCCAGCGGGACCTGGCGCGAGATCAGCGCCGTGGCGCCGATCCTGGTTTCGATGACGACGAGCTCGGGACTCCTGAGGCCGAAGTCCTGCCGCGCCGTGCCTTCCGGGATGATCACCGCTCCCAGCAAACCAGGCTGCCTCGCCACGCCTTCCAATATCCCGATCACCAGGTAGACGTCGTCTCCTATTCGCAGCGCCGGCAGTTGCTCTAGCCTGGCGATTCCAAGCCTGTCAGCGGCCGACGGACCGAGCACCGCGACGCGATCGGCTCGCTCCGAATGGCCCATGTCGAAGTAACGACCCGTCCTCAGGCTGCCGCGAACATGCAGTTGCTGCCAACTTTGGCTCCAACCCCAAGTGGTCACCGTCCGGCCAGTCCATTGCATTTAGTGCGAAAGACGGTGGTCGTTTGGACGGCATTCGCTTGCTGGACTTTGCTGGTTCGGACGTTCGGCGTTCGACAAAGAACCATCCCGATCACGATCCTGCATGGTCACCCGACGGGAGCAAGATTGCTTACGCGCGACTGGACGCCATTTACGTCATGGACGCTGATGGTTCGAACCAGCGCCGACTGGCCGTCTGGGATGAAGTGTGCGGACCGTCGGAGTGAGGTCGTCACGCAAGACGTGGCCGCCGGGTTGAGGTCCTACTTCGCGCCAATTGGCGTCAGACCAAACGCCTCGGCCAGCCGCCGGTAGGAGTCTTTGCGCGCTTCATGGCTATGGATCACGGTGATCAGCATCAGCTCGTCGATGCCGAGGGCCTCGGCCATCTGAGACAAGCCGTCGTGCACCTGCTGCGTGCTGCCGACGAAGACGCGCGGCCACTCGCCGTTGTCGGCGATCAGCGACGGCGGCGCTTCACCCAGCGTGGCGAGGCGCTCGAGAGCGTCTTCCGGCCTCGGGATCGGGCCGTTCTCCGATTCGCCGCGGTCGCGCAGCAGGCGTCGCAGACGCTGCGAGGCGTAGTGGTACTGCGCCTCCTCATCCGTCTCGGCCGCGATGGCTCCGACGGAAACCAGGACCTGCGGCTTACCTTCCTGGCCTGAATTTTCCCAGGCGTGGCGATAGTGCTCTATTGAAGCGCCCGTCGGGTTGGGGTTGATGAAGTGCGCCGCAGCATACGGCAGGCCGAGCTGGCCGGCCGCGTCGGCGCTCCAGCCGCTGGAGCCGAGCAGCCAGACGTCGGGGGCGCCTTCCATTTCCGGCGTGACCAGGATCTGGCCGAAGGGATGCTCGCCGGGGAATTCGGCGCGCTTGAGAAACGCCATGAGCTCGACGATCTGCGTCGCGTAATCATCATCGCCATCGTTATTGCGATAGCGCAGCGCGTAGGCGTCGAGACGAGTGCCGCCGGGCGCCCGGCCGATGCCGAGGTCGATGCGCCCCGGGCTCAGGGCGTGCAGCATGCGAAACGTCTCGGCCACCTTGAGCGGGCTGTAGTGCGGCAGCATGACGCCGCCGGACCCGACCCGAATCGTCGAGGTTTCAGCTGCGACGCGGCTGATCAGGATCTCCGGCGCTGGGCTGGCTAGCGAGGCGGTCGAGTGATGCTCCGCGACCCAGTAGCGCGTGTAGCCCAGTGATTCGGCGTACCGCGCCAAGTCGATGCTGTTTTTCAACGCTTCGGTGGGCGTCGCGCCGGCGGGGACCGGCGCCTGGTCGACGACGGACAGTTTCATGCCACCAGTCTAGCGGCTATCCGCCGGACGACCGAGAGTTTGGCGGGCGAAAAGCATCCCTCTACAATGCATTGCAATCGCAACTAACCAGCCCAAAGGAGGGTGAGATGGGACAGATCGTTTGGGCCGCATCGACAGTTCACGCGCCGCAGCTTATGACGCGGCCGCCACAAGAGGATCCGGCGCAGCTCGACGCCGACATCGAGGCGATGGACCTGCTGGGGCGCGATCTGGACGAGACGAAGCCTGATGTCCTAGTGCTCGTCGGGCTGGACCACGTCGAGACGTTCTTCCCCGGCCCGGTGCCACCATTCGCGGTGGTGACCGGCAAGACGGCGACGTCCGAGTTCGCCGGTTTCGAGTACGATATCCCGATCCACGAAGGCCTCGCGCTGGGCATCCTCAACGGCCTGATCGAGCGCGGCATCGACATCACCTACCTTCACGAAGCGCTGCTGGGCCACGCCTTCGCGACGCCGCTTCGCTACGTCCACAAGGGGCGGTCGATTCCGCTGGTGCCGCTCTTCGTCAACGTCTACCTGCCGCCGTTGCCGACCACCCACCGCTGCCTCGAAGTCGGCCGGGCGATCGCGGCGGTCGTCAAGGAGCGGCCCGAGCGGGTGGCCATCCTGGCCAGCGGCGGCATGTCCCACTACCCGGGAACCCGCAAGTACTTCGAGCCCGAGTACGACTTCGACCACTGGGCGATCCAGGAGCTCGAGGAGGGCCGCGTCGAGTCCTTGCTGGACATGTCCGGCGTGCAGCTTGACGAGGTGGGTAACACGGAGCTCCTGACCTGGTTCGTAGCCATGGGCGCCGCCGGTGTAGACCGCGGCGAGCTGCTGAGCTATCAGCCCACGACTCACCACGGTCACGCGGTGATGCGCTTCATCCCCGACAAGGGTGGCCGCGGCCAGCCGCATCAGGACATGGCGCCGTACGGCGGTTTTCAGTTCAAGGGAGAGGGCTACCAGTTCTACTCCTACCCCTCGCTCGAGACGTACCCACTGAATCGCGCCTTGGCAAACCTGCGCAACGACAAGGCGCTTCGCGAGCGTTTCGTGCGGGACATGGACGGCGTCGCCGCCGAGCTGGAGTTGACGCCGGAGCAGACGGCCGCGCTCAAAACGCTAAAGACGGACAACGTGGTAGCGCTCGGCGGCCACGGCATTCTGACGCTGCTAACTATGCTCACAATCCAGCTCTCGGCGAAGGAGGCCGGCGTCGTTATCGAGACGGTGGTCTGAGCAATCGCCGGCGGATCTGACATTAGGAAATCGGCGGCCGGGCGTGCCAGCCCGATTCAGCATCGATAGCCTCGAACCTGCTGTGATCGCGAGCTTCTACGTCAGTTTCAGGGAGTAAATGACGGTGAGCTTCGACGAGTATCTCCGTGACCGCTGGCAGCACCTGCTCGACCTCGGCATTGAGCACGCGATCGTCGTGGCCGAGGCGATCATGATCGCGACGATCATCGGCGTCGGCCTCGGCCTGCTGACCTATCGAACCGAGCGCCCTCGTGAGCTCGTTCTCGCGATAGCGGGCGTCTTTCTCACCATCCCTTCGATCGCCTTGTTCGGCCTCTTCATACCCGTCTTTGGGCTCGGCACCAAGCCGGTGATCATCGCGCTGGTCATGTACGCGCTCCTGCCCATCGTGCGCAACACCATCGTGGGATTACGCTCCGTGGACTCGGCGGTCGTGGAGTCAGCCGAGGCGATAGGCATGGGACGCATCCATCGCCTGCTCCGCATCGAGCTGCCGCTGGCCTGGCCGGTCATCATCACCGGCATGCGCGTTTCGACCATCATCATCGTCGGTATCGCAGCCATCGGAGCCTACATACTCGGCCCCGGCCTCGGCAACGACATCTTCTCCGGCCTCGCCCGGTTCGGCAGTCCCGCGGCGCTCAACCTGGTCCTCGGCGGCATTCTCGGCGTCATGGTCTTGGCCGTCCTGTTCGACGCGTTCTACGTCGTCCTTGCCCGGGTTACGACCTCGCGAGGCCTGCAATGAAGGTCAAGATTCGCCTCGACCAGCTGACGAAGCAGTTTCCCGGCCAGCATGCGCCGGCTGTCGATTCGCTTACGATGGACATACCGGAGGGTGAGATCGTCATCCTCGTCGGTCCCTCCGGCTGCGGCAAGACGACCACGATGAAGCTGATCAATCGCTTGATCGAGCCAAGCGGCGGCAATATCTACCTGGACGACGAGAACGTGACCAGGGTCAATCCGGACCAACTGCGGCGACGCATCGGCTACGTAATCCAGCAGATCGGCCTCTTCCCCCACATGACGATCCACGACAACATCGCCACGGTACCGAAGCTACTGGGCTGGAACCGCAGCCGGATCGCGGAACGCGTCGATGAGCTCCTGACAACCGTGGGTATGGACCCCGGCGTGTACCGGCATCGCTATCCCAGGGAGCTGTCTGGCGGCCAGAGTCAACGCGTCGGAGTGGCGCGCGCGATGAGCGCCGACCCCGACGTGATGCTCATGGATGAGCCCTTTGGTGCGATCGACCCAATCACCCGCGAGCGGCTGCAGAACGAGTTTCTGCGCATCCAGAGCGAGATCAAGAAAACGATCATCTTCGTCACCCACGACATCGAGGAAGCCATCAAGATGGGCGACCGTATCGCCATCCTGCGGGACCAGTCTCATATCGCCCAGTACGACACGCCGGAGCGCATCCTGATGAACCCGGCGGATGACTTTGTCAAAGACTTCATCGGCCGCGGGGCCTCGCTCAAGCGGCTCGGCTTGACCCAGGTTGGCTCGATTCAGCTACTCGAGTGGCCTGTCATACAGGAAGGCGCCTCCCGGGATGCGGCTCGCGAACTGATCCGCGGCTCTGGCAAGGATGGGGTGCTGGTACTCGACGAAGGGCGCAGACCTCGCCGCTGGCTCGGCCTCCAGCATCTCGAGCAGGCCGATGGCGCGCAACTGGCTGGCTTGGGCGGCCCCGCGACCGCCGTCGTCGACACGCAAGCCAGCCTCAGCGACGCCTTGAACGCCATGCTCGGCGCCGCCAACAACGTCTCAATCGTCGTGGGCCACGACGGCGCCTACCAGGGCGTCGTTGACATCGAAACGATCAACCGGTCTGTGCGTGAGATACGCGCCGGCGAGCAAGACGGCGAAGCAGGTGAGCAACCATCGCCATCGTGAGTCAACAGCCTGCCGTGACCAGCCCGGTCGGATCGTACCGTCGATCCCTTGCTGGCTATCTGCTCACGCCGGCCTTGCTCGCCGCGGCGTTACTGGCGTTGTTCCTCTGGGTGGACGGCCAGGAGCTCGATAGCATCGAGCGACGGCGCGTCAACATCGACTTCATCGTGATGGCCACGCAACGCCACATCGAGCTCACCATGTTCTCTACGGGCCTTGTCCTCGCCCTCGCGATACCCGCCGGCATTCTCCTGACGCGTTCGTTTGCGCGTCACGTCACGCTGTTCGCGATCGCGATATTCAACATCGGTCAGGCGGTGCCCTCGATCGGACTGGTCGCGCTCCTGGCCCTGGTCTGGACGATCGGCCTGTGGCCTTCCATCGTTGCCCTGGTGGCCTATTCGTCTTTACCCGTGCTGCGTAATACTATGGTCGGCCTGCAGCAGGTGGACGATTCGATCATCGAGTCGGCGCGCGGCATGGGCATGAGCAAGATCGGCGTGCTGCTGAAGGTGGAGCTGCCACTGGCTGTGCCCGTCATCCTGGCCGGGGTCCGGACCGCGTTGGTAATCAATGTCGGCACGGCCACGTTGGCGGTCTTCATTAGCGGCGGTGGCCTGGGCCAGATCATCACGACCGGAATCGTTCAGGGCCGCGAGCTCGTAACTCTGGTAGGCAGCGTCCTCGTCGCGGTACTGGCTCTCTCAATCGATTATCTGGCCGGCCTGATCGAAGACGTCCTGCGGCCAAAAGGACTTTGAAACGGCAAAACCCCCTTTGAAAGGAGAATTCAAATTCAGGGGTAAGGAGAAGTAGCTAAGGAGAAAAAGACATGAAGCAACTACTAGGACTATCCGCGCTGCTCATCGTTTTCGGCCTCATCGTCGCTTGCAGCGATGACGATGACGACTCGAGTCGCCGCAGCACCAGCCTTAACAGCGTGTCTATAACGGTGAGCGGCAAGGAATTCACCGAGCAGCTCATCCTGGGCCAGATCCTGGTCAAGGCGCTGGAGGACGCGGGCGCCGACGTCAACGATCAGACGGCGATCTTCGGCTCGGCGAACACACGCGCGGCCCTCGAGTCCGGCGACGTCGACATGTACTGGGAGTACACCGGGACGGCCTGGAGCGTCCACCTCGAACGCGAGATCACGGAGGCGCCGGGTGACCCGGTAGAGCTCTACAACGCCGTAAAGCAAGGCGACCTCGAAGAAAACGAGATCGTCTGGTTGGACATGACGCAAGTCAACAACCCGTACGCCCTGGGTATTCTGCGCAGTCGCGCCGAAGATCTGGGGATTTCGACCATCTCTGACTTCGCCGCAATCGTCAACTCCAACCCCGAGGACGCGACGCTGTGCGGCGCCACGGAGTGGCTCACCCGCGACGACGGCTTCCCTGCCGTTGGCGTCGATTACGGTTTCGAGCTGCCGGACCAGTTCCTCTCCGAGATCGAGTTCTCGATCATCCCCTCACAGGTGGTTGATGGCGACACCTGCATCTTCGGCGAATTCTTCGGCACCGACGGCACCATCGCCGCCAACGACATCCTCATCCTGGAGGACGACCTGAACTCGTTCTTCGCGTACAACAACGCGCTGACCGTGCGCAAGGACGTCTATGACGAGCACGGCGAAGCGCTGGAGGACATATTCGGCCCGATCTCCGCGGCCCTCGACTCCGAGGTCATGCGAGAGCTCAACTCGCGAGTCGACGCTGGTGGTGAGGAGCCCGCCGCGGTGGCCGAAAGCTGGCTACGCGAAAACGGCTTCATCGAATAGCGCACGCAACATTCTCACGCAGCGCAACGCAGAAGAGGGCTCGCCACATGGCGAGCCCTCTTCGCTTCGTACCTGGAGCCCAAGGATCCAAGGTCAGTGCCGGCTTAACCGGATAACTAAGCGCCCCTCGATCGAGGGGCGCTTAGTGCCTGAAAGCTAAAGCATGGCGACCGGTTCGTGAGAACCAGAAGCACCAATCAATGGCTAGGCGACTGGTACGACTTCGACTCCGAGGCCGTAGGTTTGGATCATCTCAATCAGGCCAGCTCTGCTTCCCTTGAGTTTGCCGGACAGACTCGGTTTCTGAGCCGTAGCGCCAACCAGGCCAAACCGCAACACCTGACTCAGCAGAGCCCCTGAGAGGACCTCGGGATTGTAGAGAACTACCAGCGGCGACGGGTCATCGTAGTCGCCTTCGAAGGACAGCTTGACGGTTTCGGGCATACGGTTTGCACATTTCCTTCCGTCCGAACTCATCGGACTCCTGCCGTGAGAAGCTTCACATGAAATCGAGCCCCTCGGGACAATCGACGCGCAGAGCAAGTAACGAGACACGTCCGGTTCGTCGAGTCTCAGCCACGCCTCCTCAGGATCGAAGGGACTGCACCACCTTAGCACTGAATTCGATTCCTTGGCGGTCGAATGTCATGTCTACTTCTTTGCCCAACGATCCCCTACACTAAGCGCACTAGGAAAAACCCCCAGCTCGCAGACCGTCAGCTTTCCAGAAGCCGCCCTCTGTTCTCGTCGGGCAACCTTTATCCGCTTGGAGCCAGGCGAAGATACGCGCCACGAACACACCGGAAGAGGCAATCCTTCATCGGAAGGATGAGGCCTGCCTAACCAAGACAACTACGATCAGGCTTGAGAAATTGATAGGGAGATCAAATATGGCGACGGGCACAATCAAAACGTTAGTGAAGGATCGCGGCTTCGGGTTCATCCAGTTGGAGGGGGGCGGAGAGGACGTGTTTTTTCACAGCAGCTCCTTACCGCCTGGCGAATACGATTCGCTGGTGACGGGCCAGAGCGTCGAGTTCGATATGGAAGCCGACCCTCGCAATCCGGGCCGGTCGCGCGCCTCGAATATCCGGCTCGGCGCCTGATGGCCGGCGGTAACAAAAGCAACAGCGCGAAAGCGAAGAAGCGAAAGATTCAGCTCCAGACCAAAGAGCGGGCCGACGCTGCCGAGCGCAAGAATCGTCGAGTCCGCTACGGAGTCCAGCCTCGAGTTGATTCCAATGCCTGAGCTCCCTGTTGACCGTGAAGCCACCCTGGAGGTGGCGGAGGCACGGGAAGCAGCCCTGGCCAAGCTGGCAAAACAGGCTCGCGAGCCGTGCCCAAGGTGCCGGGGCCGGATGTTGACTACCGGGACGGAAGGCGACCTCGCTTGCTTCTCCTGTGGCCATCAAGTCTACGTCTGGGCTCCGGAGGTCGACCTGCCGGTCAGAAGACGCGGAGCGTCTTACGGCGGCAACAGCCTGGACTGACCTGTAAAAGCAGGCTCTCGTGGGACTTGGACCATGACTTCCTCGTTGCGAACCCCGGCCATCCCCGTCTCATGTCCGGTAGTCTCCTCATTAAGATCCCGTGCAATGCCGCTTGTCGCTACTAGAATAAGCGTCCTGAACGCGTCTTGATAACTTCCGTGATTCGGTGATCCAACTCGCCAACAGGGCGAGATACATCCGGATGAAAACAACGAGTCGCGACAGACAGTCAAGACGGCTACTTTCGACCGCCGCAACCGGCAGGAAGTGGTGGTTCGTGGCCGCCGCGAGCCTGGCGGCTCTGGCGATAGCCTGCAGCAGCGGCGCTGACTCGAAGGACGAAGGCTCGGCGACGCCCTCGGACCAACCCGCGACAACCTCCTCGACGATCGACCCTGAGCAGGCGACGCCCCCTCCTTCCGAGCCCTACTTCTGAACCGCCAACCGCGGTGCCTTCCGCAGTCCCGCCAACGTCCACGCCGCAAGCTGAGGCCACGACGCCACCGCCTCCATCCTCACTCACTATCAACGTCAGTGCCGCAAACATCGCCTTCGATCGAGCGGCGATCTCGGTACCGGTTGAGACGCAGATCACGGTGGTGTTCACGAACACCGATACCGGCGTGCTGCACGACTTCGGCGTTAGCATTCCCGCCGTCGAGCATTCCGAAACCTGCACCGGGCCCTGCAGCGACTCGATCACCTTTAATAGCGGGTCTGCCGGGCGCTACAGCTTCCAGTGCAGCATTCACCCCGATCCGTCGTGGCGGTTTTCGTCGCCGTAGCGGGCTCATTCAACCCCTTGAGTTCTGGATCCAGCGCAGAGGCGCAGGAAGTAGTCTTCGACATTGGCGTGCAGGGACCACCGTTTCAGTGGTCCACGACGCGTGTAACGATGCCGGTTGGCACCACGGTCAAATGGACCGTCACAGGCCGCGCGCCACACACCGTCACGTCGGAAGGCTGTTTCGATTCTCGAATCGGTGCCTGCACATTCGACACGGGCGCTGCCCGCGATGACTTCCTGCGGCCCGACTCAGACCGAGACTCATTCGAGTTCACGTTCGACGAGCCTGGCGTTTACCCGTTCTACTGTCGCCTCCACGGCGCTCCGGGAGACAACGGTCAGTTCGGCGTCATCGTCGTATACGAGCCCGGCCAGAACCCACCTCCCGGCAGGTACTTCGCCTCGCAGGACCTGCGGAACACCATCGCGGCCGAAAAGGCCGCTGAAGATGCTGCCGGCATCACCCCGCCCTCAACCGGCGATGATGGGCTGGCCGAGAACGCAGGCCTGACTTTGTGGTATGCCATGGCGGCGGCGCTCGCCTTCCTGGCAGCTGGTACAGCCGTCGGTCTAAATGCATCGAGGAGCCGGTAAGGCTCGCACGCAGCGGTTAATCCGCTTCGTGTCAGGGGGAGGGCAGACTGCCCTCCCCCTTTCGTTGCTTCAAACCTAGGCGATCAAGAACGAGCTGGCGCAGCACTAATCCCTGGCCGCCTCGCCCCGGCCTACGCCTTCAGTGGCCCCGGCCGCCCGGCGCCCGTTCGATGCCAAGCTGCGTTCGTCTCCCGACTGTCGAGGTCGAGGGACTTCACGACCCTCAGGCCTCGACGGAGCCGCTACACTAGGCACTTCACGCGCACTACTGAACCTGAGGAGATAGACGTGGCTCTAGACGGAAAGATCGCCTTCGTTACCGGCGCGGCGAGCGGTATCGGGCGCGCCGCCGCAATCGAAGTCGCGCAAGACGGCGCTGACGTAGCGCTCGTCGACATCAATCGCGAGGCCCTCGACGAGACGGCTGACCTCGTCAGGCAGCTTGGCCGGCGCGGCGTCGCGATTCAGGCCGACCTTCGCAGCCTGTCAGAGATAGACCGCATGGTCGACGAGGCGGCAGCAACCCTCGGCGGCATCGACATCCTCGTCAACAGCGCCGGCGTCACCTGGCGCCGCGACTTCCTCGACATCACGGAGGATGACTGGGACCGAATCCTTCAGATCAACGCCAAAGGGGCGTTCTTCTGCATGCAGCGCGTAGCTAGGCAGATGATCGAGCAGGGACGTGGCGGGCGCATCGTAAACATGGCTTCGATAGCCGGTAAGGGGTCGCCGGGTACCTCTAACGCGGTCTACGGCGCCAGCAAAGGGGCGGTGATCGCGATGACCCTCGTAGCCGCGCGGCAGCTCAGCGCCCACGACATCAACGTCAACGCAGTCTGCCCGGGAGGCACCAACACACCGATGTTCGCCGGCGTCAACGCCGACCGCTCAGATCTAGCCGGGGTCAGCAGGGAAGAGCTGGAACGCGAGCGCGCCAGAAGCGTCCCTCTCGGCAGATACAACGAGCCCGAGGACGTCGCGGCGATGATCCTCTTCCTCGCCGGCCCCGGCTCGCGCAACATCACAGGGCAAACGATCAACGTCGACGGCGGGCTGGTGATGCACTAGGAGAGGTCGCGGCCAGGGGCCACCACTCCACCCCCACAAACGGTACGCCAATGATATAATCCCGCCGCTCCAAGCACGCGCAAAGCGATCACGGCAATCATCCGCCAGCTTCGCGGCCAATTCGGGAGGGATTAGATGACTCAGCAACAGGTCCCTGTTCTGCGACCAGAGACGCTGATCGAGGAATTCGAGAAGAACGGCGTTACACACATCATCACCATCTCCGACAGCGAGACCAACTACCTCTACGAGCTGATGCTGCAGCAGCCGGGGCTGGACATCATCCCGGTTTCGCGCGAAGGCGAGAGCTGGTCCACGGCCCTGGGACTTAACGTCGCCGGCAAGACCCCGGTCGTCCTGATTCAAAACACCGGCATGATGGAGGCGGGCGACTCGCTAAGGGGCATGGCCCTCGATACCGGCTTCCCGTTGGTCGCGGTGATCGGGTACAGAGGGTGGACCCGTCGCGGTATCACGCCCGACTCGGCCGCGCGTTACACGGAGCCTTTCTTGAACGCGTTCGGCCTGTAGTACTTCCTGGTAGAGCACGACGAGGACGGACCTCGCATCTCGGAAGCCTTCAAGCAAAGCCGGAAGACGATGCGTCCGGTCGTAGTGCTGATCGGCGACGAATATCACGGGTTCAACCGCTAGCTCCATCTGCAGCCAGCTCCCGCCAACTGGCTCGCCCCTGATAATCGACCTGGAACCAATGCCTGAACCGGAGACCTCATGATTAAGCCACTCGACGTTTTCAAGGCGTTCCAGCCCTATCGTGGCACGTCTATCGTGACGACCAGCGGGATCGCCGGAGGCCACTGGCGCGACGTCACGACGAGCCCGAATCGCGACATCAGCCTTGGCGGTGCCATGGGCCAGACGACGTCGGCGGCATTCGGGCTGGCTATGGGCCTGACCGAAGAGAAGATCGTGCTCTTCGACTCGGAGGGCGCCCTGCTGATGAACCTCGGCGTGCTCGCGACCGTCGCCGGCAAGAAGCCCGAGAACTTCGTTCACTTCCCGCTCGACAACGGCTGCTACGCCACCACCGGCGGCCAGCCCGTGCCCAACGCCGAGGACATCGACTACGCAGGCCTCGCTCGCGCCGCGGGCTACGCCAGCGCGCATTCCTTCACCGACCTGGAGGACTTCGTCACGAGCGTCGAAGGCATCATGCAGGAGACAGGGCCTGTATTCGTCGCGATCAAGATCGTGCCCGAAGTCGAGAATCTGCCCATCGGTATGCGTGTATCTGCGCCGAGACGCAGCCGGGCCGAAACGATAAAGGATCTGCGGCAGGAGTTGGGCATAGCCTGACTGGCGTTGCCCTCCCATCCGAGAATCGAAACGTCCCGTCTCAGCCCTGAGACGTGAACGGATCCGGTGCGCCTCAATCCGGATTCAGCGCGCCGGACAAGAAGCCATGCACCAGGTGGTTGAACACCGCGGGCTGCTCGAAGTACACCGAGTGGCCGGAGTCCGGCACCTCGGCGAACCGCGAATTGGGCAGCAGCTGGCTTGCCACCCGCACAATCTCCGGCGAGACCAGCGCGTCTTCGCTCCCCACCAGAAACAGCGTCGGCACCTGGCGGCCCGCCTCGACTAGCTGTTCCATGCTCGGCGACTCGAGTGGCCGGCCCGTCTGGCTCAGACGGTTGGTGTTGTCCAGGTTGAAGCTGGCTAGCTGCAGATACAGCTCAGCCTTGTCCGGCTCACGCAGCGGCAGGCCCTTGGAGACCACCCTTTCGAGCTGCGAAGCCGATCTCATCTTCTCAGTGTGCGCCTGCTGCTGTCCGCGATAAGGCTCGGGCAGCGTGATTCCGGCGATCGTGTCGGCCATCACCAGTGCGCTGACTCGTTCGGGGAATCGGGCGGTTAACCCCATGCAGGTACCGCCGCCCATCGACTGCGCCACCAGCGCCGCTCGCTCGATGCCGAGGTGGTCCAGCAGCCCGCACAGGTCATCGACGAAAGCGGCGCGTCCCAGCTGGTTGGTATCGTCCGATCTACCGAACGTGCGGTGGTCGAAGGTCACGACTTGGTAGTGGCGCGAGAAGTACGGCACCTGCTGAAACCAGCTGGCGTGGTTGCCACCAGCGCCGTGCGCGAAGACCACCGCTGGACCGGTGCCGTGCACCTCGTGATAGAAGTCGATGCCGTTGAGTTGCGCGAAAGCCATGATGCCTCACCTCTATGAGAACGGTCCCTCGGCTCGTGCGAGCCGTCCAGGGCAGACGCCGATCATATTCCAAAGTCACGGCCCCTGGCGTGCAGCCGCCGCCGGCCGGCCCTACCGCTTGGCGTCGAGGAAGTTAAGCGCGGCAGAGGCCAGCACCGCTGTGCCGAGCGGTAGCACCGCCTCATCCATGTCAAAGGCGGCGTTGTGGTTGACCTTCGGTTGCTTCCACTCCGGCTTGCGTACGCCAAGCATGCCGAAGGCACCGGGCACCCTCTGAAGCACGAACGAGAAGTCCTCTCCGCCCATCAAAGGCTCGAAGGGCACGTTGGCTTCGGTGCCGAGCGTGTCGGCGATCGAATCCCGCATGAGCTGAGCATTGTCGGCGGGCGGAGCCCAGCCGCCACGAAGGTCTCGGCATAATCAACCGCCGGCCACGGCAGACGAGGCGTCAGCACTTGTGGCCTTATCGGACGGAGGCTGCGGTGGTCGCACCATATACATGCCGGCGAAGGCAACCGCCACCGCCGCCGCCGACACGAGTATGCCAACGGTGTAGGTGCCGAAGAGGTCGCGAGTAAAGGCCATCATGAAGGGGCCGCCGGACAGGAATGCGGCGCTGAACGGCCGCCCGATACCACTAATCGCCCCAACGTTCCGCCGTCCGAAGTAGGTCGCCCAGACAAGGCTGTTCAGGCCGGTGAATGCCCCCACATAGAAGCCCACCAGGAAACCGTAACCAAGGGCTGGAGACCCAACGCTGGAGGGAATCAACAGGATCGACGGCAGCGCCACCATGCCGTACGCCGTCAGTAGGAGCAGCACTTTGCGCAGGTGCAGGCGATTGGCCAGCCAGCCCCAGGCCACCTTGGCTGACATCGAGCCGATTCCGTAGGCCACCAACGCAGTGGCCGCGAGGTCGAACTCCAAACCGCGCTCTACGAACATATTGGTGATGTTCGCCGGTATACCGTTCGCCGCCAGTGAACCGATCGAGATACCGACGACCAGTATCCAGAACGTCCGGGTGCGCACCGCATCTCTGCGCTTGAAACTCACCTCTTCCTGCCGCTGGACGCTGCCCGAGCCTTCGACGGGTGCGTCGTCTCCATCCGGAAGCAGGCCGATGTCCTCGGGCTGTCGCCGCAGAAGCAGGACCGGCAGGGCGGAGAAGACGAACGCCAGAAGAGCGATAACCAGCCAGCTGCTTCTCCAACCGAGGGCGCCGTCCAGACCGATCAAGAGAGGCGGCAGGACTAGGGCAGAGAGGCCGCCGCCCATGGTTGATAGCGACACAGCCAGACCGCGCTGGCGGATGAACCACTTGGGAATAATCACCGTCATGCCCGCCTGGCACGCCTGAGCAACGCCGCCCACAACGCCGAAGAGGAGGATGAACTGCCACTCCGCGTTCACACGGCTAATCAATAGGAGAGAGCCAACGTTGATCAATGCGCCGACCAGTACAAGGATGCGCAGACCGTGCAGCCGGTCGATGTACGGGCCGATCAGCGGCGTGATGAAGATGCCCGTCCAGCCGCGCAAGCTCAGGGCAAAGAAGAACGCCGCGTTGCTCCAGCCCAGCTCGTCCCGCATCGGGACCGCAAGGATGCTCGCCGCCCAGACCAACCCGATGCCGAAGAAGGCGCCAAAGAAGCCCAGACCGACAATGAGCCAGCCATAGAAGAACGGCAGTCTTGCCTGCCAGCTACTTGGGCGGTCCGGCCTGGGCTCCACAGCCATGTGTCAGACCCCTCCCAAGGCCCCAAGACGTTCGTCCCGTAGACTACGCCTTCAGCCGCCTCACCGCCCCAGCTGGTCGCCAAATCCCGCTTCTCTCAGCGCTAATTAGTTTTCTTCGTCACTCCGGGTCCGGAGCCGGGCGGACCTGACGCAGGCGAGCGCGCGTTGGCAGTTCCTCGACCTCCACCATCTCCGGCATTCCTGGTTCCTCAGCCATTGCGTCGGCCTTGTCCCGTACCAACTCGCGAAGGGCTGGGCGGTCAGCCCATGGGCAATAACGCTCAGAAGAATAGTCCAGGTCACGATAAGGAAAATTTCTTGCCGGCCAGCTACGTCCATCTCCTCCAGGACAAGCAGGCCGAAAACGATCGAGGCTAGCCTCCTCGGACCGAACCATCCAAGAAAAGCCAATGTGTCCAAATGAAAGCGCATACCGAAAAGCGACACCGCCACTGGAATGGATCGGACCACGACTAGGCTCAATACCGCGTAAAGCGCGATGCGCCAAGTGAACTCATCGAGCGCCGGCCCGACGAAAGCGCCACCGAAGATCATAAACGTGAGGAGAACCAGGAGTTGCCCTTCCTCCTCGGAGAAGTCCAGGAGGCTCATCGAAAGGTGACGAGTCACGTTCCCCAAAACAAGCCCGGCGACGAACGCGGCGATGAATCCGTTGGCATCCACCGCCTCCACGAGGGCAAATGAGAGGACGGGACTGCAAGGATCGCAAGATGCTGGAAGGTGCGATTCATCCAGTCTGCGTGAGTGGCACGGTCCACCACGGAGCCGACGACGAGTCCAGCACCAATCCCTACTAGGAGTCCGAAGCCGATTTGTTTCAGGGCGAACTCTACCCAGAAGCCAGCCGGCTGAAGCGTTTCAGCCGCGCCGGCGCCCGCTATGCAGAGCGCCACGATCGGCACGGCTATGCCGTCGTTAAGACCGCTCTCCACGTTCAAAGCCTGGCGAATCCGAACCGGCACGCGGGGACTGCCGACTACCGCCAGACCGAGCGCCGCGTCAGTCGGAGCAAGAACAGCGGCCAGCAGGGCTGCCTCCCAAACGCTGAATTCATCGAACAACAAGACGCCGGCGAGCGTTCCGAGAGCTACGGTCAACGGGAGACCGATGCCGAGGAGACGAGTCGGCACCTGGCTGTTTCGGCTAAGCACTCGCAGGTCGATCCGGGCCGCGTCGACAAATAGCACTAGGACGAGGGTAAGTTCGGCTAATGTACGCACCAGCTCGTTGTCAAGGCTCAAGTCGACGACGCCAAGCGCCTTCGGGCCGACGACGAAGCCGAATGCTACGAACAGCATCGGGCCGGTGATTATCGTCTTGGAAAGCCGCTCCGATACAGCGGCGAAGACTACGACAAATGCCGCGACGATAGCAACGTCGACTGTGTCCATCTACCGAGAGTCTTACTCGACCTAACTTCGGGCAAAGTTGAAGAAACTGCTTCGGCCCCTAAACTCGAGAAATGTTTGGGATGATATCGATTTCCATCCACACCTCGCCTATAGCAGTCTACGATGCCCCAGCACTGCCTGGGGCGTCTGACTGTTGTTGGGAGACGCTATGAGCGAACACGATGAGCCGATCACGTGCCTACGCCTTCAGCAGCCCCTTGCGCCCGAGCGCCTGTTCCGGTTGTAGGCTCCATTTTCATGTCCTGGAACTCGGCGATGGCGAAGCCTAGGTGCTCACGTCCGTGCTCCCGGATGAACGTAGCTACAACATGGCACAAGTTCAAGTCGCTCGAAAGGCCAGGATTTGGAACCTTCTTGAGTTGCAGATCGTCAGTAGCAACAGGTAGGAGGCGAACAGATGAAACCAGGAATTGCGGCGCTGGCGATAGGAGTGACCCTTGTGGTCCTCACCGTGTTGGCTCTAAGCGTCGACGACTGGAGTTTGGGCACCGGCCGAAGCGATGTAGATGACAAAGGTGTCTACGAACTCGTCATAGAACTGCGAGCAGATGAGAATGCGCCTCAGGGTTCGGCTTTGCCCCTGGGAAGGCCCTAGAGGGAGCCAGGGTCAATGTAGAGCTGTTAGGTGGTGGGTCCGTTCAGCCTGCCTCGCTCTCTGGCATCACTGACGACGTTGGCCGACTCACGCTGATGGTCGACGGCGGCTCGTACGATATCTTCGTGGCTGCGGACACACAGACCCACTATGCGTCTGGCTAGGAAGTACAGCGGTAACCGTGTCCGCGAGTCCCACGACTGTCACCTTGGACGACCTCTGGGTGGCCTGCCAGTGACCCATGCAGCAGCCGGAGGGCGGTAGGGCTGACCTCCGACAACGTCTAGTCTGAGGACAATGAATGATGACTAAAGCGCCGGTCTTGGGTTTGCTACCAATACTGTCCTGGCTGGCTATAGCCTGCAGCAGCCCTCGACGCCCCAGCGCAGGCTGCATTTTCATGTCCTGACCTCAAAGTCAAGTACCACCCGACTCGATGAGCAGCCACTCGAGGACCACGCCCTGCTCGGCGCGTGGTTTATGCCGTCGCGCTCGCCGGCGGCTACACCCCCTTCGGCTCGACCGTCGATTCCGCGGCCGTGACTTCTACCGCTTCTTCTGTTACGAGGCGAAAGCGCATTACCCCGGGGACCAGCGCGATGCCGATGGCACAGAGGACGGCGCCGATACCACCAATCGCGCCCGCCGCCGATGCCCCCCAGAAATCGGCGACGACACCAGACCTGAATTGACCCAGCTGCGGGCCGCCCATCACGAACGCGCTGTTGATCGAGGACATCCGGCCGCGCAGGTGGTCCGGCGTCAGGATCTGGTTCGCCGTACCTCTGAGTACGCTGCTGATCGTGTTGCCGACTCCGGTTCCTGCCAGGAACAGCAGCGCCAACCAGAAGAACGGAACAATGGCGAACAAGACGAGGCATATCCCAAAGAACAGCACTCCGATGATCACCCACCTGCCCGCCTCACGAATCTGCGGCCGCGAACTCATGATGACGCCGGTGATGATCGCTCCGACCGCCGGCGCCGCATACATCAGGCCCAGACCAAGCGGGCCAACCTCAAAGATGTCTCGCGCGAAGATCGGGAACAGCGCCACCGGAGCACCGAACAGCGTGGCGCCAAAGTCGAGCAGCATGAAGGGAAATATCACCCGCTGCCGTAAGACAAACTTGGCCCCGGCAAGCATCGATTCGATGGACATGATGGCGATTCGCTGTCGTTGCGCCGGGCGCGTGCGGATCAACGCCAGCGCCAGCAGCATGACCAGCCAGGACACCGAGTCGAGCAGGTAGCACAACCCCGGCCCGGAGAGGGCCAACACGACGCCGGCCAGTGAGGGCCCGAGGATTAGCCCGATGCTGCGCTGAGTCGTGTTAAGTGCGACCGCTGAGGAGAGGTCCGCGGCCGGGACCAGGCTCGGCACGATCGCCTGGCGCGGCGGGTTCTCCAGGGCGGCGCCAAAAGATAGAAGCACCGCCGAGCCAAATAGCAGGCTCGGCGTGATCGCGTCCGCGAAAGTCAGGACTGTTAGGCCGACCCCCACACCGAGCTGGATCAGCTGCACCGACATCAGCAGCCTGCGCCGGTCGATCGCATCGGCCAGCACACCGCCGACCAGCGCCAACGATATTTGCGGCAAAGCTCTGCCCAGCCCGAGCAAGCCGATTTGCAGCGGTGAGTCAGTCAGCTCATAGATCTGCCACGCCATGGCGACTACGGTGAACTGATTGCCGATTTGTGAGAGTACGGCGCCGGTCCAGAACAGGCTGAAGTCACGGTGACGGAAAGCCGGTGGCGGGAAGGTCGCATTGCTCATGGACAGATGTCCTTCCGGCCACCCTCAAGGTCGAGCTACGAGCGTCTCCTAGGCGCTACGCCTTAAGCAGCCCCCGACGCTCCGAGCGCGGCTGCACCCTAACATCCATCGGCACGTGAACCCGCAGACCCGCCTCAGCTGCCCTTCAGCAGGACGCCTTAGTGGTGGTGGTGTCCATGCTCCCCGTGATCGAGGTCGTCCTCGAAGTCGTCACGCTCGCCGCTGGCGTACTCTTCGGTGCGCTGGTCCAGCTCGTCGGGGGAAACCAGGCCCCTGGTCAGCGCGAGACGTTCGAAGGCAGCAAGGAAGCGCTCGTAGTAGCTCGACGGGTCGCTGTGGGCGTCGGCCTCCGCGATCCGCTCCACGAGCTGGTCGCGGAAGTCGCGCCAGGGATACACCCCCTGATCATTCAGCGCCACCGCCATGCCGAAGACGCGGCCTTCCCACAGGGCGTCAAAGACCAGCTCGCCGTTCTTGCGCGGCAACGCCTCTACACCTTCCATGTTGGCGACTTCCGGGTCGGCTGCACTGCTTGAATTGCTGCTCGTCATCGCTACACCGCCGCTGCCGAAGACGGCACCAGCGCGACGCCGATCATCGAATCGCGGCTGATGATCTCGGTCAGCTCGTCCTCGCTGAGGCCCTCGGTACCTTGAGGACGCTCCGGCAGGACCATGTACCGCAGCTCCGCGGTGCTGTCCCAGACGCGTACCTCCTTCGACTCCGGCAGCTCGACGCCGAACTCGCTCAGCACCGCCCGCGGCTCGATAACGGCGCGGCTGCGGTACGCGAAGTCCTTGTACCACTTGGGCGGCAAGCCCAGCAGTCCTGCCGGGTAGCAAGAGCACAAGGTGCAAACGATCAGGTTGTGAACCTCGGGCGTGTTCTCAACCGCGACGAACTCGGCTCCCTGGCCGCTGATGAAGCCCATCTCTTTGATCGCCTCCGTGCCGTCGCTCAGGAGACGAGCCTTGTACTCCGGGTCGAGCCAGGCGCGGGCGACGACGCGCGCTCCGTTACGCGGCCCGATGTCTTCTTCGTAGGCCTGCACCAGCGCGTCGACCGCGTCGGTCGTAATGATGCCTTTCTCGACCAGCAACGACTCGAGCGCCTTGGTGCGTAGCGCGGCGAAAGACTCCGGTTCGGGATGGTGTTCCATAGTGGTCGGTCCTTCCTTACCTTGATGGGGAACCCAGGGCTAGATAGCCCTCCCACAGCTCGAGATACACGCGCAGGTTGGGCTCGCACTCCGGGCCCCACACCTCGACGCCATCGAAGCCCACCGTGTAGACAGCTTGCGGCGTCGGGTCATCGCCAAACGCCTTCTCGTCCTCGATCGGATACAGCCCGTTCACTCGCTCGACGACGCCTCGCTTGCCGCGGATATAACGCGGCAGGCGGTTGTGACCGAAACGGCTGACGTTTATCGCCGTCACCGCATCGCCCCGCTTGAAACGAGGCGTCCGCCCTTCGGCCGCGGGTCTCAGCTGGGTCTTGAGCCGCCCGTGAACCTCGGACACTTCTTTTGGATCCTCGCGTTTCGGCATCGAGGCGGCCGGGTCTTCTCGCTGGCGGCTGACGCGGGCCTCCAGCTCCTCAGCCGTTATCATGCCGGCGTCGATGGCCCCATGAATCACGGCTTCCAGGAAGCGTTCGTAGTAGCTCATCTCAAGATATATTGCCGGCGCGATGCTCTCGATGTAGTTGCGACGGAAGCCCGGATACGGCGCGGGTACCTTCGCCGCGAAGAGGACCCACGCCGCGTAGGTGCGTCCCTCCCAGGGCTCGTGGAAGACGGGCTCGTGATCTTCGCGGACCACGGGCCCGAAGCCGTGCATGCCGCCCATGTCGTGGATGCCGTTCATCGGGCCCAGACTTCCCTGGCTCGCATCGTCTGGTCACGGTCATCGCTGACATTCATGGCGGTGATTCTGTCGTCAGGGAGTAAGGCTGTCAATTTTCTCGGCGCATGACCGGCTCTTATCTCGGAGTGGGCACCTCAACCCAGCGAGCGACGGCATAGCGTCCAGAGCTCGAAGCACCTCGCATTGACATTTGGTCAGTCAGTGATAGAAGTAGTGAGTATTAATATGCCCGCGCAATCGAGCTGCAAAGTGCAGAGTTCGGGAGGATCTGATGCTCTCATCGCAAGACAATGACCTTATGTGCCAGGTGGGGCCCGATACACGAATGGGGGAGTTGCTGCGTCAGTACTGGATTCCAGCCTTGATGCCCAGTGAGCTGCCCCAGGGAGACGGGCCTCCACGACGGTTGCGACTCCTGGGCGAGGATCTGATTGCCTTTCGCGTCACCTCCGGTGATGTCGGCATAATTCGGAACTCTTGCCCGCACCGAGGGGCCTCGTTGTTCTTTGGTCGCAACGAGGAGGACGGCCTACGTTGCGTATACCACGGCTGGAAGTTCGACGTTACCGGCGCCTGCGTCGACATGCCCTCCGAGCCGGCCGAGAGCAACTTCAAGAACAAGGTAAGGGCGAAAGCGTACCCGACCCAGGAGCGCAACGGCATCATCTGGGCTTACATGGGTCCACTGGCCGTACCGCCGCCGCTGCCTGAGCTGCTGCCTAACCTCGACCCAGAGTGCAGGGTCTGGACCCGCCTCGAAGAGTGCAACTACATGCAGGCCCTCGAAGGCGACATCGACACGGTGCACGCCTTCTTCCTGCACTCGGGCCACGTCAAGACAGAGAACACGATGCCGGGCAGCATCGACTACTACATCACCAGGCAACGTGAAGCCCGGTTTGAGGCCCGCGAACACGAAATCGGCGCCAGTTACTCGGCAATTCGGGATGCCGAGGAGGATACCGAATACTGGCGCATGGGGCACTATTTGATGCCCTTCTACACGATGAATGCCCCGGGCTTGGCCGGCATCAAGAACTCGTGCATCGCCTGGGTGCCGCTCGACGATGAGAACACGATGGTATGGAATATCGGCCCGCAGCCGGTGCTTCCGCCGGAGACCGAGGGCATTGGCGGCCTCAAGTTCGGCTACTTCCGCCGCGACCCGTTGGGCAAATACGACCCCTATGGACAGCGACAGCCCGGCGCTCAGCAGGCCCGCACGTTCTTGCCGGATACCACTGGCCCGTTGGGCCGCTTCCGCCCCATCGCCAACAAAGACAACGACTATTTGATCGACCGCGACCTGCAGAGCGAAATGGGTACGTACACTGGCGTCCCAGGCCCTGCCCAGGACCCGATGGCCCAGGAAACGATGGGTCGGATCTACGACCGCACCCAGGAGCACCTCGGGACCTCTGACGCGATGATCATCAGGAGCCGCCGAAAGTTGCTCGGTGCCATGCATGACTTCGCCGAACGAGGCGTGATCCCGCCCGGTGTCGAGAAGCCCGAGCTGTTCCGCATGCGCGGAGGTGGCGCCATTGTGCCCAGGGGCGTCAACGGCCTCGACATGCTGGAAGAGGTCCATTTCGGGCGCACGGAGCTAGAAGCACCGATCGCAGTACCAATCGACGGCGCCTAAGCGCTTCTCGACGCTAACCAAATCGGGACTCGCGTGAACGCCCATTTCGACGCGGCGTGTGCCGGAATTGGAGCCGTGCGCCCTGATTAGTCGTGGAGCGGGAGACGAGATTCGAACTCGCGACCCCCTCCTTGGTAATTATCCTGGTCCAATGCAAGCTGCTAACGAGCTTCTGGAACCTGGATACAACATGCAAGCTGCGAGCAATTAGGGAGTTGCGAGCACCGTCAATTAGGGGGTCGGCTCCGAACGGGGTTTGAGGGAAGAAACTACTCAGAATGCTGGTGGGCACGAGAAGCTGAGACTACGGGCCGAGATCGAGAACCTAAGACGAGCGCTGCAGGCCCGGACGACGTGACACTATCGCCCGATCGTGTTTGGTTTTTACACCCTCGCTCTTCGACGACAGAATCGCTGCACCGTGACCAGCGATCCACCTATCGATAGCTTTGGTTCAGTCTTTACGGCAAGTTCTCCTAGTTGTCGAGAAGACGCGCCGTGAGAAGATTGAGGACGAGTCCGACGTCGGTAACGATGCCGGTTGATTCGAGGCTACCCCGGTCCGCGAGTTTCGTAACGACGGTCGGGTTGATGTCCACACACACTAGCCTTACGCCCGCGGGCGTCATCTTGGCGGTTCCGATAGCGTGCAGCATTGAAGACAACATGAGGATCATATCGGCACCTCTAATCGCATCCGCATAGGCAGTTTGCGCATCGATGAGATCCATCACGGTCTCGGGTAACGGACCGTCGTCACGTATGGAACCTGCCAGTACGTAAGGTACCTGGGCTTGAACGCATTCGTACATTACGGCTTCATCGACGATGCCGGCCGCGACCGCTTCCTGGATGGATCCGGCCTGGCGTATGCGATTGCTGGCCTTCAAATGGTGCTGGTGTCCGCCCTGGACCCCTAAACCCCGCTTCAAATCAACGCCGAGAGACGTGCCGAAGAGGTTCGTTTCTATGTCGTGTACGGCTAAGGCGTTGCCGGCCAGGAGTGCCTGTACGTAGCCGTTCCGAATGAGCTTCGCGAGGTGAGGACCCGCGCCCGTGTGGATGACGACCGGGCCGGCCACGACCACGATACGACCTTTTCTTGCGCGGATGCGCCGCATCTCCCAGGCGAGCTTTCGATGTCACTTTCGACTCGACGTTCGCTCGAGACGCCGGCACTCATGAACGCAAATTCGCGCTCTGCGCGACGGGTATCGGGGAGACGAACACGTACGCCGTCTGCGTGACAGACGACTAGGTCACCCTTTTGAGGTCGCGCATCAGCATGCAGACGGCGCTCGGAGTGCCTTTGGTGTCGACGACGATCGCCGCATCCATCCGTTGGCGATCAACCGGTATCCACCGGCCATCAACCTGAATATCGGTCGGGTAGATCGTCGAGGAGTAGAAGTCCTCAGGGGCAACCCCGTCTTGCGTAACACTTGTTAGTAGAGCGGACGTTGTCTCGGAAGCGGTCTCTGCGCCATAGCGTTGTAGCTGCTCGATGATCTCGTCCAGCGTGCTTTTTTCCGGCGCGCTCACGGCAAAACGAGCATGGCTCATCTGGTCGCTACGCTCTCCAGCGCGGAAGTTCTCCAACCGGAAACTCCCGCCGGACAGGGTCACGGCGTCAAGCGCTCGGGTCAGTATCCCATCGTCTAGGAGATGACCTCTGAGGTCGACTACTTCGGTAGAAATCGGAGAGGCTGCCGGCTCGCGTCGGCTGAATGTGGAGGTGTCCGGCGTTGCTTGATCGAGCAGCAAGGATAGACACTTTGCGGCCCCGCCGGCCTTCATGAACTCATCCATGGGGGTGGTTCGGACGACATATCCCCATTTATCCAGTGCAGTCCGAAGCTCGTCGGAGGCAGCATTGGTTATCAATGATTTACCCAAGCGGACGACGTTACAAGCGAAATTGAGCGCGTCCCGGTCGCCCACCTCGATCCGATTTTCCGGACGCGCGTGCTTCTCGATAACAGCTCGCGAGCGGTCGTCAAACGCGGCGGGGAAATACATGATTCGACCTTCGGGGAGCGGTACGAAGCACGTGTCAAGATGGTAGAACCGCTCGTCCACCAAGCGCAGCGAAACGACTTCGACGTTCAGCAGTTCGGATAGATCGCGATGAGATTCGAGGCTGCTTCGAACACCGTATCCCGCCCAAAGGATGGGTTCACTATCTGGCCACCAGAGCGCATCGCCCTCGCCCTCGAAGGCGTGGTCGACGGGTAACTGGACGACTCTGAAACCGTTGTTTTCCGCCCAGGATGTGTAGAGAGCCGATTCGGGGCTGCGTTGCGGAACGCTGAACACCGCAGGGACGAAGACGTCTTCCAGGACGAAACCGCCATTTGCGGCGAAGCACATATCGGGTAGCCCTTCGATCGACTCGATGGTCTGGACGGCCGCCTGTTCCTCGAGGATTTCGCGCAAGCCCTGCCACTGCAACAGGGCTCTCGAAGCCGACCCCGCACCGACATTGCCTTGCATCCATGGATTGATCACGTACTCGACACCGAAGTGTTGAGGTGGACACATGAGTATTCGCATAAGGATTCTCCGTGCTCAGGCGGTTAGCTTCTGGTACGTAGGCTTGGGGTCATTTACCGTGCCGGATCTTTCAGGCGTCATATTCTGCACGCGGCGCAAAGCCCCGACGGGCCGTGTTTTCAGCAATCGTGCGTGGGCTGAGGAACTGCAGAATGTAATCGGGACCGCCAGCCTTGTCACCCACGCCCGACATCCCCAGGCCGCCGAACGGCTGACGGCCGACCTTTGCGCCTGTTATCGTGCGGTTCACATACAGATTGCCGACCCGAAACGCCTGCTTTGCTTTCTCGATGTTGCGTGGGTTGCGAGAGAACAGTCCACCTGTCAGCGCGAACTCGGAGTCCATCGCCAGCGCCAGCGCAGCGTCCATGTCCCGTGCGTAAAAGATCGATAGCACCGGTCCGAAGACCTCATCGCGGGCCAAGGGACTAGTGGGGTCCACATCGACGAAAGCGGCCGGGCCGACGAAGTAGCCGTCTGAATCCGGCACGGTGGCCTGCGCCAGCAGTCTTGCCGTCTGCCTTCCTTGCTCGATGTAGCGCTCGATTCTCTGCTTCGCATCCTGGTCGATCACCGGCGGTACGAAAGTCGCAGAATCCTCAGGATGCCCCACTATGAGGCTCTCGATAGCGGCAGCGAGCCGGTCCACAGCTTCTATGTAAGCGGTCCCAACCACGATGAGCCGGCTGCAGGCGCTGCATTTCTGACCTGCGTAACCGAATGCCGAACTGACAACTCCCGCCACGGCCTCGTCCAGGTCGGCGTCCTCGTCCACGATAACGGCGTTTTTACCGCCCATCTCGGCGATGACGCGCTTTACGTTGCGTTGGTCGCTCTTTGGCTGCGCCGCTCGCCGGACGATGTCGAGCCCAACCTCCTTGCTGCCGGTGAACGCAATCGTATCCACACCGGCGCTTTCTACGAGAGCTCGTCCAACCTCCGCGCCGGCTCCAGGCAGGTACTGAACCGCACCGTCCGGCACTCCGGATTCGCGAAGGATCTCTACCAGCTTGGCGGCGATCAAGGGTGACTGCTCAGACGGCTTCAAGATCGCGCAGTTGCCGCCAATCAACGCCGCCGAAGACATGCCAGTGATGATCGCCAGCGGGAAGTTCCAAGGTGCAATGACGGCCGTCACGCCGCGCGGTTCTCTCAGGTAGACGTTCTCCTCGCCCAGCACCGAGCCGAGCCGCTCAGGGCGCATGAGGCGCTCAGCCTGTTCGGCGTAGTAACGCAGGTAGTCGCAGGCCTCCGCAAGATCGCCGTCCGCCTCGCGCCACGGCTTCGCGCTCTCGTAGACCATCAGCGCCGCCAACTCGAAGCGCCGCTCCTGCATCACCGATGCCGCCTGTCGCAGGATCGCCGCCCGCCCCTTGACGCCCAACCCACGCCACTCGTCGAAGCTCGCCTTCGCCGCCTCAACAGCCGTTGTGGCGTCAGCAATCGTGGCCTGCGCCACCTGTCCCAGGACCAGCGAAGGCTCCGCCGGGCAGCGTATCTCGATCTTCGGCCCGTCGTGCACGGGACGAGTGGCAAGCAGCAGCGGCTGCACTCCGCCGAACTCGCTGCGCATGCGCTTCAGCGCCGACGACATTGCGTCCCGCTGGTCAGGCTCGTGGAACGCCGCAAGCCCGGTATTTCGGAATCCGCTGCCGACTGCTTCCGGGCTGGACTGCGGCGCGGGGGTCGGCGGCTGCACGACCTCTTCCGGTGTCACTTCCAGCGATTCCTTGACGAACCACGACTGGTTCGACGTGTTCTCCAAGAGTCGCCGCACTAGGTAAGCCATGCCGGGAATAATCGCGCCCACTGGCACGTAAATCCGCGTGCGAAAGCCCTGCTCGGCCACCGCCTGGCGCAACGTATCGGCCATGCCGTAGAGCATCTGGAACTCGACCTCGTTCTCCAACCCTCGTTCACGGCTCTTGACGATGGCCTGCGCGATCGACCTCGGGTTATGACTGCCAACCGCAAGTTCGAGATGGGGCCACGCGTCCAGTAGCAGATCTGTACACCGTTCGAACGATGCGTCGGTTGCCGCCTTGTCCTCGTAGACGGGGACCGGCCAGCCGTTCTGCGCCGTTACGATGCGCTCCTCGTCCCAGTAGGCACCTTTGACCAGCCGTACCGTCAGCGCTGAGCCCCGCTGCCGCGCCAGCTCCCTCAGGAACTCGATCGACTGCTCCGCCGTCTTCAGGTACGCCTGTACCACGACTCCGAAGTGCGGGTAGTCGCGCATCTCCGTTTCCAGCACTGCGTCGGCGAGCACCCGCTGAATCAGGTCGCGGTAGGCGTACTGCTCCATGTCCACGTTGACGAAGGCGCCGTGCTGCTTCGCCAGCTGTAGTAGCGGCCCCAAACGTGCCTGCACGGCTCGGCTAATGTGCTCCGGCGCTGCTGTCTCGAAGTGCGGGTATAACGCCGTCAGCTTTACCGACAGGTTCACCGGCGGGACGCCCTGCCAGACGCCCGCCTGCGGCCCAGGGCTCTCCTGTACCAGTGTCCGCAGCAGGCTCTCGTATCGATCGAGGTATACGTCGGCCTCTCGCTCCGACAACGTGGCCTCGCCCAGCAAGTCGACCGTGTATCCGACGCCCTCCTTCGCCAGCGCCTGCAATCGGGGTATCGCGTCCTCCGCCGTTTCCCCAGCGATGAAACGGTGCGCCATTGCCAGCACGCCCTCACGCACCACGCGCGATACCACCGGGCGGAAGAGAACTGGCGTCGCCAGCTGTGCTCCCGCCTGGATCAAGAAGGGCGACTCGTCACGGAAGTACTGACGGATGTGATCGGCCAGTGCTCCACTTGTCCGCAGCGAAGGCAAAACATCGACGAAACGCAGCAGCTTAACGCGGAACTTGGGATCCCCGGTGGCCCATTCCAGCAGGCGCGCCTGCCACCAGGCCGGGGTTAACGTGATCGGTTCACGTTGCTGCGACGTCTCAAGCAGGCCAAGCGCGAGTTCCTGAATGTCGGCTTCCACATACGAATCGTACGGGTGGATTAGAGAGCTGCCAACAATCCAGACGTGAGCCCCGTCACACGATGACGTCGTGGTCGCGTTCGACCGGTTAGGCTCGGTCGCGACAAGATCGCTGATCCGTCAGCTTGACTGCCACGTGCGCGCCAAGCAGGAACGCATCGAAATCCTGGAGATGCTAGCGGGTCACGAGGAGCTCGGTCTGCAGGCTGAGATTGGAAACCTCAGGCGTGCGCTCAGGGGCAGACGACGGGACACTATCGCTTGATCGTGTGGGACTCGCGTCCGTCGACGCTAGCCCCAGGACACGAAATGCAGCTTGCGCTGGGGCGTCGGGGCTGCTGAAGGCGTAACTACTCGATAACCGACGGTGGAGAACGACCGAACCTCGATGTCGTTTGTTGTCCGCGAAAGTCGAAGTTCTGTCGTGGTGAATGAACGCAGGCTGACCAGCAGGCCAGCCTGCGTCGTTCGTGGGAGCTTCGGTTAAGTCGCGAGCGGCGGCGGCGCGGCCACGGCGCCCGGCCTTGCGCCCTCGTAAATAGGGTCGAGCTCGGACCCGAGGATCGTCCAGTCTTCGCCCGGCGCCAGAACCTTACTTGGTGAGCCGATCTTGTCGTAGGGCAGCGACGGGTCGGTCACCGGCGGCTCGACGCCGCGGGCCAGGTTCTTTGCCGCGTTGATCAACATCCGGCGCACGAGAATGATCTTCCGGTCGAGGCTGCCAAGGTGTTCCTTTGTCCGATCGGTGTACGACGTTTGTCGCGCCATCACATCTTGAGCGTTGGTGCTGGTGATGCCAGTGAAGATCGTACCGTCCTTCTGCAACTCACGGTCGATGAGGAACTTGTTCGCCAAGTTGCGGTCGATGTTGTCAGGCCCGTACGGTTGCCCGGGAATGGGACGCCGCCGCTGCCCGAAGAAATCCCCCCCGTCCATTACGACCTCGCTCCACAGGTCATCGTGGACCGTCGCGAAGTGATAGTCGTAGACCGTGTTCTCATCGCGCGGGACGATGAAGCTTCGTCCACCTGGTCCGCAGAGGTAGGGCATCACGAAGGCATAGAGCCGAGCGTGAGTGTTGCCGTTGGGGGTCTTGCGCAAGCCCGTCGCTCGGAAGCCGTGCCAAGCCTCGTGCACACGAATCTCCGGGGCCTGGTCGTAACCCCAGAACTTCTGCATTCCGGTATTCGAGTTGTAGACGCCGGGCGTGTCGGAGCCGTCGTCTTCCAGAGCGAGTCTGCCCTTCCAGTGGTGTAGCCAGGAGTTGTGGGTGGTGTCCATGAGGCCCTCCATCCACTGCAGCCAGCTCATGGGCTGGAACTGCTTCCTTGCTTGCCATCGCTCACGCGGTAAGTTCTCGGTGCCGAAATCGCGAAAGCCCGTCATCGTTTCCGGCGGCCCCATGTAGGTCCAGACGATGCCGCCAGACTCATGCACAGGATAAGCGGGAATCTTCAGCCTGTCCTTGAAGTTGCTGGTCGGCGGCTCCGAAGGCATATCAATGCATTGGCCGTTCACGTCGTACTTCCATCCGTGGTAAACGCAGCGCAGGCCGCCCTCTTCGTTGCGGCCGTAGAACATGCCACTGCCGCGGTGAGGACAGCAGGAATCAATCAGGCCGACTCTGCCCTCCGTGTCGCGGAAGGCGACGAGGTCCTCAGCCAGTAGCCGCACTTCGACGGGCTCGCAATCCGAAGTCGATAGCTCTTCTGAGAGGAGCGCGGGAACCCAATAGCGCCGCAGCAGATTCCCCATCGGAGTACCCGGACCGACCTGGTTTATGAGCTCGTTATCTTCTTTTGTCAGCATGATTGCTATCCTCCTGAAGTCTCCATTGAAGAGGTTTCGTCGTCCAAGTATCTCACTTCAACAGTTCTTGTCCAGATATTTCGCGAATTGACTTGCGTTTACCTGTAGATCCGCCTCCTGCTGACCGACCAGCCGGTGAGTAACCTTTCCGTTTGACACCCTGACTCGCCAGCGACAGAATCACGACACTGTGACCAGTGAACGTATTCAGGGTCGTATTAATCGTCTCCTTGACGAAGCCGAGGAGGCGGCTGACCAACTCGATTGGGAATCAGTCCGCCAGAAAGCCCAAGGCATCCTCGCCTTTGACCCAGAGAATGCCGACGCGAAGGCTTTCCTGGCGGCTGCCGAGAGATCTGTCTTGGTTTTGCCCGATACTCAGACCCCGACGCCACCTGCCCGTACCGCACCTCAGCCCACCTCCTTCGCCTCTGGTCGCTACGAGGTCAAACGCTTCCTGGGCGAGGGCGGTAAGAAGCGCGTCTACCTGGCCCACGACACCCAGCTCGACCGTGACGTCGCTTTCGCCCTGATCAAGACCGAAGGCTTGGACGAACAGGCCAGACAGCGCATAACCCGTGAAGCCCAGGCCATGGGACGCCTCGGCTCCCACCCCCACATCGTCACCGTCTACGACATCGGTCAAGAGAACGGTCAGCCCTACCTCATCCTGCCCGTGCTACCCGGTGGCGACGTAGAAGGCGTCATTGAGCAGGCAGAAGACCACAAACTCTCGATAGAGCAGGCGGTCAAGATAGCCACCGAGACCTGTATGGGCCTGGAGTTCTCGCACGAGAAGGGCATCATCCACCGCGACCTAAAGCCAGGTAACGTCTGGCTGGCAGAGGACGGCCGGGCGATGATCGGTGACTTTGGCCTAGCCGTAGCCGTAGACCGTAGCCGCCTCACCCAGGCGGGGATGATGGTGGGCACGGTGAGCTACATGCCACCGGAGCAGGCCATGGGAGGGGAGGTAACACCGCAGAGTGACCTCTACTCCCTGGGGGCGATGCTGTACGAGATGGTCTGCGGCCGGCCCCCCTTCGTCGGTGACGAGCACGTGGCGATCATCGGCCAGCACCTCAACACGCCGCCGGTGGCGCCGACCTGGCACCGACCCGACTGCCCCTGCGGGGCTGGAGGCTTTGATCCTCAGGCTGTTGGAGAAGGACGCTGGTGGGCGACCGACATCAGCCGCGGAAGTCAGGGAGGCGCTGGAGAACGCTGCCAGCCCGGGCGGAGCGAGTTTGCAGCACGTCGAGGAGACACCGCACGCGCATGACCGACCTACCAGAGGACCTTCGTCGGGCGCGAGCAGGAGCTGCAACAGCTACAGAAAGCCTTCGACACGGCCCTGTCCGGTCAGGGTTCGCTGGCGATGGTCGTAGGTGAACCCGGCATCGGCAAGACATCGGTCTGTGAGCAATTAGCCACTTACGCTGCGCTGCGAGGTGGTAAGACGCTGGTCGGTCACTGCTATGAGGAGGGCTCGCATTCCTTACCTTACCTACCGTTCATCGAGGCTCTGCGCACCTACGTCTTAGAGCGCGAGCCTGATGGACTCAAGTCTGACCTGGGTACCGGTGCAGCTGAGGTCGCTCGCATCGTGTCTGAGGTGCGTGACCGCGTTCAGGTGGAGCTGCAGCCCCTCGGTGACCCGGAGGAGGAGCGTTACCGTCTTCTACAGGCAGTAACAGGCTTCCTGCGCAACGCCACAACGGTGCAGCCGTTACTCCTCGTCCTCGAAGACCTGCACGACTCCGACAGTGGCACGCTAGACTTGCTGCTCCATCTCTCACGTAACCTCCACGGCTCCCGACTGTTAGTGGTAGGCACCTACCGCGACGTGGAGGTTGACCGCGCTCATCCACTGTCGGCGACGTTGGCAGAGCTGAGACGTAGCGAAACCTTCCTCCGGCTTCCGTTACGCGGACTCACGGTGGACGAGGTGCACCGCATGCACGTTTCTCTCCGGGGCCAGGACGTCTCATGGGCACGGGCGGAGGCTATTCATCGTCAGACGGAAGGCAATCCCCTCTTCGTCCAGGAGGTCATGCGCTACATGGTCGAGGAAGGCCTGGTGGTACGCGAGGGAGGTCGTTACGTGCTGTCCGAGGGTACCGGCCCCAGCACCGGCTTACCCGAGGGACTGCGGGACGTGGTGGGTAAGCGCCTGTCCCGCTTGAGCGAGAGCTGTAACCGACTTCTCTCCGTTGCGGCCGCCGTCGGCCGTGACTTTGACCTACAGACGCTGCGCGGAGTGGCGGGCCTCAGCGAAGACGACCTACTGACGGGCATTGAGGAAGCGGTGCGGGTTGGAGTACTGGAAGAGCGGTCGTTGCCCGGTGCCGTGCGCTACCGGTTTGCGCATGCCTTCTTCCGGCAGTCGCTTTACGAGGAGATGATTGCACCGCGTCGCCTCAGTCTCCATCAGGAGGTCGCCCGTGCTCTGGAGGCCCAGTACGCCTCACGCCGTGAGGAGCACGCTGCCGAGCTGGCTGAGCACTTCGGGCAGTCAACAGACCGCGCTGACCTGGAAAGGGCTATCGAGTATGGCGAGCTGGCAGCGAACCGTGCTATCTCGGTGTTCGCGTATGGCGAAGCCGTGCGTCATCTGGAGCGAGCACTGGAGGTACAGAACATCATTGACCCGGACGACAAGGCGAAGCGTTGTGACTTGCTGATCTCTCTCGCTGAATCGCTGACACAGAGCGGCGGGCCCGAGCGTGCCGTGTCTATCGCTGAGGAGGCCTTCCAGATAGGCGTTCTCCTGGGCGACGAGCACGCGCCACGCGCTTGTACGGTCGCCTGGAGTGCCGTAGTCCCCCTTAATCGAAGCGGTATGCGTGATTCGGATGAGACATTACGGGAGCTCTGGGCCTCGCGCGCGGATGAGTACCCCCCCCCCCCGACACCATCCACCGGCTCGTGGCGGATGATGCGCTAGCCACTGTACTGAGAGGGAAAGGCAGGGACTATGAAGCCTGGCGCATCAATCTGCGCTCCTTCGCAACGGCTCAGAATCTCCAGGATTTTCGTGAGACTTTGACTGCCGCAAGGACTATTGTCATAGGGCAGAATGCGCCAGTGGAAGACATCGATGAGAGGCTCAAGGCTGCTGAAGTGGTCTGGGCTCAGCCCGTACCCGAAGGGTATGCACATGACTTAGAGCTTCTATGGTCTTCCTGCTTCTTTACGGCTCTAATGTGGGGCGACCGAACACGGGCGGAGATGGCGGCGTCTCGTTGCCATGAGCTGGCGGATCGGGTCCCGAGACCCGCTGTCAGGCTGGTTGAGCTTGGTTTAAGTGCTGTGCTTGCGGCCATGGATGGGGCCCTTGAGGACTGCCTAGCGCTCGGCGCGGAGATGCGAGGGTTTGCAGAAAGCGCCGGCATTGCACCTGTCGGTCGTCAATTGGCGGGCCAGGTAGAACGCCGAGCATTACTCTATTTCGGTCGGCCGGAAGAAGCGCTCGCGGGCATTGCCGAGCCGACTCACCTATGGGCACTCGGCGGCGTCTTTGCTGCTCAGCGTGCTATCTACCTGGAATACTCAGGCCGTCACCAAGAAGCTGCCTCGATAATCGACGAGTTCCTCGCCACAAGGGACCTCGCAAGGGAAACAACCTAGTTGACTCAGTAAGTCACGGGGGCTACGATGGCTAAGGTTAGTAGTCAGACCAACTTGGCTGGCCGTGGCAGGTGCCTTATGCCCTTTGCTGTCCCGCACTTCAACCCTGAAGAGGTTAACGAGGCTGGCAACGAATTGCTGCGGTGGGCAGCTAACCAAGGATCGCGCGAACCCGGGGACTCCCGTCGGCTAACTACTGCGCTCGACGTTCTCGATAGTTGGCGAGCCGCACATGGCCATCCATTAAACGTCTTTCAGACAACTTTGCGATCCAAGGCTGACGATGTCGAGAAGCACTCCCTTGTCGTTCAGCGCTTAAAGCGCTTCCCCGCTATTTATAGCAAGCTTCGTAAGTATAAGGACAAATTCACGCTCTCAGAGATGCAAGACATAGCAGGTTGTAGGGCGGTGCTTAGTTCAGTTGAAAAGGTAGATGACCTGGTTGAGGCATATCAGGAATATACTCGCCGCCACGACCTCCTTTATACCAATGACTACATTCGTGGACCGAAACCTTCTGGGTATCGGGGCGTCCATCTCATTTTTAGTTACGGAAGTGAGCGGCGACCAGAGTATGACGGCTATCGAATTGAAATGCAGTTCCGCTCACAACTACAGCATACTTGGGCAACAGCCGTGGAGACCGTCGATATATTCACACGACAAGCTCTCAAAGCTGGTAGAGGGACAAGGAATTGGAAGCGCTTCTTTGCCCTCATAGGATCGCAGTTCGCACTAAAGGAAGACTGCGCACTTGTACCACGGACTCCTATGGATGGAGCGACGCTCAAGAGTGACCTAAGGAGATATGCAGAGGATTTGCGCGTTGCGGACAACTTGGAAGCGTTCGCCAGTGCCATTGATGTCCAGTCAACCGCGGGCAAGAAGGCCTTCTACTACCTTGTGGAACTGGACGCGGATGCCAGGACGGTCAAGATTACTGGGTATCAGGCGAATGACTTACAGCGTGCATTGATTGACTATCAAGGCATCGAGCGGGCCACCTTCAATGATGGTGGGCATCAGGACGCTGTGCTAGTTTCGGCAGAATCCCTAATGGCGCTTCGCCAAACCTACCCCAATTACTACCTAGATACTCGCAACTTCGTAGATGAGTTGAAGAAAGCGATTTCATGACTGCGGCTGTGGCCTATCGTCCTTCGGCTCTTGGATTGCTGCCTTCGGTACGCGCAGCAGCTTCTTCGCCAGCCGCTCTAGGCGCTCCATTGGCGTCTCTTCCTTTGGCTTTCGGGGTTGCTCTGCCACGCTTGCCTCTTCCCTGCCTACGCTGGCGTCGTAGTAACTGCAGTCAGTTCTTCGTAGGTCAGACGCTTGCCAACGACGCTGCGGGCGAGTCGGAGGAAGCGCTCACCGTCGCTAGCCTTGCGGTTGTTGAAGCGGAAAGCTTCCTCATCGAGATAGCGGAACAGGTGGAACGGTTCGACGCTGATGTAGGTTCCCTTGATGGCCCGCTTGAGCAGCGCCCAGAAATTCTCGATGCCGTTGGTGTGAATCTTGCCATCGACGTACTTCTCGGCGTGGTCGATAACGCCGTGGGTATAGTCAGCTTTCAGATCGGCGTAGGACGGCAGCGCGTCCGTGTAGACAACCGCCCCGCTAGCAACGTTTCTGCGCACCGCTGGGCTGAGAGTACTACGCCGACGGCTGGCAACGACACTTGCCCTTACGGTGCTGTGACCGTCCGGCCCGTGGCGCTCCAAGAGACCAAGAACCGCAGTCTTGCCCACGGTGCCTGTCCCCTTGATCTTGCCCACGCGCTCGCTCTTGTGCATGAAGCGGGCCTTGCCGCCGATGAAAGTCTCATCGACCTCGATGGTGCCGCCGAGCTTGGTGTAGTCGTCAGACTGCATCGCGAGTCGGATGCGGTGCAGCATGAACCATGCAGTTGTTTGAGTCACGCCGAGAGCGCGGCCCAGTTCGTAGGAGCTGATACCGTTCTTGTCGTTGGCAATGAGCCAAAGGGAGGGCAACCACTTGTCGAGGCCCATAGGCGAGTCCTCAAAAATGGTGCCGACCTTGATCGAGAATTGCCGCTTGGCGTGTTTCTCTTTGCACTCCCACAGGCGGCGAGTGGAGATGTAGCGCACATCACTTCGGCCACAGTTAGGGCAAGCCACGACGCCATCCGGCCAGCGCATGGCCATCATGAAGTCCTGGCAAGTGCCAGGGTCAGAGAAGAACTGGATGGCTTCGATGAGGGTTTCGGGATTGCTGTCACTCATGGCTTTGACTCCTTACGAAAGAATCATAGCCCATATGTGTTACTGAGTCAACTAGGTTGTTACCCTCGCAAGCCCGGACGACCACACAGCGGCTACGTTCTTGCGCTTCCTGCTAGAGGCTGCCGTAGCTATAGGCCATAGGGACGCCGCCGCCATCCTCGAACCGCGCCTGGGCCCGCTGGCGAACCTGCTCTTCATCGAACCCTAGATCGTCAGCTGCATGGGTCGCGGACCTGGGCGGTGCGGCGGTGCTGCTGGGCCAGCCGGAGAAGGCTCGCGACTATTACCATCAGGGCATCGATGTCTGCACGAGAGCGCGGTGCCGCCCCGAGCTCGCCCTCACTCGCCTCCAGCTCGCCGAGCTGCTGCTCGACCACTACCCCGACGAGCGCAACACGGCCATCGAGCACCTCGACTTCGCCATCGCCGAGTTCCAGGCCATGAAGATGCAGCCCGCGCTGGACCGGGCGCTGCGGCGTCGGGGGCTGCTGAAGGCGTAGATGAGCTGTGGCAGCTAGCCCCAGACGCGCCGAAGTGCTTCTTGGCGAACGCCTTCCCGCACGCCGGCGATCTTGAAGCCGGTATCGCGAGTTTGACTCAAAACAGCGAGCATCTCTTCCGAATCGGGGCCTCGCAGCACGGGGGCAAGCTCGGAGGCCATGGCGAGGACGATCCTCGTCGCTTCCTCGGAAATCTCGCGTCCCGCCGGCGTCAGCTCCACCCAGACCAGACGCCGGCCCCTCCGGTCTCGCGTCCGCGTAATCGAGCACATCCTCAAGGCGTTTACGCCTGCGTCTCCTGCAACAGCAAGCTGCGAGCATCGACGGCGTCAGCGTCTCTTTGGCAAAGTAGCCCAGAGTAGGGATTCGCTGCTGGGCCACGCTGAGTTTCGTCCCGGTTTGCGGCCGACATAGTCAGGCTGGATGACCGCTCGTGTCCCCCAGCCGCTACTCCGGAGCGGTTGCGGCCCGTCGAGGCCCAGGACTGTGCCTGTTAAGTGAGCTCGCGAAGTACGACGTCTGCTGCTCGTGGCTCGAGGATTAGTGTCTGCGCTACTGCGTGTCCTGATTCACTCATCTTGCGCCAGGTGCTGTGAAGTGCTCGCGTTAGCTGCCCGGTCGTGACAGTCTCCATAAACGATGCGAGCCGCACCTCAGCCGCACCTCTAAGAAGGCCAGGCTAACGGCATCTTCATACGTCTGGGCGTCCGCATCCGCCTTTAGGTCCTGTTTTCGGAGCAGACGGCCAGCCTGTGCGATGTCATCCTGGGTCTAGCCCACGCGTTGCATCACTCCTGCCACAGCCTCGGCTTGGAAATCATAAAGACGGTTCCGCCAAGCGAGAGAGCCGTGGCGCGTGTGGATAGGAATTACGTGGAATTTCCCATCGCCGGAGGTGGTGGCCTCGTGCGGCGATTAGCAAAGGGTCAGGCGCATCTGGCCGCAGGTGTTGTACCCAGTGGTGGGCCCGGACACCCTCGATCAGTGCCGTGGCGTAGTCCTCCGCTTCAAAGAGGATATGCGACGGGTCAGCCGTATTCTCGCGGTCAATCGACTTCAGAGCTGCGACTCGCCTGCGGGACATTTGCATCTCCTTCGTCACGAGCGACCGTGACGGGAGACCGGAGGCTTAAGAGACACCGCCTGTCTTCTCCTTCTCCTCGTAAAACTCAATCATGGTTCGGTTCGCCACGAGAATCTCCAGGAGGCTGGCTTTGAATGCGGACCAATTCGCTCCTGGGATCGAAACGTAAAGCTCATGATCACCAAGTCCTGTGTGAACGCGGTTACCAGCACATCCAAGCGACACACCTGGTGAATTCCTGCTCAATGTTAGAGGCAAGACGGCGCAGGTTGGCCGACCCATGATGTTGCTGATCGGAGAACTGAGACCGGCTCGCATAGTGGCTTCGTAAATCAGCATCGCTTGATGCGGCGTCGCAGTCATCAACACCACATCGGGCTGAAAGCCGGGGTCGTCCGCAGGACCATAGGCTATAAAGTTTGGCGTCTGAGCTAGCCGTGGTATCTCGGGCACTTCTGAAGTTCGAAGGTAGCTGGCCCTTACCATCATCTTTACCGTCTCGTCCAGTTCACTGGATCGCGCAGGTGGCAGGTCGATTGCGTGGGTGTAGGAGCCTATCGCGCAGTTGTAGTGGTCGGACGGTTCAGTGTAGAAGGCGCGCCCCTCAGCTGCCCAACGCCAAAAGGCACAACCGGCAGGCTGAGGTGGCCCATCCCAGGCACGTAACCCAGTCGGCGGCTCGTCGAGAAACGACACAGCGACGGCTGGGATCCGCAGACCGAGTAATTCATTGACTTTCTCTACCTTGTCCATTTGTGCAACCTCGATACTCTGGTAACGATGCCCCCACTGGACAGTCTGTTAAGACTATACACGCGCTGAAGTCCCTCACAAAATCGAAGATCCAGCTCAACAAAGAGGCCTCGTTGCGAAGCTACCCCACTTGTCAACCTGCCCGTGACGCCATCCGCGCATAATCTGAAGCGCTCTTAGGGCGTAAACTAGTAACGGCGTTTAGCAGGGGGACCAGATCCCGAGGTGAGAAATGACTGACACCAGGCAGCAATCCGCAGAGCCATCTGTCAGCTTGACGGATGACGCAATCGCGAAACTGCGTGAGGTCGTCGGCAATAGCCCGAGCCCTGTTGCCGGTCTGCGTCTCCAGATCACCGGCAGGGTGCATGGCAGGTTCGAGCATGTATTGAGTCTTGTCGAACAAGGGAAAGAGACGGAGGGAGACCTACCCTTGGCGGAGCCAGGCCTGCCTGTCCCGATCTTCGTAGAGGGAAAGAATGCCGCTTACCTCAGCGCTGTACAGGTCCACTACCGCTACAAAGGGGAAGACCGTAGCGGCCTGGAGTTTACTAACCCGAACCCCCTGTGGTGGGGCGCAATTGAAGCAAAAATTCAGCACATTATCGATGATCAACTCAACCCAGCGATCGCAGCACACGGCGGTTACATGGATCTCCTTCACGTCGAAGGCACAACTGCCGTCATAGAGCTAGGCGGGGGTTGTCAGGGCTGCGGCATGGCGGACGTCACGTTGAAGCAAGGGATCGAAGCCACCATCGTCGAAGCTGTCTCCGAGATCGAACGAGTCGTGGACCAAACTGACCACGCGTCCGGCGAAAACCCCTACTACCAACCCACAAAGAAGTAAGGCTGGTGCGAGTCCTCCTCGTTTCTACCTACGAGATGGGGCATCAGCCCTTGGGGCTTGCGGCGCCCGCTGCGGTGCTTCGGAGCGCCGGCCACGACGTCGATTGCCTGGATTTGTCCGTCCAGACGCTGGAGCCAGGCCTGTTCGCAGAGGCCGAGTTGGTCGGCATCTCGATCCCGATGCACACTGCCTCCCGTCTCGGCATAGAGTTGGCCCGGCGAATCAGGCAGATAGACGCGAATCTACACATCGCCTTTTACGGCCTCTACGCATCACCCTTGCACGACCTGCTCATGAGCTCTGGGTTGGCCGATTCGGTAATCGGTGGAGAATACGAGATTGGTCTTGAGGCCTTGGCCCGGAACCTGGCTTGTGAAGGTGGCGGAGTTTTGGCCGGCGTTGGCGCCGTCCCTCTCTTCAGCCGCCAGGCTTACCTCACCCCAGATCGCCGAGGCCTGCCTCATCTCGATGACTACGCGCGCCTTGACCTCGATGGTGACATGAGGCTGGCCGGGTACGTGGAGGCTTCCCGCGGCTGTGCCCACACCTGCACACATTGCCCCATTACGTCTGTATACGCTGGCCGACTGCGCCTGGTACAGAAAGAGACTGTCCTCGCCGACATTGACCAGCTGGTGACGATGGGCGCCCGTCACATCACCTTCGGAGACCCCGATTTCTTAAACGCGCTCCCGCACTCGTTGAGCATCGTCGAGGAACTTCACCGGCGTCATCCGGACGCAACCTTCGATGTCACGATCAAGGTCGAGCACTTGCTCGAATACGAAGAATTACTGCCGCGACTAAGAGATCTTGGCTGCTTGTTTGTAACATCCGCGTTTGAGTCTACTAATGACGACATCCTCAGCACGCTGCAAAAGGGGCACACGCGGGAGGACTTGGATCGAGCCGTCGCAATGCTCGACCGCGTCGGCCTCGTCCTAAGACCGACCTGGGTCGCCTTTACTCCCTGGGTGAGCCTGGAGGACTTTAGTGAACTATTGGAGTTCGTCGAGCACAATGGACTGGTTCGGCACGTCCAGCCAGTTCAGTACGCGCTGAAGCTTTTGATCCCGCCCGGTTCCCCGCTCATTGAAGTCGTCGATGCTCAAGGCCTCCTCGGGCCGCTGGACCCTGATGCCTTGACCTACACATGGTCGAATCCTGATCCACGTATCTTCAAGTTACAGGCCGAGGTGGCTAGCATCGTCGAGGCAGCTACCGCCTCGGAGAGCGAGTCGCACGGAGAGGCCTACGAAGTCACCTTTGGCAAGGTGAAGCACGCCACGAGTCGCATGCTGACTGGTCGGGACGACCCAACCGTGCTTGTACCACAGCCCAAGAGAGTTGTGCCTGGATTGACAGAAGGCTGGTTCTGTTGAGCTGAGCCAACAACGGAGCAGTTAGCTCCGCTCGACCGGGCACTTGGAATCTAAAGTCTTAGTCGATGTCGAATTCAAGCAGCCGGTGTGCCTCGCGAAGCGCAACCTCAACCTCCTGAGGCCCTTTACCGCGAGCAAAAATGAATCCCAGGTAATCGCCCGCTTCGGGCAAGGGTACTAGGAGATTCCCGGGCCGACTTGTGATTTCTACAGATTCAACCAGTGGGACAGCTTTGGCGAGTTCTACGCCAGCCACGCCTCGAAGGATGCCACCCTTGGGGATAGGGAGCATCATTACACCAGCCGCATCGGCCTCTCTTTCGAAAGAGACTTCAGAACCGATGGCGTTGCGCAGGATTAATTCTTCTAAGGAGAGCCCGTTCTCGAACTTCAGAGCGCGAGAGCAGAGCCCGCCAATGGATCGCGCTGCTATGTCCACAGGGAAGACACCATCATCATTGAGTCGTAGCTCGACGTGGATCGCGCCGTCTCTCAGGCCAATTGCGGCAGCGGATCGCTCAGCCATCTCTACAACGAGGCCCTGGTCGCCATTCGGCAGGCGAGAAGGAGTGACATAGATTGTTTCTTCGAAGAACGGCCCTTCGAGGGGATCCGGTTTGTCGAAGATGGCCAGTTTGCGTAGCCTTCCATCAGTAAGGAGCCCTTCCAGCGCCACTTCGATACCAGGGATGTAGCCCTCGATAAGGAATTGGTCTGACAGTTGGCCGCACTCTTCGACGCTGCGAGGGTCGGAGAGAATCTGGGCTATTCGGGCGAATGCGCTCTCGAATTGATCGCTGTCATTCGCACGGATCACGCCACGGCTAGCGGATAAGGCAAGCGGTTTCAAGACAACGGGGAAACGTAAGCCCTGCGTCAGAAGGCGAGCCTGGCTACCCGTGGCGGCCACCTCAAAGGTGGGAGAAGGTATGCCGGCGGCGGCCAATCTTTCTCTAAGCAGCGCTTTGTTGCGTGTTGCCTCGACAGAGGAGACAGAGTTATGCGGCAACTCAAGGCGACGGGAAGCTTGAGCGGCCAGTCGGACACCGGAATCGTCGACAGCGATGACCCGATCTAGCGGGTACTCGCGGGCAAACGCCTCTAGTCGTTCAACGCCTTTGTCCACATCAGTGAAGTTGAGCTCAGCATAATTGCCGGGCTGCACGTCTTGCAGCGGGTTCCACTCGTCGCTGCCAACGACTGCCGTAATATCGAGTTTGGCAGCCGCCTGCATAAAGTCCGTTGCTCGATAACTGGAGCCAGGGATCAGCAGCATTACTCTCTGCATAGCATCTCCAACCAACTGACGGACATCTACGGTTACAAACATACGTTAATGTCCGTTCGTCCGTCTTCTAGGTGTCGACCAACTGCATGACGTTGACCGGGCCACTGGTCCAGTTGATGTCGAGAGATCCGGTTCGCACCAGGTCAGAATGAAGCGGCCTCGTCTCATCCGCGGGACGTTCTTCACGAACTCGTACTATGACGGCATCGTGGTCGCGACCCAAACTCACTGTTGCAGATTCTATGAGTCTTGGCGCGATCGCCCTCTTCCGTAGCTCCTCGCACGATAGCGAGGACTGGACTCAGACTCACCCCGTTACACGTAGACGCGAAATCCGTAATCGTTGTACCTGAAACATGGATTCAGACTGGACCGCGCTGAGACTCGAGTGAACTTGATTTGGTGACGCCAGCTGCCTCCGCGACTCGCTCTGCGTTCGACCGCCGGAGGGTCTTGTGGCAACTCTGCTCCCAAAGAGCGATTGTAGTCCGACACGTACCAGTTGGCGCACCATTCGTGAACGTTGTCCGCCATGCACATCAGACCGTAGCCATTGCTGCAAATGGAGGTTGGGATATGGGGCTGCTCTAATTGAGCGATCTCTTGAATGCTCTTGCGCTGCTCAGGCGCCTCTTCACCCCAGGGCCAGACAGCACCGTGGAGGCCACCCCGGGCTGCGTATTCACGCTCTGCCTCGGTCGGTAGCCGGACGGCTATCCCTGTAACAGATTCCAACCAACGGCAATAGGCGACAGCGTCGTGCCAACTCACTCCGACGACTGGCTGTGCGAGTGGCGAAAACCTCTCGTCTTCTGCGAAGAGGGGTGCCCGGTATCCGGTTGCTGAGATGAAGGCTAGGTACTCGTGGTTGCTTACGGGACGGCAAGCGGTCCAAAAGGACCTCAGCGTCACCCTGTGCGCTGGCCGCTCGTCGGGACGACCCGCGTCGCAGCCCACGACGGCCTGTCCGCCAGGTATTGCGACTAGTTTGGGAGGCTGCAAGGAATCAATCCTCTCTGACAACTCACTAAAGAATACGGCGTGGGCCGGGCCACAAGCAGTCGAGTTTTGGAAAGTTGAGCTAGAATCTCAGCGCTGGCCTGTGCAACACAGCTCAAGTTTCAATTGCAAGTTAGGAGAGTCTGAAATGCCATTCCGACGTGCGGCAGGACTATCTGATCTATCCGCCGACAAAGTCACGGGCGTCGAGTTGGGAGATACCAAGGTTGCCCTCTACCTGGTAGACGGCAAGCCGGTGGCGACCTCCGACGTATGTCCGCATGAGGAATGCCTCCTCAGCGAGGAGGGGGAGGTAAACGGCCAGGAAGTCGAGTGCCTCTGTCATGGCAGTAAGTTCAACATCCTCACCGGTCAGAACACCGCGCCGCCTGCGACTGATCCCATAGCCGTATACCCGGTCGAGGTGAACGGACAGGACGTATCGGTCGACCTTGGCTAGGCCTCCGGCCTTGAATTAGTCTGACTGCTTCCTCCCAAGGAGAAACATTTCTATTGATGCCGGAGACTTTTGTTATCGTCGGCGCGAATCTCGCCGGCGGCAGCGCGGCTCTTGGCCTTCGCCAGGAGGGATTCGACGGCAGGATTGTGCTGATCGGCGCTGAGCCACAGTTGCCTTACGAACGTCCTCCTCTATCGAAGCAATATCTACGAGGCGAGATGCCGGTAGACAAAATGCTGCTGCAACCCGCTGACTTCTACGCGTCCAACAGCATAGAGACCCTACTTGGAGTGCCCGCAACCCTCGTGGATCCGGCGGGCAAGGTTGTGGAACTCGCTGACGGCAGGCTTGTTCCCTACGACAACCTGCTAATCGCCACCGGCGGCCGCAACCGGCGATTATCGATACCGGGCATCGACCTGGAAGGGGTGCATGACCTCAGAACAATCGCGGACACGAACCGCATTCGCTCGGAGGCGCAACCGGGTGCCCGCGTCGTAGTCGTTGGCATGGGCTTTATTGGCTCAGAAGTCGCCGCTTCTCTGAGCGAAATGGGCCTGGACGTAACCGTCGTTGAGGGTCTGGATCTACCCCTGGGAGGCGCCCTCGGAGAGGAACTCAGTCGACTTGTTGAGTCCGTCCACCGCGATCACGGCGTCAAGATGCACTTTGGCGACTTCGTGGAGGCCTTTGAGGGCGACGGTCGAGTGCAAAGCGTCGTCACACGCAACGGTCAACGACTCGAATGCGACTTCGTGGTGTTCGGCGTGGGAATCGAGCCGGTCACCGATCTACTCACAGACACGGATGTCTCACTCGACAACGGTATCGTGGTTGACGAGTACTGCCGCACAAGTCTGGATGGTGTGTTTGCCGCCGGCGATGTAGCCAATCATTTTCATCCCCTACTAGGTCGCCATATACGCGTTGAGCACTGGCAGAACGCCATGCGCCAAGGCACGGCAGCGGCCAAGAGCATGATGGGCCGTGGAGAGCCCTACCGTGAGGTCCACTGGTTTTGGTCGGACCAATTCAACTTGAACATTCAGTACGCTGGCTTTCATGGTGAAGCGGATGAACTCGTAACGCGAGGAAGCCCCGAAGACCGGGAGTTCGTTACGTTTTATCTCCAGCATGGCGTAATGGTTGCTGCCGTCGCGGTAAACCGTGCCAGAGATCTCCGGCGTGCGATTCCTCTAATTGCGTCTCAGCGACTCCTCGATGTCCCTCAACTGCAGGATGAATCCGTAGACCTTCGCTCGTTAGAGTAGCCGCGCTTGTAGCATCTATGCACTATAAATTGACGCCGACATTCGCTTTCGTCATTAACACGATGTGTAAATCATGTCACTCGCGACGTCGGCACAGAAGCAACCGTCACGCCCGCACTATAAGAAGGCCCATCGCCAACGTCAGCGTGGCGGCAGCGAGCAGCTTCAAGGGGCGCTCCCACGTCGCGAGCAGGTACTCGCGGGACCATCGCTCGACCCCCGTGGGTCCCTCAACCTGCACGTGAGCATCTAACGCATTTCGCCGTAGGTACCGGGCGGGCTTGCTCAGGCCACGTTGTGCAAGGCTTAGCAGCGTCGCAATCAGCGCGACGAGCAGCGCGGCCAAGCTAATCTGCTCAGTCTGAGCCCAGAAGCCGACCAGGACGGGAAAGCCACCCCATGAGAGGCCGAACGCGAGATCAGTGTGAAGCATGCGGTGCCACTCGAGGACGTAGCCCACTGCGAGAAGCATGCCGACCGCCGCCCAAGCCAGCGTCCAAGGGGAGATGATGAAGGCGCCCGCAACAGCAACCGTCATGCTCCCTACGAGTCCGCCAACAGCTAGTCCGAGCAGCGCGCTGCTACTGAGCCGCGTGCCCAAAGGGCGCGAATGAAGCTCATCGAGCGCGTGTGCGGCGATGCCGGTGCCGAGAAAGAACGCCGCGAGGGTGCCCGCAAGCCGTAGGAGATCCAGGTCGCTGGCGATAGATGCGCCAAAAACGATGTACGAGAGGTGCCATGCCGTGTACGGAGGGTGGAGCAATGTAAGAACGTCGCCCCACGGACGCCCTGTCCGCCCGTAAAAGGCCGGCTGGAGTCGTCCAATCCGCACTCGCATGGCTGCGTGTCACCCTCGCCGCGCCCAGACGATAAGTCCGCCGCCAAGCGAGCGCCTAGCAGTACGCACTTCCGTAAGCCCAGCCGCGGTCCATAGCGCCTTAATCAAATCGCCAGGGTAGAGGCGGTAGAAACGTTCGATACTTGGGCCAAGGAAGAGACCGACCCGCCACCCAGGCGCGCCCAGCTAACAGACCAGCTGCAGGCAGGCCAACCCGTGTGTACAGCCACCAGGCGGGCCCCCAGACGCCACGGGGCCGGCCGAACTCGACCATCCCAATGACGCCGCCGGGCCGCACCACACGCGCTAGTTCCCGCATAGTTCCGGGTGGGTCGCAACGTAGCGAAGCAGATAGCCAAAGGTAAGCCCGTCGAAGGTCGCGTCCCGAAAAGGCAAGGCGTCAGCCGTCGCCAACACTGCACTCGCGCCGAGCCGCCGGACGCCATGGAGCATTTCGCGGGTAAGGTCGAGAGCGATCACGTTGTGTCCTCGCTCTTCGAGCAGTCGAGTGATCAGTCCGGTACCAGCTGCAACGTCCAGCACTTGAGCATCGGAAGGCAAATCGAGATGCGCTACCATTTCGCGGCGCCAGCGCGGGTCCTGGCCAAGGCTCAGCAATTCAGACCAGTGATCGTAGTTCGACGCGATGGGCGCGAATAGACGGTTCGCAAGCTTGCTTGGTGATTCAGGCTGTTGTGCGTCGGAGCCAGTCATGAGTCGATCATGGCACGTTTGGCGGGGCTGTAGACGGCCGGGCATTCGAGGATTTCGCGAAGAAGGCGAGTCGCTCAGAATCAAAGCCGAACCCTTTCTCTTATCATCCAAAGTTGTGCACCCGCCGCTCTGCGTCCGAGATGATCGGCAAAGCCTCGAAGCGCTCTGCGATGACGTTGACGGAGCGCTCCTGACGCTCGATGTGGCCGTTCACGATGAGCGCCGGGGCGGCTTCGATCAGTCGGCGGAACTTCGGGATCAGGCCCGGTGCAGTGATCACATTAACCAGGCCGTCGTAATCCTCCAATGTGTGGAACACGAAGCCCTTCGCCGTCTCAGGTGACTGACGTACCGCCACTAAACCCGCGACTGTGACCTTATTGCCGACTTGCATCTGCTCCACCAGGCGGCTGGGCGTAATGCCCTCGTGCAGCTGGTCGGCGACGAGGTCCATCGACCTGCCGTGCACCGCCATGCCGCTGATCAGCAGGTCGGTCACCACGCGCTCGTTGTGAGTCATCTCGCGTAACTCTGGCAGCGCCTCTCTGGAGGCCATGGACTCCTCGATCTGGCCGTCTAGCGGGAGTTTGGGGGTACCCCCCATGTTCAAAATCTCCAGCGGCAGTTGCGCGCCCAGCGGCCGGTAGAACGCGCCGAGCTGCCACAACAGCTCACGCTCGTGCATCCCCGTCCAGGCGAAGGCGCCAACCTGGATCAGGTTCTCGATCGCCTCTCTCGACAATCGCGTTCGTTTCCAGAAGTCCCACAAAGAGACGTATTCACCACTGCCCCACTCTTCGTCGAGACGTTGATAGGACGACTCCGCCAGGCCTTTGACATACTTGTACCCGAGCCGAACCGAGGGCTTGCCAGATGCGCTTGGCGGCTCATCTTCGATCAGACACTCGACGCCGCTCTGGTTTACCTCCACGCCGCGTATCTCAATGCCGTGGCGCCGGGCATCGTTGGCGATGACCTCCGGGCTATAGAAGCCCATCGGTTGCTCGTTGAGCAGGGCGCAGTAGAACTCGGCTGGGTAGTAGCGCTTGAGCCAGGCGACCTGAAACGCGGTCACGGCCATTGCGGCGGCGTGCGATTTCGGGAAGCCGAAGGACGAGAAGGCAAGGATCTTGTCGTAGATGACGCCAGTGGTCTTGGCGTCGACACCGTTGCGCGCGGCGCCGGCGAAGAATTCGTCTTGCAGCGCCTCCATCGCCTCGCGCGAGCGCTTACGGCTCATCGCCCGGCGCAGGTCTTCCGCCTGACGACTGCTGAAACCAGCGACCATCATCGCCGCCTGCACTACCTGCTCCTGATAGACGAAGACGCCTTTCGTCTCCTTGAGGTATGGCTCCAGCAGCGGGTGGTCGTACTCGACATCTTCCTGGCCCAGACAGCGCGCGATGTAGGGATGCACAGCGCCGCCCTGGATCGGCCCGGGGCGGATCAGCGCCACCTGGATGATCATGTCTTCGATACAGGCGACCTTGATGCGCAGCAGCACCTGGATCTGGGCCCGGCTCTGTATCTGGACGATGCCCAGCACGTCGCCGCGCTGGATCATCTCGTAGACATTCGCGTCATCCAGCGAGATGTCCTTCGCAGGCCTCACGACGTGGCCGTAGCGTTCCTCCACGTAACCAAGGCCACGTTCCAGCTGGTCGAGGCTTGGGTAGCCCAGGAAGTCGAGCTTGATGAAGCCGGCGTCGGCGACCGAGTCCTTGTCCCACTGGCAGATGAAACGGTCCGGCATCGCCATCGCTTCCACCGGCACCTGTTCGTCGATACGGCTGGTCGAGATGATCATGCCCCCCGAGTGCTGGCTCAGGTGCCGCGGCAGCCCGCGCAGCTCGTTGACCAGCCGCAGGAAGTCCTGCCAGATCGGGAATTTCATGCGGGTCGCGAACTCCGGCATCTCTGATAGCTCTTTCTCAAGCGTGCCGGCGAAGCGACTGTGCATCCGCTTGGCGACCTGGTCGATCTGGCTCTCAGGCAGGCCCAGCGCCTTGCCCACGTCCCGAATAGCACTGGCGTAGCGATACTCGATGAAGGTGCAGACCATCGCCGCGCGCTCCGTGGTGTATTCCTTGAAGACGTGGCGGAACATCTCCGCCCGCGCCTCGCGCCCGAAGTCCAGGTCAATGTCTGGCACGTCACTATCCGGCCGGCCTTCGCTGAGGAAGCGCTCCACCGCCAGGTTGTACTTGATCGGGTCGATTCCCGAGAGGCCAAGCAGGAAGCAGACCACGGAGCCGACTGAGGAACCGCGCCCTCTGACCGGCATCTCGTTGTCATGGGCGTAACGCAGAATGTCCCACAGCCGCAGGAAGAACCCGGCGCGCTTGCTAGTCCGGATCAGCTCCAACTCCTTGAGGATGCGGATTTCGACGTGCTCCGGCAGCGGCGAGCCGTAGTATTCTCGCGCCTTCTGATAGCAGATGTCGCGCAGGAACTCGTCGGCGTTGCGGTCGTCGCCGGAGTCGTAGTCCGGGAACTCGTAACCGAGATCGCGTGTCAGGTCGAAGCTGCGACAGCGCTCGGCAATACGAGCTGTGTTCTCAACCGCGTGTGGCAGGTCGGCGAACAGGTGCTCCATCTCACGAGATGGCTTGAGGTAGAACTCCGCGTTGGCGCGTAGATGAGGCCGCGCCTCCTTCAGGTTGGTGTGATGCCGCACCGCGACCAGCACGTCATGCAGACGGTGGCGTTCCTGGACGTGATAGTGCACGTTGTTCGTCGCGACCACGCCGAGGCCCAACTCTCGTGCTAGCGCCACCAGCCCCTCATTGCGTGACTGATCCTCATAGACCAGGTTGTCTTGCAGCTCGATGAAGTAATTGGCGGCCCCGAAGACGTCGCGGTAGCGTTTCGCGATCTCACGCGCCACCACCGCCTCGTTCCGTTCGATCAACGCGGCGACCTCGCCCTTGCGGCAGCCCGAAAGTGCGATCAGCCCCTCGGCGTGCTCCGCCAGCCACTCGAAGCGCACCCGCGGCTCGCCACGCGATGACGAGAGGTTGGCGCGCGTCAGCAACCGCGAGAGGTTGGCATAGCCGCGCGGCGTTTCACACAGCAACGTCAGGTGGTACTCCAAAGGCCTCCTGCGGGTTTCATCCCGCAGCTTCACCGAATTGCCGCCGGTTTCAACCGGCGGACTCCCAGCCAGCGTTATCTCTGCACCGATGATCGCCTGCACACCCCAGGTCTTCCCTGCCTGCGCGAACTGCATCGCGCCGGCCAGGCTATCGTGGTCGGTCAGAGCCAGCGCCGGGTAGCCAAGACGCTTCGCTTGCAGGATCAGGTCCTCAGTCGCCGAAGCGCCTTCGCGTAGCGAGAAGCTGGAGTGGCAGTGCAGCTCGACATACGTCATTAATATTCCTGTCGTAACCACTCGTCGCTAACAAGGTCGTGGTAAAGCGTTAACGGGGAGCCGTCTTCAGGTGTGACGCGGTAGTAGTCGCGCCGCACCGGCTCCGAGCGCCACCAGTGCTGATCGATACGCCAGGGGTGTTGGACCAATGTCACGTCTTGCCATGCGCCGTTGAACCGCAGACGCAGTGGAACGCCATCCGCAGCCACTTCAACCTCAATGGCATGCGGAGTTTTTAGGCGTCGGATTCGACGAGTATCTGCCGTTGTTCTGGGATTACCGACCATGGTTCCACATCCACGCAGCGGTACACCGGCGAATAGCCATACCGCGCTTTCAGTTGACGAATTGCTTCTTCTATCTGTCTCTGCAAGCAGCCCTTTTTATCCAGTGATAGCTGTTTACCTACCTCCCCCGTCAACCCGCCGAGCCGTAATGAGATGCTGCGCACAGCGTTGGGTGGCGGAGCGTTCTGCAGCGAGGAGCGCAGCACAAAGGCGAGTCGCTCGGATTGGCTCACTGCTTCTCGCAGGACGACCTGACGCTCCCAACCACGACCCGTCGTCAGCTCTGCTTGCAGAGTCAACTCGCGGGCTGCCCTACCTCTCAAAGACGGCAGGAGTCGTGAAAGCAGTTGCTTCGCCGCCGCGACCATGACGTCTATACCTGCAACCGGCGCCTCAAAGCTCAGCCACGCCTCAACACGCTCCATGGTCGGCTGGGGTCGTAGCGGTTCCTCGTCGATGCCGTTGGCGAGCCGCCACAGGCGCTTGCCCTCGAAGCCGAACTGCGATTGCAACTCCGGTAGCGTCAGCGCTGCGACCTCGCCAATCGTCTCCAGGCCGAACAGGCGCAGCCGGGAGACGATCTCCCGAGAAATCGGCAGTAGCCCGATGCTAAGGGGAGCGAGGTAACCGCCTTCGCCGCCGGCGGGCACCACCGCGTACTCGTTAGTAGAGACACGCTCGGCTGCGGCGAAGGCAGGAAACTTACCATTTGCCAGACCGACACTGGCTTCGAGACCGCTGACAAGACGAACCATCTCTACGATGGACTCTGCCAGCGACGCGTCGTTCTCATAGTGCGGTTCGAGGCCGCTGATGTTGAGGTAGGCGCAACCTAGCTCTTCGCCTTCGACCTCAGGGCTGATTTCGCCAAGGGCATCGAGGATCGACTCCCACTTATTGCGGTACAGCACCGGGTCAGGCGGCACGATGACGGCGTCCGGACAGACGCCCAGCGCCTGGCGAATCGTCATGCTGTGACGAACGCCTTCAGCGCGGGCGCTTAGCGAGCGGTCGAGTACACGCTTAGGTTGCTTCCGCGTCACCGACAATCAGCGACCGTCGCGCCAGCTCAGGCTGTCGCAGCACCTCCACGGCGCATGGGAAACGCGGGATGGAAACGAACGCGATCCGCACAGGCTTGCCTCTGGCTCCGGGCGGGATCGGAGTTCAAGGAGCATTATAGCACACATGTACTACTTCCTGCTTCAAGACAAGCGCTATATCCCCTTCGGCAATGCCGTTCGGGCAACCACGAGGGACTAGCTAGCGCTCGGAAGTGCTCTTCGTTGTCTGACAGATTCGGTGCTATTGGGACGGGATGCTCACTTACATGTCCTTCGCATGGGTACCATATTAGCACGCCTGTACTGTAATCAAATGGCCGACCTGCTAGTGGCCGTTAGTAGAGTCCGCGTCTTGGGGGAGCGACCGTCGCCCTTGAGTACGAGGAGCCACTCGCGCAGTAGCAACTCGTCTTGTTCGCGAACGAGAGGGAGGTAATTAGGGGTCGGGGCTGCAAGCTGCTAACAGAAGGACGCACGGCCAATCCTTTCTTGCCCCGAGTTTTACCCAGGTTCTGAATTGGAGCCGTGCGCCCTGATTAGTCGTGGAGCGGGAGACGAGATTCGAACTCGCGACCCCCTCCTTGGCAAGGAGGTGCTCTACCACTGAGCTACTCCCGCGAGTCCCGCAATTATACGCGTCGTACCAGGCAGCGCCAAGGCGCGTCCTTAACCGCGTTCCCTTCCGATACGCCGCCTCGATGCGGCCGGCTTGCTCTATCCAGCCCGCGTGATATGAAATACGGCAGCACCCGCCCCGTTTTGTGATCTAGACGCAGAACCTCAAGGATGAGGTGCCGGAGCCATGATGGCGCCGGTGGCGGAGGCAGGGATGGCCCACTCACCACCATATAACCGTAGCTACTCCAACCCCGCATCCCGGCTCGCCTACGAGCGCCCGTGGCTCGTCGTCGTGGCCGTGCTGGCGATCCTTGCCTTCTACGTCGTCAGCGGCAATTACAGCTTCACGCGGCCGATCGTCGCCAACCAGCCCGCGCCCGCCCCTGGTAGCGACGCCCCGACCATCTCGATAAGCCAGGCTCAACGGGTCGCGGAGACAAGCGCTGCAAGCTTCAGCCAGTCCGGGGCCGTCATCGAATCCGGCCTCGTCGCTTCCAGCGACGAGCCGTTCATTACCGAAGCGGCGACAGAGCCCCAGCAAGCCGCCGTGATAGAGCTGACGCCCGAGCAGCCGGCGACGGCTCCGATTCAGCCGGCGCCCGTCTCGCAGGCAACAGCGCCGGACGTCGCGCCCGCCGCGCAGCTGACCACGACAACCACGGCTCAGCGCTGGGCGGCGGCCGGAATCGTGCTCGTCACGCAGGCCCAGGCCTGGAACGAACGGAGCCTGACCAACGTCGACGCCGCGCTATCGCTGCTGCCGGCCAGCATCCTCTCAAACCTCGGCAACCCAGCTTTCGGGTCGCTGCCCATCCTGGTCAACCAGGATGGGCAGTCGCTCAACGGCTCGCAGCCCTACGGCGGCGTCGCCAACTACTTCTCGACCAACGACGGTGTGAACGAGCTGGTGCTCTTCCCTGGACAGCGCGTCACGACCGTGCTGCACGAGCTGGGCCACGCGTACAACCTGCGCGCCACGCCGGCCGGCCACTACGCAAAGGTCCTGGTCGACCCCGAAATGCAGAGCTTCCTAGCAGCGACTGGCTGGAGCATCGTGACGCCGCGCGACACGGTAGCCACGGCGGTGGACCACACGAGAATCGTCTTCGAGTACGAGGGCACGTTCCGTTGGCCTGAGGTGTCCCACTTCGACCCGTTGGAGGACTACGCCAACGCCTTCGCGTTGTACCACGCCGACCCCGACAGGCTGCGCGCCGTGTCGCAGGAGCGCCACGCCTGGATGGCGGCCAACCTGCCGCGCTAGGCTCGCAGTATTCCGGGCAGGAGCCCCGCAACTGCATACTGCGCGCTGATCCTCGACTTACTTCGATTCCGAGTAGATGAGCCCGCTTTCGATGCTTTCGATGGCTTGCCGAATATAGGGAAGGGTCGTGCCAGGCAAATCCCTGAGTCGGAACCAGCTCAGGTCGTCGCATTTGTCGGGTTCTCTGATCTCGATGACGCCACCCCAGCGGCACGGTAAAGAAGAAGTCGATACGGCTTTCGCCGGCCTATCAGCGTATGTGCGAGCGTCAGCTCCGATGCCTCGATACTGATCCCTGCTTCCTCGCGCGCTTCGCGAATCATCGCCACGGTCAGCGTCTCGCCCGATTCGACGTGACCCGCGACGAGGCTATACATGCCGTCGGCGTAGCCGGTGTTCTTGCGGCGCGCCAATAGCACCCGGTCGCTTTCAATAGGGACTAGGTACACCGCCACCACCAGCGACGGCCGTACTCCTGCCTGCGATGCGCGCTCAGTCACTATGGCATCCTCAGATGCTCAGGCCCGCCAACCGCTGGCCGGCGGCTGCGGCATGTTGTCGTCGTCGAGCTGCAGCGTGACGCCGCTGCGATCCTCCTGAGCGCGCACCACAGCATCGAAGTTCTGCTCCTGCCAGCCCTGACCCAGCATGTAGTCGAACTCGCGGCCGACGACGGCCCCCATCGCCATCTCGACGCCGACCTCCTCGGCGAGGTCGAGCGCCAGGTGCGTGTCCATCGACGACAGCGCCGTCGAGAAGAAGGCGGGCTCGAACTGGCGCCGGAACACGGTGCGCGGGAACGTGCCGGTGATCCAGCGGTTCGACCCGGTGCTGACGCCGATCACCTCGACCAGCGTCCGAAGGTCAACCCCCGCCTTGACACCCATGGTCAGCACCTCGGCCGCGATCACCGGCACGGCGATGCCGACGAGGTTGTTGCACAGCTTGCAGACGTCGCCGGCGCCGATGTCGCCGCAGTGGTAGATCTTGTCCTCACTGCCGATCGACGCCAGGAAAGGCTTGACCCGCTCGAACACGGCCGCGTCGCCGCCGACCATGATTGAGAGCGTGTCCGCCTCGGCGCCGGTCGTGCCGCCGGAAACCGGCGCGTCCAGCATGTCGATGCCCTTCTGCGCCAGCTGCGCCGCGACCTTGCGCACCAGCGTCGGCGAGTTGGTCGAGAGGTCGACGTAGACGCTGCCGGGCTGCATCGACTCGATCAGCCCGCCGCAGCCCAGCGCCACCGGCTCGACCTCCTTCGGCCCCGGCAGCGAGGTGCCGACGACCTCGGCGCCCTGAACGGCCTCGGCGATCGACTTCGCGGCGGTGACGTTGAGCTCCTCGGAGAGCTGCGCAACCACGTCGGGGCGGATGTCGTAGATCGTCACCTGGTGGCCCTTCTGGGCCAGGTTGCGGACCATGTGGTTGCCCATGCGGCCCAGGCCGATGAAACCAACGTTCATGATGTCTCCTCCAGATAGACGGGCGCAGTGGCGCCAGCGTACCGGGTGGCGCGGAAGCGTCAAGACTCGACGCGACATCCATAGGACCTGGCAGGAGATCTAGCTTCGACGGCGCCCGTTTGACAGCCTGATTTCCGAACGACAGAAGCCCTATGCGCCGTCTGCGTGGAACTACGCCGGCGTTGGCGGCAACGCACACCTGTTTTCTGCGTTTTCTGGGCTCCAGTAGAATGCCGCAAAACACGGTTGGAAGAGCGTCTCGGGGGACTTATGGCCGCCACTCTGGAGCTAGGCAATCGGGTCGCACTCATGCGTCGCTGCTCCACAAGAGGATACCCAGTACGTCTGTAAGCGGCGAATTGCTCGTCCGTCGCTCCAGGGTTCGAACAAGCATCGCCGAGCTTTTTGGGGCCGGCGAACGTGATCAGAATTCGTCTGTCAGGACAGATGATGTCCACAACTTACCGACGAGTGTTAGCTCGCCTACAGAGGAGCGCCGGCCTTCGAGCGCAGGAAGGCCAATGGCGCTCGTGGGCACGAGTGATACCCAGTCCCCCGCACCGGAGGGTGCCCACTCCACGGTCCCTAATCCTCGCGATGGAGGAACCGTTCGGGAATCTCCCAGTCTTTCGAGCACGTATAATTTCAGTTGGCGCCCGGGTCGAAAGCTCTAAAGGCGGCCTGCGGCTGTCGTTAGCGTGCAGTTTGTTGGGCCACGATCGTAGAACAATAGGACTGCCTTCTCTTGCAGATGACCACGCGCACGCGTCTCGCTTATACCAAGGAAACCGCGCTAAACGCCATTTGTCCTTATTTCACAATGTTTCCACTTGAGTACCCACTCAGGATCCTGCGAAGAACGAAACGGACGGGGCTCAATGTACTGGACCCATTTTGCGGCCGCGGTACGACCCTGTATGCGGCGCGCCAGTTGGGCATGAAAGCTTGGGGTATCGATTCTTCTCAAATCGCTGTGGCTATAGCAAAAGCCAAGCTAGCCAAATGTGATGTTGAGGGACCTCTTAAATTAGCGGGGGACATTCTGAGCGCAGAAGAGCCAAGGGACGTTCCGACATCACCTTTCTTCAGGCTCGCATATCATGAGGACACTCTCCGCGATATTTGCATCTTCCGTGAGTCACTGAATAGCCTGAAAGCAGACACAGATGAATCGGCGGTCCTCACGGGGCGACGGTCGAGGAGGCGATCGTGATGGCGTGCTATCTTGAGGAAGCGGCGCGAACCGAACTCGCGGTTATGGCGATCGGCGACAGCGCGACGTCAGTTGAGATCCCGGTGGAAGAAGCCAAGGCTCGAGCCGCGACCTCAGGACGGATATTTGAGCGGATGTGAGATTACCTGATCGAAGGGGATCCGGAAAACTAGGTCGGCGCCGTGACGGCGGCGGCCCAACAGCAGGGAGACACGAATGCGTTTGGTTAGTTTCAAGAAAGGCCGCGAGACGGTCGTCGGCGTACGGAGTGATGCCGGGTTGGTAGACCTATCGGTCGCGGTGCCCGGCCTGCCACGCGATATGATCGGATTGCTGAGCGCCGGCGCCGGCGCAATGGCAAAGGTTCAAAGTGCTGCGCGCAAACCACCGGCAGAAGCGGTGATCAAAGGGCGGGTATCCTACGCACCGCCGGTGACCAACCCCGGCAAGGTGATCTGCGTCGGATTGAATTACAACGATCACGCCACGGAAGCGAACATGAAAGTGCCCGATTATCCGGTGCTCTTCTTACGCACACAGGCGTCGCTGGTCGGCCACCGCCAACCGCTGCTCCGGCCCAAAGCGTCCAAACATTTCGACTATGAGGCTGAACTCGTCGCGGTTATCGGCAAAGGCGGCCGCGGGATCCCCAAGGGCAAGGCGCTTGATCATGTCGCCGGCTACTCGATCGCCAATGAAGGATCGATCCGCGACTATCAGATGAAGACCTCGCAATGGATGATCGGAAAGAGCTTCGACAACTCGGGCTCCTTCGGGCCGGAGATCGTCACCCCGGACGAACTGCCGAAGGGCGCCAAGGGCCTCAAAATCGAAGCCCGGCTGAACGGTAAGACGCTCCAATCGTCCACCACCTCATCGATGATCTTCGACGTCGCGACCTTGATAAAGGAAGCCAGCACGATCTTTACGCTGGAACCCGGCGACATCATCGTCACCGGAACGCCTGCAGGGGTAGGCTTCGTCCGCAAGCCGCCGATCTTCATGACACCCGGCGACACTTGCGAGATCGAAATTGAAGGGATCGGCGTTCTGTCGAACCCGATCAAGGCCGAAAAATAGGCTTGATGCCCGACCGCCTAACCGCGGTCGGGCTTTCCGCATCACCGATCAGGCTCAACCCCTACCGGGTGTGAGCTCAAAGCCGGCATCGCAATAAGCATCGCCATTCGCGCGCCACAGAATCTTAAGGGGTTTGAAACGCACGGAGCTGGTTCCTATTGGAGCGGAGCTGCTTAGGGCGGTGGGTTTTCGCCGGCTAGTTTGAGTCAGACCAGCGGATACCCAGTCCAGCCGTCAGCAGCGGATTTCTACTCCCCCTCCGCGTCCTCCCGCTGCTTGTGCGCCTCCTCCCGCTCGTGCGGGTGCCAGACGAGGCCGATCACGAACGCGCGGACGCGCTGCCCCGGGGTTAGGTGCGGCTTCGGGGCCTTGTCCTGCGGCTCGTCGTACTCGCCGCGCATGACGCGCGGGTACTCGGAGGCGACCTCGGCGCCGAGCAGCATGATGTTGGCGCTGATGAACACCCAGAACAGGAAGGCGACGACGGCGCCTAGCGAGCCGAAGACGACGTTGTAGTTGCTGAAGTTCGCCAGGTAGACCGTGAAGCCCACCTTCGCCACCTCGAAGAGGACCGCCGCCAGCGCCGCGCCGAACACCACGTCGCGTACCTTGACCCGCGTGGCCGGCACGATCCAGTAGAGCGCGACGAAAGCGACGAACGATATAGCGGCGGGCACCAGCAGCGGCAGCACGTCCCAGACCAGGCCGAGCGTCTGGCTGGCGTCCGACAATACTGGCACATCCTCCGAGGACTCGCGGACGAATCGGATCGCCGCGGTGCCGGCCAGCGAGGCGATGACCAGCGGCGTGAAGGCGGCCACCAGGCCGAGGTCGAGCAGCTTCTGGCGCACGATCGGCCGGTGCACATCGAGGTCGTAGGCCAGGTTGACCGAGCGCCGGATCACGCCGAACAGGTTGCTGCCCGACCACGCCATGCCGATCAGGCCCAGGACGCCGATCGCGCCGCTGCCGGCGCCGGCGATGTCGCGCACCGCCGCCTGGACGTCGTTCTGCCCCTCGTCCTCGCTCAGCGGGATGTAGTCCAGCACCACCTCGACGAGGTCTTCTTGCAGCTTTGAGTCCTGCAGCAGGACGCCCAGCACGCCGACGGAGAAGATCAGCAACGGGAACAGAGAGAACAGGACGTAGTAGGAGATGGCCGCGGCCATCTGAGAGCAGTTGTCGTCGCCGAACTCCTTGACGGTGCGCACGGCGAGGATCCGCAGGTGGCTGAGCGTCAGCATGCCTCTAGTCTAAAGGCGCGGCGTCCTCCATAGTGCAGGCCTCCTTCGCGAACCTCGAATCAGGCACGATGCGTTGGACGGCAAGACGCGGGTAGCGCGCTATGATACGCGAACCCAACCGGCTCCCACACGGTGTGAGGCGAAATGGCGAAAGACCCGGTTCACGCTGCCGCCGACGCCTTCTGGCAGACGTACCTCGAAACGCTGTCGACCGGCGCGCGCCGCCGCACCTACGTTGAGGCCTTCCAGTTCGCCTCGGGCGGGTCGATGGCCGACCAGCTTGCACACCTCGTGCTGGACGGGCTCAAGACGGCCACCTCTGACCTGCTCTGGCACGTCGAGTGGAACCAGAAGCCCTTGTGGAACGTGGGCGACGAACACGTACTGCTGGACGGCAGCTGGCGCCCCGTCTGCGTCCTGCGCACCACGCAGCTCGAGACGAAGCGCTTCTGCGACGTTGACGCGGCGTTCGCTTACGACTACGGCGAAGGACCTCGGACCCTGGAGTGGTGGAGAGAGCACGTCTTCGCCTGGTACGCAAGCGAGTGCCACGAGATGGGGATCGAGCCGACGCAGGAGATGCCGCTGCTCTGCGAGCGGTTCGAGGTGGTCTACGCCCCGGGACGCGCCGCCCCAATCTAGCGCGTCGAGACCTCAAGCCAGCGTCGTCACCGTTGCCAACGTCTCGAGGTCCTCCAGCGAAAGGCTGGGTAGCTCCAACGCCAGCGTCACCTCGTCGCACGCCGCACCTTCGAACACCGCGAGCTGAGCCCGGCATTCGTCAGGCGTGCCGTAGATCGTCGCCGCATCGATATCGAAGTTGGGGCCGTAGTAGCTTTTCCAGTGCCGTTCGCCGACAGCGCGTGCCTGCTCCTGAGTCGCCGCGATGCTGATTCCCTGGAGCTTGCCGAAGGAAAGCTTGGAGGGATCACGCGCGATCGCGTCGGCAGCGCCCAGGACGGTCTCGACTCCCGTCAGAAAGCGATCGATCGGAGCCCCCGCCCCGATCCAGCCGTCGGCCACGCGGGGGATCCGCCGCAACATGGCGTCACCGGTCCCCCCGAGGTAGATCGGGACGCCGTTCGCCTGCACCGGCTTCGGGTTAATCGTCCCCTCGACGATCTCGTGGTAACGGCCCTTGTAATTGACGCCGTCTTCGCGCCACAGCAACCGCATGATCTCGACCGTCTCGAGCAACCTGCCGAGGCGCTGGTTCATCGGCACGCCGATGCTGGTGTACTCGGCCGCCGTACCGCCCAACGACATGCCCAGCGCCAGGCGGCCGTCCGATAAACGATCGAGGCTGGCGGCCTCGCGAGCCAGCAAGACGGGATTGAGATAGGCGGAGAGCATGACCGCCGTGCTGAGCCGGACCCGCGTCGTGAACGCCGCGATCCAGGTCAGCATCTGCAGCGGCTGCAGGACGTCTCTGCGATAGAAGACGTGGTCGCCGGCCCAGATCGACGTGAAGCCCAGCTCTTCGGCACGGCTCACGAAGGCGCGCAGCGCGACGGTGTCCACCGGATGCACCGCCGGCACCCGCAGACCGTAGTTGACTCGAGTCATAGCTGGAACCTCATTCAAACCGGCGCGTGACCATCGGCCACGCCCTGAATACAATCGCCTGGCCGGACCGGGCCCGGTTTAGGCGCATTCTCCGCAACCCGGCGGCGCTTTTACCAGACCTCGCGGTCGCTTCAGCAGCAGATCGGTCTTTTTACGCCGGGTCATCGGCCAACGTCGCGCCGATGTCTGAGCACTGGCGAGCGGCTATCATGGGCCGAGCACTAGGAAGGCAACCGATGTCCGATCCGATACCGTTCTCCGGCGATCCGCTGTGGCGAGCTAGCAACGAGCGCCGCGACCCGGACTGGGTGCAGGCCCAGCTCGATGCGCCGGCCAGCCGCTTCCTGCCGCTGTGGAAAAATAACCCCCTGACTCGCAGCCTTCCGGCGGGCCAGGAAGCCATCGAACTGCTTTGGCTCGACTCCTCGGTACTACGCCACGGCGCCGAGCGCGACGGGCCGGTATTGCTGGGTATGCGCGATGACATAGCGCACTTCGCGATCGACCTCTCGCCGCTGGAAGAACCGCTGGCGACGCTGGAGCTGGACGGCGCGGAGTTCAGCGACACGAGGGCCGCCGCGGCGCTGCTGGCCCCTGGCGAAGCCGGCACGCTGGCCCACGCCCGCTCCGTGATCGACTGGCACAACCGGCATCGCTTCTGCCCCAACTGCGGCACGCCGACCGAGCCGCGCGTTGCGGGCTCGATGCGCGCATGCGACGCCTGCGGGGCGGAGCATTTCCCGCGCACCGACCCGGTCGTGATCATGGTGGTGTGGCGCGGCGACCGCTGCATCCTGGGCCGTGCGCGCGCCTGGGAGCCGCATCGCTACTCCGCCCTGGCCGGCTTTCTCGATCAGGGTGAAACGATCGAAGAGGCCGTCAAACGCGAGGTCAAGGAGGAGGTCGGCCTGGACGTCGATGAGGTCGTCTATCGCCGTTCGCAGCCGTGGCCCTTCCCCTCGTCCCTGATGATCGGTTGCTTCGCGCACGTCACGAGCGAGCAGGAGACGGTCGACCCGCTGGAGCTGGACGGAGCCCGCTGGTTCACGAGAGATGAGATACGCATGGCGCTTCTCGACCCGAACCCAGAGAAGCACGGCTTCGGCATCCCCGGCTCGATCGCCATCGCCCACTACATCATCAAGGACTGGAGCGAACAGCCGCCGTTCGAATCGCGGTAGCCTGAGAAACGTCCGATACAAAGACGATGGGTCTAGTACTTAAGATCGTCCTCTTCGCGATACCTGGCTTCTTCTTCATCTCCGTCGCCGCCGCTTCCCTGGGCGTGCTCCTCGTCGTCACCGGTTCGCCCGGAACCTGCACCGACCGCGAGATTGCGCCGATCTCAGCGGCCGTAGCGACTCAACTCGACCAGCGCTGGGATCAGTTCTCGGCCCAGATCCTCGCCGCCGGCTCGTCGATCGACATCTCAGAGTCGGAGGCGACATCTCGCGCGCGTCAGTACGTCAACGATGAGAACGCGCCAATCGACAACCTGCGCGTCTATTTCTGCGACGAAGGCAGAGGCCAGCTGGCCGGCGAGGTCGAGGCGATCGGCGTCAACGTCGACTTCGTGGTCACGGGGCGACTCGACACAAGCGGCGCTCAGCCCATGCTTCAGCTCGACTCCGTCGACGTCGGCAACCTGCCGGGCTTCGTTGCGGACGCCGTGCTCAACCTCTTGCTGGACGACGACGCGCGAACGCTGGAGCTGGACGAGAACCTGATCGGCAGCGAGATCGGCGACGGCCTGATCAGCATCAGCGGTGGACCAAGCTAGACACTGACAGCGTAACTCAGGCGCCCGTGAGGACCCTCTAAATAAGCCTTCGCATTTGTCCAGAATACTGAAAGCACAAATTGAGAAACGTGTCGCCAAGTCGTCAAAGAATTGCTGACACGAGGAAACGTAGGTTAGATAATGCGAGGATTACGCCGCCGCCTGCGGGCTCCCCGGTTCCTAGTAGTCCCATGCCTGGTACTTGGGTTACACGCTGAACGGCGCTGACCCGCAGCTGATTGACCAGGTCCTCTTCGACGTAGACGTAGCGCCGACAGCCGGCTCTGATATCGAGGTCAGTCTCGACGATGGCTCGGGCGTCTGGTACGCCTGCACGTTCCTTGTCCTCGCCGTGACGTGTGACACGACGGTAGGCACCCAGGCAATCGTGCTGCTCACAGACGAGCTGCAAGTCATTATCGTCGACTAGCCTGAGCTAACGTCTAACCAACTAGTCAGGAAGAGAGGGCCCGCATGGAGCCCTCTCTTTTCTTTCGTGCGCAGCATATTGAGCCAAGGCTCTCCCTTCTGTGATGGCGCCATATCAGGTGGTTCCCTACTGACCTCCCGGAAAGCTCAAGGCTTACGCTAACGGCTGTTCGCGCGGAGTCAGAACGAACCTAGGTCGTACGACAGGGAGGTCGCCGGCATTTACAGTCTCTATCTGCTGAGAAGGTCCGCCGGCGTCTTTCTGGTACCGGTGCTGACGCTGCTGCTCACCTTCACGGCCTACGCGTTCACTGCCGCCAACACCGTGCCTGCCTCCAAAGCGCGTGATGGCACCGGCGCGATTTCTGGCTATGCGGTCAGCAACGTGAACTACAACCTCAATGCCGCCAACCCCTCGAACATCGACTCCGTGACTTTCGACGTGGACGTTGCTCCCTCAGCCGGCGCCGACATGGAGATCAAACTCGTCGCGGCAGGTTCTACCTGGTACAGCTGCACGAACGTAACCACCGCCCTCACCTGTGTAACGGACCTCACCGCAGGCAACGGTGGCCACGGCCGACGAACTCCGTGTGGTGATCGCTGACTAGAGAAAGGAGGAGCTGGCGGAGAGCGCGCAGTCTTCGCGCGACAAGAACTGAGCATGCTGACGAAATTTCGCCCCAAAACGACCTTGCTGGTAATCGGCTTGCTGGCTGCCCTTCTCTACGCATGGCTTCAGCTGGCGCCAACCGCGCTGGGTGGCAAGGTCTCATACCTAGTCGTTGAAGGTCAGAGCATGGAGCCGGTGTTCACCGCCGGCGACCTCGTGCTGGCCCGTTCTGCCGACGACTACGACGTCGGCGACATCATCGCCTATCGCAGCGATCTGCTCGACGTCACAGTCATGCACCGGGTCATCGAGCGCGGCCCCGGCATATTCACGACTCAGGGTGACAACAACCCATGGATCGATGAGTACCAGCCGACTCGAGACGACGTGCTAGGCGTGCCGTTCACCCACATCCCCAAGGCCGAGACCTATCTGATATGGGCCAGCCGGCCCATAAACGCTGCCCTGCTGCTCTGCGTCGGCAGTCTCATCAGTTTCGGTGGCCTCTTCGTGATTCGAAAGCGTCGCCGCATGCGGGGCCCTGATGGGGCCAGGAGAAAGGCGGAACCCACCGGGCCTCTCAGTGAGCTTCGCATCTTCTTGCGATCGCAGCGTATGTTCCTCAGCTCTCTGCGATCGTCTGCAAGCGAAGAGGAGAACACGGGTCCCGAATCTACGCGCGCGCCGCCAGGCACTTCTGACCGCAAGAATCGCTTCGAAATGCTTCTCATAGGCCTCGTGGCAGGGTTGGTACCAATCCTGCTTCTAGGTGCGTTCGCGCTTACCCAGCCCAAGACGCAGTCGGAGACCACGCGCTCGATCTACCAGCAGTCCAGCGAATTCGCCTACTCAGCCAACGTCAGCCCGGATCCGGTCTACATAGAACCTCCGCTCATGACCGGAGAGCCCATCTTCAGGCGCCTCGTGGATAGCTTCGACGTCTACTTCGACTATGAGTTTTCAGCCGTAGTCCCGCATTTCATGTCCGGAACCGGTCAACTCGTCATGGAGGTCAGCGAGGAGAGCGGCTGGAAACGTGCGTTCGCTCTCGGGCCCGAAACCGAGTTCGATGGAACGAGCTGAGACTGGAGGGCTCAATCGACCTGGCGCTGCTCGATCAACTGATCGAAGACTTCAAGACGTTCACCGGCATCCCGCGCGAAACCTACCTGCTCAGCATCCACGCGAACATGGCTGTCAACGGCACGGTCGCGGGCCAGCCTTGCTGCGATCCCATCCAATCGCCGCCAACCGTCTATTTCCTGCTCGATGCGCTGCAAATTCTGCCTTCGGCAGACGGACGGGTAATCATCAGCTCGCCGGAGCAATTCACGCAGGTCGATCGAGGTGAGATCGAAGCCGAGCGCGTCCTGACCAACAATCTAGGCTTTCTCAGCCTCAGTATCAGCGCCAGCGCGCTCGAAATCTCGGTTGGGTGGCCGCGGTCCTCATTTCGCCCTGCGTGGCGCTTCTCGTGACCCTGGCGAGACGCAATCCCGTACTCAACGAGTCCGTCAGGATCAAGCGTACCTACGGCCCCATGCTAGTAGATGTGGAGTACTTCGCACTGTCGATTCAAGGTACTCACTTCCAAACGGCCAACATGAAGAGCCTCGTACGGATGGCCGAAAAGCTGGAGCTGACCATACTCCACAGCCAGAGCGGTCAACAGCACACCTACTTCCTTCACGACGGCAGCGCCGTCTATAGCTATCAAACCGAAGACCGTCTCACGGTAAGCGACGCAGAGGGCGACGATGCACGGCCTGCGGCGGCTTAGCCTGCTGTTCCTGCTCGCGGTGCTGATAGGCACCGGCGTGAGCGCACTTACGGCGTCCAACACGGTACCCGTCACCAACGCCGCCGATCACATCTCCACGATCACTCCTAACGACTTGAAGCCTGTCGAATGCGCCGCGCTTAACCTCACGGCCAAGATCACCGGTAGCGGCTCGATCAACGGTACCGCTGCTAATGAGCTGATCACGGGCAGCGCGGGCAGAGACATCGTCGACGCCGGCGATGGCGATGACTGCGTCCTGACCGGCGACTTTAAGGACGACATCGACTGTGGCCTCGGTACCGATGTAGCGCTTTCCGGTACCGACGGTGACAAAAACGTCGACCAAAACTGCGAGACCTTCATCCAACAATCCTGACGCACTGCCGCTGTCGGCCGTAGCCACAAGTCCCTGGTCCGCGCCGGCCCTAACCTCCCAAGCCGCGATCGACGTGTCTACGGACTCTGGGTCAAGGCGTCCATCCACCGCATCCGCCGGGCGCGTATCCTGATCTGTAGCGATGAACAGCAAACGATGCCTCGTCATGGCGGCGCTGTTCCTGTTCCTGCTCGTTGCCTGCTCCGGCCGTGACGAACCGGGGCAGGCGGCAACCAACACCCAAACGCCGGTTGATACAGCGCCGCCGCCGGCGACGCAAGCCAGCGAGACACCTGCGCCGGCACCGACAGAAGGCGCCGCAGCAAGACCGCTGGGCGTCGCCGACTTCGTCATGCAAGCTTATCCCGTCCCGGCCGGATCGCGGCCGCACGACGTCGCGCCCGCCGTCGACGGCGGCGTCTGGTACACGGCGCAGGGCAGCGGCAAGCTGGGTTGGCTGGACCCGGCAACCGGCGATGTCCGCGAGATCCCGCTCGGGGCCGGCTCGCGGCCGCACGGCGTCATCGTCGGGCCGGACGGCGCGCCGTGGATCACCGACGGCGGGCTCAACGCCATCGTCCGGGTCGACCCGGAAACAGATGAGATCACGTTCTTCGACCTGCCCGCCGAACGCGGCAATGTCAACCTCAACACGGCAGCCTTCGATCGCAACGACGTGCTGTGGTACACCGGACAGAACGGCGTTTACGGCAGCGTCGATCCCGTAACGGGCGATATGCAGGTCTATGACGCTGCCGAGGGCCGAGGACCCTACGGCATCACCTCGACGCCCAACGGCGACATTTACTACGCCTCGCTCGCCGGAAGCTACATGGGCCACATCGACATCGAAACCGGAGAAGCGACTGTCATCGAGCCGCCGACGCCCAACCAGGGCGCGCGACGCGTCTGGTCCAACTCGCAAGGCCGCATCTGGGTCAGCGAATGGAACGCCGGTCAGGTCTCCGTATACGACCCAACGGACGACTCCTGGCAGACGTGGCCGCTGCCGGGCGTCAACCCCAGCGCCTACGCCGTCTACGTCGATGAGCTGGATGCGGTCTGGCTCTCAGACTTCGGCGGCAACGCGATCCATCGCTTCGACCCCGAGACCGAGACGTTCCTCACCTTCGAGCTGCCGCACCCCGGCGGCAACGTGCGCCAGATCCTGGGACGCGAAGGCGAGATCTGGTCGCCGGAGTCGGCGGTCGACCAGATCGTCGTGATCCGTTTCTAATTGTCCTCCTGAGCCGCGCCAGCAGCCGAAGGACCAAGCAGCCCGTTCTCCCAGAACCAACCGTCCGGCCTCCTACGTCGGTGTGCTTACTGCCAGACGAACCGACTTTCTACGCGCCGCGCCCCGATTCTTCGGCTTACGCCTCAGAAATGACATCACATCCCCAGCTTCGCCGCCATGTCGCGAAAGTCGTCCGCCACGATATCGAAGTCGCCGTCCGCCGGGCGAGCGCTCTCGCCGCCGGGGCCGCCTTCCAGGGGCCGGGAGACATAGGCCGTACGCAGGCCCAGGTCTCTCGCCGCCTTGAGATCATTTACGGGCGCGGCGGTCATCATCACCTGCGCCGGCTCGAGGCCGAGGATCGCGGCAGCGCCGAGGTAGGTTTCCCGATCCGGCTTGTAGTGGTGGAACAGGTCGGCGCCCAGGACGCAGTCCCACGGCAGGCCGGCGAACTTGGCCATCTCCGTCAACAGCGACAGGTTGCCATTGGACAAGGGCGCGATGACGTAGCGGCTCCCCAGGCGTGCCAGCCCGGAGGGCGCGTCGGGCCAAGCGTTGAGGCGGTGCCAAACGAAATTGAGGCGTTGCTTGTCTGCCTCCCGGAGGCTCGTGACGTTGAATTCTTCGAGGTTCTGGTCCAGCGCCATGCGGTGCAGGTCATCGAGCTTCGTCCACGGCAGTTCGCCGTTGCGGACTTTGTTCATGAACGGGCGGTACTTGCTTCGCCAGACGTCCGCGAAGGCGGGCCAGTCGACGTCCATCCCCTTCTGAGGCTTCCAGTACAACTCGCCTTCGGCGATGATGCTGCCGCGCCAGTCGACCACGGTGCCGAAGGTGTCGAACACCATGGCTTTGACGGCCATCGGGTCGAAATCGGATGCCATGCTTCCCTCAGAAGCTTCGCCGGCGATTCACGCGAGATTGCTTCGCCGTGGCTCGAAATGAAGTCAGGCGAAACGGCTACCGCGCCGGCGTACGAACCCTGGTGCCGCTGATGAAGGGCTTGACCTCGCCGGTTTCGAGATCGAACTGGTAACGCCATTGCTTGGCCAGGTCGTTGCCGTAGACGTGGATCGCCAGCGTCTTGCCACCCAGGATCTCGACCGCATGGATATCGTTCGGCGGCAGGTCGAGGCAGGTCGTTTCCCCGGTCTTGACGATGCTGGGCTCGACCTCTTCGAGCTCGGCCTTCCAGGGCTGCGAGGCGTCATCGAGGCGGGCGAAGTTACGGTTGCGCTCCATGCCGCGGACGATGCCTTCCATGGCCCAACCGTTGTGGTTATGAATCGGCGTGCCGGCTTCCGGCTGCCACACGACGCAAAGGATGCTGAGGTCGTCAGCGCGATAGATCGGGAAGCCCTTGTCCGGGTCCGGCGTGTTATCAGGCGAAACCTCGGCGAGGCAGTCGGTCCGGGCGATGATCCGTTCGAGCGGCGAGGCGAGGAGCGCCAGCGTCTTCTCCTCGCTGAGGCGCTTGTCGATGATCTCGCGCGCGTCCTTGATGAACGCCTGCATGCTGTAAGTCTCGGCCATACGGACCTCCCGTGACTACGAAGCGACGGCCTGACTGTATGCCCGAGGCCATGCGATCGCAAGCCAGGAACCAGATGCACCAACGGAGCGTCTATGAAGAAGAGGGACCTATCGGTCTCTCACTCAACAGGCCGAGGATAGTACCGTCCACCTCGGCCAAGCCAGAGAGAGGGAGGTCTTCTGCCTCCCTCTTTCTCTTCTGCTCTGCTTTACGTCTTTGGCGTCAGCTTGATGTCGAAAGTCGCCTTGAGGCCGGCGCCGTCCGGTTCGAAGTCGAGGATGAGCGAATCGCGCACGCCAAAGACGGCGTCGGAGTCGAGGTACTTCGACTCCGAGTCGAACAGGTGCGTGGTCACCGGGTGGTAGCCCTCGGCTCGCACGATCAAGTGCGTGTGCGCGGCGCGCATCGGGTGACGGCCCGACGCGGTGAGGAACCCGCCGACCGGGCCATCCGTCGGCACCGGGTAGTCGACCGGACGCACGGAGATGAAGTCGTAACGGCCCTCCGCGTCGGTGCTGAAGAGGCCGCGCAGGTTGTTGGCGTCCTGCCCTGGGTCCTGCTGCGGATACAGCGCGTTGCTGGACGTCTGCCACACGTCCACCTCGGCCCCGGCGATCGGCCTGCCGTCGAGAGAGCGCACCACGCCGGAGAAGTGGAAGCGCGGGCCGCCGTGGTCCGTCTCGATAATCGAGTCGCCGTTCTGACGCCTCGGCGAGCCGCTCTGATAGAACGGACCGAGCACCGTGGCCTCGGTGGAGCCGGCAGCGCCCTCGTAGTTGAGCATCTCGACCAGGCTGGACGTGCCGGTCACGTCTGAGAGCAGGATGAACTCCTGCCGCACGTCGTCGCACTTCTGGCCAACGGCGGTGAGGAACTGGATAGCGACCATCCACTCCTCATGCGTCAGGTTGACCTCGCGCACGAAGGCGTGCATGTGACGGATCGCGGCCTCGGTGACCTCGCGCAGCCGCGGGTTCGAGCTTTGCTGGAAGGTCTCCAGCACCTGCTCCAGGAGCCTGTCTTCAGCAGTCGTCGTAGCCATCTTGTACCTCTCGGAGACGAATTCCAGCACCTCGGCAAGGCTAGCACAATCGATCTTGGGCCCGGCTAACGCAGAACCGCTTCCAGTCGGGAATAGGCGGCTTCTGTGAACACTGCCGTTTCAGCAACATCAGGCCCACCGTCACCAAATGAGAGGTGAGCCACGATGAGTAGGACTGCATCCCGCCTGATGATGACGAAGTTCGCTTGAGTGAGACCCACTACGTTTGGCTCGCGACCTTCGATCCTCAGAGCGACGGTTCCGTCGCCGAAACCAGGAAACACGATTGGGCGGAGGTCAGAAACCGTTTCGGCGCCGAACTCATCCACATCGATGTCCTCGGTGCAGGTCTCCAGCAGTCTCTGCAACGCTGTGAACGCTGCCTCAGCCTCGCCAGGAGCATAGAGAACAATCTCCTGGACGAGGAATGGCCCTGTCTCGCCCTGGGGAACAGTCGTGATGCGGATGCTGTGATCTGGAAGTCTGTCTTGAGATTTAGTCCGCACGTCCCGTCATCGTCTTCGGTACTTCCTTCAGGCATGTCCCAGCCTGCCGGCAAGTCCTCAGCCGCAATAAGGCTATCTCGAGATTCTCAGCCGAGACCGCGACCGGCGACCCCGGACTCTCCAAGATCGGCGTCGAGGTTGATCCTGAAGGCGTCTCATCCGAGGACGATTCGCTATCCCCGCCGCACGCAGCGGCCACGAGCAGAAGAACGCAGGCTGAAACCGCCGAAAGTTGCCTCATTCCGCTACCTGGCCGCCTCGTCGACGACCACGATGGCACGGCCGGTGACCTCGCCGCGGCTCAGTGCGTCGTACGCCTCCCCGGCCGTGTCTAGCGTGAAGCGCTGCGTGACCAGCTGCTCCGTGCTGACCTCGCCGCGAGCGACCAGCTTGACGACCTCCGGCACGTCGCTGCGCATGCGGGCGCCGAAGCTGCCGTACATCGCGACGCTGCGGCGTACCAGGCGCGTGATCTCGATCGGCACGGCGACGGACGGCGGCGCCAGGCCGACGACGACGACCCGGCCGCCCTCACGCACCGCATCGAAGGCGGTGGTCACTGTCTCGGGTCGCCCCAGCGCCTCGAAGGCGACGTCGACACCCTTGCCGCCGGTCAGTTCGCGAATCGCGGCCGCGGGATCGCCGTCGAGGCCGTTGACGCCCTGGGTCGCGCCGAGGCGCCGTGCCGCGGCGAGCTTGTCCTCGCGAATATCAACGGCGATCACCTCCGCGGCGCCAAACGCGGCTGCCATCTGGATGATGTTAGAGCCGACGCCGCCGGCGCCGACCACCGCCACCGTCTGACCGGGGCGCACCTCGCCCTGGTGACGCACGGCGCTGTAGGCGGTCGGGACGGCGCAGCCCAGGATGCAGGCTCCCTGCAGGGAGATCTCGGGCGGCAGCGGGAAGACCGCGGTGGCGGGCGCGACGCAGTACTCGGCCAGGCCGCTCATGCTGTACATCGCCAGAGGCGTGCCGTCGGCGCGGTGCAGGCGCGTCTCGCCGTCGTAGAAAACGCCCTTGGCGCGATGCACAGTGAAGAAGTTCTCGCAGAGGTCGTCGCGGCCTCGGGCGCAGCCAGGGCAGCGTCCGCAGGGCAGGATGAACGTGCTCACGACGCGGTCGCCCGGCTTGACGTTGACCACATCAGGCGCGACATCGATCACGATGCCGGAGGTCTCGTGGCCGAGCACGGTGGGGGTCGGATAGGGCAGCTCGCCCTTGATGACGTGGAGGTCGCTGTGGCAGACGCCGCAGGCGGCCACCTTCATCATGACCTCTCCTTGGCGAGGTTTCGGCGCGGGTATATCCTCTATCACCAGAGGACTTCCTACGCGCTCAAAGACGGCAGCTTTCATCAGGTCTCCTGCGTTGAGTCGGTGAAGCGATAAACTTCGTACGGGACGATGTCGGCGGGATAACAGTCGAAAATGTACCACGCAAAGGCTCCGACGATGCTTAAGGCTGGCTAGCAACCGCGCCTTCATTTCTACTGTTGTCTATTGTTGCTCCGGGATGCTGAGGCGTCGCTGGAGATAGGGTGTCTACGTGATGCAGTCACAAGTGCTCATAGAAGCGCGTGGCCTGACCAAGCGCTTCGGAAATCTGGTAGCCGTCGACAGCATCGACTTCGAGGTCGAGGCCGGGGAGTGCTTCGGCCTCCTGGGCCCGAACGGCGCCGGCAAGAGCAGCACGATCCGGATGATCTGCTGCGTCTCGCCGATCACCTCCGGGACGCTTCGAGTCCTCGGCATGGACCCTCGAACCGACGCACGGCGTATCAAAGCGCGCCTCGGCGTGGTGCCGCAAGACGACAACCTGGACACGGACCTCACCGCGATCGAGAACCTGCGCGCCTACGCCCGCTACTTCGACGTGCCGTCCGCTCAAGCCGCCAGACGGGCCCAGGAGGTGTTGGAGCTGATGGCTCTCAGCGAGAAGGCGCACGAGAAGATCGACAACCTCTCCGGCGGCATGAAGCGACGCCTGACGGTGGCGCGGGCGCTCATGAGCAATCCCGAGCTCCTCGTCCTCGACGAGCCCACGACAGGCCTCGACCCGCAGGCACGCCAGCTGACCTGGCAAAAGCTGCGCCAGCTAAAGCGGGAAGGCATCACAATGCTGCTGACGACGCACTACATGGAAGAGGCAGCTCAGCTTTGCGACCGTGTCATCATCATGGACGACAGCGGGATCATCGAACGCGGTGCTCCTGCGGAGCTCGTTGAACGCATCATCGGTAGTGAAGTCGTCGAGGTGCATCTGGAGGATGCGCAGCGCGAGGAGACCTTGGCGGCCGTATCCGCCCTGGCAGGAGACTATGAAATCGAGGAGACGCAGGACGTCGCCTATATCTTCGAACGCGACGGTCGGCGTGCCTCGCGGCTGGACCTCCGCTCCTTGAGTGAGCATGGCGCTGTTGTGCTACGCAAAGCGTCACTCGAGGACGTCTTCCTGCGCCTGACGGGAAGAGAGCTGAGCGAATGATGGCCGTCGACGTCTCATACCGCACGGTCAAGGTCTGGCAGCGCAACAACGACGTGTTTCGGCACATGTGGGGGCCTGAACTGGCCTGGCCGGTATTCGAGCCGCTCGTCGTCATTCTCGGCGTCGGGCTCGGCTTGGGCCACTTCGTGGAGCTGGAGAGCGGCCAGGACTACATCCAGTTCCTAACGCCCGGGATTATGGCCGCCTACATCATGTGGGCCGCCGTCATCGAGGGCGCCTGGGCGTCGTACAACCGCATGGCGTACCAGAAGACATACGACGCCATGATCGCCACGCCCGTGAGCATCGACGACGTCATCACCGGCGAGATCGCTTGGGCCGCCAGCCGTGGCGTGCTGAGCTGCGTCTTCCTCGTCATCATCTCAGTCGCGTTGACGCCTGTCTGGGGCCTCGTCGACTCGCCACTCGTCCTGCTGGCGATCCCGACGGCCGTTCTCGCCGGCTTCATGTTCGGCGCCATGGCGCTGCTCGCGACCTCCTTCGTCAGCAGCGTGACCCAGCTGGGTTACTTCGTCAGCCTCATCATCATCCCGATGTTCTGGGTTGGCGGCGTCTTCTTCCCGCCCGACGAGCTTTCCAGCGGCATGCAGATCTTCGCCTGGTTCCTGCCCTTGAGCCACGTCGTCGACCTGCAGCGCGGCTGGGTCACCGGGGACCTCGGGTTAAGTATCCTGGTCGACTTCGCCTGGATCGTCGTCGTGACGGCAATGCTGTACTGGGTGGCGCTCTGGTCCATGCGACGACGCCTGATCAAGTAATCAGGGTTGACCCTGATATCGTCCGGCGGTAGGCCCGACTAGCATCGCGTTGACAGGCGATGCGGACCGCGTGTTAGCTTATCTGCCCCGCCGTCGACACGGCTATGAATATCGACCCTTTCCCCGACTTCCTCACGATCGAGCAGGCGGCCGCCTACCTCTCGATGCGGCCGGCGCAGGTACGTAAGCTGCTGCGTGACTTCGGACTTGGTGAGTTCACTCGGGCCCAGATCGGCAAAGAGGTCAGGATCAGCAAACAACACCTCGATGCAATCACGGGCCGCGAGGTTGCGCCGCGGGCGCAACCTAATCGACGCCGGCGCGGCGGCGCGGCCTAGTCAAGCAAAATCCATTTAGAGAGTCTTGTCCTGTCATCCTGAGGCGCTTGCCGAAGGATCAGAGCGTTACGTTTGATTCGGGCGTCACGTCAATGTGACGGAGACTACCTGCTCAGGACGGGCCATCTTGCGACGGCGTTGCGTTTTGGTCCTTCGCTTTCACTCAGGACGACAGAGCCGGACGGTGTCGTCCTGGCGGCGTTAGCTGGTGCTGCGGGCGTCACTCGTTCTTGAGCTCGTAAGCCCTCTTTTGGGGGCTGAAACACGCCTTCGCCTTCGACCCGTAGGCTTGAGTTACCTGCTACGCCTTGGTGACCTGCTTGGTCCGGGACGGCGCCTTGGCGCCCTCGATGCGCAAGCCGCCGAGGATCTGGGTGCGAGAGCCGTCCGACGCTGTCAGGAGCCGGCCGTCCGAGTTGTACAGGCGGTACTTCACATTGCCACTGGGATCGTTCGGTATCTCCAGGAGCTGCTCGTCGTTGGCGCCGCGCACCTCGATGCCCTTGGGATAGGCCTTGAAGCCGTCGGAGTCCTTGACCATTTTGCCGTTGCAGTCGAAAAGATGAAAGGCGACACTGGGATCACCGTTTGGATCGGCGGCTATTTGAAGCAGCATCTCCCCGGTAGACCCATCAACGAATGCGGTGAGACTGCCGGGCCTGTGACCTCCGAGCTTCATGTTCGACTCCTTCATCCTCCCCACGATTCTCGTGGGAGGGCATCCAGTGTTCCAGGCGTCGGTCAGCCGTTAAGCGCCGGCTTGTGCCAGCTGCGGCTTCCTGCGCCTGGAGCGGCGGCGACGGCGGGGTTGGCCTGTCTCGTCCTTCGCGGCTGCGGGGGTAGCCGAAAGCTCCTTGGCAATGACGGGGCGTGGCTTGGCCTGTACGGTTTGCGCGGGCTGCATCTGGACCGGCGGCGGCACCGGTATGCGGGGCAGCTTGCGCCCCAGGTCGCGTTCGATCTCCTGGATCTTGAGCAGGTCCGTCGCGGCGATCAGGGTAATCGCCTCGCCGGAACGGCCCATGCGGCCGGTGCGGCCGACGCGGTGCACGAAGAGGTCGCTAGTCTCCGGCAGGTCGTAGTTGATCACGCGCTCGATGTTTAGCATGTCGAGGCCGCGGGCTGCCACGTTGGTCGCCAGAAGGATGGGCAAATGGCCCTCCCGGAAGCGCTTGACGATGCGGTCGCGCGCCGGCTGGCCGAGGTCGCCCTGCAGCGCTTCGATCTCGAAGCCGAGCTTCTGCAGTCGGCGCGCCAGGTTGATCACGCCGTGACGCGTACGTCCGAACACCAGCGTCGCACCTTCCATGGGCTGACTGAGCAGGCTAAGCAAGACGGGCAGCTTCTCGCCACTCCAGACCTCAATGATGCTGTGCTCGATGTCCGGCGGTGCTTCGGTCTCTTCACCTACGTGGATAATTTCCGGCTCGTTGAGGTGCTGCGCTGAGACGCGTTTCACCCAATCCGGCGTCGTGGCGGAAAACAGCGCGGTCTGTCGCGACTTCGGCGTCTGGCGAATGATCCGCTCAACGTCCGGGGCGAAGCCCTTGTCCAGCATCTGGTCCGCTTCGTCCAGGACGAATACGCGTATCGCGTCGAGTCTCAACGTGCGGCGCTGCAGGTGATCCAGGATTCGTCCCGGCGTACCAACGACGATCTGCGGTCCGGCGTGCAGCGCGTCTATCTGCGGCCCGTAGCCCACGCCGCCGTACACCGTGGTCACGCTAAAGCCCGCTGGCTCGCCGATTTGCGCCAGGACGCCGCCGACCTGTTGAGCCAGTTCTCGTGTGGGACAGAGAATCAGCGCCTGGGTTGCATTGGAATCGGGGTCGCAGGTCTCGACGATCGGCAGCCCGAAGGCAAGCGTCTTGCCGGAGCCGGTGTGCGCCTGGCCGATGATGTCGCGGCCTTCGAGCATGATTGGGATGGCTTGTACCTGAATCGAGGTAGGGTCGGTTATACCCTGCTTGGCGAGCACGTCCATGCTGCTCGCCTTGAGCTTGAAGCTGGAAAACGACAACTAGTGCGTCCTTTCGGAGTGGGAGCTTGCATCTCTCCGAGGGACGCGAAGCGCAATTGCAACGAAGGTTCGAGAACGAAAGCGTGTCAACTTGAACAGGCTGGAAAAGTACGGAGATTCATTATTCGAACGTCCTATTTTAGCATCAAATGAGTAATTTGACCCCTGAAAGAAAGTTAGTAAATCCCTGTGGCAGGGCGAGCGCGTGCTGCCCAACCTCCATCAGCGCCAGGTCGTGGTGCTGCTCCGAACCCGGCGCGCGAAAGAACGCGGCGCCCGGGCGGCCCGGACGAATTCGAGGCCGAACGCTGCCTCGTAAAACGGCCGACTGTTCGAGGTCGGAAACGAAAAGGACGCGTGGCTGAGTCTGGTGACGGCTGGCATGTCAGCCTGATGTTAGCGCATCTTGCGGCGTGAGCTATCTCTGCCGAGTTCGATTTCGCTGAACGATGCCTTCTGGTGCGACGTGACTAGAAAGGATTCTCCGCGACAGGTACTCACAGAGCGAATCTGAAGCGCCAGCGCGCGGCCAACCGCGTCCTGTTTAGAGCCTAGAGGGACTCGGTGTCTTGCTCGTCTTCAGGCTCTTCGTCGGGCTTCACGGCCGTTTCGCCGGGTTCCATAGCCGCCTCACCGGGGTCCGTGACCTCCTCGCCGGGGTCCGTGGCCTCCTCGCCGGGGTCCGTGGCCTCCTCAGCGTTGAGCTTCGAGAGATACGCCTCGAGATTCGCGATCTCCTCGACTTCCTCCAGCTCGGCATCGGCTACACCGCCGTCTGCCCCTCCTGTGAGCGCTTCGGACTCGGCGGCGCCTTCGGACATCGGGAAGCCATCCTCCTCGACGAAGGCCTGGAGGTCCGACCGTCCAGCTATTCCTGGTGGGCAAGGGAGTCCTGTTTCTTGCGGAATAGACGCATATCACATGTATTCTCGGCTAAATCGGAATCTTTCTGACCCTTGCAGCGCCCCGGCGCGGCGTTCATCTAGCCTGGCGGGAACCATGAAGAGCTACCTCTCACACCTCGATTGCACGAATTGCGGCAAACAACACAGCGCCGACGTGCTGCAGACCACCTGTGATGCCTGCGGCAAGGTCCTCTACGCCCGCTACGACCTCGAAGCAGTGAAGCGCGATCTGACGCCCGAGACGATTACGGCACGTGAGCCATCGATGTGGCGTTGGTTCGAGCTGATGCCGATTCGGGACGAGACCAACGTCGTCACGCTAGGCGAAGGCGGCACGCCGCTGCTGCCCGCCCCCGGCATCGAAGCGCAGACCGGCGCACGTCGGGTTTTCGTCAAGGAAGAAGGGTTGAATCCAACCGGCAGCTTCAAGGCGCGCGGCCTCTCGGTGGCCGTCTCCAAGGCGAAGGAGCTGGGCGTCCAGAAGCTCGCGGTCCCATCCGCCGGCAACGCCGCTGCCGCCCTCGCAGCCTACGGCGCGCGAGCGGGCATCGAGACGTTCATCTTCATGCCCGCCGATACGCCGGACGCGATGAAGAACGAATGCACCGTCTACGGCGCCCACGTCGAGCTGGTCGACGGGCTGATCTCCGACGCTGGACGCATCGTGCGCGAGCGCGGGCCGGCCGAGGGCTGGTTCGACGTCTCGACCCTGCGCGAGCCCTACCGCGCCGAGGGCAAGAAAACGATGGGCCTGGAGCTCGCCCTGCAGTTCGACTGGAAGCTGCCCGACGTCCTGGTCTATCCCACCGGCGGCGGCACCGGCATCGTCGGTATGTGGAAGGCCTTCGATGAGCTGGAGGCGCTGGGCTGGATCGGCCCCGAGCGCCCTCGATTCGTCTCCGTGCAGGCGGAGGGCTGCGCGCCGATCGTCCGCGCCTACGACGCCGGCCTTCGTGAGGCGGAGCCGTGGCAGGACGCGCACACGATCGCGCCCGGTATACGCGTCCCCGCCGCAATCGCCGACTACCTCATCCTGGATGCGATCCGCGACAGCCACGGCACGGCAGTCGCGGTTTCCGACGACGAAATCCTGGTGGCGATGGGCGAGATGGCCCGGCTGGAGGGCATCTTCGCGGCGCCGGAGGGTGCGGCAGGCTACGCCGGCTACAAGAAGCTCCTGGCGCAGGGCAAGCTGGACCCGGCCGAGAGCGTCGTCCTGTTCAACACCGGCTCCGGCCTCAAGACCCACGAGCTGGTAGGGCGATTGCCATCCTGATTTGTCATCCTGAGCCACCTCCCTCTGTCATCCTAAGCCGTCCAGGCGAAGGATCAAAACACTCCGGCCTCGGACGAACGGGACGCGCCGGCAGACGCAGTGCTTCGATTCTTTGGCTGCCGCCTCAGAATGACATTCGGTATGTCGTCCTGAGCCTGCGAAAGGACCTGAGCGAGGCGTCTTACAAAACGGCTCCTCCCGGTCTCTTACCCCGGTGAGTCCCCGACGACCGGGCACTGGTCCGAGAACGGGACACCTTGATTCTTCGGCTATCGCCTCAGAATGACGTTCCTCAGTCCGGGCCTCACTCCGGTATGTGCGCGTACACCGCGACGACATCCCCTTCCCCGACCACCCGCGTCGTGTGGCCGCGGCCCGTCGTATCCTCGAGGCGCACCACGCTGCCCGCGACGAAACGCCGTATCGCGCCGTCGGAGGTCCCAACCTCCACCTCACCCGCGAGCTGGAACCACCACTGCAGGCGCGGCGTAGGATGCCAATCGCCCGACCAGCCCGCCGGGATCGTGGTCCAGGCAACGGCGGTCGCGGGCGAGGGCTGCGAGACGAAGAAGGGCGGCGCCGGCGGCGCGTACGCCACTTCGTGCAGCTCGAGGTCCACGTCCTCGAAGTACGACTCCCCATCGGCGCCGGCGAAGATGCGAGTGTAGTGCAAGAGTTACGGATACCCCCAGATTTGCGGTTCGTCAGTCTGCCCACCACCGGGCGTCTATGCAGCCCGGCGAGGCGGGTTCTAGAATGATCGATACCACCCCTGCTCACCGCTGAGCCTCAGTCTAGCCGGAGTCCGCCATGGATAAGACCGCGTTTTGGAACCAACTCGCCGCCCAGTTGAGTGTCGACAGCATCCGCTCGACCACAGCAGCCGGCTCCGGCCATCCCTCGACCTCTATGTCCGCCTCGCACCTGGCCGCCGTGCTGTTCGCCGATCACTTCCGCTACGACGTCAACGATCCGAAGAGCGCCGGCAACGACCGCTTCGTACTGTCCAAGGGCCACGGGTCGCCGCTGCTCTACTCGATCTTCAAGGCGCTTGGCGTGATCACGGACGAGCAGATGCTGTCGCTGCGCAAGATGGGCAGTCCCGTGGAAGGGCACCCGGCGCCGCTCAAGGAGATGCCCTGGGTGGACGTCGCGACGGGATCGCTGGGGCAGGGCCTGCCGATCGCGCTGGGCATGGCAATCGGCCAGCGCCTGACCGGATCGCCGGGGCGCGTCTGGGTGCTGCTCGGCGACTCCGAGACGGCCGAAGGTAGCGTCTGGGAAGCGATGCAGGCCGCGTCGCATCACGGCCTCTCGAACCTCGTCGCCGTCCTCGACATGAACCGCCTGGGCCAGCGCGGCGCGACGATGCTGGAATGGGAAGGCGCCGTGTACACCGACCGCGCCCGCGCCTTCGGCTGGCGCGTCATCGAGGTCGATGGCCATGACGTGTCCCAGATCGATGAGGCGTACCGTGAGGCGGAGGCCGCCGAGGTCCCGAGCTTCATCATCGCCAGAACGTTCAAGGGCAAAGGCGCCTCCGCCCTCGAGAACAAGGAAGGCTTCCACGGCGTCGCGCTCAACGCCGAGTTGGCCAAACAAGCGATCGAGGAGCTCGGCGGCGAGCGCTCACTCTCCATCACGCCGCCGCCGCCCGAGTACAGGGCGGCGCGGGACGGCAGCAAGCCCGTAAAGCTGCCCGTCTACACCGACGGTATACCGACGCGCAAAGCGTTCGGCGAGACGCTGGCGGCGCTTTCGGCGCGCACCGACGTCGTCGTTCTCGACGCCGAGGTCAGCAACTCCACCCACACCGAGGACTTCGCCAAGGTGGCGCCGGACCGCTTCTTCCAGTTCTACATCGCGGAGCAGAACATGGTGGGCGCCGCGATCGGCCTTCAAGTGCTGGGGCGGACGCCGTTTGCGGCCACCTTCGGCGCCTTCATAACGCGCGCCTACGACTTCGTGCGCATGGGAGCCGTGAGCCGCGCCAAGATCGCCCTGTGCGGCTCGCACGCCGGCGTCTCGATCGGCCAGGATGGGCCGTCCCAGATGGCGCTGGAGGACCTCGCGATGATGCGCGCCGTGCACGGCTCCACCGTGCTCTACCCCTCGGACGGCAACTCGACGGCTCAACTCGTCAGCCAGATGGCCGACCTGCCCGGCATCTCCTACATCCGCACCACGCGCGAGAAGACCGACGTCCTCTACGCAGCGGACGAGCAGTTCCCGATCGGCGGCAGCAAGACCCTGCGCTCCAGCGCCGGCGACAAAGTGACGCTGGTCGGCGCCGGCATCACGGTATTCGAATGTCTCAAGGCGGCCGACGCATTGGCCTCCGACGGCATCGCCACGCGAGTCATCGACGCCTACTCCGTCAAGCCGATCGATAGCGAAACGCTGTCGAAGGCGCTGGCCGACACCGGCAGCATGCTGGTCGTCGAGGATCATTGGGCCGAGGGCGGCCTCGGCGACGCGGTGCTGGCTGCCATATCCGAAGGCGGCGCCGAGTTGCGCGGCCGGGTCGTCAAGCAGGCGGTGACGCAGATGCCGGGCTCCGGCGCGCCGGAGGAGCTGCGGGACTGGGCCGGCATCTCGGCGTCGAAGATCGTCGAGAGGGTGAAGAGCCTGCCCGGACTGGCCTAAACGGTCACGCGACCCCAGGGCCCTGACCACAGAATTGCTGCACCGGGACAAGCGAACGACTCCAGCGACAGAATCGCCGCATCGTGACCAGCGCGCGATTCTGTCCATGCGGGCAAGGTTCGGATGAAGGCCCTGCTCCGTAGACTTCTTCCCTTCCGCTTTCAAGCCCTGCTGTGGCGGTGTCGGTTCACCTTGGAACGTCGTTGGATGCCGCGTAGCACCGCTTCGGAGATTTTCTCTGCTGTCTATTCAAATAACCGTTGGGGAGGCACACCTGGCCTGGCGTATTCCGGCGCGGGGACACACGATCCACGCCAAGCTAGCCCTTATATAGACGCGGTTCGCCGGTGGCTGTCGAGTGTTGAAAGCGAAAACAAAACTGTTGTCGATCTTGGCTGTGGCGATTTCGAGATAGGCTCTCAGTTAGTCGACTTGTGCGGTGAGTATGTTGGCGTGGATGTGGTTGCATCCTTAGTTGAGGCAAACTCAAAGGCGTTTACGCGAAGTAACGTTCGGTTCTTCTGTCTGGACCTGACAACGGCAGACCTACCCGTCGGCGATATCTGCATTCTGAGGCAGGTGTTGCAGCATCTCTCGAACGATGACATCGCGCGCATACTTCCGAAGCTGGACAGGTACAGATGGATTCTTCTTACCGAGCATCAACCATCAGCAGGGGAATGGATCGCGGCAAATCTTGACAAGCCAACAAACGCACATTCGAGACTTGGAATGGGCTCCGGCGTGTTTCTCGACCGACCGCCTTTCGCAATGGATGGCTCGCGGTTTCGTCTCTTGGTCGAAACGGAGGACCACAACTCGGTGCCAATACCGGTGTAGTTCGCACTTTCGTAATCAATTCCTTCCCCAGGATTTGAGACAGTGGCAGCCTGAGCGGTAAAGACGCGTGCTAACTTGGCGCAAACAATCGAATAGGCCGTTCGTCCGAATCCCATAGAGCCGATTCCCAGGCGAGATTGATGATGAACTATAACCCCAAACGCCTGCTCCTGTTCGACCTCGGTCGCGTCGTCGTCGAGGTGACAGGAGAACGCGACATCAAGCCCTACCTCAGAGGACCGCTACGCCCGGATGGGACCGGCTGGCCGGCCATGGAAGCCTGAGACGCCTTCGAGAAGGGACTCCTGACGCCCGAGGAGTTTTCGCAGCGCTTCGTAGAGCAGGCCGACCTCAGCATCGATGCCGCCGGCTTCCTCGCCAACTTCGAGAACTGGACCAGCGGGCTGTTGCCCGGCGCCGCGGAGACCAGGGACGCCCTGCGGCCGCGCTTCCGGCTCGCCGCCCTCAGCAACTCCAACGAGGTGCACTGTGCCGCAACGCCGCGCTGGGCGTCCCGGATCACTTCGAGCGCTCATTCGCCTCACACGAGCTCGGTATGCGAAAACCGGCGCGGGAGATCTACGAGCACATCCTCGTCGAGATGGCGGTCACGGCGGCGGACGTCACCTTCTTCGACGATCAGCAGCCCAACGTGGACGCGGCGAAGCAGGTCGGCATGGCCGCCCACCGCGTCGAGGGGATCGATGAGCTGCGCGCCTGCCTGCAGGAGCTGGGTTTTCTTTAGACCGACCGCGTCCGTAAGACCGGCCAGCGCTCACTCGGTCGAGCCCGCACCTGACCAGGTCGCCGCGACAGCAGGAATGGCTTGTGCCTCGCGGATGCACTCGGCGAGCAGCGGGATGCCTTCCCGGAAGTCGTCGTGGGCGGCGTGGCCAAAGGCGATGCGCAGATAGCTGACGTCCTGACCGCCGGAGTGAAACGCCTTGCCGGTGCCGTATCGCACACCCCTCTGGCCCGCGATCTCGAGGACGCGGTTCGGCTCGGCGTCCTCCGGCAGCTTGACCCAGATGAACAGGCCCCCCTTGGGGTTGCTGTGCTCGACGAACGCGTCCTGGTTGGCGTCCAGCGCCTCGACCACGACGTCCAGCTTGCTCTTGACGATCTGGTTGATCTCGTCGACGTGGTCCCAGAGGTGATCCTTGAGGTACTCCGCCGCCACAAACGCGGCGAAGTTGTTCGTACCCGCGTCGAGCTTCCAGCCCAGGATCTTCTGCAGCCACTCGTCCTTCGCGGCGAAGAAGCCAAGCCGCAGGCCCGGCCCCAGGATCTTCGAGAACGAACCGATGTAGATGACCGACTCCGGGTCCATCGCGTAGAGGCTGGTCGGCGCCGGGATGCCGAACAGCAGGTCGGCGTAGCAATCGTCGTCCAGCACCGGGATACCGTAGCGCTGAGTCAGCTGCAGCAGCTTCTCGCGCCGCTGCACCGGCATCATGGTGCCCGTAGGGTTCTGGTTGGTGCCGATGCTGTAGACGAACTTCGGCAGCGTGCCCTTGCTATCGAGATCCTTGAGCGTCTCCTCCAACGCATTGGTGTTCATGCCCTCGTCGTCGACCGGGATACCGACCATGTTCGCTTCGTACTTGCGGAAGCAGTTGATGCTGCCGGAATAAGAGAACTCCTCGGTGATGATCGTGTCGCCTGGCTGGAGGAAAGCCTGGCAGGTGAGGCTGATCGCCTGCATCGACCCCGTGGTCAACGCCATGTTGTCGATCGACATGTCGCGGCCGTGATTCTTGGCGAACCGCACCGCGCCGATCTCACGCAAGGGCGCGTGGCCGCGTTGATCCGGGTAGAGCACCAGCTTCTCGCCGTCTCGTTCCAGCACGCGCGCCGTAGCCTCGGCCAGCTCGGTTGCGGGAAAGGAACCCGGGTCCGGGTTGCCAACGGCGAAGTCATAAACGCGCATCGCTCACTCCTTCAGGCAGCCTGAGCCTGCATCGAGACGCGCCGATTCTAACGGATTCGTAGCGGAGCGGCTTAAGACTTGCCCAGCACGGCGTCGATCACGAGTCGCGTGTAGAGCTCCGCTCCAGCGCCGTTGAGGTGTATGCGGTCGTGGGCAAACAGCTCGGGGTGATCTTGCGTCACGCCGTACCAGTCGATCAGCGTCGTATTCACGTGCCGCTGCGCGCCGGCCGACAGCACCGCGTTGTTGCCGTCCTGCCACGTCCGCGGCACACGCGTGTTGAGGAAGATGACCTGCCGGTCCGGGCCGGCGATCGCGATGATCCGTTCGAACTGCGCTTCTGTCAGGGTACCGTTGTTGCCGATGTGAACGAGAACGATCGGCCCAAGCTGACCGGCCGCCAGCCGCTCCTGCAGTAGCGCGATCGCGGACGAAGCCTGCCGGCCAACCTTCGAATCGAGGTCGATGTTGGGGATGCTGCCTGCCAGCCAGGTCGCGGCGCCCAGCATTACCGAGTCGCCGATCGCCGTGACGAGGGGCGTGTCGGACGGGACCTCTCGCCGCTCAGGTATCTGCAGCGACACCGGCTTCGAAGACCCTGCCGCCACGAACGCATCGCGGGAAATGGCTTCGTCCAGATCGCCTGCCGGCGGCGGCACGTCCTCGGCGTCGCTGATCGCGACGCTAACGACGCTCGCGTCACCACACCCCGATGCGAGCGCAAGGCCGGGGTGCAGGCTGGCCGGACAGACGAAGCTCAGCGCCATCAGCTCAGGCGGAGACAACCGCAGATCGAAGCTCTCGACCAGGTCGCTTACCGGCCAGATGCGGGAGTCGGCGTCGGCCCGCGCGTCCGAAGCGCTGCTCTGCAGGCGAACGCCGTCCAGCGCGAAGTAGTCGGGTTGCTCCGGCGCCTGAGCCTGCGCCCCCACGATCACCAGGGTCGCGACGACGGCCACGACCGCGTTTCCGCCCAGGACGAGCCCGCTTCGATAGCCGGGTCGCAGCCGGCCCCAGGCGCGCACGTCGGACCAGACTCGGCCCAGCGCGCCGTTACGAATCGGCGTCTCGACGAAGCGATAGGACAGCGCCCCGATGACGAAGGTCGCGGCCACCTGCGCGGCGAGAATCTCGAGGGCCGGCGTCTCCGGCCAGGTCGTCAGGAAGATCGGCCAGTGCCACAGGTAGAGGCCGTAGGACCGTATACCGATCCAGCGCAGCGACGCGATGTCGAGCAGCCTCGAGAGCGCGTTTCGCTGCGTCGCGACGAATATCAGGACCGCCGTCATTAGGCTGACACCGAGGAAGCCACCCTGGTAGAGCAACGAGGCGTCTTCGGCCATGAAGTACGCCGCAGCGGCAAGACCCCCCAGCGCCGCGAGCCCGAGCAGCGCCATCAGCCATCGCGAGCGCTGACGAGCGCCGAGCGAGCCGTTCGAATACAGGAAGGCGAGCCCCGCGCCGCAGAGCAGCGCCGCCGCCCGTGTGTCGGTGCCGTAGTAAAGACGCGCCGTGTCGCTTCCGGGCTGGTACATCATCATCATGGCGGCTGTGGAGCCGAGGATGCCAGCGACGATCAGGAGGAAGGTTGCCTTCTTGCGCAACAGCGGCAACAGGCCGGCGAGCAACAGCGGCCAGACGAAATAAAACTGCTCCTCGATAGCCAGTGACCACAAGTGGAGCAGCAACGACGGCTTTTCGAAGCTCGCGAAGTAGGACTGGTCGCCCAGGATCAAGTGCCAGTTGGTGACGTAGGCCAGAGCCGCCAGCACGTCGGCGCGAAGGCTCGCGACCACGTCGGCCTCGAAGGCCGCTGTGTAAGCCATAACCCCGGCCAGGAGAAGGAAGAGCGTCGGCAGCAGCCGCCGGGCGCGGCGCAGCCAGAAGGCGCGCAGGTCGATACGACCCGCTTCTTGCCACTCCCGCAGCAGTGCGCGCGTGATGATGAAGCCGCTGATGACAAAGAAGACCTCTACGCCGAGGAAGCCGCCGGGCAGCCACTCAGGCCGCGCGTGGTAGAGCAACACGGCAAGGACCGCAAGCGCCCGCAGGCCGTCGAGACCGGGCAGATAGCTGGAGCGCTTCTCGGTATGGCGCTGACGTGCTTCTTCGCGACGCAACGCGTTGCGTGAGGTCGCGCCAGGCCGTGAAGTATCGAGTCGCTGGAGGAGCGGCAATCGGAGGAAGAACCGGGGCACTTTAACGTCCGCCGTCACTCGTCTTCCTGAATCCCCCGCCTACGAGATTTTGCGCCCTTTTTCTAAGAATGACAACGCAGACGCGGGTGTTTGGTTAGCGCCGGAGCGATTACAAATCTCACTCCCAGCGCATGAATAGATTCTCGGCACCAACGTCTTCCGGCCACAGCAGTCAGCGGGCCTGCCGGTAGGCGTCCCTGCCGGCAATAAACCTCGACGCCCTGATGACCGCAGCTGAGGCCGTCAGGCTCCGGGATACCTCGGAACCAGCTCCGATTCCAGCTGTACCGCTGTGCCGATCAACCCGAGGTGCGTGAAAGCCTGAGGGAAGTTGCCGAGCATCGACAGCGTCCTCGGGTCCAGTTCCTCGCTATAGAGGTCGAGGTCGTTGCTGTAGGTGCGGAGCTTCTCGAAAAGGGCACGCGCCTCGTCCTTGCGTCCGAGGAAGATCAGATTGTCACACAGCCAGAAGGAGCAAATGACGAACGCTCCTTCGTCGCCGCCGAGGCCGTCATCGGTTTCCCTGTAGCGGTAGACCAGACCCTCCGGCGTCGTGAGCTCGCGCTCGATCGCTTCGATCGTCGCCCGCATCCGTGGGTCCGTGGCGGGGATGAAGCCAACCAACGGTAGCAGCAACAGGCTGGCGTCCAGCACCGTAGAGTCATAAGCCTGCACGAAGTGGCCGCGCTCGGCGTCGTACCCACGTTCGAGGATCTCGTCGCGGATCGTCTGCCGGGCCTCCCGCCAGCGTGGTAGGTCGCTCGGCAAGTCCAGGTCCTGCGCCGCCTTGATCGCACGATCGAGCGCCACCCAACACATGACCTTGGAGTAAACCCAGTGCTGCGCGCCGCCGCGCGACTCCCAGATTCCGTCATCGGGCTCACGCCAATGGTCGAGCACGAAGGCGACGACGCGCCGCAGGTAGGCCCAGTATGCATCGTCTATGTTCCCGCCGAACTTCCGAAACAGGTGGGCCGAGTCCATGATCTCGCCGTATATGTCGAGCTGTAACTGGTCATGCGCTCGATTGCCGATGCGTACGGGACGCGACTTGCGATAGCCCTCGAGGTCGTGCAGCTCGATCTCGGTTAGACGGCGCTCTCCAGTGATGCCGTACATGATCTGCAGATCGCGGGCGCGGCCCAGCGTGCTCCACTCCAGCCACTGCTTGAAGTCCTGCGCCTCCTGGTAAAAACCAATCGTGGAAAGGGCGTAGAGGGCAAACGTCGCGTCACGGATCCAGGTAAAGCGATAGTCCCAGTTGCGTCCGCCGCCGATGACCTCGGGCAATGACGTGGTTGCCGCCGCTAGCAGGGCTCCCGACGGCGCGTAGGTCAACGCCTTCAAGGTCAACGCAGCGCGGATCACGTCGTCGCGATACTCACCCTGGTACGTACAGCCCCAGGTCCAGTTGGTCCAGTACGCGACGGTCTGCTCCAACAGCTTGACGACTTCGAGCTCACCGACCTCCCCGAGGTCGTGCGGTTGGCCCGGCTCGTAGCGAATGCAGGCGCTGACGTGCTCGCCCTGGCGCAGCGTGCCTTCGGCCGCGAGGCCGTCGTTTCGCACGTGCATGCTGCCGCTGTACTGCAACGAAACGCAGTCACTGCCGCCATGCGCCAGCCCAAGGTGAGGCGTTAGCAAGTCCGCGTGCGGGATGATCGAGCCGTAGTCGAAACGTGGCTCGCAGACCATCTCGAATTCGACGCTGCCGCTTTCGCACCGCAGCTCGCGCACAATCTGGCGCTGCTGGCTGACCTGCGGCATGCCCGTGCGATGCGTCTCGTGGGTTATGGGCATGAAGTCCGTCAGGACTGCAACACCGCGATCCGTCTCGAACGTCGTCTCGAGCACGTTCGTATTGGGGCGATAGCGTCGCGTCACCGCGTAGATGCCCTTTGGCGCAAGCGAGAAGAAGCCGCCCTTCTGCCAGTCCAGGAGGCGGCCGAAAACCGACGGACTGTCAAAGCGTGGGAAGCAAGCCCAATCGATCGAGCCTTGCTTCGAGACCAGAGCACAGGAGTGCATGTCACCGATCAGGCCGTAATCACCGATCTGCGGGTAGACGTCCGTGTTGCTCACTGCCATGCAGCCATGATGCGGCACGCACGGCATATCCGAAAGGCGCAGGTGAGTTCCAGCGGCTACACTGGGGGATATGGCGGGCACACAGCAGGGCAGAATCAACGCCGGGCCTTTGACGCACCGAGTTGAGCAGGCGATGGCCGAACTGGCGCGCGACGGCGTAATCGGCCGCATCTGGAGCGGCGACTACCGGCTCTGGAGCGACGACCCAACCGAGATCACCGAGCCCAACCGCCTCGGCTGGCTCGACGTCGCGTCGACCATGCGCGACGAGGTCGACGATCTGCGCCGCTTTGCGGCAGAAGTCGCCTCAGCCGGCTACCGGCGAGCCGTGCTGTTCGGCATGGGCGGCTCCAGCCTCGCGCCCGAGGTCATGCAGCGCACCTTCGGGACGAAGCCCGGCATGCTGCAGCTCGAAATCATCGATTCCACGCACCCGGATGCGGTGCTGGAGCTGCAGCAACGACTCGACCTGGAGCACACTCTATTCATCGTGTCGAGCAAGTCCGGCTCGACCATCGAGACGCTCTCTCAATTCGAGTACTTCTGGCGCTTGGCTCCGCACGGCGAGCACTTCATCGCGACCACGGACCCGGGTTCGATCCTGCAGCGGTTGGGCCAGGAGCGGGGGTTCCGGCGGGTCTTCGTCAACCGGCCCGACATCGGCGGGCGCTACTCGGCGCTCTCGTTCTTCGGCCTGGTGCCCGGCGCGCTGATCGGCGTCGACATCGAAGAGATGCTGTCGCAAGCGATCGCCATGGCCGACGCCTGCCGTGCCGAGATACCGGACCAGAATCCCGGCGCGCTGCTCGGTACAGCGATCGGTGAGGCCGCGTTGGCCGGGCGCGACAAGCTGACGCTCTGTCTACCCGACGAGATGGCGTCCTTCAGCGACTGGGTCGAGCAGCTGCTCGCGGAGTCGACCGGCAAGCTCGGCAAGGGCATCGTCCCCATCGTCGGCGAGCCGGCAGCGCCGTCCGGCGAATATGGTGACGACCGCACGTTCGTCGTCCTCGGCCCACACCCCAATGCTGAGCCTCTTGAGGCGGCCGGCCACCCCGTCATACGGCTCGATTACACCGGCAAGCAGCAGCTCGGCGCCGAGTTCTTCCGCTGGGAGTTCGCCACCGCCGTCGCCGGGCAGCGGCTGGGCATCAACGCCTTCGATCAGCCGAACGTGCAGTCCGCCAAAGACGCCACGTCGCACATCCTCGAAGCCGGCATCACCGAGGCCGAGAAGACGCCGCCGTTGCGAGATGTCCTGGCCGGAGCGTCGCCCGGCGATTACATCGCGCTGCTCGCCTACCTGCCCCGCAATCAGGCGAACGAGACGCGGTTGACGGCGCTGCGCCGCCAACTGCAGAGGCGCTACAAGGTCGCAACGACGCTGGGGTTTGGCCCTCGCTACCTGCACTCCACCGGCCAGCTGCACAAGGGTGGCGCCAACAACGGCGTGTTCTTGCTGCTGACCGACGATCCATCGGACGACGCGCTCATACCGGGCCAACCGTTTAGCTTCGGACGGCTGCATCAGGCGCAGGCCCTCGGCGACCTGCAGTCGCTGCTCTCGTCGGGGCGCCGCGTCGCCCACGTCCACTTGACGCCGGACCGCGGCGAAGCGATAGAGGCACTGGCCGGAACGCTGGGAGATTAGCGATATGAAGATTGGCTTGGTCGGACTGGGACGCATGGGCGCCGGCATCGCCGAGCGCCTACGGCGCGATGGCCATGAGGTCGTCGGCTTCGACCAGAACCCGGCGATCTCTCAGGTCGCCTCGCTCGATGAGCTGGTTCGCGGGCTGCCTTCGCCGCACGTCGTCTGGGTCATGGTGCCGGCCGGCGGCGCCACTTTTGCCACGGTCGAGGAGCTCGCGTCGCTGATGAGCGTCGGCGACATCATCATCGACGGCGGCAACTCCTACTACAAAGACAGCCTGCGCATCGCGGCGCAGTTCAAACCGAAGGGCATCAACCTCGTCGACGTCGGCACCAGCGGCGGCATCTGGGGCCTGGCGGAGGGCTTCAGCCTCATGGCTGGAGGCGACCGCGCCGCCTACAACCAGATCGAACCGCTGCTCAAGTCACTGGCGCCGTCGCCCGAGTCCGGCTACGGCTACATGGGCCCATCGGGCGCCGGCCACTTCGTCAAGATGGTGCACAACGGCATCGAGTACGGGCTGATGCAGGCCTACGCCGAAGGCTTCGAACTCATGGCGGCGAAGAAGGAGTTCGCCCTCGATCTGCATCAGGTTGCCGAGGTCTGGCGCAGCGGCAGCGTCGTGCGCTCCTGGCTGCTCGACCTCGGCGCGCAGGCGCTACAGGAGGACCCCGATCTGGAGAAGCTGGAGGCCTACGTCGACGACTCCGGAGAGGGTCGCTGGACGGTTCAGGAATCGATCGAATTGGCCGTGCCGGCGCCGGTGATCTCGTCGGCGCTGCAGGCGCGCTTCCGCTCCCGGCAGGAGCAGCCCTTCGGAGGACGGCTGCTGGCCGCGCTGCGCAACCAGTTCGGCGGGCACGCCGTCAGAGAACGATGACGGTCGAAAACCTCGATATCGTCATCGTTGGCGCGACGGGCAACCTCGCAAAGCTCAAGCTGCTGCCGGCGCTCTACGACCTGGAGTCCGAGGGTCTACTGCCGCGGCGCGGCAGCATCGTGGGACTGGCGCGCAGCTCGCTGAGCGACGAAGCGTTCCGTGGCCTGGCCGAGGAATCGGCCCGCCAAGGCGCTCGCATGCCGTGGGACGACGGTACCTGGGCCAGACTGGCGCCGCGCCTGCGCTTCTTGCGGTCCGACGCGGATGGCTTCGCCCGCCTGCGGCGCGAACTTCACGAACCGGAGCGTCTCGTCTACCTGGCGATCCCGCCGGGCGCCTTTGGCGCCACCACCCGCTCCCTGGCCGAAGAGGGCCTGACCGAGGGCACGCGGCTGCTGATCGAGAAGCCGTTCGGGCGCGATCTGGCCTCCGCCTGCGCCCTGGATATCGAGCTACGCCAGGTGCTGAACGAGTCGCAGATCTTCCGCATCGATCACTACCTGGGCAAGGAAACGGTGCAGAACATCCTGGTCTTTCGATTCGGCAACGCGGTCTTCGAGCGTGTCTGGAACCGAGACGCGATCGACCACATCGAGATCACGGTCGCCGAGTCGGCCGGAATCGATGGCCGCGGCGCCTTCTACGAGGAGGTCGGCGCCCTGCGCGACGTTGTGCAGAACCACCTGCTGCAGGTGCTCTCGCTTCTGACCATGGAGCCGCCCGGCTCCTTCGACGCCGAGGCGATCCGCGACGAGAAGGTGAAGCTTCTGCGGGCGGTTCAGCCCTTCGATCCGGCCAACATCGTGCGCGGGCAGTATCTGCGCGGCAAGATCGACGACCGCGAGGTTCCAGGCTATCGCGACGAAGAGAGCGTCCCGTCCGACTCCGACATCGAAACCTTCACCGCCATAAAGGTGGAAATCGAGAACTGGCGCTGGGCCGGCGTGCCGATCTACCTACGCACCGGCAAACGCCTGCCCTATCGCGCCACGGAGATCGAGATAGCGTTCAGGTCCGTACCGCGCAGCTACTTCGAAGCAACGCCGGTGGAGCACGTCTCGCCCAATACGCTGACGCTGGACATCCAACCCGATGAGGAGATCACGTTCTCCTTCCTGGCCAAAGTGCCCGGACAGGAGATCAACGTGAAGCAGGTCTCGATGAACTTCAGCTACGAGTCGGCCTTCAGCGCCGAGCCGGCGGAGGCTTACGAGCGGCTGATCCGCGACGCAATCGAGGGCGACCGCACCCTTTTCGTGCGCTCGGACAGCGTCGAGCGCGCCTGGGAGATCGTCCAGCCGGCGCTGGACAACCCGCCGCCACTCAGCTTCTACGAGGCCGGCTCGTGGGGTCCGTTCGAGGCCGACGAGCTCGTCTCGCCACAGCGCTGGCACCTGGCTTAGCGCGGCACCAGCTTCCACACCCCGGTCTCAAGACTCGTCACGTACACCTCGCCCGCCCCATCCAGCCCGAAGGACGTAACCAAGCCACCCTCGACGCGGCCCAATAGTCTGATCGCGTCAGGCCTTTCGGCGTCCAGCGCCATCAGGTCACCGGTGCAGAAGTCGGCGAAGAGATACAGGCCCTGGAGCTCGGGGATCGCCGCACCACGATAGACCAGCCCGCGGATGACGGCGCAGCGGCTATCTTCGTGGTCATATGCCGCCACCGGGTCCTCGAAGCCGCGGCAGCCGGCGCGCACCAGGCAGTCGAAGCCCTGCTGGTCGTCCCAACCGTAGTTCCTGCCGCGCGAGAACACGTTGACCTCCTCCCCGGCGTCGGCCATGACGTCGCCGCCCCAAAGCATGCCCGTCTCGGGGTCGAACGCGGCGCGCCAGGGGTTACGCAGACCCCAGACCCAGATCTCCGGGGCGAAGCCGTCGCGGCCGGCGAACGAATTGTCCTTCGGTACCACATAAGGCTGTTCCAGCGTCGACTCGCTCACGTCGATGCGCAGGATCGCGCCCAGCAGCGTCGAGGGGTCCTGCCCGTTCTCGGACGGGTCGAACGAGGCGCTGCCGTCGCCTAGCGTTAGATAGAGCATGCCGTCGCGCGGCCCGAATCGGACTGAGCCGCCGTTCTGGTTCGCGCCCGGCTGCGGCAGCGTCAGGACTATCAGCTCAGAGGCCGCATCGGCCACGTCGTCCCGAAGCTCGTAGCGGGCCAGGATGCTGCGCGCGGGACTGTCGGCGTAGTAGTAGGCCCAGACGTAGCCGTTCTACTCGAAACCGGGGTCGAGCGTGACGGAGAGCAGTCCCGCGCCGAACTGCGCCTCGACTCGATCAGTTATGTCTAGCAAGGTCTCGGCTTCGGAGCCACCCGGGCTGAGCAGGAGGACGCTGCCCGGCTGCTGCGCGACGAACATACGACCACCCGGGTAAGCCCCAACCTCCAGAGGGCGGTCAAAGTCCAAGGCTCGGCCCGCGAACGCCGGTTCCAGTTCGAACGGCAGATCGACCGGGACGATGTCGTTGTTAACCGCGCGCCGCGATTCGCCGCAACAGGCGACGGCAAGGGCCAGTACGAGGACGGCTGTGAAGTAAAGGGCTGGCCTCACGGACGGCAGGCTAGCACGTGGCTGCGCTGTCGGGACATGCCGGCTCGATCGCTATACTGGTGAAAGCTTGTCAGACTCACGAAACCTCCCTTTCGTTCGCTCGCGCTGGAACGCCTTGATGGTGGCGTTCGGCATCGCTGACCTGACTCAGGCGAGGGAAATGCTTGGCTCCGGCGGCGTTGCGCGCCCCATACGCTTCGGGATCGTCGGCCTCGTGACGTTCGGCGTGCAGATGATCTGCTTTGCCGGCTTCGAGGCCGCGGGATTGACGGTGGTGATCGCCAACGCCATCGCGCTTGCCATCGCGGTGCAGTTCAACTTCGCAGGGAACCAGCTCCTCGTCTGGGCCGATCTGCCGGTGAAGCTCGCCAGCCGCGCCTTCGCCCAGCGATGGGCTGCCTTCCACGGCTGCATCGCGCTTTCGCTCGCGGTGAACCTCGGCGTCTTCGTCCTGGCGCATCTCTTCCTGCCCGCCCTAATCGCGGTGATGATCGGTATCGCCAGCTCTACCGCGAGCAAGTTCGTTTCGCTCGAACGCTTCGCCTTCCGCCCCAGCCGAACCGCCTGACGAGCTACTGGCCCACGTAGCGAATTCTGAAGATCTGCCCGAGCCCGAAGTCGAGCACAAGCATGCTGCCGTCGGGCTCCTGCAGGATGTCGATCGGATTGCCGAAGCCGGCCACGAACTCCGTCGTCACGCCCGATACGTTGCCGTCCGCCGCCTCCGAGAGCTCGACACGCATCACCCGGCGGCCCGTCTCGACGGGCGCGACGAAGGTGCCCCACAGCGTGACGAAGAGGTCGCCGGCGTAGCCTTCGGGCAATCCCGAGCCGTCATGGCAGATGAAGTCGGTAACGCCGGCGCGCTCGGGCAGCAGAGCGACCGGCGATTCGCTGCCGAGCGAAGGACTCTGCGGGCCGAAGTAATTCGGGTAGCCGTAATCGCGGCCCGGCAGCACCAGATTCACTGCGTCCGGCGCCGACACGTCAACGCCGTCGGCGATGTTATTGGGGCCGTTGTCGGTGGCATAGAGGCGACCATCGGGGCAGAAGGCGATATCGTAGGGGTTGCGGAAGCCCGAGGCGTGCAGCTCGGCCCTACCGCCTGTTATCGGAATCGTCAGGATCGTCCCGCCGAAGGGCTCTAGCTCCGGGCCGTGGTCCGAGGTGCCGCCGACCGTCATGTAAATCAAGCCTTCCGGCGTGACGATCAGTCCGTTGTTGGAGTGCCCGCCGAAATGTTGTCGTGGCAGGCCCGTAAGCAGCGTCGTCTGCTCGTCGCCGCGCCGTCCCCGTCCTGGTCCGTGAGGCGCACCATGCTGCCATCGATCGCGGCGTACAGCGAACCTTCATGAAAGTCGAGGCCGAAGACCCAGCCGCTCTCGTGGCCGAAGTGCTGCACGTCCTCGAAGAAGCCGTCGTCGTCCAGATCGCGTACCCTGCGTATGCCGGCCTCGAAGCCGACGTAGAGATCGCCCGCCTCGTCAAACGTGAACGACGTGGGCAGCGCAAAAGCGCCGGGTTCGCTCGCAGCCTCGATGACGAACTTGTCGCCCGCGGTCACGGCGGGTGGAGCCGGCGTCGGCGGCTCCGCGACGAGCGGCGAAGCGTCCTCGTCGGACTCGCGAATACTGAAGCCCACGACGACGAATACCAACGCGACAAGGCCAAACAGCAGGCCGGCGGAGAACGCCAGACGGGCGCGCGTGTCGACCCACGCCAGCAGAGACACCAGCGCCGCACAGCAAGTCATGACCAGGGCGGCCAGCAGCAGGGCCAATCAGCGCTCCGAGATCAAGTGATACCGCTAGCGTACCCTACCGCTCGCCACGGCGATCCGAACCCGGCGAAATCCACACCCCGGCTGGCCTATAATTCTCACGACGAACGCAGATGACCGACGGGGGGCTGACATGAGTAAGCTGGATTTTGCCTTTTGGGACGCGGTTCCAGAGAGCCCGCAGGAAGGCCAAACGATGGCCGATATCTACAGCAAGCACATCAATCTGGCCACGCAGCTGGAGACGCTGGGCTGGCACTCCTACTTCACGATCGAGCATCAGAACCGCCCCGGCGCCAACATCACCTCGCCCAGCGTCTACCTCACGGCGATAGCGGGCGCCACTTCCACGCTGCGCTTCGGCGCCATGATGTGGCAGCTGCCGTTCCATCTGCCGATGCGTCTGGCCCAGGAAGTCGCCATGCTGGACCAGCTCTCGCGCGGGCGGGTCGAGTTCGGCAGCGGCATCGGCGTACACGAGCATGAGTTCATTCGTTGGGGCGTCGACTACTATCAGCGCCAGGCGATCAGCGAAGAGGCGATCGAGATCGTCAAGATGGCCTGGAGCCAGGACGAGGTCACCTACCACGGCACGTACTTCAACTACGAGGAAGCGCTGCCCAACCCCAAGCCGTATCAGCGTCCCCACCCGCCGATCTGGGCCGCGGTGCACTCCGACGAGGCGATGCGCTGGGCCGGCCGCAACAACTACGACGTGGCGCAGAACCTCGATACGGACGAAGCCGTGGCGCGCAAGTTCGACATCTTCCGAGAGACCTGGAGAGAGAGCGGCCATGACGGCCCCATGCCGCGCGTCTTCCTGCAGCGCACGGTCCACGTCGCCGAGACGGACGAGAAGGCGCACGAGGAGGCCAGCCAGTTCATCGGCGCCGCCACGACGCGGCGCATCGGCGGCGGACAGCTGGCTCAGACGCGCGTCGGCTGGGGCAGCCACATCCGCGGCATGGGCAGCGACTCCGAGCGGCCCGACGACGCGGCCCGCGGCGCGACGATGGAGAAAGCCCAGACCGACTACCAGTTCAACATCGACAACGGACTGGCGGTGGTCGGCAGCCCGGAGACCGTGATCAAGAAGCTGCAGCAGGGTCAGGAGCTGATCGGCTACGACATCTTCTGCACTAACTTCATCGGCGCCCTCGCCCCCAAGGCGGTCGAGCTTTGGGGCAAAGAGGTCATCCCGGCGTTCAGGTAGATCCGGCTTACTTCGGAGTGCGCCGTCTTCTCCCGATATTCAAGACGTGGAGAAGACGCCTTTTTCTGTGCTCGACCTGACCGCCCGACGCCAGTGTCGAAGCCGCGCGGTCGCGCTACCGCGAGCTGGCGCGCGAGCATCATCCCGACACCGCCCCTGACGACGACAAGGACGCGGCGACCCGCGTCATGGCAGAGCTCAACTGGGCCATGGCGGAGCTGGAGCGCGACCCCGAACGCTGGCGCGCCAACATCGGCTCGCCGATCGAGCCGGTCGCTGCAAACAGGCCAACCAGGACACCCGTCACCATCGCGCCAACACTCGTGCTGCTGAACGACGAGAACGGCTTCGTGGCCTACGTCACGGCCGCGGCCCCTGCAGTCGATGCCGAGGCGCTGCGCCTGCGCTATACCTCAGAGGTAATCGCAGTCCAGCGGCTGCCCTCGTTCGCTGGTGTCGCCAACTTCCGCATTTCGCTGGCCGAGAGCGTCCACCAACTCGCCGCACCGCTGAGAGAACGCGTCGAGGTGCGGGCGCGGGGCTGCCAGCCGGTCGAGGTCAGCGTGGCCGTCGAAGCCTTCGCCACCCGCGAGGACGCGCTAGCACAAGCCGACCCGCCGCACGGCCACTCCTGGGTTGAGGTCGCCGGTTGGGGCGCCGCGGCCGTGGGAGCAGCAGCGGTACTCGTCTACTTCGCCTAGCAGCCCACACACCACAAGCGCTTCGGGCAGGCCAGGCGCTCTCCGACCCGACCCGACGGGCAATTCTGACCGGCCTGCGCCAGCGCCCTCGCACCACCGGCGACATCGCGGCGGACTTCGAGATGTCGCGCATCGCCGTCATGCGCCACCTGGCCGTGCTTGCCGAGGCGGAGCTGATCACGAGTCGCAAGCTTGGGGCGGCAGCGCTGGCACTACGTCAACCTGCCGCCGCTCATCGCCGCCCTGCGCACATGGAGCGAACCGCTCAACGAACAGCTGGCGCAGTCGCTCCTGAGGCTCAAGGACGTGGCTGAGCGCGGCGATCCGACGCGGACGGTCGACATCGCGATAGACGTCGTGATCGACGCCGCTCCGTCCACGGTTTTTCGGGCGATCACGCAGGACTTCGGCGCCTGGTGGGGCCACCCCTTCCTGCGACCGGAGACGACGTCGCTGACGCTCGATGCCCGCCTGGGCGGACAGCTGGTCGAGAGCTGGACCGGCGGCGGCCAGGTTATCGCCGACGTCAGCGGTATCGATGCCGACCGCTGGCTACAACTGACCGGCTCGTTCCACCTCGGCGTCGTCTTCGGCAACGCCGACTTCACATTGGCGCCAGAGGGCGAGGCCACCCGTGTAAGCCTGGCCTTCCAGGGCTTCGGCCTGGTCGACGAGGAAGTCGCCCAGAGCTACAGCGGCGCTTGGCGCGAGCTGATTACGGTCCGTCTCAAACGCTTCGTTGAGGAACGCGTACGCCTTGGCGTAGACCAGGGCTAGTTATCAGGAGGGCAAGATGACGTCACAGGTGTTGCACGAGGACGCATATGGCGAGGTGATCGACCGGCCGGAGGCGGGCATCCTCGAGATCCGCTGGTTCGATACGACGGCGGAGCTGAGCTCGGATGCGTTCAACCAGTGGCTGGCGGGCTTCGCCTCGCTGGTGGAATCGACGCGACGCCGAGGCGTGCTGGTTGATTCGATCGCATTCCGGATGGACATGTCGAAGATGGACGGTGACTGGCGCGACGCGAACATCATCCCGCGCTACAACGCGGCCGGCGTGAAGAAATTCGCGTTTCTGATGCCTGCCGGCATGCCCGCCATCGGGTCGGAGTCCGTCGAAAGCCCCGGCGCCTACCCCACCGCCTACTTCGGCCGGCGCCAAGACGCGCTGGGTTGGCTCAAAGCCTAGCTGTCGCGTACTCGTCGACCTTGCTCCACGGCGTCGCCTAGAGCCCGTACTGGTGCCGGCGCCGGTCGCCTTCGTATTAGGGCGAAACGTAATCGCACGGGTACAGCCACGACGTCGATGCGCAGCAACTAGTGCGAGGGTGGCAGGATCTGCGGCGATTCGAACAGGACGGTAGTCTCTTCGCCCAACTCGTCCCGGATGCGGCGCCGGATCAGACGGCCCGTTATCAGCCCGTTCTCCGGCGCGAACAGCCAGACCGTGGCGAAGATGCCGGTCGCGACCAGGACGATCGTGCCCCCGGCGGCGACGTCGGTGTGGAACGAGACCAAGAGTCCTCCGACGCCCGACAGCACACCGATCGCGGAGCTCAGGCCGATCATCACCGGCAGACGGTCCGTCAGCAGGCGCGCCGTCGCGGCCGGCGTGACCAGCATCGCCACCACGAGGATGTTCCCCACCGCCCGCAGCGAGATCACGATGGTCAGCGAGATCATCAGCAGCAACAGCAGGTCGATCCAGAAGACCTTGATGCCCATCGACTCTCCCGCGACGCGGTCGAAGGAGACGATCAGCAGCTCGCGATGGAACAGCAGCAGGAAGAGGGTGACGACGAGGCCCGCTCCCGCCGAGACCCAGATGTCGGTCATCGTAGCGCCGAGCACGTTGCCAAACAGGAATGACGCCAGGTCGCGCGTGAAGTTGTCGGACGAACTGATCAGCACGATGCCCAGCGCGAAGGTACCGGCGAACAGCACGCCGATCGCGGAGTCCTCCTTGAGGCGCCGGTTCGTGGCGACCACCGTGATCGCCGTCGAGGTCAGGACGCCGAACGCCATCGCGCCGATGAAGACGCTGTGCCCCAGCAGATAGGCGATGACGATGCCGGGGAAGATGGCGTGGGATAGCGCGTCGCCGATGAACGAGAGGCCACGCAACACAACGTAGGCGCCCACCGCGCCCGTCACGGCGCCCATCAGCACAACTTCGACCATGGCGCGCTGCATGAACTCATAGCGCAGCGGTTCCGTCAGCCAGTCGATCGCCGCGTCCATTCGCCTAGCCGTGGACTTCGTGCATGTGGTCGTGGTGCACGGCGTGGCCCGGCATGTAGCCGTGAGGCGGCTGCGGTTCGCCTGGCTGCCCCAGGATGATCACCGGCCCGCCGAAAACCTCGGTCAGCGTCTCTTCCGTGTACATCTGCTCCGTCGGGCCGAAGCTGACGGCGCGCTCGCCGACGCAGCAGAGGCAGTCGCAGGCGCAGGAAGCAGCGAAGAGGTCGTGCGTCGCCAGCAGGACGATCTTCCCCTGCTGACGCTGCTCCTCGATGATGCCCATGACGATTTCTTGCGTGCTGGCGTCGATGCCGGTCAACGGCTCGTCCAGCAGCAGGACGTCCGCTTCCTGCGCCAGCGCCCGCGCCACGAAGACGCGCTGCTGCTGGCCGCCGGACAGCGCGCCGATCTGGCGGTCGCGATACTCCAGCATGCCGACGCGGTCGAGCATCTCCTCGACGATTTCACGGTCACGCCGCCCGGCGCGGTGCAGCAGGCTGGTACGCGGGTAGCGGCCCATCATGACCACGTCAGCCGCCGTCACCGGGAACTCCCAGTCGACGATCTCGCGCTGCGGCATGAACGCAACCTTCGAGCGCTGACCGGAGAGCGGCTTGCCGAACAGGCTGACCTCGCCGCCGAGCTTCGGAATGATGCCGGCGATCGCCTTGAGCAGCGTGCTCTTGCCGCCGCCGTTGGGTCCGACGACGCCGACGGCCTGGCCGCGGCTGATCTCGGCAGCCACGTTGCGCAGCACAACGCGGCGTCCATAGGCCACCGACAGGTCAGAAACGATCAGCGAGTCTTCGACCCGATGCTCGGACGTTCCCGCACCTACCAGATCGATTGAGTTCATTACTTCAAAGCCTCCGCGATTTTACTTGCGTTGAACAGCAGCATGCCGTGTAGCGTCTCCGCACCGCTGCCGGGCTCACCGAGCGAGTCGCCGTAGAGGTCATCGACGATGGTGATGCCTGCGTCCGACGCCAAGGCCCGGGCGAGGTCCGGATTGACGCTGGTTTCGGCGAAAATGGCGCGCACTCCCTCCGCCTCTATCGTTTCCAGCAGGCGCGCCGTCTCCGCCGCCGAGGGCTCGGCCTCCGTGCTGACGCTGGGAATAACCGCGCCGACGATCTCGAGCCCGAAGGCGCGCGCGAAGTAACCGAAAGCGTCGTGATTGGTCACCAGCTTGCGATCCGCCGCCGGAATCTCGTCGATGATCGCCTGCGCTTGTTGCCGGGCATCATCAAGCGTCGTCCGGTAAGCCGCCGAGTTGGCCTCGAATGCCTCACGGTTCTCCGAATCAGCCGCTATCAGCGCCGCGGTGATATTACGAACCATGATCTGGGCGTTATCGGGGTCGAGCCAGACGTGTGGGTCCGCGTCGCCGTCATCGACTTCGCCGGCGCCCCGGCGTGCTTCACCGTCGCCGTTATCCTGCGTTTCGCCACGCTGCAACGAAACTCCAGCGGTGACCACCACGACCGCGGCGTCGCGAGCCGCCGAGAGCGTGTCATCCAACCAGTCGTCCAGCTCGATGCCGTGACGCAGGATGAGATCGGCGTCCTCGATCGCCACGAGGTCGCTCGCCTTGGGCTCGAACTCGTGCGCGTCGGCGCCGGCCGGTACCACGCCATGCAAGTCGATGAGGTCGCCACCGACCTCTCGCGCCAGCGCCTCGATCGGCAACGTCGTGGCGACGACGCTTAGCTTGCCGTCGGCTGAGCCGTCGTCATCGCCGCCGCAAGCGGCCGCGACGACGATCAATGGAATCACGAGCGCAAGCGCCCATACCCGGATTGATCTGAAGCTGGGCACGTCTTCCCTCCTGTCTTATTGGTACTAAGTCTCAATTAGATTAGAGATGCTGGCTAGTTGAGTCAAGGTCTCATTTAGAGCGTCCGCGGCCATTCGGCCGGCGCCATCGCTTACCCTGATACGCGCGGCCAGTTGATCGAATGCGACATCGAGGTCAAGGTAGCGAACATGGGCCAGGGACACGCCAGATCATCTCTCCGTTTAGTCAGACCTGCTCGAGGCTAGATGAGTAGTCTTCCGTCTCAGACGCGCCTGACACCGGCCGCCCGCAGGGCGCTCACCGGCCTCGCCTGGGCGGCGCTCGCCGCCGGCACCGTCACCTCCATGGTGCTGGCCCTGACGCTGGCCGTTGAAGACGCCGGCAGCGCGACGCGCGAGGTGCTGTTCAACGTCGGGCGCTGGCTGCGCTGGCTCCTCTACCTCGCAACCTTCGCGGTTTTCGCCGTCCTCGCGACGGGGCCGCTGCGCCGCTCGCGTCTCTGGCGCCTCGGCCGCGGCGGCGAGAAACGCTGGGACCGCATCGCCGAGCGAGCCAGGGTCTTTCTGCTCTACGGCATCGGTCAGGGCCGGCTCAGCAACGACCTCTACGCAGCGGTCATGCATCTGTTCATCTTCTGGGGCTGGGTCGTGCTCTTCATCGGCACACTAATCATCGCCCTCCACGCTGACGTCGTTTACTTCCTCGAAGGGCGTATCTACCTCGCCTATTCGTCCGTCCTGGACGTCTTCGGCATCGTCGCCTTCATCGGCCTCTCGATGGCGCTGCTGCGGCGCTACGTGCTGAAGCCGGACCGGCTGCGCCTCGGCAGCCTCTGGGACGACTCTATGCTGCTCTGGCTCATGCTCGCGATCGTCCTGTCCGGCTTCGTCGTCGAGGGCCTGCGCATCGCGACGACGGAGCTGACCAGCGCGACCATCGAGGCGCACGGCGCGGCGTTCCTGGACAACCTCAGCATCGCGCACAACCAGTCGTCCGTGGTCGCTAACCCTGACTGGGCGCCGTGGTCGCCTGCCGGTTACGCGCTGGCGGAGCTATTTCAGGCCACCGAGGCCAGCCGCGGCGTTCTGCTGGACGCCCACGCCGTCGCCTGGTGGCTGCACCTGCCGATGGCGCTGCTCTGGACCGCCTGGGTCGGCTACGGCAAGATCTCGCACATCATCCTCGGCTCCGCCAACATCTTCATGCGCAACCTGAGCTCGCCGCGCGGCGTCATCGCCGGCTCCGCCCTGGCCCCGATCGAGGACTTCGAGCACGCCGAATCGTTTGGCTCCGGCTACGTCGCGGACCTCACCTGGAAGCAGCTCATGGACGCCGACGTCTGCGTGCGCTGCGGCCGCTGCGAGGTTAACTGCCCGGCCCACATCTCCGGCAAGGAGCTCAGCCCGATGGCGCTGCTCAACGACATCAAGGTCTACCTCGATGCGATCGGTCCGTCCAAGCTCGAGGCGCGCGCCGGCGGCCACGACGGCCCGCTCGAGGGCGAGAGGCTGCTGGCCGGCGACGTGATCTCCGTGAACACGATCTGGGACTGCGTCACCTGCGGCGCCTGCGAGACGCAGTGCCCGATCATGATCGAGCACATCGGCACGCTGCAGGACATGCGGCGTTACCGCGTGCTGACTGAAGCCGACATGCCGCCCACGGCGCAGGCAGTCCTCAACCAGATCGAGCAGCGCGGCCATCCTTGGCGCGGCACCACGCTGACGCGCACGACCTGGATGCAAGGCCTCGAAGTCCCCGAGTTCAGCGGTGCGCAGGAGTACCTCTACTGGGTCGGCTGCTCCGGCGCGCTGGTCGAGCGCAACCTGCCGATCACGCGCGCCGTCGCGCGACTGCTCACCGAGGCCGACGTCAGCTTCGGCTGCCTCGGCGAGGCGGAGACGTGCACCGGCGATCCGGCGCGCCGCATCGGCAACGAATACCTGGCGCAGATGCAGATTCGGGGCACGTTGGAGGTGCTGAAGGCCAAGGGCGTGCAGAAGGTGATCACCAACTGCCCGCACTGCTTCAACACGCTACGCAACGAGTACCCCTACTTCGGCGGCGAGTTCGAGGTGTATCACCATACTCAGCTTCTGGCAGACCTGGTCGAGGCCGGACGGCTGACGCCTAAAACGGAGCTGGCCCAGAAGGTCACCTACCACGACTCCTGCTACCTCGGGCGACACAACGGCGAATACGAGGCGCCCCGTAAGCTGATCGAGGCGCTGCCCAACGTCAGCTTTGTCGAGATGCCGCGTAACGGCCCCCAGAGCTTCTGCTGCGGAGCCGGCGGCGGCCACATGTTCATCGACGAGTCGCAGGGGCAGCGGATCAACCAGCTGCGTTCGCAAGAGGCGCAGAGCACCGGCGCGCAGATCGTCGGCACCAACTGTCCCTTCTGCGTCCAGATGTTCGATGATGGCATCGCTGCCGTGGAGCCCGATGAGACCAAGCGCGCCCGTGCAATGGACCTCGCGGAGCTACTGGAGCTGACCGTGCTTGAACCCGACCCTACGAAGGGCAACCCGTGAACATCGTCTGCTGCGTCAAGCAGGTACCGGACCCGGAAATGCCGGCCCGCGTCTTCAAGGTCGACGAGACCGCCAGGCAGGTCGTGGTACCGAGCATCCCGCTCGTGATCAGCCAGTTCGACCAGCTCGCCGTCGAAGCGGCCTTGCGCATCCGCGACGCTACCGGCGAAGGCACGATCACGATCCTTAGCCTCGGGCCGGACTCGGCCCGCGACGTGATCAAGATCGGCCTGGCTATGGGCGCCGATGAGGGCGTCCACCTCAACGACCCGGCGCTGTTCGACGGCGATGGCTATAGCACGGCCGTCGCGCTGGCAGCCGCCATCGACAAGCTCGGCAACGTCGATCTCGTCCTCTGCGGACGTCAGGCCGTTGACTGGGACGCCGGCGTCACGGGGCTGGCCATCGCCGAGCTGCTCGGCGCGGCGTCTATCTCGATTACGAAGTCCGTCAGCGTCGTCGACGGCACGGTGCAGGCAGAGCGCGTGCTGGGAGATGGCTTCGAAACCGTGGAGGTGCCGACGCCCTGCGTGGTCAGCGTCAGCAACGAGCTGGGCGAGCCGCGCTATCCCAAGCTGCCGCAGATCATGCAAGCGGCACGCAAGCAGGTCACCCAATGGACCGCCGCCGATCTCGGTCTCAAGCCGGAGCAGGTCGGCAAGGCAGGGGCTCGTCTCGAACTCGAGGCGCTCTACCTGCCGCGGGTCGAAGACCGCTGCGTCTTCGTTGAGGGCGACACTCCGCAGTCGATGGCCGCCAACCTGGCTCGCTCGCTGCACGAAGCAGAGCTGATCTAGGCGAGGCGCGGGACATGGCGTCGGGCATCCTCGTACTGGCGGAGCACGAATTCGGTGAGCTAATTTCGATCAGCAAGCAGCTGCTCGGCGCGGCGCGGCGGCTGGCGGACGCGTCCGGCCAGCACGTGACCGCCGTCGCCTTTGGCAGCGGCGCCTCCAGCGCCGCACAGCGGGCGGTGTCTCACGGCGCCGATCAGGCGTTGATAGCCGAGAACGCCGAGCTCGACGCCTATCGCAACGATGCGTGGACGGCGGCGTTGAGCGCAGCCGCAGAGGCGATCGACGCGTCGATCGTCCTGCTGGGGCAGACCAACGTGGGGCGCGACCTGGCGCCGCGTTTCGCGACCCGCGCCGGCACCGCGGCTGCGATGGACTGCGTCGGCCTCGAACTGCGCGATGGGCGCCTTCTGATGACGCGGCCCTGCTTCGGCGGCAAGGCGCAGGCTCAGTACAGCTGCAGAACCGATCCGCAAGTGGCAACCCTGCGCGCCAAGGCCTTCGAGCCGCTGCAACCCGATGCGTCTCGAACCGGCGACGTGAAGACGCTGAGCCTGGAGGGCGTGACTTCAGCAGCCCGCATCGTCACCCGCAGCGTGGTCGAATCGGAGGGCGCCAGGCTGGAAGACGCGACCGTCGTGATCGCCGGCGGTCGCGGCCTCGGCAGCCCCGAGGCATTCGACGAGCTCCGGGCGTTGGCCGACGTGCTGGGCGGTGCAGTCGGCTCCAGCCGTGCTGCCGTCGATGCCGGTTGGATACCACTCGCCTCGCAGGTTGGGCTGACGGGCAAGGTCGTGACGCCGGACCTCTACATAGCGATCGGCATTTCAGGCGCCAGTCAGCACCTCGCCGGCATCACCGGCGCCGGTAACGTCGTCGCCGTCAACAAGGACCGCGATGCGGACATCTTCAAGGTGGCGCGTTACGGCGCCGTGGCGGACTGGAAGGCGTTCCTGCCGGCATTCGCGGAGGAGTGTCGCAGGCTGAAAAGCGAGAAGGCCTGACTTACACCTTCTCGCGTCCTTCATTCGCATAGTGCCAGTCGCCGCGCACCACGAAAGAGTCCGGGCTGTTGGCGTGAATATCGAACTCGCGGCCCCAGGACCCGTCGCGCGTATGGCGCTCGCACAACCCGATGATGATGTGCGTGTTGCGCCAGCGGTCATAGATCTCGATGCGGAATCCCTCGCCCTCGGGCACCTCCTCGGCGCAGACGCTGCATTTCTGGCCGCCCGCCGTCTTGCTGCCAAGCCGGATGCTAAGTTCGTGACGCTGCTCCAGGACGGTGTCTTCCAGGAACCACAGCGCGGCCTCCCGAACGGCCCAATCGCCCTTCGAAATCAGGCGCAGGTTCATCTCCTCAGCGGCCTTGCGTCCCTCGCTGGCCACGTTGTTCGCGTAGGGGCTCCAGCCCTCCGTCGGATCCTTCTTGCACTTGGGGCACTGCGCTCCGGTGCGCGGTACCTTCAGCTTGTCATCCTTGATGTTCGCTTTGCAGTGGACGCATTTGAAAGCCATGGCGGTTCCTTACATTGAAACGAAACGACGCGGGCGAAGTCCGGCACGTTCCCCTTGCTCTCTAAAGCATAGACACTCGCTGCACCCTGACGTAGGAAACGTGTATCAGACTTCCCTGGGCGCGGGCAAGTGCTGAACGCCTCAGGTCAGTCCATCGCGGCGCCCGTCAGCGTTTCTCCCTTCCGGCACAGGTCTGTTTGTATCGAATTCTGACCTATGATCAATAATTACTGACTTATTTTTACCGAGCCTTCGTTTCTATGGACGCCTTGCCTTGTCTCCTATACCCTATTAGAGGCCTAATTTTCGTCCGGTAGACGAAGAGCGGGGGAACCAGTTCCTGGGGTGAATGGTCATTTAGGACCTCGGGCAGCTCTTTCAGCCCAAATCCGTCAGCTAACCTCGTAGGCCACTGAAAGAGGAGATTCATCGGGGCTTTTCCGGAACAGCCGGCGCGAGATCCTAGCTTCACTCGCGGTCTCACAGGACTCCTCACTTGTCGATCTCGGTAGCTTCCGGTGCTACGCAGCAGCCGGATGCAAGGATATGCCGGATCAAAGAAGGAGATGCGTGTGACTGTCCAGGGTCTGACCATCACAAATGGCAACGGTTCGGTCCACGACTTGAGCCCCGCTCAAGCGATCCCCGAGTTCCGGCTGACAGAACAGGCTCTCTCGCAAGACGAAGAGTGGTTCGAGATCAAGATCGACGGCAAGTGGCAGCGTCGCCGCCTGCATGACTATCACGAGCTGTACAACATCCCCGGCCTGTACGAAGCGTTATTCAACAAGACGCTGAAAACCAGCTCACCGCTCCGCGTCGTCAACCTGCTGGTCGATGCCATGTCCGATACGGACAAGCTGCCCGAGAACCTGCGCGTGCTGGACCTCGGGGCCGGCAGCGGAATGGTCGGCCACGAGCTGCAAAACCACAACGTCGACGTCTGCGTCGGCGCCGATATCATTCCCGAAGCCAAAGAGGCCACGCTTCGCGACCGGCCCTGGTGCTACGACGACTACGTCATCGCTGACTTCACGAATCTCGATCACGAAGTCGCCGAGAAGGTCCGCGACTATAAGCTAAACGCGCTCACCTGCGTCGCGGCGCTTGGCTTCGGCGACATCCCGGCCAAGGCCTTTCTCACCGCGATCGACCTGATCGAGGCGCCCGCCTACGTGGCCTTCAACATCAAGGAAGACTTCGTCCAGGAACGCGACACCTCCGGTTTCGCCAGCCTGATCCGCGAGCTGGCGAGACGCGACGTGCTCCACATGCAGGCCTACCGCCGCTACCAGCACCGCATCTCCTGCGCCGGCGAGCCGCTGTACTACATCGCGATGGTTGCGACCAAGGAGAAAGAAGTCCCCGAGGAAATGCTCCTCAGCATGTAGCCGAGACTCAAGAACGAAAAGCGCCTCGCGAATCCGAGGCGCTTTTCCTATATACCGGCGGTGGCTAGATCTCTTGCCCGACGTCGTGGTCCGGGTGGTTCGAGTCGCCCCGCTTCCAGTAGCCGTGCGTGTGAATCGCTGCGCGGTCCAGGCCGCGGTCGAACAGCAGGTGCTTGCGGATGTCGCGCATCACGCCCGCCTCGCAGCCGACCCAGACGCGGCCGTTACCTTCTGGCGTCTCCAGCGCGCGCATCGCCTGCTCCAGCCGCCGGCCCGAGGCGGCGCCGCTGCGGTGCAGCCAGGTCACGTTGGGCGCCAGTAGCGCTCGCTCCTCCCCCGGCCCCTCAACCTCCACAATGACCTGCGCTTTCGACGCGTCGGAGAGCTCCTCGATGATCGTCTCGATGCCCGGCAGCGCCGACTCATCACCCGCGATCACGTACCAGTCGGCCGGCTCTACTGCATAGAACCCGCCCGGAAGCGTAACCGCGACCTCATCGCCTGCTTTGACCGACCCCGCCCACGACGACGCCAGCCCCTCCCCGTGCAGCACAAACTCGACCACGAGCTCGTTGCTTTCGGCGTCGTAGGACCGCGGCGTATAGGTGCGGCTGAGCGGCATCTTTTGGCCCTCTGCCAGGACCGGTCCCTCGGGTCCCCACTCCGGTAGCACTGGGCGGGGCTCGCCGGGCGCTGCGAAATACACCTTGATGTGCGCCGCGGGACCCGTCATCGCGTAGCCTTTCAGCTCCTCGCCGCTAAACGTCACGCGCACGCAGCCTGGCGTAGGCTTCTCAACCCTGCTGACCTGGACCGTACGTGGCTTTGGGCGCACGCGCCGCGGCGATTGCTGTGTAGTCATCTCATACCTCGGTTGTTAGTACATGCTAATTATTATGACATCACAATGCCCAACTTGCACCGCAGCGTCAACCACTGTTTAACAAAATCGTGGTGAACTACCGTTAATTAGCAGCGTAACCTTTCAGGCGAAATGAACGATTTAACGGGGGAATGCTCTCTTTGACCGAGGTACGTACGGGCCCGCGTCAACAAGCGCTACCAAAGGCGAGCGAGCCTATCGCCGCCTGGATCGCGCTTGAGCCGCGCGCCTGGCGAGACCTCTTCGAGCGTTATTACCGCAAGATGTATAGCTTTGCCTACGTTCGCACCGGAGACGTACACCTCGCCGAGGAGATAGCCTCGGAGGTCTTCGCCGCCGCCGCTCGCGGCATCTCCCGTTACCGTGACACCGGCGCGCCGATCGGCGCCTGGCTCTACCGCATCGCCCGTAACATCACCGCCGACTACGTCGACAGGCGCGCTAAACGGCCCAGCGTTTCCATCGATGACGTGCAGATTGAGACGGAGAGCATGGCCGCAAGCGTCGAAAACGCCACCGACCTGGCTCAAGGCGTCGCAGGCTAACTTTGGAGCAACAGGAAGTCATCGCACTGCGCTTCTACGGCGACTGCACGCTGCAGGAAACGGCGGCTTCTCTCGGCAAAAGCGTCGGCGCCGTGAAGCTGCTGCTGCATAGAGCCCTGGCGGCTCTGCGACGTCAGATCGACCCGGGGGCAGAGCGATGATTCGCTACCAGGAGGCGCTCAACCGCTGCCTCGAGGCGATCGCCGCGGGTGACGATCTCGAATCGATCCTCGCCGGGCTGCCCGCACGCCACCGCGAGCGCCTGCGCCGGGACGCAACGCTGTCGGCGGCTCTGCGGCGTCACGCCGCGACGCAGCCCGTGCCAACCGCCGCCGCGGAGATCAACGCGCTCTCGCGGCTCAACGCGGAGCTCAACTCGGTACGGGCCGCGCGCGCCGCGGCCGCATCTCGCGGCGGCTTCTTCGGCGTGCCGCGGTTTGCCCTGGCAGGCCTGCTGCTCGCGGCGCTGTTGCTCGGCGCCAGCTTCCTCATCGATCCCAGCCGGGGCGGCGATGGCACGGTCGAGGCCGCGGAGTTCGAAGGCGTCGTTATCGCCAGCGGTGACGGCAGCCTTACCGTGCAAACCCTCAACACCCTGGAGGAGATCATGGTGCCGTTGAGTGCCCAGGTGCTGGATGAAAACGGCATCAAGCTGGAGCTTGCCGCCCTCGCGGCCGGCGAGGTCGTCAGCGTACGCGGCAGCCGTGAGCAGGGCGGACCCGTACACGCGCTCGACGTCCGCCGGCTTCTCAACGGCTTGCCGGGTTGGTGCAATGAAAATCCGGAGCGGTGCCGCCAGATCGCCCAGAACCTGACGGAAGCGCAGGAGCGATGCCAGCGCGACCCCGAGGTCTGCCGCTTGCTCCACGATCGCGTCACAGACCTCGTCACGCGCGTCACCGACGTCGCCGACCTCGAGGACTTGAAGCGGCGCTGCCGGGGAGCCGGCGGAGGGATCTGCGAAGACATCATCGCCTTCTGCCGCAAGCACACCGTCGCGTGTTCGCGCGATTTCCCGCCGGGACCGGTCACCGACCGATTGGAAGCCGTTCGCGACCGGCTGCAACAGCTCCGGGAGCGCTGCCACAACCGCGACACGCAGGCCTGCCGCCTCATCGCGCAGATTTGCGCCGAACACGCCGGCCTCTGCTCCGACGCGCCACTGCCGCCCCAAGCGCCACTGAGCGACGAACCAACCAGGGAACCGGCTCCGGTTGATGCGCCGGCCACCGATTCACAGCCCTCTCGGACCACACCCGTCGAGATGCCAACCAGCGATCACGAACCGTCCAACTTCGACGCCGATGGGACCGATTCCGAACCGGATCGGGAAACGTCGAGCATCGACTCCAGCGACTCGACGACGGACGACTAGCACCTGTCGCGCTAAACCGCTTCGCCGCCCTCACCTCCGTCCCGCGTTCAACTGCAGCCTTACAAGACGGCTCTGGCTGCCGACGTCTTCGTGACTTATGCCGACCGCAGCGTGGTTGGGGGCGCAAGACGGACGGTCAATTTGTTACAGGATCATCAATTTGGCTGGGCTGCGAAACCTTTGCCGTGCCGCGAGGGATTAACCCCGTGCAGGCCTGACAACACCCCAACGCCACAACGATGGAAATGGAGATACCCACCGATGAAACGCAAACTAGGCACGCTGGCCCTCGGCCTGCTTGCTACCACCGTACTCGCACTCGGCGCGCTCGGCCCCGCCGGCAGCGCCGCCGCTGACTCTGAAACCGACGCGGCCCAGATCGACCTCGCGATTTCGACAGGCGATCACACCCGCCTGCCGACCTGGCTGCGCCACAGTATCATCGTCTGCGCCGCCGAGACAATCGAAGCCCGGGTCAGCACCGTCAAGGCCGGGCTTCGAGCCGGTTTCAGCCTCAAGGAGATCGCGGCACGCCACGGCGTCCGAGTTAACGAGCTGAAGCGTGGCATCCTGGACTGCGAGCGCCACCTTCTCTGGCGCCTCGTGGAGGCAGGCGAGCTCAACCGGGCGCAGTTCTACCGCCTGATGTACTTCCTCACGACGCACATCGACCGGATCGTCAACTACCACTACGACCCGCACGACCGCGTGCTCAGCGACACGATTACGGACGTCACCGTCACGGACGCCGTTAGGGACTGACCCCGTACAATCTACGGAGCGTTCACGAAGAGGCGCCGGTCATATGACCGGCGCCTCTTCTCGTCGGCACCGAAAGGTCGAATAGTCTTACCGCGGCAAAGGCGCAAGATCGCAGCCTGAATTGACGTCACTGCGATCCTGGCCGCAAATCAGATGCCTCGTATCGACCTCAAGGTAGCCTCCCAGGAGGTCATCCCCTCCAAGAACCCTGACATCGAATCGATCCAAATCGCGTGAGGCCGGTCCAAAAACTCGCGCTCCATCGAGGCCAAAGGTGGATCCGCTGCAGCCTGAGCGGAACCAGCCCTTTGTCTCCTTGCCGGTTGCAGGGTCGGTGAAGCTCATGTCCGGGCGCCACGTCACGGAACAGCTCTGGCTGCGGAATAGAGCGTGGGTGTCGTACATGTACAGGGCCAAGATCTGCCCACCCTCCAACTGAGCGATGCAGAGGTGCTGGGCCTCAATGCAGAACAGGTTGCCATAGAGGCTTTCAGGCGGACCCAGGTGCACTATGCTGCCGCGCTCTAACATCGGCTCATCGTCTTCGAACACGTAATGGACAACGGCGCCACCGATAATGCCGCCCGCCAGAGATACCGCGAAAAAGAGTGGCAGCACGTACTTCCAGGAAAGCGCGGTCGAGAGCATCAGCCGGATCCTCGTCGCGCCTTATGCGGCCGCGACGAAGTCCAGTTTGCGCCTTGCTAATCCAGCGGTAAAGTTCCTATTTTCGTGGCGGCCCGCCGTCCTCCGGCCATTCGCTTACCAGGACTGGCCGAACTTCTCGCGGTAGGTGATCTCGGCTACGGGTTTGCGCTTGCCGCGGCCGTACTTGCGCACCGGCCAGCCGACCGGCAGGATCGCGTGCGCCTCGATGTCGTCCGGCAGGCCCAGCAGCGGCCGATATTCAGCCTCTCGCTGCTTCCAGCGCGTCGTCAGGACCGAGCCGAGGCCGCTGCCGTGAATCGCCAGCAGCAGGTTCTGCACCACGGGAAAAATCGAGGCGCCGCCGCCGGACTTGCCGGTCTCGGTGCAGCAAACGATCAGCAGCGGGACGTCTTCCCAGGGCGTGCGCTCCGGCGCGTTGTCGCCGTAGAGCTGCTTCCCCAGCTCGTCGAACACCTTGCCCAGCGCGCCTTTGGTCTCGCGGTCCCGCACCACGATGAAGCTCCACGGCTCGTGTTACCACCGCTAGGAGCAAAGCTTGCGGCGCGGATCAGGCGCTCGATCAGCGCGTCGTCCACCGCCGCATCGGTGAACAAACGGACCGCGCGCTGGCGCAGCATGACGCGCTCCAGCTCTTCGAAGTTGAAGTCGTTTGCGCTTGCGTCATATCTCACCTCCGTAGATTCGAACTCCGGCAATATACACCGACCCCGAACGCTTCTGATCCTGGCCTTAAGGCCCAAGGCCGCCGCCACGGTGCCGAATCAGCGCCTCCTCATGCCACATCCTCGCCTCGATCTCGCTTCCCTACCCATCGAGCTTTAGAATCGCACTACGCCCCGGCCGCCGACCTAGATCAGAGAGCCTGCCATGAAGCGCAGCACCGACCGCATCCTCACGACCCACACCGGCAGCCTGCCGCGGCCGACGGACCTGGCCGACATGCTCGGCAAGCTCGACTCCAACCAGCCGCTGGACGAGGCCGTGTTTCAGCAGCGCGTCAAGCAGGCCGTCGCCGAGACCGTCGCGATGCAGCGCAAAGCGGGGCTCGACGTACTGAACGACGGCGAGGAGGGCAAGGTAGGCTACTCCACCTACATCAAGGACCGTTGCACCGGCTTCGAGGGTGAGAACCGCTCGACGATGGTGCAGGCTGAGGGTCGCGACTTCCCGGAGTGGGCTGCCGCGCGCGCCCGCCCCACCGCGACGCGCCCCGCCTGCAACGGCCCGATCGCCTGGAAGGACTTCGAGGCCGTCAAGCGTGATATCGAAAACCTGGCAGCCGCGGCGAAAGAGAGCGGCGCCGAGGAAGTCTTCATGAGCTCGGCGTCGCCCGGCGTCATCGCCGCCTTCCTCAGCAACGATTACTACCCGAGCGAGGAGGCTTACCTCGAAGCGATCGCCAACGTCATGCAGGATGAGTACCGCGCCATAGTCGACGCCGGGTTCATATTGCAGCTGGACTGTCCCGATCTGGCGATGACACGCCACAACCGCCATGCCGACAAGACGCTGGCCGAGTTTCGCGCCATCGTGGAGCGGAACGTCGCGGTGTTAAACCAGGCGATAAAAGACATCCCGGCCGACCGCATGCGGTGCACTTGTGTTGGGGTAACTACGAAGGTCCGCATCAACTCGACGTTGAGCTCAAGGACATCATCGACATCGTCCTCAAGGCACGGCCCGAAGGCATCTCGTTCGAGGGCGCCAACCCGCGTCACGAGAACGAATGGCGCGTCTGGCGCGACGTCAAATTGCCGCAGGATAAGGTCCTGATCCCCGGTATCGTCGATTCCACGACGAACTTCATCGAGCACCCGCAGGTAGTCGCAGACCGAATCGAACGTTACGCTTCGGTGGTAGGCAAAGAGAACGTCATAGCGGGGACCGACTGCGGTTTCGGCACGTTCGCCACGAGCAGCAACGTGTTCCCCGGCATAGCCTGGGCCAAGCTCGCCGCGCTGGCCGAGGGCGCGGCGTTGGCGACGAGGGAGCTGAAGTAGTCCAACCACGCATCAGGCGCCCCTTTAGCCCGGGGGCAATGGGGGTGTCCCCCGTCTTCAGCAATAGGAGGATGAAATGGCTGCAATCGTACTAACGCACTTCAGGGTCGCCGACCAGGTCAAATGGCGTAAAAACTTCGATGATCACGCATCCTTGCGCCAGGGCCACGGCTGCACCGGGACCCACGTCTTCTACAATGCGGCCGACTCGAACGACGTGTTCATCAATCTGCAGTGGGACAGCGCGGAGAACGTCCAGAAGTTTCATGGCGGACCCGGAAGTTCAGAAAGGCATGGCTGAATCCGGGATGGTCGGCGCTCCCGAGTTCTGGTTCCTCGATGACGGCGGCCGCACCGCGAGCTAGCGTACGACCAGATGCCGAGATAAACCTCCCTGGCGTCGGCTCACGCTCGTCGCGTTACCCCTGTAATCTGGCAGCATGACCAGCAGTAGCCAGTCGCCCATCGAGTTCCGGCCCGAGACGCTGACGGCCATCGAAGCCACTCGCGACGCGATGAGGCTTGCGCAGGCCGGCGCTAGCAGAGCGAATGTGGCCGCGAAGCAAGGCCGGGATTTAGTAACGACGGCTGACGTCGCCGCCGAGGACGCCATCCGCGCTATGCTGACCGCCGCCCACGGCTTTCCGGTGATCGGCGAGGAGCGCGGCGGCGATGTGCCGGCGGCCGGCGCGCCGTACTGGCTGGTCGACCCGATCTGCGGTACGCGTAACTACGCCTCCGGCTCGTCGCTTTGGTCCGTGAACCTGGCGCTCCTCGAAGACGGCCTGCTCACCATCGGCGTGGTCGGCGACCCCTCGACCGCCGACGTATTGGTCGCGGAGCGTGGACGCGGCGCCTGGGCGCTGAACAACGGCGCGTACCGGCCGCTCGCGACCTTCGGCGACAGCCGCACCGTTGTCATCGAGGAAGGCAAGTCGACAGGAGCCGTCCGCGAACATGCGGCACGCATTATAGCCGAGGCCGTACGCGCCGACGTCTGGGACTTCCGCTCCTTCGACACGACGCTGTCGCTGGCCTACCTCGCCGCCGGTCGCATCTCGGCTTACGCCGTGATTTTCGTTACGGCGGTTCACGTTGCGGCGGGAACCCTGCTGGTCACGGAAGCAGGCGGCGTAGTAAGCGGCATCGATGGCGAACCCTGGAAGCTGCAATCGACAGCGCTGCTGGCAAGCGCCGACGAATCGGTCCACGCTGACTTGCTGCGGATCGCCACTCGAACGGCGCCTGGCTAGCAAATCAAAACGCACGGCCCCAGGGACCGTGCGTTCTTGCCTGCGATCTGTCTGCTTAGGTCTTGGTGCCGACCAATTGGCCGGCTTCGATGTACGCCTCGCCGAGCGACTTGTAGATATCCGTCTTGCCGTTGTGCTTCACCTGGTATTCCAGGTTGCGACCGTCGCCGAAAATCTCGAAGATCTCCGCTTTGCCCTTCGGCCCCTCAACTACTGCGACCGGCGCTTCAGCTGTCATCTGTAATCCTCCTGCTGGATTATCTGGCGGTTTTAGATCGTCCCTCTAGCGCTGAGATTCTAATGCTAAACCAAGTTCGACGAAAAGGGGCCAAATGGCTCACCGGTCGGCAACAACGCCTCGATCGGCTAGTCTTAATCAAATAACGCGTCGTCGGCGGTTCCCACGCACCGATCTGGAACCGCCGTTCTGAAGGAGGACCCGATGTTGGTCGCCATGAATCGCTTCCAGGTCAACGCCGGCCAGGAGGCCGCCTTCGAGGAGATGTGGCGGAGCCGGGAGACGTATCTCCAGGAAGTACCCGGCTTTATGGCGTTCTCCCTGCTGCGAAACGGGCAACCAAACGAAGACACCACCACTGAGTACATCTCTCACTCCACCTGGGGCTCTCGCCAGGACTTCGAAGCCTGGACCCAATCGGAGGCGTTCAGCCGCGGGCACGCGCAGGGTTCCGTGCAGGGCATCCTGGCCGGCCCGCCCGCCGTCTCGCTGTACGAGACCGTCCTGCACGAAGACAAGTCGCCGGCAGGCAGCCGCTAGCGAAAGGACGACGGACGTGGACATCATCGAAGCGATCGCGGGCCGCCGCAGCCTGAGCAAGATGCAACCCGATGCGCCACCGCGTGAACTCATCGAACGCGTGCTGCAGGCCGGCGTCCACGCTCCCAACCATTACGACACGCAGCCCTGGCGCTTCTTCGTCCTGAGTGGCGAGAGCCGCTCCGAATTCGGAGATGCGCTTGCCCAGGCGCTGTCCCAGCGCATAGGCGACGACGACCCGACCCAGCGCGAGGCGCTCATGAAGGGCGAGCGCGCCAAGCCGATGCGCAGCCCCGTCCTCGTCGTCGTCGGCGTCGAGTCCGAATCCGACGACCCGATGACCCGTCGGGAGGACCTGCAGGCCGCGTCGGCCGCGCTGCAGAACATGCTTCTGGCTGCAACCTCGCTCGGCCTCGCCGCGATCTGGCGCACCGGCGAGGGCGCCTACGACGATTCGGTCAAAGCACACTTCGACCTGCGGCCCGAGGACGAAATCGCCGGCGTCCTCTACCTCGGCTACGCGGACGAGTCCTTCGGTCCGGCGCCCGCGCGTGAGCGCGACTTCGCCGGCAGGACCGAGTGGCGCGGCGCTCCTTTGACCTAAAATAGCTCGCTTCCCCGCTTTGACCGCGCCAGCAAAGGAGGCAGCACCATGCGTCGTAGCACCGATCGCATCCTCACCAGCCAGGTTGGCAGCCTCGTACGGCCGCCCGAGATCGCGGCCCTGTTTGCTGGTCGTCCGGTTGGCAAAGCCTTCGACAACTCCGAGAAGACGCTGATCCAGGCCAGCATCGGCAAGGTCCTCGTGGAGCAGGTCGCGGCCGGTATCGACGTCCCCAGCGACGGCGAGTACTCGAAGTCCGGCTTTGCCGGTTACATCAGCGACCGCCTCAGCGGTTTTGAGGAGGGCACCTGGGAATCGCAGGCCATGGCCCGAGGTCGCGACAGGACCCGCTTCGCCGACGCATACGCCACGATAGAAGGCATCCCCGGCCCCGGTCAGGGCCAGATTCCCCTGGTCTGCGCCGGGCCGGTGCAGTACGTCGGCCAGGACCTGATGCAGATGGACCTCGACAACCTCAAGGCGGCTTGCCGGGCCGCAGGCGTCGAGGAAGCCTTCGTGCCGGCCATGGCGCCCGGGACGATCGCCATGCAGCGGCCCAACCAGCACTACGCCAGCGACGACGAGTATCTCGCCGCGGTGGCGGACGCCATGGCCGTCGAGTCAGGATGATCGTCGACGCCGGCTTCGTCTTGCAGATCGACGACCCGCGCATGGTCACGGCGTACGACTCGATGGACCCGGCGCCCAGCGCCTCAGAATATAGCCGCTTCGCAATGAAGCGCGTCGACGCGCTGAATCACGCCTTGAGCGGCCTGCCGCAAGAGAGTGTGCGCTACCACGTCTGCTGGGGCAGCTGGCCCGGCCCGCACTCCACCGACATCGACCTGAAGGACATCGTCGAGGCCGTGCTGGCGATCAACGCCGGCTGCTACTCGGTCGAGGCGGCGAACCCGCGTCACGCGCACGAGTACCACGTCTGGGAGAACACTAAGCTACCAGACGGCAAGCTGCTGATGCCGGGCGTCATCGCCCACACGACGAACGTCATCGAGCACCCGGAGCTCGTGGCGGAGCGCCTGATCAATTACGCCAACCTCGTCGGCCGCGAAAACGTCATCGCCGGCGCCGACTGCGGCTTCGCGCAAGCCTTCGCCACGTCGCGAGTCCACGTCAGCATCCAGTGGGAGAAGCTGCGCATGCTGGCAGAGGGCGCCCGCATCGCCAGCCAGAGGCTGTGGAAGTGAGTAGAATGACGGCGTGAACCAGCACCACGGGCAGTCGCCGCAGCCCCACTTGTATGACCGAACGGCGCTCAAGACTTACCTGAAGCGTAACGAAAGTCTTCCCGTCGACGTGTTCCTCGCCTATCTCGGCGCGGGCGGCGGCTCGCTGGTCTTCGTCCTCTGCATGGCAGCGGCCGTGTTTGGCTCCGCCGGCAGGACACGCTGGTGGCCGGAATCGGGGCCTTGGTGGTCGCCGTTTCCGGCGGCGTGAACCTGCGCTTTCGATTCGCTCAAAGCCACCAGGCAGGACTTCAGCCCTGGCAAAGCACCGTATCGGATATAGCCACTATGATACTCTTCGGAGTCTTGCTCCCCGTCGTCATTCTGGCCGTGCTGTTGATGTACGTCGCAACCGTTACAACTCCCAACCACCGCCTTTAGCACCTCCCAGACCCCAGTCTCATATATACTCGATCAGACGAATCTGAATCTGGGGAGGGGCGGTTTTGGCGGTAGACATCGAGGCGATCAACGCCCGCGTCAAAGAGCAAGCCCGCTTCCTCGACTCCATTCGCAGCGAGATCGGCCGCGTCATTGTCGGCCAGACCTACCTCATAGACCGCCTGCTCATCGCGCTGCTGTGCGACGGCCACATCCTCGTCGAAGGCGTCCCCGGCCTGGCGAAGACGCTCTCGATCAGCACGCTGGCCAACACGATGGGCGCCACCCACGCCCGCGTCTCCTTCACGCCGGACCTGCTGCCCGCCGACGTCACCGGCACCCAGATCTACAACCCGCAGGCCGCCGAGTTCACCACCCGGCACGGCCCGATCTTCGTCAACATCTTCCTCGCCGATGAGATCAACCGCGCTCCGGCCAAGGTGCAGTCCGCCCTCCTCGAAGCGATGCAGGAACGCCAGGTCAGCATCGGCGGCGTCACGTACCCGCTGCCGCAGCCCTTCATGGTGCTCGCGACCCAGAACCCCATCGAGTCGGAGGGCACCTACCCGCTGCCGGAGGCGCAGCTGGACCGCTTCATGCTCAAGGCGGTCGTCGACTACCCCAGCCGCCAGGAGGAGCGACAGATCCTGGAACGCTACGAATCCAGCCACGCTCCCGACGTGCAGCAGGTGGTCCAAATCGACGACCTGATGGCCGCCCGCAACGCCGTCCAGGACGTCGTGATCAATGACGGACTGCGCGACTACATCGTCCACCTCATCCTGGCGACGCGGGACCCGCGCAGCTACCGCATGGAAGCGCTGCTGCCGCTGATCGCTTACGGCGCCTCGCCGCGCGCGACGATCCACCTGGCCCAGGCATCGAAGGCGATCGCCTTTCTCGATGGGCGCGGCTACGTCACGCCGGACGACGTCAAGGCTGTCGCGAAGGACGTGCTGCGGCACCGCGTCATCGTCACCTACGAAGCCGAGGCGGAGGACCTCACGCCGGACGAGATCATCGACCGCATCCTGCAAGGCGTGGCGGTGCCGTAAGCGTCCGCACTCGCGCGTATGAAGTATTCGCAAGCTTTTGTCTGGAAAGCCGCGTGCCGTCAAAAGAAGACGTGAGATTGCTTCGCTCCGCTCGCCATGACCCAAGCGCCATCGGGTCATGGCGAGGAGCGACTCCAGGAGCGACGCGGCAATCCCGCGACTTCCTTCAGCGTGTCGTCGCGTCTCCCGCGCTTCAAGCCTGGTTACCTCGATGAGCTACTACGTCTACATACTGACCAACTCAACCAACTCCGTGCTCTACACCGGCTTCACGCGTGATCTCGTGCACCGTGTCGAACAGCACAAAGCGAAGGAGGTCGCTGGCTTCACGAAGCGCTACAACGTCGACCGGCTCGTCCATTACGAGGAATACGCCAAGGCTTCCGACGGAATCAATCGCGAGAAGCAGCTCAAAGCGGGGTCCCGCCAGAAGAAGATGGCGCTCATCGATAACTCCAACCCATCATGGCGCGATCTTTATCATGGGATCGTAGAAGGTAACTCGTGAGATTGCTCGCCTGGCTCGCAATGACAGGGGTTAGTCAAGGTCTTTGCGAGGAGCGAAGGCAGGAGCGACGTGGCAATCTCACATCTTTAGTAAGCGGCCCGACGGAATGATCGCATGACAACAGAGAACAGCCACGCCGACCTCACCTCCGACCTCTCCAGGTCGGAAATGCTCTCCGTTATCCGGCGCCTGCAAATCCGGGCGCGCCGCCTGGTGCGGCTGCTCTTCACCGGCGAGTACCATAGCGTGTTCCGCGGCCGCGGCCTCGAGTTCAGTGAGGTGCGTGAATACGCGCCCGGAGACGAGGTTCGCCTGATCGACTGGAACGTCACGGCGCGCATGGGCGCGCCGTACATCAAGAAGTTCGTTGAAGAGCGTGAGCTGGTCCTGTACCTGCTGGTCGACGTCAGCGCCTCCTCCGGGTTCAGTTCTCAGACGGCTACCAAGCGCGAGCTCTCGGCCGAGCTGGCGACGCTGCTTGCCTTCGCCGCCGACGCCAACAACGACAAAACCGGCCTCATCGCTTTCAGCGACCAGGTCGAGCTGTTCCTGCCACCGCGAAAGGGCCAGCAGCACATGCTGCGCATCGCGCGCGAGCTCCTCTACCTCGAGCCCAGGGGTAGCGGCACCGACATCGGCATCGCGACCGACCTCCTGATGAGCATCACGAAACGGCCCAGCGTCGCCTTCGTCATCTCCGACCTCCACGCCTCCGGCTTCGAGCCCTCCCTCCGCCTCGCCGCGCAGAAGCACGACTTCACCGCGATCAGCCTGACCGACCCACGCGAGCTCGACCTGCCTCGTGTCGGGCTGCTCAAGCTTCGAGACGCCGAGACCGGCGCCCAGGCGCTCATCGACACAGACGACCGCCACGAGCGGGAACGCTACGCCACGGCCGCCGCCGAGCGCGTCGTAAGCCGCAGACGGCTGCTGGCCGGCCTCGGCGTCCAGGAGATAGCGATCCGCACGGACCGCTCCTACATCCAGCCCTTGATGGCGTACTTCCGCGCCCGGGCCGGCAAGCGGGGGTCAGCCGCCTGATGCGCTCTCTCGCGGCGTCTCTGCTGCTCGCGCTCGCCGGCTTCGTCTTCACCTTCGCGCCGGCAGCGGCGGAAGATCCCGTCATCACCAGCCTGGAGGTATTCCTGCCCGACCGCATCACGGTGGGCGACCGGATCGCCTACACGTTAACTATCGAGTCGGATCCGGGCGTCGAATTCTCGTTGGTCCAGTCGTCGCTGCCCGGCATCGTAGAGCTGGCTGACCTGCCGGTCACCAGCACCCGGCCTGCCGGCGACGGGCGTGTCGTCGTCACGATGACCTTCCTGCTCGCGCCGTTCGCCCCGGGCGAGATCCAGGTGCCCCCGATAACCCTGCGCTACTTCGGTCAGGACGTCGCGGGCGGCGAGCTGCAAACCCCGCCTACGCAGTTCACGGTCACCAGCGTCTTGCCACCGCAGCCGGCGATCCCGCAGCCGCGCGACCTCAAGCCGCAGGCCGTCATCGGCGCGCCCGCGGCCGGTTGGGTGCTCCCTGCCCTGGCGGCTGCTATCGTAACGCTCGCGCTGGTCCTCGTACTGACCTACGCCCGCATGAGGACGCGCAGCACAAGCCACGTGCCCGCACCAGCGGCGCCAGAGGAGCTGCCGGAGGACCGTGCGCGAGGCGTGCTGGACACCGCGAGCGCCAGCTTCGGCAGCCAAGGCGGCTACGTCGAGTACTACAGCTCGATCGGCGTGACGGTGCGTCGCTACCTCGCGGAGCGCTACGGCTTCCCTGCCTTCGCGCTGACCACGCGCGAGCTCGAGGCGGAAATGCTCAAACGCGGCCTCGACCGCTGGCAGGTCCGTGTCGCCAGCGGCTTGCTCGAGCAGTGCGACGCCGTGGTCTACGCCAGCTACCGCCCGGCTGCCGAGCGCGCCGACGCGGACCTGACGGCCGCCTACGAGATCGTCGAGATGAGCCGTCCCGAGCCTGAGCCGGAAGTGGCGGCGACGCGATGACCTTTAACGAACCTGGCCTGCTACTGCTCCTGCTGGCGCTGCCCGTGATTCTGCTGTTGAAATGGCGCGTCGGCGACCAGGCGGCTCCGGGGCGCTTCTCCAACCTCGATCTGTTAAGCGGCTTTCGCACGACGTGGCGCATCCGCTATCGCTGGCTGCCCGCGTTGATCCGCGTCGGGGCGCTCGCGCTGCTCGTCGTCGCGCTGGCGCGGCCGCAGGTCGGCCAGGCCGAAACCGTGCTGCCCGGCCAGGGCATCGACATCGCGCTGGTTCTCGACCTGTCGGGTAGCATGGCCGCCTCTTCGCTGGGCACTGGCTCGCGCCTCGAAGTGGCAGAGCGAGTCCTGACCGATTTCATCGAGGGCCGCGAAGAGGACCGGATCGGCCTCGTCATCTTTCGCCAGGAGGCGCTCGTCCTCAGCCCGTTGACGCTCGACTACGAGGCGCTGGTGCAGCTGGTGGACCAGGCGTCGAGCGTACCGCTGCCGGACGGCACGGCGATCGGCGTCGGCCTGGCTTCGGCGATCGACCTGCTGCGAGACTCGCGAGCGCGTAGCCGGGTCGCCATCCTGCTGACCGACGGCGAGAACACACTGGGCAGTATCGAGCCGCTGGCCGCGGCTCGCCTCGCTGAGGCGCTGGGCGTCCGCGTCCACACGATCGGTGTCATCGCGCCCGGGGCACGCAGCACAGGCGCCCTGAACGTCAACGAGACCGCTCTGCGCGAGATGGCCGACATCACGGGAGGTCAGTACTTCCCCGCCGAATCGGAACGTGCCCTCGAAGCGATCTACAGCAGCATCGAAAAGCTCGAAACGTCGCGCATCGGCCGGCCGCAATTCGGCGCCTACGACGAGATGGCCGTCTATTTCCTAGCTGCCGCGCTGGGACTCCTGGCACTCGAGCTCGGCTTGCGTAGCACCGTGTGGAGGCAGGCGACGTGATCGACTTCGCGCAGCCTGCTTACTTCGCGCTCGGCGCCCTGGTGCTGCTGATCACTGTAGGCAGCCTCTATGCCGGCGTCTGGCGGCGGGGCGCGCGCAACGCCTTCTCCGGACCGCAGGCGTCTCGCTGGGGCGACTTCGGCTTCTGGCTGCGCAGCCTGCTACTCGTCGTCGCGGCGGGTCTGATCGCCACCGCCGCGGCGAGACCGCAATGGGGCACCAATGAGACCGTACGAGAGCTCGGCGGGATCGACTACGTCATCGCGCTCGACATCTCCAAGAGCATGAGCGCCGACGACGTGGCGCCCACACGGCTGCAGGCGGCGCAGGCTGAACTCGTGCGCCTGGTCGAGTCGGAGCGCGGCAGCCGCATCGGGCTCGTGCTGTTCGCCGGCAGCGCCTTCCTGCGCTCACCCCTGACGTCGGACACCCAGGCGATGGCGCAGCTGATCCGACGCGCCGGCCAGGAGACCTCGCTGGCCCGCGTCGGCTCCGATCTCGGCGCCGCCCTCAACGTGGCGGGCATCATCCTCGCCGCCAGCGAGGACGAACGCGGCAAGGCCGTGCTCCTGGTCAGCGACGGCGAGGACCACGCGGGCACCTACGCCGCGGAGGCGGAGTCCCTCGCTTCGCGGGGCATCACCGTGCTTACGGCGGGGGTCGGTACGCAGTCCGGAGCGCAGCTTTACGACGAGACCAGGGACGGCACGCTGATCCCGAAGCTGGACCAAAACCAACAGCCCATCGTCAGCCGCCTCGACGAATCGAGTCTCCTGCAGATCGCCGAGCTCACCGGCGGGCGCTACGAGCAAATCAGCGGCGGCTCGCGCAACCTGTTAAGCCTCCAGATCGACCTGCAGAGCCTCGACGCGACGCCGGCCGGCATCGAGCGCAGCTTCGTCCCGATTGAGCGATTCCAGCTCTTCGCGGCGGCGGCGGTCTTCCTGCTGCTGCTGGCCTGGTTCCTGCCGGCTCGCCTGCCGCTGCCGCGTTTGCGCCGCGTCCGCCCCCATCCCGCCCTGGCAGTGCTGCTGCTGGCGCTGACGCTGGGCGCCTGCGGCGGGGACGATGAGGACTCGCTGCGCGCACGGAATGAAGCAGCCAACGCCCTGTTCGCCGCCGGGAACTACCTGGGAGCCGTGGCGCTGTACCAGGAGCTGCTGGCAGAGCGCCCGGACGTCGACGAGCTAAGCTTCAACGCGGGCAACGCCCTGCATCGTCTGCAATCCTACGAGCGCGCCGTGTCCGCCACGTCCCGCGGTTTGCCGCCGCGGACCGCAGAACTGGGCGTAGCGACGTACTACGCGCTGGGCAACCACCTGCTCCAACTCGGCCGGCTGGAGGAGGCCTACATCGCCTATCGGCAGGCCCTACTGCTCGATCCTGGGGACGCCGACTCGAAGCACAACCTGGAACTCGTGCTGCGGCTGGCCAGCGCCCAGGAACCGCCGCCGGCGGCGCAGCAGCCACCGGGCTCAGGCGAACCGCAAGGCACACCTCAGGGCGAGGAAGGCACCCCGACGCCTGGCGGGCAGCAGGACCCCTCGGGCGACCCCGCCGCGGACGCGACGCCGCAGGGCGAAACGCCGGAGCCGGGCGAAGCCGGCAGCAGCGACTCACCGGGCACGCCGCAAGCCACGCCGTTGTCCGCCGCCAGCCTCGAGCGCACGCTTGCGGAGGCGCTCGCCGGCATCGAGGACGAAGTCAGCTTCGAAGAAGCCATCGAGATTCTCGACCTGCTGCGGCTGCGCCAGCAGATGCCGGCGCAGCGGCAGCGCGTGCCGTCTCCTGGGCCGGACTACTGATGAGCGATTGGGTCTTTCTGATCACGGCGCCGGACCAGCTCACGGGAGAGATCTGGGTCTCCCTCCTGCGAGACGAAGGCCTGCGCGCCATGATCCGGCCGACAGACGCCGTATCCTTCCTCGGGGTTAGCGCCCTCGGCTGTCGCGTTCAGGTCATGCAGGAAGACCTCGAGAAAGCCCGCGAAGTCATCGCTGAGATCTCCGACGAACCGGCCTAGAGGCCTACCTCCAGCGTAACAACCGCGCCAGCAGAGTATTGCGAGCTTTGCGCCACACGTTGTGCAACCGGTCCCGTTCTTCCGCCGTCAGCTCTTTTTGGCCGTAGCGCGTGCGGATGTAGCTTTCACCCAGGAAATCGAGGTCCTCGACCTCGGGCAAGGATCGCTGCAGACGCGCGATGACTTCTCGCGGCGTCTCCTGGGGTGTGGTTCGCAGGCGTGACCAGCGCGCCAGGCGTAGTGTCTTCTCCCAGACCTGAACCGGATAGTCGTAGCGGCCGAGCCCGTGTTGCCAGCTGTACTGGAAAACGCCCGCCCCGATGATCGTCACAGCCAGCACGGCCAGAATGGCCGAGAGCGTTACCGTACCGATCAGATTTGACTCGTCCTCGAGGACCAGGCCGTCCAGATCCTCAGACGCGGCCACGCCACCGCCAGCGTCCCCAGGGTCCGGGAAACCAACGTCCTCTAGCTCCTCGTCGATGGGGCCAATCACCGCCAGACCGTCATCCGAGAAGGAACGCAGCACCAGCGCTTCGCTCGGCGTAGGGTTGAACTCAACCCACCCCAGGCCCGGGAAGTAGACCTCCGGCCAGGAGAATGAGTTCGTCTCCGAAACCGAGTAAACGTTGGTGTTCGGAAGGCGGTCGCCGCTGTTGATCACGTAGCCGACAGCGATGCGCGACGGAATGCCAAGCGAGCGCAGCAGCACGACCATGGCCGAGGCGTGGTAATCGAAGTAGCCCTCTTTGGCCTCGAACAGGAAGTAGTCCACCGAATCCTCGCTCGGACCTGCGGCTGGGATCCGCAGGTTGATGCCGTAAGTGCGTAGCTCCTGCTCGATCGCCGTCGCTCTGTCGTACGGCGTCCGCGCAGCGGCGCGAATCACGATCGTGCGAGCCTTGTCATGGACGCGATCCGGTAAGTCGTCCGGAAGCTGCAGGTAGGCCGCGGTCCAGTCGGGGTACTCGGCCGGGACGCTACGCAGCGTGGAAACCGACGCGTCGCTGATGGTCCCGTCAACCAGATACTCGTCCTCCTTGCCGAGCTTGCTGGCTGGGCGCACCGAAATAACATCGGCCGGCCCGGGGCCAAAGACCACGCGAGTCTCGATGTTGACCGCCAGCGGCAGGCCGGCCGTTACCAGGTAGTTGGCGTCCTTGGACGTGGTGACCTCGACAGTGACGGGCCGCCGTAGCTGGTCCAGGGTGTCGAGAGGCGGCTGCATCGGCTGCAGCGCCGGCCATGCGTCCTGCGTAATCAGGGTTGACTCACTGAGCTTCCAACCCGCCGCGGTGTATTCGTCGTAAACCTGGACCCGCAGGAACCCAACCTCGGCAGCCGAGACGCTGAACACCTCATCGGTGCTCAGCTTGATCGGCCCCTGCAAAGGCAAGGTCGAGCCGAAGAGGTGGACCTGGCTGTCCCGTTTACTGTCGATGCCGCTGAACGCGCGCCCGAGGTCGTTTAGCGGCGCGGCGATCGGCGCGGTCACCTTGACCCAAGCCGAGTACACCAGGCCGCTGCCGCTGCCCACCGGCAGCACCCACGCCAGGGCGAGCAGCGGCACCGCCACCCAGACCGTGACGTTGAGCACGCTGAGGCTGATGAAGTCCGGGTACTGGATATTGCGCTCCCGCCACTCCCGTGCATGGCGTAAGAGGTTGACTCTCGTCACGAGCAAAATGGCGCAGAACAGGAAGAGTAGCAGTGACAAGCTTTGCTGTCCTGGCAGATAGCTGATATTGGTCATCAGCGCCAGCCCGCCCGGTATTAGACCGAGCCACGCGTTGTACCAGCGGAAGATGCTCCACGCGGCCACGTACGCCGACACGTACGTCGCAGCGACGACCAGGACGATAAACGGGATATCGTCGTTGGAGATACCGCCGCTGACCACTGCGTCGCCCCACAGCCAGAAGCGCTCCATGATCTCCCAGGTACGCTCGCGCAACGATCCGCGCAGCTCGCTGCCGACCACGTAAAGGCCGGCCACGGTTCCCACACCGAGAGCGACGAGATGCAGCAGCCACGCCGGCGCACTGCTATACGCCGCCACGACGCCGAGCAGCAGGCCAAGGAAACCGATCGAGTACAACGAAGGCATGCCGGCCACCCAGTCGGCCCTATCGATCGACCTGACCACGATGTAGAAACCGAGAAGCACGATCGCCAGCGTGACGGGCGTTTCCCAGGTGATACCCGTATAGCGGGAGAAGCGGACGAGCAGGCCGGGACGGCTCGGTCGTTGGTCCTGTTCGGCCTGGCTCTCCCGGCCGCGGAAGATCTCGCTCCAGGAAGCCTGCCTCATGTCGAGCGCCTCGGCATGGCCTCATTCGAAGAGCCGTCGACACCCATCGCCAGTGAGCTGCTCAGATCGTCTGAGTTGCGTACGAGGTACGTGTACACGTCGGACGAAGCGAGCGCGCCGAAGACCATTAGCGAGTTCTCGCTGCCGCCAAACGTACTCGGTTCGATCAATACTGCGCCGACCTTGACGCCTTGCTCAGCGATGAACTGCAGCGACCCAACCCAGTCCTCCGAAGTCGAAGGCGTGATCACCACGACGGTCGTGTGGCGCCCGAAGCGCCTCGATTCTTCGCTGATCAGCGTGCCGACCGGCACGTCTCCCTCCGCCCTGGAGAGCGCCAGCGCCTCGAGGATCCGCGTGTAATGCTGCGCGCCGCGCTCGGCCTCCTCAACGAAGAGCTGCTTGCCAAAGCTGATGAAACCCACCGAACGGTTCGCGACCAGGAAGTAACGCGCGATCGACGCCGCGACCTTGACGCTGAACTCCTCCGTCCCTCTCTCCCCTTCGCCCACGTGCACTTGCTTCTCCAGGTCGAGGATGATCCAGATGTCTGAAGCCGGATCCAGCTCGAACAGCTTGACCATCAAGTTGCCCGTACGCGCGGTGCTCGGCCAGTGGATCCGGTTGAAGCTGTCGCCGAAGGCGTACTCACGCACGCCGGACGCGTTAGGAGTGACGTAATGCGTGCGTTTGCGGAACTTGCCCTCGCCGGGCAGGTTGGCCGGCGGCACGTAGAAGTTGGGCAGCTCCGTCGCCTGGGGATAAACCAGGATCGAGGCAGACCGGCCGTAGCTATTGGTGTGCTTGAAGAAGCCGAAGGGGTCGCCCGTCGTGATCTGCACGGGCCCCACGTTGAACAGGCCGCGTAGCTCGCAGTAGGTGGTTGTGCGCCAGGTGCGCGACTCGCGCGGGCCCAGCGTGATCACCCGACCGGGATGATGTCCCGGCATGTCCGAGGGCTCGCTAACCTCCAGCCATAGCTTGGTCAGCCAGCTGTGGTTCTTCACCGTGATGCGCTCGACCAGCTCCTGCCCCTCCTGCAGGCGATCCTGCGGGCGCTCGATCGTCAGGTCGAGATTGCGAGCGTTGGTGCGAGCCCAGAAAAAGGCGACGATGACGCCGAAGAAGATCACGTAGGCCAGCCGAGTCGGCAGCCAGAAACCCGTCGACATCGCCGACATCAGGCAGACGAAGAGGATCACACCGATCACGGTGAGCGAAAGGTGGCGTCTGATCAGGAGGCTATAGCCTTCCTTCGCCAGCTCAATCACGGTCTTACCTACGTGGGCTGTCCACCGCGAGCGCGCGCCCCGGGAACCGGTACCCGCTTGAGGCAGCCCAGGATGACATCTGCTGCACTCACACTCTTCACTCGCGCCGAGGGTGAGACGATGACACGGTGGCCCAGCGTCGCGTAGGCAAGCTCCTTTACATCGTCCGGGATGACGTAGTCGCGGCCGTCCAGCATCGCCTGCGCCTGCGCCGTACGGTAGAGCGCCAGTGAGCCGCGCGGCGAAGCGCCCAGGTACACCGATTCGTGTTGTCGCGTCATGTCGACCAGCCCGACGATGTAGTGCTTGATCAGCGGATCGACGTATATCCCCTTGACGGCCTGCTGAATCTGCATGATTTCGTTCGCGTCGGTAACCAGCTCCAGGCTGTCGATTGGATGCGACAGCTGCTGATTGTCCATCATCAGCACTTCGTCCGTGTTGGTCGGGTAGCCCAGGTGTACGCGCATCAAGAAACGGTCCAGCTGCGCTTCCGGCAACGGGAACGTGCCCTCATACTCGATCGGGTTTTGCGTCGCGAGGACCATGAAGGGCTTCGGCAGGTCACGCGTCACGCCGTCCACGGTGACCCGGCCCTCCTCCATCGCCTCCAGCAGAGACGACTGCGTCTTTGGTGTCGCCCGGTTGATCTCATCGGCCAGGACGATCTCGGCCACGATAGGGCCGGGCCTGAACTCGAAGTCGCCGCTCTTCTGGTTGTAAACCGAGACTCCGGTGACGTCGCTCGGCAGGATGTCCGGCGTGAACTGAATGCGCTTGAACTCGCATCCGGTCGACTTCGCCAGACTGCGAGCCAGCATCGTTTTACCGACACCGGGCACATCCTCGATCAGCAGGTGGCCGGCGCAAAGCAGGCAGACCACAGTGAGGCGTACCTCTTCTTCCTTGCCAATGATGACTTTCTGAACGTTCTCCAGTATCCGTTCGGCGATGATCTTAGGGTCTTCCACACCTGACTCCCCAAAGCTAACCTGCTCGCCAACCCCGAAGGGCCGAGCGCTCCCCACGCAGATTACAGAGCCTCCAAGTCCACATAAAAACGCAGACTACCAACCACCTGGCAGACTGCGCTTAGGCTCGGAACGATTATAACAAAGCGCATCGGCGCAAGTGTTAGGCAAACGATCGCGACGGAATCTAGGCGGGCATTCAAGCGTCGTTTGCCGTTATGATCAGAAACTATGGCGCCTCCCCGCTCGCTCCACCTCGGCCACGCGACCGTGCTGCTTCTGCTCGCGGTCTTTCTTGCCGCCTGCATCGGCGATTCCTCGGACTCAGCCGACGGCCCCGCCGCCGGCTCGTCCGAGGGCATTCAAATCGCCACGCTCACGCCAACCGCGGAATCGCAGGCGCAGCCGGTTGCCCCCGGCTCAGCGACCTCGCAGCCCTCGCAGACGCCGGCCCCCGAGAGCCCGACGCCGCAACCACCCAGCGCGGTGCTCACCGGCCTGTCCTTCCAGCCACCCCTGATCCGGCAGGGCGGCTTCAGCCTCGTCTATCTGCACGAAGCCGCAATCAACGCCACCGTGAGCTTCGGCGGGTTGCAGTTTCCCATGCTGCAGGACGGCGACCGCTGGTGGGCCATCGTGGGCGTCGGCGCCTTCGCCGAGCCCGGGCTGGCGCCGCTCAGCGTCGCCTACACGCCGGCAGACGGCGGCGAAGTTGTCTCGATCGCGCGCAGCCTGGAGATCGTGGCGCACGACTACCCGATCGAGAACATCGATCTTGATCCCGCAACCTCGGCGCTGCTCGATCCGGACATCGTTGCCAACGAGCTGGCGATCCGGGCCGGCGTGTTATCCGGCTTCACGGCGAGCAAGATGTGGTCCGGCGCCTTCATCAGGCCGGCCGAGGGCGCTATCAGCAGCATCTACGGCGTGGCGCGCAGCTATAACAACGGCCCGGTCAGCAGCTACCACCACGGCACCGACTTCGTCGGCAGCATCGGTGATCCCGTCTTCACGGCGGCGGGCGGTGTCGTCGTCTTCGCCGCCGAGCTGCAGGTCCGCGGCAACACGGTGATGATCGACCACGGCGCGGGCGTGTTCACAGCCTACAACCATCTCAGCGCGCTCAACGTCAGCCAGGGCGAACCCCTAGCCGCAGGGCAGCTGATCGGCGCCATCGGCAGCACTGGCCTGGTTACCGGCCCGCACCTGCACTGGGAGGTCGTCGTCCGCAACGTCGAAATCGACGGTGAGCTCTGGCTGGAGGGCGCCGCGATCGGCCCCTAGCTAGGCTTCCAGCACACGAAAGTACGCCAGTCCCCATCCTGCATCACGCGCTCGATGCTCAGGCCGGCCACCTGCAGCGCAGCTCGCGCGCCCGCTTCGCGCTCCGCGATTACGCCGCCGGCGAAGAGCCAGGCGCCCGGTTTCAGTTGCGCCGCCATCGCCTCGGCCAGCACCGTCACCGTTGCGGCGTTGATGTTGGCCAGGATCAGGTCGAACGGCCCGTCATCCCCGACAGTATCGATCGACCCTCCTCGAACCGTAATCTTGTCTTGCATGCCGTTGAGCGCGGTGTTTTCGACGCAGGCTTTGACCGCCTGCTCCTCGACATCTGTCGCCAGCACGACCCTCGCGCCCAGGGCCACCGCGGCGATGGCGAGAATCCCGGAGCCGCAGCCGAGGTCCAGCACGTAGTCGCCAGCACGCATCACGTCCTGCATGCCCTGCATGCACATGCGCGTCGTCGCGTGCTGCCCGGTGCCAAACGCCATCCCCGGGTCGAGGCTGATCACGACCTCGTCGGGGGCGGCAGCATACTCGCGCCAGGCAGGGCGCACGACAAGACGGCCGGCCCGCTCGATGTCGTAGTGCGCTTTCCAGCTCTCGGCCCAGTCTTCTTCCCGGATCGTCGCCCAGGCCGGCTCGCCTTGCAGCGCGGCGGCGAACCCAGCGTCCAGGATCTCCTGTAGCGTTTCGTCGCGTTGGTCGTCGCTGAGCACCCCCGGAAAGTAGGCGACGATCCTCAGCGGCGCCGATTCGTCCAACGTGTAGCCCTCGTCCGGGCCCAGGGCCGTTATCGGCGGCTCGATCATGACGCCACGGCCCGTGATCGCTTGCAGCAGGTCGGCGACATCTTCGCCCGATTCAGGCCTCACGCTCAGGGACAGCTCGGTCCATCCGGACTCGCCCGTCACGACGCTACCTCCTGAGGGGACGGATTTTGCGCGATTAGTCGAACGCGCCCTTGACCTTCTCGAACAGGCCCTTGTCGGCGGGGCCGTTGTCCTTCTCGAGCGACTCGGACAGCTGCTCTAGCAGCTTCTTCTGCTCGCTGTTCAGCTTTCTCGGCGTCGTCACCTGTACGTGGATGTAGAGGTGGCCCCGGCCGCCGCCGCGCAGGTGGGTGACGCCTTTGTTGCGCAACGTGAGGACTTCGCCGCTTTCGATACCGGCGGCGATCTTGACCCTTTCCTCGCCCTCCAGCGTCGGCGCTACGACTTCGTCGCCCAGCGCCGCCTGCCCGAAGCTGATGTTGAGCTGCACGTGCAGGTCGTCCTCGATGCGCTCGAATATCGCATGCTCCGCGACGCGCAGCACGACGTAGCAGCTGCCGCGCGGTCCGCCGTTGGTGCCGAGTTCGCCCTCGCCCGTAAGCCTGATCTGCGAGCCGTTATCGACGCCGGCCGGCACGTTGACCTCCAGCGACCGCGTGACGCGCTCCCTGCCGGTGCCGCGGCACTTCGTGCACGGCTTGGGGATAACCCAGCCTTCACCCCGGCAGCGGTCGCAGGCGGTGACGTTGATGAACTGGCCGAAGACGCTGCGCTGAGCGCGGCGCACCTCGCCGAGGCCTTCGCAAACCGAGCAGCGCTCCGGCTCCGTACCGGGCTCGGCGCGCAGGCCGTCGCACTGGCTGCACAGCTCGGTGCGGTTGATGGTAACGGTCTTCGACGTGCCGAAGGCCGCCTCTTCAAACTTCAGGTCGATCGCGACCTGCAGGTCCGCGCCACGCGTCGGCGTGCGTCGCCGTTGCTGACTGGCGGCGCCGAAGAACGCGTCGAAGATGTCGCCGAAGCCTCCGAACGGCCCGAAGCCCTCGAAGCCGCGGCTGTTGCTGAACGCGCCGTCGAGCCCTGCGTGGCCGAAGCGGTCGTACGTCCCGCGCTTCTCCGCGTCGGAGAGCACCTCGTACGCCTCGTTGATCTCCTTGAAGCGCGCCTCAGCGCCCGGCTCGGAGTTGCGGTCCGGGTGAAACTCCATCGCCAGGCGGCGGAACGCTCGCTTGATCTCATCCTGGGAGGCGTCGCGGCCGACGCCGAGCGAATCGTAGTAGTCGGTCTTCTGAGTTGCCATATACAATCTCTAAGTGTAACGGCTCAGTCTGCCAACCGCGAGGTCTCTATGACCTTGGGAACCAGTCCCGCCGGTTAGAATCAGGCGTGGAAAACTCGGAGCTGTTTCACGACATCCTGCTCGTCGCAGTCGCGGCGCTGGTGGGTGGCGGGATCGCGCAGCTCCTACGCCTGCCTACGATTATCGGCTTCCTGGTAGCCGGCGTCGTGATCAGCCCCAACACGCCGGGACCAGTCGGCAACGTCGAGGATATTACGCAGGCCGCCGACATCGGCGTCATCTTGCTGATGTTCGGCATCGGCATCCAGTTCTCGTTCCGCCATCTGATGGATTACGGCAAGCTAACGCTGTTCGGCGGCGGCGGGCAGATCATTCTCACGATTACGATTGGCTTCCTCGTCGGGACCCTGCTTGGCTTCGACTCGGAAGTCGCCTTCGTCCTCGGCTTCCTCGCCGCCAGCACGAGCACCGTTGTCGTCGTCAAGATCCTGGAGCGGCGCCGCCAGCTGAAGTCGGTGCCCGGCATCGCCGCGGTCAACGTCTGCATCTTGCAGGAGTTCGGCGCCGTCCTCATGGTGATCATCGTCCCGTCGCTGGGCGGCGAAGCGTTCGCGGCCGGCGAAATCGCGCTCGCCGTCGTTACCGGGATCCTGCTGATCGCTGCCACATACGTACTCAGCACGCGCATCCTGCCGGTTGTCTGGCGCCGCGTCGCGTACGCTCGCTCCAACGAGCTGTCACTGCTTGCGGCGCTCGTGCTCGCCATCGGACTAGCGGCCGGCAGCGGCCTGCTCGGATTGTCGATCGCGTTCGGCGCCTTCCTGGCCGGCCTGGCGCTGTCGGAGAACGAATTCGGCCATTCGACGCTCTCCGACGTGATCCCGCTGCGCGACATCTTCGCCTCGGTGTTCTTCATCTCCATGGGCATGCTGATCGACCCGGAGGTGCTCTGGAACGAGCCCGACACCGTGCTGGCGATGTTCGTCCTTTTCGTCGTCGGCAAGGGTATCGTTGCGGGGTTGAGCCTGCGCCTGGCCGGCCTCACCCTGGGGCAGGCGATCCTGACCGCCGTACTGCTGGCTGAAGTTGGCGAGTTCTCCTTCGTGATCGCCCGCGTCGCCCTGGAGGACGGCATCGTCACGGACGACTTCGGCTCCGCGTTCCTGCTGGCCGCCGGGCTCTCGATCCTGCTCAGCCCCGGCCTCGTGCAGGTCGTGCCGCTGCTGCTCAGCCGCGCTCAACGCTTCGGCCTCCTGACTACGCTGCGTCATAACCCCGAGGTCCAGCAGGCCACCGAGGTGCACCAGATGCACCGTCACGTGGTGATCTGCGGCTACGGTAGCACCGCCCGCGGCCTGGCGCGCAGCCTGACCGGCCGTGACTTACCCTTCGTCGTCATCGAAAACAATCCCTTCATCTTCGACAGAGTGAGGCGCAACAATCCCGAGATACCCTTCATCTTCGGAGACGCGACGCGGCCCGAAGTGCTTGAGCTGGCCCGCATCCAGGAGGCCCGCATCGTCGCGATCACGTTTCCTGCCGCCGAAGACGTGCACCTCGTCGCCGCCAACGCGCAGGCGGCGAACTCGGCCCTCGATGTCCTGGCGCGCGGCACACCGGAGACGCAGAACCTGCTGCGCCGCGCAGGCTCCTCCGAGGTGGTCGACCCCGGGTTCGAAGCCAGCCTGGAGTTCGTCAGGCACGTCCTGCACCGCTTCGGTGTTGACGGCCGCGAGATCGCGGCGCTGCAAACCCGCTGGCGCGCCGAGCACTACAACAGCCAGTGACTCGGTGACTTGACTCGGCAAGCTGGACCAGCACTACGATTAGCGACCATGGCGGGGCGATTTCAGGATTTCTTCGGTGACGATTTCGAGGACGCACTCGACTCATTGAAGTCGGCGCCGGGCGCGTTCGGCAATATCGTGGTTGCCGCAGTGCGTCAGCTGAGGGCGGTCGACATTGCGGCGTTTGCGCTGGTGCTGGCCGGCTGGACCTTCTTCGCCTACGGGCTGGCCGCCGGACACGGCGCCGGGCTGCTGCTGCTCTCGCTGCTGCCGTTGGCGCTCTGGCTGGCGGCGGGCATCGCCGGCGGCGTCGTCTTCCACGTCGGCGGCATCGGCTACCGATCGCTGGGCTACTGGGAGTCTTACGTTTTGATCCTGACGTTCTCCTGCTTCGGCGTGCTGGCCTTACGGCTCGCCCTCAACCCCTACGACCGCCGCATTCACCGCGCCACGCCGAACGACCTCTAAGACAGCGCCGGGAGTAAGCATGTCCGCCTCGCAGCCCGTTGAGTTGGGGCGCCGCATCGTCGTCTGGGGCGTTACCGGCTCAGGCAAGACCACCTTCGCAAAACATCTTTCCGAGCATCTCGGCCTGTCCCGCGTCGACCTTGATGCCATCTTCTGGAAGCCAGACTGGGTCGAAACGCCGGACGATGAGTTCCGCGCCGGTGTGCAGGCCGCGCTCGATGCGGCGCCCGACGGCTGGGTGCTCGCTGGTAGTTACAGCCGCATTAGCGACGTCTACCTCTCACCCGCCGACACGCTGATCTGGCTGCATCTGCCCTGGCGAGTTTGCTTCTGGCGCCTGCTGCTGCGCACGGTCAGCAGGGCGTGGACGCGAGAGCCCCTCTATTACGAAGGCGGCCCACAGGAGTCGTGGCGCCTGAGTTTCTTCGACCGCAAGTCGATCCTGTGGTGGTCGATATCGCATCAAAGGCGAAGCGTCCGCGTGACCAGAGAGCGCATCGCCGCGTTATCGCCGCAAATCCGTGTCCACGAGCTACGCTCATCCCGAGACGTCACCGAACTGCTGGAAAACGCCAAGAAGAGCGCCACACAGGACGCTCTCCGCTCTTCTGATAACTAGCGATTCGTACCTAGCGCGGCAGCCTCATGCCGTCATGCAATGACCGCCGTCATGCAATGACCCCCCGGCGACGGCCGGGACGATCGAGACCTCGTCGCCCTCTTTGAGGCCGGAAGCGAGGCCGTCTATGAAGCGCACGTCTTCGCCGTTGATGTAGACGTTCACGAAGCGTCGCAGCTCGCCGCTGTCGTCACAGATGCGGTCTTTGATGCCGGGGTAGCTTGACTCCAGCCCCTCGATGCAGTCGCCCAGCGTGCCCGGCTCACCGGCGACCACGTCCTGGTCCTGCGTTAAGCCGCGCAGCGGCGTCGGAATTCGCACCTTAACTGCCATTCGTTCTTGCTCGCTTCCTATCGTTCGTCGGCCGGCAGGCTACCGCCGCTGGCTATCGATACCACGCAGCCGTTGCTGCACCAGGTCTGCCGCCCACTCCTGTCGCACGTTGCCTCGCGCGTCGACCAACTCGATCGGCGGCCGAGGCGATCCCATCGCCTCGGCGTGCTCCATCGACTTGCTGTTCGGCGGGACCCGCTGCAGCCACCAGGCGAAGCACAGCCACCAGGGCCAGAGCGCCACGAAGGGCAGCAAAAGGCTGATCATTACTCCAAGCAAGTACGGCATTCTAAACTCCCGGCGGGCTCATGTTGGCCCGCTGCGTTTCTAAACCGACTGGCGCGAAGGACGGCACGCTACCCCTCGAGGATGCTGTCTTCGATCGGATCGACGCGCACACCCAGCCCTTCGACCCACTTGATACCGGCTTCCAGGTTTTCTCGCGTCCCGTCAATCTCGATCGTCGCCCAAGCGACCTCAGCCGTGATGTCAGCACGCCGGATGTTGGTCACCAGGTCGTAGCGCTTGCCAACCTCATAGATCACCGGCTCCCGTATCTGGTCCGACGGGAAGGTGAACTTGACGCGCATCTTTGCCATCGACGCACTTCCCTTCGCTGCTCGCAAGGTACCTTCAAGATACAGCAGTCCGGCTACAAACTGCACGGCCTAGACCGGCGCCGTTTCCGGCGTGCGCGGTCCGTGGCGCTCCAACAGCGCCGCCTCGAACGAGTCAACCGTCGAATCGACGTGCAGCGCAGGCGGCAGCACGTCGGCGACCGCCTCCTGCGTCTTCAGCCCGGCGCCCGTGATGCAGGCGACGACCAGCTCGTCGCGGCCGACGTGCTCGGCCGCTACAAGACGCTTGAGCCCAGCCACGGTCACGCCGCCGGCCGTTTCGGCGAAGATGCCCTCGGACTCGGCCAACAAACGGATGCCCTCGACGAGCTCGTCGTCGCTGACCGCCGCGCCGGCGCCGTTGGTCTCGCCCATCGTCTTCAGCGTGTAATAGCCGTCCGCTGGGTTGCCGATGGCCAGCGACTTGGCGATCGTGCTGGGGCGTACCGGCCGGAAGTTCAGCGTTTCGTTCTCCCAGGCCGTGATGATCGGCGAGCAGCCGGCCGCCTGGCAGCCGGACATGCGCGTCTGCTTCTCCTCGATCAGGCCCAGCTTGGTCAACTCCTCAAGGCCTTTGTAGATCTTGCCGTACAGCGAGCCCGATGCCAGCGGCACGATGCAGTGGTCCGGCGCCCGCCAGCCCAGCTGCTCCGCGATCTCGTACGCCATCGTCTTGCTGCCCTCGGAGTAGTAGGGGCGCACGTTGATGTTGACGAAGGCCCAGGGATACTTGCCGCTGAGCTCGGCGCAGAGGCGGTTGACGTCGTCGTAAGAGCCGTCCACGGCCACCAGGTTGGCGCCGTAGATCTTCGAGCCCAGCAGCTTGCCCGCCTCGAGGTCGCTGGGCACGAAGACGAAGGCCTCCAGCCCGGCGCGCGCCGCGTGCGCCGCCACCGCGTTGGCCAGGTTGCCCGTCGAGGCGCAGGCCAGCGTCTTGAAGCCCATCTCGCGCGCCTTGGTCGACGCCACGGCGACGACGCGGTCCTTGAACGACCACGTGGGGTTGGCGCAGTCGTTCTTCAGCCAGAGGTTGTTCAGGCCCAGGTGCTCGCCGAGGCGCTCCGCCTTGATCAGCGGCGTGAAGCCGGCGTTGAGGTCGACCGGCTCGCCCTCGACCGGCAGCAGGTCCCGATAGCGCCAGATCGAGTACGGCCCGGCCGCGATGCTCTGACGCGATATCGACTTCGACATCGCCTCGTAGTCGTAGACCACCTCCAGCGGGCCGAAGCAGAACTCGCAAACGTGGCTGGCATTAAGTTCGTATTCGCGGCCGCACTCGCGGCAGCGCAGGGCTTTAGCGAAAGACATAGACGACACCTCGTAGAAGAAAACGCCCTACCGGGCGGGAAGTTGCGCGGGGATAGGTTAGCGCTGTCCGCCCTAAGCGGACCGGGGCATCGCCATGCTCATAGTGTCGCCGCGAGCAGCGACGTTATCAACCCGTTCGTCCTGGGCATGGGCGCGTTGAACCCGTTCATCCTGATCCTGTCGAAGGACGCGAGCTTTCAGACCGGGGAGGCGGTCTTTGTGGCTGAAGGACACATTATGTCCGCTCATAGCCTGCGTATCGTATCGCGGCCCACATACGCGGTCAACGCAAAACCGTTATGCGCGCCCCCGAAACCCGCGCCGAGGCGTTGTGGGTGGGGGACGAAGAGCGTCAGTCTTCAGCTGACTCCGACCACTCCACATACCCCTGTGTTCCTTCGTCAGGAGTTGGCGTCCCCGGAGGTAACGCTGCATCTTCAATCTGGCGCATGAACTGCTCTGCCCAGTTGTGAAGCGTTTCTTGTCGCACAACTCGCTCGCCGCCTCCAGGCTTTGGAATCCTGAGGGTCACGGTATAGAGATTCGGCGCATTCGGAGCTCCGGAAGGTCTCAATACATGGCGGAATTCAGTGTTCTGCCGTAGGCGATTGAGCACGCGGAGGCATGCTCCCAACATTTGACGTCTCTCAGTGGGGTGAAAACGGGCCCAGAGGGGAATGGCTGAATTCAAGACATCCTCGACCTGGAAGTGAGAATTGCCGCTGGAGACTGCTTGAACGACATGTGCGATCACAGCTGCCGCTATTTCCGGCAGCCTTGAATTGTTATCAAAAGGAACGAACTGGCGGGGAAACGGCACACCAGTCGGAAGCCGGACACCGACGGCCAAGGAGGCATTCAATTCAGAGTCATTAATACTGCCTCTGACCAACCGAATCTCGTCTCTAGATAGACAGATCACGGCGAATGGCAGCCCAGCATCCTCCAAACGAGCGCTAATCTCATCACGCCCCGCTTCAAAGCAAACGATTACATACGTGAATGCAGGAGGTTGTGTAGAAGCAAACGAAACATACGCACTTTGGGCAAGATCTTGTGCAGTCATTTGGGAGGCGGTCTCCAACTGGCGCATCTTCAAGCTGCTTCCGCCCTTCGCTTCAATTACCAAGCAGTGATTTATGTCCTCGCGAAGTAGGGCCAAATCGGGATTCATCGTTCGACCTGACCGCGAGAGAGTAAAGCTCGGCCCTAGCCACTCAAGGTTGTAGCTCAGATCGCCTAAGACCCGAGGCCAAGGGGGGTGCCCCCAAGGTCAGCCCGATGAGTGCGTTAACGAGACTGAGATGCGGATCCAAAAGCCAGCGCCTGCTCACCTCCGATTAAGGTGGCGCGCGGATCAACATGTCTCTGAATGTTCGTTACTAGGCGAGTTACAGTGTTTCCGCACGACCCATCAGGGAGATAAACACGAATACATCCATTGCTAACGTCGAAGCGAAGCGGACAACCGACGTGTAGATCAACTGCTTGGACGGAGTAGTCACCCTCCGCGTTCCGCTGCGGCAAACCCCAGAGACGGAACGGTTTCCTCCCTCCGAAGAGGTGCTCTAAAAGCACGTCAAACCGATCGTACGGACGAAACTGGATAGCGATAGTAGACCCTGTGACTTTAAAGCGGTTACCTTCTTGTTTCCAAGTCAGCGCCATTTCCCTCTCGATTAGGCTTACTCGCTCCTCGTACGAACGCAGCGCTGTCCAGACCAAGGCGGTATGAGCAGAAAACGAGGGACCACGCTCGGTGAACTTCCCTGAATGCGTCACGTCAGCAAGGGCGAATTCACTATCGCCGTTCTCACCAAACCTAAGTCTTATGCTGCTAATGCCTATCTCGTCCAAGAACATATCTGGCTGGCGCAGTTTCTCGAAATCCGTCCGTGCATCTCCCAGGATTCGGCGGAAATTGACGACAAGGCCGCCGGGACGCTGTTCTTCGGCAACTCCACCAAGAGGCCTCGGATCATACTCTGATGAGAATCCTAGGAATTGCCCCAACTTCGATAGGCCTTCCATAGCCTCACTGTGAAACCACACCACGTCAACGGAGGAGCCCCTCGTAAGGCCATCGATGAAAGAATCCGTCCACGCAGCGGGAGTGTTCGCATGGACAATCCAGAATCGGTTATCTAGTGCATCAACGTGAAGAACCTGATCCCCTCGAACAACGTTGAAGAAGGTCTCCTCGTTAGATGGGATCGCTTCACCATGCACCCTCTCCAGAATGGAGTTAAGGAAGCCAAACCGGTCTCTACCTGTATGGAAGTCTTTAGACGGATGCACCTCTATGACGTATGACTTGAGCAGGTTCTGATCCAAATCAAGACGCTGATCCGTGCGCAGATTTAAGTAACTGCGAGAACAGACACTCTCGTAGTACTCAAACAAAGCTCGGCGGTTCTCAAGGATCGGCGCTGATGTCATTGCATTATGTAATTCTCGGTTCGATAGTCTAGCATAAGCCAACGGCACCAATGTTGGACTACTCAAGACCATCGGTACGATAAAAGAGGCCCGCCCTCGCGCACGAGAGCGGGCCTCTTTTACTCGACGCCGCCAGTGTAGGAGCGACAGCGCCTCGGTCCAGGGAACCTGGCTAGTCGACGGCGGACGCTGGGCCGTGCGAGTGGTTGCGAGTCGCGCCCCAGGCGATGGCGCCGGCCGGCACGCCGATGACGGGCACCCACCACGCGAACACCACCACCGTCAGCACGCCCTCCGCGATGCTGCCCAGGAACGCCATGCTGTCGTCCCACGCCTCGGCGATCGTCTCGCCCAGGTTGACGCCACCGCCGTCGGGCGCTACCGGCGTGCCCTCAACGGGGCGCAAGTGCACCGATATCGTCGCCAGGTCGGTCAGGTCGCCGATCAGCTGCAGGCGGCCCTTGACGAACTCGATCTCGTTCAGGACGCCGCTCAGCCGGTCCTGCACGATCAGGATGTCGGAGATCGTCTCGGCGCGCTCCAGCAGACGCAGCAGCTGCGTCTCGGTCGCTTTCAGATTGCGCAGCCGCGACTGCATGTCCGTGAACTCCTCCGTCACGTCAGAGGCGTTGGACTCCTCGAAGTCCACCGTCTCGGCCAGGCCGCGCAGCTGGCTCAGCACGCTGGGGTAGACCTCGGCCGGCACCCGGATCGCCACCGACGCTACCTGGCGCCGCTTCTGGTCCTCGTCGTCACCGTCGCGGTACGAGAAGCTGGAGCTCGAGACGAAGCCGCCCGCCGCGGTCGCGATGCGCCCGACCTCCTCGAAGCCGACGCCGACCTCTTCGACCTGCAGCTGCAGCGACGCCGTCTGGATGATCTTGCGGTCGATGCTCCGCAGCGCGCTGGTCGGGATGCCCGCCGGCCCCGCCGCGCCGTCAACGACAACACCTGCCGGTGCCTCCTGGGGGGCCGTGTTCGCCACGCTCTGCTCGCCCAGAAGGATGTCGAGATCGCGGCCCCGCGCGTCGTCGCCACCGACGGCCTCGCCGCCGCCGAAACCGCCCGTGCTGAAGCCGCCGCCGTCGCTTTTGTCCGATGAGCCGCCGCACGCGATCGCCACCGCGGCGATCATCCCCAGCGCTGTCAGTCCAAGCCCGCGTACCGTCTTGTTGTTCATCGTCTCACCTCTTTTGCCTCCGTCCTGAGGACGGGTTCAGAGGCTAGACGACGTTACGTCGCGATTAGTTCCCCAGGTACTTCGAATCGGAGCCGGGCTTCGAACGGTCGGTGACGCCGAATCCCCATTGTCATCCTGAGCCTGGTCGAAGGATCTAAGCGCGACGTCCAAATAAGACCGACCCGTCCGCCCGAAGAGCTGGCGCCAACCCAAAACGCCAAGGCCCGCCGGACGAGGCCACGGCCCTACACATCACCCCGCCATCGACCTCGTCTCGACCTCAACCTGACTACGTTGTGACCTTGGTTCGACCTCGAATCCGGCCCGAAGCGCCCTCACAAGGACCGCATCTCCTCCTCGAAACGCCCCTGCCCTGCCTTCGAAACGGCCCCGTTTCAGATTCAGCAACCGTCACTTTCGACCCCGCGACGGCCCCGTATCGCTAGATGGTCCCCACCGCGTCGGCCACCCGCTGCCCCATCCCCTGCGTCGTGACGACTGCCTCGCCCGGCGAAGCCAGGTCCGGCGTCCGCGCACCCTCCGCCAGCACCTTGTCGACCGCCCGCTCGACGGCCGTGGCCGCCTCCGGCAGGTCGAAGGAGAGGCGCAGCATCATCGCGGCGCTGAGGATGGTCGCCAGCGGGTTCGCCTTGCCCTGCCCCATGATGTCTGGCGCCGAGCCGTGGATCGGCTCGTAGAGGCCGAAGCCCTGCTCGTTCAGCGACGCCGACGGCCCCATGCCCAGCGAGCGCAGCAGGCCCGCCGCCTCGTCCGACAGGATGTCGCCGAAGATGTTAGACGTCACGATGACGTCGAACTGCGTCGGCCGCACGATCAGCTCCATCGACGCGGCGTCGACGTGCATGTAGTTCATCGTCACGTCAGGGAACTCCTTCGCGATCGGCTCGACCACCTCGCGCCAGAACAGCCCCGTTTTCATCACGTTGGACTTGGCGATCAGCGTCAGGTGCTTGCGGCGCGCCTGTGCCAGACGGAAGCCGTCCCGCGCGATGCGCTCGATCTCGTACTCGTTGTAGAGCTCCGTGTCCCAGACCTCGCGCATGGTGCGCTCCTGCGGCCCCTCGATCTGGCGCTCGCCGCGCGGCCCGAAGTAGATGCCGGAGGCCAGCTCACGCAGGATCAGCATGTCGGTGCCCTTGACGAAGTCGTCCTTGAGCGGCGACAGCGAGAGCAGCGCGTCCGGCACGATGACGGGCCGCAGGTTGAGGTAGAGGTCGAAGTGCTTGCGAAGCGGCAGAATCGCGTTCTGCTCCACGCCCTGCCACTTCGGGTTGTTGATCTCGTCCCGCGGGCCGCCAAAAGGCCCCTTGAGGATGGCGTCAGCCGCCTCGCAGGTGGCCAGCGTCGATTGCGGCAGGTGCTCGCCGTGCGCGTCGTAGGCGGCACCGCCGGCCAGCGCCTCGGTGAAGTTGAACGCGTGCCCGAAGCGCTTGCCCGCGGCCTCGAGCACGCGGCGCGCCTCTGCAGTGATCTCCGGCCCGATGTAGTCACCCGGCAGTACGGCGATGTTGAAGCTGCTCATGCGATTACCTCATGCCGCGGGCTTCAGCCCGCGGTGTCCTCTAGCGTCAAGCTGTCCAAATATAGCTCAGGCGCCGCTAACGGGCCTCCGCGATCGCCTTGAGTCGCTGCAGCATCTCCCGCAGGGCGCGCCGCAAACGGCGTCGCGCAAAGAACTCGCCGACGAAGCCGCCGTAATCGAAGCGCATCTCGACCTGCACGATGGTGTCTTCACCTTGCGCCTGGACGGTCCACTGAGTCATGTAGTTCTCGCCGCCGGGCGGTCCCTCATCAATGAAGTCGTCGCCCTCGCTGATCAGGCGAACAACATGCGTGGTCGCTGCGGGGCCGATTCTTGCTTCGATCTCGATCTGCGCGCCGACGCCGGCTGTCGTCTCGCTCAGCGGACGCAGATAACGCCAACCCTCGGGCAGGAAGCGATGGCGCTGCGAGTAGTCGCGGATCAGGCTGAGCAGCGGGTCAGGCCGGGCGGCGACCGCCACCCACTCGACGACATCGGCCAACGGCTTACTTCCTGGCGACGGCGCAGATGCAGGCGGCGCCGAGCTCGATGTGGTCGCCTTTGCGGTGCGTCTCGGCCTCCGCGACGGCGGTGGCGTGGACGCGGGCCTGGTCTTCGGGCGAACGAGAGACGACGGCGCTGCCGAAGTCCATGAGGAACGTCCACCAATCCTCGCCGGACGAGAACTCGAACTGGAACACACGGTGCTCTACTTTAGGGCCAGCAAAGCCTGCCTCCGTCAGAGCGACGGTGAACGCTTCAGTCGTATCGAGGCCGGATGGCGGGGCACCGCCTCTGCCGCCGGGAGCCGTCCCGATCGCTGTCATGGCGCGACGGGCGATCGACATCCAGGTGTTCTCCGGGCCGAAGTCCCAGGTCACGGCGGCCAGGCGGCTGCCTTCCCGGAGAACACGGCGTGCCTCTGCCATCGCCTTCACGGGCTGCGGCGAGAACATGAACCCCCAGCGACAGGTGACGGCGTCGAAGCTGGCGTCAGGAAACTCAAGCGCATCCATGTCCATTTCGCGCGCTTCCAAATTCGTGACCCCCAGCTCCCGAGCGCGACGGCGGATCACCTCCACCATCGTGGGCGCGACGTCGGTCGCGACGACGATGCCGCCCGACGCCACAAGCGTGGCGGCGGTCAAGGACGGCTGCCCGGTCCCGGATGCGAGATCGAGCACGCTCATACCCGGCTTCAGCCGGGCAGCTTGGCATATCCATTCGTTAACGGATCGGGAGCGTTGCTCTCGTGGCGCCGGTCCCAGATCTCCGCCGCTCCGGTCCAGGATTCGCGGATGCGGGCCTTTATCTCGTCCGGCGTCGGCATGCCGTCTCCTTCGTTAATCGATGGCTCGGGGCAAGAACGCGGGCCGGTCCTTCTCGAACTTCGAGATCGAGTCTTCCCTTTGCAACGTCAGGCTGATGTCGTCCAGGCCGTTGAGCAGGCAGTGCTTGAAGAACGAGTCGATTTCGAAGTGCATCGACCAATCCTCGCCGTCGAGCTGCACGGTCTGCGCCTCGAGGTCGATGGTTAGGACGCTCTCGGGTTTCTGCTCGGCGGCCTGCATGAGGATATCGACCTCGTCAGGTTGCAACGTGATCAGCAGCAGGCCGATCTTGGCGCAGTTGTTGCGGAAGATGTCGGCGAAGGACGGAGCGATCACGGCCTTGAAACCGTAGTCCTCCAACGCCCACGGTGCGTGCTCGCGCGACGAGCCGCAGCCAAAGTTGGGTCCAGCGATCATGACGTGGGCGTTGCTGTAGGCCGGGTCGTTGAGCACGAAGGACTCGTCCTTGCGCCAGCTGTCGAAGAGGTATTTGCCGAAGCCGCTGCGCTCGACCAGCTTGAGGTACTTGGCCGGGATGATCTGGTCCGTGTCCACGTCGGCGCGGTTGAGCGGCATGGCCTGGGCGCGAATCGTCTCGATCGGCTCCATTAGTTACGCCTCCAACTGCGAATGTCGACGAAGTGGCCCTGGATCGCGGCAGCCGCGGCCATCTCCGGGCTGACCAGGTGGGTCCGGCCGCCAGGGCCCTGGCGTCCCTCGAAGTTGCGGTTCGAGGTCGAGGCGCAGCGCTCGCCAGGCATCAGGATGTCCGGGTTCATGCCGAGGCACATCGAGCAGCCGGCGTCGCGCCACTCGAGACCCGCCTCGGTGAACACCTTGTCGAGGCCCTCCTGCTCGGCCTGCGCCTTGACCAGACCGGAGCCCGGCACGACCATCGCGTGCACGCTGGACGCGACCTTGTAGCCGCGAACAACGGACGCGGCTGCTCGCAGGTCTTCGATGCGCGAGTTGGTGCAGGAGCCGATAAAGACGCGGTCGAGGTTAATGTCCTCGATCGCGACGCCTGGTTTGAGGTCCATGTAGGTCAATGAGCGCCAGCCAAGCTCCTTGGCGCCGGCGTCGGTGAAGTCGTCCGGGTTCGGCACGCGGCCGGTCACCGGTAGGCTCTGCGCCGGGGTGGTACCCCACGTTACGCTGGGCTCGATCTCCTCGGCCTTGAGCGTGACCGTCTTGTCGAAGCTCGCGCCCTCGTCGGTCGGCAGCGACTGCCAGTAAGCCAGCGCCTTCTCCCAGTCGGCGCCCTTCGGTGCGAACGGGCGCCCTTCCAGATAAGCGAACGTCTTATCGTCCGGCGCGACCAGACCAGCGCGGGCGCCGCCCTCGATCGACATGTTGCAGACCGTCATGCGACCTTCCATCGAGAGGTTGCGGATCGCGTGGCCTCGGTATTCGATGACGTGGCCGATGCCGCCGCTGACGCCGATGGTGCGGATGATCGAGAGGATGACGTCCTTGGCGACGACGCCGTCGGGCAGCGTTCCGTTGATTACGATGGCCATCGTCTTGGGCTTCGCCTGCGGCAGCGTTTGGGTCGCCAGGACGTGCTCTACCTCGGACGTACCGATGCCGATGGCCAGCGCGCCGAGCGCGCCGTGCGTCGCCGTGTGGCTGTCACCGCAGACAATCGTCAGGCCGGGCTGCGTCAGGCCCTGCTCCGGCCCAATGACGTGGACGATGCCCTGGCGCTGGTCGTTGACGTCGAAATAGGGCAGGCTGAAATCACGCGCGTTGGCGTTTAGCACGTCGACTTGCTGGATCGACAGCGGGTCCGGCCACGGCTTGTCGCGGTCAGCGGTCGGGACGTTGTGGTCCACCGTCGCGACCGTCAGGTCGGGACGGCGGACCTTGCGGCCCGCCATCCGAAGCGATTCGAAGGCCTGCGGCGAGGTCACCTCGTGCACCAGGTGCAGATCGATATAAAGGAGGTCCGGTTGGCCTTGCTTGCGCTTGACGACGTGGCTCTCCCAGATTTTCTCCGACAGCGTCATTGGTTCAGCCATCAACTGCTCCTGCTAGCCTGCTTCGATGCGAAGAGCGGGGATGCCTAGCTTACGGGTTAGACCTCACTAGCGCATCCTTCGGCGTTTCGACGCTGATGGCGCGGTTGATCGCCTGGAGTACCGCCTTCGCTGCCGCCACGATGATGTCCGTGTCGGCGCCGCGACCCGTATACGTCTGATCGTTGCACGAGATTCGAACCACGACCTCACCCTGAGCGTCGATGCCCTCAGTGACGCTTTTGATGTGGAACTCGGTCAGCTCGTTCTCGATGCCGACGAGCGCGTTGATCGCTTGGTACGCGGCGTCGACGGGCCCGGTGCCGATCGCTGTGTGTACGAGGGGCGTGCCATCCGGAGCCGTCAGCCGCACGGTGGCTGTCGGCACCATCTGGTTGCCCGAGGCAACCTGGATCAGATCGAGCTTGTAAGCCGCCTCGTCGGTATGACGCTCTTCGCCGACGATGGCTTCGAGGTCACGGTCCATGATCTCGGGCTTCTTGTCGGCGAGCTCCTTGAACGCCTCGAAGGCACGCTCGAACTCCTCCGTGGTCAGCTCGTAGCCGAGGTCGTCCAGGCGTGACTTGAAGCCGTGGCGTCCGGACAGCTTGCCGAGCACCAGCTCGCTGCCGGTCGGCCAGCCAATCTCGTTGGCGTCCATGATCTCGTAGGTCTCGCGCATCTTGAGAATGCCGTCCTGGTGAATGCCGGACTGGTGCCGGAAGGCGTTGGCGCCCACTACGGGTTTGTTCGGCTGCACCAGCATGCCGGTGAGGTCGGAGACCAGGCGTGACGTGCGGTAGAGCTCTCGCGACTTGACGTTGGTCTCGATGTCGTAGAAGTCGCCACGCGTCTTGATCGCCATGACGACCTCTTCGAGGGCGGCGTTGCCGGCGCGCTCGCCGATGCCGTTGATACACGTCTCCACCTGGCGCGCGCCTGAGCGTACCGCCGACAGGCTGTTGGCGACGGCAAGGCCGAGATCGTTGTGGCAGTGCACGGAGATCGTCGCTTTGTGGATGTTGCTGACGTTCTCCAGGATGCCATTGATGAAGGCGCTGAACTCCTCCGGCGTCGTGTAGCCCACCGTGTCGGGGATGTTCACCGTCGTCGCACCGGCTTCGATGACGTCTTCCAGCATGCGGTAGACGTAATCCCAGTCGGAGCGTGTGGCGTCCATTGGGCTGAACTCGACATCTTCGACGTAGCCCTTGGCCCGAGCCACCATCGTCTTCGCCATCTCGCGCACCGTGTCGCGGTCTTTCGCCAGCTGGTGCATCAGGTGGATGTCGGAGGTCGAGAGGAAGACGTGGATGCGTGGTGCGGCGGCGTTCTGCAGCGCCTCCCACGCCCTGTCGACGTCACGTTGAACGGCGCGCGCCAGGCCGGCGATGCGCGATTCGCGCACCTCCGCAGCAACCGCCTTCACCGCTTCGAAGTCGCCCGGCGAGCTGGCCGGGAAGCCGGCCTCGATGATATCGACGCCCAGCTTCTGCAGCTGCGCCGCGATCTCCAGCTTGTCGGGGATGTTAAACGCGACGCCCGGAGACTGTTCGCCGTCCCTCAGGCTCGTATCGAATATCAGTACGTTGTCAGACATCGTGTCTTACTCCTTGCTCTGTAATCGGTGCCCCACGAGACGCGAGGCGCTGGTTCCAGCTGGCCCTCCGACCTACGCGGACGAGGGCCGCAGGAGTCTGAGATAGGCGATTCTGGGTTGAGTCATCGTTCCACCGGAAAGCGTTGTTGTCCTTCCCGCCGTGCTTCTTCAGAAATGATAGACAGCGCTTCCTCGTTCTCGATCGCTGAGTTGATGGCCTCTATGAGACTTGTCCGGCTTAATTTGACGAGCCTGCCCCGGCCCATTCCAAACCGCTCCAGCGCAAGTGCGATGAGGTCCGCTCTCGAAAGAACGCCTCCAGCGAGGAGTCTTCTTACGGACATAACGTCCAGCGCTTCGATCTCTTCAGGCGACAAGCTACTTGTCTTTGGAACTCCGACTCTCTTGCGCGCTGATCTTTGCGAATCCGCACGGATTTCACTGATCCTCAGGTCTCCCATGCGATTGAGGAATCGACCTAGACTTCGTAGGCTTTCAGTAATCGCCTTTTGATCTACAACGTTGTTCTCATAGACTCTTGAGAATCCGCTGATTATCTCTCCAAGTTCTCGGCACGTTAGTTCGCTTCTGTGGTCACTCCGATTCACAGCTTATCAATTCTCGCCTTGATTTCGGAAACGACATCTCGGTATTGCTGGGCAATACCCCGCCTTCCGATATTCTGGGTCAGACGACCCCAAGAAGAGTATTCCTTGTCGTAGACCGGAACACGTTCTGTTAATGACTGCCCAACACCAGTCCCGTCGAGGATGTATGGCTTGATCAGATCCCCTTTCCAGACTCGCTCCAGAGATCGCAAGTGTGTCGTGTGGTCGTCTGTGAATTCTGGTGATTACCAAACCCACAAGTCGCGTGCTCGGCACGAACAAGCGGTGCTTATCGCCGAATTTCGCCAATAACTGAAGCTTTGCGTCAATACCACTCCCTATGAGATCGACAAGGTGCGGAGCACCTCTTTCCATGACTGCTTCGGGCACAACGGGGACTATGTACCCGTGACTCAAGGCGATGGCATTCTGGGAGACAATCTTAGTCGCAGGCGGACAATCGACAATGATGTAGTCATACTGAGCATCGAGCCCAGTTTCTTCTAGCCATCGACAGAGGAGCGTTCGCTTCGTCCACTCCGAGGTGATGGCGTTGCCTGTTTGAGATCCCGCGAGTTCTATCTCCGTGTCATCGAGGTGCAGACTCGCGGGGATCAAGTCCACATTTGGATAGTCATTCCGTGGCGATTTGACGATAACTTCGGGGCCCGGCAGCGAATGACCATTGACCGTCAAATGCTGGAAGATGTTGTCCACTGTCCTCCCTGCCTGAAGTTCTCTCTGCCATCTTGCTGCATCAAGAAATAGAAGTGATAGGCTGCTCTGATGATCGACATCAACCCCAGAACGCGGGCGTTGTGATACTTCTCAAGCCCCGTGGCAAGGTGGAATGAAAAGGTGGTCTTTCCCACGCCGCCCTTGAAGTTAATGACCGAAACTCGCTTTGCCATGGCTACTCCCGGTTCTGAGGCAGCACTTCCGGCACGCCGAGCGTCAGCCAGGAGACGCGCTGCTCGATTTCTTTCGTGTGGAAACGCTTGTGGCTGACGATGCGCCGCATCACCTTTCGCGCCGTCCACTGCATCTCGCCGCGGGGGCTGGTACGGGTGTACAGGCGACCCAGCGAATCGTCGCTGAGCGCCCGCAGGCGGCCCTGGCTCGACTCGTGCAGTTCGGCCAGCGACGGTTCGATAGGCTCGCCGGGCTCATCGCCGAGGCCGCCGATGTAGTAATTCGCTTCCACGGTCGCGAGGTGATCCAGCATCATGCGGATCGAGCGGACGTCCGGGAAGATCTGGTCGATCTTCACGGAAGACGCCGGTGGTACCCAATCGAGCACGACGTCAGGCAAGGTGCTCAGGCGCGCATCAGGTCGGCGTGGGCGTGGCCGGCGTGACGGATCGCCGTCTCTAGCTCGTCGCGGCTCATCGCCTCGCGGTCGAAGGCGAAGGTGAACTCCCCACGCGCCTCGGTCTCCTCGACGACCTCATGGTCGAAGAGCGCAGCCGCGTCGAACGGCTCGCCGTGGCCGGCTAACCAGGCCAGGTGCTCGCCGGCCACGACAGGCAGCAGATCCATCGCGTCACGCAGGCTGCCGGCGGCGGCACGACAGCCGGGCAGGTCCGCTACCCAGGCGTCGGCGCTGCCGTCCGGCCGCTTTGCGATCGCCACGCGGTACTTCATCTAGAGCAGGCTCCCTACCTGAGCTTTGCCTTCGCCGGCGGAGCGATAGCGGCGATGGCTGCCGTCGTCGGCGTGGTGACCGGCGCCACCCCGCGTCATGGAGATGCGCCCGGTGCGCATCAGCTCCTTGACGCCAAACGGCAGTAGCAGCTCGTAAATCGCCTCGACTTTCTCCTCGTCGCCGGTCACCTCAATGATCAGGGAGTCGACCGCGACGTCGATGACCCGGGCGCGGAACATGTCGACGATCTCGATGATCGATGCCCGCGCCTCCTGGTCGGCGGCGACGCGGATCAGCGCCAGCTCTCTCGCGACGATGTCGTCGCCGGTGATGTCCGAGATCTCGACCACCTCGATCACCTTGAAGAGCTGCTTCGTCACCTGAGCGATGTCGTGGGTTGCGCCGTCAACCGTGAACGTCATGCGAGACAAACCGGGTATCTCGGAATGCCCGACCGCTAGCGACTCGATGTTGAAGCCGCGCTGGCGCCACTTGGAGGCGATCTTGTTCAAGACGCCGGGCTTGTCCTCGACCAGCGCGACGATGGTGTGATGCTGGGCTCGGGAGGGCATTAGCGCGTACCCCCCGTGGCCGGTGTCCGCGTCTCCGTATGCTGGTACGGCGAATCGACCGTCTGCTGGAGCGAGGCGCCCGGCGGCACCATCGGGTAGGTGTTCTCGTACTCCTCGACCTGGAAGTCGATCAGGACCGGACCGGGGTGGCTCAGCGCCAGGTCGATGGACGACTGCACCTGCGCCTTGTCGGTCACTCGCAAGCCGCGCAGGCCGTAAGCCTCGGCCAGCTTGACGAAGTCGGGCTGGTACATGCGGACGGAGGAGAGGTTGTTCTTGTAGAACAGCTCCTGCCACTGGCGCACCATGCCAAGGTAGCCGTTGTTGATGATCGCGTACTTGATCGGCAGCTCGTACTCGACCACGGTCGCCAGCTCTTGCGACGTCATCTGAAAGCCGCCGTCGCCGCAGATCGACCAGACGGTCGACTTCAGGTCCGCGAACTGGGCGCCGATCGCGGCAGGAACCTCGAAGCCCATCGTGCCGAGCCCGCCGGAGGTAATGAAGCCGTTCGGCTTGTCGACCCAGAAGTACTGCGCCGCCCACATCTGGTGCTGGCCGACGCCGGTGACGTAGTAGGCGTCCGATCCTGAGGCGTCGTAAATCGACTTGATGACGTACTGCGGCAGGACCTTGTCGGTCTCCGGGATGACGATCGAGGGATGAGAGTCCCGCTGTTCGTTGAGCCAGGACAGCCACTCGTCGTGGCGCGACGGCTGGAGGTCGCGGTTCAACTCGGCCAGCACCCGCTTGACGTCGCCCACGATCGGGACGGCGACCGGCAGGTTCTTGCCGATCTCGGCCGGGTCGATGTCGATATGGACGATCTTCGCCTTCGGGGCGAAGTCCTTGAGGGCGCCCGTGACGCGGTCGTCGAAGCGCATGCCGATGCCCATAACGAGGTCGGCCTCGCTGATCGCCATGTTGTTCCAGTACATGCCGTGCATGCCGGGCATGCCCATGTTCAAGCTGTGTGTGCCGGGGAAACCGCCGATGCCCAGCAGCGTCGTGATCACGGGGATCTGCGCCGTCTCGGCCAAGTGAACCAGCTCGTCCCAGGCGCGTGAGATGACGACGCCATGCCCGGCCAGGATCACCGGCCGCTCCGAGTCGGCGATGAGCTGCGCCGCGCGCTTGATCTGGCGATGGTCGCCCTCCACCGGCGGCTCGTATCCCGGCAGATCCACGCTGTCGGGGTAATTGAACTCGGCTTCCTGCTGCTGCACGTCTCGTGGGATGTCGACCAGCACGGGGCCGGGGCGGCCCGTCGTCGCGACGTGGAACGCTTCCTTGATCGCACCGGCGATGTCCTCGGCGTTCAGCACCAGCGTGTTGTGCTTGGTGATCGGAATCGTGATGCCCGTGATGTCGGCTTCCTGGAAGCCATCGCGGCCGATCAGCCAGCTGACGACGGAACCCGTGATGCAGACCACCGGCACCGAATCCATCCAGGCGTTGGCGATGCCGGTGACCAGGTTGGTTGCGCCGGGGCCGGAGGTCGCCCAGCAAACGCCCGCCTGTCCCGTGACTCGCGAGTAGGCGTCGGCGGCATGCGCGGCTGCCTGTTCGTGGCGCACGAGGACGTGGCGTAGCTGCGGGTACTGCGGCAGCGTGTCGTACATCGGCAGATTGGCTCCGCCGGGGTAGCCGAAAACGGTGTCCACACCCTCCGCGAGCAGGGACTCCATGATGATTTGCGCACCTGTGAGTTTCACTTCGTCCTCCTTAGGGACGAGCCAGCGTTCTCTGCTGGCAGTCTTCGTCTATGAGTTGGGAGTAGCCCTTTCGTCCTCCATATGAGGAGAAGGACTAGCTAAGGAGGAGGGCTAGCAAGCCGGGTCGCGCGACGTCCGAGATTGGACGGTAAGCCGCGGCGACAGGCCCCCAGCCCGTACCTACTACGGCCCGGTCTCGGTCAGCCGACCACTTTGTGGCGGTGTCCGCGACCATAGGGGCCTCCGCTGCTTGCGACCGTATATTCATTCGTTGGTCCAGACGATCAGGGTTATTCCCGATCTTTGCCTGAAACGCTCCTTCAATAAAAAATCCCGTTCCTCCAGGGATCCCGGGGAATGGGACGATACCACCCTAGTTCCCCCGACGAGTCGGGGACACTCGATAGCTGTATCGGGCTTGCCCGCCCGAACCTACGTAGCTGCAGATTCTTCAGACCTGCCGTTCAGCCCGGGAGCTCCGGGGCGAGTTCGAGGCGTTTAGGCCGCCGGCTTTAACCATCCCGGCTCGCTCTTGGCCCTTACGATCCTCTACTACTCCCCATCCACGCCACGTATTGATTTGTGATATCGAGTCTAGGCAGGCGTTTTTATTCTGTCAATAAGTAAGCTTCCGGTACGACATTTCCGTAGCCTGACCTTTAAGATAGGTCGCAGCCAGGGAGAGGTGGCGCTTATGACAGACGCTCCGCTCGCCGAGGCGTTCCTGCTTTCCATCCAGGTCGCGAAGCCGGTGGCGGTCCGCCACATGGACCGGGAAGTACTCACGGGCATCTTCAAGCTACTCGTGCTGCAACCCGTGATGGTCCGCCGCCTCAACATCGACGGCGACGAGCAGGCCGACCTCACGGTGCACGGCGGTGTGGACAAGGCGGTGTACTGCTACGCCACGGAACATTACTCAAAGTGGCCGGAGGAGCTGAAGCGCAAGCTACCGCACGGCACCTTCGGCGAGAACCTGACCGTGACCGGCCTGCTGGAGGACGAGCTCCACGCCGGCGATGTGCTCGAAGTCGGCGATGCGGTGCTGCAGGTGAGTCAGCCACGCCTTCCTTGCTACAAGTTGGGTATCAAGATGGGCGACTAGCGCTTCTTGCGGCAGTTCCAGAGGAGCGGCCGCAGCGACTTCTACTGCCGCGTATTGCAAGAGGGCATGATCGAGCCGGGACAGCCGATCACGCTCAGGGAGCGTATCGAATCACGGCCCACGATCGCCAACCTGGTGGCGAGGCTCAACCGCTAAGATCTGAGGTATGCCCGACCTCAACGAACCCGAGTCCGGTGACTGCGCCTTCTGCGACCGCGAGCGCACCCGCGGCACGCTTCTCTACGAAGGCCCCAATTTCTACGTCATCGTCGACCGCGCGCCGATCGCGGAAGCACATCTGCTGCTGATCCCACACGAGCACTTCCCCCACCTCGCCGCGCTGCCCTCGGAACTTCACGACGAGTTCGAATCGATGAAAGCGCTGCTTGGCCGCTTCGTCGCCGATCACTACGGCGCGCTGACCTACTGGGAGAACGGCGTCTTCGGCCAAAGCGTGCCGCACGCGCACCTTCACGCCATGTCGGTCTCCTTCGACCCGCGTCTCTACCTAGACCAGGGCCAGGGGTTCAGCGGCATCGCTGGAATGCAGGAGCAGCACGATGGCGGCCACTACTTCATGATCGAGCAGCAGGGCGAGGCGCGCCTGTTACCACCGGACTGGGACTTCTACCTCAGCATCGTTCGCATGGCGCGTGAAAGCCGGCCGATCAACTGGCGGTTCAATCGCGAAGAGCGACAACAGCGCGGCGGCCCGCTGATCGACGCGCTGATGCAGCGCTGGCGCGAGGTGATGGGACAACCGGACTAGGCGGCGCCACCTTCGCAGCAGCGCTTGAAGCTAATCGAGATTTCGTTCCGTAAACGCCTGTCTCCTCCGAGCGCGGCGTTCGCGCTCAGAGGCGGCGTTCATGCTGCTGATCGTGGCCTCTTCAGGGGTCGGCGCCTCAGGCTCGACGCGGCGGCGGTAGGCATTTTCTAGCCTTGAAAGGGCAGCGAGCCCCTTGCGAGTGTCGGACGCCACGCGGGCGCCCTCGCCGTTTCGCACGCGATATTTGAACAGCCAGTACGTGAACTCTCGAAGGTCGGAGTAATCGAGGCTGCTGGTCAGAGCCAACCCGTGCTCCGTCTGAAACTCGGCCAGCAGCCCGACCAGTGTGTGGCCGTAGATCCGCTGGTACAGGCCAATGCCGTCGATCTCGCCCGCGGCCGAAACATGAGCCTGGTGTTCCTTGGCCATCTCCTCTTCGACGGCGAGCTGCAGCGCCTCCTCAACGACGACCCCGTAGAGGTAGTTGAGGTAGGCCTGGTATTTCGGCGTGCCGATCAGCGTTTGGAACTCCTCATCGCGTACCTCCAGCGGCGGGTGGCCGTGGAACAGGAGCGCTTCGCGCTCTGGGTCGCCTACGCTGCCGTCCAGCTCGTCGACCAGGCGCTCGGCCAGCAGCAGCCAGTCGAACGCGTCTCCTCCGATGAGGTAGCGGTAATGTCGATCGTCTATCACCTCTTCAGCCTGATCCCAACGCGCCATCGTCTTGAGCAGCGCAAGGTACCAGTGCTCGCCGGCTGTGATCGTTTCATGCAAAAAAGCTATCGCGTCGTCGGTATCAATCACGGTCGATCAGTGGCATGAGCCGGATGTGCCTTACGGTGAACCGTCGCTAGGCTGCGACGCCGTGGCAGCGCTTGTACTTCTTGCCGGAGCCGCAGAAGCAGGGGTCGTTGCGGCCGAGCTTCCTGCCGTTGACCTTCGGGGCCGGCACGGCAGCCTCGTCGGCCCGATTCTCTCGCACCTGGTTGCCCGCGGCGGCCGTCGCAGGTTGCGGTTGCGAGTTGGTCGAAAGGTTGACGTGATAGATGGCGTGCGAAATCGTGCGCCGGATGTTGCCCAGCAGCTGATCCCACATGTCGCGCGCCTCGCGTTTGTAGGCGACCAGCGGATCCTGGTTGCCGTAAGCCTGCAGGCCGATGCCCTGGCGCATCTCGTCCATCGCCGTCAGGTGCTCAACCAAGAGGCGGTCGATTGTCTGAAGCAGGAGCAGACGCTCGAGCAGACGCATGTTCTCGGCGCCGCCGATGTCTTCTTGACGCGAGTCGTAGGCAGCCTCAGCCTCGTCCAGTACCAGCGCTTCGATCTCCGGCGCCGAGCCGCTGCTCATGATTTCGGAGGTTGCCTCCTCCGAGAGCGGCATGATCGCCTGTAGCTCTTCGACCAGCAGTTCGCGGTCCCAGGCCTCTTCCTGACGGTGCGGCAAGTGGGACGCCACGAGCTCTTTGATCTCCTCCTCGACCATGGGGAAGATATGCTCGCGCAAGTCTGCGCCTTCGAGCACCTTGGCGCGCTCCGTGTAGATCACGTCGCGGTGGACGCTCATCACGTCGTCGTACTCGACCACGTGCTTGCGGATGTCGAAGTTGTGACCCTCGACCTTGGTCTGCGCGCTCTCCAGCGCCTTGCTGACCATGCCGGATTCGATCGGCACGTCTTCGTCCATGCCGAGCTTGGAGAGCATGGCCGGCAACCAGTCAGGCGCGAAGCGACGCATCAGGTCGTCCTCGAAGCTGACGTAGAAGCGCGAGCCGCCCGGGTCGCCCTGGCGGCCGGCACGCCCGCGAAGCTGATTATCGATACGGCGCGATTCGTGACGCTCGGTGCCGAGGATGAGCAGCCCACCCGCCTCGACGACTTTTTCGTGCTCTTCCTGCCACTCCCGCGGGTCTCGACCTTCCATCGTGCCGCCCAGCACGATGTCGGTACCGCGACCGGCCATGTTGGTCGCGATGGTCACGGCACCTAAGCGGCCCGCCTGCGCGACGATGGCGGCCTCCTTCTCATGGAACTTGGCGTTGAGCACCTGGTGTTCGATGCCGCGACGTTTCAGCGAATCGGAGATGTACTCCGAGTTCTCAATCGACACGGTCCCGACGAGGACGGGCTGGCCATCCTCGTGCGCCTCCTGAACCTCGTTGGCGACGGCGCGGAACTTGCCCTCGAGCGTGCGGTAGACGATGTCGTCACCGTCCTCGCGGATCATTTCGCGGTTCGTCGGCATGACGACGACGTCGAGCTTGTAGATCTTGTCGAACTCCTCCGCCTCGGTGACCGCGGTACCGGTCATGCCGGAAAGCTTGTCGTACATGCGGAAGTAGTTCTGCAGCGTGATCGTCGCGTAGGTGATCGACTCCTGCTGAATCCTGACGCCTTCCTTCGCCTCGACAGCCTGGTGCAGGCCGTCTGACCAACGGCGTCCCGTCATAAGGCGACCCGTAAAGTCGTCGACGATGACGATCTCGCCGTCCTTGACGACGTATTCGTGGTCCCTCTGAAACAGGATCTGGGCCTTGAGCGCCGCTTCCATGTATCGCGTGAGGCGGAAGTTCTCCGGCGAGTAGATGTTGTCGAGCTTGAGCGCCTTCTCGATCTTCTCGACGCCGTTTTCGGTCAGAGAGATCGCCTTCAGCTTCTCGTCGACCGAAAAGTCCACGTCGCGCTGCAGGCGCGGCACCAGCGCCGCGAAGCGCGGGTAAATCGAGACGTCCTGGGAAGCCGGACCGCTGATGATCAGCGGCGTTCGCGCCTCGTCGATCAGGATGTTGTCTACTTCGTCGACGATAGCGAAGTGCCGGCCGTGCTGGACCTGCATGGCTGCGTTATTCGCCATGTTGTCGCGCAGATAGTCGAAGCCGAACTCGTGGTTGGTGCCGTAGGTTGCGTCCGCAGCGTAGGCATCGCGGCGACTGCAGGGCTGCAGGCACTCGCTGCCCTCTTCCTCACTGACCGGCTCTTCGGTAACCATGAAGGACGCGTCGTGCTGCAAGACGCCGACGCTGACGCCCAGCCAGACCAGCACGCGGCCGTACCATTGAGCGTCACGCTTTGAGAGGTAATCGTTGACGGTGACGAGGTGGGAGCCCTTGCCCTCGAGCGAGTTGAGGTATAGCGCCAGCGCCGCAAGCAACGTCTTGCCTTCACCGGTCTTGAGCTCCGCGATCTTGCCCAGGTGCAGCACGACCGCACCGAGCAGCTGAGTGTCGAAGGCGCGCTGGCCGAGCCGGCGGTTGATCGCCTCGCGGGCGACAGCGATGGCCTCCGGCAACAGATCGTCCAGCCCTTCGCCTTGCTGCAGGCGCTCGCGGAACTCGGCCGTCTTGGCGCGCAAAGCATCGTCGCTAAGGCTCTGAATCGAGTCCTCGAGGTCGTTTATCTCATCAGCAAAGGGGGCAAACTTCTTGACCTCGCGGTCGTTAGCGCCGGTAAAGAGCTTGGAAAATATAGCCATGATTACATTCATTATGCTCCTTCCAGGAGCGACGGCCAAATAGGAACCACCCTCATTTCACACCCATTTAGCGAACCCACAACAGCGCGACAAAGTGCCGATCCTAGAGTGCGCTTAGAGGACACTCGCCCTCCCGCCAGGAGGCCGGTGGAACCGTCCCCACCGGCCTCCTCTATTGCTAGCGTCCGGCGAACCTGATCATCTCGCGTCGCAGACCGGCTCAAAGCCAATCGCCTGATAGACGTGGTTCGAGGTCGGGTTCGCCAGGTCGGCGAACAAGGTAACGAACGACTTGCCGCTATCGAGGATGTAGGGCAGGCTGCGGCGGTGCAGGCGCTGGCGTAACCGTGACGGCGATGCTGCGGTGGTGTGTACACCGGCGCGATACGCAGGCTGTTTGGTGTCGGGCTGCCATAACCCACCATGCAGACCGGCTGACCGTCGACCTGCCAGACAAACCTTCCTGCTTGCTCGCTTGGCGCTTGCAAGACACGCTGGATTGCGGCTTCAACGGATTCGCGCGGGGCCTCTTCCCAGGGCGTCACTTCACGCGTGAACGCCATCCGCCATGAAATCAATAGTTCGACGTCTGAGTCAGCGGCCCGTTTGGCTTCGCCCGGGATCGCGGCGGGAGGCATTACGCGTTCTAGTTTGTAGACTCGCTCCGCCAGGCCGACTTCGGACGCCTCACCCGTGAGGTCATGCCAGGCTTCAGCGAAACGCCGAACTCCGGGCAGCGGCGAATTGACACCCGCCGTGTCAGGGGAAAAGTCGTGCGCATCGGCAGCCAGGCGTTCGATGGCTTCACGGTCGTCACACAAGGAGAGCACGAGCGGGTAAGACGGCGTTATCACGGCGGCCGCGACCGTTTCCCCGTCCCTGACCGCCGTAGCGAAGTACGGTTTCGATGCGTAGAAGTCAGGCGTTCGGGCGAGACGGTAGATGAGACCGAGGATGAGGTTGTGATGCGCCTCGTTGCGCATCAGGAACGGCTCTGCAACGTCCCACAGTTCGGTTGCAAGTTCAAAGCGCTGTATTTGTATTTCAATCGTCACGGTGGGCTCCTAAAACGAAAGCGTCCACTCGATGAGCGGACGCTTGTATGCGTTTCTAAGCGACGGAAAGGTCAGTCGAAGTAGGTAAGCATCCTTTCGCCCGCGACGAAGCAGCCTTCGAGCGCGGGCGTTCGTACCGTGACCATTGCCGTGAATTTGCCCCGCATGGCTACGAGAACAGCTCTCCGACGGAGCGTCCGCTGTGGATTCGCGAAATTGCTTCGCCCAGCAATGGCGCCACCGAGAGGACCGTGATCTTCGGGTGCTGCTTCTCAGGCGGTAGCGGGATCGTGTCGGTGCAGACCATCTCTTCGATCATGTCGCTGCCGCAGACGCGCTCCGCCGCGTTGCGCGCGAGTATCGGGTGGATGCAGGCGACGCGTGCGCTCAGCGCCCCGTTCTGCAGCGCGATCTCAGCGGCCGACATGATCGTGCCGCCGGTGTCGATCTCGTCATCGACTATGAGGACGTTGCTGCCACGGACGTCACCGATCAGGGCTTGGGCCGCCACCCGTTCCTCGTTACCGACCCGCGACTTCGAAACGATTGCCAGCGGCACTCCCAAAGCGTAAGCCACGTTGCGAGCCCGTTTTTCGCCGCCGACGTCTGTCGCCAGGACGGTGAGGTCGGGAATATCGCGCTTCTTGAAGTACTCCGTGACCTGCTCTATGCCGGTCAGCTCATCGAGCGGGATGTTGAAGAATCCCTGGATCTGCCCGGCGTGCAAGTCGACCGTCAGGACACGATCGGCGCCGGCGGTCTCGATCAAGTTGGCGAGCAGACGCGCCGTTATCGGCACGCGAGGCTGGTCCTTCTTGTCGCTGCGGCCGTAGGCGTAATACGGCACGACCGCGGTGATGCGGCCGGCAGAGGCACGCCGGAACGCATCGATCATGATCAGGAGCTCCATGACGTTCGTGTTCACCGGTGAACAGAGCGACTGGATGATGAACACGTCACGGCTGCGGACGTTTTCTTGAATGCGGACGAAAACATTTTCGTTGCTGAATTCGAACAGCTCGCAATCGCCGAGCGGCATTTCAAGATGAGAGCAGATGTTTTGCGCCAGATCGGGGTGCGACCTGCCACTAAATATGGCCAACTCGTCCACGGGGAGCCTCCGCAAGAAATCAACCCTAGCGTTAGACCAGCAAGCTTAATTTATCACAGCGAAATCGGGAAAACTGGCTATTCGGAATCGCCAAGATCAACCGAAGTTATGCATGAGGGTTCCGGTCCTGCTTCCTCCTCCCCGTCTCGAAGCCGGCCACCCTTGACACGACAGAAGCGCCCGATCCTCGGCCCGGGCGCTTCTCCTTTTCAGAGCCCTCATGGACGGCGCGAGACGGGAGACACTCGAAGATGACGCCGAGCATGAGACGCACACGCAGACCCGTCCGTTTGACCACCTTCGATGCCGACCATACACTCGAATCGAGGGATGTATGACGCGTAACGAGGTTCAAATGTTTATTTCTGGCCTGAAGTCCAAGACGCACAGCGTCGCCATTGTCGAGATGGAAGGCCCCATCGGGCCGCGCATCAAGGCTTCCGAGTACGTCAAGCTGTTCCGACAGCTCGAATCTAGCGAAAGTGTACGAGCCGTTGTCCTGGACATCGACTCGCCTGGCGGTTCGGCTCCAGGTTCGAACTACCTCTACCTCGGAGTGAAAGCGCTGGTTGCCAAGAAGCCCGTCATCGCCTTCATCCGCGGCGTCGGCGCCTCGGGTGCCTACATGCTGGCCTGCCCCGCGACGAAGATCGTCGCCATCCCCGGCGCCATCATCGGCTCGATCGGCGTCATCTCCATGCGGCCCTCCGTCTACGAAGCCCTGAACCGCATCGGCGTGCAGATGAGCGTGACCAAGTCCGACCGTCTCAAGGACATGGGCAGCATGTTCCGCGAGGCCACGCCGGAGGAGCAGCAAAAGGAGCAGGCGCTGGTCGACGACCTCTACGACCAGTTTCTCGATATCGTCGCGGAAGGCCGCGGCCTCGACAAAGCCAAGGCGAAGGAGCTGGCAACCGGCGAGGTTTTCACGGCCCGCCGCTGCGTCGAGCTTGGCCTCGTCGACGAATTGGGCAACCTCGAGCACGCGATCGATATGGCAGCCGACCTCGGCGACTGCCCGAGACGGCCCGTCTGGCTCAAGCCAAAGAAGGGATTGCGCGAAGCACTCTCATCGATGATCGGCACCTCGGTCGCGGGTTCTTTCGTCGATGCCGTGGCGACGCGTCTTGAAGACCGCGCCGCATCTTCCCAGTACGACGTTCAGTACCGCCGCTAGCCCGGCCTGTCGATGACCTTGATCAGCTGGCCCATCGTGTCGGCACGATTGGACAGGAAGTGCGTCCGGATCTGCAGCGTCCACTCCGTGTCGGACGCCTTACGCCAGGCGTCGCTGCTGCGGACCTCGGGCGCGTCCAGCTCGTAGAGCGCCAGGTTCCTCGGAAAGCCCGGGGTGAGATCCGTCGCGCGGTACCGCTCCGCCGTGTAGCAGCCCGGCACCGACTGCAACGCCGCCAGATGTTCCTTGTCGTACCAATCGATGAACTCGGCGTCGTGCGCGTCGTCCGTGTCGAGACAGACCATCAGCAAATACGGCGCTGGCGTGGCCGGCGACTCGCCGATCGAACTGGCGAGTTCGTACTCGTTGCGGATGTTGGCTGTCAGGCTGGCCAGGGCCCGCTTCGTCCACTCCGTGGGGTTGGCGCGCGCTTTGAGATACGGCTCGCTGGTCATCGCGCCGTCCGCCAGGTCGTACAGGGCGACGTATTTCGGGCTGCCGCTGACAGAGACGAAGCGCCTGACGCGCAAGAAGCCAGGCAGGGCCATCCGTTCAGCCAGGTGCTCCTCGTTGTACCAGCGGTTGAAGTCCTCCTCCTGCTCCGGAGGCACGTCCATCCAGACGGCCAGCAGACCTGTCGCGGCTTCCGACATCGTTTATCTCCTTCTCGACTCCGTGGATTCCCTTTGCCGTCCCTTGCAGTATCATTTGCCGGAGTCCCCGCTTGCGGCCCGGCGTGATGCGATCGATGGAGGCGCTTAATGAAACTTCTTTTCTTCGATGACTACAAGCTTGGCGTGCTCAAGGGTGAGGACGTTGTCGACGTCTCCGAAGTCGTGAAGGACATCCCACACTTGCAGCCGCAGGACCTGATCAAGGGCCTGATCGAGCAGTGGGATAACTACAAAGCCAAGCTGGAGAGCGCCGTGGCCGCCGAGTCCGGCAAAGCCCTCAACTCCGTCAAGGTCCGAGCGCCGCTGCCCAAACCGGCGACGATCGTTTGCATGGCGGTCAACTACCTCGAGAACCACACACTGCCGGAGCCGGCGCCGATCAACGCGTTCCTCAAGTCCGGCCACTGCGTCATCGGCGACGGCGACACGATGGTCCTGCCCGATCTCTCGGCCGACGTCTTCGAGGGTGAGGCCGAGCTCGGCGTGGTCATCGGTAAGCGTGCCTCCAACGTCTCACGCAACGACGCGATGAGCCACGTCTTTGGCTACGTCAACTTCATCGACGGCTCGGCTCGCGGCATGGTCCCAGCGTCCCAAAGCTTCTACCAGATGAAGTCGCGCGACACCTTCGCGCCGATCGGTCCCTTCATTGTGACCGCGGACGAGGTCAAAGACCCCCACAAGCTCAGCATCAAGCTGTGGAACAACGGTGCGCTGAAGCAGGACTTCAACACAGACGACATGGGCAATGACATCCCGCGCTCGCTCGAATTCATCACCTCTGTCCATCCACTCGAGGCGGGTGACATCGTCGCCACCGGGACGAATCACCGTGGCCTGCACGCGTTTCAGGACGGCAACAAGATTGAGCTCGAAGTCGAGGGTATGGGGCGTCTTCACATCGACGTGAAAGATGACCTCAAGCGCGAGTGGCCCACCGAGACACGCCTCGATCGCCTGGAGGCGGCGCGGTCGCGCGGCGAGAACGCCGGATATGTAGGCTCGACCACGGTCCAGACCGGCGGCAAGTACACACCGGCAGAGGCGAAGGCTTAGTGCAATCCCCAGATCGGGAGGCTGAAAGATGGCTATGCAAACCAAAGTAAAAGTTGCCAAAGAAGTCTTCGCGGAAGACGTCGGTAACATCGCGATGCTGGAACACGTCAACGTGCAGGTTGACGACCAGAGCGTCGCAACGCTGTTTTACCTGGTGGGCATGGGCTTCACGCGCGACCCGCACATGATGGTCGGGCTGGAGAACATGTGGATCAACCTGGGCGAGCAGCAGTTCCACCTGCCCACCAATACGCCGCAGGTCCTCCGCGGCCACGTCGGCATCGTCACGCCCAGCCTCGACGGGCTGGCGGATAGGCTGGAGGGTGTGCAGGACAAGCTGCACGGCACGAAGTTCGCCTGGTCGCGCAAGAAGGACCACATCGACGTCACCTCACCCTGGGGCAACCTCTTCCGCTGCTCCGAGCCTGCGGCGGAGTTCGGGCCGATGCGGGTAGGCATTCCGTACGTCGAGTTCTCCGTGCCGCGCGGCACCACGAAAGGAATCGCGGCGTTCTACAACCAGGTCATCGGCGCCGCCGCGCGGGTCGTCAGCAAGAAGGCCGGCGACCACGCCGAGGTCTCGGTAGGCCAGTACCAGAAGCTGATCTTCCGCGAGGCAGACGAGGTGCCGGACTACGACGGCCATCACATCGCCGTCTACGTCGCCAACTTCTCGGAACCCTACGAGGCGCTGAAGAAGCGCGGCCTGGTCACAGAGGAGCCGCGCAACCACCAGTACCGTTTCGTAGACATCGTCGAACCGAGGACGAACAAGAAGCTGTTCAGCATCGAGCACGAGGTCCGCAGCCTCAAGCACCCCATGTATAAGCGGCCACTGGTCAACCGCAACGTCGGCGAGTTCCAGGAACCACGCCGCATCAACGGCCGGACGATTCTAGGGGCCGTGCGGTAGCTGACGACGCAGGATCAGGATCACGAAGAGGGGGCTTTCGAGAGCCCCCTCTTCGCATGCTTGCTACCATCGAGCCATGAGTATCAAGACGCGAGGCACCAACCACCCGGCCCTCTTCGGCCTTAACTACGAAAAGACAGTCGACTTCTACACGCGCTTGCTCGGCATGCGGCTGGTGCTGGAGCAACCCAACCTGGACGACCCGGAGTCCGTCCACCTCTTCTTCGAGACGGGGCCGGAGCAGTTCATCGCCTACTTCGTGCCGAAGCCCGGCAAGGCGATCGAGGGCCGGGTCCAGGCCGGAGCGCTGAACCACGTCGCGCTCAACCTCGACGGCGACCTCGATGATGCGATGGCCGCGCTATCGGCCGAGGGCGTCGCCTACTCCGGCCCCATCGACCGTGGCTACTAGCGCTCGGTTTACTTTCGCGACCCCAACGGCGTCGTTGTCGAACTGCTGACCTGGATCACGCCCGTCCCGGACGGCGTAGACGAGGGCGACTTGATCCTGGCCGCGCAGGCCCGCCGCCTCGAACGCGGCGCTTATGCCATCGAGTACGAGGACGTACAGGCGGCCATCGAGACGCTCTAGATCGAGGCTGCTGGGGCCTGGCGCCTCAGCGTTGTCCACTCTGGGCTTCGAGGGCTGTCTATTGGGTCAAAAGCGCTAAGGCGCTGCACGCGAAACGCCGTGCAGGTGCTGCACCAGCGTCCGATTCGTATTCAAGAAGCTAACGTCGCAGTAGCTTATGCCCTGCTCCAGGCAGGTCTGACGCACGTATGGGCCGAGCTGACGCAGCTTATTGCGCGGGCAGGTCGGGAACAGATGGTGCTCGACCTGGTGGTTGAGCCCGACCAATAGCAGGTCGGTTAGAAAGCCGCCGCGGACGTTGCGGGCCGTTACGACTTGCTGTTCGAGGAAGGAAACCTCGGCGTCCCGCGGCAGCGTCTGCATGCCTTTGTGGTTGGGCGCAAAGCAGTTGGCAAGGTAGATGCCGGTCGAGACGTGGACGACGAGGAAGACGAAAATCGCCTTGTCTAGCGGGAAGACGAGAAACGGCCCTGCGAAGAGGACGACAACCGAGGGCAGGTAAATAGCGAATCGAACCAGGTTGGCGCGAGAACGGTGGGACAGGAAGTAGGTAAGGCTGCCGAGTCGATTCGAAATGCCGACGAGCGCACCAAGCGGGTAGTAATAGTAAGCCTGCCACCTGATTGCGAGGCGTTGGGTAGAGTCCTTGGACTCATAGTTCGTCCGGGTCAGCGCCAGGAACGGGACCTCCATATCTGGGTCGACACCTTCCTGGTTGGGGCGAGCGTGATGGCGGTTGTGGCGTTCTGTCCAACTCGCCAGGACCATGCCGATCGCTGCGCTGGCTGCGGTTCCAAGCCAGACGTTGGCCCGCGTCGAGCGGAAGATCGCGCGGTGGCCGCCATCGTGCATCAGGCCCGCCAACTGCGTCGTGAAGAAACTGAAGCAAAGGCAAGCGACGAGTAGTGGAAGGTATCCAGTCCAGGCAACAATGGCCCAGATGCTCAAGGCGTAGCCGGCGAAGCTAAACAGAATCAGGGGAAGGTAGAACGCGTACGCGCAGCGCAGAATGCCTGCGGCAGCGATGTCCGCCTTGAGGCGCGCATATGCCACGGTATGTTGCTGACGAAGAAGAACTGAATCCGACAGGCCGCCCTCCGCGACGACTGGCTCGGCGATCAATTCTGCCGGCCCGTGCCGCGTCCGGCGGTTGGCTGGACCAGGGCTCGCCTGTATGCGTCAAGCGCCTGTGGGTTGCCGTGGCGTGAATCGCGCTTCGGCCGCGCGAGCCCCGAGTGCAGGGCGCACTTCGACAGGCCGACGAGTGCGGGCAGCGAGCATTGTCGTTGTTTCTTGGTCGTCGCGGTGCAGCGCTTGTCCGCGTCCACCGCGTAGCCATGGTCCAGAGTCATTGTTTCCTCGCTGCCCGAAAAGGGGAGGGACGGCTCAGCCGCCCCCTCATCAGGTATTGCTGTAAACGATTACCAGCGGCGGTTGCCGCCACCGCCATTGGGTCGCCGGCCGCCGCCACCGCGGTCTTCGCGTGGCCTCGCCTCGTTGACCGTCAGGGTCCTGCCCTGCAGGTCCGTGCCGTTGAGGCCGGCGATGGCGGCCTCGGCCTCGGTCTGGTTGCTCATCTCGACGAAGCCAAAGCCTCGCGGCCGGTTCGTATCGCGGTCGGTCGCTATGCGCGCCGAAGTAACGGCGCCGTAGGTGGCAAATGCCGCCTCCAGTTCACGCTCCGAAGTGTCGAAGCTGAGGTTGCCTACGTAAATGTTCAAGTCTGGGTCTCTTCTCTCTCAACTAGCCCCGTCAGGGCACTGTTCCGATACCGATTACGAAGGACCGGACCGTTTACGAGAGCCGAACAGACGTCAGACGCAATTACGGACTTTTCGCGGTGGGTGGACTCGTGTCGGTGAGCGACCCGAGATTCATCGAAGTGAACGGATCAAAGGTTGCCTGCGGCAAGGTTACCAGATCGGGAGATGTCACGAAACCGAATCAAGGCTGATATCCGCCACGCCGAGCTTCCCGGTGCTGAACACGTCCACAGGATTGCCAAGCAACAACTAGAGTCGGACCTTGCTGTGTTCTGACTGCTTGGGTAGGCTCAACAACTCCTCGATCAGGACCATGTCCAGCTCTCGCTCTACGCTGTCCGCGAGCCGCTCGATGTCCGCCTCGCAGCGGGCGCGATAGTCGTACTCTTCCACCGCATCCAGCCCGGCCCAGCGCAGCAACGCGGCACGGGCTGGCTCGTCATCGAAGACGCCGTGCAAGTAGGTGCCGATTATCAGGCCGTCGTCCGAGCGGGCGCCGTCGGCGCGGGAGCTAATCCTGACCAGAGGTTGGCTCAAAGCCGGTCCCTGGCTGATACCGGCATGAATCTCGTAGCCGCTAACCGCGGCGTCATCGAGCGTCAGCGTGCCGTTGACTCTACGGAGCTGCTTCTCCGGCCCCAGCGTGGTTGTGAAGTCCAGAAGCCCGAGCGCTGGACTGACGCCGGGTTCTCCCTCGACTCCTTGTGGGTCATCGATATGACTGCCGAGCATCTGGAGGCCGCCGCAGATCCCCATCAGTTTGCCGCCGTAACGCAGGTGGCGCTTGATGACTTCCTCCCACTGGTTTTCACGCAGCCAGCGCAGATCCTGACGGACGCTCTTGCTCCCGGGCAGAATGATCAGGTCGCACGCGGGAATAGGTTGCCCCGGCCCGATGAACTGCAGGTCAACTTGCGGGTGCAGTCGCAGCGGGTCGAAATCGGTGTGGTTGCTGATGCGCGGCAGCACGGGCACGGCGATACGCAGCAGGCGCCCACGCCCGGTGAGCTGCTGGGTCGCGATCGCGTCCTCGGCCTCGAGGTGAAGGTTTTGCAGGTACGCCAGGACGCCGAGCACCGGTTTGCCGGTGTACCGCGCCAACCAGTTCAGCCCCGGCTTTAGCAGCTCGATGTCGCCGCGAAATCTATTGATCACGAAGCCTTTGATCCGCGCCTGCTCGCTCGCGGAAAGAAGCTGCAGCGTGCCCACGAGGTGAGCGAATACGCCACCGCGGTCAATATCAGCGACCAGGATGACAGGGCAGTCGACGGCCTCGACGAAGCCCATGTTGGCTATGTCGCGATCTCGCAGATTGATCTCCGCCGGGCTGCCAGCTCCTTCAACCATGATCACGTCATACGACTCGCCAAGACGCCCATGAGACTCCAATACGGCCGCCTTCGCGATCGATTTGTAGTCGTGATACTCGCCGGCCTCCATATTCGTGAGCGCCTTCCCCTGGATGATCACCTGGGCGCCGACGTCGCTGTTGGGCTTGAGCAGCACCGGGTTCATGTCGGTGTGCGGTTCGAGGTAGCAGGCTTGAGCCTGAACGGCCTGGGAGCGACCGATCTCACCGCCATCGACTGTCACCGCGCTGTTGAGCGCCATGTTCTGCGGTTTGAAGGGCGCGACGGATACGCCGCGGCGGGCAAGCACGCGGCAAAGGGCGGTAACAAGCGTGCTCTTGCCCGCGTCGGAAGTCGTGCCCTGGATCATTAGCGTTCGGGCTGGGGGCATCTCGCAGGAATCCTAAGAGACTCGGGGCCGCATAGCTAGCGATCGAGTCAGGTACAGGGGCAAGAGTCGCCATCACCGTTTCTTGCGAGAAACGCGGCGGCACACAGCAAAATGCCAGGTCTCAGAATCGAAGTGAGGTGCCGGGCGCAGCCGTTGGCGTTCGTTCGTTGCGTCTGCGTGGGTTGCCGTCGGAGTTTGATTAGGAACCTCGCTTCAGGTTCTCTTGACGAACTCGCTATGCTTCGAACGCGACAAAAACTCCAGGTAACGGGGGGTGAATTATGTCAGGTGCTCCGCACATCGAGAAGCTCGAACACTGGACCCTGGTGACCCAAGACGTCGAGCGCACCAAGCGCTTCTACACGGAGGTTCTCGGCGCGAAGTTGCCGGAGCGCGTCGGCGGGCCCGCCTCGGTAAACCTTGCCGGGACAATCATCGACTTCTTCCCTGCGAGCGACCTGCGGCAGCCATCGCCCGGAAGTGGCGGTCAGCATCACGCCTACATCATCCGGCTGGAAGACTACGATCCCTGGGTGGAGCACCTGGGCAAGCACGACGTTCCAGTCCGGCTGACGACCCACGGTCTGGGCCGCATGTCGATCTACGTTGACGACCCGGACGACTACCACCTCGAGCTAACGGTGCCGTTCGACAATCCGGAACAGGGACGGCGCGAAATCGAGAAGCGGGGCCTGACGGTTTCTTAGAGCCCTCGGGCTGTAGCCACCTTCTCCCAGGTCCTATCTTCCTGTGCTCTTTGCCGGCGGCGGCCAGGTGAGGGCGATGATCGTTTCCAGGCTTCACTGAAAAGAGGCCCCGCCCCTGCCGCCAGCGTGGCCTCTTCCGGTGTTGCGAGCCTGCGTTACATCTCAATCGCGGCAATCGTCAGCGACGCTGCGGCCGCGAGAGCAGCGAGCCCCCGCACGTGATTCCAGGCCGTCCACTCGGTGACGTAGCGTCGCCATAGGCCGGCGCTGCCGGCGTCCTCAGGGTTAACGGCCGCCAGCGCGTCGTTACGTGGGACATTGAACGCTATCGTTACGAAGATGGTTCCGACCAGGTAGAGGGCGCTGCCGGCAACCTGGTAGAAGGCCGCCGGCTCTTCCCATTCCAACGCGGATAAGACGGCCACAGCTACGGAGACCAACGCCGTACCAAGAAACGCCGCATGAACAACGGGTTGAGCACCACGATGTTAATCGACTGCATGGCGGCGATTCCCTGGGCTGCCGGCAGACGGGCGAGTGCCGTCATCACGAAGGTCGAGAACGTGAAGAACGTACCTGCCACGAGACCACAGCCGAGGGCTGCTACAAGCGTCAAGGCGAAGAGCGCATCGTCCATTATCGGATAGCCCCGGCGACGTCAGCCACGCCCCAGACGCCTGTGGCGGCTGCCTCTCGCGCGTAGTCCCTGAAGTCCTTCGGCTCCCGGCCTAGGGCGCGCTGGACGCCGTCGGTCAGGTGGGCGTTGCGGCCGTCCAGAACGACGCCGAACAGGTACCTGAGCAGGTCAATAACCTCGCCCGCAGGCCCTGCTCGGCAGCAGCGGCCGTGTACTGCTCAATCGAGACCGGCACGTAGCGGATCTCGTGGCCGGTCGCTTCAGCGATCTCCTCGGCCACTTGTGCGAAGCTCAGCAGCCGGGGGCCAGTCAGCTCGTAGAGCTGGCCGATGTGCCGGTCGTCGGTCAGCGCCGCGACAGCCACGTCGGCAATGTCGTCGACATCGACGAACGGCTCGGGCGTTTCCCCGGCCGGGAGTACGATCTCGCCGCCGAGCACAGGCTCCAGCATGAAACCCTCGCTGAAGTTCTGGCTGAACCAGGTCGCGCGGATGACTGTCAGGTCCGCGCCGGACTGACGCACGGCCTGCTCGGCCTGCTCGGCCTCGGGCTCGCCGCGGCCCGCCAAGAGCACCAGCCGACGGACCCCGTTCACCACGGCGAGATTGGCGAACGCACTCGTGGCCTCGACTGCGCCTGGGGCGGCAAGGTCCGGATAGTACGAGATGTACACCGACCCCACGCCATCGAGCACCGGCGCCCACGTGGCATTGTCCTCCCAGTCGAAGGGCGGTTCGCCGGATCGTGAACCGACCCGCACCGGCAGGCCGCGCGCCTCCAGCCGTTCTACCACTCGGCGGCCGGTCTTGCCGGTGCCGCCGAGAACCAAGATCGTCCCAGTCTCTTGTGTGTTTTCTTTCGTACCGTTCATGTTGTCCTCCTACTGGCTACGTTCATTCGGTGCGTCCATCGTTATCCTCGGAGGGAGGACTAACAATGACTGAAAGTCGCAAACTTATGCTCGATCGTCCAAGGAACTGGACGTCCGGTATCTCAGCATGCACACTAGAGGCATGAGCGATCCGTGGGTTTCGGTGGACCCACTCGGCGAAGCGCTGCATCTCCTTCGAATGAAGGGCGTGCTGTACAGCCGCTGCGAGTTCAGCGCGCCTTGGGGCCTGGACATACCTCCGATCTCGGACACGCTGATGTTCCACATCGTGATCTCGGGCGGCTGTTGGCTCGAGGTGGACGGCGGCGAGCCGTGTTTCCTTCAGCAAGGCGATCTCGCGCTAGTCCCCCACGGCCAAGGCCACCGACTTCTCAGCGAGCCTGGAGCCGTGGCCCCTCATCTCTTCGATATTCCGCGCGAGGAGGTCAGCGAACACTACGAGATCATCAGGCAGGGTGGAGGCGGCGCGACGACGAGGCTCTGCTGCTGTGTCGTTCGCTTCGAGGACCCCGGCGCGCAGCAGCTCATCAAGCTCCTGCCCAAGACGATCCGCATCGAGGCGTCGAATGCGCCCGAGATGGATTGGATCCAGACGACGGTGCGGCTTATGGCAGCTGAGACCAGGGACCTGCGGCCTGGAGGCGAGACAGTCACGACCCGCCTTGCCGACATCTTGCTGATCCAGGCGATCCGATCGTGGATCGCGCAGGACCCCGCAGCAAAGACAGGCTGGCTCGGAGCGCTCCAGGACAAGCAGATCGGCCGCGCCATCTCACTCATCCATCGCGACCCAGGGCACGCGTGGAGCGTGGCGTCGTTGGCGGCCGAGGTCGCCATGTCACGTTCAGCGTTCGCGGCGCGCTTTACAGAGCTGGTCGGCGAACCCGCGATGCACTACCTTGCGCGATGGAGAATGCACGTCGCGCTAACCTGGCTCAAGGATGACGAGGCGCCGCTCGGCGAGCTGGCGAATCGCCTCGGCTACGAGTCCGAGGCCGCGTTCAGCCGGGCCTTCAAGCGCTTCGTTGGCGTTTCGCCGGGCGCGGCGCGGCGGAACGGAATCAGGGCAAACGCTGAGCAGTCGGCACTGCAAGCTTCGGGAGTGTAATCAAGAAGTATTGTCCACTAGTCGAGCGCTCACTCTCCGCTCATGGGCTCCTCTCAGGTTCACTTTACACATCGTGTCGGACAGAGCCGCTGGCCATCGAGTTCAGAGGAATCGAGCTCAGGGATGGGAGCGCGACTAGCTCGGCTGATACCAGGGCGGCAGCGGGATCGACTCGTCCGTGATTTCCTTGAACATGTCGCGATGGCGTTCGGGATTGACGGTTCCAACGAACTCGATCTGAAAGCCGCCCATACCGGGGTCAACATAGCCCAGGTTCGCAAGGAAGGGAACGATCGCATCGGGTGGGCTCTTCGGCGTCAGATTAATCGTCGCCACGTCCTGAGTGAGCGCCGCATGCGTGACCCGGCAGCCCTTGGCCACTGCTTCACGCACGGCGGCCTGGACATCCGGGGTCCAGATGCCGACATGCTGCACGCCCTCGCCGTGCGTGTCCAGGAAGACTTTGTGCTCTATCTTCCCCTCCGGCTGGATCAACTCGAATGTCATGCCAGGCATACGGCCGAAAGCGATGTGAAGGACGCCGTGCCCTCCGGCCGTATCAGGGTTGACGGGCACCCCCGGCCGCTCGACCTCGCTGTAGTGCCACTCGGGCACTCCGAGCAACTCGGTATAGCGCTCGCAAGCTGCTTCGCGGTCGCGCACGACAATGCCCAGGTGATAGGCAAACATCTTTGCTTGGGGAGCGGTCATGCTGTCCTCCTGGTTCTCTTGAACTCAATGCACGGGAAACCGATAACTGTGGGCACAAACGATGTCGTCCTAGTGTGGCTTACTCCTTCAGCAGCCCCGGCGCCCAAGGCGCTCTTTCAAGCGCAGGCTGCGTCTTCATATCCTGGAGCGCGGCGACGGTGAAGTCGAGCCTCCTCCATGGCGGTGGTGCCATCCTTTCCGACTCTCAAGGAGCCTTCTAGGCCATCAAAGCGAGTTCCAGGTCATCGTACTCGCAGGAGACTCCTGGATGTATTCCGCTCGAGAAGCCGCTCCTAGTTCGTACGAGAGGTCTCGCAGGCGGGCATTAATCAGTTTAGAATCCTGACCATAGACGGAGGTGCGGATGCCGGTAACACCAGTCAGCGAACGCGGATATGCTAACCCTGGCCTGCTAGTGGAATCAGATTGGCTAGCAGACCACCTCGATGACGCCGGCCTACGACTGATCGATACGCGCTCGGCCGAGCTGTACGCGGCGGGGCACATTCCCGGCGCGGTTAACCTCGCGGCCCACGGTGGCATCCCGCGCACCGCGGACGCCGAAATGGGAGCACCTGAAGAGTTCGAACGACTTGCCGGCAGCCTCGGCATAGACAGCAGCTCAAAGGTCGTCATCTACGACGCACCGGGCGCGATCATGGGAATGACCGCCTGGGCTTTCATTTATTACGGTCTTACTCGGGTTAGCATCCTGGACGGCGGCTTCGAGAAGTGGACCACCGAGACGAGACCCACATCGACTACACCGGGCTCGTATCCAGAAGCAAGCTTCCAGGCCAGCCTTGTCGAGGAGGTCAGCTGCACATTCGACCACGCCCAGGCAGCCGTCGGCTCCCCAGGTGTCGTGTTCTGGGACGTCCGAACGGCAGAGGAGTACACGGGAACGGAATCGCGAAACAACCCTCGCCCCGGCCACGTAGCGGGCGCCGTCCATCTCGACTGGACCGAACTGCTCGATCCAATAACCAAGACCTTCAAGTCAGGCGATGAACTACGGAACCTGCTCGGGTCGAGAGGGATCACCCCCGAGAGCGAAATCAACTGCTATTGACAAGGCGGCGGACGCTCGGCGGTCGCCGTGCTGGTTCTGAAGCTCCTCGGCTACACCAAGGCGCGAAATTACGCTGGCTCCTTCGGACAGTGGTCGAAGCAGGCGAGCGCTCCTGTAGAGATGTAGTCGGGCACATTCCGGAGCCCAAGCGCCTGCAACAGACCTTGCGACATCACGTACTCAGCTAGTTGGCGGCCGAAGTAGTACGAGAGGCCTTGGCGACTCTGTCGGTCACTACGAAGGCGACGATTCCGATTGCGCTTATCGCGATCAGAATGCGTAACCACGGTGTGTAGCTGTCGTGAATGTCGAAGGAAAGGCCGGCCAGCACCGGCGCTCCTGACATGCCGGCTATGAGAATCGAATAGATCGACATGCGAATCGAGTTGTAGTGGAGTCGGCCGTAAACTCGCCCGAGTACGGCCCAGAGAATCGCCCAATGCGAGCCTCCAAATGCCAGCAGGGCCACGGCGGGGACGTAAACCCACCTGGTCTCAGCCACCAGCAAGACGAGCACACCAAGCGAGGCGAAAACCATCATCCCGGTTAGCACCCTGGTGCCGCCCACCTTGTCTGCGGCCCAGGCGCTTGCCAGCACGATGGGGACGGTCAGGAGGAGTTGCAGACTTAGCAGTAGAGCGCCGAGGCTCTCGCCCTCCCCTCTCGATTCCATCAACGGCACCATATGGAAGATCACGCTGGAGTTGATGAAGAGCATGCAAGCGCTACCCAAACCGATCGCCCAGAAGAAGGGAGTACGGACCGCTTCTTTCAGCGTGGTCCCGGCCGTCTGATTGTGACCCGAGTACGGCGCGTCGTCCTCGGCTTTCGCGTCACCGTCTGGCGTCAAGCCCATCTCTTCGGGTGTATCCCTGATCACGAAAACCGTTATCAGTCCGGCGACCAGTAAAACCACACCACCTGCCAATATGGCTGTTCGCCACCCAAGGTCGACAATCGCCAAAGCCATGAGCGGAAGGAGAAGGGCGCCGGCGCCGTGTCCAACGTTGAGTAATGAGAGGGCTCGCGCCTTCTGCCTGTCGAACCAGTTGTTGAGGATCGGAGCTCCCGAGTTCAGGATTGCCCAGTTGTATGCAACGCCCAGCGGCAGTGCGAACATGACGATCACTTGCCAGAGCGCCTGGGCTTGCGAAAGCGCGACGTAACCGCCGGCGGCAACCAGCAGCGTGACCAGCATCACGCGACGCGGACCGAAGCGATCCATGAGCCAGCCGCCCAGCGGCGCCGTAAGCGCCACCGAGATGCTGCCGGCGGTGGCCATCAAGGAGATCGCCGCCCGGCTGGAACCGAACTCGTCCTCCAGTGGCAACACCAGGAGGCTCCGGACGTTGTTGCCGACGCCGGAAGCGATCATGCGGAGGCCGATGAACGACCCAAGGACCCACCAGCCATAGAAAGGAGCAGCCGTAACAAACGGCAGGTAGCGGCTGGCGCGCGTGGGAGTTGGCGGGGGCTCGGTCTCTACCTCCTCGACCATGTGAGGCATTCTGACGCAAATGAAAGAATTGCGCCGCCTGAGCCCAGCGCCCGCTCTACGCCCGCTGCATCTTCATGGCCTGGAACTCGGCGATCGCGAAGTCGAGGCGCTCGATGGCAGCGTCGCGCTCGGCGGGGCAATGGTCGAGAAGCAACTCGGCGGCGCCAAGGAGAGGCCGACGGGCGGCTTAAGAATTGGCCTACTTCACGCGCGCGAACTTCTGCAGGCGCGCACCCTCCAGCACCTCAGCGACGTAGATGGAGCCTTCCGAGTCGACCCAGATGCCGTGCGGGCCCCAGAACTTGCCCGGCTCGTGCGAACGCTCGTCGCCCCAGCGACCAATCATGTTGCCGTTGAGGTCGGCGATGGTGACGCGATCGCCTAGCTCGGCGACGTACATGATGTCCTCGTCGTCGATGAAGATCTTGCAGGGCTGGTCGTAGCCAGGCCAGGTCGCAAGGTGCTTGCCTTCGGGGGTGAACACCTGAATGCGGTGGTTCTGGCGGTCGGCCACGTAGAGGCGGTCCTTGTGGTACCAGACGCTGTGCACCAGCACCATCTGGCCGTCGCTGGTGCCGGGCTCGCCGAACGAGTGCTGCAGCTCGCCGGACGCCGAGTAGCGGTGCACGCGGCAATTGCGGTAGCCGTCCGAGACGAAGATCTCGCCGTTGGGGCCGATGCTGACGTCCGTCGGGTTGTGGAAGGGCGGGCCGGCGTGCGTCACGGTCGGGTTCTCACTTGTGTAGCCTGTGTCGGACGGCTCGTGGCGGTTGCCCATCGAGATCAGGTGACGTCCCTGCTTGTTGAACTTGAGGACGACCTGCGGGTTACGGTCGACGAGATAAACGTCGTCGTCGCCGGCGATGCAGATGCCGTGGGCGTCCTCGAAGATCTGCTCGCCCCAATGGTCGAGCAGCTTGCCGGACTTGTCGAAGATGCGATAGGGATGCGGCGCGCGCGTAAAGGCATGGACGTTATCCTGCGAATCGACGCCGACTGCGCCGACCTGGCCCCAGATCCAGCCCTCGGGCATCTCGCCCCAGCCCTCGACTAGCTCGTACTGTCGTTCTCCTACCTGAATCGGCATATTTCTTCCTCCGTACGCTATCCGCACTTAACTCACGCGCCTCTCGGCTTAGCTAGGCGAGGGCGCCCTCCCCAAGGCTGCCAGCCATCAAGGGCCTACCGCTACGACGTAAGAGATGGGCACGTTCGCATCCGAGTTGCGAGCAGCAGCCGTCTCCGCGATCCAGTCCGCACCCTGCGGCAGTATGGCCGACGCCGAGCGAACGCGGTCGAGGTCGACGTCATCGACGTTGGCGGGGAGCTTCTCTTCGTCGCGCAGCGCTTTCGCGGCCCTAATCAGTGCGCGCCGAGTGAAGATCACCATGCCGTCTGTTGTCCCCAAGTGCTCCCTGGACCGGTCATATATTGGCTCGATGCCGTCCTCGTTGCACATGAGCTCGGTCATCGCCCGGTCCTGCAGGTTTCCGGCGGTCGCTGGCGGCTGTATGCCGCAGAAGAGCGCCGTTCGTTCCAGTTCGAAGTCGCGCAAGAAATCGTTCCGCTTGTTCGCGACGGTGAAGTAGCGTGAGCGAGGGTCACTCGTAGCGGGCAGGATGCCGCCCGCCTTTTCGAACTGATTGGCGGCTGCGTGGTGTTCTTCGGGCGCGATCGGACCGGCGAGGTTCCCGCTCTGGACGATTTGCAAGGTGTAGTGGTCGTCGACAGGGACCCAGGAGCGCAGGCTGACTCGGTCCGCGCTGCCGGCGGCGATCATCGTATGGAATGGAAAGATCAACTGGCTGATACGGTGCCACTCGTTGCCCTCCTCGTCCCACTTCCGCTTCGCTGAGTAGAAAGCGCCGTAATCGGTCGGAACTACCTCCATCCGTGGCGTGCGGTCGCGACGGAATTGGCCGCCTACGTTGTGAGAAACGATGGAGTCGAAGCCGAGACGGATGTGCAAGTAGTCGATGTGCGAGGAGTCGATGTCACCTTCGAGGTTCTGGAACCAGTTCGACTCCTCCATCATCAGCCTCGGCTCAGAGACCTGTTCGATCGGCAGAGTTGTTATCTCAAAGCGCGGGAGGGGCGGTGGTGTCTCCCGTGGGCCCATGTAAACCCAGATTACGCGGTTCACTTCTCGTGCCGGGTAGGCGCGAGCTCGGACCTTGCTCTTGAAGTTGCTCTCGGCGGGTTCGCTCGGCATGTCGACGCAATTACCCTCGACGTCGAACTTCCAGCCGTGATAGACGCAACGCAGCCCTTCCTCCTCGTTCCGTCCGAAAAACAGCGAAGCGCCGCGGTGCGGACACGACTGGGCGACGAGGCCGATGTTACCGCTCGTGTCCCGGAATGCCACCAGGTCTTCACCGAGCAGTCTGACCTTCTTTGGCGGACAGTCAGCGCTCGGCAGCTCGAAGGACGGTATGCCGGGAAACCAGTACTCTCTAAGCAGATTGCCCATTGGGGTCCCGGGACCCACCCGGCAGAGTAGATCGTTTTCTTGTTTCGGCAGCATTCTGTATTGTTCCTTTCAGGCGACTACCCTGCGCTGGTCTGCGCTGGTCACGGTGCAGTGATCCTGTCGCAGGCAAAACTGGCTGTCAAACCAGCTAACAACTTTGACTTGCGATCGGGGCTACAAGCGCCACGGCCAGGTCGTCATGGCCGATTGGCCCCGGGAGGAGTGCGAGGCACCTTCCCGCTCGGGTCACCAGCCCGCCCGGTTAGTCCACCAGGTATCGACTGGGGTTGCTTCCGATGCCTGCCTCGACCCCCACGAGCTTCCCCGCCGCAAGGTAGGCTTCACCAAGGCTGAAGTAGGTCTGCCGCACACTCTCCCTGAACCTGACTACGTAGACCGGTCTCATTCGCTGCAAGTTGCCATCGCTCCCCGGCACAAGGATGGCGGACAGGTTATCGCGGTGGCTAGGATCGAGCGGCTCAAGCGCTTCGAACAGGCCCACCTCGCCGGCGGGCCCTCGAATGTAGGTCAGCAGGTGCTCGTCGAGAAAAGGGGTCATGTCGTCCGTTGCCATTCGTGTATGCCTAGCACAATGCTAAGACGGTAAACTCCGACGATTGTCGGACGGCCGTCCCTGCTCAGTTTGCTTCACCCAGCCGACTTCATCATCCACATGATGCACCCTGCGCCTGCCTCCGCCAAGACCGCCTTTAGTTTCGGACTCTTCATCAGCTGCTCTCTTATCTTGTCTGGGGCCGATTTGCACAACTGATCGGAGACAATCGCTGCCTGCACCAGTACCCACCGCTCGGCCGGAGTTCCCATTGGAGGGGCGATATCTGACTCTAACAAGAGGCCTGCTAACCACAGATCGGCCAGACAGTGATAGTCATCAGCTATGAAGGGGATTAATATGAACGCATTCGATTTCCCTGAAGGGATGTCGATTCTTGCGAGTCGTGGAGGAGAGAGACATGCTCAGCCAAGCAGACAACGAGTTGATGTGTCAGGTCGGGCCCGGGACGCCGATGGGGGCGTTCATGCGCGAGTACTGGCTACCGGCGCTCACGTCCTTCGAGTTGCCGGCGCCCGACGGTCCGCCGCTGCGAATACGCCTCTTGGGCGAGAATCTGATCGCCTTTCGTGACAGCGCCGGCCGCGTCGGCATTCTCGGCAACGCCTGCCCGCACCGCGGCGCCTCGTTGTTCTACGGGCGCAACGAGGAAGAGGGACTGCGCTGCGTCTATCACGGCTGGAAGTACGCCGTAGACGGTACCTGCATCGACATGCCAAGCGAGCCAGCCGAGAGCAACTTCAAGTCGAAGGTCCGGGCTCAGGCCTATCCCTGCGTGGAGCGCAACAACATCATTTGGACCTACATGGGGCCTCGCAGCACGCCGCCGTCGCTGCCAAAGATCCCCGGCAACATGGACTCGGACTGCCAGGTGACCATCCAGATGCGCGACTGCAGCTTCATGCAGGCCTTGGAGGGCGACATCGACACCGTCCACGCGTCCTTCCTGCACGGCGGTCACGTCGATTGGCGCGGCACAGAGCCCGGCAGCATCGACTACTACGCGTTCAAAACCCGAGAAGCGACGCTTTACACCGAAGAGCACGAAGCGGGGACGACATACGGTGCCTGGCGACCGGCGGAAGAGGACACGGAGTACTGGCGTATGGGCCACTACCTGCTGCCTTTCTATTCCTACAACGCGCCCGGCATCCTCTCGCGGCGCATCGGCTGTCGCGCCTGGGTGCCGCTGGACGACGACCACATGATGGTCTGGATAATCTCGGCGCCGCTCCCCAAGGAAATAGATGGCACGCCCGGCATCGGCGGCCTGACTCAGGGCTCGGGACGGCAACGACTCGTCAGTGCCCAGCAAAACCAGGAGCTGCCGCCCGGCCGGGCGCGGAACCTCCAGCCCGACACCACCGACTGGCTCGGCCGTGCCCGCAGCATTCAGACGCTGGAGAACGATTACCTCGTCGACCGAGAGGCGCAGGCCGACTGGCGGTCATACACCGGCATTCCCAATGGGGCCGAGCCTGAGGACCGCGGCATGCAGGAGACCATGGGTCCGATCTACGACCGGACAGAGGAACACCTGGGCACGACGGACAAGATGGTCATCGCTGCCCGGCGCAAGCTGATCAACGCTTGCAAGGCCTACCACGCCGAGGGCGTGGTACCGCCGGGAGTAGAGAAGCCGGACCTTTACTGGCTCTTCTCGGGCGGCGCCCTGGTGCCAAAGGGCGAGAACGGCGTCGACTATACACGCGACGTTCTTTTCGGTCGGCCGCAGGCGGTCGAGGTGTTCGCGGGCGGTGGTGGCGGTTAGAGGGGTCTGAAGCATCAATGCGAGAGCGCCCTCGGAATCTACCGAGGGCGCTCAGCTTCCTGTGTGAGCTGACGAACGCCAGTCTGTCACGGCTGCTACAAACAGCAACCTGGCAAGTAGCGGGGAACCCAGGTTTATCTAGGTCTCAGAATCGGAGGAGTGGTGCCGGGAGTGGGGCTCGAACCCACAAGTCCTTGCGGACGGCGGATTTTAAGTCCGCTGCGTTTGCCAATTTCACCATCCCGGCTAGATACGCATTCGACCTCACTGGTCTTACGGTCGAAGGGTTGACAGCCAACCCAAGACTATCGCGAAAGCAGGGCTTCGAGACGTTCACCGCAACCTTCGTGGTTTCGATTCTAACGTGGGCGCAGGTGATCGCGGTGACGTGAATTGGGCCGTGGCGAAAGACCTTCAAGCTTGCTTCGGCCCCTTTGCCTGCTCTGCACCCAGGGTCTATCAGGCTATCTAGATGACTCGTTCGGTCGAGAGCCTGTGCGGCGCGAAGGCGACGTCGCGGTTGAGCGAGACGCCTCCGCCAGCTAAGAGGCGGCCCTCACGTTGTCGCTCTACACCAAGTCTGACGACGAATGCGTTGGCGGTCACGCTCCTGCTTCGAGTAACGCCGTACGAGCCTTCAGGCCGTAATAGGCGCACCCATACGTTAATGTGTTAGTGAATAAGGCCAGAACGCCCAGTTGCTGGGCGGCAAGTATCCGCGGCTCCGTTTATGAATGTTCTCCCTCTACCGCTAATAGATGAAGCCTTGTCACCTAAGAGGCTACTCGATTGACGCTTAACCAGCAGTTGTGGCCCGAAGCCTCTGCCGAGGAGGCGGGAAGTCCGTCCCTTTTCAGCTCGACCTTCGCTTCGATTACCCAGCGCGATTTCGCCTGGTTCTTCGCGAGCAGCTTTGCCTTCTTCATGGCGATCCAGATGCAGATGATCCTCTTCGGTTATCTGACGTTCGACCTGACAGGCTCGGCCAAGCGCTCGGGCTGGTCTCTTCTGCCTTTGCCGTGCCTACTTTGTTCGCCTCGCCGATCAGCGGCGTAATCGCCGACCGCGTCAACAAGAGGACGATCCTCGCCCTTTCTCAGACCGGTTCCTTCTTGATCAGCGTGCTGCTCGCTTTTCTGATCCTGTCTGATGCGATCTTGCTGTGGCATCTCGTGGTCGTATCTCTAGGCCTGGGCTGCTGGTCTCCCTGAACATGCCGACCCGACTGGCTGTGGTGCCTCAGCTGGTACCACGACACCGGCTCATGAACGCCGTCTCGCTGCAGATGGCGCAGATGAACCTCTCCCGAATCGTGGCGCCGGCGCTCGCGGGGGTTCTTGTCTCTCCCCTCGGCGTTGGTTGGTCTTCGCCGTGGCCGCCGGCTTCTTCCTTCTCTCGACGGTGACGCAGCTCAAGCTGCCCAAGCATGACATGGTCGGTCATGAATCGCGGCAGTCCTTGACTACGGAGATCAAGGAAGGGTTCCGCTATGTTCCACAACGAAACCGTGCGTCTGCTCATCGCGACCAGCATCCTTATCCCTCTGCTCGCCTTCCCGGTGCAGATGATGCTGCCGGTCTTCGCGCAAGAGGTCTTCGATCGCGGCGCGGCTGGTTTAGGGTTCCTCGCCGCGGCGGCCGGAGTGGATGGCCTAACCGGCGCGACAGTCTCGGCCAATATGGACCGGTTCACGCACAAGGGGCGTCTGCTTCTGCTGGGTGGCGCCGGAGCATCAATTTTCTACGCAGCGTTTGCCCTCAGCCCCGTTTTCGAGTTGGCACTGATCCTCATCGGGCTGGCTTCGGTTGGTCAGATGGTCTTCATGACCACGAACAACACGGTTATTCAGGCCACCGTGCCAGCCGAGCTGCGTGGACGGGTTGTCTCGCTCGTCATGATGTCCATCGGCCTGGCGCCACTTGGTTTGCTGCCTACGACGGTGGCCGCGGACGCCATTGGCGCACCGCTAACGGTCTTCATCTCATCCCCGCTGATGCTGGGCATCTTGCTGTCCATGTTCTGGCTGTCGCCGAGCCTGCGAAATCTGCACCTCAACGCTCTTGCGCGGGCCTATCTCTCGCCTGCCCAGGCGGCGGCGCTGGTTGCGGAGGGCAAGATCAGTGAAGAGGATGCGGAACGACTGACCGGCACCCCGAGTTCGGACGGAAGCGACCCAGCAGTGCCTTCAAACGCCCGAGGTGAGGGCTGAACTTCTTGCTCCCTCAGCGTCTCGCCGGGGATTCTGGCTCGACGTAATTCATGACGTGACGGTGCAGTGAACCGCCGTCACGTCATTCCCGGGATAGCTCCATCCACGACTTGTAGTGCTCCGTCGCTTGATGAGCATGAAATGCCGCTTCATCCTCGAAGACCTCGTGCAGGCAGATGGTGTTCGGGTCGTCCTCATCCTGGAGCGCTTCGTAGCGGATACATCCAGGCTCTGAGCCGCTATTCCGTGCGTGAAGCTTCACGTTTTCGAGATACTCATGCAGGCGCTCCGGAAGGATCTTGTGAAATCCAACGATCACGTACATTTCTCTCCTCGGTTCATCGATTCAAGCCAGGTCGGATGCATATTTACAGCCGACTCGCGCCCCGAATCCGTGGCAACGAAACACATCGAGCAAAGCCCACACCCGTTCATGAGATACCCGGAGCCGGAACCGTCCACCACTGAACTCATCGCCCTCATTTGAAGCGTGGCATTACCTTCCTGGCGAACGTCTCCATCGAATGGCGCACCTGGTCCTGTGGTTGACCACCGCAGTTGAACCAGCAGATCACGTTGCTCACGCCGGTGTACTCGCTGTACTCGGCGATCTGGTCCGAGACCTCTTCGGCCGTACCCAGGATGACGGAACGATGGTTGAGGTAGTACTCGTACGGCTGCGGTTCGCGGTTGAAACCGAACATGCCGCGGTTCGCCGAAGTCGCGAAGTACCACATGAGCCCCTTTTCGTACTCATCGCACGCCTGCTGCTTCGTCTGGGCGATGTGCACCTGCTTGAGTTGGCCGAACCGCTTCATCACCTGGTCGATGTCAGCCGCCGGATGGCCTTCCGCCAGCGCCGTTGCGCGGTAGAGCTCGACCTTGCGTTTCGCGTCGTCCCAGTCCGGCCCCTGGCCCATCATGATCGGAAAGAGACGTTTAGCGGCGAATACGACGGAATCGTCGCTCTGCGTCACCATGAGGAAGACCGGCGGGTGCGGGCGCTGCACCACCTTCGGCATGACCTCCATCTTCGGAATCGTCCAGAACTTGCCCTCGTGCGCGATTCGCCCGTCGCTCCAGGCGCGCAGGACGATGTCCAGCGCTTCTTCCCAGCGGTCCTGGCGCTCCTCGAAGTCCACGCCGTAGGTCTCGAACTCGAGCGGGTCGTAGCCCTTCCCGAACCCGAGGTCGAAGCGGCCGTTGCTCAGCACGTCGATCAGCGCCAGGTCCTCGGCCGTGTGCAACGGGTGGTGCAGCGGCAAGCGCGTCACCGCCGCGCCGATGCGGATGCGCTCTGTCTGCGCGGCCAGCGCCGCCGCCGCGACCTGTAGCGACCCAACGATGCCGTAGACGCGAGCGTTGTGCTCGGCGAGCCATGCTTCGTCGTAGCCCAGCTCTTCGAGCCAGAGCTGTTGCTGTAGTTCGCCGTGGATGACGTCGCTGTCGCTCATCCAGGGCGGCTGCGACGTAAAGATGGAACGTGCCAAAGTTCATCGCGGCCTCCTAGTGCATCGTCGCTTCAAGGACTTTGCCGCCGGCTTCGACCGATTTTGCGTGAATCAGCACAAAGGCGATCAGGCACGGTTCTGTGCCGCGGTTCTTCCAGTTGTGGATCGTGCCGCGCTGCACCAACGTGTCGCCGGCCTTGAGATGGACGGAAGCACCATCGTCAAGCTCCATGTCGATCTCGCCCGAGATGACCACAGCGTAATCGACAGAGTCGGTGCGGTGGTTCATGTCCGGGTTGCCGGGTCCGAAGGAGACAACGCGGAAGACGGTCCCGTGGGATACGTGATCCCCGTCTCGCGCCCGCTCTCGTCCTCATTGCCGTCGTTGCTGACGGGAAAGCCTTCGGTCGTCCAGACCACTGTGGTTTCGTTGACCGTGTTGCTGGGGTCACGTGGTGGCCGGTTGGCTGAGATGCCGTCGATCTGGACGACAGCCTTGCCGTTGACGTCGTGGCCGGTGACTACGCGTCGCACTGCGAGAGTCATGCTGGGCTCCTGACTAAAGGATGGTTCCGATCGATTCGATCGGCGTCTGCGGTGACGTCGGCATCGGCTGGGTCCCGAAGTGTGCTGCTCACCTAAGTCGCCGAGAGCGTCACCGGAGTGCCAATCTCACGCTCAAGGGCCCACTCGTAGGCCCAGTGCGTCACTGCGACGGCCCAGATGTTAATCCTGCCGACGTCGAACACGACGGCCTGATCGCCGCGCTCGCGCGCCGGTACCTCGCCGAGTATGACCTGACCCAACTCGCTGACGTCCTCGCGCTTCAGCGCGCCTTTGCGGATCGCCGAGCCGAAGGGCTCGCGGCCGGTGGCTTCGTCCAGCGTCGAGTCCCAGGTCGGGACCACGATGCGCTGCTGCAGCACCTCGGCCGGCGGCTGGTCGCCGCCGATCGACATGACCAGCGCGCCCGGTTTGATCCAGTCCCACTGCAGCACCGGCGTCTTGGTGTTGGTCGATGAGTCAACGACGTCGGCGTCCCGCACCGCGGCCTCGGCGTCCTCGACGGCCCGCACCTCGATGCCGAGGAAGTCGGACATCTCGGCCGCGAAGACCTGACGGTTCTCCGGCGTTGGGCTGTAGACGCGCGCTTCCTTGACGCTCGGCACGGCGCGCACGATGGCGTGCAGCTGGCGCCTCGCCTGCTTGCTGGAGCCGATCATCGCGACGCTGCGAGCACCCTTCGGTGCGAGATAACGCGCGGCAACGCCCGCGGACGCCCCAACGCGCAAGGGCGAGAGGCCCTCGTACGGGACGATGCCCATGCACTGGCGCGACTCCCCGTCCAGCAACACGACGAAGCGTGAGTTGCTGCGTGGCTGGCCCGGCGTGGCGCCGAAGACCTGGAAGCCCGTCACCAACTCATCGTCCGTGGCCATGTGAATCTGCAGCAGGTTAGAGGGTTCCGTTTGCGTGCGGTCGATCATGTTCTGAGAGCGCACACGGCCGGCGTACTCGGCGATGGTCGACTTCTCGACGGCCTGTATGGCGTCGTCCATCGCTGCCGGGTCGGTCAGCAGCGGCATGATGTCGTCCTCAGAAACGATGATTGGGTGCGTCGGCATGACTACCTCCAGCATCGGGGCCGCGGGGACGTGCGGCGATCATTCGCTTTACGCCAGACAGCATCAAGTTCGCGCCGTAACGCGCACGGTTAGGCGAAAAGCACGGCTGCCGATGCCCTTGAGACGCCCGATAAGTTGTTGATCCTCCGCAGGACCACCAGCAAGAGCTTTCAATGCGATTACTAACCGGCTAGAATTTGCACCCCCGCTAGGACCTATCTTTGGTAAGGGCCGGCGGCCCCATTTTCAGTTCGACTGGAGAAATAGCGATGAATAAGCGAGTGGACGCAGCCGACGCCTACGTGTTGGCATTGAGGACCGGTGAGGTCCCCGCCGTCGAGCGCGCGAGCGAGGCCCTCGCGCCCGACGTCAAGCTGACGGGTGCTACGAATATCGAAGGACACGATGACGTTCTAAACCGGGTCACCGGCATTTGGCCCAGCACACCCGTCTACGTCAAGGGCTATTGGTCGGCGCCCAAGGAAGACGGTGATAAGGTCAAGGTCGTTGGGACATTCCCGGGCATGGGCGCCTCCCCTGCGGCCGTCAATCTGACCTTCTCCTACAACGGCAACGACCAGATCTCGCAGATCGACCAGGAGGTCGTCGCGCAGCCACGGCCGGAGGTCAGCGACACGATCCCGGACAACGCGCGCGGCACGATCAACTCGGCGCTGGCCAATAACACGCCGATGTCCGTGGCGTACATCGATGAAGACGGCACGCCCAACCTGTCGCTGCGCGGCAGCGTCCAGGTCTACAGCGACACTCAGCTTTCGATCTGGGTCCGCAACCGGGAAAGCGGCATGGCCAAGGCTATCGCCAAGAACCCCAACATAGCGCTGCTCTACCGCGACAACCCGACGCGCTCGACGCTGGTTGTGAAGGGGAAGGGCCACCTTGAGTCGGACAGCGAGACCGTCGAGAAGGTGTGGAACAACATCCAGGACGTAGAGCAGAAGCACGAGACGCGAGAGTCCGGCTGCGCCCTGATCATCGACGTGCTCAAGATGCAGGGAGGTACACCTCGCGGCGGCGTCCGCGTCGAGCGCAACGCGTAATCGCACCGCCAACAAACAAAGCTAGACGCCCCGGCATAAGCCGGGGCGTCTTTGTCTTCGTCGGCGAGACGTGCTACTGAAGACGGTGGCCGGGGATGTTGACCCAGGTACTCATCTCGTGCGGTTGAGTGACTCGTTCAGCCTCGCACAGGTACTCCGGCCCCAGCTCGTCCAGGCGCGTGACGCCCATCAGGCCCATCGCGCTGATCATCTCGTTCTCGAGAATCTCCAGCACGCGCACGACGCCGGCCTGGCCGGCCGCGGCCAATCCCCACGCCTGCAGACGGCCGATCGACACCACTTCGGCGCCCATCGCGATCGCTTTGATGATATCGCTGCCGCGCTGAATGCCGCCGTCCACGACGACCTTGGCGCGCCCGTTGACCACGGGCATCACCTCTCGCAGCGTATCGAGCGAGCCCAGCGCCGCGTCGAGCTGGCGTCCGCCGTGGTTGCTGACCCAGATCGTGTCGACGTTGTGCTGCAGCGCCAACTCGGCGTCCTCCGCGGTCTGCACGCCTTTCAGCATTAGTGGCATGTCGGTCAGGCTGTTGATCCAGTCGAGCTTCTGCCAATCGAGCGCCGCCTGGAACTGGCGGTCGAACGCCGTGCGGCGGGAGGGCCGCGTCCAGCGTGAGATCATCGGGCGTTCGCGATAGCTCTCAACCGCGAGGTCCACGGTGACAGCGAGTCCCTGGTAGCCGAGGCGTGCGGCGCGCGTGACGATCTCTTCGACCCAGGCGTCGTCGCCGCGCACGTAGAGCTGGAAGATCTTCGGCGCGCTGCTCGCGTTCATGATCTCTTCCAGGCCGGGCTCCGTCGCCGTGCTGACGACGTGCGTGACGCCGAACTCCTCGGCCGCCTTCGAGACGGTGGCGCCGCCGCCCGGATCGAAGGCTTGCAACGAACCGATTGGAGCCAGCAGAGCCGGGATGCGCTGCTTGCTACCCATGAACTCGGTCGAGGTGTCGATCTGTGAGACATCGCGCAGGACGCGCGGGCGGAAGCCGAGGCGATCGAACGCAAGGCGATTGCGTCGCAGCGTGGTTTCAGACTCCGAGCCGCCGACCAGGTAATCCCACGGTCCCTGCCCCAGATGCTTGCGTGCGGCGATGACGATCTCTTCGTTGCTGACGAAATCCGGCGCCATGTTTTCTCCTATGCCTAATTTGCCCTTCGTCTCCGGCAAGACCTAGAGGTTAGCAATGAGATAGCCGTCGATCTCGCCGCGCGGCATCAGCTTGCCATTCCGCACCAACGTTTCCTGGTTGCCGTGCTGCTTCATCTCCGTCAACGCGTCTTTGATCGCCCGGGCGGCAAGGCGGAAGGTCGTCGCTGGGTGAATGACGAGCGCGTAGCCCATCGACTCGAAATCATCGTCGCTGATCCAGGGCGATTTGCCGAACTCGGTCATGTTGGCCAGCAGCGGCGCTTTCACGCAGCCGCGAAAGTCGCTGAACATCTGGCGCGAGGTCAGCGCCTCGAGGAAGAGCACGTCTGCGCCGGCGGCTTCGTAGGCGCGGGCGCGCTCGACTGCGGGCTCGAACCCTTCAACGGCGACGGCGTCCGTCCGTGCGATAATCTGAAAGTCCGCATCTCGTCTCGCGCCGGCGGCCGCGCGCACCTTGTCCACCATGCGCTCGCAGGAGATCAGGTGCTTACCTTCGAGATGGCCGCAGCGCTTCCAGCGCGGGTCCTGGTCCTCGATCTGCACCGCGGCGGCGCCAGCGTCCTCGAACAGACGGACCGTCTCCGCCGTCCCCTTCGGCCCCCCGAACCCGGTGTCGACGTCGACGATGACCGGCAGCTTGACGACTTCTACGATCTCCCTCGTCAGTTCGAGTACCTTGCTGCGCGGGATCAGGCCCTCGTCCGGGTGAGCTAGCGAGTTGGACAAGGCGGAGCCGGACACGTAGATCGCGTCGTAGCCTGCCTCCTCGGCGAGCCGCGCCACGAACGGCACGAAAGCCCCGGCGGCGATGCAGCGTCCGGCGTCGAGCCGCTGCTTGAGTTGTTTGCCGGCGGACGTCTTCGCGGCCATGACTAGCTCCTCATGTCCAGTTTAACCAGCTTCATGAACTGGCTGACGTCGTCCAGTCGATCGAGGTCCCACAACGCGTCCAGTAGCGCTCGCTGATCGGAGGCAAGCCGAGAAGCTATCGACGTGAACTTGTCCTCCATCTGCGCCTCGCTCATCGGGTTGCGCGGGTGGCCAAGCGGGACCGGCCGCTCGTCATACGCCGTGCGGCCGTCTTTGAGACGCACGAAGGCCGAGCTGACGAACTCGCGTTGGAGCTGCGGTGCGTAGTACTTCGCCGTCCACTCCGGCTTCTCGACGAACTTGGTGCGCTCGATGAGTCCGAGGATGTCCGGGCTGTGCAGCAGCTCGTCACGGTACTCGTGCAAGGTGAGCCTGCCCTCCTGCAACGGCGTCGCGAAGGCGTAGTACAGACTATGATCCGCCGTCTCCTTGGTCGTGGGGCGGCGCTTGCTGTCGTCGCCGATGATGCTGCGTTGCGCCTCGTAGCCTGAGATCACGACCTCCTCGACGTCGCTGAGCATCGGCGCACCGAGCGCCTCACGGATCGCCAGCGCGTGCTCGACGACGGTCTGGCCGTGGTACTCCATCGGTACCGGCTTGATGTACGTGTCCGAGATCAAGAAGTGCGAGCCGAGGTCAGCGAACGCGGCCGGGTCGAACTCGCCCGACATCTGGGCCACAAACCCGTGCTTGCCCTCGATGATCTCGGCCGGGCCGTCGGCGCCGGCCTGCACTTTTTCCAGCGCCCACATCGCACCGCGCACCGCATCGGCGGCTGCCATGTTCTTCTGCTCGCTGAGGTACGCGCCTTCGCGTGCCTGCCGCATCGCCGCATGCGAGCTGAGCGACAAGGCGACGGCGTTGTACATTTGCCGCTGGTCGAATCCTAGCAGACGTGCACCCGCAAGGGCCGCGGAGATCAGGATGTAATTGACGTGGTCCCAACCGTGGCTGCGCAGCGACGCCGCCTCGCAGAGACGGCACTGCACGTCGTAACCGATCACGGCGCCCAGAATGACGTCGCGTCCCGTCAGTCGCTTCGCGCCGGACAGCGCGAAAAGCGGGCCGAAGTTGTCGCTGGGGTGGGCCGGCTCCTTGGCCAGGTAGGTGTCGTTGAGGTCGAGCCAGCGCGTCATCGCCGAGTTGAGGAACGCGGCGTCGCACAGCGACAGCTTCGCCTCGACGCCGTAGGCAAGGCCGCCGGCGTCGTAAGCCACCGGGCGCCGGCTCAGGTAGCTCCAGCGCTGGCGCAGGCGTGGGTCCTCGGTCGCGCCGAGCGCCGCGGCGATCGAGTCCAGGGCGCGCGCTTTCGCGTCGTGAATCACGCTCTCGGGGAGGTCCTCGAAACGCAGCGAGCTGGCGAAGTCGATCAACTGCGGCAGCGGGTTATAGGTTTCAGCCAAGTTATCTCCTGACGGCAGCGCCGAAGTCAGCCGACGCTGAGAAAAAGTGCGGCTCCGGCCCGGCGTACTCGGCGCGCGGGCGCAGGATCGGCTCCGCGTTGACGTAGCGGCATTCGAGGTAGTGCGCCGCCCAGCCGGCGATGCGAGACGCGGCGAACAGCGGCGTGTACATCGGAATCGGGATGCCCAGCAGGTAGTAGAGCGGCGCCGTCCAGAGGTCCATGTTGGCCGGCGCGTTGGGGTTGCCGCGCTCGACGCGGGGCTTCATGCGCTCCGCCATGTACTCCTCAAACGCCAGCAGTGTCTCGTACCAGCGCATGTCCTTCTTGCGACGCGACAGCTCCTTGACCCAGGGGCGCAGCACGGCGACCCGCGGGTCGACCGAGTGCGGCAGGTTGTACACGGCGTGCCCGAAGCCGGGCAGCCGAGCCCCCGGTTGCGCGAAGAAGTCGTCGAGGTATTGCTTCGCCTTGTCCGGGTTGCCGCCCTGCTCCAGTAGGATCTTCATGACCTCCTCGTTGGCGCAGCCGTGGCGCGGTCCGCGCAAGATCGTCTCGCAGGCGACGACTGACGAATAGAGGTCGCTGTGCGCGCTGGCCGCGATGCGCACTCCGAAGCTGCCGGCGTTGAACTCGTGCTCCGTGTAGAGGACCAGGGCCATGTCCATGCAGCGCGCTTCGAAGCCGCTGGGGCGCCGTCCGCGCAGCAGCGTGAGAATGTTCTCGGCGTAGCCGTACCGGCCCGAGGCGCCATCCAGCCTCTGCCGTCGCGGTGTCGGCCCACCATCCCGACCATGTAACCGACGTTGGGCGTCAGCGCGTAAGCCGCCTCGCGCTCATCCTCGTAGGTCAGCGGCCGCTCGCCGTTGGCGTCAACCTGGTTGCCGAAGGCCGACATCGCCGTACGCAGCAGGCCCATTGGATGCGCTTCGGCCGGCTCACGCCGCAGCGTGTTCCAGACGTTGCGCAGGGTTTCCACTTCCGGTTCCGCGAAAGACGCCTTTCCCTGCGGCAACTCCCCGTAGAGCGTCAGATAGGCGGTCGTCTCGAAGTCGTGCTTCTCGACCAGCTCCTCCAGCGGGTAGCCGTAGATGTAGACCTGCGACTTCTGCTCGTCCAGTTTGCAGATCTGGGTCTGGCCGGCGATCACGTCGCGCAGACCGAGTCGGTGTTCTGCCCTCTCGTTCATCAACCGGCGCCCCTCTTACCTAGTCCTGTCCCGGAGAATCGTCCTCGCGACGCGTCACGATTGCTCGCTACTGCTCGTTGCCGGACTGCAACCAGCCGATGTAGTCGGGGAACGACTTCTCGGCCGGGTACTCGGGCTCGTAGCCGGTGTCCGCCTTGATGCGAGCCATATCCATGTAGATCGAGCCGGGGCTGGCCGGGTTGCGGCCTTCCTTGAGGAAGTCGCCCTTGAAGCTCGGGATGATCTTCTGGATTTCCGACACCATCTGCCCCGGCGTCGTCGCGCGGCCGGATGAAACGTTGTACACGTTGTGGTTGAGCTTCTCGGCCCGCATCAGCATGGCGATGCCGCGCCCACAGTCCTTGACGTAGGTCGCGTCGTAGCCGTCCTCGGCGTAGGTGTCGCCGCGCAGCACCGGCGGCTCGCCCTTGACTGCCGCGTGCACCAGGCGTGACGGCAGGTTGGCCATCGAGTGATACAGCGGACCGTAGATGCCGGCGATCCGCAGCATGACGACGTCAAGCTCGGCGCGGTCCTTGTAGTAGTTGCCGATGAGTTCGAAGCACTTCTTCCAAGTGCCGGTCGGGCCGCCGCCGGACAAGGTGACGCGCATGTCCTCGCTGTTGACGCCGCCCTCGTAGATGCCGGAATAGACCGCGGTCGAGCTGCCCAGTCCGATGCGGCCGCACTCCCACTCACGTCCGGCTTCGAGGATGTTGATCAAGCCCTGCATGTTGACCGTGAAGTCCTCGAGCGGCGAGAGCGCACCGAGACCCGGGACTGCCAGGTGGACGATCTTGTCGATCTTGTGCGTCCGGCCGATTTCCATCAGCCGGTCCTTGTCGGTGACGTCAAGCTGCTCCACCTTGGCGCGCCTACCGAACTCGTCCTTGATGAACGGCGGCTCGCGGTTGACGCGGTACTGGGTCAGCACCACGTCCTCACCCATATCGAGGAATGCTCGAGCCGTGTGCAGGCCGATGAAGCCAAGGCCGCCCGTAATTAGTGTCGTCATCCGTCTATCTCCTGACTGGTCTCGCGGGGTGACTGCCACAATAGCGCATCGCGCGACTCAGATCAGCCGCCTAGAGGCTCGCCTTTTCAGCGTCGAGTCGTTAGGCGAGAATAGGTCGCCCCGTTCGCCTGATAACCGAAGCAGAAGAACGACGTGAACAACACGATACGCCTGGATATTGAACGCAGAGAAAGCTTCGCCGGTGGCGTCGAGTTTGATGGCGCCGGACCCTATGAGCGCCTGCTTGGCAAGGCCTACTTCGCCATCGACCCGGACGAGCCGGACCTGCCCTACATCTGCGACCTGGACCTCGCGCCACGCAACGCCGACGGCCGAGTCGAGTTCTCTTGCGTCGTCGACATCGTCAAGCCGGTCGACTTGAGCAAGGGTAGCGACAAGGTGCTGTACGAGTTCTCCAACCGCGGCGGCCGCGCCGCGTTCCGCTACAGCGACGGCGGCGGGCTGGACCTCACGAAGCCAGCCTTCGCCGGCCAGGGTTTCCTGCAGCGCTACGGCTATGCAGTCGTCTGGTCCGGCTGGCAGGGCGACTTGATCGATCGCGGCGGCAACGTCGTCGCTTACCTGCCGGAAGCGAAGCTGGACGGCCAGCGACTGCGCGGCATGGTGCGCCAGGAGTTCATCGCCGGGGAGCCCGGGGTTCTCTCGATGGGCGTCAGTGAAGGCGCCGAACGCGGCATCGACGTCGAGCCCTACCCGGTGCTCGACCACAGCAGCGCGTCGCTCACGGTCCGCGAGCACGAGCGCGACTCGCGCGTCACCGTGCCCGACGACGATTGGGAGCTAGCGATCGCGGAGACGAAAGACGGCAAGCTCGAAGTCACGCCGTCCAACGAGCACCTTTACATCAAAGGCGGCTTCAAGCCGGGCTGGATCTACGAACTGATCTACGAGACCGAGGGCTCGAAAGTCATGGGGCTCGGCTTCCTCGGCGTGCGCGACCTGACGTCGTTCCTCAAGTACGGCGACGTGGACTCGGCCGGCAACCCGAACCCGCTGGCCGGGCACGTCAAGCAGATGTACGGCTTCGGCGTCTCGCTCAGCGGCCGCGTCGTGCGGCAGTACATCTACGAGGGCTGGAACCAGGACACGGAGGGCCGAAAGCTCCTGGACGGCGTCCACTCACACACGGGCAGTGGCCGCCTGCTGCACAACCAGCGCTTCGCACAGGTCGGTCGCTACCCACGGCAGCACGAGGAGCACCAGTGGCCCTTGGAGCGCTATCCTTTTACCTTCACGGCGGTGCCCGACCCGTTTTCGGAGAAGAACAAAGGCCTGCTACAAAGACCCGACACGGATCCGCTGATCGTCCACACGCACACCAGCACCGATTACTGGGTGCGTCACGTCTCGACGACGCATACGGACCCCAACGACGGCAGCGACCTCGACTTGCCGGAGACGACGCGCATGTACAACCTTGCCGGGGCACCGCACATGGCGCGCTGGGTCGATGACCCCGTGTGGGTCGGCCAGCTGACGCCGAACAGCATGTCGGCGGCGCCCTATCTGCGAGCCAGTCTCGTCCTGCTCGACGAGTGGGTGACCAAGCGTGTCACGCCGCCGCAATCCCTGGTGCCTCGCCGCGAAGAGGGCACCATGATCGAGCCGGAAGCGGCGCTGGCCGCCTTCCCGCGCATCCCCGGCGTCAACCTGCGCAGGACGCGGGACGACTGCCGAACTATAACTACGGCCCGGACTTCGACAAGGGCTACGTATCCGTCTTCCCACCGGAGCCGATCGCGGGTCAGGAATACCCGATCCAGGTGGCGACGTTCGACTCCGATGGCAACGACATACCGGGCCTGCGTTATCCCGACATCGAGGTCCCGGTGGGCACGCACACGCCGTGGGCACTGCGCCGCGAGGGCTTCGCCGAGGGCGACCAGCTGTGGAACTGCGGCGCCTTCGTCCCCTTCGCGCGCACCAAAGCGGAGCGCGAAACCGGTGGCGACCCGCGTCCCTCGATCGCGGAACGCTACGCCGATCACGATGATTACGTGTCGAAGGTAGAGGCAGCCTGCCGCCAGCGCGTATCGGAGCGCCTGATGCTGCAGGAGGACCTGGAACGCTACGTCGAGGCGGCGAAGACGAAGAATCCCTTCGATCCGGCAGTGCGGCTGGGGCCGCTGATCGAGTCCGGGTACGGCGGTTAGGCGTATTCTGTCAGCAAGAGAAAGAGGTACCCGATGAACCAGGTACAGGAGATGTGGAGGCTGACATCGGCGGACAAGTCGGACGAAGCTGTCCTGCGGCTGTCCGGGCTGTTTCGCATGATGACGGAGCAGCCGGGCTTCATCGGCGCCGAGGTCGTGCGCAACATCAACGAGCCGGAGACGCTGATCGCATTCCACACCTGGCGTGACCTCGCCGATTGGCAGGCCTTCCAGACGTCGCAGCCCAAGCTGGACTTCATCGCCACCCGACCCGAGTCGCTGTACGACGCCGTGCCGTCCGGCATGAATTGGCGCTCGGTGCAGGCGGACGGAGCCCGAGAGGGCGCGCTGCTGCGCCGCGAAGTGATCAGAGACGAGGCGCTGGCGTTGCACAGCGGCGCCAGCGTCGAGGGCTGTCAGACGTACGTCTTCGTCGATGACGAGCCGGCGCCGTACAGGGGCTGCTTGCTGCGTCTGACGCGCCTCTCGGGACCGCAGCAAGACGAAACACCAGCAGCAGGCGTCGAGGTTGTCGTCGACGAACTCTACGAATCGCTGGTCACAGTTCGCGCCCCCGGCGTCACGGTTACCTGACGGGTCTTCTATATCGGAAGCTCAGTCAACCAGCGCTGTGCCTACCGTTGATAGAGTCGTCGCGTCACCCCTACCGGCACTGTCGATCCAGATGGCGTTCGCACCGGCCTCGACCGCCCACTGGCAGCACTCAGAGTCGCTCTCGACCACGAGGGCCTGACTCGCCGTTACTCCGGCATGCTCGAATATGCCTCGATAGAAAGCAGCCCCGTACTGCACGTGGTCAACGAGATCGGGTCCGTATAGCCCGGACAGCAAGTGGGCAATTCCCATCTTCGCCACGATGCCCCGCAGCTCCCACGACGGGGTTCCCGATGCCGTGTATAGCGTATAACCAGCCCGGTGCAGCGCGAAGACTACGTCGGAGGCGCCGTCCGTGGCGACTTGCGCCCGCCCACTTATATAGATGGAGAGCTCCGTGTACAGCGCTACCGCCTCGTCATCGGACGGCGGGGAAACGCCGACCCGCGAGCACATACCGCTCACCCAGTTGGTGGCATGCGCGCGGTGAAACTCCCGGTAGTTGGAGAACTCCGGCAACCGCTCTAGCAGCTTCGACCAGATGGGCCCAAAGAACTCCCTATTCGCATCTCTCCATTGCTCTGCGGTGCTTCCCAGTCGAGGCGGCATGAACTCGCCGATCAGCCGCAACCACTCCGGGGGCCTGAGCCTGCTGTCGCTTAAAACGCCGCCATCATCGAGGAACACGTAGCGCAGCGAGGTTCGCAGGCTCTCGAGCCCTTCCAGGTTCGTACGGGATGGTGGAGTCATCGAGCCCCCGGCCGAGCAGCCGTGTCTTCTTCCCCGTCAGACCTTCTTGCGCTTGTTCTTGAGGTAGTCGACCAGGACGTAGCTCCCGATCTTGCCCGGCGTGCCGAAAAAGACGCGGCCCTTGTTCATGCGCATCATGTGCTGCGCCAGCGCCATCGATGACGGGGCGCTGTCCATCATGAAGGTGTTGATCCGGATGCCGCTACGCGTGCAGCGCTTGACCTCCTGCAACATGCCCTCGATCGTGCCTTCGTCGCCGTAGGGGCCCCAGGTGGGCCGTGGTCGCCAGTCCGTGATCAGGATGATCTGGCGGTTGGCGGACTTGTTCTTGCTCAGGAGCTCGCGTGATTTCGCAAGCGCCAGCTCGATGTTCGTGCCGCTCCAGTCGACCCAGTCAGATTGCAGCAGACGCTCCGGTTGTAGCTCCATCGCGAAGTAGGAAAAGACCACGAGGCGCAGCTCATCGCGCGGGAAGCGAGTCTTGATCAGCGTGTTCAGGGCGAAGGCGACGCGCTTCGCTTCGTAGAAGGCGCCGTTGCTGAACATCGAACGGCTCATATCCATCGCGATCACGGTGGCCGAGCTGATCAGCGCCTCGCGGCGATGCACCTCGAGGTCCTTCGGCTCGATCTGAACCGGTATGCCGGGGCCGTTGCGCCGGATCGCGTTGCCGACGCTGGTGCTGATATCGACCAGGAAAGGGTCGCCGAACTCCCAGGGCTTGGTCTCCGAGACCTGCTCAGCGCTGCTGCCACGGTTGACCTGGTCGTGCTGGCCGATGCGGTCCTGGCGCATCTCGGCGAAGAGGTCGCGCAGCGTGCGCTCGCCGAGACGCCTGACGCCGCGCGCCGTCAGCTCGAAGTCGTTGTTCTCACGCTTGGCAAAGCCGGCGTCCTGTAGCAGCTCGGTGAGACGCCGCATGTCGTTGAGCGTGTTGACGGCGTCCTGGTCCAGAAGGCGTCGCAAGAGGTCCTCATCTACCTGATCGAGGTCGAGCTCGCGAATCGTCCGGCGTAGCTGTCGCTCCAGCTCGTCGACCTCGTTGAGGTCGTGCATCATGTCGAAAGCCTCGTCGAAGCCGACGGGTGTGTCGCCGGAGAACGGGTGGCGCCGCCCCAGCGGGCGGCCCGTGATCTGCTCGATGAGGTCGGCCATCTGCATCATGTCGTAGCGCAGCTCGTCGTCCTGCAGCAGCGCCTGCATCGTCTCCATGAGCTCGCGACGCATCTCGTCGGGCATCGACGCGAGCAGCGAGGCCATCGCCTCCGACTGCTGTTCCATGTACTCGACCAGGTCATCGATGGTCTGGATGCTGTCCGGGAGGAAGTGACCATACTGGGCCATGAACTGACGGAAGTCGGCTTCCGTGGCGCCGCCCCGCACGTGCTTGGCCAGTAACTCGTTCAGCGCCTTGATCATCTCGCGGATCGGTCCCAGGTCCTCCTGGGTCATCCGCTCCAGACCTTCCTGCATCATGCGGAACTGGTCGCCCAGCATCTTCTGGCGCAGCTCGTTGACCAGCTCCTGAAACTTGTCCCGTGCCTGCTGGTCCATGAACTCGTAGTCCATGAGGCGTTGCAACCGCCCGGCGGTGTCGTCCGGAAGCGAGTCCATCGCGCCCTGTTTACGCTGTGCTAGCTGCTGTGCCATATCCCGCATCGCCTGATCGGCCGCCGGGTCCTCGGCGGCCTGCTGTCGCATGCGCTCAATACCGCCCCGCTCCTGGTCGGCGATTTCGTCCAGTCTCTCGTTGATCTCGTCCATGAACGAACCGAGGTCGAAGCGGCTGGTGGTTTGCTCACGACGCTGGCGCAGACGCTCCATCATGTCGCGCATGCCTTGCGGCCGGCCGTCCTGATCGCGGCGAGCGCCGCGCATCAGCAGGCGTTCCAGGGCGCGTCTCAGGTCGCCGTCTTCTAGGAGGTCCTGGGAGAGGAGGTCGAGAAGCTCGTCGGGGTCCAGTGGCTCGATTGACTGAGTGCCGTCCCACTGGGTGTAGCGGAAAACCATACTACCCAAAATTATAGTCCGGCTTCGGGAATCCGGATAACGCGAAGTCCGCAGACGGGTTTGCGTCGCTCGGATTCCTGCGCCTCCGGCCGCGCAGGCGGCTTACCGCGCTCTCTAAGCCTCGGAGCGTTACGATGGCGTTTCAGCGCCTCCGTCAGTGGTTCGGAGGCCTGAAGTCTGGCCAGCCGAGACTCGCGTCAATCAATCCTGCTGCCGGCTCTACAGCGGCGGCCAGGAGGAGGTCTCCGTCTCCTTTTGCGTAATGAACTCCAGCAGCACAGCGCGTCCTGCCCGCGTCTGCGCGATGCCGCGTTTGATCGCGGGGATGATCTCGGACGGTTGCGTGATGCGTTCGCCGTAACCACCGAGCGCGGTGGCGAAGTCGGCGTAATTGCCGGAGATGTCGCTCGAACGGTACTTCTCGGTTGAGGTCGCCATCGCCTTCAGCTCGATCGCCATCGAGAAGTTGTTCGAGAGCACGGACATGATCGGCACTCCCTCGCGCACGGCGGTCTCGAAGTCCATGCCGGTCATGCCGATAGCCGCGTCGCCCCACCAATTGATGCAGAGCTTGTCCGGGTTAGCCAGCTTGGCGCCCATGGCAAGCCCAAGGCCGTAGCCGAGCTGTGTCGTCTTGCCCCAGCCGATGTAGCTGAGCGGCGCTGTGCTGCGCCAGAACGGCGAGATCTGATCCCGAGGGCTGCCGGCGTCGTGGGTGATCACGGTGTTGTCGATGTCTACCGTGTTCAGCATGTCCCAGATCACGCGGTAGGGTGACAACGGTGCTTTTTCAGAAGTCAGCTTGGGCATCCATTGCTGCAGCCATTCCTCGCGCTGGGTCGAGATCTTCGACGCCACTTCTTCGAAGCGCCCGCGCGGCTTGCCGCTGAGGCGTTCCGTGACGGCCTCGGTCAGCGCCTGCAAGGTCAGCTGTGCGTCGCCGATCAGGCCGTGGCTGACCGGGACGTCCTTGTTGAGGTCCTTTGGGTCGTTGGTGGACTGGATGTAGGTCTTGCCCTTGGGGAAGACGATGCCGTAGTTCGTCTTGGTGAAACTGCAGCCGACGCCGAAAACGACGTCGGCTTCCTTGAGGTGATGATAGACGGGGCCCGGCAGAGAGCGGCCGCCCGAGCCCAGCGACAAGGGATGGTCTTCCGGAAACGCGCTCTTGCCCTCGAGGCTCGTGGTCGTTGGCACCTCCAGCAGCTCGACCAGCTCCTTCAGTTCCTCCCAGGCCTCGGCGTAGTGCACACCCTGGCCGGCGTAGATCATCGGCCGCTGCGCCTGTACCAGGACACGCGCCACCTCTTCGACCGCGGTCATGTCGGGACCGCTGCGCGTCGCGAAGGTCGGGGCGTAGTCCAGTGGCTCGGGCACCTCTTCCGTCCAGAGGTCGCCGGGGATCTCGATCAGGGCCGGGCCTGGACGGCCGTTACGGGCCTGCGTGAAGGCGCGCCTCATCGCGTCGGGCACGGCAGCCGCCACCGTGACTTGCTCGCACCACTTCGTAACGTGCTGGTAGTTAATCAGCGCGCTGAAGTACGGGAACACGTTGGTCTGCGTGCGCGCGTAACCGCCCGCGATGACCACCATTGGCACAGACTCCGAATACGCCTGCGCCACGGCGCCAAACGCGTTCTCCGTCCCGGGTCCGGACTGCATCGTGAAGACGCCGATGTCATTGCCGGAGCGCATGCGGCTGAACGAATCCGCCATGTGCACGCCGGTGCGCTCCTGGCGCACCACGAGAGGACGGATGTCGACGCGGGCTACCGCGTCGAACAACGGGTTGATCGGGTAGCCGATGAGCGTCTCGACGCCCTCGCGCTTGAGGATCTCGGCAATCGCGTCTTGAACTTGCATCGTTGTCTCTTTCAAACTCGAAACGGGGTTACCAGAGCTCTCGCGACGCGAGCTTAGCGCCTTCCGAGAGGGAGCGGAACTTGGCCATGACCAGCTCCGGGTGCACGCGCGGGCTGGCGGACGCCCCGGTGCCGAAACCGCAGTCTACGCCCGCGATGAGGTTCTCGCGACCGACGACCGCGGCGTATTGAGCGATGCGCTGCGCCACGACCTCGGGGTGCTCGACGAAGTTGGTCAGCGAGTCGATGACGCCGGGCATCAGGGTCTTGCCCTCGGGCAGCTTTACGCTCTCCCACACCTTCCATTCGTGCGCGTGGCGCGGGTTCGCTGCTTCGATCGAATAAAGGTCCGCGTCCACTTCGAGGATCAGGTCCACGATGTCTTTCAGTTCGATATCGCCGGTGTGCGGGTTTTCGTTGTTGCCCCAGCAGACGTGGTAGCGCACTCGATCGGAGGGGATTCCCTGCAGCGCGTGATTTAGTGCGGCGTGGCGCAGCTGCAGCTCCTTGCGAAACTCCGGGATGCCCTTCCAGTTCTGGCGGTCCCAGGACATCGCAGCGTCCGGCGCGTCGATCTGCAGGATCAGGCCGGCGTCGACGATCGCCTGGTACTCGTCCTTGAGCACGTCCGCGAGCGCGTAGAGGTATTCCTCTTCCGTCTTGTAGTGCTCGGTCGGGATGCGCATCGCCACGATGCCGGGCGATGGCGAGGGCAGGAACGCCTCCTCGACGCCTGCCGCGGCCATCGCCGCCTTCATGTTGACGATGTCGTCGTCGTAGGCGCGGTCCTTCCACGCCACCGGCCCGACGTTGAGCGGGCGCTTCTCCTTGAGGCCGACTAGGCCGCCGGGCCGCGACGCCGCGAATGCCGGAAATGGCTCCGGCCGCTGCGAGAAGTTGACGAAGGCCGGCCCCGTGTTTTCGCCCTCGAATCCGATGAGGCGGTCGGCGATGTAGTCGGCGAACATCGGCTTGCTCAGCTCCCCGTCGCTGGGGATATCGACGCCGGCTTCGGCCTGCTGCTTGACGATTTCGGCCACCGCCGACTGGGTTCGTGCGGCCCAGACCGTCTCGTCGTAGGGACGGCCGTTGATCTTCTCTCGCATCATCTCCAGCAGGTCGAGCGGCCGTGCCAGGCTGCCGGCGTGGCTGGTCAGGATACGTTGCGTACTGCGCCTCATGGCTTACCGCTATTCGAATTCGATGACGGGGTTCTTGGGCCGGTTGCCCTCCAGCACGCGAATGACGTCTTCCGCCGCACCCCACTCGCCGCGAGCCGAAGCCTCCTCCGTGCCGCCGCCGATGTGCGGCGTGAGCAGGACGTTGTCCAGCGTGAACAGAGGGTGGTCCGGCGATGGCGGCTCGGTAGCCATGGCGTCCAGCGCAGCGCCGGCCAACGACCGCCTAATCAGGGCGTCATACAGCGCCTCTTCGTCGACGATGCCGCCACGCGCGGCGTTGACGAGGATCGCTGTCGGCTTCATCAATGCCAGGCGGCGAGCGTCGATCATGCCATTGGTCTCGTCGTTCCTGGGGCAGTGAATCGTCACGAAATCGGACTGCGCCAGCAGGTCGTCGAGGGCCACCATGCGGCCGCCCATCGCGGTAATGCTGGCGCCTGGGATATAAGGGTCGTAGACCATGAAGTCCATCTCGAAGGCGCGGGCACGCAGCGCGACGCGAGAGCCGATGTTGCCCATGCCGACGATACCTAGCATCTTGCCGGCCATCTCCGTGCCGACGAACTTCGTGTAGTCGCCCCAGCGCCCCTCTCGCACTGCGATGTTGGCTGCGTGCGTGTGACGGACCAACGACAGCATCTGCGCGAAGACGAGCTCGGTGACGGCTGCCGAGTTACTGCCAGGCTGGTTCGACACCCAGACGCGAAACTCCCGCGCCGCGTCGAGGTCGACGCGACTTGCGTCGACACCCACGCCGGTGCGCGCCACGATCTTAATACGGCCGTGGGCCAGGTGTTCGCGTTTGATCTGACCCTTGCGGCTGATCACGGCGTCGACTTGTGAGGCTTCGCGGTCCCAGCCCGTTGTATCAACCCATGGGTCGACCTCGATAATCTCGACGCGTTCTTTGAGCCAGGCGATAACTTCCGGATGAAACCGCTCGATGAGAACTCGACCTAGAGACATACTTACTCCACTGCCAGGAAAATCGGCACCTCAACGGGGTACGGGCTGTTGCGGGTTGAGAATACTCCTTGCGGGCAGATACGCGCTCGCTTAGGCTGCGAGCAATCTAGAGGGGGCTAAGCATGAGACTCGTACTGTATGAAGGGCCCGGAGCCGGCCGCGGCGTCCGCCCCGGCGTGCTGACCGACGAAGGCGTCGTCGACGTGTCCCGCGTCACCGACGTCCTGGACGGCCGTGACCCGCAGAAGCTGATGGCGCAGATCATCGATGAGTTCGAGGAGTTGCGCGCGCCGTTCGAAGAGCTCGTTGACACCACGAGGCCGGTACCGCTCGATATCGTGCGGCTGCGGCCTCCGCTGCCGCGGCCCGGCAAGATCCTCTGCTGCATCGGCAACTACTGGGAGCACGCGCAGCGCGAGGCGCGGCCGCTGAACATCTTCCTCAAGAACCCGGACGCAGTCATCGGCCCCGGCGACACGATCGTCCTGCCGTCCTACAACGACAAGCAGGACTACGGCGACTCCCCCGGCCCGTACGTCTTCCAGCACGAGGCGGAACTGGGACTCGTGTTCAAGGGGCCGGCGAAGTCCGTGCCGCAGGACGACTGGCGCAGCGCCGTCTTCGGCATCACGGGCATGATCGACGTCTCGGCGCGGGCGGAAGGGCGTTCGACCTGGCGCTCGGGCAGCTGGATGGGCAAAAGCTTCGACACCTTCGCGCCCATCGGCCCGGCGATTACGACCCTCGACAAGGTCGAAGACCCCAACAAGATACACGTCCAGTTCTGGAACAACGGCGACCTGCGCCACGACTACAACACGGACGACATGGAGCACCGCGTGCCGCAACTGGTCGAGTTCGCCAGCGGCATCATGACCCTGAACAGCGGCGACTTGCTGGCCTGCGGCACCAACCACGAGGGCCTCGGACCGCTGCAGGACGGCGAGATCTGCGACTTCGAGATCGAGAAGGTCGGGCGCATGCGACTGCACGTCTCGGACCCGCTGAAGCGGATCTGGGAGCGCGGCGTCTACATGGGCACGAACTCGACGAATCGCGAAGCGGTGCGTCAGCGCGGCAGCGCGTAGGCCGGCGTGTTCGTCACCACTCCGATGAACCACCCTGAGGGTTGAAACCCTCAGCTAGCAACGACGGTTCGTGGTCCCCAGCTGGGGGATTCATCCCGCAGAGACCGTCTTCACGGACGCTTCCCTTGGCGTGTTCGTTAACCACTCTGAGGGTTGAAACCCTCAGTTAACGGACGACGGTTCGTGGTCCGAAGCTGCGGGATTCACCCCGCAGAAATAATCCAATCCGTGGCCGACTACAGCGGCTGAGGCGCTCGCACCCAGCTGAAGAGGACGAAGCCGACGGCGAGGAAGAGCATCGCCACGGTCAGGAAGCCGGCGTCCAGCGAGAATGCGGCGAAGAAGGCGCCGGCCAGCGGTCCCACACCGAACGCCAGAGCCTGAAACGTCCCGGCCACGCCGAACGCCGTGCCGCGACGCGAACGCCTTACGTTGGCGGCGATCAGCGTATTCAAAGCTGGCACCATCGCCGAGATGGCGAGGAAGATCAGCAAGAACCCGAGGATGTAGGCGGCCACCGTGCCGGCCAGCGCCACGAGCAGGAACCCCGCACTGCCGACGCCGCAGATCAGCGCGAATGGCGGGCCCGAAGGAATGCCGCGGAAGACGCGCGGCGCCAGGAACAACACGCTGATCGCGCTGACCAGCCCGCCCAGCACGAAGGCCAGGCCGGCCTCACCGGTCACGTCCCCGCCGCCTTTGATACCCCTCAGCGCGATCGGCGTGGCGAGGCGAATCAACTCGGTCATGCAATAGACGGCGAACAGGGCTCCGATCGCGAGTTTGAACTGCCCCGACATGCGGAACGGCTCAATCTGGGCGTCCGAGGCGCCGTCTGCCGAGCGCCGCGCAACCCGGTCTCGCGGCACCAGTAACCAGATCGCCATTCCGGCGATTAACGGCACGATGGCCGCGACGGCGATCGTCGCGCGGTAGCTCAGCAGCAGGGAGAGCAAAGCGCCTAACGCAGGTCCGGTCGTCGTGCCGAGGTGCTGACCACCCGTGACGAGGCTGAGGCTACGATTGAGCCGTGAGTCTGGCACGATCACGCTGACCAGCGCGACCGAAGCCGGCACAAATCCCGAGAAGATTCCCTGGCAGAACAGCGCGATAGAGAGGTGCCACGGCGCCTGCGCCAACGCGGCAAAGACGAATGTAAGGGTACCGAGGAAGACCGCCCTGAGGAGCATCATCTTGCGGCCCAGCCGATCGGAGAGTATGCCCCAGATCGCGCTCGAGGCGAGCCGGCCGACGCCCTGCGCCGTCAGCGCGATCGACATCCAGAACACCGCGTTCGCGTCGCTGGTGGCGCCGAGCTCCAGGGCGTAGAGCGGCAGGAAGGGATACCAGAGGTTGTACGACATCGCGGTGATGCTCACCGCGGCGGCGATCACGTATACGGACTTGAGGCTCTGGTCCGTGGAGGGAGTGGCCGCCGATTCGGGGGGTTCGCCGTCGGCGTCCGTCGAGGATGTCATCCCTCAGAGTCTAGGCGCTGGTATCGGCAAGTGACACCTGCGACGAAGAGACACGTCTCCCTCAGCCCCAGCCTCCGCTTGCCGTCTCCGGCCACGTAGCTAGACTAGGGCCGTGGGGTTACTGACACTCAAGCGCGTTCCCGAGCCCGAGATCATGGACACGGGCGAAGAAGTCGAGGCCTACTCGTCGGCCGCGACGCGGGCGTATCTGGAGGCCATCGACCGGACGTTCGTCGACCACGTCGGGCGGCTCATCGGCTCCTCCGGTTTGCCGTTCAAGGACTGCCGCGTCCTCGACTTCGGCTGCGGCCCGGACAGATCCCGATCCTCATGGCTCAGCGCTGGCCCAAGATGCGCATCACCGGCGCCGACGCGGGACTCAACATGCTCGAGCAGGCGAAGCGTGACGCTGCGACGGCCGGTGTCAACATCGAATGGAAGCTCGTACGGCTCGGCCCCAACGGCGAACCGCGCCTGCCCTTCGACGACGACGAGTTCGACGTCGTGCTCTGCAACTCCACGCTGCACCACCTGGATGACCCCGTGGACGCGCTGGACGAGCTTGCGCGCGTCGCGAAGCCCTCAGCGGCTGTGTTGCTCCGCGACCTAGTGCGGCCGCCTTCGCCGGCGTATCCGCTGCACGTGCGACTGTTCGGCCGTCACTACAGCGGCGAGATGCGGCGGCTCTACGAGGCGTCGGTGCGCACGTCGTACACCCTGGCCGAGCTGCAATCGATGCTCCAGCGCACCGGGCTCTACGACGGACGTTCGAGCGTGTTCAAGCGCGGCATGATCCATCTCGGTATTGAGAGGCCGGCGATGGCTAGTAGTGGAGACTGACTGATGGTCGAAGACTCGACTCTGCGAGCGGACATGAAGGTGATCGGCACGCCCGCGGTGCGCACGATTGACGGCGTCGAGAAGGTGACCGGCACGGCGCTCTATACAGCGGACTACTCGCTGCCGGGGATGCTCTGGGGCAAGACGCTGAAGAGCCCGTACCCCCATGCTCGCATCGTCAGCATCGACACCTCTGCGGCTAAGGCGCTGCCAGGCGTGCACGCCGTGATCACGGGACGCGACATCGCCGACGCCGGCCTCTGGGGCCGCGCCGTCAAGGACGTCCCCATCATCGCCGTCGAAACGGTGCGCTTCGCGGGCGAGCGCGTCGCAGCTGTCGCCGTCGAGGGCGAAGACGTCGCGGAGCAAGTGCTCTCCCTGATCGAGGTCGAGTACGAGGAGCTCCCGGCGGTGCTATCGCCAGAGGACGCCATGGCGCCCGGCGCGCCGATCCTGCACCCCGACTTCAACGACTACTTCGGCTTCCCTCAGAAGATGGAGACGCCGTCCAACGTCTATCGCCAGACCCAGCTCGAGCGCGGCGATGTCGAAGCTGGATTCGCCGATGCGGATCTTGTCTACGAGGCGACCTACACGACGCAGCGCATGTTCCAGGGCTACCTCGACCCGCAGTCGATCGTGCTGGACGTCAATGATGGCGACGGGCGGATCCACGTCTGGATCTGCAGCAAGGTGCCGTATAGCACTCGCGAGTCGCTGGCGTACTCCGCCAACCTGCCCGAGCAGCGCTTTCTGTTCCACCACACCCACATCGGCGGCGACTTCGGCGGCAAGGGCAACTCCCGCAACACGCCGGTCGCCTACTACCTCGCGAAGGCCTCGGGACGGCCCGTGAAGATAGTCACCGACTACATCGAGGAGCTCGGCGCCGGCAATCCGCGACACTCGACGAAGACGCGTCTCAAGACCGGCGTAAAGAACGACGGCACCATCGTCGCCCACAGCGTGGAGTACACGGTCGACTCCGGAGCCTACGCGGCGTTCAAGCCGGTGGGCGCGATCGGAGGGGCCAACCAGGCGGCGGGGCCGTATCGCATCGACAACGTCAGCATCGAATCGCGCTTCGTTTACACCAACAACGTCCCCGGCGGCTTCATGCGGGCGCCCGGTGACCCACAGGGCGTATTTCCGGTGGAATGTCACCTCGACGACATCGCGCGTCAGCTCGGCATGGACCCCGCCGACCTGCGTCGCAAGAACCTCGTTGTCCCTGGTGATGAGACGGCGTGGGGCGAGCACCTGGAGCACGTCCGCGCCATCGAGACGCTCGAGGCTGCCGTCGAGGCCGGCGACTACAACTCGCCGCGTCCGCCCGGCGTCGGCCGCGGCGTCGCGTTCGCCGACCGCGGCAGCGGCGGCGGCGAGGGCACGACCGACATTACGTTGAAGCCAGACGGCACGGCCGTCATCGGCACGCCGATCTTCGACCAGGGCAGCGGCACTTACACCACGTTGATGCAGGTCACGTCCGAAGAGCTCGGCGTCCCGCTGGACCAGATATCAGTCGAAATCTGGGACACCGACAAGCTGGACTTCGACTCCGGCGTCGCTGGAAGCCGCGCCAGCCGCGTCAACACCGTCTCATGCTTCCTCGCCACGGAGGAGGTTCGCCGCTTGCTGGGCGAGCTTGCGGTCAGCGAGCTGGGCTGGCCGGCCGAATCGCTCTCTTTCGCGGGCGACGAGGTGCGTCGCACCGACATCGAAGAAGCGATGACGTGGCAAGAACTCCTGCAGCGCACCGTCAAGGAGGTCACGGGCCGTGGCCACAGCCAGGAAGGCGCGCGCGGCTCGAACCAACCGCATATCACGTCTTTCACGGCCCAGGTCGCCGAGGTGTCCGTCGACCGCGAAACGGGCGAGGTGAGGCTGCTCAAGCTGACGACGGCGCACGACATCGGACGCGTGATCAACCCCATCGGCCACCAGGGGCAGATCAACGGCGGCGCCATCCAGGGCTTCGGCTACGCCACGATGGAGGAGGTCCGTGTCGAAGACGGGCGCGTCACCTCGCTGTCGTTGGGCGACTACAAGCTGCCCAACATCAAAGACATTCCCGAGCTGAAGACGGTACTGCTGGAGTCCGAGAACGGTTACGGCCCGTACGGTGTCCGAGGCATCGGCGAGGGTCCGCACATCCCGGTCCCCGCCGCGATCTCGAACGCCATCATGGATGCCGTCGGGGTACGCATCGCCGACATGCCGCTCACTTCGGAGCGCGTCTATCGCGGGCTGCGCGACGGCCAGTAGGAAACAGCGCAAGACTTCGCCTTCGAGACGAGAAGACCGTACTCGGCAAGCGGGACGGACGCTTCCGTCCTAATAGCCCTTCGTCTTGTCAATTTCACCCTCGAGCGGCGTGCCGTCGCGGTAGTGCTTAAGGTTCGCGACGAAGCGCTGGACGTTACGGCCGGCGCGGTACTGCGACGCGCCCGCCGTGTGCGGCGTGATCATCACGTTCGGGAAGGTCCACAGCTCGTGGTCTTCTGGTAACGGCTCGATCGGCGTGACATCCAGCCCGGCGCCGCCGAGGTGGCCTGCCTTCAGCGTCTTGACGATCGCGTCGGAGTCGACGATCGGGCCACGCGTGACGTTGACCAGGTAGGAGCCCGGCCGCATCGCGGCGAACGCCGCGTCGTCGAACAGCCCACGCGTCTGCGGCGACAGCGGGCAGCAGACCGTGACGATGTCGCACATCCCGAGCATCTCATGGAAGCGGTCCATGCCCCAGAGCTGCGAGACGTCCTCGCAAGGCGGCACGTCCTCGACGTCGACGGCGAGCACGTCCATGCCGAAGGCACGCGAGCGCTTCGCGACGGAGCGCCCGGTGCCACCGAGCCCGACGATACCCAGCGTCGCGCCGCTCAACTCGAACATCACCTTGCGCATCGACGGCCGGCTGGGCCAGCTCTTCGGCGCCTCCAGGGTGGCGCGCTTGAGCTGGCGCGACAACGTCAGCAGCAGGCCGAAGGCATGGTCGCCGAGGTGCTCGCCGACGAGGCCCTTGTCTCCCGTGATCCTTATCTCGCTGGCGACCATCTCCGGGTACATCAGCATGTCGGCGCCGGCGGCGGTCGAATGCAGCCAGCGAAGGTTCTGGGCCAGCGGAAACGTCTTCTGATCCGGGGTGCCCATCGTCACCTCGGCTTCGGGCCAGTTCTCCAGCGCCTCTTCCTCTGAGCTCGCGACCACGATGTCACCCTCGCCGGACGCTACATAGCCCGCCTGCATCTCTGCTTCCGTGACTTCGGGAAGCGTCAGGCCAGTGACGATCAGGATCTTCATCGCGTTTCCTTGCTAAGCTCTTGGGATGCCGGGACGGGCTGCGCGCCCATTCTACTCGCCGTCCTCAGGAGGCGCGCCAAATTCGCGTGGACTGAGGTCAGGCGGCTTTCTTGCCGATATTTCTCAAGAGGAACCCCGCCTCAACAGCCGGAACCCGCTCCGGCTGAGTCGCAGCAGAAAGGAATCGGCTGGACTCTCGTCCCCGGGATCGTCACTTTGCTTGGACCCCCTGCCCGCTTGCTCTCGAAGCTCCGCCTACGCCGCTCGGCCCGGCCAGAGCCTGGATTTTCCGCGCGAGCAGCCCGACTCCTCAAGATGCGCCGTACGAGCAGCGTACTTTTGATGGTCGCAGGCGCGGGCATGAGTACCGCGTCACTCGCCAGTAACGATGGCAACGCAATGCATAATGAATCGGCGCCACCAGCTGGTCCCGTCACCCAACTCGGCGGCGAGGTTTCGCCGCCGTCACAGAACGGCCCGCCGCCGGCCGAAGCGCCATCGACTCAGGACCTGGATAACCCGACGGGGGCGGCGCTTCCGGTCGAGGTGACGCGGAGCTACCCCTTCATCTGGCCCGCGGACGGCCCGCTCACCAGCGAGATGGGGCCGTGGCACACGTTGGGCATCGATATCGGCCTCGATTACGACGATGACTCGCCAATACGGGCTTCGGCGCGCGGCACGGTGACGTTCGCCGGTGGCGAAGTCTGGGAGACCTACGGACACCACATTGTGATCGACCACGGCGCCGGCATGGAGACGCTGTACGGCCACCTCGACGAGGTCTTCGTCGAAGAGGGCGATGTCGTGAGCCAGGGTCAGCTGCTCGGCTTCGGCGGCGACACGGGCATTTCCGACGGCAAGCACCTGCATTTCGGGGTTCGGCACGGTAAGGCTCTCATCGATCCCGAGCACGTCTTGCCGGCGTACGACGCAGATCAGCCGAAGCCTCCGCTGGCTGACTGCGGCGCCGAGGCCATCGTCCTGGAGTCGGGAGCGCCGCTGGTGATTGATTTCGAGGCGGCCCTGGGCGCACGAGTCCGGCTCGACGCCGTCGTTCTTGAGGCGGTGGCAGTGAGTCCCCAAGCGCTCCCCGTCGCGGCGAGGGTCGTATCGGCCACCTCGGTCCGCTTCGACTCGACGCCGACCGTAACCGGCACCGGCGACGACGATGAGTACCGCTTGAGCGCGACGGCCGGACCAGGGGCCGACGCGGTCGAGCTGACCTGTACGATCTTCGTGCGGACGCGGACGGTATCGCCGTCTTACTACGTACGCCCGACCAACACGCCGTCGCCGCCACCACCGTCCGCGACGCCAATACCACCGACACCAACGCCGACGCCGACCCCGACGCCGACCAAGACGCCCTTCGCCTCACCAAGCTGATGGGCCTGAACCCTAGACGCGACGGAACTTCTGCAGCGAGTGACAGCCGGGCCGGTAAGCGGTGCCTTCGTAGGACGTCTGGCTCACCTCGCCAACGTAGATGTCGCCCTGCGAGTCAACCCAGATGCCATGCGGTGAAGTGAATTTCGCCGGGGCGATTCAGGTTGGTCCACTCTTCCAGGTATTCGCCCTGAGGGCCAAATGTCTGGACGCGGTTGTTTTCGCGGTCGCAGACGAAAACGCGGCCATCACTATGCGACCAAACGCTGTGCGGCAGGTTGAACTCGCCCGGGCCGGTGCCGGGCTCACCCCAGGACTGCAGTAGTTCTCCTCGCGCCGAGAAACGGTGGACGCGTAAGTTGCCGTAACCGTCAGACACGTACAGCTCGCCGTCCTGTGAGACCGAAAGGCGCGTCGGGCGGTTGAAGGGCCCGGCGCCCCGCGCGATCGTGTCCAGCGCCGAGGAGCCGGGCGGCAGCGCGTAGCCGGTATCCGAAGGCTGGTCTGGGGTGCCGAGCGTATGTAGCAGCTCACCGTCCAACGTGAACTCCGCACCGTGTGGTCGCTGTCATCGGCGAGATAGACGACGTCCTCGTGGATTGTGATACCGTGCGGCCGCTTGAAGACGCCTTCGCCCCAGGACTTTACGAAGCTTCCGTCACGGTTGTAGACCAGCAGTGGATGCTCACTACGGTTGAAGACGTAGACGCGGTCTTGCGAGTCGGTCGAGACGCCGGCTACGTCGCCGTGGACGAAGCCCTCAGGCAGCTGCTCCCAGTTCTCGATTAGCTCGTAACGGTGCTCCCCCTGCCCAAGGACCATCGGACGCTCCTTCCAACGCGAGGCCGAATCTGACGGCACCAAGCATAGACGAAGGCCAAGCAGGAGCGCTGCTTAAGCAGCGAGGGGCATGAATGAGGGAGGCTGCGCTTGCGACAGGCGCGGCAGCGCGTGCAGGGCCGGGACCTGTCCCTTCCAGAACAGCGCGGCGCTTGCCTCCAGCTCGGAGACGTCGATCACTGAGAGACCCGCCGAGCCGGCATTCGAACGCAGCGGGAGCTGTGCCAGGTCGCTGTGCGACGGCTCCATGCCGCCGCACACACCGCCTTGTCGCAGACACGACACGATGTCCGCCAGCAGCAAGTCGGGCCGGCTGATCTGGTGCAGTGTGCAGGTCACGATCGCCGTGTCGAACTGGCCCATCCACTCCAGTGGAATCGAATCTATGGGATAGAGCGCCAGGTCGATGCAGTCGACGCGACAGCCCGTTGCCTGCAGTCTCCAGTCGAGACGGCTCGGTCCGTACGTGAACTCGACGACGCGCAGGCCACGTGCTACTCCCACGTAGTCGAGCAGCTTCTCAGCCAGCGTGGCGCCGGTTCCCGGCGGTGGTGCATTGTCCGTGTTGTCGACGACCAGCTTGAGGTGAGGCCGTATGGTTTCAGTCTGCATCACAGAAACGATGCCACGCGCTGGTGATGCATGACATACGCACTGCACCCGAATTCCTGTCGCAAGCCACCGATAGGCGATAGGGGAGCAGAAGGAGGTTACTCGGGAGTCTTCCGTACGGGCGCTTCGTCTGCGAAGCTGAGCATCATGACCAAGGTACACGTGGTCCGTGTCTTTACCGACCCGGCAGGAGATCACGGAAACCAGCTGGGCGTCGTGCTGGACACCACCGGACTGGATGACGATCGGCGGCAGGCAATCGCGATCGAGCTGAACTACAGCGAGACCGTTTTCGTCGACGACCTCGACGAGGCGCGACTGCGCATCTTTACGCCGGCTCGAGAGATCCCGCTGGCCGGCCACCCCTTGGTCGGCACGTCGTGGCTCTTGGCGCAGGTCACCGGCCATCCCGTCGATACGCTGCGTCCGCTGCGCGCAGCCAACGTCGACACCTGGGTGGAGGACGGCGTGACCTGGATCCGGGCTCGCATCGACGAGGCGCCGCCGTGGCAGCTCGTCCAGCTCGAGACACCGGACGAAATCGATGCGCTAAGCATCCCGCCGGACGCCGCGTACGACCTGCACGAGTTCTGGGCCTGGGAAGACGAGACGAAGGGAGAGATACGTGCCCGTGTCTTCGCCTCGAGCCACAACATCGCAGAGGACGAGGCGACCGGCTCGGGAGCGCTGCGGCTGCTCGACGTGCTGGGCCGCGAGCTGGTGATCAGGCAGGGGCGTGGCTCCGTGATCTACGCGCGTCCGGCCAGGCAGCAGGGACGCGGCGAGGTTGGCCGGCCGAGTCGCCAATGAGGGCACAAAGGACATCTAGATGAGCCGGCAGCAAGTCACACGCGTCGCGGCCTACGGCCTCATCGTCGAGGACGAGCGCATGGTCCTCTGCCGGGTCTCGGCGCAGGTCCCCTTCGAGGTCGGCGAATGGACGCTGCCCGGCGGCGGCATCGACTTCGGTGAAGACCCAAGGGATGCCGTGGTACGCGAGGTGTTCGAGGAGACAGGCCTCCACGTCTAGGTCGGGGAGCTGGTCACCGTCGACTCATTCCGGCTGGACCTCAGCGACCGCGACCTGCATGGCCTGCGTATCATCTACCGCGTCAGCATCCTGGATGGGCAGTTGACCAACGAGATCGATGGCAGCACCGACCTTTGCGCCTGGCTTACGCGGGAGGAGGCGCTGGAGTTGCCGCTGGTCGATCTCGCACAGCTCGGCCTCGATCTGGCGTTCACCCGCTAGCCGATTGCCGGACTGGCTCAATGCCTGTTAGCGTTCGATCATGAACTCGGCGCCCCTTGCTCCCACCGTCCAGCGCGCCCGTGACCTCACGGAATCGGACCGTCAGGCCGTCGTCGAAGACCTCACGCAGGGCCTGCGCGGCGAGATCCGCAGCGACCGCTACAACCGCCTCCTCTACGCGACTGATGCGTCCCTGTACCAGATGGAGCCCGTCTGCGTCGTCTTCCCGACCAGCGCGGAGGACGTGCAGCACGTAATGCAGGTGGCGGCGAGAGCGCGCGTGCCGGTGATGCCGCGCGGCGGCGGGACCGGACTGTCCGGTCAGACCGTCAACCACGCGATCGTGCTCGACTTCTCGCGCGCCATGGCAAACGTACTGGAGTTCAACGCCGAGGAGCAGTGGGTACGCGTCCAACCCGGCATCGTCCTCACGGAGCTCAACAAGCAGGCCGCGCGACACGGCCTACTGTACGGCATCGACCCCTCGACGCAGAACCGCGCCACCATCGGAGGCGGCGTTGGCAACAACTCGTGCGGGGCGCACTCCATCGTCTACGGCAAGACGATCGATAACCTCCTCAGCGTCGACACCGTCCTGGCCGACGCGACTCTCACCTCTTTCTCGGAGCTTGACGGCGCCGCGCTCGATGCCAAGTTCGACCTCCAGGGCCTGGAAGGCGACATCTATCGTGACCTGCGCCGTATCGGTGTCGAGCAGGCCGAGGAGATCGAGCGACGCTTCGCGAAGATCCCGCGCCGCGTCTCCGGCTACAACCTGGACGACTTCGTCCGCGACAGCGGCCCGATGGACGTGACGCGAATGGTGGTGGGCTCCGAGGGTACCCTGGCCGTGGTCACGGAGGCCAAGCTGCAGCTGCACAAGTTACCGAAGTTCAAAGGGCTCGCGGCGGTGCACTTCCGTACGCTGGTTGAAGCGGCGGAGGGCACCATCGCCGCGCTGGAGCACCCCGTTGCCTCGATCGAACTGATCGACAGGGTCATCATCGAGCGCTGCCGCGCGCACAGCGGCTTCCGCCAGTTGGCGGACTTCGTCGAAGGCGAGCCGGGCGGCGTCCTTCTCATCGAGATGGCCGGCGACGCCGAGGAAGAGGTCGCGCACAAGCTCGACGCCCTGAAGATGGACCGGAACCGCAAAAACCACGGCTACTACACCTTCACGACGACGGACGCCGCGGCGCAACGCGACATCTGGCGCATGCGTGAGGCGGGTCAGGGCCTGATAACGAGCGTCCGCGGTCCGCTCAAGGCGGCGACCTTCGTGGAGGACGCCGCCGTCGCGCCGGAGAAGCTGCCGGAGTACATCAAGCGCTTTCAGGAGATCGTCGCCGGCAACGACACGGAGGCAGCCTATTACGGTCACGCCAGCGTCGGCTGCCTGCACATCCGTCCCATGGTCAATCCGAAGACCAGCCAGGGACTCGACCGCATGGAGAAGATCGCCCGCGAGGTCGCCGACCTCGTGCTCGAGTTCGGCGGCAGCCTCAGCGGCGAGCACGGCGACGGCATCGTGCGCGGCGTCTTCACGCAGCACATGTTCGGTCCGTCGCTGACCAACGCCTTTCGCGAGGTCAAGCGGACGTTCGACCCGGACAGCCTGCTCAACCCGGGAAAGATCATCGACACGCCCGGCTTCCGCGAGAACCTGAGACTGGAGCCGGACGGCGGAACGTGGGAGCCCGTAACGCTCCTCGACTTCACTTTTGAGGGTGGTCTCGCGGCGGCCGCCGACCAATGCACCGGTCAGGGCGCCTGTCGCAAGATGGACGGCGGCATGTGCCCTTCTTACATGGTTACGCTGGAAGAAGAGCACTCGACGCGCGGCCGCGCCAACTTGCTGCGACTCGCCCTTTCTGGCGTCCTGCCACCCGACGAGCTCACTTCTGACCGCATGCACCAGGCGCTTGACCTCTGCGTCGAATGCAAGGCGTGCAAAGCAGAGTGCCCCACCGGCGTCGACATGGCCAAGATCAAGTACGAGGTGCTGGCCCAGACTATCGAGAAGCACGGAGTACCGCTGAGAGCGCGCTTCTTCGCTCAGATCAACGCGGTAAGCCGCTTGACCGCCCCGTTTGGTAGCATCGCCAACATTGTTTCCGGCATCGGACCGCTGCGCATGGTGATGCAGCGCTTCGTCGGCGTCGCAGCCCAACGTCCACTGCCACGCTTCGCCACCCGGACGTTCCCATCGTGGTTCAACAAGCGCCGGGCAGTGTCTGCTGGTGCGCGCGGTGAAGCCGTCTTCTTCCACGACACCTTCACCGACTACTACCACCCGGAGGTGGGCGAGGCCGCTGTGCGCATCCTCGAAGCGCTGGGCTACAACGTCGTGCTAGCCGAACGCACCGGCTGCTGCGGCCGTCCGGCGATCTCGAAGGGCCTTCTGTCCACGGCTCGTGACTGGGCTCGACGCAACGTCGATGCCCTGCTGCCGTACGCGCAGCGTGGCGTGCCGATCATCGGCGCCGAGCCATCTTGCCTGCTGACGTTCCGCGACGAGTATCCGGAGCTGCTGCGCGACGAAGACTCGAGGACCGTCGCGGCTCAGACGTTCTTGCTCGATGAACTGCTGGCCAAGCTCGACGCTGAGGAGCCGGGCCGGGTAGCCGCCATCTTCCGAGACGACGTCGCGATGGAAGTTTTACTACACGCGCACTGCCACCAGAAGGCGATCGTCGGCGCCGAGCCGACGTTGCGCATGCTGAGTCTCGTGCCGGGCTACAAGGCGTCGCTGGTCGAGACGAGCTGCTGCGGCATGGCCGGCTCGTTCGGATTCGAGTCCGAGCACTACGAAATGTCGAAGGCGATGGGGAACCGCAAGCTGTTTCCGGCGCTGGAATCGGCTGCGACCGATACGGTGATCGCGATTACCGGCGTCTCGTGCCGTCAGCAGATCGGGCACTTCACGTCACGCACCCCCCGCCACGCCATCGAACTCGTCGCCGACGCGCTGAAATCGCGACCCTAGCAGATTAAGTTCGAAGCGCTACTTCGCCGCGCGACCCGTCGGGTCGCGGAAGCTGAACGTCTAGGCGTTCGCCAGTCGTGCGCCCGCCGTGGGCGTCCAGAAGAAGGTGCGCTGACCGAAGGTGCGTCCCTGCAGAACCAACTTGCCGTCCGGGTTGTAGATGAAGTAGTCGGTCTTGGCGTCCTTGTACTCACTCGAGGTGTGTTCGTACGTATACTCGCCAAGATCCGTCCCTGACAGATACTCAATCTGATACTTCACTTCTTTGACCAGCCCGTTCGGTAGGTGCTCTCGGGCGCCTCCCTGGTTATTGCTCACTTCGATCGACCTCCCTTTACCCCACCTGGCGACTTCGTGTGGTCTCACGCGGACCGGCTCAGAAGGTTGCCAGAAGCAAAACCAAGAACCGACCCGGAGAATTCCGGAGTGTCAGTCCTGAGGCTGGCAGAGTGATTCTAAGGGATGCTTCTAAGCTCTGTACGCGAAGAGTATGCCCAAAGGGGCGACTCGGCAAGCTCGGGCGTCGTCCTGACAGTCAGTCATACCTGTATACCGGCCGGGCGTTTACCCGAGAAATCGCTCCGCTGTCTGTAACACGAGCGGCGAACGCCGCCACCCGGCCCTATGCCGAATGACGTTGTCTACTGATTTGGTTACCGATAACTCGAAAAGACATGAATGTCCTGGAACTAACCAGCAATACTGCCTTAGTCGAGCTCAAGAACCGCGAGCTAGCCGGGAAATGTGGAGCCTCAGCCCGCTAGTCGTGCCTGGCTGGCGCCGATGACCTGTCGATCCTCCGTTCCCAGGAAAAGAGCAGCAGCAGGACTACTGCGAGCACGGCGCCCGCACCCGAGAACACGGTGCGCTCGCCCACCAGGTCCGCGAGGGCGCCGATCGGCAGGCTTACGATCATCAAGAAGCCCCAGGCGACCTGCAGCAGCCCCATGACCCGTCCGTAATAGGTGGGCTCGGCCTGGTGTAGGGCCATCGCGTTATTGAGGGTTTGAAAGGCAGCCACGCCACCACCCGCAACGAACATGAAGACCGTGGCAACCGCCAGGGTTGGAGCGAGCCCAACGCCAACAAGCCCTCCCGCCGCGAGCAAGCCGCTATCCTTAGAACGAAAGTCGCCAGCTTCGAGTCGGCCAGGGACGCGACGATGATGCTGCCGAGCAGGCCGCCAATGGCCGCAACGCCAAGCATGGCGCCGACCTCTGCCGTGCCCAGCATGAGCTCATTCGTGACGAAGCCGGGCATGAGGACGAAGAAGCAGAAACCCAGCGCCGTCAAGAAGTAATGGCTGACAATGCCGTGCAGCAGCCTTGGTCTACTGATCACGTGCCGAATCCCCAGCCTCAGGTCCTCCAGGACGGTGCCATGGTCCCCGCTGCGCGGTGGCGAAACAGGAATCCGGGACATGAACACGAGCGCGAAGATGAGAACGCTGGCAATGATGAAGTAGGTGCCTGCGGCCCCGATCAGGCTCCAGGAGAGCAGCAAGCCAGCCAGGAACGGGCCGGTAGTGCGGCCGAAGTTGCCGCCGACCTGCACCAGGGCCATTGCGTTTCCAATGCGTTCCCTTGGCACGATGTCGCCGAGGAGCGAGGTGCGAGTCGGTACCAGAAACGAGAACATAGACCCCGTGATGAAAGCTCCCAGAGCCAACAAGGGGATCGTGAGCAGGTCAGCCTGCAAGAGAATCGCAATTGTCAGGGCGATGCTACCAATGATGGCCTGAGTCAGGATCAACGAGAGGCGCTTGTTGATCCGGTCGGCGATCGCGCCCCCGAACGGATTGAGCAGCAGCATCGCCAGACCTTGGCCGAACATCACGATCCTACCGCGCGGTTGTCGCCAGTCAGGTCGAAGGCAACGATGTTCTGGGCAGTGCCAGCCATGTTGAATGAGATAAACGCCAGGGACGTGCCGTACCAGAGCAGGCGATAAGCCGGGCTCTCGAAGGAGGCAAGCGTGGATGACGCCCAGGAGCGAGCGAAGCCACGGCCAGTCTCGATTGCTCCACGTGTATTGGCCTGTTTACTTTGAGATATAATTCCCGAATGAAGCCATAAGCGATGAGATTACGCACGTTCGGAGCGTAGCATCGCTACCATACTTAACCGGTGAGCCGCTGTCTAAACCGGTTTGACAACTTATCCGCAGGGACGTAGTTTGCCGTCAACTACGGTTAGGCCCGCTCGCTAGCGGCCGAGCCGCCAAGACTCTTACCGACTGGGAGGTTATCGATGCTGTCATCCAAAGAGAACGAGCTTCTATGCCGAACCGACAAAGGCACGCCTATGGGAGAGTTTTGCCGCCGGTTCTGGACGCCCGTGCTGCTGTCCGAGGAGTTGCCGACGCCTGACTGTCCGCCGCTCCAGGTCAAGATTTACGGCGAGGAACTGGTCGCCTTCCGCGACACCAGCGGTCGCATTGGCCTCCTGAGGGAGTTCTGCCCTCACCGTCATACCAGCCTGTTTTACGGTCGCAATGAAGAGAACGGCTTGCGCTGCGCCTACCACGGTTGGAAGTTCGACGTCGAGGGACGCTGCGTCGACCAGATGTCGGAGCCGGTCGACAGCAAATTCGCCACCAAGGTCAGCAACATTGCCTATCCCACAGAGGAAGCTGGTGGCTTGATTTGGGCCTACATGGGTCCGCCGGAACTGAAGCCGCCGATGCCTGACCTCGAGTACCTGCGGGTGGCGGACGATCAAAGACAGAGCAGAAAAGTCTTCTACGAATCCAACTTCGTGCAGGTCATCGAAGGCGAGATTGACACCGTCCATGCGGCCATCCTGCACAGCCGGCTGGATGCCTTGGAGAAGTCGGCTACGGCTACCACGCTCGCCGGACGGTACTCCTCCCGCGACGTCGCCGCCCGATTCCATGTCCAGGACACGGATGGCGGAATCCTTATCGGTGCGAAACGAAACGCTGAAGAGGACTCCTCCTACTGGCGTATCTCGCGCTGGCTCTTCCCCTGGGTAACCATGATTCCGCGGGAGCCAAAGGGCCCGTGCCGCTCCGGCCTCATCGTCCCAGTGGATGACGAGAACTGCTGGTTCTTCCTGGTGCGCTGGGATCCATACAAACCGCTTGACAACCCGTACACGGAGGCGCCGCGTGAAGGCATGGTGCCGGGCACCTGGCTGGGCCAAGCGAACAAGACCAACCACTATCTCATCGACCGCGATGTGCAACGCACGCAGACGTTCAGCGGCATCCCGGACGCAATGGGCAGGGCGCAGGACGCCGCGATGACGGACAGCATGGGCGTCATCGTCGACCGGACGGAAGAGCATCTTGGTACGACGGACACGGCGATCATCCGCATGCGCCGCCGCCTCATAGAGGGTGCCCAGCAGCTGCAGCAGGGCATCGAGCCCTATGCCGCGGCTCACCCCGAGGTGTACAGCGTGCGCTCGGGTGGCGCAGTCCTGCCGCGGGACGTCTTCTTTACGGACGACCCAGAGGTGCTAGCGGACATCACCGCTACGGATCAACGCCAGGTGCCGGTTCAGCCGACCGCATGAGCAAGTAGGCGTCATTACAGCTTGGTGGAGGGACCCCGAAGGGCAGCTGCATCCAGCGAAGCTGATGGGGTTCCGTCGACATGATGTCGAGTAGCCTGAAGATCGATGTCGACGGCGCCGGGTCAGTGTCTCTGCTGCGGTCGGTACCAGCGGGACCAGCCCGGGCGCGGTTCGTCTACGCGCCCGGCGCCGGCTCCAATCTGCATAACCCCTTCGGCAGCTACTGTGCTGAACGGCTCAGCCAGGATGGAATCGAGTGCTGGCGGTTTCAATTTCCCTACATGGAGGCGCAGCGCCGCGCGCCGGATAGAGCGCCGATCCTCGAGGCGACGTGGTTTTCGGTCATAGAAGCAGCGCGAGAATCGGGACTGCCGCTGGTCGCTGGCGGCCGCTCCATGGGCGGGCGTGTCGCCTCGCAGGTAGTCGCGCAGGGCGCTCCAGCGGCCGCGCTCGTGTTGTTCGCCTATCCACTGCACCCTCCCGGGAGGCCAGAGCAACGGCGCGATCAGCACCTCGGATCGGTTGCGATACCCACGCTGTTCTGTTCCGGTACGAGAGATACCTTCGCTTCTGCCGACGAACTCGAAGCGGCCATATCGCCGCTTCCGAACGCCTCGGTGAAGGTCTTGCAGGACGCTGACCATGGCTTTTCGACGCTAAAGTCCAGCGGCCGCAGCCGGAACGACGTCTGGGCAGAGGCGGTGGAGGCACTGCTCGACTTCCTGAAGCCTCTTGTTGCCTGACGAAATGGCTGAAACGGTTGGCCCTCAAGCTGCGTTTTTCTTTAGTTACTGGACTTGCAAGACAACCTTGACGTTAAGGGTATATAATTGGCCACCACCGCAAAGTCAGGCTATTGCAATGAAATAAATGGGAGGTCTAGATGCTCAGCAAAGCAGACAATGAGCTAGTCACCAACATCAGTCCCGGACAACCAATGGGAGAATTCTTCCGGCGCTTCTGGATGCCGGTCGCGCTGGCCGAGGAGCTGCCCGGTCCAGACGGCGTGCCGCTGCGCGTGGAGATCTTGGACGAGAAGCTGGTCGCCTTCCGCGACTCGGACGGCCGGGTCGGCCTGATGGACGCGTACTGCCCGCACCGCGGCGCGCCCCTGTTCTTCGGCCGTAACGAGGAGAATGGGCTGCGCTGCATTTACCACGGCTGGAAGTTCGACGTCGACGGCACTTGCGTCGACATCCCGAACGCGCCCGAGGGCGAAGTCTTCAAGAACAAGATCCAGGCAAAGAACTACCCGTGCGTCGAGGCCGGTGACCTGATCTGGGCCTACATGGGTCCCAAGGACAAGCAGCCGCCCTTCCCGGAGTTCGAGTGGACGAAGCTGCCCGCAGAGCATCGCTTCGTGATGAAATTCCAGGTGGAGTGCAACTACCTGCAGGCCATGGAGGGCGACTACGACCCCGGTCACGGTCCCTTCCTGCACACGAAGATGGACGGCGGCCCCCAGACACAACAGTTCGGCACGCAGGTACGGCGGCAGATGCGCCCCACACCGGAGAACGAGCCCTTCCCGTTCGCGGTAGGTCCACGTCGCCAGACGGAGGCGGACAAGCAGGCCTGGGGCGTCATTGAGGACACCGACAGCGGCATCTTCTTCATCCAGTCCGGCGAGCGCGACGGCAACAAGGTCGCCACCGTGGCGCCCTGGATGATGCCGATCTTCTGCACCGCCGGCACCACAGCCGGCACGCCCACGATGTCGACGAACATACGGGTGCCGATCAGCAACGAGAAAATCTGGTTCTATCGCCTGCGCTGGAGCTACGACCCGATTCCGGAAAAGGAAATCGAGGAGTACAAGCACGGCGGCTGGTACTTCCCAGAGCTCATACCCGGCACCTACATCGGCGTGCAAAACGTCCACAACGACTACAAGATCGATCGCCAGGTGCAGCGTAACTTCACCTATTCCGGCATACCGTGCTTCCCCTGGCAGGACGTCTCGATGATGGAGAACCAGTGGGGTCCGCTGGCAGACCGAACCCAGGAGCACCTGACCAGCTCGGACTTCCAGATCATCTACGTTCGCCGCCGGCTGCTGAAGGCGGTGAAGGCGCTGATGCAGGGCGTCGAGCCACAGGAGCCGTGGAACCCGAAGGGCTACGCCTATCACCGTGCCAGCGTGGTAACGACCGAAGGCACGATTGAGGAAGCTGTCGAGAAGGCGAAAGAGCTTGCCGCTGCGCAGCACATCGTCGAGCCTATTCAGATCCCGGTAAGCTAGCTGTTCTCGAATCGCCTACCTGAGTAGGCCAAAGGACTGGAAAAGGGGAGCCCGATGGGCTCCCCTTTTTGCTGCCCTGTGCTGACCTGTCGGGCTAGATGGTTTTCGCCGATCAACAAAAGCCACCGAGTCGAAGTGCGGGCCGGCTCGGCCGCGTTGACCAAAGCCGGTCGGCGCGCCTAGACTTCGCGAGTCTACAACTCCCCCAGCTCGAGCCAGCTTTCGATAGAAGCACGCTTGTCAGATTTCCGACGCCGTTACCTGATCTTTGGCATCGTTAGTTCCGCCTTGATGATGGCCGCCATCGACCAAACGATCGTGGCGGTCGCCCTGCCTGCCATGATCGAGGACCTGGACGCCAGCCTTGCACTAGCCAGCTGGACCCTCATCGCCAACCAGCTGACCCAGACCATCGTCCTGCCACTGGCCGGCAAGCTGGGAGACCGCTGGGGCCGCAAGCGATTGCTCCTGTGGTCCATCCTGCTGTTCGCCATTGGATCGGTTGGCGCCGGGCTGTCACCGAACATCTACGTACTGATCGCGTTTCGCGTCTTGCAGGCCATCGGCGGCGGCATGTTCTTCCCGAGCGCGGCCGGCATCGTCGGCGATATCTTCGTCGAAGGCCGCCAGACCGCGGTCGGACTCTTCGTGACGATCTTCCAGGTTGGTGGCATCATCGGCCCGAACGTCGGCGGCGGCGTGACGGATCTGATCTCCTGGCGGGCGGTCTTCTTCATCAATGTGCCCTTCAGCATCATCATCCTGATCCTCGGCCTCGCCATGATCCCGAAGGACCGCGTCGACGAGGCCGCCAGGACCCGACATCTCGACACCTCAGGCGCTGCCCTTCTCGCAGCGGGAATCTTCGCCTTCTTGTTTGGCCTCACCTACCTGGCGAACAATCCGGATGCGCTGGCAAGTCCCGTACCCTGGGTCTCTTTCGCTTCGGGCGTCATCCTGCTCCGCGTGTTTCTGCATCAGGAACGGCGCCAGAGCGAGCCCATCGTCGATCTCAAGCTCGTGAGGTGGCGTCCCTTCCTGGCTTGCAATGCCCAGCTATTCATGTGGTCAAGCTGCTTCAACGGCTTCTTCAACTTCATCCCCTTGTACGCCTCAATCGCGTACGGCCTGAACGCGACACAAGGAGGCGCTATCCTGACACCTCGCGCCGTCATGGCCGTTGTGGTGTCGCTGCTGGCCAGCATTTTCGTGAGCCGGCTCGGGTACCGTCGCCCCTGGCTCGTGGGGATCTACCTGCTGGCCATCAGCATGATCCTCATGGGCACATCCGTCGACGCGGTAGGAGGTCTCGGCATCTCACCATTCGCCGCGATGGCCGCCATCACCCTGATCGCCGGCATCGCCACCGGCCTCGCGATGCCGCCGGCGCAGGCAGCTTACTTCGACTTGAGGCCAGACCTCATGTCTACGGTAGCCGGCCTCCGTGCCATGGCCGGCAACTCCGGCACCGTCTTCGGCACCACCGTCGTTACGCTCTTCATCAGCCAATTCGACGACAAAGCCGCCGGCATCGAGATCATGTTCTTTATCCTCGGCCTTGTGGTATTGCTGAGCCAGTTCTGGGTCTTCATGGTTCCCGGTCAGATCAGGCGAGGGGGCACGGCGAGCGCACCGGCGTGATCGCTATCTCTCCGCGAGCCAGCCTCGACTGCCGGATCGCGTCACCGTAAACTGGCCTCATCACCGACTGGGAACGAGGCTGAACGTGCCAAACGTCTTGCTGGTTGGGGGTGGCGCCCGCGAGCACGCCATTGGCTGGGCGCTGGTCAAAAACCCCAGCGTCACGCTGTTCACGGCAGCGCTCAATCACAACCCCGGCCTGCATCGCATCTCCCGGGACTATCTGCAAACGGCGGAGACCGATGTCCCCGGAATCGTTGCCTGGGCCAAGCAGCACAAGATCGAGCTCGCCGTCATGGGCATGGAGTCGCCGCTCGAGGCCGGCATGGTCGACGCGCTCGAATCGCAGGGCGTTCCTTGCGTCGGGCCGCGCCGGAGTGCCGCGCGCATCGAGACCTCAAAGTCTTACATGCGCGCCTTGATGCAACGTCACAACATCGCGGCTCAAGCGGGATACGCCTACTTCACCGATCCGGTCCCGGCGACTGAGTACCTCCGCGGCACGACCGAGAACTTCGCGCTCAAGCCGGACGGCCTCACGGGCGGCACGGGTGTGCGCATCATGGGTGAGCACTTCGCCACCAGGGACGAGGCAATCGACTATGCGCGCCGGGTGCTCGCCGAGCGCATCGGCGGCGAAGGCGGCCTTGTCGTCGAAGCACTACTCGCCGGCAGCGAGTTCACGCTGCAGTGCTTCGTAGACGGCACGATCTTGCGACCGATGCCGATGGCGCGTGACTACAAGCGCGCCTTCGATGGCGACAAGGGACCGAATACGGGGAGCATGGGCTCATACTCCATCGCTGGTGGCCTGCTGCCCCACGTCGGGCAATCGGACCGCGACGAAGCGCTCAGCGTGCTACGGGACATCGCCGCCGCAATGCAAAGCGAGGGCGACTCCTTCCGCGGCATCATGTACGGTCAGTTCATGCTGACCGAGAACGGCGTGCGGCTGATCGAGATAAACGCCCGCTTCGGCGACCCCGAAGCGATCAACGTGCTCACCTTGCTCGACAGCGACCTCTATGAGATCTGCCGCGCCATGGTCGAGGGACGGCTGGCAGAGGCCGACGTGCGATTCAAGGACGCAGCCACGGTCTGCGTCTATGTCACGCCCCGCGGCTACGGCGAGAACACCGAAGCAGGCGCCGAGCTCCACATCGACGAAGCCGCGATCACGGCGCAGGGCGTGATACCGTTCTATGCCAAGGTCGACGAGGTCGATGGCAGGATTCTGACCACGCGATCCCGGGCCGTCGGCCTGCTCGGGCTGGCCGCCAGCGTGAGCGAAGCGCGACGCCGGGTGAACGCGGCACTTGAGGCGATCGGTGGTCAATACCACGCCCGCAGCGACATCGGGCTGGAGGCCGAGGCGCCGTCCAGCGTCAGCAACGCCTGACTCAACCCCATATCATCGATAGCACACCGGCCGCTTGCGACCGAAAGGATAGCTACATGCCACGACTGCCCGAGATCACAGAAAAGGAATCCCTGCCCGAGCAACACCAGGGCGTCATCAACTACCTGGTGCAGACACGCGGCGCCGTGAGTCACGGCTACTCCGTGCTGCTCAACAGCCCGGACCTCGCCGGACGTATCGCGCAGACCGGCTCCTACGTCCGCTTCGAATCGACCCTGCCGGACCGCGTTCGCGAACTCGCGGCGCTCACGGCGTCCGCCGAGATGGCCAACCTCTACGAGCGTGGCATACACGCCGGCGAGGCAGAAAAGGTCGGCGTGCCCCAGTCCACTATCGACGCGATCATTCACCAGCAGTCGCTGGGAAGCGATGTCGCGTCGGAGGACTCGCTACCGATCCGGGCCGCGCGAGAGTTGCTGCGTGTGCATGAATTATCCAGCGCGACCTTCGAGGAAGCGCGAAGCCTGCTCGGTGATCAGGGCGTCGTCGATCTCATCGGCAATATCGGCTACTACACGATGCTGGCCTGCCTGCACGTAGGGCTGGGTGTGACGCCGCCGGCGCCCCAGACCTAGAACAGCGCCATCTCCAGCGCCCGGCGATGCTTCTGGGTCAGCTCGTGCCGATCGCCGAGCACGTTGAACAGGTAGAGCAGCGTCCGGCGCGATACGTCGTCGTGGAAATGACGGTCGCGGCGCACCGAATCGATGAGCCCGCCGAGCGCCGCATCCAGTTCACGTCGGCTCAGCGATTCAATCGCCTGGGTATACGCGTCGCGTCCCGGCGAATCCGGCAGGTCAGGCTCAGCGCCCTTCTGCAACAGGCGAACCACCGCTTCCACGGCCTCGGCGTCGCCGAACTGGACGCCGGGTGTGTGCGCCAGCGCTTCGGCGCGCGCCGCGTCATCGAAAACGATCAGCTTCGCGAGGAGCAACGCGGCGGTCGCGTTGGACGGTTCCACGACCAGCACTTCGTCCAGTAGCACTTGAGCATCCTCCCGAGCGCCCGCGTCGAAGGCGGCTCGTGCGTCTTCCACCAGCCTGCGCGTCTCGCTGGGGATCGCGGCTGCCAGCCAGTCCCTGACCTGGCGTTCCGGCAACGCGCCGAGGAACTCGTCGACGACCTCGCCATCGACAAACAGCTTGGCGGCCGGAATGCTCTGGATGCCGTAGTTCGCAGCAACCGTCTGGTTCTCGTCCGTGTTCAGCTTCGCCAGCGTGAAGCCGGCGCCCTCTTCCTCGGACAACGTTTCAAGAATCGGCCCTAGCTGGCGACAAGGGCCGCACCACGGCGCCCAGAAGTCGACGAGCACCGGTTTCTCGTGGCTCGCGGCCAGCACTTCCTGCTCGAAATCGGCAACCTCAATCATGGCATCCCCCGCTGAATCCTGCGCCGATCCTCTCAGTCGTGGGCGCTCGAATCAAGTGTCGCCCGTTACGCGTCCCTCAAGTCTACAATCGCCTCACGAATTTCAGGAGGTGGACGCGTGTACGAACTCTCGGGCAAGGTGGCCGTTGTAACGGGTGCGGGCGGCAGGCGCGGCATCGGCCGCGCCATGGCGACACGACTGGCGCGCGAGGGCGCCGACGTCGTGGTGACGGACATCATGAAGCCGCCGCGGCCGGAAGACGAGGGCGAAGGCTGGCAGGGCATCGACAGCGTCGTAGCTGAGATCGAGGCCATGGGTCGCCGCGCGCTGGGCCTCTATTCCGACGTTACGGACGCCGGCCAGGTGGACGAGATGGTCGAGCGGACGGTTAACACGCTGGGCAAGATCGACATTCTCTGCGCCAACGCGGGCTCGCAGCCCGGTGGCGACCGCAAACTGCTCATCGATGTCGAGGAGGCGGACTTTGACCTGGTGCAGCGGGTCAACGTGAAGGGGACATTCCTCTGCTGCAGGGCGGTCTGCCGCCACATGGTCGAGCGTGGCGGGCCGGGCAAGATCGTCATCACGTCCAGCCGAGCGGGCAAGCAGGGCACGGCGCGTTACGCGATCTACTGCGCCTCCAAGTTCGCGCTGATCGGCATCACGCAGTCTCTGGCGCTGGAGATGGCGCCGTACAAGGTCAACGTAAACGCGATCTGTCCCGGCCTGGTCGATACGGAGCGCGTCAGCTACATCGCCGATGCGCTCCGGCCCGAGGACGTCAGCGCGGAGGACTACCGCCAGGAGATGCTGGCGGACCGGGCACGGATCATCCCGCTGGGCCGCACGGCGCAGGCGGAGGACATCGCGAATACGGCGGCGTTCCTGTGCTCCGCGGAGTCGGACTACCTGACAGGGCTTTCACTCAGCGTCAGCGGCGGGAGCGGGATGGACTGATGAGAGATTCATCAAACCTTAACGGCAAGACCTTCAGAGCCACAGCGAACTCAAGCCATGGCACCCTAAACATCGAAACCAAGATGATCTTCTCCGAGGATCCTTCTGAGATCACCGCGGTCTACGCCGGTGGAACGATTCGTACCGGCTTCGTGGTCGGACGGCGTACTGGTGATTTCACGATCGAGATGCTCTACCAGTGCATCACTGTGGACGGGGAACTCAAGGCCGGCCAGGCAACTGCATCGTTTGCCCAGGACCCTGTATCCGGCGAGACCATGCACCTCAACTGGCAGTGGCTGACCGGCGACCGAGAGGCCGGGGAATCCGACTGGGCCCTGGAGTCAGATTGAGTTAGCGAGTCTGACGTCTACCACGCGTGTCCCAGCGGTAGCGGAGGGTCACCTTCGACACGGCTTGAGTGGTCGCGCCATCCACCCGGTCCGGCCAATCGGCGGGCGGAATGGCGTGGCGTTTCGATGTCCATCCCTGCCTCTGGAACTGACTAGACGACCTGCGTGTAGAGGTCGACGAGCGCGACGCGGCCGTTCTCAACGACCTCACGCTTGGCCCACTCGAACGCCGGGCGCAGGTCCCCGGCCCGTCCGACCGGCCCGTCGGCCCAGGCGCCAAACGAGCGCGCCATGCCCACGAAGTCGACCACCGGATCGTTGATGTCGATGCCAACCGTCTTGTTCTCCTCGGGACGACCGCGAGCGCGAGCCATCATCGCCTGGTGGCCGAGGTCGTTGCCGTACGTGCGGTTGTTGTACATGACGATGAGCATCGGGATGCGATGGTGAACAGCGGTCCAGATCGCTGCCGGCGTGAACAGCAGGTCGCCGTCGGACTGGATGTTGACGGTTAGCCGTCCCTTGTCCCGATTGGCCAGCGCCACGCCGATCGCGTGACCCAGCGCTTGGCCCAGCCCGGCGCCGCCACGCGTGTCCTGATGCTGATGCGGCGAAGTGAAATCCCACAGCCGTTCGACCCAGCCGCGCAGGTCGCCGTTTCCCAGCACCCAGTCCGTATCCTTGACCACATCCCACAACTCAGCCGCGACCGTCGAGAGGTGCAGAGGGTGCTCACCGGCCTTCTCACGGGCGGTGCGCTGCGACTCGGCGTAGCCCGTCGCGCTCATCTCGGTGAGCTTCGCCCGCCGCGCCTCGATCTCGTCCGAGCTGCCTTCGCCGCCATGCAGCCGTGACTGCACCGCGCCGGCCAGCGCCGGCAGCGCCAGGGCGGTGTCGGCGGCCATCGAGAGCACCGTGGGATACAGCGCGCCGTGATCGTCGGCCCAGCTCTTCGTAGTCAGGTGCCGCAGCGACACGTCAATCAGCTTTGCGTCCGGGGACAGGATGTTCTCGTTGGTCCGAGTCTGCCAGTTCTGGCGCGTCAGCATCTGCTGCAGGTCGTAGACGTCGAGGGCTACGACTAGGTCCGCTTCGCTCAGCAGCTCGTTCTTCGACTCCGTCGCGTAGAGAGGATGCCGCGACGGGAAGCTGAACAGGTCGCCACCGGTCACCACCGGGACCGCCAGGCTCTCGGCCAGCCGCAAGAGGCCGCCAGTCGCCTCTTCGGAGCGACCCAGCATGTTGGCCAGGATGACGGGCCGCTGCGCCTCGATCAGCATGCGTGCAACCTCATCGACCGCGGCGGGATCGGGCGCCAGCCGCGTAGGCGCCGGGAAGCGTGAAATGTCCGGCATCTGGAACGAGGGATCTAGCCTCTGTTCCTGCACGTCCGTGTCAAAGCAGACGTAGGCCGGGCCCTGAGGCTCCGACAGAATCAGGTTGTAAGCGCGCACCAGCGACTCGACGGCTGCCCCGGGGCTGGCCGGCTGATCGTCCCACTTCACGAAGTCGCGCACGGCGGTGCCCTGCACGTTGGCGGTATGGATCCAGTCGATCCAGGGCCGGCGGTGATTGGCATCTACGGGGCCGGTGCCGCCCAGCACCAGCACCGGGTCGCGCGCCAGCCAGGTGTTGAAGAGCGCCATCGAGGCGTGCAGCAGGCCGACGATGTCGTGCACGAACGCCGCCATCGGCTTGCCCGCGGCGCGCCCGTAACCATGTGCGATCGCGACAGCAACCTCCTCGTGCGGACAGACGATCATCTCCGGCCGTTGGTTGCCGAGGTAGTTGACCAGCGAGTCGTGGACGCCGCGAAAGGAAGCGCCCGGGTTGAGCGCGATGTACTCCATGCCGAGCTGCCGCAGTGTTTCGGCGATTACGTCCGAGCCCCATTCCGGCTTCGTGGCCGAGGGGACGATATGGGTCGATGTCATGAGGCGTCCTCCTGAACGGTAGTCGGGGCCGCGCCCAAGTTTAGTTTGCTCGGCATGCATTCATTGCTGACGACGAGGCTCCGGCTAACTCGTGCTAGCTCCCGGCGACTCGTCCTGACGGCTCACAGGATACGACTTTCGCCCTACTCCTCCGGCGCCAGGCCGAACGTGCGCAACTGCGACAGGAAGTATGCGTCCTTCTCGAGCCGCTCCTTCGCCTCGCCTGCGGCCAGCGGCAGCAGCGCGTCGACCCGCGGCTCGAGCGCCTTGCCACGCTTGCGGCAGCCGGCAGATGGCGTTCCAGCCCGCGGCGCTCCTTGCGCGGGACGCCGACGTGCATCTTCGCGACGATGCGGGCCGAATCACGGCGCAGCTGCGCCAGTGCGTCGCGCAGCTCCGCCAGGACGGTTCCTTGGTCCGCGGTCATCGGTCGATCAGGCCTGATTGGTCTTGAGGACGTCGTTCATGCTGCCGGAGCGAAAGCCCGCCAGATCGAGAGTGACATAGAGGAAACCAAGCTGCTTGAGGCGCTCGACCACGGCGCTGCGGCGTCCGCCGCTCATCAGCACCGTCATCCCGCCCTCATCCAGCTCGATGCGGGCGGTGTCGCCGTGGTGCCGCACGCGCAGCTGGCGAATGCCCAGCGACCGCAAGAAGGCCTCAGCCTCTTCTACCTGGTCCAGCACCTGTATCGTCACCGGCGAGCCGTAGGGTATGCGCGACGAGAGGCATGCCATCGCCGGTTTGTCCCAGGTTGGCAGGCCGCGCTCGCGTGAAAGCTCGCGAATCTCGTCCTTCGTCAGCCCGGCCTCGATCAACGGGCTGCGTACGCCGTGTTCGGCGGCGGCGCGGCGGCCGGGCCTGTGGTCGCCCGTATCATCCAGGTTGCAGCCATCCACCACGTAGTCGTAGCCGTCGATCTGCGTCATCTCGCCCAGCAGCGTGTACAGCTCATCCTTGCAGTAGAAGCAGCGGTCCGGCGAGTTCTCGACGTAGCCTTCGCGGTCCATCTCATGCGTCTCGATCAAGCGATGCGCGATGCCGATGCCGGCAACCAGTTCTTTCGCCTCCTCCACCTCCGACTTTGGGATCGAGGGTGAGAGGCCGGTCACGGCCAGCGCGCGGTCGCCCAGCGCCTCATGCGCCGCAGCAGCGACGTAGGTGCTATCGACGCCGCCGGAGAACGCGACGACGGCCGAACCCATCTCGCGCAGGATGTCGATTAGACGCGTTTCTTTCTGCTTCAGCGCTGCTTCCATAGGGCTCAACTATAGCATCGGCCGCGAGCTGGCTCGCTCGCAGAGATAATCGCACGCACGACGACGGTGGGTCTCACGACGGGGCCTTGCCTAGCCTGCGGGGTTCACTTCATCTGACGTAGACAGGAAAACACGGCGTCTGAGGCTTTCCAGGGTCGAAAAGTGGTGCTTCAGTGGAGTTTCTTAAGACGGGCGAGCCACTAAACTGCAGCCATGCGCAACCAGGACCTGCCGCGCTACCCGCGCACGATCCGGCGGCCCTCACGGGTCGAGATTCGCATCAAGGAGGGGCCCCGCCGGCCGCGGCGGCTGCGCATTTCGTCACTGCCCCTGCTGCTTCTGGCCGGATTCGGCATCGCTATTCTGATCGGAACCGTGCTCCTCATGCTGCCGATATCGTCGGAGTCCGGCGATTGGACCTCGCCGGTCATCGCGCTGTTCGTCTCCACGTCGGCCGTGTGCGTCACGGGACTCGTCCCGGTTGATACGGCGACGCACTGGAGCGGCTTCGGCGAGGCCGTGATCATCCTGCTGATCCAGTTCGGCGGGTTGGGCTTCATGACCAGCACGACGCTGTTGTTCCTGCTCTTCGGCTGGCGCCTCGGGCTTCGAGAGCGCCTCAATCTCAGCCAGTCGATGGACCTGTCGCGCATGGGCGGCGTCGTGAGCCTGGCCCGGCGAGCCATCCTCTTTACGCTGATCATCGAGACTGCGGGCGTTGCCATCCTGTTCGCGCGATTCGTCATCGACCAGCCGGTCGACCAGGCGCTGTGGTGGAGCGTGTTCCATAGCATCTCGGCTTTCAACAACGCCGGCTTCGACCTCACCGGCGGCTTTCAAAGCCTGCAGAGCAACGCGGACGCGGTCACGCTTCTGACGATCGCCGCCCTCATCGTATTCGGCAGCATCGGCTTTCTCGTCGTAGGGGATGTGATGCACTTGAACCGCAACACACGGCGACTGACGGCCGACAGCGTCGTCGTGCTCCGGGCGACAGCGATCCTGCTCATCACCGGGTTCCTGGTCTTCCTCTTCCTCGAGTCGGGGAACCTGCTAGCCGGGAAAAACCTGCCCGATCGGCTGCTGCATTCCTTCTTCAACTCGGTATCGCACCGCACGGCGGGCTTCACCTCTCTGCCGATTAGCGAGGCACAGGACGAGACTCAGTTCTTCACGCTCGGGCTGATGTTCATCGGCGGCGCCAGCGGCTCGACCGCAGGCGGCATCAAGGTCGGTACGTTGGCGGTGATCATGAGCGCCGCGTTCGCGGCGATGCGAGGCCGCGAGCATGCCGAGCTGGCTTCGCGCGAAATGCCGCGCTCAGACGTCGATCGCGCGCTGGCGGTTGTTCTGTTGTCGGCGCTCGGCGTCTTCGTGGTGGCCATCGGGCTGGCTCGCCTGCAGGACTCGATGTTCTTCCTGCCGGTTTTGTTCGAGGCAACGTCAGCCTTCGCCACGAACGGGCTCTCGGCCGGCATAACGCCGACGCTGGACGATTCCGCCCTGCTGCTCTTAACCGCGACGATGTATATCGGGCGGCTGGGGCCGCTTACGCTGGTACTGGCGCTCGTCCAGCGGTCGGCGGCGCGTGAGCTCAGGCGTCTACCGGAGGAACGAGTTCGGATCGGCTAGGTTTGAGGAGAGTCGTATGAGTGAGTACATCGTTATCGGGCTTGGTACCTTTGGCCGCAATCTCGCCGACGAGCTGCAGTCGCTTGGCAACGAAGTGCTCGGCATCGATATCGACCGCGCCGAGGTGCAGGCCCTCTCCGGCTCAATCCGGCAGGTGATCGAAGCCGACGCCACCTCGGAAGAAACGCTGCGCGAGCTGGGCGTCACCAATCTCGACGGCGCGGTCGTAGCGATCGGCGATACCGAGCCCTCGATCATGGCGACCCTCCTGCTCAAGAAGATCGGCGTCCCGTACGTCATCGCTCGCGCTACCTCGGTGCTGCACGAAGAGATCCTCAAGCTCGTCGGCGCCAACCGCGTCATCTTCCCGGAGCGCGAGACGGCGGCGCGGCTGGCTCACCAGATCGGGGTCCCGGAGGTGGTCGACTACCTCAGCATCAGCACCGCGATGGGCATCAGCAAGCTCGCCGTGCCGGACCACCTGGTCGGAATGACCTCGCGCGAGGCCGACATCGAGGAGCGCTTCAAGGTGCGCATCATCGCCATGATCCGGCGCGACCGCGTCATCTTCGGCACGTCAATAACCGAACGCTTCGAGCCGAGAGACGTCCTCATCGTCTCCGGCCGCGATGAGGACCTGACCGAACTGAGCCATTACGCCAAAGACGAAGGCTAGCCGAGGTTCGTCGACTAGAACGGCAGGAGCAATTCCATCATTGACTCCTGACTGGCCTGGTTGGGTCGAAGCCTTGTGAGCTTGCATTGCGCTTCTAGTTGAGCGCGAAGGACTCGGCGTGAGAATCGCGGTGGACGCAATCGGACGTCTGAGATTATCTTGGCCTCGAAACCTCTTTAAAAATCGACTGGGGCCACCATGACTGACTCGAAGATCATCTACACACACACCGACGAAGCGCCCCTTCTGGCGACATACTCGCTCTTGCCCATCATCTCGGCGTACGCCGAGACCGCGGGGGTCGCCGTCGAGACGCGTGACATCTCGCTTTCGGGGCGAATCATCGCCAGCTTTCCCGAATACCTTGACGCAAACCTGCGCCTCGGCGACGCGCTGGCTGAGTTGGGCGCCCTGACCCTGACGCCCGAAGCCAACATCATCAAGCTGCCCAACATCAGCGCGTCGATCCCGCAGATGAAGGCTGCCATCGCGGAGCTCCAGGAGCACGGTTACGCCTTGCCGGACTACCCCGACGACCCTCAGACCGCCGAAGAGAAGGACACCCTGGCCCGCTACGACAAGGTCAAGGGCAGCGCGGTGAACCCTGTGCTCCGAGAAGGCAACTCCGACCGTCGAGCTCCCGCGTCCGTGAAGCAGTACGCCCGTCAGCATCCGCACTCGATGGGCGCCTGGTCCTCCGACTCCAAGACAAACGTGGCCCACATGACCGAGGGCGACTTCCGAACCACGGAGAAATCGGTCGTGATGAAGTCGGACGACTCGCTGCGGCTCGAGCTGGTCGCCAACGACGGCACGACAACCGTCCTGCGCGAGTCTGTGCCGGTGCTGGCGGGCGAGATCGTTGACACCAGCGCGATGAACGTCGCGGCGCTTCATGCGTTCCTCACCGAGCAGATCGCCCGGGCCAAGTCCGAGGGCGTGCTCTTCTCGTTGCACTTGAAGGCCACGATGATGAAGGTATCTGACCCAATCATCTTCGGTCACGCTGTGCAGGCCTTCTTCCCTCAGCTCTTCGCGGACTACGGCGACACGCTCGCGGCGGCAGGGGGCGATCCCGACGACGGTCTCGGCGCTCTGCTCCAGGCGGTTGAATCGCTGCCTGACGATCAACGCGCCGCGATCGAGGCCGCTATCCAGCAGGGCCTGGCCGACGGCCCACAGCTGGCGATGGTCGACTCCGACAACGGGATTACCGGCCTGCACGTGCCCAGCGACATCATCATCGACGCAACGATGCCGGCCATGATCCGCGCCTCCGGGCAGATGTGGGGACACGACGGCAGTGAGGCAGACACGCTGGCGGTCATCCCGGACAGCAGCTACGCCGGCATCTACCAGGTCACCATTGACGACTGTCGTGCCAACGGCGCGCACGACCCGGCCACGATGGGGTCGGTCCCCAACGTTGGCCTCATGGCTCAAGCCGCCGAGGAGTACGGCAGCCACGACAAGACTTTCGAGGTCCCGGCTGCAGGCGTGGTGCGCGTGGTCGATCAGGCTGGAAGTACGGTTCTTGAGCACACCGTCGGCGCCGGCGACATCTGGCGAATGTGCCAGACCAAGGACGTGCCGATCCGCGATTGGGTCAAGTTGGGAGTCTCCCGCGCACGCATTACCAACACGCCGGCGATCTTCTGGCTCGACGAGACGCGCGCCCACGACGCTAACCTGATCGCCAAGGTGCAGGAGTACCTCGGTGAGCTCGACATTAACGGACTGCAGATCGAGATCATGGCGCCGAATGACGCGATCGCGTTCTCGCTGGCGAGGATCCGCAAGGGTGAAGACACGATCTCAGTCACCGGCAACGTGCTGCGCGACTATCTCACCGACCTGTTCCCGATCCTCGAGGTCGGCACGAGCGCCAAGATGCTATCGATCGTCCCGCTGATCAACGGCGGCGGCATGTTCGAGACGGGAGCCGGGGGCTCGGCGCCGAGACACGTGCAGCAGTTCGTCAAGGAAAACCATCTTCGCTGGGACAGCCTGGGTGAATTCCTCGCGCTCGCCGCGAGCTTCGAGCACCTGGCCCAAACGACCGGTAACCCTCGAGCCCAGATCCTGGCCGACACGCTGGACCGCGCTACGGCGACCTTCCTGAACGAGAACAAGTCGCCGAGCCGCAGTGGCGGCGAGATTGACAACCGTGGCAGCCACTTCTACCTGGCATTGTTCTGGGCCGAGGAGCTCGCTTCCCAGAGCGAGGACGCTGAGCTCGCCGGCGCCTTCGCGAAGCTGGCCGAGGTGCTGCGAGCCAACGAGTCGGCGATCACGGAGGAGCTGCTGTCCGTCCAGGGCCCCGGCGGCGATGTGGGGGGCTACTACCAGCCTGACCCGGAAAAAGCCTCCGCGGCAATGCGTCCGTCGAAGACGTTCAATGAGAGCCTGTCGCTGCTCAGCCACTGAGAACGACGGTCCCTCTCAGATGCGGTAGGCGTAACACCTGAGGCCGGCTCGAGTGAGTCGAGCTGACGGCGACCCGTCTTGCGGCGCCGCCGGTTCCTTGTTCTAGGCTGCTGCTCTAGAATTGAGGGGCTTATGTTCGATGCGCTCAGCGACAAACTCCAGCGCGTTTTCAGCCGCCTCTCCAGCCACGGCACCGTAAGCGAAAAGGACCTCGACGAGGCCCTGCGCGAGGTGCGCGTCGCTCTGCTGGAGGCGGACGTCAACTTCCGTGTCGTGCGCGACTTCATCGGCGCGGTGCGCGAGCGTGCTTCCGGCTCCGACGTTCTGCAGTCGCTCACCGGCCCGCAGCAGGTCGTCTCCATCGTCAACGACGAGCTGACCTCGATGCTGGGCGGTAGCCAGGCGACGCTGACGTCCGCGCCGCAGAACCCCACCGTCCTGCTACTTCTCGGCCTCAAGGGCGCCGGCAAGACCACCATGGCGGCAAAGCTGGCCCTCCATCTGCGTAAGGCGGGAGGCCGGCCCCTGCTCGTCTCGGCCGACCCCTACCGCGTCGCGGCTGGCGAACAGCTCAAGACGCTGGGCCGTCAGACCGACATCCCGGTATTCGAGGGCGATTCGAGTGACATCAAGAAGCTGGCCCGCGAAGCGACCGCAGAGGCGCAGCGTATCAACGCCACCGCGCTGATCGTCGATTCGGCAGGTTACTTGCAGCTGGATGAGGACGTCGTCGAGGAGATCAAAGCGCTGGAGACCGGCTTCCAGCCGCACGAGGCGCTTCTCGTCGTCGATGCCATGACGGGGCAGGAAGCAGTGCACGTCGCCGAGGAGTTCGGCAGCGCGACGCAGATCTCCGGCTTCGTCCTGACCAAGCTGGACGGCGACGCTCGCGGTGGTGCGGCGCTCTCGATTCGCGCCATGACGGGCCTACCGATCAAGTTCATCGGCACCGGCGAGCGCGCCGACGCGCTGGAGGCCTTCCACCCGGAGCGCTTCGCATCGCGCATCCTCGGCATGGGTGACGTCATGACGCTTATCGAGAAGGCGCAGGCGCAGGTCGGCCAGGACGAGATGGTCGATTTCGGCAAGCGCGCCAAATCGGGCCAGCTCGACCTGAAGGACTTCGTGCAGCAGATGCAGCAAGTGCGCAAGATGGGGCCGCTGGGCGATTTGCTGGGCATGATGCCGGGCATGGGTAACGTCAAGCGCCAGTTGCAGGCAACGCAGATTGACGATACCTTCTTCAAGCGCATGGAGGCCATCGTCTTTTCGATGACTCCAGCGGAGCGGCACAACCCGGACTTGATCAACGGCAGCCGACGCAAGCGCATCGCAGAGGGAAGCGGTACCAACCCCGCGGACGTGAACCAGCTGCTCAAACAATGGAAAGAAGCCAAGAAGCTCATGCAGGCCATGGCTTCCGGCCGGACGGCCAAGATGCTCGGCATTCGCTAGCGAAGCCGGTCTGTAAGAGGAGAACGAATTGCTAAAAATAAGGCTCTCGCGTGTGGGCAAGAAGAAGCAGCCTACCTATCGTGTCGTCATCGCCGACGCACGCGCCCCGCGCGACGGCAAGTACGTCGAGATCGTGGGCACCTACAATCCGCGCACGGAGCCCGACACCTTCGTCATCGACGAAGACAAAGTGCGCGGCTGGCTTGCCAAGGGCGCTCAGCCGACAATGCGCATGCACAAGCTGCTCGCCCGGCAGGGCCTCATGGCCGCGCCGACCTTCCCACCGCCGAAGCCGAAGGCCACGCCGCCGGTCGCGGCAGCACCACCGGCCGCAGCCGCGCCGGCGACCGCGGTGGCCGAGCCAGAAGCTGACGCTGAGGACGCTGGTGAAGAAGAACCTGCCGCCGAACAGCCTGCCGCTGAAGAGCCTGCCACCGCGGACGCTGCCGCTGACACCGCTGACGACGAAAAGGCTGACGCATAGATGAAAGAGCTGATCGAGTACATCGCCACCTCGCTGGTCGAGAACCCGGACGACGTCGAGGTAACCGAGGAGTGGGACGGCCACCGCCACGTTATTCACCTCGACGTCAACGAAGCGGACATGGGCAAAGTCATCGGCCGGGGCGGACGCGTCGCCGAGGCCATGCGCTCGCTGCTCAAAGTCGCGTCGGCGCGCGAAGACACACGCGCGGTCCTCGACATCGGCGACTAGCTTCCTGCAGCTCGTCCTCCAGGGGCGTATTGACATCCAACCCTGACCCTGACATCAACCACGAAACCGCCGTCACGATCGGTCGTATTACAACGGCCCACGGCATCCGCGGCGAAATTAAAGTCGAACCGCTGACCGATTTCCCCGAGCGCTTCCAGCCCGGCAGTCGCCTCTGGCTCGACGGTACGCCGTATGAGGTTAAGCGGGGCCGCTGGCAAAGACGCACCGTCATCCTCAAACTGCGCGGCATCGACAGCCGTACGCAGGCCGAGGCGCTGGCAGGGAAGGCGCTGACGGCTCCCGAGGCCACGCCGATCGAAGACCAGGACGTCTACTACCTGCACGACGTCATCGGCCTTCGAGTCGAAGACACGGCAGGCGAGACGCTGGGCAAACTGGCAGAGGTGCTGAGTACCGGCTCGAACGACGTTTATGTGGTGCGCGGCGAACGCGGCGAGCTGCTGCTCCCGGCTCTCGACGACGTGATCCACGAAGTTGACATTGCCGGCGGCCGCATCGTGGTTGCAGTACCGGACGGCCTCGACTTTGCCAGGCCGGCCCAGGCCCGCGGGCCTCGGCGCAAGGGCACGTCGAATCGCTAGCGTCTGGTAGAATCGGTTCGCGTGGGGATATAGCTCAGCTGGGAGAGCGCTGCGTTCGCAACGCAGAGGCCGGGGGTTCGAGTCCCCCTATCTCCACCAACTCTTAGGAGCGTAGCTCAATTGGCAGAGCAGCGGTCTCCAAAACCGCAGGTTGTAGGTTCGAGTCCTATCGCTCCTGCCACTTTCTGAGTCTAAAAGTGGCGTCATATCTGAAACACGCTTCATTGATTCAGCCTGAATTAGCAGGTTTGACGGTAACAGGCGCGGACTTCCACGCATGTGCATGGACTCCGGTTTTCCGTTTCGCGTTGACACCATGACTCCTTGACGACAGAATCACGGCACATCATGCCTAGCGAGAAATGGCGACGAGCGCAGCTGCTTGAAGAAGCAAGAGACGCTCTTGCCTTTGGCGACTGGGAAACCGTCCGCGCGAAGTCTCGGTCAATTCTCGACCTCGACCCTAACAACAAGGAAGCTGCCAACTTCTTGGGCAAGGCCGACCAAGGCTCGCGGTCGGAAAGGGAAAACCGGTTCAGACCATCTTTGCACCTCAAACTGCTTGAGTGGCTTTGGAAGGACCAACCTGATGGCACTCAACGTCTGTCGGCTGCGGTTGGTTTCTCGACGAAACTTCCCGCAGGCTGGCGAATTAGTGAGGACGTGGTCAAACATCTACCTCTCGTGTATGGCTATGGCTACATCTTCGACAGGAAGGAAGCGTTTCCACTCGCCGACGACTCTTTGGTCTCACGCTTCGAAGATGGGAAGCGCGCTTGCCTAAAGCAGCCATACAGCTAAAAGTGCAACCCTACAAAGGGTCTGCTCATGTGCCCACATCTTGCTATCTGGTAATGACTGGCGTTGGGAGACGGGAGTGGATAATCCACCGGGCCACGCTTGAGAAGATGGGCGAGCTAGGAGCGATTGCGGCCGCTATTAAGAATCTGGGTGTTCACGTCGATTCTCCAAGGATTCTGCGAGCAATTTCTCTCGTGGGACCGGTCGCAAACTCGGGCGGGGCGCCCCCTGGAAATGCACCATGACCGTGCCCGGAGATTCGTTCCAGGACATGAAGATGCAGCCCGCACTGGAGAGGGCGCTGGGCTGACGGGGGCCGCAGAAGGCGTAGGTCAGCACTGCTTTTGCCGCTTGTCATGACGGACTGGACGTCCGGTTAAGAGATGATCGAGCGATACTCGCGCTAGACAAAAGGCCTACGCAGCCTTCTTCGCGTCGTATCTCTTCGAGCTTGGCGCTGCCTCAACTCGTGCTCTAATTCTTCGATGCGTTGATCCAAGGAGTTCACCAGGTCGACAGCGTCTTGATAGCTTTCAGGCGCTCGGTGATAGCGCCTCATTAGCCTGGCTCGCACCATGCCAGGCCTTCCTTCGATGTTATCGGCCACCGATTGACCCCACCCCTGTAGACGTAATCGCCTTCTATGTAGAGTTCGACCACCACCACCACCTCACCTCTCCATTCTGAGGCCAGCCCAGTAACCAGCTCCTATTTCAGTTTGTTCCTTGCCGGAAGGTACGCGACGTGACGGTCATCACCTCTGCCAAGTTAGTCCACCTCCTCGAACATCCGGCCAGCCAGTGCAAAGGGACGCTGGAGCGGCAGCGCTCGGATGCCACATTGCCAAGTTTAACAAGGCGCAGTGACCGCCGTCACTTCGCCCCAGAGGACGCACTGACTACGCTAAGGACATAGAGCTGAACGCATACCGCTGTGGTGGTTGGCCGAACCGAGGTGGTTGGGTATGCGTGCAGCCGGGGCCCCACTAGCTCGCTGACTGGACGCCCAGGCTTCTATCCTCCTTGCCACAGCCGCCGTCTTCAGCGGGCTTCTTAGCGACGGGAACTGCTGAAGTCATAGCTCAGCCGTTAGTCAAAAAGCGCACCGGTACCGCGACCGCGTGCCGGCTCCTCGCTGTTCCGTTCGCCATCACCACCGCCGCAAGAGGTGGCGAGAATAGAGACGAGAAGCAACCGGAGAACAACTCGCTTCGTACGGCCCAGTCCTTGCGGTTGACACGACCTTCATAATGTGCAGGCCACTGTATAGAAGCTCACCTTCTACCCCGGTCAAATTGCGCCCCTGACCCGCCTTTGTTAGGCTGATTCAGCCCTCCGACGCGGCCGGCAACCTGAAGCCGCTTCGCGAGCTGCACCGCAATGCCGAGGTGGTGAAACAGGTAGACACGCGGTCTTGAGGGGGCCGTGCCTTCGGGCGTAGGGGTTCAAATCCCCTCCTCGGCACCAAGCACAGGGCTTGTCCTGAGCCTGTCGAAGGGGCGACGTGGCCAAGTGGTAAGGCAGGGGTCTGCAAAACCCTGATCGGCGGTTCGAATCCGCCCGTCGCCTCCAGCCTGCAACAGCGAAGTGGCCCCGCCAGCCGGGGCCACTTCTATTCTCCAGACAGGAGCATCACGATGCAGCAACGGCCTCTCGGAACCACCGGGCTGACGGTATCAGCCCTCGGCTACGACGCTGGCAACGTCGGCGGGCTGATGGTGCGCGGCACGCACGAGCAGCAGGTCGCGGCGGTCAAGCGCGCCCTGGACGCCGGCATCACCTACTTCGACACGGCGCCGCTCTACGGCAACGGCCTCTCCGACCAGCACCTCGGCGCCGTCCTGACCGAGCTCGCCGCATGGGGCCGGGTGGCGGTCGGAACCAAGGTTCGCCTCAGTGCCGACGACCTGCGCGACCCTGCCGCCGCGGTCAGGAAGTCGATCACCGAGAGCCTACGACGCCTGGGCCGCGATTCCGTCGACCTGTTGCAACTGCACAACAACATCCGCGCCACGAGCAACGCCGCTAACCCCGGCCTCGGTCCCGACGACCTCGCCGCCGCGGCGGACGCGATCCAGGCGGTCGTCAAGCAAGGCCTCGCCGCGCACGCCGGTTTCACCGGCGTCGGCGACACGGAGCCGCTGCACGCCGCGGCCGCCAGCGGTCGCTTCGAGACCATGCAGTCCTACTTCAACGCGATCAACCCCAGCGCGGGCCACGCCGGCGCGTCTGGCGGTGCACAGGACCAGGCCAGCGTCATTGACGTCGCGGCGAAGGCGGGCCTTGGCATCATCGCGATCCGCGTCATGGCAGGCGGCGCCATGACGGGACAGGAGGCGCGGGCGCCGCTGGCCAGCCTGGGACTGGGATCGGCGATGCTGCAGGGCAACACTATGGAGGCGGACATCGCCGCCGCGGCTTCTCGCAACGCACTGGCTCGTGAGCTGGGCCTGGAATCTGCGCTCGAGCTCAGCCTGCGACTCGTCATCTCGCACTCGGGCGTCTCGACGGCGCTCGTCGGCTATTCCGACATGCAGTAGCTCGATAGCGCCATCGGCTGGGCTGAGCGCGGCGCTCTAAGCGACGACCAGGTGCGCCCGCGTAATCGAGGCCGCATCGAGCTGACGATACCCTCGCAACCTGGATTTCCGGCAAAACAAAGAAGGCCCCATGAGGAGCCTTCTTTGTTTCAGCTGGAGGAGCGGTTAGTTCGCGACCGGAGGCTCGCCTGAGGGGCCACGCGGGCCGAAGCTACGCGGACCGCCAGAGCGCTCGCCGTCCTTGCCGCCCTCGTGGTTGACGATGTTCCCGACGTGCTCGGCCAGGTTTTCCAGCAGCCGGTCACCCTGCTCCTGAGTGATAGAGCCGTCAGCGCTCTTCGCCTCGATGTCAGCGGTCAACGCGGCGACCAGCTGTGCTTCGAGGTCGCTCACGCCCTGCTCAACCGCCATGTCGTTCAGGCTCTGGCCGTCAGCGAAGCCCTGGCGCACCTCATCGGTCGTCAAGCCGAGGATCTCGACCGCCGATTCGACGACGTTGCCTATGGCATGACGCACCCGCGTGACGGCACCATGGCGCCGCTCGCCAGACTCGGCGTTGCGCAGTCGCTCGGCCTGCTCATCAGTAATGCGGCCGGACGCGAGCGCGTCGTCGATCATCTGGGTGCGAGCAGCTTCCTGGGCCGCCTGCAGCTCATCGACGCTGACGCCCAGCTGGTCGGCCAGCGCCTCCTGGTAGAGCTCGTGAAAACTGGAGCCCTCTTCGGGCGGCTCCTGGGCCTGTGCCACGCCACCGAGCAACGCTGGCTCCCAGCGCGATAACTCCCGCGACAGCCGCGAGGCCAAACGCTCCGAACCCCACTTCTTCATCCTTAACCTCCTAGGACTAAGTCTAGCGCTTCGGCGCTATGAAACCTAAATCTCCGCAGGCTCCCGTCCGGTTACCGGTCGAATACGAAGAGAGTGTAAAAAAAGCGCATCCTGTAGCCGCAGCCCGGTCAGACGCCAGCTGCGGCGCAGATAATAATCATGGAGGAACTGTGGCGAGCTATCTTGCTGTGATCTACGGAACGTCTGCGGCCAATAACCAGGCCGCCTGGCATCTGGCGCGAAAGTTGCCCGGCAAGTCGGCAGTCCTTAGCGTCGACCAACTACTCGGAGGCGCCATCGCACAACCCTCAGACGACGCGACGGCGGAACTCGACATGGCGCATATCCAGCTACGACTTCTGGTCGCCAATTACATGCGAAACGGCTACAACGTCGTGGTTGAGGGCGTCTTCTTCCATCAGCTCGACGGCCAGACCTACCGCTACGAACAGGACATCGACCAGCTCGTCGCGTTGATGCGCAATATGACGCGCAAGGCGCTCACGGTACACCTGCACGCCGGGGAGGACACCAACGGCTTCGTCTATCGCACCCGGCACGGTGCAAACGCCATGAGTTTCGATTCGTCTTGCAGTCTCGAGGAAATTATGAGTACCGTCCTCGACAGACTCCAGTCGGAGGAGGCTATCTAGACCAGTTATCGCCGCGGACGCTACAATAGTTGTACCGCATATTGGGGGCAGAGTATGGCCGACCGTATCGAGCGGGAAATCGAAGAGATTCTCAAAAAGATCGAGCACTTCCCGGATCGCAAGTCGGGCCGCCCGCCGCCGCGCCGGCAGGGGCCGTCCGGCGGGAGCGTGGTCCAACGCTGGCTGTCGCGTATCTCCTTACGCAAGGTAATGATGTGGGCGCTCTTTGCCGTCATCGTCGCGTTCTTCATGCGTGGCGTCCCCGGCGCGTATTGGATCCTCGTCGGGGCGCTGGTCGTATTCGCGACGGCGTTCATCATCTCCACCCGAGGCGGCCCAGCAGCCAACCGATACGAGAAGCGTTGGCGCGGGCAGACCATGGACCTCTCTGGGCCCAGTTGGCCCGATCGAATCAAAGCATTCCTGAAAGGGAAGAAGCGCGCCTGAAGACTGGCTATCTCAGGCCAAAGACGGTGGGGACCGTCGCCGGGGCGGGGTGGAGGCAGGGATGGGTTCGACAAGCCTTAGAGGGCTCTGGATATTCTTTGCGATCGCCGGGCTGTTACTCGCCAGCTGCAACAGCTCGTCCTCGGCCGGTACCGACCCTACCGCGACAAGTGAAGCCCTCCCTGGCACGGCCGCGCCGAACACGCCCGTCGGTGAACCAACCGCACCCCTTCCTACCGCAGCCGGCGAGCCCACCGCGACACCAGCGCTGTCGCCGACCTCACGGCCCGGAGCTTCCAGCGGCGCGCTGGAACCGAGCGGGGCGCGCATCCTCGAGGACGTCATCACGCTCTCGGTCAGCCCGCGTAGCAGCGCCACGGAGTTAGAGCGCATCGCCGCAGATGAGATAGCCGACCGCCTGCGAAGCCTCGCGTACGAGGTCACGCTCCAGGAGTTCAGCATTGGCAACGAGCAGGGTCGCAGCTCCATCCTCAGCTTGCTGTCACCCGTCGAGCGCACAGTCGCCACGTTGCCGCTGGCCAACAGCCCGACGGCCACCGTCGAGGGCAACATCGTCCTGGTGCCCGGCGTCGGCGCGCCGGGCGATTTCCCGGCCAACGTGGCAGGCGCGATCGCCCTGATCGAACGCGGCACACTCTTCTTCGAAGAGAAGGTCCAGAATGCCGACGCCGCCGGCGCGATCGCCGTAATCATCTACAACAACGCAACGGGCACGTTTTTTGGCTCCGCCGATACCGTCCCGATTCCGGCCGTCACGATCTCGCAGAGGGAAGGACAGATGCTGGTCACGGCATTGCAAGGCGGCTCGGTCGTCGCTGAAGTGGGAGTGGGTTCTCTGAGCGACTCGATCTCACGCAACGTCATCGCCAGGCCGCCCGGCGCCGAGTGCGAGACCATCTCCGGCGGCCACTACGACAGCGTGCCACAGGCGCCGGGCGCCAGCGACAACGCCACCGGAACAGCCACCGTCCTGGAGATCGCTGCCATCCTGATGAACCGCGGCGAAGCCAGCAGCCATTGCTTCGTCCTGTTCGGGGCCGAGGAGCTCGGCTTGCTCGGCAGCCGCCACTTCGTTTCAACGCTGAGTCAGGTGGACAGGGACCGTATCAAGGCCATGCTTAACTTCGACATGGTCGGCGTCGGAAACGAGACCTGGCGGCTGATCGGTTCCGGCGAGCTTCAACAGCGCATGAGCGGTCTGGCGACGAGCCTTGGCATCGAAACAGCGTTAAGCACACTCAGTGGCACCAGCAGCGATCACGCCAGCTTCCTGGCCCAGGGCATCCCGTCTCTCATGTTCCACCGCTGGCAGGACCCGTTGCTGCACACGCCCCAGGACGTCTCGGACCGCGTGCGGCCCGAGTACCTAGAGCAGGCGGCGCGTATGGGACTGGCGCTATTGGAAGCACTCGATGCGCAGGGCTAGAGGCTGAGGGGACACGATGCTAATATCGCCGGGAGGTCTGACGTTGCATGGGCGCTAAGTTCATCGCCGCCATTATTGGCGTCATTATCTTGGTCGTCCTGGCCCAGACCTACATATTCGGCGGTGACGACGACATTCCGTCCGTCAACAACCCCAGCTCGATCCCAACCGCGACGCCACCCGTCAACCTGAACGCACCCATCTCGCTCGGGACAAGTGAAGCAGGCGATAGCGGCGGCGGCGGTGGCGGCTCACAGTCGACCTACGCCGTGCAGTCGGGTGACACGCTGGGCGCCATCGCCTCGCAGCTCGGTGTCGCTCCCGAGGACCAGGCGGCCTGGGTGGCCGAAGTGCTGGACCTCAACGGCATGGAAGACGCCCGACAGCTTCAGGCCGGTCAGGAGCTGATCCTTCCCAGGGTGCCGCAAGCCGCCGCCACCACCGATGACGGCAGCAACCAGGACGACACGCCAACGCCGCAAGCGACCGCACCGCCTTCGGCGACCGGCACGGCTGCCACGGCAACGCCCGGAAGCGGCGCCGCCGGAATCTACGCCGTCGAGGACGGCGACTACCCCTTCCTGATCGCGCTGAAGCATTGCGTCGATGACCCGGACGCCTGGGTCCTCGAACTGCTCGACATCAACGCCATCGACGCTACCTCGCTCTCGATCGGAGAGGAGCTGGACCTTCCGCCCGGCACGCCGCCCTTCTGTGGTGAGGACGGCACGGGTAGCGGCGGCACGCAGACTCCGTAAGCAGCCGTCCCGGTTGTTCGCGAATTTGGCGCGGTGCTAGGATTAGCGAGATTTACGCGCCGATGAGGGGTCGAGTGACGGCTCCGCGAGGGGTTGTTTGAGCATCGAGCACCGACTTGAGGACCTGAACCGTCGCAAAGAACAGGCCGCGCAGGGCGGTGGCCTGCGACGCATCCAGGCACAACACGACCGTGGCAAGTTCACGGCTCGCGAGCGGATCAACATGCTCGCGGACCAGGGCAGCTTCGAGGAGCTTGACTCGCTCGTCATGCACCGTGCCACCGAATTCGGTGTCGACCAGCAACAGTATCCCGGCGACTCCGTGGTCACCGGCTTCGCGAAGATCGAAGGCCGGCCCGTCTGCATCTTCGCGCAGGACTTCACGGTCATCGGCGGCAGCGTGTCCGAAGTCGCCGCTGAGAAGATCTGCAAGGTCATGGACCTGGCGCTGAAGACTGGTGTACCGATCATCGGTATCAACGATGGTGGCGGCGCACGTATCCAGGAAGGCGTCACGAGCCTCAAGGGTTACGGCGAGATCTTTCGCCGCAACGTCCGCGCATCGGGTGTAGTGCCTCAGATTTCCGTGATCCTGGGTCCCACCGCCGGCGGCGCGGTCTACTCTCCCTCGATCACCGACTACGTCTTCATGGTCCAGAACCACAGCTACATGTTCATTACCGGCCCAGACGTCGTGAAGGCTGTGACGATGGAGCAGGTCACGGACGAGGATCTAGGTGGCGCCAGCGTCCACGCCACGCGTTCTGGCGTTGCTCATTTCGCGGTCGATAGCGAGGAAAACTGCCTCAACGAGGTGCGGCGACTCGTCTCATACCTGCCTTTGAACAACATGGATGACCCGCCCGTGGTCGAGATGGGCGATGACGCGCGACGCCGCGACGAGGAGATGTTGAGCATCCTGCCCGAGAACGAGTCGCAGCCCTACGACGTGCGTGAGGTCATCTACCGCGTCGTCGACAGCGCCGACTTCATGGAGGTACACGCCGACTACGCGCAAAACATCGTCGTAGGCCTGGCCCGCCTCGCCGGGCGCACGGTGGGCCTCGTCGCCAATCAGCCCTTGTACCTCGCCGGCACGCTGGACATTGCCGCCTCGCTCAAAGCGGCGCGCTTCGTCCGCTTCTGCGACTGCTTCAACATCCCGATCGTCACCTTCGCCGACGTCAGCGGTTACCTGCCCGGCACGGCGCAGGAGCACGGTGGGATTATCACGCACGGCGCCAAGCTGGTATACGCCTACGCCGAGGCCACGGTGCCGAAGGTAACATGCATCCTGCGCAAGGCCTTCGGCGGCGCCTACATCGCGATGGGCTCCAAGCACCTCGGGGGGGACGTCAATCTGGCCTGGCCTTCTGGCTCGATCGCGGTCACGGGTCCCGACGCGGCGGTCGGCATCGTCTTCCGATCGCAGCTCGAGCTGGCGCCGGAAAGCCGCCAGCAGTTGATCTCCGATTACCAGGAGCGCTTCGCCAACCCCTACGTGTCGGCCTCTCGCGGCTACATCGACGACGTGATCGACCCGCGGGACACGCGCCTGAAAATCATCCGCAACCTCGAGATGCTGGCGAACAAGGCGGAGCGCCTGCCGAACAAGAAGCACGGCAACATCCCGCTCTAGCCCTTCTTTTGACGGCCTTCCGACTTCCCGCGCTGCCTCCGCGCCATCCCCACGATCGTGAGATCCTACGCCTTGCCGTGGACGGAGTGCTGATCGGTGCGGGAGATAACCGCTTCATCGCGGTCGCCCAGGCGATTACAGTCGTCGTCTTCCTGCCGTTGGCTTTATGCGTGCTCGTCTTCGACCTCGGACTGACCGGCCTCTGGTGGGCGCTCTCGGGCTGGGTCCTGGCGCGTTTCATCTTGATGTTGCAGCGCCAGCTCAGCGGAAATTGGGCTGTCGAAGGTGCGCTACACGATGGACGCTAGAGTCCGTCTATCTCCTCACCTATACTGGCAGAGTCAGGCTCTCGCAGGCTTAGCCCGGGCCCAACGGCCCCGAGCCAATCGGGGAGTCGCGGGCGAGACCCAGCCTGAAGCCCCGTATCTCTAGTAAAGGGCCCATCCAGTCAACAGCCGCTGCGCTGCGTGTAGCGCATCGAACGGCGAGAGGAGACGAAGATGGCTCCATCCCTCGACAGTTACGGCGCGCGCGCCACGCTCGACGTGGGCGGAAGTTCTTTCACTTACTACAGCCTGCCTTACCTCGAGGGCAGGCTGGGCGGCGTGGCCCGCCTGCCGTTCTCGCTGCGCATCTTGCTGGAAAACCTGGTGCGCAACGAAGACGGCATCACCGTCACGCAGGACGACGTCGCGACGCTCGCCGCCTGGGACGCCAAGAACATCGGCGAGAACGAGATCGCTTTCCGCCCGGCGCGGGTGCTGATGCAGGACCTGACCGGCGTGCCCGCCATCGTCGACCTCGCGGCAATGCGCGACGCGATGGTTGAGCTGGGCGGCGACCCGCAGCGCATCAACCCGCTGTCTCCCGCCGAGCTAGTGATCGACCACTCCGTGCAGGTCGACGAGTTTGGCACGCCGAGCGCGTTCGCGCGCAACGCCGAGCTGGAGCTGGAGCGCAACCGCGAGCGCTATAGCCTGCTGCGCTGGGGACAGTCGGCACTGGCCAACTTCAAAGTCGTCCCACCAGACACCGGCATCGTGCACCAGGTCAACCTCGAGTGTCTGGCGCGCGTTGTGTTTCGCGACGACCGCGACGGCGTGCTGCTGTCGTATCCAGACTCCGTCATCGGCACCGACTCACACACTACGATGATCAACGGGCTGGGCGTCCTCGGTTGGGGCGTCGGAGGTATCGAGGCGGAGGCTTCGTTGCTGGGCCAGCCGAGCCCGATGCTGATCCCGGAAGTGGTCGGCGTCAAGCTGACCGGGCGACTAGCTGAAGGCGCCACCGCGACCGACCTCGTCCTCACCGTGACCCAGATGCTGCGGCAACGCGGCGTTGTTGGTAAGTTCGTCGAGTTCTTCGGCCCTGGGCTTTCCGGCCTGCCGCTGCCCGACCGGGCCACGATGGCCAATATGGCGCCGGAGTACGGAGCCACGATGGGCTTCTTCCCGGTGGACGCCGAGACGCTTAATTACCTTCGCTTCTCCGGCCGAGACGAGGCCCAGGTGCAGCTAGTGGAGGCCTACTGCCGCGCTCAGGGCCTGTTCCGCGAAGACTCGTCGCCTGAGCCCGAGTTCAGTGACACGCTGGAGCTGGACATGGGTGCCATCGTGCCCAGCATCGCCGGCCCTAAACGACCGCAGGACCGCATCGCGCTGACCGAATCGAAGCAGGCGTGGCGGCGCGACCTCGGTTCGATGCTGCAGGCCTCCTCGCATCCTGACTATGAGCGCTACGAAACGTGGCTCAATACAGCCGGCAGCGACGCTCAGGCCGCGGATGGCGAGCACGACCCCTTCAAGTCCCTCGTAGCGGACAACGGTGACAGCTTCGTCCTCGGCCACGGCGCCGTGGTCATCGCCGCGATCACGAGCTGCACCAACACCAGCAACCCGCAGGTGCTGATGGCGGCCGGGCTGCTCGCGCGCAACGCGGTGCAGCGCGGCATCAACGTCAAGCCCTGGGTCAAGACCAGCCTCGCGCCCGGCTCGCAGGTGGTCACCGAGTACCTCACCGAGGTCGGCCTGCTGCCTTACCTGGAGCAGCTCGGCTTCTACGTTGTGGGCTACGGTTGCACGACCTGCATCGGTAACTCCGGTCCGCTGCCGGACATCGTCTCGAACACGGTCGACACCGGTGACCTGGTCGTCGCGTCAGTGCTCTCTGGCAACCGCAACTTCGAGGGCCGTATTCAGTCGCAAATCAAGGCGAACTACCTCGCCTCGCCCCCGCTGGTCGTCGCCTACGCCCTCGCAGGCAGTATGGACGTCGACCTCAACACCGAGCCCCTCGGGACGGACAGCGAGGGACGGCCGGTGTACCTCAGCGAACTCTGGCCCTCGCGGATGGAGATCGAGGAGGCCATGCGCACCGGCGTCCAGTCCGAGATGTTCCGCAGCAAGTACGCCGACGTCTTCTCCGGAGACGACACGTGGCGTTCGCTCGAGGTGCCGACGGGCGATCAGTTCGTCTGGGACCCCTTCTCTACCTACGTCCGCAAGCCTCCCTACTTCGACGGCATGACTCTGGAGCCAATCGACCCGCAGGACATCCGCGGCGCGCGAGCGCTCGGCGTCTTCGGCGATTCGGTTACCACGGACCACATCTCGCCCGCCGGCGAGATCGTGCGCCAGAGCCCGGCCGGTCACCACCTGACCGAGGGCGACGTGCCCGTCAACGAGTACAACACGTTCGGCGCGCGGCGCGGCAACCACGAGGTCATGGGCCGCGGCACGTTCAGCAACATCCGCCTGCGTAACCGCATCGTGCCCGGCGTCGAGGGTTGGTTCACCCGGCACCTGCCCGACGGCGAAGAAATGTCGATCTGGGACGCCTCGGAGAAGTACCAGGCAGAAGGCGTGCCGCTGATCATCATCGGCGGCAAAGAATACGGCACCGGCTCATCGCGCGACTGGGCCGCCAAAGGGCCGAAGATACTCGGCGTCAGGGCCGTGATCGTCGAGAGCTTCGAGCGGATTCACCGCAGCAACCTCCTCGGCATGGGCGTGCTGCCGCTGCAGTTCGAGCCCGGCCAGTCGGCCGAGAGCCTCGGACTGACGGGAGAAGAGGAGTACAACATCGAGGGCATCGAGGCCGGCGTGGCGCCGCGCCAGACCCTGCGCGTGACGGCAACGGCTCCCGACGGCAGCCAGAAGGCGTTCAACGTGATCAGCCGTATCGACACGCCGATCGAGGTCGATTACTACAAGCACGACGGCATCCTGCCCTACGTGTTGCGCCAGCTTGCGAGGAGCTAAAACCAGTCCGTGACTTCCTCGCGGACGCCTCGGAATGTAAGGCAGCAGCAAGCCATCCGAGCGCTGGTGAGAGCCGGCGGTGTAGAGCGGCAAGCCCGTGGAGGACACCGAGCCGTCAAGATGCCCAATGGACACACGGTACCGGTACCTTCTGGCATACTGAAGCCTGGAACGCTAAATGCCATCGTCAAGCAGTCTGGGTTGACGATGGCTGAGTTCCTCAACCTTATCTAGGGGTCGGCGATGAAGTTCACGGTCCTGGTGCACGAAGACGAATCTGGCGGCTTCTGGGGTGAATGCCTGGAGCTGCCGGGATGCGTTTCGCAAGGAGACACGCTGGACGAAATGGACCACAACATCCGTGAGGCCATCGAGCTCGTTCTCGAAGTAAAGCTTGAGGACGGTGAAGAATTCGCCAACTTGAAGCAACACGAACCCGTCGTGAACGACGACGACGGCGTACGGCGATGGGAGCTCAATCTGCCGCTTCCTCAGGCCTCATCTATCTGATGACCAACTCCCCCAACCCCCTCGTCGCCGTGATCATGGGCTCGAAGTCGGACTGGCCGGAGGTCATGTCGCACGCCGGCAAGACACTCGAGGATCTCGGCATCCCGCACGAATCGCTGGTCATGTCGGCGCACCGCACGCCGGACCAGGTGCTCGATTACGCGGCGAAAGCTGAGGAGCGCGGCGTTCAGGTGATCATCGCCGGGGCCGGCGGCGCCGCTCACCTGGCAGGCGTCATCGCCGCCAAGACGCAGCTGCCGGTGCTCGCCGTGCCGATCGCCTCGACCCCGCTCAACGGCCTCGATTCGCTGCTGGCGATGGTGCAGATGCCGGGCGGCATCCCGGTTGGCACGCTGGCGGTTGGGCGCCCCGGCGCCATCAACGCGGCGTTACTTGCCGTCGAGATCCTTGCCCTCAAAGACGGCGACATTCGCGAAAAACTGAGAGCCTACCGGGCGCGCCAGACGCAGAACGTGCTCGACAATCCGGACCCGCGTGTCTGACAAGAGCCTCGACGGCCTCATCCTCGGCGTCGACCTCGATGGGGTCTGCGCCGACTTCTACAGCCGTATGCGTGAAATCGCCGCCGAGTGGTTCGAGACGCCGCTCGAGGAGCTGACCAGGACGCCGTCCTTCGAGCTGAGCGAGTGGGGCGTCACGGACCGCAAGGACTACGACAGCCTACACCGCTTCGCCGTCACCCAGCGCGAGCTGTTCCGCAGCTGCCCCACGATCCCCGGCGCGCGGCGCTACCTGCGCATGCTGTCGGATGAGGGCGTCCGCATCCGCATCATCACGCATCGTCTCTACATCGACTTCTTCCACAACGCTGCGGTGACTCAGACCACGGACTGGCTGGACTGGAACGGCATCCCGTACCGCGACCTCTGCTTCATGAAGGACAAACAGCAGGTAGGCGCCGACATCTACGTCGACGACTCGCCGGATAACATACGCCTGCTGCGCGAGCAGGGCTTTTACACGATTTGCTTCGCCAACAGCACCAACCAGGACCTCGGCCCGCCGATCGCGGCCAGCTGGCGAGAGGTCTACGACCTGGTACACGAGAGGGCGGGAGCATAAGCCCGCAGCGTAGTACGATCTAGGCCGCCGCGCCGGGGACCACATCGGTGCTGACGCTTAACGACCAACGAGGGCTCTCGGCGATGCGGCATCGGGCGTCGCCAGCAATGCATGAGGGGAAACATGAGCGCACGCAAGAAGGTAACCATCGTCGGCGGCGGACAGACGGGCGGCATCATGGCCTACCGCCTCGCCGAGAAGAACATCTGCGACATCGTGATCAAGGACGTCGCGGAGTTCGCCCAGCACCACGGCAAGGCGCTGGACATCTATCAGGGCTCGTCCTTCGCGGGCTTCGAAACGACCCTGACCGCAACGGACGACTGGGACGCCACGGCCGGCTCAGACGTCGTCGTGATCACCTCCGGCGCGCCGCGCAAGCCGGGCATGACGCGCGAAGAGCTGCTGCAGGGCAACGCCGAAGTCGTCGGCGACTACGCCGCGAAGAACGCGATCGCGCAGAGCCCGGACGCCATTGTTATCATCTTCGCCAACCCGATGGACGTGATGTGCCATGCGGCGCTCAAGGCCACCGGGCTGCCGCGCGGGCGCATCATCGGACAGGGCGGCATGCTGGACAGCTCCCGCTTCCGCGCCTTCATCGCCATGGAAACCGGCGTCGCGCCGCGCGACGTTCACGCCTACGTCCTGGGTGGTCACACGGACGCCACGATGGTGCCGATCGTCAGCCAGGCCCGCGTCGGCGGTATCCCACTCGAGAGCCTTCTGCCGAAGGACAAGGTCGAAGCCATCGTCAAGCGAACCATGAACGGTGGCGCCGAGCTGGTCGAGCTATACAAGACCGGCTCAGCCTTCCTCGCCCCTTCAGTCGCGACGATGACGATGGTCGAATCGATCCTGCTGGACGAGAAGCGCGTCTTGCCCTGCGCAGTGCCGTTGGACGGCGAGTACGGGGTCAGCGGCGTGTTCTGCGGCACCATGGTGAAGCTTGGCGCCGGCGGCGCAGAGCAGATATACGAGATGCCCGTCTCCAAGGAAGAAAAGGCGAAAATCGTCGCAGCCGCCAAGGGCACCGAGGAGCTCAAAGCGGTCATCGGCGCCTAAAGCTATTCCTCCTCGGCGGCAAGCCGGGGTCGAGGTTCACGAACGGCTAAAGTCACAAGCCGGGTACGGGCCGGATAAACTAGATATGGAAGGCTCGCGGACGGGGAAAGTCCGACAGCGTGAATCTCGGCGAGAGGGGACTGAATGAATGATGGTATGAGCGGTCGGATCGGCTGGATCGACCTCACGGTCCCGGACGCCGAAGGCGTGCGCGACTTCTACGCTCGCGTTGCCGGCTGGCGATTCGCGCCGGTCGACATGGGAGACTACGCCGATTTCGTTATGCTGCCGTCCAACAGCGATGAGCCGGTTGGCGGCGTCTGTCACGCCCGCGGGCCAAATGCCGACCTGCCGGCGGCCTGGCTTGTCTACATCACGGTCGATAACCTGGACGCTGCCGTCGCTGAGGCCACTTCGTCAGGCGGCAGCCTCATCAGCGAGTCGGGAGGACCCGAAGGTGAACCGCGCTTCGCAGTGCTGCGCGATCCGGCAGGCGCTGCCTTCGCGCTGATGCAGGACGTTCATTCTACGAGTCAGGGGTAACGCATGAGAGACATTCACGTAGACACGATTCGCGACAAGATCGCCGAGCTTTGCATCGAGGCGACGCATGTCTTGCCCGACGACGTGCGCCAGGGCCTTCGCGATGCGGAAGCCACGGAGAAAGCGCCGTTAGCCAAGCAGGTGCTGGTTGAGCTGATCGACAACTTCGACATCGCCCAGCGCGAAATGATTCCGCTCTGCCAGGACACCGGCACCACCGTTGTCTTCGTGGAGCTGGGGCAGGAAGCCCACATCGTGGGCGGCTCGCTGGAGGAAGCAATTCACGCCGGCGTCGGCCAGGGCTACACCAGCGGGTATATGCGGGCGTCCATCGTCGAACACCCGATGACGACGCGGCAGAACACCGGCGACAACACGCCGGCCGTGATTCACTACGACATCGTCCCGGGTGACCAGCTTCACCTAAAGGTGCTGCCCAAAGGTGGCGGCTGCGAGAACATGAGCCGCTTCGTTAACCTGCTGCCGCGCGCCGGCAAGGAGGCGGTGGTCAACTTCGTCCTGCGCGCCATCGAGGAGTCGGGCGGCAACCCTTGCCCGCCGCTGATCGTCGGCGTCGGTGTCGGCGGCACCGCCGAGAAGTCGATGGAGCTGGCGAAGAAGGCAGTCACGCGCGGCGTCGGTAGCCAGAGCGACGACCCGGAAGTCGCCGCGCTGGAGCAGGAGATGCTCGAGAAGGTCAACGCGCTGGGCGTCGGTCCGCAGGCTGTTGGCGGCACCAACACGGCGATGCAGGTCAGCATTCTCACCTACCCCACTCACATCACGGCCCTGCCCGTCGCCGTGAACATCCAGTGCCACAGCGCCCGCCTCAAGGAGGTCACGCTCTGATGGCTGAGGTACACGTGGTGAAGCCGGACCAGCGCGACACCTCGACGGCGCAGACGCCGGGCATGTTCCGTGCCGAAGGTTGCGGCGCCAAGACGGTGGGCGCCGAGCACCTCTGGGTGGGACACGTGAGCGTCGACAAGGGCATTCGCTCGGGCCCGCATCACCACGGCGAGATGGAGAGCGTCATCTACGTGATCTCAGGCCACGCCCGCTTCCGCTTCGGCGACAACCTGGAGCACGCGGTGGAAGCGGAGCCCGGCGATTTCGTTTTCGTGCCGCCTTATCTGGTCCATCAGGAAATCAACGCCAGCGACGCCGCGCCGGTCGACATGGTCGTCGCGCGCAGCTCGCAAGAGAACATCGTCGTAAACGTCGAAGTCGAGGACGCTGACAAGTCTTAGCAGGGAAATGTGTCTGACCGCCCTTTAGGGGTATCGTGAGCGTTTCCGGTTCGGAGCAAGAGGCAAACTTTAGTTATGGCTGTAGAACATATCAACGACCTGGAAGTGCGTCTCACGACGCCGGTTTCCGAGGACGATGTCCGGCAGCTCAAGATCGGCGATCACGTGCGCATCAGCGGTGTCATCTACACCGCACGCGACGCGGCCCATAATCGCATGATCGAGACGCTGGACGAGGGCAAAGCGCTGCCCATCGACATCGCGGGCCAGCTGATTTACTACGTCGGACCGACACCGGCGCGGCCGGGCCGCGTCAGCGGCGCCTTCGGCCCCACGACATCGATGCGCATGGACCCCTTCACGCCGCGTTTGCTCGAGGCGGGGCTCAAAGCCTGCATGGGCAAAGGTAACCGCGGCGAGGAGGTACGTGAGGCGCTCAAGAAGAACGTGGCCGTCTACCTCATGGCCGTCGGCGGCGCCGGCGCGATGCAGTCGCAGTTCATTCGAAGCGTCGAGGTCGTGGCCTATGAAGACCTCGGTACGGAGTCACTCAAGCGCGTCGAGGTGGAAGACTTCCCCGCCGTGGTCATGGACGACTGCGAGGGTCGCGATCTACTTAACGAGGGCCGCGAACAATGGCGCGATCTGAGCAAGCTCGGCTCCTACACACCGAGTGAAAGGATCATCGTCGCGGGCGGCTGACCGGCGGGCGCATTCTCTGCGCCCGCGATCTTCTAAAATATCCTGACATTGCCTTCCCATTCGGCGGAGCAGCGCATATAAAGAGAGACACGGACCGTGAGGGGTTACAGCGGCCGATTTCTGGAGGTGCAAGATGGGACTGCTGAGCAGGTTCTTTGGAGGCAAGAAGCAGAGTGTCGTGGTGGATGTCGAGCAAACTGAATGTCCTCACAGCGTGCTGGTCCCGCGCTGGGACAGCGTCCAGGACATGGGCATTGCGGAAAAGGCGACGCGCTACATGTGCGAGGCCTGCAAAGAGATGTTCGAGCCTGAGGAAGCCACCCGCTTGCGCGAGACTCTGGTGGACCGCCTTGCAGGAATAGCAGCAGCAGCCGAGGAGAGCGAACACGCCGCAGGCAACGCCTAACCCGGCCGCGCTCGGGCCTTAGGCAAGGCCGTTAGCATCAAGGTCACGGCCGAGAGCCCAACCAGAGCAGCCGCCAGGATGAACGTGGTCTCCAGGCCGTAGGCATCGGCCATCACGCCGGCCAGCGTCGGTGACACCGCACCGACGAACCCCGCCGCGTAGATCAGCGACACGATCGTGGACTGCATCGACTGCTCGGTCAGCTCCGTGGCGGCTGCGATGATGATCGCGTGCAGCGAAAAGAGAAACGTCCCCAGGAGCAAGATGACGATGCCGAGCTGCATCTTGCCATCGGCGAAGGGGATCAAGAGCAGAAGCAGCGCGAAAATCGACATCGCCGGCACCAGCACGCGCTTGTAACCCAACCGGTCGGAGAGATAGCCCATCAACGGCTGGGAGCCGATTCCAACGACCTGGGCCATGGCGATGTACGCGGCCACCAGGCCGGTGGAGTAGCCCAGGTCTTCCTTCATATATACCGGCAGGAACACCGTGGCCGTTGCCTGTCCGACCTGACGGAACGCCGTTGCGCTGCAAATCATCACGATCGGCTTGTATCGCAGCAATCGCAGAAGCGCCCGCAAATACTCATTGAAATTGCCGCTGCCGCCGTCATGCGAGACGTCATCGTTCTTGAGCAGGAACCAAAGGCCGAACGCCACGATGAGCGCCGGGATCACGCTGAGTTGCAGCGTCATTTGGTAAGTCATCACGTAAAGACACGCGGCGCCTATTAGCGGGCCCGTCGCCTCGCCGACGCTGCCTCCCGCTCCGTGCAGTGAGATCATCAGCCCCCGCGCTGACGTATATCGCCGCGATAGCGCGCCGATCGCCGGCGGATGGTAGATCGACGGTCCGAGACCGACGAAGAGCATGGCGCCGAGCAGCAGCGCATAGGAGGTCGAAACGCCCAGCACGAAGTAAGAGATGCCCGTCAGCGCCAGCGAGAGCGCCAGCATCAGCGCGGTCCAGCGCGTGAATCGGTCACCCAGGTAGCCGGAACTCATGGTTGAGACCCAGCCCGATGACTGCTGAACCGTCGCCATCGTGCCGTACTGCGTAGAGGAGAGCGCGAGGCCCTCCTTCAGCGCCGGCAACAGCGTACTGGCGAGGGCCGCTATGTAGATGTGCTTTAGCGCGTGACCGGCGATGATCGTCGCCGCGAAGCCTCGCCGGGCCGGTGGCGCCTCCTGTGCTGCGACCTCCGCTTCAGTCATTAACAGGAGTCCGCATCGATTGTCGCATTGCGAGGAGCCTAACCGGGTAGGGAGCGGCCGTCCACCGGACGCCACAGCGAAACGTTAACGGCAGCGAGCTATGATTGTTTGGTGACCGCTACTGCCAAAACCGTCCTCGTGGTAGACGATGAGCCCACGCTCGTCGCCACCCTGAAATACAATCTCGAACGCGAAGGCTACCACGTCCTCACGGCCAGCGACGGCGAGAATGCGATCGCCCTGGCCCGCGCTGCGCGGCCGGATCTGATGGTCCTCGACCTCATGCTGCCCGTGGTAGACGGGCTCGACGTCTGTCGTATTCTGCGTCGCGAAATGTCTCTGCCTATCCTCATGCTCACGGCCCGCGCGGGTGAGGTCGACAAGGTGGTTGGCCTCGAGATCGGAGCCGACGACTACGTCACGAAGCCCTTCAGCACCCGAGAGTTGCTGGCCCGTGTCCGTGCCCTGCTGCGCCGTACCGTCACCCCACGGGATGAGGAGGTGCTCACCAGCGGCGACCTTCGCGTCGACCTAAAACGCCGCGCAGTGACACGCGGCGACCAGGCAGTCGAGCTCAAGCCGAAGGAGATGGAGCTGCTGATCTATTTCATGCGCAACAAGGGTCGCGCCTTCACGCGAGAGCAACTGCTGCGCGAGGTGTGGGGTTACGACTTCTACGGCGACTCACGCACCATCGACGTTCACGTCAGCTGGCTGCGTCAAAAAATCGAGGACCAGCCCGCCAGGCCGGTGCGTATTCTCACCGTCCGGGGCGTTGGCTACCGCTTCGAGGGCTAGTTGACCGCGAACCACCTGCCGAGCCTGATCGTCGTTTCGATCCTCGCCGTGATCGGGATCGCGCTGGCCGGCGCCGGCATCACGTTCGCGGCCGGCGCCATTTACGGTGCGGCCGTAGCCCTGGTGCTGGCGATTGTCTATCTCCTGCGCCCGCTCCAAAGCGTTCGCGACGCCGCTTCCCACATCGCGGCCGGTGACCTCGGCGCGCGCATCCGAGTACGGCCTCCCGGCCCTGCCGGCCAGGTAGCGGACGTCCTGAACCTTGTTGCAGGCCGGTTCGAGGAACAGATGGCGGCCGCATCCGAGGGCCAGAGCCGCCTCGCGGCCGCCCTCAACTCGAGCGTCGATCCGGTATCTGCGCTGGACAGCGAAGGACGCATCCTGTTTGCCAACTTTGCCTTCGAGGAGGCCTTCGATCGACGGCTGGATCAGATCGCGGGCCGGCCATTCGCGCACGTTCTGGCGGACGAGGAGGTGGTTGACGCGATTCGCGCCAGCCGCGAACAGGGCCTGCGCAAGATCGACGTCATCGAGCAGCCGGGCCGACGTTTTTATCAGGTGGTCACCACGCCGATCAGCGGCGGCGGCGAATGGGCCGTCCTTATCGTCTTCCACGACCTCACGGACGTGCAGCGCACCGAGCAAATCCGCCGCGATTTCGTGGCCAACGTGTCTCATGAGCTGCGCACGCCGTTAGCGGCGCTGAAATCGGTCGTCGAGACGCTGGCCGAGGGCGCGCTGGAGGACGAACGCGTAGCTCACAAGTTCCTGCGCCGCGCCGACGCCGAGGTTGACCGCCTCGTCCAGCTCGTCGAAGAGCTGCTGGAGCTATCGCGCATCGAGTCCGGCGATCAGCCGCCCGTCCTGCAGGAGACAGACGTCGCGTCGTTGCTCTCGGAAGCGGTAGAGCGGCTGGGTCCGCAGGCCGAACGCGCCGGCCTCAACCTCAGGCTGGAGCTGTCGCCCGGGCTCGGGCTCATCCGCCTCGACGGTGCTCGCATCGAGCGTGCGATCGTCAATCTTCTGCACAACGCGATCAAGTTCACACCCGCCGGCGGCGACGTCACGCTAGCGGCGCGGCGGGAAGACAGCTCGCTGCTGGTTCAGGTTCGCGACACCGGCGCGGGCATCGCGCAGTCCGACCTCTCACGCATCTTCGAGCGTTTCTACAAGGTGGACCAGTCGCGCGCTTCCGGCGGCAGCGGCCTCGGTCTGGCGCTGGTCAAGCACGCTGTGGAGGCCCACGGTGGCAGCGTCAGCGTCGAGAGCGAGCGGACCAAGGGCTCCGTATTCAGCCTCCGCATCCCGATAGCTGACTGACCCGCGATCCACGGGCGCCGCACGGGCCGGTACGAGGTCGCGCTCCGACGCATCTCATCTGCCGGTGAATCTGGAGCCAGCTTTTACTCCGTGTTCACCGCCGTTAACGAATCGTTAAAACGGCCCTTCTACCCTGAGCTTGCAGGGTTAACGAAGAGGTGCCAATGAGATCACTTGTGGCCGCAGAGCGTGGGAATCCCGCGCTTAACTTCCGTCTGGCGGTTGTCCTGTTCCTCATGGTCACGGGGCTCGCGCTGGTTGCCTGTGACGGCGACGATGGTGGTTCGAGCGCCAGCCCTGGGGCTGGTAACGGCGCGTCGGCCGGCGCAGGCTCCTCAGTCGAAGGCACAGTATCGATCGAGGGCTCCAGCACGATACAGCCCTTCACCCTGGAGCTGGTCTCGGAATTCGAGGATGAGTACTCGAAGGTCACCGTGAACCCACCCAGCGGTCTGGGCTCCGGGGCTGGCATCTCGGCTTTTATCAATCAGGAAGTCGACATCGCCCAGGCCAGCCGCGGCATCAAAGATGACGAGATCCAGCAGGCCAAGGACGCCGGTCGCGACCCGTTCGAAGTCAGGATCTTCAACGACGCGCTGGCCATCGTCGTACATCCTGACAATCCCGTCTCGGAGCTGACGCTTGAGCAGGTCACGATGATCTTCGCGGGTCAGATCAGCCGTTGGGATCAGGTCGGCGGCTCGGGCAGCATCACGATCTATGCGCGCAACGAAGAGTCCGGCACCTTCGCCTACATGGAAGAAGACGTTATCCGGGCAACACTGGGTGATGACTCGGAATACTCATCAGACATCAACAAGCAGGCCAGTGCACCGGCCGGCATCGCCGCTGTCGCGGGTGACCCGGATGGCATTTTCTACGCAGGCCTGGGGAACCTGGCTGAGATACCTGAGGGTAAGGTCAAGGTGTTGCTTATCGACGGTGCGGAGCCAACCGCGGAAACGGTGGAAGACGGCAGTTACGCGATCTCGCGCGGGCTTTTCTACTACACCGACGGCGACCCGGCCGTCGGAGGCAACGAGGCGGTCAAGGCGTTCATCGAGTTCGCCCTCAGTCTGATTGGCCAGAGGATCGGCGAGGAACTCGGCTTCATCCCCGTTGGCCCGACGGAGTAATTTGCAGATGGCTTCGCGTAACCCACACGGAGCAGACAGGTAAGCAAATGGCGGCCATCACGAGAAACGGCCCTGAGATCGGACCTACCGGCCGCATGCTGATGACGCGGCGTAAGGGAGCGCTGCTGGAGCTGCCGTTGGAGCTGCTGATCAAGGCGACCGGCATCCTGACCGTCCTCCTCCTGGTCGGTATCCTCGCGCTGCTCGCACGCCAGGGCCTGCGGCTCTTCCTCGAGTTGGACTACCCGCTGGACCGTTTCTGGACCTTCCCAAACGCCATCACGGACAACACGACGGACCCGGCCAAGTTCCGCTTCGGCATCGTTCCGCCGCTGATCGCTACCTTCTGGGTCACCGCGGTCTGTCTCTTCTTCGCGGTGCCGCTCGGCCTGATGACGGCCGTGTTCATCTCGGAGCTGGCGCCACCGCGCGTCCGCCTCGTCATCAAGTCGCTGGCGGAGCTGCTTGCCGGCGTGCCGACGGTTATCTTCGCCTTCGTCGGCCTGGCGCTTGTCGTGCCCGAAGTCCAGCAGTACTTCGGATGGGGCGCCGGCGGGCTCTCGGGGATTACAGCCGGCCTCATCATCTCGTTCGTCGCGGTCCCTCTGATCATCTCGATTTCGGACGACGCGCTGCAGGCGGTGCCGGCCGAATTCAAAGAGAACGCTTACGCGCTCGGCTG